>NZ_GL501400.1 GCF_000152145.1 Oscillochloris trichoides DG-6
GAGCTCGGTACCCCGCCCACCCGAAGAGACCATGGAGCTTGAACGGCTTCACCTTGCTGCGGTGCAACGTGCCGAGGATCGCCTGAGTGCAGCCCGCGATAATCTTGAAAGTGCGAGTCTGGCCCAGGTGAAGTCGGAGAGTGTCACCAAACAGACCTACATGGTGATTGATCAGCCGGAGATCCCGCAGGTGGCTGAAATCTCTACCAAGACGATGGCGGTCAATTTTGCCATCTTCGTTGTGGTAGGAATCTTTCTCTCGGTGGTTGCGATTGCGGGTGGAGCATTGCTTGATCGCAGCCTGCGTTTCCCGATAGATGTGCGTCATGGCTTGAGTCTGCCGGTGTTGGCGATGGTTCCAACGGCGAAACCGATCTTGGTTGCAGCTACCGCAGATATTGGGGTAGCAAGTACTTCAACTGCGGTCGTCACCGAGGATGCAACTCTCCAACCGCAGACATAACCGTCGCCTAGTTCTTCGTATCGGTTTGGAAGCGCATAGCTGAGGTAGAAAGCCTGTATGGCCAAGCAACGTAAGAAAGCGCCTGAGATTGATCTCTCTCAGGCATTAACCGTTTCGGCACTAGATGGACGGCTCAATCACACCTTTGCCCCCGATGTCATCCAGAGCTTTCGTTACATGGCGACCAACCTCACGCTGAATAATGAACTTCCAGCGCGGATTGCGCTGATCGCGGCGCTGCGTGGGGAGGGGGTAACGCATACGGCAGTGGCGTTGGGGGCGACGATTGCGAGTGATACGGGGCGGCGAATTTGTGTGGTGGAGCTGAATTGGTGGGCACCGGGTATGCTCAATCTGCTCGATCCGCGTCGGGCCAATCTGGCCACACCCAAGAAGAAGAAAAAGAACATGCCGAGTACGGAGAGTAGCGAGCCACTCCTGCCCGATCTTCCCCGTATCGAGCATGTCTTAGCGGGCGAGGCCGATTTGGATGCCGCGATCATCCATACCAACATCCCCACGCTTGATCTCATCCCCGCAGGTGATATTCCCGTCAGTCGGCGTCCAGCAACCGCACGCTGTAGCACTTTGCGTGATGTGCTGACCCAATTAACCAAGCGTTATGATCATCTCTTGTTAGATGTTCCTGCGGTGCGCATAACTAGCGACGCAATTGTCTTAGCGGCCCTCAGTTCGGCATGTATTGTCGTTACCCAACAAGGCACAACTTCGATTACTCCAGTGCAGCAGGCATTGGATGATGTGAAGACTCTGAGCATCTTGGGGGTGGTCTTAAATAAAGTTACCATCTATATGCCGGATTGGATTCGGGGTCTGGTGCCACAGGATTGATTGGGGCGAACGAGGAAATGCCATGAAGGTCTTTCTTGGTTTTTTAATTGTCTGTTTCTATGCAGGATGGCTCCTAAATCGTTTCAGCATGCGCACAATGTCCATCTTTCTCGTTGGATTCGGCCTCTTTATCTGTTTTGGTTATTTCTTCCTCAGATGGATTTAGTATGGCTGTTGATGCCTTTCTCTCTAAACACATCCCTTCCGTTAGCGATGTTCAGCGTCGTTCACAGGTGATCTGGTGGCTCATGTATGTGAGTCTGATCGGGATCACGGGTGTGATGATGTCCTTTATGCATACCCAAGGCCCGTCATGGTCAATGGTTGCATGGATCATCTACTTAGCCGGGATGGTGGCGATCTTTTATAACCCGCGCTATGGCGTCTATCTGATCCTCTTTCTTACCTTGATGGGGGATCAAGCCATGCTTTACTGGTATCCCTTCATCAAAAACTTCTCTAGTGCCGAGTCGCTCATGTACTTGAACGGTTCCGGTCAATTTGAGTCCGTTAGAGAGCTATATCGCATTAACTGCATTTGTCTGGTTAGGTCGTATGGCAGTGGAACGCAAATTTCGTTTCTATGCCGGACCGATCCTGATTCCGGCGATCCTTTTTGCGGCTTTCATTACCTTAGGTCTTGTGTATGGGATCTCTAGAGGTGGGGTGCTTTCTATTGCCTTGTGGGAAGTGCGTTCTATCTATTACATCCCCATGATGCTTATTTTGACGAGCAACCTAATCCTGACTCGGGTGCATGTCAATCGGCTCATGTGGTTGATGGTGATCGCTCTAGGCTATAAGGGCATCATGGGCATCGTTCATGTTGCAACCCAGTTGAATTGGGATCTGAGTGGAGTCGAGCGGATTGCTGAACACTCCATGTCTATCCAGTTCAATGCGTTTTTTATGTTAATGATCACGGCTTGGTTTTACCATGATTCGGCACTCAAGCGCCTAATCATCCCCATGCTGGCACCGTTTGTTCTCTATAGCTTCTTTGCCAATCAGCGCCGAGCGAGTTTTTTAACCTTGGGGTTGGGTGTGGCGGTGGTGCTCTCCATGCTCTACCGGGAGAATCGTAAACTCTTCTTCACCCTCGCACCAAGTGGGGCAGCCGTATTTTTGGTCTATCTCGCTGCGTTTTGGAATAATACCGGCTCAATCGGTATTATTGCTCGTGCGGTACGTTCAGTTATTGGCCAACCAACCGCCCGTGATGCGGCATCGAATATTTATCGTGATATTGAAAATGTCAATACGATGTTTAATATAAAAACCTTTCCATTCACAGGGATTGGTTTTGGTAATAAATTTTATATTGTTATGCCGTTGCCTGATATTAGTTTCTTTATTTGGTGGGAATATATTACCCATAACTCGATCATGTGGATCTGGATGCAGGCTGGGGTCGGTGCATTCTTCTCCATGCTCTTGCTCACCGGTATGACCATGATCGTTGGTGGACGGGCCGTATGGAACGTACCGGCTGGCCCGTTACGGGCGGTGGCGTTGACGGCAACACTCTATGTCTTTATGCACTTTACTTATGCCTACGCAGACATGTCCTGGGAGGTGATCAGCATGACCTTTGTGGGAACAATGATGGGCTTGATCAATGCGCTTGAACCTATTGCAAAGCGCGCCCTGCCCGTTCCAGTTCCCCGCTGGCCATGGGTACCCACCTATGATCAACCGCCACCCAAACGCTGGCCATGGGTGCCTGATACGGGAGTCATTCCGCCCTACTACCCACCCAAGGTCTGGCCCTGGCCCATACCTGCCTACCGTGCGGCGCAGATGGATCGGGCGAAGGAACGTGCCGCACGTGCTACGCATCAATAAGGTTTTCCCATGCATCCCTCATCTCATCGTCGCACCATGCTCCTGGGTTTGTTGCTCCTGTTCTTGCTGAGTGCATGTAGTCGGACACCAAGCCTATCCACCACACCCGAACCAGCTCCGACTCTCTCGAATCTCTTTGTTACCCCCGATGCTGTGCCTACGCCTGTGTTGGTAACCGAGTCTTCGCCCATTCCCATTACCCGCCCGAATGCGACCGCAATTGCTCAAGCGACCAACACGGCCTTGGGTGAGGATAAGTTAGTGGTGGTGCCGGTCTATGGTGATAGCCTGAGTGCGGATTGGTCACTGGAGCAGAGTTTTCAAACCGAGATCGATCTGCTCAACCGCGCTTATGTGCAGAATGGCCGCTATTCGATCAAGGTCAAGCCACTTTTTACGACTGGAACGCTCTATTTTACCCTTAAGCCGACTGCCAAACAGACCTTCCTACGCTCGCGAGTGCAGGGGGTACGCTTCTCCCTGAGCGGGGGGCCGCTGGCGATTAATAATGATGCGTTGACGGTTGCGGTGGTGGGGAGTAATGCCAAGCCCTATTGGGTGGCGAATGATACCTCAGTCCAGTTTGATGGCCGCGTAACGGATAATGAGCCGATCTTTTCTGAAACCCGGCTGGTCTTTCTTGGTATCAATACCGCCATTCCGGCCAAAAAATCGGTTGAGGTGACGGTCTGGTTGGATAGCCTGCTCTATGACCCGACCTATAAGTATGTGACTGGGTTCTATCTCAAGACGGATCGCCAGTCGGTGCCGACCTTCTATGTCGATCAGGTGAGTCTATTGCTGCTCCCAGAACGATAAAAACGGATAAGGTAACAATTCATGATTAGTGGAAGAACGATTGCCAAGAATGTCAGTGTGATGATGGCCTCGCAGCTTACCACCTGGGCGCTTTCGTTCGTCTTGGCAATTTTTCTTCCCCGTTACTTGGGGGCGGATCTAACTGGCGTGGTGGCAATTGCGACCTCGATCTGGTTGATGGGTCAGGTCTTCATCTCGTTTGGGATGGATACCCATCTGACTAAGAGTGTGGCGCGTGATCCGACCTTAACAGTTGATCTTATGCTGACCAGTCTGCTCATTCGCAGCCTGCTCTTTGTGCTCACTTCGGGGGTGGTGGCGCTCTATTCCTGGATCATGGGCTATGATGCGACTGCCAATTGGGTTTTGGTGATCGAGGGCATTTGCTTCCTCTTTCTGGCCTATTCGGGGGCCTTTTCGGCGGTACTGGTGGGCCTCGAACGGATGGAGTTTATTTCGATTGCCAACATTGCCAGTAAGGTAATCTTGACTGGGGGGAGTCTGCTTCTGATCATGCTGGATGCGGGTCTCTACCTCGTCATCTCGGTCAATATCATTGCCGCGATTGTTCTGTGCGTGATCTTGCTCTGGGCCATCCAGCGCCTCTACCCCCTGCGGCTCCAGTTCCGCTTTGCGGGCATCTCCACCATGTTCGCTCAATCGTGGGTCTACCTCATCTCCGCCTTTGCCATGACCGTCTACCAGCAGATTGACAAGCTCTTCATCGCGGCCCTGGTAGATACGCGCACGGTGGGTTGGTACAGCACGGCCATGAACCTGTTTGGGACAATGATGTTCCTGCCAGTCGTCTTTGGGACGGTGATCTTTCCCTCGATGGCGCGCAGCTATGCGTCGGGTGATTCCAAACTCAATCTGATCGCGCAGCGCAGCTTTGATCTCATGTTTATGTTGAGTGTGCCGGTTGGTTTAGGGTTGGTGGTGATCGGGCAGCCCTTTGTTGATCTGCTCTATGGCCCGGAGTTTTATCAGAGTGGCATCATTCTCATGCTGCTGGGCGTGGTGCTGATCTTCACCTATCTGAATACGATTCTGGGCCAACTGCTCATCTCAGTGGATCGTACCGGCTCGTGGAACATTGTTATGTTTGTGGCGATTGCGGTTACGCTACCCCTGGATCTGTGGTTAGTGCCCTGGACTCATGCGACGTATCAGAACGGGGCGTTAGGGGGGGTGTTGGGTTTCTTGATCACCGAGTGTGGCATGGTTGTCACCGCGATCTTCCTCCTCCCACGCAACACCCTCGGCTGGTCGAATGTGCGCTCAACCCTCCTCACCCTTTGTGCGGGGGTATTGATGATGGCCACGAGTTGGTGGCTGCGCACCGACTGGATGTTGCTCTCCATCATCGTGGCGGCGATTACCTATGTTGGGGCCGTGTTGGCTTTGCGGATCATTCCGCGCCAGGAGATGGAGATTATCCGGCATGGGATCATGAGTATTCTGGGCCGATTGCGGCGTAATTAAAAGTATTTTCACCTATTCGGGCTTAATTTTCGGCGCTATCTTTGTTAAGATACCAGTAGCATGCTGCGTTATTGTCGCAGATGCGCATTCTTGTTACTGGAGAAAGGTGGCGCATGGCGACAATCCATCCAACGGCGGATGTCTCTCCGCAGGCGCTGATTGGTGAGGGCACTCGGATATGGGCCAATGTCCAGGTGCGTGAGCGCGCCCAGATTGGGCGCAACTGCATCATCGGGCGCAACTGCTATATCGAATTTGACGTAACTATTGGTGACAACGTCAAGATTCAGAATAATGCCTCGCTCTATGTGGGCCTGATGGTCGAGGACGGGGTCTTTATTGGCCCGCATGTCATCTTCACCAACGACAAATTGCCACGGGCGATCAACCCGGATGGCAGCTTGAAGAGCGCAACCGATTGGCATGTGGGGAAGACCCATGTTCGATACGGGGCCGCGATTGGGGCCGGGGCGGTGATTGTGACTGGGGTAACGGTTGGGCGTTGGGCGATGGTGGGATCGGGGTCGGTAGTGACGAAGGATGTGCCCGATTTTGGCTTGGTGGTTGGCAACCCAGCCCACCTCATTGGGTATGTCAGTGCAACCGGGGTGCGCTGTGCTTCAGCCGAGGAGGCTGCGCAACTTAGTGCGCAAGAAGGGGCAATATAGCCTGAAGAGAGGTTGGTATTGACTGTCAGGGCCACCAATGGGGTTGACCCGACACCCGTAGAGCCAAAGGATCATCTCCATGCTAGGTATTGGTGTTATCGGCTATGGCTATTGGGGACCGAACCTCGTTCGCAACTTTTCGCAGGCGCGAGGGGCGCAGGTGGTGGCCGTGTGCGATCAGCGCGAGGAACGCCGCGCTCTAGTTGAGAAGCTCTATCCGGCAGTGACGACCTACACCGATGTGGATGCGATGCTGGCCAACCCACAGGTGCATGCCGTTGCTATCGCTACCCCCGTCTCTTCCCATTTCCCCTTGGCAATGCGTGCCCTGGAGGCGGGTAAGCATGTTTTTGTCGAGAAGCCCTTTGCCGCCACGGTTGCTGAGGGTGAGCAGATGGTGGCTGAGGCGCGGCGGCGCAACCTGACGCTGATGGTCGATCATACCTTCATCTACACCAGTGCGGTGCGCAAAATTAAAGAACTGGTTGACCAAGGATCACTTGGCGATCTCTACTACTACGACTCGGTACGCGTTAACCTCGGTCTCTTCCAGAGTGATGTGAGTGTTTTGTGGGATCTTGCTGTCCATGATCTCTCGATCATGGACTTTCTGATCGGGCGTAGCCCGCAGATGGTGGCAGCCACGGGTATGGCGCATGTGCCTGGTCGCCCGGAGAATATGGCCTACCTCACCTGCTTCTTCGATCATAACCTGATCGCTCACTTCCACGTCAACTGGCTGGCTCCAGTCAAGATCCGTCAGACTCTGATCGGTGGATCGGAGAAGATGATCGTCTATGACGATATGGAGATGAGTGAGAAGGTCAAGGTCTACGACAAGGGCATTATCGTCAGCCACGAGGAGGATGAGATCTACCAACGCCATGTCGGCTACCGCACCGGGGATATGTGGGCACCGCGTTTGGATAATATCGAGGCGTTGAAGATCGAGGCTGAACACTTTGTCGAGTGTATCCAGCATGGGCAGACTCCGCTCTCTAGTGGTGAGGCTGGCTTGCGGGTGGTGCGCATCTTAGAGGCGGCTTCCCGTTCGATGGCCAATCATGGTCAGCCGGTCGCAATCTAGGCTCTGTTGGATCACTCAGGAGGCTCCTATGGTTCCTTTTGTTGACCTGAAGGCGCAATATCTCTCGATCAAGGCCGAGATTGATGCGGCAGTGTTGAGTCTGTTGGAGAGTACCCAGTTTGTGTTGGGCAAAGAGGTTGCTGCGTTTGAGGAACTCTTTGCGGCCTATACCCAGACCAGTTATGTGATGGGGGTGAATACCGGCACGAGTGCGCTGCATCTGGCGCTGCTTGCAGCGGGGATCGGGCGTGGGGATGAGGTCATTACCACACCCTTCACCTTCATCGCTACGGTCTCGGCAATTGACTACACCGGCGCAACGCCCGTCTTTGTGGATATTGACCCAGTCTCGTTCACGATAGATCCGGCCAAGATCGAGGCTGCGATCACTCCGCGTACCAAGGCGATCTTGCCGGTTCACCTCTACGGCCAGCCTGCGGAGATGGCTCCGATTATGGCGATCGCCCGCCGCCATAATCTGGTCGTGATCGAGGACGCGGCCCAGGCGCATGGGGCGGAGTACCGGGGGCAGCGCGTGGGGAGTATTGGGGATCTGGGCTGTTTCAGTTTCTACCCCGGCAAGAACTTGGGCGCGTATGGTGAGGGTGGTGCGGTGACGACCAATAACCCGGAGTTTGCGCGTACCATCCGTATGCTGCGCGACTGGGGCGCGGAGCGCAAGTATTACCACGATCTCAAGGGTTACAACTACCGCTTGGAGGGTGTGCAGGGCGCGGTGCTGAAGGTGAAGATGCAGTACATTGAAGCCTGGACTGAGGCGCGGCGGGCGGTTGCGGCGCGTTATGATGCCCAGTTACCTGCCTTGGGGATCGCAACCCCTGCCGTACTCCCCGAACGTCGCCACGTCTACCACATCTACGCCATCCGCGAGGCACGCCGCGAGCAACTCCAAACCTTCCTACATGACCACGGAGTAAGTACGGGTATCCATTATCCCATCCCGGTGCATCTTCAGAAGGCGTTTGCCGAACTGGGCCACAAGGAAGGCGACTTCCCGCATGCTGAAGCCGCAGCACGCGAGGTGCTTTCGCTCCCCATGTACCCGGAGTTGGCGGTTGAGCAACAAGACCAGGTGATTGCCGCGTTGAAGCAGTGGTCGTGAAGGAGCAACAGATATGAGTACTCCCCAACGGGTTCTTGTCACCGGCGGAGCCGGTCTGATCGGGTCGCATGTGGTTGATCTGTTGATGGATGGGCGTGAGCAGGGCAAGTATGGCGAAATTGTCATCCTCGATAACTTTGTGCGCGGGCGGCACGAAAACTTGGCTGCGGCGAAGGCACGTGGCGAGTTGACGGTTGTTGAGGGGGATATTGGGGATCGTAAACTGGTGGCCGAGGTTATGCAGGGGATTGACCTAGTTTTCCACTTGGCCGCGATTCGTATTACCCAGTGTGCCGAAGATCCGCGCCTGGCCGTGGATGTGTTGGGGAATGGAACCTTTAACATTCTAGAGGCGGCGGTACAGGCGGGAGTGAAGAAGGTTGTGGCCTCTTCCTCTGCCTCGGTCTATGGGTTGGCGGATGAGTTTCCCACGACCGAGCGCCACCACCCCTATAACAACCGTACTCTGTATGGGGCTATCAAGGTCTTTAACGAGGGCTTGCTGCGTAGCTTTAATGAGATGTACGGGTTGAAGTATGTGGCGCTGCGCTACTTCAATGTCTATGGGCCGCGTATGGACATCTATGGAGCCTATACGGAGGTACTCATCCGCTGGATGGATCGCATCCTTGAGGGCAAGCCGCCCCTGATCTTTGGTGATGGCAAGCAGACGATGGATTTTGTCTATGCGCCAGAGATTGCGCGCGCCAACATTCTGGCCGCAGAGGCCGATGTCTCGGATGAGGTCTTTAATGTGGCCTCTGGGGTTGAGACGAGCCTGAACGATCTGGCCTATGCACTCATGCGGGCCATGGACGTGGAGATGGAGCTTGAGTACGGCCCAGAGCGCAAAGTCAACCCGGTGCCCCGGCGCTTGGCCGATGTGAGCGCGGCACGCGAGAAACTGGGCTTTGTGGCTCAGGTGGGGCTAGAAGAGGGCCTGCGCGATCTGGTGGCGTGGTGGAAGACGCAGAAGAATGGGGTGACGGCATGACCGAACGACGCAGCATCCCCCTCACCCGCCCGCTGATTGGAGAAGCTGAAGCCGAAGCCTCGCGGCGTCCGATCATGTCCGGCTGGCTCACCCAGGGGCCGGAGGTGGCCGCGTTTGAGCAGGAGTTTGCCGCCTATACCGGGGCTGCCCATGCCACCGCAGTCTCTAACTGCACCACCGCGCTGCACCTGGCCCTACTCGTGCTAGGGGTGGGTTCAGGTGATGAGGTGATCACGGTCAGCCACTCCTACGTGGCCACGGCCAATGTGGTGCGCTACTGCAACGCCACCCCGGTCTTTGTGGATATTGACCCGGCTACGAGCAATATGGATGCGAGCCAGATTGAGGCCGCGATCACCCCGCGTACCAAGGCCATTCTGTGTGTGCATCAGATGGGCTTGCCGTGTGATCTGGCGGCCATCCTCGCAGTTGCCAAGGCGCATGGTTTGCCGGTAGTTGAGGATGCTGCGTGCGCGAGTGGAAGCGAGATCTCCTGGAACGGGCAGTGGGAGAAGGTGGGTAAAGCCCATGGCGACATTGCATGTTTTTCATTTCACCCACGAAAAGTGATCACCACTGGAGATGGTGGTATGATCACTACCAACAACCCCGACTATGATCGTCAATTTCGCCTCTTGCGCCAGCATGGCATGAGTGTGAATGACCGGGTGCGCCACAGTGCCAACCAGGTCATCTTTGAAGAGCATGCGGTGATTGGCTACAACTACCGCATGACTGATGTCCAGGCCGCAATTGGGCGTGAGCAACTCAAACGTCTACCGGGGATTGTTGAAGCGCGGCGACATTTAGGTAGCCGCTACGTGCAACTGCTGGCCGATCTCCCCGGTTTCACCATGCCACATGAGCCGGAGTGGGCGCGTACCAACTGGCAGAGCTTTTGGGTGCGGCTGCCTGAGCATCTGGATCAGCGCACAGTCATGCAGGGGATGCTTGATCGCGGCGTGGCGACACGGCGCGGAATCATGAATGCACATCGTGAAGTACCGTATCAGCGCGAGGGCGGTTATAACCTCCCCGAATCGGAACGTGCCCAAGATCGCAACATCATCCTGCCACTCTACCCGCAGATGACCGATGAGGAACAGGATTATGTAGTAGCTATGTTAAGCGAGGTGTGTGCGTAGAGCATGCTGGGGTGGGAGTGTTGCTTCTACCCCAGCATGCATCTCCGAACAAAGAGACAAGGGCTATGTCGCAAGAAACCGAATCACCACACCAGAGACCTCCCGAAGCCGCTGCCCCGCTCGCTGCCCCCCACGTCACCCCCGCTGCTGCCTTGGGCTATCGTCATACCTCCCGCACCCGCCTGCTGCTCTTCGCCAATAGCGTCGCAATTGGGGGTATGGAGGAGCATATTGTCCTCCTCGCCCGCCATCTGAACCGCGAGCAGTTTGAGGTCTTTGCGATCACCCCCGATTGGGAGGCGACGAAGCCCTTTAGCGCCTCGTTACGCGCAGCGGCGGATCATCTGGTTGAGATCACCCCGGATCGGCGCTATGGGCAGTGGAAGCAACTGAGAGAGATGCTGCGCATGTGGAAGCAGATTCGCCGCTGGCGGATTGATGTCATGCATATGCACTCAACTACCTACCGAGGCCAGATGGTGGCGCTGCTTGTTGCTCGGCTGGCCGGGGTGAAGCGCATCTATGTCACCGAGCACCTTGCCCCCGATTCGCCCTTACCGTTGCTGGAGCGCCTGCTGCGCGACATCTTTAGCAAGATGTTGGATGGGGTGGTGTGCGTCTCGCAGAAGAACTACCGCGCCCGTGGTACCTACCTTTTCACCCCGCATGCACGCACGCTTGTGGTGGAGAATGGGGTAGACCCGAATGATTTTCCACCCATCCCCGAATCGGTGCTGGCCGATCTGCGTCAGGAGTACCGTCTGCCCACCGACGCGCAGGTGATTGGTACCGTCGTGCGTTTTGAGCCGGAGAAGGGCTTAGATGACCTCCTAGCCGCCTTTCCAGCCATTCGGGCTGCGTGTCCACGTGCGTACCTCTTACTTGTGGGAGATGGATCACTGCGCCAACAACTCGAACAACAAGCGCAGGCATTGGGCGTAGCTGAGTATGTGCGCTTTACCGGCTTTCAGCGCAACCCGCGCCCCTTCCTGGGCTTGATGGATGCGTTTGTCTTACCCGTTCCAGTCGGCTCGATGTCCATTGGCTTACTCGAAGCCATGGCCATGGGTCGAGCGGTCGTCATCACCTTTGGAGGAAAAGGTGAGGCGGTGGTGCATGGAGAGAGTGGCTTTTGTGCTGAGCCACACAACCCGGCCTCGATTGCCCAGTATGTGATCGAGATCCTCACCCGTCCGGAACTCCAGGCCAAGTTTCGCCATGCTGCCCGCGCACGGGTGGAAGATGCCTTCTCTGCGCAACGGGTAGCTAAGGTGTTGGGAGAACTCTACCTGCGTGATTAAGCTGGAGGTTGATGCTCTATGTCCAGTCTCAATCTGAAACAGACCGCAATCAAAGCCTTTGATGCAGCCGGTACCAAGCTGCTCAGCCCGCCCATGAACGGATTCGGCTACTTCATCAACCATGGGCCACGCAATAAGCGCAAGGTTGCGCTTACCTTTGATGACGGGCCAAGTCGCCCCGCCACCGAGCATCTGCTGGAGGCCATGCGCAAGCTGGATGTGAAGGGCACCTTCTTCTGCCTGGGCGTGAATGTGCGCTACCACCCCGATCTGCTTCTCCAGATGTATCAGGAAGGCCATGTGATCGGCAACCACTCCGGCTGGCACAGCCGCAAAACTGGCCTCATGCTGGGGTCAGACATCCGCCACATTCTGGATGGGGAACAGGCGATTGCCGAAGTCTTAGGCGTGCGGCCATGTTTCTACCGCCCACCCTGGGGTTGGCTTACTCCGTGGGAGGGCAAGCGGCTCACCAAAGCAGGCTACAAAGTTATTGGGTGGGATGTCTATACCCTCGACTGGGTCATCCCTGAAGTTGATGGCATCACCCTGGCGCGTGATGCTTACCGCGATACCAAACCCGGCTCGATCTACTGCTTCCACGATGCCAAACCATGGGAGAAGCAGTGGGTCAAGACTGAAACGACACGTGCGATTCAAGCCCTCGTCCCCATGTTGCGTGAACAGGGCTATGAGTTTGTCACCGTCGCCGAATTGCTGGATGTTCCAGCCTATGCAGCAACAAGGGAGGTTAGTACATAAGATGCACATTCTCAACCCAGTGACTGATGAGTTCTGGTGGGATGTTGCACGCAACTGCTCGTATGCAACCTTCTACCACACTCCACTCTGGCGCGAGATTGCTATGCGCACATTCCCAGAACGCTACACCGATGCGACCATTGGCGCGATCCTGCCAAATGGCGTGCGGGCTGTCTTACCGATGCTGAGTAAGCGCCGGATTGGCCCGTTCCGCTGGCTACACTCCACGTTTGAGAACTGCTACGGAGGTCTTATTGCCGATGGACCAGTAACCGAATCAGAGGCGCTGGCAATCTATGCCCAAGCCTGCGATTGGTCTACCTACACCTTCTACCTCATTGATCATCCGATAGGCCCACCACTCCACGCACAGTTGCGTGGGCGCTTGACGCATGTCTATAGTGAACCCACCTACCTTGTGCATTTGGACGCTGATTTTGAGACTATTTTGGGGCGCTTCAGTCGTAGTCGGCGTACTGCGTATCGAAGCGGCTTGCGGAAGGGAGTTCAGACACGCGTTGCCACATCACTCGACGAAGTCCGTGCCTATTACGCCAGCTACCGTGATGCAGTTGAGCGTTGGGGTGAGGATGATGGTTATGGGTATGCGTGGGAACTCTTTGAGCAGATCTACTATCTGAGTCAGGAATACCCAGAACAGATCAAGATCTGGCTCATGATCGTGAATGATCAGATTGCCGGTGGGCGATTGATCCTCTACTGGAACGATCATGCCTCGCTCTGGCATGGATCAGCCCACCGCGACTTTCTCGAATATGACGTGATGCCGGTGGGGGATACCGAGATCATTCGTGATGCGCTTGAACGTGGGTATCGTTACTTCGACTTCAATACCAGTGGGCAGAAGGAAGGAGTAATGACCTACAAACAGCGCTTTGGGAGTGAGAAAAAGTCGGTCACCATGTGGCGTTATGAAAATCCCATCCTCAAACCCATCCAGCAATGGTACTGGATGGCAACTGGGAAATAGCATGGAGAGAAGGTCGTTATGTACAAACTGAGACATCTCGACACCCAGACGTGGTGGGATGTAGCCCAGCAATGTGCTGATGCGACCTTCTTCCACACCCCACTTTGGGCTGAAATTGCGCTCCGTACCCATCCGCATCTGACAGATGCGACGCAAGGTTTCATCCTACCTAGTGGTGTACGCGCTATCTTCCCATTGCTGGCAACGCGGCGTTTGGGGCCATTACAAAGTCTCATGTCTACTTTTGAGTATTGTTATGGCGGTATTATCTCAGATGGGCCGATCTCTGCCTATGATCTCAAGCGATTGTATCAACACATTTGTGGGTGGAATGTGACTGGGTTACGTTTTCTAGAGAGCCCTCTGGGGATGCGACATGATCTGACTCCATCATTTTTGGGGCAGGCGTATGAGACTCATATTGTGCGGCTTGATACCGATTTTGATACCTTCTTTACCCACCTGCCCAAAGATCGGCGCAATGCCTACCGCAAAGGAAGCCGCGAGGGGGTGCGGGTTGAAGTAGCAACGAGTTATGAGGCATACCAAGATTACTATCGGGTGTATCAAGATACTATTCGGCGTTGGGGAGAAGATCCTGCCCATTATGGGTATCGCTGGGAGATTTTCGATACTATCTGGTCGCTAGCTCAGGAATATCCAAATTTGATCAAACTCTGGGTGGCGTATCTGGATGGAAAAATTATTGCCGGGAATCTGATGTTTTATTGGAATCGTCATAGTGTTGCATGGCATGGTTGTGCGTACACCGAGTATCTTCGGTACAAACCGTATGTTATGCTTGATATTGAGCTAGTGCGCGATGCGATGAACCAGGGCTATGCCTACTACGACCTAAACCCAACTGGAGATTTGCGCTCTAGTATCACAACCTATAAGGCCCAGCTTGGTACCCAAGTCTATCCTGTAACCAGTTGGCAATATCAGCACCCGCTCCTTCTACGCGGAAGACAACTCTACCAGTATCTACGTCAGCGCAGCGTAGCACAAGAAGCACATCATGAATGAACAGATAGGTGAAAGCCTGCAACCCAATGTCTTGGGTAAACAGGCCACAGTGCCACGCCAGCACTATAGCCTCAACCTCCAGCGCCTCTGGAGCGATGGTCGGGCGGTGTTGCGGGCGTATTGGTATTTGCGGCGGGCAACCAAACTTGGCACCCGCGTGCGGCTCTGGGGGCGGGCTGTGGTGGATAATCAGGGTACGTTGGTGGTTGGAGATCGGGCGCGGCTGGTCTCGACCATTGTTCCGCTCGAACTGGCCACGGGGAAGCAAGGTCTGCTTGAGATTGGTACCAGTGCGTTTATAAACTATGGCTGCTCGATTGCCGCTACGCAGTTGGTTCGCATTGGCCCGCGTTGTAATATCGGCACCTATGTGATCATGATGGACAATGACTTCCACCGCATTGAGCCGGAGCTACGCGAGGAGATGCCGCCCTCAGCCCCGATCATCCTAGAGGAAAATGTCTGGTTGGGGGCACGCGTGATTGTGTTGCGGGGCGTCACCATCGGTGCGGGGAGTGTGGTGGCCGCGGGGAGTGTGGTGACACGCGACATTCCTCCGCGTTCATTAGCCGCCGGGTTGCCTGCACGGGTTATTCGTCAGATCTGAGATAAGGAACGGTTGGTATGCCCGCCGTCAGCATTGTTGTTCCGACCTACAATCGGCTCCCTCGGCTCAAACAGGTGATCGCCGCCTTAGAGAAACAGACCCATCCGATGGCCGATGTCGAGGTGATTATTGTTTCGGATGGCTCCACCGATGGTACGCACGAGTATGTGCGTGATCTATCTACCCCCCTCAATCTCCGCTTTGTCCCGCAGGAGAATGCTGGCCCGGCAGCGGCGCGTAACAATGGTATTCGTAACGCGCATGGCGAGATCATTCTTTTTATTGATGATGATGTGGTTCCTAGCCTGGAGTTGGTGGCTCAACATCTGCGTGTCCATGCTGGTCATACCAATCGGGTGGTCATGGGGCCAATGCTCAACCCGCCTGATTTCGCCTTCTCCCCCTGGGTGGCGTGGGAACAGGCGATGTTGATGAAGCAGTACCAGGCGATGCAACGCGGTGATTGGCCCGCCACAGCGCGCCAGTTCTATACTGGCAACACCTCCCTCCCCCGTCAAATCCTGCTCGCCTCTGGTGGGTTTGATGAGCGCTTCCGGCGTGCCGAGGATATTGAGTTGGCCTATCGCCTCGAACATCAAGGGGTGGAGTTCATCTTCTGCATGCAGGCGATTGGCTACCACTATGCCGAGCGCAGTTTCGGTTCGTGGATCCAAATCCCTTACACCTATGGGCGCTATGAGGTGCTCTTTAGCCATGAGCAGCAGAGTGCGTTGCTCGACTTTATTCTTGAAGAGTTTGAGGATCGTAACCGCCTCACACGTATGATCATCGCCCTCGGTCTGGATCGCCCGCGCCTGAGTAGCCAGATCCAAACCCTGATCACATGGGTGGCCAACCACAGCTACCAGATTGGCGGGCCGGGGAAACGCATCTCCCAAGTGGGCTATAGTGCCATCTTCAACCTGCGTTACTACCAAGGGGTTGCCGATGCCTTAGGTGGGCGGCAAGCGTTTTATGGCGGGGTGAAGGCGCGCGTCGTGGGCAAACCAGCCGCTTCTTAAACGAGGCAATCAACCATGGAACGATTTAAGCAGGATGCGCGGCGCTGGATTGAGTTGGGCAAGATCAATACCGATACCCCGGTCACTTGGGGTCTGATCCTCAAACTTCTCTTCCGCTACATGCCCTTCCGTGCAATTGCCTGGTTCCGCTTTGGCAACTGGTGCCAGCGTAAGGGCATTCCCTATCTGCCCGGTTTTGCCCAGCGCCAAATTTTTAGCCGCTATGGGTTGGATATTGTGATCGGTGCGGATATTGAGGGCGGCTTGTACATCCCCCACCCGATCGGAATGGTCGTCTCACCCGCCCGAATCGGCAAGAACTGTAGCCTGATCGGAGGAATCACGATTGGGATGCGCAATACCTGGGAATTCCCCGTGCTTGGTGATGAGGTCTTTGTTGGCACCGGGGCGCGCATCCTGGGCGGGATCACGATTGGCAACCGCGCCCAGATCGGGGCCAATGCGGTGGTGGTGACGGATGTGCCGGAGGGGGCGACGGCGGTGGGAATTCCCGCACGAGTCACCCGGATCAATGGGTGACTAGAGATCTGTGCAACATAGGAACAGAAAACACAATAACCTTTGCCGTGTACGAGCCTCCTACTACCTTGTCACGGGAACCTAAAGTGGCCACCACTCTCCTCGCTAAAGGTCTTTTGGAAGGCTGGATGCCCCAACACGTTCACACAAAAAGCCCCGCGTGGAAGCCGCAGGGCTTTAGCCCTCGCGGAGGAAACGCGGGCGCGGCGCAAGGACGACTCGTATGTCGGATATGCGCGCCGCGAGTCCGGCTCCTGGTTGTCATCGCTTGACCATTCCTTCCCATTGTGATTATAATTCTTGCTATGAAGCTCATCGCGCAAGTCAAACTCACCCCCATCGCCGCGCAGGCAGACGCCTTGCTTCGCACCCTTGAGGCGGCAAACGCGGCGTGTGACGCGGTAAGTGAACTTGCGTGGAATACGCGCACCTTCAAGAAGTTTGACCTGCAAAAGTTGTGCTACCTGAGCATTCGTGAAACCTACGGACTGTCGTCGCAGTTGGCGATCCGGGTGATCGCCAAGGTGGGAGACGCCTACAAGCTCGACACCACGACCGTGCGCACCTTTCGGCGACATGGCAGCATTGCCTATGACGACCGGATCTTGTCGTGGGCCTTGCCGGGACACAAGGTATCCATTTGGACCCTCGACGGGCGGCTGTCTATCCCGTTCCTGACCGGCGAACGGCAACTCGCCTTCCTTGCGTATCAGCACGGCGAGAGCGATCTGGTCTACCGCAAAGGCGAGTGGTACCTGCTTGCGACCTGCGATATTCCCGAACCGACTGAGCAAGAAGTTGATGATGTGCTTGGGGTAGACCTGGGTATCGTCAACCTTGCCACAGACAGCGACGGAGAGTCCTACACCGGCAAGGACGTCGAGCGCAAGCGGCAGTGGTACGCGGGGCGCAAGAAGGCGCTGCAAGCGGTTGGTACGAAGTCGGCCAAGCGTCGCTTGCGCCAGTTGTCGGGACGGCAGCGTCGGTATCAAAAAGACGTGAACCACGGGATCAGCAAGAACCTTGTTGCGAAGGCAGAACGCACGAAGCGGGCGATTGGGCTTGAGGAACTGACCCATATTCGCCAGCGGGCTAGGGTTACGGGGCCAACGCAACGAGCACGACACAGCAATTGGGGCTTCGCGCAACTTCGCGCCTGTATCGCCTACAAGGCGAAGATGGCCGGCGTGACCGTGCGCGTGATCGACCCGGCCTACACGAGCCAAACGTGCCATGCGTGCGGGCATAGGGCACGAGCGAACCGGCGTTCGCAGGCTGAATTTTGTTGTGTGAAGTGCGGTCATCGCGCTCCTGCTGATTATAACGCGGTGCGTAATATCCGCGAGCGGGCTGCGGTCATACAGCCTATGGTGTCCATCCCAACGCTTCGGCGTTCGGGTTGAGGCACAAGCCGTGGGGCTTTAACCCCTGCGGTTTATGACGAGCTACCACACCCGTCCCGGCGGCACGCGCCAGGATGTCTTGACCCTCATCTGGGGCCAGGAGCTCCGCTACCGCCTCAATGACGAGGCGATGGTGTGGCTGCAGGCCCGCAGCCTGCAGCACGCGCTGCTCCGCCGGCTGCGGGACGCCCTGCCCCGCGACACGGACATGACGGTGGCGGAAATCCAGCAGCAGCTGACTGCGGCGACGATCACGCTCAATCAGCAGCAGGTGCAACCGGTCGGGGATGCGCTGGCAATCGCCACCTATCACTCCCAAACCCAGGTGCCCGTGCTGCGCTGGTTGCTCAGCGATGATGCCCCAGTCTACGACCACCTCACGACCACCCACGCGCTGTGTTGGGTGCATGATTGGCGGCACTACGCCAAACTGGCCCCACTCGTCCCCCATCATCAGGCAAAACTCGCCGCGTTTGAGGAACGCTATTGGACGTTCTACCGCGACCTGTTGGCCTATTAACAGGCCCCAACTGCGGCGGAACGCGCACGGTTGAAGGATGCGTTTGACGCCTTGGTGGAAGAAGAGACCGGGTATGCGGCGTTAGATGACCGGATCATCAAAACCGCCGATAAACGCGCCCAGTTGTTGGCGGTGCTGAAACATCCCGACATTCCCCTCCACAATAACGCCATGGAACTGGCGGCGCGACGCCGGGTGCGCAAACGCGATGTCAGTTTCGGCCCCCAATCCCGGGACGGGGCACGGGCCTGGGATACCTTCCAAACTCTGGCCGCCACCATCGCCAAACTCGGCGTGGGGTTCTTGCCCTATCTCCGTGACCGCATCGTCACGCCGGAGACCACGCCCACCTTAGCCGAGCGCGTCGCCCAACGGGCGGGTGTCGCCGTGCCATCGGCGGCCTAATCTAGCGCTTTTGGAGAGGCTACAACACTTAACAAGTTGTACCAGATTGGCTCATATCCAGCCAGTGTGCAACTATGCTTAAAAGCGAACGAGCCTTTTAGCCTTCCTGATGCGGTGGGGCTATATGTCTAAAACACGCACAAAAGTCCTATTTGCACATTGATTGGACATGAGCCAAGTGCCAAGGATAGTGGTTATGCACCAAATTATGGCCCAATAAGTTTGCTAACATCCCATATGCGAACGGTTTTATCATCCGAACAAGATACAATAGTGTTTCTGCGAAAATCGAAATCGATACTATAGATGTAGCCCTGATGCCCTGATAACGTTTCTAAAGGAATGTTTTTGTAAACGGAACCCATAAATATATCTGTATTGTGATGACCTAGAATTGGAATTCCTTCATATACAGGATCTATACGCCCTCCATCTATTATAAAATATTTACCATCTAAGCTAAAAGATGCAGTCGTAATACTTTGGTTTCCTGCAAGCAAGTAATGAATCATCTCTCTTTTACTGATCGACCATACTTCTATAGCTGACGATTTCCTTGCGACGATCACACTATCACTTCCGTTAATAAATTTTACTTTTACTATATCAATATTCGTGTCAGGATTCTTCAAAACTACTTCAAGCTGATCTCGCTTTAACTGCCAAATATGTACTGTACCATCATTACCAGTTGTTGCCAATCGCTCACCATTAGGGCTGAACGAGACACTTCGCACATCTTCACTTCGCCCAAACTCCTCATGACCTTGAAACACAAACACAATCATCCCCGTATTTATCTCAACGACAATCGTTGTCCCTAATATCGTACCAATCGCAGCTAAAGTAGAATCAGGGTTTATACTAATATCGAAAAAGGGGATTTCTTCAGAACTTGGAAAATTCGGTATTGTTATAGGGAGGCGTTGGCTGTCAAGTAGCAGGCGTATCTGATGACCCGAGTGCATATCCCACACCCACACGGTGCCATCCGCAGCGCTTGATACTAGGTAATCATCATTTGGGGTGAAAGCAACTGAAAGCACTGCTCTAGTATGCCCAAGTAGTTCATATACTATCTTCCCGTCATTGACTCTCCGTACATTAAGCATTCCATCACGCCCTCCTGATGCTAGTAACTTACCATCAAAGCTAAGGGACGTCGTGTACACGGGCCTATCAAAAACATAGCTTCGAACCTTAAAAGAATTGTAGGTCCTAACAAGGTTAATAGCGAACATAATGATCATGCAAAACAGGAGAAAGGATGTAGATAATATTACGAAACGTGTCCGCTTCCGATTTTTCGTTTCCATTTGTACTGTCCTTGCATACAATTTTATTAAGCCCTGCTTGGAGATCCTCGAACAGAACTGGAATGACAGCTTGTTCGATAGTATCCAAGTGACGTTGGGCGTTATAGCCTGCGGTATTAGAAGCCAAACTGGCTCTCCAGGATTTTCCGAAGTAAAACGATTGTTCGCCGCTTGATAAGTTTAGAAATTAGCGCAGCGGTCTATAGTAGTTTATATTGAATGGGTCAGATGTTGAACCTTGGCTATTTCCTCCCAATACTCACGATAGCCTCCCTGACTAGTTCCCAAGCTGGATTGGGATATTCCTTACCCTCATAGATAATGGTTACATCATCTAGTGTGTGATGATTAGTACCAGCTATTACCCATTCCTCCGATCCTGAAACAAGCCGCTCTGGAATGATCTTACCCGCTGTGAATTCGGTGCTACCAGGATGATAAGCTCCAACCTCTGATCTAATATTTATATGCCTTTTAGTATTGGCGTATTTACTATCGTACTCTCCTATTTGGAGCATGGGAACCATGCCCATAGTGACAACAAGATCAACTTGCACCTCCGGATACAAAGGTTGGGCCCAATATAGGATATCCATAACATGCGCTGCCCCACGGCTTTGGCCAAGGAGAATTATCGGTTCATCGCCACAGGTTTGCTTAGACACATCGGCGATTCGTTCAGCAAGCTGCAAGACATTATCAGATGTATCAGCATATACGGCATCTCCTGGAATGATCCCCTCGATCACAAACTCGTTGAGTTTCCGGTATATGCCATTACTAGGTTTAGGATTGTCAGGATCATCCTCCCACCATCCACCTATTGTGAATATTGCTAGTTCTCCGCTTGGATCAGACCACAGAATAGGATCGTTATACGCATACTGATAATACTGTTGACTAAGTGGTTGTGTGGGTAGCCCCGCAAACGGATCCCTTGCCGCAAAGCGCCCCGCACTCGTATCGTACCACCGCGCCCGCAGATGCACTATCCCGTTCGTCGCATCCTGTAGCTCACCCATGAAGCCAAACGGGGCGATCAGGCCACCCTGCGGCACACCCCAGGGGTCGTAACTCGCTATTGCGGTCGCCGCACCGGCATCGTCGAGGGTGGCACGCACGGAGCCCAGGGCGTCGCCGAGATACTAGGGGCCGCCAACCGCACGCAGCCGCTCAGGGCTGTTGCCATAGATATAGCTCGCGCCAAGTGCGCTGGGCGGCCTACTGCGACAAAGCGGGTTTCGAGTACTCCCTGCACCAGCTCCGCCACAGCCACGCGACCGCGCTGGTACAGGACGGCGTGAGCGGCAACTATCCGTAAACGCTTGGGCCACAAGCATATTCAGACTGCGATGTAATTATCCTGCTAATCACCAGCAGTGCAATCCCAAACTTGAAGCCTCTGATGGTAACAGCACCTGGTTTGCCCTCTTATCTGAGGATTCTTTATTGGGAAACAAAGAGAATAACCCTCGGTTGGAGATAGGCTGTACACAAAACTACTACCGCTTTTGGGAATCGGGATGTTTGATAAATATTCTGGTACAAGATCCTCCAGATTGTGGGGCTTCTCACCCTTATCCCGCTCGTATTGATGAATGGCTGCTGCAATCAGATCACCCTGTTCTTGGTCATGCAGCAAGTAATTTTCACTGGCTCCACAAGCAGTAAAGAACAGTAGAAACATTATTATGGAAACCAGTTTCGCGCTCATGTATTCTGCTGTGCAGCCGCATTAAACGAAGGTATGAAAGGCATGGCATTATCGCCGGGGCACTCAGTAGCTACATAATCTCTATGTGCGCCCACGCTTTCTATACCATATTTGACATCTAACCATCGGATTAGTGCCGTAGCCATTGTTACCTGTTGCTGTGTGGGCCTAGGGTCATCGGTGTCTCGCCAAATGACTATACCTCCAATTGACACTTCTGGCCCAGGCTGGAAATCACCTAACAGCAGCACCCCTATTTTACCTGTGTTTTGACCTTCTACGTGCGAACCGCGAACGCCTATATCACGTCCTTCATATATAACGCCCTTGGGGTCAATAGCATAATGATATCCTATATCCGTCCAGCCATTTCCCAGCATATGTTTACGTTGTACTTCTCGCACATTATACGTCTGATCGTTGCCTTCGTGATGGATTACTATAGTGTCGAGAATATCGTCAAGAGAACGTCCTGGGAGCAAGTCAGTATAGCATGCATAACCACTAGGGTTAGTGACAGGATCATAAAAGCCTTCACCATAAGGAGCGAAACCGCAGGCTCCAGCTACACAAAATGGCCTCATAGCTTGTGTTGGGTTCATCGCACCCCATTCCGAGCGCGAGATAATTGGAGGTTGCTGCACTTTTTGTTCTAGTTGAGCATACTTTCCTGTCGGGTCAGTATACAATACGGGATTGCTGAGGGCATATACGTACTGGTGCTGGGTATATGGCTGCTCTGGGAAACCCTTAAAACTATCGCGTGATGCGAATATTCCCATACCAGGAGTATACCACCGCGCACGGAGATGGATTGACCCTGAGGCTGTATCTTGCAGCTCCCCCGTAAAGCCAAAGGGTGCGATGGCACTACCCTGTGGTGCTCCCCACGGATCATAGCTGATGTGGTCAAGTGGTACACCACCGGCGTCGAGCGTTTGACGCACGCTGCCCAAGCTATCATAGTCATACCAGATGGTCGTGCCTGAGTCTTGGCCTGCAAGGCGCTCACCGAGGCAATCAGGTCCGGGTCACTAGTGTCGTAGATCAGGGTCAGTGCCCGCTGCGTGTTGGCCGCATCGCGAACCTGCGTGAGCTTGCTACCCGAGTAGACAAGCTCGACCTCCTCGCCCTGCTGGTTGGTGAGCAATTGCAGTAGGCCCGTTGTGGCGTCAAAGGTCAGCATGCTCTGGTCGCGCTGAGTGAGCACGAAGTTTCCGCCACTCTCGACCAGCGTCCCGTACACGCCGGGGAAGGCTTCGTACTGTCCACCACCAAGCGACGAGAAGCGCTCGCGGTTACCATTGCTGGTGCGCAGGATCACCCGGTCGGCCTCACCCGTCGGCATGGAGGGCAGGATCAGCCGCACCGCATAGGGGTGATGCCAGCCAACGCCGAATCCTGCGTCAATCTCATCGATGCCCTAGCTGACGTAGGTGCGCGACCAGATCACCGCCGGGCCAGGGGTGCCGACAGAGATGTCGGTGACACTGGTGGAGAAATTACCGCTGCGGGTGCTGACCGGGTAGGGCGTCGTCGGCTGTGGTGCTGCACCCGCGCCACAGACCGGGCAGTAGCCCTGATCCTCCGGCATGGTGATCGGTGGGTCGAACTGCGCGATAAACGCATCGGTATACCCGCCCGCGTACTCAGCCTGATACGGCTCTGCAACGGGGAGATCATCCCCCGTTGTGCTGAACGGCTCAAGCCCGCCGACAATGTAGACGGTGCCCGAAACTGTGGCGGTCAATCCGAGTCCGTAATCATAGCCGATGCTGCCATAGTAGGTGTTGTAGTAGAGGTTTTGCCCACTCGGCTCAAAAGCCGCAACAAAGGCATCAGACTCGAGGTAGGACCAGAACTCAGGATAGTTTGTGTGATTCAGCAAGTGCTGCTGCGGTTGGACAACTGGAAAGTCAGGAGACTCGGTGACACCAGTCAATATAGATAATACCGCTCGCATCCACTGCTACATCCAACGGCAAGGCTCTCGCCGGTATCGTACCCCGCTCCTCCAAGATAGGTTGCGTAGTCCAGGGCGCTCAAGTCGTTTTCGAGCACGGCCAGCACGGCATCATTGTCATATGGCCAGTCTTGTTGCAGCGTCGACTGGATTGCGTTGACTACGGGAAAGTCCGTCGAATCGGTGGTTCCAAGCACATAGACGCGCCCATCAGCGCCAACAGCAATGTCGGTTGCCATGTCCAGGCCACTGCCGGCGAGATAGGTCGCCGCCAGCAACGTCTGGCCGTCAGGGCTAAATTTGGCAACAGCAATGTCCTGACACCATTCCCAATAACTCGAACATATATTTGTGTTCGGCCCATAGAGCGGGTTGACTGTCGGAAAATCGGTCGAGGTCGTCGTGAAGGCGACGTAGATGTTGCCGCTTGCATCGACGGCGATCGCATCCCCCTGCTCTTCATCAGTGCCGCCGACATAGCTGCCATAGGTCAGGACCGGGTCGATAATCAGCGACAGGGTCGGATTGTAGGCGTCAAGGGCAAAGCTGACCCAGCCGTCAGCGCTCACTTGGTAGCGGACACCTACCTGCTCCCGGCCCTTGGGCGTCTCCTGCCAGGCTACTGGGCGATGTTCAGTCAGAAGCACCTGCTTCGTATCACCCACTGGGTGCAGCTGTAGCCTTCCTGTCGCAGGGTCAATTGTCACTGAGCCGACGCCATCATAGCGCCAGCGGATCTGGCTTGGGTCGCCCCCCGGTGTGATCTTGTAGATACTCTGGAGGTGGCCACGTGCGTCCTGGTACGTCAGCGTAATGCCGGGATAGAGTGCGCGATAGCGCAGACGCGCGAACAGTGGTGCCTGCTCCGAGGGTGGGGTCTGCTGAAAGACGCGCATATGAGCCGGAAGCCGACCAAGTCCCTGAAGGCGAGCGCCAACCCAGTCCTTCCGAGGTAAAACGCTCCGCAGAGGAACTGGCGTTGCCCTCCGGTCGAAAGGCAATCGGCAAATCAGGCTTGGTGTTGGAACGTGCTGGGCCACGCTCTGAAGGTGTCGTCCGCTGTGCGGGTAGCTTCGGTTGCAGTGGAGTGGGAATAAAGTCTGAAGGGGGAGTGCGAGGATTTGGGCGAGTCTGGGGGATGTACGTCGTCTCAGGTGGTGTCACCGCGGCTACGGTGTCTGGTGCCGCGTGTCCGTCCGATGCTGGAAGTAGTGAGAAGAGGATGAGGGCAATCAGCACCAACTGGACAATGACACGACCGCCGCGAACCGCCTGCTTATTTGGACGCATATATCTCCCCGATGTGCGTTGTCAGGCGTGGTTGACAGGAAATCACACCCATGGCGAAAGGCCGTGAGGTGCAGGGACAGATAAGGCCCGGATGAGAGCCTAGAGAAGACCGATAAGTAAACAATAGGTAGAAAAGAGCCGGTCGTCAATGAAAGTATGGTCACAGGAGGGGATAGTACTATAGAGAATAGCTTGGTTATAACATTCCAAAAGCAATCAGCTATTGCGTTTTCTGTTCTGATATTGCATAGAACCCAACTACTCCTCACTATTTCGCGCCGTGCGTACCCAGTCATCGGGCTTGATGCCGAGCAACAAGCGCACATAGAGTACGATCTTCCAGAAGAGGAAGACCGGGGCGAAGAGCAAGGCGCGGTAGAGTGCCCAGGGGGCGCGTGCCAGCGCGAGGCCAGTGAAGATGTAGGCGATCTGGCCGGTGATGATGGCGATGGCCAGCATGATCGCTTGGCGGCTGCGGCTGATCAGCGCGGCGATCATGGCCAGCCCACTCATTCCCACCACAATTGAGAAGGGGGGGATGAGTTGCTCAATTGCCGCATCGAGCAGCAAGAAGCTGCGTTTGCGCAGCCCCTCGCGGAGCAAGGCCGGGACATAGTTGCGAATCATCTCCATGCGCCCGCGTTCCCAACGCTCATTCTGCGTCTGCGAGGCTTTGAGACTGTCCGGCATTTCAGCCCACACCACCGCATCCGGGGCGAACATGGCACGTTCACCCGCTCGGATCAGATCCATGTGGTACTCGATGTCCTCAGTGAGTGAGGCGGTCCAACGATGTTGGCGCAGGATCTCGGCCACAAAGACCATCCCATTGCCCTTGAGGCCAGTCGAGCCACCCAGCACCATACGCCCCTGGGGGCGGAGGTAATGCAGGACGGTGAGGGCCACGGCGCGGATACCGGCGCTGGCCGAGCTTTCTGGGGCGCGGACTGCGTAGTAGGCTTGGATGACGCGCTCACCACGGGCAATGCGTGAGTCCATTACACGTAGGAAGTTGGAGGAGACGATAGAGTCAGCATCGAGGATGACGATGGCATCATGCGCATCGCCACGCTCCCAGATCTGTTCAAGCAGCCACTCTAACGCATAGCCCTTGCCGCGCAGTTCTTGGTTGAAGCGCTCATGCACGATTGCCCCTGCGGCTCGCCCACGCGCTGCGGTCTGGTCGGTGCAGTTGTCGGCCACCACATGCACTTGGTAGAGATCGTTCGGGTAATCAAGCTGGGCAAGGTTGTGCAGCAACTGGGGCAGCAGGCGCTCCTCATTATGCGCCGGGATCATGATTACAAAGCGGGTGGTGGGTGAACCAGCCCGCAGCGGAGTGGTGCGCGGAGCCACCAGTGCTGCGGCGGTGAGGAGCAGGAGGTAATCAACCACCAGCTTCAGTCCGATCTCACCCAGGATGAGGAGCCGGGTGAGGAATGCGAAGAATGGTGTCACAAGCCCTCCTAGCCCTGCGCCTCGGCCTCACGCACGAGGCGGGTTAATCCAGCAGCGTAGTGTTGCAAACTCATCTGCTCCTCAATGCGTTGCCGCCCCGCCTTCCCCATCCGGCTGGCCACCTCCGGCTGGTTAAGTAGGCGCTCTAGGGCAGCACGCAGCGCAACAGGATCTGCGGGCGGGACATAGATGCCGGTCACCTCCTCCACCACCGCATCGGTCTGGCCGGGGGTGCGCGAGCAGATCACGGCCCGTTCCATCGCCATGGCCTCCAGAATTGCGGTGATGCCGGCCTGAAACTCGACATTCTCTAGTGGCATAACTAAGAAACGGCTATCTGCATAGAGCCGGCGCAATTCGTGTTGGCTAAAGCGACGCACCTCAACATTGGCTGGAATCATCTGTCCCTGGGTGCTGTCACTGCGCTTCGACCAGGGGCTGGCAGCGGCGATGACCACCTTCGCGGGTAAGCCGGTCACTGCCTTGAGGAGCGTGGGGTAATCGCGGCGCTCCAACCCAACTGCGCAGATCATCGGCTCTGTCTGCTGCGCCTGTACCTTGCTAGGGGCAAAAAAGTCACTATCCACCATAAAGGGCGTGAGAACCACGCGCTGCGGTGCGATCTTCCAGCGCCGCTCGATAAACTGCTTCTGCGCCGTAGCATAGACGAGGAAGCGGTCAATCTGGCTCTGCACCCGCAGCCGATCCAGAAAGATCATCTTCTTGGGAACGGAGATGATGTGGACGATCATCAGGTGGCGCGGACGCCGCCCCAAGCCGAGGAACTTGAACATGGCTGCCAAGGGCAAGCCGATCTGCTCGCCATCAGTCACGATAACGCGATAGCGCTTGCGTAATGTGAAGCAGGCCCAGGCCAGCATCAGATCGGGGCCACCCACGCGCTCCATGAGCTTGCCGATCAACCCGCTCACCTTGCGTGCGGCTGGGTAATCGAGCAGATCCGCCCCAAACTGTGCCGCCATCACCCGATAATCGGCCTGGGGCCGCTGCCCGGCCTTGACTTGGGCGTCGAGATCGGCGGGAATAGTGCCCGATACCGTAAGTAGCACCTGGTGACTCATGCAGTTCGCCTCGCCTTCACCCGTGCCAGATCGGCCTCGTGTTTGAGCAGATCGAGCAGGCGGGTCGCATTCTTCTGCGCATCGTAGGAGTGCGTGACATGGGTAATAGCGCGTTCACCCAAACGCAGCCGCAGATCTGGGCTGAGGATGAGTCGCCGCAGCGCTTCGGTTAGAGCACCCACATCCCCCACTGGAACGGTCAACCCGGTTTCACCATCACGCACAATCTCTGGGATGGCCGCGACTTTGGTCGAGACCATCGCCATCCCCGACGCCCCCGCCTCGGAAAGCACCATAGGCAGGCAATCACCAAACGTGGGCAGAGCGAAGATGTCACAGCGATGGTAGAGATCTTTCAGCGGCTGGCTATTTGGCTGCATCTGGGCATAGACAAAGAGGCCCGGTTCACTTGGCACAGGATCTTTAGTTACCAAATGCAGTTCTATGCCTAGAGAACGCAGGGAGCGGAAGGCTTCGAGAAGCAACAAACCGCCCTTACGCTCCAGATTCGCCCCCACAAAGAGAATTTTGACGGGATCATCGTGGCGAGTACGTGGGGTAGGGCGACGCCAATCGGCCACATTCACCCCCGGCGGGATGACGGTAATTTTGGCAGCGGGCACCTCATACTCATCCACCAAGCCACGCTTGGTCCATTCAGCCCAGGCAACCAAGTGGCGAGCGTGGCGGTAACAATCACGATTGAGTCGCCACTTAAGCGTTTCGAGCCAACCCGGCCCCTGCGCGTGCTGGTAGAAGGTACCGAGGCGATCATACTGCAACGGGGTTGCATCGAGCGATACGATACCGGGAATGCGCCGGAGCCAATCCTGCGCCAGAATGGCCGGTACCTGGGTATGGAAGAAGAGCGCATCGAGCGGCGCTTGCCGCACCAAACCCCGCACCACCCGGCGCGCCCGCAGCCCTGCCCGTACTGTCCAGTTACTCTTATAGACCGGGACACGAGCGGCAAGCCCCGCAACCTCAAAGGGGATCAAGCCCCACAGCGCCCGCACCTCAGGATCAGCGGGAACATTCGCCTGCAAGTTCTTCGCATGGGTCACATGACCAAGCGCCTGCTCCAAAACAAAACCGATGGTATAGGCCGACATAGATACAGGCTCCACTTACAGCGAAGACGCAGCAGAGGCAAGTAGATCAGACTGTGGTGGGTTGGCCCCCACGCATCTGACTCGAATCATGTGGGACGGATAGCTGAAGCAAACGCGCCACTTCAGCCACCAAATCTTCCGAGTCAACCGGCTTGGTCAGAAACGCATTCACTCCCACCCCACTTGCACGCACATGATCCTGTTCACGGGTACTCGCAGTGACGATAATGATCGGCAAAGCAGCAAAACGAGGATCAGCACGCAAGGTACGGGTAAGTTCTAAGCCATCCATCTTAGGCATAGTAAGATCGGTCAGCACCAGATCAACGTGGGTATACTCCAAACTATCTAGCGCCTGACGCCCATCTATCACCGCTTGAACAGCATAGCCATGTTGTTCCAATACAAAACTCATCAGGCGATGATTAGGTGCATAGTCATCAACAATCAGAATCGTCGCCATACGTGTCCCCCCTTCGGAACATACGGCACCAGTAAAAAATGAGGCAATACACAATGGCCCTCGGCGCGAGTGCCCCTCCGCACCCGACCAAGACCTAATTCACAAATGTTTGACTAAACACCAATAATTATCTCCCGGCTGTGCGGTATAGGTAACACTATCCATCAAATTGCGCATGAGAAAGAGGCCATAGCCATGCACCTGGGCCTGATCCAAGGTCGGAGCCGGAACAACATCAGGATCAAACGATTTTCCTGTATCGCGCAACTCAATCTGTAAGCGACGCGGATGGGGAAAGAGCGCTAAGGAGATGACAATGCGCTCATTGCCACTCTGCGCACCGGAATATGCATGACCGACAATATTGGTACACGCTTCATGGGCAGCGAGTTGCATATTGTAGGTCAGCATCTCATGATCTTCGATGCCATCAATTTGGCGAAGCATATCCGCAATACAATCACTGAGGATATGCAGATAGGTGTAGCGGGCCGGCAGATCAAGCCGGACAACCTCTGGATGCTGCAGGCTCACGATGCTGCTCCTTTGATCACCACGAGGGTCTGATCATCATCTTGGTTACGCCCCCCTCCGAAGCGATCAACCGTTTCGAACATCGCATCGGCAATCTCGCGGGCGGTGCGTGGGGCCAACTGATCGATCAGATCGATCAGGCGTTCAATATCGAAGGTCTCATCATGCGCGTTACGGGCGTCGCTAAAACCATCGGTTGCAACCACCAAAACATCACCAGGGCGCATGTTGAGGGTCTGGTTCCGGCAGTGACTAACTGGCAAAATACCAATTGCGGTACTATCCGCCCGTAAAAGCTGGGCGGGGCCATCAAAGGGGCGGTAAATAACTGGGGCATGGCCAGCATTGGCGTAGATCAAGCGTTGGCTACCCAGTTCATATTGGCCAACGAAGACGGTCGCAAAGACTCCCACACGGGTAAAATCGTTATAGAGATCCTCATTTGACTGCCGCATGACCGCTTCAGGGGTGGGAAAGGGCATAAATTGGGCTTTGCTATGGATAGCTGAACGAGTCATAGTCATTAAGAGTGCTGCCGAAAGCCCCTTCCCGGTTACATCACCAAGTGAGAAGACGAACGGACGCCCCGGATTGACAATAAAATCGAAGAAATCTCCTCCCACCTGGTAGGCCGGACGCGAAGTGGCATAGATGTCTAAACCTGCAATCTGGGGTAGCTGACGCGGCAACAGATCGAGCTGAACCCGACGCGCCAGATCCATCTCAGTACGCAACTTCGCCTGATCAAACATCTCTTGGTAGAGCAACATGCGTTCAATCTGCGCACTCGCCTGATCCGCAATCGCCTGCATGAGTTTCATGTCTGGTGTACCAAAGCCACCTGCACGGTTGGCCATGGCCATCCCAGCCATAATACTCCCCCGCACCCGTATCGGCACTGCCAACAAATCCTCTATTCCCGGTAGTAAAGGAAAATCACCATCTGGATCGGGCAAACTTACTGCATGCTCTAATGAACGGGTATGCCAGTAAATACGCCATGCCATCTCATCGCTCAAGAAACTTTCAGAAGACTTAACGAGGAGCGGATCTTGGCCATGTTTAGGAATGAAGGCCGCAAAACCGGCATGGCTTTTCGTCATCCGCATACCCTCAGCCACCAACGAGCGTAATGTCTCGTGTACCGTGACATGATCACGCATAGATTGGCTGAGACGATAGAGGGCCAATTGCTGATCCTGGCTCGTCACCAGATCGGCGGTCATGCATTGCAGATCATGCTCCAATTGCAGCAAGTAGCTGATGAGGGCAGCATCGGCCCGCAGGCGCAACTCAGCCGCCATCCCCGTAACGCCCGCCACTCGCAGATCAGCAATGGGCTGCTCATCCTGCGTGATGGGTACGCTGAGGCTGGGCCGTGCTAACCGATGGCTACTGGGCCAGTAGATAAGCGGGTGGCCATCCTGAAAGACACCAAAGGCACTGGCTCCTTGAGCCAACCATGCCTCAGCAATGGCAGCAAAGCGCTGATATTGAGAACTGAGTAGTGCGACAAGCATGCCATGTCCTGCGCAGTTGAGGGCATCTGTTGCCGTGCGCAGCCCTCCCCTCATCCCATCAACTATTCAATGACTGGAGCGCATGCTCCTCGTCTACAAAGATATTGAACGCCTTATCCAGACGCGTCAGTTCAAAGATCATATAGACTGGACGGCGCAAACTACACACACACAGGTCACCCTGGACTTGCTGGCAACGTTTCAGCGCTTGAACCAGCGTGGCTAATGCGGTTGAATCCACAAATGTGGTTTCGGCCAGGTTGACCAGCACCCGTGCCTTAGGGGCAGCAGTCACCTGCTCCAACCAGGCGGCAACTGGCGGGACTGTATTCGTATCAAACCGCCCAGCGATCTCTAGAATATGTACATCGCCGACAACGCGAGTCTTCATCTCCATGAGGAGAGCCTCCTTCACAAGTCAATGGCTACATGTTTCCCACATGATCGGCGTGGATCATGGCATTTGATCTCTGCTGGTGCATATTCCTCCGCATCCAAATCGCGGGTGTGCGCAGGAATAGGAACACGTCACTCCGCCATGTACGCGTCGCCGTATAGTATACATCGGCAATAATAACCGTATCTAAGTCACTACTGGCGTCGGTTTGCTGATACCACAGCCCGGTAAGGCCCGCTTGCGCATCGTGGCGTTTCTGGTGCCACTCTTCAGTGAGAAGCGCGGCTTGATCTGGAGCAAGGGGCTTCACCCCGACAAGCGCGAGATCACCACGGAAGACATTCACCAACTCAGGCAGGCGCTGCAATTCCCAACGCTCCATCCAGCGACCCAGAAGGGTGTAGCGACCATTGCGACGCCGGGTTCGGAAGTTGAGCAGGTAGAACTCATACAATCCAGGTGTGCCATCAGGATTGGTAATGCGCTGCCCTACCCGCAGGTGGCGTGCAATTGGCCGCCCTAGCGTAACAATCGTAGTAAGCAAGAAGAGCAGGATGAAGAGAGGCCCTAGCAGCACCATCATGGCCACCACCAGCGCACGGGTGAGGTAGAGTGCCAGACGATGCGGGCCTTCATGACGCGTTCCCACCCGGCTTAGGAGGAAGGGATCAACCACCTGGGTAGTCGCACCCGACTCAGGATCACTAATCGTACTCGCCGTGACAATCCGCCCTTCAACCTTCACCAACTGGCCCACATAGGTTTCACGCAGAATGGTACTCCCACTCACCGTGGCTTCATCATCAATCACCACATTCGAGCCGATCACCGTTCCGGCCCCGATCTCCACCTCACGCCCAATATAGCAGTTGTCACCAATATAGACCGGGGCGGCGATTTTGACACTGGGATGGATGGAGTGATTCGGGCCAACCCACACCCCCGGCACAATCTGGCGGCTGCTCAAGGCTGGGTAACGCACCCGCTCAGATGGACCACCTGAAGCCAAATCAGGCGCTTTCTCCTGTACGGCGCTATAGAGAACTACCTGTTGCGCCGTATGAAAGGCAGCTAGGCTATTGAGTGGGTTCCAATAGCCATCCATCACAAATCCATGCACCGGCTCATGCTGTGCCACCAGCGCAGGTAAGAGATCCGCACAGATATCAGCTTGAGTACGTGGGGCAATATACTCCAGCACACGCGGTTCAAAGAGAAACCCACCCGTTACTGCATAGGGTGTCCCCTGCGTAGCGACATGGTTATCGGGGCCAAGCATGAGCAGGGGTATCTGCGACTCGGCAAGCGAAGGGTGCAAAATCACCGTTGCCGGGCCTCCGTGGGCGCGGTGAAAGGCAAGGGCTGCCTCGACATCCACATCCAGCACCTGATCTCCGGGCAAAACAAGGAAGGTCTCATCAAGCAGACCAGCGGCCCAACGCAACGCCCCGGCTGAACCCCAACTCTCCCGCTGGGCCACATACTCAAGATCAACCCCCCAGCGTTTACCACTCCCAAAATAGGAAGCAATCGAACCACCCTGGTTATAAAGACTGACCAATATCCGCTTCTGCCCCGCCCGCGCCAAGATCTCGACCGTCATCGCCATCACCGGGCGATCCACAACGGGAAGCAGCGCTCCCGGCATGGTATCGGTCAACGGAGGAAGGGTACGGTTCTCATGGGTTGCAAGAATGATCGCCTGCATAATCCTCGGTACTACCAGTACATACCAGTAGCCTATTGCGGCCCTGACGGAATCACCCGCAGATCGGTAAGTGTAGGAGCAGCCTGTACTGGCTCACGAGTCGCCGTAGCAACATCAGCCATAAGCGTCAAAATGGTATCGAGATTAATCAACTTGAGGGTACGTAGCAGATCATTGGAACAACTCACAACCCGCAAAGCCCCCGACTTTGCGCGTGCGGCCCGATCCAGCTTGAGTAATGAGGCCATCCCCGCACTGGACATAAAAACTGTCTCGCTAAAATCAAGCACCAGATACGGATTGCTCTCCAACCCTTCCAAGCAGTGTTCGGTAATGGTAGCAATCGTATTCCCATCATACATACGGGGCATACGCACCACACTCCAGCCATTATCGGTGGGCTGCGGGGCAACCGGTTGGGGCACCTGACGCCGCTTGACCTCAACCGCATCCGCGTCCGGGTAGACCTCAAAGAAGGTATCCAGGCGCACCAACTTAAACAGACTCTGGATCTGGGGCGGGATGGCAACCAACCAGAGCGCCCCTCCAGCCCGGTGAGCGCGGTTGGCAAGCGCAACCAGCACCCCCAGCGCCGAGCTATCTAAGAACGTGGCCTCGGCCAGATTGAGGATCAGATAGGGCGAATCATCGAGCAACCGATTCGCCTCATCAGCAAAGGCATCCTGGTTATCAATATCCAAACGCCCCTGCAAGACGAGCATCGGAGTGGGTGGATGAACGGACGGGGCAGGCAGATCAGGAGGGGCAGGTGGTGTGGGAGCGAGCGAGGCGGGTACTGGTTCAGGTGGAGGAGGTGGGGCGAGAGGAAGATCTGGAGCCACCTCCAACGCCGGTTTGGGCGGCACCATAGAGATAGCGGTACCGCGCCGCATGCCCCACCACTGCCGCACGAAGAAGTAGCCAAAATAGCCAAAATCGTGCAGGTAGCGTTTGGCCAGCCGCTGCGGTTCTTGTGACAAACGATACGCCCACTCCAACCCGATGCGCTGCATCCAATCCGGGGCACGTTTGGTGACCCCGACAATCATGTCGAAGGTACCACCCACCCCAATACAGATCGGCACATGCAGTTCGTGGGCGTGCATACGAATCCACTTCTCCTGCTTCGGATTACCAAACGCAACCAGGAGAATATCGGGCTTAGCCGCCTTCACCGCATCAACCACCGATTGATCCATCTCCAAGAGCGAGCGCGGCGGTGGGGAAAGGATACCCGCAATCCGCATACCAGGATTGCGCCGCTGCAAAATATCCGCCGCCTTCGCCGCAATCCCCTCCCTAGCCCCCAGGAAGAAGATCGAATAGCCCTTCTGAGCCGCTCGGTGCGCCAACGCCGGCACCATGTCCGCCCCCGTCACCCGGCCAGGCAAAGGGCCACCCAAGAGCCGCGAGCCCCACACCAGGGGCATGCCATCAGCGGTTGCCATATCCGCCTCTTGCAGAATGCGTTGGAGTTCGGGATCATGCAACGAGTTGACCACAAAATCAGCATTCACCGTCGCGATCTGATGGGTTCGGCCTGTTGCACGGCCAATAGCAATGAACTCATCACAACGATTCAGGGCCTCTTCCATCGTCAGGTTATCGACGGGTACGCCCAGCACAACGAGAAGCTTACGCATCAGAGCCCCACTATCCACTGGTACGGTAACGCACCACGCAGCATGTCAGTATGCACCCTTACTGAAGAGTACAGCAGGAATAGTTCGTACCAAGATCTCCAGATCCTTCCAGATGCTCTGCTCCGAGATATACTGCAAATCCAACTCGACCCAGCGCTTAAAATCCACATCGCTGCGTCCAGAGACTTGCTGTAGCCCGGTAATGCCTGGAATGGCATGCAAGCGGCCAATCTGCTCATAGTTATACTTGGCCACTTCACTTGGTAACGCCGGACGCGGACCGACAAGGCTCATCTCACCCCGCAGCACGTTGAAGAGTTGCGGAAGTTCATCAATACTCAATTTACGAATAATCCGTCCGACTCGTGTCACACGCGGATCATGCTTTATCTTGAAAACGGGGCCATCAGCTTCATTCTTGGCGATCAACTCAGCCTTACGCGCTTCAGCATCAATATACATGGAGCGAAACTTGTAGCAAGCAAAGTGCTCCCCATCCTTCCCCACCCGTGTTTGCCGGAAGAGAATCGGCCCCGGTGAATCGAGCTTAATCGCCAGTGCGGTGAAGAGCATGATCGGGGCACTGAGGATGATCGCCGCAACTGAGACGGTAACATCAAGTACCCGCTTCAGATTGCCCACAATCTTATTCCGTACCACCCACCACGACATGACAAAACGTAGGCGCTGATTAGCCTGGGTGCTCTGAAAACGATGATTGGCAAACTTCTCCAACATACGGAGAGTCTTGATATCAAGTTGAGAAGCAGGAATGGTGGGGCGCATGCGGCACCTCATTATTTATGTTGCTAAGCAATTCTCTCTCTCGATCCATTCTCAACTCTATCAGCCGCAATGAACAATTGTCTTACAGGGAAGAAGAAACAAGCTGACAATTTTTTCACCTCACTCGATCAGTATCAATCGGTTTTTTTTCTGCATCTCAATGCCGCACCTAGTTCTGTGAGGTTGAAAATCTATCTATTTTTTAACCCCACAGCCCGTATGTATCATAGCATGTTGCGTCGCATGTGGGGGCAGTTCACGCCTGATCGGGAATAGTGAAGAAGAAGGTTGCTCCATGTCCAAGATGTGAGTTGACCCAGATCTGCCCACCATGGCGCTCAACAATCTTTTTACAAATCGCCAGCCCAATGCCAGTACCGGGGTAGGCTTGGCGCGGATGGAGGCGCTGAAAGATGATAAAGATGCGCTCGACATGATCGGGGGCAATACCAATCCCATTATCCCGCACCGCAAACACCCATGCGTTACTTCGGCGTTGGGCTGAAATATGAATACGGGGCGGAGCTTCGTCACGAAACTTAATGGCATTACTCAGTAAATTCTGGAAGAGTTGGGTAATTTGCGTCGAATCAGCATAGATCTGAGGTAAAGGATCATAGGTAATCTCTGCGCCACTCTCTTGGATTACCACCTGAAGATTGGCCATCGCATGCTCAAGGGCAGCGGCAGCATCCATTTGGGTAAAGATCTGATTGCGGCGCTCGACACGCGAGAAGAGGAGCAGATCATTGATAAGTGCCTGCATACGGTTGGCCGAATCGATGGCCAGAGCAATGTACTGATCGGCCCGTGAATCAAGACGCCCCTGATAGCGTTCATGGAGCAGTTGGAGCATCCCGATCACTCCGCGTAACGGCTCCTGGAGATCGTGCGAAGCAACATAGGCAAACTGCTCAAGATCGGCATTGGAACGCGTCAATTCCTTCATCGTCTGGTGCAGCGCCTGTTCGGCGGCCATACGCGAGCTAATATCGTTATAGGCAATCACCACTCCATAGTCTTCAAGTGGTAGCGGTGCAGCGGTCACATTAATCCAAGTGGTAATCCCATCTGGAGTGACAATGCCCATCTCCACATTCTCGATCAGGCGATGTTCCTTCAATGCGCGCACACTGGCAAACTCTTCAGGAGGCATGGTGGAACCATCAGGACGCACGATGCGCCACTCGACCCCATCAATTTGGCGATGATGATGCTCCTCTTTGCCGATCCCCAATAAGCGTTCCGCCATCGCATTACTCTCAACAATCTGGCCCGTATGGTCTGAGACGGTAATCCCTAAGGGCATGGCGTCAAAGAGGGTACGATATTTAGTCAGCGCCACTCTGAGTTCGGCTTCAACTCGAGTGCGTGTACTAATATCAACGAGGCTACTCAGCAGTGCATCGCCTTGCGAGGTTGCGAGAATTTGGTTGGAGATGAAGAGTGTGCGTTCACTGAGCGGGAGCGTAAAACTACGCTCATACTCATGTGTGATCTGCAATGCGAAGAGTTCGCGGGTACGTTCTTGGTACACCTGGGCAATTTCTGGCGGCAGAATCTCTTCTACATAGCGCCCAATCATCTCCTCTGGGTGGAGATCAAACATGGCGGCGGCGCGTGGATTGACAAACAAGAACCGGCCATCAACACTAATCAGCAGAATGCCCGAAGCAAAGTTGTTTAAGATCGTCAACAACTGCGGGCCAGCAGCATCCTTCCAGGCTTCCATCAAGTTTGCTGCCTGTTGATACGCCGCGAGTTGCGCTTCTACTGCGGCAAGGCGTTCACGCAGGCTCCGCTCTTCATGCCCTAGATCGTCATTCGCTTGGAAGGTGCTCATAGGGTGGCCTCTGGGCTTTAAAAACAAACAGCCGCGTGCAGCGAAAGAGCGCCGCACGCAGCCAGAAGGGGAGGGACGCCAAGTTATATGCAGCGTCCCTACATGTTGGGCTTACTTGCTGGGCTCAACAACGTCATTGACGGCCTTGACAACCGTCTGCGACGCCTGCTCAACCCCACCGACCACCGTCTTTACCAGGCCCGTGTAGAAGCCCGTGGTGGCGTTGATCAGATCGCCGGCAGACTTGACAATGTCGTTGCTGCCAGGGTTGGAAACAGCGTTCCCCGCCGAGGTGGCAACATCATTGACGACCCGCGACAGGTTGGCAGTGACGGTGCTAACCGTGTTGAGCGGCAGGGTGACAACCGTGGCGCACAAACGAATGAGGCTCGTACCGACGTTGGCGATTGTGCCCAGCGGTCCGGACGGGGTCTGTGGACTAGTCATGGCTGTAGCTCCTTTGGTTTACGTTCATCGTAAATCGATGATCACAGTTCCGATTATACATCTAGATTCGGCCTTGCTGTGCATTGAAAGCGAGGAATTTACACGGTTCGTGAAAATTCGCGCAACACCTGCACCTGTTATTCCTCCTCATCCATAGCATCGCCGGGATCTTCACCCTCCCACGCCCTCCCATGAACAGCGATCTTTGGTAAGACCTCCTGAACTGCGGGGAGCATACGTGGCGGAACGAAGATGATTGTGGGGAAGTAGATAGCGAGGCTATAGCGTGGTACAAAGCGATCAATGTCGAGGCGTGCCATAGTACGCTTGCGCTCACGCAGACGAATTGCATTGAGACGGTGGACACGGGCATCAAAGTAGGCACGTTCGTAGAAGAGTTCATGGCTACCGAGCGCCACGGTTGCTGGAGTGCTGGCCCGCATGATGTTTTGCGCCGCATGATGATTGATGATCTTGACTGGGATGATCATCAGCCCACCAAAACCCGCACCGACCGCGAGGGCGATGAGCATCGGCACCAAGCCTTCGGGAAAGCCCTCTTCTAATCCGATAAAGAATCCCGTAAGCAGCCCAATCGCGCCAAACATGGCGGGTAAGCAGCCCATAGGCGGCTGGTTGCGCTGCATCTGCTCGTAGAAGTAGCTCCGCACCTGCTGCCACTCTTCTGGCGTATAGACCCAGCGCACTAAGGGGCGGTTGCTACCCAGAAATTCGGCCCCGTGGCGGGCATTAGAACGCCCCGCAAACCAGAAGATGATCTGGGTGAAGAAGAAGGTTAGCCCTACCATCCCCAGCGCATAGCCGAGTTCCTCGATCCCGGTGAGGGTGGCAATGATGATGCCCAGCACACACAAACCCACCAAACTCCACAGTACCGGCCAGACCTCAGCCCCAACCGGGCGAAAGTGTGGCACTGTAGGTGGCTCAGCCGTACTCATAGGCGTCTGCGCAGATGGTGTGAGCGGACGATCACAGGCGCGGCAGTGCCGTGTCCCTGGCTCCTGGGGCGCACCGCAATGCGGGCAAAAACGGGGTGGGGATGACATACGGTACCTCCAGATTCATGCACGACGACGCGGGCGACCAATCGGCACACTCCCCGCCGCAACCTCCTCTTGGTAGCGACGTACTGCCGCCGCTGATACATACCAGCGCCCACCCCGCTTGACGCCACTCACCCGGCCTACGCGTAACAGCCAGCCTAGATAGTCGGGGTTGATGCCACACTCGGTCGCAACCATGCGCAGGGGGTGGCGTTGTTCCTCTGGGTAGGCGTCACACGCCTCAAGAAAGATGTCTAACCCCACCTCAACCGCCCGCCCAACCAGATTCACTATTGGATTGTAGCGGCCATGACGGGCATGCTCCAAGGCGCGGATGTAGCGCAAACGCCAACCCTGAAGCATAAGAGTGATCGGGTAACCAGCCCGGATCAGGTGCAGATTGAGTACCAAGCGTGCAACCCGGCCATTGCCCTCTACAAAGGGGTGGATGCCGAGCAACATCGCATGCGCCAGCGCCGCCCGGATCAGGGGTGGGTAGTCCTGTCCGGCACCTGTCTGCCACGCAATCCAATCGTCCATCAACCCCGGTACGTGTGTGGCAGGTGGCATGCCAGATACATCCCTGGTACGGTAGTGAGCGGCTTCCTCATCCAGATCATGCATCACCAGGGCATGCAGTTGAAGTAGCGAGACCTCATCCAACTCGCTAGAGCGCTGGGCCAGATCTTGGACGAATTGGTAGGCCAAGGCATGATTGATGGCTTCAATATGCTCTTTGAGTGTGTGACCACCAATAGTAATCCCCTGCGTGATCACCAACGCTGTTTCACCAAGATCAAGCGTGTTACCCTCAATCGCGTTGGAGTGGTAGGTCAGATGGGTGCGCAGATCAGCACTCAGCTTGGCGGTGATGGACAGCGCGAGTGGGCGCTGTTGTTCCAGCACCTGGCGCTTCTCTTCAATCCGCCGCGCAAGGCGCGGATCAATGCGAATCTCGGTGGACATCTGCTACCTCCCAAATTATCTTGGTTTGTTCAGTATAACAAAAACCGAGATCATTTTGTGAGATAGAAGCGTAACGTGGGGTGAAGCTAAAACATCCGCGCTGCCACATTCAGCCAGGAGTCGCCCTCGGTATCGTAGTGTTCTGGATGCGGATCGGGCAGCGGCTGGATGAAGGGGCGAATAGGCGTGTTGTGGCTCAGTTGCCACTGCACCGCCGCCTGAATGAAGTTCCAGGGTGGGAGAGTCGCAATCAGTTGCAGGTTCTCGATTGGGCTACCCTCCTCATCTAAAAAGCGCAGAATACGCTCGATGGGGTTGCGCGCAAACATCTGGGCAAAGATCGGCTTGAGCTGTTGGCCGTAGTGATCCATCAACTCCAGCATGACCGCATCGAGCAGACGGTAACGCTGCGAATCACTCGGCACAGCAAAGGGGTGCCCATGGGTGAGGAGTGAGGTGATGATCGCGGCACTATCGCGCTGAATGCGCACAAACGCATAGCCGGTGGTCGGTTTGACCCGCCCGCCCTTGGTGCCTATCGCCATCACCCGCTGCCCGATCTGACGCGGGAAGGGATGATCGGTAGCTGGGATGACACCTTGTTCCTCATCTACGATCCGATACTCGGCTACCTGCAATACCTCGGTCACATACTCCTGCAACGCCTGGGCGTAGGCTTCATGGCTGAAGCGGGTATCCGAAAAGACCGTGAACTCGACCAAGGCGCGCCGGGAGGAGAAGGGCAACACGTAGAAGAAGCGCGTCTCTCCCTCCTGGGGGGTGCGGAAATCCATGAGCGTAGCCGCATCAGGGTGAAAGACATCCGCGTTGGTCTCGATCTCCCAGCCTTTAAAGTGCAGTTGCAAATACTGGTAGCGTTCATCTTCAGGTACCTGGGTGGGGCGAAAGATGCTATCAAAAACCCAGGTTGCTTGATAGACCTGCTCACCACACACCACTCGCGCAACGTCCGGGCCATCTTCAATCTGAGCCACGCAACCCTGTACACGAGTAACATTCGGGCATGCATCCAGCGCCGCATGGACAAAGCGGTAGAAATCAATCCCCCGGATGACCTGGTAGCGATAGTCCTTGAGATCCAGCCGCTGCTCACGCGCATCATCCGCAAGGTGCAGGTAGTCCCAGGAGTGGTAGACGATGGGTTCAAAAGGGGTTGGGGTATCTGTCCAGAAGGCCCAAGTGCGATCACTCTGAGTCTTGGTGCCCGAATCTATCAGCAAGATCGAGCAATCCCGCAAGGGGCTAGAGATCATCTGGTAGGCGAGGCTCAATCCTGCGGCCCCGCCTCCAGCGATGATCACATCATAGTGTTGGGTATCCATTCTATATACTCAACCAACTCCCCACCCGCCGCGCAGCCATAAAACTCGCCCACGCTAACGCACCAAGCAGGGCTTCATCACCAGCCAAAACGGATTGAAACGCGGCCACTGTGGCCGCATCAACCCGGTAGGGTGCCATGGCGGTAAGGATAACCAAGCGCGCAACCGCATGATGCACAGCGGGCAACTCAGCAAGGATTGGCGTAAGCCATGCCTGACCGAGCGGCGGCGGCGCACCGTTCCATGCGGCCAAGCTGCGTTGGGTAACCTCACGCACCGGCGCAGGTAGCACCTGCGCCCCCACATGATCCACCACTGTTGCCCAGCGCGCAAATGCAGCCGCAATAATCGGGTTCGGTTTAGCCCAGGCCATGTCCGGGGGCAGTTCCGCCTTGGGGAGAAACTGAAGTGCGAGGCCGGGTTGTTTCATGCGCCGCGCCGCCCGCCTAAACCAAAATCCCGCAAACCGCGCCGATCCGGCATCGAAGAGTGTGGGTAAGCTGGGGAGCGGGCTGGGATCGAGCAACACTGCCACCATGCGGTTAATGTAGTGGTAGAAGACAGCAGTGCCAATGATCTCCGGCCCTTCTGCCAACGCAAAGGGCGGAGTGCGCAAGATGCTTGCTCCGGGGGTGGAGGTCGCTTCAGCCCAGGCAACCAGGCGTTGAAGATCGGGAGCGAGTTTTCGCTGCTCACCTCCAGCATGTACCGAACGTGCAACCCAATGCTGCGTGAGCGCATGCAGCATAACCGTGTGGGCATCAACACAGTAGGCGCAACGGTTGAGATGCGAAACGCTTACCGCCACTACCTCCTTCTGCATGCGGGGTACCCGGCCCACCAGTTCACTTTCGCGGCATGCCATCCACACCCCAGCCAACAGATCTGGGTGCGGCGCATGCAGGCGGAAAGGATCAACCAGGGCACCAAAATCGTGTCGGATTTGGGCTACGAGTGGCCTATGGCCAATAATGCGCGTCGAACGCAAATAGTGAATACTCATGCTTCATCCCCCCGCCTGCTGCGCCACAAGCGTCACAAAGACATCTTCCAAGGAAGGGTCTATATGTTCGGTATGTACATCCTCAATCCCAGCAGCCCGCAGCGCCTCGGCAATCTGGGGGCCACGTAGGGCCGCATCATCCACAATCGCGTGCAGACGCGCCCCGTGCGCGGCCAGTTCGCGTACCCCTGGCTGCACCGCAACCAGATCGCGGGCGCTGTTTTGGGGCGAACCCTCGATCTCTAACACCTGGCCATTAATTGTGCCATGCTTGAGCGCAATTGGGGTATCGAGCGCCACCAACTTCCCCCCATACATCAACCCAATGCGGTGGCAATGTTCCGCCTCGTCCATATAGTGGGTGGTGACAAAGACCGTCACCCCCTCCTGAGCCAAGGCATAGATCAGTTCCCAAAAATCACGCCGCGCCTCTGGATCAACCCCACCCGTCGGCTCATCTAGGAAGAGCATGCGCGGACGGTGGACAATCGCACAGGCCAGCGCCAGACGCTGCTTCCAACCTCCAGAGAGATTGGCGGTCAATTCGCGTTCGCGCCCGGTCAATCCGGCCATGGCAATCAGTTCGGCCATACGGGCAGCTCGTTCGCGGCGCGGCACCTCATAGACATCAGCATAGAATTGCAAATTCTCACGCACGGTAAGATCTGGGTAGAGGCTAAATTTCTGCGACATGTAGCCAATGCGCGCCTTGATCGCCTCACTCTCCCGCCCAATATCAAACCCCAACACCCGCCCGTGGCCAGACGTGGGGGTGATCAGGCCACACAGCATGCGAATCGTGGTCGTCTTGCCCGATCCGTTCGGGCCGAGGAAGCCAAACACTTCCCCTGGCTCGACCTTCAAGGTGACATGATCCACGGCCACAAAGTCGCCAAAGCGGCGGGTCAGATCTTCCATTTCAACGGCGTAGGAGATTGTCATAGGATCTCTCATTTCGCAGCGCGTTGTAGATACATGAAAACTTCTTCCATGGTCGGCTGGATGCGGCGCAGACTGACCAGGGTGATCGCATGCGGAGCAAATGCAGCACGCACATCCTCCTCGGCCAGTTCTGTCTCGGCAATCACATGCAGACGATCACCAAAGATCTGTACGCCATGAACACCGGGAAGATCATGCAGATGCGCTTGCGCCCCCTGATAAGGATGCGCCTGCACCTCCAGCACCACCCCCGGAACGAGGCGCTGCAACTCACGCGGGGTGCCAGCGGCCATCAACGCGCCGGCGCGCATAAACCCGACTGCATGGCAACGATCCGCCTCGTCCATATAGGGAGTCGAGACCAGCACGGTCATCCCATCCTGCGTCACCGCCTCACGCAGAATGTCCCAGAACTCGCGCCGCGAGACGGGATCAACGCCTGTGGTGGGTTCATCCAACATCAAGACATCGGGGCGGTGGATGAGGGCGCAGGCGAGAGCCAGTTTCTGCTTCATACCCCCAGAGAGGGCATCGGCGCGGCGGGACTGGAACGGAGAGAGGCGGCTGAAGGCGAGTAGGCGGGTGATCAGAGCCGCGTGCGACGCACGCGGTACCCCATACACTTCGGCGAAGAACTGCATATTTTCACGCACCGTAAGATCCCCATACAGGCTGAAGCGCTGTGGCATATAGCCAATTCGCTTCCGCACCCCTTCGGGGTCACGGCCCACATCCACCCCCATCACTTGGGCATGCCCCGCATCGGGGCGCAGAACCCCACACAGGATGCGCAGCGCCGTCGTCTTCCCCGCGCCGTCCGGGCCAACCAAGCCATAGATCTGGCCCTGCGTAACCTCCAGGTTCAGACCCGCCACGGCTTGGATAACGCCAAAGGAGCGCCGCAGGTCGGTGGTGCTGATCGCAAGAGTCATGGGCGCTACTCGCTTCCCTGTCCAGATGTTCCCTCCAGCATCACCCCATCTGCGGGCATGCCCGGCTTGAGCGCGTGGTCGGGGTTCTCAATCTCAACCTGCACCGCAAAGACGGTTGTGGCGCGCTCGTCCTGGGTCTGTACATTACGCGGGGTAAACTCGGCCTCTTGGGCAATGTAGGTAACAACCCCAGTAAAGACTCGATCTGGGAAGCTGTCTACCGTCACCTGCGCCTGCTGACCGGGGAAGACGCGGCCAATGTCTGGCTCGGCAATATAGAGGGTGAGGCGAACCGTTTCGAGCGAGCCGATGGTCATGAGCACTGTCCCCGGCAACACCTGCTCACCCTCGTGGATGGGCCGGGTAAGCACCAGACCAGCACGCGGGGCACGCAGCGTCGCTTTGGCCAACTGCACTTCGATCTGGCGCAGGTTGGCTTGGGCTTGGCTCAGTTGGGCCTGCGCGGCCTGTACCTGCTCCGGGCGCGCCCCCGCCTGCGCCAGTTCTACGCGTGCCTGGGCCTGACTCACCTGGGCATCTGCGGCGGCTAGTTGGGCGGCAGCCGCATCTACTGCTGCTTGGAGTTGCTGCGGGTTGGAGCGCATAGCCAGCATCTGGTCTAAGACCCGCTGCGCGTTGGTAAGCGCGGTCTGTGCGGCAGCAACATCTTCCTTGCGCGGACCGTTGCGCAGCTTCTCCACGGTAGCGGTCATGGTTGCTACCTGGCTCTCCGCCGCTGCTACGCCCGTCTGTTCGTTCTGTACCGCGCTCTCCAGCGCCATCTGAGCCTGGTTGAGCGCCTCCTGAGCATTCTCTACCGCCCGCTGCGCTGCGGTCTCGGCATCGAGCTTGGCCTGGGGCACATCCACGCCGCGATCCTCCAACTCGCGGTTCTCCCAGTAGATGCGGCTGTAGGCATCCTGGGCGTTGCGCAGATTGTTGGCCGCCTGGTTCACCACACTTTCGGCCTGCGTCTTGGCCATAGAGAGTCGGTCACGGGTGGCCTGAAGATTGGTCTGCGCCTGAGCCAACTGGGCTTCCGCCGCTGCCAGATCCTCGCTGCGACTCCCCGCCTGTACCTGCTCCAAGGCACGCTGGGCCGAGTCGCGGGTGGCACGCGCCTGCACCACCTGGGTGGTGAGCTGCTGCGGGTTGCGCAGCGCTTCGAGTGCGTTAGCATGCGCCGCTGCTGCCCCATCACGCAGCGCCTGGGCCTGAGCCAGCGCAGCTTGCGCCGCCGCTACGTCTTCGGGGCGGCTACCCGCCTGGAGCAAGGCCAAATTGGCCTCCGCCACCGCCACGCCCGCCGCCGCCTGATCACGCTGCGCTTGCAATAATGCGGGATCGAGTGTCGCCAGGATCTGATCCGGCTCCACCTCATCACCCTCATCAACCAGAAGCGTCTGCACCCGCCCCGCCACCTCGCTACTCACCAGCACCTCTTCGGCTTCGATGGTTCCCGAACCGCTCAGTGCCGAGGTGCCAGCGGTTGCAGTTTGTTGGTTACGCCACCAATAGCCGCCGCTCATGAGCGCCGCAAGCACCAGGATGGGGATGATGATACGTGCGCGATGCTGCATAAAACGCCTCTTATTTTCTAACACCTAGTCCAGCCGCTTGCGGAAGCGCGCCGAGGCCAGAATGATCAACACGATGCCAAAGATGGTCAGGGCGACTATCTGGTTGCCAAGATCAGGAATGCCAATCCCCTTGAGCACAATCCCACGCACCACCACCAAGAAATAGGTGAGGGGAATAAAGCCACTCACAAATTGCAGCGCCAATGGCATGGCCGCAATCGGGTAGATAAAGCCGGAGAGAAAGACTGAGGGTAGCAGGGTCAAGAAGGTGAGGAGAAAGGCTTCCTGCTGGGTCTGGGCCACGGTGGAGATGAGTAGCCCAATACCCAACGAGGAGAGCAGAAAGAGACACGAGATGCCAAGGAGAAGCGGCAAACTCCCCCGAATTGGCACCTTGAACCAGAAGGTGCCAATCACCAACACCTCAACCGTAATAAGCAGTGCCACCAGCGCAAAGGGCAGGATCTTGCCCACGATCAGTTCCCAGGGCCGGATGGGGGTGACGATCAGTTGCTCAATCGTGCCACGTTCCCGCTCGCGCACGATTGCCGAAGCGGTGAGCAAAGTAGCCTGAATCTGCAAGATCATGCCGATCAGGGCCGGTACCATAAAGTAGGCACTCGCCATGTCCGGGTTGTACCAGACCCGCGTGCGCACCTCTATCGGCGTCGCCAGCGCCACCCCACCCGCCCGCCGCGCCAAGTTCTGCTGCTGGATCGTGGTTGCCTCGACCTGGCCAATCAGGCGCGCTGCGGAAAGCGAGGTCGAAGCCACCGAGGGATCAGAGCCATCCAAGACAAACGCAGCTTGGGCGGTGCGCCCGCCAAGGAGATCGGTCGCATACGAAGGCGGGATGATCAAGCCCGCTTGGGCACGGCCTGAATCGACCAGCCGCGCCAAATCTTGCTCACTGGTGGCCACTTGCGTCACCGCAAACTGCCCCGATGCCACAAAGGCTTCGACTAAGCGCCGACTCTGTGGGGTGCGACTCTGGTCGTAGACAGCCAGCGGGACGTTGCGGACATCCGACGTGGCCGCGTAGCCCAGCAGAATGAGCTGGAGTAGTGGCATCACAAACATCACCGCGAGGGTGCGCGGGTCGCGGATGATATGGATGAACTCCTTGCGGATGATGGGGAGAAGATGCGCGGCCATGCCGTTACTCACTTTATTGATTGACTAGTCAATCATAAATGTAACACTGCCCACGCCCAGTACAAAGTGAATTTTTGGCGACAAAGCGAAGCCAAGAAGGAACATCTCACAACCAAAGGTACGGTGCAGTACGATAGCCGATCTGTGCTACGATTCAGGGGAATACCAAGCCGGAGAGATACAGGACACTATGCACGAGCGCGGCCCAATCAATCCAGACTCACTACGTGGGATAGATAGCCAACCAGTTGTGGGTACGAGTGTGGCTATGCTCGACATGCGCCGAGTTGAGACCCATATTCAGCGTGCCACCGAGAATGGCCGTTTGAGTGGCCCCAGTAGCCCACTTGAGTATCTGCGCTATAACCACTGCCTCGTCGAGCTAGAGGGGGAGGAGGTGTCCACCCTAGCTGGGTTGATGTGTTTTGGTCATAACCCGCAGGATCTCTTCCGCCAGGCGGTGATTGATATTGGACACTGGCGCGGTACTGATCCGCTCTCGTTTGAGGTCGTTCACTTAGAGAAGAATATCGGCGGAACGCTGGTGGAGCAGTTGACGCGGGTGGAAAACTACATCTGGACCAACATCCACCACGGGATGCGGCTCAATAACCGTAGCTTCCAGCGCAGCGAGGTTCACGAGTACCCGCGTGCGGTGCTGCGCGAGCTGTGCGTAAATATGATCGCCCACCGCGACTATACCAACTTCCGCGCTGCGGCACGGGTTCACCTGTTTCGTAATCGGATCGAGTGGATCTCGCCCGGTGGCTTGCCTCCAGGGGTGACGGTGAATAACCTCCTCCACGAACAGGTGGCGCGTAATCCTGTCATCCTCAATATCCTGTTTGAAGCCGGTTTTGTGGAAGCTATCGGGCAGGGGTTGAATACCGTGGTCTATCTGCTCGAACGCGAGGGCATGGCGCGCCCGGTCTTTATGGATACCGGGGCCTCCTTCATGGCCACGATCTATGGCCGCCCGTTGGACATCTTCTATGGCGGGACGATCTACCTGAATCTGAATGAGCGCCAGCACAAGATCCTCTCGCTCCTCCGTGCGCGCCCCGGTCTCTCCCCGCGTGACATTACGCTGGAGTTTCCTGGTCGCTCGCGCCGTTCGGTGCAGCGTGACCTGAGTGGCTTGGTTGAGGCCCAGTTGATCAGCGCGGTTGGTGAAGGCCGCGCCCTGCGCTATGACCTCGCTAACCCTAATCCGCTCGACGAACCAGAAGATTAGAACCGCGCCAACCGCGCCATTTTTTGGCGCGGTTTGGGGTAATTATGAGAGAAAAATGAGAACCGCGCCATCCATGTCAAAAAATGGCGCGGTTGGGGCTAAAAATGGCGCGGTTTATGCCCAAAATGGCGCGGTTCCCCTCTTCCATGTGGCGCGGTTCATCGCTATTATAGAGATAGGAAGTGGTCAAAGGATTTGACATGAAAAAGAGCCTTGACACCCCCAAGGTTAGCGCCAAAGGGTATCAAAGCTCTTCTTCAAACGGTTTGACATTGGGATTGCTGTCGCCACCACCATCCACAACAAACAAACCGAGCTACAGCTATTTCATCGTAGCAGTCAAAAACTGAACTGTCAAGCCCTGTAGATAAAGCGACACAGTTCCCCAGCCCGCGAAGGCGGGCTACACGATGCAAAGCCCGCCTTCGCGGGCTGGCTCTAGGCCGCGTAGGCGGCCTTCGCCGGGTACTAGCCCGCCCGTTTACGGGCTGGGTAGGAACTTTGCACAAACCCTGTAATGCGCACCGCATACGAGGGAAATACATCGGGGAATCGGGCAAAATTGAGGCAAATGACATGTTGTAATAAGCGGATTGAACAGGTATAATCATCCCACCGAATCATCAACAGAGGTTCGCGTAGCCTTTACCATTTCCGCGCCGAGTCGGCACGTACCTATTAACATTTTGCACACAACAGATTGATCCCTTGTGGAGTGCATGGAAAAGCCCCCTGACCCGTCATATGCCTGCCAGCATGTGGTCAAGAGGCCCAACACAAAATCTGTTGTTATCCTAGCAGTCACGCTTAACTTTGTCAAGGGGTTAAGTTCACTTTCTGTTGGCTGCTATGAATAAAGCCCTATGAATAACCAGCTTCAGCACTACCCAGGTCTGCCACCACTTCGCCTTGCCAGCCGCGCACGCCAGGAATATGCCGGTGCCTGCCCCTTCTGTGGCGGCAACCACCGCAGCGACCGTTTCCGCGTCTGGATGAACGAGAAGCGCTATTGGTGCCGGCAGTGCAACGAAAGTGGCTGGTTGGATACGCTCACCGGGGAGCGCGGGCAGAAGTCCCTCCCACGGGTTGAACCATCCAAAGCACAGCGCCACGTGGCCCCCACGCCCAACGAAGAGCATATTACGTTTTACCGCGAGTTGTATGGAGCAGTCGCGCTATGGGCGCATGCCAACCTCTTGGATGAGTGCAACCCGGAGCCACACGCCTACCTGCACAAACGCGGCCTGAGCGATGCAACCATCGGAGCCGCACTGCTCGGCTACACCCTGCGCGACCCCGATTCCCTGCCCAACTATCTGCGCAAAGCGCACCCGGAACTCATCGCATACGGCGAAGCCGCAGGCGTGCTCACCCAGCGCAACGGCAAACTCCAGACACACCCCAACCTGTGTGGCACCCTGGTGCTGCCCTATATGGCCGGGAAGGAGATCGTGGATCTGCGCACCCGCAGCTTCCCCGGCAAGGGCTACCGTTCACTCCCGGGCAGCTACATCCAGCGCGGAGCTGACCGCCCATTCGGCTGGGACGAGACCGAACGCAGCGATACCATCATCCTCACCGAAGGGGAACTCAAAGCCCTCGCCGTCACCCAAGCCTACCGATCTGGCTACCTGGGTGTGCCGGCCATCGCCCAACCCGGCCTCAGCTACCTCCACCCCGAATGGCCCGCGCTGCTCAAAAAGCGCGGGGTAGAGACGGTCATCCTCGCCTATGACAGCCAGCCGCGCCCAAGCAAAGAGGGCGTCACCCACCTCAGCCCGGAAGAAGTCTGGAGCATCCGGCACGGCCTCACTTTGTGTGCTGCCGGACTGCGCGTGCGGGTACTGCGTCTGCCCTTAGCAGCTAAGGCCGACAAAGCCGATCTCGATGCCTTCATCCTCGCCCACGGCACCAGTGACCTAGACGAACGCATCACCACCGCACCCAGCTTCCAGGAGTACCACGCCAGCCTGCCACACTCGCTGCTCCATGCGGCCAAGCTCCCCCCCGCCCGCAACTACCCGATCCACCGTGCCCGCCCGCGCCCTATCGCGGTGGAGTCGCGGCCCACCCCGAAGGCCACCACCAGCCTGAGCATGGCGCGCGAGGCCATCCCACAGATAGTTGCAGAACACACTAGTAGTGGGAAAGGCATCCTCTGCCTCGCCCATCCACCGGGAACCGGCAAAGGCCACGGCACCACAGCGGGCCTCCAGGCATGGCGCGCCGCCACCCCCGATGCGGGCCACATCGGCTGGACGGGCCTGCGCAAAGATCAGCACCAGGATCAGGATGGCCTCAACCTCATCGCACTACACGGGCGCAACGAGGAGAACTGCCACCGCTTCAGGGAAGTCGAGACCCTGCACAAAAAAGGCTACCCCGTGCGCGAAGCGCTCTGTAATCAGCGCTGCCCCCACCTTGGCCGCTGTGACTACCTGCACCAATTCCGCACCGACGCTGACCACTTTGCCCCCCAGCCGATGCTTCTCACCACTACCTGGTGGCAGCGCAACGCGGTGATGGTGCTGGACGAGTTTGACTTCACCCAACTCGCCCGTATTGTGAATCTCGACATGGAAACCCTGAGCGCGATGCACCTCGCCACGACTGATCCCCATGCCCACCACATCCTACGCTGGCTGAGTCGGAGCATGGTGGAACACGGGGGCAGCAGACTGCGCGGCATCCCCCTGCTCCATGCGCTCGAAGCCCACGCCCGCGCCGAGGGCATGGACATGGCTACCACCCTCAGTGCTGCCGAAGCGGCGCTGCCCTCCAAGAAAGAACATGCCCAACTGCGCGGCCTCCCCAAACAGGCCAGCCTCGCCGACTTCGAGGCACTCCCCCCCGGACACCTGCCCAGCCTCGTGCGCCAACTGGCCCACGAGCTGCGCAAAATGCGCAGCGGCGTTCCCTTCACCAGCCGCATTGAGGTGCGTCGGGGCACAATTGCCCTCTTCCTGCGCCATGAACACCTGATCAGGCAGCTTGCTCGTAGCGCACAACCCAAGGTATTGCTCGACGCCACCCTGCCCACACGCTTACTGAAAGCGATACTGCCCAACACCCCCATCCAGATCGTGCGCCCCCACATCCCCATTCCTGGAATCGTGCGGCAGATCATCGGCAACGACTGGGCCAAGAGCACGCTGAGTAAAGAGCGCAAAACCGCGTGGCACCATGCCATCGCCGAACAGATCCGCCCTGACCGAGACACGCTCATTGTCTGCACCAAGGATCAGGAGGACAATCTGCAACGCACCCTGCACGCTTGGGGCTACACCAACTGCACAGTGAAGCACTACGGCAACCTGCGCGGCAGCAATGCCTACAAGGGCTACGATGTCATCTTGGCCCAGATCTACCATCCCAACCTAGAGGCGATTATCGAGGAGGGACGCGCCCTCTTCGCCGATGACCCCAGCGTGCTTGACGAGCAGATGATCGTGGAGGAACGCATCCTTCATGCCAACGACGGCAGCGCCTGGGCAGTTCAAGTCGCCAACTTTGCCGATTCGCGCCTCGCCGCACTGCTCGAACACCATCGCGAAGCGGAGATGGAACAGTGTGCGCTACGCGGTCGCCCGTTTGACCACCCAGAGAGCCAGATCACGCTCATGTTCAGCATGCCGCTACCGAATCTGCCCCCCACCCAGATCCTCATTCCAGAAAGTGGTCCAGACAGCAACAGCGGACGCAAAGCGGCCAGCCTGCACAAACTGATTGAGGTCGCACAAACCCTGATCGCCGCAGGCCAGACCCGCATCAGTGTGGATGACCTGGCCAACGCGGCGAAGATGAGCGAGGTAACGGTACGTGTCCACTGGAACGATCTGGCGCAGGCGATCAACATGACCCGCAGCTACGAAACCATCCGCCCACCCGGACGGCGCAGCTATAAGCGGGCGATCTTGATCATGCCAGAGGCTGATTCGAGTGCAGCAGAAAGCGGAGAGAGCAGAGATCAGGCTCATAATAAGGACTCTATTACCAGCCTGATCTCTGCTCAGACTGAGGTGATCCCTGCTGTACCTGATCCGTTACCGCTACCTGATGGTGAGCTTGCGCCAGATTGTGCATCTGAACTGATAGCTGCACCTGAGCAATCTGAAGGCTTCGCACCGAATCCGCAGCGGAGCTACCCAGGTATGCCCCGTATGCAGCGGGATCGCGGAGCCAGTATCACCCATCTTCTGCACCCCCAGCGCGGCCAGCCGCTACCAGATACGACTGACTCTGCCAACAGACGTGGGCGAGACGCGATGGAATCGGCTGCGGGCGGCGGGATTCTCCGCATATTTGACAACAAGCCACGCCCGCCATAAGACAGAGTTGCTTGTGATGTTTTCTACAACTGTCTGTATGTACAGACAGTCGTGACAAAAAGCACAATTGTCTGTACGTACAGACAGTCGTGATAAAAAGTACAATTGTCTGTACGTACAGACAGTCGTGATAAAAAGTACAATTGTCTGTACGTACAGACAGTCGTGATACGTAGATAATAGTATCGGTATATGCTAAAATGCCACTACCCGATACAGTTATGCAGGTTATGCCAATGCCATCCACTCCACGCATGGATCAGCGCCTCGCCCATCGTCTGGCGGAGAAACATGCGCTACTTGAAGCGCGCCGCCCGCTTCATCCTGCGACTCTGCATGCCCTGCATGCTGATCTTCAGGTGCGGCTCGCCTTCCACTCCAATGCTATCGAGGGCAATACGCTCAGCCTGCGCGAGACCCAGATGGTGATTGAGTATGGCATGACTGTTGGTGGTCACTCGCTCCGCGAACATGTGGAAGCGGCCAACCATGCGCTCGCCTACACCTACCTCTGCACGCTTGCCGATGCAGTCACACCCATCACGGTTGAGACGATTCTGGAACTGCACCGTCTGGTCACAGATCGGCTGCTCGATGCCCCCGGTCAATTCCGCCAGGGTGCGGTGAGCATCCGTGGCTCGTCGCTCCAGCCCCCACCGGCGCGCTCCGTTCCGGCGCTGGTCGCTACGTGGCTGGCGTGGCTGAACGATGCCGGCACCGTCTACCCCCCGCTGGTGCGCGCAGCGCTGGCGCACCATGGTTTCCTGGCTATCCACCCATTTCTGGATGGGAATGGCCGCACTGCGCGTCTCTTGCTCAATCTGATGTTGCTGCATGCCGGGTATCCCCCAGCGCTGTTGCTCCAAGAGTGGCGCTTCGGCTACCTTGAGGCGCTGAGGCAAGCCGATCATGGTCGCTACAACCCGCTCATCAATCTGATCGGGCGGGCCGTGGAGCAGGGCCTCGATCTCTACTTGGATGCATGCGCAGCTACCCCCGATGATGAGTGGCTGCCCCTGGCCGATCTGGCGCGTACCAGCATCTATAGTGCCGAGTATCTGGCCTTGCTGATCCGCAAAGGCCGTTTGGCCGGGCGTAAGCGCGGGCGACGCTGGTACAGCACGCAGGCCGCGCTGGATCGCTATCAAGCCGAGATTGAGGCGGGGTTGGTTCCGCGTGGCCGCCCGGTATAATCTTCACATCTTCACAAATATGTGAAGATTATGCTATACTACTGTCCATGCACCCCGCCCCTATTCGGAGCTACCCATGGACAACCTGCTGCCCCTGAAAGATGCGGCGCAACAGTTTGGTGTGAAGCTGGATCGGCTGCGCCGTGCTGCCTGGGATGGGCGGCTGATGGCGCGCTTGGTTGGGAACCAGTGGCTGGTCGAACCTGAGGAAGTGGCGCGCTTCCTGCGCGATGCTGGGCGGCGGCCTGCGCCCGCTCCAGTCAGTGTTGCGAAGAGAGGAGACGGTATGGCTCGCATCATTGCTGTTGCCGTGCCCAAGGGTGGGACGGGCAAGACCACCACCACGCTCAATCTGGGGGCAGCGTTGGCTGCGCAGGGGCAGCGCGTGTTATTGGTAGACTTCGATCCACAGGGGAATCTGACTCAGTCGCTTGGGCTGCGGCCCGGTGATCTTGAGCACACCGCCTACACGGCGATCAAGCACTTTCTCACCAGCTTTGAGCCACAGTTAGAGCGGGCGGTACTCTCTACCCCTGTAGGTGTGGATCTGGTGCCGACCAGTGCGCGGCTGAATTTGGCCAATGACGAGTTGGCGGTAGCCATTCAGCGCGAGTTTGTGTTGCAGAAGCTGCTTGCGCCGTTGGTGTCGAGTTATGACATCATCCTGATTGACACGTTACCCTACCTGGGTGTGCTGGTGGTCAATGCGCTGGTGGCCGCGCAGGAGGTACTGGTGCCGCTCCAGTCCGAATACCTGGCAACCGAGTCGGTGGCGTTGATGATGGACCAGGTACAGTTGATGCGCCGTTCCGGGTTGAATCCTGAGTTGCGCGTCCTGGGCATTCTCCTCACCATGGTTGATCAGCGCACGGTCATTCACCGCGAGGCGGTGGAGTATGCGCGGCGCGTCTTCGGCAATCGGGTGCCGATCTTCGAGGCGATGGTCAAACGCTCCGTGCGCTTCCCCGAATCCCAGGCCAGCCACACCTCCATCCTCGCCTATGATCCTGAGGGTGATGGGGCACGCGCCTACCGTCTGCTGGCCGAGGAGGTGCTGCATGGCACGGCGTAAGGGTTTCTTCACCACCGCCACCCCTGCGGATGACTTGGCCCGTGAGCGTGACTTGGCTGCGTTGGTACAGACGCAGCGCACGGTTGTGCAGGAGATCGGGATTGAGCGTATTCGCCCCAATCCGTTCCAGGCGCGCCAATCCTTCACCGACTTAGATGAACTTGCCGACTCGATCCGGCTACATGGCTTCACCACTCGCCTGCGGGTGCGCCCGCATCCGAGCCTGCCCAATACCTTCGAGTTGGTGTATGGGGAGCGCCGACTGCGGGCGGCGGGGATGGTCGGCTACACAAGCGTCCCATGTGAGATCGCCGATCATAGCGATGCGGATCTGATCGAGATCGGGTTGGCTGAGAACATTCAGCGTCGTGACCTCGATCCGCTCGAAGAGGCGCGAGCCTTTATGTCCCTTATCGGTCAGCGTGGCTATAGTGTGCGGGGCCTCGCCGAACGGATCGGCAAAGACAAGAGCTATGTGGAGAGTCGCCTTGCGCTGCTGCGCATGCCTTCAGATGTGCAGGAGATGGTCGCAGAGCGCCCCGACACCCTCCGTTCCGCCCGCGAGATCGCCAAGCTGGCGACACCTGCCACGCGGGAGCCGCTGATCCAAGCGGTGGTGAGCGGTGATCTTTCGACGATGGCGGTGCGTGAAGTTGTCCGCGATCTGAACGCAGATGCAGGTGTGAGCATACAGCGCGAAGTTGTGCGCGATCTTCAGCGCATCAGCAGCATCCTGCGGCGCTGGGAAGAGCTTCTTGCGCGTGGTGAAGATGAGCGTGCCGCAGTAGGAAACGCGTTTGCACAGCTTACTGATGAGATGGAGCAGTTTGCCGAGCGGTTGTTGAGTTTGTAATAAAAGTCACAACTGTCTGTACGTACAGACAGTTGTGACTTTTATTACAAACTATTCAAGTCTGGGGCGATGCTCCAGAGGCTCTTTTTTGTTGTAGGCCAACCGACAACAAAAGAAGTTCGTCGCGGGCCTTGTATAATAGGGGCCATGTCTATCGCCATGGCTCAAAGAAGCAAAGGAAGATTGCGATGACCACTCCTAAGGACACCGCCCCTGTCCAGGGGATCTCGGCTGAGTCGATTGCCAAGTCGGGTGAAGGGCTGATCCGCCTATGGGTGGCGGCTATCTCGTTACCGCTCACGGCGGCCAACGCGCTAGGGGCAACCTTTAACCGGCTGGTAACCGGCTTCACCTCGGCCCTTGATGGCAATCCGGTACAGACCAACAGTGATATTGTGAAGGCGACCAATGATCTGGTACGCGCAGGCACGGGTCTCTATACGAGCCTGCTCGATGCTGCGGTGAAGACGCTCCAATCTGCCACGAAGGCGATTGATGATGCGGTTGCTGAGAACCTCAAGACGCCGGGTAAGTAGTGCTGATTGAGGTTTAGGTTGTGGATGCAGAGCGGTGCCAATTGGCACCGCTCTTTTTTTGATTCTCCATTTGATATATGCGCCATCTCCATCACTCCTCCATAGTTGGCTGCTATGCTGTACTCAATCAAACCTTGCGGCTGGCAGCGGGCCAGTTGCCCCAACAATGACTAAGGAGTACCCCTATGAATATCGGTATTTGGCTCACCAGCGCGGTCGGTGCCGCAGTTCTGGCCGCAACGCTTGCAGTTGCCCCGATCACCACAGCCCAGCAGACTACGCCTACAGATACTTCGGCACTTGTCCTTCAAGGCCAGGGGCAAGGTCAGGGCCAAGGCCCGCATGGTGATGGCACCTGTAGTGGTGACAACTATGTAGATGCGGATGGCGATGGTGTCTGTGACAACATGGGTACCGGCCAGGGCAATGGCGACAACTATGTAGATGCGGATGGCGATGGCGTTTGTGACAACATGGGTACTGGCCAAGGCAATGGCCAGGGGAATGGTCAGGGGAATGGTCAGGGGAATGGCCAGGGGCGTGGACATGGTCGTGGTCGCCCGTAAATACCATCATCGTTAGTGTGAGCAAAATCAGCCAGCGACGCGGTGGCTCAGCTTGTCGAAGCCACCACGATCAGACGGCGCGGGGGGAGACTCCTTGCGCCGTCTGATCGTTTATACTCCAGTTTGTATCCTGTGAACGCAACGCCCATGCGGGCGGCTATCTGGAGAACTCATCATGCTTCCACGCTTTCATCAGAAGGTGGCGATTGTTACTGGCGCATCATCAGGGATTGGGCGGGCGACCGCGATCAGTCTGGCGCGTGAGGGTGCGCGGCTGACCATCTGCGCGGATCGCAATGTCCAAGGTCTGGAGGAGACGCGCCAGATGATTAGCGAGTTGAATGCAGAATGTCTCGCCATTCAGGTGGATGTGCGTAACCAAGCCGCTGTTGAGGCGTGTGTGCAGCAGACTCTGGAGCGTTATGGGACGATAGATATTCTGGTCAACAATGCCGGTACGGCCCAGTTCGTCCCCTTCCCCATGATGCAGAACGAGGAGTATGACCGGGTGATGGATATTAACCTGCGCGGCACCTTCTTCTTTTGCCGGGCGGTAATCCCCACAATGATCAAGAACGATTATGGTAAGATCGTCAATGTCACTTCAATCATGGGAGACATTGGCGCGGTGGGGCAGAGCATCTACAATGCCAGCAAGGGCGCGGCCAAACTGCTCACCCAAGGTATTGCGGTGGATGTGACCGGGAAGAATATCAACGTGAATGCGGTCGCCCCGGGGATGGTGGTCACGAACCTGACTGAGCGCATGCTAGCCCAGGAGCAGACCGAGAAGTTCTTCTTAGAGCGCATCCCCAAGCGTCGTATCGGCGCACCTGAGGATGTCGCCCCGGCCATTCTCTTCCTGTGTAGCGATGAGGCTAGCTATATTCATGGCACCACCTTGGTGGTGGATGGTGGCATGATCTGCACGCGCTAATCGTCATCCATATCGAAGCGGATGCGGTCGTTGGCAATCGCAGCGGCCTTGATATAGCGGCGCGGCATCTCCAAGTTATTCCAGCCCCCAGCTTCTTGCAGCGCAAAGGGATCGGTTCCTGCTGCCGCTGCGCGGCTCGTCCAGTAGTGACGACAGTCATGGGGGCTGAGACGGTACAACCCAATCCGCACACCCAAGCGTGACACGAGGCTGCTGATGGCCTCAGGGGTGATAGGGCCACCCAGTTTATGGCTGTAGGCGCGAGCGGTGGCGCGGATGAGTGATCCATGTTTCGGCGCATCACCGGCATCTATGTAGCGTTGTGCCGCCCGTAGGGTTGCTGGGCTGAGGCGGTGGGTTTGCGTGAGATGGATTTTGCGCCGGTAGAAGCAGATAACGCCGCGATCCAGATCGAGATCGGTGACTTGGAGATCGGCAACTTCAGAGGATCGTAGTCCGTGATCGAGTAGGAGGCACATGAGCAGTGCGTTCCGCCGCCCAACAGGCGTATCGTGGTGATCGTTTCGCAGGCGGCGGGCCTGCTCGCGGGTAATCGGGGTGGGTGTTGCCTTTTTGGCTCCACGTCGCGTTACGGGGCGTTCCGAATCTTTATTGCGTCCGGCGCGTGAGTTGGGGCTCGGGCTACGGACAGTTTTGATCAAGGCCAGCGCCTCGTGTGAGATGAACCCGGCACGTGCGGCTTGGATGCAGTAGGCGCGGATGGTGGCGAGTGAACGGGCGATGGTGGCCAGGCTGTAGCTGGCGTTGGATTGCCATTGGAGGAACCCTTCGATCAACCCCCATGAGACATGTGCCCAGTAGCGTGGCTCGCTGTTCCATGCGACGTAGCTGTTACTCATCCCCATCTCGGCTAAGTAGCGGCTCCAGCGGGTGAGATCGGCATCCTGGGCGCGCCGGGTTTGTTCGGCCAAGTTGCTGCGATACTGGGTGAAGATCTCTCGCGCCGCAGCATGATCCGCATCTTGGGCGGCTTGGGCCAGTTCGCGGGCAGTATCGGATAGGATGAGATCGTCCACTGGAACCCTCCTCGTGTGGTTATGCATGCATATAGTATGATACCATACGCACGGATAACCACATGATTTCCGATCTTTTTCATTGTAGATGTTTTTATCTACGAAATAAGCTATAATTATCGTGCTCGTTTATGCTACTCATCCGCCTCCCCAAACACCACTTCCCCCTCGCGTAACCCACTCAGGATCTCCACCTTGTCGGGAGTTACGAGGCCAGTTTTGATCTCCACGGTCTCTTCCGTTCCACCACGATCCACTACCACGGTGCTGCGGCTGCGCGAGGTGCGGATGGCTTCTGGCGGCAGGTAGAGGGCGTTGGTGCGGCGACTGAGGAGAATGCTGATCTCGGCGATGTCGCCGGAAGCAAAACTCTGCCCCTGGGTGTCGAAGACAAAGTGGTAGGTACCTGTGGGCGTCTCGCCTTCTAGTTCCAGATCAATTGAAGGTACCGGGGCAAGACTGATTGATCCTTCAAAGCTCTTACCAGGGTAGCGATCAAAGGTGATGGTGATGGTTTGGCGCGGGTTGAACTGGGGCAGACTGGTACGCCCATCGGTGAGCATGTCACTTGTCTCGGCCATGATCTCCAGCCGACTCTCATCAAAGATGGTGATCACCGGCATTCCAACTTGCACTGGCTCTCCGACGCTGACGTTAATCTCCACAATCTCGCCACTGATCGGGGCGGTGAGTTGGCGTGCCGCGATCTGCTCCTCGATGTTTTTGATCTGGTTACGGAAACTCTCCACCGAGGTGGTGAGGGCGGGGTCAACCTGAATGCGTTGGCGCGCTTGTGCCAGGGCAATCTCAGCGCTGCGTACTGCACGTTCCTTCTCCGCAATCACGAACTGATCGGGGCCTTTGAGTACGTCATTTAATTGCGCCCGTGCCAGATCCAGTTTGGCCTCGGCATCACTCACTGCCGCAACCTCATTATTGCGGGCGGTGTCGTAGTTGATCACCGCAGTCGCAACTGCGGCCTCGGCCTCGGCCATCTGGCGTTTCAGGTCATCCACTTTGGCCTGAAGTTCTTTGGCTTCATCACCCTTGGCCTTTTGCAGTTGGGTTACGGCTGCTCCATACTGCTCCTGAATGGTTTGGAGATTGGCAACCGCCCGTTCCATATCCGACTTGGCTTGGTTTTTGGCCTGCGAGTAGTTGTTCTTGGTGGTATCGAGGTTGGCTTGGGCCTCGCGCACCGCCGTCTGGGCCTGGGCGACCACTAGGGCTGTGGGCGGTTGTTTGGCTTGGGCTAGATCTTGTTGGGCCGCCTCGACCAGTAATTCAGCTTGCCGAACTTCCAATTGTCCTGCCTGGGTGGCCTGGGTGATCGTGCGCTGGGCCTGAGCAAGATTGAGTTTGGCGTCGGTCAACTGGGCCTGGAGATCTTCAATGTTCAACTGGGCGATCAGATCACCCTGTTTGATGATCTGCCCAGGGCGCACGAAGATCTTCTCGATGATTCCATCTTGGGTGAAGGTCATGGGGTACTGTACTGCCGAGACCTGGCCCGTAAAGCGTAGGATGTCCTCTATCGTCCCGCGTTGGACGGTATAGGTCGGGCGCGGGATGGGGGTTGGACTAGGTTCTGTGGTTGGCTCGACAAAGCCAACCGTAGGGGCAGCAGTTGCCGGTGCCGTAGTTGCAACTGGTACGGGGGTCGAACGGGCACAACCGGCGAGGAGTACCCCTGCAAGACACATACTCAGGATGATATGACGTTGCATGGTACCGTTCCTTTCTTCCGTTGTGGGAACAATTCCGCACCTGGATTTGGCATGCGCTCGCTCTATCCTACTTACTGGAGATGACAATCTGATGTACAGCATAAAGTGTGCTGTACATCAACGTGGAATTGTCTGTGTCTTAGATGATTAGCCTGCAAATGCCGCCCATGCCGCATCTTTGGGGCTAATCTCGCTCACTGGCAGGGGCCAGGTGATACCAAAGGCGGGATCGTCATAGCGCACTCCATCGGCGGCACTAGGAGTGTAGAACTGCGAGACTTGGTACATGACCTCGACATCATCCACGAGTGTTTGGAAGCCATGCGCGAAGCCTTCAGGGATGTAGAGGGCGCGCCGGTTGTCGGCACTCAGTTCCACACTGATCCAGCGCTTGTAGGATTCTGAATCGGGGCGGAGATCAATGATCACGTCGACAATTGCCCCGCGCACGCAGCGGATGAGTTTGACTTCGGCGTAGGGCGCGTGCTGGAAGTGCATACCGCGCAGCGTGCCTTTGGTACGGTTGTAGGAGAGGTTGGCTTGCACGACGTTGGTGCTCAGTCCTTGGGCAGCAAACTCATTCGCCTCCCAGGTACAGGCGAAGAAACCTCGGTTATCCTCGAAGCGCTGGAGGTCAATAATATAGGCACCGCTCAGTTCGGTGGGCGTGAAGTACATAACGATCCTTTAGGTCTCGATCAGGAAGGACTCGGAACACGGGTGACAATCGCGTTGCCGATCTCGATGGCTGCGGTTGCTGCCGGTGAGGGTGCGTTGCAGACATGGATGGCCCGCCCATGCGGGATGATCACGAAGTCATCCATCAGCGTACCGTCACGCATGAGTGCCTGGGCGCGTACCCCTGCATGGGTCGGGATAACATCTTTCGCGCGGATCTCTGGGATCATGCGCCGCATGCTCTGCACAAAGAGCGCCTTGCTGGCTGAGCGCAGCATCTCCTTACTGCCCTCGCCGATGTAGCGGCTGGCCAGTTTCCAAAAGGCGGGGTAGGTGAGTACGTCGGCCATATCCCCCAGGTTGATGTCCTGTTTGCGGTAGCCTTCACGTTTGAGGGCTAAGACGGCATTGGGGCCGGCATGTACCGTGCCATCAATCATGCGCGTGAAGTGAACGCCCAGGAAGGGGAAGTTGGGGTTGGGAACCGGGTAGATCAGGCCCTTGACCAAGTGGCGCTTTTCTGGCACCAGTTCATAATACTCGCCTCGGAAGGGCACGATCTTCATATTCGTGCGCGCCCCGGCCATGGCGGCGATGCGGTCGCTCTGTAACCCGGCGCAGTTGATCAGGTAGCGGGTTTGCAGGGTGCCTTGGTTGGTCTTGACGCTGATCAGGTTGCCGCGTTCCTTGATCCCGCGCACCATAGTCTTGAGGAAGAGATCTCCCCCTTGGCGCTGGATCACCTCCGCAAAGGCGGTGCTCACCTGGCTGTAGTTGACGATCCCAGTGCTGGGGATGTAGATGCCGGCAATGGCGCGCACATGTGGCTCCCGGTCTTTGATCTCCTCCGGCCCCACCTTTTGCGCGTTCAAGCCATTAGCTTGGGCGCGTTGGTAGAGGTTTTCCAGCCGTTCGAGTTCATTCTTGGCCGTGGCGACGATCAGTTTGCCGCAGACTTCATAGGGGATGTCGTGTTGCTGGCAGAAGGCGACCATAGAGCGCTGGCCGGCATGCGCAAACTGGGCCTTGAGGCTGCCCGGTTTGTAGTAGACCCCAGCATGGATGACGCCACTATTATTCCCCGTCTGGTGCGCGGCCCAGCGCGCCTCCTTCTCACAGATGGCGATGCGGGCGCGTGGATAGTGCTGGCCAAGGGCCATGGCGGTAGAGAGGCCAACAATGCCTCCCCCAACGATCAGGTAGTCGTAGATCATGATCTGCTACCCTTGCTTGCTAGGAGATTTCACCCAAGCGTTGCAATTCGCTGCGAAACCAGGGAATGGTCTGCTCTAACCCTTCGCGCAGGCTGACCGTGGGTTGCCAACCCAAAATCGTGCGTGCCTTGGTGATGTCGGGCTGACGCACCTGAGGATCGTCTTTGGTGCGCAGATCTCGTGTCACCGTTCCAGCCTGGTTGCCCACCAACTGATTCACCAGTTCGGCAAATTCCTTGATCGTGAACTCGCCGGGGTTGCCGATATTGACCGGCTCGACCTCATTCGAGTGGAGCAGGCGATAAATACCCTCAACCAGATCGCTCACATACTGGAATGAGCGTGTCTGCATGCCATCGCCATACAGGGTGAGCGGCTCACCGCGCAGCGCCTGGGCGATGAAGTTGGGCACCACCCGGCCATCACGCAGCCGCATGCGTGGCCCGTAGGTGTTGAAGATGCGCACAATGCGCGTCTCGACGTGGTGGTAGGTGTGGTAGGCCATCGTTATGGCCTCGGCAAAGCGTTTGGCCTCGTCATACACGCCGCGTGGCCCCACCGGGTTGACGTGGCCATAGTAACTTTCAGGCTGGGGATGCACCTGGGGATCGCCATACACCTCTGAAGTCGAGGCGAGGAGGAAGCGCGCCCCCTTCTCCTTAGCCAAACCGAGCGCCTTGTGCGTGCCCAGTGCGCCTACCTTGAGCGTCTGGATGGGCAGTTCTAGGTAGTCAATCGGCGATGCCGGCGAGGCGAAATGAAGAATCGCATCGAGTGCGCCTTCAAGGTAGATATAGTTGGTCACATCGTGCTTGATGAAGGTAAAGCGCTCATGGCCTGCCAGGTGGGCAATGTTATCCGTAGTGCCGGTGATCAGATTATCCATGGCGATCACCGTGTGCCCCTCGGCAAGGAACCGGTCACACAAATGGGAACCCAAGAAACCAGCTCCGCCTGTGATCAGAACGCGCATAGAAGCATCTCCTCTTCCCGTTGCCGGATGTGCAAGCGGGATCTTTGTTATGGCAGGTATTGTACACGACGTGTGTTTATTGCGGCAGAGACTCCAAGAGGCGCATGGTACAATCCTTGTGCTGAAAGCCGTAGCTATGTGGGTAAGGATTGAGGAATGCAGAATCTGCTTGTCACGGGAGGGGCGGGGTTTATTGGCTCCAACTTCGTCCATTATATGTTGGAGAAGTACCCATCCTACCGGATTGTGGTTTATGATGCCTTGACCTATGCGGGCCGGATGGAGAATCTGGAGCAGGCCAAGGGGAATCCTCAGTTTGCGTTTGTGCGTGGGGATATTTGTGATCTTGAGGCGGTACGGGCTGCGGTTGATGCGTACCAGATTGATACGATTATTAACTTTGCGGCTGAAACCCATGTAGATCGTTCGATTCTGGCCCCCGATGCGGTGGTGCGCACGAATGTGAACGGGACTTGGGCGTTGCTGGAGGTGGCCCGCGAGCGTAAGTTGGAGCGCTTCCACCAGATCAGTACGGATGAGGTCTATGGCACGATCCCAGAGCCGAAGCGCTCGCGCGAGGGTGATCCGTTAGAGGCGCGCAGCCCCTACTCGGCCAGTAAGGCAGGTGCCGAGCATCTTGTCTATGCCTACTTCATCACCTACGGCTTGCCCGTGACCACCACCCGTGGCTCGAATAATATCGGCCCCTTCCACTACCCGGAGAAGGCCGTGCCGCTCTTTACTACCAATGCGCTTGATGATCTGCCCTTGCCGATCTATGGTGATGGTCGCCAGGTGCGTGATTACCAGTTTGTGCTGGATCATTGCGAAGGGATCGATCTAGTGCTCCACAAGGGTGCGTTGGGCGAGATCTATAACGTGGGTACCGAGGTTGAGACGCCCAATATCGAGATGGCACACAAGATTCTGGATATTTTGGGCAAGCCCTACAGCCTGATTCAGCATGTGACGGATCGTGCCGGCCATGATCGCCGCTATGCGTTGGATTGCTCAAAACTGCGGGCCTTGGGGTGGCGCTCTAGCCACAATTTTGATCAAGCCCTGGAGCGCACCGTGCGCTGGTATGTGGAGAACGAAGCATGGTGGCGTCCGATCAAGTCGGGTGAGTACCTAGAGTACTATCAGCAACAATACGGCGGGCGCTAGGTTGCAGCATACAGGCAGCCTGGCCCGCAAAGATTGGAGCATTGTGATGCGAACTTTCCGCGCCATTCTCCTTCTCGTTCTGGGCTTGGTGATTCTGGCTGCCTGTACCTCTACAACGGCAACTTCTCCCTCTCCAATGGTGCAGAGCACCCCACCCTTGCTTACCGAGTCGCCGACTACTCCGGCGAGTAACCCAACCGAGGTACTTGATCCAACCACAGCGCCGACTCCTACCACTCCAGCAAGTGTGGATGGTCGGCCTGTGGTACAGATTGATACCACCTCCCCTGGCCAACCGATTGATCCGCGTCTCTTTGGTACCAACATCCCCGCATGGCTTGGCCCCAGCAATCTGGGGCGTGATGATGTGCTTGCCATGACCCAGGCTCTAGGGACAAACATTCTGCGTATTCCTGGTGGGAGTTGGAGTAATGCCTACTCGTGGCTGGCCTGCGAGACGGGTGATGCGCAGAAGAATACGGAAGATGGCTGCTACTGGCCCTGGGCGGCGCGTCCCACCGATTTCCTCAACTTTGTGCGGGCAACAGGGATGGAGGCGATGTGGACGGTCTCGATCAACGGCACCTCCAAAGAGGCTGCCGCCCTGGTTGCCTTCTTTAACGGTACAGTAGACGATACAACCCCGATAGGGGTGGATGTGCGTGGCTATGATTGGAAGACGGTAGGCTATTGGGCGCAGCTCCGTGCCGACAATGGCAATCCCGAACCCCTCGGCATCAAGCTGTGGGAAGTGGGGAATGAGGTCTATGGTGGCAAACCCGATATGGGCGGGGGCGATTGTTCCGAGTGGGGATGGGAGGATGTCTGGACGTGTGATGGTACCGAGTACATGCTTGGGAAGATCGTCGGCTCTGAGATCTACGAGGGCTACCTGGATTTCCGCGATGCCATGCGGGCGGTAGACCCAACCATCCTCGTGGGGGCGGTGGGAGTTGAAGAACCCGACTCGTGGTCGGATTGGGGCAACGAGGTCATTCGTGAGGGCGGTGAGAATCTCGATTTCTATGTCATCCATCACTACGCCTACTCGGAGCAGCCCCCAAGTACTGAAGCGGCGCTGGCCCGCCCGCAGGAGACCTGGGCCGAGATGATTGCGGCCACCAATGCAGCTTTCGATACCTATTTGGGGCGGCGCATCCCCATCGCCGTGACCGAGTATAACCTGGTCGCCTTCCAAGATCTGGATAATGACCAGTTGATGACGCGGGCGGTGAATGCGCTCTTTTTGGCCGATACGCTGGGGCAACTAGCTACGCATGGGGTGGCGATGGCGAATCAGTGGGATCTGGCCAATGGGCGGGCCAATAACGGTACCGATTATGGCATGATTGATATGGACACGGGAGTACGTGCGCCACAGTACTATGCTATGCTGCTCTGGTCGCGCTTTGGTAGCCAACTCCTCCCCGTCAACTCGCCATTTGCGGCGGATACGACCCTGAGTGTCTATGCGGGGCGAGATGAGGATGGAAATCTGAGTCTGATTGCGATCAACAAGACCGATACACCCCAAGATGTGCGTTTTGAGTGGCTAGGGGCGAGTGGGGTGTGGCAGGCCAGCGTCGATCTCTTCATGGCGGATACTCTGGAAGCCACCGAGGGCACGTTTAATAATAACCCCGATCCGGCCTTTGATCTTGCCGATGCACCCGCAGCGGATCTGGGTGCGGTGGAGGGGAATCTTGCGTATACGGCTCCGCCCTTCTCGATCAGCCTGATTCGGCTAGAGCAATAGACATAGCCGCACAGGAAACACAGAACGCAGAGGTAGAGGCTGAACCCTCTGCGTTCTCCCAAACCTAATCGGTATCGAGTTCGCGGATGTGTTTCGCTGGAACGCCGCCAACCAGGGTGTTAGGGGCAACATCTTTGCTCACCACCGCCCCTGCGGCGATGACACTTCCAGATCCAATGGTGACACCGGGCAGGATGATACAGCGCGCACCGATCCAGGCTCCATCTTCAATCTTTACCCCAGCCGTGGTGACATCACCGGCGCGATGCAGGGCTGAGGCGATCTGATGCGAACTGGTAAGAATCATGACCTCATGGCCAATGGCAACATGATCGCCAATCGAGATCGGCGCATTGAGGTCAAAGAAGCAATTGGTATTTAGCGTCACATGGGTACCGATGCGTAAGCGTTGCTGAATCCTGCCTGCACCGTGCAGATGCAGGGTGCCGAGTATGACTGTCCCGTGGCCGATCTGAAGCCCAAAGGCGCGCAGGAGGCGGGTGCGCAGGCGCATGCCACTATAACGTGGTATCAAGCGTAGGAGCAGGGCAAGCAGAAGAAACCGTGGTTGGAAGGCATGGGTTTCTTCGTACCAGATATGACTGAGTTTAGCGCGGATTCGGTCGTAGCTTGGTTGAGAATGATCAGTCATGAGGCTCATATATGTTGAATGTTCGTTTATATCAACACCCTACCAGTTCAGGATTTATTCACCTGACACCGATAGTATCACTCTATAACATCAGGGCGTGGTATGCTGACTTCTGACGAAGCGATTCTATTATAGCGTGAAGGTAAACCTGTATGGTACGCATTGTCATATTACGGTTGCTGGAGAGCTTCTTCCGTCACCGTTGGCTGAATGTTCTCCCCATAATCATTGCCACGATTGTTGGCGCTATCTTTGTGTTGAGCATGGCACCAGAGTATGTTGCCTCCGGGCGGCTCTATGTCTCGCAAGAGAACCTGCTTGCCGATCTCACCTCTAGTAGCACGAACGGTTCGTTCTGGACAACGGCGGCAGAGACGACGGTATCGGAGATGAATGAGTTGATTGGTACGCAGGCATTCATCCGTACCGTTATTCAAAAGACCGATCTCGAACCAGCCATGGCGCTGGGGCCAGATTCGGTCTATCAGACAATCACCTATGCACGTAAGGTGATCTCGATTCAGGCGGTGGGAAGTAATCTGGTTGACATTAGCGCCACAGGTGATGATCCAACGATTGTCTACCAGTTGGTCGCTTCAACCATGGATGCCTATGTGCAGTGGAAGATCAATAATGGCTATCAGGAGAGTGTTGCTGCACGCTCTTTTTTTGAAGAGTTGATGGTTCCTTACCAGGAAGACGTGGATAACGCACGCAATGATCTGATTGATTTCTTGGATGCCAA
>NZ_GL501401.1:0-26141 GCF_000152145.1 Oscillochloris trichoides DG-6
GGAGATTCGAATATCTCCATTGCCGTAGAGGGTGTAGTTAAAGGCCAGGATGTTGTGGTAGGTATCGAGATAGGTGCGGCGTAGTTGCCAGAGCGTTGGGCCGATGGCATGGCCGCCAGTAAATGCCTTGAAGAAGTCTAGGGCGAAGCGGTGGGCCAGAAACTTGGGCACGATCACCTCGGTACCGATACAGCCGCGTGCTTGTTGATCGGCAATGAAATAGCTTGCAAAGTCATCGTGGTGCGCAGGATCGCGGCTGACGCCTTCACAGGAGTTCATAAAAATGAGCGGGCGTCCGGCAAACGGCTCCAGTTCTAGGCGGCGCAGATCGGCGACACGGGTGGGTACATCTGGGCTGAAGAAGACGGTTGCCTCTGCGGGTAGGGCCAGCGATTCGCCGGATTGCTTGGCGCGGTGGCCATAGCAGAGGGCGTACAGCAGATGCAGTTGGCGCTGTTGTTGGAGTGTGCCGAGAAATGCGTCGGCACCGATGGTGGTGGTGCAGTCCTGCGCTCCTAAGCGTTCGCGTAGGACAGATTGCTGCTCGTGAATCCAGGCTTGCAGATCGTGATCATCGCAAAATGCCATGAATATGTCGAGGTCGCGAGAATCAATCACCGGGCCGGGGTAATCGCCGGGGTAGAGTGTCCGCAGATCGAAACGATAACCCCAGAATCCCGACCAGTTGAGGTTGTCGGCGGTAATCGGGCCGGGTTGGTCATAAAGTAAAGCCCAGGGCAGAGCGAATTTGGGATTTTCTAGCCGAATCTCGACTACTGTTCCTGCTTCTAGGTTGCGTAGTCGTTTGGCTACTTCCTTGAGTTCGGCTGAAGCCTTGCCGGTGTAGAAGAGCATGTCCCAGATCTGACGCCCCGCATCAGCGAGGGCAACGGACGCTCGACGCATGAGGGTTTCATTGATATGCAGGCTGGTTTGGCTTAGGAACGGCTTGGGTTCCTCGGCATCGGGTTGGTTGGTGTTAACAATCTGTTCAAGCTCTTTGCGTAGCCGCGCCGCAGCGACGCGTAGTTCTTCTTCGCTGACAGGGATGGTGTAGCGAGCATCATGCACCCAGTCGGGAAGGCGGGCATCAATGCGTAGTGCAAAACCAGCCGCTGTGCTGCCGGATGCCTCAAAGATCAGGTGAACCCAGTAGGGTGAACTGGTCTGGAGATCCAATGGCTGGCTGATGCTGATGGTGTGGATGGGGCTGGTTTTGGTTGTGGAACTCCCCGTCGCCTCACCGACGACGACGTAGAGCCAGAGGTTCTGGACGACAGTGCCGGTGTCCTTTTGGGCCACGCGGATGTAGAGTTTCTGCTGCCCAGCTTGCTTGGCGCATACCAGCAAGAGTGCGTCACGCACCGAATGAGCCACGCCTGGTTGGGGGAGTGGCGCGACGAGCATGGTGTCCTCGGCAAGCCGGAACTCCCACACGTCAGGATCGCCATAGACGGAGACGCGAAACTCGACCAGGCCGGTTTGTTCATGGAATTGGAAGGCAAACGGCTGGCTGGCACTGAGTGGGCCGGTGGCGGTTTTGGCTCCCACACCAACAACAAGCGGAAGCCACTGGTTGCAGGGCAGTTGGCTGGCCTGTTCATAGCCATCGAAGCGGACGTTGAGGAAGGAGCGATCATGATCGCGGGTGGCTTCTGTTTCGGGTGGAGTATCACCGGCACTGTCGGACGGATCAGGCGGGGTGTCTGGTTCGACACCCCGTGTTTCAGATCCTGGATCAACCTGAAGTTCGCTGATTTTCGTGATCAGGAGTTGGTAGATTTCTGGCGCACGTTGTTGCAGCAAGCTGCGCATCTGCCGCGCTGTACGCGCCTGAACTTCCTCATCGCGGTTGCTGCTGCGGTAGATGGCGATAAGCGACAGGAGATCCTCCTCCACGGCGTCCCAATCGCGCAGATTCTGTATCTGCGGCCAGATGGCCAGCAGGGCGGCAAGGGTCTCTTCACCGGCCATTATTGTCCTCCATCACCCCGTAGAATACGAATGGTGCCCAGTAGCGTGGCTGCGCAAATGGGCGCTCGGTACGGTGCTGATTCTGCCCTATTTCAGCTTTGAGAAGCCCTTCTTCGATCAGGAGCCAGGGTAGGCGGCTGGTGGTTTGGGCGTCGCTTTTCAGTGCCTCGTGGTGTTCGAGGTACACCTGGAGATCTCGGTAGGTCATCTCGCGTAACCAACGCTGCGCCTCGCGCAAGGCCCGCGCTGGCTGCTGGGGCCGCAATCCTAACGCGCTATCACCCTGGAGGTAGAGTTCGTAGAAACGGTGCATCAACAGGGCGGTACTCAGATCATCCACACTCCAGAGCGTACCTACCACCGCCGGAATCCCCGTTTGTAGGAAGCCCCCCGGCAGGCCGATGCTCTCATCGGGCACGCGCTGGAAATCGGAGAGGGCTGTCTGGCAGGCCGACATGACCACTAGGCGCAGATTGGCCAAGGCACTGGTATCCCCGGAAACCAGATGACGCAGGGTGATGCGGTCACTACCTGCAAGGTGGAGAGCGGCATCGAGCGGGTCATTGGCAAAGCTGCCGTGACAGGAGAAGTGGGCAATGGTTGCAGAGGGCAGGGCCGACCAGAGCGCATCGCGGCGGGCATCTTCTTTGTAGAACGGCGTAGATGCAGCACTCGGCAGTAACTCGCAGATAGCGACCAACTCAGGGCCAGCGTAGTGTAGATCGCAGGTGGGATTACCTACTCCAACCAAGTGCAACGCCGCGTGGCGCTGTTGATTTTCGCGCTGGGCGGTTGCCAGCATACGCGCCGAGGGAGCATAGGCGACATCGAACTCGTCGAGCAAGCAACGGGTTTGATCTTCCACCATATACGTTGCGGCGTGGAGAGGCAGCAGGCTAAGCATGCCAGTGGGAATGAGGGTGACACCATGGGCGTTTTGTTCGCGCAGCCATGCAGCCAGCGGAGCAATGATCTGTGTGCCGAGTATGGGCAACGCCGTATCGAGCGCCGATGTCAGATGCTGGGGATCGTCGAATTGGCCCGGTAGGTAGCCACCGACAACCGCATCCCCCTCGCGGGTGATTAGGAGAGCATCCAGCATCTCCTGCGTGAAGGTATCGAGCAGCAGCACCTCTGGTTGATCGGCACCAGCGGTGACAATGAGTGCCAGACTCCCGTGAGGGGTGGTTAGCAGGTAGATCAGCGGGGTTTGCGGCATTGCTACGGCGGCAATGTCGGCATAGGTAGGTGAACGCAAGAAGGTGGCGTAGCCGGGAAGGTTACGGATAGCCGCGATCACCGCATCAAGCTCTTCGCGTGCGGCCAGGATCTGTGCGACGCGATCCGGGTGTGTCGTGGGTGGAGGTAGCCCACTCTGCGGAGAGGTGGCCCGGTCGGCATGCTCGAAGTAGCGCACCTGTGACGCAGCCGCACGGTAGCGCTCGACAAGCTGCGGGGCGATTTGCTCAATGGCCGAGAGATCACTGCGGTCGCGGGCCAGCGTCTCGCCGAGGCCACGGGCACGCCCAATTTCGGCCACTTCTACGGCACGTTGGCGCAACGCAGGCTGGCCCAGGCGAACCAGAGCATAGGCAGCCTGCATGTGCAGCCCACGCGCATCATGCAACCATGCCTCTTGATCGCTACGCCGGAGTTGCGAGCGATGCAGTTGCTCAATCGTGACTAGACCCGTCTCAAAGGCCCGCACAGCCTCCTCCCACGCCGTCCGCGCACTAGCCCAACGTCCCCAAGTCTGCGATGCTATAAGAGCAACTTCAGGGGCAACGATCTGGCCGCGCTCACAGGCAGTGGCATAGGCATGCTGCGCCTGTTCCAAGTCATGTAGTTGACCGCTTAGTGCATAGCGGTCGCGCAGGCCGGTGCCTAGGTTGTTGAGACGTGACGGAAGCTTGGGCGAGTCAGTCGCGATCCTGAACAACGCCTGCTGCAAAATCTCCAGTGATTGCTCCAAGCTCTCCAACCGCCCCGTTCGCACATAGAGATCGTGCAGGCTGGTGCCCAGATTATTTAGGTACATTGACCGGTCAGGCGAGTCGAGCGGGGAGGTGTCCACTGCCTGCTGATAGACCTCCAACGCCTGCTCCAAATCCGTTAAGCGCCCGCTTCGCGCATAGCGATCACTCAGGCCGTTGCCCAGGTTGGTAAGATATCGCGGTAGGTCGGGCGAGTTGGGTGGAGTACTGATCACCGCCTGCTGCCAAACATCCAATGCATGCTCCAAGTCCTCCTGTTGCTTGCTCCGTGCATAGCGGTCACTCAAGCCGCTGCCCAGGTTGTTGAGGATTGACGCCCGGTTGGGCGAATCGGGCGGGATGCTGGCCACCGCCTGCTGATAGACCACCAGCGCTTGCTCTAAATCCTCTAATCGCCCACTCCGTGCATAGCGGTTGCGCAGGCCATTGCCCAGATTGTTCAAGCGTGACGCCCGATTAGGCGAGTCGGGCGCGGTGCTGGCTACTGCATGCTGATAGACCTCCAGTGCCTGATCCAAATCCTCCAGCCGCCCGCTTCGTGCATAACGATCACTGATGCCGTTACCTAGGTTGGTAAGATATCGTGGCAGTTCAGGGGAGTCAATCGCGGTAGTCTCTACCGCCTGCTGATAGACTGCTAGTGCTTGCTCCAAGTCTTCTAGCCGCCCGCTCCGCGCATAGCGGTCGCTCAGGCCAGTACCCAGATTAGTGAGGTACATCGCCCGGTCGGGCGAGTCGGGTGGGGAGGTATCCACCGCCTGCTGATAGACCACCAACGCCTGATCCAAATCCTCCAACCGACCCGTCCATGCATAGCGGGAGCGCAGGCCAGTGCCTAGGTTGGTCAAGTACGTCGCCCGATCAGGTGAGTCGGGCGGAGTGCTGTCCACCGCTTGCTGGGACACATCCAACGCCTGCTTCAAGTCCTCTAGCTGCCCGCTCCGTGTATAGCGCTCGCGCAGACCGATGCCCAAGTTATTGAGGTACATCACCCAGTTGGGCGAGTCGGGAGATGTATTAGCCAGCACCTCTGTCCAGAGATCAAGCGCACGATCAAGATCAGCGCTCTGCCCGCATGACCAATAGCGGCGGAGAAATGTAGCACCAACACTGTTCAGCACTGCAAGCCGAAAATCAGGTTGCGAGGTGGCGAAATCAGGGTGTTCCAGGATGGCATGCCAAGTAGTAATCGCACGATCAAGTGCGGTACGATCACCTTTTTGGAGAAAGCGTTGTTCGGCTTGTTGGGCCTCAGTCAACCAGGTTGCAAATACGGCAGGAATAGCAAGCTGGCCTTGTAACTGTGCTACCGATACCCCCATCTTCTCGGCAAAGGCCGCGTCTCGCCCGATCTGGTGGCAACGGCGGAGCAGATCGCGGTGCTCGGTATAGAAGTTGGCACTATCAGTATTACCCTGAGCCTGGGCGGCGGTGATCTCTCGGTCAAGCACAGCGATAGCCTCGGTACCCAGCAATTCCGGGTGAGCCTGCACCTGACGGTAAGATTCATCCCACGAACGGGCATTGAGGAAGGCATCAAGTACGTTGGTGAGCGTAGGAGCAGCGGGAGTAGCATTCTCAATTGCCACAGATTCCCAGATTGCGGCCTTAGAACTTTTGCCTCTTTTGGTAGGAAGACCACTAGGAATAGCCTTCTCAATTGCCGCAGCAAGCCTCTGGCGCGGGACGCTAGCTACCCCCTGGGCAAGCCACGCATCACGCCATGCGGTACCGAGTTGCTCACGAAGCAGACCGAGCAGCCCGGTGGCCTGCTGCTGGTCTTGTTCGTTAGTGGTCTGTTGGGCGGGTGAGAAGAGGATTGGTGGACTCGCATTGGGATGGAAGATCAGCAGTGGTGCATCAATCCCAGCAAAGGTGTGAGCGCACTGTGGGCACGTCACGGTATGAATAGTTCCAGCACGGATACGCTCAAGCAGATCGGGGCGTTCAGCGGCGGCGACAATCAGCCAGACCGCATAGGGGAAGGTGTGGCTGCACTGGGGGCAGGTGGCATCGGTGGTCTGGGAGAATGAGAGCGGCATAGATTCCTCCGCTTAGACCTTGGTGACTTGCAATTAGTATAGGCGCAAGTGAGGGGGAGTACAACAAACGAATCACAAAACCGGGGCGGCATGGCCGCCCCGGTTCTGATTCTGGGTTGGAGGTTGTGCCTAGACTGCGTGGGCGACGTAGAGGCCCTCGAAATCGCGGCTGAAGTCCGACCATGACACTTCATCATCGCCGTAGAGTTCGCGCATCTCGGCGAGGAGATCGCTCTGGCTGACTGGAAGGGGGCTGCTCCCGTAGAGTGCCTGGAGATCAATGGCCAACTGCTGGACGCTGACGCTGCTGCCACTGTAGAGAGCATGCAGATCCGCACCCATCTCCTCGAACGATACGACCGACTCGTTGATGAACTGATGTCCGGTTGTCTTCATCGACACACCTCTCCTTGGTTTCAATCTTGCGTGTAGAGTGCGTGCGGTTTCACCGCAGACGCTGTAGGGTTGGTTCCTGGGTTGGATCATTGATCCAAGCGTTGCCCTAGTATATTTGGATTTTTTGTCTTATGCAAGCCCCTGAATTAGATCTTTTTGGAATTAAATATGATCTTCTAATAACGAATGCCTATCGGCTTTATTTTCCGATAGGCATTTTATTATGTATTTTACGATCTTTTTTTAGATCGTTTTCTTGATCATATTTTATACTAATCGTCGTCCTCAATCCAGGCTAGACTATAGATCTCTCCGCCATGTGAGGTGTGGCTACCTGGGGGCAACGCTCCCCCCGGCGCGACCCGCCGGTAGACGTAGCGTAGACGGCCTTCGTGCTGGATACACAGGTAGTCGCCACTGGTTACGATCTGTGGCCCGTCGTGCCCGTCAATCCGCTCTTCGTAGCCATAAGCGTCGTCCATTGAGGAGCCTCCTTGTGGTGTTGGGGCGCATTGCGATGCGCCCTAGACCTTATTTTTTCTCCTATGTTGCCGCTGGCTTCGACAAGCTCAGCCAGCGGCAACATAGGAGAAAAAGAGTTTTTCGGGGGAGGCGCAGCCCTCCCCCAAACCCCCACCGACTTAGTGTTTCCCATTCCCGTTGGTGTAGGCGAATGGAATACTGGTATGGCCTTCAACACCGATTTCGAGTAGGGTGTTGCTGACAACTGCCGTCGCTTTGCGCTCGAAGACGACGTTGGTGATCTCGTCTACGAGGGAGATGGCCCCGTTGTAACCGACGACGGAGCGGCGGTGGTAGCCGAAACGATCCTCGACTGGAAAGCCGACCCGCACGAGGGGGATCTTTTCGGCGTCGGAGATGAATTTGCCCTTGGAGTGGCCGATGATCAGATCAACCGGCTTGGCCTTGATGCGCTTGTGCAGTTCGTGCAGATCGCCTTTGATGATGATCTCGCTCTCAACACCGAGTTCCTGAGTCAGTTCGACCATGCGCTCGGCCCAGGGGCGGTTCTCGGCAGCGGTCAGGATGTAGGCCGGGGTCATGCCCATTTCGGCGACGAGGCCGGTGAGTCCTTCGATCAGATCCGGGTCGCCGTAGAGGGCGACGCGCAGCCCGGTGGTGAACATGTGGGTGTCCACGAGGGCGTCGAGCAGGCGGGCACGTTCAACCTGCAACGCCTCCGGGATGGTGTGGTCGGTAATCTCGGTAAGCGTCTCGACAAAGGCGTCGGTGTTGGCCAGGCCGATGGGCATGGGCAGAATGTGGGCCGGGACGTTGTGGCGGCGCTCGTAGACGCGTGCCGCTTCGCCACCAATATGGCGCTGGAGGGCGATGGTGGCCAGCGACTTGGAGGAGCTGCGTAGATCTTCGACGGTGGTGCCGCCACGCGCAAAGTGTGGGCGCGGTTCGTAGTAGCCGCCGTCGAGCGTCTCGGAGTAGTCGGTCAGCCAGAGGCCGTGCAGCCCCATCTCACGCACAATATGCTTGAGTTCGCGGATGTCGCCGGGGTTGACCCAGCCAGGAATGATGTTGATCTTGCCGTTGGTTTCGCCCTTCTTCTTGCGCCGCTCTGGCATGGAGTTGGCCAGCTCGGTGAGGAAGTTGTCGAAGCCAGTGGTGTGCGTCCCGATGTAGGAGGGCGTCTTGACCGAGATGATCGGGATGGTGATGTCGGGATTGTTCTCCTTGAACTCGTCAATAATGCCGGGGATGTCGTCGCCAATCGTCTCCGAGAGACAGGTCGAGCAGACCATGATCATGGTCGGGTGGAAGCGCTCCCAGATGTTCTTTAGCGCGGTGAGCAGGTTGCCACGCCCACCATAGACGGTGGTCTTTTCGGTGAGCGAGGTGGTAGCGACCTCGACCGGCTCGCGGAAGTGGCGCGCCATCTGGTGGCGCGGGTAGGTGGCGCAGCCCTGCGAGCCGTGGTTGATGGTGATGGCACCGTGAATACCGTAGTTGGCCAGCATCGCCCCGATGGGAGCACATGAGCGGGTGGGGTTAATCGCCACCGCACGATCTTGTAGTGTTACGCAGCTCATATTAGTCAGCCTCCTCAAAGCCGTGGGCGAAACCGTGTGCCGAGTGGTGCGCAGCCGGGGCGGGGCGGGCCTTGTTGCGCAGCGTGCCCCAGATGGGTGCGTGCAGCGCCTTGTCAATGTCGCGGGCGAAGTTGACCATGCCGATGAAGCCTGCGTAGGGGCCGGTGTCGTAGGTGTGGCCATTCACGAAGGGCACACCGAGCTTGTAGGCCAGGTACTTCTCCTTGTTCCCCGAAATGAAGAGGTCGGGGCGGCGCTTGGTCAGGATCTCCTCGATCTCCGGCACGTTGGGGTTGTCAATCATCATCGCGCCTTCGGCGAGCTGATCGAAGATCTTCTCGTAGTCGTCTTCGTGGCCGAAGGTGGTGGCGGCGGTCATGGTCTCCATCCCCAGCTCGCGGAGCAACTCGATCCAGTGCCAGGTACGCGGGCCACCCTGGTAGATGAAGACCGTCTTGCCCTTGAGCCGCTCGCGGTAGTAGTCAATTTTGGGCTGGATCTTGGCCAACTCGCGCTCGATGACGGCTTCGGCTTCAGCTTCTAGGCCAAAGAACTTGGCGGTGTCGCGCAGGGCTTGAGACATGTGCTTGATGCCCCAGAGGGTGACATTGATGGCCGGGGTGCCATACTTGTCGTGCATCATGTCGGCGATGTAGGTGGCTGAACGCTGGCAGTGGATGACATTGAGCGCCGCTTTGTGCATGATGCGCAGCTCATCCACGCCGACATTGCCGGTGAAGCGGGTGATGATCTTCAGCCCAATCGCCTCGAAGAGGTACTCGAAGGTACGGATGTCGTTCTTGATGTTGTAGTCGCCAACGATGTTGATCGTGCGGCTGAAATCGCCCTCTGGCTCAGCCGAGCCGACCAGTTGGCGGAAGATGGTCTCGTTGCCGACGTGGTGGCCCATAGACTGGCTGACGCCCTTGAAGCCTTCGCACTCGAAGAAGACGACCGGCTTGCCAATGATGGCCTCGGCCTGTTTGGCCACATCGCGGCCATCGTCGCCGATAAGGGCGGTCGAGCAGGTGTTGTAGACGAAGACCGCCTTGGCCTCCGGGAATTCGCGGCTGGCCTCAATGATGGACTGGAGCAGTTTCTTCTCACCACCAAAGACGATGTTGGTCTCATTCATATCCGACACGAAGGTGTACTTCATATGGAAGTCGGTATCGGCCAGGTGGGGGCGGTAGCCCCAGGAGAAGAAGGCGCAACCGATAGGGCCGTGGGTAAGCTGGATGGCATCCTTCACCGGGCCACCGACCACACCACGGCAACCGGCATAGGTACAACCGCGCTCGGTCATATCGCCGGGGGTAGTGGCCGAATTGCTCACAATCCCACAGCTCGTCCCATCCCCACGCTGACAGCCGCCACCAGCGACCTTGAGCGCAATATGGGTACCCCGTTCGGGGAGAGTCTCGTTACATTTGAACTGCATCGTCATCTCCTGGTTGATTAGTCCTGCGGATCGTCGTGACGCTGGGCGAGGAACTTGGGCACACAGACGGTTTCGGGCTTCTCGGTACCGCAACCATCCTCACCGGGCACACCGATGGCATCGGCGCGGCAGCGTTGGCAGTTGCGGAACTGCTTGATCACCTGACCACAGGCATTGCGTACCGACTCCAGCATTTCAGTACTGGGTTCGGGCAGGTGAGCGAACTTGGCCAGGGGCAACATGGGGATGACATTCATGATGTACGCGCCCCAATCACGTACCGTCCGGGCCACCTCAAGCAAATGGGTATCGTTGATACCGGGGATGAGGACGGAATTGACCTTGACCAGCATGCCGCGCAGATCAGCCTCACGCAGGCCCAGGAGCTGGTTATGGAGCAAGAGTTCAGCGGCGGCGCGACCACGGTAGGTCTTGCCCTTATAGCGGACACGCGAGTAGATCTGTTCGCCGATGGCGGGATCAACTGCGTTGATGGTGATGGTGATGGTGGTGATTCCGGCCTGTTCAATCTGCTCGATGCGGTCGGGCAGGAGCAGGCCATTGGTTGAGATACAGCGGGTCAGTTGCGGAAACTCATCACGCGCCCGCTCGAAGGTATGCAGCGTGGCTTCATTGGCGAGGGCATCGCCGGGGCCAGCCACTCCCAACACCCGCAGGCGCGGGTCGCGCCCAACCGCCTGGCGGATGGTGGAGAGCGCCTGGTCGGGCGAGACCACCTGCATGGTGACGCCGGGGCGATTCTCGTTGGGGCATGCATACTTGCGCAGACAGTAGTTGCACTGGATGTTACAGCGCGGGGCCACCGGGACATGGATGCGCCCATAGCGAAAGTGGGCAGCCGGGCTATAACACGGGTGGGTGTCAATATCCACCTTGGGGGTACATGTCCCCTCACACGCCTGCGGGGCTGGAGCTTCCATAAGATCACCTCGTGGCTACAACCCTAATCTACAATCCCGTAGTCGCGCATCAGTTCCTCCAACTCATCCTGGGAGATGGGGGTTGGGATGGTGAAGTCCTTATTGGCCTCGATCTTGCTGGCCAACTGGCGGTACTCATTGGCCTGAGCCAACTCAGGATCGAACTCAATCACGGTCTTGCGATTGATCTCGGCGCGCTGGACATCCTTGCTGCGCGGGACGAAGTGGATGAGCTTGGTGTTGATACGCTTGGCGAACTCGGCAACCATCTCATACTCGTTCTCGACCATACGCGAGTTGCAGATCAGGCCGCCCAGACGTGCATAGCCACGTTCGCCGAACTTCTTGATGCCCTTGGCGATATTGTTGGCAGCGAAGAGGGCCATATACTCACCAGAGCAGACGATATAGATCTCCTCGGCATAGCCCTCACGGATGGGCATCGCAAAGCCACCACAAACCACGTCGCCCAGCACATCGTAGAAGACATAGTCGAGTTCAGACTTGTAGGCACCGAGGGTCTCTAGGGTTTGGATGGCAGTAATAACGCCACGGCCACCACAACCGACACCGGGTTCAGGGCCACCAGCCTCGACACACTTGACATCGCCATAGCCCTTGACCAGCACCGTATCGAGTTGGACACTTTCGGGGCCAGTATCGCGCAGGGCATCGAGCACTGAGAGCTGGCGGGTACCACCAAGCAGAAGGCGGGTACAATCGGCCTTCGGGTCACAGCCCACCACCATCAGCTTATTACCCATCGAGGCGAACGCGGCGGCCGTGTTCTGCTGCGTGGTTGACTTACCGATCCCACCCTTGCCGTAGAAGGCTACCTGACGCATGATCGTGCTCCTCTTGTGGTCTCTTCAATAGAATACATAGACCCGATGTTGGCAATAGCAATGCTTAAGGCTATCAACCAATGTTGTTGATAGAATCATCAAGCCTGCTTGGCCAAAGCGAAAGATTCAGATGCAAGACACGAATAAGAAATGGTGTCTAAGCGTAGACAGGCGAGGTTACTGCGTCAGTGCAGAGGAGCAACATTGAGGAACTACATCGGTGTCACGTGGGTATGTTCAGAGTATAGCAGGGATTTTTGGGTTTTCTATTGGATTGATCGCATAAAGTTGGTTGTGCGAGATGGATTTTTGGGGGTTATTTTAGCTGATTATTTGTGAAGTAGAGGACTTTTTATTCAGGCAACTACCTAGTTGTTTCGGGGGCCGTAGCCCCAGCCCGTAAACGGGCGGGCTAGCACCCGGCGAAGGCCGCCTGCGCGGCCTAGCACCAGCCCGCGGAGGCGGGCTTTGCGTCGTGTAGCCCGCCCGTTTACGGGCTGGGTATGGAATTTTGACGTAGCCCTCCCCCGAACCCCCGCCATATCAGGGCAGCGCCAGCACCTTCAGGAAATTCGTTGCCCCATAGCGATAGATCGGATGCCCGCCGGTGAGTGCGATCAGATCGCCGGGTTGGGCGAAGCCATAGTGGTGGAGCAGGTGCAAAATCTCCTGTTCGATCTCCTCAATCTGTTCACGCGGCGCAACCTCAAACGAGGTCACACCCCAGTAGAGACTGGTACGGCGGCAGGTTTCGGCGCTGGGGCAGAAGGCAATGATCGGCACGGCGGGACGGTAGTGGGAGACGAGGCGGGCGCTGCTGCCGCTCTGGGTGAGGACGGCAATGGCACGGATGGGGAGCGAAGTAGCAATCGTACAGGCAGCAGCGGCAATGGCACGCGGGGTACTCTGCACCTCCGGCAAGGCCCAGCGCGGGGCGGCATTGTGATCGGCGTGGCGACCACTCGACTCAATAGCATCGGCGATCAGCGCCATCATCGCAACCGATTCGAGCGGATAGTTACCCGCCGCCGTCTCCCCACTGAGCATAATCGCATCGGTGCCATCAATAATCGCGTTAGCCACATCGCTGGCCTCGGCACGGGTGGGGCGCGGGTTCTGGATCATCGATTCGAGCATCTGCGTAGCGGTGATGACCGGGATGAGGGCGCGGTTGGCAGCATCAATGATCTGCTTTTGCACCAGCGGTACCCGTTCGGGCGGCATCTCCACCCCCAAGTCGCCACGGGCCACCATGATCGCATCGGCAACGGCGAGGATCTCTGGTAACACATCCAAGGCTTCGGGGCGCTCGATCTTGGCGATCACCGGGGTGGTCTTGCCCGCTGCCTGAATAATCGCCTTCACCTGAAGAATATCGCTGGCAGCACGCACAAACGAGAGGGCCACATAATCCACACCCTGCTCCAGCCCAAAGCGCAGATCCTCCAGATCCTTGGGAGTTGCCGCCGGGGCACTCACGCGCACACCAGGCAGATTGATACCCTGATGCTGCTTGAGCCGTCCGCCGTGGATCACCTCGGTACTCACCGAGCGCTCGGTATGGCTGAGAACGCGCAGCTCGATCAGGCCATCAGAGAGAAGGATGCGATCACCGGGTTGGACATCGTGGGGCAGATCGTGGTAGGTCGTGCTGACACGGGTCGCATCACCGAGGATCGCATCGGTGGTGATGGTGAAGTGCTGGCCAGCAACGAGATCAACCGGCTGAGCGGCGAGCAGGGCACCAGTACGGATCTTCGGCCCCTGGAGATCCTGGAGAATCGCCACCTGACGACCGGCTTCGGCGGCAGCGCGACGCACCATGGCAATCCGGGCGGCGTGTTCAGCGTGCGTACCGTGGGAGAAGTTGAGCCGCGCAACATCCATTCCGGCCCGGATCAGGCCCGCAATCCGTTCGGGCGTGTTGGTAGCTGGGCCAAGCGTGGCGACGATCTTGGTTGGGCGCATAGCGTCTCCTAATTCACCGTAACCAACGGACGGATCTGGTTCATAAGGGCTTCACCGATACCGCTCACCTGCTGGAGATCCTCAACCGAACTGAAGGGGCCTTGCTGTTCACGGTAGGCGACGATACGGGCGGCGAGCGCCTGACCAATTCCCGGCAACTCTTCAAGATCAACGGCGCTGGCGCGATTGAGATTGAGTGCGCCCCCCGAACTTGATGCAGCCACATCAGCGGGGGCGGGGGCAGCAGCGGGATCGCCCTGGCGTGGAATATGGACGTGTTGGGCATCACTGAGCGGCGCAGCCAGATTGATCTGCTCACTGGCCGCAGTGGGCAGCAACCCCCCGGCGGCCACAACCAGATCCAGCACGCGTGCAGTGGCGGGGAGGCGATAGACATCGGGGGCGGCCACAGCCCCACTAATATACACGATCACATCGGGGGAGGTGGTAGGTTCAGCCGGGGAGATGGGGGCGGGAAGCGAAGCAGACTCGGCAAACGTGGTAAAGGCGAGGTCATCGGCGGGGGGCTGGGCGGGGCCGCGCAGACGTGGCCCAACCATGGGGATCAGCAGCCCCAAGACGATACAGACGGCGGCGGCGACAAGTTGCGGGCGACGGTACCAAGAGTGCGCGAGGTCAGACATGGCAGATCCCCTCTCGTTGATAGATGGTTATATCCATATACCGATTGAGGGGGGCGGGGGAGGCTGCGCCTCCCCCGAAGAACTTTTTTTCTATTCTTTTGGCGGCGAAGTCGCCAAAAGAATAGAAAAAAAGAGGGTCTGTTAGCCCTAAAAACGCACATCCATTTCCAATGCCGCAGTGAGAAGCGTATGATACTCGGTATGGGGTATCTCGATCACCCCAAACTGTCGCGTCAAATTGCTAGGCATCTGTGCATCACTGAGCACAAAACCCCGTTCGCGCAGGTGCTCGACGAGGTAGACCAACCCGATCTTACTCGCCTGATCTTCTCGATAGAACAAACTCTCGCCCGAAAAGAAGCCACCGATACTGATTCCATACCCACCACCGACGAGATTAGCGCCATTCCAAACCTCGACACTATGGGCAAAGCCAAGGTCATGCAATTTGGTATAGACCGCGATCAGATCGGCTGAGAGCCAGGTTGATTCGCGTTTGGGGCGTAATGCGGCGCACTCGGCGATGACATTGCGAAAGGCACGGTTAAAACTGACCGTGAAATGGCTACGGCGTATCAGCCTGCGCACATTAGTAGGAACATGAAAACGCGAGTCGAGCGGGAGGATCGCCCGTGTCTCTGGGGCGTACCACTGCACAATACCGAGACGCCCCGCCATTGGAAAGTAGCCCTGACGATACTTGGCTAACACCGCATCAGGAGTTAAGCGATCTTGTTGGTGGAGTGCGAACGAAACGAGGCTATGGGCAATCGGACGAAGTAGATGCTTAACACGGCGCATTATTCTGATTGCCTTTCTGAAATAAGGAGTATGTTGTTGTTACATAGAGTATAGATTCCTTGGTTAAACATTCGATGACTAGCGCAGGAGCAAAATTTATCTACTACATGTGGTGGGAGATGCTTCACATGCCCCCGGTTGTTGACCGCAGAGGACGCAGAGGGACGCAGAGGAAGAACCCGATGTTGTCATCCCAGAGAGGACGAAACCCAGATCTCTGCGTCCCTCTGTGTCCTCTGCGGTGGCTATGGTGACCACCGTGACGTCGCATCTGCCTGCGCTTGCCCGCCGGTACGCACGGTGGTGAAGGGCTATCTGGATGCCCTCACGAAGGTGGAGGCGGATCGTGATGCGCCCATCCCGTGGTGCCCCACTCTATCGGCGCATCCCGTGGGCGCGTCACGACGCGCCCCTCCATCCGTACAGGGTAGCACTGGCTTGCAGCCGGTCATTGGGGCATGGTGACAGGTGTGACATAAAGTCTTGCACGATACCGTAGCCGTCTCCATACCCTCCTCGCATTGGCTTCGACAAGCTCTGCCAGCGATGTCTGCGACATTGGCAACCCGTTGGCTGAGCTTGTCGAAGCCAACGGCAGGTAGTCGGTGCAAGACGTTACGTAGATAACGCAGAATCCAGAACTCGCTGGAGACCGTCAAGGATCAGGTTCAACCCGAACGCAAAATCCGCAGCCTCATCATAACCAGGACTAGAGGAATGCATGCTTGCCATTTCGGCGAGATAGGGGAATGCTTCTGTGGGCAACGCCTGGAGGAAACTTTCAGCCGCCTGCATCCCCTCCTCATCGCCAGATGTCATATTGAGACTCTGGCGACCGAAGCCATAGATATAGCTATCAATGAGCGAGAAGGCGCGTGCGGAAAGATCGACCGTGAACCCTGCCCGCCGTAACACTCCAAGCACGGATTCAAAATAGCGCAGGCGACCTAAGCCACCACTGACACGTGAATCAATGAACCGAGCAGCCCAGGGATGTCGCGTAAACGCCGCACGAGCAGAATAGGCGCGCACCCGCATAGCCTCGCGCCAGTCCACATCCAAACGCGGATGCTCGATCTCATCAATCACCAGATCCACCATGCCATCCAGAAGGTCGTCTTTATTGGCGACATGGTTATAGAGCGACATAGCCTCAACACCGAGTTGCCGCCCCAGCACCCGCATGGACAGCGACTCAATACCACTTTCATCCGCTAGACTCACCGCGACACGCAGTACTTTTTCCCGTGTCAACGGGGTATCCGCTTTTGCTTGCTTGGGCATGTCTGTATCCACCTAATGACTGATTGACAAACTTACAGCGTAAGTTTATACTTACACTGTAAGTATACCATGTTTCTGGCGGTGGCGTAAACCAGGGACAACCAGACACGAAAGGCATGCGCGATGGAACACACAACTAGAAGGCTCCTGAATTACCAACAGGTGGGCGGCATGGCCGCGCTCTACATGGCGGCGGCTTACCTAGCAACCATGCCATATTTTCTCTTGGTACTCGATTACCAGAGCGTGGTGAACCCTACAGCCAAGCTAGCACTCCTCGTCGCCCATCAGGGTAGTCTGTACGCCTTCAATCTGCTTGTATATGTAGTCTTCGGCCTCGTGCTAACAGTTCTGGCGCTGGCCCTCCACGATCAACTCGGGAGCACAACCCCTATGATGGCACGGGTTATTGTTGGATGGGGCATCATTTGGTCCTGCCTGCTGATTGCCAACGGGGCAATCTCCAACATGGGGATGGAGTACGTTGTCAACCTTCAGGTGCATGACATGGGCGGCGCGGTTGCGGCATGGCAGGTGATCGAGTCAATCGTGAACGGGTTAGGCGGAGCGGGCGGTGAAGTACTTGGTGGAGCATGGGTACTCCTGGTGAGCGTGGCTGGTCTCCAGTCGATCCGGCTGCCCAAGGCGCTGAACTGGTTCGGGCTAACGACCGGGATGGTGGGGCTGGTCTCGAACCTTCCGCCGCTCCGGGAAAGCATAGTCGTATTCGGACTCCTGCAAATTGTATGGTTCATCTGGCTGGGGATCATCTTGCTGCGCACACGGCGGCCTAAATCAGCATAGCGAGGTAGAGTCTTGCACGGCACCGTAGCCGTCTCCATACCCTCCTCGCATTGGCTTCGACAAGCTCAGCCAGCGATGTTTGCGGCATTGGCAACCCGTTGGCTGAGCTTGTCGAAGCCAACGGCGGGTAGTCGGTGCTACCTTTGGGCGTAAGAACGCCTCTGGGGACTCCCCTCCCGGCATTTCAAACCCCTTCATTTCGGGGCGGATCTAAGCACTGGGCGCAGCTGCGGCACCCCCGCCGCAGCTGTTTGTTTCAAACCCCTTCATTTCGGGGCGGATCTAAGCACAGTACGTGGACAACTTCACGGAGTTCCAGCGGCGCGTGTTTCAAACCCCTTCATTTCGGGGCGGATCTAAGCACACGTCCTGAACGACGACCGCAACGCGGCGCCGATCACATTTCAAACCCCTTCATTTCGGGGCGGATCTAAGCACGGGCGGTCGGGGCAACGTCCGCAGCCCCATCAACATCGTTTCAAACCCCTTCATTTCGGGGCGGATCTCAGCACTCGGACCTTTATTTTTTCCAAACCCCCGGCAGTATGGTTTCAAACCCCTTCATTTCGGGGCGGATCTCAGCACAAAAAGTAATATCAGTCACTTTTGTGTTAGTGCTAATGTTTCAAACCCCTTCATTTCGGGGCGGATCTCAGCACTTGGGGAGTGTATCTCCCTCAAGTGAGGGAGGTTCCGGTTTCAAACCCCTTCATTTCGGGGCGGATCTCAGCACATGTTGGACCTGTGGAGGGTCCGGGAAAAAGAATCGGGGAAGTGTTTCAAACCCCTTCATTTCGGGGCGGATCTCAGCACAATCCGACGGCGTTGTGCCGTTGGTCAACTTTCTATTTCAAACCCCTTCATTTCGGGGCGGATCTCAGCACTGTTCGTGTGGCGGTAAAATGATTTTCATGTTTTGTTTCGTTTCAAACCCCTTCATTTCGGGGCGGATCTCAGCACTCCCTCATAATGAGGGAGGTTCCGGTTGCTACATTTTGTTTCAAACCCCTTCATTTCGGGGCGGATCTCAGCACTGGTGCCGTTGGTAAATTTCTCCAAGAAAGGAGAAAAAGTTTCAAACCCCTTCATTTCGGGGCGGATCTCAGCACCTGATGGTGGGGGTGATGATGATGGTCGGATGCGGGTTTCAAACCCCTTCATTTCGGGGCGGATCTCAGCACGTTGTTACCATGGCCGCCGCTCAGCTGGCAGCACCTAGTTTCAAACCCCTTCATTTCGGGGCGGATCTCAGCACCAATTTCTCCAAGAAAGGAGAAAAAACATGGGGGAGAGTTTCAAACCCCTTCATTTCGGGGCGGATCTCAGCACTTTTTTGTTGGCACAAAATGAAATCTATTTGGTATGTTTCAAACCCCTTCATTTCGGGGCGGATCTCAGCACTCGAATCCGGAATGTAGCGGGGGTTGGGTAACTATTCGTTTCAAACCCCTTCATTTCGGGGCGGATCTCAGCACGGGTTTGCGTAGGATGTGGCAAAACTGCTTAGTTTTTGTTTCAAACCCCTTCATTTCGGGGCGGATCTCAGCACGAAGTCCAGACCCAGTGTCCGGTTTGTGACGGGGAATGTTTCAAACCCCTTCATTTCGGGGCGGATCTCAGCACGTGCCCCGTTTGCGACGGGGAATCGTCTCCTGATAAGGGTTTCAAACCCCTTCATTTCGGGGCGGATCTCAGCACAACTTTCTCCAGAAAGGAGAAAAAAATGTGTAATAATCGTTTCAAACCCCTTCATTTCGGGGCGGATCTCAGCACCGTATTGTCCGAGGGCTATGCGGGTTTGGCGCTTCTTGATGGCTGAAATCGGGTTTGCCATTGACCAGCGAGACTCCGCAGGGTTGCGTTTTTGGCCAAATATGCGCATACTCCCCATGTCAAGCGTAGTATAGCAGGTCTTTTGTTGGGGGGCAACCATGAATCATTGGGCACGGATGCTGGCCGATCTGCCGGTTATTGCGCAGCAGACGATTGCACGCTATCAGCGTATTTCACTACCCCATCAGTGTACGCCAGAAGAACGTGTGCTGCGTTTGCGTCAGGCATTATGTCGTCAGGCTACGGTACGGGCAGTCTATCAAACACTTGCAGCAGATGAGCAGGCGGCACTGCACGTGTTGCGCGATCTGCACGCGGGGATGCGGCCTGCCGCCTTGGCGCTGCGCTTTGGGCCGCTGCGCTCATGGTCGCAGTTGGCCAAAGACCCGGTGGCGCGCACGGTCAGTGAACGTTTGGTGTTGCTGGGATGGCTGCTCCCCCGTCCGGCAACGCCCCACCACCCGGAGCGTTTGTTGCTGCCGCCTGAGTTGCGGCGTTGGTTGCCGCAGCCGTTGGTTATTCCACGTGTTGCACCTGCACCGCATACGCCCTTCCGTCCCCCACTGATCGTTACTGCAAGTGCGCTCGTGTTGGCGTCGGCACGTCAGCCCTTGCCGCTGCGTGCTGATGGCCGCTTGCGGCAATCTGCCCTGCGTGAGTTTGCCTGCTTGGCCGATCTGAGTACCGATCTGGCTGGTCTGTTAAATACGACGCTTGACCTGCTGTGTGGCCTGGGGGTGCTCACCCGCCATGCCGGTGCTGCTAGCCCAACACCCGCTGTGGGTGGGTTTTTGGGTCTGCCTTGTGATCAGCGTCTTGAGCGCTTGCGTAGTGCATGGGTTGAGGTGATCACTCTGTCTGCTAAAGCAGACAGCTTCTCAGGACACGCACTGCCCATCGGCACACGTTTTGTCCTGAAGGCTCGATCCGAGCCGGAGCATGTTTTGCGCGGCGTTCACGTCTCTATCGGCAACATATCCGCAGTGAGCGCAACGATGCTCCCGATCTGCCAGCGTCTTAGCAACCAGCGGCAATTTCCCGCAACGACTACACCTTTGAGTCGTATTGTGAGGCGGAACTGCGATCATGGTGACACCAGCTTCTTCCGCTTTGTGCGCCAGGATCAACAGGAACGCTCCCCACGCGACATCAAGGGTGGACTTCGCAAGCCGACTACGGGCAATACCCCGAATGTTCAAATCTTCGTGAACAACCGTACCGTAGCGCGAAACCAAGGCACGCGCCGTCTTGTGGTGGAAATCCCGCCGCAGATTGCCGATCCGCTGATGCTGCTTTTGCAGCATACGAACGGCTTTCCTGCGACGGTTGCTGCCCTTTTGTCTGCGCGCAACACGCCGCTGCGCCAACCGCAACGCGGCTTGAGCCTGCCGATAGTACCGTGGCGGAGGAATGCGTTCATCGTCCGATGTGACCAGGAAGGCTTTTAGTCCGAGGTCGATCCCGACCGCAGGGCCGGAGGATGGCGAAACGTTTCCGTCGCCCAGATCGCACGAGAACACGACGTACCAGTCACCGGCCTCGCGGGTACACGCGACGGTCTTGATCTGTCCCTCGATAGGCCGATGCAGCTTGACCTTCACCCGCCCGATGTGCTGGAAATAGACCTTGCCCCCGTCGAAGCGACAGCCGTCCCCATAGGACGGAAACTCAACGGTCGCAAAACGATTGCGCCCTTTGAACCTGGGATACCCCGGCGTCTCCCTCGCTTTGATGCGACGGAAGAACGCCCCAAACGCCTTGTCCAGACGCCGCAAGGTGGCCTGACAGCTCGAAAAGTTCGTTGCGGCGAGGAAGGCGTTGGCCGTGCGTGCGGCCTTCAACTGTCCCGACTGTTCGCCATAGGACACGCTGCGCTGCTCCTGTTCCCACGCCTGTTTGCGTTCCGCAAGCGCATCGTTGTAGAGCCGCCGATGCGTTTCAAGCATGACGCTCATCGCGGCGTCTTGCTGACGGGTTGGGTACAGCCGGTATTTGAAGGCTTTGCGCACGGCCTAGCTCCGCTTCTGCTGTTCGATGTACTTTTGGATGATCTCAGCCGAGACGTGACCGCCACTGCCAACGGAGGAACTTCTACTCCACAGAGACGGCAGGCGTTGCTTGAGGCCGGGAAACTCCTCGCGCAACACGCGGGATGTGTAGCCTTTGAACGGATTGGCGAGATGGTGTGGCGCTTCGGTTGGCGAGGCGCTCACCAAGAGGTGAACATGATCCGGCATCACCTCCAACCCTTCAATCGTCACGCCCAGCGCATCGGCCTTTTCGTGCAGGAGGGCTTTCAGCCGGTCGGCAATCTCCCCGTGCAGCACCTTGCGCCGGTACTTCGGGCACCAGACAACGTGATAGTGCAGCGTAGAGACGCCGCCCGCGTGCCGGATGTAGTGCACAGAACTCATGTGCTAAGTATAGCGAATCATTCGATGCATGTCAAGTATCTACGAGAAACTGACAGCCCGGCGCTTCCCCTGCCGCCTAAAGGTGGACAGTCCCCGCGCCGTGGCGTTGGTAGTTCCCACTGATGGCTAGCGTCTGCACTCCTGCCATGCCGACAACGGTGCGTAGATCGGCGAGCGCAGGATCGAGACGAGTGCGCCGTCATTATTATCAACTCTTCCTAATTCTTGGATGCGGGTTATACCCGCAGGATGGTACGGCTCTCCCTAGGTATGGCGGAGATCTCCCGATACCTCCACCCATCCATGCCCAAACACACATGCCTTACCAACATGGATCTGGCTGCCGATCAGCAAGATGAGCGCCACCGTAGGCGGAACTTCGCGTAGCGTAACCGTCCCGATCATCCCACCCAGGGTCATCGGGCGCGGCTGGGCACCACGGGTACTCGTGCGTTCCCAGTCTACCCACTGGATCTGCGGGTTGTCGAGGCGCACCTGATGCGCCGCCGCCACGAGCGGGCGGTAGTCGGTCTGCCAGGGGCTGGCGTGGAAGGCAGTGAGGGCGGCGAGACGCCAGCAGGTGGCTTGGATGAGAGCGGGCAGATCAAACTGTTCCAGAAAGGCTCCGCGTGCCTTGAGCCGCAGCGGTGTGCGCAGGGTCAGACGCAGATCGGCGGGGAGCGCCGCAGCCTGGGTGACGAGATCAGCCACACTGAGGGTTGGGAGTTCCCCCGTGTCGAGCAAGCGTCCATCCTGGTAGATCGGACGCCCAATCGGGCGCAGCGGTTCGAGAACTTCCACGCGCTCCAACTTGGGCTTGGCGTGGTCGCGGCCTAGCCCGGCCTTGCCCAACTCTTCAAACCCAACCAAAAAGTAGGGTAGGTAATCAATCCCGCGCCCGATCAGAATCAACCCAAACTCTAGGCTATCACCCGCCGCATAGGCGCGTTTGTGATCCAAAGGCGGCTCGATCACAAACGGGCGCGGGACATCCTGAAGATCATGGAAGTGCGGCACATCGGGTGGGTGCGGGGTCTCAAAGATCCAGCGGTAGGGGCAGATCTGGGTACTACGGCACTGCTCCGAGTGGCCCCAACACCTCGCCGGACAAGCGGCGCGTTGGAAGGCGTAGCCGAAGCCGCCGCGCAACAGGGCACCCTTGTAGGGCGGGAGGGTGGTGGCTTCCAGCATGCGGTAGGTGACACGCGCACGGAGCAGCGGCAGATCGGGGAGGGTGAAGAGATCTGGCATAAAGCTCCTATGCCCATGGAGAGTGAAGAGTTTAGGGCATGATACAATAGAAACAGTGCTATGATCTAGGCTTAATATAGGTGTAGTCTATCACATCTTTTAGGCCCATAACCAAAGAGGGGAACGTACAATGGCAACCAAGCTGATCAGGCTCGCCGATGGAACCATGATCGAAGTTGAGGCCAAACCGAATGAGCCGCAACAGATCTCCTCAGATCAGGCACGCCGCGTAGAAGAGACTATTGAGCGCATCAAGCCACTGCTGATCAATGCCTGTCGGCCAGCCGTTGCCGCCTGGAATGAACTGAGCCAGGAGATGCTGATTGACCAAGCTGAGGTGGAGCTAGGCTTGGGCTTTGAGGGTGAGGCTGGCATTCCCTATTTGGCTAAGGGCAGTGCCAATGCCAACCTGACGATCAAGCTGACGATTAAGCCTAAGCCAAGCGAGGGTAACCTATGAGTACCTCGCTCTCAGTTGTGCTTATTCAAAGTCAGAATAATAAAAATACCGCAATTGGCACCGGTTTCTTAATCTTCCAGACCAATGCACATAGCTATATCTTAACTTGTGCGCATGTTGTACGGGATGTCGGCGGTCCTACACAGGTAAAGGCAGAAGGGTTGCCAGCCGAGGTAGTCGCTATCGGCGAAGATCATGGACTCGATCTAGCCGTTCTGCGGGTCGCGCAGATACCGGATCGGCCTGCCCTCACACTACGCAGCGGGGGCAATGCCGAGCAGGCGGTGAAGATCGAGGGCTGTTACAAGCATGAATCGTACCTTACCCAGGAACCAATTGAAGGGAAACTACTGCGATTATTCGGGCTCTCTGATTTAAGCAGAAAGCACCGCGTTTCCGGCTGGTACATTACCATCAATGATCAGCAGAAGTTACAGCCTGGCTACAGTGGCTCCCCTGTCTGCATCGCTGACGGAACGGTGATCGGCGTCATGATCACGAGCGAGGGTGAGCAGCAGGGGCGGGCGATCTCTATCGAGGCGCTGCGCTATATCTGGCCGGAGATGCCGCCTGATCTTTTGGCTGCCCCGTCTAACCCCTCTGATCATGGCGATATGAAGAAAGAGGAAGTGCCACCTGCGGTTCTCCCCCCCCCGCAGCAAGCTACTTCTAGTCTGATAAACTTCGGTACTGGAAACACGATCAATAGCATCCAAATTGGTAACGTTGTCGGAAACGATTATTTTGAGGTATCGTCCCCACCGCCACCCCCACCTCCAACGTCAATCTCAGTTTATTTGGCCGCCCATCCTAAAGCACCACCTCCCGCAACTCATGCTGAGATCATCATTGACTGGCGACACTATTTCGCCCAGGGAGATCCTTCACCTGATGTTTGGGCAACAGAACTGCTGCCCAAATTAGAGCAGCATCTCCACCACCTGCACCAACCCAAACGGCAGACACTCTCCATCAGTGGTCTCGCCCGCAACTCAGTGGGTATAGCCATGGGTTTTGTTTTTCGCGATACCGCCAACTACCACTTAGTCTACATTGATCGTGATCAAACCGAGTGGCGCACCGATGGCACAGATGGGCCGGTTCGCTGGAAGCGAACTGATATTCTAGGCACGGCCCAGTCCAGAGATTTGCTGATCGAAGTGGGGTTCACCCAGCCCATAAACCGAACCATTGATTCGGTTAACCAATGGCTGAATACTAGCAAGCTAGAATTTAAGAAGCGCATCCGCCTCGAACTCCCCGAACTACAACGGTTCAATCCTAATGAAGGTATCGCTATGGCACGCAGACTACGCACGATCATCGCCGAAGAGCGAGTAAGTGGTGGAACAACCCACATCTTAGGCTCAATGTCACTTGGTTTGAGCTTGTTGTTAGGTTGGAATCTGAATGCCTGCGGTACGATCCAGTGTTATGAGCTAGATCTGCATGAGCAATATCAGCCAAGCTGTCGCTTGCGATCTTAAGAATATACATTGTTGAACAAGGGTTTATTGAAGAGAATGGTGCATAACCCTTTAATCAGCTTGTATTTGTAGCGCTGTGATTATGGTGAAAATCACACCTTTTTCTGGGGAGCCGGATTAAGATCAACCACGATCCGCCCGCTCTTCAGTGTGCGCACACCAAGTACCGCAACCCGTGCAACATTGCCGATGCGGTATTTGGGGCGGTTAGCAACCGACATCTTGATCAACCCGACCGCCTGCGCCTCACTAAAGCCCGGCAGTTCAAGCATAACCACATCATCATCAAGCTCCAGCACCTTAGCATGAAAGGTTTCACCCACTGCTGGCAGCACTGGTTCAGCAAGGCGGAGGGAAGGATCTGGCTTATTCGCCAGAGATACGGGCTGTTCGCGTTGCTGTGTCGCCTTCTCCTGACTAGCCCAGGGTACTGCACGGTAGTAACGCAACAAACGTAGACTCCAAGCAAAAGTCGCCAACATCTGCTCATAATCATTCTGAAGCGGGCGCAGATGGCGCTGGCAGCTCACCAGCAGGTCGCGGTAGTAGTCAATAGTACGTGTTGAACGAATCACCGCACTGCCATTGTTGACTACGGCCTGCAAATAGGTGAAGAGTGCCTTACTCTCACCCTTACTGCGCAGATAGGCCAGGGCCTTTTGGGCCTCATTTGGATCCACCTGTGCCCCCGCGAGGTCGGCTGCGAGGGCTTCGGCGGTCATAAGAATGGTCATAGTAAATCTCCATACACTATAAATTCGGATTATCAGTGATTTTTAAATTTTTCATTTATATTTTTATTTAAATTTCATTGTTGTAATTTTCTTTTAAAATACTCAAATAATAAGAAGATAACTGAAAATCACCATTCAAAACCAAGCTTTCCTCAAAATAATCCTTAGCAGAATCAATATCCTCCTCAATAATATATACTATCCCAAGCCAAAAACAAACCATATAATCAAATTTTTCTTCATAAACACATTGCTGCAAATAATCTTTTGCATCTAATAGCATTTTATATATAAAATAACTCTTTTCTGTGGTTTTATTTTCTTCAAATAATCTAAACAATATATCTATCTTTCCCTTCCAAAGTTTGAGGCAATCTTGATTGATCGCAAAAATTCGGAATTTTAATTGTAAGTATTTCTTGGATTTTTCGTCGCAAGCGTTTACATTTATCTATTTTATTTAAAATACGACGCTCAAAAATAATTATATCTTCCAAATATTTTATAAATAAATATATTAACACCGCGTCACCACTTTCTTCATTATTTTTCTCATTTAATAGATCATTGTATTTTTGTATATCTTTATTAATTTTATTAATTCTAGAATAAGCTTTTTTTTGAGATTGATCTTCTAGAATGGATTTTGAATCTAGTAAACGAAGCGCAATTTCAGCACTTTGTGGGCGATCATTAGGATCTTCAGACAACATTTTCATTATAAGATTTTCTAAATGTTGAGGAATATTTTCCACAAATTTACTT
>NZ_GL501401.1:27083-165865 GCF_000152145.1 Oscillochloris trichoides DG-6
GCTTTTCAATTTTTTTCACATCAAAACCAATCAGAAGTCGATATGCAGTTGCTCCTAAGCTATATAAATCAGAACGAGCATCTGTTGTATGCTGAAGTATTTGCTCAGGTGATGCATAAAAAGGCGTATAGCCTTTTGAGCCAGAAAAAGTTTTATCACCCTGTTTCGATAATCCGAAGTCAAGGATTTTATAACTATTATCAGACATTCTTTTAATATTCGACGGTTTAATGTCTCGATGGATGATGTTATTTTGATGCATATCAATAAAATAACCTAACATTTTACGTAAAAAATCAATAACTTCAGATAATACCCATTTCTTATCAGATAATTCTTCCAAGGTTTCTCCTTCTATAAATTCCATAACAAGAAAGTAATACTCACCCTCCCGGAAAGTTGTATATATTTCCGGGATAAACTTCAATTTTTTAGCGTTTTTAGCAAGAATTTCTACTTCTTGATCAGATGTGATTCTTACTTTTTTAATAGCACAATAACGATTTAAATCACTATCGCGCGCATAAAAAACTAGACCAAATCCTCCCTCACCTAAAATTTTCTGAATATAGTATTTATTTTGAATAATAAGAGGTGTCTTACAATTGATACATTTTTTTGCATTATATTTAACAGGATAATCACACTTATAACATCGTTCTAAGTGCATATCAATCCTCAAATTGCAAACAAAGTAGGTACTATTAATAACTTCGATCCGGACAATTCCGATCCTCCCTTGGCCAGCGCAACACCTCGGCCAGTTTGCCAAGTTGCTCGTTCAGAATCAACTTCTCGCTACGTGCGGCTGCCAGCAATGGCGCAACCTCTAGTGGCTGTGGCTGGGGATCAAAGTCGGTGTGGGCCGTTGTACCGCTGAACCCAACGAGGCGCAGGTTGGTTATTGCGATAGTGCCTAGACAGGCTGGTTTGGCCCCGCCCAACTTGGGGTAGAAGCGCAACTGATCCGGCTGTTCGCTTTGACCTAGCGCGGTCAGTACGAGTCCGAGTTCGCCCGCACTTACATTCTCAAACTCCATGCGGAGATCAAAGATACTCTTGATCGGACATGCCTCTAATGGCAGGTCGCCTTTGGCCAGTATGCCATGCATGTAGAATTTCCGACCGTAGGGGCGTCGCCCATCAAAGTAGGTGTCGGTTGATTCGGGACGTGGGCGGAAGAGTTGCGGCGATGGGATGATCACCGATTGCACATTGGCGGGTAGCAGGGCATCGCTAAAGCGCACCATGCCCTGGTAGCCCAATGCCCCGAAGATGCACTGGGCTATATCGAGTTTCTCTGGTGAACGACCGGGTAGGTAGTTACGATCAATCTCGTGCGCCCGCGTCACCTGCACGCTAGAGCGACTGATCGCCTCGGCAATGCTGCGGATGCACCCCTTGAGCGAGGTGGCGGGAATGGCTAACCGACCTTGTGTGCGAAAGTGGGCCTTGACTAACGGGTACTTGCGGTCACCGCTCTGCTCCAGTAGGCCCGATGCGACATGTACTGGCGAATGGGCGATAATCTGCCCGCTCAGTGTGCCGCTGTAGCGCTCGGAATGGTAGCGATGATGACCAGCAGGCGCATCGAGTGGGATGCGGCCATCTGGCATGGGTACGAACTCGTAGGGCTTGGGCAGCGGCGGAAGTTGTGAACCGCGATCACGTTGATTCATGACATTACTCCTGCTTTTTTTGCAAGGTCGTATAGCGCACAAAACGCACACTCCCCTGCTGATCACGGTACTCTTTACGATCAAGGTAGTAGCGAATACCCTGCGCACGCTCCTCACGCGGGGTGTCCTGAAGGTTGGCACTGCCGAGGGCGGCACGCCGCACCTCTGGGAATTCCCATAGCGGTTGTGCGCCAAACAGTCCAACTTGATTGGGTAGCAGTGGCGCTTCTGTCAGCAGCAGCAGATCATAGGTCTGCGCATCACGGCGTTTCCAGCGCAGTTCAGCCTGCTGCGAGAAGGCATGCCCGAAGTCGCCACGAATGTCGAGGGTGGTAAGGTCGCTCACCTTGCTGATCGGGCGCAGGTTGGCACTCTTTTTGTCTGGCTCAACATCCCAGAGGATGGCAGCGCTGAAACTCCAGCACGGCAGGCCAATCAGATCCTGCACCAAACTCCTAAGTGTCGCAGCATCAGCTTGGGCACAGCGATAGAGGTAGCCCTGCTCCTGTGCCGCACTCATAGCCCTAGCTCCCGCTTCCAAGCTGGCATACATGCACGCCAGATCGCCCGCACCTGATCATCGCCGCTGACATTGAGCCGCACGCCAAGGAGATCATCCTCAACATAGGCCAACCCCACCGGGAGCGGCGCACTATCCTCGGTTGGAAAGGCGTAGCCTTTGTAGGCCATATCCTGACAGAGTGCGCCCAGGCCAGCCAGTTCGTTACTTCCGGCTACACGCGCTCCGCTGAGGAGTGTCAGATCATGATCGTTGAGCCTACATGTAGGGTAGTAGATCTCTAGGTGGTCAAAGTTGACTCTGACACGACCCAACCCGCGTGATTTGGCAAAACCAATCCCAATCCGCCCGTCGGCCAAATCGCGCAGAGCGAGGCCGAGCAAACCGATCTGGGCCAGGGTCAAATTCTTAAAGCCGATCTGGGTTGGGAAGGTGCCTTCAACCACTGTTTCGTAGTTAAACGGCCCTACCGCCACCGAGCCATAGATGCGATCAATCGCCACCCCATTGCGCTCCTCCAGCTTTAATTCGCCCACCGGGTAGGCATCGGCAAAGCGCACCCGCCCGGCCAGGCTGGTGTGACCAAAGATCTGGCTGACGAACGAAGAGCGACGGTAGGTGGCGATGGTTGGTGTGGAGTGGCTACGAAGCTCCATTGCCTCGATTGCGCGCCCCGAACTGTAGTTCATATCATCAAGGCCGTCGTAGCTCTTGCCTGTACCAAGTGGATTGTCAGCCAATGGAACCAGTGGCTCACTGGGATCAAGTTCGCGGCGGCGGCGCAGGTGGTTGCGCTGGCGTTCGGCGCTATCGAGCGAGCGGCAGATACGCTCGGCCTGGGCACGCACCGCCCCTTTGAGCGAGGAACCGGGCAGATAGATCAGCCCCTTCGCATCCGAACTACCACGCCGAGTACGCACAAACTCCATATCGGGGAGGGTCGGATCGGCTCCGCCACTCTCACCAGCTTTGATCAGGATTGGCCCTTCGGGCTGAATCGTCAGGCGCAATGTCCCCTCTAGGAAGATCGCCTTATGCATGGCTCACCTCATCTAGCCGCCTATCTAGCTCGTTGCGGAACGCCTTGTACCAGAGTGGTTTGAGATCCTCAACATTATTCACGGCTGGCGCGATCCCCAATTCCTCAAGCAGCGCTGGCTCACAGAGGATACGCAGCAGATCATCAGGTTGCTGCTCATGTAACTCGACAAAATTGAAGGTTGGATCGATCAACTGTACGTAGCCCAGCCCACGCGAGCGAAAACCACCAATCTGTACCCGCCCCTCTTGCCAGGGACGTAGCGCCAAGAGGATCATGCCCAACTGCCAGTCGGCGGCATTCTCAAGCACCAACTCAAAGCCAAAGCGTACTCCGGCGGGTACCACCTCGTAGTCGTAGAGTAATCTATCCTCTGCCGTCTCAGTATCGCGGTTGATGCCCACACCATTACGAATCTCAAACTGGTCGAACCAGAGCTTGCGATCAACCAGTGCGTCTCGGATAAACAGACGTCCGGCGATCCAGGGTGCGCCGAAGGTGAGGTCAATCATGGTTGAGTAAGCAGAACTCCAGATCTCCTGACTAAAGAGCCAATCGGCGTCGGCAGTCTGGCCGCGCTGGCGCTTCTGGCGAATATCATCGCGCTCGCGCAAATCGGCGACTTGTTTCTGCATACGTTTTTCAATCTCTAAGAGATCAAGAGCCATATCGGGATGGACACCCCGCAGCAAGGCTTCGAGTTGTGCCCGCAGTGCTCCCTTGAGCGAAGCTCCGGGCAGTAATGGTGCGCCAAAGACATCACGCAAGACGGGGAGGTCATTGCCAATAACGCTATTGTCGCGGCCTACACCAATGCGCAGCGCTGTAAGTGCTACGAGTGCCCCGCTGATCGTCAGCCGATTGCGAAAGGCAGCAAACGAGTAGATCGGCTCAGTTTGCGTTAGCGGCATGGTGTACCTCCTTGAGCCAGTCAAATGAGTTCACACGCCGAGCAAAGTAAAAGGTGCGGTTGAGGTAGCCCAAATAGAGTTGCATTAAGCGCAAATAGACCTGTGGCTCAAGCGCGTGGACTGCTGGGGTATCGCCTGCGGTTGCACGAAGATACGTCATAGCTGCTTCAGCCAACTCTTTGACCGAGCCACGCAGATCAGTGATCACCTGATGCCCAAAGTCGTCCTTGCCAATGCCCCAGGCACGACTATTGCGGGCAATCTGGTAGCGAATAAAGTTGATCACCACCTCAACCGAGCGCGACTCGACCGCGACACTTAGCAGGTTGCGTAGCTGGTTCACCTCCATATCACGATTACCTTCCAGTTTGAGGGTGGTGCGCGTCACCTGCTGGAGGAGTGGGTCAAATTGACGACTGATGGCCTGCTCCAACAGCAACTCGCGGCGTAGGGTTTCAGGGTCTGGGGTTTCCATCAGCCCTCCTTTGGCTCGGATATGGTCTCATCGAGCAGATGAAACTCATCGCAGATACGGATCTGGCCGTAACCTTCCTGGCGGCGCTCACCAATCCCGCGAGCCTGAAGATCGGCCAGTGCTTGGTACTGAGAATCGCTAAGTGGTTCATTGGCCTGGAAGACAAACAGACTCCCTAGTGCCGTAGCAATCGCTGTTGGCTTGGGTTTCTGCCATGTGACGTTCCAGCCACCAATCATGGTTGGTGTGGTAAAGGCACGGATGCACGTAGCATGAATGCCGGTCTCCTCACGGAGCATGGCTGCATCAATAACATTGGTCGGTAACCAACCCTGTTGGAATAAGATGGCATCAGACAACAAGTTCAGTGTGAAGATCGTACCATCATCTATTGGCCATGGCGTATGCTCACCATGAAGGGCATCATAGCGCTGGACCTGCACCTGAAAACGCCGGGTTAGTGCGCCGACACGTTGCTTTATCGCCGCTGCATCTTCCACCTGAGACTGGGTTGTACACACCTGAACCTTGCCCAGACCACTACTCTGCCGCCCGCCCAAGTAGAGTATGCGCTGCGCAGCAAGCAGATTGGCTAGTTCACCCGGCAGCACAAGAGTCCCCAAGAACTGGGTTGGTGCACCCTGGGTCACTTCACTCAATACCAGTGGCGAATAGAGTCGCGCATCTTCAGCCGTACCGCGACGGCGATTAATTGCCACCCTGGTCAACACACGCTGCTCTACCTTGCGTTCGGCCAGTTGCCCTTGGTGGTAGTACCCCGCCTGATTAGGTGTATCTGTGAAGGTATAGCAACCCTCAGCAACCTGATACGTATCGGTTGTGAACTGCAATGCCGCTGGTTGCATGTGCTCCCAACAGACACGCCCAACCAGTGCATCGAATGCATGCGCATTTGGCTGGCCTTTCGGTTTGAGTGCAGTTGCTGGGTAAGGACGCGACCAAACATCATCTTGCATGGCCGGGTAGGCATTGTGACAAATCACTTCACGCAGCAACTCGATCTTCAACTCCCCACGCTGTTCAAGAATCTGGGCCAGTGCGCCAAAGAGCGCCGCACCAGGAACATAAGGGAGGCTCTGACGGAACTGGGCACCAGGTTTGGTCCGAGCAAAGGCCAGCGGTGCCCGCGCCGTCAATTGCAGGTTGAGCAACATTAGTGTGCTCCCTTCTGCTGTGGCAACTGGCGTAATGCCGCACTCAGTACCGTATTGCTCAGTGGCTGGGCTTCGCCTTGCCAAAAGATCTGCGGCTCAATATTCACCCAACCCAGGCCACGGCTGGTTGCGCCACCCCAACGCGAACAGAAGCGAAGTGCAGCCCAGAGCAAAGCCACAGATGGAAAATCATCAGCTTTGAGATACCCGGTAATTGCATCATCGGCACTGAAGACGAGGCTATGTGGAACCGTCTCACGGAAGAGTAGGCGCTCATCTTCGGCTACTCCACGCCGACGGTTGATAGAGACTGAGGGACGCAGTTCACTGAGCAACTGACGATTCTCAGCCGGGTTGAGGATATCACCTAGTGCGGCTGGAAGATCCGTAAAGCGAAGGGGCGAGCGTACCTGTGGTGAACCGAAAAGTTGCCGAATAGGGTTGGAGGGCGACTCATCATCGTCAAAGTGGGCCTGACTAGGTAACCCCAGCCCCTGTAGCAACGCCTCAGCAGCATGACGCACCTTCCCCTTTACTTGCGAGCCGGGGATAATCGGGCGACCATAGCCATCACGGATAACACTCTTGTCGGCTCTAGAGCCGCTACTACCACCCGCACCAACGCTCAGCGAGGTTAGCGTCGTAATCGTTAGAGCAATGCGCAGTTCGCTCATTAGGTATTGCCTCTATGCGAGCATATCGTAGATTTCGACAAGGTCGTGCCAGATCGTCTCCCAGGTATTCTTTTCAAGCTTGAGCCAGGGTGGCGCACTTGAACCAAGCCTTGAAGTACCAACCGAAATTGTATACCGACTGCGCCAACTCTGCTCAACATGTTCCAATACCGCAGCAGCAACCAGATTTTGCATACGAATACGTGTGTAAAGGTATTCAATCGAACTGGCAATAATACCCGCCTGTACTGATTGATCGGGATTTTCGCTATTCCGCTGTTGATCAAGCACTTCACGCAGGCGGTAGAGTTGCGAACGCGGTATGTGTGCTTCACGCAGCTTGCGTGCAGTCGCTAACAACCCAGCCAACTCATGCCATGTATAGGGACGAGCAATCAAACGCCGCGCTGAATACGCATCGAATGCACGCTTACGGAACTCGGCGATGTTGTCGGTCACCATCGTCACCGCCTTAAGCACCATAAAGTCCACGGTTCCACCCATCTGAGCGTGCTGCTTCGCCTTGGCCTTGGCGCTCTTAAGCAACTCTTCCGCCAAGTCACGCAGGAAGAAGATCGGTGTATTCTCCTGGGCGATCACGACCCCTGTTGAGAGACTGAGATGCGGGGTATAAGCAGCAAAATCATACTGCGGATCAATAGCTCGCCCATAGTAACGATCCGTCAGAGTCCGTGGTTGAGCCTGTTCAGCTCCGCCAGCCAACTGGATAATCTTGGGGTTTGACTCAAACGCATGGCCAATATGGAGCGCAATATCGAGGGCGCGTTTGGCGGGTACGATCAGCAGGAGATCATCGCCACCGATAGCGAGGATTTCGAAGGGATGCACATCGCCGGTTGGCTCAAGGTATGTAGCAAGCGCCGCAAATACAGCCTGCTCAAGCGCATCGGCAATGATCTGGGAGGCTTGGGCATACATTTCTGGTGTTGAGCAACTTGAGAAAAAGCGACCCATACGATTGCCATCGGCATAGATCATACCGATATAGCGCCCCGATGCGGCACCAATCTCGTGGACATCACGCGCCGAATGGACATGTCTGCCTGCGGCTGCGCGGGCGTAGTTACTCTCTTGGTGCTGCTCTAGGTAATCTTCCCATTGCTGCTCCCAGGATTTGAGATTCGGCTGTTCACTCCATGTGCGCCATGAGGGGATGCTGGCTGGTTTATTCCACTCCAACGCGTTACAGAACCAATCTACCCTGACAGCGCTCTTTTTGAAGATCTGCCCAACTAAGCGCTTGCGTGCAGAAGCTTCGCTCATCTCGCGGCTCTCAAGTTCATCGCCGATGATGGGAGTCTTCACGACTGCCGGGCGGGTGCCGCTACTCTGGCAACGTACATCCCAGGGCTGAAGGGGGTAGAATGAGCGCGGATCGAGGGGACGTTCCTCACGCTGCCGGTAGAACTTCCCAGCCAGAAGCCCTACCAGTTCACTGAAGTTTTTACGCGCAAAGAAGGAACCCTGGGCAACTTCGAGCGTATCACGCGAATCCAGAGCGTAGTATGAGCTAATAACCTCGCGCCGATCCTGATCGCGCCAGTCCTCAAGAAAATCTTCAATCCAATAACCGAGCGGATTGCGCCCATAGCGCAGTTCTAACAAGCTAAAATTCGCCGACACGGCTACACTGTTCGCGGTTAGTGTCCAATCCGTATATGCGTGTTCAATCTTACGAGCAAGCAACTGGGCGCTATCAACAGACGCCAAGGCTAAGAAGTTTCCTCCGCTGGCATAGATGATTCCACAGCGGGTAAGCTCGGCCCGATTCTGTGCGAAATCATGCCCCAAGGATGCTCCCCAAAGAGCCGGTAACTCGTGCTCATTCACCCAGTCTAGGAGTGCGCTCGCCCCACGAATCTCTGGCAGTTTGGGTGCCTCAAAGACATAGTCTTTGATCTTGGTCGCCCCACCATAGACTAGAGCAATCTTTCGCTTACCTGTATGGTGTTCTAATTGAGCGTGGAGTTGCGCTAATGCTTCTTTGCTGATGGGTAGAGGCTGATCATGGGCAAAAAGGTGCCTGATCGCATCCTCAAGTGCAAGGCGGTCTAACGAGTTATCATGGTCAAAGCAGGCTGCAATCGCTGGAGCAAAGTCGTACATAGAGATCATACTTGCTGGCTCCGAATGCCTCTTTAATCAGGTTTTCGTTATTATATACCATCCAGGCTCAAAAAACACATGCCTTGTCAACATGAATGTAAAGCATGTGCAAAGTCATCTCTAGTAGGGGTTCGGGAGTAGTTGCTTGGTGGCAGAGCCCCCCACATTCATACACACCTCTAACATCGCTCTAGCACCTTCTCGATCCGTCTGTGCTACCATAAACTCCAGAATACTCCCAAGGAGGCCCGTTATGACGATGAATACCAATCGGTTTACCCAAAAGACCTACGAAGCGATTGAGGCGGCTCAGAATGCTGCCGAACGCGCCGGAAATAGTGAAGTTCAGCCCGAACACCTGCTCTATGCCCTGCTCGATCAGGGTGATGGGGTGGTGCCGCAGGTGTTGGCGAAGATGAATATCGCCGTTGGGGCGATCAAGCAGCAGGTGAATGCGGAACTGGCTAAATTCCCGCGCATCACCGGGAGTAATATGCAACTCCAGATTGGGGCGCGTACTCGCCAGGTCATTCTGCGCGCCCACGATGAGTTGGGTCAGTTTGGTGATGAGTATGTTTCCACTGAGCACCTGCTGCTCGCTCTCCTCGATCACGCCGGGGGTGCGGCGGAGCGGTTGCTGAAGCAGGCCGGGCTGACCCGCCCGGCGCTGCTCGATGCCCTGCGGGCGGTGCGTGGCTCGCAGCGCGTCACCAGCCCCAACCCGGAGGGTACCTACGCCGCCCTCGAACAGTATGGCCGCGATCTGACCCAACTGGCCCAGCGCGGGAAGCTCGATCCAGTGATCGGGCGCGATGAGGAGATTCGCCGCGTTATTCAGATCCTCTCGCGCCGTACCAAGAATAACCCGGTGCTCATTGGTGATCCTGGTGTCGGCAAGACGGCGATTGTCGAGGGCCTTGCGCAGCGTGTGGTCTCCGGCGATGTGCCCGAGTCGCTTAAGCATAACCGGGTGGTGGCGCTGGATCTGGGTGCCCTGATCGCCGGGGCGAAGTATCGCGGTGAGTTTGAGGAGCGTCTGAAGGCGGTGCTGAAGGAGATTCAGGATCGTGATGATGTGATTCTCTTTATTGATGAGCTGCATACGATGGTTGGGGCGGGCGCAGCCGAGGGTGCCATGGACGCCGGGAATATGCTTAAGCCGATGCTGGCGCGTGGTGAGTTGCACATGGTCGGTGCGACAACGCTCGATGAGTATCGTAAGCATATTGAGAAGGATGCGGCCCTGGAGCGCCGCTTCCAGCCAATTATGGTTGATCCGCCCAGTGTTGAGGATACGATCTCGATTCTGCGTGGCCTCAAGGAGCGCTACGAGGCCCACCACGCAGTGGCGATTACTGATAGTGCGATTGTGGCCGCTGCGACGCTCTCGGATCGCTATATCTCCGACCGCTTCTTGCCCGATAAGGCGATTGATCTGATTGATGAATCGGCCGCGCGCCGCCGCATGGAGAATACCAGTTCGCCCCAGGTGATTGATGACCTGAACCGGCTGGTTGTTCAGCGCGAGACTGAGCGCGAGATGCTTAAGCGCGAGAAGGATGCGGCCAGCAAAGAGCGCCTGGAGAAGTTGGAGCAGGAGCTGGCCAATCTGCACGAGCAGCGTAGCGCCCTCGAAGCCCAACGCCAGAGTGAGAGTGCGTTGCTCGAACAGATCAAGCAGCTTAAAGAGCAGATCAATACCACTCGCTTCGCTATCGAGCAGGCCCAGCGCGAGTATGACTATAACCGCGCCGCACGTCTGCAATATGATGATCTGGCACGCCTAGAGCGCGATCTGGCCAATGTGGAGGCGACGGCCAGCAATAATACCCTGTTGCGCCAGGAGGTCAATGCCCAGGACATCGCCGAGATTATCGCGAAGTGGACGGGTATCCCGGTGAGTAAGTTGCTCGAAGGTGAGGTCGAGAAGCTGGTGAAGATGGAGGAGCGGCTGCACCTGCGCGTGATCGGGCAGGACGAGGCGGTGGCAGCGGTCTCGAATGCGGTGCGCCGTTCGCGTGCCGGGCTGCAAGATCCGCGCCGCCCGCTCGGCTCGTTCCTCTTCCTGGGGCCGACCGGGGTCGGCAAGACCGAACTGGCCCGCGCACTGGCCGAGTTCCTCTTTGATGATGAGCAGGCCATGGTGCGGATTGATATGTCCGAGTATATGGAGAAGCATACGGTTGCCCGCTTGATCGGCGCACCGCCCGGCTACATCGGCTATGACGAGGGTGGCCAACTGACCGAGGCGGTGCGGCGGAAGCCCTACAGTGTGGTGCTCTTCGATGAGATCGAGAAGGCGCATAGCGATGTCTTCAATGTGCTGCTGCAAGTCCTCGACGATGGGCGACTCACTGACGGCCAAGGGCGCGTGGTCAACTTCAAGAACGTGGTCGTGATCATGACCAGCAACATCGCCAGTGGCCTGATCCAAGAGATGACTCAGGATGGCGAGAGTGAAGAGGCGATCCGCCGTGCAGTACTAGGCGAACTGCGCGACGCGTTGCGCCCAGAGTTCCTCAACCGCATTGATGAAACGATCATGTTCCGCCCGCTCTCGCGTGAACAGATCGGCCAGATCGTGAGCATTCAACTAGCCCATCTGGACAAGCTGCTCGCCGAGCGCAAATTGCGCCTCGAACTCACCCCGGCGGCGCGTGCCCGCCTGGCCGAAGAGGGCTACGACCCGGTCTATGGGGCGCGTCCGCTCAAGCGCGTCATCCAGCAGCGCCTGCAAAACCCGTTGGCGTTGCGGCTCCTCCAGGGCGAGTTCCTGGCTGGTGATACGATTGTGGTGGATGTGGGCAGTGAGGGGTATCGGTTTAGCAAGTAGAGGCGCATCGTGATGCACCCGAAGATCGTGTTTGACAACTGGTGATGTCAAACACGATCTTGACTCTCCCCAACAATCGGCGTATGCTTAACATCCGCATACCGATCACGTGAGGGGAAAGCCTCGATGAGCAAGAGTCCGCAGTACCCAACCATTGTGCTTGCAGGCGCGGACCCAACTTGGATGTTTGACCTGCAACAGCATCTCCGCTCGATTGTCGGCTGGGATTATGATCTCCTGCTCACCTTCTCGGCCAAACAAGCGTTGCACTATGTCGCCCAACGTGATGTGCGGCTTTTGATCACCGAAGCTACGTTCATCCGCCATAGCGATGGGAGCGGCGCTGAATTGGCACGACTGGTGCGCGATCAGGCACCCGAAACTCCCGTCTTGCTTATTCATGATGAAAAGCATAAGCCCCCCACCTCGCCCCACATCAAGTATCGCCTCGCCCGCCACACCCCACCCGATCAAGCCTGTAGCCTGTTGCGTAACATTCTTGTCCCACCCGACATGGCCAGTCTCTCATCTTCGGCTTAGATTCTTCTCACGCTCTCTTTATCCGCATCGTCTATCCTAGCAGTGTCATCGAGCGTCCGAAGCGGGAAACGGGCATGCGGGTGGCGAGCATCTTCATCCCTCCTTACCAGAGGGGGCGCGTAGGGCACTCTACGCGCCCCCTCTGGTTTTTTGCACGCTGGCGGTAGCTGAGCCTGTCGAAGCTGATCCTGTCGAAGCTGAGCTTGCCGAATCCAGCGCCCTGCACCCCCGAACCCCCGTCGGGAGGCGTAAGCGCCATAGCCGCCCATACCCCGCATGGTATACTGCCACCTATATGGCTCCTTCTAGTAGGTGTGCAATCACTATGACCTCGAACGAAACGATCATTGCGACCGAGCAGCAGTTCACTTCTGGCCTCTACCCCAAGCGCCCGGTGGCGATTGTGCGCGGTGAGGGTGCGCGGCTCTATGATGCCGATGGGCGGATGTATATTGATTGTGTGGGTGGCCAGGGTTCGGCCAATTTGGGCCATAGCCACCCGGCACTTGTCGCCGCTGTGCAGGCCCAAGCTGCTCGCTTGATGAGTTGCCCGGAGATTTTTCATAATGATGAACGTGCCGCCTATCTGCAAGAACTGGCGGCGGTGCTGCCCTTCCCGGCACGCATCTTCTTGTGCAACAGCGGGGCCGAGGCAATCGAGGCCGGGCTGAAGTTTGCGCGCCTGCTGAGTGGCCGCAAAGGGATTATCGCGACCAAGCGCGCCTTCCACGGGCGTACTATGGGTGCCCTGAGTGCTACCTGGGAACCCAAGTACCGCGAGCCGTTCTTGCCACTGGTGCCCGAATTTGGCCACGTCGCCTATGGTGATGCCGAAGAACTGGCCGAGGTGGTCAATGAGACGACTGCCGCCATCCTGCTGGAGCCAGTGCAGGGGGAAGGTGGGGTGCGCCCAGCACCGGCGGGGTACCTCGAAGCTGCCCGCCGTATCTGCGATGAGCGCGGTGCCTTGTTGCTGCTTGATGAGGTGCAGACTGGCTTCGGGCGCACCGGGCGCATGTTCGCGTGCGAGCATAGCGGCGTTGTCCCCGACATTCTGATCCTGGCTAAGAGTATCGCCGGGGGCTTGCCGATGGGCGCGGTGGCCATCCATGCCCGCCACGGTGCCTTGCCGGGGGGCACCCACGGTACCACCTTCGGTGGCAATCCGCTCCTCTGCGCGGCGGCCCGTGCCGCCCTGCGGGTCTACCAGGAAGATGCTATCCCTGAGCAGGCCGCCACCAAGGGTGCCTGGCTGATCGAGCAACTGCGTAACCTTAAGTTGCCCGCCGTGCGTGAAGTGCGTGGCCAGGGCTTGCTGGTGGGACTCGAACTTAAGACCCGCGTCCAGCCCACCCTCACCGCGCTCATGGAACGGGGTGTGCTGGCCCTCCCGGCTGGCCCCACCGTGCTGCGCCTGCTCCCTCCATTGGTCATCTCGACTGCCGATCTGGAGACGGTGGTGGCGACGATTGGTGAGGTATTGGGAAGCTGAATGTTATGCACAAGATCGGTATTATTGATCTCGGCTCCAACACGACCCGTCTGATTGTGATGGCCTACGAGTATGGGCGCTGTTTCCAACTCAAGGACGAGGTGAGTGAGGTGGTGCGCTTGGCCGAGGGGGTGGGCGATTCGCGCACCCTGCGCGCCGATCCGATCCGCCGCGCCGTGGAAGCGCTCTCCATGTTCGAGCGCTTCTGTAAGAATACTGGCGTCGAGCAGATCATCGCTGTCGGTACCAGCGCCATCCGCGAGGCCAAGAACCAAGAGGAGTTCTGGAGTGCGTTGCGCCGCGTCAGTACGCTCGATCTCCAGATCATCAGCGCCGAAGAAGAGGCCCGCCTGGGCTATCTGGGTACCATCAATGCCCTCGCCATACGCGATGGCTTCGTCTTTGATACGGGCGGTGGCTCGACCCAGGTCTGCGCCGTGCGCGACCGACGCCTCTTGCGCAGTTTTTCGGTACAGGCTGGGGTGCTACGCTTCACCGAACGCTATGTCAAGTCCGACCCGATCAACAAAAATGATCTGCGCCGTCTGCGCGAGGGTGCCCAGCAAGCATTTGCGCATCTGGACTGGGTGCGCGGCGGCAATGGTCTGCAACTGGCCGGAATGGGGGGCACGGTGCGTACTCTGGCGCGCATGGATCAGAAGCAGCGCGACTATCCGCTGGATCGCATCCATGGCTATGTGCTCACCCGCAACGCCCTCAACACGCTGATCGAACAGATGGCGCTGCGCAACCGCCGCGAGCGTGAAGCTCTTCCCGGCCTCAAAGCGGATCGCGCCGATGTCACCCTGGCCGGTGCGGTGATCATTGATCAGCTTATGGAGCAGGGCAACTTTCACGAGATCCTGGTCAGTGGTCAGGGCGTGCGCGAGGGCATCTTCTACCAACACTTCCTGGCCGCCCATGATCCGCCCTACCTGGAGAACCAGCGCGCCTTTAGCATCCACAGCCTCGCCTGCCTCCACGACTACGAGCCGGTGCATTGTGCCAAGGTGGCCGAGATCAGTCTGTCTCTCTTCGACCAACTCGCCCCGCTGCACCTCTATGGGGCTTGGGAGCGCGAGTTGCTTGGCTACGCGGCCAAGATCCACGATATTGGGGTGCAAGTGGGCTACTATGATCACCACAAACACTCCGCCTATCTGGTCTTCAATGCGACCTTGCTCGGCTTCTCGCACCGCGAGATCGTCATCCTGGCCAGCCTGGTGCGTAACCACCGCAAGGGGCAAGCCGATCTGGACGAGTATGCCCAGATTCTTGCTTCTGATGATGAGATCCGCATCGCTCGCCTGAGTGCGCTGCTGCGGCTGGCCGAGTACTTGGAGCGCAGCAAGAGCCAGGTGGTACGCAGCGTCGAGGTGCGCATACAGGCCGACACGATCCAGATTGTGGTACACACCACTGGTGATGCCACGGTCGAAATCTGGGACGCCACGCGCCGCGCAGGGTTGATGAAGAAAGCCTTTGGGCGCAATATCGAGATCATCGCCGCCCCTATGTTATAATGCGCCGAGTCGCGTTCACCCAGGGCCGAACCTACGCCTATGCGCTGCCCCTTCTGCCAGTATCAGGATACCGATGTCTCCGACTCACGCAAACTGAGTGATGGCGAGATCATCCGCCGTCGCCGCAAGTGTCGCCACTGTGGGCGGCGCTTCACCACCTACGAGCGGATTGAATCGGTGAGCCTGACGGTGGTGAAGAAGGATGGGAAACGCGAACCCTATGATCGTGAGAAGATCATGCGCGGGGTGCGTACCGCCTGCTACCGCCGCCCGATTGCGGTACAGCAGATGGAGCAACTGGTCAATAATGTCGAGTCGGCCATGATGGCCACCGATGCCCAAGAGATCAGTTCGCAAGAGATCGGCGATAAGGTGATGCACGAGCTACGCGAACTTGATGAAGTAGCCTACATCCGTTTCGCCTCGGTCTATCGCTCCTTTGCCGATATTGGCAAACTGCGCGAGGCGGTGGATGAGTTGTTGGATAGTGGAGAGTAGGATGAGTGTTGATACTTCCCCTGGTTCCTCTTCGGGGGCACCCCGCCCTTCGGTCATGAAGCGTATCGTTGAGGGCATGGCCCATGTCGAGTGGAAGCAGGTTCTTCTGGTAGCCCTGGTGATGGCCTTCGCTTGGTGTAGCCTCTTTATGACCTCGCCCGTCTTGCAGATCCTAGCCGGGGTGATTCCCGTCATGGGCGGCCTCTATCTGGGCAATCGGGTCAAGGGCTACTATTTGTCGAATGGGATCATGCTGGGGATTGCCGGGTTTCTCTTCGGGTTGATCATTGTGGTCATCTATGGCTCCATGATCAGCGCGGGGGTGAACGTACCCTTGCCGCAGATCACGGGTGAGAATAACCAGCAATTGCAGATACAAGGCATAGATGATCTGGTCGCCGTCTACTTCTTCTACTCGCTCTTTGCCCTGGTGCCCTTCCCCGCCTTTGGCGCGGTGATGGCCGGGCGAACCCAGCAGCGCAACCGCGAGCTACGCCGTGAAGTTGATGAGCGCGGTGGGCGCCTCGAACGCCCTGGGGTCATCCGTACCCTAGAGGATGTGCGCGGCCTCTCGCTGCCCCAGTTTGGGATGTATGTCTCCCAGATCTACAAGAAGAAGGGCTTCACCTTTCACGATTACCGTTTCATTGATAAGGATAAGCACCTCGACATTGAGATGGAGTATAACGGTGAGCGCTATCTGATGCGCCTCTCGGTGGCCGATAAGGTGCGCGTGGGCACGGTAGAGACTCTGATTCAGGATATGCGCCGCCGTGATATTCCCAAGGGTTTGGTGATTACCTCTACCGAGTTCGCCCCTGAGGCGATCAAGGCGGCAGCCAATAAGCGCAATCTCCTCACCATTGATGGGCCGACTCTGTTTGCAATCTCCGAGGCGTAGTATGAAGATTGATCTGACGGGCCGTGTGGCCCTCGTGACGGGTGGCGGGCGTGGAATTGGGCGCGCCATTGCACAGGCACTGGCTGCCGCCGGGGCAACCACGGTGATCAACTACCGGGGGAATAGTAGCGCCGCTGAAGAGACGGTCGCTGCCATTACCGACGCGGGCGGAACGGCGCTGGCGGTGCAGGCCGATGTGAGCCAAACCCCCGATGTCGAGCGGCTGGTCAAGACGACCCTCGACACCTACGGGCGGCTCGATATTCTGGTCAATAATGCCGGTATCACCCGCGATACGCTGCTTCTGCGCATGAAGGACGAGGACTTTGATCAGGTGATCAACACCAACCTGCGCGGCGTCTTCCTCTGTACCCGCGCCGTCTTCCGCCCCATGAGCAAGCAGCGCGGTGGGCGCATCATCAATATCAGTTCGGTGATCGGGCTGATCGGCAACCCTGGTCAGGCCAACTATGCCGCTGCAAAGGCCGGGATCATCGGGTTTACCAAATCTAGCGCCCGCGAAATGGCCACCCGCAACATTACCGTCAATGCGATTGCCCCTGGCTTTATCGAGACCGAGATGACTGGCGTGCTGGACGAAAAGACCCGTAACGCCATCCTGGAGACCATCCCTCTAGGTCGGCTCGGCCAGCCCGAAGAGGTCGCGGCGCTGGTCTGTTTCCTGGCATCCGATGTAGCCGCCTACATCACCGGCCAGACCTTCGGGATTGATGGTGGGATGGTGATGTCGTAGTCGCGTTGGTGGAAGCACATCCACAGCCTACCGAGTTGTTATGCTAAACAAGGTACTTATCGCCAACCGTGGCGAAATCGCCGTCCGCATCGTCCGCGCCTGCCAAGAGCTGGGCATCCGCACCGTGGCCGCCTTTAGCGAAGCCGACCGCGACTCGTTGGCGGTACGCCTCGCCGATGAGGCGGTCTGTATTGGCCCCGCCGCACCGGCCAAATCCTACCTCAACACCCCGGCCCTGATCAGCGCCGCGCTGATCACCGGCTGTGATGGGATTCATCCGGGCTACGGCTTCCTCTCCGAGAATCCCTACTTTGCCGAGATCTGTGCCGAGTGCAAACTGACCTTCATCGGCCCCAGTGCCGAGACGATCCGCCTGATGGGGGACAAGTCCATCGGCCGCCAAACGATGCGCGCCGCCGGAGTGCCGATCATCCCCGGTTCCGAGGGTGAACTGCAATCGGTGGAAGAGGCGGTGGATCTGGCCCGTCAGATCGGCTACCCGGTGCTGCTCAAGCCGAGTGCGGGTGGTGGTGGGCGCGGTATGCGCGTCGCCAACGATGAGAGCGAGCTGATTCGCGCCTTCTCGACCGCCCGCGCCGAAGCCGAGGGGGCCTTTGGGCGTGGCGATCTGATCCTCGAAAAGTACTTGCCCAAGGTGCGCCACGTCGAGATCCAGGTCTTAGCCGATGCCTATGGCCATGCCATCCACCTCGGCGAACGCGACTGCTCGGCCCAGCGCCGCCACCAGAAGATCCTCGAAGAAGCCCCCTCGCCCGTCGTCACCCCAGAGGTGCGGGCGCGCATGGGTGCCGACGCCCTGCGCGGCATTCAGTCCATCGGCTACCTCAATGCCGGGACGCTTGAATTTCTGATGGACCCCGATGGCAACTACTACTTCATCGAGATGAACACGCGTATTCAGGTCGAACACCCGGTGACTGAACTCGTCACCGACACTGATCTGCTGCGCTGGCAGTTGCGGATCGCCTCTGGCGAACGCTTGACGCTCCAACAGAATGATATTAGAATAGCTCGGCATGCGGTTGAATGCCGAATCAACGCCGAAGACCCAGAGCGGGATTTTCTCCCTGCTGGGGGCGAGATCGAATTCTACCTACCGCCCGGTGGGCCAGGCGTGCGAGTCGACTCGCACCTCTATGCGGGCTACAACCCACCCGGAAGTTACGACTCACTGTTGGCAAAGATCATCACCTTTGGCGATACCCGCGACGATGCACTGAACCGCATGCGCCGCGCACTCCACGAGTGCATCATCACCGGGGTGAAGACGACGATCCCGTTTCAGCTACACCTGATCGATGACCCGGCCTTCCGCGCCGGGAACATCTCGACTGGCTATGTTGCAGAACTGCTCCAGCGCTGGAAGGATGAGCGGGCCGCAGGCGTCGCCTAGCCAGAGGTACATTAGGCATCATGGTGGATCGCTGTTTAACAAACCATCACGTAGCCCCAGGTAGGGAGGTTGGCCGTGGCTAGTCTACGCCACCGGGTACGGATCGCGGCGCTCCAGGTACTCTTCGAGGTTGACGCGACCGATCACCCGATAGACGTGGTCTATGAGCGTCGCCTCGTTGACGAGGAGCTACCAGCAGAGGGCGAGCGCTTTCTGAATCAGATCGTCTTTGGCTCGTGGGAGCACCGCTCCTACCTAGATGGTGTCATTGAGGAGGCTGCGCCCAACTGGCCAGTCACCCAGATGCCGGGGGTGGACAAGGCGATCTTACGTATTGCGATTTTTGAACTGCTCATAGATGAGGTTGAACAGACCCCCGTCAAAGCAGTAATCAACGAGGCGGTTGAGTTGGCCAAACACTTTGGCAGCGACAACTCAAGCCGCTTTATTAATGGCGTGTTGGGGACGGTGGTCAATCGCTACCGGCCCGGACACGAAGATCTGCTCATCAGCGATGAAGATGTATGAGTGGGTTCAATCGCCGATGTAGGGTTCCGCTCTGCCAGCGGCGATTGGGCCGCATCTGGCAGCGAACATAGTGAGTTGTTACACGAAAGGTAGATAGTTCATGGCTTCTCAGGAGATCCAGGATCGCCTGCGCAAGATCGTCGCCGAGCAGCTCGGTGCCGATGAGACCAGCGTCGTCCCCAGCGCCCACTTCACCGATGACCTCAACGCCGACTCGCTCGATCTGGTCGAGCTGATCATGGCGCTTGAGGAGGAGTTTGGCATCGAGATCCCCGACGATGATGCCGAGAAGATCGTCACCGTGGCCGATGCGCTCAAGTACCTCGACGAGCACATGCCAGAGGCTGAGTAGAGATATAGGCCCTCCCCCCCTGCCCCCTCTCCCGCAAGCGGGAGAGGGGGTATCTAATCCTCACCTCGGATCTCCCAGCGGCAAGCGCCGCAACCCCACCAACAGCCCAATAATCAGCAGCGGCACGATCCAACTGGTCATGCCGGTTGGCCCAGCGAGGGCACTATCATAACTCGTGCCCGCCTGGAGCAGCAGAAAGGTGATCCCGGCACTGCCGTTGAGTGCCCCGTGGGCAATCATCGCGGGCCAGACACTGCCGGTAGCCAGCCGCAACCAGCCGAAGAGAATCCCCCAGATGATACAGAAGCCGGTCATGAGCAGCACCCCCAACACGGGATGATCGGGGTAGTTGTAGCCCAGCAGAATCACCGGCGCGTGCCACAGACCCCAGATCACTCCGCTGATGAGCAGCGCAGGCCACTGGCCGAGCGGCAGCAGTTGGGGCAGCAAGTAACCGCGCCAGCCCAACTCTTCACCCAAGGTCGGAATCGCATTCAGGATCGGTGCAATCGTAAAGGCAGCAGCGATCTGGATGAGCACCAGCGTAGAGGCCGCGATGGGTATGGGGCCACTGATGGCCTCGGCCTGAGCTAAGAGGGCACGGTAGGCCGAAAAATTGACCAGATCGAGCTGGAGAAGACCCAAGAGCGCCCCAACAAAGGGTGACACGAGGTTCATCAGTGGGATCAGCAGCCAGGCAAAAACCCAGTACCACCCCCAGTGCCGCCCCTTCCCCAAACGTAACCCCAGTGCATCGCGGGTATCCCCCTGCGGTGGGCTGATGAAACGTGTGACGATCAGCGCCGCAACCGTGGGCGCAAACATCATCGCCGTCATCAGCGGCACAGCCATAGGGAAGGCCAGACCTTGGCCACTGAACCAGAGCGGGCTGACTGCTAGCCAGGCAAGGCCGAACGCAAGGCCGAGAAAACTGATCAATCCTTTACGGTCTATTGTTGTGGGCATAACATACCTCGTAGAGTTATGAGCGCGTCACCCGCCGACGCGCAATCCAGTAGGAATAGGCCATCGAACCAAATGCCGCCACCAGAATCGCCGTCAGACCCAGACTAAACCCCACCACCTCCGGCGCAAACAGGCCCAGCAGTAGCATCAAGGCTCCGGCGGCCACAAACATACGCCCGCCCACCCGGTGGCTGCGCCGCCAGACCTCAGGGTCGGCTAGCGTCCATGGCGTGCGGATACCGACAAAATAGTTGGGCTGTACCCGCCCCAACACATTCCCGATAACCCCAAAGAGCAGCCCCATCCCCACCATCATAGTGCGTGGCACACTCACCGGCCAGCCCAGAGCCGCCGCGATCACCAAGCCATGCACCAGCGCAAAGAAGAGCACCAGCGCACGCATAATCATCTCGTAGCTCCCTGCAAAACTGGCATAATTCTCCCCACGCGGATCAAACTTGGGCAAGAGTGGCATCAGAATCACCATCACCAAAGAGATGATCGGTGCCAGCAGAACGACCAAGATCGGGTGCCCATAGCCATCCACCTCACCCGCGATATTCCAGTGCATCGGAGCCGGATTGGGCATATAGGGCAGCGCCACCAAACCGCTGACAAACATCAGCGCCACAAGCAGATAGAGGGCGCGTAGGTTACGCATCGTTCTTCTCCTCCTGATCCACTGGCATCGGCTCACGCCCACCGACGCTAAACATCGCCATCACCTGCTGCACCATCTCCTGCACCACCGTCGTGTTAAGCCGGTAGATGATCTTCTGCCCCTGGCGCTGCGTGAGTACCAGTTCAGCCGCTTTGAGTACATTCAGATGGTGCGACACACTCGGAGCCGAGATCGCAAACCGCGCCGCAATCTCGCCTGCGGTCATGTCACCGTCGTTGAGCATTTGCAAGATGGCACGCCGCGTCGGGTCGGCCATGGCTTGCAGGATCTGGGTAAGTGCATTCTCCATAACATTTAGCCAATCGTCTAATTAGGCTACAGGCTAAGTATACGCAGTTCCCAACCAGGCGTCAATCCGTCTTAGGGCGGATGTGATCCGCCTACGGCGGTGGGTGTTGGGCGGCTACGCCGCCCCCGAAGATCTTGTTTTGTTGCTGTTTGGCGGCTACGCCGCCAAACAGCAACAAAACATAGGACTCACCCTCGTAACCTTCGTGTAACTAGGGGTGATACTGTAAAATTTAGCCGGGACTCTCACTGCGGTCCTCACCATCTATACAAGCAGGAGTGTTGCGGTGATCACGGTCGATCACCTAGAAAGTAGTAGATCCAGCATGACCAACAACCAGAACGAGGGGTTCGACTTCACCGACCCTGTTGGTACTTGGCGCACGATTCGTGATGCGAATCTGGATGCCTGGGCCAAGGGTATGGCTACCATGGTGAATACTGAAACCTTCTCGAAGGCGCTCGGCATCCAGCTCGATACGATGCTGGCCGCCTCAGCTCCCATGCAGAAGGCCATGAACCAGTACATGGAAGCCTATCTCAAACAGGCCAACCTCCCCTCACGGGCCGAAGTCGTCAGTCTGGCCCAGCGGATGACCAATATCGAGATGCGGCTTGATGACATGGATGCGCGTCTCGATGACATTTTGGCTGCCCTACGCGCTTTGACAACTCCTGCTCCTGCTGCTGAGGCCGCCGAAGATGTATCTGTTGCCGAAGCCAGCCCGGAGAGTGACTCGGCTACCAAGCCTGCGGCGCGCCGTACCCGCCGCACCACGAGTGAGTAGCTCCGAGTATCAGAGTCTTTCGCCGGCCTTCAGCCATATCCATAGCGTAGGGAGTAGCTTATGACTACTGTGCCAGACCCGGCCCTCGACCCCGAAGTGTTGACGAAGCGCTTCTTTGAAGAGCTTGATCGCTTCACGAAGAGTAGCGATACCTTCGCCAAACTCGCCGCGAGTCGTCTGGATATTCAGATCGGCCAGACACCCAAAACGGTCATCTGGACGCTGAATAAGGCGAAGCTCTACCACTTCACCCCGGTGCTTCCGCCCGAAAAGCGCCATCCCGTGCCACTTCTGCTCGTCTTTGCTCTGATCAATCGCCCGGATATTTTTGATCTGCGACCGGGTAATAGTTTTGTGAAGTATCTGCTTCACCAGGGCTATGATGTCTATATGGTAGATTGGGGCCGCCCTGGCCTCGAAGATGCCCACTACCAGATGGATGATTATGTCCTCGACTATCTGCCACGTATCGTCCGGGCGATGCAGCGCCATATCGGGAGGCGTGAGTTTAGCATGTTGGGCTGGTGTATCGGCGCGATGCTCACCACCCTCTATGCCGCCATGCGGCCCAATGATGGCATCCGTAACCTGATCCTACTGACTGCACCGCTCGATTTTGCTGATAAGGAGGCTGGGCCGTTCAACCGCTGGCTCACCACCGAGTACTACAATGTGGACGAGCTGATCAGCCAGTATGGCAATATGCCCGGCTATATGATCGACTATGGCAGTAAGATGCTTAAGCCGGTCGAAAACTTCATCAGCACCTACTTCAAGTTGTGGGATAACCTCGACAACCCGGCGGTGGTCGAGTCCTATCTCGCCATGAATAAGTGGGTCACTGATCTCGTAGACTTCCCCGGTGCCGCCTTCCGCCAGTGGGTGGTGGAGTTCTACCGCGAGAACCGGCTGATGGAGGGTACCCTGCGCCTGCGCGGTGAGTTGGTTGATCTACGAAATCTGCGCTGCAACTTCCTCAATGTGATCGCCGATAAGGATCATATCGTCCCCACCTGCCAGTCCACCACGGTGATGGACAAGGTCGGTACGAAGGATAAACTGCTGCTGCACATGCGTGGCGGTCATATCGGTATGATGGTTGGGAGCGGAGCCAATAAGCGCGTCTGGCCGCAGATTGATGCATGGTTGGCCAAGCGTAGCCAGTAAGATCGCCACCACCGGGGCGTAGCGCGTGCTGCGCCCTTTTTTTGAAGAACAACCTAGTGCAGAGGAGCACGCTACTATGCGCCTGAAGAACAAAGTCGCAATTATTACTGGTGGTGGGCAAGGGATTGGCCGCCAGACTGCATTGACCTTTGCCCGCGAGGGGGCCAAGGTGGTGGTGGCTGATGTGAATATGACCGCTGCCCAGGCAGTCGCTACCGAGATCGAGCAGTCAGATGGTCAGGCGCGTGCGGTCTTCCTCGATGCTGGGCGTGCCGAATCGGTTGAGGTTGCCATCCGCTCGGCTAATGAGTGGGGCGGCGGGATTAACATTCTGGTCAACAATGCCGGTATTACCCGCGATGCACGTATGCAGAAGATGACCGAGGATCAGTGGGATGCGGTCATCGGCGTGAACCTCAAGGGGGTCTGGCTGTGTAGTAAATATGCGGCCCCCTATATGATCACCCACGGCAATGGGGTGATCCTGAATGCGGCCTCGGTCGTCGCGCTGTATGGCAACTTTGGCCAGAGTAACTATGTTGCCGCTAAGTCCGGCGTGATCGGTATGACCAAGACATGGGCACGCGAACTGGGGCCAAGTGGCATCCGTGTCAATGCGGTTGCGCCGGGCTTCATCCAGACCGACATGATCGCCACGGTACCCGATAAGGTGATCGAGTCGATGAAGGAGCGCACGCCACTGCGCCGCATCGGTGTGGCCGAAGATATTGCTAATGCCTATCTCTTCCTTGCCTCCGATGAGGCCAGTTTCATCACCGGCACAGTGATCTCGGTTGATGGTGGTTTGATGTTCTAGATCTGTCTACCTCCTTCCTCCTCCTGCACCAGCGCCGCCAGAATCTTGGCGGCGCTGGTGTTATGTTGCCGCTCTTCCTATACCGAATCTGAACACCCAACGGGTATACTAGTATCAGTATGGTGGGTGTAGGGGCGCGTCGCGACGCGCCCCTACGCAATGAATGCCTGTGCGACACAGCATCTGCCGATCTGCGGAGCAACCCCACCCTCTACCTTCTTTGTGCTCTTTGCGGCGAAGAAACGAGGCGCATGATGGCCAAAACCATCCTTGTTGTAGACGATCACGCCAATGTGCGTGCCCTGCTCAAAGACTACCTGAGCGAACATGGCTTTCGCGTCATCACCGCTGCCGATGGGGCCGAGGCGCTGGCTGTGGCCGGGCGCGAGCAGCCCGATCTCATCCTGCTTGATGTGATGATGCCCAAGCTCGATGGCTTCCAGTTTATGCAGACCTTCCGCAAACGCCATAATACGCCGGTGATTATGCTCACGGCCCGCATTGCTGAATCGGATAAGGTGGTGGGCCTGGAGCTTGGAGCCGATGATTATGTCACCAAGCCCTTCGGGATGCACGAACTAGTCGCACGTGTGCGTGCCGTGTTGCGGCGTAGCTCCCCCGATGCGCTCAACCCCGATGCACTGTTGCGGGTCGGCGACCTGACACTGAACCGGGCTACCCGCGTGGTGCGCGTGGGCGAACGGGATGTCAGCCTGACTCCCTCGGAGTTCGCGTTGCTCGCGGCACTGATGGAGGCACCGGGGCGCGTCTTTAGCCGCGAACAGCTCCTCGAACGCCTCCAGGGCAACGACTATGAGGGCGTCGAGCGCACCATTGATGTCCACATCCGCAACCTGCGCAAAAAACTCGAACCCGACCCAACCCAGCCGCGTTATGTCGAAACGGTCTTTGGGGTTGGCTACCGCTGCTGTATGGATTGATCCTATGCGCTCACTCAGTTCCAAACTCGTCTTGGCCTTCCTACTCACCAGCCTCGTTGGAGCCGTGCTGGCCGCCGTCTTCGTGCGCCAATTGGTGAGTGTCCAGTTTGATGCGTTTGTTGTCGGGCAGCAGCGCGAGTTTTTCATCAACCGTGTGAATGACTACTATGCCGCACGCGGTAGCCTGATTGACATCAACCAGTGGGTACTGGAGCGTACCGAGCGCCACGCACCCGATCTGCCCGATGGTGGGTTACCCCATCCGAGCCGCTTTGCCCTCCTCTTTGGCCTCGCCGATCCGCAGGGGCGGGTGTTGATCGCTACCAAGCCCTATCAGGTGGGTGAGCTACTCCCCGCCAATATCCTCGCCGCTGGAACGCCGATCACCAACAATGGAACGCTCATCGGCGTGGTGATCACCCCCGACATCAAGACGATCCGTGATCCCGATGAGGAGCGCTACCTGGCCAGTACCGATGCGGCCTTAGGGATGGCGGCAGGGATCACCGCGCTGATCGCGCTGGTGTTGGGTATCCTGCTGGCGCGCCTGATCACCAGCCCGCTGCGCGAACTGAGCGCCGCAACGCGCCGCATCGCCGCCGGGGAACTGGGCCACCAAGTGCGCGTGCGCTCGCGGGACGAACTGGGCCAACTCGCTACCCAATTCAACCAGATGAGCGCCGATCTGGCCCGCGCTATCCAACTGCGCCACCAGATGACCGCCGACATCGCCCATGATCTGCGTACCCCCCTGACCGTCCTCTCCGGCTATCTGGAGTCGCTGCGCGATCAGATCCTCAAGCCGACCCCCGAACGCTTCGCCACGCTCTACGCCGAGGTGCAGATCCTGCAACGTCTGGTGGACGATCTGCATACCCTCTCGTTAGCTGACGCCGGGGAACTGACGCTACAACGCCACCCCTGCCCACCCGCCCAGATCCTGGCCCATGTGGCCGAAACCTACCGCCACGCCGCCGAGCAGGCGGGGATCACGATCAGCGACACGGTGGCCAGCAATCTGCCGGAGGTGGTAGTAGATGATGAGCGCCTCTGCCGAGCACTGGGCAATCTGGTGAGTAACGCCATCCGCCACACTCCAGCCGGTGGGCAGATTGAGCTACGCGCCGAGCAGGATGGAGATCACCTGCTGCTCCAGGTATGCGATAATGGTGAGGGCATCCCCACCGAACATCTACCCAACATCTTTGAACGCCTCTACCGCGCCGACCAAGCCCGGCAACAGGCGGGCGGTTCAGGGCTGGGGCTGGCGATTGTACGCTCGATCATCGAGGCCCACGGCGGAACGCTAGGGGTAGAGAGTGCGCCAGGGGCGGGGAGTCGTTTCTGGGTGCGGTTGCCCATCACCCCCGCATCCATACCACAAAGGAAGGACTGATGCCACGCCTCGTCATCCTCGTCCTGCTCGCACTTGGGTTGAGTAGTTGCGGTCGTGCCACACCAACCCCAACCACCAGCCAGGGTGGCCCCAACCTCGCCACTAGCAGCCAGATGCTCGATTCCGGCACGCAGCGCCCCACCGAGGGCAGTGTCGCCCCCGACTTCAGCTACACCATGGCTGATGGCACACGCCACAAACTGAGTGATCTGCGTGGCACATTGGTGATCGTCAACTTCTGGGCAACCTGGTGCGGCCCATGCCGTACCGAGATGCCGACCTTTGAGCAGGCATCCCAAAACAACCGCGACGATCTGGTAATTCTGGCCGTGAATCGTAACGAAGCCCCGAATGTCATCCGCGCCTTTGGCCAGGAACTGGGCCTCACCTTCCCACTGATCACCAACATGGCCGGGGATATTGGCGACCGTTATGGGGCCACCAGCCTCCCCATGACCTTTTTTATCAATCGGGAAGGGATGATCCAGCGCCGCCATGTAGGAATCGTTTCGGCGGTGCAGTTAGAGGAATATCTGGCCGAGTTAGAATAGTGGGCGGCGAAACAATACCCCCCTCTCCCGCAAGCGGGAGAGGGGGGCAGGGGGGTGAGGGCCAACCCTCCTACACCGTCTTCGAGAAGGCAATGCGCTGCGAAGTCTTCGCCAAGTGGGCATCCAACTCCATCGCCAACAGCCGCACAAAGAAGCGGCCCAGCGGCGTCACCTGGATGCGGTCGGGCAGCAGTTCGATGAAGCCATCCTCAACGTATGCTTCCATGCGCTCCAGATCCTCACCCAAAGCATCCTGAAGGCTCATCCCATAATTGGTGCGCGTCAGGTCGTAGGGCAGTTCCAGGTTGCACATCAGGTGCAGAATAACCTGGCGGCGCATCAGATCGTCCTCGGTGAGCTTGTAGCCCTTGACGATGGGCAGCTTCCCAGCGGCGACCATCTTCTGGTACTTGCCAAGGTGCGGCTCATTCTGAGCAAAGCGGCCCACCAGATCGCTGATGCTGCTCATACCGAAAGCGATCATGTTCGAGGCCGGGCGGGTGGTGTAACCCATGAAGTTGCGGTGCAGACGCCGCTCACGCGCCGCAATCGCCAACTCATCATCGCGCTGGGCAAAGTGATCCATGCCCACCCAATCGTAGCCCACTTCACCCATCATATCAATCGCCATGCGGAAGAGGCTAAACTTGGTGAAGGTGTCGGGCAGGGCGGTAACATCAATCAGCTTCTGGTTAGGCTTGACCCACGGTACGTGAGCATAGCTGAAGCAGGCGATACGGTCGGGGCGCAGGTCGCGGATGGCCAGTAGCGTATCGCGGAAGCTCTCGTCGGTCTGCTTGGGCAGGCCATAGACCATATCCACATTCACGCTGCTGAAACCCAACTCACGGCTGGCGCGGAAGAGCTTCTCGGTCTGCTCAAAGGGCTGGATGCGCCCAATCGCCTCCTGCACCACCGGGTTAATGTCCTGCACGCCGAAGCTGATGCGGTTGAAACCGAGTTCACGGATCTGCTCAAGCTGCTCGACCGAGCCGATACGCGGATCAAACTCAATCGCCACTTCGCCGTCCGAATCAATCGCAAAGTGCTTATTGAGCAGCCCCACCAGACGTTCCATCTGGGGCTGGTTGAGGAAGTTGGGCGTCCCACCGCCCCAGTGCATCTGCACCACGCGCCGCTGCGCACCCATCTGGGGCACCACCAGCGCCAACTCCTGCTCCAAGTGATCCAGATACTTATCCACCACATCGGTGCGCGTCGTCACGGTGGCGTTACAGCCACAGTAGGTGCAGCGCTCAGCACAGAAGGGCAGGTGAACATAGAGCGAGATCGGGTCTTCGGTGCGAGTAGCGAGGTCGTTCAACGCCTCACGATACTCAGCCTCACCAAACTCCTCCGTCCACGCCGGTACGGTCGGGTAGCTCGTATAGCGCGGACCGGGTTTGTTATAACGCGCCAGTACCTCTGGCGTGATGACAACATCAGACATAAAAGCTCCCATCAGTAATGACGGTAGGGAAGCAGCCACATTGTCGTTCTACAGCATAAGGGTTCGAGGGCGGCGCAGCCGCCCCCAAAGATCATGTTGGTTGGTGTTTGGCGGCTGTGCTGCCAAACACCAACCAACATGATGATCAAAACCTAGCAACTCATCTGCTTATTGGGATCGCGGTAGCCGAACTCAGAGACTTCGGTGCCATCGAGCGGCAGGTTGAGCGTATTCTCAGCCTGGTGCTTGATCAGCTCAGGATCGTAGCGCTCCGGGATGGCCCCACCGAAGGTGGTATCAGCGACCAACTCAGGCCGCTCAGCCTTCATGCGGGCGATCTCATCGCGGGTGAAGATGCGGCTCTCATCGAAGCCCAGGTCAACTTCCATCTGGCCGCCACGCATGTGGACGCGGCCCAGGTCGTAGAAGCGCTTCTCGAAGGTCGTCTTAGCGAAGGCGCGCAGACAGCCCATCATATACTTGCGCTTCTCCGGGTCCTTGATGAACGGATACTCCAGGAACGCCTTGCGCATGTAGAAGCGGGCATAGTTGCGCAGCACGCCCTTGAGCACATCCTCACGCTCCATCAGGTCGGGCTTCATGATCGGGGTGACGAAGTTGTACTTGGAGTAGTCGCGCACCTCAACCCGGTCGCCCAGATCCTCGAAGAGCTCCGCGAAGGGCCAGGGGGTGTACATGTTCCAGTTGGCCATGTCCACCTTCCAGTCGCGGGCATACTGGTAGGTCTCTTCAATCGTCTCCGGCGTCTCAGCCTCCATACCCATGATGAACTGAGCCTCAGCGACCATACCAGCGTCTTGGATGAGCTTAATCGCTTCCTTATTCTGGTCAATCGTGGTCTGCTTGCGGAAGATCTCCAGGTTCATCTGGGCAGCCGCCTCGGTACCGAGCGAGATGTGGATGAGGCCGGCCTTGCGCCACAGAGGCAGCAGCGCCTTATCGCGCATAATGTCGGTCACGCGGGTATTGATACCCCAGAGCACCGGGAGCTTACGCTTGGCCAACTCTTCACACAGGGCGGTAAATTTCTTGCGGTTAAGGGTCGGCTCCTCATCAGCCAGAATGAAGAAGCCCACCTTATGATCGCGCACCAGCGTCTCCACCTCATCCACAAACTTCATGGGATTGCGGGCGCGGTAGCGACGCCAGAACTTCCACTGCGAGCAGAAGCGGCAGGTGAAGGGACAGCCACGGGCGAAGTTGGGCACCGCCACGCGGACATTCATGGGCACATAGATGTACTTATCCCACTCCAGCAAGCTCCAGTCCGGGGCCAACTGATCGAGATCAGCAATCGGGTCAGCGGCAGGAGTGGCCACCACCTTGCCATCCTCAAGGTAGGCAATACCCTTGATGTTGGCGCGATCCTTGAGGTCGCTACCGGCCTCAATGCTGCGGATCAGCTCAACAATGATCTCCTCAGCCTCACCACGGACGATATAATCAATCCAGGGAGCCTCACTGAAGACCTGGGTATACATAAAGGTGGCGTGGATACCACCGAGGATGAGGCGCGCATTGGGGCGCTCCTCACGGGCGATGCGCAGCGTCTCCTGGGCCTTGAGGATCATGGGGGTGATCGCCGTCGCCATGATCACATCGGGCTTATTGATGCGGATAATCTCGCGCAGCTTATCGTTCTCGATGTGGAACGTCATCGCATCAATAAAGCGCACATTCTCATAGCCGGCGCTCTTCAGCGCACCACCAATGTAGGGCACCCAGCTAGGCGGCCAGTTGCCCGCAATTTCAGCGCCGCCCGCGTGGTAGTTCGGCTGGATCATCATGATCCGCATGTCGGTACTCCTTAGTTTGCCTTAGTAACGTTAAGTAGCTTAGCCTTAGAGAACAATTTGGTAGACACACGCCGCCCCGCCCCGCGCTTGGCAAGTCGTCTCGCGCAGGGTGATGCGCGAATTGACAACGCGACGAAGCAACTGCGTAAAGGCACCGCAATAGTAGCGGCACAGAACGGCGGCAATTGCCGAGGTGTCACGATCCACCGGCTTGCCGATGCTCAGCCATGGCCCACGGCCGAGGTGGAAACTGAACTTCCCGCTACCAGCAAATGTCCAGGCATGTTTGCTGATAGCCAGAAGTAACAGACGTAGCCCAAGTGGAGCAGGGAGTATGCCCACCAAGGCTTGGAACGGGCCGGGGATACGATTGGCCCGTACATAATCGGCAGTGCGCTCGCCAGAACGGAAGAGAATGTCGCCAGCCCGCTCAACCCCTAAGCGCGGAGTGAGCAACGCAACGAGCGCGTGGAACTGCTCTTCGGGAATCATTTCGTGGGGAAGTTCGCTCAGATAGATCTCGGCCCCGCCAGCGAGCAACGTAGGTAACTCTTCCGCTGGGTAGACCTCCCGCAAGGCTGCGATGGTCTGAATAATCGAGTTTGGGCCGATCTTGGCCGCATGCATGGTGGCCGCTACCACGGCATCCTCCAACCTTAGCCGACGACAATCGCCGACCATGATATGACCACTATGTAGTTCAGATTCTTGACTACACACACTATAGTACCCAGAGTGCCGGTCGTGGGAGAGCGAGAACCAACCAAGGGTTGTAGTGCCTTAACTGAAAAACGCGCTCAGATATAGTACATCACATCGCCACGCTGCTGACGTTTGCGTTGACACAGGTCATCCAGGGTGATCTGGGCCAAGATCTGTTCGATCTGCCCGCGCAGATCATCCCAGACGGCATCAATCAGCGTGTCATCATCCGGCTCGGTTGGTACCAGATCCTCACGGCTGGCCTCCGCCGGAAGTAACGGCCCCTCCAACACAATGATCGCATCGCGTAGGGTGATCGTCTCTGGACTGCGCGCCAACATGTGGCCGCCTTGCGGGCCACGCAGGCTCTCGATCAGCCCCGCTCGACGCATGGTAATCAGGAGTTGGTTTAAGTAGTTGACCGGGATGCCCTGCCGGATCGCAATCTCTTCGCTCTGGACTGGCCCTTCGCCGTAGCGCTGGGCCAAATCGAAGAGCGCACGCAGGCCGTAGTCGCCTTTGCTTGAGATGCGCATCGTTGCTCCTGGCCAAACACGAGATCAAGACTTAAGAAACATTGGCCTATCCTATCATTAGCTGTGCATTGCGTCAATTTTTTGGTTTTTAGACAAAGAGCTGATCAACTGCATCTGCTAACTGGCGCAGGGTAGTCACTTCATGCAGCGCATCACACAGCGGCGCATAGCTATAGATGTCGCTACTCAGCGAACCTGGATCGTACACCCCCCACATGCAACGCGGCTCGGTAGCGAACCAGATCGTCTTGTGGGCGCGCCGCGAGATCGCCTCGAAGGCGGCAATGTTGGGATCATGTTCGTTGTTGCGCCCATCGCCGAGGACTATCACGGTGGTGCGATGATCCACCAGGCCCAGATGTTCGCGCTCAAATTCACCCAGGCATTGCCCCAGATCGGTGCTGTAGCTGCGCGTGGGGTAGATCGCGGCCATCACGGCGGTGATGGCTTGCTCTGGGCGCAACTCGGCAAAGTAGTGGCTCATGTCGTGCAGGTGGTCTATGAAGGCAAACGAGCGAGTGCGGCTGACCTGATCATGCAGGGTGTAGACCATGAGCAGCATGAAGGTCATGATATGCTCGGTGGAGACGCTGCGATCACACAGGATGAGCAGCTTGGGTTTGCGGTGGCGAGTGCGTTGGCGCAGATAGATCGGCACACCACCAAAACGCTGGTTGGTACGGATGGTGGCCTTCGCATCCAAGGTGCCCGTCTTGCCGCGCCGCTGGCGCAACGCCATACGCGAGCGCAACCGCGCCGCTAGCCGGTTAACGAGGCTACGCATGGCCTGGAGGTCGCGTTCATCAAGCCGATCTAGCGGCATGTCGAGTAACTCAGCCTCACTGCGTTGACGGGATTGGCCGCGCCCTCGGCCTTGGGTGAGCATCGCCGCCTGACGCTCGATCTGCTCGCGGATGGCCTGCTGGTTGGCCTGGGCCGCAGCGGCAATCGCGGCCAGTGCGGCGGCGTCCATCCCCGCCGCCCGCAACTGTTCGAGCAGTTGCCGCAGAAGCTGTTCAAGGCGCTGGAGTTCTAGTCGGCGCAGCGCCTGGCGGGACATCCATGCCGGTTGGGTCTGATCCAGCCCAACCTGGGCCAACATGGCGCGGATCTCGGCGTTACTCAATGTTTGGCCTTGCAGCATGGCGCTTAAAAGTTGGCGCAACGCTGCCGGGTTGAGTTGGGCCAACATGGCGGCCAGTGCCTGGGCGAGTTGGCGTTCTTGCGCAGGCGTAAGCTGGCCTCCGCCCGGTGGTTGCAGTGCAGGCGGGGCGTCGCTCGAAAAGTAGAGCGGGAAGAGGCGTTCAAAGGATTCGAGATCGGCCTGATCCTTCACCAGCGTCATCTGCAACACCATGCGGAAGAAGTCGCGTTCAGCAATCCCGGCCTGCTCAATCGCCCGCAGGGCGTCGGCACTCTCGGCAAGGCTGACGCGCACACCTGCGGAGCGTAGCGCGGCCACAAACTCGGTGATGCGTCGCTCCATAGACTACTCCCCCCAAAAGACCTCAGCACATCATCCCCCAGCCCGTAAACGGGCGGGCTAGCGCCCGGCGAAGGCCGCCTACGCGGCATAGAACCAGCCCGCGTAGGCGGGCTTTGCGTGTTGTAGCCCGCCCGTTTACGGGCTGGGTACAATGCCCTGTTACTCCCCTAAGAGCCGCTTGGCGCGCTGGATGTCGCTCTCATACTTGAGCAACACATTCAGCGTTGTCGCCAGAATCGCCGGATCGATCTGGGTGGCGTTCAGTTCGAGGAGCGCTCTGGCCCAATCCAGCGTCTCGCTCACACTCGGATGCTTCTTCAGATCAAGCTCACGCAGTTGCTGCACCACCTCCACCGCCTGGCGCGCCAGCTTGGTCGGCAGCCCCGGAACCTTCAGTTGCACCACCCGCAACTCAGACTCGACATCCGGGTAGCCAATATGGATGTAGAGGCAACGCCGCTTGAGTGCCTCGCTCAACTCGCGGGTGTTGTTCGAGGTGAGCAGCACCATCGGGCGCTGCTTGGCCTTGATCGTCCCCAACTCTGGGATACTCACCTGGAAATCGCTCAGAATTTCGAGCAAGAAGGCTTCAAACTCGGCATCAGCGCGGTCAATCTCATCAATCAGCAACACGGCGGGCTGTTCGGACTGGAGCGCCCGCAGGAGTGGGCGCGGCAAGAGGAAGCGTTCAGAGAAGAAGACCTCTTCCTCCGCTGCAAGGCGGTCGGCAGCCTCGCGCAGACTGGCCGCATCACCCAACACCTGACCGAGTTTGTCACGCAGGAGTTGGGTATAGAGCAACTGCTTGGCATACTCCCACTCATAGAGCGCCTTAGTCTCATCCAAGCCCTCGTAGCACTGCAAACGGATGAGTTCGCGCCCATGCGCCGCCGCCCACGCCTTGGCCAGTTCGGTCTTGCCCACCCCCGCTGGCCCTTCGGCCAACAGCGGCTTGCCCAGCCGATCTGCAAGAAAGAGCGCCGTCCCGATAGCATCGGAGGCGATGTAGTTCTGGGTACGCAAACGTGCCTGAAGATCACGGATCGCGTCGGCCATAGATCGGCGCTCCTTATCAACACATAGAGCATCATTCTTCGTGTGAGGATACACAAATTATAGCACGAGATCGCGCCAATGGTATACTGATACTATGAATCTCCTACGTTACACTACCGTCCTCTTTGATCTTGACGGCACCCTAACCGACCCCTTCGAGGGTATTTCACGCTCGATCAACTATGCGCTGGAGCATCTTGGCCGCCCGCCAATCCCGCTGGCGATCCTGCGCACCTGGATCGGCCCCTCACTGCGCGGCTCGTTTGCCAGCGTCTTGGATGGCGATCCCGGCCTGGTTGAGCAGGCGGTCGCCCTCTACCGCGAGCGCTACGGGCCAATCGGCAGTACCGAAAACCACCTCTACCCCGGCATCCCGGAGTTGCTGGGCGATCTTGCCCAGGCTGGCTGCGCTGTCTGTCTGGCAACCTCGAAGCCGCAAGTCTTTGCGCGCCACATCCTCGAACACTTCAAGCTCGATCAGCATTTTACTTTCATCGGCGGAGCCAGCCTGGATACCAGCCGCGAACGCAAGGCCGATGTGATCGCCTACGTCCTCGATCAACTCCCCGCAGCGCGCCGCGAGCGGGTGGTGATGGTGGGCGACCGCGAGCATGATGTTGAGGGGGCCAGTGAACATGGCATCCCGGCGATTGGGGTGAGTTGGGGTTACGGCAGTGCCGAGGAGTTGCGTGCCGCTGGTGCGTTAGCCGTGGTGGGGGATCTGGCGGCGTTGCGCCCGTTGTTGGGGGTATAGAAGAAGATAATCCCCCCCTCTCCCGCGTGCGGGAGAGGGGGGCTAGGGGGGTGAGGGCCACTTCTACTCCTCGATATTATCGTCCTCGTCGCCCATGTCGGGGTCAATCTCCTCTAGCCCCAACTCCTCTTCCTCCTCAGCGCCGCCGATGTACTCCTCGACGCTGGTATCATCATCGTCGCTGGAGTCATCGTCGTCAATCACGTCCTCATACTCCTCGTAGCGCAGGCTCGACACATACATGGCACCCTCGCCGAGCTTACCGGGGAAGGAGATACGCCCGCGCTGGCTGGGGTCTTGGTAGGTCTCGCGGATGAGCAAGCGCACCGAGCGCGGATCGGTCTGGGAGATGGCCGCAATGTAACGATTGCCCCCATTGATCAACTCGGCAAGGCGCTGGCCAAGCTTCGGCTCAAGGCGGCCAACGATATTGCCATCGGCGTCAATCACATAGACTGTGCGACCCTCGATGCGGAAATCCATCTTCTCGCCGGTGACGAGCGCCTCAACCGCAGGGCTACGCGGCACATCAATCAGCGTCGTCAACGCGGTGCGCCCGGTCTCGGTAATGAAGAGGCGCATATCCACCTGCTGGCGTGGGGAACGGTTCTCCTGGCCATGATCAAAGCCGCGTGAGAGCAGGGCATCAAGGCGTTGGATATTCTTGCGCGCAATCGCATTGGTCGGGAAGAGGCGCAACGTCTGCATATAGGCAGAATGGCTCTCGCTAAACTGGCCCAGCTCCATCAACGCCTTGCCTATCCGATTATAGGTATCGGGGTCTTCACCCAGGGTCAGGATTTGGCGATTGATCTCCAGTGCATCGGCCCAATGGTTCACTGCGGCCAACTCAACCGCCTTCTCCTGAAGTTTGCGGCGCATCCGCATCTTCTCATCTTGCTTTGCCAAGGCTACAACTCCTCATGCTTCTATGGTGATACCAAAGAATTGACCAGTTCAGACGCGCTCCAGCCGCCCCTGAAGTGACCAAGGGCTGGTCTGGGTAATGTGGACACGAGCAAGGCGGCCAGTCCAATCCGCCGCATCAGAAAAGAAGACCAGCTTATTCCCAGGGCTGCGTCCGCGCCACTTACCGCGTGACTCACCCTCAACCAGAACCTCAACCGTCTGACCGAGCAGCATCGCGCTGCGCTGGGTGGCTATCCGTTCGTGGAGTTGCTCCATGGCAATGCGGCGCGCCTGTTTCTGTTCTTCAGAAACCGCCAGACTCGGATCGGCCTCTTGCTCGGCGGCAACGGTGCCGGGGCGGGCCGAGAAGGCGGCGATATGGATCTTATCGAAGCGTATCTCCTCGCACAGCGCCAGGGTCTGCGCAAAATCCGCCTCGCTCTCGCCGGGGTGGCCCACAATAATGTCGGTGGTGAGCGAAATGTGGGGTATGGCGGCACGGATGCGGGCGATCAGATCGCGGTAGCGGGCGGTAGTATAGCCCCGCTGCATCAAGGCCAGCACGCGATCCGAGCCAGCCTGCACGGGCAGATTGATCTCTGGCATACAGCGCGGCAGGCTGGCGACCGTCTCAATCAGGTGGTCAGTCATCCAGGCCGGATGCGAGGTAAGAAAGCGCAGCCGCAGCAAGCCGGGGATGGCGTGGACAGCGCGGATCAGATCGGCAAGTTGGGGCCGACCGGGCAGATCGTGGCCCCAGGAGTCAACGATCTGGCCGAGCAGGACAATCTCGCGTGCGCCATGATCCACAATCCGCGTCACCTCGGCGACGATCTCATCAAGTGAGCGCGAGCGTTCGCGCCCGCGCCGCTGCGGGATGACACAGTAGCTACAGCGCATATTGCAGCCATACTGGATCGGCACATGCACCGCCACCGGCGGATGAGCGGCATCGCGCACGGGCAACGCCGGTTCATCAAGGGTATAGATCGGGTTCGGTGCCAGCGCTACCACCGCATCCACTGCCGAGGGCGAAACGAAATGATCCACCATGGGCAATTGGCGCTCGAAGATCGAGCGGTTATGCGGGCCAACCATACAGCCCCACAGAACCACAATCGTATCGGGGTTTTCGCGCTTCACCCGTACCAACTCGCCGAGCTTACCGATAATCCGCTCTTCGGCACTCGCCCGCACACTACACGAGTTGAGCACAATAAAACTCGCCTGCTCAGGGCGCGCCGCCGGGCTATAACCAACCCCTTGCAGGGCCGCCTCCAGCCGCTCGGAATCGGAGATATTCATCTGGCAACCGACAGTCCAGACATAATAGCGCCGCGAGCGCGGAGTCGCGTCGCGGTCGGGTCGGGTCGGCGCGTCGAGGAAGAGGAGATCCTGCATGCGCGTGATCTAGGGTCGCAGTTGGGTTGAAGGCGGGCCTTCAACCCAACCCCACAACCATGGAATTACCAAACAATAATCGGCAGACCGTACTCAAGGCTCTTGGCCGCCGCCTCAGTGAGTAGTTCGAGGCAGCGATAGGCTTCGGAGGTATGCGAGACCCCCGCCTTGATCAACAGCGGCCCCAATTCGGCCAGTTCGCGCTGAAGGCGCGCCGCAGAGCCAAAGAAGGCGTTATCCTCCTGGCCCTCTTCGTCTTCAAACGAGAGCCAGACCGGCTGGTCAAAATCAACCGGCATGTAGTAGCTATTGATGCCCTGAAGGTTGATCAGATGCTGAAAGCGCGACTTGGTGAGATCGTCCCACACATCAGTGACGGCGCGATCCAGATCCTCATCATCAATCACCGGGCCAGCGGCGATCACCTCAGCAATATCAAGGCCCTGTTCCAGCCGCGCCGCAAAGCGCGAGAGCTGGTAGAGCGCACCCATCCGCTCCAACGCCCCTTCCCACACCTCGGTACCGGGCTGGGAGAGCAGATCGACATCAATCCCCTCCTCGCGCAGTTGATCCTGCACGGTGGCGACCGACTCATATTCCTCTTCGTATACCGTGCGATCCTCATCAGGTCGCATCGTGATCATCGAGCCGACCACCAGATCAAGCTCGGAAACAACCTCATCACTCATGGCAGAACATTCTCCTTGGGCGCAGAGCGCATACGGGGTTTAGTATACCATATTAGAAGGACGTACCCCAAACACAACAAACGCCACGCACTTAGCGTGGCGTCTATCTTTGTGGTGGAGCCAAGGGGGTTCGAACCCCTGACCTCGACACTGCCAGTGTCGCGCTCTCCCAACTGAGCTATGGCCCCGTACATTGTACGTATGGTGGAGGTGAGGGGGCTCGAACCCCTGACCTCGACAGTGCGATTGTCGCGCTCTCCCAGCTGAGCTACACCCCCGCACGCACTCGCGGAGTATAGCACGAGGTGGTGATTGTGTCAAATTTGGACTGCGTTTTGCACACAACCGCATGGGGCTGGTATACTTGCACTGTATTAGACACTTCATGCCGAGGCGGCCCCTCGGCTCTATTTAGGTAATCATGGCGGATCAGAACCATATTCGCACCTTTTCGATCATCGCCCACGTCGATCATGGCAAGACGACGCTTTCGGATCGGTTGCTCGAAGTCACCAAAACGATTAGCGCCCGCCAGAGCCGTGAGCAGTTGCTTGACGGTATGGATCTGGAGCGCGAGAAGGGGATTACGATCAAGGCCAAGGCGGTGCGCATGGAGTATGTGGCCCAGGATGGCCAGCGCTACCAACTCAACCTGATTGATACTCCCGGCCATGTGGATTTTGGCTATGAGGTGTCGCGGGCACTAGCGGCCTGCGAGGGTGCGCTGCTCGTGGTTGATGCAGCCCAGGGGATTGAGGCCCAGACGTTGGCCAATGTCTACCTCGCAGTCGAACACGACCTGACGATCATCCCGGTGGTCAACAAGATCGATCTGCCCGGTGCGCATCCCGAAGAGGTGGCGGGTGAGGTCGAGTCGGTGATCGGGATTCCCGCCGAAGAGGTGATCATGGCTTCGGCCAAGGAGGGCATCGGGATTCCTGAGATCCTAGAGGCGATTGTGCAGCGCATCCCGCCGCCACGCGGCCAGCGCAATCAGCCCGCCCGCGCCCTGATCTTCGACTCGCACTATGATGCCTATAAGGGTGTGATCGCCTATGTGCGCGTGGTGGATGGAGCCTTCCCCACCGGCGCGGTGGTGCGTTTTATCGGCACCGGCGCGAGTGCCAGTACCCTCGAACTGGGTGTCTTCCGCCCCGGTATGACCCCACTGAACGAACTGGTCGCCGGAGAGGTGGGCTATATCGCCACCGGCCTCAAGACGGTTGAGGAGTGTCAGGTGGGCGACACGATCACCCTGGTTGATAACCCGGCTGAGTCGCCGCTGCCCGGCTATCGCCCGGCCAAACCGATGGTCTTTGCCGGTCTCTATCCAGTGGATAGTAACGCCTACCCGGAACTGCGCGAGGCGCTTGAGAAGCTCAAGATGAATGATGCCGCGCTCTCCTTCCAGCCGGAGAGTAGTAACGCACTTGGCTTCGGCTTCCGCTGTGGCTTCTTGGGCCTACTGCACATGGAGATTGTGCGCGAACGCCTGGAACGCGAATATAACCTCGATCTGCTCATTACCGCGCCGAGTGTGGAGTATCAGGTGCTGCTCACCGATGGTGAGATTATTACCGTGGATAACCCCTCGGATATGCCCGACCTGAGTAAACTGGGCAGTATCGAAGAGCCGGTGGTGCAGATTAGTATCATCTCGCCCACGCGCTATATCGGCACGATTATGGATCTGGTGACGACCAAGCGCGGCACCTTTGAGACGATGGATTACCTCGACCCGACCCGCGTGCAGTTGAAGTATAAGATGCCGCTGGCCGAGATCGTGATAGATTTCTACGACCAATTGAAGAGCCGTACCCAGGGTTACGCCTCGCTCGACTACCATCTCGCGGGCTACCAGGAGGCCGATCTGGTCAAACTGGACATCCTCGTCAACCAGCAGCCGGTAGACGCGCTCTCGCTGATTGTCCACCGCGACTTTGCCTACAACCAGGGGCGCACCTTGGTCGAGCGGCTGCGCAAGCTCATCCCGCGCCAGATGTTTGAGGTGCCCATTCAGGCCGCGATTGGGGCCAAAATTATTGCCCGCGAGACGGTGCGGGCGATGCGCAAGGATGTCTTGGCCAAGTGTTATGGTGGCGACATCACCCGTAAGCGCAAGCTGCTCGAAAAGCAGAAAGAGGGCAAGAAGCGCATGAAGATGGTCGGGAATGTCGAGATCCCCCAGGAAGCATTCATGGCGATCCTCTCGCTCAACGAGACGAGCTACGATGATGATTAGTGTGGAGGTGTGTGTGAAGCGCTATGTTGGCGGGCTACTGGCCCTGATTCTGCTGCTGGCGTTGGGGGCGTGTCAGAGTACATCCAATGGTGCCGCGCTTCAGGTAAGTGCCACCAACCCCCAGATTCTGCGGGTTGGCCCGGACACCTACACCCTGAACGATTTTACCCAGCGCATGCAGGCCGACATTGGCCCGGCAATTGCCAACATGATACAGTCTGGTCAGACGCGTGAGCAGATCGAGACGTTGGCAAATGATCAGAAGGTGCGCGCCGGGATTTTTGATGCGATGGTGCAGGAATTGCTGCTCATGCAGTATGCGCGTAGCCACGGGATTGGGGTTGACCCGGCCCAAGTGGATGCGAATTTCTTTAGCATGACGCGGCCTTTTGATCCCAGCGATCCCTTTGCCAGCCCATCGGCGGATCGGCTCATGCAGGCCCAACAGCAGTTGACGCTGGAGGTGCTGGCCCGCAATACCCGCGCCGATATGTTCCATGCACGCATGCTGCAACTAGCCAGCGAGGCTGAGGCGGATCAAGCCTTGGCCGATCTGCAAGCTGGAGCCGATTTTGCCAGCTTGGCCAAGGAGCGCTCCAAGGATTTGGAGACGGCTCCCAAAGGTGGCGATCTGGGCTGGGAACCGATTGGTAATCTGCCCCCCGAACTGGACTCGGCTGGGTTTGCGCAGGCACTCAATACGCCGATCAAGATCCAGGTGGGTGAGTCCTGGTATGTCTTTGAGGTGTTGGAGCGCCAGGCTGGCCCCAATCTTGAAGATAAGCGTGCCTTTGAGGACTTCACCCAGCTTCAGCAGAGTATGGGTGCCCAGCAGTTCTACACCGAGACGTTTATCCCGTGGTACGATCAGTTGCGGGCTGCTGCGCTCGCCAGTGGCGATCTGGAGATTGCGAACGGCTTCGATCCCAATAGTGTGCCGCTGCCGTTCCCTTAAGACATGGTTTCAGAAGGGGCCAATCTGCTTGACCCGTGCGTCATGACCCTCACCCCCCTAGCCCCCCTCTCCCGTTCGCTGCGCGAACAGGCGAGGGGGGATACGTTCCGGGATACCGCAGGAATGTGCCCCCCTCGCCTGTGGGCGTAGCCCACGGGAGAGGGGCTGGGGGTGAGGGCCATCCGGCGGCAAACTATGAACAGTTACCAGCGGAGCTTCTTCCATGCACGCTTCTCTGCTGAATGCCTGTCTGGCGGCGCTGGATCTCGCGCCGACGAGCAGCATTCAACTCCACCATGTGCCGACGCTGCTGACAATGACGGCGCATCTCCCCGGCCAGGGCGGCCCCGATGCTACGGTGCGCTCCTGGGCCGAGACTCAGGGCTACCCGCACTACCTCGCCCCGCCCATACCCTACCCGCTCCACGTCACTACCCCGGCCATCCTCTGGGGGGTAGACGCGGCCCACCTACCAGCCCTGCGCACCCTGTTGGCGTGGCGTTACCCCCCCGATCAGCCCGTGACCCCGTTGCACCACGATCCCGCCGGTCGGGTGACGTGTCAGACTCAGGTAACTCTGGCCACCCTAGAGGCCGCCGCCGATCTCTTCTACCTGCCCGCCCTGCCGATCACCCAGAATGAGCGCGACCCGGAAGGGTTGGTGTGGGTGGTGGCGCGCCTCTTGGGGCCGGGTGGCTGCCCATGGGATGTCCGCCAGACCCACCAGTCGCTGCGTGGGGCGTTGCTCGAAGAGGCCCACGAGGTGTTGGAGGCGCTTGATGCCGGGGATATGATCGGCTTGAGTGAGGAGTTGGGCGATCTGCTGCTCAACATTCTGGCCCATAGTGAGATAGCGCGCCAGCATGGAGCCTTCAGCTTGCCCGATGTGGTGGCCCAGGTGACACGCAAAATTATCGGGCGTCACCCGCACGTCTTTGGCGACCAGAGCACCCAACACGAGGGCCAGATCCATCAGCGCTGGGAGCAGATCAAGGCGACCGAGTTGGCCGCCAAGGGCCGTGAGCGTTCCAGTGCCTTGGATGGCGTGCCCGCAGGAATGCCCGCGCTGGCAGCGGCGCAGAAGTTGGGCAAGAAGGCGGCGCGTACTGGGTTTGCTTGGTTTGATGCCACCAGTGCTTGGGCCAAGTTGCATGAAGAACTGGACGAACTGAAGGCGGCGACCCAGAGCGAGCATACCGCGCATGTGGCCGAGGAGATGGGCGATCTGCTCTTTATTACCGCTCGCCTCGCCTCCTACTTGGGGGTAGATGCCGAAGCCGCCCTGCGCAGCGCCAACCAGAAGTTCCGCCGCCGCTTCACCTTTATCGAGACCCATGCAGCCGCTCAGGGGCGTACCCTGGCCGACATGAGTCTGGAGGAGATGATCGCTTGCTGGAACCAGGCCAAAAACGAGGAGAAGGGTCATGCCGCCACCAATCCCGATCTACCTCGGTGACATCGTACAACTCCGCAAGACCCATCCCTGCGGGGGGGACACCTGGCGCGTCGTGCGGGTTGGTGCCGAAATTGGTATCCGTTGCCTCACCTGCGAACGCAAGGTCTTTCTGGTGCGGGCCGAGTTTGAACGCCGGATCTGCCGGTTTGTGGAGCGTGGGAGTGAAGAAGATCCTCGGCTTTGACGTGCTCTACAGCGGGGGGTATAATCGCAACACCACACACCTAGTGCATCCACGCAGGTGTGTAGGATTCGCTATAGTTTGTTTGCGAACATGCGAGGATTTGACTCCTGAATCCTCCGTGTAACAGGTGCCACGCACCATGTCACTCAAAACCCTCCAGGGCAAGATTCTTGCCTCGCTTCTGCTTGGCTTGGCAGTGATCATTGTGATCGGCTTGGTCAGTGATCTGCGCGAAGTCGGACAGGATCTTGGTGCGTTCCATTGGGCGCTCATTCCTCCCATTCTTGGCTTTACGATCCTGAATTATGTCTTGCGCGGTATGAAGTGGGATTACTACCTACGCCGCTTGGGTCTGGGGGAAGGGGTCAGTTACTTCGATAGTGGCCTGATCTTCACCGCCGGGATGGTGATGGCGGTGACACCGGGGAAACTCGGCGAGGTCTTTAAGTCCTACCTCCTGCGCCGCGTCAACCGTACTGCGGTGAGTGTCTCGGCCCCAATTGTGCTGGCCGAGCGCCTGACTGATGGATTGGCCATGCTCCTCCTCATGGCCCTCGGTCTGACCCTCTACCCACCGGCGCGCATCCTCTTCATCGGGCTGTTGCTGGCTACCTTTGTGGGTATCTTGATCATCCAGAATCAACGCCTCGCGCTCTTTATCCTCGATTTCATTGCCCAACTGCCACTCGGCGCACGTATTGCCCCCAAGCTACACCAGATCTATACCAGCACCGCCCAACTGCTCGACTGGCGCATTCTGATCGTCTCGACGCTGATCAGTATCGTCTCGTGGGGCTTCGAGTGCATTGCCTTCTACTATGTTCTGGTTGGCTTAGGCATCGAAGGCACTCCGTTGCTGCTGCTCCAGGCCACCTTCATCTTTGCTGCCAGCACCCTCTTCGGGCTGGTCTCGTTCCTACCGGGGGGCTTGGGGGCTTCCGAGGTGAGTAGCGTGGGTCTGTTGGTGGGCATCGTTGGCCAGAGTGCCAGCGGGGCCACCAGTGCGACGATCATTATTCGTTTCTGCACGCTCTGGTTTGGAGTTCTGCTGGGGGTGATCGCCCTCACCTGGTTTGGGCGGCGCTATACCGAGCGCAGCGATGAAAACGAGCAGCGCAGCGTCGAAGGTAGTCCGATCCTTTGATACGAAAAACAGGATTTCTTGACTTGCTCAGGAGGAGCTATGGCCTCGATCTTCACGCGCATCGTCAATGGAGAGATACCAGCGGCTAAGGTGTACGAGGACGACCTGACCCTGGCCTTCCTCGATGTCAATCCGGCTACTCGTGGCCATACGCTGGTGATCTGCAAGCAGGAGTTGCCGACGTTGCTCGATCTGCCGCCGGAGTTGGTGCTTGCAGTTGCGCAGACGGTACAGCGGGTTGCTGGCGCACTGATGGCGGCGCTCAACCCCGACGGGCTGAATGTGTTGCAGAACAATGGCACGGCGGCTGGGCAGGTCGTCCACCACTATCATGTCCACTTGATTCCGCGCTGGGAGGGTGATAATGCCGTGCGCCACTGGCGACCGGGGAGTAGCACCCCAGAGGAACTGCGCGCGGTTGCCGAGGTGATTCGCGGGCAACTGGGTGAAGGAGGCGCAGGATGAAATGGCCCAAACCACGTAGCCACTATGTTGCGGAGAACCGCAATCCGCTCGCTCGCCCCGATGAGGCTGGTGCCGGTTCGGGGCCGGGTACGAGTGGGCCAAATCAGCGCCCACGGGTGACGATGAGTGGCCCGATCCTGAAATGGATCATCGGCATCCTGGGTGTTCTGGCCCTGTTCCTGTTGCTGCTGATGATCTGGTCTACCTTCTTTGCCCGCCCGCAGCAGGCGAACACACCCAATCAAGGGCCGCTGCTGGGTAGCCCACCAACCGTGGCAACAGGGCCGATGAGCTTGGGTGGCAATCCTGAAGCCGGTCAGCCGCCGGTGGCGACAAGCGCCCCGGTGGTGAGTGGGCCGACGGGTGGCCCGCCCATCCCGCCCGATTTTGCCGCCTTCTACAGTGCGAATGGTGGGATTGACATCCTGGGCAACCCGATGAGTGAGGTGATCGTAGTCAATGGGCGCGAGATCCAGTGGTTTGAGCGTGCCCGCATGGAGCGCTGGCCAGAGTATGCCGGTAGCCCCTACGAGATTCAGCTTGGCCGCTTGGGGGCCGAGTATACGGCTGGGCGTGAATTTGCTGATCAGCAGTTCTTTGTCAGCCGCCCCGATCTGCGCTTCTTTGCCGAAACCAGCCACTCGATTGGTGGAGCCTTCCTGACCTTCTGGGAGGCCAATGGCGGAGTTAAGGTCTTTGGGTTGCCGATCAGTGAAGAGTTTGATGAACTGCTCCCCAATGGCAAGACCTACCGCGTGCAGTATTTTGAACGCGCCCGGCTTGAACTGCACCCCGATGCCGCTGGAACACCCTACATAGTCCAGGTTGGTCTGTTGGGTAGCGCCCTCTACCAGAACGAAAGCCGCCCGACCACCATTCAGCCAGTGCCGACACGCGTACCCTTGCCGTAGCGTGTGGGGAGGGGATGCCTACGATGGATGATGCGCAACTCTTTATTATGGCCGCCCAGCATGCGGGTTTTGGGGCTGAAGCCGCAGCGGCGACCCTGGCATGGGCACGCGGCTACCTAGGAGATGTGGGTCAGCCAGGGCAGCGCCTCTATATCTTCCGTAGTGCTAGTAATGGCACCGGCACAAGTGAACTTTCGGCGGCGACGCCCCCAGCGCGGCCGCGCACCCTGTTGGCGTTCCGCAACGCCGATACAGCGCTCAGTTTTGCCCAGAAGGCTGGGTTGGGGCGTGCGCCACGCTTGGCCAGTATGGGTATTGGCCACCTGTTAGCGGCGCTCATCCAGCGCCCCTCGATCACCACGCTGATTGTCGCTGATGATGACGATACCTCTCTACACGCCGGTCTTCCTGTTGGTGTGCGCATCGAGCGCGGTGCCCTGCTCGATCAATTGCAGATTGCAGATTGTAGGTTGTAGATTGGTTTGCGCCCCAGACCCGCTTGTTTCTGTTCTTAAAAGAACAGAAAAAAAGATCATCGGGGGAGGCAAAGCCTCCCCCGCCCCCCCACCGGGAGGCTTCATGTCTACCTTGGAAATAGACCCCGCGTATCTGCAATCTGGAGAGTATCATGGGTAGTCGTTTCGACGAATTACGGATCTTCACTGGCAATGGGAACAATGCACTGGCGCAGGCAATTTGTGATCGAGTCGGTGTGCCGCTCGGTGATGCGACCATTGTCAAGTTCAGCAATGAGAATATCTTTATCAAGCTGAATGAGAGCGTCCGCGAGAAGGATGTCTTTGTGGTGCAGTCGCTCTCAACCCCGAACCTGAGCGACCGCATCATGGAATTGCTGATCATGCTGGATGCGTGCAAGCGCGCCTCGGCGGGCCGCATCACGGCGGTGATTCCCTACTATGCCTACGGGCGTACCGATAAGCGCGATCAGCCACGTGTGCCGATTACGGCGCGGTTGTTGGCGGATATGATCCAGGCGGCGGGGGCGCATCAGGTACTCACGATTGATCTGCACGCCGGGCAGATTCAGGGTTTCTTCAATATTCCCACCGATGAACTGACGGCGATGCACCTGCTGGTGCGCTACTTCGCCGATAAGAACTGGGATGATGCGATTGTGGTTTCGCCCGATGTGGGTTTTGCCAAGCGCGGGCGCAACTTTGCCGAGGCGCTGGGAGCGCCGTTGGCGATTGCCGAGAAGCGGCGTGTGCAGCACTTTGGGCGTACCGATGGCGGCAACCTCACCTCCCCAGAGATCCTGAATCTGATCGGTGATGTGGCCGGGAAGCGCTGCATCCTCGTGGATGATGAGATCGCCACGGGTGGCTCGATGCTGGAGGTGATCGAGTTGCTGGAGCGCGAGGGGGCGCGTGAGATCTATGCCAGTTGTGTCCACGCGGTCTTTGCGGGCAAGGCGACCGAGCGGCTGCGCAAGAGTTCGCTCAAGGAGTTGGTGACGACCGATACGCTGCCACTACCACCAGAGAAGCGCTGGCCGGGGTTGACGGTGCTGAGTGTGAGCCACTTGGTGGCCGAGGTGATTCAGCGTATCCATAGCGGGGTGTCGGTGGATACGATCTTTCAGCAGCGCAACCACCCGGCGTTAATGTAGAACATTGTATGGCAACACAGAGACTCATTTTCCGCGCTCATGCATTACAGCGTATGTTTGAGCGGAACATCTCGGTCGAAGATGTGCATAGTGTGCTTGATACAGGTGAGATCATTAAGGCATACCCTGACGATACGCCCTATCCGAGCCGGTTGATTCTTGGCTGGAGCGGAAATAGGCCACTACACATTGTTGCCGCTGATAATCCTGCTGAAGGTGAGACTATTGTTATTACGGCCTACGAGCCAGATCCAGGTCAGTGGGACTCAGATTTTAAGAGGAGGCGTCTATGATGTGTGTAATCTGCCGCCAGAGTGAAACTGAACCTGGAACGACAACCGTAACGCTGACTCGGGGTAAACTCACCTTTGTGGTGCGTGATGTACCAGCGCGTGTCTGTCCCAATTGCGGTGAAGCGTATATTGAGGAGGAAGCTGCAACCCGGTTGTTGGCCACCGCAGAACAGTTGGCTCAATCCGGCGCACAGGTAGATGTTCGTGAGTATCTTGCGGCGTAGTCGGGATGCTCAACCAACGCCTAGCGGCGCGGGGCTTCGACAAGCTCAGCCACCGCGCCGCTGGCTGAGCTTGTCGAAGCCATGCGGCGCATCCCAATACTTTTCCGCGCTACAATTACGATGTAATCGCCCCCCTGGCCTTGAGCAAGGCGCGTTTGGCATAGACCTGCACCATAGCGCGGCGATACTCCTCACTGGCATGAATATCACCGAGAATCTCCATCTCCTGCCCGGCGAGTGCGGCGGCATTGGCGATGGCCGTGTCTGATCCGTCGGTGCCGAGGAGCGCCTGTTCGCAGGCGATCTGACGGGTGGGCATCGGGCCGGCCCCGGTGATCGCAACGCGGCAGGCGCTCACCTTGCCGTCACTCATTTTGAGGTAGGCGGCGGCCCCCACAATCGGGTAGCGGCTGGCAGGGTGGGGGAACTTGGTATAGGCCGCGCCCTCGTCTGTGCCGAGGCGTGGGCAGATGATCGCGGTGATCAACTCCTCTGGCTCTAGCGCGGTGGTGAGCATATCCACGAAGAAGTCGGCGGCGGGAATGCTGCGGCTGCCGTTTGGCCCCTGCGTGCGGATCTGGGCATCGAGCACCAGCACCACCGCCGTGATGTCCGCCGCCGGATCGGCATGGGCCAACGAGCCGCCTAGGGTGCCTCGGTTACGTACCTGGATGTCGCCGATCCTAGCCACCGCCTGCGGCAGCACCGGGCAGAGCTGCTTCAGTTCGGGGTGATGCTCGATCATCTGCCAGGTGGTGCCTGCGCCGATGTTGATGTTGCCGTTGACCACAATGCCGCGTAGTTCGGCGATGCGGGTGATGTCAATCAGGATGCTGGGGGCGGAGAGGCGCAACTTCATCGCCGGGATGAGCGAGTGGCCTCCGGCGAGGATCTTCGCATCCTCACCATACTCCTGCAACAGCGTGATCGCCTCGGCCACACTGGTGGGGGCGAGATATTCAAAGGGGCTGGGGATCATATCATAGCTCCTTGTGGATCGCCTTCCAAACCCGCTCTGGGGTGGCGGGCATCTGCATGTGCTTGACCCCCAAGGGGGCCAGGGCATCAATGATCGCGTTCATCACACACTGCGCCGCGCCAATCGTGCCCGCCTCACCGGCCCCCTTTACCCCCAACGGGTTGACCGGGCTAGGGGTGATGGTGTGGGCAGTTTCGATGTGCGGGGCCATCGCAGCGGTGGGGATGGCGTAGTCCAATAGGGTGCCGGTAAGCAACTGGCCGTTGGTGTCGTAGATGGCCTGCTCGTAGAGTGCCTGGGCGATGCCCTGCACGATACCACCATGGATCTGGCCCTCGACGACCAGCGGGTTGATCAGGTTGCCGCAGTCGTCCACGGCGATGTAGCGTTGCAGATCAACATGGCCGGTTTCGGGGTCTACTTCAACAATACCGATATGCGTACCGAAGGGGAAGGTACAGTTGGGCGGGTCATAGTAACTGGTCTCGTCAAGAAATGGCTCCATCCCTTCGGGCAGGCTGTAGGCCACACTGGCCTGAAGCGCAATTTCGGCCAGGGTCTTGGCCTGCGCAGGCGCACCGCGCACAAAGGCTTTGCCATCGGCAAACTCAATGTCGTCCGCGTTGGCTTCAAGCATGTGGGCAGCGAGGCGCTTGGCTTTAGCCTTGATCTTATCCAGACTCTTCTTGATCGCCGTGCCCCCCACGGTGAGCGAGCGCGAACCGTAGGTACCGTAACCAAACGGGGTGCCCTGCGTATCACCCCACTCAATCTCGACATCCGCGTAGGGGACACCCAACTCATCGGCGACAATCTGGGCGAAGGTGGTCTCTAAGCCCTGGCCGTGTGGCAGCGAGCCGGTGGTCACCACCACTTTGCCGGTGAGGTGGACACGCACGTTGGCGCTCTCGAAAAGCCCCGCACCCCAACCTTCACCGGCGAGGCCGATCCAGGCGCTGGGTGCCACGCCACAGATCTCGACATAGGAACTGATGCCGAGGCCCACGTAGCGCCCCTGTGTACGCGCTTCGGCCTGAAGGGCGCGGAAGTCGGCATAACCGACCATCTCTAGCGCCTTGTCGAGCGCGGGGGCATAATTACCGCTATCGTAGGGCAAGAGGCCCAGGCCATTCTCGTAGGGAAACTGGTCGGGCTGAATAAAGTTCTTGCGCCGCACCTCAGCGGGGTCCATGCCGATCTCAGCGGCAAAGCGATCCACCATGCGCTCGATCAGATAGCTCGCCTCTGGCCGCCCCGCGCCCCGGTAGGCATCCACCATGGCGGTATTCGTGTAGACCCCGGTGACGTGGCAGTAGGCGGCGGGGATAGCGTACACCCCGGTGATGATGCGGCCATAGAGGGTGGTGGGAATACCGGGGGCAATCGTGCTTAGGTAGGCCCCTAGGTTGGCATGAGTCTTGACGCGCAAGCCAGTGATCGTGCCATCGCGGCGGCCACACAGCTCCGCATCGGTGATATGGTCGCGCCCGTGGGTAGAGGCGCGGTAGTTCTCGGAACGTTCTTCCACAAACTTGACTGGTCGCCCCAGTTTGCGTGCCGCCCACATGGTAAAGGCCATATCGTTATAGCAGAAGATCTTCTGGCCGAAGCCGCCGCCGATATGGGGCGAGATACAGCGCAGCTTGGTTTCGGGAATACCGAAGACAAACGCGGTGAGCAGCAGGCGCATGACATGCGGAGCCTGCGAAGTCATCCAGACGGTGAACTCGCCGGTAGCCGCATCATAGCGCGCCACCGTACCGCGTGTCTCCATGGGGGTGGGGATGAGGCGCTGATTGATGATCGGTTCCGCCACGACAACTTCCGCCTGCGCAAAGGCGGCATCGGTCTTGGCGCGATCCCCAGCCTCCCACTCCATCACGATATTATTGGGCGCATTCGCGTGCAGTTGCGGCGCACCGGGCTGGATGGCATCACGCGCATCCACCACTGCCGGGAGCGGCTCATAACTCACATCAACCATATCGGCGGCATCACGGGCAACATAGCGATCCTCGGCCAACACCATGGCCACCGGCTCCCCGACATGGCGCACCGTATCTACGGCGAGGGCACGCGGTGTATTGACATGGTTGGTAACGCGCCCGGCCTGCCACGCACAGGGCAGGGGATTGATGTCGAGCATATCCTGGCCGGTAAAGACCGCCACCACCCCACGCCGATTGAGGGCGCGGCGGGCATCAATCGCGGTGATCTGGGCGTGGGCGTAGGGGCTGCGCACAAGGGCGACATGGAGCATCGCGGGCAGTTTAATATCATCGAGATAGGTGCCGCGCCCGGTGATCAACTGGGGATCTTCGCGCCGCTTCATGGACTGGCCCACATAGCGCGGCTTGAGGTCGGACTCAGTGGTCATCGTTAGCTCCTTCTTTTAGCCTTCAAGCATCGGGAGATCCCATCTTCTCTGCCGCGCTACTCACCGCACGCACGATATTCTCATAGCCGGTGCAGCGACACAGATTGCCCTCTAGGCCATGGCGGATCTCGCTCGGTGTGGGATGCGGGTTCTTGGCCAACAGATCCGCTGCCGACATGATCATACCGGGGGTACAGTAGCCACACTGGAGGCCGTGCAGTTCCCAGAACGCCTCTTGCAGAGGATGCAGCGTCCCTTCGGGGGCGAGACCCTCAATGGTCGTAATTTCGGCCCCATCGCACTGCACCGCCAGCGTCGTACACGACTTCACACTCACCCCATTCAGGTGGACAACACACGCGCCGCACTGGCTGGTATCGCACCCAATATGGGTACCAGTCAGGTTGAGTTGCTCGCGTAGGAAGTGGACGAGCAGGGTACGCGGTTCAACATCGCGGGTGTAGCGGGTCCCATTGACGGTTAGCGTAATTTTTGTCACAACGACGAACCTCCTTGTTGTACGAGCAACATCTACGAGGAGCGGCGAGTACCGAAGAGGTAACCGAGCAGAAAGGCGGCTACCACCCAACCCAGCCAGGGTCTCTGGGCGAAGAAATCCACCAGCATACCACGCGCAACATCCACTTCGCTGAGTTGCTCGTGGGCGGGAACGACAATCGTGCGGCGCTCGATCTGGGGAGGGGCGGCGGGCACAGGATCGGGGGCGACGGGTTCAGGTTCAGGGGCGACGGGTTCAGGTTCAGGGGCGACGGGTAGGCGACGGGTCTCGATCTGGGTAGCGAGGGCCTTCAGACTCTGGTGGATGAGGGTACGGGCAGCCCCATCAATCAGGCGCTGGCCGACACTGGCAATCGTACCGCCGATCTGAGCCTCGCCACCATAATCGAGGATGGTCGTTTGGCCCTCAACCCGCAGCTTGATCACCCCATGACCCTTGAGGAAACCATTGTTGCCCTTGCCATCAACATGCACTGTGTACGATTCAGGGACGACCACATCATCAATCTTGACCCGCCCGGAATAGACGCCGCGCACCGCCTGAAGGCCGATTTTCAGCGTCGTCTCGTACTCGTTGGGGCCAACCTGATCCAACTGCTGGCAGCCCGGAATAGTACGCGCCAGCACCTCAGGATCATTCAAAGCGGCCCAGACCTCCTCACGGGTGGCCTCGAAGGTGTAGTTGCCAGCGATCCTCACGCTGTGCTCCTTATAGATATGATTTTGATTCGTTGGGAATAAGAATCATCGTAGCGGATGGGGATGGCTTTGTCAACCGCCCTTTTCAGAGTATAATGTGCCTACGATTGCACCTTCGACCTCGCGCTCAGATGCGCCAGACACACCTCGCCTACCCAACTGCACCGGCAGGATAGATTATGCACGAGCAGATCGAACAATTTTTGGTGTCCATGGCGACCGACCAGATGCGGTCGGAGCATACCTGTTCCGCCTATCGTACCGATCTTGAACAACTGCGGCTCTTTTTGGCTGCGCGTGAGGTGGCGGATTGGCAGGCCGTCACCCATGACGACATCTTGGCGTTTATGATCTCGCTGCGTGAACGTGGCTATGCCATGAGTACGATGGCGCGCCGTACCGCTGCGATGAAGTCCTTCTTTGGGTTTCTGCTTGAGCAGCAGATCATCAAGAAAGATCCCACCAGCCACATCGACTCGCCCAAGGTGAACCGCGACCGTCCCAAGGCGATCACGCAGTTCGATATGGACGAACTGCTCGAATTGCCACTGCGTTCGAGTGGCCCGGAGAGCCTGCGCGATAAGGCCATGCTCGAACTGCTCGCGGCGACCGGCATGCGCGTGAGTGAGTTGGTGACCCTCGAACTTGCCGATATCTCGCTCAGTGCCGGTACGGTGCGCTGTCGCAGTAAGAGCGGGCGTGAACGGGTGTTGCCGATTGGCCTTACTGCGACTACCGCGCTCGAAGAATATCTCGATATTGCGCGTAACCAACTGGTGCGCAGTGGCGAAACTCCCATCCTTTTTCTCAACCATCGCGGCAAACAGCTCACCCGTCAGGGCTTCTGGCTCATCCTCAAGGGCTATGCCGATCAGATCGGCCTGCACGATCTGACCCCGCATACCCTGCGCCACTCCTTCGCCGCACATCTCGTGTACGAGGGAGCCGATCTGCGTGAGGTGCAGGAGCGCCTCGGTCATGCCTCGCTCTCTACCACCCAGATCTATACCCAAATGCCAGAACCTTTGGTGCGCGAGCCGGTTGCTAATGATGACGCTGCGTGATTCCCAGGAGTACCTATGCCAGCCGTAACCATGGATCAGATTGTATCATTATGTAAACGTCGTGGGTTTATCTTCCCCGGTAGCGATATTTATGGCGGGCTTCAGGGTACCTACGACTTTGGCCCGTTAGGGGTCGAACTGAAGAATAACCTCAAGGCGGCATGGTGGCGCGCCAATGTCTATGAGCGCGATGACATGGAGGGGCTGGATGCGGCCATCCTCATGAACCGGCTGACCTGGAAGTACTCCGGCCACGAGGAGACCTTCACCGATCCGCTGGTGGATTGCCGCGCCTGTAAGGGCCGCTGGCGCGCCGATCATATTCAGGGGGTGTGCCCCAATTGTGGCTCGAAGGATCTGACCGAGTCGCGCCCCTTCAATATGATGTTTAAGACGCAGGTTGGCCCGGTGGCCGATGATACCTCCTTCGCTTATCTGCGCCCAGAGACGGCCCAGGGTATCTTTGTCAATTTTGCCAATGTGCTGGCGACGACTTCGCGCAAGTTGCCCTTTGGGATCGCCCAGATCGGTAAGGCGTTCCGCAACGAGATCAACCCGCGCAACTTCATCTTCCGCGTGCGCGAGTTTGAGCAGATGGAGATCGAGTTCTTCGTTATGCCCGGCACCGAGGATGCGTGGCACCAGCGCTGGCTCGATGACCGCCTAGCGTGGTGGCGCAGTGTGGGTCTCAGCAGCGATAACCTCCAGGTCTATACGGTGCCTAAGGCCGATCTGGCCCACTACTCCAAGGCCACCTACGATCTGATGTACCGCTTCCCCATCGGATTTGAGGAGTTGGAAGGCATTGCCTCGCGCAGTGACTATGACCTCGGTTCGCACTCGAAGGATCAGGCCAACCTGGGCATTAGTGCCAAGGTGATGGAGAATACGGATAGTACCGCCCGCCTGACCTACTTCGATCCAGAGACGAAGCGCCACTTGGTGCCGTTCGTGATCGAGCCATCTGCCGGGGTGGATCGTGGGGTACTGGCGCTGCTCACCGAAGCGTATGATGAGGAGCAGATCAAGCCGGTGTCTGCCGAACGTGCGCAGGCGGTAAGCGATGCCCTGGCCGCCTTTGTGAAGAGCGTGGGCCGTAACGAGAAGCTCGATCCGGCCCAGCGCGATGCGATTCTGGAACGGGCCGAGGTGATCAGCCAGGATGTGGCCGCCCACATGGCCCAGATCCCGGCGCTGCTCGATCTCCCCGGTGCCAGCAGCATCGAGCTGAGTAAGAAGCTGCGCGGCCAAGCCGATCCGGCACTAGACGAGTCGTACCGCACGGTGCTGCACCTCAAGCCCGCGCTGGCCCCGATCAAGGTCGCGGTCTTCCCGCTGAAGCGCAACGCGCCAGAGATTGTCGCCACCGCCCGCGAGATCCGCAAAACCTTGCAGGCCGACGGCAATATGCGCACCGTCTATGATGATACCGGGGCCATCGGCAAGCTCTACCGCCGCCAGGATGAGATCGGTACCCCCTTCTGCATTACGGTGGACTTTGACACACTTGGTCAGGGCAAAGATGCGAGCCTAACTGGTACGGTCACGGTACGTGATCGCGATACCATGCAGCAAGAGCGAGTCTTGATGCGCGAGTTGCCGGAGTACTTCCGCGACCGCTTACGGTGAGCTTATGGAACATAACGTACGCTTCACCCTGCCAACGCGGGTCTACCTGACGGCGGAGCAGCGCACCAAACTGGATGCGCTGCTGCATCAGGCCGAGCAGAACCTGGATGTATTGGTGACCAAGTTGCTGGAAGGTTACTTGGATGCGCAGCCCATGCCGCCGCCCGAACCAGCACCAGCCAATGATGAGCTTTCGAGCGAGTTGGCCAATCGGCAGCGCGAGTTGCGCAAGCTGCGCACCAAACTGAATGATCCCTACAATCCGCCGCCCGATTGGTTGCTGACGATGGTGACTGATCTGGAAGCCGAGATTGCGCGTTTAGAGGGAAAGTAGCTTTGTGGCCCTCACCCCCCTAGCCCCCCTCTCCCGTTCGCTACGCGAACAGGCGAGGGGGGATGTGCTCCGGGATACACAGGAATGTCCCCCCCTCTCCTGTGGGCGTAGCCCACGGGAGAGGGGTTGGGGGTGAGGGCCATCCGACGGCATAGTGTCAACCTGCTACCAATCAAGTCTTATGCCCAAAATCCGTCTTGATCAACTCCTCGTGAGTCGCGGGCTTGCCGAAACCCGCAGTAAGGCCCAAGCCCTGCTTATGGCCGGGAGTGTACGCGTGAATGGGCAACCGGCAGGCAAGCCGGGGGCAATGGTAGATGCCGAGGTGGAGATCGAAGTCACCGCCGGGTTGCCCTATGCCAGCCGGGGTGGCCACAAGTTGGCCCACGCCCTCGACCGCTTCGGGATTGACCCGGCGGGCCTAGTGATGCTGGATGCCGGGGCCTCGACCGGCGGTTTCACCGATGTGCTGCTGCAACGCGGCGCAGCGCGAGTCTATGCTGTGGATGTCGGCTATGGCATCCTCGACTACCGGCTGCGCGCTGATCCGCGAGTCGTCGTGTTGGAGCGCACCAACATCCGCCATGTGGAGCGGCTCGCCGAAGTGGTAGACGGCGCAGTGGTAGATGTCTCGTTCATCTCGCTGAAGCTGGTGCTGCCCGCGCTGCAACGCCTCGTCACCCCGAATGGCTGGATCGTGGCATTGATCAAGCCGCAGTTTGAAGCCGGGCCGGAGCATGTCGGCAAAGGCGGGGTAGTCCGCGAGCCAGCGACTCACCGCGCCGTGCTGCGCGAGGTGTTGGCAGCAGCGCAGGCACTCGGCCTCACCCCGTGCGGGCTAGAGCGTTCACCCATCCTGGGGCCAGCGGGGAACGTGGAGTTTCTGGTCTGGCTCCAAGCGGGTGGGGTGGCGCTGGAGATCGAAGCCGGAATCGCGGCGGTGATGCAGGCAACACCTACCCCGTAGCGTTATAGCGATTCATCGCCGCGATCACCCCATCGCGCAGCACCACCTCGGCAGCATCGGCCACCCGGTCACACAGATCGGGAATCTGGGCCTCTTCTTCCTTGTTAAAGCGGCTCAACACATAGGCGGCAGCGTCCATCTTACCGGGGGGCTGGTCAATCCCCACGCGCAGACGCGGGAAAGCATTGCTGCCGAGTTGGGCCACAATCGAGCGCATACCGTTATGGGTGCCAGAGCTGCCACGCTCGCGCAGACGCAGACGCGCAAAGGGCAGATCGAGGTCATCATAGATGACGAGCAGATCCTGGGCAGGCTCGATCTTGTACCAGGAGCGCAGCGCCGAGACGGCGCGCCCGCTCTCATTCATGTAGGTCTGGGGCTTCGCCAGGGCGACGCGCTGGCCCGCAATGCTGCCCTCGGCCACGAGGCTGTTGGCGCGCTTGGTACGGAACTCCAGGCCATGGCGCTTAGCGAGTGCATCGAGGCAGGCAAACCCGATATTATGCCGGGTACGGTCGTACTTTTCGCCTGGGTTGCCCAGGCCAATCAGGAGCCACATAGTTGTAGGTGTCAGATCAAGTGAAGGATACCGGCTTCAGATTGTACCAGAGATTGCGGGTAGAAAGAACACTCACTGAAAAGTTACAAACAACTTACCAAACTATAAACTTAGCAGTAGTGTTGTAATTGAAGTAAGACAGTAACCACAGAAACACTTTACAGTAATAACATCCGCCGTCACACCCTCTCTCACCCTTACAATGATCACTGTGCTTCACTAATGTTCGATGTCCGTATTGGGTTTTAGAAAATAGTATTATACCTGCATGGTACACTTCAAGTCCTTAGAGTGGGCTGGCATTGGGATAGTTTATAGATAAGATTGAAATCATGTAAAAGGTGACACACTGTAAGGGATGATTCGCAAGTCTGGCTTACATAACTAGACATGAAATGTCCTTCTCTTTTTTCGCTTCCCATCTAATATGTTGAGGAGGGTAAATAAATTTCAGTGAACACCTAATCTCAATACATGCTGGAGGCTTTATCATGGATCTTAAAGAAATTTTCGGCAAGAATGTTCAATTCAAGCGTCGACAGATAAACTGGACTCAAGAAGATCTGGCTGAAGCTGTTGGTGTTGATACACGAACTATTAGTCGTATTGAAACAGGTGAAACTGCCACAGAATTTACAACTATCGAAAAAATTGCCAGCGCATTAAATATCGACGCATATCAACTATTTATTCATCCAGACACACCTGAACACATCAATTCGGATTTAATCCAAAAGATTTCATTAAGAGCACAAGAATTATACTCAGAGAATATAATGCTATTAGCAAAAAAATCAGGAATTGATATTCCCACAACTAAATCAAGAAAAGTATCACGTGAGCAAAGTGCATTAAATCGCTTCGATAAGAACCGTAATCGCTCATTAGATGTGTTAGCACCTATCAGAGTAGAGGCTCTTGCAAAAACTTTTGCCACTTTAATCAGCAATTTTAGCACAATTGATCGCGGAACTATTTGGGCAATCCTTCAAAAAACTCATTTACACTTATTCTCCAACACACTAATTCCCTCAAAAATTATAGAAAATATAATTTCTGCACATCAGAGTTGGGCAAAAACCTCAGGAACCGCTTTTGAACGCTTTATTGCAAATCACCTTTCAAATATCATCCCCGATTTGACTGTAGTTAAACCCAGCGATTTAGCAACACTCAAAACAAAACACTCCATAAAGAACATTGACAAATTAATCGGACGTAGTGAAGACGATTTAATGGTAGTATATAAAGATATTAATAATATGTATCTAATTGGAGTAATTCAAGCAAAAACAAGTGTTCGTGATAGAATAAAAATGGATGCTTCGCACAGTCAAATTATGCTTCGTGCTGGATTATGGTCAGCACATATCACTATTGACCCTGATAATTTTCTTGGGAAGCCAAAATTTCGAGAATTAGCTGATGGTGTTAGTGTATTGGGGGCCGTTTGGCATGGGGTATACAAACTATCTTCCATCGTTTCAGAAAGTGAAGGTGTATTCGATTTTGACAAGCTAAGTACACATTTACCTCAAATCATACAGGCAGTGATTAACGAAAAAATGTCACCCACATGGCGACCGAATTAAATAAAATAGAGATATCAGATATTCGCATATATTCTATAAACCCAGAGAGTGTTGATCATATTGAGTAAAAGAAACATTAACATCATCGGTTTTCTCCAAACCCTCTAAACCTGCCAAGAGTTGCTTTCCGATGACATATCCAAGGAGTGGAGGAACTGCATCACCTATTTGCTCATACTTGTCTTGTTCTTCCATTATATGAGGTACAACCCAAGGTCCTTCTATATAGTACCAATCAGGAAAACTCTGTAATCTTGCTGCTTCTCTTGGAGTTATATGTCTATTTTGCAATGGATGCAGTAATTCAGATAGACAGTGTGAAGTAACCGTTGGCGATGGTTCATTTAAAAGAATGCGTCTATTACGCTGAATATACCAACTCTTCGGTAAAATTTTTTTCTTCTGAAGATCTGCCACTGTATCAGGATCAAGACGTGTCATAATATCCCGTAAACCTTCTCCTGGACGTATTAACTTGAATCGTTCAATTGTTCCTGGTCGGTGATTTGGTGCCCGATGTAAATTCAATGCGTAATTTTCTTGTGAAATCAAACTTGCTTCAGACATTGTGAATACATCTTCTTCCAATCTTAAACCGCGCATCAGGTATTGATAAGGTTTCATTGGAGGAGATAAATAAAAATTCTTCTCCTCTCCATTATCAAGTGGTGGAAGATCTCCAATGGCATCTTCTACAGTATTCCATGGAAGAAGTTTTGTATACCCATGAGTTGGTGTAGGAAATATTATTGGCAATGATGAGTCTGATGTAGCTATAATAAATAACCGTTCTCTAAACTGTGGAACACCATAATTAGCAGCATTTAATACTGCCCACTTATAATAGACATACCCCGAATCATGTAATAATTTAAGAATTTCATTAAAAATCCATGCTTTCTCACCATTAGGCCCTTTTTTAGTCTGTAATCCAGGTATATTTTCTATTAAAATATATTTCGCCTTCAATACACATGCAATTCGTATTAGTTCCTGAAAAAGCATATCCCTATAATCTCGATTTTTCCGAATACCGGGGCCAGCAGTAGAAAATGTCTCGCATGGAGGGCCTCCAGCAACGAGATCAACGGTTTTTTTACCCGTTACTTTGAGTACAATAGAAATCACTTGTTCAGATGTTATGTTTCGGACATCATCATGTATTACAATGGTTTCGGGATGATTTCTTCTATATGTTTTCACACAACTTTCTACTTTTTCTACTGCTCCCACCACATGAAATCCAGATGAACGCAACCCTAAACTTAGTCCCCCTGGTCCTGTAAACATCTCGAAAGCAGTGGGTCTATATTGAAGTTTCTGATTTGAATTGATGTTTGTCATTAGTGTCAGTCCCGGATTTTCTAGTTCTTTACCATAAGGAGGTTAACTGCTAAACTGAATTATAACATAGAACGAGCTTTCTTTTGACTCCCTCTTTCTATCTCTCATCCATAACCTACAAACAACGACATCTGGTTCATCCACCTCCCTCCTCCCTCCATGCTATACTAGCCGCCGGAAACGAAACGTCGCCCCAAATCGGAGGAACGTCATGGGCTTTGAGGATGTGGTCATCTTCGCAGGCAGTAGCAGTCGTACCCTGACTGATCGAATCTGTGTTCACCTGAATACATTGCCCGGTCGCAACGAGACCAAGATCTTTTCTGAGGGCAACACCTTTGTCCGCGTGTTGGAAAATGTGCGTGGCCGTGAGGCGTTTATTGTCCAGAGTACTGTCTTTCCTACCAATGATAGTTTTATGGAGTTGCTCTTCTGGATTGATGCCCTGAAGCGCGCCAGTGCAGCGTCGGTGACCGCAGTCATCCCCTATTTCAGTTATGCCAAGGGGGATAAGAAGGACGAGCCACGTGTGAGCATCCGTGCGCGGGTGTGTGCGGATTGTATTGAGGCCGCTGGTGCGGATCGGGTGGTGACGATGGATCTGCATGCACCGCAGATCCAGGGCTTCTTCCGTATTCCCGTGGATAATCTCTACGCCCTGCCGGTATTGTGCGACCATGTGCGCAGCCTCAATCTGCCCAACCTCGTGGTCGTTTCGCCGGATGCAGGCTTCGTCAAGGCTGCGCGCCGCTATGCCGCCTACCTAGGAGCTTCGTTGGCGATTGCCAACAAGGAGCGCCCCGACCATACCGAGAATGCCGAGGTGTTGGAGATCATCGGCGAGGTGGCCGGGAAGACCGCGCTAATCGTGGATGACTTCACCATCTCCGGCGGGACGCTGGCCGAAGTGGCGCGCCGCCTGGTTGAAGCCGGGGCGGTCGAGGTCTATGCGATGGTGACGCACGGCGTCTTTACGCCTGGGTCAGTCGAGAAGATCGAAGCCAGCCCGCTCAAGAAGCTCTTCTTCACCGACTCGATAGAGACACATCAGGTGAAGCTCTCGCCCAAGATGGAGGTCGTTTCGGTCGCCTCACTCTTGGCCGAAGCGATCCGGCGTATCTACACCCACGAGTCGATCAGTGGGATGTTCCCGGTATAAATATATTTCCGTCCTTAGCTCATCGTGTCGGGGCGCGTCGTAACGCGCCCCCAAACCCACGGTTGTGATGGTGCGGATGGCCGCTTTGCGGCCATCCGCACCATCACAACCCTCTTTATTCGTGGGGGCCTGCGGCCCCCACACCCCCGCTACGGGCGGATATTTTGCCCTTTCTGGTAGCGAGGTAATAACGATAGTGGTAGCCTGACTACCGGCTCGGCAAGGTGGGCCAAGAAGTGCGATACTTATAGCGGTTCAGACATTGACATACGAGGGGATCTATGTCGGAACAGGAACAGTTGCGCATTGGCGTCATGACCAGCGGCGGCGATGCGCCGGGGATGAATGCTGCGGTGCGCGCCGTGGTACGTACCGGCATCAGTCGGGGGTGCCAGGTCTTTGCGATCTATGAGGGCTACGAGGGGATGATCCGGGGCGGGAACCTGATCCGCCCGCTCTCCTGGGATGATGTGGGCGGTATTCTCCACAAGGGTGGTACCGTTATTGGCACCGCCCGCAGTACCGGCTTCCGTACCCGCGAGGGCCGCCGGGAAGCCGCCGCTAATCTGTTGGCCCACGGTATTGATCGGCTGGTGGTTATTGGAGGCGATGGTAGTCTCACCGGGGCCAATCTCTTTCGCCAGGAGTGGCCGGAGCTGATCCAAGAGTTGGTGGCCGAGGGGCGCATCAGTGCGGCAGTGGCGGCCCGCCATCCCTTCCTGGGGATTGTGGGCATTGTCGGCTCGATTGATAACGACTTCAGCGGCACCGACATGACGATTGGCGCGGATACCGCGTTGCACCGCATTACCGAGGCGATAGATGCGATTGGCTCGACCGCCGCAAGCCACCAGCGTACCTTCGTCATTGAGGTGATGGGGCGTAACTGTGGCTACCTGGCGCTGATGGGGGCCATCTCTGGGGGTGCCGATTGGGTCTTTATTCCTGAGAATCCACCCGAAATGGAGGATTGGCAGAGCCATATCTGCGAGGTGCTCAGGAAGGGGCGGGCGAGTGGCCGCCGCGATAGTATTGTGGTGGTGGCCGAAGGTGCGCGTGACCGGCAGGGGAATCCGATCACTTCGCAGGAGATCAAGCACCTGCTTGAAGAACGGCTCGGTGAGGATACCCGCGTGACTATTCTGGGCCACGTCCAGCGCGGGGGTGCGCCGAGTGCCTTTGATCGCTGGATGAGTACCCTGTTGGGGCATACGGCGGTCTTGGAACTGATCTCGACCACCCCCGAACGCGAACCGCACTTGATTGGCATCCGCGAGAATCGCGTCACCCGCGTGCCACTCATGCGCTGCGTTACCGATAGCCGCGCCGTTACCGAGGCGGTGACCGCACAGAGGTATGAGCAGGCCATGGAGTTGCGCGGGCGCAGTTTTGGCGAATCGTTCCGCACCTTCGGGACGTTGGTGCAACCCCAGCCGCAACCCTTGCAGAACGGTGAGCGCCGTTTGAACCTGGCGATCCTGCATTCGGGTGGGCCAGCTCCGGGGATGAATACGGCGGTGCGCGTGGCGGTGCGTGTGGCTGCGGATCATGGTCATCGGGTGATCGGGGTGCGCAATGGATTCCAGGGTCTCATCCATGAAGATCTCTTCGATATGGATTGGATGAGTGTGAGTGGTTGGGCCACGCTCGGTGGGGCTGAACTCGGTACTAATCGCCACATCCCAGAGGGTTCGGATCTCTACCAGATCGCCCGCACTATCGAGAACCACAAAATTGATGGCATCCTGATGATCGGTGGCTGGGCGGGCTACCAGACATGCCATCGCCTCTATAGCGAACGCCACATCTTCCCGGCCTTCAACATCCCCATGATCTGCCTGCCCGCCAGTATCAACAATAATCTGCCCGGCTCCGAACTGAGTATTGGGTCGGATACAGCGCTCAACAACATCGTCCAATCTATTGATCGCATCAAGCAGAGCGCGGTCGCCTCACGGCGCTGCTTTGTGGTTGAAGTGATGGGCCGCGATTGTGGCTACTTGGCCCTGATGAGTGGCTTGGCGAGTGGCGCAGAGCGCTCCTATATGCCCGAAAAGGGGATTACGCTCAAGGATCTTCAGGAAGATCTGGAGGAGATGTGTTACTGGTTTGGACGCGGTAAGCGCCTAAGCCTGATGATCCGTAACGAACGCGCTAATCCGATTTATACCACCGGGTTTATCTGCTCACTCTTTGAGGAGGAAGGCGGTAGTCTCTTTGAGGTACGCCAAGCCATCCTGGGCCACCTGCAACAAGGTGGCGACCCCTCGCCCTTCGACCGTATCCAGGCTACCCGCCTCGCGGTGCGCTGTGTCGAGTATCTGATCGAACAGGGGCGCAACGAGGAGACCGAGGGTAGTTTCATTGGCTATAAGAATGGCAAGATGCAGATCTTCAAGCTCGAAGATATGCCCCGCATGATGGATGCAGCCCACGCTCGCCCGCGTGATCAGTGGTGGATGGCGCTCGATAGTGTCTCGCATGATCTCAACCATCGCATGGATCATAAGCAGGCGTAAGTGCTTTGTATAGGTAGCGAGAAGGAGACGACCATGAGAATCGGTATCCTGACAGGTGGTGGCGACGTACCTGGCCTCAACCCGTGTATCAAGGCGGTGGTGAATCGGGCCGCAGCGAATGGTTGGGAGGTATTGGGGATTCGGCGCGGTTGGGCCGGGTTGCTCAATTATCAGCTTGACAAGGACGAAGCCGAGCAGACCGAGTGGGTCGAGGCGCTCACCAAGAATGATGTGCGCACGATTGACCGCTATGGTGGCACCCACCTGCACACCTCGCGGACTAATCCGCAGAAGGTACGTCAGGCCGATCTGCCCGATTTTCTGGCCGATGCCTACCCCTTCGCCGAGGGGCAGAAGACGGCTGACTGCACCTCGCATGTCCTCAAGGTGATCGAGAAGCTCAAGATTGATGCGCTCATCCCCATCGGCGGTGATGATACGCTCTCCTTCGGGGTGCGCCTCTACAAAGAGGGGGTGCGGGTCGCCTCCATCCCCAAGACGATGGATAACGATGTCTTTGGTACCGATTACTGTATCGGGTTTAGCACCGCGATCACCCGCAGTGTCGAGTTCATCCATGCGCTGCGCACCCCGGCAGGCAGCCACGAGCGCATCGCGGTGGTCGAGCTATTCGGGCGGAATAGTGGCGAGACGGCGCTGATTGCGGCGTATCTCTCCGATGCTGATCGGGCGTTGATTAGCGAGGTGCCCTTCGATATTGAGCGCCTGGCCAAGATGCTGGTGGACGACCGCCGCAACAACCCCAGCAACTATGCCGTCGTGGTCATCTCCGAGGGCGCGAGCATGCTCGGTGGCCAGGTCGTTGAGTATGGCCAAGAAGATGCCTACGGCCATAAGAAGCTGGGCGGGATCGGCTCGATTGTGGGTGATGCGCTGAAGAAGATCACCGGCATTGATGTGGTCAACCAGCAACTCGCCTACCTGATGCGCGCCGGTGCCCCCGACTCGCTCGACCGTATGGTGGCGACCTCCTATGGCAACCTCGCCATCCAGGAACTTGAGCGCGGCCACAGCGGGATCATGGTGGCGCTCCAGAACGGTGTGTATACCACCGTTCCCGCCGACATGCCCATTCTGGGCGTGAAGCGGGTCAATGTCCACGAACTATACGATGTGCAGGAGTACCGCCCGCACATGACCCACCTGATCGGCAAGCCGATGTTCTTGTATTAGAACCCAATCCATGGGGGTTTGGGGTGGCTGCGCCGCCCCAGCCCCCCCCTACTTCATCACCACCCGCAACACCTCTATCACACACTCCACAACATCCCCACCACTGTTCGCACATCCAGAGCTTCCTGTTCCAATTTACAACCCAATTCAAGCAGCGTGGTGATCAGGGGTAGACAATCGGCAAGCTGGGGATGGCGCTGAAGTGCCAGCAGCGCCCGCTGATCGCTGGAGGTGAGGGGCTTAGCGTGGTGCTGGTAGGCGCGGAGCGTAGCATCGTCCATGGCCAGCGGCAGAATCGAGCCAAGCTGCGTGCGCAGATGTGCCAGGATACGCAGCCCCCCGGCATCAAGATCACCCCAGTGGTAGACGGGCAGATCGGGGCGGAGTTGACGGATCGAGCGCAGAAACGCGAGCAGCGTTGGGCTTGCAAAACCGCCGGTATAGAGCAAAAGAAGATCGGGCGGGCGCAGCGCGAGCAGCTCGGTAAAACTGGTCGCATTCTCCACCGTAAGCAGCCGGGTAGCGGAACATGCCGCCACATCAACCTGGCGCAGCATCGCAGCCGAGAGCGCCAGCGCGGGGATGAAGGGGGCCAGATCAAGCGCCGCACCCTGCGAAGGCTGAAGGATGATCGGCCCGGCCAGGGGGATATATTCAGGAGTACGCTCGACACCACAGGCACGCAACAACGCCGCATCATCGCCCGCGAAACTGGCCGCATCAGGGAGATAGCCACGCAAAACACTCAGCAGGGGTGTCCGCAACTCCTCTAGGCGCTTGCTATCGCCAAAGAGGCGCGTACTGAGCGACCGTTCCAGTATGGGAGACTCAAGCTGGGTCAGGGCGCTGAGGAGCCGTAACAGATCGGCATTGAAGGTGGCATCACCCAGCACCAAGGGGGTAGGCGCACGCCCAGCCGCGATCTGATCGCGCACCCCAGCGAGAAAGCGGGCGTACCAGCCGGGGGGCGGGTGCTGCGTGGCGAGCAGATCGAGCAACTCGGCAACCTGATCGGTACGTGGTTGGCGTTGCAGCAGGTGATAGAGATCCGCAACCCGATCTGGCAGCAGATCGAGCGCCTTCAGCCAATTGCCTTCCTCCCACTTGCGCCAATGCAGATGCAGCACCCCGGCGTCGGCAAGCTGCTGCATGATCTGGTTGGTCTGTAGGCGGGGAGCCACATCCTCCGGCGAGAAGTAATCGGGGTGCTGCGCAGGCGCAAGGCGCACCCGGATCACCTGTTGCCGCCCCGGCTGTTCGGCACGGTCGAGGAGGGTGTGGAGGAGCTGCGCGGCGACGGTGGGGAGGGTGGGCATGGTATAACTCACCTCAACACTTGTTGCGATATTCGCTCTACAGTGCTCAAACTTTATGGTACAATAGTGCTATACGTCAATAGACGTTCAAGGAGTGATAATGATCGGCGACTATGTTACCCATATAAATACAATCTTGAAGCCACAGCATACCAGTAATATCTCAGTTCTTGATCTTTTTGCAGGATGTGGTGGCCTTGCGCTTGGCTTTGAAGCACAAGGTTTGAAAACTCATGGATTTGAAAAAGATCCCGATGCTGCTCAGACATATTGTAACAATCTTGGGAGTCCTTGTGAACATGTTGAACTCAGCATAGACACCGTATACCCACAAGCAGATGTCGTTATCGGAGGCCCACCGTGCCAACCGTTCAGTGTTGGTGGGTATCAACGAGGACTAGCCGATTCGCGGGATGGGTTTCCTATCTTTATTAAAGCTATTGAGAATGTTCGCCCTAAAATCTGGATATTTGAAAATGTACGTGGCTTAATGTATCAAAACAAGAGGTATCTTGAAGCTATTATGCACCATTTAGAAGATCTTGGTTATATTATTGATGCAAAAATACTGAATGCAGTACATTATGGCGTACCACAAAATCGTGAGCGCTTGATCGTCGTTGGGCATAAAGGAGGCTTCTCATTCCCTAAACCACTAAGTACCAAAGTTACTGTTGGTGAAGCACTTGGTGAGATGGTACATTCAACACCACCTGAATCTAAATTTCTTACACCGAGTATGGATGCTTACGTAGCAAAATATGAAAGAGCATCATACTGTAAAGTACCTCGCGATCTCCATCTTGACAAGCCTTCACGCACACTTACGTGTAGGAATATCGCTGCACCTACAGGCGATATGATGCGTGTTCGATTGCCCGATGGCCGAAGACGCCGCATTCTTATTCGCGAAGCTGCACGATTACAGAGTTTTCCTGATTGGTTCACCTTTGAAGGAACAGAGACAAGCCAATACTATCAGATTGGTAATGCCGTTCCGCCACTATTATCGTATCATATTGCATCATCTGTAAAATCGTATTTGGAACAATATCGCGAAACAGAAGTTGCGGAACAATATATGAGACGAGAGCGAATGACGCAACTCGACTTGTTTACCGCTGATTAAGAAAGCTATTACACCGTATGTATATCACCATTGAGAATGCAACTGACGAATTTAAACACAAATCAGAACCTATTCAGAGCCTCATCAATCAAGCACTTGTTATCTTACACACTTTAGGAATTCCATTTGCAGGGTTAAGTATACGTCGGCTTGAGCGTATGGCGATGGCGTTTTTGGCTGTGGCTGATGTGAAATCACCTCAAGAATGGCCGCTCCTCAAAGACGCAAACGATAATCGCTCATTACGAACACGGGATATCATTACATATATCAATCAATATTTTAATGAGCATATTTCAAGTGGATTATATGATGATATTCGGCGTAAAGATCTTGCATTACTTGTCGCCGCCAATATTGTAACCAACACTATTTCACATTCAGCACGAAATAATACCAAATCCTATGGACATTCTCGCAAAGTCTTGCTATCATGAGCCGAGTGAATCGGAGCAGGAGATGGGAGGGGGAGGATGTATCGTGCAATGCCGACGATCACAGAAGATGCGGACGAACTGAAGCGGTTGATGAAGCAGGAACGCCATCCCCTCAAGCGCCAGCGGCTCCACATGCGGTACCTCGTGGTCAGCAATCAGGCGACGACGCGCACCGCCTTGGCACCGCTCCTGGGCGTCAACCGCGAGACGGTGGGCGACTGGCTGCGGCAGTATGCGGACGGCGGGCGTGAACAGTTGCTGACCATCCGCACGCCTCCTGGCAAGGCTCCCATCATTCCCGCTCCCGTGGTCGCTGCGTTGCGCGATCACCGCAGCCAACCCGACGGTGTGGGCTCGTACCACGAGGTGCGCGTGTGGCTGTTTGAGCAGCATGGGATTGACATTGCGTACAAGACCCTCGCCAACTTTCTGCACACGAAGCTCAAGACGAGCCCCAAGGTGGTGCGTCCACGGCATAGAAAAAAACGCGGAAGACGAGGAGACCTTCCGCACGACCCTGGTGCAGCAGGTGCGTGATGCGGTACCGACAACCAATGATCGCCCGCTACGGCGGTGGAGTCAGGACGAGAGTCGCTGGGGGTTGATGACGCTGCGGCGTCGCCGTATCACGGTACGCGGGGTGAAGCCGGTGGGTCGTATCCAGCATCAGTATGCCAATAGTTGGTGTTTTGGCTGTGTGGCGCCAGCCACGGGCGAATCGTACTTCCCCATCCTGCCAAAGCTCGATGCCGCCACTATGCAGATCTTCCTCGACCACTTTGCCGTGTGTCACCGTGATACCTTCAATCTCCTCGTCGTAGACCGGAGTGGGGCGCATACCGCCAAGACGCTGCGGATACCGGAACATATTGCGTTGCTCTTCCTCCCTGCGCGCAGCCCAGAACTCAATCCGATCGAGCGGGTGTGGGAGGATGTGCGCAAGGAGATGGCATGGAAGCGTTTTGCCCATCTCGATTGCTTGGAGGATGAACTGGAGGCCGTCCTCGCAACCTATACCACTGAACGGCTCCAATCCCTCAGTGGATACCCCTACCTGGTTGATGCTGAACTTGCGATAACATCATAGGGATTTGGTATTACCTATTTTGTCGCTCAGTAACGCATAAGCGAGCATCGCAGTGCTAACCAGATTGATACCGTGTTAGGGCACTATACTCGCCAAATCGGCCTGATCGCTCTATATATCAAGTGGAATAAGAATTTTATTACGTTTTGGATGTAACAATACGCGAAAATGCGAACCTTCATGTATACTCGACGCCCACTGGGCATCAATTATCATCTTTTTCTCAGTAATTGTACACTCTGGGAGTCGAACGATCCATGTCCCTGAGACTGCATAATCGCCCATTGATTCTACCTTTACTGCTTCTGCAGAAGCGATTCTCCCGTGGCGAATTCCTACACTCCATCTTCTCAGACTGACCATAGGTCCAATAATACCTAACAATCCAAAGGCGAAACCGATAAAATAAAAAATTAACCGTAGAGGATTATTCCAAATCTGAACATAAAGACCGGCAAGTGGCACCCCTACAACAAGGAAAATACCCAAACAATACGAGAATATAACATATGGATCGCGCAAAATATACAAAAGCATTTTACGATCATAATACCGTGGCGGATCAGGCTGATTATGTACCAATTCCATAACATACAGATTTAACTTACGCAAGCTCATTGCGTTTCACCGCCTCTCATACTCAATAATCCCTGACGTATTACTCTGGCTCATGAGGCCTTGGGGTACAAACAGTCACAGGGCAATAATGGTTCGTGCTTTGGTCATCCAGATAATGCGACCATCATTGAATAGAATATCGTACCCTTGTCCTTGGGTAGATTTCTGTATTGCTACAATGTCCTCAATTGTAATCATCACATTCCCTCCCCACTCAACCGCGCTGCGTAGTTGCGGTAGGGTTCAACCCAGACTCCGTCCTCTACGGCTGAGAGTACCAAGCTGGTGCAGATCTTCGGTACGAGGTATTCGCAGCGCTCTAGGGGCGTGGCGGTGATGATCTGGAGGCCAAATTGCTGGAAGAGATCTAGGGTGGCTCCGATGCGATCCTGATCCATCTTGGAGAAGGCTTCGTCGAAGGCGACGAGGCGGATGCTGGGACGGCTCTGGCGCTCGCCAATATGGTAGAGTTGCACAAAGGAGGCCGCAATCGTGAGGTAGAAAGGCGTCTGCGTTTCGCCGCCGGAGGTTTGGCCCATGATGCGGCTCAGCCGCGAGACCTGGCCGTTGGGGTGGGTGACTTCGATGTCGTAGTTGAGATAGCGGCGGTAGTCAACCAGGCGCTCTTGCTCGCGCCGTTCGGTGTCCGATTGCGGGGTGCGGGTGAGCCGGGTGTAGAACTCGTCGAAGGTCTCTTTATGGCGTTGGTAGAAGTCGCTCTCGAAGAGCGAGCCACTGCCTAACATCTGCGAGTCGTTGATCAGATCGTAGAAGTGGCGCACGTCTTCAGCGGGCTGGGAGCGGAAACGGTAGCGCTCGCCGTGGAAGGCGAGGCGTTCGAGGGCCGCGTTGATGCGCTCTAGGTTGCGCCGTGCGTCCAGGATCTGTTCGCGCAGGCGGTGCATGACGTGTTCGCGTAGCTCTTCCTCGGCTTCGCGCTGGGCCTGCTCGATGCGCTCGATATAGTCGGGCAGTTCGGTGGCCTGTAGGCGCTCTAGTTCGGCGCTATAGCGCGTTTCGTCAACATCGCTCGGCATAGCCGCAAACTGGAAGCGCGTATTGAAGGCGCTGGCGATCTCGATCAGACGCTGGAATTCGTTGTTAGCCCGCGACTCATAGTTGCTGGCCGTGCTCTCCGCGTTGCGTATCGCCTCGGCCAGATCGCCACGGGTGAGCCGTTCACTCAGCCGCTCTTCCGCCCCCGCGATGCGCTGCGGGTACTCGGTGCGCAACTTCTGGGCCTGCTGTTCCGCCTCGGCGAGCCGGGTGGTGTTGCGCTGGATCTTCTCTTCCAACTGGGGCAGTTGGCTCTTCAAGCCTTCCTGGGCGCGAATTGCAGTCTGTTCAGCCTGTTGCTCGTGGTCGGCGAGCGCTCGCAGACGCGCAATTTCGGCCTCTAGCGCGGCGACCCCGCTGGTATCGAGTGCTTGCAACTCGGCCTGAGATTCCTGAATCTCGCTGCGCAACGGGCGCTCATCGAGGGGGACATCGAGGCGCTGGCGCAGGTTAGAGAGGCTGCGCCCGCGTTCAAGACGCTTGATCTCGCGGGCAATGGCCTCCAGTTGCGGGGTCAGGGCGAGCAGATCGGCGCGCACACTATCCAGTTCGCGCTGGCGAATCTCGATCTGCGAGCGCTGCGCCCGTTCACCAATGAACCAGGGTTGGTAACGATCTGGTGGAATGGCGCGCACCGTCCACTCGCTATAGACCAGCACCTCGGCGGTGATGGCGCGGCGGTGGCGGCGCAGATCACGCGGGGCGGCGCAGGTGATCACGTCGCCCTGCAGACTATCCACATACTTCTGGATCCGTTCGGCCTTCGCCCGCACCTGCTGGGCCAACGAGCCAGGTTGCGACGGACGCGCCTCGTGCTGCACCTTGGCCAGATCGAGCAACCCGACATCGTAGAGCTGCTCGTGCGCTCGCGCATGATCGAGCGTGTCGAGGGCGCGTTCAAAATGCTCTGGCGGCACAATGATGTTGAAACGCCGCGCCCCTAACATCGCTTCCACCGCGTTCTGCCAACGCTCATCGGGGATTTCGAGCAGTTCGCACAGCAGCGGCGGGCGTTCACCCACAATCGGCGTCAGCAGATCGCGCAAGCGTTCGAGCGCAGGGGCGTAGGCCAAGCGGCGGGTTTCGCGCAGCCGCTTCAACTCCTGATCCAAGGTGGTGGCGCGTTCCTCCAATGTGCGCTTGCGCAGTGTCAGTTCATACCGACGCTCTTGTGCGGTCGGAAGCAGTGCATCGAGATCGGCCACCACCTGCTCGATCTGCGCGGGCAGATCGGCAGCGGGCGGCACCTCCGGGGTGAGGCCACGGATCGCCGCGCACAACGCCACCACACTCGGTAGAGCCAGATCGCCCAGGGCGTCCGCCTCCCGCCGGAGATCCTCGCGCAACACCTTGTAGATGTGGCGAATCTGATCGGCCTCGCGGCCCAGAAGGGCGATGCGTTGCTGCAACTCATCTCGGCGGCGCACCACATCGAGTTGGCCTAAGCGTTTGACTGCGTCTTGCCACGCCGCCTCCGCGCCCTGGCGCGCCGCTGCGGCCTCGGTGCAGGCCCGTTCGGCAACAGCAATCCGCTGGAGCAGATCGGATCGCTGGGTTGCTAGGGTCGCCGCATACGAACGCGCATCCTCCAGCCGCAAGAAGGCCACCAGCAACAGATACTCGGTATGCAGATCGCGCCGGTTACGCACCTCGGCCTGCTGGTTCACAATTGCCTGCAAGGCGGTGATCTTCTCTTGCACCTCGCGGGCGGTGACGCGCAGTTGATCGAGGCGTTCGACCACCTTTTGCAAGGCATCCACGTCGAGTGGGCGGGCATCAAGGAGCCACTGTTCAACAAAGGTGTTGATGTTGCGGATGGGCTGGAAGGTGAGGGCGCGCAGAAAGAGAATGTCTCGACCACCAGGTGCAGCGCCAAATCGCGTGAGAGCGGCTGCTGATGGCGGCGTGTCTCCGCAAAGACGGCCAGCAGCACCGCTGCATAGAGCGTCGCTCCCGGTGAGGCCAGGGGCTTAAAGAGGTGCAGCGGGATAGTGGCGAAGAGTGACATAGGCTAAATTGTACTACAGTTCGTCTGGCTTCGTCTCCCCTACTTCATCACCACCCGCAACACCCACCCCGTCTGCGCGTTGAACTGACGTGTGGCCGCCTCGATGGCCTCTGGCGGCACGTTCCCCTGCACCCGCACTGTTGCTTCACGAGTCGCCAACTGGAGCGCCGGGGAGCCTTGGGCGTGCAGACCGGGCGGCAATACTGCCTGCGCCGCATGAATCAGTGCCTGTTGGTGCGGCTGCGGCCAGATAGCTACTGTCCAGCCGATCTGCGCGGCCAGATCGGCGAGGCGTTCAGCATGGCGCTGCCGCGCCACCTCCGGGAAGTTGAAGCGCAGCGTCACTACCCCGGATTTCTGGTCGGCACTGGCCCTGTAGCAGCCATCCTCGGCTCCAAACCAGGTGCGGGCGGTGTTGAGGGCAAAGTTGAGTTCGCAACGCTTGGCATCGGGTGGCGCAGGGAAGCACGCTTCTGGATCGCTTACCGCTACGGATGGTGGTGGCGATTTCGGCGTGCGGAGCGTGAGCCTCCAGCCGGTACGCGTGGCAAAGGCAGCCTCCGCCGCCGCGATCTGGGCCGGGTCGGCATGGCCAGTACAGCGCACCTCAATGCGCGACTCGTGCAGGTAGAGCGCCGGGGTACGCTCGGCTTGCAGGCCAGCGGGCAACAGTTCGAGCGCTAAGGCCACCATCTGGCCCTGGTGTGGGTGCGGCCAGACCGTCACTGGGGCGTTGATCGCCGCCGCAATCTGGGCAATCGCCGCTGCGTCGCGCACCTGGGCGATAGCCGGGAAGAAGTAGCGCAGCGTCACCGCGCCGCTCTCTGGGTCTACCCCGCGCTGGTAGAGATCGGGCACGTGGCCCAAGTAGTTATCAATGATGCCCTGGATGGCAATACTATCCACGCGTGGCCCCGTGCGACGCGGACCAGCCGCTTGCAGACGGCGCACCTCGGTGGGGGCGGGTAGCCGCCACAGGCCGGGGGCGTGCGGGACAGGCACGAAGTAGGCACTGCCCTGATCAAGAAGCGCCTGCATCTCTTCTTCAACCTGCGTCTCGGTGTCTGGCCCATACCACGCACGGGCCAACTCGCGCAGACTCAAGACCTGTACCCCACTGCCATCGCGCAGCGCCGTCCAGAGGCGCTCCAACCCCGCCGGGCTCATCGCCGCCCCCTGACCAAGCGCGGCCTCCAGTGTGGGCGCGGGCACTGGCGGGGCATGCACGCGCCGCCCACCGCGCTGTGACGGCACAATCTGAAGATCCTGGCCATCACGGGGGATGAGGACTTCGGTTAGGCCGCGCAAACGCGCCGCCAACGCCGCCCGCGCCTCCGGGTCGCCATGCACCAGGGCAACAGTACGGGGTTGAAGGGCGCGCACCATCGCCGCCAACTCATCACCATCGGCATGGGCGCTCAGGCTGTAGCGGCCCACCTCGCAGCGCAGCGGGATCGTCCGGTCGCCAAAAGTCATGCGGCGCTGATCGGGGGCCGCATCGGCCAGATCGAGCAGCCGCCGCCCCGGTGCCTCCTCATCCAAATAGCCGCTGAAGAAGATTGCCGCCTCAGGCCGCTCGGCGAGGCGCTCGGCATACCAGACCGAGGGGCCGCCGGTGAGCATGCCCGAAGAACTGATGATCGCGGCGGGCGGGCCAGCCAGCACCTGCTCACGTTGGTTGGGGTTGTCTATAGGCTGAACGTTGCGGCTGAAGAAGGGCTTGTTGCCGTTGCGAATGTGGCGCGCCAAAGCGGGCGTGAGCGCATCGGGGATGGCCGTATATGCGGCACAGACCGAGCGCACCAGGCCATCCACCGCAATCGGGAACGCGGGGATGAGGCCATCGCGCTGGGCAGCGCGCAGAATCAGGATCACCTCCTGGGCACGCCCCAGCGCAAAGGCAGGGATGAGACAATGCCCACCACGGGCAATCACCGCCCCTACTGCCTCGACCAACTTACGTTCCTCAACCGTGCGATTGGGGTGTAGGCGCGCCCCATACGTGCTCTCCAACACCATAAGATCGGGGCGGCGCGGGGCGGGCAGGGCCGCACCCAGGATCGTGCACTGCGGGGTGGCACTCACATCCCCGGAGATAACCAGCCGCCCGTCACTGGCCTCGAAGCCCACACTGACCGCCCCGGCAATATGGCCAGCGCGTTGCGCCGAGACGATCACCCCCGGCAATTCGGGCAGACTCTGGGCACCCGCTTGGAGCGGGCGCAGGCGGCGCAGCGTCTCGGCGACTAGCGCCGCATCATAGAGTGGCAGTTCCAGTTCCTCGGCGGCGCGGCGCGCCATCACCCGCACCGCATCACCCAGCATCACCTCCATCAGCCGGATGGTGGCCGGACTCGCATAGATCGGCGTGGCCGGAAAGCGGTCGGCAACCAGCGGCAAAGCGCCGATATGGTCGGCGTGGGCGTGGGTAATGATGATCGCATCGAGGGAAACCCCAGCGAGCGCAGCCAAGTCGGGCAGACGGTCGGCCCCGTCCATACGCACCCCGGCATCCACCAAGACCCGCCGTTCACCCGTATGCACCACCTGGCATGTCGCACCAACCGCACTCGCACCACCAAGAAATTGGATCTGCATGCCTCACCCCAGAATAGCAGCCAGGGCCGCCTCAGTATCACTCAGATCAGCCAGCAACACATCGGGGGCGTGGGCTGCCAACTCCTCGCGGCTATAGGGGCCAGTTGCGACGGCCACCGTATGCGCCCCATTGGCCTTGCCACAGGCAATATCGTTGGGGGTATCACCCACAATCACGATCTGGCGGCCGCTGAAGGTACGGCCATAGCGCTGCGCGGCGCGTTGGGCAGCAATCGGCACGAGCGCAGTACGATCATAATGATCATCGCCATACGCCCCGGCCTCCAGATCGAGGAGATGCAGCAAGCCGGTACACTCCAGCTTAATCCGGGCGGCAGCGGCGATATTGCCGGTCAGTGGGGCTTGCCGCGCAGTCGCCCGCAGCGCTTCGAGCAGCAGCGCCACCCCCGGAAAGACCTGCGAGCGCTGACGGAGCGCCGTGCGCTGTTCTTCTAGGCCGGTAGCATAGGCAGCCGCAAACTCGTGCAAACGGTCGGCGACCCCCTGTTCACCCAAATGGGGGAAACTCTCGCGGATAATCAGCCAATCGGTCTTCCCTGCATACGATGTCCGCTCCATCGGCGCAGCCGGGCCAACCACCATACGCATCGCCGTGCGCATGGCAGCGGCGGCAATCCCATCGGTACTCAGCAAGGTACCATCCACATCCCAGAGAATCAAACGATCCATACCGAACTCTACTCCCCAGCGGACAAGCGCTCTAGGGCTTGCACCAAAACATCGAGATCTATCGGCTTAATCAGAAAGTGATCAAAGCCCGCCGCAAGTGCCGCTTCCCGATCTTGTGTACCCAAGCCACTCAGCGCAATTGCTGGACAGCGTTGCATCCCAGGGAGGTTACGCAGTGCCAACAAGAGTTGCGGGCCATCCAGATCAGGCAGGCGCATATCAATCAGCAGGAGGTCAAAGGTGAGCTGCTGGGCCAGAGTGAGGGCCGTAGCCGCATCATCGGCGAGCACAACCGTATAGTTCTGGCTCTCCAGAAAGTGGTAGAGCACCTGTTGCATCAGCACATTATCATCAACCAAGAGGATGTGCATCACGCCCCCCGCAGAAACCAAATCCTTTGGATTATACACGCTATAGAGGCACGTTGCGACGTGCCTCTATAGCGTGTATGGAAGGCTGACGCCACATACCACAATTTTGTTATTTTTTGGCAGCTTCGCTGCCAAAAAATAACAAGAAAGATCTGTAGCACCGGCAAATTGCCGGTGCTACAGCAAAAGTACGCAGGCTACGCCCTACTTAATTGCCATCACCCGGCCAGAGTTCCAACGTCGCTACGGCGCGGATACCACTGGTATGGCCATAGGCGGAGATATAGTGCGTACCAACCGGCAGCGGCGGTAGGGTAATCTCCTCCTGGAAGGAACCATCCACGGTAATGCCGGAGAACATATCAAGCACCACACCATTGGGCAGCGTGATCCAGAGGCTGATCTCCTCACCGGGCAGGAAGCCAGTGCCAATGATCGTCACCACATCCAACTGCTCGGCCTGATCGGGGATCACCACCAGCGTGGCATCGTTGGGAGCCTCGATATAGTCACCACGCTCCAACTCAAACTCAACGATCCCGGTGCGGTTACTGGTGTTACCAAAGGCAGTGAAGGCGTAGGTGCCCTCAGCCGAGAGCCGCCCAAAGCAGACATAGTAGCCAAACGTACCATCCGCATCGGAGAGGAATTCAGTTTCCAAGCCATCATCGGAGACCGAGCCATCGGGCATGCGCAGCCAGACCGAGATCTTCTCTTTGGCCGCATAGCCCTCACCAGCGAAGTCGAAGCAGTAGCCCTGCGGCAACAGTTCCTGCTCCACCGTCACCGAAACGCCAGGTGTAGCAGGCCGACCTGAAGCAGCATTGACCTCAAAGCTCCCAGTGGCCAGCAATCGGCTCGTATTACCACGTGCGCTGACACTATAGGCACCCACGGGCATACTGACCGGGATACCGATGTAGACAATCGTGGTTCCATCATCAGCAACCAGATCACCCACATAGTCCACACTATAATCGGGAAGGGTCAGCCAGAAACTGATGACTTCCTCAGCCTTAAACCCATTCAAGGTTAAGGTGATATATTCACCCTGCTGGATAGAGGTCGGAGTCACAACCATGGACGCGCTTTGCGCGCGGGCCGGGGTAGCAAAAGCGGTCATCACCAACGCGATAGTGGCTAACAAGACGGTCAAGCGACGCATCGGACACCTCCGTAGCTAATGCTCGATCACGATACTAGGGGGCAACACTGCTCCTCTAGCCATTGCGTACCTCGCTTCACCCATTGGTCATTCCGCATTACAGTCGAGTAGCATCTTGAATAGGACGTTGCGTGTATGCTTCTACTCATGCTGATGGTCTGCTCCAACACCTCCTTAAGTATATAGATGGCAAGGTTGATGGCGTCTATTGTACACGATTATTGCCAAAAAAATAGTATAAATCAAGTAATAATCCTGAATCTACGGGTAGACGCCCCGTGTCACCTCGGCATCGGCCACCCGCTGAACCGCCAGCAAATAGGCGGCGATACGTAGCGGAAGGTGACGCGATTGGGCGATCTGCCAGACATGTTCAAAGGTTGCAATCATAATCCGTTCGAGGCGATCATTCACGTCGCGCTCATCCCAGAAGAATTCCTGCAACCCCTGCACCCACTCGAAGTAACTGACGATCACCCCTCCCGCATTGGCCAGGATGTCGGGGACAACCAGGATGCCGCGCTCGGTAAGGATCTGATCGGCATCGGGAGTGGTGGGGCCGTTGGCTCCCTCGACGATCACGGCTGCACGGATGTGCGGGGCATTGGTGACGGTGATCTGTTGTTCGAGGGCGGCGGGAATGAGGACATCACAATCGAGTTCGAGCAACTCCGCATTGCTGATCGCCTGCACACCCGGAGCGGTGTAGCCTTCTAGCGTGTGGGTGGGATGTTGATCACTAAAACTGCGCATGGCCGCCACATCCAAGCCCTCTGGGCAGGTGTAGCCGCCGCTGCTATCGGCAATGCCGATCACCCGGCAACCGATTTGGTCGAGCAATAGGGCCGCCGTGCCACCCACATTCCCAAAGCCCTGCACCACCACGCGCAGATCGGTGATGTTGCGGCCCAACCGGCGCGCCACTTCGCGCACCATAAGCATCACCCCGCGCCCGGTCGCCTCCATACGCCCCAGCGAACCACCGATGATCACCGGCTTGCCCGTGACGACTGCCGGTACGGTGTAGCCCCGGTGCATCGAGATCGTATCCATGATCCAGGCCATCATCTGGGCATTGGTGCCCATATCGGGGGCGGGGATGTCCTTCTCAGGGCCAAGCAGTATCGAGATCTCAGTCGCAAAGCGGCGGGTGAGGCGTTCCAATTCACCTAACGAGAGCTGTTGCGGGTTGACGATGACGCCGCCCTTGGCCCCACCATAAGGGATGTTGACCAGCGCACACTTCCATGTCATCCACATGGCCAACGCCCGCACTTCATCTAGATCCACACTGGGATGGTAGCGAATGCCGCCCTTGGCGGGGCCACGGCTGAGGTTGTGCTGCACGCGGTAGCCGGTAAAGACGCGGGTATTGCCATCATCCATTTTGACGGGAAAGTTGACGCTGAGTTCGCGTTGGGGAACCCGCAAAATGGCGCGAATACTCTGGGGTAGATCGAGCAGGTCGGCAGCCAGATCAAATTGCTGCTGCGCGATGGCGAAGGTGTTGGGGTGTGCAGACGTCATTGTCTTGCCTTTGTGTGTTGAGCTTCTGGGAAGCTAGAGGAGACTCTTACGCATGTAGTACCAGGTGCCTTGGCCAAAGAAGAGCCAGGCGAAGAAGGAGTGGCGGGTGGTGGCATGCACAAAACCGAGTTGGTGGTAGAGGTTGATGGCACTCGTATTGCGCGCACTGACATACAGGCCGAGGAAGCGTTTGTGGCGGGCACGGGCTTCTTCTTCGGCGCGTATGAGCAGGCTGCGCGCCACTCCGCTGCGGCGGTAGCCCTCTACCACCGCCACATCGGTCAAGAAGCCCTCGTGGTGGTCAATCTGGTGATCGAGGAGCGAGAGCGCGAACATAGAGCGCATCGCCCCCCACGATCCCAACACCTCCTGAAAGACCGCCTCGGCAATGGCCGCGTCGTAGTTGCCCATCTCGCAGGTACGCATGGTGGTGGTGCCGATCAGGTGGCCCTCGTGTTCGGCCACCAGCATACCGCGCATGGCCGCATCACCTTGGCGCTGCCAAGTGGTTGCGAGCGCCTGCACTCCGCGATCCATCTGGGCATGGCCAAAGGCACCACCGAAGGTATCGGCGAAGGCCGTGCGGTGCAGCGCGAGGATAGCGGGCACATCATCAAGATACGCGGGGCGGATGCGGAGCGCAATGGTGGGGCCAGCAAGCGGGGCGGCCAGCAGGTTGGAGTTACGCACGAGCGCATGGCTGGTCATACATGACCCTTCCGATCCGACGCACAAGGGGTAGCTACTTGGCGAGTAGCTCCGTCACCCGGCGGTCGAGGCGCGCCGAAATATCACGGTACATGTTGCCGCGCATCTGTTCGGCCTGGAGTTGCCGCCGGAGGGCAACTGCGTAGAGCAGTGCAGCGGCGAGTAGGCTGACAAGGGCAAGGTTGAGTTTCATGGGTCTTCTCCTTGGCGAAGATTGCGCTTCATGGGTATTTTAACGCAGTGTGGTACAAGCATCAAGGTTGAAAGGGTTTTTGGTGATGGTTGGCGGCTGCGCCGCCAACCATCACCAAGAACGATCTTCGGGGGCGGCTGCGCCCGACCTCCCCCCTACTCCGCCACTTTTTTGCGCTGACGCCACGCGTTGTAGAGCGTGATGCTCCCGGCGACGGATGCGTTGAGCGAGGCGATCTGGCCAGCCATGGGCAGCCGCACGAGGAAGTCGCAGCGCTCGCGCACCAGCCGCGCCAAGCCTGGCCCCTCGGCACCCACCACGAGAGCGAGGGGCAGATTAAGATCCGCAGCATCAAGATCCTGGGCCTGCTCGTCATCTTCGAGGCCCACGACCCAGACCCCCTCGCGCTGCAAGGTGGCAATCGTCTGCGCCAAGTTGCCCACCAGCACCACCCGCAGATGCTCGGTCGCCCCGCTGGAGGCGTTGACCACCGCCGGGGTGATCTCGGCGGCACGGCGGCCCGGAATGGCCACACCATGCACCCCCACCACTTCGGCGGTGCGCAGCAGCGTGCCGATGTTCTGCGGGTCTTGCAGGTGATCGAGCAACAGCAGCAGCGGCGGCTCGTTCCGTTCGGCGGCGTAGGCCAAACAATCTTCTAGTTCCACGTAGGGGTACTCGTTGGTCTCCAACATCACCCCTTGGTGGTTGGCATCGCGCAACTGCTTGTCGAGTTGCTGGCGCTCCACCCGCTGTACCGGCACGCCTATCTGTTCGGCCAGTTTGATGATCTCGGCAATAATGCCCGTCTCCTGCACCCCGTTGGAGACGACCAGGCGCTTGATGGTGCGCCGATTGGCCCGCAGCGCCTCACGCACGGCGTTACGGCCATAGAGAAGTTCTGTCATTAGTATCGCCTTTAGCACATGGTTGGGGCTGCGCCCCAAACCCGCTTTTTTTTCGCGTAGGTTGGCGGCTTTGCCGCCAACCTACGCGAAAAGAGTTTTTCGGGGGAGGCTGTGACTCCCCCGAACCCCCGCCACGGGCTTATAGATCACAACCCCAACGCGTCTTTGATGCGCCCAAAGAAGCCCTCGTCATGCTCGCCCTGATCTTCGGGATCAAAGGTACGCGCCAACTCTTGGAAGAGCTTGCGCTGGTGATCATTCAACCGGTTGGGTACCATCACCCGGCTGACAACGATCTGGTCGCCGCGCCCGCTCTGGCGGAGGAAGGGCACGCCCTTGCCGCGCAGGCGGAAGCTCTGGCCGGTCTGGGTGCCAGGCGGAATACGCAGCCGCTCAGGGCCATCCAGGGTTGGCACTTCAAGCTCTTCACCGAGGGCGGCCTGGGCCACATTCAGCTTGAGTTCGAGGATGATGTCGTTGCCATCACGCACAAAGAGCGCGTGCGGTTGCACATCAAGCGCCACATAGAGGTTGCCGGGAATCCCCCCGCGTGGCCCCGCCTCCCCCTCACCGCTGATGCGGATCTGCTGGCTGCTGTCCACCCCCGCCGGTACCTTCACGGTAATGCGGCGGCTTTGGCGCACCCGCCCCTCACCGCGACATTCACGGCACGGCATGGGGATGACGTAGCCCGTCCCGGAGCAAGAGTCGCAGGTGGTGACGGTGACCATATTGAAGAGCGGGGCGCGCTGACGCACCTCGCCACTCCCACCACACTTGGGGCAGCGCACCGGGTCAGTACCGGGTTCCGCGCCATTACCCTTACAGGTCGGGCAGTTCTCTAGGCGGCGGAATTCGATCTCCCGCTCACAGCCGAAGATCGCCTCTTCAAACGAGAGCTTGAGGTTGTAGCGCAGATCGGCCCCGCGCTGCGGGCCACGCTGGGTGCGCCCGCCCGCAGCCCCGCCAAAGAAGGCATCGAAGATCGTGCTAAAGGCATCGCCACCCCCGAAGGGATCATAGCCACCGCCACTACCGGGCACACTATGGCCGAAGCGGTCATACATGGCGCGCTTCTGTTCATCGGAGAGCACTTCGTAGGCTTCGTTGATCTCCTTGAACTTCGCCTCCGCCCCTTCGTCTTTGTTTACGTCGGGGTGGTACTGGCGCGCCAAGCGGCGAAACGCCTTCTTGATCTCATCTGGTGAGGCTCCCCGGCTTACACCCAGAACCTCGTAGTAGTCCCGTTTTGCACCAGTTGTCATAGGGCTTCCTCAGACTACTCGGCCTTAAATTCGCCATCCACCACATCGCCGGGCTGGTTGGCTTGTGCCTGGAAGACCATCTGGCTGACCTTCTGTACCGAGACACCAAGTTCGGCGGTGCGGTTGCGGATGGCCTCGGTGTCATCGCCGCCCAGTGCCGTGCGTAGCGCAGTGATCTTATCCTCAACCTCGGTGCGGGTCAGACCATCCACCACATCACCGGCCTCGCGCAGCGCCTTCTCGGCAGCGTAGATCATCGTGTCGGCACTATTGCGCACCTCAATCTGCTCGCGGCGCAACGCGTCCTCCTCGGCATGCGCCTCGGCATCGCGCACCATCTGCTCGATCTCGGCATCGCTCAACCCCGACGAGGCGGTGATAGTGATGCGCTGCTCCTTGCCGGTGGCCTTATCCGCCGCCGTCACATGCACGATGCCGTTAGCGTCAATATCGAAGGTGACTTCGATCTGGGGCACGCCACGTGGAGCAGCGGGAATACCCGCCAACTCAAACTTGCCCAGGCTCTTGTTGAAGCGCGCCTCGGCGCGTTCACCCTGCAAAACATGGATCTCGACACTGCCCTGGTTATCGCTGGCCGTCGAGAAGATCTGGCTCTTGCGGGTGGGGATGGTGGTGTTGCGCTCGATCAGCGGCGTCATCACCCCACCCAGCGTTTCGATGCCCAGCGTCAGTGGGGTGACATCAAGCAGCAGCACATCCTTCACCTCACCACCGAGCACCCCCGCCTGGACAGCCGCGCCCACCGCCACTACTTCATCAGGATTGACACTGCGGTTCGGCTCCTTGCCGAAGAACTTGCGCACGGCATCCTGCACAGCGGGCATACGGGTTTGCCCACCCACCAGGATCACCTCGTCAATCTGTTCGGGGCGCACGTTGGCATCCTTGAGCGCCTGACGTACCGGCACCATACTGCGCTCGATCAGATCGCCGGTCAGTTGCTCCAGCTTGGCACGGGTAAGCGTGTAGCTCATGTGCTTGGGGCCAGTGGCATCAGCGGTGATGAAGGGCAGATTGATCTCGGTCTGCATCACCGTGGAAAGCTCCATCTTGGCCTTCTCGCCAGCCTCCTTGAGCCGCTGGAGCGCCATGCGGTCGGAGCGCAGGTCAATGCCATGCTCCTTCTGGAACTCACTGGCCAGCCAGTCAATAATGCGCTGATCGAAATCATCACCGCCCAGGTGGGTATCGCCACTGGTAGACTTGACCTCAACCACACCCTCGCTCAGTTCGAGGACTGAAACATCGAAGGTACCGCCGCCTAGGTCATAGACGACGACCAGTTCATCCTTGCCCTTCTTGTCCAGGCCATAGGCGAGGGCGCTGGCGGTCGGCTCGTTAACGATACGCAACACCTCAAGGCCCGCGATCTTGCCGGCATCCTTGGTGGCTTGGCGCTGGCTATCGTTGAAGTAGGCTGGCACGGTAATCACCGCCTGCGTGACCGGCTCACCCAAGTAGGCTTCGGCATCGGCCTTCAACTTCTGCAACACCATAGCCGAAACTTCAGGCGGGGCATAATCGCGGTCGCCCATGACCACACGCACATCCCCATTAGCCGCCCCGGCCAACTTATACGGCACCAGATCGCGGTCGCGCTGCACCGTGGGATCAGAAAACTTGCGGCCAATAAAGCGCTTGACCGAGAAGATCGTATTTTCAGGATTCGTCACCGCCTGACGGCGGGCGACCTGGCCGACCATACGCTCACCGGCCTTATTCATCGCCACCACCGAAGGAGTCAGGCGGGCACCCTCCGCATTGGGAATCACCACCGCCTCACCCGCCTCAACGACAGCGACCACCGAGTTGGTCGTTCCCAGATCGATACCAATCACTTTAGGCATAAGAAGTATGTCTCTTCATGAGAGGCGCGGCCACGTGGCCGCGCCCGATAACTATAACCAGATCAGACTCTACCCGCGCCCAACCTTGACCATTGCAGGGCGCAAAACCCGTTCGTGGAGCTTATAGCCACGCTGAAGTTCCTCAACCACCATCCCATCCTGACCTGCGGCATCCTCATAGAGTACCGCCTCGTGGACATTGGGATCAAACTCGGTACCCACAGCGGGGATGGCCTTAACGCCCTCGCTCTCCAGGAGCGTGCGCAACTTCTGGGCAATCAGTTGGGTACCGCCCCACCATGCCGATTCGGCAATCTCCGGCGGGATATTGGCAATCGCCCGGTCAAAATCGTCCATCACCGGCAGCAGCTTGAGCAGCACACCCGCCCCAGCGCTACGAATCAATTCAGCGCGCTCAGTATCGGAGCGACGCTTAAAATTCTTATAATCAGCCGTAGCCCGCAACCACTGATCCTTAAACTCAGCCGCCTGAGCCTCAGCCTTTGCGAGCCGCGCCTCCAGCTCGGCCAGGTTCGCGCCACTCGACTGTCCAACCGCCGCGTCCACCACCTCAGCAGCAGCGTGGCCATTGTTCTCAGCCTGCGGGTTGATCTGTTCCTCGCTCATAGTTCTCCTCGTCTATCTATCTCTTATCCAGTGTTTGTCCAAACACTACCCATTGCCCTCAAGTGGGGGCCGCGACTCACCGGCGTAGAGTTCCGCCAGCAGATTACTCATCAGCGACGAGATATAGCGCACGGTGGAGATCGAGCGCGGATAGGCCATACGAGTCGGCCCAATCACACCCAGCACCCCCGTCACCGCGCCGCCGACCCCATAACGGGCCAGCACAACACTATATTCGCGCATCTCATCTTCACTATGCTCACCGCCAATAATGACCTGCACGCCCTCACTGGCCAGCGCCTGCGGAATGAGTTGGCCCAGACCGCGCCCACTCTTGAGGATGTCCAAGGCGCGGCGCAGGCGCTCCACTGCCCGCTCGGCATCATCGCGGGCCAGCGCGGGGATAAACTCCGGCTGACTGAGCATCTCCAAGAGGCCATCAGAATAGATATGTTCGCGGGCCTGCTCCTCAAACGCCTGCATCGCGTGAGTGACAAGCGCAATCACCGCGCGCTCAAACTCACCAAAGGTAGGCAGCGGGCGCAACGCATCCTGGGCCAGAAGCTCCTCAACCCCACTCACCGTCAGATCAGCCAGGGCATCACTCATACGCCCGGCACAGCGGCGCAGATCATCAGGCGTGCGCGCCGCATCAAGCCCAAACGTCTGCTGTTTAATAATCCCGCCATGAAAGACCAACACCGCCAGCACCATCGTCTCATGGATGGAGATCAGTTCCAGATTCTTAAAGCGCAGTTGCTCCGCACGCGGCGGCGTCACCAGCGAGGCATTCTGGGCGGTACGGGCCAGCACCGCACCGGCAAGCTGGATCCACTGATCCAACTCGCCGCGCACCTGGTAGAACTGATGGCGGATCATACGCTGCTCGGCCAGCGAGAGCGAGGTGCGATCCATCAGATTCTCGACAAAGAAGCGGTAGCCCGCGTCTGTCGGCACACGCCCCGCCGAGGTGTGCAAATGGGTCAGGTAGCCCAACTCCTCCAGGGCGGCCAGATCATTACGCACGGTCGCGGAAGAGAAGCCCAAGCCAAACTTGCGCACAAGCATCTCTGAGGCAACCGGGGTTGCCGTCTCAATAAACTCCTGCACCACCAGTTTGAGAATAAAGAGCCGCCGCTCGGTGAGATTGGGTGCCATAGCCGCCCATCCTAGTTGCTCGATGACGGGTAGCGCATCGTTCGGAGCTATGTTAGCACTCTCAAGGAGGGAGTGCTAACGATTCAAGTGTAAAGGATTGGCGTGCAACCTGTGCACGCCGGTGGATATGATACCACGATTCGGCGGAGTTGTCATGGGGTATACTGGAGGTACACGAAGCTTTTTTGAGGACACACCTATGCCTTCCTCATCTCAGAACATGCTCGACTCAGGTATTCGGGATAACCGTTCGCGGGGTCGGGTGGGTGATTTTCTGCGTGCGCAGGTTCAGCCAGGTGCGCACCTCGCTTTTGTTTCGGCCTATTTCACGATCTATGCCTATTACCAACTCCAGGGAACACTTGATCAGATTGAACACCTGCGCTTTCTCTTTGGTGAGCCGCGCTTTATACGCACGCTCGATCCTGATCGCAGCGATGCGAAGGCGTTCGCGATCCAAGAAGATGGACTCCGACTTGCTACGCTCTTAAGCCAACATCGGGTGGCCCGTGAGTGCGCTGAGTGGATCAGGCAGAAAGTGGCCATCCGTTCGGTGAAGCAAGCGGGTCTCCTCCACGGTAAGCTCTACCACATCAATAATGGTGGGATTGAAGAAGCGCTCCTCGGTAGCTCCAACTTTACCGTGCGCGGCCTTGGTCTGGCCCACACCAACAATAATATCGAACTGAACTTGGTTGTTGATAGTAGCCGCGACCGCCGCGACCTCAAACAGTGGTTTGATGAGATCTGGGAGAATCATGATCTGGTAGTTGATGTGCGTGATGAGGTGCTTCAGTATCTTGCGCAACTCTATGTCAATCATCCTCCCCAATTGATCTACTATAAGACGCTTTTACATCTCTTTGAGCGCTATCTTGACGAACAACAACGTAGTGATCTCCTGGATGTTCATACCCAGATTGTTGATACCGATATTTGGCAGTCGCTTTATGAGTTCCAACGCGATGGGGTCAAGGGCGCAATCAATAAGATGATGCGCCATAATGGGTGCATTATTGCTGATAGTGTTGGTTTGGGTAAGACCTATGAGGCGCTGGCGATTATTAAGTATTTTGAATTGCGTAATGATAAGGTATTGGTGCTGTGCCCGAAGAAGTTGCGTGAGAATTGGACGATCTATCAAGCACAGAATAATAGCCCGCTTAATCCCTTTTTGCGTGATCGCTTTAGTTATACCGTACTCTCACATACCGATCTGAGCCGCGATGCTGGTTATGCGGATGGAATCAATCTGGCAACCCTCAATTGGGGCAATTATGATCTGGTGGTGATTGATGAATCGCATAATTTCCGCAACAATACCCGTGGCCGACGTGATGAGGAGGGCAATCTGATCCGCAAGAGCCGTTACGAACGGCTTATGGAGGATATTCTTCAGCAGGGGGTACGCACCAAGGTGCTGCTGCTCTCGGCTACGCCCGTCAATAACGATCTGCGCGATCTGCGTAACCAGATCTATCTGTTGACGGGTGGTGCTGATAGTGCCTTTAAGGAATCGCTTGGTATTGAGAGCCTAGAACAGACACTCACGGTGGCGCAGCGTACCTTTAGCGAGTGGGCGCGGAAAGGGAGCGAGCGCCGTACTGGTGTACTACTGGAACGCCTGAGTGCGGGCTTTTTCACCCTGCTCGATGAGTTGACGATTGCGCGTTCGCGTAAGCATATCCAGCGCTACTATGGGGCGACTATCGCTGAGTTGGGCGGCTTCCCCGAACGTAAACGCCCCTTGGCGATCTATCCTGAGATCGATCTTGAGGGCCTCTTTATGTCTTATGACAAGCTCAATGATGAGATCTCCAACTATCGGCTGGCGCTCTTCAACCCCACCCGCTATGTGCGCCCCGAATTTCGCGCACGCTATGAGCAGGCCGGACGCCATGATCAGAGGACGCGCTTTTTTAGCCAGGGGCTGCGTGAACAGTCGCTGATTGGAATGATGAAGGTCAACTTTCTCAAACGGCTGGAGAGTTCGGTCGCCTCGTTTGGGATTACGCTTAAGCGCACGGTGGAGAAGATTCGTGTCCTTGAAGATCAGATTAAGCAGTTTCAATCGGTCCAGGGTGCCGAGATTGTGGTCGAGCCACCATCCCTTGATGCGCTGGATGCTGAAGATGAAGAACTGCGCGATATTCTGCTGGTTGGCCAGAGTCTCAAGTTTCAGTTGGCACACCTCGATATTGATGCATGGCTGCACGATCTCCAGAATGATAAGCAGCAACTCCATGGCCTCTATATCGCGGCGCGTGATGTTGGCCCCGAACGTGATGCGAAGCTTGCGAAGCTCAGAGAACTGATCAGTGCGAAGGTGCATAACCCGACACTTGATAAGGCTGGAAAACCGAACCGCAAGCTGCTGGTCTTTACCGCGTTTGCCGATACGGCGGTCTATCTCTATACCCAATTGGCCCCCTGGGCACAACAAGAACTCGGTATCCATGTGGCGCTGGTGTCGGGTGGCGCTGCCGAGAATAGAACCAGTTTCGGGCGTGCGCAGTTCAATGAGATCCTGACCAATTTTGCCCCGCGTGCCAAACAGCGCGAGCGGATGCCCACTATGCCCCAGGATGCGGAGATTGATCTGCTGATTGCTACCGATTGCATCTCCGAGGGTCAGAATCTGCAAGATTGCGACTATTTGGTGAATTATGATATTCACTGGAACCCGGTGCGTATCATCCAGCGTTTTGGGCGTATTGACCGTCTGCGCAGTATCAATCAGGCGGTGCAGATGGTGAATTTTTGGCCGACCCAGGATCTTAATAAGTATATCAATCTGAAGAATCGGGTTGAGTCACGCATGGCGCTGGTTGATGTCACTACGACGGGTGATGATAACCTGTTGGCGAATGAGCAGCTTGAAGAACTGATCGCCGATGATCTCCGCTACCGCGACCGCCAATTGCTGCGGCTGCGCGATGAAGTCCTCGATCTGGAGGATTTTAGCGAGAGTGTGGCGCTTACCGAGTTTACGCTTGATGATTTTCGTGCCGATCTGCTGCGCTTCCTGCAAACCAATCGGCGCATGATTGCCGATCTGCCGCTGGGTCTCTATGCCGTAGTGCCTGCCGATGCACACTATGACGCGATCCGCCCCGGTGTTATCTTCTGCCTACGCCAAAAGGGGCCAACTGGCGAGACCCATATCGTCAATCCGCTTCAGCCCTACTATCTCGTCTATGTCTATGCCGATGGGACGGTGCGTTTCAGTTTCGCGCATCCCAAGCAGATCCTCGAAATCTATCGCCTGCTCTGCGCTGATCGCGCCACTGCTGATGTAGCGCTCTGTGCGCTCTTCGACCAAGAGACTCATGATGGGCACGATATGGTACGCTATAATCTGCTGCTCGAAGCTGCCCTGCGCGATATTGAGCGCCGGTTTAACCGCCGCGCTGCCGCGACTCTGACGAGTGGACGCACGGGGGTGCTGCCTGAACATAAGCAGCAGGTGCGCTCGTCTGATGATGTTGATCTGATTACGTGGCTGGTGATACGATAAATACTACGGGTTGCTACCGTACCCAATGCACGTATAATAAAGTATCTCGATAAGGAGGGCAGTATGACGACAACTATTACACTGCCTGAGCCGCTGGCAACACAGTTACAGCACCGTGCCGCTGTTGTACATCGCTCCGTCGAGGCGTTGGCAATCGAATATATTGCCGAACGACTGACTGAAGATGTAGCACAGCAATCCGAGCAGGTACTGATGCCCACTGATGACGATGCCGATCTCCTGGCACTCGTCGCCCGAATCAAGGCATTGCCGCCAAATCCGGCTAATATCATTCCTGCTAAAGGTAATCTTGCTGAAGTACTTGCAAAAATGGCGCATGGAAAGCCGGATCAAGAGTTGCTTGATGCGCTTGATGCGGCTGAATGTGAGATCAACGCGATAAACCGTGCCGATGACATTGCTGAAGGCAGAGAATAGATGACGGCCTATCTGCTTGATACGAATCACGCTGCATCGCTCGTCACTCCTGGCCATGCACTTATTCTGCGGATGCAGCAGCAGTTAGCCAATGGTGCTACGTTTGCTATTTGTGTCCCCATATTAGCCGAAGTGCTGTTTGGTATCGGGATCGCACCCCGATCAGAGCAGAATCTCCAATCCTGGACGCAATGGGAGCATTCTCTGGAATGTCTTGTGCCTGATGCCAGAGATGCCAGAGATGCCGCTAGTCTCCAAATTTCGTTACGTCGGCGGGGTCGCCAGCTTGCAACCGTTGATGCGCTGATTGCCACTATTGCGCTGCGTTATGATCTTGTACTGCTAACAACTGATAAAGACTTCGAGGCTGTGCCAGAGCTACGTCGCGAGAACTGGCGCTAGGAATGTGTTGTGGCACCTATCTCCCTCCTCGCATCTATTAAAGACTCGCTCACCACTCTCGCTACCGCGCCCCTCGCGTCTGCTGCGCGTGACCTCCTGGCGACCCTTGGCTATCAGAGCCAGCGCTGGTTGGAGTTTGAGCCGACGCCTGCGGCCTTCTGTGCGCTCTTCGATCCCGATCAGCGCCTGAACCCTGCGCATGCCCGCCTGAGTCAGTGGCGCTCGGTGGCGATGCTGGCCCAGATTACGGGCGAGGAGCTGGCAATTCATGCCCAACTCCATCTGAATTTGGGGACACCACCCAATTTCAATGCCCAAACCTATCAGTCCTTGCTCCTCTTTGCGGTTGACCTCGCGCCTAAACCCGATGACCGCCCCTATACCCGTGGCGAGTTGGCGACGATCACCCGCGAGATCAATAAGCTCTTCCTTATGCCGGTGAGTGTCGTCTTTCGCTATGCCGCCACGCTGACCCTGGCGATTGTCACCCACCGCCCCAATCGCCACGATGCTAACCGCGATGTGCTGGAGAAGGTGTCGCTCATCCGGGATCTGGATCTCTGCGCTCCCCACCGCGCCCACTTGGAGATTCTGGCTGATCTGAGTCTGCCGGCGTTGCTTACCCGCCAGACGATCAGCGGCTTCGCCGATCTGCAACGCGCCTGGGCGCGCACGCTCGATAGTAGCGAGCTAAATCGCCGCTTCTACCGCGAGATTGCCAATTGGTATTTCTGGGCCGTGCAGGTGGTGGAGTTCCCCGATGATGCGACGCCCCGCCCGCGCCGTAATGCCGACCGGGTCATCCGCCTCATTACGCGCCTGATCTTTATCTGGTTCCTGCGCGAGAAGGGTCTGGTTGACCCGCGTCTCTTCCGGCGCACCGAAGTTGCCGATCTGCTCGTGTCGCTGGATGATGCGGCGAGTAGCTATTATTTGGCGATTTTGCAGAATCTCTTCTTTGCCACGCTCAATCAGGAGATGCCCAAACGCGCCTTCCGCCGCCCTGAACAGCATTATGGGATCACCAATCTCTATCGCCATGCCGCGCTCTTCCGCGATCCCCAGGCGGCGCTGGCGATCTTTGCGCGTATCCCCTTCCTCAATGGCGGCCTCTTTGAGTGCCTCGATGATCCTGAGCAGAAGCCGCCGCTGCGGATTGATGGCTTCTCCGACCGCCCCGATAGTCAGCCCTCGGTTCCTAATGCGCTCTTCTTTACCGCCCAGCCGCTCGCGGTCGATCTCAATAGTACCTATGGTACCCGTGGCCGCCGCTATGAGGTGCGCGGTCTCTTGGAGATCTTAGAGAGCTATAAGTTTACGGTGGCCGAAAATACGCCGATTGAAGAAGATGTCGCGCTCGACCCCGAATTGCTCGGTCAGGTCTTTGAGAACCTGCTGGCGGCCTATAACCCAGAGACCGAGACGACGGCACGCAAGGAGACGGGGTCGTTCTATACGCCGCGCCATGTGGTGGCCTATATGGTGGATGAGTCGCTGCTGCTCTACCTGAAGTCGCAGCTACCCGCCACCGCCGATCTCGATGCGCGGCTGCGCGAATTGCTGGCCTATAACGATCTGCCGCCGCGCTTTAGTCCGGCTGAGATCGCACAGTTGATCCGCGCTCTCGATAACCTGACGATGATCGATCCGGCCTGTGGCTCCGGGGCCTTCCCGATGGGGGCCTTGCAAAAACTGGTCTTCTTGCTCAATAAGCTCGATCCCGGCAACCACGCCTGGAAGGCGCGCCAGATTGCCCGCGCTGAAGAGATCGAAGATACCCTGGCCCGCGAAGCGGCGATTGAGAGTATCGAGGAAGCCTTCGAGCGCAATGATCTTGATTATGGGCGTAAGCTCTTTCTGATCGAAAATGTGATCTATGGGGTAGACATCCAGCCGATTGCGGTGCAGATCGCCAAGTTGCGCTGCTTCATTAGCCTGATTGTGGAGCAACAGGTGCATGATGAACGCGATAACCGGGGCATCCGCCCGCTCCCCAACCTTGAGACCAAGTTTGTCGCGGCGGATGCGCTGCATAGTCTTACCGGCCAGGGCGCATTGCGTAGCGATAGGGTGATCGCGCTGGAACACCAGTTGAAGCAGGTGCGTTCGGCCTATTTTAGTGCCAAGACGCCCCCAACCAAGCGCAAGTACCGCGAGCAAGATCGCAACTTGCGCCAGGAGTTGCAGGCCCAGCTTGAATATGAGGGCATGCCCAAGGCCACCGCCGCCGCGCTGGCCGAGTGGGACCCCTACGCCCAGAATCGCCACGCGCCCTTCTTCGACCCGGAGTGGATGTTTGGCCGCGATCAGGGCTTCGCGCTGGTGATCGCCAACCCGCCCTATGTGCGCCAGGAGCAGATCAAGGAGCGCAAGCCCGCGCTGCAACAACGCTACGCCACCTATACCGGCACCGCCGATCTCTATGTCTACTTCTACGAGCGCGGCCTGCAACTGCTCAAACCGGGCGGCATCCTCACCTTTATCTCTTCCAACAAGTTCTTCCGCGCTGGCTATGGCCAGAAGCTGCGCAACTACCTGAAGCAGCATACCCACATCCAGCAGATCATAGACTTCGGCGACGCGCCGGTCTTTACGGCTATCGCCTACCCCAGCATCATCATTGCCCAGAAGCATGCCGACGCGCAACCGAGTAGTGCCACGCCAACCGAGCAGCGCCTGCTGGCGCTCAACTGGAACCCGGCCAGCCGCCTCGACGAGTTCCCGGCGATTGTCGCCCACGCCCGCGCCGCCGCCGCTACCCCCAGCGGCCCACTCATCCTCCAGCGCAGCCTGAGCGACGACGGCTGGCGGCTTGAGGGAGCCGCCACCCAGCGCCTGCTCGAAAAGCTGCGCCGCGCTGGTAAGCCGCTCGGTGAGTATGTCGGGGGAAGGTTCTATCGCGGGATTACAACTGGATTGAATGAAGCCTTCGTAATTGATCGCAAGACACGCGATCAATTGATTGCTGAAGATCCATCTAGTGCCGAGTTAATTAAACCTTATATACGAGGAAAGGATGTGAAACGATGGTATGTGGATTTTGTCGATCAATATATAATCCAAATTGAGTCGTCAGAGAATTATAAACATTCCTGGTCAGGTACGCCCTATTCTGAAGCAGAAGGAATTTTTGCAAAAACTTATCCAGCAATACATACTTGGCTTAGGAATTTTCATAAAGATCTTACGGAACGATATGATCAAGGCAAATATTATTGGGAACTTCGAGCATGTGCTTACTGGAATGACTTCAAAAGAACGAAAATTATTTCAACTAAAATCTCACGTAAACCAACATTTGCACTTGATGACAGTGGATATATTTTAGGTAATACTTCTTATATGATCTCCTCTGTCAATAATCTATACTATCCTATATCATTACTAAATTCCACCGTTTCGTTATTTTACGCCAAACAAATCTTTGTTGGTAAACAGAATGGCTGGTACGAAGTCCAACCACCAGCACTAGAGGCATTCCCCATCCCCCCCCCAGAAGCAAGCAACGCCATCGGGGGGCTAGTAGAGCGCATCCTCGATCTGAAGGCCGAGGCGAGCGCGGCAGATGTGGGAGAACTGGAGCGCGAGATAGACGAGCGGGTGTATGCGTTGTACGGGCTACGCCCGGATGAGATACGGACGATCGAGGAGATAGTGGGGGGAGGCGAGAAGGCATGAGCATTGAAGAGAGCAACACCGAACTCGATGAACCGACACGAGCTATTTTGGAAAACCTCGCAACCGTCCGCGATGGGCGAGCCAAGTTGAAGGCCCTCCACGGACTGCTTGAGCAGAACCGCCCCGATCTCCTTCTCGACGAAATCGAACTGAGCGAACGCCTTAGTGGAGCATCACGACGCGGTCTGAGTATCTTTTCCGAAGGGCAATGGGTCATCACCGAACGTGGACGCGATCTGCTCCAACGCCTAAGCACCGAACCAGAACAACGCAATGGCGATAGCGAAAGCGCATTGTGGGAGGGTGCCCCCTTCGATCCTGGGAGCTTAAGCGTCAGCACCGTCAACGATCCTGTCATGGCCGTACTCGCCCAGATCAAAAGCGGGCGCATCTTCCTCCAACCCGCCTTTCAGCGCAACTTCGTCTGGGATGCCGTGCGCCAGAGTCGTCTCATCGAGTCAATCATGCTCAGGATACCGCTACCGGCCTTCTACCTTGATGAAATGAGTGACAACCGGCGGCAAGTCATGGATGGATTGCAGCGCCTCTCGACACTCGACCGCTTTTGCAACCAGAAGAGACTCCAACTTACGGGGCTGCGCTACCTGACCCAATACGAAAAGATGCGCTTTGACGATCTGCCAGTGAGCATGCAACAACTCATTCTGGAAGACACCCGACTAACCCTCCACATCGTCCAAGCCCAAACCTCGGACATGGTACGCTTCGAGGTCTTTTACCGTGTCAACACCGGCGGCCTCACCCTCACCGCGCAAGAAATCCGTCACGCACTCTACCAAGGCAAGGCAACCACACTTCTGCGCAACCTTGCCGAACACGCGGTTTTCACGCGGGTGACAGGAAACTCCATCAGTGCGCTGCGCATGGATGACCGCGACTGCATTTTGCGCTACTTTGCCTTCAAACTCTACGGCTATAACGTATTTCAACGAGGAGATGAGCGCAACCCACCGCGCAACCTCGACGATCTGCTGAACAAAACGATGATCAGCCTGAACAGCTACTCCGATGTCGGCATCGAAACATTCAGCGCTGTATTTCTTGAATCATTAGAAAAAGCCGCCCTCCTCTTTGGCCCATTCGCCTTCCGTAAAATAGACTACAGTGGGCAATCCATCCACTCCGACGGCACCAGAGATAGCCTACACATCAATCTAGCAGCCCTCGCCAAAGGTGAAGTCCAATGGAAAGCCGATGGTCGGCGCTCCCCAATCAGCAAACCGCTCTTCGAGATCTGGACTGTACTGCTAGAGCGTTACCGCCGCGAAGAGCTACGCACACACCATGCCGAGATCGTGCGTCGCTTCCTCGATCTCTTAGCAGACAACGAATTCAACGACGCAATCACCTACACCACCGGCAGCCCCATAATGATCGCACGGCGGTTTGGCCGAGTCGAGCGGCTCCTTGAGGAGATCATACGATGATCGAGCAAGTCCATCTACACAACTTCAAATGTTTCGCCGAGCAAACGATCACCTTTGGGCCACTCACCCTTCTGGTAGGCGCAAATGCGGCCGGAAAATCGAGTGTCATCCAAGCACTGCTTCTCCTCCGCCAATCCCATCTTGCCAGCATGCTACAAGGCGGCAACCTGCTTCTGCGTGGTGATCTCATCAATGTAGGCACACAAAGTGAAGTCATCTACCGTGGTGAGCGTACCAATAATGATATTGAAATCAGACTAACTTGTGATAGTAAATCACAGAATTTTATCTACACCTTCGATATTGAACGTGCCAAGGAATATATCATTCACGGATCAGCAACAGAGCAGGTCATATCGAACCTCTTTGATAGCGGCTTTAACTACCTCAACGCTGAGCGAATCGGGCCACGACTCACCTACCCAATCGGCAGCGACAGTGGATGGGCCTACAACGTAGGGGCACAGGGCCAGTATGCTGCAGCAATTCTGGGGCGTTACCGTGAGAGTCCGATCCAGAACAGCATCAGCGGGCCACTTGCCAGCCCTGAAGCCGCATTCAGCATACAAGACCCGGATGCACCGATCACCTTTGAGGAAGCAGAGAGTGACACCCAGATAAGCAACACCGGGAGATTCGCAGCACCATTTCGCCCATTGGCAGCCGAAGTCACCCACTGGATGCAAGAAATCATCCCCGGATTCGAGTTTGACGCACGCATCATCGAGCAGACGGATCAAGCCATCCTCCTCATGCGGACTGATCCAAGCCAAAACTTTGTCCGTCCCACCAACATCGGCTTCGGGCTCATCTACACCCTCCCCATCGTCGTAGCGGCACTCGTAGCGCCGCCGGGGTCACTCCTGATCATCGAGAACCCCGAAGCCCACCTCCACCCGCGCAGCCAATCAATCATGGGGCGCTTCTTAGCCCGCGTCGCCGCCGCCGGGGTGCAGGTGGTAGTAGAGACGCACAGCGACCACATCCTGAACGGGATTCGCGTGGCAGTACGCCAGGGTGCGTGGGGGCAAGCGATCAATGCCAATGATGTTGTGATCCAGTACTTTATTGCGGCAAACGATCATAGTCCGTTGCGGATCGCAACACCCAGGCTTTATCCAAGTGGAGGCATTACCCCTTGGCCGACCGGCTTTTTTGATCAACTAGATCGTGATATCGAAGAGTTACTATGACCTACATTTTCATCAATGCAGCATCACTGAATAGTCAGGCACGGGACTTTCATCACGCTGGTCAACTTCTAGCCACAATGATGGAGTCGTATAACCAACTTATTGCTATGTGTGGGGATTATTCACTATATCGGGATGAACCGATTGAGGCAAAACAACTCCTTAAGGACAAGTCCTTTCGTGAAGTGGTGAATTTCCGCTACAAACAGATCGAGGATGAACAAGCCCAACAGGCAATAACACAAGGTGATATAGGTATAGAGCGTGATCGATTTCGGAATTTCTTAAAGAAAATCGCTCAATGGCCTTTTGCCGCCGATGTATTTAATACAGAACAATTCGAGTGTGTTTTAAATTCCGAAGATGTGAGTTTTTGCGCTATCGGCTATACATCTCACTTTACACGTACATTTTTTGAGGGTACAGCAGGTACCGCAGTACTACTTAGTATGAATGAATGTCGTGAATATAGCGAAGTCTATATTCATGTTATATATGCAAATACTTCAATAGTTGAGGAACGGTACGTTTGGAATGTATGTACTCCTCAACACGTTATCTCCCGACGACGTTGGTATCAGGATAACGTTAAGCATCCGCCTACTGGAGATATTGCTGATTTTGTTTCTATAATGGATCTTAATTCAGAAGAAGCCCAATCTGTCCTTGACAGTGCAGTCGAGCTTGAAGGTGAGCGACGAGTCTTTGCGCGCTACAAACAACGAATCTATATCTTTCCATGTCATGTTCAGCGTAACGATGATAATCCCGAAAGCCGCGCATTATATCATGGCTTTCTTGTGGGTGATACGCGCAAAATGCGCAGCATTATGGGTGATGTCTGCGCTAAGTTGTATAAATACTTTCGATGGAAAGAACTCGCACCATAAGACATGGTTCATCCCAGCTTAATACTTTGCCGCCGGATTGCACTCCCTACACTCCTTCTGAAACTTTGTCTATACCTCAAAGGCCCCACCATGCTCCACGCCCTCATCTTCGACTTCGACGGCCTCATTCTGGACACCGAGACGCCCAAATACCAAGCGTGGCAGGAGGTCTTTGCTGCGTATGGGTGCGATCTGCCGATCAGCACCTGGGCGCAGGCGGTGGGCAGTAATCAGCGCTTCGATCCCTACCGCTACCTCGAATCGCTCGTGGGGCGCGAGCTTGATCATGATCTGTTGCGCCGCACGACCCGCGCCCGCTTCCGCGAATTGCTCGGTGAACCCCGCCCGCTCCCCGGCGTGGTGGCCTACATCGAGGCGGCACAAAGCCTGGGCATGCGCCTCGCCATCGCCTCTAGCTCGGATCGCACCTGGATTGAGACGCACCTTAGCACAATGGGGCTGCTCCATCACTTCAGTATCTTCTGCACCATAGATGATGTGGCGCGTAGCAAACCCGACCCCGATCTCTACCTGTTGGCCCTAGAGCGCCTGGGGGTAAACGCCGCCGCCGCACTCGCCCTCGAAGACTCGCCCAATGGGGTACGCGCCGCCCAAGCGGCAGGCATCTACAGCCTCGCCGTCCCCAACTCCGTCACCGCGCAGATGGATCTGAGCCACGCCGATCTGGTGCTGCCGAGTCTGGCGGCGATGAGTCTGGAGGAGGTGGTGGAACATGCACAAACCCGCCGGTCATTCTGACCGACGGGCTTGTTCGTGGTGGAGATGGGGGGAGTCGAACCCCCGTCCAGAAAGCTGGACCGCAGACATGCTACAGGTTTATCCCATCGTTTGAGCTCGCCCGCGACCATACGATGAGCAGAACGGTCTTTGGGCAAACCGATTGATCTTAAGCCTAAGCTAACCGGTGTTCACCTAAGCAGCACCTGACTTGCTGACGCCGTACCCCCAACCATCAGGTGAATTGAGGACGACGCGCTACCTAATTAGGCAGCGAGGGCCAGGCGCGGAGCCTGAGCCCGAATGTTGTAGTTGGCAGTTATTGCCGTTGCCCCTTTAACGTGACTGGGCGGCACGACCTGCAATCCACGGCTTGCCCTCCCTGTCGAAGCCAAGCATCCCCATTCGCTTGTGTATTATACCCCAGTTAGGGGGGGCGTCAATAGGTCTTTAGGTGGAACTACACGCTCCCAAAATAGCGCAGCGCCAACCGCAACCGCACTTCGAGATCCTCCGGCGCATCAGCCGGGAGCGACGCTACTGCTGCGCTTGCCTCGGCACTGCTATACCCCAGGCTCACCAGCAGTTCGGCCAACTCCGCATTGAGCGCCGAGGGGGCTGCGGCGACCCCACCCGCCGCCGTCGGTAAGCCCTTCAGATCGAGCTTCCCCTTCAACTCCAGCACCAAGCGCTCGGCGGTCTTCTTGCCGATCCCCGGCACACGTGCCAGCGCGGTCGTGTTGTTCTGTGCCACCATCAGTCGGATGTCGTCCGGGCTGCCCGCCGAGAGCAGGCTTAAACCCACCTTCGGCCCCACCCCGCTCACACTCAGTAGGCTCTCGAAGAGCGCCCGTTGCTCCAGCGTCTGAAAGCCGTAGAGTAGCAGCGCATCCTCGCGCACGATCATGTGCGTGTAGAGGAAGATCGTCTCGTTCAGCGCCCCGCACGCCCCCAAGACACTGCGCGGCGCATAGACCAGCCAGCCCACACCACCCGTCTCGATCACCAGATGGTCGCTACCAATATGAATGAGTGTTCCGCGTAGTGATGCGATCATGGCCTCGATTATAGCATTCCTTGCTATTATGGAGACAGAAGGGGTATACTGTAGGCACAGTGCGCGATCTCCTGCCTCCTATACCAAGATCATCAGGAGGGACGATCCATGTCCTTCAAACTCCACGAAATCACCACCCCCAGGCCCACCGAAACACCGGCTGCGGTTGATACGAGTAAATTTCCAGACATCCCCAACCAACCCAACTCGATTGCTGATTCTGGGCTGACGATGGGCTTTCTGACGGATCTCATCCTCAAGATTGTCTATTTTACCGGCGCAATCACCGGCCAGCGCCTTGAGGAAGTGACCAAGTTGCCCTTTTTGGGAATTATTGACAAGGCACTCGAATTTCTCAAACTCGAAGAGTTTGTAGATATTATCGGTTCTGAGGGCGGCGGCTTTAGTGAACGCTCCTTCCAATATGTGATCGCCAACAAGGGCCGTGCCAAGATCCTCGAAATCCTCTCGCGCTCTCAGTATGCTGGGCCAGCCCCGGTGCCCTTCGATCAGTATATTGCTATCCTCAAACGCCAGAGTATCGGCGAGATGGTCATTGATCAGGCCAAGATCCGCCAAGCCTTTAGCCATCTGGTGGTCAGCGACAAGATGCTCGATAAGATCGGCCCTGCCGCGAACTCGGCGCGCTCGCTCTTCCTCTATGGCCCGCCCGGTAACGGCAAGACCACCATTGCTGAGGGTATCGCCAATCTGCTCGGTGGCTACATCCTCATCCCCTACGCCGTCGAAATTGATGGTCAGATCATCAAGATCTTTGACCCGCTCAACCATCAGGTCGTGCAGCAAAACCAGGTCGGGCATAATGAGGTAGCCGCTGCCTTCCCCGGTGCTCCCGCCCGCCCTACTGGTAGCACCTTCCCCGATGCGCGCTGGCTGGTGTGTAAACGCCCACAGGTGGTGGTGGGTGGTGAACTTATCCTCGAACAACTCGAACTCATCTTCGATCCCGTCGTCAAGATCTATGAAGCCCCCTTCCAGCTTAAAGCCAATGGCGGCCTCTTCCTGATTGATGACTTCGGTCGCCAGAAGTGTAGCCCCAAGGATCTGCTCAACCGCTGGATCGTGCCCCTGGAGAAGAAGTTCGATTACCTCGCTCTTCAAACTGGTAAGAAGCTTCAGGTACCATTTGATGTACTGATCGTCTTCTCGACCAACCTCGATCCCAAACAGTTGGTTGATGATGCCTTCTTACGCCGTATTCGGCATAAGATTGAAGTGCCTAACCCGTCACCGGCGGAGTTTCGCTCGATCTTCCAACTGGTTTGTAAAGGTAAGAAGATCCCCTATAGCGATGAAGGCTTGCGCCACCTCATCCAAGAACACTATATGAAGGCGGGCCGCGATCTGCGCTCCTGTCACCCACGTGACCTGTGCGATCAGATTCTTGATGAGGCCAAATATCGCGGCATCGAACCCAGCATGTCCAAAGAGTTGATTGATCGCGCCTGTGAAGCCTATTTCGTCAAACTTGGCTAGTACAGCAGCCCTATCCGCCCCTATAGGCGGCACCAGGAGGTAGTATGTCCCTGCTCAAACGTCTTGGCGGTGGTGGTGGTAGCCCTCCCCCCCCTGAGCCTCCCGCCACACCCGCAGTGCGTCCTCCAGCGGCGGCTCCGGCACCGCCGCCGCCAGCCGCCAACCCGATACCAGAACCCGTTGCCGCAATGCCTCCCGCCGCTGAAGCCCGCGCTACCAGCAGTGCGGTTGAAGATCCGACTCCGCCTACCGATCCTAAGCGCATGCTCGAACTCTCGCTCTGGATCGTGGATCGTATTCAAGCCTCGCTAGGCAATCAGAGCGAACTCAAACGCTCACCAGAGAGCGAAAAACTGCTCCAAGAACGCTTCGCCCGCATCTACCAACAGGCAGGCGTCAACCTGCCCGATACTGCCATCAAACAACTCTTCGAGATGGTCTGCGATGAACTGATGGGCTTCGGGCCGATCCAGCAACTCCTCAATGACGATACCATTTCCGAGGTCATGGTCAATGGCCCCAACCGTATCTATGTTGAGCAGAAGGGCAAGCTCCGCGTCAGCCCCGTCGTCTTCGCCAGTGATGAACACGTCCTCAAGGTGATTGATCGCATCATCCGCCCCCTCGGTCGCCGCGTGGATCGCAAGTGGCCCATGGTGGATGCCCGCCTCCCCGATGGCTCGCGTGTGAATGCGATCATTCCGCCCTGCGCGATTGATGGCTGTACCGTCACTATTCGTAAGTTCTCCAAGAATAAGCTCAAGGTTGATGATCTCATCCGCTTCGGCTCGATGACCCCCGAAATGGGTGAGTTCCTGCGCGCCTGTGTGATCAGCCGCCTCAATATCGTCGTCGCTGGTGGTACCGGTTCTGGTAAGACCACCTTGCTCAATGTGCTCTCCAACTTCATCCCCGAAGATGAGCGCATTGTGACGATTGAGGATAGCGCCGAGTTGCAGTTGGCCCAGGATCATGTGGTACGCCTAGAGGCCAAGCCCGCTGAGGTTGATGGCACGGGCCGGGTCAGCATCCGTGACCTGGTCATCAACTCGCTGCGTATGCGCCCGGAGCGCGTCGTGATCGGCGAGTGCCGTGGTGGTGAGACGCTTGACATGCTCCAGGCGATGAACACCGGCCACGATGGTTCGCTCACCACGCTGCACGCCAATACCCCCCGCGATGCGATTGCACGTATGGAGACGATGTCTATGATGGCTGGTATGGATCTGCCGCTCAAGGTCATCCGTGAGCAGATCGCCTCGGCCATTGATGTGATCGTCCAGCAGAGCCGCCTTGATGATGGCCAACGTAAAGTTACCTATATCACCGAGGTACAGGGTATGGAGGGCGAGAAGGTGGTGCTCCAGGACATCTTTAAGCTCGATATCCTGGGCAAAACCCCCGAAGGCAAGATCCAGGCCGAACTACGCCCCACCGGCGTGCGCCCGCGCTTTACCCCGCGCCTTGAAGCCCACGGCTTTAAGCTGCCACCGAGCATCTTCGGTGCCCAGATCCCTGGCCAAAAGAAGGGGTGGTAGGAGGGACTCCCGGCGGGGGTTCGGAGGAGGCGAAGCCTCCCCCGAAGAACTCTTTTTCGCGTATGTTGACGGCGAAGCCGCCAACATACGCGAAAAAAGCGGGTCTGGGGCATAGCCCCAAGCTGAAGTCTGCTTAGCTTGAGGGGTATCGGGGCGCGTCGTAACGCACCCCAACAAGGTGTTGAGGTGTAGCCATTCATACCCAAACGATTATTGTTGGCGGCGGCCTCGGTGGCCTCGCCGCTGCTATCCACCTGCGCCGCGCTGGCCATGATGTCACGCTGCTCGAAAAGAACCCGCGCCTAGGAGGCAAACTCAACCTCCTACAAGCCGCAGGCTATACCTTCGATACCGGCCCCTCGCTCTTCACCATGCCCTGGGTGGTGCGCGACCTCTTTAGCGCGGCGGGGCGGCGGATGGAGGAGTACCTTAGCCTTGATCAGATCGAGCCAACCTGCCGTTACCGTTGGCCCGATGGCACCCGCTTTGATGCATGGCAACGCCTGCCGCAACTGATTCAGGAGATCGAGCGCCTCAACCCCGCTGATGTCCCCAACTTCCTGCGCTTCCTCGCCTACACCGCCGACATCTATGGCGCAGTGGCCGATAATTTCCTGCTCAAGCCCTTCGATGGCATCTCGGAGCTACTCACCCCACGCCTGCTGCGCGATGGCCCCAAGATCGACTCGTTGCGCAGCGTGGATGCTGCCGTCCGCGCCACCTTCGCTAGTCCCTACCTCCACCAGATCTTCAACCGCTACGCCACCTACAACGGCTCTTCGCCCTATCTCTCACCCGCCACCTTCAATGTTATCGCCTACATCGAGTTTGCCGAAGGCGGCTGGTATGTTCGGGGCGGTATGTACGAACTGGCCCACGCCCTCCAACGCCTCGCTACAGAGCTAGGGGTTGAAATCCGAACCAGCACCCCGGTGAGCGAGGTACTGCTTGAAGGCGGGGCTGCCCGTGGGGTACGCCTCAGCAGCGGTGAGATTGTGCGCGCCAACCAGGTAGTCATCAACGCCGACCCGCGCTACGCCTATACTCACCTCATCCCCGGTCGGCCACGCACCGCCCAGCGCCTCACCCGCCTCGAACCGTCGTGTAGCGGCTTCATCCTCTTCCTCGGTATCAACCGCCACTACCCCGACCTGGCGCACCACAACATCTTCTTCAGCAGCGACTATCCGCGTGAGTTTCAGGCCATCTTCCAAAAAGGTGTCCCCGCCGCCGACCCGACCATCTACGTGGCGAGTACGTGTCTGAGCGACCCCCAGCACGCCCCGCCCGGCCACATGAATCTCTTCGTCCTCGTCAATGCTCCGGCCCTCAACCAGCGCATCAACTGGTACCGCGAGGCCCCCGCCTACCGCGATCTGATTGTGGCCAAGCTGGAACGTATGGGCCTGAGCGATCTGCGCCACCACATCGCCTACGAAACGATCTGGACGCCGGTAGATCTCCAACACCACTACAACGCCGCCGGCGGAGCCATCTACGGCCTCGCCTCCAACAACCGCTTCTCGGCCTTCATGCGCCCGCCCCTGCGCGCCCCAGATGTGCGCAGCCTCTACTTTGTGGGTGGCGGTACCCACCCCGGTGGCGGCATCCCCCTCGTGCTGCTCTCCGGCAAGGCCGTCGCCGAACGGGTGGTGCTGGATAATTAAAAAATTATTTACACTTCTCGCATATCTTATACGAACTACAACACGTCTTACTTAGCGTTTCTCGACACATTTAATTCTATTATCGTTAATTTACGATAGATCACTTGATTTTGTCGCATCTGAGTGCTATGATGATCACGAAGCCTCAAGAGAACAGAACACTCTGAGGGAACCTGTACAACCGAAAACGTGCTACTCGAAAGCAAGCGCGAAACTCCAGTGTAAAGGGATTAGTACGGAGTGAGCGTAAGTTAGGGGAAATGATCAGACCGTTGATCAGGGAGACTAACGACCAAGTGCCGGATCACTGAAGGAGTGATCGGATACTCTGCAAGCCACCAAGTAGCCTCCAACGCCAAGCTCACCGCGTACGGAACAGATGTGAACCCTACGCACAGAAATGAGCCATACCCAAAGACAAAAGCTGACATAGCACCGTCATACATACTGTCGTCTGACAGGAGAAGACAAAGGTGCTGCATGGAGGGCGGTCGAGGGTCGCGGTGGATAAGTAGGACTACAGCGGAACAAGAAAACAGAGCAACTGAACTCTTGAGGCGCCACTCTTGTACGCTCGGATGACGGACGATGACGGACTTCGGACTTCGAACTTGACCTTCGGAACTCGGACTTCGGACTCGCACGCGAACGGACGTTACGTTAAGATCGGGACAAGAGAAAGCACGTAAATGACACAGCGGGCCACCGAAGAATATGTCGGTGGCCTCGCTGATTCTTAGAGTTGGGCCACAAATGCCTGCACATCAGCCCAGCTACTCAGCGTAACCAGCCGTGCCTGGGGCGCAATCCGGCGCACGAGGCCGGTCAGTACCTTGCCCGGCCCAATCTCGACAAAGGTCGTGCAGCCGTGGGCCAACATCGCCTCGGTCGAGGCAATCCAGCGCACCGGGGCCGTCACCTGCGTTACCACCTCACGCCGCACCTCGTCGGCGCTGCGCAGTGGCTCGGCGCTTACGTTGGCAATCAGCGGAACTTCTAGGTCACGCACCTCGGCCTGCGCAATCTCGTGGGCCATCCCCTCGGCGGCTGCCTGCATCAAGGGCGAATGGAAGGCCGCACTCACCTTCAGGCCCAACACCCGCTTGGCCCCATGCTCTTTGGCGATCTGGCCCGCCTGGGCTACCGCCGCCGCACTGCCACTGATCACCAGTTGGTCGGGGGCGTTGTAGTTGGCGATCACCACCGTGCCCCCATGATCGCCACTATTCACCTGCTCGCAGATCTGCTCCAGATCGGGTTGCGCGAGACCGATGACGGCCGCCATACTCCCCTCGTGGGCCGCTGCCATCAACTCGCCGCGCCGCCGAACCAAGCGCAGCGCGGTGGCAAAATCGAGCGCCCCACCCGCCACTAACGCCGAGTATTCACCCAAGCTGTGCCCCGCCACCGCCAACGGGCGCACCAAGGCCGCACCACCAATCTCCTCCAACACCCGTACCAGCGCGATGCTCACCGTCAGCAACGCCGGTTGCGCATTCTCCGTCGCCGTTAAGGCCGTCTCTGGCCCCTCAAAACAGAGGTGTGAAAGCGCAAAGCCCAACACCTCGTCGGCCTGCTCAAAGATCGCCCGCGCTGTCGGAGAGTGTACGTAGAGATCATGGCCCATGCCGACCGTCTGCGAGCCTTGGCCTGGAAATACCCACGCAGCGTTCATGTCAGATCCTTTGACGATGCTTGTTGCTCGTTCATTGATACGCTCAGGCAGCACTCCGCCCCCAGCGGATGACTACCGAACCCCAGGTTAATCCACCCCCAAAGGCCGTCAACAAGACATAGTCGCCATCTTTGATCCGGCCTTGCTGTGCAGCCTCACAGAGCGCAATCGGTACCGATGCCGCCGAGGTGTTCCCGTAGCGATCCAGGTTGACCATCACCCGTTCCATGGGCATATCAAGCCGCTTGGCAACCGCCTCAATGATGCGTAGATTGGCCTGGTGCGGCACCACAAGGCGAATATCATCAAGCGTCAACCCGGCCTCGGCAATCGCCTGAAGGGCCGACTCGGACATGTCGCGCACGGCATTCTTGAAGATCTCGCGCCCATGCATAAAGACGTATTGCTTACCCGCCGCCAACACCTCCGGCGTGGCGGGCATGCGCGTGCCCCCCGCCTCAACCGCCATCATCGCCTCACCCTCACCGGCGGCCCCAATCCGCGCACTGAGTAGCCCCACCCGCTGCTCAGTCGCCTGGAGCACCACCGCACCCGCACCATCACCAAAGAGGACACAGGTATTGCGGTCGTTCCAGTCAAGAAAGTGGGTAAAAATGTCGGCACCAATCAGGAGCAGATTACGGCTCACCCCGCTCTGGATCATGCTATGCGCGACGGTCATGCCATAGACAAAGCCGCTACATGCCGCCACCAGATCAAAGGCCGGGGCACGCGGAATGCCCAAATTGGTCTGCACCACGCACGCCGTCCCCGGAAAGGGCCGGTCGGGGGTACAGGTACACAGGATCACCATATCAATATCGGTAGGAGCCAGCCCCGCCTGCGCAATCGCCTCACGTCCGGCTGCAGTCGCCAAGACCGAAGTATACTCATCAGGAGCAGCCACCCGCCGTTCAGCAATGCCGGTGCGGGTACGAATCCACTCATCGGAGGTGTCAATCCGCTGGGCCAGATCATCATTCGTCACCACCTGACGTGGGACGGCCATTCCCCAACCAACAATTGCCGCATAGCGTGAACTACTCACCCTGGCTGCCTTTCTCTCTACACAAAAGGCGACCGGCGCGGTGAGAACACCGTCCGGTCGCCCCGCGCCGCCGCACCCGCATCAGTGGGCTTGCTGTTAGCGCTGATCGGCAGCTTGGCTCGCCAGCGCGATCACCTGCCGACCCTTGTAGGTACCGCAGTTCTTACAGGCGAAGTGTGCGCGCATCAGGCTCCCACACTCCGGGCAGGTCACCAGCGTCGGCGCGGTAAGGGCCAGATGCTGACGGCGATTGCCACGGCGGTGGCGCGACACTTTTCGTTTCGGTAGTGCTCCCATGGTTGTCTCAACTCCTCGTTACTTGTTCTTCTGTTGGGCGGCCCAAGCCTTTAACGCCTCGAACCGGCTATCCACTATCTCGTCAGTCGCTGCGTCTTCGATGCCCTCTGACTGCACCGTGTAGCGCACTGGTTGATCACGGTATGCTGGGCTGACCGGGTTGATCGGCAGTTCGAGCAGCGTATAATCGCGCAATGCTTCACCAATATCGGCCATGTGCAATTCATTGAGCAGGTACGGATCATCCTCTACTGGTGCCGGAAGGCCCGCCCCGGTCATCACATCAACGACAGAGTGAAACTGATCGCTAAAGTCCACTTCAACCTGGTGGTCGAACGACTCAAGCGAGCGCACACAGACCAACTCGACCGTCCCGCGTGCGCGCACATGGGCATACACCCCGGTGGCAGTACGGGTAAAGCGAACCTCACCGCTGATGTCACGCAACACGAGCTGATCATCGAGCGGGAGTTTGGCCTCGCTAAAGGTGTAATCCCGGCGCCCGCCAATCATTTCGCGCAAGAGCTGCGCAACATTAAATTTGATGGTTGACATGTCGGTGTGCGGCGCTTATTCTATGCGCTCCAAACGCCGCATTATAGGCCAGGGGCCTAACGATTGTCAAGCGTGCTTCAGGCCGCCATCGCTGCCCAAGGTTGAAAGTCCGTTGCGCACACTTGTTACCAATTTGGTCAGACGATCATCGAGTTCTTCGAGAACCTGGCGCGCATACTCATCGGCTCCCGCTCGCACCTGTGCCGCTTCATGTTCCGCCTGCTGCAACAAGCGGGTACGCTCGGTATTGATCGCCTCAAGCAAGCCACGCTCCTCTAGCACCTGCTTGACCCGCGCCTCAGCTTCGGCGATCAGCCGCTCCTGCTCCTGAATAATCCGCCGCGCCCGCTTCTGCTCCTCTGGAATGGCCACCCGCATGCGGTCGAGAATGTCCAGAATCCGCTCCTCGTCCACCAACAGACGCCCAATAAAGAGCATCCGCCGACCATCCGCCAGCGCATCCTCGATCTCATCAATCAAGTCGTCCAGTTCGATGGCCATCACCCCCCTCGCGTGAACTTCTCACGCAACGCCGCAAGCACATGCGGCGGCGCAAAATTGACCGGCTCACGCCCCAACGCAGCCATCTCGCGCACCGCGCTGGAACTCACATGCCCATAGTGGCGACCAGCGGCCAGCAACACCACTTCTATCGAGTCATCAAGCGCTTGGTTGATCTGGGCCATCTGGTACTCGGCTTCAAAGTCGCTGACGGTGCGCAACCCACGTACCAGCGCACACGCCCCCACCGAGCGCGCAAAGTCCACCGTGAGGATCTGGTAGGCCATCACCTCAACGCCCGTCATAGAGACCGTGGCTTCGCGCAGCAGATCCAGGCGCTCCTCGGTGGTAAAGAGCAGATTCTTCTGCGGACGATCAAAGACCGCCATAATCACGCGATCAAAGATGCGGGTAGCACGGCGCGCAATATCCAAATGGGCGAGTGTGACGGGATCAAAACTACCGGGATAGACTGCTATGCGCATAGATGGTGTCTTTAGATAAGCGATGCTGCATAGGGTTGTGCAAAGTCACCTTCGGTGGAGGTTCGGGGGCGGCTGCGCCGCCCCCGAAGATCTTTTTTGTTGGTGTTTGGCGGCTTTGCCGCCAAACACCAACAAAAACTGGGGTTTGGGGCGTAGCCCCAAGGACTTTGCACATCCCCTACCCTACTCGGCATCCATCTCATAGATCGAAAAGCACGCGTCGCCCAAGCGGCGAAACTTGATGCGGGTCAAGTGCGGATACGCATCAGCCAGTGTCACCCGCGCTGAGTGGCCCACCACAAGCAGCGTACCGGCATGTCCAAGCTGAAAGCTCCCCACATTGGTGATTGTCTGTTCGATCTGTGGATCGGCGTAGGGTGGATCCATGATGATTATATCATAGTGCCCAACACCGCGTTGGCTCTGGATAAAGCGATCCACCGGCAGGCAATGCACTTTGCCCAGTGCATCGAGCTTGGTATGGCGCAGGTTCTCATTGATGATCGAGCAGACGTGGGCGCTCTGTTCGACAAAATCGGCGGCGCTGGCCCCGCGTGAGAGGCATTCGATCCCCAGCGAGCCGGTACCGGCATAGAGATCCAGCACCCGGCCCCGGATGCGCCCATAGCCCTCTAAGATCGAGAAGAGTGACCCCTTGACCTTATCGAGCATCGGGCGGGTTCCCATGCCCTTGGGTGCCTTGAGGGTATGGCCCTTGGCTTTGCCGGTAATAACACGCATAAGCAGTAGGGGGGAGCAGAAAAAGGTTCGGGGGCCGTTGGCCCCCGATTTCCAACCAAAACCGAACGCTTAACGCTTGGTGTACTGCGGTGCCTTGCGTGCCCGCTTCAGACCCACCTTCTTGCGCTCCTTCATGCGCGAGTCGCGGGTCAGGAAACCGGCCTTCTTCAGCGCCGCCCGCAGGTCAGCGTCCATATCCAGCAGCGCCCGCGCCACACCGTGGCGTACCGCCCCGGCTTGGCTGGCCACACCACCGCCACGCACCTTAACCAGCACATTGAAGCTGTCCAGGTTGTTGGTCAGCGAGAGCGGCATACGAATGTCACGCTGCAACACATCACGCGCCCCGAAATAATCTTCCGGGGTACGGCCATTGACCACGAACTCCCCATTACCAGGGAAGAGGCGCACCCGTGCGACTGACGTCTTGCGTCGCCCGGTGCCCTGGTAGTAGCGCTTTGCTTCCATCGAGAACTCTCTCCTTCGTATAGACGGGTTTGTCGCCAGAGCGACCATCACCCCTGTTTAGCGCGGTGTCCAGACCTTCGGCTGCTGGGCGACATGCGGGTGCTTGGAGCCAGCATAGATGCGCAACTTGCCCATCAGGTGGCGACCCATGCGGTTCTTGGGCAGCATCCCCTTGACCGCGATCCGCAGGATGCGATCAGGATGCTTGGCGAGCATCATCTTGTACGGGGTGGCCTTGATCCCGCCCGGATAGCCGGTGTGGCGGTAGTAGACCTTCTGGTCGGCCTTGCGGCCCATGATCTTGATCTTCTCCGCATTGATGACGACCACAAAGTCGCCGCCATCGAGCGAAGGCGTAAAGGTCGGCTTATGCTTGCCGCGCAAGAGAGTCGCGATCTGGGTGGCCAGCCGACCCAGCACCTGGTTCTCGGCATCAACCAACAGCCAATCGCGCTGTACTTCGGAAGGTTTCTGGTGGTAGGTCTTCACAGCTACTATCCTTGTGTGTGTCTGGTTGTCGGCCGCGCCGCACCACGGCCCAACCGACCTCAAAAATGTATCGTGCTCAACAACGCAGCGTTGTCCGGGTTAGTCCGTCACTTCGCCAGCATCCCAGCGCAACAGACCGGGCGGGTAGCCAACCGATACGAGGGTAAGCCCGTGGGCCACTGCTGTTGGCCCGGCGGCCTTGCGGTCACGGCCCTCCAGAATAGCCTGAAAGCCATCTGGAGTGATCTTGCCGCGCCCGACCAGCACCACCGTGCCAACGATCACCCGCACCATGTGTTGTAAAAACGCATTCGCCGCCAGATCAATCGCAATCAGATGCCGGTCGAACATCGTTACTGAAGAGAGACGGGCGGTGTAACACGTCCGCACCGTTGAACGCTGCTCAGGGACAAGGGCCGTAAAGGCCGCAAAATCGTGGGTTCCCTCCAGGCGCACCAGCGCCTCCGCCATTGCCGCCTGATCCAAGGGCTGTTCAACAAACCAGACATAGTTGCGCAAGTTTGGTAACCAAGCCGCATTGTTATCAATCAGGTAGCGGTACGAACGTCGGTTAGCCGAGTGGCGCGCATGAAAGTCAGGATCAACCTCAGCCACCGCCTGAATCGCCACATCGGGCGGAAGTTTGGCATTCATCCCGCGCAGGATAGTCCGGCGTGAGTGCCGGGTTTCGGTGCGGATATTGGCCACCTGGCCCACCGCATGAACCCCGGCATCAGTACGGCCAGCGAGGTTCACCCGCCGACGCTCCTGGGTCAACCCTTCCCACGCCTGCTCCAGAGCCTCTTGCACCGAGCGTCCCTGGTTCTGATACTGCGACCCGATAAAATCGGTGCCGTCGTAGGCCAGGCGTAGGGCGATATTCCGCACGTTAGACCAACTCGATCAGCGCCATCTCGGCACCGTCGCCCATGCGCGGGCCAAGCTTGGTGATGCGGGTATAGCCACCATTGCGCCCGGAGTACTCCTGGGGAGCAAAGGTGAAGAGCTTGCGCATGGCATCCTTGCTATTCAGCTTGGAGAGCGCCATACGGCGCGCATGCGGCGTATCCTCACGGGCAATGGTGATCAACTTCTCGATCTCCGGCTGAACCGCCTTGGCCTTGGCCAAGGTCGTGCGGATGCGGCGATGATCGATCATAGCGACCATCAGGTTGCGGTAGAGGGCCTTGCGGTGCTCGTAGGAGCGTCCCAGCAATTTCCCTGCGTGTCGGTGTCGCATTGTCTCTATCCTTATCGGCTCAGGCACTCAGGATGCCTGAGCCAGTTATTACAGTGCTGTGCCTATTCAGCCTCGGCAGGCTCGATGGTCACCGGCTCAGAATCGCTCAACGAACCATTTCCGGCCTGACGCGAGATATAGCCGCGCTCCACCAGCCGGTCACGGATCTCTTCCATAGACTTCTGCCCCAGGTTACGTACCGAGAGCAGCGCCTTCTCGTCCATCTGCAACACCTGGCCAACCTTGGTAATGTCAGCGCGCTTGAGGCAGTTGTAGGTACGAGTCGAAAGATCCAGATCCTCAATCGGCGTATCATAAATATCCGACGGGATCGTCAAGCCACTTGGTGTCGGCGACTCCTCCTCCTCAACCGCAAGGCGGTTAAAGTCGGCAATCGTCTGGCTATATTGCACCAGAACCTGGGCCGCGTGGCTGAGCGCATCACCCGGCTTGACCGTTCCGTCCGTCCAGATCTCTAGAAGCAGACGGTCAAAGTCAGTCGCCTGACCGATACGGGTATTCTCAACCACATAGTTGACACGCGGCACCGGGGTAAAGATCGCATCAACTGGGATCTCACCAATAGGCAGAATATCGCGCTGATCTGCCGAGACGTAGCCACGGCCACGTTCGACCGTCATCTCAATCTCTAGCCGCGCAACTTCCGAGTCGAGCGTACAGATGTAGTGGTTCGGATTGACCAACTCGATGTTACTCGGAACGTCAATATCCTTAGCCGTAACGATCCCCGGTCCGCGCTTTGTGAGCAGCACCTTCACCGGGCGCTCGGCATACGAGCGCAGGCGCACGCCCTTAATGTTCAGCACAATCTCGGTAACGTCTTCTTTTACGCCCTCAATCGTCGAGAACTCATGGAACACGCCGTCAATCTTGATCTTGGTGATCGCTGAACCAGGGATGGACGAGACCAGCACGCGACGCAGCGCGTTACCCAGCGTATGCCCGTACCCCGGATCGAGCGGCTCGATCTTGAAGCGTCCATAATTCTCAGCCGCCTGCACAACCTCAATCTTGGGCATGGCGATATCAAGCACGGGAAGCCTCCTTAAAGCCTTGAAGATCTCAGATGACAGACGGCAGGTTGTCGAACGCCACCATCGACCATCTGCAATCGACCATCATCAGAAGCTCTTACCGGCTGTAGAACTCGACGATGAGCTGCTCGTTGATCCCAGCCTCAGCATCCTCACGGCGGGGCAGCGCAATCACCGTTCCAGAGAGATCTGCGGCATCAAGGCGCAGCCAGTCCGGGGCTCGATACTTGTTCAGGTCGCCGCTATCAACCAGGTTCTTAAAATAGGCCCGCCGCCGACTCTCCGGGCGAACCGAGATCACCTGGCCGACCTTGAGGGTGAAGGAAGGGATATTGGTCTTGCGGCCATCAACCATGATATGGCCATGGGTAACGAGCTGACGCGCCTGGGCGCGGGTCGTTGCCATACCAAGGCGATAGACGACATTATCTAGGCGGCGCTCCAGCAGGCTCAGCAGATACTCGCCGGTCACTCCGCTGCGGCGGGCGGCCTGCTCAAAGATCCGCCGGAACTGGCGCTCTAGCACGCCATAGATAAACTTCGCCTTCTGCTTCTCCAACAACTGGAGACCATAATCCGAAACCTGGCGACGCCGCGCATTGGGGCCATGCTGTCCAGGTGGATACGAGCGCTTATTGAGAATGCGCTGCCCCTTCTCGGTGATCCCGATACCAAGGCGGCGGCTAACTTTGCCAACGGGGCCGTTATAACGCGCCATACTAAATCGTGCCTCCACATAGTGCAGTGGGGTCAACCCACCAACAATCAACAGATACCGGCTGTGGGATGGGCGCTTGTGCGGCGGAACAATCATCCGCAGCGACTACCATGGTGGGCGCCTGGGGTCTCACCCTGCGGTTCCATTCCACGGTCGTCCCAACAGCTCCAACCTCAAAAACGAGACTTCGTGCCGCATCTTACACGCGGCGGCGCTTGGGCGGGCGGCAACCATTGTGCGGGATCGGCGTCACATCGGTGATGGATGTCACCTGCAAGCCAGCCGCCTGAAGCGAACGGATCGCAGCCTCACGCCCAGAACCGGGGCCTTTAACAAAGACCTCAATCGAGCGCATGCCATTCTCCATCGCCTTGCGCGCCGCGCTATCGGCAGTAATCTGCGCCGCGTATGGTGTGCTCTTGCGCGAACCCTTGAAGCCACCCTGGCCAGCGCTGGCCCAACACACAACCGCACCCGACGGATCAGTGATCGTCACGATGGTGTTGTTGAAGGTGCTCAGCACATGGGCCTGGCCACGCGGAATATTCTTGCGCTCACGGCGCCGACCACGCTGCCGGGTTGCGGTTGCCTTCTGACCTTTCGGGGGCATAGATCTCTCCTTAACACAACGGGCACAGGCAGGCACACTCTGCCCACCTGTGCATCAGACCGCTGTCGGTAGCTTACTTCTTGGTCTTCTTCTTGATCCCAATCGCCTGACCCTTGCGACCACGGCGGGTGCGGGCATTGGTACGGGTACGCTGGCCACGCACGGGCATACCCCGGCGATGGCGCAGGCCACGGTAGCAGCCGATGTCCATCAGCCGCTTGATGTTCAACTGCACCTCACGGCGCAGATCACCCTCGACCCGATACTCCCGATCCACGATCTCACGAATACGTCCGACCTCTTCCTCGGTCAGATCGCGCACTCGCGTCTCCGGGTTGACATTGGCCTTACGTAGTACGTCCAGGCCATTCGAGGGTCCGATTCCAAAGATGTAGCGAATCGAGATCTCGATCTTCTTGTTGCGGGGAATATCTACCCCAGCGATACGTGCCATGAACTTCCTCGTACTAAAACGATCTCAGCACTGCACTCCAACCATACCGACCCTGCATTGCAACAGTCGGGCCTGGAGCGCCAACTGCCGTATGCCGCCAACTAGCCCTGCCGCTGCTTGTGCTTGGGTGTACGCGAGCAGATCACGCGAATGATGCCCTTACGCTTGATCACCTTACAGTACTCGCAGCGCGGCTTCACTGAAGCTCGAACCTTCACAATCAACCTCCCCTCACAGTGGCGCACAATGCCCCACTGCATGCTGTTTGGTCATTCCAGCATGAACCTTGATCAGCGCTACTTGTAGCGGTAGGTAATCCGACCACGGGTCAGATCATAGGGCGAGAGTTCGACCAATACCCGGTCGCCCTTCAAAATACGAATATAATTCATCCGCATCTTGCCTGAGATATGGGCCAAGACTTCGTGCCCATTCTCGAGTTCGACACGAAACATGGCATTCGGTAGTGGCTCCGTGATCGTTCCTTCCATCTCGATCACGTCCTTCTTTTTCGACATATCACTCCTTCGGTGGTGCCGTAAGCTCAGGATTGATATTCAGAGCCAGGAGCATCGCATCAGCGACCAAGGAGATCTCGCGCTGGCCGTCAATCTCGTGCAACAAGCCTTGCTGCTTGTAGTACTCGATCAGCGGAGCCGTCTGGGTGAAGTAGACATCGAGACGGTTCTGGGCGGTCTCAAGCGAGTCGTCGCTACGCTGATAGAGCTTACCCGTACAGGCATCACAAATTCCCGGCCGGTGGGACGGGAAGTAATAGATATTATATGTAGCCCCGCAGGTTTTGCAAGTCTGGCGGCCCGCAATCCGGCGCAGCAGTACATCCTGGGGCACGAAGAGGTAGAGCACGGCATCAATGGTGCTTCCGTGCTTGGCCAACGCCTGCTCCAGCGCCGTCGCCTGTTCGAGCGTGCGCGGAAAGCCGTCGAAGATGACCCCATTGGCGCAATCGGGCTGGGCAATGCGCTCCAGGATCATGCCAATCACGACCTCATCAGGAACCAACTCGCCACGATCCATATAGGACTTGGCCAACAATCCCAACTCGGTACCTTCACTCAGCGCCGCCCGAAAGAGATCACCACTCGCTACATGGCTCAGAGAAGTACGCTCAGAAAGGGTCTTTGCCTGGGTTCCCTTACCAGCGCCAGGAGGCCCAAGCAGGATAACATTGGTCATGATCTTCGATGCCTCGTGTATCAAAACCGCAATGGCTCGCGGGTTTTGCCTGTTATTGCCACAATGTCAGCGCCGCCAGCAATATGCAGCGACAGGACTGCTTACTATACCACTAAATCGCCATCCCGATAACAGCCTAGCGGGTCAAGAAGCCCTCATAATCGCGCATGAGGAGTTGAGATTCAAGCTGGCGCATGGTATCAATCGCCACACCCACCACGATCAGCAGTGCGGTGCTCCCCAAGCCAAGCTGTACCCCAGTAATGCTCTGGGTCAGGAAGGGCAGAATAGCCACCAAACCCAGGAAGAGCGCACCGACCAAGGTGATGCGATTGAGGACACGCCCTAGATACTCCTCGGTCTTCTTACCGGGGCGAATCCCAGGGATGAAGCCACCATTGCGCTGGAGACTATCGGGAATATCCTGTTGGCTGAAGAGCACAATGGTATAGAAGTAGGTAAAACCAACCGTAAGCAGGAAGAGCAGGATCATATAGATCACCCCGCCACCCTGGCCCGTTGGGTTGAAGGTGGTGTAGAAGAAGCCGGCAATGGCGTTGCCGATCCCCTCAGCACCAGGGCGGTAGAACCACGAGGCGATGATGCCAGGGAAGATGATGATGCTCTGGGCGAAGATCAGCGGGATCATACCCGCCATATTCACCTTGAGCGGAATGTTGCTGCTCTGGCCGCCATAGACTTTATTGCCACGCACCCGCTTGGCATACTGCACAGGAATGCGGCGTTGACCCTCTTGCACTAGCACCATGCCAACAATCGTCACCAGTGCAATGATCAGGAAGCCAACCACACCAATAAAGGTGCTCAGGCCACCCGCCTGGCTCACTTGCCAGCCCTGAACAAAGATACCCGGCAAACGCGAAACGATACCACCGAAGATGATCACCGAGATACCCTGACCAATACCGCGCTCATTGATCTGCTCACCTAGCCAAACCAGCAACATCGTCCCGGCGACCATCGTTGTCAGGATGGTAAAGGTGGGCAAGAAGTTGGTCGCAATGTTAAACGGCGAGCGGAAGAGCGACATCGTCAGATCGCCGGTTGGATTGACCGAATACTCCAGGGTTTGGGTCTGACCATAGGCTTGCAGGTAGGCCAGCGGGATCGTCAACCACATCTGATAGCGGTTCATCTTGATCCGGCCCTGCTCGCCCTCTTTGCTCAACTCCTGGAGAGCCGGGATGAGCGGCTGGAGCAATTGCATAATAATCGAAGCCGTGATGTAGGGATAGACACCCATCGCCGCTACGGAGAAGTTTTGCAGCGCACCACCAGCAAAGATATTGAGCAACTGGGCCAACTGGTTATTCGCCAGTGCGCTCTGAAGCTGATCGAGCGCATTCGGACTAATGTTTGGCACCGGAATATGCGCGATCAGGCGGAAGATCATCAACATCCCCAGTGTGAAGAGGATGCGACGGCGCAGATCTGGCAACTGAATAGCGCGAAGCACAGCTTGGAGCATCGGGATACCCTCTGGATGAGCGACAATAACGCTACTCGCCACGGGCCACACATGTAACCCGCAGCGAGCACTATTGTATCGGTTGGCTTACGCCTGCGCCTTCTTCTTGGCGTTGCGTCCGCCGAAGTTGGGGCCACGCGAACGCGAATGGCGCTCGACAACCCAGGGCAACTCGACGACCGTGCCGCCAGCGGCCTCGATCTTCTGGCGCGCACTAGTGGAAAACTTGTGGGCCTTGACAGTCAGGGCCACACTAATCTCGCCATCGCCCAGAATCTTGACCGGCATGGTCTTGCGGCGTACCGCACGCGCCTCCAGCAGGCTCTCTGGGGTCACCTCAACACCGGCGGGCCACTCGGCCAGATCGCCAACATTGAGTACCTCATAATCCACGCGGAAGATATTGGTAAAGCCACGCTTGTAGGGCATGCGCTTGACCAAACGGTTCTGGCCACCCTCAAAGGTGCGATAGGGATTGGAGCCTGAACGTGACTTCTGGCCCATCATACCCTTACCGCCGGTCTTGCCCTTACCAGAGCCAGCCCCACGGCCAAGCCGCTTGCTCTTCTTATTCGCGCCCTCGGCGGGCTTCAGATCGTGCAGTTTCATTCCGTCACCTCGTCGGGAATCTCTTCAACCGACACCAGGTGCTTGACCTTAAAGATCATTCCCCGGATAGCCGGGTTATCGGGTTTGATCACCGAGTGGTTCAGCTTGCGCAGACCGAGGGAGAGGACCGTCTCCTTCTGATCTTTGGCATAGCCGATCACACTCTTGGTGTAGGTAATCTTCAACTTACTCATGCCGCCGCCTCCTGGTCGGTTGCCTTATGGCGGGCACGCCGGGCAACCAGTTCCTGGGTGGTCATATCACGGCGACGCGCCATCTCACTAAGGGAGACCAGCTCGCTCAACGCCTGGTAGGCCGCCTTAACCACGTTGACCGGGTTATTGCTGCCATAGACCTTGGAGAGCAGATCCTTGATCCCAGCCGCTTCAACCACCGGGCGAACGCCACGGCCAGCGATAACGCCGGTACCGGGAGCTGCCGGGCGGATCATCACCTTGGTGGCGGCGAACTTGGTCATCACCTCGTGGGGGATGGTCGTGTTCACCAAGGGAATGCGAACGATATTCTTCTTGGCGGCCTCAGTCCCCTTGCGAATGGCCTCAGGAACCTCAGCAGCCTTACCCATACCGACGCCGACGTGGCCTTTACCATCGCCGACCACCACCACCGTGCTAAAGCTAAAGCGCCGACCGCCCTTGACCACCTTGGAGACGCGATTGATCTGCACCACGCGCTCTTCGAGTTCAAGCGACTCAGCGTTAATACGTTCTCGCTTCACAGTTCCTCCGGAAAGCTGCCCGAGGGGCACTAGAAGTTCAGCCCAGCCTCGCGTGCGGCTTCGGCAAGTGCCTTGACCCGCCCGTGATACTTAAAACCACCGCGGTCAAAAACAACCTTGGTAACACCGGCCTCAAGCGCACGCTCAGCGACCAGCTTCCCGACCAGAGCAGCCTGCTCGGTCTTGGTCATCTTAGTCTCGCTAACTGGCCATGCCTTCTCGTTGGTCGAGGCCGCAGCGAGCGTATGGCCGAGCGTATCATCAATGACCTGGGCGTAAATATGGATATTGCTGCGGAAGATATTCAACCGGGGCCGCTCCTGAGAGCCATTCACCCGCTTGCGCAGACGGTTGTGTCGGCGGATGCGCAGTTCGCGCGGAGATCGCCTTCCCATATATTCCTCAATGGTCGCAATAGAGATTGTATCCCCTATCGCAAGCACTAATCACAGATTGGCGTGGGTGAGGCGCATACACGCCTCACCCCCGAACCACCTACTTCGCCTTACCGGCCTTACCAGCCTTGCGGCGGATCTTCTCTTCGGCGTACTTGACACCCTTACCCTTGTAGGGTTCGGGCGGACGCAGGCCACGAATACGTGAAGCCATTTCGCCCACAACCTGCTTGTCAATCCCCTTCACCAGCAGGCCCAGTGGTTCGTTCGCCGCCTTGCGCTCACCAACCACAAACTCGACATTGGCGGGCGGATCGATCCGCACCGGGTGGGAGAAGCCCAATTGGAGCACCAGCGTCTTGCCCTCAAGCTGGGCACGATAGCCAACGCCGTTGATCTCCAGCTTACGCTCCCAACCGTCGGTGACACCAACGACCATGTTGGAGAGCAGCGTGCGGGTGAGGCCGTGCAGAGAGCGGTGCAACTTGCTATCCGAAGGACGCGTCACGGTCAGCGTCTCTGCATCCTGCTCGATGATCATGTCGGGATGGAGCTGCTGGGTCAGGGAACCCTTCTTCCCCTTAACCGTTACCAGGTTACCCTGGGCAATCTCCACCGTAATCCCTTTAGGAAGGGTGATAGGTTTCTTACCGATACGCGACATTCGCTTCCTCCGTGCGTGCTACCAGACGTAGCAGAGCACCTCACCGCCCACATGCTCCCGCCAAGCCTCGTGGCCAGCCAGGATACCCTTGGGGGTGGAAAGAATGCTCAGACCAAGGCCGCCACGCACCTGCGGGATCTCATCGCGCTTGGTGTAGATGCGCAGGCCAGGCTTGCTTACACGACGCAGGCCAGTGATAGCCGGACGCCGGTCAGACATATACTTCAATGTAATAGCGATACTGCTGAAGGGCTTGCCCTCGACGAGGGTATAGTCCTTGATAAACCCCTCACGCTTCAGAATATCGGCAATCGCCAACTTCATCTTCGACGCAGGAATATTCACAGTCACATGCCGCGCCATGCAGGCATTGCGGATGCGTGTCAGCATATCGCCGATAGGATCGCTAACGCTCACGGTGTGCCTCCTCACACGTCGGGTGCTGGCAACTCGGCCAATCGCCCGCAACGTTATGATGTTCTACCAGCTCGACTTCACAACACCCGGAATCAGGCCCTTCAGCGCGTTCTCGCGAAAACAGATGCGGCACATGCCAAACTTCCGCATATAGGCACGCGAACGGCCGCACGTCTTACAGCGATGGTACTCGCGCACCTTAAACTTGGCCGGGCGCGACGCCTTTACAACCAATGAGGTCTTTGCCAAGGATGGTTCCTCCTAAACAGCTGGACTAGTTAGCGTTGGCTCCTGGCCCATGCTAATCACGAAATGGCATACCGAGTCGCTTGAGCAACGCATACGCCTGCTCATCATCGGTAGCGGTGGTCACAATTACCACCTCAAGCCCACGGATCTTGTCGATCTTATCGTAGTCAATATCCGGGAAGACAATCTGCTCACGCAGACCGAGGCTATAGTTCCCGCGCCCGTCGAACGAACTGCGGCTCACGCCACGGAAGTCGCGGATACGGGGCAGCGCCAGATTGACCAAGCGGTCGAGGAAGTCATACATACGCTCAGAGCGCAGTGTGACCATCGTACCAATCGCCATGCCCTCGCGCAGCTTAAACGACGCAATGGACTTCTTGGCCTTAGTAATCACCGGCTTCTGGCCGGTAATGGTGGTCAGATCGGCAACCGCCGCATCGAGTGCCTTAGAATTCTGCACCGCCTCGCCGACGCCGATATTGACGACGACCTTAGTCAGGCGCGGAACCTGCATCACTGACGAGTACTTGAACTCCTGCATCAGTGCAGGGACGATCTCGGACAGATACTTTTCGCGTAGACGAACTGTCATGATCTCTCTCCAGGGGCTTGGAGGTACGCAGGAGTGCAGCTCCGGCCCTGAGTATGGTTACTTCTTCTCGATCACCGCGTCACATGCCTTACAGAAGCGCACCTTACGCGGGCGGCCCTTGTGATCCTTTTCCTCAAGGAAACGGTGGCCGGTACGCGTGGCATGGCCACAACTAGGGCAGATCAGCATGACATTCGAGCTATGGAGGGGGGCCTCCATCTCGACAATCCCACCCGGCTTACCGGGGCCACGCGCCTTCATGTGGCGCTTGACAATATTCTTGCCCTCGACCACCACGCGGCTCATGTTGGGGATGACGCGCTTAATTTTGCCGCGCTGGCCCTTATTTTTGCCTGCGATGATCAGAACCTCATCGCCCGTCTTCACATGCATCAGAGCACCTCCGGTGCCAGCGACACGATACGCATAAACTGCTTCTCGCGCAGCTCACGAGCTACTGGGCCAAAGATGCGCGTGCCGCGAGGGTTATTTTCCTTACCGATGATCACCGCCGCATTGTCATCAAAGCGGATGTGCGAACCATCGGGGCGACCGTACTCTTTGGTGGTGCGCACGATCACCGCACGAACCACTTCACCCTTCTTGACCGAACCGCCAGGGGCGGCCTGCTTGACCGAGGCGACGATCACATCGCCAACCCGGCCATATCTGACCCGAGAGCCGCCGAGTACGCGGATGCACATAATCTCCTTGGCACCCGTGTTATCAGCAATCTTCAGGCGCGACTGAGGCTGGATCATGGCTCTTACTCCTCACCACGCTGGACGATCTCGACAACCTTCCAGCGCTTTGTGCGGCTCAGCGGGCGAGATTCCTCGATCCGCACCAGATCGCCCACCTTACAGGTATTCTCCTCGTCATGGGCGTGGAACTTGTTGGTCTTGCGGATAATTTTGCGGTAGAGCGGATGCGGCTTGAGGTAGTCTACGGCTACCACTACCGTCTTATCCATCTTATCGCTTACCACCCGCCCGACCTTGACGATCTTGCGTGATGTCTGCTGCTCACTCATGGTTTAGATCTCCAGCTCGCGCTCGCGCAGGATGGTCTTAATCCGGGCAACATCCCGCCGCACCTGCGTAAAGCGGGCAGTATTGCTCAGGCGGCCCGTCACCTGCTGGAAGCGCAGATTAAACAGCTCCTCATCGAAGCTCTTGAGCTGGGCACGCAGCTTCTCGTTATCTAGGTTGCGCAGCTCACTCGCCTTCACTGCTGGCCTCCTCAACTTCATCGCGGGTAATGATCTTGCAGGGGATGGGCATCTTCTGTGCGGCGCGGCGCAATGCCTCCAGCGCAATCTCTTCGCTCACCCCACCCAGTTCAAACATCACCCGGCCCGGCTTAATAACCGCCACCCAGTGATCAACCGACCCCTTCCCACCACCCATGCGGGTTTCGGCAGGCTTCTGGGTTACCGGCTTATCCGGGAAGATCCGAATCCACACCTTACCACCGCGCTTGATATAGTTGGTGATGGTACGTCGTGCGGCCTCGATCTGGCGGCTGGTGATCCAGGTTGACTCAAGGGCCATCAAACCATACTCACCAAAGACCACGCCACTACCACGGTAGGCCAAGCCACGGTTACGACCGCGCTGCTGCTTGCGGTACTTTGTGCGCTTAGGAAGCAGCATTGTCATTCCTCCTCGCCGGGCGCTCGCGGCGCTCGCTGGGGGCGCTAGGGGCACTTGCCTGCTGCTCAACCGCAGCCTTGGCGAGCTGGTCGGGGAAGACCTCGCCCTTATAGATCCAGACCTTCACTCCGATGCGGCCATAGGTCGTATGGGCATGCACCTGAGCATAGTCAATATCCGCACGCAGCGTATGGCGCGGCACACGGCCTTCGCTCTCATTCTGGATGCGCGACATCTCGGCCCCACCAAGCCGCCCGGAGCAGCGTACCTTGACGCCCAGGGCACCCAGGCGCATTGCACGCTGGACAGCCTGCTTCATGGCGCGCTTGTACGAGACACGCTTGGTGATCTGCTCGGCAATGCTCTCGGCCACCAACTGAGCATCGAGCTCCGGCTGATGGATCTCCTGAATGTTGAGCTTGATCTTCTTACCCGTCTTCTGCTCAAGATTGTTCTTCAGCAGATCCACATTTGCCCCACGCTTGCCAATAACAATACCGGGCTTCGCGGTGTAGACCGTGACCTCGACCTTATTGGCCGAGCGCTCGATCTCGATGCGCGAAACGCCTGCATTCTGCAATTCCTTGGCGATCAGCTTGCGCAGCGCCAAGTCTTCGTGGAGTTGATCCGTGTAGGTGCGCTCAGCAAACCACTTCGACTGCCAGTCTTTGATGTAGCCGAGGCGGAAGCCAATCGGATGTACTTTTCGTCCCAAGACAACCTCCTAGTCCTATCGGCTAATAGGTCTGGCCATCGTCCACAATCACCGTGATGTGGGTCGTGGGCTTGCGAATATGGTTGGCCATACCGCGAGCACGCGGCATAAAGCGCTTCAGCACCGGCCCCTGATCGGCGTAGATCTGGGTGATGACCAGATCGTCCGGATCCATATCGAAATTATGCTCTGCGTTGGCCGCAGCCGACTTGATCGTCCGCGCAACCTCACGCGCTGCCTTCTGGGGCATGTACTGTAGGGTCGAGAGGGCGCGATCCACTTTCATCCCGCGCACTACGTCCATCACGAGGCGAACCTTGAGCGGCGAGATGCGCACATAGCGGGTTATAGCTTTGACTTCCATTGCCTCACTCGTCTGCGGTTCAGCCGCATCGTTGATAAGATCGTGCGCACGCAAACCCGTGTATTGTACCACAATTCGGGTTCTGCGCACGCAGCTTACCTATCTATGCGAACCAACCGGGTCCAGAGCGATACCCGTGGGCATCACTACTTCATTTTGCCGCGCTTATCGGCCTTTTTGCCACCATGGCCACGGAAGAAACGCGTCGGGGCAAATTCGCCCAGCTTGTGGCCGACCATGTTCTCAGTCACATAGACCGGGACGTGGCGACGACCATCGTGGATCGCAATCGTGTGGCCGATCATCTGGGGGAAGATGGTCGAGTCACGCGACCACGTGCGCAGCACACGCTTATCGTTGGTGCGATTCATCGCCTCGACACGGTCGAGGAGCCGAATATCTACATACGGCCCCTTTTTGGAAGAGCGAGCCATAGAACCTCCTGGTACCTGATGCGTGATGCCTGGGAGCTGAAACAGCTACACCAAGCATCGTGCAACAACTGTTAGGGCTTGCGTCGGCGCACGATGAAGCGGTCGCTGCGCGGATTATGGCGCGTCTTCACACCGCGAGCGGGCTTACCCCACTTGGTCTTGGGGGTGCTCATACCGCGTGGGGCACGCCCCTCACCACCACCATGGGGATGGTCACGCGGGTTCATCACGGTACCGCGCACGCGGGGACGGCGACCGAGCCAGCGTGAACGACCAGCTTTACCGAGGCGCACATTCTGGTGATCAACATTGCCCACCTGGCCAATCGTGGCCATGCAGCGGATGTGGATCATGCGCATTTCGCCAGAGGGCATACGGATGGTGGCGTAGTCACCTTCCTTGGCCATAAGCTGGGCCGAGGTTCCGGCACTGCGCACCAGCACGCCACCGCGCCCGATCTCCAACTCAACGTTGTGGATCTGGGTACCAAGCGGAATGGAGGCCAGCGGCAGGGCGTTCCCGACGCGAATATCGGCATCGGGGCCACTGCTGAGCGTATCGCCCACCTTGAGGCCGACCGGGGCGATGATATAGCGCTTCTCGCCATCCACATAGGCGAGCAGAGCAATACGGGCCGAGCGGTTGGGATCGTACTCAATCGCCTGCACCTTGGCCGGAATGCCAAGCTTGTTGCGCTTGAAGTCAATGATGCGGTAGAAGCGCTTGTGGCCACCACCACGATGACGGACAGTGATGCGTCCAGTGTTATTACGACCAGCCTGCTTGCGCAACGGCTCGATCAGACGTGACTCCGGGCGCTTCTTGGTAATATCCTCGAAGGTCGAGACCGACATATTGCGGCGACCCGCCGAGGTTGGTTTGTATTTGCGAACACCCATCGTGTTGCTCCAGGGGCAGAACATAGACCAGGGCTATGCCCTCGCACTATGATTAGCTTTCAAAGATCTCGATGCGGTCGCCGGCGACGAGCGTGACAATCGCCTTCTTCCAATCTCGGGTATAGCCGGTCTCGCGGCCACGGCGGCGCATCTTGCCACGCACATTGATCGTATTGACCTTGAGCACGGTGACATTGAAGATGCTCTCGACCGCGTGCTTAATTTCGGGCTTGCTGGCGTCGCGCAGTACCTCGAAGCAATACTGATTCGACTCCATCAGAGTCGTATTCTTCTCGGTGATCAGCGGGCGAACAATAATCTGATGCGGGGTCGGCATCGTTATACCTCCTCGCTCTGCGCAGACGCGGTGTCCGTGGCCAGGTAGCTCTCGATGACCGCAACGGCTGCCTTGGGCAACACTACGGTATCGCAGGTGAGCAGATCGCGCACATTGAGGTAGTGGGCGAGCAAGATCTGGACATCCGGCAGGTTATTGGCCGAAAGCCGGACATTGCCGGTCTGCGCATTCTTCTGGTCAATGACGATCAGCGTCTTGCCGCTGAGGGTATGGGCCTTGAGGAAGGCGACCATATCCTTGGTGCGCGGCTTCTCAAGGGTGAGGGCATCAACAAAGCGGATTTGGTTGGCGGCGAGCTTGGCCGAGAGGGCCGAGCGCACGGCAAGGCGGCGCATCTTCTTCGGCATGTTGAGCCGGTACGAGCGCGGGTGCGGACCGTGGGCAATACCACCACCCATACGGTGCGGGGCGCGGATGGAGCCCTGACGGGCGCGGCCTGTCCCCTTCTGGCGGTAGAGCTTCTTGGTGCTGCCCGATACCTCACCACGGCCACGGGTATTGTGGGTGCCGAGGCGGGCATTGGCGCGTTGCATCACCACATACTGGTGCATCACCGGGACATTCGGCTCAATCCCGAAGATTGACTCATTGAGCGCAATGCTGCCGATCTGCTCGCCGGCCTGATTATAGAGAGTTGCTTCCATTGCTGTTTTCTCTATCCTGCTCCGTGCTAGTAGCCCAGCACAGAGGAGGCATAGTGGCTAGGCCTTCACGGCGCGGCGGATCTCAAGCAGACCAGTACGAGCGCCAGGAACCGAGCCTTTGACGAGGATCAGGTTCTTTTCGGGCAGCACTTCCACCACTTCCAGATTCTGGATGGTGACGCGCTTGCCACCCATGCGCCCGGCCATCTTCTGGCCCTTCCAGACGCGCCCTGGGGTGGTACCGGCACCAATCGAACCCGGTGCGCGGTGGCGGTCGCTCTGACCGTGAGTCTTGGGGCCACCCCGGAACCCGTGGCGCTTGACCACACCCGCAAACCCACGCCCCTTCGAGGTGCCCGAAACATCAATCTTCTGGCCGGGCTTGAAGAGCTCAACATTGATCACCTCACCAGGCGTGTGCTCCTGGGGGTTATCGGCGGGGAACTCGCGCAGGTAGCGCAGCATCGCATTGGCGGCCTTCAGATGGCCCTGCTGCGGCTTGGTGAGCTTGCGCGGCTCCACCTGCTCGTATCCAATCTGCACCGCAGCGTAGCCATCACGCTCAACGGTGCGTACCTGGGTTACGATGCACGGGCCTGCGGCGATCACCGTGACCGGGATCACCTCGCCCTTGTCGCTGAAGACCTGCATCATCCCCAGCTTGCGACCCAACATCCCACTAATCATTACTGCTACCTCCGCAGCGTGCGTCATTGCGCAGCGGCTGCCTTTTGTTATTTGACCAACGACCAACGACGCCTGATCAATGACACTGGTTTGCCGTAGGCCGTTTGCCTCTTATCCAGACCACAATGCTTAGAGCTTGATCTCAATATCTACGCCGGCGGGCAGATTGAGCTTCATCAGCGCATTGATTGTCTGCTGACTGGGGTCGAGCACGTCAATCAGTCGCTTGTGGGTACGGATCTCGAACTGCTCCTGCGAGTTCTTATCAATGAAGCCGGAACGGATGACGCTATACTTCTCGATCTTGGTCGGTAGGGGCACCGGGCCGGCCACGAGAGCGCCAGTACGCTCGGCGGCCTCAACGATTTGGCGCGCCGACTGATCCAGAATCTTATGGTCGTATGCCTTTAGGCGGATACGCACCTTCTGCTTTGCCATACTAGACTCCTCAGACGAGGGTAAATGCTGGGGGCAGCGGCCCGACAAACCGACCGCCGCCCCTCAGCCGGGATCACAAACGGTTATTCGACAATCTTGGTGACAACGCCTGCGCCGACGGTGCGGCCACCCTCGCGGATGGCGAAGCGCAGCCCCTCTTCGATGGCGACCGGCACGATCAGCTCGATGCCCATCACCACGTTATCGCCCGGCATCACCATCTCCATGCCCTCCGGCAACTTGATGCTGCCGGTCACGTCGGTGGTGCGGATGTAGAACTGCGGGCGGTAGCCGGGGAAGAACGGGGTATGGCGGCCACCCTCTTCCTTCTTCAACACGTAGACCTGCGCGTTGAACTTGGCGTGCGGCTTGATGCTTCCCGGAATGGCCAGCACCTGACCACGCTCGATGTCGCTGCGCTCAATGCCGCGCAACAGACAACCCACGTTGTCGCCCGCCAGACCCTCATCGAGCGTCTTCTGGAACATCTCGACGCCGGTGACGACGGTCTTCTTGGGGGCCTCATCGCTCATGCCGATGATCTCGATGGTGTCACCCACCTTGACCTTGCCACGCTCGATACGCCCCGTCACCACGGTACCACGGCCCTTGATGCCGAACACATCTTCCACCGGCATCAGGAAGGGCTGGTCGGTGGCGCGCTGCGGCGTCGGGATGTAGTTGTCCACCTGCTCCATCAGATCCAGGATGCACTTGTACTCCGGCGCGTTGATGTCCTTGCTGGCGCTCTCCAGCGCATCGCGGGCGCTGCCGCGCACAATCGGAATATCGTCGCCGGGGAACTCGTACTTGCTCAGCAGCTCGCGCACTTCCATCTCGACCAGTTCGAGCAGCTCCGGGTCGTCCATCATGTCTACCTTGTTCAGGAAGACGACGATGGCGGGCACCTGCACCTGGCGGGCCAGCAGGATGTGCTCGCGGGTCTGGGGCATGGGGCCATCGGGGGCCGAGACGACCAGGATCGCGCCGTCCATCTGCGCCGCGCCGGTGATCATGTTCTTGATGTAGTCGGCGTGACCGGGGCAGTCCACGTGGGCATAATGGCGGTTCTCGGTCTGGTACTCGACGTGCCGAATGGCAATCGTGATACCACGGGCGCGCTCTTCGGGCGCGTTGTCAATCTGGTCGTAGGCAAGGAACTGGGCCGCCCCGCGCAGCGCGAGCACCTTGGTGATCGCGGCGGTCAGCGTCGTCTTGCCGTGGTCCACGTGGCCAATCGTGCCGACGTTAATATGCGGCTTGGTGCGCTCGAACTTCTGCTTCGCCATGTCTTGTCAACCTCGTATACTAAAGAGTTAGCTATCGTGCAGCGTGCTGCTGCGCTTGGTGGGGATGCCCCCCGCTTGACCAGCAAGCGTAGATTGCGGCAGGCAACAGACGGTTAGAAGCGCTTTCGCGCAGAACCAGTTCCCCCGCGCTTGTCGTCCCTTGCAGATGGGTCAAGGCCGCATCTAGGACGTTTTGAAGAGTTAAGGCCGAGATATTGGTGGCGTAGGCACTGATCAGGATGCCGAGAGGGGTATCACTGAGCAGTTTCACGCACTCACGAACCAAGCCGGGGAGTTGTTCTTGGAGCCGCCAGAGTTCACCATTCGGGCCACGCCCAAAGATGGGCGGATCCATCAGGATGAGATCATAGCGACGACCGCGACGGATCTCACGGGCAACGAACTTCCCGACATCATCGAGTAACCAGCGCAGCGGGCGCTCGGAGAGTTCCGAAGCCTGCTGGTTCTCCTGCGCCCAACGCAGTGCGGGCTTGGAGGCATCAACATGGACGACCTGGGCACCAACACGGGCAGCTTCGAGGCTGCTCAGGCCGGTGTAGCCAAACAGGACAAGGACACGTGGCTGGCGGCGCGAGGCCAATTGGCCACGCATCCAGTCCCAATGGGCACTATGTTCTGGAAAGACCCCGGTGTGGCGGTAGGGGGTCAGTCGTGCCCAGAACGCCAGATTGTCATGGTGCAAGAGCCACTGTTCAGGAATTGGGCGACGTTGGTGCCAGAGACCAGCCCCGTCCTCACCGCGCAGTTTCTCGAAGATGGCATCGGCGCGCTGCCACTCGCGCTCCGATAGGTTAGGCGACCAGATCGCCTGGGTTTCGGGCCGTACCAAGGTGTATTGGCCGAACCGTTCAAGTTTAGCGCCATTACCCGAATCGATCAACTCGTACTCTTGCCAAGGTGGAGGCGCTAACAGGTTCAGTTGTGCCATTATTCACACCAAGAGGGACGGTGCCGCCGAGCGGCACCATCCCTTTGCGCTCAGACTAATTACCGCTACGCTTCTCGATAATCTCCTTGGCCAGATTATCGGGCAGCCCTTCATAGTGATCAAACTCCATCGAGGAGGTTGCACGGCCCTGGGTGGCCGAGCGCAGGTCGGTGGTATAGCCAAACATCGTCGCCAGCGGCACATACGCCTTGACGATCTGGGCATTGGCACGGGCCTCCATGCCCTCGACGCGGCCACGGCGCGAGTTGAGGTCGCCCAACACCGTCCCCAAGAAGTCCTCAGGGGTGGTGGTCTCAACCTTCATAATCGGCTCTAGCAACTGCGGGCGGCCCTTGCGGACACCGTCCTTGAGACACATCGAGGCAGCGATCTTAAAGGCCATTTCAGACGAGTCCACCTCGTGGAAGGAGCCGTCGTAGAGGGTCGCCTTGATGTCCACCACCGGGTAGCCAGCCATCACACCCGTCTGCATGGCTTCGCGGAGGCCCTGCTCAACTGGCCCGATATACTCACGCGGAATGGAGCCACCCACAATCCCATTCACAAACTCGAACCCGGCCCCTGGGGTCTGCGGCTCAAACTTGATCTTGACGTGAGCAAACTGGCCCTTACCGCCGGTCTGGCGCACAAAGCGGGTCTCGATGTCGGCAGGCTGGGTAATCGTCTCACGATAGGAGACCTGCGGCTTACCCTGATTGGCCTCGACCTTATACTCGCGGCGCATACGGTCAACAATGACCTCAAGGTGCAACTCACCCATGCCCTTGATGATCGTCTGGCCGGTCTCCTGATCGGTGTAGACGCGGAAGGTCGGATCTTCCTCGCTCAGACGATTGAGAGCCACCGCCATCTTATCCTGATCGGACTTGGTCTTCGGCTCAATCGCCAACTCGACCACCGGCTCAGGGAAGCGGATGCTCTCCAGGACAATCGGGCTATCCGGGTCACAGATCGTATCGCCGGTAAAGCTCTGCTTGGGGCCGACCATCGCGGCGATATCGCCCGCGTAGACCGACTCGATATCCTCGCGGTGGTTGGCGTGCATCTGGAGGATGCGGCCCAGGCGCTCGCGCTGGTTGCGGGTCGAGTTGAGGACATAGTTGCCCTTCTCGATCTTCCCGGCGTAGACGCGGAAGTAGGCCAACTTCCCGACATAGGGATCGGCGACGATCTTGAAGACCAGGCCAGTGAAGGGCGAGTCATCGCTGACGGCGCGGGTCATCACCTCAACGCCTTCATCACCGAGCACATGGCCGGGGAGCGTCCCCTTGATGGCCGGGCGATCCAGCGGCGAGGGCAGGTACTCAATGACCGCATCGAGCAGTTTCTGAACACCCTTATTCTTGAGGGCAGCACCACAGAGCACAGGTACGAGGCGGCCTTCAATCGTGGCCTTACGCAGACCGCGCTTCAGTTCCTCGACACTCAACTCCTCGCCCTCAAGGTAGAGCAAAGTCAACTCATCATCGGTCTCAGCGACCATCTCGATCAACTCGGCACGCGCCTTCTGGGCAAGCGCAAGCATATCATCAGGGATTGGCCCCTGGCGCATGTCCTTACCGAGATCATCGTGGTAGAAGGTGGCCTCCATCGAGAAGAGGTCAATCACGCCCTGGAAGCGATCTTCAGCGCCGATAGGCAACTGGATCACCGCCGGCTTGGCACCGAGGCGATCAACAATCATGCTGACGCAGCGATCAAAGTTCGCCCCGATGCGATCCATCTTGTTGACGAAGCAGATGCGCGGGACGCTATACTTGTCAGCTTGACGCCAAACCGTCTCAGACTGGGGTTCAACACCGGCGACACCATCAAAGACCACGACGCCACCATCAAGGACGCGCAGCGAGCGCTCGACCTCGACGGTAAAGTCTACGTGGCCAGGGGTGTCAATGATATTGACGCGGTAATCAATACCGGCAAAGCGCCAGGAGGCAGTTGTCGCAGCGGAGGTGATGGTAATGCCGCGCTCCTGCTCCTGCGGCATCCAGTCCATCGTCGCGGTGCCTTCGTGAACCTCGCCGATCTTATAGGTGCGTCCGGTGTAGAACAGGATGCGCTCTGTCGTCGTGGTCTTACCCGCGTCAATGTGGGCAATGATGCCGATATTGCGGATCTTTTCGAGCTCTATCTGGCGTGGCATACCTGTCACTTACTCCTACTGGAAGGTGTGACACGGAGATGCGTCAGAGCGCAGCCGTGTCAACGTGGTATTGTGGAGCGCCACCCCAAGGGTGGCGCGGCACTCCTGAACTAGAGACGACCGTAGTGGGCGAAGGCGCGGTTGGCCTCGGCCATCTTGTGGACATCCTCGCGGCGCTTGATCGTGCTGCCGGTGTTGTTGTAGGCATCCATGATCTCGGTAGCGAGGCGCTCGGCCATAGGGCGGCCACTGCGGGCACGCGCCGAGATGAGGAGCCAGCGCATGGCCAGGGCATAGCGGCGCTCACTCTTGACCTCAATCGGCACCTGGTAGGTCGCACCACCGACGCGCTTGGGCTTCACCTCAATCGAGGGGCTGGCATTGCGCAGCGCCTGCTCAAAGACCTCCAAGGGAGACTTCTTGAGGCGATCAGCGGCAATATCCATCGCATTATAGACAATGCGCTCGGCGGTACTCTTCTTCCCGCGCTCCATCACCTTGTTGATAAACTTCTGCACCAACAGGCTCTCGTAGCGAGCATCGGGCAGAATAGTGCGCTTAACCGTATTGCTGCGGCGAGACATAGCATTTCCTTTGCGGGCAACTGGCGGTAGGTGCGAGACCCACCCCTTCGCCGTACTAGCGCTTCTTACCGACTGGCTGCGCGTTCTTCTTGGTGCCGTACTTCGAGCGACCCTGCTTGCGTCCATTGACGCCCTGGGTGTCGAGGGTACCACGGACAATGTGGTAGCGCACGCCGGGAAGATCCTTCACACGACCACCGCGAATGAGCACCACCGAGTGCTCCTGGAGGTTGTGGCCCTCACCGGGAATGTACGCTGTTACCTCAAGGCCGTTGGAGAGCCGGACACGCGCAATTTTGCGCAGGGCCGAATTCGGCTTCTTGGGGGTAACGGTAGCAACCTTGGTGCAGACGCCGCGCTTCTGCGGCGAGCCTTTGCCACGCGTCAGTTTCCCCTTCAGCGAGTTGTACGTGAACCGTAGTGCGGGAGCCTTCGTCTTGCGAGCGACGGGCTTCCGTGGTTTGCGAACGAGCTGGTTGATCGTCGGCATCAAGAACTCCTGTGTCAGACCCCCGGGACAGGTATCTATTAATTCAGACAAAATAATAACCTGGCCTGTGTCTGGTCGTAGTGTTGACTACGCCTTAGAGTAGGCCGGTGTAGCACACGAACACACACTATGCGCCACTGCGCAGCGATAAAAAAGTATAGCATCCTGCCCTTGCTTTGTCAAACGCAATCACGAGCGTTTGAGGCGCGGATCGAGCGCATCACGCAGCCCATCACCGATCAGGTTGAAGCCCAACACGGTGAGCATAATTGCCAAGCCGGGGAAGAAGACGAGATGGGGTGCTGTAAAGACCTGGTTACGTTCAGCGGAGAGCATCGAACCCCATTCGGGGGTGGGTGGTTGGGCACCTAGGCCCATGAAGGAGAGCGCAGCGACCTCCAGGATGGCGGTACCGATGCCCAAGGTTGCCTGCACGATGAGTGGGGAGATGGCATTGGGCATAATATGGCCAAAGAGGATCTTGAGCGGCGCAACCCCGATGGTACGGGCGGCAAGCACATAGTCCTCTTCACGGGCCGAGAGGACACTGGCGCGGATGACACGCGCATAGGCGGGGACACTCACAATCGCAATGCCCAGCATCGCATTCATGAGGCCAGGCCCAAGCACGCTCACAATGGCAATGGCGAGCAGCAGGAAGGGAAAGGCGAGTACGACATCGAGGATACGCATCACCACGTTATCGAACCAACCGCCAAGAAAACCGGCGAGGGCACCCAGCAAGGTACCAATGGAAAGCGAGATGGAGACCGTGACAAAGCCGATCAAGAGTGAGAGGCGCGCCCCATAGATGATACGGCTGAAGAGATCGCGGAAGTTGCCATCTACGCCCATGAGGTGTTGGGGTTGATCGGTGGGGCAGCCGAGCATGTGAATACACGGCCCGGAGCGCTTCTTGATGCCCTCTTCCTTCCCCAACAAGACCCCGACTGGATCATAGGGCGCGATCAGCGGCGCAAAAATGGCCGTGAGGCTGAGGAAGCCGATCATGATCAGGCCGATGATCGCTGAACGCTGGCGTAAAAACTGACGCCACGCACGCCGCCAGGGGCCTTCAGCCTCTGGAAATTTGGAGATTGCCGGAATAGATGGGGCGGAGGTGGTCATACGCAATGGACCTATCTAGTAACGGATGCGCGGATCGAGCCAGCCATAGGAGAGATCCACCAGCAGATTGACGAGCACATAGCCGAAAGCGATGGCGAGGGTAAAGCCCTGAATGATGGGATAATCGCGGGTGGTGATGGCATCAAAGAGGATACGGCCCACCCCTGCAAGGTTGAAGATGGTCTCGGTCAGCACCGCGCCACCAAAGATGGTGCCAAGTTGCAGGCCCACGATAGTCACAACCGGCATGAGCGCATTACGAAAGGCGTGGCGCAGCACCACCACCAGATCGGCCAGGCCCTTGGCACGGGCGGTACGCACATAATCGCGGCTGAGTACCTCCAGCATGGCCGAGCGAGTCATGCGGGCGATGATGGCCATTGGAATGGTAGCCAGCGCCAGGGCGGGGAGGATGAGGTGGCGGAGGGTGGCCCAGAAGGCTGGCCATTGCAACGTAATCAGGCTGTTGGGAATATAGAGATTGCCAAAAAACTGGAGCAACTGACCATACCCCGTTTTGAGATCGACATCCCAGCCCCAAACTTCATAAAAAGGGATATTGCTAATCCCAGAAGGTAAGCGCCCAGAGGGCGGTAGTTGGAAGGGCGTATCTTTCAACACCAGGGCGAAGATATAGGCCAACATCAAGCCGAGCCAGAAGATCGGCATCGAGACACCGATATTGGAACCGACCATGGTCAGCACATCAATCAGCGAGTTGCGCCGGAGGGCAGCAATAATGCCCAGCGGCACCCCGACTGAGATGGCGATCAGGAGGGCGGCCACACCGAGTTCGACGGTCGTGGGCAAGCGCTCGGCGATCAACTGGGTAACGGGCCGATTGAAGCGGATAGATTGGCCCAGATCGCCTTGAAAGACATCGCGCAGATAGACTCCAAACTGCACAATGATCGGTTTATCCAAGCCCTTATCGGCATTGAACTTGGCACAGATGACCTCAGTGGCCTTTTCACCCAATTGGGCGGTGCAGGGATCACCGGGGATGAGTCGGATGAGGAAGAAGGTCACGGTGAGCACACCAAAGAGAACCGGGATGGCGATAATGATCCGATTGAGGGTATAGCGCAGCATAGGCAACAATTGGCTGGTGGGCAGCAGAACTGCCCACCAGCCCCATACAGACGAAACCTACTCGGCAGGAGCGTTGAGGAAGCCGCCCCAGAGCGAGGAGAAGTAGGTGAAGCTACCATCACGCCCAACGTGGAGCGGATTGGCGGCGTCCCACTGGACAGCGAAGGACATCACGACATCGTTCGCATCGAAGTCGGAGCCATCGTGGAACTTGACGCCCGTGCGCAGCTTGCAGGTCCACTCGGTCAGATCGGTGTTGGGATCGCAGCTCTCGGCCAGGCCGGGCTTGACTGCGGTACCACCGATCTCGTAGGAGAGCAGCGCCTCGGTGATCTGCTCACAGGTGCGCAGCGCCTCGCCGTCGGTCTCATCGGCACAGTAGAGGCCCGCCGGTTCGCCATTCTGCAACCAAACGAAGGTGTCACGATCACCAGGAGCCATGACCGCGAAGTACTCGCTGGTCAGCGGGCTGGAGTGAGCACCCGCGACATCGCCCTTGTAGGCCGTGCCGGAGGCACCGTGAGCAATCGGCACCATAGGCACATGCTGGATGAGCAGGTTGTTCGCCTCGACATAGAACGGCTCGCGCTCGACATCGGTGGGCTTGGAGGCACCCTGCTGGAGTGCAGCGGTCAGGTCATCAAACTTGGCACCAAACTGCTTGCTGGCACCGGCACCAAAGTGGTAATCGAGGAAGTTGGTAATATCGGGGAAGTCAGCGCCCCAACCGAGCAGGTAGAGACCCTTGAGTTCACCGGCATCGGCCTTATCGAGATAGGTTCCCGACTCCTCAACCTGGATGGTGACCTTGATCCCCAGCTCGGCCAACTGGGCCTGGATGTCCTCTGCGACGCGACCTGGCTCCGGCAGGTAGCCACGCACCACATCGCGGTACTGAAGGGTGGTCTCGAAGCCATCGGGGAAGCCTGCCTCGGCGAGCAGTGCCTTAGCCGCCTCTAGATCGTACTCTGGCCAAGCATCACCGGCGCATCCATTGGGGATGGCGCAGGGGGTGAAGTGGGTTGCGACCTCAGAGCCAGCCGGGTAGAAGTTCTCCACGATGCGCTGGCGATCAATACCGATGGCAAGCGCCTGACGCACCTTCTCATTGTCGAAGGGCGGGTAGGCGTTGTTCATACCCACATAGAAGACATTGAGGCCGGGGCGCTCCTTAAGTTGCAGGGTCGAGTCATTAGCAATGACCTCGAAGGCATCGGGAGCGGGGTTATCAATGCCATCCACGGTGCCGGACTGAAGTTCGAGCAGACGCTGGGCGGCCTCGGAGCTCCAGCGGATGACCACCGTCTCGGTATTGGCCGGTTCGCCCCAGTAGCCATCGAAGCGCTTGAGGGTGATGCTATCGCCACGCACCCAGCTATCAATCATGTAGGGGCCGGTACCAATCGGCTTCTCGATCAGATCGCCGGTGCCGCCAGTGGATTCCAGATACTCACTGGGGAGGATCGAGAAGGGGGTAAAGGCAGCCTTAGCGCGGAAAGCCGGATCGGGGGCACAGAGAACAAACTTGACCGTGCTGGCATCAACCGCAACGATCTCTTTGATCTGGCCGGTGTAGCCGTTACCGCACTCCTTGGCGGCAACTGCCAGCAGATCGCCCTCGGTGTAGACAGCCTGGTTCTCGGCAACGGGAGTCGGTTCAGCGGTGGCCTCAGGAGTGGCCTCGGTGGTAGCCTCAGGCGTAGCCTCAGTGGTAGCCTCAGCGGTCGCAGGCACCGCAGTGGCGGGAACGGCGGTTGGGCTGGCAGCGGGGGTGCCACCACAGGCAGCGAGAACTGGAATGAGCAGCATGAGCAGCAGCACACCAGCAACGGCCTTCAGGCCCGATGAAGAACGAGCATTCATAGAATCTCCTCACACAATAAGCGGTGAATCCAGAGATCAGTGACGCGGGACGACGATCACCCCCTTTCTAGACTCACACTTGTGGGATTGTTAGAACGTGCGGAATTATATCAGTCTGAATATGCAGAGTCAACCGGGGGGAGGAAATCTTTCAAGGGCATGGATCACGATAACCACACTATGTTAAGATAGCCCGTCATTCCTTCCTATCCTCTATGGGGCAATTATGTTAACTACTCAAGAGATTATGGCCATCATCCCCCACCGCTACCCGTTTCTGCTGGTGGATCGTATTCTGGAGCTGGAGCCGGGACTGCGGGCGGTGGGCGAAAAGTTGGTGAGTGCGAATGAGCCGCAGTTTACTGGCCATTTTCCGGGCAACCCGATTATGCCCGGTGTGCTGATCCTCGAAGCCCTGGCCCAAACCGGCGCGGTGGCGGCGCTGAGTCTGCCGGAGCACGCCGGGAAGTTGGTGCTCTTCGCCGGGGTAGACGGGGCACGCTTTAAGCGCGTCGTGCGCCCCGGCGATGTGTTGCGCCTTGAAGTGACAATGGAGAAGTTCCGACGTGGGGTGGGTAAGGCGGCGGCCAAAGCGACGGTTGAGGGGCAATTGGCATGTGAGGCTGAGTTGTTGTTTGCGATTACTGCGGGTCAGTGACCCGCACTCTGGTGGGGGTTCGGGGGCGGCTGCGCCACCTCCGAAGATCTTTTTTGGTGGTGTTTGGCGGCTGTGCCGCCAAACACCACCAAAAAATCAACTTTGCACCTAGCCTACCCGCTCACGCCCATAGGCTAAGATCTCATCAAGGAAGCGCGAGGGCTTGAGGATCTGGCCCCGGTTGCGGCCGGGTGTCCAGGAGAGGTAGAGGCGCTCGGCGGCGCGGGTGAGAGCTACGTAGCAGAGCCGCCGCTCCTCTTCGATGCCTTCGAGGGTGGCAATGCTGCGCTCGTGCGGCAGGGTGCCTTCCTCAAGCCCCGTCACAAAGACGAAGGGCCACTCTAGCCCTTTGGCGGCATGGATGGTGAGCAGTTGGACTTGATCGCGCTCATCCTCCTTCTCATCAGCACTGGTGAGGAGGGCGATTTCTTGAAGCATGCTGGAGAGGCTGTCATGCTCCTCGGCGGCACGCATCAACTCTTGGAGGTGCCCGCGTGCATCGGGGAGATCTTCGGGGCTGACCCGATTCTCTAGCGCGGCCATGTAGCCGCTCTGCTCCAACACATCGGCAATCAGGTGGTCGGGTGAGGCGGTACCCGCCGCCATACGTTGCCAGCGCGCCAGGAGGTTGGCTAAGCGCCGCGCTCCTTCGGCTGCCTTGGGCGAGAGGTGCTGTTGGGCCGCAGGTTGAGCCAGAGCAGCCGAAAGTGCGATCTCGTTCTGGGCGGCAAAGGCCGAGAGGTGTGCAATCGCTTGGCCCCCCAAGCCGCGTGCCGGGACGTTGGCAATCCGCACGAGGCTGAGGTTGTCGGCGGGGTTGGCGATCACCCGCAGGTAGGCCAGCACATCGCGTACTACTGCCCGGTCGTAGAATCCAACCCCGCCGCGCACGTTGTAGGCGATACGCGCATGGCGCAGCGCGGCCTCGATGGTACGACTCATGTGGCGGGTGCGGTAGAGAATAGCCATCTCGCGCAGGCGTCGCCCCTGGGCGTGCAGTTCGTTGATGCTGCGGGCGATCTGTTCGGCCTCCTCACGCCCGTTCTTGGACTCGTGGATGAGTAGGCAGCGCTCGGCTACCCCACCACCCGCCGCTCGCAGCGCCATCGGAGCGACCGTGCGGCTGTGGCGGATCACCGCGTAGGCGGCATCGAGGATGGGCTGACGCGAACGGTAGTTGGTATCTAGCTCGATTACCTTCGCGTCAGGGAAATCGTCTGCAAAGCGGTTGATGATGCTGTGATCAGCGTTGCGGAAGCCGTAGATGCTCTGCATGCCATCGCCGACCACAAAGAGCGAGCGAGGGCGACCATGCGCCGGACGGGTGAGCAACTCGATCAGGGCGTGCTGACTCGGATCGGTGTCCTGGTACTCATCCACTAAGATGTGTTGCCAGCGCTGTTGCAGCGTCTCTAACAGATCATGATGCTCGGTGAGCAGCCGGTGGGTGACAAGGATCAGATCATCAAAATCGAGTGCGTTGGCCTGTTCGAGCGCCCGCTGGTAGCGCCGGTAACACCCAGCCACGAAGCGGTCAACGGGATCGGGTGAGAAGCGCGCCATGAGGCGCGGCGTGAGTAGGCGACTCTTGGCCCGCGAGATGCGGCGCAGCACCTCCTCTGGCTCCAGCAACATCGGGGGGCGCTCGGTGGCCGCATCGAGCGCCGCTGCTGCCAGTTGCAGTTGCTCATCCCCGGCGTAGATGCTGAAATCCGCCGTATACGTCCCCACCCGCCCGGCGATCATCTCGCGCAGAATGCGCACACAGACGGCATGGAAGGTGCCCGCCACCAAGCCCCGCGCACCCGCCCCAAGCTGTTTGCGCAGCCGCTCGCGCATCTCGCGGGCGGCCTTGTTGGTGAAGGTCAGAGCCAAGATCTGGCTTGGCTTGGCCCCAATGCTGATCAGATGGGCAATGCGCAGCGTCAACACCCGCGTCTTACCACTGCCCGCACCAGCCCGCACTAGCACCGGGCCAACCGGGGCCAGCACGGCTGCCCGTTGTTCGGGGTTCAAACTGCGTAGGTGATTCATGCTACCTGCCCATACGCATCAATCTTGGCCCGCAGACGCTGCGCCAAAAAGGGGCTGGCCGTCGCCAAGGCAGTGTAGATCATTTCGGCCTCGTCGCGGTAACGCAGCACCTTCTCTGGTGTCCAGTGGGCAGGCGGCGCTTGCAGGTTGCTGATGCGGTCGGCTAGTTTGACCAGCCAGACTGCATGTGGCTGCGTCTGGATGCGGCGCAGGCTATCCGCCATCTGCTGGTTGGCGGGGAGCGTGGCATCTTTAGTCAGCGCGAGTACGCCATCCGACACCGCCGCGCCGAAATTCGCGGCGATCTCAGCATAGCCCACCGGGGTATCCTCGATCACATCATGGAGCAGAGCACACTGTACGGCCAACTCGCCATCGTGGTGGGGTTCGGCGTGCAGTGCGGCAATGACCTCCATACTCACAAAGCTGAGGTGCATAATGTAGGCGATCTGGGTACCAGGGTAGATCTGGCCCTGGTGGGCATGCGCCGCAAAGTGGTAGGCGCGCAGATAGGTTTCTTGTAACCACATAGAAGGATTCCTTAGCCCCCGCGCAGCGCGATCAGGGTTGCCGAACTGACAAAAA
>NZ_GL501401.1:165885-324022 GCF_000152145.1 Oscillochloris trichoides DG-6
TCGCCAAAGTGATCATAACAAAGGCCGCACCTAAGAGCCACGTGGCCAGCGCACGCGCCATACTGATGCGATGCGCCGAGGCAATGCCCGCTACTCCCAAGTAGAGGCTGATGAGGGCCAAGAGGCTGTGCAGCCCCCAACACACCATGGTGGCCAAGATCTGCATACGCGAAGAGCTACCCCCACCAAAACTGGCCGCAGGAATAAAGAGTAACTGAATAAGCCAGATCACCAGACCCACCACTTGCGGCGCGGCGGCCAGCGCCAAACCCGCCTGCACGCGATTGCTATCACCCTGGCCCCCCAGAGAGCGCCCAGCCATACGCAACAAGACGCCCAGGAACAAGAGGCCAATCAGGGCTAAGAGCGGGCCAGCAACGAGGGCAATGGCCAGAATCGCCCAGCGCGGAATTTCGGCCCCAATCTGGCGCATAGCCGCCCAGGTCAGTACCACTCCGATCCCGCCCAGGATGAGGAGTAAGAGCGAGATGAGCGGGGTCGGTAGGGGCAGATCGTCCAACTCTTGGGCTTGCTCCTGCTGCCAATCGGGTTGCGGGGACGGGCGTTCTGCCCGTGTTGTTACCGTCGAGGGCGAGACGCCCTCGCTCCCAGGTCTGATCGCAGGCAGGGGTGGGGCAACTTCTGCCCGCTGAAGCGCCGCCAAGCCACGTTGCACCACCAGATTATCTGGCTCCAGGGCCAGTGCGCGTTGCAGACACTCACGCTGCTGCGCGGGGGTCTCCAACACCCCAGAGAGCCACAACCATGCCGTCGCACTCTGCGGGTTGGTGCGCACCGCTGCCATGAGCAACGCCCGCGCCCGTGCCCGATCACCAGACTGGAGCGCGGCGCGGCCCTGTTCAAGCAAATGAGTATTATCTGGAATTTCGGTGGTCATACCGAAGCAGGAGGAACATCCAACATCTCACGCCGATCAAACCACATCAAGATCAACAGACCGAGTAATGTCGCCAGATTCAGCCATGCGGCGAAAGTCGGGATACCAGACTGAACGATCCATGCCGCCAAGGGTGGAATAAAGGCCGGGAGCGCCCCAATAATGTTGATCGTCGCGGTCAGTGCAATCAGGGCAAACGGCACCAACGCCCGGAGATCTGTCGCTGCACAGAGCAAGAGCATGGGGAGCGCAAAGAAGGAATAGCGCTCGTGGATCTGGGTTGGTAAGCAGAAGAAGGCGAAGGCCAGCGTTGCTGCTGCAATAGCCCGCGACGCACCGCCGGGGCGACGCAGAACCGCAAGGCCGGTTAAGAGTGCCACACCGCCCAAGAGCGCAAACCCAATTGTGCGATAGGTCAACCCGACCACTTGCACCTGATCCAATGTCGGTACCCCGTCCGTAACGATCCACCAGAGATTATAGGCGTAGTGCGTCGCTTGGGGAAAGCGCCCCACCGCCCCCAGCGCCGATTGGTAGAGTCCGGGGCCTTGGCCGATAAGTGCGAATGGGGTACACAGAATCGCTATCAGGCCGATTGCCAAGCCACCACCTTCGAGCAAGCCACGCGGCCCATAGCGGCGCAGGGTGAGCAGGTAGAGCAGCGGGGCAAGAATGATCGCCTGCACCTTGATCATCAGACCCGCCGCCCAGATCAGCCAACTCCAGCGCCCACGCTGATGGCTGATGATCGAGCAGCGCCAGTGCCGCCACCATCGGCATCGCCAAGAAGACATCCACCTGGCCCCACCAGGCGACATTCATCCAGACCGGCGGGATCACCGCGTAGAGACCCGCAATCAGAACGGCACGCCGCACCCCGTTCTGGCGCACGCCCCACCAATAGAGCAGCGTCACTGTGGTGAGTAGCGACAGGAGGCTGGGGATCTTGATAATGGCGCGGGTGATACCGGGCAATGGTTCATAGAAATTGCCACCCAACATCGGCACCAAGAAGGACAAGGTACGCAGAACATAGAGCCGAATGGGCATATAGTCGCCACCATAGGTGAATGCCTGCTGAAAGCCACCACGTTCATACATAAAACCCATGCGGCGGGCCGAAAGTTCCAGATCACCCACTGGGTCGGGGGCGGCCAGCCAGGGGAGGCAGAGCAGCAGCGCCAACCCCAGCAATCCAAGCAGGGGGAGCAGTGGCATGGTGCGCGAGCGCACCGGGGGAGGTGGCGGCAACACCGGCCAGATACGCTCGATCACCAAAGCAGCCAGAGCGGCCCCACTTGCTACCACGAGCAATGAACTGAGCAGCGCATAGCGCCAGAGGCCCGCATACTGCCAGGATGCTAACAGGATCTGGATGGCGAGCGTGATCGCCAGTGCCTGCCAGGGAGCCAGGGCAGCGCGGCGCAGCAGCGCATAGAGACAGAGTGTGGCGATGATAAAGACGAGGCTGAGACGCGCCGGAGCCGCCCCGCCACCATCCAGCACCATCTGCTGGTAGACGACCCCCAACGTGCGCCGCGCAATCTCCTGGGTAGGCGAATCGATCCTGATCGTAACGCGCTCGCCGGTGTGGGCGGGCAGCAACAGGGAGTAGCGGCGCAGACCGGGAATGACGGTGAAGGATTGGCGCAACGTGTCGGTCTGGAGGAGCACCGGGGTCTGCTGTTCTAAGCCGGTCGTCAGGCTGAGGCGCAACAAGATCGGGCCACCCGGATTGGGGGGGCGCAACTCGGCAGCCCCGTTAGTCCAACGGAAGGTGCCGGAGCGATCAGCCAGCTCTTCCCGATCATGCAAGCCGGAGGTAGGCAGCATCACCGGCAGGGAATCGGCATCAAACGCAACGCTGCGCTGGCCAGTATAGGCCAGCGCGAGCCAGAGGGGCGCGGTTGCGCAGAGCAGTATCAGAATGAAGATATCGAGCCATAATCGGCGCATAACGCGCCGATTATAGCACGAGAACCTAGCCCTGTGCGGCTTCGGCCAACTTCTTCGCCGCATGCTCCTGCTCGGCCAAGAACCAGATCGCCTCCATCCCAGCTTGGCAGCCCTCACCAGCGGCGGTGATCGCCTGGCGGTAAATATGATCCACCACATCACCAGCGGCAAAGATACCGGCCACATTGGTGCGCGTGCGCCCATCGGTCAGGATGTAGCCATCCGCATCGAGATCAACCACGCCTTGGAAGAGGCTCGAATTGGGAATATGGCCAATATAGGGGAAGACTCCATCCACCGCGACCTCCTCACTGGCCCCGGTCTTCAGGTTCTTGACCCGGACTGCAATGACTTTGTCCTCGCCCAGAATCTCCTCCACCACACTATCCCATATAAAACGGATCTTGGGGTTGGAGAAGGCACGCTCCTGAAGCACAGGATCAGCGCGCAGTGAATCGCGGCGGTGGATGATGATCAACTCATCCACATAGCGGGTAAGGAAGAGGCTCTCATCAAGAGCACTATTGCCGCCACCAACCACCACGACCTTCTTACCCCGGAAGAAGAAGCCATCACAGGTAGCACAGTAGCTCACCCCCCGGTTAGCCAGACGCTCCTCGCCAGGGACGCCCAGTTTGCGGGGCGAGGCTCCCGTGGAGATGATCAACGCATCGGCAGTAAGCGTCTCATCACCATCGGTCGTCAGCACAAAAGGGCGTTGTGTCGCATCAACCTTGGTGATCAGCGCATCCTTATACTGCGCCCCAAAACGCGCCGCCTGCTTCTCGATATTATCCGCCAGTTCATACCCGCCAATGCCTTCAACAAAACCGGGATAATTCTCAACTTCACTAGTAGTCGCAATCAGGCCACCGGGCTGAAGGCCGCGCACGACCAGTGGTTCGAGGCTCGCACGTGCCGCATAGAGGGCCGCCGTCAGACCAGCCGGGCCGGAGCCGATAATCACAACTTGGCTGTGCATAGATTCTCCATTGTGATAGCTAGGCAAAGTCACCTTCGGTGGGGGTGCGGGGGCGGCTGCGCCGCCAACAAACACCAAAAACTGGGTTTGGGGCATAGCCCCAAGGACATTGCTACAAGTTACCCCCCATGGGTATAGGGGTAGAGTACCTCAAATCTCGTGATCGGTCAACTGACGGCGGCCCAGCGGCAGCGTAAAGAGAAAGCGCGCCCCGCGCCCCAGTTGGCTCTCGACCCATATTCGACCACCGTGGGCCTCGATAATCGCCCGTGCCAGATAGAGGCCCAGGCCACTGCCCTGGGTCTGGCGACGCAAACGATTATCCACGCGGTAGAAGCGTTGGAAGATCTGCTCGTGTTCTTCGGGCGCAATCCCGATGCCCTGGTCGGCAACATAGACTACGGCACGTTCCGCCTCAGCGCGGGCACCAATCCGAATCGTCCCTCCCTCCGGGCTATACTTAATCGCATTCGAGATCAGATTACTCAACACCTGACGCAACCGCTCATAATCGCCATGAATGGGCGGCATATCATCGGCAAGGCGCAGCTCAAACTCAAAATGACCCTCAACCTGGGCGGCAAAGCTGCGCACCACATCGGCGACGAGGCTAGAGAGGGCAAAATCGCAGCGATCAAGGCGGGCACCTCCGGCGGCCAAGCGGGAAACATCGAGCAGATCCTGGATCTGGCGGGCGAGGCGGTCGGCCTCCTCCTCAATCACCGTCAAACCCTCGCGCAGCATATCGGGCGAAAAGGTAGCATCGGTACGCGCCAGGGTACTCGCATAACCCTTGATGATACTCACCGGGGTCTTGAGTTCGTGGGAAATAACCGAGATGAAGGTATTCTGCAACTCCGCCTCGCGGCGCTGGGCGGTCACATCGCGCACATTGGCAATCGCGCCCAGGAAACTGCCACCGGGGCCATACTGCGCGGCGTAGCGGCTCTGGACAAAGATCTCACGGCCATCGCGGCTGGTAATCTGGCCCTCAACCAGCGGATTTTCGAGCGGCGGGCGCTGCTGGAGCGGGCAAGCGGTGAGGCAGATATTCTCGCCTTGGGCACCCTGGATAGCCAAAATCTCGGCACATGGACGCCCAATCGCCTCTTCACGGCTCCAGCCGGTCAGTTGTTCCATCGCCTTATTGAAGGTCGTAATCCGCCAACGGCTATCAATAATCAGCGCCCCATCAGCACTCTGCTCGATCATCGCATCGAGGCGTTGTTTCTCACGCAGCACCCCCTGATAGAGCCGTGCATTCGAGACCGCAATTGCAGCTTGGTCGGCAAAATCTTGCAGCAACTGGCGATCATTGGAAGAGAAATCAACATTGAGTGCAGCACGAAAGACATAGATCACCCCGACTGCCGACTGGCGCAAGGCGAGGGGCAAGGCAATCATCTGGCGCAGACTGAGGCCAGTATCGCTGGCCACCTCACGCAGCACCGCCACACCCATACGCGGCAGATCGGCAAGTGGCAGGGCCAAGAGGGGCGCAAAGGCAGGCCAGAGTTTACGCGGGAGCTGCGAGGAAGCTCGAATGCGCAACTGATCGTCGCCCTCTTCGTCATAGAGCGCAATCAGGCCCGACGTTCCGGCGAGCATCTCGACGGCATAGGTAATCACCAGATTGAGCAGGCTGGAGAGATCGAGTTGCGCCGTAATCGCCCGACTAATCTGGAGCAGATATTCACGCTGACGTAGGCGGTGGTCATACGCTTCAAGCATAGCAAGAGCCTCCAAACCCTATTGTAGCACAGGCATATCGGGGTAAAGAGGGGCGAGCAACCTTTTACACATTGCAACGATAATCCGTGATCAATCTGTTAAGGTTTATACGCAAGTGATTGGGGTGTTGGGGCTATACCAGCCCGAAAGACGCTCCACATACCCTAGAACTATTTACACCTAGTCTAGACATAGTGCCAACAACGTGCTATCATAATAAAGACTTACAGTTGACTGGTTCCTAAACAACAGTGCAGGAAACCGCAACACGCATCACAGCACCACCGGTGGCGGTAAGGAGCAGGGTATGGAGCTGGACATAAGCAGTAAACGGGCCAAAAAGCTGGTTCGTGAGCACAGCCTGACCCAAGAAGAGATCCAACAGATCATCGCTTCCGCCCGGATCAACCTAGCCACCTTCGATCCAGAATACCGGACGAACGTCACACAGATCGCTGACGATCTCCAGAAGAGTCGCCCCACGATTTACGGATGGGCAGATCGGGCCATCGAGGCCACGATTCACTCACTACGCAATATCCGCACTGGGCGGCCACCCAAAGAGCGTGAACGCGCCAATAATGTTGACTCTTGATCCCATGATTTGTATCACGATGAGCAACCAGGGCATGGGCAAAGATCATCGCCACAAGATTCGGCTCTCGTGTATAATGGGAGAGCCTGGCGCCGCTGTGGGAAGGTGCCCGCCGAAGGAGCCTCTGTATGAGCAGTAAGCTACGGGAACTGCTGAGTCGTTTTCGTTCGGTTGGGAGCGTCGAACTGGCAGCCATTGTGGCGACAGACGGCCTACTGATCGAGAGTACCGCCCAAGACGGGATTGATGTTGATGCGATCTGCGCTGTTGCCTCAAACGGGCTGGCCATGGCTGAATCTTTAGGGCGTGAGATTGACAAAGGTGGAGCGGTTCAAACCGTGCTAGAGTATGCGCAAGGGTTGGTCGTTCTCGAACCCATTGGGAATGATGCCATGCTCCTGATCATGGTTGATGCACGCGACGATCTCGGCTATGTGCGCTTCCTTGCGGCCAAACACCGAGGGGAACTCGAAAACGCCTTGCAGGAGATCTGATCCGTCCTAGCTATATGCTATAATTCAAACAACGTGCGGCCGCATGCTCACCGAGCTGATCACGCGTAAGGCAGGTATCGATGGATCCACAACTGACAAGCATCATTGTTCCCACCGAAGAGATCACCCAGATCGAGGAATGTCTCGGTCGTCTTGTGGAAGATACCGGAAGTGACTACGCGCTTCTACTCGATAAAAGCGGTCAGGTAATCTCCTCGAAGGGCGATGGTGATCGTCAGGACATTACCGCACTCGGCGCATTGATCGCCGGGGTCTTCGCCTCGTCCCGTGAGGTAGCCAAGCTCCTGCGCGAGCGGGACTTTCGCGCCTCGTTCCAGCAGGGTGTCCGCGAGAATATCTTCATTGCAATGATCGAAGAGCAGTGGATTCTCTGCATCATCTTTAACAAGGGCACGCATATTGGCTTGGTCAAGGTGCTCACCAAAAAGGCGACGGATGAACTCGCCTCGGTGCTCGACCGGGTGCGTCAGCAGCATAAGGCCCGTGATGAGGTTCTTGGCTCGTCGTTCCGCACCTCGATGGAAGATACGATTGATCTGCTGTTCCGCGACTAAGCCGTCAGGCGTCAATCACCGTACCGAGCATCAGTCGTGTCGAGAACGAGTTTGCGGGCAGGCTGAGCGCTGGATGCTGGACGCTTTCGTATAGGCAGGCATGCGAGAGGATCTATGGCTCTGATCAATGTTGCGGCGCGTGAGATCCATTGCAAGATCGTCTACTATGGCCCAGGTATGTGTGGGAAGACGACGAATTTGCAATATATCCATAGCCAGGTGCCAAAAGACGTAAAGGGTGATCTGCTCTCTATCGCGACGGAAACTGAACGAACGCTCTTCTTCGATTTCCTCCCCTTGGATCTAGGGAAGGTGCGTGGATTCCAGACGCGCTTCCACCTCTATACCGTGCCGGGGCAGGTGCTGTATGAACGCACCCGCGTAGCCGTACTCAATGGGGCGGATGGCGTGGTCTTTGTCGCCGACTCAAACAAGAATAAGATGCAGGAGAATGTGAATAGCCTGCGTGAGTTGGCCCAGAATATCACCCGCCAGAATAAGAAGTTTGCCGAGTTCCCCATCGTGCTGCAATATAACAAACGGGATCTGCCCAAGGATGTTGTGGCCTCAGTGCAGACGATGGATCACTTCTTGGGTGTCACTAAAATGAATTGGCCGCGTATTGAAGCCGTGGCCACCAAGGGGCCGGGTGTCTTCGAGACACTACGCGCCATTAGCCGCGTGGTGATTAGCAAGCTTTAGGCGGTTAAGAGGCAATGGGTCAGCGGTGCGGCTGTTGCCTTTTACCTTCTGCCTGTTGCCTACGGTGAGATTATGTCCCTTGAAGGTGATCTGAGCGAATTTCCGCTGACCGATATTATTCAGCTCCTCGATCTCGGCAAGAAGACTGGCGGGGTGTCTATTCGTGGTATGCGCAGCGGCCAGCAATTTGATGGCTGGCTCTATTTCCGCGATGGCAAAATCATCGGCGCTGAGTTGCCCGGTTATACGCCGCTTGATGCGATCTATACGTTCTTCACCTTCTCATCGGGACCGTTCCGCTTCATCGAGGATCGGGTGCTTCCCCAACCCACGATCACCATCAGTAATGAGGTGATCATTATGGAAGGGATTATGCGCCAGGATGAGTGGGCCAAGATCCACGAGCATGTTCCCTCGCTCAACTTGGTGCCGCGTCTGGTGCCCAACCCGACCACGGGCAGTAATGAAATTAATCTCGAAGCTGAGGAGTGGCGTATTCTGACCATGGTGAATGGCAAGAATACGATTGGCCAGATTGCCCAACGCAGTGGCCTCGGTGAGTTCCGTACCTGCGAGATTATTGCCCAGTTGCTCCAAAATGGCCTGATTGAAAATCGTGAGATCCCCCCCGGTGAAGCCTTAGCCCCTGAACTTGAACGTATCGCCTCTGGTCTGCTCGGCGTGAGCGCCAATGCGATGCTTCAGCAAGCCTATAAGCAGGCGGGGATTACCGATATGGGCCGCGCAACCAAAGAACAACTCATGGCGGTCATTGCCTATTTTGAGGCCGGTGCAGCCTATCAGGTAGGCCCAGAACGTGCCCACGAGGGTGCAGATGAGATGCGCCAACGTATGCGCGAGGTGATGGGCTAGATCCCCCCTCGAATGGTGTGTGGTACAATATGTCGGCTGCGACTCCGCCCGTCGCTTTCGGGCGGGGTTCTTTGTTGTTCTGCGTAGGGAGTTGCTGTGCGTGCATTGATCAGTGTCTACAATAAGGCTGGGGTGGTTGATTTCGCCCGCGACCTGGCCGCCCTAGGGGTCGAGATCGTTTCAACCGGGAATACCAAGCGTCTGTTGGCCGAGGCGGGGATTGCAGCGCGAGCGGTGAGTGATCTGACGGGCTTCCCGGAGATCCTCGATGGCCGTGTGAAGACCCTGCACCCCGGTATCCACGCCGGGTTGCTGGCGCGCCGCGATCTGCCAGCGCACATGGCGCAGTTGGATGAGTATGGCCTGCTGCCGATTGATATTGTGGTGGTGAACCTGTACCCCTTCCGTGAGACGGTGGCACGCCCCGATGTGACACTCGAAGCGGCCCAGGAGCAGATTGATATTGGTGGTGTGGCGCTGCTGCGTGCCGCTGCCAAGAACTTCCCGGCGGTACTCTCGCTGGTTGATCCTTCTGATTACCCCGATGTACTCCAGGGGCTGCGCAGTGGCCAGATCTCCGCCGACCTGCGCCGCAGTCTGGCGGCCAAGACCTTTGCGCATACCGCTGCTTATGATGCGGCGATTGCGGGCTATCTGGCGGCTGATCCGCTGCCGCATACGTTGCCCATGGCTTGGCCACAGGCACAGTCGCTGCGCTATGGTGAGAATCCGCACCAGCCTGCTGCACTATATGGCGATTTCCACCAACTCTTTGAGCAACTCCACGGCAAAGAGCTATCCTATAACAACATCCTTGATACCGGCGCGGCCCAGGAATTGATCGAGGAATTCCCGGCGAGTGAAGCAGCAGCGGTGGCGATCATCAAGCATACCAACCCGTGTGGGGTGGGGACTGGCCCCGATCTGCTCACGGCGTGGGAACACGCCTTTGCCACCGACCGCGAGGCACCCTACGGCGGGATCATCGTGGCTAATCGCCCGATTGATCTGGCTTTGGCCCAGGCAATTGATGAGATCTTCTCGGAGATTGTGATTGGCCCCGATTTTGCCCCCGAAGCGTTCGAACTGTTGCGCAAGAAGAAGAACCGCCGCTTGCTTAAGTCGCTGCGCCCCGTCGCCCGCGTGGGTGAACTGAGCTTACGCAGTGTGCCGGGGGGCGTGTTGGCCCAGATCGCGGATCGTACCCCGCTCTCCGAAGAGGATTCCAAGGTAGTGACGCAGCGCGTCCCCTCCCCCGCCGAGTGGCAGGCGCTGCGCTTTGCATGGCGGGTGGTCAAACATGTCAAGTCGAATGCGATTGTGTATGCCGCCGCCGACCGCACCTTGGGGATTGGGGCCGGGCAGATGAGCCGCGTGGATAGCTCGCGCCTCGCAGTGTGGAAGGCGCAGAACGCCGGGCTTTCGCTGGCGGGTTCGGTGCTGGCCTCGGATGCGCTCTTCCCCTTCGCCGATGGGGTCGAGGCAGCATTTGCGGTGGGAGCCACGGCGGTGATCCAGCCAGGTGGCTCGGTACGCGATGCTGAGGTGATCGAGGCGGCCGATAAGGCCGGGGCGGCGATGGTCTTTACTGGGCGGCGACACTTCCGACACTAATCTATTGCACCATGCCTCTTGATCATTCGGATCAGGGGGCATGGTGAATTTCTATGAACTACGATGATACTGGCTTGATCCCAGCAATCGTGCAACACGCCCGTAGTGGCGAAGTCCTGATGCTGGGCTATATGAACGCCGAGGCACTCCGGCTGACCACCGAGAGTGGCTTTGTCACCTTCTGGAGCCGTTCGCGCCAGGAGTTGTGGCAGAAGGGGGCCACCAGCGGCAATGTGCTGCGCTTGGTGGCGCTGCGCCAAGATTGTGACGGTGATGCGTTGTTGGTATTAGCTGAACCAGCCGGGCCGACCTGCCATACCGGGGCGCGCAGTTGTTTCTTCCGCGATCTGAGCGGTGAGACACTGATCAATCCGGCCATCCCTGGCTCTATTCTGGCACGCCTGGCCGATCTTATTCACCAACGCGGCATCAACCAAGATGAATCTTCCTATACCGCTAAGTTGCTGCACGGCGGAGTGGATCGCATCGGCAAGAAGATTGGCGAAGAGGCCGCCGAGGTAATCATCGGGGCGAAGAACGGTTCGCCCGCCGAAGTCGTCTATGAAATGGCCGATCTGATCTACCACAGTCTGGTGCTGCTCGAAAACCAGGGCGTGGCCGCAGAGGATGTTTGGCGCGAGTTAGAACGGCGCTTCCATCCCTAATGCCTGCTGCATAACAAGCTATGGTATAGCCACCCAAGAAAGATCTTCGGGGGCGGCTTGTGGCCCCCGAAGTCCCATCATAATGATGTGCCTATGACAGAGTATGCGGGTCGAGTCCTGGTTATTGATGATGATCAGGGCACATGCAACCTCTGCGCCCAAACCCTAGGGGCAGCCGGTTTTGCGGTCTTGACCACACCGGCAAGCCCTAGTGCGTTGGCGTACCTGAATGCAGAGATGTGCGATCTGGTATTGCTCAGTGTTGATGGGCCACAGCAGATGGGGATGACCCATCTGAGCCAGATTCGGGTAGTTGATGCGGCGATCCCGGTGTTGTTGCTGAGTCGCAGCATTACGGTGCCTGAGATTGCTCGCATGATGCGGATGGGGGTCGAAGGGCTACTGGTCAAACCGTTCGATCCGATTGAGTTGCGTGATGTTGCCCTAGAAATCATCACCAAACAGCGCGATGCCCGCGCACGCGAGCGCGTCGCCGCACTGCGCCCGCTGCTCCAGGTAGCCGGGCGGTTGCTGGCCGAACTGGATCTCTCGCGGCTGCAAGATCTGATCATCGAGACGGTGCGTAGTGAACTGCGCGCCGACCGAGCCTCGCTCATGCTGCTCGAAGAGGATGGTACCCACCTGCGGATCGTTGCATGTTCGGGGTTGCCCCCTGGAATAACGGTGGGGCATCGGGTGGCAACTAACCAAGGGCTGGCAGGCTGGGTAGCCCAGAATCGGATGTGTTTGTGTATTGATGCCAGTGGCGAGGTCTTCCCTCCCCACGCCGATGTACGCGGGGTCTTTCTTGAAGATCAGATGACCTCATCGCTGGCGGTGCCGGTGTTGGCCGGGGATCAGGTACTCGGTGTGCTGAACGCCTCGAAGGTTCTCTCTGGCACCTCGTTTAGTGCAGCGGATCAGGATCTCTTACTGCTGCTGGCAGGTCAGGCGGCAACGGCGATCACGAATGCGCGCCTCTACACCCAGGTGGCCCATTCCGAAGCGCGCTACCGCACGCTGCTGCACCACGCCAATGATGCGGTGTTGCTCCTCGACGCACAGGCGCGATCTATTCTTGAGGCCAATCTGGCCCTAGAGCAACTGAGCGGTTATACCCGCGACGAGTTGCTCCATCTGCGTCCGCCCGATCTGTTGCCCGAAGTTGGTTCGCTGCTGCGCGTTGGACGCAATGGTGCGACAAACGGCCATGGCCCCGGCGAGACGCAGGAGATTGAAACCATCCTCCAGACCCGCGACGCGCAGCCAACGCGGGTGGCGGTGAGCGTGAGTGTGGTGCCGTATGCGGGCCAGCAGCTCTTGCTGGTGATGGCGCGCGATATTAGTGAGCGCCAGCGCATCACCAATCAACTACTGCAAACCGAAAAATTGGCCGCTCTAGGCCGTCTCTCGGCCTCAATGGCCCACGAGATCAATAATCCGCTCCAGGCGATCAATAATGCGGTTCACCTGCTGCTCAACCGCTCCTTGACTGATGAGAAACGCCAGCGTTACCTCGAAATGACCCGCGAGGAGATTGATCATCTGATCAGTATTGTGCAGCGTATTCTCGATTTTCACCGCCCATCGCGGGAGGGAATGCGCCCGGTTGATCTGGTCGAGATCCTTGATGGTGTCCTCAGCCTGACGAGTACCCAGTTGCACACCCAGCAGATCGAGCTGATCCGCGAGATTGACCCCGATCTCCCCCACGTTCTGGCAGTGGGCAGCCACATGCGCCAGGTCTGTTTGAGCCTGATCTTCAACGCGATTGAGGCGATGAACGCGGGCGGGGAACTACGGGTGCGGGCGTACCTCGTCACCGAACAGGAAGATCCGCATACGGATCTCTTTACGATTGCAGTAGAACGGCGCATCACGCCGCCCATGTGCGGGCCAATGGTAGTGGTGGAGATCAGCGATACGGGGCCGGGCATTCCAACCCAGGATCTACACAAGATCTTTGAGCCATTCTACACCACGCGCATCAAGGGTACTGGGCTGAGCCTCGCAATGACCTACAACATTATCGAGCAGCACCACGGCGAGATGGCGGTGCGATCCATCCCTGGCCAGGGGGCGACGTTTCGGATTCGGTTGCCAGTGGCGGGGTAGGCATTCCTCTACTCCTCCCCACCCACCGGCCAGCGGTAGCGCATCCCCGGCGCGAGGCGCAAGCTCTCCTCGCCTAAGCGGCCTAACCCCTGGGCGTTGCGGGCCTCCCAACGTTCGAGGCGCGCATACGCACTCCACTGCACCGTCCAGCCGTAGCGCTCGAACTCCCCACTCACCCCCGCCCCCAGGCTGGCCCCGTGCTGCTCCACCAACCCGGCAAACCCCGCGCAGATCCCATCATCCATGGTAACTGCGGGGCAGCCTGTGGCACGCATCGTCTCGCCGAGGTAGAGCTGCTGCCCCAGTGGGCGCAGGCTGATCGCGCCCGCTCGCCACTCTAAACAGCCCAACTCAAAGCACTGCAAGCGCCCCCAGGCAAACGGCACCACCGGAGTGAGCGGCAAACCTAGCCGCTCCAACGCCCCCAACTCGGCCCACGCCTGCATCATGGGCGCAGGCACAAAATAGTCGGTGGCCTCGAAGTAGTGCCCGCCCGCCGCCTGCACCTCCAGCGTGGTCAACGCCAGCGGCGGATCTTCCCCCAGCACCAACGCCAAACCGTAACGCCCCGGCGGCAACTCCGGGGGGAGTGCGAGCGTCTGAAGGTGCTGCACCTCCACGCCGGAGGGCCACTGGGCGGGTGGGAAGGCTGCATAGAGTAGCGGCAAAGCGCTCTCTAGCAGCGGCGTTCCGTCGGGCGTGGTGAGGAAGAGGCGCACCCGCAGATCAGCGGGAGGAAGTGTAGTACCGCGTTCCCAGCCCAGATTGAGGATCAGCAACTCGCCCGGCTCATAGGCGGCACTCAGCGGCGCAGCCAGCGCATAGCGCCGCAAACGCAGATCGGCCAGCAGAACGGGCGGATCGAGCGTTTGGAGTGGCCCGACATCCACCGGGCGGTAGAGATCAAAGGTGCCCCGCGAACCATCCTGGGCGTAGCGGTGGCGCAAGAGATCCACGATCTGCGGGGTAAGCCAGTTTCCCAAGTAGTCTATCAGCGCCAGTGGCGGGCGACCAGCGGCCAGTTCGGCGAGGAGCGGCGACTGATCGGCCAAGCCCTGATCGAGCAACTGACGTGTCTCAAAGACCTGCATCCGCGATTCGGCCCCGAAGGCAGCCGCCATCCCCGGCATATCGGTGAAGATCTGGCCTGCCGCACGCACCTCCGCCCCCAACGCCGCATCCACCCGCGCAAACGCGGCCAGCAGATCGGCCTCGCGGCGCGCATCGTCCCACAACCCGTAGCGCCCCACGATCAGGCGCGGCGGGCTAGGGTTGAGCAGGCCCGCCTGACGTGGCAGCAGCGGGTCCCAGAGCGGGGGGTAGTAGAGCAGTGAAAGGATGAGTAGCAGATAGGTGGCGGGGGCCAAAAAGCCCCTGGAAGCGCGGGCATCTTGCCCGCGTATCCATGCAGCGGGCGTCCCGCCCCGGTTTTTAACCACAGAGGACGCAGAGGAACGCAGAGAAAGAACCAGAGGTTGTACCCACAGGGAGCGCAAAACCCATCCCTCTGCGTACCTCTGTGTCCTCTGCGGTTGATATGGTGTACCACCTATGCCCTCCGTAACCGAATGCCTATGCGAGACACCCTCGCTCCCAGATACGAGGTGTGCCGCAACTAGGCCACGGGCAACGATCCAGATCAGCCCGGCATACAATTCGAAGAAGTAGTTACTATACGCACCGACCTTCCCCACCCCCACCGCGCTCACCAGCGCCCCCAGGCAGTAGAGCAGCGGTGCGGGCGAAGTGCGCAGCACCGGGGTAAACAGCAGCAGCACGAGTGCCGCCAGCCCCAACGGCCAGCGCAGGCGCAGTTGCTGTTGCCAGAACCCCCATGCCAGATCGGGTTGCCACTGGTTGGCATTCGCAGCCACCACATGCAGCGCAAACCAACCGCCACTGGCCCACTGCAACAGCCCAAAGAGCAGCCCCCCGCCGAGCAGCAGCGGGGCCAGAACGAGGAGTAGCGGACGCCAAGACTGCTCACGACTGCGCACGCGATCCCAGAGCAGCCATCCCAGCACCGCCACGGGCGCGGCCAGCAGCGAGGGCTTGGTGAAGAGGCTGGCCAGCAGCAGCACCCCGGCCAGCAGCGGGCGGCGCGGGGCAGCGGGCGAACCGAGCGCCACCACCGCCCACAACCCCAACGCAAGACCCAGCATATCCACGCGCATCAGCGCGGCCCACTCACGGATCACCGGCACACACAGCAACAGCAGACTCAGGCCCAGCGCGAGCAGCGCTGACTCGCGCTGGGAAGATGCGGGCGTCGGGCGGGCCAGCCGCACCAACGCCAGCACCGCCGCCAGCGCGGCGCAGAACGAGATCAGCCGCCCAGCCAGCAACACCGAGCCGGTGAGGTAGGAGAGCGCGGTTGCCAGCAGGAGGTAGAGCGGCGGGTAGTTAATAATGAGGAAAGGCGGGCTAGTCGGATCGGCATAGAGGTGCCAGATCGGCACCCCCGTGCGCAGCCGTTCCACCTGAGCCAACAGCGGCCCCTCGCCATAATCGAGCGGGAAGGCAAAGCCGAACAAGAGCCGAACATGATCGGCGAAGTAGAGCAGGTAGGTCAGCAAGAGCAGCGCCAGGATGATCTGGAGGCCGCGCAGGGCGGTACGCATAGGCAATCCCACATTGGCAGAAGAGCAGCGCGGCTATTATGCGCCACACCCACCTAGGGCGCAAGATCGAGCGCCCGCAGCGCCAGCAACGCCCGCAAACGTCCGACATTCCAACCCTGCCAACCCGCCAGACGATACTCGACCTCCAAACGCTGCTCATACTCTGCCAACTCTTGGGCCAACTGCGCCCGTTCAGGGGAGGCAAAGGTCGGCAACGCCTGCGCCAAAGCCGGCATCGCATCGGGCGAAAGCGAGAGCAAGTAGTCCAGATCCACCATCGGCGTAGCGCGCACAGCCACCGAACCAGCCCCGCGCAGCGTTAGGGAAGATGGATCGGCCTGGTAGCGGGCGATATTCTCACGCACAATAATCGTATCGGGGCTAACCACATTGAGGATCGTTAAGTAGACCAGCATCGCCGCAACCGTACCAAGGACAAAGATACGCGGGCGGATCAGCACCAGCGCCACACTAAAGAGCAGAAAGATCACCGCCAACAAGATCATAAAACTGTGGGTATAGATGCGCAGGCGGGTAAACCCATACGCCAGTTCGTAGAGCCACATGCGCTGAAAGGCCGAAGCCAGAATCCCCAACACCAAGAGCACCAGCAGCACATTCGCCAAGCGGAAGAGCATGCGCCGAACATGCGACTCATCGCGGGTAGTGACGGCCAAGAAACAGAGCATACCCAACGTCAGGAAGGCAACCAGCAACAACTCAAAGAAACCGCGCCGTGCATATTCAGCATAGGTCAAGCCACTCTGGGCCAGCGTATCCAAGCCGCCAAACAGATAGGCCGCCTGCACCAGCATAAAGACCGCAAAGAGCAGATTGACCAAGAAGAGGATCGTGAGCGCCTCGGTATTGCCCAAAAAGCGCAACTGCATCAGACCAGCGCGATCAAGGCGTTCGGTATCGCCCTCAGCCGGAAGGCTTGGTGTCGCCTGCATGCCATCAGCAAGCGCAGTAAGGATGATACCGGCCACCAGACAGGCAACAAAGAGGATAAAGACGCTATGCTGGAACATCACCTCTGGTGGGAAAGGCAATTGCAGAGTCAGGATCTGGGCGAGATAGGTTGCAAAGATCTGGTCGGCAGCGCTCAACAGCGCCGCAAAGACGAGCAGAACCGGCAGCGCCAGCAACAAGCCTCGCAACACCGGGAAGAGGCGTTGCAAACGTAGGCCCGGCCAAGCGACTTGACTCAACTGGCGCACCACAAGCGTGAGCGGAGCAAGGATCAGATCAAAGAGCGTCGCTATCGCCCGCTTTGCGACCCGCTGCAAGGGCAAAAGGTAGAGCGCATCACTGCGGAAGCCAACCGCCAGCGCCAACCAGACCCCAGCCAAGGCCAGCAGATCCAGAAAGACCAAGAGCGGTTCGGTACGCAGCGCAGGCCAGAGGGCAAAATTGAGTACCAGCAGGATCAGCCAGCGATTGGGGCCAGCGGGGCGTTGTTCAAGCCAACTTATTCCCGTCAGGGCGAATAGCACCAGCATGGAGAAGATCGGGGTCGCAACGCCATCCAAGCGCCGCGCATAGAAAAAAATATCCGCCACCAACCCCAATCCGAGGGCCAGCGTGAGCATACATAACGGGCGTCGAAGCGTCATCATCGCACCCCCCCAAAGGCTACAAGAAAACCACCGCTGCTCTGGTTATAGCAGAGCAGCGGTGGTGCTGCGACCCTTTAGGTGGAGGATGTGACGCACTCAGGTGCTTGACGAGCCGAGCCTAGAGCCACTCACCCCGTGGGCGCGTATCAAACTCACAGTGCGGATCGCCCTTGGCGACACACTTGGTCTCGCGGCAGTGCATATCCATGCCAAAAATCTCGCTGCAATACCCGGCGATATAGCCCGCCAACTGCCAGCAGACTGGCTCATTTGCCGCGCCCATCACCCGCATATACTGTTCGGCCAAGTAGCTCCCCTTAAACTCGACCAGTAGACGGAACTTCTTCGTGGCGGCGTCATGCTCAAGCGCTGCCAACTTGGGCAGCCCTAAGCCCTCCCAAGCGTGAAGCGTAGGGCCAAAGCTCAACCACTCCATCTGGTCATCGGGCTGCATCGCCGCCTTCACCATGCGGGCACGCTCACGGCCATTGGCTTCGCCAAAGCGGCGCATCACGACCTGGGTTGCAATCAGATCACCAACATTGAACAGCTCTTGGTAGAGCGCACCCATCGCCTCGGTGCCCATCACGATCACCCGGCTATCGCCAAGTTTCAACAATCCTTGCTGGGGCATGAACTGAAGCGATTGTTGCATGTTGAAGTCCGTCGCCTTCATTGGACACTCCTGATATAGCTGCACACATCAAACCCATAGATTGATGTGTATAAGTATACACATGGGCAATTTTAGCAAATCAGCATAACCAGAAACGAACCACCTTGAAAGCATATCTTAGATCTATTTATGGTTTATCTTAGTAAAAAAAGTTATCGAACCTATAAAACGAACACCGCTGCATTGGTTATCCCATCGCAGCGGTGTTCGTTTTATAGGATTGTAGAAAAATCCCGACTGGGCTAAACCGAAGGCTAGAGCCACTCACTCCGTGGGCGAGTATCGAACTCACAGTGCGGATCACCCTTGGCGACACACTTGGTCTCGCGGCAATGCAGATCCATGCCAAAGACCTCGCTACAATACCCGGCGATATAGCCCGCCAACTGCCAACAGACCGGCTCCGTGGCTGGACCCATTACCCGCGTATACTGTTCGGCCAAGTAGCTATCCTTAAACTCAACCAACAGACGGAACTTCTTCGCGGCGGCGTCATGCTCAAAGACGGCCAGTTTGGGTAAACCCACACCTTCCCACGCATGGATCGTCGGGCCAAAGGCGAGCCACTCCATCTGGTTTTCCGGCTTAAAGACATCCTTCACCATGCGAGCGCGCTCACGGCCATTGGCCTCACCAAAGCGACGCATCACCACCTGGGCTGCAATAATGTCACCAACATTAAACAGCTCCTGGTAGAGCGAACCAATCGCCTCGATCCCCATCACAATCACTCGGCTATCACCAAGTTTCAGCAACCCATGCTGGGGCTGGAACTGAAGCGCCTGCTGCATGTTGAAGTCCGCTGCCTTCATTGGGTACTCCTCATCATTTTGGTTTACACCAACCATTAAATTTATGTGTATCAATATACACGCGGATAATTGTATCAGATTGATATAACCAAAACGAAGTAGCGCCTAGGGCTAGAGGTTCGGGGCGGCTGCGCCGCCCCTGAAGATATTTTTGGGTGTTTTTGGCGGCTACGCCGCCAAAAAACACCCAAAATGGGGTTTGGGGCGTAGCCCCAAAAACGTTGCCCATGCCCTGGAGATCATGGGAACACCGGCTTCCAGCCGATGCTCCCATGAGGCTCTGCTACATCTTCATCTTATGGCCAACTTCCTTGAGCAGTTCGCGGGCAATGACATTCTTCTGGATCTCGTTGGTGCCCTCAAAGATACGCGTCACACGCGCATCGCGGTACATGCGCTCTAGCGGCACCTCACGCGAGAAGCCCATACCACCATAGATCTGAATGGCCTCATCAATCACCTGGCTGGCCATCTCGGTGCAGTAGAGCTTAACAATACTACTCTCCAAGGTCGCTGGTTTGCCAGCATCAACCCGGCGCGCGCAGTCATACACGATCTGCTCCATGGTGTAGATCTTGACCGCCATTTCGGCCAGTTTGAACTGAATGGCCTGGAAATCGGCCAGGGCGCGTCCGAACTGGTGGCGCTCGACGGCATATTTGCGGCTGAGTTCAAATGCCTCTTTGGCCCCACCGACACTACTACCACCCAAGCCTACCCGACCAATATCGAGCGTCTTCATCGCTAATGGGAAGCCATGACCCACCCCATGTGCCCCACCAATCACATTCTCCGCCGGTACGCGGCAATCCTCGAAGAAGAGGCTGGCCGTGTGCGACGCCTTGAGGCCCATCTTGTGTTCCACCTTCCCGACGCGGAAGCCGGGGGTGTCCTTCTCCACAATAAAGGCCGTAATCCCGCCACGTGCCCCTTTGTGGCGATCATTGACTGCATGCACAACGATCACATCGGCGAAGCTGCCATTGGTGATCCACATCTTCTGGCCATTCAGTACCCACTCATCACCATGAAGCTCGGCAGTGGTCTGCAAATGGGCCGCATCAGAGCCAGCGTTGGGTTCGGTGAGCGCCCACGCACCGATCATCGCACCTGAGATCAATGGTTTAAGATACTTCTCTTTTTGCGCCGCCGTGCCGCCTAGATTGATACTCATCGCCGCAAGCTGGGTGTGGGCACCAATGATCGTGGCCGTACTGGCACAAGCGCGGTTCAACTCTTCCATCAACACGCAGTAGCCGGTGAGGCCCATCTCCAAACCACCATACTTCTCTGGGAAGGGTACACCGAGCAACCCCAATTCGCCAGCTTTCTTCACCACCTCAAACGGCACACGTTCCTCTTCGTCGAGCTCATGTGCAATTGGACGGATCTCCTTATCCACAAAATCGCGGATTGTCTGGCGCAGCATCTTGATCTCATCGGTGTGCTCGTACTCCATCGTCGTGGCCTCCTTAGCGATACTGTTCGGTTTTTACACACTGCGTCATAAAGTATAGCAAACCGCATGCCCGCGTGTCAAAGGGATTTTGTTGAGTTGCAGATTGTTGACATATATGCTATACTTCGGCCAAGGAGCAGGGAAGATCCCTGCAAACCTCTTCGGGTTGTGTCAGTGTCGCAACCAGCCCACTGGCCATCACTCCCCATCCTTCTGTGTCCCATTGCACCTAATCTCGCTCACGTCACGCAACCACCCGTTGCGCGGCGCGTGTGAAGGCCGGTCGTAGGCTTTCATGGTTTTGTTTCGGCATCGCGTTCTCGTGCAGCGCAAGCGACACGACGTGTCCCATCCGCTCGTCACTCGATCATTGTTGATACACGAGTCGACCCGCTAAAAAGACAATTCCTCGTCAAGACCTTCTGCGCTGTCATCCACCCTGCACCCACCACATCCTCAGAGTACTATGTGACCGCAAGGAGAACCCGTCGTGAATGTCGCAGAATTGGAGTCCAAGACTCTCAGCGACCTGCGCGAAATGGCCCGCAAACTTGATATTACTGGCTTCAGCGGGCTTAAAAAGCAGGACCTCATCTACAAGCTGCTCCAGGCACAGTCCGAAGAGCAGGGTAACACCTTCAGCGATGGCATTCTCGATATCGTCTCGGATGGCTTCGGCTTCCTGCGCGGTGACCGCATGTTGCCCGGCTCGGACGATGTCTATGTTTCACAATCGCAGATCCGCCGCTTTGGGCTACGCACTGGCGACCGCATCTGGGGCCAGATCCGCCCGCCCAAGGAGAGTGAGCGCTTCTATTCGCTGCTGCGGGTCGAGATGATCAACGGGGTTGATCCCGAAACTGCCCGCAAACGCCCCTCGTTCGATCAACTCACACCTATCTTCCCGAATGAGCAACTCAAACTCGAAACCGAACCCAATCTGCTGCATACGCGCCTGGTTGATCTGATCGCCCCGATTGGGCGCGGTCAACGCGGTCTGATCGTCTCGCCACCCAAGGCGGGCAAGACGATGCTGCTCAAGGCGATTGCCAATGGCCTGACTTCCAACTATCAAGACATCCACCTCATGGTGCTGCTGATTGGCGAGCGCCCTGAGGAGGTGACGGATATGCGCCGCAGTGTCAAGGGTGATGTGATTTCGTCAACCTTTGATGAGCCGGTTGAGGATCATACCAAGGTCGCCGAGATGACCCTCGAACGGGCCAAGCGGCTGGTAGAGGGTGGTCAGGATGTGGTCATCCTGATGGATTCGATCACGCGTCTTGCCCGTGCCTACAACCTAGACATGCCCCCCAGCGGGCGTACCCTCTCCGGCGGTATTGATCCCGTTGCCCTCTACCCGCCCAAGCGCTTCTTTGGTGCGGCACGTAATATCGAAGGCGGCGGCTCCCTGACCATCATCGCCACGTGTCTGGTAGATACCGGCTCGCGCATGGATGATGTGATCTATGAGGAGTTCAAGGGTACCGGCAACATGGAGCTGCACCTGGATCGCAAACTGGCCGAGAAGCGTATCTTCCCGGCGCTCGACATCCAGCGCAGCAGTACCCGCCGCGAAGAGTTGCTCCTTAGCCCCGAAGCCCTACGCCAAGTCTGGACTCTGCGGCGTATGGTGAGTATGCTCGGTGATAACGAAGGTACTGAGCTGATGCTTACCCGTATGGCCAAGACGAAGACTAATGTAGATTTTCTGGCTACGCTGAGTAAAGGCGGGCAAGGGTAGATCTGGGTTGGTGTTTGGCGGCTGCGCCGCCAAACACCAACCCAAGGATGTGGTTGGCACAACGGCCACGTAGCACCATTATGGATGCTACGTGGCCGCTTGGCTGTAAAAGGAAACAAAATTCGCCCAAACGACGTACAATGCAACAGTGATATGCAAGTGATGCGCCTCATGGGCGTATTGGAGAGGAGAGATCTCTCATGCGATGCAACAATTGTGACGCCGAACTCGCCCCGAATGCCCGTTTCTGCACGACCTGTGGCACGCCCGTTACCACCACAGCCGCCCCGGTGGCACCCAGCAACAGTGGCGAATCACAGTCAATGGCCGATGTGTATGATAACCACCCCGGTGAGCGGATTGACCTGCCCGACCCCGCGATTGTCGGTTCTGGTCAGGGGGCGAGTGGCCTCAAGTATAAGATCATCGGCACCACCATGCAGGCGGTGGTGATCGAGTTGCCCCCCAACCAGACGATTTTTTCCGAGCGGGGTGGCATGAGCTGGATGAGCGCCAACATTAACATGCAGACCAACATGGAGGGTGGGCTAGGCGGAGCCTTCAAGCGCATGTTCTCCGGCGAGTCAATCTTTATGGTCAGTTTCACCTCGCAGGGTGGCATGGGGATCATCGGGTTCTCCGCCGAGTTCCCCGGTAAGATCGTGCCCCTTAATCTGGGCGCGGGCCAGCAGATGATCTGCCAAAAGGACTCGTTCATGTGCGCTGAGCGCAGTGTCACCCTCGATCTGCACTTCCGGCGCAAACTGGGCGCGGGCTTCTTCGGTGGTGAGGGCTTCATTATGCAGAAGATCACCGGCCCCGGCTTGGCCTTCGTCGAGCTTGATGGTGAGATTGTCGAGTATACCCTTGAGGCCAATCAGATGCTCAAGGTGGATACTGGCCACGTGGCGATGTATGAGCCGACCGTGCAGTTTGATGTCGAGATGGTACGCGGCTTTAAGAATATCCTCTTCGGTGGCGAGGGGCTGTTCCTAGCTACGCTGCGCGGGCCGGGCCGCGTGTGGCTCCAGACGATGCCAGCGATGAATCTGGCCAAGAAGATTGCACAGTATCTGCCATCGAGCGGCAGTAGTAGCAGTAGCAGTGGGCCGAGCATCAATCTGGGCAATCTGTTTAGCGAGTAGGGTTGACCTGGGCGGGGGTTCTGGGGCTACGCCCCAATACAGACAGGGCCGAGCAGCATGCTGCTCGGCCCGCATCGTTTGAACCTTTGGAGGATCGCCCTGGATTAGACCAGGTTGATCAGTTCGTTCGCCGTTCGGCGCATATCTAGGAAAACAAGACCGAGTTTGGCACGGCTCTGAGCAAGTGCGGTCAGCACTGCCTCTTCACCAATAGCCATAAGGATCACATATCCATCCTCACCACGAACAAAGACCTGGTCGAGCTGGCCGCGTTTGAGCTCATTAGCGATACGCTCACCCAGGGAGAGCATGGCTGCGCTCATGGCCGAGACCCGGTCTTCCTCAACATCCGCCGGCAACGCCGAAGCCATGATGAGGCCATCAACACTCACGACGGCTGAAGCTTCGATGTCGGGTGTGTTCATGGACAAGGCCTTCAGATGCCGCACCATCTCTTCGGTTCTGCTTGCCATTCAGATCCTCCTTAGGGGCCGTCAGCAGTTCTGGAGCAGAGGCGAGAACGAACTGGCAGTCGGTGCCAGGATAGGGCCGCCGTTGACGGCCATCTTGGCTTATTCTACTACATTTCTGAAGCCTGGGCAACTAGTCTGCTCGGTAGTAGTCGGCAATGTTGGCCACACACAGGCAACGAAGTGTAATGATTAGGGAATGTAGTAGATTATAGCATGCTTGCATTACGAGAGTGTAGCCAGTCTAGGGCACTAGATTGAGCCGCTGGCGCAATAGATCTTCGGTTGCGCTTACCGCTTGGGCCGGGCTGAGGAGGTGGCGGAGGGTGTTGGCCTGCATCTCGTCAAGCGCATTCCAGACAATCTCGTTGGTTTCGCGGCGGTTTGGCATGGGTTGCCCCTGTGCGGCCTGACGCCGGAAGATGTTGGCAGATTCACGCAGGTAGGGGCTGAGATCGGGTTGTTGGTTGAGATCGAGCAGCATATTGGTGGGTTGGCATCCGGCGTGGAGGAGGCTACGCTGCGCTTCAGAACTGAGCAGGTAGCGGATGAAGTCGCGCATGGCTTGGTGCTCGGTACTGCTGCTGCGGGCGTTGAGTACGATAAGATCGGTCTGGACGTAGGGTTGGACGGCGGGTGCGCCTTCGTGCAGTTGGGGCAGCATGGCCACGCCGAGGTGTTCTTGCCACAAATCATGGTAGGTGCTAAGCGCATACGACCAATCCACGGTCATGATCACCTCGCGGCGCATGATCGCGTTCTCGACTGCAATGCCGTCGCTACTGGCAAGAATCTGGGGGTCGCTATGTAGGCTCTCGACCCATGCCAGCCATGCTTCGGCTCCGGCACGCCCGCTGGTGCCGAGTACCAGATTGTTGTCGGTGTCGAAGATGCGGCCTTCAAAGGCATAAAGGTAACCAATGGTGCGATCCAGACTCAGGTTGAGCGCCAGCCCCCATGTGGGCGGATCGCTCTGAGTGTCGGTGAGGCCACGCGCCACACGCAGGAGCGTGGGCAGATCGGCGGGTGGCGTGGCAGCAAAGTTGGCCTGGTTGTAGTAGAGTGCAAGCGTGTCGAAGGTGATCGGAATACCGTAGAGCTGTAGGGTAGTCGCGGTCTGTACCTGCCCAGTGGCTAAGGCCGTGGGCAAGAGTTGGCCCAGTTCCGTGGCACTGAATGTATCGTCAAGGGGCAACAGCGCACCCTGCTCAACCAGCGTGCCCAGGGTGTGGCTCTTGAGCAGAGCCAGGTGTGGCCCGCCACCCTCACTGACGGCAAGCGCCAGATCGCTGCTGATGCTTGCGACCGAGCGACTCTGGATGATAATCTGGACACTGGATTGGCTGCGGTTGTAGCCTTCGACCAACTTGGCCAAGACGCGATCTTGCGGGGCTGGCCATGCATGCCAGAGGATGAGGAGCGTCCGTGCCGGAACGGGCGGCGACGTGGTTGCGGGCGGGATCGATTCAGGTGGGAGCGATTGACACGCCACCAAGCAGCAGAGCAGGAATCCTGTCACCAGAACGCGCCATATATGCTGCCGTGCAGTCACCGCTGCCTCGCTTTCCGCGCAGAGAACGGGAAAAGTATAGCATGGGGCATGGTGAGGGTGCAAAGAGGAGGCGAACATGCAGGCCATTGATGATCTCCTGATACGGATACGCCGACATTCCACGGGTACAAGCTACGTCTATGGGGTGGAGATGTGGCTGAGTGGTGGGCGACGTGTGCATGCCGAGGAGGATCTGCAACTTCAGGATGATCAGGTAGCGCCGCTGCGCTCAGGGGCGGATCTGGCCAACTATGGGCTGGATCTCTTCAACCGGCTCTTAAGTGGCCGCTTGGCGGTGGCGTTTCAGCAAGCCTGGGCTACGGCAGTTTCGCGTGAGCACCTGCTGCGCGTGCGTCTGGCGCTCGATCCGCATGCGCCCGAACTTCATGCTATTCCCTGGGAACTCCTTCACTTTGATGATAGTGGTGGCTTGGCTCCGCCGCGCCCGTTAGCGACCGATGGCCGCATCGCCTTTTCGCGCTATATCGAGAGTGAGACCTTTGAAGAGGGGCAGTTGGTGGAAGAGCGTCCGATTCGCCTGCTCTTGGTGATTGCCGATCCGAGTGATCTGGCTGAACGCTGGAATCTGCAACCAGTGGGCCGCGAGAGCGAAGCCCGCGATATGCGCACCCGTTTTAGTGGCCTGATCAGTGCGGGCCAGTTCAGTTACGACCTGTTGCCGGTGGCCTCGCCCGAAGCGTTGCAGCAGGCGATTGCGCAGGGCGGTCTAGAAGGTGAAATGGCACGGGGGTATGATGCGGTGCTCTTTATGGGCCATGCACTGCACCACGAAGAACATGGCTCGCGGCTGCTACTCGAAGATGGCGTCACCGGGCGCACACGGCTCTACCCCGCCGAGGCGTTGGTGAGTTTGATGCAGCAACTCCCGGCGCAGCGCCGCCCCACGCTGGTGATGCTGATCTCCTGCAATACCGCCCAGACTGCCTCCAACCGCTCGATGAATAGCCTAGCGGCCCAGTTGGTGATCAGTGGCGGCGTGCCTGCGGTGTTGGCCATGCAGCGCATCATCGAGATCAGCCTGGCCCGGCGCTTCACCTACCACCTGAGCGATCATCTGCTGCGCGATGGTGTGATTGATGTGGCGGTGAATATCGCACGGCAGCGCGTCTATACGGCTGAGGATATGGGCTGGAGTATCCCCACGCTCTATATGCGCTCGGCAGATGGTCGCCTCTTTGCGCCCAATGTGCAGTTGGAGTATGTGGCCAATATCCTGGCGAACCCCGACTATCTGCGCTGGAGTGGCCCGGAGTTTATCGAAGCCGGGGTGTTAGTGGCAGCACCGGGCCAGAGTTGGAATCTGCTGCGTACCCGCCCAGAGGATGCGCCCACCAGTGTGAGTGTGCTAGAGACTCTGCACCGGCTGCTCACCCAGCCGCCGCCTGCCGCCCGTCCACGCAAGGGGCTGGTGAGCCAGAGCAACCTGATCGCGGTGATTGGCCCGCCCCACTCCGGGCAGACGACGGTTCTGCAACGTTTAGCTTACGACCTCGCACTTCGGGTGACACAGAATCCGAGTAACCCAGCGGGGATTATGATCTCGCTGAGTGGCTACGAGAGTCAGCGCGGGGCGGGACGCTTGGAGCGGCAGATCGTCGAGCAGGCCAGTATCGCCAACCCAGCGCTGGGCGATGCGATCTGTGATCTCTTCCGCCCCCAGCAAGCCCCGGCCCAACGGGCGCGCTACATCTTCCTGCTGGATAACTTGGATAGCCTACCCGCCCAAGCGCGGCTGGATCTCGTTCACGAACTGGCGGCGATGAGTCACCATTTGGTGCAGCAGAAGTTCGTGCTCACTGCATCGCAGGAGAACTTCCCCACCCAAATCCTGAACCGGGCGCATGTGTTGGTGCTGCAACCCCTGAGCGAGCAACAGATCCTGCGCTATGTGCGTCAGCGCGAAGAGCGCGGCAGTTACCAAATCTTCTGCCAGATCCGCGACAACCGGCTGCTGGCGCTGGCCAGCGATCCGAGCCTGTTGGCGATGATCTACGCACGGGTGGCGGGCAATCCGCAGGCGCAACTGACGCGCAACCAGGTAGTGCAGGAGTATCTGGATCAGGCCTTGAGTCTGCTCACATCGCGCTATAGCGTCGGTCATGTGGCGCGTAGCAGCCTGGGGGCGTTGGCGTGGTACAGCCGCTGGAACCATCTCGATCAGATCCCGCTGCATGACATGTTCCGCATCCTGGCCGAGACGCGCCGCGAACGCGATTACAGCCTGGAGGATCTCTACCACGCGTTGTGTGAAGCGCGAGTGCTGGTGAATGTTGGCCAGAATGCGGCCCGCTTTGTCAACCCGGCACTGCACGCCTACTGTGCAGCGGTGGCGCTGGCGGCGCGCCCGGATATGAACGAGCGCGTGAGTGACATTATCAGCCTGTGTAGTAGCCCTCGGCGACAGTTATGGTGGGAAGATGTGTTGTGTGCCTTAGCAGGGCTGCTCAGCGACCCTGAGCCGCTCTTTGCCCACCTTGCAGCCGCAATCAGGGCGGGGAGCTACACCCACGCCCTGCTCGCGGCGCGCTGCCTAGAGGCGCTGCCCCCCGAACAGGAGGTGCGTTTGCCGACGGTGCTGCGCGAGGAGTTGTTGGATGCTTGTGTCTTGAGGTTGCGCGCCGACCGCGAGCCGAGCGCCGAGCGCCGCGAGCAGATGGCAACCGCACTGGGGCGTCTGAGTCACCCGCAGGTGCGCCACGAACTGCGGCGCATCCTGGTAGAGCGGGTGCGGGAGACGAGTAGCGGCCCGCGTTATGAGTATACGAATGTGCGGATTGCCGCCGCCCGCGCCCTGCGCAATATCTACCTGCCGGGTCATGTCGAGCTACACCAGCAGACGCAGACGCGAGGGGTGGATGATCTGCTGCTGACGCGGGGCTATGAGGATATGGCCTCGTTGTCCAACCAGCCCAGTGAACAGCCGCCCGCCAACTTTTCGATCACGAACCTGCGCAACGACCGCCTGCTAGTGCGGTTGATGCAGATCTGGGAGCAGGGCACGGCGGGGCGCGGCGAGTTTCGGCATATTCTGCGCTACTCGCCGCACCCGCCGGAGCGGGCGCTGGCCGCCTTCGCCCTGGGCGATATGATTGATAGCGATCAGCGCAAAGTGCGCGATGCACGCCAACTGCTGCGCATCATCCTTAGCCCCAGCGACCACGCCGCTATGCAGATTAGTGATGACTGGGAAGATACGATGTGGGCAGCGGCGGATGCGCTGACGCTCTTCGAGCCGACTCTGGTTGAGCCGCTGCTGACCATTCTGGTACGCGGTGATCGCGCCCTACCGAACAGTGCGGCGCAACAGTTGGCGTACCTAGCGGGGCGGGTACGTGCCGCCAACCCGACGGTGATTCGCTGGCTGATGCAACTCTTGATCACCAATCCCAGCCAGACGATCAAGAGCAAGGCGTTACAGAGCCTCGCCTGGATGGGCATGGGGATCGAAAAGGAACGCCTCGAACTGAGCGATGGCCGCCCTGGCCCCACGCTGAAGCAGGTGATCCAGGACATTGCCGCTGGGCGCGAGATGCGCCGCTTCCAACTCGGTATGTTCAGTGTCAATGGGCGCACCAGCGACCGTGAGGGGGTGCCGGTCTATTTGCGCCGTAAGGCGATAGAGGCACTGGCCTGGATCGGGGATGCCGAGACGCTGGCCGATCTGGGGAAGCATGCGAGTACGTGGCCACTCGAATTGCGCGAGCCGTGGTACCAGACGGCAGCGACGATCCGCGAGCGGGGGTAGGGGTCTGCCAAATGATAGCTTTATGTCGGAATAATGATCGTCTATCTGGTTGCACGATGCGCTATAGTTTTCCTTGATCCGCACTAATCGTGTCACTGACTATATGGCCAATGTTATAGAAGAGGACCTCCTATGCGGTACCATAGCACCCGATCCTCGTTTATCCATCTGCTGGCTCTGTTTACTCTTGTATTAAGCCTGCTACCAGCGCCACGCCCCCAGCAGAAGACTACAGAGATCGTGAGTGCTATACCAGAGATGTCAGATACTGCTGTGGTGCAACCTACAACCACTGCACCACATCCATCGGCTTCGCCACCTACCCCAGTCAGTGTGCAAAACCCGGCCCCCACCTCGGCCCCGGCTAGTGCGCAAGTGCAGAACCCCGCCCCCACCTCGGCCCCGGCTAGTGCGCAAGTGCAGAACCCGGTCCCCACCTCGGCCCCGGCTAGTGCGCCGGTGCAGAACCCCGCCCCCACCTCCGCCCCGGCTAGTGCGCAGAACCCGGCCAATGTGATCAACACAACAACCAATACCGCCTCAGTCAGTATTGCCCAACGTGATAATCCAAGCATAGCTGCGCCAATCGTCGGGCCAGCCAGCACCAGCCCAATGGATCAGGCCAGTGTTACGGCTCTATCTACCCACAACCAAGTTCGGGTGACACCTGATCAAGCCACGCGCTTCACCTCGCCCGATGGTCGGGTACAACTCGAAATTCCGGCGGGGGCGGTTGCGCAGCCGGTAACGATTACGTACCAAGTACTGGCTAGTGCCGCAACTGATGGCTTCATACCAACGGGAACCTTCTTTACACTGACAGCGGTAAATGCCGCCGGGGATACTGTGCGTCAGTTTGCCCAACCCCTAACGCTGCGAGTCACCTACACCGAGCAGGCAGGGATCAACGAGTCGCGGTTGGGGCTCTACTTCACCGATGCGGAACACCCGGCGTGGACGGCGCTGGCATCTACAGTTGACCCGCAGAGCAACCGGGTGGTTGCGCAGACGGATCACTTTACGACGTTTGCGGTGATGGCAGCAACGCTGAATGATCTATGTGATCCGACCATTTCTCCGGCGATTGATCCAGAATTTGAGGCAACCTATCAGTTAGCGATCAGCCGGGGAGAGGATCTTGGTTGCCCGAAAGGCGATGCCTTCGATTGGAATGGTGCGAAGTCGCAGGAGTTTGAGAACGGTTCGCGCATTGTCGCTGGATATTATGTTGGCCCAGGGTATATTGATGGCTATGTGAAGAGAGGTGGGCCAGCCACTCTTGGCAAACCAATCGAACACTCATTTGATGCAGCAGCAGCCCGCGAGTTCTTTCGGGATAAGAATGTTGACTTCGTTGGGCGGCCAATTCAGTACTATGAATATGGCTTTGTAGGCCAAGAGATTAATACAGGTACGTGGAAGGGTGCTCTTAACTTCCCCATGGTTTGTCCGGGTAACGCAACATTGGAGGAGAACGTAGTACGTCCACCTGATCCAGATAATCCTGGTTCCTTCCTCAAGGGTACCCGCTACTATACCTATACCGTAACGACTAACACATATCCGGCTCCGGGAGCCAATGAACGTGCCAAGCTTAGTTTGGTACAGATCATGCCTAATGTTGGTGGGTCATCGCTAGGGGCTATTGGAATGTCTTCCAGTGGCGATCAGTACACCTACACCTACAGTAATAGCCAGCCAGAGGACGATACAGTCCCGGCCTTGACATTCAGTATTACAGCTACCCGCGAAGGTGATGGCTTCCAGGGTTATGCCCCGGCGATCAATGAACCCCAAACCCCCATCAGCGCTCCGGGTGGATGGGCATGCCCTGGTGGAATCAATCCCGGCAGTGGTGGCTTCTCTCCTCCCCGTGATACCACCCCGCCCGATATTAGCACCCCGGATATCTTCCAGGATGGCTTCGGTGGTGTAAGTGTTGAGACAACAATTACCGATAATAGCGGCACGGTCAGTGCGGCGTACCTGATCATTGACGGCAATTCCACCCCGATGCAACCCAAGGATAACAACCGCTTCTATGCCACCGTTCAGGGATTAGCGGTCGGGACGCATACGCTCCAGATTACCGCCGTTGACCCTTCGCTCAACCAGGGTAAGTGGCCAAAGAATGGTTCAGTCCTCGTCTTTAAGGTTGAACATAGTGGTGTCTATGGAAAAGTGGACTGGGTTGGTTATAGTCCTGATCCGATCAATACACTGATCGGCAACTTCATCTACGAATATATTGACATGGTATTACTTGGGGCTGGCCCACGGATGGAGTTACGCCGCTTCTACAATAGCCAAAGTAGTCTGATCGGGCTCTTTGGGCAGGGCTGGACAACCCTCTTCGATATGCGCCTGATCGTAGTGGATAATTCCCTGCTCAGTGGTGCGCAGTTGCGTTACCCCGATGGGCGTACCGCAAATTTCCCCGCTGAGGGTGACGGGTTTGCGCGTGCCCCCTATGGCTTTGATCAGCTTGAGCGTGATGGTGATGGCTACCTGCTTACCCGCACCGATGGTACTCGCTACCGCTTCCGCGATGATGGGCGGTTGGTGCAGATCCTGGATCGCAGCGATGTGGCAATAGATCTGGTCTACTCTGGCGATACCCTGAGCGAAGTTCGTGCTCCTGGTGGTACGCTGGCATTCAGTGCTGATGGTGAGGGACGGATTACGCAGGTGAATGGCCCCGATGGCATAGCGATCACCTATACCTATGATGCCGACGGGCAGTTGCTGAGTGTTACCGATGCGCGCAAGGGAACCGTTACCTATACCTACGATGCTGATCATGGCCTGAGTACACTGACGACCCCCGCTGGGCCGAACTTCCTCCAGGAGCAGCGCTACGATGAGCAGGGACGTGTGGTCTATCAGCGAGTCGGGGATAACTTCATCAATGAATTTACCTACGATGATGTCAACCACACCACAACCCTCACCGACACCTACGGTTATACGATCACCTATCGCTATGATGAGGATGGTCGGCTGATCGAGCAGACAGATGCGCTGGGTGGTACTGAGAAGATTACCTATAACGACGACAATCAGCGTACCAGCTATACGAATCGTTTAGGGCATAGCATCAGCTTTGAGTATGATGATGCTGGTAATGTGGTGAAGGAGACCAATGCGCTCGGTGATGTGAGAAGCTGGGTCTATGATGAGGATCGCAATCTCGTACAGGCTACCGATGCGCTGGGCCGCACCACGACCTACACCTATGATGCGAATGGTCGGCGTACTGCCCAGGTTGATCCGCTGGGCGGGCGGACTGAGTTGCGCTATGACGATCAGGGACGCCTTATTGCGCAAACCAACCCGCTAGGCGCTACGACCTCATATAAGTATGATGAGCAGGGACGCCTCATCGCTGAAACGAACCCGCTGGGCTATACAACTACCTATGAGTACAACGCGCTAGGTCGCCGCAGTGCAAAGACTGATGCCCTCGGTCATACGTGGTATTGGGAATATGACCAGAATGGGAATCTTATTACCGAAACCAATCCGCTTGGAGCGACAACCCACTACGAATATGATGCGAATAACAATCGTATCGCCGAGACCGATCCACTAGGGAATGTCACGCGCTATGAGTATAACCTGCTGGGTAAGCCGGTACGCACGATCAATCCTGATGGTGGCGATATCCTAATTACCTATGACGATATGGGTAATCGGATCGCTGAGACTGACCCGCTGGGGAACACGACCCGTTGGGAGCTTGATGAACTCTACCGTGTGGTACGTGAAATTGATGCTGCTGGTTATGTCACCAGCTTCACTTATGATGCTGAGGGTCGTCGTATTACCCGCACTAATGCGTTGGGGCATGTCACTAGTTGGGAATATGATGCCTTAGGCCGTCAGACAACCGAAACGAATCCGCTAGGGGGCGTAACCAAGTTTACCTACGATGCCACTGGTAATCGGCTGACTGAAACGCGGCCTTCAGGTGCAACCACCAGCTACACCTATGATGAGCTTGACCGTGTGATCGCGGTGACTAATCCGCTAGGGTACATTACTCGCACTGAGTATGATGCTGTCGGGCAGATTATTGCCGTCACCGATGCGTTAGGCCATATCACCCGCACTGAGTATGACGCTGCGGGACAGGTCATTGCCATCACCGACGCGCTAGGGAATGTCACTAAGCATACGTATGATGCACTGGGTCAACGCATTGCCACTACCGATGCCCTCGGTTATACCACCCAGAGTACCTTTGATGCGGTAGGGCGTGTGATTGCGGCAACTGATACCCTGGGAAATGTAACGCAGACAGAATATGACGCAGCTGGGCGCGTTATCGCGGTCACCAATGCGTTGGGCTACACCACCCAGCAGAGCTATGATGTGATGGGGCGGAATGTCACCATAACTGACGCCTTAGGTGGTGTTACCTACTATTCGTATGATCTGAAGGGACAACGCATTACGACAACGGATGCCAATGGTCATATCTCGCGCTATGAGTATGATGCGCTGGGCCGCACGCTGGCCGAGATTGACCCATTGGGCTTCCGTGTCAGTATGATCTATGACGCGCTGGGCAATGTGATCAGCCGCACGGATCAAGCAGGGCAGGTGACAACCTATGCCTATGATGCCCTCAACCGTAAGATCGCAGAGACCAATGCCCTAGGCTACAGCACCGCGTTTGCCTATGATGCGGATAGTAACCTCATTCTGCTCACCGATGCCCTTGGCTATCAGACGCGCTATACCTATGATGCGCTCGGCCAACGCCTACGCATTACCAACGCCCTCGGCTATGTGACGCAGTACACCTATGATGCGCTCGGCCACCAGGTGGCGATCACCTTCGCTGATGGCACCACGAACACAGCCGCCTATGACGCGCTAGGCCGGGTGATCAGTACTACTGATGGCGAGGGCTTTACCCGCAGCACCAGCTATGATGCCGTGGGGAACCCGATCAGCACCACCGACGCTAACGGCAATGTCAGCACCACCAGCTACGACGCTCTGCGTCGCCCGATTGAGCGCCGCGACGCCATTGGTTTGATCCAGCGTGTGGCTTACGATGCGGTTGGGAATGTGGTAAGTAGCACCGATGGTAATGAGCATACCACCACGCTTGCCTACGATGCGCTCAATCGCCAAGTAAAGATCACCGATGCCGAAGGGAATACGTCAACCACTGCCTACGACGCAGTCGGGAATGTACTTGCCCAGACCGATGGCAACGGGCATACCACAAACCACGCCTACGATGCGCGTAACCAGCGGGTCAGCACCACTGATGCCAACGACAACACAACGACCTTCACCTTCGACCCGGTTGGTCGCCCGTTGATGACCACCGACCCACTAGGCGTGATGACGCTTAACTACTACGATGCGGTAGGCCAACTCATCGCGGTGACGCTCAACTACAATGCGAGTTCGTTACCCAACGAGCAGACGAATGTGACCACACACTACACCTTTGATGCAGTAGGCAACCAGATCGCCATTACCAACCCCAAGGGGGCGACGATCACCTTCGTTCCCGATGCGCTGCGCCAATTGGTGTCTGAGACCGATCCGCTGGGCAACACGACCACCTACAGCTTCGACTCCGTAGGCAACCAGATCGAGCGCCGCGAACCGAATGGGAATGTGATCCAGACGAGTTATGACCGCAACCGACGGGCGATTCTGATTACCTACAACGACGGCACCGAAGTAGCAAAAATGTACGACGGTAATGGTAATCTGCGTGAACTGCACGATGCCAGTGGTGTCACTGCCTTTACCTATGATGCGCGTGACCGCAAGCTGAGTGAGACCAGCTTCTATGGGACAGTTGCTAGTGCCTATGATGGCGCGAACAATGAGATCAGCCTGACCTACCCGGATGGGCGGGTGCTGGTGAAGAGCTACTACCGCAACAACTGGCTCAAGGATGTCACGACGCCTGCGGGGCAGGTGACGCGCTACACCTATAACGGAGTGGGTCTCGTCATTCACCTCGATGGTGGTGATGGCACGCGCACCACACAGACCTACGATGCCGTCAACAATCTGCTGAGCGTGATAAAGCGCAAGGTTGGGCCGAATGGCAAACTGCTGATCGGGATCACCTACACCTACAACGCAGCCAACCAGCGCACCCAAACGAGCTACGACTACCGCGACGGAGAGCCACGCACCGTCACCGAGACCTACACCCAGGATCGGCTCTACCGCCTAACCGAAATGCGCGACAGCGCCGGGGTAGTGGTGGGGTATAGCTACGACGCAGCCAGCAACCGCACCGCCTGGTTTGGTAACGACGACCCGCGCACCCACAAGCCGTTCGACGACTTCAATCTGAGCTACCAGTATGATGCTGCCGACCAGCTCACCCGCATGGACGACAGCACCAATAGCACGAGCGAGATCTACCGCTACGATGCCAACGGCAACCGTATTGAGCGCGAGGGCAGCCGGGAAGCGACGGTCTACCAGTACAATGCGGAAAACCGCACCGCCGCCGTCCAGAACTACCTGATCACCGGCAGTGGCAAGCGCAACCCGCAAGATCTGACCACCATGGCCTATGACGGCATCGGGCGGCGAATCGCCAAGACGGTGGATAACCACGCGGGTGGGGGCGGTGCCAAGACCCAAACCTACGCCTATGAAGGTCTCGACCCAGTGGCCTACACCGAGACCTGGAACAGCCAGCACACCAACCTCTACCGTGCGATTGGCGATCAGATTCTGGCCGAAGATCGCTACGCCGGGGGCGACAACGGCCTCCAGCACTGGCTAACCCAGGACGCCCTGGGCAACACCGTGGCGCTCGCCAATGACAACGGCCAGACGGCCAAGAACTACCGCTATGACTCGTATGGTGTGACCGACGAGCGCGAGTTTGACTCGCCGACCCACATCAACTACCTCTTCGGTGGTCAGGAACACGATACCAGCACGGGTCTCTACCACTACTATGCCCGCGACTACGACCCAGAAACGGGCACCTGGCTCAGCCGCGATCCCTACCGGGGCACCCCCGACGATCCGCAGAGCCTGCATCGCTACGGGTATGTGAAGGGCAACCCGGTCAATCTGCGGGATGTGTTGGGGTATGCGGCGCAGGGTAGAGATCATCCTCTTGCAAGTATTCTTCGCACACTTGCTGATGTAGATTTAGCAAATGAAGTGGAGAGTAATATACAAGCAGAGTTTGGGCGTGAGGATATTAATCTTCTAAAACTGTACAATTTAGTACAGAAATTCCGCAAAAGTAAGCTTGTCTCACGAAGCTTACTACCTGAAGGACTGAAAAATCTTCCCTTGGTAAAAGATCAATTTGATCCTTACGCCGATTTTTCAGTCAAATTAAGTGTCAAACCTGAATTTGAACAACAGCCAGATGGTATTCGTGCTGCTGTTTGTGCAAGTGCAAATGGGCGATTAGAGGCAGGAGCAACCCTAAGAGCTTCGGTACGGGTCTTTGCTGTAGATGCTTATGGCGCTATTGAGATTGAAGTACTCGGATGTTATGAGATATTTCTCTCAACAATCCAGACAAGTATAGGTGGTAAACCTGTCTGGAATAGTACATGGCGTGGTGACGTTATTGCTACAGGTAGTTTTGGGCTTCGAGCATATGCAGTTGTCGATATTGGTATGACAGGTGTACGATCAGGATTACGCTTCGCGGGATCTTTAGAAGGTCATTGGAAATTTTACCCTCAGAGGGATACGAATTTTACAGCTAAAATTCGTCTAGAAGGAGCACCTTTTGTTGGGTACAAGCCTCTTAAGTGGTGGAATTGGTGGAAAACCGAGTGGGAAGACACTGATTTAACTACCTTCTACTACGACATCCCGTTAACCTAATTAATAACTTCCCCACGTGCCCACCATCCCCCCAGCCGGGGCGCAGCCCACTGCGCCCCGGCACTTCGTATTACCCCAACCGTCCCCCTCTGCGTTCTTTGCGGCAAAAGAATAAGATGTTCCCCTATTGACGCCATCTCCCCAAAGTGCTATGATCAGCGCCGCACACCGGGCATCACCCCCCCGGTACCACCACTCAACTTCGATGATGAATACGACAGCCGACCCCCGCCGGACTGCCGCCAGTTCGGTGGTTTTTTGTTGTCGTCTTTATTGATTCCCGAACTTTCCGAGTTGGGGTGACTCGGACTACGCAGGTATGGTGTATCGTGGGCCAGATCAAGCGTTTTCTTGTTGGCAAACCGATTGCAACCGAACATCAACACCACGAGCGACTGAGTCGCATCACGGCCCTGGCGGTCTTCTCGTCGGACGCGCTCTCGTCGGTGGCCTACGCAACCGAGGCCATCTTGACCATCCTCATCCTTGGTGGAGCAGCCGCACTCGGTTTAGCCCTCCCCATCGCGGGTGGTATCGCCGTGCTGCTCGTGGTGGTGGCCTTCTCCTACCGCCAGACGATTCGTGCCTACCCCAAGGGTGGCGGCGGCTATATCGTCGCCCACGAGAACTTAGGTAAGTTACCCGGTCTGATTGCTGCGGGTGCCCTCCTGACTGACTATGTGCTCACCGTCGCGGTGAGTATCTCGGCAGGTGTGGCCGCGATTACGTCGCTTGCTAATACCTGGGGCGCACCATGGGTCAAGGATTATGCGGTTGAAATTGCGCTCTTCTGTATCTTTCTTGTCACCCTGGCCAACCTACGCGGGGTGAAGGAGAGTGGGGCCATCTTTGCCGTTCCCACCTATGCCTTTGTGGCCAGTATTCTGGTGTTGGTGGTCTATGGGATCGGTATGGATCTGCTCTTTGGGGCCAAACCGGTTGAACAGCACATCACGCCGGAATTGCTGCATGGCGAAACCATTGGCCTCTGGCTGATACTGCGTGCCTTTGCGGCTGGATGTACCGCCCTCACCGGCATCGAGGCGATTAGTGATGGGGTTCCGGCCTTCCGAAGCCCCGAAGCCAAAAATGCCTCTTCGACCCTCACCTGGATGGTGGCCATTCTCGTCACCATGTTCTTAGGCATTACCTGGCTGGCGAACGCCCACGGAGCCATCCCCAACGAGATTACTCACGAGACGGTCGTCTCGCAGATTGCGCGTACCATCTTCGGCAATGGCCCGATCTACTTCGTGATCCAGGTCGCCACCGCAATCATCCTGGTCTTAGCGGCCAACACCGCCTACGCCGACTTCCCGCGTCTGGCCTCGTTCCTCTCGCGGGATCGCTTCCTGCCGCGCCAGTTCTCGTCACGCGGCGACCGCCTGGTCTTCTCGAATGGCATCCTAGCGCTGGGATTCTTCTCGGCACTGCTGGTGGTCATCTTCCAGGCCAACGAAATTGCGATGCTGCCGCTCTATGCAATTGGGGTCTTCATCTCCTTCACCCTCTCGCAAGCGGGCATGGTGCGCCGCCACTTCCGCATCAAAGAAGAGGGCTGGAAACGCGGCGCGGTGATCAATGGCATCGGCGCAACCCTGACCGCAATTGTACTGGTGGTGCTGGCCGTGACCAAGTTTACCCACGGGGCATGGGCGGTGATGGTACTCATCCCGATCTTGGTCGTCATCTTCAACAGCATCCACCGCCACTACAACAGCGTAGCGCGCCAGCTCTCATTAGAAGGGGCCGACCTGCCCATCGCGCTGCGCCGCCACACGGCAGTTGTGCTGGTGAGTGGCATTCACCGGGGGGTGCTGCCGGCACTGCAATACGGTAGCTCGCTCGCCCCCGATAATGTCACCGCCGTCTATGTCAACCTCGATCCAGATCAGACGGCCAAGCTCCAGCAACGCTGGCGCGATTGGGGCTGCAATGTGCCACTAGTGGTGCTCGAATCGCCCTATAGGTCACTCATCACCCCGCTCTTCAACTACATCCAAGAGATGGATGCGCGCTATGACGATGATGTCCTGACCGTGGTGCTACCCGAATTTGTACCTGCCCACTGGTGGGAGCACATGCTGCACAACCAAACCGGCTTCCTGATCAAGACCGCGCTCATGTTCAACAAGAATGTAGTGGTGACGAGCGTGCCCTACCATTTGGAGCGGTAGGAAGTGCTTGGAATCAAAAAATGGCCGCTAAGCGGCCATTTTTGATTCCAAACGATAGTATTACTCCTCAACAGCCTCACCCGAATCATCCTGGTAGCGCGAGGCAATATGGCGTAGCAGCGAGAGCAGCACCGTCTTGACACTCAAGCGCTCGGTGGCGACACAGGGCAATACTGGGATCTCCAACGGCACGCCAAGACGCCGCCGCACATAGCTCACCGGCAGCGCCGACGGATCATCCTGTTTATTCGCCGCCACCACAAAGGGCGCGTCGGTGATCTCGATAAAGCGCGACATGAGCCGCTGGGTCTCGGCAAAGTGGCCAGGGCGGCAGCTATCTACCAGCACCACGTAGCCCAAACACCCAATCGCCAGATGCTCCCACATAAAGTCGAAGCGTTCCTGACCAGGCGTACCGAAGAGATAGAGATTGAGCTTATCGTTGATTGCAATCGTGCCAAAGTCGAGCGCAACCGTCGTTTCACGTTTGAGTTCGCGTTCCTCATCAAGAGTAACGGCATAATCGGTCGAGACCGTCTCGATATCGCTGATGGTACGGATAAACTGGGTTTTGCCAGCCGAATAACTCCCAGTAATCACGATCTTGAGCGGCTGCATAGTCGAGGGATCCTTTCAGTTACAACCCGCGGACGCGCCGCATAATCGCATCGAGCAGAACTCGGCCAGCCGTTTGCCCCCCCTGTTCAGCCGAGAGGCCGCTGCCCAACATTGCCCTGCCATGGTGCAAGAGTGTCTCTTCGTGGACATGAACCTTAGATGTTTGAAGTTTAGGCGGCACAATCTCAACCAAGCCCACCGAGAGCAATTCAGCAACGGTACGAATTGCTTGGCCCGGTGGAATGCCGGTAGCCTCGCAGATCGCCCGCAGATCCGGCGCACTCGATACCTGACTCAGAATACGCCACTGATTGACATCAAGACTTACGCCGCTCTCGGCGCTGCTGGGTAAAGGTGAGAGTTGCAATTGCGTATCGAGCGTAATGGTATGGTAGGAGATGACCTTGGTCGGGTCATCCCGACGGCGCAGGCTCTCCATGACCAACCACTCACTATCATGTTCCATGCGTAAGGGTCGATCCAACACCGACTGCGTAGGGCGAAAGGTGAAGCGTGCATCGTCCCAGAGTAGCATACGGATGACAGCCTCATCGTGTGAGGCCAAGATCGAGCGGTCTTCAGCCGACATAATTGCCGCATCAATCAATTGTCCGGCAGCAACATAGATGATTCCACGCTGTTCGTCACTTGTCAACAACAATATCCCAGTCTTCGGTCCCATGCGAAAGACTTGGAAGAGGTCGCTCAAGGACATATCTCGGAGCGTACCATCAAGAGCCATAGCTCCTCCATACGCAAAAGCGGAAGGAGGCCAGGGGGGGGCACCTTCCCAGAAGCGAGTATGTTATAGGAAGGTAGCCCCAAAATAGCGCGGGCAGGCGACCCGCACCAGACTGCTGTTTAGGTGCCAGCCAGCAAACGGCGGGCCAGGCGTTCGCCGCCCACCAGTTCAGCCAAGTGCTTGAGTTGATTATCTTCGTAGGCTTGATTAAAGATGGCCACATCGAGCGCCAGAACCTTACGAAATGCCTGGGCAGCCAGGGTTGGATTGGCATGTTTGGCCGCAACTTGCTCCCCAAAGGGCATCACCACATCGAGCATCGCCAGAGGGTAGCGCACTGGCAGGCCGATTTTGACATGCACATGGCCAATCGTCAAGCGACGCTGGGCATAGGCGTTATCATACTGCCCACTAAAGAGTTCGGCAAACCACGTCTGAACCATGCCATGCAGGCGATCCATACTGACATTCTTCAGATATTCGGCGGTTGCGTCGTGGGCAAAGAGGCGCTCATAGAAGGTCTTGGTCATACCAGGGGCAGCCGCTTGGGCCTCTGGAAGCATGTCCTTCATCACCGCAATCTCTTCGGGCGAGAGATTCATCAAGGCCACCAACTCGGTGAGTGTGGCCTCGTCCTTAATCTGCCAGCTACTACGATCTTCCATGCGGGTCTCCTTAACGCCAATAGCTTCCCGGAAGGTTGATACAACCTCCGGGAAGCTCGACACTCTACGCTTAGAGAACGGTGCCAATCGTCTTCGCGGCTTCACGCGCTTCGATGCGTACCAGGCCGAGGTTGGCACCCTGGCGCAGATTGACCGCCAGTAGACTCTGATCACCAGCCGGGAGAACCATGAATAGCCCGTTATCGGCCTTGATGATCGTCTCCTCGGTGACGCCAATCTTCAACTCGCCCGATACACGCCGTGTGACGCCCATCATCGTTGCGGCCACAGCCCCAACACGATCTGCATTGACATCCGCCGAGAGTTTGGAGACGAGCACGATACCATCCATGCTGACCGCAGCTACGCCAGAGACATCGGTACCGGCGTTGTTCATCAGGCGCTCAAGGGCGCTGGCAATTTGCTCCTGTCGGGAAGCCATGGTCGTTCCTTTCAAGTACTGGGTGTGACGATGCGTGTGTCACTTTTGTCTTCTACGTTGCTTTGGTTCCTGCTTGAGTTCCTTACGCTGTTAGTATAGCGAATGACACGAACCAAAGTGATAACAAAAGCACAACGATCTGATAACTATTGCGTTGCTGTGGTATCCTATCTTTGATAGTGAGGTTGCCCATGTTTCCTGAGCAGCAGAGCGAAATGGCCCTCCAGCGCTCCCGCGATCTATTACGGATCGTCTTCGATCATCTTCCCGAAGGCTTGATCCTCGTTGATCGCCAGGGGCTGATTTTGGCAGCCAATAATGCCTTCTGCTATGGCATTCTGGGCCAGACCCCACGTAATGTGGTTAGCAAAGCGTATGCCCAGATCTGGAGCGAACTGGCCCCGCGCTCTGATCTGAGTCTGGTTCCTCAAGGCCCGTCTGAACACGGAGTGGCGATCATTCCACCTGCGGAAGGCCCGTTTCCACTCGTTCAGGCACATTGGTGCATTCTCTGCTCGGATATGGTTGGCCAGCAGCGCTGGTACACGGTGGATCGTATTCCGATCAGTGAAGGCCCCGATCTGCCCGAACAGTGCCTGGAACGCTGGCGCGATATTACCCACCAAGAAGAGTTGCAGCGCCGCCTGCTCGTCCATGAACAACTGACGAGCCTGGGCCGCTTGGCGGCGAGTGTGGCCCATGAGGTGGGCAATCCGCTTCAGAGCGCAATGGGCTGCCTCGAACTGTGTCAGGCTGATCCGGGTCTCAGTGCGGGTAACCGCGAGTACCTCGATCTGGCACTGGGTGAGTTGGAGCGTATGAGCCGCACCATGGCCAGTCTGCGTAATCTCTATCGCCCACCAGAGATTACATGGGAGCCGGTTGACTTAAATCAACTGTTACGTCAAGTCACACGCTTTACCCAGCGCCAACTCCAGCGGGCGAAGATAAAGGTCTACCTGCACCTTGCCGAGCGCTTGCCCATGATTACGGGGCAATCCGATGCGCTGCGCCAAGTCTTTCTCAATCTGCTGCTGAATGCGCAGGAGGCGATGGCGAATGGCGGGCGGATTGATATTACCACCCAGGCGAAATCTACCGACCGTATGTGTGTGGTGGTGGTGCAAGATACAGGTGTGGGGATGAGTAGCGATCAACTTGTCCGGCTCTTCGAGCCGTTCCAATCCAAGAAGGCCCAAGGGGTTGGGTTGGGCCTCTATCTGAGCCGCCAGATTATTGAACAGCATACCGGGCATATTGATGTGAGTAGCCAACCGGGCCAGGGTACCAGCTTTACGCTCCAGTTTCCGTGGAGTGATGCTGGCCCATGGCAACGCCCTGACGCCGATGATGACGAGGTTGAGTTGGAGGATTGACACATGGTGCAACGCTCTTTCACTACTGAAACCGCCAGTGTCCTTGTGGTTGATGATGAGGCGGTGGTACGCCGCATCCTCGGTGATGCGTTAGCCCAAGCTGGCTACCGCGTGCAACGCGCCCAGAATAGCGCAGAAGCCCTCGCCCTGCTCGAACATCCCGGTGCCGACCTGATGTTGCTCGATCTTCAGTTAGGCGATGATGATGGCGTGGATGTCATGCGGATTGCACGCAGTAAGTGGCCCCAGTTGCCGATTATCATTCTGACCGCCCACGGCTCAATGAGTAGTGCGATTGAGGCGGTACGGTTGGAGGCAGCCGATTATCTGCTCAAGCCGATTGGGATTGAGACCCTGCGCAGCCGTGTTGCCGAGGTGATCGAGCGCTACCGCGCCAATCAGCAGCGCCACGAGCGTATCCGTTCGATGTACCAACAATTGCAAGAGATCGTCAAGGATGAAGGGTTGGCCGTGCATCATGAAGCTCCGCCCAGCACGAGCCACGAGTTGAATCTGCGGGTGGGCGATCTGAGTATTGATGTCCAGCAACATACGGTGCGTATGCGCGGCCAGACGGTGGAGGTGACGCCGACCGAGTTTGCCATTCTGCATACCCTCGCCCGCCAGCCGGGTGTGGTCATTCCGTGTGTGCAACTCATCCAAGCCTTCCAAAACGTGCAGATGGAAGAAGATGAGGCCCGCACGGTGATGCGCCCACATATTGTGCGCCTGCGCCGCAAGCTCGAACCCGACCCGCAACGCCCGATCTATATTCAGTCGGTGCGTGGGATAGGCTATCGCTGGAAGGTTGAAACAGCGGAGTAGGTGCGCGTTGCCCCCCTACGGGGTATGCATCCGCACCATCGCCTGCTCCCAGGTGGGCAGATTCGTGATCCCGCGCCCCTCCACCGCATAGGCAGCCACAGAACTGGCAAACGCGGCTGCAACGAGCGGATCACCGCATTGGTGCAGGTGGATGAGCAACGCCGCCGCAAAGACATCCCCCGCCCCGGTGGGGTCACGCTCTTCGGCGGGGTAGGCCGGGATAGCGTGGGGGGTACCCGCGATATAGAGGGTGGAGCCACGCGCCCCGCGTGTGAGGGCGACAAGGTGGCAGTGCTGGGCATACTGGGCAACCAACGCCTCATCGCCGCCGACATCTTCAATACTCAAAACCAGCAGATCAACATGGGCCAGTGCGGCTGGATCGGGCTGCCAGGGGACGCGCTGAATTGGAGCCGGCAGGGGCAACTCCCAGTGCCGCATCCAGCCCTGTGGCGTTACCGCCACCAGTGCGTTGGGGAATGCCGCCGCCAGATCAAGGCCAAACTCGCCTGTCAAGGGGCCAAGATGCACCAAAGGAGCCTCACGCCACGCCGGAGGCAGATCGGCGATCTGGAGCGCTGCGCCGCGTGCATGCAGGAGTTGCAGCCGTCCTTGGGGTGTATAGCGGTTCTCGAAGGTTGAGGGCTGGCGACAAGGCACCAGCGCCACTTCAATCCCCGTGGGCAGCACGGGCGGTTCTGCTGGGTTGCCCGACGTAAAGATAGCCGCTGTAACCCCCAACCATGCCGCAGTCGCCGCCGCATAGAGCGCGGTACCGCCCATGGTGCTACTCCCATCGGGCAAGAGGTCGCGGGTGAGATCGCCAATGACGAGGTAGGTAGGCGTGGTCATAGGGCAATAGCAATGTTTGGTGGTGTTTGGCGGCTGCGCCGCCAAACACCACCAAACAAAGATCTTCGGGCCGAAGTGAGGCTATTTGGCCGGGTAGATGACGATCTTGCGATGCTCGCCCTCGCCAGAGCTTTCGGTATAGATGCTCTTATCATCACGGAGGGCGAGGTGAACAATGCGCCGCTCGTAGGCCGCCATCGGTTCGAGCATGATTGGGCGGCCCGTTTGGCGCACGCGCTCGGCCATGCGGCGGGCCAAGCCCTCCAACGACTCCTGGCGGCGCTGGCGGTAGTTACCGACATCCACCACCACTTGGGGCCACTTCTGTACCCGGCGGCTGACGAGCAGGTTGAGCAAGAACTGGAGCGAACGGAGCGTTTCGCCGCGCCGACCGATCAACAGGCCCATAGCCTCTTCATCAGCACCCTCGACATGCAGCGTCACCGTCTCCTCAATATCGCCCTTCTGGCCAGGAACACGCGTCAGCACGGCTGTCACGTAGGCATGAATATCCATGCGCGAGAGCAGATCTTCCAGGATCTGGCGTGCAACCGCACCCACCCCACCAACCGTATCATCATCAACCAAAGGTGGTGGCACCACCTCGGCATCATCATCATCATCCACAACCGTCACGCGCACCAGTGCCTCATCGCCCGCCTCACCCGAGTCGAGCACCGCGATAGCCACCTCGTCACGATCCTTACCCAACTGGGCAAGAGCCAGCTCCACGGCCTCTGCGACTGTTCGCGCGCTTATCTCGATGCTCTTCATCGTGTACCTCGCTAGTGCGACACTCTCAGGCTAGAATTAACGCCGACGGCGTGGGCGACGCGGATTGGGCTGCGAGCGACCCTGAGAACGGGCCGCCTCTATCGCCTCATCGGTGGTATCGTCCGATTCTGATTGACTACTCGTACTCTTACTCGGCGACTCGGTTTCGGTCAATGGGCGCATCACCGTCCAGAAATCGGCATGCTTGGCCGCATCACTCAGGGGCGTCACATCGCCGGAACTGGAAGGGGCCGTCGCAATGGCCGGAACCATCTGGGTTGCAGCACCAGGGCCGCTATCTACTGGCAGGAACTTGAGGTAATTGGCCAGCGAACCCCAACCAGAGGTGAAATACTGCTGCACCACACCCACCAAGCTGCTGACCACCCAGTAGAGCACCGCGCCCGAAGGGAAGGTAAAGGCGATATAGCCGAAGACCAGCGGCATAAACATCATCGCCTGGGTCATGGCCTTCTGCTGCGGATCTTGCACCCGTGGGGTCGCCATCACCGTCTGGAGTACCTGGAGCAGAATGGAGAGGATGGGCAAAACGAAGTAGATCGGTTCGGCAAAGCCGCTGCCGTGGGGGCCAAAGGCGGTACGCCCCAGATCAATGATGCCGAACAACTTCTCACTAAAGAGTGCCACGACATCAGGGTTCTCCATCGCGGCCTTGGCACCGGCACTCAGATTGACACGTTGTTCAACCACCATCAGGTGGTAGACAGCCTGATAGACACCGAAGAAGATCGGGAGCTGGAGCAACACGGGAAGACAGCCACCTACCGGGTTGATCTTATAATCGCGGTAGAGCTTGAGTGTCTCTTCTTGGAGTTTCTGCTGATCCTTGCCATACTTGCGCTGCAACTCCTTGATCAGCGGCTGGATCTGCTGCATCTGGCGGCTTGAGCGCAGCGAACTGAGTGTCAGCGGCAGAATGATCAACCGGGCGCAGATCGTAAAGATGACAATGCCCAGCGCGACGCTCCCGGTCGTCGTACTGAACCAGAGCAAGATCTGCTCAAGCAGACCAACAAAGCCGCCCCAGATTTGACCCATAATAAACGCCTCTTCTCGCAACACGCTACCGCAGTAGCGCGTAGGAATTGGTTATGCATGCTCCAACGGCGATGGGGTTCGCCAAACCTGTGCCCGGCGCAACAACTCTTCAACCGCTGTTTGGAGGGTGATAAATGGCATCTCGATCACATCAGCGCTACGCACCACCAGAACCAGATCATAACCGGGGGTGATCTGAGGAAGGGCTAGGCGCATGACTTCACGCAGACGCCGTTTGGCCCGATTACGCTGCACCGCACCGCCGATCTGCTTTGCGACCACGAACCCACAGCGGGTGCGTCTCTGGCGACCAGCGACCAGATTGAGCAAGAGGAGTGGGGTAGCAAAAGTACGGCCCTCGCGGCGCGCCCGCCGAAACTGATCTGGCCGCCGCAGACGATAGGCACGTTTCATAGTCGCGTGGCCGAAGTGTGGGGGAGGGAGCGCAATGCGCTCACCGCCCCCCAAGCGGGTGACACTTTTAGCGGTGGCCGCGCCGTACACCACGGCGCTCGTCGCTGACGGTCAACTTCCAGCGGCCCTTGAGGCGACGGCGGCGCAGTACCTCGCGGCCATCCTTGGTCTCCATCCGCGACAAGAAGCCATGCTTGCGGCGGCGTGGAATTCGCTTGGGCTGCCAAGTTCGCTTTGGCATCGTCTATCTCTCCTCTGCGCAGAGATGCGCACTCTATCATCGTATGGGCAAAAACTCCCACCATTATACTTGTCGCGCTACGTCAGGTCAAATATGGTGACACATGCCCTACCGCGCAAAAATGGGGTTGGGGACGGCAAGGCCGCCCCCAGCCCACACGCAAGCGTTCGGAAGAACGCCACCTAATCGTCGCGCCCGACCTGCTGGAGTGTGCGCCGGATGGCATCACGCTGGCGGCGGTCATTGCCATCGTGGCCCTCGGTCTCATCCACCTCGACGCGCTCCTTGCGGCGCTCGCGGCGATTGTTGGAGGGGCTGCCATACTTGCTAAGCAGATCCTCAAGCGTGGCGTCGCCCACAAACTCCTCGGTATCGTCCTCGGTGCTGTAGGTCTCTGGCACCACCGGCTGGGACTGATTGCGGCGGCGGTCACGGCCACGCTCGCCACGCTCACCGCGATTCTCACGGGCAGCAGCGGCGGCAGCGGCGAAGCGCGGAGCAGCGCCGGGGCCAGTGCGCGGAATGACCTGGGTCGCAGGCTCTTCCTCGTAGGCAACCGCTGGCTCACTATCATCGAGGCGCATGGTCAGGCTGATGCGCTTGCTCTGCTGATCAACCTCAAGCACCTTGACCGTCACCTTGTCGCCCACCTTGACCACATCTTCCACCTTGCCGACACGGCTGGAGGAGAGGGCCGAGATATGCACCAGGCCATCGCGGCCAACACCGATGTCCACGAAGGCACCGAAGGGGGCCAGGCCACTAACCGTACCCTCCAGGATCTGGCCAGGCTCCAGGCCCTGCATGCGCTGGCTGCGCATGGCGCGGCGCAGGCTCAGGCTGATGCGGGTGCCATCGGGGTCAATCTCCAGAACCTTGAAGTTGAACTGGTCGCCAACCTTGACGGCATCTTCGGGCTTCTCGACGCGGCCCTCGGCCAACTCGGAGACGTGGATGAGGCCATCCTTGCCCACGCCAATATCGGCAAAGGCACCGAAGGGCGCAAAACCAGTAATCTTACCCTCGACCACATCGCCCACCTTGAGCGACGAGAGGCGATCCCGATCAACCTCAGCCCGCTTGGGGCGGTTGCGGTTGCGGCCACCCTCGCTGCGCTCCTGCGAGCGCATGGTGAGGCTAATCCGGCGCGCATCGGGGTCAACGCTCTTGACCCGCACCGTCACCGTGTCACCGATCTGCACCAGATCGGAGGGGGTATCAATACGCGTATCGCTCATCTCCGAGATATGCACGAGGCCATCGCGGCCCACGCCCAGATCAACGAAGATACCATAGAGGGCAATCGAGGTAACCCGACCCTCCAGCTCCATCCCTGCCTGGAGGTCCTTGAGGCGGCGCGGGCGGCCCCCCTCTTCGGCTACCGGCGTAAAACTCGCCCCTTCTGCCCCCGTCTCCTGAGCCGCGTCTTCCCCCTCCGCCTCAGCCTGTGCCGAAGCGTCCGACGTTACTGGCTCCGCCTGAGCGGCAGCCTGCGCCTCAGTTTCAGGGGTAGGCTGTGCCTCAGCCTCCCCCGCCGCAATCTCCGGCGTGGTGGCATCGGCCTGAGCCGCCGGAGCGTCGGCTGCGTCGAGCAGCGTTGTCTGCAGCTCGCTCTCAGCGACTTCTTCCCTACGTACCTGATCGGTCATCTCCTGGATCCCTCCTACGTCGTTGGTGGACAAAACGATATATTCCCTTGATTAGAGTTGCATCTGCCGTCGGACGGCCTGCACTAAGCCGTCATCATGCAGATCTTCGAGCCGATAGTAGCGCCCCTTCAGGTGCTCGGACAGTCGCCGCGAAAGCCCCCGCTCGAAGTTCGGGTGCTCAGTGTCAATCACGATGGCGCGAATATCGCGTGCCGCGATCAGATCGGCGATTGCGTATGCTTCTTGCTGCGGGGGCGCATTGCCAATGGCGACATTCGCCTGTCCATCGGTTAGCAACACCATCAGCGGGACAACTTCATGATCCTGACGCCGTGCGCGTTCGAGCAACTCGTATGCGGTCAACATCCCGCGTGCGAGTGGGGTTTTGCCCCCCGTCGGCATGGTTTGCAACCGCCGCTGGGCAAGCTCGACACTATTCGTCAGGGGTAACAACACCCGCGCATAATCGCGCTGAAAACTCACGAGGCCCACCTGATCCCGGCGCTGGTAGGCATCGCGTAGCAGCGAAAGCACCGCCGCCTTGGTGGCCTGCATGCGCTCTTCGGCAGCCATACTCCAACTGGCATCCACCACAAAGCAGACGGCGTTGCGAGTACGGCGTACCCGCACCTTCTGGCGCAGGTCGCCACGGGTAATCAGGACTTTAGGGCGGCGACGATGCGGCAGATGTGGCTGATGCGTCAACTCAGCCCGGCGCTTGCGCTGGTAGATCGCCGCTTCGCGCAGCGTGGCATCGAGGGCGAGATCGGTGACACGCGGGACGATCTTACTGGTGATGTAGCGTCCCTGCTTGCGCGTGGTGCGCGAGCGCGAGCGCTTCCCCGGCGAACGGCGCTGCATGCGATCCGCCTGGGACTCTAGCCGACGGGTACGGAAGATCGAGTCGGCCTCGATCTGCTTGCCGCCGCTATTCTTCTCACCTGTCTGCTGGCTTTCGCCGGTTCCCACACTACCGATTGGTGTCATACTACCGCCGCCGGTGCCCGAGTCATTGTCGTCACCATCTTCTGCCGACTCGGTCTTTTCGCCTAGTTCAGACTTTTTTTTTACTTCGCTACCCGGCGTACCCTCAGCGGGTTTGCCACTGCGCTCCAGGATCTGGGCGATGCGCTGCTCGTCCACCTTGATCTCGGCGAAGGGTTGGCGGCGCATACGATGCGGCAAGGCCAACTCAGCCGCCAGCCGAATATCTTCGGCGCTCAGATACATGCGGCCGCTCCACGCCGCGTGGGTGCGGGCCGTTTCGAGGATGGTGAGGTCGGCACGGTGGCCATCCACCCCCAACTCCAAGCAGAGCCCGGCCACGGCGGCCATGTCGGGGCGCTCGATCTGCACGCGGGTGAGTAACTCGCGGGCGGCGGCGATGCGCTCGGCCAGTTCTTGCTCGCTGGCTTGCCACTGGGCCATAAATTGCTGTGAATCGGCCTCGTAGTCCATGCGGCGCTCAATCACGGCCACCCGCGAAGCCACATCGGTCAGACCCACCACCTCAACCGCCAGACCGAAGCGATCCAGCAATTGCGGACGCAACTCACCCTCTTCAGGGTTCATCGTGCCCACCAGGATGAAACGGGATGGATGCGAGATGCTGACCCCTTCGCGCTCGACCGTGTTCACCCCCATGGCCGCCGCGTCAAGCAGCAGATCCACCAGGTGATCATCAAGCAGGTTGACCTCATCCACATAGAGCAAGCCCCGGTTGACCTGGGCAAGTAGGCCGGGTTCAAAGCGGCGCTGGCCTTCGGTGATGGCATGCTCAAGATCGAGCGAACCAACTACACGATCCTCGGAGGCCGAAACGGGCAGTTCAACCAGCCGAATCGGGCGCTCGTAGGTCGGCAATGCGGCCCCGGCTGCGCGTGACTGGCAGGTGGCACATAGCCCCGCCGGACGATCCGGGGTGCAGCTATAGGGGCAATCAGCGACGACAGTAATCGAGGGAAGCAGACGAGCGAGACCGCGCACAGCCGTAGACTTGGCCGTACCCTTTTCGCCACGAATAAGAACACCGCCAACCCGTGGATGAGCGCTCGTTTGAGACGCTCTTGGCCAACGATGGCGGTGAATGGATAGACTGGGCGCAATACCGACGTGCTCACAACAATAAAAATCTTCCAGCCCGAATGGAGCCAGAAGCACTAGCAGCAGCGCCGTGATTCGATGTGGCGGAAATTCCGAATGATGCCGACAGGAACCGACGTTAACACGGCTGTTGCCCAGACGTTAACCGAATGTCGTGACGATCTTTACGACGGGGCTATTGTCGCACAAAGCCAGATAAAAGTCAAATAGGTCTATCATCTGTTTATCATCTCCTAGGCGGCATCTGAATGCGAGGAGACGAAGGAGCTATGCTATAATCTGATGCCGGATCGTATGCGGGGGCAACCCGTGGCTTATGTTCGATATGCGTTTGGAGTATATCAGTGGGCTTTAACCCAATCAACTCGCTGTTTGGTGCCTTCAGTCGTGATCTTGGGATTGACTTAGGTACGGCCAATACCTTGGTTCATGTGCGTGGCAAGGGCATTGTGATCAGCGAGCCATCGGTGGTAGCGATAGATCGCAAGACGAAGAAAGTACACGCCGTCGGGGCCGAGGCCAAGGCGATGGTGGGAAAGACCCCGGCGAATATCATCGCGGTACGCCCGCTGAAGGACGGCGTGATCGCCGACTTCGATGTGGTCGAGAAGATGCTGGCCTACTTCATCAAGAAGGCCCACGCCTACTCCTCCATGCGTCTGATGGACCCGCGCCCGCGTGTGGTAGTGGGAGTTCCTTCGGGTGTGACAGAGGTTGAGAAACGCGCCGCCCGCGATGCGACCCTGAATGCCAAGGCCCGCGAAGCCTATGTGGTAGAAGAACCCATGGCGGCGGCGATTGGGGCCGGGTTGCCGGTGGAAGAGCCGATGGGCTCGATGATCGTGGATATTGGTGGTGGTACCACCGAAGTTGCGGTCATCTCGCTGGGTGGCATCGTGATCAACCACTCCATCCGCACCGCTGGTGATGAGATTGATGAGGCGGTCATCCAGTTTGCGCGCCGCGAATATAACTTGCTGATCGGTGAGCGTATGGCCGAGAAGGCCAAGATCGCGGCCGGTTCGGCCTACCCCTTGGATGAGGAGATCAAGGTGGTGCTGCGCGGACGCGACTTGCTGACCGGGCTACCCAAGGCGGTGGAGGTAAGTAGCGTCGAGATCCGTGAGGGCATTGCCGGGCCGATCAATGCGATTGTGGCCGAGGTGCGTTCCGCGCTCGAAGAGACGCCGCCCGAACTCGTGGCCGATGTGATGGAACACGGCATCACGCTGGCCGGAGGTGGCTCGCTGCTGCACGGATTGGATAAGCGCATCGCCGCTGAGACGCGCATGCCCGTCCATATTGCCGAAGATCCGCTCTCCTGCGTGGCACGCGGGGCGGGCAAGATGGTCGAGAATTTTGAGAACCGCATCTATCAGGATATTCTCACCCGCACCCAGAGCAGTCGGCGGGCGAAGCTGTAGAGGCCAGCGCCCACCATGCGCGACTATCTTGATGACAAGTCGCTGAGGCTGCGCCGCGAGCGTAGCGACCAACCCGCCTCGGCACGGCCCTTTGTGCTGGCCGGGGTGTTGTGTCTGGTTGCACTCAGCCTGATCTACCTCGACCAGCAGGGGATCATGAGTCCGCTACGGATGCTGCTGCAACAGGCACTCAGCCCGGCGGCGTTGCAACTCACCGGGCTACGCAACCGTGGCGAAGATCTGGTGCTGGCCCCGCGCAGTGAGGCCGACCTGCGGGCGCGGATTACCGCGTTGGAGCAGGAGGTCAGCCAACTGAAGGCCGAGAACCTACGGCTGCAACAGGCCCAGATCGAAAATGAGTCGCTGCGCCAGCAACTCCAGATCCAGCGCGAACAGCCCTGGCACCTCGTGGGGGCCGAAGTGACCGTGCGCCCACCCGATGCGGGGCGGCAGGTGATGTTGATTGCGCGTGGCAGTGCGGATGGGGTACGTGTGGGTATGGCAGTCATCGGCCAAGACCCGGCTGGCCCAGCGGCACTGGTGGGGGTGGTTGAGTCGGTGGGGACGCATACCGCCGAGGTGCTCTTGATCACCGATGTGAGTAGCCGCATCAGTGCGCGGGTAATGCATGACGGGCAGGCCCACCTGGGGCTGGTGCAGGGCCAGTGGCAACGCGGATCGCGCCTGAGTATCGGGCAGGTGGATCGCAGTGCCGCAATCAATCCGGGTGATGCGGTGGTGAGTGCCGGACTCACTGGCTCGCTCAACCTGCAATTGGATCTGGCCACCGTGCCCGCCAACATCCCGATTGGCTCGATTGATGTCATCAATCCGGGTGGACAAGCCCAAAATGCCGAACTGCGGCCCTTTGTCAACCCCGATCAGGTACGCTACGTGTGGGTGATTCTCAATCAAAACGAGTAGAAGAGCTTGTCGCCCGCGAAGTGGGCTACATCCTCTTGATCGGTGTACTCGCGCTGGTGCAGGTGACTCTCCTGCGCACGCCGCTCGGCTTTAGTGCGCCCTTGTTGCTGGTACTCACGATCTGTCGTACCCTGATTGGTATGGGGGCCGCCTTCCGTGACATCGGGATGGTGCAGGGTTTGCGCTGGGCCTTCTATAGTGGATTGCTCCTCGACATCCTCGCCGGCACGCCACTCGGCACGCATGCCCTGGCTATGCTGCTCGCCACCGTTACCGTCGCCTTCGCCTCGCGCCGCTTGCGCATTGAGGGGCCACTACTCCCCCTCTTAGCCATGCTGATTGCCAGCATGATCTATGAGAGCATGATGGCCATGCTCATCCAACCTAGCCCCATAATCTGGGCCGACACCTTCCGGGTGGCCATGCTTCCGGGTACCCTCTTGGCACTGATCATGACCTTGCCGATCTTCTTTTTCCTACGTTGGATGCTACGGGCATAGATTCAGGACGAGTGTATGTCACGTATGATCATCCTACGCATCCTCCTCCTCATCAGCGTCGCGATCATGATCGGGCGGCTCTATGAGTTGCAGATCATCACCGGCAACCAGCAGCGGTTTGGCGAAACCCCCGAAGCGACGACGCGGCGCTACTTGACGGTGGCACCTCGGCGCGGTGAGATCTTTGCCGCCGATGGCACGACGATCCTGGCCGAGAGTGTGCCGATCTACTCGCTAGTGATCACCCCCGGACGCTTGCCCTCACGAGTGAGTGAGCCAGAACGGCGCAACCTGGTGTTGGCACGGGTGAGCCAGATTGCCGGGATTACCAACACCCTGACGCTCTCACCCACGAGTATGCTCGATCTGCGTCCAGAAATGCGGAACGACCTGAGTCCGTTTGGCGAGCTACCCGCACTGCAAGCCAACACCCCGCTGACGATTACCGTGGCCCCCCAGTTGAGTCTGCATGCGCTCGAAGTGACCCGCACCTATAGTGATGTGCTCCAGTTCAATAGCGTGATCGAAACGCAGATCATGCAGCAGAATGTACGGCGCTATGAGAATTTAGTCGTCAAAGAGGCGATTAGCCCCGAACTCGCCCTAGTAGTTGCCGAGAATAGTAACTATCTCCCTGGCGTGCAGGTGATCGAAGGCTACCAACGCCACTACCCGCAGAGTGCCAGTATTCCCTCGCTCTCACACACCCTGGGCTATATCGGGCGCATCAGCGAGTGTGAGTTGGTCGCTGAAAACCCGGCCACCTCATGGCTGACGAGCATGAACAATGTGATCGGGCATGCGGGGCGCTGCGGCCTGATCCGCAAAGAGATCGATCCGAGTAGTATCGGTTTGCCGCCCTACCAGAGTGATGATCGCATCGGCAAGGATGGCATCGAGAGCGCCTACGAGAATGAACTGCGCGGCCAGACCGGCATCGAGACGCTTCTGGTTGACGCGCTCGAACGACCAGCCAGTTCCACTGGCACGCTACGCCCCGTCGAACATGGCCACAACCTGATCCTAACCATTGACGCCACCTTCCAGGCCGAAGTGGAACGCATCATGCAGCGCTGGGTAGCCGAAGGTGAACGGCGCAGGCAGACCGTCAAAGAAGAGTACAAGCGCAACTACAAGCCGATCACCAATGGCATTGCGGTCGCCATTGATCCACGTGATGGACGCATCCTCGCCATCGTCAGCATTCCCAGTTATGACAACAACGTCTGGGTTGATCTTAGCCGCAGTGCCGAACTGCAAGCCTTGCTCACGCCCGCAGATCCAGGCAGTGCTCCGCTCCTAGATCGCGCCATTGCGGGCCAATACCCACCGGGTTCAACGATCAAACAGTTTGTAGGCATTGCGGCGCTCCAACAAGGCATCATCAGCCCCGAAACCACCCTGCGCGACCCCGGCTTAATCCGGCTGCGCGAGCGCAACGGCTCGATCTTCATTCTGCCCAACTCGGTGCGCAACCGCGACAACGGCCAGATTAACGTACTGGACGCGCTGCGGGTCTCTTCCAACGTCTTCTTTGCCTCAATTGCAGGCGGGAATGATCAGGTGATCAACCTGAAGGACGAGGATTTCCGCACTGACGGCTTGGGGATTGATAAGCTGGTCGAGGGGTTGGACTGGTTCAACTTTGGGCGCACGATGGGGGTTGACATTACCGGGGAAGCGCCGGGGTTACTCCCCACCAAGACCTGGAAGGCACAGACATTACGCGAGAGTTGGACAACCGGCGACACCTACAACATGGCGATTGGTCAGGGCTACCTGCAAGTGACGCCATTGCAACTCGCGGCGGCGGCGGGTGCCATCGCCCGTGACGGCACGGTCTACCGCCCGCATGTGGTGCAGAAGATTACCAACAGCGAGGGCGAAATTCTGCGTGAGATCGCGCCCGAAGTGCGCTCGGTTGCGCCGGTGAGTGCGGAGTATCTGGCGGTGATCCGCGACGGCATGCGGCGTTCCGTAACCGAGGGCTTAAACATTGCGGCGCGGGATGAATGTTCGGGCCTGAGCATCGCGGGCAAGACGGGAACTGCCGAGTTTGGGCCGATCCTGACCGAAGAGGGACGCCGCCAGAGTCATGCCTGGTTTGTAGGCTTTGCACCCTACGAAGACCCGCAGATTGTGGTTGCGGTACTGATCGAGGGCACCGGCGACCTCGGCGACGGTGCTTCGACCATGGCCGTCCCCGCCGCGACCCAGATCATGCAAGCCTACTTCAAAGTGACGCCGCCCGCCGAACCACCCCGGATATGCCCGGTGATGCCGGGTGATCCGATGCCCAGCGAGGAGGAGGAGTAGATAGGGCTACGTCAAAGTTGTCGGCATACCACCACTCAGCCCGTAAACGGGCGGGCTATTTCCCGGCGAAGGCCGCCTACGCGGCCTAGAGACAGCCCGCGTAGAAAGAACGCTTCTGATTGACGCAAAGGCGCAAAGACGCAAAGGTTTTCTTGCCGGCTTTGCGCCTTTGCGTCTTTGCGTCAAAACCGAGAAGCGAGGAGAAGTGTGAACAGTTACACGAACCTTGTCTTAGCGCGAAAAAATTCTGGGATTCGACAGGCTCGGCTTCGGCACGCTCAGCCCCCGCCAACGCGCCGCTAACTGAGCTTGTCGAAGCGAGCGCGCCGCTTCATTTTTCTGCCCGCTGTGACCCGGTAGAGACGCAAGATCTTGCGCCGCTACCGGGTCATATTCAGTTCCACAAAATATACATAATACTTCACAAAGTACATAAGAACTCCAAAGCGTATTCAATAATACTTCAAGATGAATACTACAAAAAATCCATTGAATAAATTTATAAAATGGTTCATGATAAATTCATCATAAATCAACAACTTACTATCAACACAACAATCATACACCACCACGAAAGGGGTAAATCCGATGATGGAACTAACGGTTACACTCTTCGTATTCATCGTTGGTGTGATGCTCGCCATTAAGATGGTCAATATCATCGGCCAGGTACTGGTAAGTCTCTTCGAGAAGGTCATCAAGTTCAGCGGCAACGTCATCATAGCCATCGGTTCCATCTGGGTACTCTTGAATATGATGAACTAATGGCTCGCACTCGATGGAGATCGGCGATGTCAGAAGCACAACAATCGGCACGCTTGACCTCGGTTGTTCTCAGCGATGGCGCAAGCGTGCCGCTCTATCTCATTCCTTTTGAGCGTAATGGAACGCCGACTGCACCAATAGCCCGTTCTGAGGTGCTTGCTGCGGCAGCCAGCCATACCTATAGCCACATCATCATCTTCTCGCATGGCTGGAACACCGATTGGCAGAGCGCCCTACGGCTCTATCAGCAATTCTACCGGCAGATGTTCGATGTGGCCGTTGAAGTAGCTGGGATGGATTGCAGATCTTTCAGACCGCTGCTGATCGGAATCTTCTGGCCAAGCGTAACCCTTACCGCCCCCTGGGAGCGAGCACCAGACATGGCTAATGCTGGTGGTGTTGTTGATACTGATCTAGCGAGTGATATTTCTGATCTATTGGGAAGTGCGGGTACTGAGGCGATCACGCTGCTCAATACCAATGCTGGCCTGGGTCGGGAAGATCTCACCTCTCTGGCGACGCTGCTCGCACCACTCTATCGGGCATCTCATACTGATGAAGTCCTCTTTGCGAGTCTCAGTGGTGATTCAATCATTGACCTGTGGCAAAGTGTAGCCGCACTCGATACACCACTACGTTTTGACACCTATGGCTTTGCCCAGCAGCAACCTCTGACACCCCAAATGGCGGGGGGGATCAGCAACCTCTTGCTATCGCCACGGGTTGTTGTACGCGCAACCAGCGTATGGTGTATGAAGAATCGTGCCGCAGTAGTGGGTTCGGTAGGAGTTGCGCCGCTGATCAGCGACCTGCGCACCGCAGCGCCCAACGTCCCGATTCATCTGGTCGGGCACTCGTTCGGCAGTAAAGTGATGCTGGCAGCTCTTTGCGCAGATTCCCTTCAGCAACAGGTTGAATCGGCCTTGCTGCTCCAGCCAGCCGTCTCTTCTTACTGTTTTGCGAATCAGGTACTTGGCTCTAGCTTACCGGGTGGCTACCGCACTGCACTCGAACGTGTACGCCAGCCGATCTGGTCTACGTTTAGTGCCCACGACAAAGCACTGGCCCAGTTTCATATCTTTCTGCGCCGTCCCGAAGATCGTGGTGAACTATCTATCGCGGGAATCGCTCCTGATCCCTTCACTGCGCTAGGTTCTGTGGGAGCGCAAGGTATGCAGAGTGGGCTTAGCCATGTTCTCCCGCCAAGACTCGGTATTGGCTACCCGCCGTATGAGACCACAACACGAGTTGTTACCGTCGAGGCGCACCAGATCATCTCCGATCACGGCGATGTGACGAATCCCCATACGGCATGGATGCTGCTCCAACAGATCCAGCGTTGCTAGAGTCTACTTGATCCATCACGGAGGTTCGCTATGCAGCCGTTATTCACCAGCGCATGGACGCACGGACGTGGGCAGAATGGTTCCCGGCCCGATGCGATTCTGGCTGACCCTGAGTCTGTTCAGCAGTGGGCAATCTCCGATTTGCCAATTATCCACAGAACCCTGCTAGGCCAGCGGACTGATGAAAGTAACTGGCGTGACGAAGAGGTAGGATGGGGACTCATTTTGCCCTATGATCCCGCACTTTCCCGCGCCAAGTTGCAAACCGCCGATGATGCGCCCGAACCAATCAGAGCGCTGGTGCAGCAACGGCGCGGTGTGATCTTGCGCTATGATCGAACTAAGCCTGAATACCTGTTCGACCCACGGATTGATCCTCCGTTATCGATCACGAGCAGCCCGCTAGGAATGGCGCGTGGATGTATCCCTTTCTACATCCTGATCTACGGGTCACCCGATGCTCTGCCCTGGGGACTCCAAACACACCTGAGTATCGGGCGTGCTGTGGGGCGTCTGGATCTGGTTGGCACGGCATTGGAAAACTATGTCGCAGCCCTGATGAACGATTGGCGCGACCAGCATGCTGACCCGCAGCAGATTGTGAGTTGGAGCGTTGACTTTGGAGGGAGTGACATCACCTCACTGATGCGGGAGGTATTGGTGAAACTACTACTCAAACGGCTACGCAACAATGACACCCAGCATGAACTTCACATCCATGAGATCGGTGGGGACGAACCAGCCACGGGTGCCGCGTTACTACAGCGACTGAGCCTTACGAAGCCTGGGCTGGTGATCACGACCAGTCATGGACAAACCGAGCCTCTTGATCGCCCCGATTTCATGCGAGCCACCCTTGGTTTGCCGGTTGATCAGGGTATGCGGGTTGTTCAACCATCCGACCTGCTCGCAGTTTGGGAGCCTGGAGGGGCTATCTGGTACCAACATTCCTGCTGTTCAGCGGGCTGTCGAGCCGAGTCGGTCTTTCGCTATCTGTTCAACCCCAACCATGGTATAGGGAAGGTGCTGACAAAGCTAGAGAATGTCGGAGAATGCACCGCCCCTTTACCCCGTGCCCTTCTAGGAGCCAAACGCCCGTTACGCGCCTTCATCGGCCATGTGGAGCCAACCTTTAACGTCACGCTGGCCTACCACGATCCTTTTGAGCAAACAACCCAACAAACAACCCAGGACATCATTAAGGCCATCGCTGACGGACTCTACTGTCAGGCAGCACTGCCACTTGGCCTCGCATTGCAACAGACCTGGTTTCGGTATAGCTCGAAGTACTATTATGGGCATCAACAGGCTCTACGGAGCCTCCGTCAATACGGTAACAAGACACCTTCTGAGCCGCTAGTTATGCATGCCCTGTTGATGCGCCTGATCGCCGAAGATCGTAGCGCCATGGTGATCCTGGGCGATCCTACCGTGACGCGCCCAGCGCTACCGAGCGAGCAGCGTTAGCGTGGGCTTCGCCCGTACTCGGTTCTTCCATGTAGTGCAGTAGCCGCAGACCTTCTAGGCGCAGAACTTCGGGGTAGAGGGCGCGATAGATCGCACAGTTGGGTGACTGGCGATCATAACGCCCGGTGGCCCGGAAGGTCTCGATGGCACAGCCACCTGCGCACCAGTAACGCCACGTACAATCCTGGCAGCCGATCTTCTCATCAACCGAAAGATTCTGCACCCCACGCTGATCCGTCCGAACAACCTGGAGCGGATCGGGGTCAGCAATTGAGGCAACCGGGTTAGTAATCTCCATCTGACACTTAGCAATTCCCCCCTGGTGATCGACCACCAAATAGCTCTCGCCAACACTGCATGGCCGCATGTGCGGGCCTGTGAGATTGGCACGGTCGAGGAGCGCCCCAAGGAGACTGAAGCGCGGGGGATGGGCGGTGATTTCGGCATAAGCTGCGCGCATCCCTGCAATAATGCGCTCTTCATCAAGCCGGAGCGCCTCCGGGGATTGCTCGGTAGATCGGGAGAAGTTCAGGCTAAAGCGTAGCCCTTGCGTGAGGAGCCAGCGCAGCAGGTCGGGCAGCCCCGCGACACTCGCGGCGGTGATGGTGATCGAGATCGTCGGATCGAGCCCCTCATCGAGCGCCCGTGCGATCCCGGCCTGAACCGTGGCAAACGAGCCACGGTGGTTGCGCAGCGGGCGCTGCTGGTCGTGCAGGTGGCCCATACCATCGAGCGATACCATCAACTCAAGGCCGAGACGCCGGATCTCGCGCAGGCGCGAGCGTGTCAGCACAGTTCCGTTGCTCAGGAGGACCCCGCTGAGGGTGATACCACGCTTGGCGGCCTCTGCTTGGGCATACTGATGCAGGTAGCTCACCAGCGGCAGGTTAAGCGCCGCCTCACCACCGGCATACTTCAGTTTCACATTGGCATAGTTATGGGCTACAGCCGAGCGGAAGATCGCATCAATCGCGGCCATACCGGTTTCGGTACTCATCGCCGCAGCACTCTTCTCGATGTAACAATAGGTACAGCGCAGATTACAGGCATTGGTAACATGCAACCATGCACTCAGGGTGTCAGAAGGTAGCGGTATCGCAGCCGCATCGTCAGGCTGGGTCAGCAACCGCGCCTCGTAAGCAGCCACAATGGCCTCCTGCTCCGGCGCAGAGAGCGTATCCACCCGTTGGGGCATACGATTGAGCAGATCGACTGCGGGGGTATTGAGCACCGCCACATGGCTATGCGCGGGCACATACCAAAGCTGGTAGCCCGGAACGAGGGGTATGCACTGTAACTCAGGATGAAGGTGTAGCCGCAAGGAAGCATGCGTGGTGTTGAGGCCGGGGGCAGGTGAGGTGGCTGCGCAGGCGCAGTCCTCACAGGTGCCAGTAATGGCAGCCACTCCATGAGACACCGTGACTGCGCAAGCGCAGTCACAGTCAGTCCCGGAAGAGCGTACTTCTGGGTTGAAGAGGACGATAGGACAATTCATAATCGAAACTCGATAAATATCCAACAATTACAGCTACCTAAAGATGTTCGTGACCTAAACATCATATAGCTGCAAAATCAGGTTCTCAATAAATTCCCGACTATTTCTAGCCGCATCATCCCAACGTTTTGGGGCAGGTCGTTGGTATGGCAGGCGTTCGTATGCCAAGAATGTATCACCGGATGATTTAAGCATATCATGCATTTGTTGTAGCTGATTGTTATCCAATGATCCGAAATCGCGTTCAAAGAAGCGTTTGAAAGCACGCACATTATGGTTCTCGGTCGAGAAGGCAAAGGCGCGTGCCAAGGCCACCATGCTATATTCCAACATAGTAGCAATATCACCTTCTTGCCGAGCATGTTGAGCCTGCTCGTAGGCAATACTACTGGCCACAAGCTGGACATAGAATGGCATCGTAGTATTCGCCAGCATAGTTTCGGCCTGCGTCAAGAACTGGCGTGCCGCATCCTGTTCGTCCAACAGGCGGTAGACGAAAGCCTTATTATGCAGAATTTCTGCCACCTGGAGCGAAGGCTGTGGGGATACATCACTCTGCCCTTTGCGAGCTGCGACCAGCGACTGATCAAAGTGCTGAAGGGCAGAATGAAGGTGAGTCTCGGCAGCAGTGGTATCGTTATGTGTCTTGAAGTACTCGCCATAATCGCGCTCATACTTACCCCACAGCAGATGCAGCTCACGCAACGAAGTCGCCTCATCGGCAAAGATCTCGGCTGCCTCGTTGAAGATACTGAGTGGGTTAGCATCATATTCACCATCACGCTTCATGCGCTCGTAAAGGATTGTGGCTTGCTGTATGCGTACCAATCCCAAGGTGCGCTGGCGGACAGCGGCACGCGCACGTTCTAGCGCCATCTTATTTGATCGCTGGGCTACAATGAGATCACCCTTTTCCAATTGCAGAATCGAGCGAACATTATAGGCCAGTGCTTGCCGGTCTATGGTCAGCAACTCAATCCGTGGTCGGTCTTTGGTCTGATTCTGAAAGATGTAGGTATCAAGCCATCTTTGCGCACGGGGATAGTTGCCCAACTGCACATCACTATATGCCATATTGATCGCGAGTTGGCTTACCGACTCATTGAGTTCAAAGCGAGGCAATGGCTCTTCAGCCGGAGGTTGGTAACGTGTATATGCCTCAAGTGCGGCTCGGTAGTAAGTATTGGCTTGCTCATAGTTATTCAGATTGCGTTCCAGGTAACCAGCCGCTACATAGGCTACTGCCAGAAAGACATCATGATGGTGTTGTAGGTAGATATCATTTGGCGCTGGGTGTGAGAGAATATCAATCGCCTGACTAAAGAGCGAGCGGGCATCTCCAAAGTTAACGTTCCTTTCGAGTGTTAAGGCAGAGCCTAAACGGATATTGAGCATGGCGGTAAAGAAGTCATCCTGATGCACCTCAAGACTACCATAACGCTTCTGAATGGCAGTACCCGCTGCTACTGCGGTCGTGTAGCCCCCTGTACTCACAAAGTAGCGCACCAACCAGACAGCATCATCGCGCACAATCTCCATCGGCGTCAGGGCTGTTCCCAAAACCAAGCCTTGATGATACTCAATACTCAACCATTGCCAAAGCTCATCGCGCAACACGAGGGCAGAATGGATCTCATTCTCCTCTAGCAGTTGGTAGGATGCGGTCAGGTAGGCGCGGTAGCCACGAGCCGGGTCTGCAATCATGCGGTAGTAGACCAGGTCGCTCAGGGCAATAAATTTCTCATTGCGGGCAGTCGCATTGATCAGGCGTTGCTCGGCATTATTGATCACAAAGCCAAGCACCTCATCGCGCATACCCAGCGCACTGGCACGCCCACTCTGATCAATGAGTGAATAGAAGTGGTCATGCAGATAGAGCAGGTATGTACCGGGGCGGCGCTTGATCAGCGCCATCTTTTCCATCCGCTGTAGTACATCTTCAATGTTCGCATCACTCATCCACGATTGGCCATCCAGGGGGTTTGTGGTATAGTCAAACTCAACCAAAAACTGTTTAAGTTGGTCGCGCCGCAGCCCACGCCGGGCATAACTCAAGACATAGAGTGCATAGAGAAACAACTGATGTTGAGGATCGGTAGCAGCGCGCAGCGGGTTGAGGAGGAACTCGAGAATTTGGCGCTCAAACTCAGCACGATCCTTGGGAGGAGCCGGCTGAAACTGTTGTGGAAAATGTCGATCCTCAATCAGACAGGTAATCAAGAGCGGCATACCATCGGTCTGTTGTAAGATCTGACTCACCTGCTGCTCATCATCAATGGTCTCACCATAGGCACGCAGATAGGCCGCAACCCCGGTGGCGTCCAGGGGTTGGAGTTTGTTGACCCCGCCATAGAGCAAGCCTGTCGCTTGCAAAACGGTGGTGATGGTACGACCAATCGGACGCAGGTTAAACCCGATCTCCGTAGATTGCTGATCAACATGTACGGGACGCCCGCAGAAGATCACCAGCGTATTGGGCAGTTGGGTCAATACCGTCTCGATCCAGGCATAGAAGAGTTCTGCCGAACTCTGCTCTACACTCTGCTCCACTGTACCAAGATCGTGGTCGGGTTGAAGACTGATCAGTGACTCGGTGGTATCGAAACTCAGCACAATTGTACGCTCAGCAGCCAGTGTCTTATACGCCTGCACAAAGAGGGGACTGAGATCTTCTTGATACTGTATGATCTCAGCGGCACTCAGGGATGCACGTTGCTTCTGGAGTTCTGCATCCTTCGCATTGTATTCCTGGAAGGCATCGGCGATTCGAGTGGGTGTGAAGCGGTGATCTTTGGGATTGTCTTCTTTATAGGTAAGTCCCTCAATAATTTTGCGCTGGATGGTATTGGAGCTACGGGCATTGGTGTCACTCAGATCAATGATACGGGCAATACACAAGAAAAGATCTGGACGCTCCGAAGCCAGAATCCAGTCCAACCCACTCAAGAGGTGCGATTTACCTAGCCCCGCCCCTGCCTCGACCACCAGAGCCTGGGGTTGCGCAGCACCATGCGCAGTAGCAAATGCCTGCTGAACAACAGCAACCGTCTCCGGGTGACCGATAAGCTCCTTGATGCGTCGAAATGGAATCTTAGCTTCATTCTCATAATTCATTGTATAATCTCTCTCGTATCGTGTAACTGTTCTTCGTAATTTGCCAATAAATCACGGAGCCAATCATTGAGAGTGTAGTTATTATAGTTGTAATTATAGCGCACGATATTAGCTGCAGTGTAGCGACTCAGGTGGTAACGCAATAGTGAACTCTTCGGTTCAGGACGCCGAAGTGCTTGGTATGCTTCACGCAGAAGATCTAGGGTTATTGGTGCTGCTTGTCTGTATTTTGCTATCCAAGCGAGGGGTTCGATGTCTTCCATACGCAGACCATAGGGTTCAATAATGCGCGGAATAAACGTATTCGCAACCTCATAGCTATAGTTTTGGAGATTGGCCTCAATATATTCGTCATTAATAATCTGTCCATCGTTATTAACGGCAAGACCTAATGATGCTAGCATAAATTTAATCTCTGGATCATACAACACTTCACCAGCAACATCAGAGATAAATTTTTCGTTAAAATAATCTATCGTTTTCCTTAGATCATATATCATGGAATTAATCATTTCGTTTACTGATTGATGAAGATTAATATCCTGACACTGACTCATACTTGTAATAATTATCTTGATTTGTGTATAAAAATACTCACGCAATGCACTATATCGTTCATTAATTAAATAAGAAGAATATACATACTGATTATAGTGTTTTAATATAATACCAAGTCGTTCTATTAATCTTTCATCTGGTATCTCCTTCTCAATCACTCGTCGAAATTTTGCCGCGAAACGAGTCCGGTGCCGATTACTCGATGGTTCAAAAAACTCTTTAAATGACCCCAAGGCCGCCCTGATGAATCCCCGATTGACGGGTCGCCCTTGTATTTCGGTTATGTTGAGACCTTCAAGTAGGGCTTCAATCGGAGCCACCTCTACAACGCGCAAAATCCCGACAATATATAAGAGATCGCGATAGGGAGCAGGAAGTTGACTGATTTTGTGACTGATATCTGATTCATAATTTGGATCTACCAGAAAACCAGGATCATCAAGCAGGATGTAGCTGATTGTCCATGGATGTCCCATTGAAATTCTATACACAAAAGGATATATTGGCTCGGAAATATGTTGTTTGTCAAGGAGTTCTTTTACCTCATCCTCACTCATCGGATCGAGATTGTATTTAGTATCAACTTCACGCAGATAATAAAAATTCCATTGAATTGGTGCGTGACTAAAGCAAAAAATAACGGTGTTTTTCTGGCGAGCAGCAGGTTCTATGATCTGTGTTTCAGCATATTCCCAGGATGAGCCAATTCTATCGGATGGTTCAAGATCTCTTCTACTCAATTCATTCAGTGCATCAAAGAAGATTAACAAGGGGCCATCTTTTTTGGGACGTGTTCCTAGCCTATATTGCAGTTTAAAGCGTTCGCCGAATAAACGCGCAATCTCATTCAGCGCAGAGCAATTAATGCGTTCAGCAAAGGGTTGATGAGCTAATTGGGTAAGTAGTTCGTTGTTTGGAATAGAAACAGAGTCGCTATCGGGGATTTCAGGCAATGGTTTTTCATCAGTATGCTCAAAACTAATCCATAATGCCATTGCTTCAGGGGGTAGAGGTGTTTGCGCAAACATCATGTAGCCAAGCCATGTCTTGCCCATCCCCGTAAACGAGTAGACATTAACCACCCGTGTGGTAGGTTGCCCACCAGCCATCAACTCAGCGATATAGGCATTCTCAAGCGTAGTGCGAACCTCCGTGCGTGGGTGTGGCGTTAATAGCCCATGTGCCATAGTTAGTTACCTTTAATACAATATAACGCTTGTGCTTTGCGGGCTGGAATTGTCAGAGTTTATCGTATTGGTAAGCGTATCACTCGATCATCATGTTATTCATAGCAATTTCTTAGATCTTTGATTGAAGTCTTGTGGAAGTCTCGTTAACGAAAATTAACCAGTCGGTAGCCTACGCCACGCACCTCCTCAACATAGTGCTTTGAGTTGTGAAGCTGTGGTTCCAACTGCTCGCGCAGGCGCACCACTGACTTGTAGAGTGAAGCTGGCTCGCACTTGATCACCGCTAGTAGAGTTTCGCGGGTCACATACTGGTCACGGTGCGCCCAGAGATACTCCAGAATGAGACGCGAAATGCGGCTGATCCGCCCTTGGATGCGGCGCTCACCGAGCCAGATCATACCATTGCTCTCGATACGAAGCGGGGGGATCGATTCTGTGGAGGGTTCAGGTATCTGCTGTAATGTGGAACTGGATTGCTCATCCGTCTCGCTAGAGAGTACTACGCTTGTAGCGCCAACCACGTTCATCACGCTAGAGAACGCGGCATCATGAACTGCGCGTTCAGATGGCTCGTTACCCAGTGCGGTGCTACTCACGGCTAGTTGCTGCTCAAATAGCTCCGCACGTATCAGGCTACCCTCGTTATCAGTCGTGTTACAGTGGCTCTCAATCAACATACGTGCCATACGGATCAGGTTGCGCGGTAGACCCTGGGAAGCCTTCGTTAGCCAGGTATGTGCATCGGATACGCCGTCACAGAGATCGGCAAAGTTACGAATCCTCGGTGGCCCAAACCGATCACGACTGGAGGCTTCGAGGCGCAGGCGGAGAATGGTCGAGAGTTGTTCGGTATTCCATGTGAGGGCATAGCTGCGGGGGCGATTAGGCATACGGGTCGCCACGCCTCTATCACGCATCACTGGCTGCAACTGATCGGGCAAAAAGAACTTGAAGGCCAGGTTGGGAATCTCCAAGAGGTGCAGATTAAACAGTGGTTTGATGAGATCGAGTGCCGCATCCCAATTGCTTTCGGTAACATCATCTTCATCAACACGGTCAATCGTATAGATCAAGGCGGAGTAGCCGACAATCTTACAGATCGTAACCAGATCGCGCAGCGTCTCAACCAATTCACCCTCACGGTACTCGGCAACAATATGTTCAACAAGCTGCTGAGGGGTACTGTCGGCGGGTAGATGCAGTCTGCTCGCCAATTGGCTGCTAACTTCATCAGCGAGCGTCAGAGGGGGAGGATACTCACTGCGGCGACGTGCGCTCCAGTGGGTGAGCGCGTGGAGACGCACGAGGTGCATGGGATGGTCGCGCAGGGCATCGATCCGTTGTGGCGTATGCCAGAGGTGGCTGGTAGCGAGGCGGGTGAGCAGCAGACGGTAATCTTCGCTACTCACAGAACCCACCTTCTTGGCCCAATCGTAGTTAGTTAGCTCGACAACCAGCGCGGGGTGGTCTTGGTCATTGCGACATTCATTGGCAACAAGTTGCCGCAGGGCACTCTTCCCCGCTCCACGCGGGGCAAAGAGCACCACACTCTGCTGGGCATTCGATTGGCCGCGTACCGCATCGAAGATGTCCGGGCGGACAAAGTAGCGATTGAGATTATCAATACCCTCTTCGTCGGCCTGCCAGACCTCGAAGGGGTTGGCTGTAAAGCCTTGCGCTTGCAGCCACTTTTGTACTGAGATGCCCATACGCTATTCCTTAATGATGCGGGAGGGTTAAGCGGTATTATTCTTTGATACTGAATATGTATTTTCTCAGCGATGATACTAAGATTTCAAACCAATCATTGCGCCTCTGCTCGTTAAGAATTAATCCCCAAAACTCAATTCGGTCGTTATGTTCGCTTGCTTTTATTAATTCTTGATGCACACTTTCAGATTTGGTCTTTATATCATCTGTATCATAAGAAGTTGCGATACTGTTGGCAATTGCTTGCCGATGAGCATCATAAGCTTTCTGGAGCCATTGCGTATCGTTGTATCGCCCACGTAGAACAGTAAGCAACTCCTGGTGCTTGGACAAATATGGGTTCGCGTCATTTTCCAAATTTTCAATCAACTGCGTAAGTCGAGCATCCGATATATCGAGAGTATTATTGGATGTGGTATCTTCACCACCACAATCAAGTATGAACATAGGTGTTATTCGCTTGCCCAGTTCAGGCCAGAGGGTATGCCATAGTTTAGCATCGTATAGTTTGGGCGGTATCAATTTTCCTACTAGTAGCACAAGATAATATAATCCTTCACGTACTATTGTGTAAGGAGTCTGTTCAGCTTGATGCAGAGCAATACGGACAAAAAATTCAGATTGGCCGCGTTCGCTCAGTTTTATGGCAAGAGACCTCCATCTTCGCCAGGGTACATTGTTTTCGTCCTTGTATGATACTGGATTGATATCTTTATAGTAATCTTGATGAACGATTATATCAAGTAGATCTTCAGGCCAGGAATTATCATATTTCGGTGAATCAAATAAATTGGTTATATAATCTTTAATCGCTTTAAAGAAAAATTTATTAGCGATTTGAATATCTGACGGGGTCAAAATTTCGGCCTTATAACGTCCTTTTGAATCAGAAGCGATTTTATGGCTGATTGCGTGATTTAAAAAATTATCTACTATAATCTCTGGTTCATCGGAACCAAAAATACCAACCAACGTATCGCGTGAGAGAGCAATTTGCGCAGTAAAAAAGATGATTTCCAACCCACAAAACGATTTATAATCTATCGTATCTGGCCGATTCTCTCGGAATTTCTCCAGTGCAGGGCGCTGCAATGCGCGTAACTCGTCATTATTGAAAAGCCACTTAAGGTTTGATTGCTTAATATAAGGAATATCACTAATAAATAAATCACTAGTTGTAGTAATAAAGATCAATCTAGCCTGAATACTAGCCGGAAAGAGTCGCCTCCAATGCTCATCCATCAATCTATCACCATCATCGCAGAGAACAAAGACGGGATTGAAATGTTGATCTATAAATTTGCACACCGCATCCTTGTAGGTTATATCATGACATTCTCGTAGCATAGGGATACACGCACATATATAGTTTACAATTTCGGATGTAGCTTCTTCAAACCAGCCATTATCGGCTTTATCGTTCGGGATGGGTGGTAGTAGAATATATTTATAACCCTCAGATCGTAAATAATCAGCTATACGGTGCAAGCAGAATTTTTTACCTCCTTCCGGTTCACATTGTAGGGTGATCAGGGTCGGAGAATCCGGCACAGCATCAAGAACTTCGAGCACATCAGATGGCAGGATTAATGCCTTGCGTGCAGGATCGTCTTGCGTTTGCTTGACCAAGCGGTACTCAGCTTGGGGATTGCGCAGGTAGAGGGTTGGTATCCACCAACTAGTCTCGTGCCGTATATCACGGGATTCAGGATAGATCTCCCTGCGCATCTTTCGTACTGCCAAGGCAATGCCTTCACGATTTGCAATCGTTTCATATAGGGCTTCACTGCCCGTCATGGCATCATCATCAAGAATCAGCCCCTGCATAAGGAGCAATGCTGGAGCAACATTGGTGAGTTCGCCGAGAAGTGAGCGACCTGATTGGGACGAATTGCTGTCTGGTGATTTGTTTTCATTCGTTACCCCTGAGTGGCAGACAAAACTGACGATCAAGACTGTTGTAGATCCTGCATCCTGTAGTGCGGATGCAAGCTTATAGGGGCCAATCACATTACCATTTTTATCATCTTCTGATCTGTAAACAATCCAATTACGATTCTGGTGACGCATCCCATGGGCGACAACGTGGATGATCTGGGGTTTGAAGGTACGCGGTTGGTGCGTTGAATCTTTCCACTGGTACGTCTGCATACGACACCAGAGTGAATTATTCTTATTCAACTCGCGTGGGCGCACCATTTTAGCCAGAGATTTGAGCGTATCATCTTCAGTCTCAAGCAAAAGAATGGATGGACGTTCTTCTGTGGGTTGATGATCTGGGCTTGGTTTCTGAAATAATTCAGCGGGTTGATATGTGCGCACGAGCGTGAAGGTAGAATCTTGAGCTACGAGAAATGGATCTTCTTTCTCCTTACTGGCAAGCAACTCCCATGGTAGGGCGATGAGAAGCGGAATACTTGCTTTACAATCTTGGCGATCAATAAAGTGTAGGACGATGCGGTGTTCAACGGTCGTATGCTGAGTTGCTGAGTCGTGGAACGTATCCCAGAGTTTCTTGACATGCGAGTCACGATGAAAGAGGGCTTCGAAGAGCGCGATGCCCATCAACGTCGGGAGTTGTTCAACGGATACTGATTCAGTCGTTGGTTCTATCCCTAGTGCGCGTAACGCGGCTTGGGCGGATTCGGCTTGGGCAAGTTTTTTGCAGCGAGCAGGATCAACATATTCCTGAAGCAGAGGTAAGAGTACCCGTATCTGAGCAGGGGATAATGGAAAACGAAAGACACCCGTGGTGATCTTCTCGCCCCATTGGGCTTTGAAAGTCACGACGAATGGTTGTGTATCATGGTCAGGTAAGCAACTGTCAGTATCAGGGGTAAAGGTGATAGTGAGTAGTTGCAAATGCTCACCTTCTGTAGGCATATTTTGTCTATGTAGGGATTGCCCGGACACACCATGGTGATCGGGTCTATAGATCACCTTGAGTATACAATTCAGTTTGTGGCAGCGTCAAGGGGTTCGGGTGCAGTTTTTAGGCTATGTAGGAGGAGAATCGGTAGAGGCGCTGTGAAGCAGAGACATTCGGTTAAGCGCACAGGGTAGCACCGGCTTCCAGCCGTTCGGTGGTGCAGCGTGTGCTACCCTGTGTGGGCGTAGGGGCGCGTCGCGACGCACCTCGGTTTTTAACCACAGTCATTCATGCGCTGTGCGCACACCGCGCCATGAACATGCGATGATCGCATACGACACGGTTGGGAGCAACGTCCCTGACCCAGCCCGTAAACGGGCGGGCTACACGACGCAAAGCCCGCCTACGCGGGCTGGCGCTAGGCCGCGTAGGCGGCCTTCGCCAAGGACTAGCCCGCCCGTTTACGGGCTGGGTGGAGGAAGAACCAGAGGTCGTAATCACAGGTAGCGCGAACCCAATCCCTCTGCGTCCCTCTGGGTTCTCTGCGGTTGATATGATGCCCTCCTTAACCGAATACCTATGCGCATCACCTCCCTCACAACGTGGTATGCTATAATTACCCCATTATTTCTCGTTCAAAATGGACACAGGTGCATGAGCGACCTGATCAGCATTAAGGGCGGGCGCGACGGTCTGCGGTTGCGGCTCGATGACAGCGCCGAATGGGCGAGTCTGACGAGTGCGTTGGAGCAGCAGTTGGCCCAGAATAGCGGATTCTTCGCTGGTGCGCGCTTGATCCTGGAGATCGGTGACCGAGCCATTAACGATGAGCAGATGGCGGCTCTGTTGGGGATTATGCAGCAGCATGGGGTTCAGCTTGAGTCCTTGGGGGCAACAGCGCGTGAGAGCCGCAATGCAGCACGCGCCTCTGGTATTGTGGCCCGCCCACTGCCACGCTACAGCGAGCCAGCCCAGCCGATCGTTCAGCATGAACACGAGGGGATGCTGGTCACCCGTACCATCCGTTCTGGGCAAGTGCTACGCCACCATGGTCACATCACCCTGATCGGTGATGCGAATCCGGGATCGGAGATCATCGCCGGGGGAAGTGTGGTGGTCTGGGGGCGCTTGTTGGGCCTCGTCCACGCCGGAGCCTTGGGCAATCCCAACGTCGCTGTGTGTGCCTTGGAACTGCGCCCCACCCAGTTGCGTATTGCTGAACAGATTACTCGTTCACCTGATAAAGCCAAAAATCTTGGCCCGGAGATCGCCCGCATCGAAGAGAACCAAATTGTGGTTGAGCCATGGGAAGGTGCGAAGCGGGGTTAACGGAGAAGTTATGGCGCGTATCATCACGATCACATCGGGGAAGGGTGGCGTCGGCAAGACCACCACAACCGCAAATCTCGGAACGGCTCTGGCGATGCAGGGGGCGAAGGTCGCAGTGATTGATGCCGACATCGGGTTGCGGAACCTGGATGTGGTGATGGGGTTGGAGAACCGCATTGTGTATGATCTGGTTGATGTGGTCGAAGGTCGGGCGCGCCTGCGCCAAGCGCTGATCAAGGATAAGCGCTTGCCAGAATTGTGCCTCTTGCCTGCCGCTCAGACCCGCGATAAGGATGCGGTGAGTGCGGATCAGATGATTGATCTGACCAACCAACTGCGCGGCGAGTTTGATTATGTCTTGATTGATAGCCCCGCTGGAATTGAGGGCGGCTTTCGCAATGCGATTGCGGGTGCAGATGAGGTGCTGATTGTTACTACGCCGGAGGTCTCGGCGGTGCGCGATGCGGATCGGATTGTGGGTTTGGTGGAGGCCGCTGAGAAGGGGCCACCGAGCCTGATTGTCAACCGCATTAAGCCACGCCTCGTCAATCGAGGTGAGATGCTTTCGGTCGAAGATGTGCTTGAACTCCTGGCGATCAATCTGATGGGGATTGTGCCCGATGACGAGAGTATTGTCACGTCAACCAACCGGGGTGAGGCAGTAGTCTATGATCAGAACTCGTTGGCGGGCAAGGCATTTCTGAATGTGGCGCGGCGCGTTGCCGGGGAAGATGTTCCATTTATGACATTGAGCGATCAACAGGGTGTGCTTGAACGGCTGTTTGGCCTCTTTGGTCGGCGGCGGGTGTAGCGGAAGGGAAGTATTGTGGGTTTCTTCAACTCGATCTTTGGTCCGCGCAACAATCGCAGCGCCCAGGTGGCGAAGGAGCGCTTGGCAACGGTGTTGGTTGATGATCGCTACAAGCTGACCCCGGAGATGAAAGAGCAGATGAAGCTCGACATCGCTGAGGTGTTGGCACGCTATTTGCCATCAATTGACCCGGATCAGATCGAGGTGACGCTACTCCGTGGTGAGTCGAACGACCACCTGAAGGCTGATATTCCGCTGCGACGCGGTGGTTCAGAAGATTAGTTGCTATCTTTGATATGTTGTTCTGTTTTGGCGGCTGCGCCACCAAAACAGAACAAAAATATTCTTCGGGGGCAGCAAACTGCCCCCAAACCCCCACCGCAGAGGGCTGTAGTATGTCCGTGATGCCCAAACCGATTCGTTTTTCACCCCAAATCAAGCTGATCACCGCAGGGATTATCGTCGCTCTGACGATTCTCTTCATCCAGCATATTGAACACGTTCTGCCCCCCTTTATTGGCGCGATCATCACGGCCTACCTCTTCAACCCCTTGGTGACATGGCTTCAGCGCCGTACTAACACGCGGCGGGCGATCTGGATCGTGGTGCTGTATGTGTTCGCCTTCCTGCTGCTGTATGGCCTCTTTACCTGGATCTGGCCGATTATTGTGCAGCAGACGGGTGATCTGGCGCGCTCGGCTCCCCAGTTCGCAAATGATATTGCGGATTTCTTCGCCGACCACCAGGAGCTTGACCTGGGCGGTTTTGTGATTGATCTGGGGCCGCTTGAGGAGCAATTGATTAGCCTCGTGCGCGATCTGGGGGCGTGGTTGAGTGGGAATGTGCCTGGCCTCGTCTTTTCGGCACTGGAGACGGTGATCTATATCCTGGTCTATCTGATCATCACCTTCTACCTGCTGCTGGAGGCGGGACACCTGAAACGCTGGGCCACCAATCTCATTCCGCCCCCCTACCGCGAGGAGATTGGTAGCCTGGGAACCCAGATTGATGCTGTCTTTAGTGCCTACATCCGGGGCCAACTGATCCTGATTGTGATCATGTCGGTGCTGCTCTATATTCCGCTCTCTATCCTCAAGGTTCCCTATGCCCTGGTGATCGCCGTGGCGTCGGGAACGCTCGAAATTTTACCCATCATCGGGCCATGGTCGGCGGCGGGGATTGCCATTATTGCCACGCTGTTCCAAACCCATATCCCCTTCGGTCTTTCACACCTGGGGTTGGCCGCGCTGGTGGGGATTATCTACTTTACGTTACGTCAAATCGAAGATCACTTCATCATTCCGAATGTGATGGGGCCGCTGGTGCGGTTGCATCCGGCGGTGGTGATCTTTGCTATTCTGGCAGGCGGGGCGCTGGCGGGGGCCTTCGGGCTGTTTATGAGTATCCCAGTGGCCGCGATTATTCGGATTATCCTGAGTTATCTCTATCGTAAACTGACCGACCAGCCCGAACCGCTACAGCCACCTGTGGCTGCGGCTCCAGAGGGTGAGGCGAGTACGCCACAGCAGGCGATAGAGTAACCTGAACGAGAGTCTATGCTACAGTTTTCACACGACCCGGAAGTCAATACGCTCTACGCCTACTTTACCGAGCTTGAGGCCGGACAGGCCGTAGAAAGTCTCGAATATCCTGCCCATCTGCTGCTGGATGCCGAGGACTTGGTGGTGGGCCTGCGCCTCGATCTGGATGATGAGGTAACCCTTGCGCAGCTCGAACTAGCGTTGGATGGCGAGTTTGGACGGCTGGATATGGAGACCGGGTTTTTGCGTATCCTCATTCCCGGTGCCGAGAGTAACCAGCACGAGCGACTAGAACAGACCGCCATCCTCGATCTGGATGCGGATGAGCAGATTCTGGGGGTCGAGTTGGCCTTGCCGGAGGGCTTCGATCCGCAACGTTTGGCGCGGCTGGCAGCGCTGATGGTGGCGCTGGATGAGGTGCCCCAGGCGGGTGAAGGGCCGGTGGTGTTTGGGGTTGATGAAGAAGAGGAAGAAGAAGAGACTGCGCCAGACGTGCCCGACGCGGCGGAACATGCGCCGCTCGCTACCTTCCGCTCTGGGTTTGTGGCCCTGGTGGGCAAGCCGAATGTGGGCAAGAGTACGCTCCTGAATACCCTACTGGGCCAGAAGGTAACCATTGTTTCGCCACGCGCCCAGACCACACGGGTGCCAGTACGGGGAATTTTGAGCCGCCCGGATGCGCAGGTGGTCTTTATTGATACGCCGGGTATCCACCAACCGAGCCACAAACTGGGCAAGTTTATGGTTGAACTGGCCGAGCGTACCCTGCCCAATGCCGATGTGATCTGTTTTATGGTGGACATCAGCCAGCCACCCAGCCAGCTTGATCGCAGTATTGCCGAGCAGGTACAACGTGCCCGTGCCCATAAGTTGCTGCTGCTGAATAAGGTGGATATTCCGCCCCGGCGCGGCACGACCTACCTAGAGGAGTATCGCAGCTTAGGCACGTGGGACATGGAGATGGCGATCTCGGCCCAGCGCGGCCAGGGTCTGAGCAGCCTGCTGGATGAGATTGTCGCCCGGTTGCCCAACGGCCAGCCGCTCTACCCCAATGAGCAGGTGACCGACCAGAGTGAGCAGCAACTCGCCGCCGAGTTGGTGCGCGAAAAGGTGCTCTACTTCATCCAACAAGAGGTACCGCATGCCGTGGCGGTGGAGGTGGATGAGTGGGAGACCAAAGAGCAGGCGATCTACATCCGTATGACGATTAATGTCGAGAAGGAGAGCCAGAAGGGTATCCTGATCGGGGCGGGTGGGGCGATGCTCAAGCGCATCGGAAGTGCGGCGCGCCGCGATATTGAGCGCATGGTAGACAAGAAGGTCTTTCTCGAACTGTGGGTGAAAGTGCGCGAGAATTGGCGCGACGATCTTGGGGCCATGGGCTGGTTGGGCTACCGTATGAAGGATTGGCGTTGAGCAAGTGCAACAAAACCGCTTCTGGTTGCGTAGATAGAATCAGCGGCGCACCTTGCCGAGCAGTGCCGCCTATGCTACCCTGGAGGCGGTACAATGCCGAGCTACGCCCGCACACAGGGCGATCCTCTTCTCTCAAACAAACCAACTTGGAGCGTTATGGCTGAGGTTACGCAAATCCTGTGCCCGAAGTGCCATAAACCCAACCTGCGCCGTGCGCGCTTCTGCCAGCACTGCGGCCATGATGTGGTGCTGAATAATCACACTCCAAGCGATGAGCGGCGCTATGTGATTACGCGGGTGATCAAGCAGGGGGGCCAAGGGGCAGTCTATGAGGGGATTGATGATAGCGGCCAGATCTTCGCCATTAAGGAGATGCTGGACAAGTTCACCGACCCTAAAGAGCGTACCGAAGCGATTGATCGCTTTAATGCCGAAGCCGAACTGCTCCAAGGACTGAACCATCCGCGTATTCCGCGCATCTATAGCCACTTCACCGATGAGGGCCGCCACTACCTGACCATGGATTTTATCCGGGGCAAGGATCTAGAGGAGATCGTTGAGGAGCGCGGCATCCTGAGCGAGACGCTGGCCCTTGAGTATGCCGATCAGATCTGTGATGTGCTGGTCTATCTGCATGGCAAGGGGCTGATCTACCGCGATATGAAACCCTCGAATGTGATGATCGAGGATTCATCGGGGGCGGTGAAGTTGGTAGACTTCGGCATTACCAAGCTCTTCAAGCCCACCGAGCGCGGTACCCAGATCGGTACGCCCGGCTACGCTCCACCCGAACAGTATCAGGGGTTGGCTACGCCCGCCTCGGACATCTACGCGCTGGGGGCAACGTTGCACCACATGCTCACCGGGCGCGACCCGACCGAGCAGATGCCGTTCGACTTCCCTCCAGCAAACAGTATCAATTCGAGTGTCTCGAAGCGCACGAGTGAAGCCTTGCAGCGCGCCTTGCAAAAGGTGCCCCAGGATCGTTTCGCTACTATGAACGATTTCTGGAACGCGTTGCGCCCGGAGCGGAGCCGCAAACCAGCCCAAGTGCGGGTGGCCCAACCAACGGTGGCCTTACCCCAGCAACCGGCGGCGCAGGTGGGCAGCAAGCCTGCCGTGGCCCCCGCACCTGTGCAACCCGCCCCGGCACCGCCGCCCCAACCCGCCACACCGCCCAGCCGCCCGCAGCCGCCGCCCACACCTCCCCCGGTCGTGCAAGTGGGGCAATCGAAGGGCAACTGCCTGGGTAGCATGATCGCGGTCTTTAGTTGGATGCTGGTGCTCCTGGTGATCGGCGCTATCGGGGTGGGAGCCTACATCTATGTGGCGCGCCCGGCCTGGGCCGATGATCTGCTGGCTCCGATCAGTAGCCCCGCGCCTACCAGTACCCCTGCCTCGCTCACCTCCCGCGAGTTCGAGACCGATGTGATGGTGCAGGTCTCGGCCACCGCGAACGAGGCCCAGATCCGTACCGCACTTCAGACCGCCTTCCTGGCCTCAGCGCGGGCGCAGTATGGGGATGGCACGCTGATCAACATGAGTGCCCCGCCCAGCCCGGTGGGGAGTGCGGTGCAGGTGGGAGGGCCGGATGCGAATAATATGGTGACGTATCAGGCGCGGATGAAGGGGTTTATTTATACTCCGTAAGCAATACCCCCCTCTCCCGCGTGCGGGAGAGGGGGGCAGGGGGGTGAGGGCCACGCAGTGGCGCTAATGCGCCGCTTCGACTTCCTTCTTATGTGCAGCGATGATCGCGTCCACGAGTTGGACGGGCACGTCATCGTAGTGAATGAAGGTCATTGAGAAGCGCCCGCGCCCCTGGGTCATGCCCTTGAGGTCGGTGGCGTAGCGCTGGATCTCGGCTAGAGGTGCCTGGGCGGTGATGACCGTCTTGCCGGTGCCGGTGGGCAGCATGCCCTGGACACGCCCGCGCCGGGTGCTCATGTCGCTCATGATGTCACCAGCGAACTGGTCGGGGACGATGATCTCTAGCTGGTAGATCGGCTCGGTGATGGCCGGGCGCGCCTTGGCTGCCGCGAGCTTGAATGCCTCTTTTCCGGCGCTCTTGAAGGCGATCTCCTTGCTGTCAACGGGATGCTCTTTGCCATCAATGACGGCAACCCGCACATCAATTAAGGGGCTACCAGAGAGCAGACCTTCGGCCATCGCCTCGCGCACACCCTTCTCAATCGCGGGCATAAAGCCGCGTGAGATAACGCCGCCGACGATCTCGTTGACAAACTCCAACGGATCTTCACGCGCCGGATCGGGTGCGAGTGCCTCAACCCGCAGGGTGACATCGGCGAACTGACCGGCACCGCCAGTCTGCTTCTTGTGGCGATACTGAGCCTCAGCACGGCCACGGATCGACTCGCGGTAGGGGATGCGGGGCAGTTCGATGTCAATGCTGACATCAAACTTGCGCTTCATGCGATCAGCGACAATCGCCAAGTGACTCTCGCCCAAGCCAGAGAGCAAGGTTTCACCCGTCTGGGAATCGCGGTTGGTACGCAGGGTCGGATCTTCTTCGATCATGCGGCCGAGCGCCACACCCAGTTTGTCCAGATCGGCACGGCTATGCGGCTTTACCGTGGCGATGAACGAGGCAGCGGGGAAAGTGATCGGAGCCAGTTGCAAGGGATGTCCAGCGGCACATAGCGTATCATTGGTGGCCGTCTCGGTAAGTTTGGTGACGACCCCAATATCACCGGCACCAATCGCTTCAACCTCAGTCTGCTCCTTGCCCCGCACCGTATAGACGTGCGCAATGCGCTCCTCTTTGCGGGTGCGCGAATTGAGTGCAGACGAGTTGGCGCGAACTTCACCGCTATAGACGCGGAAATAGCTCACGCGGCCATACGTATCGGAGACGGTCTTAAAGACCAAGGCGCTCAACTGCTCATCCGAAGCGGCACGCAGCGTCGTCTCCTCGCCGGTCGTGAGGTCGGTGGCGGGCACCGGCTTACGGGCAGCAGAGGGGATCGAGTCGACGATACCATTGAGCAACTGGGCGATGCCGGTCACTTCGGTAGCAGAGCCACAGAAGACGGGCACAATCGTGCCATCGGCGATCCCGGCACGCAGACCGATCAGCAACTCCTCGCGGGTAAGGGCATCCTCACCGCCCTCTAGGTAGCGCTCGATCAGATCATCATTCGTGGCTGCGATCTTATCAATCAGCGCGGTGCGCCACTCGTGCATCAAGTCGTTCATCTCGGCAGGAACGTCGGCCTCAACGAAGCCACCGTCGTGCTGAGGCGAGATGAGCCAGGCGCGCTGCTGCCGGAGGGAGATCACGCCCTTAAAATCCTTCCCGGTACCAATCGGGATCTGCATGGGAATAACCGCTGCATCGAGGAGTTCGCGGGCCTGCTCAATCGTGCGATAGAAATTGGCATTATCGCGGTCGAGCTTATTCACGAAGAGCAGACGCGGCACCTTCTGTTGCACCGCCATCTCCCATGCCAACTCGGTACCGACCTCAACCCCACCAGAGGCATCAAGGACGATCACCGCGCCATCAATGATACGCATGGTGGCGGCCATATCACCGGCAAAATCGGCGAAACCGGGGACATCAATCAGATTGACCTTATCATCGTGCCATTCGAGGGGCAGCACGGAGAGCGAAACAGACATCCCGCGACGGGCTTCGTCGGGATCATAGTCGCTCGTAGTCGAGCCATCCTCGACGCGCCCCATCCGCGGGATGGCGTGGGCGGTCATCAGCATTGCCTCGGCCAGCGTTGTCTTGCCGCTGCCGAGGTGACCAAATATGCCGATGTTGTGGATCCTTTCCGGGCCATATGCTCGCATGGTTGTCCTCCTTGACTGAACCGTCGAGGCCGCCCATGGGGTGGGCGGGATAGGCGGTGAAGAGCTTGGAAAGGGAATTGTTAAGAACGCATTATATGGCGTTTGAAGAGGCTACGTCAATAGAGAAGACCGTAACACAGTGCATGAACAACGAATGCACAATACGGAAATACAGATGGCGCAGGCTGTTTGCCTGCGCCATCTGTGTAATAGGGGTGTGTCTTCTATTCATCAACCGAAACTTCGACCATCACATCGCCTTGGCGGATGGCATTCACGACCTCCATCCCCTTGACGACTCGGCCAAAGACGGTGTGCTTACCATCAAGGTGGGGCTGGGGGCTATGGGTAATAAAGAACTGGCTGCCATTGGTATTCGGGCCAGCATTGGCCATAGAGATAACGCCCGTCTGGTGGGTGAGGGGATTGCCGCGCACCTCATCGGCGAACTTGTAGCCGGGGCCGCCCGTGCCGTTGCCAGAGGGATCGCCGCCCTGGATCATAAAGTTGCTGATGACACGATGGAACTTGAGGCCATCGTAGAAGCCCTGCTTGGCCAGGAAGACAAAGTTGTTGACCGTCATCGGGGCCGACTGGGGGTAGAGTTCAAGTTCGATAAAGCCCTTAGTTGTATCCATCGTGACCTTATAGGTCTTGGTGGTATCAATCTGCATCTCTGGTGGGCTGCTCCACTTGTGGGCCACGGGTGTGCTCCTTCTTTCATTCGATTCTTGTTGCAGGTAGCAGGCCATGAGCAAAATCCTTGGGGCTACGCCCCAAACCCCAATTTTTGGTGTGTTTTGACGGCTGTGCCACCAAAACACACCAAAAAAGATCTTCGGGGGCGGCTGCGCCGCCCCCGAACCCCCACCGGTGGTGACTTTGCCCTTGGATGAGAGCTACATAAGAAATTATAGCACGTTGGGCAAAACGGCACGGAATACGACACAAATTGGTACTTACATGAGTAGTTCTGGAAATATCTAGTAGTACGACCTACAAGGAGGCTGACATGGCCCGCGCAGCACGAACTAGCCCGCCTTGCCACACCTGCCCGTTGCAAACCTGCGTGCATAGAGATGGATATGAGGATCATGGTTCATCAGGAGGAGGATTGGTGCGTAGCTTTTTGCTCCTGCTCATATTGATTGGGGTAGTGTTGTTCTATATTTCCTTCCCTAAACCAACACCTCCAACCCTTCCCAAAGCCTACCCTGAAGCCTCGTCAGGGTTAAGCGGCTTTGCTCAACCGCAACCGACGCCCATGCCTCTGCCACCTACACCTCTGCCTGCCACGCCTTTGCCACCCGCCTTCTTGGACATGGATGCCGTTGCACTGAATAACGCAGGATTAGAGACGTTAGCCAAGGGCGATTTGACCATGGCTATGACCTATTTCCAGTATGCTATCGAGCGCAAGCATGACTTCTACGAACCCTACAACAACCTCGCTGGCGTTCTGTATGAGCAAGGGCGCATCGAGGAAGCGATTCTCTGTTGGGAAGAAGCGCTAAAGCTTGAATCTGACAGCCCGGACGCCAATGCCGGACTAGGCACGGCACTGGCCGCCAAGGGAGAATTTTGGCTCGGTTGGAGCTACTACCAGCGGGCACTGCAACTCGATGCCGATTATGCCGACGCTACCAAGCTGGTACAGAAGCGCTTATGGGGGCCACGCGCACTCACTGATTCGGAGCCACTACGGCAATACGCAAGCCAGGTTCTTAATGTTCGGTCTGAAGCAACTGCTCAATAACGAGCACCAGACTGCGTAGACTGATCGGCTTGGCCATATACTCGTTAGCCCCAGCGGCGAGGCAGCGTTCACGATCACCGGGCATGGCGAGGGCCGTCAGGGCGATGATCGGGGTTGTGGCAAAGGTCGGTGTAGCCCGTAACTGACGGGTGGCCGAGAGGCCATCCAGTTCGGGCATCTGAATATCCATGAGGATGAGATCGGGATGCGTCTCATGGGCCAACGCGACTGCCTCACGTCCGTTGCGGGCGATGGTGAGTGTGTAGCCCTTATCGGAGAGGTAATCACCAATCGCGGTAATGTTGATCTCGTTATCTTCCGCCAGCAGGATACGGGCGAGTGCTGCACCTGCTATACGCGGCGGCATTTCACTGAGTGCGGGAGGCGCGGGAGGAGGCGGCAGATTGGCAGTGGTGCCAATGCTAGACAGGGTATGGCGCAGAATATCGCGGGTGATCGGCTTAACCAAATAGGCGGAGGCACCAGCGGCCATGCCTCGGATGCGGTCATCAAGTACCGAGATGATGATCACTGGGATCGAGCGCAGGTGCGGATCTGCTTTGAGATGTTCAAGCACCTCCCAACCAGACTGATCGGGCAACTGAATATCAAGGAAGATCACATCGGGATGCACACTGAGCACCCGATCAAGTGCGCCCGCACCACGGGAATGAATCGTCGTATCTATACGTAATTCGCCCAAGTAGCGGGCGATCTGCTCGCCAGAGGTCTCCGAGTCCTCGATCACCAATGCCGTGCGGAACTTCGTCCATGCCAGCACATCGGTCTCGACGCGTGTTGCTTGGGTCTCAAGCGGCATATAGGGGAGCAAGATGGTGAAACGGCTACCCACACCGGGCGTACTCTCAAGGCTCACACTGCCGCCATGCAACTCAGCCAAGCGGCGCACGAGAGCCAAGCCCAAGCCCGTGCCCTCGTGCTGGCGGGTGAGGCCCGAATCGAGCTGAATGAAGGGTTTGAAGAGGCGCTGCATCTCCTCATCACTGATCCCGATCCCAGTATCGGCCACGGTGATGGCGAGGACGCCCTGGCTGGCATCGGCCTTAACGATCAGATCGATCTGGCCGCCCACAGGCGTAAACTTGACTGCATTGGTGAGCAGGTTGACCAACATCTGCTTGAGGCGACGCTGATCAGCATAGAAACGCAGGCCGCTCTCCTCTTGGATAAGATTGATCTTTTGTTGCTTTTTACTGGCCTGTTCCTTGATAAAGATCATACTTGCAGCACAGACATCACTGACCAGAATCTGATCGATCTGAAGATCCATGCGTCCGGCCTCTATCTTGGAGAGATCGAGAATATCGTTAATCAATGCGAGCAGGTGGCGACCACTCGACTCGATATTGCGCAGTGCGGCTATCTGGCGTTCATTGAGTGGGCCACGCAGTTGTTCGAGCATGCCTTCACTGAGCGCGAGGATGGCATTCAATGGTGTGCGCAATTCATGGCTCATATTGGCCAAGAAATCGTCCTTGGCGCGCACAGCACGGGCCAGTTCCTGATTGGCACGGCTCAGATCTTCGGTACGCTCGGCAACACGCCGCGCCAGTGATTGGCGCTCATGGAGCAGATCGCGTTCCATCTGTTTGCGGGCGGTGATGTCACGCACAATCGCGACAACCTCATGCTCATCCTCATTGAGCACCAAACGCGCCTCAAATGAGACCGGCTCGCCATCTATCAGCAACACATACTCAAAGGTCTGTAACCCTTGAGGGGCAGCTAAGATCGCATTGTTCCACTGGGCAGTGACATCAGGCGGCAGAATCTCATTGAGCATGCGACCCAGAAAGATCTCAGGTGGGACATAAAGGCGTTGCTCTGGGTTGCCAAAATAGTCGAGCAGGCGACCATCGAGGCCCAGACGGAACATCATATCGGGGATGGCATTCAGCAACACCCGGCTACGATGTTCACTGGTACGCAACTGTTCTTCGGCAAGGCGGCGTTGCCGTTCCTGCTCGGTAAATTCGAGGGCAAAGGCGAGATCATTTGCCATCTCATCAAAGAGTTGGATTTCGGCTTGATCAAAGAAATGCACCTCAGACGCATAGAGACTGATTACCCCCCGCACTTGGCCGCGAACAATTAACGGGAAGACTCCCACCGAGCTATAGCCACGTTTGAGCGCATTGGCCCGCCACGGCTCCATACGCGGATCGGTTGCAATATCATTGGCAATCACATGGTGTTGCGTGCGCAGTGCGGTTGCCACCGGGCCATGGCCACGCGGATTATCCGCAAGGGAGATCTGGAGTTGATCAAGATAGCCATTGGTAAAACCGGCACTAGCCACGGGTAGCACCGCATGGGTCGTCGGATCGAGTAGGCCAACCCAGGCCATCGTGAAGCCACCCCGACTTACCGCGATCTGGCATGCGGTGGTAAAGAGGCGTTGCGGATCACGTTCACGCACGATCATCTCATTGACAGCACTCAGTACCATATAGGCACGATTAAGTTTACGCAACTGAAGATCATCGGCTTTGCGCTCGGTAATATCCGTCCAAACTCCGGCAATATAGTTGCGGCGTTGGAGGTTGAGGCGACGGGCGCGAACCTCAACCATCCGCAGCGAACCATCCTTATGGAGATGTTGGGTTTCAAAACTGGCGCTCCCTTCGGTCAAGATCTGTTCAATATTGTGGCGAATCTCTGCGCTAGAATGTTGAGCCTGAATATCCAGCAGGCTCTTTTGGGCAAATTCATCACGGGTGTAGCCCAAGCCCTCATGGGCGGCAGTATTAAATTCAACAAAACGCTCAGTTGCGACATCAAACAACGCAATCGCATCTACGGCTTGGCCAACAATAGCCGAAAAAATCTCCTCACGCGCCCGCAGGGCTTGGGTATTACGCAACCATGCGGCCATAAAGAGGAGAAAAGCGATGACTGAAGCCAGACCAACGGAGAGAATAGGCCACGCAATACGGCCGCGAATATCGGCTATATAGGTAGGATCAGCACGGGTTAAGACCTGCCAATGACGGCCAAAGATGGTGAGTGACTGGCTATAGCCCTCGGCCAGCGCCGCATCGGGATCGCGTGGCGCTGCGGTTTGCTGGGGATCAAATGGGCGATAGGCGAGGAGTTGGGGGGCTGAATCAGTGACATCATAGAAGACGAGGTCTATGGCACGCGGGGTGAGATGATTGAGGGCATAACTGAGCAGGGTATCCATCTGGATGGAAGCAAACACGATGCCTCGCAGTGCGGCTTCACGTTCAGCAATGCTGGCGAGGGGCGCATTCGACGCATAGATCGGACTTATGAGCAAAATATGGGGCGGAGCCTGGGGCCGCGAAACGAGCCGGATGGGGCTGGTGAGCATGCTCTGGCCCGATTGCGATGCACGGGTGAGAGTCGCATAGCGTACCGGTTCAGAGGCGACATCAAAGCCTAATGCAACCTGGTTGATCGTATACGGCTCGAAGAAGGTTCCCGGAAAGTAGAAAGCACGCTGCGAAGCGGGAATAAACTGGCCAGTGGGGGTGTACTGGGTAATACTGAACCCCACCCGACCAATCATGCGTTGGGAGTGTTCAAACGCAGCACGTTCAGAATTACGAATATATGGTGCCCATACCACTAGACTGATAGTTGGGGAGCGTTCTAGGAGGGGGCTGACAAATTGGTGAAACTCAGCCGCATCAACTTCATGCGAAGCGGCATAAAACGAGCGCAGTGCCATCAGATTATACTCATGCTCGATCAGTTGCGCCGTCACGATGCGCACCATCTCGCTCGAATCGGTCTCTAGGCGCGTCGCAATCTGACGATCTTCCTCATGCACTGCAAGGGTGAAGGTCAATAATGCCATACCGATCATCAGGCTGGTAATCGGCCAGAGGAATGGCTGAATAATCGGTTGCCGATGGTGCCACTGGCCACCCACAATCAGGGCCGGAGCAACGATCAATATCCCGGTAGCAATCCCGACCCACCAACGCGAGCCAAAAGTGACGATCTGCTCCCAGGGCATGAGGCCAAGGAGGGCATACGTGATTGCAAGCAGTAGCGGGCTGATCATTGAGCAGAGGAAGCTAAAACCAATGGCGCGCAGGGTCATCCGAATAGTGGTCGGAGGAAGTGGCAAAACAAAGCGGCGCAGCAGGAAGGTCGCACTGCCAGCCTGAATCAAAACCGTGCATGCAGCGAGGATGGCCAATCCCGGCGTCAGGCGGTAACTAAAGAAGAGCAGAAAGGCGATAAACGAACCCAGGAAGATACCAAGGGCCGCCGCCCAACCATAGATGACCATGGCTGCCAGGGCAACCCCGGCAGCAGGCCAAAAGATGGGTGGGCCTTGTGGTAAGCCTGAGAGGTAGACACCAGCCCAAGAGGCGAGCAGATAGAGCAGTGCAATACCAAAGGGCCGAAGCCAGCGCAGATAGGGTCGTGCATCACGTGTAGAAGGCATAGTAGGCTTCCCTACTGCGCAGCCACCTGGACTGCCTGGTTGCGACGAATAATCGCCGTCAGGATGAGCGGGGTGAGCAGTGTACTGAGCAACACCATCACCACAATCACCGAGAAGATCTCATCGTTGATCACCCCCAGCGCCCGCCCGGTGGCGGCGAAGATCAGCCCCACTTCGCCACGCGGTACCATACCCCAGCCAACAATCTGCTTGTTCACCTTGCCCGCTACGAGTCCGGCGATCACCTTGCCAACAAAGGCGGCGATAGTAAAACCGAGCGCGACCATCAGCACGGAGGGGTTAAGCAGGGCAGTGATCTGGACGCTCATACCCGTAATAACGAAAAAGATGGGGGTGAGTAGCATCCCCACGGGTTCGATGATGTCCTCGACATGGCGATGGGCGTGGCGCTTCATGATCTTCTCGATCTGACTGACGTTCTGGAGGTTGTGCTCCTTGATCTCGTGGTAGATCTCGGCCACCACACGCGGATTCTCGAATGACTCAAAGTGTACCGCATCAAGCACCAGACCGGCGGCGAAGGCCCCTACAATCGGGGCCAAACCGATCAGTTCGGCAATGTAGGCGAAGATAAAGCCGAAGGCAATGGCCAACGTGAACTTCATGCCGCTGCCGGTATGGATCTTGGCCAGCATGCGGCCCAGCCAACTGGCCGCGACTTGGCCGAGAAGCACCGCGCCCGTCAGGAAGGCCAGTGCCTTAAAGATGATCACCCCGACATCGAGTGGGCTGACCGAGCCAACGGTGACAATGGCCGAGACGACCGCCAGGATGACGAGGCCCATCACGTCATCAATCACCGCTGCACCCAGCACGATGCGCGCCTCTTGGGATTGCAGGAACCCCAGGTCGCGGAAGACGCGGGCAGTAATGCCAACCGAGGTAGCAGTAAGGGTAGCCCCCAGGAAGAGGTAGGTGTGGCTCTCTAGGCCGGGCATGAGCCAGGGGCCAACCACATAGGTACCCAAAATGAAGGGCGCAATAACCCCGACACTGGCCACCAAAAAGGCGCGTATTCCCACCCGCGCCATGTCGCGGATGTTAGTTTCGAGACCGACCTGAAAGAGCAGGATCACCACCCCCAGTTCGGACATGAACTGGATGATCTGATTCTCTTTGATCGGTTCAAAGAAGGTGATTCCAGCTAGATAGAGATTGCCGAGCAGCACCCCGGCGAGGAGTTCACCCAAAACCGGGGGCTGACCAAAGCGCTCTAAGAAGGCGGAGAGTTTGGCCACAACTAAGACAATGGCGATCAGAAATAGGGTAACGCCGACGCTGACCTCGTGATGCATGGATACCTTCTTCAATTCTCATCGTGGAGGTGGCTACGCTGCCCGTCGCAGATCTTTTTGCTATCTTTTGGTGGCTACGTCACCAAAAAACACCAAAAAATGCTGGATGGGTCGGTTGGGATGCCTCTGTATGATAGCATATAGGAGAAGAGAGTTTCCTACATAGGAGCAGACTATGCGCGATCTCAGCGGGGTGATTAGTGCGATGCTGACGCCATTCACCAGTGATGTTGGCCCGGTGGATTATGAGTGGTTGCCCGCGTACCTGCGCTTTCTAGAGCGCGGCGGGCTACACGGGGTCTTGTGTCTGGGGACCACTGGCGAGGGGCCATCTATGAGTATGGCCGAGCGGGAACGGGTGCTAGAGATGGTATTGGCGCATAGGGGTGATCTGGCCGTCTTGGCCGGGACGGGTTGTGCCGCTCTGACCGAGACGATTAGCCTGAGTCGTTATGCGCTGGAACACGGTGCCGATGCGGTGCTGGTGATGCCGCCCTTCTATATTAAGCAGCCAACCGAGTTGGGGATTCTGAGTTACTACCGCGCCTTGGCCGATGCGCTGCCCGCTGAGAGTCGGCTGTTGCTCTACCACATTCCGCAAGTGACGGGGGTGCCGATCACGCCGCTGATTATCGAGGGCTTGTTAGAGAGCCACCCGACGATCTTCTATGGCATGAAGGATAGTAGCGGCGATTGGGCACACAGTTCGCAGTTGATCACGCGCTACCCGCAACTGAAGATCTTTACCGGCAGTGATCGCCTGGTGGCCTCGGCGCTGGCAGGTGGGGCCGCCGGGGCGATTACGGCGCTGGCCAGCGCCTTTCCGCACCTCATCCGCGCCGTCTATGATGCGCACCAGACGGGTGGGGATGTTGCGGCGGCCCAAACGCGCCTCAGCCACCTGCGGGCACAGATCGATCCGCTCAATACGCCTGCGGCGCTCAAGGCGGCGCTGACGTGGACAAGCAATCTGCCGGAGACGAGTGTGCGGCTGCCGTTGCTGCCGCTGAGCGATGCGGCGGTAGCGCAGTTGCAGGAAGCGTATGCGTCGCTACTCTAACTCCAACCAGATCGCATAGACGACGCTCTTTTGCAACCCCAACTCGCGGGCGACGCTGCGCGACGCTGCGCTGCCACTCTGTCCAGCGTCGCGCAGGTGGCGCAGCCGATCAGCAATGGCCTCGTGACTCGGTGGTTCATCACTACTCGGCGCACTCAGGCGGCGGCGCTCGCGTTTATGCTCGCTCTTCACGTTCTGGCCTGCAATGACCAGGGTGTACTCGCCACGCGGCGGGTTGGCCTGAAAGTGCGCCAGGAGATCACCCACGCTGCCCCGGCGCAGATCCTCGAAGCGCTTGGTAAGATCCTTGGCCACTACCATCTGGCGCTCGCCGAGGGTAGACTGAATATCCTCAAGTGCCTCGATCAAGCGGTGCGGGGCTTCAAAACAGACTAACGAGACCGTCAGGGGGGCCAGTTCGCTCAGCAGGGCGCGGCGCTCGCCCCCCTGGCGAGGCAGAAACCCCACGAAGATGAAGCGGTCACTGGGGAGGCCCGATGCGGTCAGGGCAGCTACCGGGGCGCTAGGGCCGGGGACGGGAGTTACCGAGAACCCGGCGGCGATGGCCGCGCAGACGAGTTCGTAACCAGGATCGGAGACGCCGGGGGTGCCGGCATCGGAGACGAGGGCCACATCACCTGCGGCGAGGGCCGCCAGGATCGCATCGAGGCGAGCCAGTTTGTTATGTTCGTGGTAGGAGATGCAGGCGGTAGGAATCTGATAGTGGCTGAGTAGGCGCTGGGTATGGCGGGTATCCTCAGCCGCGATCAGGCGCACCTCGCGCAGCACCCGGATAGCCCGCATGGTGATGTCTTCGAGGTTGCCGATGGGGGTTGCGACCAGAAAGAGGGTACCCACAGAAAGCTCCTACTTAACGGCAACTCAACTGCGCCCGCCAATAATCCAGCACCTCTTCCACAATCTCCTCCATACTGATCGTCGGCTGCCAGCCGGTAGCAGCACACAGCTTGGAGTTATCGCCCTGAAGGATCGGCTCATCGCTGGGGCGAAGGCGGGCCGGATCTTGGCGCACCTCAACCGGCACGCGGCCACGCGCCACGACGAGATCGACAATGTCGCCGATGCGGGTTGCGCGGCCGGAGCAGAGGTTATAGACCTCGCCGGGATTGCCATGTTCAAGCAGCAACCAGAGTGCGCGGGCGACATCGCGGGTATGGGTGAAGTCGCGGCGCGGCTCCAGGTTGCCAACATGCAAGATGGGTGGCTGACGACCAGCCTCAATCTCGGCCATCTGGCGGCAGAAGGTCTGGATGGAGCAGCGATCCCCCTGGCGTGGCCCGACATGGTTGAAGGAGCGGGTGACGAGGACGTGCATCCCGAAGTTGTCGTGGTACTGAAGGCCACTGAGTTCCATCGCCACCTTACTCACCCCATAGGGGCTACCGGGGCGCATGGGGTGATCCTCGCGGATGGGCACAGAATCGGGGTGGACGGTGCCATACTGAGCGCTCGTACCAGCCAGGTGGATGCGGGCATGTGGCGCGTGGCGGCGCAGCGCTTCGAGTAGATTGAGCGTCCCCTCGACATTGGCCCGCATCGTTAGGACGGGGGCCTGCCACGAGGCACTGGGGTAGCTCTGGGCGGCAAGGTGGAAGACGCGATGCGGGGCGGCGGTACGCACGGCCGTATCTACGGCAAACGCATCTTCAAGATCACCCTCGTGGATCGTCACCCGCCCGATGAGGTGCTCGATAGGGCGCGGATCGCTGCGCCAACGCTTAAAGACATGTAGCTCAAGGCCGGGGATGGTGAGCAGATGATCGGCTAAGAAACTGCCGACTGGCCCGGTGATTCCAGTGATAAAGACGCGCACGATGACCCTCTTGTGTGGTGGCGAAACTAGCCCATGATACCACTTATTGGCAATTCGCCAACGGCACCACATAGGTCGCCATCAACTGCCCGCTGGCATTGTAGAGCGCCGCCTGATCGCCGGGAAACCAGAGTTGTTCCGTGCGGTTCCAGAAGAAATCGGCATAGCGGGTATCGATCACATCCTGGCCCACCCCACTATAGACGCTGATATAGAAATTTGGCCCCGCGTTCATCGTATAGGTAGGGAAGGTGTAGACGATGCCATCACGGGAGGTGTTCACCAGCCGCCACCCGGTGAGGGTGATCGCCCGGTTGGTCGTATTATTGAGATCTACCACTTCGCTCTCATTGGTACGATCCGTGCGATCACGGCAGAAGATGGCCCCGATCTCAACCTCATTCAAGCCCGGATCGGGAATGAGCGTGCGGGTGGGGGTAGGACTCTGGGTGGAGATAGGACTAGCAGTAACTGTCACCGTTCGCGTGGGGGTACTGGTTTGCGTCGGGCTAACGGTTACGCTAGTGATAACTGGTTGCGCGGTCGGAGTGGGGGCGCTGGTTGGAGGCGCAATAACACCGAGGGTGGTAGTAGGAAGAGCGGTAGACTCAGTGGGTGGGGTAGGGTTCGTATGCGGATCTCCGGCCACAACGAGGCTGGTCGGAGTGGGCTGATCCACATAGCATGTGAAACTGGCCACCAGAGCGCGAGTGGTGCGCAACTTGACCTCGACCGGGTAGATGCCGGGGCGTTCATTAATATGCAGTGGGATGCGCCAGCGTCCATCGGGGCGCACACTATCGCCACCCACCGGGCGAGTGTCGAGATAGGCGATGAGGGACTCACCGGCGGGAGCATCTTCACCGCTGATGATAACCGTACTCTGATTGGGGCAGGCAAGTGGGATCGGATTGGTGGCAGCGTTGGCTGCGGGACGCAAAAAAAGAACGGCGATTGCCGTTGCAGCGATGAGAAGTAGAAATAGGGGAGAGAGGCGTTGTACCAAGGGGCGTGCGCTTTGCCGGAACGGAGAACCACCAACCGGCGTGGTACAATCGGGTGGTGGGCGATAGTGGATTTGAACCACTGACCTCCACGATGTCAACGTGGCGCTCTAACCAACTGAGCTAATCGCCCGAACGCAGCGTTATGCTACCATTGAATGCGGAGACTGTCAAGTTATTATGAAACTCATCCCACTCCTCCCCTCCCCACTATCTACCCTGCTGGAACGCATAACCCTACTAGCAACAAACCAAGGTACCGCACTCTGGCTGGTGGGCGGGGTGATCCGTGATCTGTTGCTGGGGGTGCCATTGGGCCGCGATCTGGATCTGGTGGTGGAGGGGGATGTGGCCGCGCTGAGTGCGGCGCTGGTGGCGGAGTTGGGGGCGAACCTGCGCGCCGCGCACCCAGAGTTTGGAACGGCGAGTGTGGCCTTTGTCTGTGACGGGGCGGAGGTGGTGTTCGATCTGGCACGGGCGCGCCGCGAGGTTTACCCGCAACCAGCGGTATTGCCGGTGGTGGAACCGGCCACGCTGGAGGAGGATCTGGGTCGCCGCGATTTTAGTGTGAATGCGATGGCGCTGGAGCTACGGATCGTGGATGGGCATCTGCGCGCCGGACGCTGGCACGATCCCTTTGCGGGGCAGGCCGATCTCTCCCAGCGCTGCCTGCGTCTGCTGCACCAGCAGAGCCTCCGCGATGATCCTACGCGGCTGTTGCGTGGGGTACGCCTCGCAGCACGCCTCAACCTACACCCCGATCCCGCCACGCAGATCCAGATCCGCCATGCGATCAGCCAGGGCTACCTGAGCTTGCTCACCCCAGAGCGCATCCTGGGTGAGCTCTGCCTTGCGCTAGAAGAGCCGCAGCCGCTGCGGATGCTTGCCCATGCCGATGCCTGGGAACTCACGCCCCAGATTGTACCTGGACTGCATGCCACGCCCCACCTTGCGGCACGTTTGGCCCGCTATGCGGCGCATCCGCCGCGTCGTGTGCCGGTGGGCCAGGTGGTGGCGGGGCTGTTCGTCTATGATCTCGCGGCTGCGGATCTGCACGCCCTGAGCCAGCGTTACCCCCTGCCCAGCCCCTTTGCGCGTCTATTTAGCGAGATACCGCGATTGCGCGATCTTGGGCCGCAGCTACAAACCGATCTGCGTCCGAGTCAGATCGATCTGTTCCTGCGCCCGTACAGCGACGTAGCCATCCATGTGCTACACTACGCAGAGACGGGCATAGCCGCGCAACGCGCTATTCACTACCTCGAACAGATGCGTCCGCTGCGCCTGCCCCTAGATGGTCGCGACATCCAGCGCCTGGGGGTCGCACCTGGCCCGGCGATTGGTAAGATCTTGGCCGGGTTGCGCACAGCCTATCTCGATGGGGTGATCCAGACCCGCGAACAAGCCGAGGCATGGGTGATCAATAACAGGTGAGAAATGGTGCCAACCTCTATGCTCCAACGCCTTCACACATGGCTCCATGCTGCCAAAATGAACGATCCGCTCGAACAGCGGCAGGCTTTTTTGGTGCAGATCTTTTTGCTGGCACTGATTGGAATGTCGGTGCTGGCGTTGCCCCTTCCCTTCCTTTCCGCACTCTCTCCCGGTTTGGCCCTCGGAATCACTGCACTAGTGTTGATGGAATTACCGCTCTACATGCTCGCACTTGTCGTATTGCGACGCGGGCATTTTGGCTCCGCGATCATCATCGCCAGCGTAAGCATCGTGCTGCTGTGTACCGGCATTCTCGTCTCCACAGGCACGCGCAGTTCCGGCGCGACCATGTTTACCTTTGCGTTGCCGATCATCTTTGCCGGGTTGCTCGCCGGAGGCAGTGGGGCGTTTTGGGCGATTGTGCTTAGTACGCTGGGGATTGGGTTGGTCTTAACGCTCGAAGTTACTGGTTCACCACTGGTGGGCTTTGCTGCCCCGCATGACGCCAATATTGGTGGGGTGCTGGGCGGATTTCTCTCGGTAGCGATTGTTCTGGGCTTCTTTGTGGCCCGTTTTGGGCGCGCACTGCGCGAGATCCTGCACGAATCGCAGCGCCACGAACAGGAAGTCGCAGCCCAGCGTGATGCGCTCGAACAGGTGGTGAGTGAACGCACCGCCGCATTGCGCCACGCACTGACCGAGGTTGAGGCGCGCATGCGGGCGCAGGCTGAGATGTTGGAGGAGATTGGCCAGCAGCGTGAGGCCATCCGCGAACTGAGTATCCCGCTCTTACCGGTTGATGCGCAGACCTTGGTGCTGCCGCTGATAGGCGCGCTGGATACGGCCCGACTCGATGCACTGCAAGGGCGCACGCTGGAGGCACTAGAAGGTGGCAGAATACGGCGGCTGATCCTGGATGTCAGTGGCGTTCCGTTGGTAGATAGCCAAGTCGCCTTGGGCTTGTTGAATACTGTGCGCGCCGCCCGTTTGCTGGGTGTCCTCGTAACATTGGCGGGTATTCGCCCCGAAGTGGCCCAGGCGATGGTCGGGCTAGGGCTAGAGATGGACGAGGTGCGAACCTTCCACGATCTAGAGGATGCGCTGCACTATGGCCGCTAAGGCAGGGAAGAGTCTGGTTATTGGTGGGGCCGGATTTGTGGGGCGGCATATTGTTGCTGCCTTGTTGCAGGCCGGGCATGCCGTGCGGGTCTTTGATCGCGTCCCCATCCAGAATCCGCAGGTGGAAGATTGGGTGGGCGATCTGCGCGATCCAGCAGCGGTGGCCGAGGCATGTCGCGGGGTAGACACGGTCTACCAATCGGCCTCGTTGGTGGAGGTGCGTCCGGGGCATGCCGAGCAGCTCTATGCGGTGAATGTGTATGGCAACCGCCATGTGATCGCCGGATGTGTGGCCGCAGGGGTGCAACGGCTCATCTACACCAGTTCGATAGATGTGGTCTTTAGTGGGCGGCCCATCCGTAACGGGGATGAGGATCTGCCCTACCCGACGCGCCACATGGATACTTACGGGCGCACCAAGATGCTGGCCGAGCGCGAGGTGCTGCACGCGAATGGGCGCGGCGGCTTGGCCACCTGTGCGTTACGACTCGCCGGGGTGTATGGCCCCGGTGATAACCACCGCTTCCCGGCGGTGCTCGATCTAGCGCGGGCGAACCGGGGGGTACGCTTGGGCGATGGAAGGTCACGCTTCAACCATGTGTATGTGGAGAATGTAGCCTACGCCCACCTGCTCGCCGCCGAGCACTTGCGTCTCGGTTCGCCCATCGCGGGGGCCAACTACTTCATCATTGATCATCCCCCGGAGAATTTCTTCACCTTCTTCGATCCCTTCCTGCACGACTTGGGCTTACCGCTGCCTACGCGTAGCATCCCCTACCGCACGGCCTATCTTCTGGCCACGGCCTTTGAGCTTTTCAGCCTAACCGCAGGGCGCTTGCTGGCGGCGGCTCCGCCTCTCACGCGCTATACCGTGGCCTCAACTTGCCTGGACTTCTTCTTTAGTGGGGAACGGGCGAGGCGCGATCTGGGCTATAGTCCACCGATCAGTGCGGAAGAAGCGCGGCGGCGCACGGTGGCGTGGCTGAGTCGGTAGCGGGAACGCATCTTTTCCACCTGCTCCAACGGTATATGGGTGATACCTCCCTCAACACTAAGGAAATCCCCTATGCCACCCACGCGCATCATCATCGCCAATATGCTGGCGCTCGGTATGTTGGGCCTGAGCCTGGTTTGGTTGCCAACGGCGCTCGTCTGGCAACTCCTGCTCCCCTTTGGGGGGGGAGTGAGCCTGGGGCTGTGGCTCGGATGGGCATGGGTGCGCCCGCGCTCGTTGGTTCCCGTGGCGAGCAAGAACGGGGCCAGCCCGCAGAGTTGGGAGGTTGTTACTGAGCGCGGGTTGCGGCGCGGCCCGCAGGCAACTGGCCCGGCCTACCAGTTGGTGATCGCGGCAGGGCAAACGTGGGCCAGCCACAGCCTCAGCGAACGCCAGTGTGTCATCGGGAGTAGCCCCGGCTGTGATATTCAGCTCGATCATCCCCAAGTGGCCGATCTGCATGTGCGGGTGAGCCGGGTGGGCCACGCGCTGAGTCTGGTGGATCTGGGTAGCCCGCAGGGGACGACGCTTGGCCCAGGAGGGCTGCGCCTCAGCCCGCACCAACCGAGTGCGTTGCAGGTGGGGGATGAGTTTTGGTTGGCCGGTGTGGTGCGCTGCCGCTTGCAGTTGGCAGATTGATGCACGCCAACATCAGTTGCAGCTTCCAGCCCGTGCGCCGGATTGGCCACGGCGGGCAGGCCGAGGTCTTTTTGGGGCGGACACGTGGCGGTGGGGGGCTGGCGGCACTGAAGGTGGCACACCCCGGCCATGCGGCGGGCCTGCACGATGAGCACGGCTGGTTGGCGTTGCCCAGCACGGCCCACCCGCACCTGCCCCAACTCTATACCCAGCGCTATGGCGGGCGCGGCGATCTGGGCTACCTGAGTCTGCCAGGGCAGCCGCCGCGCCCCTTTCTGGCGCTGGCCTACCTCCCTGGCCAGACCGTTGCGGCGTGGCTGGCGCGGCGGCGCGGGCGAGGGCTTGCGCCGCATCTGGCATGTGCGATTGCCTACCAAGCGGCGCTGGCGCTCGATCATCTGCACCGCCAGGTGGGCATCGTGCATTATGATGTGCGCCCGGCGAATTTGCTGGTGGCACCGGGCCGCCACTTGCATGTGACGCTGCTCGATCTGGGATCGGCGGAGAGCCTGGATGCGCCCCGGCGCAGCGCGATCTATGTCGCGCCCGATGCGCTGGCCCCGGAGAGCCAGCGCGGGATGCCCGCCAGCCCGCTGGTGGATGTGTATGCCCTGGGGGTGACGCTGCGCACGATGCTGGCTGGCCAGCCCATCTCACGGGGGCTAGCCAGCCTGATTGCCGAGGCGACTGCGGACGATCCGCGCCAACGGCTGCCGGATATGCGGGCGTTTATAGAGCATCTCGCTAGAGCAGCATAACCCCTACTTGTGGCCCAGCATCACCGAGTTGCAGCGTGTCACCATCGCTGAGTGGGCGCGGCTGCTGCGGGATGAGCGGGACGTTGTTGTGGAGGGTCGCCACATCATCACGCTCGGTGTGGATCTGCCACACACCCGCGATCATGCTGATGCGGCAGTGGGGTTGCTTGGAGACAAAACGGTAGTCCGAGCGCCCCGCATCAAAGAGGCGCATTTCGTGGGCGTAGGCGTCAGGGTGGAAGAGCGCGAGCGCGTCGAGCAGCCAGCGGCGGGTCAGCGCGACACCCATTGGGGGCAACAGCAACGCCCCGCCTTCCCCCAGCACCACGCCACAGTGGCGCGGGCTGCTGGGGCTGGCCCGCAACGCCCCGATCCAGAGGTGGCTGCCGTCGCTGATGCCCTGCTGACTCAACGGGCGCTCGTTCTGGAGGTGCGGGCCACTGGGGTTGCCCACGCGCAACAGGTAGGGGATCGTGGCTCCCTGTGGGTCGGCGGAGGGCAGCCCGCAACCGGCACGCAGGATGGGAATCAGCGTCTGGGGCGGGCTGTCTTCACACACGATGTTAGCGGCACGCGTACCATGCTGGCTCTGCCAGTGGAGGGTGATGGTGATATTGGTGGGGGGCATGTGTAGCTCCTATCGGTTTTTATCGGCCCTCACCCCCCTAGCCCCCCTCTCCCGCAAGCGGGAGAGGGGGGTATATCATTCCTGATATTTCTCACCCCCTCCCCTGGAAGGGGAGGGGGCAGGGGGGAGGGGTATATCAAGCAACGCCACTCGCAACCTGCACCAGCACCTGACTCTCCTCGTGGACGAGCAGGGCGCGGCCGGGCGGCTGTTCGGCATCGCGCTGCTCGGCGAGGGGCAGGCTGATGCCCAACAAGCGCGTGCCGCCATCATAGCGACCGGGCCAGAGGATGGTGCCGGTGCGCCCGGCATCGAGCGCCCGCAGTAGGGCATCGTCGGGGTAGGTGAGGGTGGTGGTGAGGAGGATGTGAACCCCCTGCATGCCACCACTCTGAGCGAGATCGCACAGATTAGCCAAGAGATTAGGTTCAGCGCCATAGCTGGGGGTCAGATGTTCACGCATGCGTTCGCGGCAGAGCGTGTAGTCATCAATGACGATGACCCGGCGCGGGCCGGTTGGGGCCACGCGTAGCTGCGCGACTGCGGCGATCAGATCGGCTGCGCCCTGCTCGGCACGCGCATAGTGGGTAGTGTGGGGCAGATCGCGCAGATCGGCCAACCCAGCACGCGGGCTATCCAGGATGAGGAGTTCGAGTGCCCCGGCGGGATGCTGCGCGGCCAACCCGTGGAGCAACGTGCGCAGTAGGGTAGTCTTACCACTACGGCGCGGGCCAACCAGCAGCGCGTGGGGGTTCTCGGCGCTGAGTTGCAGCGCAGCCACTTCCAGATTCAACGCCTCACGACCGAGTGCGATCTGCACGCCGGAGCTTGCCGGGGGTAGCGCGGGTAGGCTGGCCAGACTGATCCGTTCGGGCAGTAGCTCGACCGGCTGCGGGCGCAGCGGATCATCCTGCCAGCGTTGCACCAACATCTGCACCTGCTCGCGCAGTTCGCTACTCAACTCCGCCTCCAGCATGCGCCCACCCTCAGCAGCGGCGGGATCATCGGAATGGGTGGTGGGCAGAGCAATCTGCACCTCCAGCGGGCCATGATCGGGGTGCAACCAGAGCGCCCGACCGGGCAGCGTGGCCGGGATGGGCGTCTGCACCCTAGCGCCCAGCACCTCAGCATAATCGTGGAGATCGGTTTGGCGCAGCGCCAGCCGTGCCTCGCAGAGCGAGAGTAGTCGGTAACTCAGATCGTTGGCCCGGTCGGCACTCAGCACCAGAAAGATTCCACAACTACGCCCGACGCGCGCAATCCGCACCAGATCATCAAGAATCGTCGTCTCGCCGGGGGCATCGCGGAACTCCTCACTCAGCACCGCCACCTTATCCACGATCACCAACAGCGCGGGCATGGCCGCGCCGGTCTGAGTGCGGTAGGCGGCCACATCGGCCACATCAGCGGCACGCAGGCGATCCTGACGCTCACGGATCGTCGCATCGAGAATACGGATCAAGCGCCGCACCCGTTCGCGCTCACGGGCCTGGATCAAGGCTCCCACATGCGGCAAACCGGCCAGCGGAGCCAAGCCCTGACCGCCCGCATCCACCAAGTAGCACCAGAGATCGCGGGGTGCATAGTGCGCCGCCAGACTCAGCACGAGGGTGCGCAGCAGCAACGTCTTGCCGCTACCGGGAGCACCAATCAGCGCGAGGTGGGCGGCGGCAAGATCGAGGCGCAACGGCTCCTGCCGACACTCCTGGGGAATATCGAGCAGCCCGATGGGGGCGGAGAGCAGGGCGTTTTCCCTCACCCCCGGCCCCTCTCCCGCAAGCGGAAGAGGGGCGAGATGCTCGGAGATCAACTGGCCCAACCCGATCCGCCCCGGCAAAGGCGCACGCCAGATCGGCGGCTGGCGCGACTCCAACGCGACCCCAGCCAAAGCACGCACCAAGTGATCCAGATCGGTCTCGCGGGATGGTTCGGCCTCCTCGGTTTCAACCCCACCCAGCGCATGCTCCTGGTCGCCGGAGACGAAGCGCACCTGCGGCGCGGCGCGCTCCGTCTGGGTTGGAGCGCGGTTGGTAACCTGCGCGACTTGGAAGAGGCGCAGATCATTTCCGGCGCGGAAGTAGGCACGCCCCGGAATATCGGTGGGTAGAAAGGCCGCATCGGGCTTCAGGATCATCTCGCGGCTATCCTCGCTACTGCCCAAACGCAGCGCGATAAAGAACTTGAGTTGGCTTCTAATCTCATCACTCACGGCGCGGGCGGGCTGCTGCGTGGCCACCAAAAGATGCACCCCCAGCGAGCGGCCCTGCTTCACCACGCGCACCAACTCATGCACAAACTCCTGATAATTGGCCGCCATCTCATCAAACTCGTCCACCACGATCAGCAGGTTGGGCAAAGGCGGCAGATCGTGGAGCACAGCCAAAGCGCGATAATCACCGATATGCTCCACCTTGGTACCAAACTGCGCCGCTGTAGTCTTGAGCAACGCCTTCCGGCGGCGCAATTCACTCGTAATCGCGGTCATGGCGCGTTCGGCCAAGCGACCCTCTAGGTCGGTGACGAGACCCGCCACATGCGGCAAGGATGCGAACATGGCCAACGCAGCCCCGCCCTTAAAATCAATCAACAAGACCTGCAAACGATCTGGGTGGTGGGTGACAACGAGCGCGGCAATCACACTCTGGAGCAGCACACTCTTCCCCGCCCCGGTCGCCCCGGCGATAATCCCGTGCGGGCCGTGGCGCTGCTCACTCAAGTCGAGGAAGATCGGCTGGCCCTCGGCGAGCGCACCAATCGGCACATCGCTGCGCCATGCCCCAGCGGGCGGATCGGCCCAGAAGCGGGGCGGGGCAAGGTCGGCGGGGGAGCGCAGGCCCAAGAGATCGAAGAGGCGCACCTGGCGCGGCACATCCTGATTCCCCCCAACCTCTTGCAGCCGGATCGCGGCGAGGCGGCGGGCGAGGCGATCACTCTGGGCCAGATCAACCAGATCGGGCTGAAAGGCAACATTCGGCCACGCCTCACCCGCCGACACCCAGCGCGCCCCGTGGGGGCCAACATCAAGCATGGCCGCACAGGCTTCAGGAATCTGGGGCCAGGAGGGTACCAGTACCACCACCGCCATCCCCAGGCTTGCCCCGTGGCGCATAATCTCACGCACCGCCGGATAGGTCGCCGCCACCTCAGCCCCATCCACCAACAGCAAGAGGCGCGGCAAAGGCGGTGGCGCAGCATCACGGCGGGGCAGATCGCGTCGCCGACTGACATGATCGAGCAGATCGCTCATCAGCCGCGCCGCTGAGGCGGGGGTAGTCGCGCACATCCGCTGGCGATAGGCCGGATCATTATGCAGCGGAACCGTATGCGGCAACCAGCGCAGCCACTCCCAGGCCGATGCGTCATCATGGGAAACGAGAGCCAGCCGCAGATCGCCGGGTGCGTGGAGCGTCACCGCCTGCCAGACGAGCGCATAGAGCAGACCGAGCGCCTGAGGACGCGGCCCGGCCAACCCCAGCGCCGCGAGTTGGGCGAGAGGCAGCGTCATCGGCACCTGGCGCAAGGTAGCATACTCGGCAGCCAGCCGGGGCAGCCGCAGATCCACCGGGCTATCCGCAGTTGCCGGGGGCAACACCACCTGACACGCAGCGGGCAGATCACCCAGACCGAGGCGCAGACGCAGAAAATCATCATCAGTCGGGCGGCGTTCCCAGAGACGTGGATCGGGCGCGGCGCGGCTACCCACCCCAACAATGGCAAGCAGCGTCTGCGGATCAGGATCGAGGTGCAAACGGGCCAGGAGTTCCTGATCATAGAGCCGGTGGAGGCGGGAACGTGCCGAGGCAAGCTGATCCTCAAAAAAGGACTGGCGGGTGGCAAACGTTGCCGCCTCGCGGCGAGTATTGGAACGCTCAGAACGCAACGCGGCGACCACCCCCAAGCCCGCCATCGCGCCGGTAGGCAGCAGAAAGAGCCAATTGCCCCCACCAACCACCGAAACCGAAGCCATCAAGCCCGCGCCAACGAGGGGCATCATCATCGTCAGGTGGTCGGTGGAAGAACGAGCAGGCGGCGCAGGCGGAGCGGGAAGCTGGATCGATTCCGCATTCCAGCGTGGGCGGACACGCGGCGGGCGGTTAAAGGGTGCGAGGTGCATGGGAAGAACTCCTTACGAAGCCGCCTGCTGTTGCCGTTGGCGTTCGCGCTGCTCCGCCTCCCACCGCGCACGGGCGCGGTCGCGGCGGGACTGCTCCTCGCGGGCCAACTGGGTAAGGCGCGCCAACTCAGCGCGGGCACGGCGCAGATCGGCCACCAGTGCGGCATCCTCAGCATCGGCTTGGCGCAGACGCGCATCAAACTGCTGGCGAAAGGGGCCACGCCACTCACGCAGCATCACACGCGCCGCGTCCACCCGCTGCGTTGCGAGGCGTTCGACCTGCTGCGCCGCCTGTTCGAGTGCTGCCATCGCCGCCTCAGCGGCCCCGGCATCCCAACGCACACGATCCCATCTGCCCATAGCCCCCTCCTGTGGTGAAGCATGCGACCGACACCATCTATACCGTTGGAGGAGGAGAAAAGGATGCGGGCTATTCTCGGTTTTAGCCGCAAAGAACGCAGAGGTTAGGGATGAAAGAGAGGAATAAAGATGCAGGCAATTCTCGGCTATACTCAAACGAGACAGCAACAATAGAGGCAACCAAGGCCAGCGAATATGAGCATCTCACCACCTAAAAGCGCAACCACAATCATTACGCGACTAAACGCGCTGATCAACGCCCTACGCGAAGGGCCATTGAGCTACCCCGATTTGGTTGAGCGTCTAGCTACAGCCTACCCATCGCAGCAGAGCATGCGGCGCATGATACTCCGCGACATCCAACACCTTGCCACACTTGGTATTGTGATCACGCGCAGCAAGCATTCACCCATCACCTACACCCTCCAAGGCGGAACACCGATATACAGCGGTGAAGATCTCTTAGCCCTAGGAGTTCTGCGCGACACGATAGGCACAAACCATCCCTACACCGAAGCAGTTGAACGCCTACTGACACGCCTCACAGCGGGACTAAGCAGCGAACAACGCGAAATCTACCAGAGCCAACGCAGCAGCAGCGTCCCACTACAACCAGCGATCAACTACACCCCCTACGCCCAACTCATTGCCGATCTAGAGCGAGCCATTGCGAGTCGCCGCTTGCTCAAACTATGCTACCGAACATCAGCGGGTAAGGAGCGTATTCATACCCGTATTGAGCCATACGCCATCGAATACTATGATCGTCACTTCTACCTCGTTGCCTACATACCCAAAAGCGGGCAAATGCAAGACCTACGGATAGACCGCATCAAAAACCTTGAATACTTACACACCCGACCACCGGGAATACAGCGCACACGAAAACCCGTAATCTTTCGTTACCGATTAGCTGCCAACCTGGCCCAAGGCGAACTGAGTCAACGCTTCACAGCGCAACGGGTGATCGAGCGGTCAGCGAATGGTGACGTAATCATCGAAGCGGAGGGGCGCAGCGACTTCTTCATCATTCAGACGCTCTTACGGTACCGAGCCAACGCCGAGCTACTCAGCCCGCCGGAGCTACGCCAGCGCATGATCGAGGAGGTGCGGGGGTTGGCGGAGTTGTATGGGGAGGGGTAGAGCAGGGCATGTGCAAAGTTGGCGTGCCCCCACCCCAACCCACCCCCGCTGGGGGCGGGAGCCGGTTTCCTCCCCCCGTTGGGGGGAGGTTAGGAGGGGGGAATCGGACTTTGCCCATGCCCTGCGGGGTAGAGATGTTGACGTGTATTTCAGGAGCAAGTGTGCTACAATAGAACTCCCACTGCTGCATCCGCCCGGCGGATTGAAACAGATTAGTGGGCTAAGGGATATCATATCTCCACGGGAGATTTCCCCCCAAAACTAGGGATACTCAGGGTATTGACTCTTCGAGAGCTTCGGTTATAATTTACTAAGGTTAGATTAGTTAGATAAGGAATAAAAAACGTGAACGACTATTTCTGGGAGACATGCAAGCGTCTCGACGATTTTGATCAAGCAGAGGCGAAGGTGGATGAACAAATTTTCGACCTAGAGCGACTACGACAGGGCATCCGTGATGATCGCGCTCATTTCCTAGCCAGCCTCGCTCATATACATGATGACGATGTAATGTATGGTCTTACGAAGGAGGAAGACAATGATGCGTAATATTACGAACGAGGCCCCCTTTTTTGATCAAGCCTGTGCAGAACTACTCGCACATCATTTAACCCAATCTGAATGGCAAATTGCACACTATGCAATGTCCCCTGATGGAATAACCTCAAAGCAAATAGCTTTAGGCTTGAGATACAGTCCGCACACGATAAATGATTACAAGAAGAGTATACGTCAAAAAGCGTCCAAGATCTACGGTCAGAATGTCAGTCTAAACTTTGCGCTCTCTGAACTCAAGTGTTATCTTATTCAGCGACGCTTGATCTGACCCTCAAAATATGTCATCTTCCTAGGTTGTTAGGACTCCCCGAGTCCTATGGGGCATGTTATGCTAGAGCCACAAGCAACGTGATGAGAGGAGCATCCATGCAGATCAACACCCTCCCGGTCTACTCGAAGTTAGCCGATGCAGCAGCGATTCCGGCAGAGGTTGCCAAGAACTTGCCAAAGGATTGGCAGCTCTCGCAGCACCAGATCGAGACCTATGCGGCATTGTGTAACAATGACGTTGATGTGGTGATCAACACGGCGATGACCGGGGATGGGAAGAGCTTGGCGGGATTGTTGCCATTTCTAAGCAATCGGCAACATAATGGTATTCTCGTACTCTATCCAACAAATGAACTCATTCAAGATCAGTATGCAAGCGCCATCACGACACTTCCTCGTTGGAATATAGCAAGTAATCAAGCAACAACCATCTTTGGTGCTCGGTTAGATGAAATCTATGCAGACGTTGAGCAACTTAGCCGCGCTGAAGTTCTTCAGCGAGAATTGAATCAGCATCGTTTGACGCTCTCAAACCCAGATATTTTACATGCTATTCTTCAGTTTCATTATCAACAATATGGGCGTAGTCCGTCACATATTGCGGGACAGATAGCAATGCTTTTTGATCAATTAACTTTTGACGAGTTTCATATTTTTGAAACCCCACAAGTAACAGCGATTCTTACTGGTCTGCTCTTTCTTAAGACCCAAAGTAAGGAACTCAAAACACTTTTCCTTTCAGCAACTCCTAGTCCAGAAGTTATGCGGTTGCTTGATCGAGTTGGGCTAAAAGCCGGATTGATCGAGCCTCAACGTCAAGGTTGGTACCATCATGGGAGTGATCCGGGTAAAGAATGGCGTCCTATTCTCCAAGGAAGTCATATCCACTTTGCCGAAACCACAGCCGAAGAGTGGGTTGCGAATGGTGGTGATCAGATCATCCTGAATTGGTTTCGTGAGCATCGTCCGGCTGCTAAGGCCGCAGTGATTGTGCATTCAGTTGCGACAGCGCTACGCCTGGTTGATCGCCTAAAGCCACTCTTTGCTACTGAGGGATTGACGGTTGAAGCCAATACGGGCATTACTGGTCGAACTATTCGTAAAGAATCTTATGATGCAGATCTGCTCATAGGTACTTCAACCGTTGACGTTGGTGTTGATTTTAAAATTAACTTCCTTGTGTTTGAAGCCAGCAGTGCAGGAAACTTTCTACAACGCTTGGGGCGTCTAGGTCGGCATACCAACTTTATTGATCGTCACCACCATGAGCAACAATTTCAAGATTTTGCCGCCTATGCCCTTGTCCCCTCTTTTATCTATGAGCGTCTCTTCAATGCAATTGATGGGCAAACAGATCCTCTGATCTCTGATGCGACATATACACGCGAACAATTAAGTCAGAAGGTTCAAGAAATCTTTCCGCAACCAACACGCTTTGAACACTACACACGCACATGGGGGCGATTTGTACCAGCAAAGGTTATTCAAACACTTACTAGTAAGCCGCTGAAAGCCAGTTTTCAATCGGTCACAAGCGTCTTGTTCCCTGCTTATACAAAATTAATTCAGGGCAAGATAGGTGATGCAATTAGTGAATGGCGTACACGACAAGCTAATCAAGAAGAACTATTGATCACAGAAGCTCTATCATTCCGAGGAGGGAGTCCTTTTGATTGTGGGCTTATCAAAGATGATGAGCGAGAAGTTGTAACGTATGATCTGTTCTGGTTATTGGCTAATGCTCAACTTGAATTGTTGAGCCAAGGAGCATTTTGTGATCGAGTACGCCAGATGGGAAAGTCAGATTTGGCCTATCAGCGTGGTTTTCAAAAGTTCTTCTTTCGTTGGCATGGTTTACGAACCCAGCGTGAACTTGTAACCATTATATTACCACCTATAGTGACTACTTGGAGTTCTGAACGCTACCAAACAGCCCAGGTACTCCCAGGTATTCAAGTTGATTGCGCTGGACATGAATTCCTGAATGAGTTGAATAGGAGATTAATAAATCAAAGGTGTGTAGGTCTGGTGGTTCCTGCGTATGATCCTCAACAACTACGCCGGAAACTCTATCTACCACCAAGTATTCATCTTTTTCCTTATCGTGCTGATAGTGATGATGCTGGTATCCAGATGGGTACGATAGCCTTTGGTCGTGATGCACTCTTACTCGACAGCCGTCTTCAAGCCAGACCACTGAACACCCAGTGTGATAAGCCGATGATCTACTAAGTGAGGTTTGCTGATGAGTATTCTTGAAGAGAACGAGTTCAATGAATCGTTAGAAGATATCGAAGAGATTGCAGCACTCAGTGATGCCATCGCCGAACATGAATCGCAAGCGTCTGGATCGGATCGCCCGCAACTTGCCCAGGAACCACTGTTTGCTCTTTTATTGCGAGATGCGATTGATCCCAATGATAGCGTGTTAAACGACTATGCACGATATGTGGTGCCACACATATCGGCACTTCTTGGTCATGTGGCGGCTAAGGGCGGCGATTTTGTTGTGCAGAAGCGTGAATCTGGTCTTTCAGAGACACAAGTAGCTCGCTATAGTGATGATCAGAGCATGCGGGCCCATCTCGTGAATGGCCTTTTACCAACAGCACGGGTAGCACGTACACTCCAACGATGGGGTGTCCGCTGTTTTGTTGATGAGTTTGATGAGACCACATACCGTCTCTTCTGTGCTGGTTATACCCTCCATGATTGGTTGAAACTACCTGAAGTTGATGCCAAACTGCGTGAAGTTGGACTCGCACACCATACGGTCAATGTTGCGGTTCACCTGGCTGATGTTGAGCGGATTGTACAGCTATGGTGTGAGCGCTTGGGGCTAGAGGATTTCCTTGAACCCATTGGCGGGATTGCGGCCAACCTCCACAATCTGATCTACATTGCCACGAATACCCAACTTCAGTGGGGAACAATGCATAACTTGGCTGCATTACCAGGTTTGCATGCACGTGGGCGCACGTTACGCCTAGCTACTGATCTGGCAACATTAGCTGATTATCTGGCCTACCTTGGCCGTACTCCTATTGATGTTGTGAAACACCCATCAATCCAGCGAATGTTTGAACGACTGGATGATGGAGTCATTGGAGCCACGCTGACCTACCATCACCTCGCTGATGTACGCGGTGTCATTACGAGCATCATCAACAATGCGGCTATCGCTGCATGCACCGTCACAGATCAACGCGAACCCTTGCTCTATGCACCGACCGGGGTTGTCTATCTGACCCGAAAAACGGCTCCGCCCCTTCCAAGTGTAGAGGATGTAGCCGAAATAACCATCAATCGCATTCGTGAACTCTGTCAGGTACAGTTGCGCGATAACTTGACTGGTCTTAATCGAGATGGCAAAGGCATCAAGTATGCAGATTACTTTGCTCTCTTCTTCTCGCCGCGTGAATTGGCCCATCTGATAGCATCTTTTGCTGAGCGTCGAATCGGCCCAAATGTGGCGGCAGGCAAGCGCTATGCCAATATCAAGGCCAAGAAGATGGCCCCATCCGATATTGATCTGGATTTACCTGTTGGGATAGAGGTAGATCGCATTGCTGAGACATGCGCTCTACTCGTGAAGATTGCGGCTGAACATGCTCCTGATCTGGATGCAGCAGGCTATCTTCTGACCCAATTAGGTGTAGCCGAGTTACGCGATCTTGTACACCAGATCAATAGTAACCGTACCGCTGGTGGTGTTCCCTATGGCTGGTACTATGCGGTTGGGGTTGCACGTCAACGTACACCTGGACTAGATGATCAGCAGTGGGTCGAACATCTCCATAGCCTAGCCAGTGGTATTGCATCCCAATTACCCGATACACCACCAACCACAGCCTCTGGATGGAATGAGTTACGGCGTTATGTCCAGAATCATCTGCGCTTCAGTCATACCCAACCAGATGAGCTCCAATCGCGTTTACAAACCGAGCTAACACGCTACACTGGTGCGCGGAAGAGTGGGCGCGGCTCTACCAATGTTTGTGGCCTATGTTCATCATCCTATGAGGTTAGTGAACAACAAGAAGCGGCTATTCTCTTTGCTCCCATGGTCTATACCAATAAGCAACCACTGCATGGAAGCAAAGCGATTCGCCGTATCTGTGCGATATGTGGCACGGAAATGATGCTACGCCAGTTATTGATGAAGCGTGGGCGCGAGAGTGGTGGGAACTTTGAGAAGCGCAAACTGCGCTATCTCTTCTTCTACCCAACCTACTTCTTTACGCCTGAGAGTCTGCGTATGCTTCGCATGCTGCATGATCGACTCAAGCGGATAAGTTTCACCTCCCTACGGAGTTTAATCACCTCCTCGTCGGGTGATCAACTCGATCTCAATCCAGTCCTGTATCAGAAGATACCAGATCTACTTCTGCACCCAACAGAAATTGAACGGGCAGAGGATGATCGGCTCTTCCGATTACGTTTTCCATCTAATGAACCGATTACCTTCAGCTTTATAGGTATTCCACCCGCTGAACGCGATGCTAAGGATGCAGAAGCCTGGATTAACCCTGCCTTCTTAGCCCTCGTAATTCCTTTGCTGCTTGATGTAAAAGTGGTAGCAAGCGAAAGCTTGCTACCTATCATTCAGGAGGCCACGGATTTTGAAGAGACGGTCGCTTTTGATGCACCACATGCCTATGTAACGAGGTTAATTCGTACTACACGCCTTAATCTCGATCAACTACTACCTGCACTTCAACAACTGACCGCTGCATACATGATACATCTGGATGGTAATGCCAAGATGGGTGGTAAAGGATTCGATTATCGCTGGCATGAGATACCTCCACTAGCGCGTAATCTAGAGACTTCACCACTATATGCCTTTCACTATTTGAAGAAAGGGTTGCGGCGTGATAGTAGCGAGAGTATTCCTGCTACTAAAGCTGCACTCTATGTCAATCTGGTTGAGCGTTACCTATACAACGGGAGTGATGCTATGTCTCATGCTCGTGAGCTTGTTCTACGCTATCGCAAGTTCTATCGCCACAAGTCAGGTCGTCTCAACAGTAACAATATCGTTCGTCCGCTGAGTGAGGCATCTAAAGCGCTGCTTTCTGCCGATCTCCGCTTATTCAACGATGTTGATTCGCTCCTAGAAGTTGTACAGAGTCGCTTGGAACAGGTCATCGAACGTGTCCGCGAAAACAAGGCTGATGGTACGGTACCTACTTGGCTGTACCCCGAAAAGGAGACACGGGGGGCATTGATTCAAGCAGCAATCGAGGATTTTGCGCGCTACTTTGTCGAGATCATCTATCGTGATGTCTTCAAAGAGGATCGGGCCGCACTAGCTGGTAAACAACTCAACTTGCTCAAAAATGCGTGTGAGTCGGTCTATATGGCCGAACAGCGCCGTGAATGGCGTGAACGTGATGAACAAGCTGAAGATAAGCAGGATGAGGCGTAGTTCTATCCATAGATTGAAGGAGTATCTATCCCATGCTCACGACGAACTTTTTCCCAACCAGCGTTCCGCAACGCCCGATGGGCCACTATGCCCATATTGTCATTCTACGTGAGACCGATTCGTATGCACTCTTCCAGACCGATGGTGAACTCAATACGGCTCGCGTGCAGGCTGGTATCACCAATACCAAGTTTATTACGCGAATTACCATGTTCAAACGCAAGCAGACAACGCCTGAACGCCTGATTGGACGCGAGTTACTGCGTCGTTATGGCTTGATCAGTGGTGAGTCGGCACCTGAACCCAAGGAGCGTAAGACTGATGATCGGGGAGTAGCAATTGATGCTGCGGGTTTAGCAATCTGTGACTACAATGTTGATTTCTGTAAGCAATGCCCTGATTGCATCAGTTATGGGTTTGCTATCGGAGATGCTGGGTCAGAGAAATCGAAGGTCTATAGTGATACAGCCTATAGCCTCACACCTTTTGACATCAGTCATGAGGCTTTTACGCTCAATGCACCCTACGAGGACGGCACGATGAGTCGTAAAGGTGAAGTGACCAGTCGTATTAACGAACAAGATCACATTCGCCCGCAAACCCTCTTCCCTGCGGTCATCACCATACGCGACTTGACCTCTCCGCTCTTCCTGTATGTGCTTAACAATATCCTCCGTACTCGGCGTTATGGTGCGCAGACGACCCGCACGGGCACAATGACAAATCACCTCCTTGGTATTGTGCTTAGTGATGGTGAAATCTTCTCGAACCTCCACTTTACTCAGCACCTTTATGATAAGGTTGCGAGTACGGCTGATTTCGATCCTACCCAACCAGTTGATGTGCAAGTTGCACTTGGTGCAGCACAATCACTCTTGCCAGATCTCATTGCTGCGGATCATGTTGCAGTGCGGCAGCTATTGATAGGCGCAGAATTAGCGCAGTTTATTGATGAGCTCAGTTTGCGTACTCGTGATGAAAAGGGTATAGCCGAACTTCTCTACACTGCTCTGCGCGATAGTATGGGGTATCACGCAGCATATATCCAGAAGAAGGGTCGTGGTAAATAGGAGCGCTCTATGCAGATCTACCACTGCCGCTTAGTCCTCCAAGAGCCGCTTTTTCATGCAACGCGTGAACTAGGGCGTCTCTACGAGACTGGGCGTTATATCCATAACTATGCGCTCACGTATGCGTTTGGCATAGCCACATCACCATGGTTCCATCGTGAACAGATACCACACTATGCTGATGATCTTCTGCCGCTTAGGGATAAGATCTATGTCACTCCTGCTCAACCAGAGAGAGTGGCATATCAACTGGCCACATTTAAGTATGGTGAAGAGATCATCCATGTTGAAATGCAACAGGCGGAGCGCAATACGCCCTCATTTGGCCGCGCCAAAGAGATCGCCCCTGAATCCACCTTCAGTTGCTATGTACTGAGTGCCGAGCCACTGAAGTTGCCGCGCTGGATACGACTGGGGAAGTGGCATAGTAAGGCCATGGTTGAGGTGGCCGAGGTGGCACTTAAGGAAGCCGAAGGCGACTATACTGCTGCTGCACCACTCAATCCCTTAGATCTTCCTGGTGGCATCTTGCGTGCCTTCGATATCGTCTCGATGCCACCGGCCAGCCTAGTTGCCAATGCCCGTTGTAGCGGGCGCTACTATCGGTTAGAGCAAGGGCTTGGCTTGCCCTTAGATATGCGCTATACCTTCCCGAAGCCGTGATTGCCGCTGCGTGATGCCCTTGAGCATCACGCAGCACATGGAGCCACTCCATGTCCGCTTTTCCCGACCTCTACGCCTTTGTGGTTGAACTGCGCCCCCTCGGCAATGGCCCGGCACCACGCCCGCAGGGCCAGGGGGCGCAAGCCCTCTTTCTCGATCTTGTGCGCCAGGTAGCTCCCGATGTCTCCGAGGCGCTCCATGCCGATGCTCAGAGTAAGCCCTATACCGTTGGTATTTTGCCCAGTCGTCGCCGGGATGTCGTGTTGCTACGGGTGTCGTTACTGCACAGCGACCTCTTTCAGCCCTTTGTTCAGGCATTACTACGCCAGATGCCCGGCGGTGAACTGCGCTTGGGTCAAGCACGCTTGGCCCTCGGTGATGTGATTGGAACTCCACCACCCCAAGGGCATCCATGGGCCGGTTTTGATAGTTTTGCCGATCTGTATGCGCGGGTAACACCTGCCCATACCGTCACCCTAGAGTTTGCGAGTGCCACCGCAATTGGACAGGGGTCGCGTGCTGATGGCCGCCAACGCCTGAACTTGCTGCCCACACCTGAAGCGATCTTCCCTAGCTTGGGACGGCGCTGGAACGATCTGGCACCCCAAGATCTTACCTTTGATATGGAACAGGTGCGCAACGCCAGCCTCGATACCATGGTGAGTCACCATCGGATCGAATCGACCGATATTTCCTTGGGCAAGGGGCCACAAAAGGGTTTTGTAGGCATCGTCGCCTACGAACTTCCTGCCGACCCCATACAAGCCCGCATCCTCACCACCCTCGCCGATGCCGCCCTCTTTTTGGGTGTAGGCATCAAGACCGCACGTGGGATGGGGCTATGCCGTAGGATGAGCAATGCAGGATAACAGCATTGACTATATTCCATTGGCGATGCTCAATGCACTCGCCTACTGCCCACGGCGGTTTGGCTACGAATTCATTCAGGCAGAGATGCTGCTCAACGAACATGTCGTCGAAGGCACCCTGCGGCATCAAGGCGTGGATCTTGGCGGCACCGTCTGGCTCACCGACGCCGTTCAAGAGCGACGCGTCTATGTCTGGAGCGAGCGGCTCAAGATCGCCGGATTCTGCGATCTCGTCGAAGTCCGAGCGGGCCAACAGTATCCAGTTGAATACAAAAAGGGGCGTCCTGGGCGGTGGAAAAATGATCATGCCCAACTCTGTGCGCAGGCACTCTGTTTAGAAGAACGCACCGGCCAGAGCATCGAGCGCGGCTACATCTTCTACTTTGCCACCCGTCGGCGCGAAGAGGTAGTACTAAGCGACGCACTACGGGCGGAAGTAGAAGAACTGAGCGCCGAAGCCCATCGCCTCGCCGCACAAGGCATACTCCCGCCACCAACCAGCAACCCAGCCAAATGCCGTGACTGTTCACTAGAACCCCTCTGCTTACCTGAAGAGTTACGTCAACTAGCTGACGGCAAGCCACGCTGGGAGCAACAAATATGAGCGTCGAAATACTCGGCGAGGGAGTAGAGATACTCATGGCAACGCTATACCTAACCGAACAATACAGTTTAGTCAAAATCGAAGGCGAAGCCCTACGTGTCCAACCATCCAGCCAACGCACAGGACAAGTAGTGCGGGTACCACTCAACAAAGTCGAACAAGTCATCATATTTGGCGAAGTCACCTTCACCACACCAGCGCTACACGCCCTCCTTGAGCGTCGCATCCCCGTACACTACCTAACAGCACACGGACGATCACGCGGCTCACTCCTCGCCGACTGGGGCAAGAACAGTGGGATACGCCTAGCCCAATACGCACTGGCTGGAGATAGTACGCGAAGCTTCGCCGTTGCACGTCAATGTATCGCGGGCAAACTGCTCAACATGCGCACCCTCGTACTACGTTATGCCCGCACGCGAGAAGACGCCAGCATCCTGGAAGAAGCGGGCGAACAGATTCGACGCTGTCTGCGCGAACTCGCACGCCTCGATCCACCAACCGACACCAGCGACCGCATGCACGGACTCGGCCCACTCTTAGGGCTAGAAGGCAGTGCCAGTGCGGCATACTACAACACCTTCAACCAGATCCTCAAAGGCACATGGAACTTTCCGGGACGCGTGAAGCGCCCACCCACCGACCCCATCAACGCCCTACTTTCATTTGGATACACCGTCCTCACCAACCAAATCATCTCAATGATACACAGCATCGGCCTCGATCCAGGGCTAGGCGTCATGCACCAACCCGGCTTCGGCAAACCAGCACTAGCCCTCGACCTGATTGAAAACTTCCGCGCCATCATCATCGACTCAACCGTCATCACCCTGATCAACACCGGCCAGATCAAAGCCGACGACTTCGAGGAAGATCTAGGCGCATTCCGCATGAACGACAGCAGCCGACGCACATTTCTGGAAAAACTCGAAGGACGGCTCAACGAAGAAATACGCCACCCCCACTTCGGCTACAAAGTGAGCTATCGGCGCAGCATCGAACTCCAAGCACGGCTCTTCGCCAAATACGCCCAAGGCGAAATCAGCGACTACCCACCCTTCACGGTACGTTAGCGCTATGCCACCCGCATCCAAAGAGACAACCCTCTACATCATTGCCTACGACATCCCAGACGACAAACGGCGCACCAAGATCCACCGAACACTGTGTGGGTACGGAACCTGGACACAATACTCCCTCTTCGAATGTTGGCTCACCAAGCGCCAAATTCTGGAGCTACAAGCCAAACTCGCCAAACACATTATCCCCGATCGTGACAGCATTCGCTTCTACACACTATGCGGGAGCTGTCAGAACAACGTCATCACCGTCGGCAGCGACCGCCCACACGACCCCATCACCGTCATTTTATAATTGAGCCAAAATCGAGCGGCGAAGCATAAGGCCAAACCCCAGGAGTCGCTCGCACTACAAAACATGGCGTCCCAATGCGGCACAAACTATGGTACACTAGAGGCATGGGTTCAGATTGCGTGCTTGGAAGCAACAATTCAAGCAGCCGCTCGAAACAGGCGCATTTCATGGCGTTCCAATGCGCTTGCGAGCGTCGCGGTTCCGAAAGCCTCAAATCCGCCCGGCGGATTGAAACTGCGTTGGTTGCGCTCGCAGGTTGCCCCTGCGGTAGCACGGGTTCCGAAAGCCTCAAATCCGCCCGGCGGATTGAAACCGCGAACACCGAGACCGTGCCCCCGACGGAACTCGTCAGTTCCGAAAGCCTCAAATCCGCCCGGCGGATTGAAACAAGAGGAAGCAACGCTAGGTTGTAGTGTTCGCTATTGTTCCGAAAGCCTCAAATCCGCCCGGCGGATTGAAACTGGGATCGGCTGAGCCGGGCGTGACTGAGGACTATCGTTCCGAAAGCCTCAAATCCGCCCGGCGGATTGAAACCTGTACCCCACGCTCACCGCCTGCTCCTGCTCCTGTTCCGAAAGCCTCAAATCCGCCCGGCGGATTGAAACACGACTACTTCACCGCCACACCTCCACCCCACGAGTTCCGAAAGCCTCAAATCCGCCCGGCGGATTGAAACATACCGATGGCCAGCCGGGCTACCCCGCGCTGCTCTTCGGTTCCGAAAGCCTCAAATCCGCCCGGCGGATTGAAACATCAATGGGCTAATCGCCGAGTTTGACCTGAAAAGCGTTCCGAAAGCCTCAAATCCGCCCGGCGGATTGAAACCGTGAAAACCTGCCATACTGTAGCCAAGGCTTGAACGTTCCGAAAGCCTCAAATCCGCCCGGCGGATTGAAACGGCATTAGATCAACCCCACGATTGTGATATGCCACCGTGTTCCGAAAGCCTCAAATCCGCCCGGCGGATTGAAACCGTTGATGATGCCGATACGGCGTGGCATGCAGGGGAGTTCCGAAAGCCTCAAATCCGCCCGGCGGATTGAAACGTCAACCGATCCGCGATGCACAGATCGGCGCGTGGGGGTTCCGAAAGCCTCAAATCCGCCCGGCGGATTGAAACGTACTGCCGCCGCACTGATGCCTTTGATCTCGGCATGTTCCGAAAGCCTCAAATCCGCCCGGCGGATTGAAACTACACGCTACATATAGACAAGGCGGAATGATGGAAGTTCCGAAAGCCTCAAATCCGCCCGGCGGATTGAAACTTGCTTGATCGGCGACGATCTCATCGCGAAACGGTTCCGAAAGCCTCAAATCCGCCCGGCGGATTGAAACAAGCGACTGACCGGCGAGCTTGCGGCTGGGATTGATGTTCCGAAAGCCTCAAATCCGCCCGGCGGATTGAAACCCGACTGGTGATGACCGGGGTGAAGATGCGCTTCGGGGTTCCGAAAGCCTCAAATCCGCCCGGCGGATTGAAACTGCAGCGCTGGCAGGCTCAAGGCGACGCATGGGCCGCGTTCCGAAAGCCTCAAATCCGCCCGGCGGATTGAAACCGCCGCTTTGCTCTACCACCGCAATTCCATACGGAGTTCCGAAAGCCTCAAATCCGCCCGGCGGATTGAAACTCGATACTGGGCGATGATTGGAGCCAGATCCGGGTTGTTCCGAAAGCCTCAAATCCGCCCGGCGGATTGAAACGACGCAAAGAAGCCCCCGGTACTCACTGCGAGTACCGGGGTTCCGAAAGCCTCAAATCCGCCCGGCGGATTGAAACGCCTCGCTCCAAACGTGCTGCTGCACGACAGCGGTTCCGAAAGCCTCAAATCCGCCCGGCGGATTGAAACTTGGTATTGATTTTCGTTGTTGGGGTGTTTCGCCCAAGTTCCGAAAGCCTCAAATCCGCCCGGCGGATTGAAACATTTTGAGATTGATCTGGCGGTACTATCGCTGGCACGTGTTCCGAAAGCCTCAAATCCGCCCGGCGGATTGAAACCAAGCCTGAAGACGATGATCCAGCGCCTGCAAGGCGTTCCGAAAGCCTCAAATCCGCCCGGCGGATTGAAACCGGCTGACATGCGCAGGAGGGAGCTATGATCGCAGCGTTCCGAAAGCCTCAAATCCGCCCGGCGGATTGAAACAATCGTAAATACTGATGCCTAGGCGCTCCATCTCAGGTTCCGAAAGCCTCAAATCCGCCCGGCGGATTGAAACATGGTCTTCTTCCCGTGGCTCAAGATGCTCGCCTTGAGTTCCGAAAGCCTCAAATCCGCCCGGCGGATTGAAACATGATGATCCCTGCTCGTTCATCCTGGTCATGCACGTTCCGAAAGCCTCAAATCCGCCCGGCGGATTGAAACGCAAGGACTCATCGGGATAGCTCCGTTTCTCCGTTCGGTTCCGAAAGCCTCAAATCCGCCCGGCGGATTGAAACGGGAATCTTCATCACCAGGGGAGCCAGTACGTCTGGGGTTCCGAAAGCCTCAAATCCGCCCGGCGGATTGAAACTCTCTGGGGATTGCGCTCTGGCTATCCCCAGAGTTGTTCCGAAAGCCTCAAATCCGCCCGGCGGATTGAAACTGCGCAAACTGCGCATAGGTCGCCGAATCCAGCTTGGTTCCGAAAGCCTCAAATCCGCCCGGCGGATTGAAACCAGATAGCCCTGAATGTCGGAGTTATCGTCGAGACGTTCCGAAAGCCTCAAATCCGCCCGGCGGATTGAAACGGCGCGGCAGTCAACGCCCCAACGATCCGCCCAGCCGCAGTTCCGAAAGCCTCAAATCCGCCCGGCGGATTGAAACTGATTGGGGGTTTTTGCCCGTCGAAGAGAGTCGGTGTTCCGAAAGCCTCAAATCCGCCCGGCGGATTGAAACAATGGTATCTTTACCCCTACGCCTAGCGGGAGCGGGGTTCCGAAAGCCTCAAATCCGCCCGGCGGATTGAAACTTTGCCGTTGGACTTCACAACCCAGCCAGACACAGGGTTCCGAAAGCCTCAAATCCGCCCGGCGGATTGAAACCATAATATCATCACGCATACCTATTCTCCTTGTGTAGTTCCGAAAGCCTCAAATCCGCCCGGCGGATTGAAACTTATACACGATACTGAAAGGTATTCATATACCCAAAAGTTCCGAAAGCCTCAAATCCGCCCGGCGGATTGAAACGGATTCATAGCATTAGGACGCCTTGCAACCTGCCTGGTTCCGAAAGCCTCAAATCCGCCCGGCGGATTGAAACAGATACTGCGCTACTTCTTGTGGGTTCATCAACGAGTTCCGAAAGCCTCAAATCCGCCCGGCGGATTGAAACTATTGCTGCTAGACGTACTTCGTAGATTCCGTGCGGTTCCGAAAGCCTCAAATCCGCCCGGCGGATTGAAACTTACACACTGCCCACAGCTCCAAAACCCTTGGGCCGTTCCGAAAGCCTCAAATCCGCCCGGCGGATTGAAACTCTCCCTTGCTGCGCATCGTGCGCAGATTGCCCAGTTCCGAAAGCCTCAAATCCGCCCGGCGGATTGAAACGAGGCGATGGAGGTGGGGGAATGAAGCACTACACCATGTTCCGAAAGCCTCAAATCCGCCCGGCGGATTGAAACTCGACATTCAGATCGAGATGCGGCAACGCACCGAATCGAGTTCCGAAAGCCTCAAATCCGCCCGGCGGATTGAAACACCTAGGGCAGAACAAAGCCCAAACCCTGGCGGCCCGGTTCCGAAAGCCTCAAATCCGCCCGGCGGATTGAAACGCTTGGCCTCCTCGCGGGCCTCATCTGGGGTTCCGGGTGTTCCGAAAGCCTCAAATCCGCCCGGCGGATTGAAACCGACTCCCTCAGCCGTCACCAGACCCGTAACCGCCGAGTTCCGAAAGCCTCAAATCCGCCCGGCGGATTGAAACGCCGCTGCGGCGCGATGGGGCGTTGCCCTGCGTAATTGTTCCGAAAGCCTCAAATCCGCCCGGCGGATTGAAACCCATGATCAGAATTTGAATCATGGATGGATTCTTCTAGTTCCGAAAGCCTCAAATCCGCCCGGCGGATTGAAACGCACTCCGCTGGTAGCCGATGATGGTCGTTCCATACTGTTCCGAAAGCCTCAAATCCGCCCGGCGGATTGAAACACGCTAATGGGGCGTGGCTCGTCTATGGCTAATTGGGTTCCGAAAGCCTCAAATCCGCCCGGCGGATTGAAACGCGGGACGGATCTCTCTCTCATGCTCATATTGATGGCGTTCCGAAAGCCTCAAATCCGCCCGGCGGATTGAAACTACCCAAAGCCCCCGGCCCAAGATGGCCCGGGGGTTCCGAAAGCCTCAAATCCGCCCGGCGGATTGAAACTGGACGGGGGGGCGCGGCCATATTGCACAGATGAGGTTCCGAAAGCCTCAAATCCGCCCGGCGGATTGAAACTAGTCCCAGATGGCAACTTCACCGAGGTTGACGACTCGTTCCGAAAGCCTCAAATCCGCCCGGCGGATTGAAACAGCAGATACCGAATGGCGGAGCAAAGAACTTGGCCGGTTCCGAAAGCCTCAAATCCGCCCGGCGGATTGAAACTACGCCGCCGCACCTCCACCGGCAGCCCGTAGCGGCGTTCCGAAAGCCTCAAATCCGCCCGGCGGATTGAAACGATGTGTTGCGCCTTATGCCGCTTTCGTTAGAGCTGGGTTCCGAAAGCCTCAAATCCGCCCGGCGGATTGAAACGGCGGCACGAGCGTAGCCGTCGCGGTGGGCGGCACGAGCGGTTCCGAAAGCCTCAAATCCGCCCGGCGGATTGAAACGTACTTACCGAGCGTCATACCACCCTTCAGATCGGCGTTCCGAAAGCCTCAAATCCGCCCGGCGGATTGAAACTCGGGGGAATACCGATCTTGCACCGTTGCCACAATAAGTTCCGAAAGCCTCAAATCCGCCCGGCGGATTGAAACTGAAACCCCGTCCGTCTACCACGGCGAGGTTGCCCGTTCCGAAAGCCTCAAATCCGCCCGGCGGATTGAAACCGTAACCTTACCCCCATGGTAGCGAAGAAGTCCCGCTCGTGTTCCGAAAGCCTCAAATCCGCCCGGCGGATTGAAACTACCTGGAGAGTGCCGACGACTACCCCCGCCCCGAAGTTCCGAAAGCCTCAAATCCGCCCGGCGGATTGAAACACGCGATAACCTCAACCTAACTCTCTCGGAAGAAAAGACGTTCCGAAAGCCTCAAATCCGCCCGGCGGATTGAAACCCGATGATTGGACGACGCGCATTGATCGGGCGGATCTGGTTCCGAAAGCCTCAAATCCGCCCGGCGGATTGAAACATCGCCGTTCCCGTAATCTGGATCGTCCCATGCTCCCGTTCCGAAAGCCTCAAATCCGCCCGGCGGATTGAAACCGCCACGCCCCATTAACCGTTTCAGGCGACAACCCAGGTTCCGAAAGCCTCAAATCCGCCCGGCGGATTGAAACATAAAACCAAGCCCGAAGCCAGCGTAGATGATCGTCTGGAGTTCCGAAAGCCTCAAATCCGCCCGGCGGATTGAAACGGCACTGTATCATCGTCCGTATAGGCGTCTAGATAGTGTTCCGAAAGCCTCAAATCCGCCCGGCGGATTGAAACATTTCCAAGGCCCGGGTGGAAGAAATCGCGTTGCGGCTGTTCCGAAAGCCTCAAATCCGCCCGGCGGATTGAAACTGGGCGCAATCGTCTCGGCGTGGCGCATTGCGCCGCGTTCCGAAAGCCTCAAATCCGCCCGGCGGATTGAAACAACACCACGACCCGCCCAGGGCGCTCAGCCAGGGCCGTTCCGAAAGCCTCAAATCCGCCCGGCGGATTGAAACAGCGGATATAATCAGGGGTACGGGACGTGGGGGGGAGTTCCGAAAGCCTCAAATCCGCCCGGCGGATTGAAACCCCAGGTTTTCCCCCAATCCGTGATGTAATCGAAGTTCCGAAAGCCTCAAATCCGCCCGGCGGATTGAAACCTCGCTCCTCCACCCGAAGGTGGCGCAGCACCATAGGCGTTCCGAAAGCCTCAAATCCGCCCGGCGGATTGAAACTTTTCTTGTACCCAGTGTATCCATACAAACCATCGAAGTTCCGAAAGCCTCAAATCCGCCCGGCGGATTGAAACCCACTCCACCATGGCACTTTGGCGCACCCTGCTGATGTTCCGAAAGCCTCAAATCCGCCCGGCGGATTGAAACATCGCCCAATACTAGCCAGGAGACCGTATGACCGGTTCCGAAAGCCTCAAATCCGCCCGGCGGATTGAAACCTTCTTGATCCTGATGACCGATGGAAGGTCATCGCGTGGGTTCCGAAAGCCTCAAATCCGCCCGGCGGATTGAAACGATTGCCGAAGTCTTTCCCTGCGGCGCGTACCGCCGTTCCGAAAGCCTCAAATCCGCCCGGCGGATTGAAACTTTATGCGAACATCGAGGGAAAGGCTACTATATCCTGTTCCGAAAGCCTCAAATCCGCCCGGCGGATTGAAACGCCGATGGTGGGCGGCTGGGGGCAGCAACCACGCCGGTTCCGAAAGCCTCAAATCCGCCCGGCGGATTGAAACGCCGATGGTGGGCGGCTGGGGGCAGCAACCACGCCGGTTCCGAAAGCCTCAAATCCGCCCGGCGGATTGAAACCCAACATAACATCCGCTGCATCGGCAGCGCTCGCACCGTTCCGAAAGCCTCAAATCCGCCCGGCGGATTGAAACCTGGCGGGGAGACCTTGACTTGGTCATCGAGATCGAGTTCCGAAAGCCTCAAATCCGCCCGGCGGATTGAAACAATTCCTTAACCGTGTTCGGGCCGACGTTGACCTCTGTTCCGAAAGCCTCAAATCCGCCCGGCGGATTGAAACCATATCAGAAAGCCATGGATGCCATCATTCGCGATACCGTTCCGAAAGCCTCAAATCCGCCCGGCGGATTGAAACCGATGAAGCAATGGAGTTTTCCGGCCTAGCTAAATATGTTCCGAAAGCCTCAAATCCGCCCGGCGGATTGAAACCGAGCGCCCCGCATCTAGCCCATCTCTGGGCGTTGGGTTCCGAAAGCCTCAAATCCGCCCGGCGGATTGAAACGCATCCTGGGATGTCGATCCCATTCCGACATTTCAGTTCCGAAAGCCTCAAATCCGCCCGGCGGATTGAAACTTCGACGATTGCATGTGGGTGTTCTCCTGTATTGTATCGGTTCCGAAAGCCTCAAATCCGCCCGGCGGATTGAAACCGCCGTGATCTTTAGCCCCTGGCGCACCAGCCAGGTTCCGAAAGCCTCAAATCCGCCCGGCGGATTGAAACCGACCGGGCCGCGCACACTGCGCAGCGCCGTCACCCGTGTTCCGAAAGCCTCAAATCCGCCCGGCGGATTGAAACCCCTATGGTGGCCACGCCCACGGTGACGCCAACATCGGTTCCGAAAGCCTCAAATCCGCCCGGCGGATTGAAACGCGGCGGGTTGGGATGTGCATGGCATTGTGGCGGAGGTTCCGAAAGCCTCAAATCCGCCCGGCGGATTGAAACCGTGGGGTATCGGGGGTGGGCCTGCGGGGCTGTTGCGTTCCGAAAGCCTCAAATCCGCCCGGCGGATTGAAACCTCAAGCGTGCCGAGGCTGAGGGGCTGTCGGTGGAGGTTCCGAAAGCCTCAAATCCGCCCGGCGGATTGAAACAACCCGACGAGATACCAAATCCAGGCATGCCATCAGGTTCCGAAAGCCTCAAATCCGCCCGGCGGATTGAAACTTGGGAAGCATGCCTGCGGCGCGGGGCATGCAGGATGCGTTCCGAAAGCCTCAAATCCGCCCGGCGGATTGAAACAATGCGAAAAGGTGGTCGGGGAGGGTAGGGTGTTTAGTTAGTTCCGAAAGCCTCAAATCCGCCCGGCGGATTGAAACATGGGCGGCTTCTTGGAGCGCGTGCTGCTCAACGCCGTTCCGAAAGCCTCAAATCCGCCCGGCGGATTGAAACCCACCGATATGAAGGGGACGATTCGCCTCAACCCTTGCGTTCCGAAAGCCTCAAATCCGCCCGGCGGATTGAAACTTAGAGATTTCCAACATCATCAGCGACACCCAGAGTTCCGAAAGCCTCAAATCCGCCCGGCGGATTGAAACAAGGCCACGGCGAGAAATTCCGCTGCGTTAAGCGGGTTCCGAAAGCCTCAAATCCGCCCGGCGGATTGAAACTCCGGCGTCATCCATTGGCGTACCCCATCCTCAAGTTCCGAAAGCCTCAAATCCGCCCGGCGGATTGAAACTATCATCGGTAACTATCGCGGCATTGATGCCGGGTATTTGTTCCGAAAGCCTCAAATCCGCCCGGCGGATTGAAACGCGAGCAGGGGTCATTGATACCGCCCGCGTGCGAGGGTTCCGAAAGCCTCAAATCCGCCCGGCGGATTGAAACCTGCGCCTGATTCGCTATTTCCGTTTCATCTTGCGTTCCGAAAGCCTCAAATCCGCCCGGCGGATTGAAACCGGATGTCCATACGGTATGGATGCCGTGCTATATTGTTCCGAAAGCCTCAAATCCGCCCGGCGGATTGAAACCTTTTCAGAACTTTGCTGTCCATATACACGAGCGGCGTCGTTCCGAAAGCCTCAAATCCGCCCGGCGGATTGAAACGACCCCATGGCGGTTGAGCCGCCCAACCTGTGCAGTAAGTTCCGAAAGCCTCAAATCCGCCCGGCGGATTGAAACACCCCGGCTACACGCTCCTACAGGGCGATTATGCCCAGAGTTCCGAAAGCCTCAAATCCGCCCGGCGGATTGAAACCTAGATCGGGCGTTTTCACGCTAATGATGTCCCTAATGTTCCGAAAGCCTCAAATCCGCCCGGCGGATTGAAACGAAAGCTTCGACCTTGGGATCGTGGGCTGGCTGCTCAGTTCCGAAAGCCTCAAATCCGCCCGGCGGATTGAAACACCATTGCCGAAGCCGCCCAGATGCTGGCTTACGGGTTCCGAAAGCCTCAAATCCGCCCGGCGGATTGAAACTCGGCCATTCTTGGCCATAGCAGCGCGGTCATCACCGGTTCCGAAAGCCTCAAATCCGCCCGGCGGATTGAAACGCCAAAGCGACCGGGCTACCGCTCACGGCGCATGTGTGTTCCGAAAGCCTCAAATCCGCCCGGCGGATTGAAACGCGCTACCCCCGGATCGGAGTGGCCCCAATGGGATGTTCCGAAAGCCTCAAATCCGCCCGGCGGATTGAAACGCGCTTTTTCGCTGGCTATTGGGGGGCGTTGGGCTGTTCCGAAAGCCTCAAATCCGCCCGGCGGATTGAAACCTACGAACGCCGCCCATGCCCAGCCTAGTTTGCTAGTTCCGAAAGCCTCAAATCCGCCCGGCGGATTGAAACATCCAGATTCTGGCATGAGCGAACCTTTTGAAAATCGTTCCGAAAGCCTCAAATCCGCCCGGCGGATTGAAACACAGATTGGCCGCGAGTCAATACGTTTGTCGAAAGGTTCCGAAAGCCTCAAATCCGCCCGGCGGATTGAAACTTTTCAAGAATTCATCTCGTCCCTGGGTGCTTCAGGGAGTTCCGAAAGCCTCAAATCCGCCCGGCGGATTGAAACTCAACAACGTGGAATACATGCACGCCGAATGGGACGGGTTCCGAAAGCCTCAAATCCGCCCGGCGGATTGAAACGCCGAACCTGCGAGCGCGTGGGAAGGAACTCGCCACAAGTTCCGAAAGCCTCAAATCCGCCCGGCGGATTGAAACTTCGGCGGAATCGCCGAAGATCGACGGCTATGATCGTTCCGAAAGCCTCAAATCCGCCCGGCGGATTGAAACTACCTGCGGATCTAGGGGCAGATTTGGCGTACCAGGTTCCGAAAGCCTCAAATCCGCCCGGCGGATTGAAACTGCTACGGCGAGCGTCGCCTGAGGACTGTCTGGTTCGCGTTCCGAAAGCCTCAAATCCGCCCGGCGGATTGAAACAGTCTGACCCTAAAGCAAGCACAATGTTTAAGCTTATGTTCCGAAAGCCTCAAATCCGCCCGGCGGATTGAAACTCCTCTGCCCAGATTTCATATTCTTCACTAGGCAGATGTTCCGAAAGCCTCAAATCCGCCCGGCGGATTGAAACCAGGCCCAACCGGGCTACACCTCTACTCCCGTACCGGCTACGTTCCGAAAGCCTCAAATCCGCCCGGCGGATTGAAACCGCATCCACACCGAAACGACTGATGGCAATCTCGCCGCGTTCCGAAAGCCTCAAATCCGCCCGGCGGATTGAAACCGCCATGACCGCTTGTTTCATAATGGTCATACGGCGTTCCGAAAGCCTCAAATCCGCCCGGCGGATTGAAACGAGCAGGCTGAGGCGTTGCGTGAGATCGTCAAGCGTGGTTCCGAAAGCCTCAAATCCGCCCGGCGGATTGAAACCATTGGCCACCTGCGCAAAATACCCCCACGCGGCGGCGTTCCGAAAGCCTCAAATCCGCCCGGCGGATTGAAACACGCTGGTCAGCCATGGCCATCTCATCCAACACCGCTGTTCCGAAAGCCTCAAATCCGCCCGGCGGATTGAAACCATTGGCCACCTGCGCAAAATACCCCCACGCGGCGGGTTCCGAAAGCCTCAAATCCGCCCGGCGGATTGAAACATAGCTTCAACGCCCTCCTTCCAGTGTGGCGGCGGCGGCGTTCCGAAAGCCTCAAATCCGCCCGGCGGATTGAAACCGCCAAGCAGGACGCGGCCACCCAACAGAAGATGCGTTCCGAAAGCCTCAAATCCGCCCGGCGGATTGAAACTTGCGACATGCGGGTTGCGGTGTTGCGGGTCGGTTGCCTGGTTCCGAAAGCCTCAAATCCGCCCGGCGGATTGAAACGGAGGGGCTTGCAGCCAGGGAGGGGCATCGGGGGAGTTCCGAAAGCCTCAAATCCGCCCGGCGGATTGAAACCGCCACCTATCTCTGGACGGCCCACGGCCTGCCAGGTTCCGAAAGCCTCAAATCCGCCCGGCGGATTGAAACTTGCCGCCATCAACACGCAAACCCAGTATGTGCGCCGTTCCGAAAGCCTCAAATCCGCCCGGCGGATTGAAACTTCCAACGGTCGCCACGTCCTGCATGCGGATGACAAGGTTCCGAAAGCCTCAAATCCGCCCGGCGGATTGAAACTACCCGGTGTGGAAAAACCGCGTCAGAACGGGGTAAGTTCCGAAAGCCTCAAATCCGCCCGGCGGATTGAAACTATATTTCCCCCGTGCGCCCGCGTCGCTCGTGGGGAGTTCCGAAAGCCTCAAATCCGCCCGGCGGATTGAAACAAAACCCTCCCAGGTCGTGGCAAGCAAACTACTCTCAGTTCCGAAAGCCTCAAATCCGCCCGGCGGATTGAAACGACGACATTACGGCATCTTTGAACGTTTGTCCGCCGTGTTCCGAAAGCCTCAAATCCGCCCGGCGGATTGAAACTGACACGTCCGCCCGTTGCGCTCATAGGTGTCGTGCGTTCCGAAAGCCTCAAATCCGCCCGGCGGATTGAAACTTGGAAGCACTGGATTGGCTGCTGAGTTATCAAAGGGTTCCGAAAGCCTCAAATCCGCCCGGCGGATTGAAACCGCATGAAATTGAAGCGGTACTACGAAGAGCATGAGGTTCCGAAAGCCTCAAATCCGCCCGGCGGATTGAAACATGGCGTCCCCCGCGATGCGTCCCGTAGTTGGCTCAGGAGTTCCGAAAGCCTCAAATCCGCCCGGCGGATTGAAACTTTGCCCCGCGCACGATAACACGGTTGCGAACACGTTCCGAAAGCCTCAAATCCGCCCGGCGGATTGAAACATCTCCCCGGCCTGAAACTGCCTGACCACATTCGCCGTTCCGAAAGCCTCAAATCCGCCCGGCGGATTGAAACATTGCGCCTTGTCGATCTTGGCGACGTGACGGAGACGTTCCGAAAGCCTCAAATCCGCCCGGCGGATTGAAACCCTGCCCACGACGCTGATCACGATGCGGGGAATGCGGGCGTTCCGAAAGCCTCAAATCCGCCCGGCGGATTGAAACTGCGCGAGGGTTGCGAGACGAATATCCTCGGCAGTTCCGAAAGCCTCAAATCCGCCCGGCGGATTGAAACCAAGGTGCACATGATCTTGCCCACGCGTTCGTTGAGTTCCGAAAGCCTCAAATCCGCCCGGCGGATTGAAACAAAGACCTCAAGGTCTAGCCGCTTCATTCGGCCATGGTTCCGAAAGCCTCAAATCCGCCCGGCGGATTGAAACTCCGCACGAGTTGGGCGGCTGCCCATCGGCCATCGGGTTCCGAAAGCCTCAAATCCGCCCGGCGGATTGAAACATCTCAATCATCACGCCCCTAAAATAGCACACCTCGGTTCCGAAAGCCTCAAATCCGCCCGGCGGATTGAAACTCAGGATCGAGCGGGGTGAATCTTCAAGTGCGCAAGGGTTCCGAAAGCCTCAAATCCGCCCGGCGGATTGAAACATGATCATACTCCTTGGTGGCTACTCAATAACTCCGTTCCGAAAGCCTCAAATCCGCCCGGCGGATTGAAACCGACCTGGATGTTGCCGCCGATTACGGCGACTGGCTGTTCCGAAAGCCTCAAATCCGCCCGGCGGATTGAAACCGAAGTGCGACTTGGATGTTGCCGCCGACGCTGGGGATGTTCCGAAAGCCTCAAATCCGCCCGGCGGATTGAAACTTGCTCGCACTGCGCCTACCGAACGAGTGGAGGATCACGTTCCGAAAGCCTCAAATCCGCCCGGCGGATTGAAACAACTGAATAACAATGGTCTTCATCGTGGTACTCCTTGTGTTCCGAAAGCCTCAAATCCGCCCGGCGGATTGAAACACAAGGATAATTCCCTCCGTCGTGTGGCCGTGCACTACGTTCCGAAAGCCTCAAATCCGCCCGGCGGATTGAAACCGTAGAGCGCTTGAGTAGCGAGTTGCGCGACGTGGCCATGTTCCGAAAGCCTCAAATCCGCCCGGCGGATTGAAACGGCAGCATACGGCTCCACTCCAAGATACTCGCGTTGTTCCGAAAGCCTCAAATCCGCCCGGCGGATTGAAACCGATGATCGCTACATTGATCGGTTGGAGGTGGAGCGCGTTCCGAAAGCCTCAAATCCGCCCGGCGGATTGAAACGTATCCCTACGGCACGGGATCAGGACGCCCCTACCGCGTTCCGAAAGCCTCAAATCCGCCCGGCGGATTGAAACTTCATCAATACCTGGCCTTGGGTGTCTATGATGGCGTTCCGAAAGCCTCAAATCCGCCCGGCGGATTGAAACACGTTGCCGATGCAAGATCACCACGGGGAGTGGGGAAGTTCCGAAAGCCTCAAATCCGCCCGGCGGATTGAAACGCGAATTGGAAGCCGCTGGGCGGGGCCACGTCGGGGCAGTTCCGAAAGCCTCAAATCCGCCCGGCGGATTGAAACTGAGCCTCTTCCCGCGCATTCTGACGCGCTAAACTGTTCCGAAAGCCTCAAATCCGCCCGGCGGATTGAAACCCCGCAAGAGTCCTGGCGGCACCTGGTCGAGCATGGCGTTCCGAAAGCCTCAAATCCGCCCGGCGGATTGAAACTTGTGTTCAAGTCGCTGGACGACAACCCTGCATACGTTCCGAAAGCCTCAAATCCGCCCGGCGGATTGAAACTGGGCTGTTCTTCGACAATCCACTGGCCTGCGTGTGTTCCGAAAGCCTCAAATCCGCCCGGCGGATTGAAACGCGACGCTGTGGGCGATTTGGCGCACGCGGCCAGAGGTTCCGAAAGCCTCAAATCCGCCCGGCGGATTGAAACTTCCCCCTGCCAGCCCTGTGCGGAAAACGCAAATACCCCGTTCCGAAAGCCTCAAATCCGCCCGGCGGATTGAAACTAGCTACCAGACACGCTCATACCCCCAATAGACAGCGTTCCGAAAGCCTCAAATCCGCCCGGCGGATTGAAACCACCACAGCCGCAAGGCGGATGGGTCAGACATTAGTTCCGAAAGCCTCAAATCCGCCCGGCGGATTGAAACCTCGTAATTCCCGATGCTGAATAATCGTGCATAACGTTCCGAAAGCCTCAAATCCGCCCGGCGGATTGAAACTTTAGCGCCAGCGGCGCGGGCCGTACCTTCGGCGCAGTTCCGAAAGCCTCAAATCCGCCCGGCGGATTGAAACCTGCGGCTTGCCGTTCTTCAGGCCGCAGTGTTTCTCGTTCCGAAAGCCTCAAATCCGCCCGGCGGATTGAAACGGTAATGGCCTCGGTGGCTGCGGTGGCCGTCGCGGTTCCGAAAGCCTCAAATCCGCCCGGCGGATTGAAACTTCGTCCTGATAGGTCCCTGGGCCAATCAAGCGATGTTCCGAAAGCCTCAAATCCGCCCGGCGGATTGAAACCGCAGGTAGCCCGCCGCTTCGAGGCCGATCTGCCAGCCGTTCCGAAAGCCTCAAATCCGCCCGGCGGATTGAAACCATGGCCGGTAGATCCTCGTCTGCTTGGTCGCACGGTTCCGAAAGCCTCAAATCCGCCCGGCGGATTGAAACACACGACGGAGGGGATTATCCTTGTCACCCTCCGTCGGTTCCGAAAGCCTCAAATCCGCCCGGCGGATTGAAACATGCACCGCGACGCGACCTGCCATCTGCTCCGGCGGTTCCGAAAGCCTCAAATCCGCCCGGCGGATTGAAACAGAATATCACGCACGTTGTTGGCGATGCCAACGAGTTCCGAAAGCCTCAAATCCGCCCGGCGGATTGAAACATCGAGGCCCGCGCCCATGGATCGCGCCTGCTGTTCGTTCCGAAAGCCTCAAATCCGCCCGGCGGATTGAAACTACCACCAACACGGATTTTGTCAAGAGGAAATTAGTTCCGAAAGCCTCAAATCCGCCCGGCGGATTGAAACATCCGGCCAGCATCATCGTAGAGCGTGGGGTTATCGTTCCGAAAGCCTCAAATCCGCCCGGCGGATTGAAACCAGGATCTTGAAGAGGAGGCCCGTCGCCGCAACCGTGTGGTTCCGAAAGCCTCAAATCCGCCCGGCGGATTGAAACGCATGGACGGCCTCAGCCGCAGCACGTTCTGCATTGGCGTTCCGAAAGCCTCAAATCCGCCCGGCGGATTGAAACACGGTGGCATCTACCACCTTGAGTGCATCGCGGCACAGCGGTTCCGAAAGCCTCAAATCCGCCCGGCGGATTGAAACCGGATTGACCGAGCCGCGCCCGGTGACGCGGGTACTGTTCCGAAAGCCTCAAATCCGCCCGGCGGATTGAAACTTCCGCGCTCCCCCTCGAACGAGCAACCGTGGATCGCAGTTCCGAAAGCCTCAAATCCGCCCGGCGGATTGAAACCAACTCGCGGCGCAATTTGGCACGGATCTGCGGTCGCGTTCCGAAAGCCTCAAATCCGCCCGGCGGATTGAAACGTGGTCGCGGATAACGACGTGGAACCATCGGGAATCGTTCCGAAAGCCTCAAATCCGCCCGGCGGATTGAAACCAATAGTCTCCACAATCAATTGTGCAAATGCACTCTGGTTCCGAAAGCCTCAAATCCGCCCGGCGGATTGAAACTTGCCCACCTTGTGGCATGCCTTCACCAGAGTAGTTCCGAAAGCCTCAAATCCGCCCGGCGGATTGAAACTATAGACATTGTAGAAATCGAGGCGCTCGGTTGCCCGTTCCGAAAGCCTCAAATCCGCCCGGCGGATTGAAACCTTGGCGTGGCAACCGAGGCGATTGCCACCAATCAGTTCCGAAAGCCTCAAATCCGCCCGGCGGATTGAAACCGGTACGTCACGGATAACCGTCGTTGGGAATGCTGGGTTCCGAAAGCCTCAAATCCGCCCGGCGGATTGAAACTTTCCTGCCATGCCCTATTCATCTCTTCTTGACCAAGTTCCGAAAGCCTCAAATCCGCCCGGCGGATTGAAACGTTCATGCTGTTCGGTTGGGAGGCGGGCGTTGACGTTCCGAAAGCCTCAAATCCGCCCGGCGGATTGAAACGGCCAATTCGCACACAAAGTGCTTTTGTGCCTCATGTTCCGAAAGCCTCAAATCCGCCCGGCGGATTGAAACAAGATACCGAAGATGCTGCTTGGGCGGCATTCGGGGTTCCGAAAGCCTCAAATCCGCCCGGCGGATTGAAACTACTCCGTAGACCCAGCATACCGCACTCGCAAGAGTTCCGAAAGCCTCAAATCCGCCCGGCGGATTGAAACCAAATCCCAAGGCTTATGGAAACGCTGAGAGTAAGTTCCGAAAGCCTCAAATCCGCCCGGCGGATTGAAACTCTCGCTGAATCGTCCGTCATCCGAGCGCGTATAAGTTCCGAAAGCCTCAAATCCGCCCGGCGGATTGAAACGACCTCTCTGCGCACATCCAACGCATTGATTGGGTGAGTTCCGAAAGCCTCAAATCCGCCCGGCGGATTGAAACGGATTTGAACCAACGCGCCGTATCTCCCAGAATAACCAGTTCCGAAAGCCTCAAATCCGCCCGGCGGATTGAAACTTTTCGAGTTGCAGGTAGGCTTGACCGGCGGCTTGACCAGTTCCGAAAGCCTCAAATCCGCCCGGCGGATTGAAACGTATGCCGTTGGCTATCACGATCTGCTGCAACAGTTCCGAAAGCCTCAAATCCGCCCGGCGGATTGAAACTTCGGGATGACTGTTGCTACCGCACGCACCGGCGCACGTTCCGAAAGCCTCAAATCCGCCCGGCGGATTGAAACTTGCAGTCGGGCGTGCGCGGGGGCGCACAAGCGCAAGAGTTCCGAAAGCCTCAAATCCGCCCGGCGGATTGAAACTCTCGCTGAATCGTCCGTCATCCGAGCGCGTATAAGTTCCGAAAGCCTCAAATCCGCCCGGCGGATTGAAACCGCAGAACCAGGACGATACCGGGCGTACAGCTATGTTCCGAAAGCCTCAAATCCGCCCGGCGGATTGAAACTTACCGCCACCTAGTCGGCCTCGTATCCATAACAGAGTTCCGAAAGCCTCAAATCCGCCCGGCGGATTGAAACAAAAATAATGATCCCGGATACGTGGACGTGGGCGCTGGTGTTCCGAAAGCCTCAAATCCGCCCGGCGGATTGAAACATGCTGTCACGCAGCGGCCACTTGGGACGCCCTTGGTTCCGAAAGCCTCAAATCCGCCCGGCGGATTGAAACTGGCAACTGGGCTGAAGACCGCACGCGACCGATTAAAGTTCCGAAAGCCTCAAATCCGCCCGGCGGATTGAAACGGGGAAACAAACGATCTGATGCGCGACGGAACACTTCCAGTTCCGAAAGCCTCAAATCCGCCCGGCGGATTGAAACCTTACCGAAGTGCGGCAACGAAACATCATTGTAGGGTTCCGAAAGCCTCAAATCCGCCCGGCGGATTGAAACTACGTCGGTCAGGCGCTCCCGAACAAGGACGGGATTGTTCCGAAAGCCTCAAATCCGCCCGGCGGATTGAAACTACACATTTTTATGCATCCTCATCTATTGACCTAGGTTCCGAAAGCCTCAAATCCGCCCGGCGGATTGAAACGCGTCAATTCTGCGCCAGGGTACGCTGGAATGGCGTGGTTCCGAAAGCCTCAAATCCGCCCGGCGGATTGAAACTCTATACGGCATACCCCGTGGGGATGTTTTCTCAGAAGTGTTCCGAAAGCCTCAAATCCGCCCGGCGGATTGAAACAATGCCCGGCACTCAGAAACGGCGCAGGTGCTGCGAGCGGAGTTCCGAAAGCCTCAAATCCGCCCGGCGGATTGAAACTCCTCTGGCTGGTAGCTGAAGCGCCGGACAATTCCGTTCCGAAAGCCTCAAATCCGCCCGGCGGATTGAAACTTTGACGGCCTGACTACATACATGAGGTACCGTATGAGTTCCGAAAGCCTCAAATCCGCCCGGCGGATTGAAACCGTGTTGCGTTGAGGAGGGGAGACAGGCATCTGCCGGTTCCGAAAGCCTCAAATCCGCCCGGCGGATTGAAACGGATGGATGGCCAATCCGATGACCGCAGCCAACGATGTTCCGAAAGCCTCAAATCCGCCCGGCGGATTGAAACTCCGGCGTCATCCATTGGCGTACCCCATCCTCAAGTTCCGAAAGCCTCAAATCCGCCCGGCGGATTGAAACTATCATCGGTAACTATCGCGGCATTGATGCCGGGTATTTGTTCCGAAAGCCTCAAATCCGCCCGGCGGATTGAAACTCATTCTCCGGCACAACCCGCCTTGACGCTGCGCAGTTCCGAAAGCCTCAAATCCGCCCGGCGGATTGAAACATCGTGATGGCCAATCCGATGCGAAACGAGGAATACGTTCCGAAAGCCTCAAATCCGCCCGGCGGATTGAAACAGCCGATGGAGCCGGTTGAGGCTGGGTCTCTCTTCCGTTCCGAAAGCCTCAAATCCGCCCGGCGGATTGAAACTCTGGTGGATCGTGCCTGCGGCGCTGGCGTGGGGAAGTTCCGAAAGCCTCAAATCCGCCCGGCGGATTGAAACCATGGGATTCGTCAAGACCGGCAGCAGCAGTTACAGGTTCCGAAAGCCTCAAATCCGCCCGGCGGATTGAAACTGCCCAGGCGAACTGGGCGGATTTTCTGCCTGCCGTTCCGAAAGCCTCAAATCCGCCCGGCGGATTGAAACCGTGTGCCAGAGCCACGCAGCGGCGGCGGCAGCTCCCGTTCCGAAAGCCTCAAATCCGCCCGGCGGATTGAAACTCAACGGTGTTCGGGGTGATCGCGTCGTTTCTCGTTCCGAAAGCCTCAAATCCGCCCGGCGGATTGAAACATTTTCTTCCTGCGCGATATTGATGGTGCAACAGGAAGTTCCGAAAGCCTCAAATCCGCCCGGCGGATTGAAACTCTGCGCTCCTGACCGGCCTGGGCAGCCCTGCCATGTTCCGAAAGCCTCAAATCCGCCCGGCGGATTGAAACTTGTTGAGGCCCAGCACAACCCCCCACATGCCCCGTTCCGAAAGCCTCAAATCCGCCCGGCGGATTGAAACAAACGAAGGCGTGCGGATGAACGTCGCCCACTTCTTCGTTCCGAAAGCCTCAAATCCGCCCGGCGGATTGAAACTTGGCCACTATTGCCACCGAGGATACTCTGCCCGGAACGTTCCGAAAGCCTCAAATCCGCCCGGCGGATTGAAACCGTTCTGCGCTTACCTCCTCCTGACGGCGATGGCGCTCAGGTTCCGAAAGCCTCAAATCCGCCCGGCGGATTGAAACCATACGGGAGCGGTCACCGGGCGCGATGTGATCACGGTTCCGAAAGCCTCAAATCCGCCCGGCGGATTGAAACTTCACTATGGATCTTAATGCCCTCATCCTTGACGCGTTCCGAAAGCCTCAAATCCGCCCGGCGGATTGAAACCGCAGACGACCGATCTCCCTCCCCACATGATATGGAGTTCCGAAAGCCTCAAATCCGCCCGGCGGATTGAAACGATGGCGCGGGAATTTATGGCGCAGGCGGTGGCATTGTTCCGAAAGCCTCAAATCCGCCCGGCGGATTGAAACCCGAGCCAGACCCTGGATGGCCACGTCAGGACTGAGTTCCGAAAGCCTCAAATCCGCCCGGCGGATTGAAACAGAACCTCGCGCACCTGATCATCAGGAATGTCGCGCCGCGTTCCGAAAGCCTCAAATCCGCCCGGCGGATTGAAACGACCCTATCGGAGTCATGAGGAGGTGTACCCATGGAGTTCCGAAAGCCTCAAATCCGCCCGGCGGATTGAAACTCTGGCCATCGGCTGTACTGCGTGCCATCAAACGAATGTTCCGAAAGCCTCAAATCCGCCCGGCGGATTGAAACTGTGAAGGGATTGCGCTATGACTCCTCGATGGATTCGGTTCCGAAAGCCTCAAATCCGCCCGGCGGATTGAAACGGATCAGGGATGTCGGGAATGCGCGGCGGGCGCACGGTGGGGTTCCGAAAGCCTCAAATCCGCCCGGCGGATTGAAACTTGCGATGCTCTATTTTTTAGCGCATCTGATCACGTTCCGAAAGCCTCAAATCCGCCCGGCGGATTGAAACTATGGCGTTCTAAAGCCTTTTAGAACGCTCTTTCTTGTTCCGAAAGCCTCAAATCCGCCCGGCGGATTGAAACCCTGGCAGACTACGCCGCCGCCATCGAGGATGCCCCGCAGTTCCGAAAGCCTCAAATCCGCCCGGCGGATTGAAACTAGCGTGCTCTTTAAGGGGCAGGTGGCAATTCTCGTGTTCCGAAAGCCTCAAATCCGCCCGGCGGATTGAAACATCCATGAGATCCATGAAGAAATGAAATACACCCCCGTTCCGAAAGCCTCAAATCCGCCCGGCGGATTGAAACAACATGCGCATCACACTCACACTCGATCTCTCTGAGCAGTTCCGAAAGCCTCAAATCCGCCCGGCGGATTGAAACGATGGCCTCTCGGATTCGGCGACAAACCGGCTACCTGTTCCGAAAGCCTCAAATCCGCCCGGCGGATTGAAACGTCTCTCCGTCGCAGGCAGGACAGAGCGAATGCCTAGTTCCGAAAGCCTCAAATCCGCCCGGCGGATTGAAACTCCGTCAGGTATTGCCATCCTGACGGGAGTCGCCGGTTCCGAAAGCCTCAAATCCGCCCGGCGGATTGAAACCGTGATACTTGGACGGTGTTTTACATCAGACAGTTGGTTCCGAAAGCCTCAAATCCGCCCGGCGGATTGAAACGGCTGCGCAGGCCGGGTAGGAGTCGTCGGGGGCTTAAGTTCCGAAAGCCTCAAATCCGCCCGGCGGATTGAAACGTATACCAGCAACCCGCCCAAACCTGCAAAAACACGTTCCGAAAGCCTCAAATCCGCCCGGCGGATTGAAACGGATCTGCAATGGCGCATCAACACCGCCATCGGGAGTTCCGAAAGCCTCAAATCCGCCCGGCGGATTGAAACTCGTTCCAGGATGGTTCACAGCGGTTGAGTTCGGTGCAAGTTCCGAAAGCCTCAAATCCGCCCGGCGGATTGAAACGTGTTCAGCCTGAACACACACCAGTTGTGCGGCAGTTCCGAAAGCCTCAAATCCGCCCGGCGGATTGAAACCGAGGACGCTTACTGAACTTTCATATACTTAAGCCCCTGTTCCGAAAGCCTCAAATCCGCCCGGCGGATTGAAACAGCTTCGTCGAAGGGGTTGAGACGGTGCTGCGTAGTTCCGAAAGCCTCAAATCCGCCCGGCGGATTGAAACTAGCACACGCGGGCTACACTGCAAAACGATCATAATGAGTTCCGAAAGCCTCAAATCCGCCCGGCGGATTGAAACCATCCTCCCAGTGCCCCGGAAGCTGAGCGTTGAGCAGGTTCCGAAAGCCTCAAATCCGCCCGGCGGATTGAAACACTCTGGTCGAGGCGGAGTTGCTCAGCCGCGAGACGGGCGTTCCGAAAACCTCAAATCCGCCCGGCGGATTGAAACCGGTCTTGTAGGCGCTCGGCAGTACCTTCGGGGTTCGTTCCGAAAGCCTCAAATCCGCCCGGCGGATTGAAACGAACAGCAGCAACTTCTCGTTTCAGGAGTTGGAGCAGAGTTCCGAAAGCCTCAAATCCGCCCGGCGGATTGAAACAGACGAGTTGGTAGTTATTATCGAAACGTCTACTATGTTCCGAAAGCCTCAAATCCGCCCGGCGGATTGAAACTAGGAGTAGCCCGCCCCCATCGTTTCAACGACGGCCAGTTCCGAAAGCCTCAAATCCGCCCGGCGGATTGAAACCACTGTAAGTCGGCAGGGGAAGAATTTCACCTAGACGTTCCGAAAGCCTCAAATCCGCCCGGCGGATTGAAACCTCGCTGTATGCTCTGCGCCGTCTGGCGCATCGCGGCGGCGTTCCGAAAGCCTCAAATCCGCCCGGCGGATTGAAACTGCCCCTTTCAGGGGCACAGAAGGAGCAACACCATGCAGTTCCGAAAGCCTCAAATCCGCCCGGCGGATTGAAACGGCAATGACATGTGCACAGGCCGTCGCCGATACGGCCCTGTTCCGAAAGCCTCAAATCCGCCCGGCGGATTGAAACATCTTCTTCGCCGTTGCCTCATTGACCGGCTTGCCTGTTCCGAAAGCCTCAAATCCGCCCGGCGGATTGAAACTAGGTATACGATTGATCAGCTAAACGCAACGACTGATTAGGTTCCGAAAGCCTCAAATCCGCCCGGCGGATTGAAACGTAGCTAATCCCCCCCCCGCTGCGCGAAAAATCGCGCCGTGTTCCGAAAGCCTCAAATCCGCCCGGCGGATTGAAACACCTATGAGGCCAGACTATAACATCACCCTGACTAGGTTCCGAAAGCCTCAAATCCGCCCGGCGGATTGAAACGGTGGGGCGTCCGAGGGAGCCGGTGACGAGGCCCAGGGTTCCGAAAGCCTCAAATCCGCCCGGCGGATTGAAACTACCATATATCGAACGCCCGTACAAGTGTACGCTGGTTCCGAAAGCCTCAAATCCGCCCGGCGGATTGAAACACGATACGGGCTTTGTTCCCAGCGATCTCCTTGATGTTCCGAAAGCCTCAAATCCGCCCGGCGGATTGAAACAAGCTGGGCGTGGGCGGGGGAATGATCGTCAACTCACGTTCCGAAAGCCTCAAATCCGCCCGGCGGATTGAAACGGCGGTGATGAAGGGGTAGGGGCGGCTACACAGAGTTCCGAAAGCCTCAAATCCGCCCGGCGGATTGAAACCACCACCACCAAGGCAGAGATGCGGCGGTTAGGGAGTTCCGAAAGCCTCAAATCCGCCCGGCGGATTGAAACTCTCTCCCGTAGATCGTGGTTCTCGCGGTAGAGGAGGTTCCGAAAGCCTCAAATCCGCCCGGCGGATTGAGAGGGTGTCCAATATTCCAACGTGCATGCCGTATATCATTTATACGGTTTTGGTGAGTCGACGGAGCAACAGGCGGATCGACGCAAGATAGATCCAACTTTCTGAAGATCGGGGATTGTAGTCATATTCCTTGCTTAATTGACGGTTCCGTCCGAACCACGCATGGGTGCGCTCAACCACCCAGCGACGCGCCTGCACCGCAAATCCTCGTTGCCCCGGATGCCGCTCAACCACTTCCAAACTTCCCAACGCCCGTTCGTCCATCCACTGCCGCAGCGTGCCGCGATAGGTCTGGTCAACCCAGATTTTCCGCAGCCGAATGCCGCGTTCGTGGGTCGCTTCCAACACCCGCTCAGCCCCGGCTCCATCGTAGGTATTGGCCGCATGCACCACGGCGGTGATCAACAAGCCACCGGTATCAACCAACAGATGGCGTTTCCGTCCCTTGACCTTCTTGCCGCCATCCACTCCACGCTCTGGGCCGCCCACTTCCGTGCTTTTGATCCTTTGGGTGTCCATCACTCCCGCACTCGGTTCCTCGTTTCGCCCATCCTGCTGCCGCACGTGTCGGCGCAGCAGGTCATGTATCTGCGTCCAGATGCCCTTTTTTCGCCACTGGTGGAAATAGTAACTGACGGTGCTGCGGGCAGGAACATGCTTCGGCAATAGTCGCCATTGACACCCTGTCCGCAGTGTATAGGCCAAGGCATTCCAGACCGCCCGCAGATCGACCCGTCGTTGTGGCCCCGTTTTCGCCCGGACATCCAGATACGGGCGGAGATACGCCCACGCCGCATCGCTGACATCCGTGTCGTAGGTGTCCGGCTGGACAGGTGTGGTCTTCGGTGGTACCATCCGCGCTACCCCCTTCCTGGGTATATGGTCGGCGTGAAGTACCACCAGTATACCCTAAGAAGGGGCTTTTTACGGCATCATACTGCGCTACATCCGTGTTTTCTTTGCTCCGTGTGTATGGCGTTTGGAATATTGGACACCCTCTCAATCCGCCGGGCGGATTTGAGGCTTTCGGAACTTCAAGCGCGTTACGCAGTGCCGTATCCGTGAGTTCGGCGGTTTCAATCCGCCGGGCGGATTTGAGGCTTTCGGAACCAAAATTGCGGCATTAGGTGTGCTTTCGATGCTGGAGTTTCAATCCGCCGGGCGGATTTGAGGCTTTCGGAACGTATTCAAGAAATCATTGAGGATCTTGAATACATTAGTTTCAATCCGCCGGGCGGATTTGAGGCTTTCGGAACTTTGATGGCCGTGCCGTCAATGCCTGCAACGAGGTTTCAATCCGCCGGGCGGATTTGAGGCTTTCGGAACTTTGCCTGCCAGCGCCGCCTCGGCCTCGACTCGCAGCAGTTTCAATCCGCCGGGCGGATTTGAGGCTTTCGGAACTTCGTTGAGGCCGGGATACCCGCAGCGGCCATTGTTTCAATCCGCCGGGCGGATTTGAGGCTTTCGGAACGGGTAGCAGGGGCGGTGATGGGGTATTCTCCACCAAGTTTCAATCCGCCGGGCGGATTTGAGGCTTTCGGAACGAAAACAAAGTCATTGTAGGTAAGCGGACAACAAGCAGTTTCAATCCGCCGGGCGGATTTGAGGCTTTCGGAACGGCGATGGCGATGGGCGCGGAAGCCTCGTTGCAATCCGCGTTTCAATCCGCCGGGCGGATTTGAGGCTTTCGGAACTGTTACCCGCCAACTGGTAGAGGCGGGTAAGTTATTAGTTTCAATCCGCCGGGCGGATTTGAGGCTTTCGGAACTGCAACGTGCGTTTCGTGATGGGTATGTCGAGATTCGTTTCAATCCGCCGGGCGGATTTGAGGCTTTCGGAACGTCTGGGGCGGTGGCGTGGTGTCCGAGCGGGTCGGAGTGTTTCAATCCGCCGGGCGGATTTGAGGCTTTCGGAACCGAGTCCAACTACGACGTTTACGCCTAGTCCTACAGCGTTTCAATCCGCCGGGCGGATTTGAGGCTTTCGGAACGATCGTGGTGGTGATCGAAGCGGAGGGCGGCGGCATCGGTTTCAATCCGCCGGGCGGATTTGAGGCTTTCGGAACTACGAAGAGCGTAGGTCGCAACGGATCTTTGATGAGATGTTTCAATCCGCCGGGCGGATTTGAGGCTTTCGGAACCAAGTGTTCTGCCTGCGATCCAAACGCAACAAGTGTTTCAATCCGCCGGGCGGATTTGAGGCTTTTCGGAACGTTATCAATCCAAGAAACGCATCCATAATGCCCCTCCTTGTTTCAATCCGCCGGGCGGATTTGAGGCTTTCGGAACGTTCCGATGTGGAAGACAAGGGGGTCCTGAAAATTCGGTTTCAATCCGCCGGGCGGATTTGAGGCTTTCGGAACGTTAGCCAGGGTGTTGGTGGGCTGCCTTATCGTCTAGTTTCAATCCGCCGGGCGGATTTGAGGCTTTCGGAACTTTCATTGAAAAGGCAGATTAACATGATTAAATATATAAGTTTCAATCCGCCGGGCGGATTTGAGGCTTTCGGAACGCATCATGTACAGGAGTCCCCAGCTCACCACTCGCCGTTTCAATCCGCCGGGCGGATTTGGGGCTTTCGGAACCCTCATGGAAGATGAGGCCGACGCCATCGGTATGAGTTTCAATCCGCCGGGCGGATTTGGGGCTTTCGGAACATGTGTAAGGCGTGTGCCGCGCACGAAGAGGCCGAGGTTTCAATCCGCCGGGCGGATTTGGGGCTTTCGGAACCCTAGAGGGGTGGATACAGGCGCTCAATGTGCTACTGTTTCAATCCGCCGGGCGGATTTGGGGCTTTCGGAACTCAAGCGAGACAACAAGGCCAGGATTACGCACGATGAAGTTTCAATCCGCCGGGCGGATTTGGGGCTTTCGGAACCAGGCCAAGCCTCGGCACGTTATCGATCAAAAGCATGAGTTTCAATCCGCCGGGCGGATTTGGGGCTTTCGGAACGAAGAGGATATTGATATCGAATGCCGCGTTATAGATGTTTCAATCCGCCGGGCGGATTTGGGGCTTTCGGAACGCCGAGCGCTGCGCGTATCTCATCAGACGCCGAGGCGTTTCAATCCGCCGGGCGGATTTGGGGCTTTCGGAACGGAGGCGATGGAGATAGGCCGAGGCCAGCGAGTCGCGGTTTCAATCCGCCGGGCGGATTTGGGGCTTTCGGAACCCAGCGGATGGCGGATCTTTGTGCCGCCTGGAGAGGCGGTTTCAATCCGCCGGGCGGATTTGGGGCTTTCGGAACGGAGCCAGATAAACGGAATACTTTGACATGTCCAGCTGTTTCAATCCGCCGGGCGGATTTGGGGCTTTCGGAACGCTCAGGAGTCTCCGCTTCAGGGAGTACCTCGCGTCCGTTTCAATCCGCCGGGCGGATTTGGGGCTTTCGGAACGTGGGGATAGCACTCGCCGCAGCCGCCTCAATGGAGAGTTTCAATCCGCCGGGCGGATTTGGGGCTTTCGGAACCCAATACGGTGGGCGTCGCGCTGACGGGCGGCACATCAGGTTTCAATCCGCCGGGCGGATTTGGGGCTTTCGGAACGCGTCAGGATCGAACGTGTGCGTGGTTTTGATCATGGCAGGTTTCAATCCGCCGGGCGGATTTGGGGCTTTCGGAACGCGGACGGCAAACTCAACTTGCCATCCACGCAAGAGTTTCAATCCGCCGGGCGGATTTGGGGCTTTCGGAACACGGTTCGGACTGCGTAGCTTCGAGGTACGGTCTAAATGTTTCAATCCGCCGGGCGGATTTGGGGCTTTCGGAACTCTCGCCCACCTGCACGCCGCCCACCACATCGCGGCCGTTTCAATCCGCCGGGCGGATTTGGGGCTTTCGGAACCTGTGCCGATAACCGCGATGTGGAGTTTCCGTCTGCTGTTTCAATCCGCCGGGCGGATTTGGGGCTTTCGGAACTCTACATTATGCGCTGAAACGAGCGGCGGAGTTGTCTATGTTTCAATCCGCCGGGCGGATTTGGGGCTTTCGGAACCTTACGCCCCCACCTCCGCCTCCTGGGCGAGTCGCAGGTTTCAATCCGCCGGGCGGATTTGGGGCTTTCGGAACGACATTGCCCGTCCGGCTGCGCAGCGTCTCGGTCCGTTTCAATCCGCCGGGCGGATTTGGGGCTTTCGGAACCCGAACAACGGTGCGGACGTAATGGCCGCGCTCCAAGTTTCAATCCGCCGGGCGGATTTGGGGCTTTCGGAACTTCGGTGCGGGCAATCGTCAGCGCCCTGTTGAGGTGTTTCAATCCGCCGGGCGGATTTGGGGCTTTCGGAACGGCGGCGAAGGTGTCCACGGCCACTGGGTCGCGATAGTTTCAATCCGCCGGGCGGATTTGGGGCTTTCGGAACTTACGATAGACGATATGCGTAGTAGCGGTGGATAGTTTCAATCCGCCGGGCGGATTTGGGGCTTTCGGAACTCTAAATGCCGGATTTTTTTGCGACTCAGCGTAAATGTTTCAATCCGCCGGGCGGATTTGGGGCTTTCGGAACTGGGTGTACCGTCCTAGTGATCTTTCCGAAAACGTAGTGTTTCAATCCGCCGGGCGGATTTGGGGCTTTCGGAACGCGCCCCTAAGAATTGCTGGACGGGATGCACATACGTTTCAATCCGCCGGGCGGATTTGGGGCTTTCGGAACGGGGGACGGGGTTGTGAGCGATAGCCCTGTGGCCTGTGTTTCAATCCGCCGGGCGGATTTGGGGCTTTCGGAACCTCCTCTGCGCTCAGCTTCCCCCAGGTTTCGTAGGGGTTTCAATCCGCCGGGCGGATTTGGGGCTTTCGGAACACTTCGTGAGACGGCCTTGCTAGCAAGTCGTGACAGTTTCAATCCGCCGGGCGGATTTGGGGCTTTCGGAACAGCCGGTGGCGGCATGGATAGAGAAGCTGGAAATGTTTCAATCCGCCGGGCGGATTTGGGGCTTTCGGAACAGCAAGGAGCGGAGTGTGCTCATTGCCAATGCGGGCGTTTCAATCCGCCGGGCGGATTTGGGGCTTTCGGAACTACTCCGGCATTTGTTAACGAATCAGCAATAATGTGGGTTTCAATCCGCCGGGCGGATTTGGGGCTTTCGGAACGTTTCGCCAAAGAGTTTCGGCGGCGCGCGAATTCGGGGTTTCAATCCGCCGGGAGGATTTGGGGCTTTCGGAACCGGCGTCCATGTCTGGCCAAGCTGGCCGCCGAACTCGTTTCAATCCGCCGGGCGGATTTGGGGCTTTCGGAACTGTCAATACCAGTGCTAACGGCGGTCTTTGAGCAGTTTCAATCCGCCGGGCGGATTTGGGGCTTTCGGAACCTGGGCTATCTGCTCCTGATCATCGCCGCCATCAGTTTCAATCCGCCGGGCGGATTTGGGGCTTTCGGAACTTGATCAGGGCAACGCCGCCCGTTTGCTGGGCCTTGTTTCAATCCGCCGGGCGGATTTGGGGCTTTCGGAACCGTAGCGCCCCACGGCGTAGATCTGTCCGTTGTCGAGAGTTTCAATCCGCCGGGCGGATTTGGGGCTTTCGGAACGCAGATCATCGTTCTTCCGCGCTACGTCCCGAACTGTTTCAATCCGCCGGGCGGATTTGGGGCTTTCGGAACCATCATTGCCCTTGGAACATGGATTGAAGCCTGGGAAGTTTCAATCCGCCGGGCGGATTTGGGGCTTTCGGAACCGTTTAATGCCTGTCTCTACGCTTCGTGTCTCGTTTGTTTCAATCCGCCGGGCGGATTTGGGGCTTTCGGAACCACCCCATCCACCCGAAGGCTCAGGCGGTACACGGCCAGTTTCAATCCGCCGGGCGGATTTGGGGCTTTCGGAACAAACTGCGCAGACAGGTAGACATCAGCGCCGTGCTAGTTTCAATCCGCCGGGCGGATTTGGGGCTTTCGGAACCAAATTCCCCGATCTCACGCGCCGCCACGCCTACAGTTTCAATCCGCCGGGCGGATTTGGGGCTTTCGGAACAAAGTTTATCGCCGCTTTTGAAGGTGTTAATCTGCGTTTCAATCCGCCGGGCGGATTTGGGGCTTTCGGAACTTCGATGCGCCAACGGTGTGTGGTGGTGTATGAAGTTTCAATCCGCCGGGCGGATTTGGGGCTTTCGGAACTATGAAACAAAAAACACATCCGCCCAGATGAAGGGGTTTCAATCCGCCGGGCGGATTTGGGGCTTTCGGAACTCGACGCATTCGGTGTGGTGGCCGCCCACTGCCATGGGGGTTTCAATCCGCCGGGCGGATTTGGGGCTTTCGGAACATGGCGCTGATTCAGGCTGCGCCCGACGCTACCGACTGGGTTTCAATCCGCCGGGCGGATTTGGGGCTTTCGGAACCGTGGTGTTCCGCCACGCATCCGCACCGTTCCAGCGCCGTTTCAATCCGCCGGGCGGATTTGGGGCTTTCGGAACGCCAGCGCAAGGATGATGGAGACAGGTGTTGGCGGAAGTTTCAATCCGCCGGGCGGATTTGGGGCTTTCGGAACTTATGGTGAAGTTTCTAGCCTTCCGGATCCTGAGCCAAAGTTTCAATCCGCCGGGCGGATTTGGGGCTTTCGGAACCGGTCTGCGCATCGGGTGGCATAAAGCCCGGTGCGAGTTTCAATCCGCCGGGCGGATTTGGGGCTTTCGGAACTGTTTTTCAATCTCATATTGTACGTCCTGTACAGAAGTTTCAATCCGCCGGGCGGATTTGGGGCTTTCGGAACGACATTCGCGCAGCCGCGATGGAAAACCCGGTTCTAGTTTCAATCCGCCGGGCGGATTTGGGGCTTTCGGAACATTACGAGATCTGTACCTACATCCCGACAAAGATTGGTTTCAATCCGCCGGGCGGATTTGGGGCTTTCGGAACCGCGCCGATGAGCCGCCGTCGCTCAGGATTGGCAACATGTTTCAATCCGCCGGGCGGATTTGGGGCTTTCGGAACAGACTATTGAGGCTGTGGTGACGGTCAAACACCACCGTGTTTCAATCCGCCGGGCGGATTTGGGGCTTTCGGAACGCTGGCCCGCCCTGCGACGCATCGCCGCAGCCGTCGTTTCAATCCGCCGGGCGGATTTGGGGCTTTCGGAACGAAATCGCCGAGCCGCTCGGTGCGGCTGGGGTGGTGTTTCAATCCGCCGGGCGGATTTGGGGCTTTCGGAACTCACAGATACCAATGGGCGGGGTCAAGAATTTGGCCGGTTTCAATCCGCCGGGCGGATTTGGGGCTTTCGGAACGCCCTCGGCATTCGCGGTTGGGCTGCATCACGCAACGTTTCAATCCGCCGGGCGGATTTGGGGCTTTCGGAACCTGGGTGCTTCAGGGGCGAGTGATCGCTGAAGGAGATGTTTCAATCCGCCGGGCGGATTTGGGGCTTTCGGAACGCGGTGAAGATTATTCAAGGTGTAAACCATTCCTAAAAAGTTTCAATCCGCCGGGCGGATTTGGGGCTTTCGGAACTCAATGGCGCACAGGCCATTCAGCACGGATTGGCGTGTTTCAATCCGCCGGGCGGATTTGGGGCTTTCGGAACAGTCAATCCGGCGCGGGTGTAATGACGAGCGCTCGGGTTTCAATCCGCCGGGCGGATTTGGGGCTTTCGGAACGGGAATATCCGCGAGGCGCAACTCCTTAAGGAGCGCGTTTCAATCCGCCGGGCGGATTTGGGGCTTTCGGAACCGGGCGGCGGCCATCGCCGATCAGTACCGCTAAACCATAGTTTCAATCCGCCGGGCGGATTTGGGGCTTTCGGAACGAAATTAACGACGATTACGGCACGTGGCCCAAAGTCGGTTTCAATCCGCCGGGCGGATTTGGGGCTTTCGGAACCGTTGTGGGGGGAGGTTGGGCATGGGCTACGCTGGGTTTCAATCCGCCGGGCGGATTTGGGGCTTTCGGAACGTGGTTGTGAGTTGTAGGGCGTAAAATTTTTGTTTACGTTTCAATCCGCCGGGCGGATTTGGGGCTTTCGGAACTCACGGCCATTCACGCGGGTCACGCGGGGATAGAGGGTTTCAATCCGCCGGGCGGATTTGGGGCTTTCGGAACCAAAGAAGAGACGTTTTACGGCGTAGACGGCCTGTTTCAATCCGCCGGGCGGATTTGGGGCTTTCGGAACATTGTGCGATCATCGTAGGTTGGGAAGATCTGGTCAGGGTTTCAATCCGCCGGGCGGATTTGGGGCTTTCGGAACTGCAGGCACCGCACCCAGCAATGATCGTGGTGATGTTTCAATCCGCCGGGCGGATTTGGGGCTTTCGGAACTGCCGGTAACGTGCGTGATGTGACGGCCATTTGTCAGTTTCAATCCGCCGGGCGGATTTGGGGCTTTCGGAACTCGGATCGTTTGTCTCCTTCAGCTTTTGTGGACAAGGTTTCAATCCGCCGGGCGGATTTGGGGCTTTCGGAACGGGGTCGCGGCTGGCAGAAATGAGCGCCGAGGAATTGTTTCAATCCGCCGGGCGGATTTGGGGCTTTCGGAACATCGTTCTCGCGGATAAATTCGATCAGGTAGCGCGAGTTTCAATCCGCCGGGCGGATTTGGGGCTTTCGGAACCGTGGGTACTCCCGATGATTCCCCCGCTATTAGCTTGTTTCAATCCGCCGGGCGGATTTGGGGCTTTCGGAACTGAGCCAGATCGCGGTGGCGATTTCCCGTATTCGGGCGAGTGCAAAGTTTCAATCCGCCGGGCGGATTTGGGGCTTTCGGAACAGGCTGATCGACTCTGGGACTCCGGACTCCAGGTAGGTTTCAATCCGCCGGGCGGATTTGGGGCTTTCGGAACGCCCGAATCGGGTTGCCGTCCTCTTCTTGGCGTGACGTTTCAATCCGCCGGGCGGATTTGGGGCTTTCGGAACTACGACAATAGGATGGTGTGGTTAGCAACGCCCAAGTTTCAATCCGCCGGGCGGATTTGGGGCTTTCGGAACAACTGCCCAAGGATCGGGTATGGGGCGAGTTCGCCAGTTTCAATCCGCCGGGCGGATTTGGGGCTTTCGGAACATCGGAGTGCCGCAAACAACACAGAGTAGAACGCGGTGTTTCAATCCGCCGGGCGGATTTGGGGCTTTCGGAACCGCCTTGGTGACTGCTGCCTCAATGAGCCGACGATCGTTTCAATCCGCCGGGCGGATTTGGGGCTTTCGGAACTCTAAGTGTCGCCATTCGTTTGAGGATGAAGGCACAGAAGTTTCAATCCGCCGGGCGGATTTGGGGCTTTCGGAACCGAACGATGACGGAGCGTACTTTCGCACGCTCCGGGTAGTTTCAATCCGCCGGGCGGATTTGGGGCTTTCGGAACTACTAGTCCATCGCAGATCATCCCCATGGATGGGGATGAGTTTCAATCCGCCGGGCGGATTTGGGGCTTTCGGAACTTCCCGCCGGATATGTCAGATACCCGATGTCGCTTGAGTTTCAATCCGCCGGGCGGATTTGGGGCTTTCGGAACGGATGAGCGGGGGCAGTACTACCACCTCTTCGGCTCGTTTCAATCCGCCGGGCGGATTTGGGGCTTTCGGAACAATTTGTGCAGGGCAATCTTGGTGGCCACCGTCTGGTTTCAATCCGCCGGGCGGATTTGGGGCTTTCGGAACAGCTTATCCTCGCCCCGGCCGCCAGGGTGTTGTGCGGGTTTCAATCCGCCGGGCGGATTTGGGGCTTTCGGAACGATCGTAGATCGAGACCAGTTCCCCATCCGCGTTATAGTTTCAATCCGCCGGGCGGATTTGGGGCTTTCGGAACTCATTGCAGCGGGTGGAGCTTTCCCCTCGATCTGTTCGGTTTCAATCCGCCGGGCGGATTTGGGGCTTTCGGAACCCGGCGCTCTCGCCAAACGTGGCAAGGTACACAAGATCGTTTCAATCCGCCGGGCGGATTTGGGGCTTTCGGAACGGTAGACCGCCGGGGGATCATCGAGATAGGCGGGGGTTTCAATCCGCCGGGCGGATTTGGGGCTTTCGGAACGAAGTTCAGCACTGAACCGTTCCCAGCATTCCGCGCCGGTTTCAATCCGCCGGGCGGATTTGGGGCTTTCGGAACCTCCCGGCGGCGTCTCACACTATCGCAACGGTGCGTAGTTTCAATCCGCCGGGCGGATTTGGGGCTTTCGGAACCGCCACCAAACGACGTCGATCCTGAGCCGTCGAGGAAGTTTCAATCCGCCGGGCGGATTTGGGGCTTTCGGAACGAGAACGCGCCACGTCCAACAGCGGCGAATATTTTGTTTCAATCCGCCGGGCGGATTTGGGGCTTTCGGAACTCCTGCGCGTCTTCGAGGATCTGCTGGCACTTGGGCGCTAGTTTCAATCCGCCGGGCGGATTTGGGGCTTTCGGAACTCCTGCGCGTCTTCGAGGATCTGCTGGCACTTGGGCGCTAGTTTCAATCCGCCGGGCGGATTTGGGGCTTTCGGAACGAGCGTCGCAACGCAAGGCCCAGGGCAATCAGGAAGTGGTTTCAATCCGCCGGGCGGATTTGGGGCTTTCGGAACCTTCGTCACAGACGGATGCCGCCTGTGCGAAGTGAATGTTTCAATCCGCCGGGCGGATTTGGGGCTTTCGGAACGGCAACATCACTGAGCTAGAGGGGATGGCCATCCACGTTTCAATCCGCCGGGCGGATTTGGGGCTTTCGGAACCCACGACGTAACGCTTATTGTGGCTATTGGCACACGCGAAGTTTCAATCCGCCGGGCGGATTTGGGGCTTTCGGAACACATTGTCAATTTCAAATTGCCTACGCTGTGCTACGTTTCAATCCGCCGGGCGGATTTGGGGCTTTCGGAACCTAAACCGACCTGTTGCTTTCGCCCCACACTGCTTAAACCAGAAATGGTTTCAATCCGCCGGGCGGATTTGGGGCTTTCGGAACCGCGCAGGCCATCAGCGCGGCGTGGGAGCGGTGAGAATATGAGTTTCAATCCGCCGGGCGGATTTGGGGCTTTCGGAACGGTCGTGAGCATCAGCGCGGTGGCGGCATGGGTGCGGTTTCAATCCGCCGGGCGGATTTGGGGCTTTCGGAACTCAGCCGGTGGCGCGTCGCGGTGAGGTTAGGGGAGGTTTCAATCCGCCGGGCGGATTTGGGGCTTTCGGAACGGCCTCCGGGCGGCGGGAAAACGTATTTCATCCGCTGTTTCAATCCGCCGGGCGGATTTGGGGCTTTCGGAACTAGGAAATGATGTATTTGTTGGTGGAACCGTAGGAGGCGTTTCAATCCGCCGGGCGGATTTGGGGCTTTCGGAACTTTTTATACGGCTCAGGAGAGGCAGACAGAGCGCCACGTTTCAATCCGCCGGGCGGATTTGGGGCTTTCGGAACGATACGTTCCACGCCAGCATTAAACGCCACGCGCTGAGTTTCAATCCGCCGGGCGGATTTGGGGCTTTCGGAACTTTGGCGTTGCAATGCCCAGCTTCTCGGCCAGTTGGGTTTCAATCCGCCGGGCGGATTTGGGGCTTTCGGAACTGTAAGTGCGAGGTGACACATGACCCTTATCGCTACAGTTTCAATCCGCCGGGCGGATTTGGGGCTTTTGGAACAGGGCGGCAACCTGTGCGGCATGGCTGGGCGTAATGTTTCAATCCGCCGGGCGGATTTGGGGCTTTTGGAACGAAATTCACCCGCTGCCCACGGGGGAGATTGTAGAGGGTTTCAATCCGCCGGGCGGATTTGGGGCTTTTGGAACAGCCGAAAAAGACCAAGCAAGAGATCACGAACGAAGTTTCAATCCGCCGGGCGGATTTGGGGCTTTTGGAACGCCACGCCAATACCAGTACCCGGTGGCGGTCAACCTCGTTTCAATCCGCCGGGCGGATTTGGGGCTTTTGGAACGGTCGATCTGGGCAATTGCCGCTTGCTCGGCCAGTGTTTCAATCCGCCGGGCGGATTTGGGGCTTTTGGAACATTGATCAGATTCGTATGCTGGGAGTTGGGTTATGATGAGTTTCAATCCGCCGGGCGGATTTGGGGCTTTTGGAACAGCCGTGATTCGCTAGGGTCGCCGTCGCCACGTTGCTGTTTCAATCCGCCGGGCGGATTTGGGGCTTTTGGAACCGAACGCCGTGCGGTTGGGATCGAACAGAACGAACAGGTTTCAATCCGCCGGGCGGATTTGGGGCTTTTGGAACCCCGTTCAGCGCGTCGTTATCCGCCGCCCAGGGCGTTTCAATCCGCCGGGCGGATTTGGGGCTTTTGGAACTTGTTGCGGTTCATGGCACCAACGAGTGGAGTCGTCAGGTTTCAATCCGCCGGGCGGATTTGGGGCTTTTGGAACATGGTAGCGAGTTGGAACGTTGATGAGGAAAGGATCGAGTCTCAATCCGCCGGGCGGATTTGGGGCTTTTGGAACTAGCACATCAAAACGATCACCGTGATCGTTTTAGAGTTTCAATCCGCCGGGCGGATTTGGGGCTTTTGGAACTTTGTGCATGGGACGTTGGAGGCCGCCGAGCAGGACGGTTTCAATCCGCCGGGCGGATTTGGGGCTTTTGGAACCTCTGCGCCCAGCGCGAACGGAGGCGAACCGCGATAGTTTCAATCCGCCGGGCGGATTTGGGGCTTTTGGAACTTGTGTGGCATCGGGCATCCGATACCACGAAGGTGGTTTCAATCCGCCGGGCGGATTTGGGGCTTTTGGAACTTGTGCTAGGAGAGACACCATGGCAATCACCACCACGTTTCAATCCGCCGGGCGGATTTGGGGCTTTTGGAACCGCTGGAGCCTGACGAAGATCCTGGGCTGGGATGACATGTTTCAATCCGCCGGGCGGATTTGGGGCTTTTGGAACGCGTCACCGTGCGGCGTGCGTATGGCCGCTACGAGTTTCAATCCGCCGGGCGGATTTGGGGCTTTTGGAACTTATTGCTACGCGGAGTATGAAGATAAATCCATGGATCAGTTTCAATCCGCCGGGCGGATTTGGGGCTTTTGGAACGGTTACGAAGGGAACGGTGTTTCTTGGTTGGTATCCGTTTCAATCCGCCGGGCGGATTTGGGGCTTTTGGAACCAGGCTTTGCGGATGGGGGCGTAGACTTCGGCGGTGTTTCAATCCGCCGGGCGGATTTGGGGCTTTTGGAACCCGTGCGGATCACCAAGTTCGCGTTCGGATTCTTCCTGTTTCAATCCGCCGGGCGGATTTGGGGCTTTTGGAACCTGGGCGCAGCGCGGGCTACCAGCAGATCCTCTACGTTTCAATCCGCCGGGCGGATTTGGGGCTTTTGGAACATGGACAACAGGGCAAAAGGCCTCTTATACCAAGAAACTAGTTTCAATCCGCCGGGCGGATTTGGGGCTTTTGGAACCCCAAAGGTCATCGTTATCTGGGTCTTCGATGGGGACATGTTTCAATCCGCCGGGCGGATTTGGGGCTTTTGGAACCCCAACACAGTGTTGGGCGGGTTTTTCTTACAGACAGAGTTTCAATCCGCCGGGCGGATTTGGGGCTTTTGGAACTCATTAAAGCGGTTGGTGGAGACCCAAAGGATGTTGGTTTCAATCCGCCGGGCGGATTTGGGGCTTTTGGAACCTGGATTTTCGTCGAGATCGACGACCCGTACATGTGTGTTTCAATCCGCCGGGCGGATTTGGGGCTTTTGGAACGGGGAAGGATGTCTTGAATGACAAACGGTTCTGGCTCAGTTTCAATCCGCCGGGCGGATTTGGGGCTTTTGGAACCCCTTGCACCCTTAGAGGTAGTATTTAATTATTCGCTCATGGCTCAGCCAGCGCCCGACGAAGGCGACTGAGCATGATACGAGTGGAGGTGACGAGAACCCATGCAGCACTGGATTCCGGAGCATATTCATAATCTTTACTCAAGACCCGATAGCGGTTGAGCCAACCGAGTGTCCGCTCGATCTTCCAACGTTGGGGAATGGGCACAAAGCCTGGACGTTCATCGGGGCGGAGCCGGATCTCCAGAACGAAGGAACACTGCTGCTTCACCCAATCCACGAGGGTGCCTCGATACGTGCCATCTGCCAACACCTTCTTCAGCGTGGGAACACGATGCGCAGCTTCCGTCAGCACGATCTTCGCACCCTGACGGTCCGAGCAGGCCGCCGAATGCACAAGCACAAGCAGCACGAGACCGAGGGTATCGACGAGGAGATGGCGCTTGCGCCCCTTGACATGCTTTCCCCCATCATAGCCGCGTTCCGGGCCGCCCGTTTCGGTGGTTTTGACACTCTGGGTGTCGATAATCGCCATGGTTGGCGTCGGAGCTTTGCCAACCATGCATCGTACCCGCTGACGCAAGGCGTCGTGTACCTCCTGGAGACGCCCATCCAGACGCCAAGTGCGGAAACACGTCGCCACCGTATGCCAATTCGGATACTCATGCGGCAGATACCGCCATTGACAGCCGGTGCGGGCGCGATAGAAGATGGCATTCAGCACGTCCCGCCGATCCACGCTTGGGCGTTTCCCCCGCCGATGTGACCCTTGAGCCACCACGGGAGCCACCAGTTCCCACTCTGCATCGGTGAGATCCGGATGGATAGGTCTGAACTGTTTCAAGCGCATCCGCTGCCTGATACCGTGTCTTCATCGCAGCCTCCATGGACTCCTTCGCTTCTATCTTCATGGATACAGCGGGGGCACAAGAAGACGCGAATAATTAAAATACTACCTTCTTAGAGCCGCCCCTAGATAGGGTTAAGTTTCAATCCGCCGGGCGGATTTGGGGCTTTTGGAACGATGTGAGTAGCCCAATAGCCGCGCTGGGGGCAAGGTCGTTTCAATCCGCCGGGCGGATTTGGGGCTTTTGGAACGTTTAGCGAACGGGGCTGATATAGCATCGTTTCATCTGGTTTCAATCCGCCGGGCGGATTTGGGGCTTTTGGAACGAAGTCGTCGGGCGTGGCTATCCCCCAGCGGGATGGGAGGTTTCAATCCGCCGGGCGGATTTGGGGCTTTTGGAACGAGGGTAAAGACAGACTCCCCGTGCGACCTTCCCTCCGTTTCAATCCGCCGGGCGGATTTGGGGCTTTTGGAACCCCATCTCTGGGCGAGCAACCCAGCGGTGTTCCGTTTCAATCCGCCGGGCGGATTTGGGGCTTTTGGAACGCGACGTGGGCACGGCGTCTGAGGATTCGGCGAAGAAGTTTCAATCCGCCGGGCGGATTTGGGGCTTTTGGAACCATCAAGCGCAATCAGGATTGCGCCGCTCCACAGCGTTTCAATCCGCCGGGCGGATTTGGGGCTTTTGGAACGTGGCAAGTGTGCCACATCAATAGAGTAGCATAGATGGTTTCAATCCGCCGGGCGGATTTGGGGCTTTTGGAACTTCCAGGCTCTTTCCTCGTTTAGTTCTCCTGTAGTGAAGTTTCAATCCGCCGGGCGGATTTGGGGCTTTTGGAACCTCTTCACGGGTGAACGAGCGATGCTCGATCACCCCCTCGTTTCAATCCGCCGGGCGGATTTGGGGCTTTTGGAACCAACAGGTAGACGCCCATGACAATGGCGTATCCCTGGTTTCAATCCGCCGGGCGGATTTGGGGCTTTTGGAACCAGGGTTGTCACGTGACAACCCTGTTTTTTTATCGGTGTTTCAATCCGCCGGGCGGATTTGGGGCTTTTGGAACAAGTTGCCACCACGGTTACTTGAAGCGTTGCATGGTTTCAATCCGCCGGGCGGATTTGGGGCTTTTGGAACTCTTCGCGACGGCGATCGCTTCATCCTCGTCTTGCGGCTGTTTCAATCCGCCGGGCGGATTTGGGGCTTTTGGAACTGGAGGCTCGCGCTGCTATGTTGGCGTGCGGGCACGGTTTCAATCCGCCGGGCGGATTTGGGGCTTTTGGAACTAGCGGCGATCATCGCGCAGCTGGCCGCTGTGGGCTAGTTTCAATCCGCCGGGCGGATTTGGGGCTTTTGGAACGGGATTGTGCGTCGCATGAGCTACAAACCAGAGGAGTTTCAATCCGCCGGGCGGATTTGGGGCTTTTGGAACACAATAGCCGATCTAGGCGATCTTCCCGATCTGATGCTAGTTTCAATCCGCCGGGCGGATTTGGGGCTTTTGGAACACGTGAGCATGTGCATCTTGCTCTATGGCTTCTCACAAGTTTCAATCCGCCGGGCGGATTTGGGGCTTTTGGAACCGGGGCATCATTAGCGAGGTGCTGGCCACGCTCAACCGTTTCAATCCGCCGGGCGGATTTGGGGCTTTTGGAACGCGTCGCCTGCCCGCCGATGAGCAGGTAGGCCCACTGTTTCAATCCGCCGGGCGGATTTGGGGCTTTTGGAACGACGCGAGATCAAAAATCAGGACGGCTGGGCGTGGGTTTCAATCCGCCGGGCGGATTTGGGGCTTTTGGAACCCATTGCGGCCCGCGCCGCTGCGTAAGGGTTGCCTGTAGTTTCAATCCGCCGGGCGGATTTGGGGCTTTTGGAACGCCACAACCTGCCCATCAAGATGGAGGGCGATGGGAGCAGTTTCAATCCGCCGGGCGGATTTGGGGCTTTTGGAACGGTAGAGAGCAACGGCGTGGGTGATCCAGTAATCGAAGTTTCAATCCGCCGGGCGGATTTGGGGCTTTTGGAACACGCAACACCGATGCGCCCAACGTGACTGAGGACATGTTTCAATCCGCCGGGCGGATTTGGGGCTTTTGGAACGCCGGATACAGAGATCGTCCCGTGCCGCCCCGTGCGTTTCAATCCGCCGGGCGGATTTGGGGCTTTTGGAACTTGAGCCATACAAATGTCTGGTCGTAGCCGCCAAGTTTCAATCCGCCGGGCGGATTTGGGGCTTTTGGAACGAGGCCAATCCCCTGCTCTTGCACGCTCAGGAGCGGTTTCAATCCGCCGGGCGGATTTGGGGCTTTTGGAACTAGGTCGGTCGCTGCGCGGCGCGAGCCTCAAACACAAGACCCGCGTCAGTTTCAATCCGCCGGGCGGATTTGGGGCTTTTGGAACGTAGGCGAGGCGGGAAGATCACGCTGACAGAGGCGGTTTCAATCCGCCGGGCGGATTTGGGGCTTTTGGAACCATAGATACCGTGGCCGCGCTGGTGGTTTCTCAGGCAGTTTCAATCCGCCGGGCGGATTTGGGGCTTTTGGAACGTTGCCTCATAGATATCCGCCGCCCCCTCCAGCGAGTTTCAATCCGCCGGGCGGATTTGGGGCTTTTGGAACGGCCAGTATCGCCATTCACGAAGTAGGCGGTGGGCAGGTTTCAATCCGCCGGGCGGATTTGGGGCTTTTGGAACCTTGCTCTGCCTTACGCGGCTTTGCAACGCGGAAGTTTCAATCCGCCGGGCGGATTTGGGGCTTTTGGAACTGTGGACGACGGGAATGAAAGCCGCCTATACCAAGAGTTTCAATCCGCCGGGCGGATTTGGGGCTTTTGGAACATCAGCAATAATGTGGGATGGCCCCGACTCTGGATATGTTTCAATCCGCCGGGCGGATTTGGGGCTTTTGGAACTCCTTGTGTCCCGTGGGACACAGATAATTAAGTTTTTGTTTCAATCCGCCGGGCGGATTTGGGGCTTTTGGAACTCAATGGCCGCTTGAAGTGGTGCTGGTAGAGTAGTAGTTTCAATCCGCCGGGCGGATTTGGGGCTTTTGGAACCCCGTGGCGGTGCCCGTGGCGGTGGGGGTGGGGCCGTGTTTCAATCCGCCGGGCGGATTTGGGGCTTTTGGAACCTTATGGCACAAGTCGCTGATCCAAGGATCGTACATGTTTCAATCCGCCGGGCGGATTTGGGGCTTTTGGAACGCCGTCGCCGCTAATCAGCGCATGCGCCTGCTGGGTTTCAATCCGCCGGGCGGATTTGGGGCTTTTGGAACTTCCCGCGCCGGTGTGCGCACCGAACGGGTGCCAGGTTTCAATCCGCCGGGCGGATTTGGGGCTTTTGGAACTGATCCGGCGTCAGTTTTTCGCCGCCACCAGCCTCGGTTTCAATCCGCCGGGCGGATTTGGGGCTTTTGGAACCCGCACTCTGTTAATCAGTTCCATCGCCCAGGTGATAGTTTCAATCCGCCGGGCGGATTTGGGGCTTTTGGAACGGTGTCTTTGGCCACGATGCGTAGGGGGAGCATCGCGTTTCAATCCGCCGGGCGGATTTGGGGCTTTTGGAACTCAAACTCACTACACCGAGCAGCACCTATATGGATGTTTCAATCCGCCGGGCGGATTTGGGGCTTTTGGAACGCATCGTGAGATTATGATTGATTGCTTGTGTTGCATGTTTCAATCCGCCGGGCGGATTTGGGGCTTTTGGAACGTGCCAGCCCCGCACCTAGCAGCACAATGACGACGTTTCAATCCGCCGGGCGGATTTGGGGCTTTTGGAACGAGACCAGAATGCGTGAGCGTCTATTTGCAGCGGTTTCAATCCGCCGGGCGGATTTGGGGCTTTTGGAACTCGATCCGTGGCTCGTGCGGCCAGACGCGATGTATCGCGGTTTCAATCCGCCGGGCGGATTTGGGGCTTTTGGAACTCTTTCGCCCTGCCTCGGCCTCAGCCTCGGTGCGGTAGCCGGTTTCAATCCGCCGGGCGGATTTGGGGCTTTTGGAACCGTCCCTCTCTCCGTGCTGACACCGCACCATCGCAACGTTTCAATCCGCCGGGCGGATTTGGGGCTTTTGGAACACTCGATGGCCGCCATGCGCCTGCTGCAAAAGGTCAGTTTCAATCCGCCGGGCGGATTTGGGGCTTTTGGAACAACTCCAAGCTTTGCTTGGTAATCCAAGCGTAGTTTGCGGTTTCAATCCGCCGGGCGGATTTGGGGCTTTTGGAACGTCAGTTTGACGCTGTTGATCAGCGTGACCGCTTCCGTTTCAATCCGCCGGGCGGATTTGGGGCTTTTGGAACATCATTCGGTGGCACGGTTGAGTCCTTTCGTTTGAACAGTTTCAATCCGCCGGGCGGATTTGGGGCTTTTGGAACATGTCCAGTGCGCGGCTAATATCATCGGTCATGCTCGTTTCAATCCGCCGGGCGGATTTGGGGCTTTTGGAACCTGAAGGTCTATGCCCCGTTTGCGCTGGCCATCCTGACTGTTTCAATCCGCCGGGCGGATTTGGGGCTTTTGGAACTTGAAGGAATTGCTCGCCGAGATGCCGTTGCAGTCGTTTCAATCCGCCGGGCGGATTTGGGGCTTTTGGAACTACTCCCTTCTTTCGGCTCTCAATCCTCGCCTCGGTTTCAATCCGCCGGGCGGATTTGGGGCTTTTGGAACCCACAAACCAACCTCAGTCAGAAGTTTGCTGCGCTACAGTTTCAATCCGCCGGGCGGATTTGGGGCTTTTGGAACGGCAATGACCTTGCACGGCCAGTTGTTTGGCTGGGCAGTTTCAATCCGCCGGGCGGATTTGGGGCTTTTGGAACGCACGAGACGAGCGGCGGCGCGATGCCAGCATGCCTGTTTCAATCCGCCGGGCGGATTTGGGGCTTTTGGAACCCGCTGACTACGCACGCGCCTACCCGATCTTCGCGGGTTTCAATCCGCCGGGCGGATTTGGGGCTTTTGGAACACGGATCTGAAGGAACCTACGGGAATAATTCAGCAGTTTCAATCCGCCGGGCGGATTTGGGGCTTTTGGAACTCACCCCCTTCCTAGATCACAACATATATATGTTGTTGTTTCAATCCGCCGGGCGGATTTGGGGCTTTTGGAACTCAACTACAGCATCACCAGAATAAACATCCTGCCAAACGTTTCAATCCGCCGGGCGGATTTGGGGCTTTTGGAACAAATCCCATGTAGCAGACGATCCCGTAGCGCGGCCCCAGTTTCAATCCGCCGGGCGGATTTGGGGCTTTTGGAACGGAATTAGTATAACATCCCCGCCTAAACCCTGCAAAAGTTTCAATCCGCCGGGCGGATTTGGGGCTTTTGGAACCATCCGTACAGACGGTAGTCAGTGTAACGGCCGAAATCGTTTCAATCCGCCGGGCGGATTTGGGGCTTTTGGAACCTGATGCTCGGATAGTAGCGCGAGGTGTGGAGGTTTCAATCCGCCGGGCGGATTTGGGGCTTTTGGAACTACTCGGCCAGCGTTCCGGTGCTGCTCTGGCTGTTCCTGGTTTCAATCCGCCGGGCGGATTTGGGGCTTTTGGAACTTACCAGTAGTAGCATGCGACGTTTCACCATAACCAGTTTCAATCCGCCGGGCGGATTTGGGGCTTTTGGAACGTTGCGTCTCATTCCGCTGGCATAGGTACATCAATGACGTTTCAATCCGCCGGGCGGATTTGGGGCTTTTGGAACTCAGCATGACGCTGATTGGTACGCGGAAGGACGGTAGGTTTCAATCCGCCGGGCGGATTTGGGGCTTTTGGAACCGAAGACTTGCGAGGCTGCACGCAAGGCGCTCGGTCTGTTTCAATCCGCCGGGCGGATTTGGGGCTTTTGGAACGGTGATAAATAGCCCACAAAGCAGAAGCCCCCGGGTTTCAATCCGCCGGGCGGATTTGGGGCTTTTGGAACGTTGAGAAGCGCAAGGGAGAAGACAAGGTATCGAAGCGGTTTCAATCCGCCGGGCGGATTTGGGGCTTTTGGAACAGTATGCCGAGAAGTGGATGGATGGCATGCAAATCCAGTTTCAATCCGCCGGGCGGATTTGGGGCTTTTGGAACTTCCAGCGTATCTTCGAGGATATCCTGGCGCTTGGGCGTTAGTTTCAATCCGCCGGGCGGATTTGGGGCTTTTGGAACAACGTCAAGCGGTGCTTCACCGACGCCGCTGAGTAGTAGTTTCAATCCGCCGGGCGGATTTGGGGCTTTTGGAACCGAAATACGCCTTACACCGAACGCCTTCCCTTCCCGTTTCAATCCGCCGGGCGGATTTGGGGCTTTTGGAACGATGCCGTCGCCTCCTGGTAGGCCGGGTTTTGGTCTGTTTCAATCCGCCGGGCGGATTTGGGGCTTTTGGAACTGTATGGGATAACGTGGCGGATAACGCCGCTTATGTTTCAATCCGCCGGGCGGATTTGGGGCTTTTGGAACCCCAGCCGTGCCATATTTCTCAACGGCACGACAGATCGTTTCAATCCGCCGGGCGGATTTGGGGCTTTTGGAACCGGCATGGCGGTTGAGGATGAGGAGACGACTACCAAGTTTCAATCCGCCGGGCGGATTTGGGGCTTTTGGAACCAAAAAAATGTTGTATGTGCGCAGTGGAAAGATAAAGTTTCAATCCGCCGGGCGGATTTGGGGCTTTTGGAACAGCGTGGCCACCGCCGCGTCGGCGTGAGCGACCTGGGCGGTTTCAATCCGCCGGGCGGATTTGGGGCTTTTGGAACCTCTCCTGACCCAATGTCTATGGCACGAACGGTGGTTTCAATCCGCCGGGCGGATTTGGGGCTTTTGGAACGGAGCCGAGACAGCCGCAGTTGTGTCCCGTGGGACACGTTTCAATCCGCCGGGCGGATTTGGGGCTTTTGGAACGGCGTGAGTAGCGGCTTGCGCAACAGTGCATTATATCAGTTTCAATCCGCCGGGCGGATTTGGGGCTTTTGGAACCATCGCGGTATGCAGGGTTATCGTCCATCGTCTTGGTTTCAATCCGCCGGGCGGATTTGGGGCTTTTGGAACCCCCAAGGTACGCCATGCGAGCTTCCATTCCAAGAGTTTCAATCCGCCGGGCGGATTTGGGGCTTTTGGAACCACGAGCCACCGCACGAGATAGATATTGTGCAGCCTCGCGCCCGTCCCGTCGCTGTAATCCACGAACGGATGATGTTTCAATCCGCCGGGCGGATTTGGGGCTTTTGGAACATCCTGACATCGAGGTCGTCCGCTTCGATAGCACCGAAGTTTCAATCCGCCGGGCGGATTTGGGGCTTTTGGAACATGTTGTCGTGTCGAACACGTTCACGCAGCGATGGGGTTTCAATCCGCCGGGCGGATTTGGGGCTTTTGGAACGGCGATTAGCGCGGGCCTCCGAGAGTGCAAGTAAAGTTTCAATCCGCCGGGCGGATTTGGGGCTTTTGGAACGCGTCGGTGCGGCCCTATCGGCCACGGACACATAAGTTTCAATCCGCCGGGCGGATTTGGGGCTTTTGGAACCCAGGCCGTCAGCACGGCGCTGGCCAACTCATCGCGTTTCAATCCGCCGGGCGGATTTGGGGCTTTTGGAACAAACGGTGCAGAGTATCAGCATCCCCATCCTTGACGAGTTTCAATCCGCCGGGCGGATTTGGGGCTTTTGGAACGTCTCGATAATGTTTAGTCCCGTCTCTAGCATGTGTTTCAATCCGCCGGGCGGATTTGGGGCTTTTGGAACAAGGCCGTGCGGAGCTTCCAGCGCATATCCTCGCTGCCCGTTTCAATCCGCCGGGCGGATTTGGGGCTTTTGGAACTAGAAATGTTAGAAGTTGGGGATTGGGTAGCTGTTCGTTTCAATCCGCCGGGCGGATTTGGGGCTTTTGGAACAGACGCACCGAGAGGTTATCCAGCGCCAGCCAACTAGTTTCAATCCGCCGGGCGGATTTGGGGCTTTTGGAACAGAATCGGGAATCGCCATGCGTACCAAGATGATAA
>NZ_GL501401.1:324855-410865 GCF_000152145.1 Oscillochloris trichoides DG-6
AAGTTTCAATCCGCCGGGCGGATTTGGGGCTTTTGGAACCAGTGGGGCGTCGTCTTTTCCGAGTCGCCAATAACGTTTCAATCCGCCGGGCGGATTTGGGGCTTTTGGAACGACATAAAACGATCACCGTGATCGTTTTATGTCCTGTTTCAATCCGCCGGGCGGATTTGGGGCTTTTGGAACACGGCCCAGGCCGAAGCGTCGGTACAGGCGGAACTGTTTCAATCCGCCGGGCGGATTTGGGGCTTTTGGAACCCGGCCAAGTCCGTGAAGAGGAAGATCGGAGCTTCTTGTTTCAATCCGCCGGGCGGATTTGGGGCTTTTGGAACTCTTCCAGGCTGTGCCACGCCTCGGCCAACATCTTCGTTTCAATCCGCCGGGCGGATTTGGGGCTTTTGGAACGCAGGCCGGGCACGACTCCGGGTACTCCGAGCGCATGTTTCAATCCGCCGGGCGGATTTGGGGCTTTTGGAACGCACCGCTTGTGCCGCGAGGAAAACCGCCGTCCAGGTCTGTTTCAATCCGCCGGGCGGATTTGGGGCTTTTGGAACAGCTCAAGGTGGTATTTCATAGCCCCCCTCCGTGTGTTTCAATCCGCCGGGCGGATTTGGGGCTTTTGGAACCACTATAGGAGGCCGAGCCGTAGAGCGGGTTATAGATGTTTCAATCCGCCGGGCGGATTTGGGGCTTTTGGAACTCTGCGGTTGCTGGTGAAAGATCCGACCAATCACCGGTTTCAATCCGCCGGGCGGATTTGGGGCTTTTGGAACCCAGGGTTGGTGATGCTATCAATTTGGGCATCGGCAAGTTTCAATCCGCCGGGCGGATTTGGGGCTTTTGGAACTACGCTCGTGGCCGAGTAAATGACGCCTCGCCAACGGTTTCAATCCGCCGGGCGGATTTGGGGCTTTTGGAACCGGTACGCAACCGCTACACCCTGACCGAAGCCGATGGGTTTCAATCCGCCGGGCGGATTTGGGGCTTTTGGAACCGTAGCGGAACACGGCCACCGCTCAGTAGCGTGCCGTTTCAATCCGCCGGGCGGATTTGGGGCTTTTGGAACCATATCCTGAAGCGCCCGCAGCGCATGCTCGCTCATGTTTCAATCCGCCGGGCGGATTTGGGGCTTTTGGAACTCGTGGCGAAAATTATAGCCTCGACGGAACGGTGATTGGGTTTCAATCCGCCGGGCGGATTTGGGGCTTTTGGAACTTCTGTCTACGGAGTTCGAGGGCCAAACCCAGGATCTGGGGTTTCAATCCGCCGGGCGGATTTGGGGCTTTTGGAACCTCGAAGCTCCAGCCCTGCCCACGTGCCCACTCGAAGCCGGTTTCAATCCGCCGGGCGGATTTGGGGCTTTTGGAACGCCGCCGTCGTGTTGTGTGATTGTTACAGATAATGGTTTCAATCCGCCGGGCGGATTTGGGGCTTTTGGAACTTAACGGCGATGTTGTTGATGATGATTGTGATATGCGTTTCAATCCGCCGGGCGGATTTGGGGCTTTTGGAACCAAGTCATCCCACGTCTGCCCAGGAGTCACATCACGGGTTTCAATCCGCCGGGCGGATTTGGGGCTTTTGGAACAACATCAATCCGTGACGTGTTTATCCCCTCCGGCAGGGTTTCAATCCGCCGGGCGGATTTGGGGCTTTTGGAACTGTGTGTGGTATTGTGTTCCCGTGGCTGACGGGGCCAGTTTCAATCCGCCGGGCGGATTTGGGGCTTTTGGAACGAGCGGGATTTAGCGCCCCGGATTGTCTGCTCAATGTTTCAATCCGCCGGGCGGATTTGGGGCTTTTGGAACCTGGTATCAATCATGCGCCCTCACCTAGACTAGCCAAAGTTTCAATCCGCCGGGCGGATTTGGGGCTTTTGGAACCCGGGATGAAACCTTGCGCATCAAGCAATTGGCGACGGAGTTTCAATCCGCCGGGCGGATTTGGGGCTTTTGGAACGCGCTCTCAACGCTGATAATCATTGGGCAAAATTGGTTTCAATCCGCCGGGCGGATTTGGGGCTTTTGGAACTTGTACTGTAACGCTCGTGCAGAGCCGGGGGAGGTTGCGGTTTCAATCCGCCGGGCGGATTTGGGGCTTTTGGAACATCATCAGGTAATTCAATCTCCAACCGATCGCTAGCCAGTTTCAATCCGCCGGGCGGATTTGGGGCTTTTGGAACCTTCGTCCTGGCCCTGGAGCTCCTCAGGGCCAGCACGTGTTTCAATCCGCCGGGCGGATTTGGGGCTTTTGGAACTTCTTGAAATTAGGTACCTTGATATGCTTCGGCTTCATCATGTTTCAATCCGCCGGGCGGATTTGGGGCTTTTGGAACCCCGATGAAGCCGAAGGTCAGACCTGCCCACATAATGTTTCAATCCGCCGGGCGGATTTGGGGCTTTTGGAACGCACATTGCCCTGGCCCCAGGTCATTAGCGATCCCGTTTCAATCCGCCGGGCGGATTTGGGGCTTTTGGAACGCTTTCATGCCCGTTGTCCACAGCTGATCCGTGGACTGTTTCAATCCGCCGGGCGGATTTGGGGCTTTTGGAACCTTACCAAACCTTCCTACCCACGCGTTTTTCGCTGCCAAGTTTCAATCCGCCGGGCGGATTTGGGGCTTTTTGGAACAGCGGCGCAGATGCCGCTTTGCCTTGAAATCCGTAAAGTTTCAATCCGCCGGGCGGATTTGGGGCTTTTGGAACGCTCGTGCATCGAGCATCTACGATGCTATCTTCGCACGTTTCAATCCGCCGGGCGGATTTGGGGCTTTTGGAACTACCAGAGAATGGGATGATCGGCTTTGATAAGGCCAGTTTCAATCCGCCGGGCGGATTTGGGGCTTTTGGAACCTACATTGTCGAAGGGGAGAAAGACGCCGATATACTGTTTCAATCCGCCGGGCGGATTTGGGGCTTTTGGAACGGAGATAGTGGTAGTTCTTTTGATCTGTCTTCAGAGTTTCAATCCGCCGGGCGGATTTGGGGCTTTTGGAACTATAGTGAGCGCTCGGCGCGGGTCGTGGGAGCGGAGGTTTCAATCCGCCGGGCGGATTTGGGGCTTTTGGAACAGGGCTGGCAGAAAATCCGCCCAGTTCGCCTGGGCGGTTTCAATCCGCCGGGCGGATTTGGGGCTTTTGGAACATCCCCATGAGCGAGGTGTCGCACCTGCTCATAAAGATCGTTTCAATCCGCCGGGCGGATTTGGGGCTTTTGGAACGTATCTAACAACCATCTGCATACGATGATTGGAGAATGTTTCAATCCGCCGGGCGGATTTGGGGCTTTTGGAACGCTGGGCCTCTGCCCGATACGGCCAGCGCTTCGGCTGTTTCAATCCGCCGGGCGGATTTGGGGCTTTTGGAACGCCCGGTATCGCGCCGCTCCCAGGTCGTGCCACCCCAGTTTCAATCCGCCGGGCGGATTTGGGGCTTTTGGAACGGCGTGGTCCTTGCGTCGAATCGATCTTCTCCTGTTTCAATCCGCCGGGCGGATTTGGGGCTTTTGGAACTTGGGGCTTGGTCGTCCGGGTCGCCACGAGGTCGTTTCAATCCGCCGGGCGGATTTGGGGCTTTTGGAACTGATCTACGAGGATGGTGCGTGGCAGATCGACGAGTTTCAATCCGCCGGGCGGATTTGGGGCTTTTGGAACAACCGCTGTATCGTTCCATCTATGAATTTGCAGTATTCTTCGGTTTCAATCCGCCGGGCGGATTTGGGGCTTTTGGAACCGTCAGCGAGGGGGCTAGCACCGCAAGAAGTTGCTCGTTTCAATCCGCCGGGCGGATTTGGGGCTTTTGGAACCACCCTTGCATGCCTCAATGAAGAAGAGTATGGCGATGCCGTTTCAATCCGCCGGGCGGATTTGGGGCTTTTGGAACAATCCAGCAACTTGGAGGCCGCTTCCGCCGTAACAGTTTCAATCCGCCGGGCGGATTTGGGGCTTTTGGAACCACCCAGCCCCAGCGCTTCCACCACAGCCTCTAGCTGGTTTCAATCCGCCGGGCGGATTTGGGGCTTTTGGAACTCATATCGGTGTGGTCACTCGACCACGAGTCCACAAGTTTCAATCCGCCGGGCGGATTTGGGGCTTTTGGAACTTCTCCTAAAGAGGCATCTCATCTGGCAGCTTGGTTTCAATCCGCCGGGCGGATTTGGGGCTTTTGGAACTGATTATGATGATGATTGTGATGATGTTATCAGCCACGCTAGTTTCAATCCGCCGGGCGGATTTGGGGCTTTTGGAACTCGCGTCGGTGTGGTCTCCCGACCACAATCACACAGGTTTCAATCCGCCGGGCGGATTTGGGGCTTTTGGAACCGCGGGTACTCAACGTCTCCCAATCCGCCTCGTGCGTTTCAATCCGCCGGGCGGATTTGGGGCTTTTGGAACCCGATCTATGACAGCAATGGCCCTACTGGAGCGTATCAGTTTCAATCCGCCGGGCGGATTTGGGGCTTTTGGAACGGCTTCGGCAACTCCCCCGGCCTGCCCATGATGCCAGTTTCAATCCGCCGGGCGGATTTGGGGCTTTTGGAACTCGTATTCTACGCCCGCTCGTTGACTACATGGGTGCGGGTTTCAATCCGCCGGGCGGATTTGGGGCTTTTGGAACCGAAGGTGTATCGCCCATGATGTCGGAAATTACGGGTTTCAATCCGCCGGGCGGATTTGGGGCTTTTGGAACCGCAAAGTAGTTTCCGCCCCAGATACATACAAGGGGTGAGTTTCAATCCGCCGGGCGGATTTGGGGCTTTTGGAACATCAGGGTAGGCACGGGCGAGACTGTCGAGGCGGTAGAGTTTCAATCCGCCGGGCGGATTTGGGGCTTTTGGAACCGGGGTCAAACGTCTCGAAGTGCTGCCCTTCGCTGCCGTTTCAATCCGCCGGGCGGATTTGGGGCTTTTGGAACGGCCCTACTGGAGCGTATCAAACCGCAGAGGAGGCGGTTTCAATCCGCCGGGCGGATTTGGGGCTTTTGGAACAACGCCGTGCCCAGCGAGGATAATGCCACGATGAATGTTTCAATCCGCCGGGCGGATTTGGGGCTTTTGGAACGCGGTGCCAATCCCGCCTACCTTGGCAGTGGCAATGGTTTCAATCCGCCGGGCGGATTTGGGGCTTTTGGAACCCAGTGGTACTATGGGTTATTGTTGTTGAGCCTGATTAGTTTCAATCCGCCGGGCGGATTTGGGGCTTTTGGAACGCGTAGCAAGTGGCCCACTACCATTGATTGATGGTATGTTTCAATCCGCCGGGCGGATTTGGGGCTTTTGGAACGAGTGTCAGGTACTTGTTGGTCGGATCTTTCCCGTAGTTTCAATCCGCCGGGCGGATTTGGGGCTTTTGGAACATTGGAGTAGACACGTCAAAACTCTTTCTTGTAAAGTTTCAATCCGCCGGGCGGATTTGGGGCTTTTGGAACTACTTTCGGCAACTCGTTAATATCTGCACGTTTAAGTTTCAATCCGCCGGGCGGATTTGGGGCTTTTGGAACTACTTTTTGAGCTATGTCAAGTTTGACAACTCTTTAGTTTCAATCCGCCGGGCGGATTTGGGGCTTTTGGAACGCGTTGGGTTGCCAGTGGATCGATGCGGCTCCGGCATCGTTTCAATCCGCCGGGCGGATTTGGGGCTTTTGGAACGACCGCACCGTATTTCCATGATGGATCAGCAGCAAGTTTCAATCCGCCGGGCGGATTTGGGGCTTTTGGAACCCAGACAAAGGGAGGACGCCGGTGCGTTGTCCAGACGGTTTCAATCCGCCGGGCGGATTTGGGGCTTTTGGAACTTTTTCGGATCTCGCACGTGGAGACCTTCCTGGCCGTTTCAATCCGCCGGGCGGATTTGGGGCTTTTGGAACGTGGTGCGTTCCAGGGAATCAAGCCCAGTCATGGAAACGTTTCAATCCGCCGGGCGGATTTGGGGCTTTTGGAACTCTGTGGAAGGTCGTTATGGAGGGGACGACGACCTTCCAAGTTTCAATCCGCCGGGCGGATTTGGGGCTTTTGGAACTGGTTCCAGAGGGGGACAAACCCTCTATTGTCCAAGATTCGTTTCAATCCGCCGGGCGGATTTGGGGCTTTTGGAACTTGGAACCACGCCCATGCCGTCCTCGGCCATCCGCTCCTGGAGTTTCAATCCGCCGGGCGGATTTGGGGCTTTTGGAACGGATGCCACGGTGCTCCGAACGTGGCGGCGCATCATTGGTTTCAATCCGCCGGGCGGATTTGGGGCTTTTGGAACTCGCCCTCCTCGATAGTCGCCACGAGGATAACCCTAGTTTCAATCCGCCGGGCGGATTTGGGGCTTTTGGAACACCGTTGCATTCGCCGCGACGTTGGGCGCGGTCGATCTGTTTCAATCCGCCGGGCGGATTTGGGGCTTTTGGAACCGTGGGCAATCCGCCCCACGGGATTGAGTCGCCGCCGTTTCAATCCGCCGGGCGGATTTGGGGCTTTTGGAACCGAGTTGTTCGACAAGCAGATCGCCAAGGCGATTTTGGTTTCAATCCGCCGGGCGGATTTGGGGCTTTTGGAACCGCCATGAATGATAATCCTTGTCGGGATTCTTCATATGTTTCAATCCGCCGGGCGGATTTGGGGCTTTTGGAACCGAGTTGTTCGACAAGCAGATCGCCAAGGCGATTTTGGTTTCAATCCGCCGGGCGGATTTGGGGCTTTTGGAACCCATGCCATGCTGTCGGATGAGTATAAGCATTTGCGAAGTTTCAATCCGCCGGGCGGATTTGGGGCTTTTGGAACAGTAAAGCCTTGGTCGATCTCTGCGAACGTCAGATCGAGGTTTCAATCCGCCGGGCGGATTTGGGGCTTTTGGAACCTGAGATAGCGCCGCTATCTCTAGGCCGTTGGTTTTTGTTTCAATCCGCCGGGCGGATTTGGGGCTTTTGGAACATCGCGAAGATCGCGCCACACCGGGCCAGTCAGCCCCTGTTTCAATCCGCCGGGCGGATTTGGGGCTTTTGGAACGCCACGATAGCCACGAAAGGAGTCTTGTATGGCGCGTGTTTCAATCCGCCGGGCGGATTTGGGGCTTTTGGAACCGCGGTCATGATCGTGTTGATCCGCGTTGCGTTGAGGTTTCAATCCGCCGGGCGGATTTGGGGCTTTTGGAACGTTGGGCGCGGTCGATCTGACCGTCGTCAACGATCTGTTTCAATCCGCCGGGCGGATTTGGGGCTTTTGGAACTCGCCTCCGGGGTGGCGTGGTGACGCGCTCAGGAGTCGGTTTCAATCCGCCGGGCGGATTTGGGGCTTTTGGAACGCACGTCAGACCATGCGCGACGTGTCGCCGATTTCGCGGTTTCAATCCGCCGGGCGGATTTGGGGCTTTTGGAACCCGGTGTAGCGCATCTCAGGATCGGCACCGAGCCGCCCTATGTTTCAATCCGCCGGGCGGATTTGGGGCTTTTGGAACCGCGCCGATGGCGACGGCCTGATCCGAATTTATCAAGTTTCAATCCGCCGGGCGGATTTGGGGCTTTTGGAACTCGCAAGTGGTGTCGCATGCTCGAATCTAATGAGAGTTTCAATCCGCCGGGCGGATTTGGGGCTTTTGGAACGCCCATGCCATAGCCCCGCCTCGCCGTACAACTGGGTTTCAATCCGCCGGGCGGATTTGGGGCTTTTGGAACGTGGTATCGTGTGGGCGTGGCCGACTGGCCGCACGAACGAGTTTCAATCCGCCGGGCGGATTTGGGGCTTTTGGAACTGAAGTTATCGAGGCAATGACACAGGCCGTGTTGGAGTTTCAATCCGCCGGGCGGATTTGGGGCTTTTGGAACGTATCGTGTGGGCGTGGCCGCCTGGCCGCATGAACTTGTTTCAATCCGCCGGGCGGATTTGGGGCTTTTGGAACAGTGACGCTCGCAAGCGCATTGGAACGCCATGAAATGCGCCTGTTTCGAGCGGCTGCTTGAATTGTTGCTTCCAAGCACGCAATCTGAACCCATGCATCTAGTGTACCATAGTTTGTGTCGCATTGGGACGCCATGTTTTGTAGCGCGAGCGACTCCTGGGGTTTGGCCTTATGCTTCGCCGCTCGATTTTGGCTCAATGATAAATGACGGTGATGGGGTCGTGTGGGCGGTTGCTGCCGACGGTGATGACGTTGTTCTGACAGCTCCCGCATAGTGCGTAGAACGGCGAAGCTCCGCGCATTGTCTCCGGCGAGTATGTAATAGAGCGGTGGGTGCTTGTAGTGTTGTAGAAATCATGTTGAACCGCTACTCTCTCCCTCCTACCGCAACGCCCGCAGTTGCAGATCTTCAAAGTTCGCCTCGACGGAGGTGCCTGCCCCGCTGACGGCTACGAGGCCGTAACGCTGGCTGGGTGGTGGGTCGCTCAGGGGGAGTTCGGCAACCTGCTGGCCGTTGATGCGGAAGATGATCTCCTCGCCCTCAAGACGCGCAACAAGGCGGTTGGTGCCGCTCTGGATGGCGGGGTGATTGTCGGTCAGCAGATCGCTGGCTTGCCCTGCACTGCGGAGTTCGAGCCGGAAGCTGCCTGCGGCGGGATCAACAAAGAAGGCGAGGTAGTTGTCGCGGTCGGTGAAGTGTACGATCAGCCCCGCTTCGCCCCCCCGGACGGTCACATCTACCCCGATCAGCATGTCGGCTCCGCCGGGGCTGGTGCGGTAGACCCAGATGTTGCCCGCGCCTGCTTGCGAAGTAATCGTGTAGGCTCCGCCGCCTGCGCCGACGCTCCAGCCCGAACCGGAACCGCTCGGCCACCCACTGCCCCGGAAATTCTCGCTGTAGATCACGCGGCCCGTCTCGGCAACGGGGGTTGGCGTGGGGGTGCGAGTAGCAGTCGGGGCGGGGGTGGGGCTGGGCGTGCGGGTGGCAGTAGCCGCAGGGGCGCTGGTGGCGGTGGCAGGCATGGCCGTTGCCGTCGCCACGCCCACCCCGCCAGCGGGTTGGGCCTCGGTGGGGGTGGCCGGGGAGGCTACCGCCGGGGTGCGCCGCATCCACCAGGTGACGCCGCCGAAGAGTGCCAGTACCAAGCCACTTGCCCCGCCAATGATCAGGGTGCGGCGGCTGGGCAACGCGGGGGCGGTGCGCTGCACCGGCGCTGGAGCGGGTGGCGGCTGGTTCATCTGCGCCTCGGCCTGGGCTAAGAGCGCCGCACTGTCACGGTAGAAGGGGTTGAGTTGCTGCAATTCGCGCAGCGTCGCCACTGCCTGCATGGTTCGCCCAGCATCAAGGTGCTCGTGGGCACGCTCGTAGAGTTCGGCTTGGTGATCACGCGGGCGCGCCGGTTGTTGTGGGCGGGGAGGGGTGGGTACATGCCCGCTCAACGTGCGGTTGTAAAGCAAACGCTCGTTACGGTCGCTGAGCGTCTGGTAGGCTGCGTTGATGCGCAGGGCACGTTGGGTGGCGTAGGCTTGTTCGGCGGGGCTGGCTGAGGCGACGCGGTCGGGATGATAGCGCCGCATCTGCTGGCGATAGGCTTGCTTTATCTCGTCGTCGGAGGCGCTGCGGCTGATCCCTAGTATCTGATAGTGATCGAGCTGCTCGAAATCTTCCATAAGCAGTAAGTACGGGGTCTGTTCCTGATGATCGATTGCACGCATTATAGCATAGGCGCTAGGGCGGCTCTGTGGTATAGTATGCGGACTTGTATGGCATGTGCAGAGTCCTTGGGGCTGAAGTTCCCCAGCCCGTAAACGGGCGGGCTACACGATGCAAAGCCCGCCTTCGCGGGCTGGCTCTAGGCCGCGAAGGCGGCCTTCGCCGGGGGGCTAGCCCGCCCGTTTACGGGCGGGGTGCGAAATTACGCAAGACGGTATCGCGCTGCTGATTCCTATGCGGCAGCGGGGCGTGAGGTTAGAGAGCATGGATGCCGCGACGATCTTGGTTGTTGATGATGAGCAGCCCATCGTTGATCTTGTGGCCAGTTACCTTGCCGCCGAGGGCTTTGCGGTGCAGCGCGCCTATGATGGGCCAAGCGCACTGACCCTGGCCCGTGCCTGTCGCCCCGATCTGGTCATCCTGGATGTGATGCTGCCCGGCTTGGATGGCATTGAGGTGTGTCGCCGCCTACATCAAGAGACGGCGGTCTATGTCTTGATGCTCACCGCTCGTACTGATGAGGTGGATAAGCTGATTGGCCTCTCGGTGGGTGCCGATGACTATCTCACTAAACCTTTTAGCCCGCGTGAGTTGGTGGCGCGGGTGAAGGCGATCCTGCGCCGTACTCGTGCGCCAGCGGGGAAGACGAACGAACGCCCTTCGCTGATCTTCGATTCGCTCTCGATTGACCCCGAACGGCGCGAGGTGAAACGGGGTGAGTTGCAGATTGAGTTGACCCCGCGTGAGTTTGATCTGCTCTATGCGCTGGCCAGTTACCCTGGCCGGGTCTTTACCCGCGAGGAGTTGCTGCAACGCGTTTGGGGTGCCGATTTTGCCGGGATTGACCGCGTGGTGGATGTGCATGTCGGTACGCTGCGCCGTAAGCTTGAAGATGATGGCGATGCCTCGTATGTGCAGACGGTACGCGGGGTTGGGTATAAGTTTGTGGGCGGCTCACGATGAGATGGCCGCATCAACTGCGCTGGAAGCTCTTCTTTTCGCATCTGGTGATTGTGGTGATTGCCGATGTGGTGCTGCTGGCAACCGCGACGTTTCTGGCTAGTGTGGGCTTGGTGCATTCCGCGCCGCTGACCTTGGGGTCAGCCGCTGCCGAGACGGGTAGCCTCGATCCGAGTGCGGTGATCGAGACGCCGCCACTCCAGCAGTTTCAGGCGGTGGTGCAGCAGTCGCTCTTGGTGAGTGGTTTTGCCGCGCTGGCAGCGGCGGTGGTGGTGAGTCTCTTTGTTTCGCGGCGGATCGTGGAACCGCTGATTACGCTCACTAGTGTGAGTAAGCGGCTGGCGCAGGGTTTCTACCGCGAACGTACCCGGATTGCCTCGGATGATGAGATTGCCCAACTGAGCCGCAGCGTCAATCAGTTGGCCGATGCGCTTGATCAGACCGAACAGCGCCGCCTCGCACTGCTGGCCGATGTCACCCATGAACTGCGCACGCCCCTGGCCACGATTGGCGGGTATATGGAGGGCTTGCTTGATGGGGTGGTGCAACCGAGTCACGAGACCTTCAACCTGATTCTGCATGAATCGAACCGCCTGCAACGCTTGATTGAAGATCTAGAACTGCTCTCCCGGGTTGAGGCGGGCCAGTTGCCGGTGGTGGCCCGCAGCGTCAATCTGGTTCACCTGATCGAAGCCATCTGTGTGCAGTTTGAACCGATCTTCAGTGCCAACCAAGTACGCATGGGCATAGAAGTTCCGCTACGTCTGCCGCCGGTCTGGGCCGACCCGGATCGACTCGATCAGATTTTGATCAACCTGCTCTCCAACGCCTATCGCTACACCCCTGCGGGGGGCGAGGTGGTGCTGCGCGCCTGGGCCACCACCGACAAGATGACGGTGGAAGTGGCCGATTCGGGGGTGGGGATTGCTGCCGAACATCTGCCGCATGTCTTTGAACGCTTCTATCGCGTAGATAAGTCGCGTGCGCGCCAGAGCGGCGGCAGTGGCATCGGGCTGGCGATTGTGCGCCACCTCGTGGATGCTCAGGGTGGCGATATTAGTGTCTGGAGCGCTGGTAAAGGCCAGGGGACAGTCTTTACTTTTACGTTGCCACTTGCGCCAGAGAGCCAGAACAAATCCTCCTAACACGATCTTATGGGTCTACTCCAACTCATCTTCACCATCGGTGGCACCATTGCGATTGCGATGTGGCTCCTCAACTGGCTCTTCCCACCAATTGAGCGGGTGCGGGATCGTCGCGCCAGCCTGCTCGACATGCCCGCAACCCCACGGCCTATCCGCGAGGATGCGGCGACACCGAGTATGCCCACGGAGCCACTGCCGGAGGCACCGAGTTGGTTGGGTGACTACTGGGCGGCCAATCTGCGCCTGATTGCACCCTACCTATTGATCTGGTTGCTCAGTTTTACCCTGCCCTCACTCCTCGCCGCGCCGCTCAACCAGATGCGCGTACTAACCGGCTTTCCGCTCGGTTACTACATGGGGGCGCAGGGTTCGCTGCTGATCTTCATTATTCTGACCTTTCTTTACCATTGGCGCATGCGCCAACTTGAACGGCGGTATGATCTCATTCCGCGCCATAGCCCAGAAGAACGCCGCCGCCGTCTACGCATCTTTGCCACCTACAGCGGCTTTACGCTTGGTTTTGCGTTGCTGGTCTTTGTGATCAGCCAACTCGAACAGGCATGGCGCATCCCAGTCAGTGTGATGAGTTGGTTTTTCATGCTGATTACCGTGGGCCTCTACGCACTGATCGGGTTGCGCGGGCGTACCAGCCAACTCGACGAATACTATGTGGCCGGGCGGCGCATTCCGGGCATGCTCAATGGCCTCGCGACTGGCTCGGATTGGATGAGCGCCGCGTCATTCATTAGTATGGCTGGGGCCATCTACCTGCTCGGTTATGAGGGGCTGGCCTACATCACCGGCTGGACGGGCGGGTATGTGCTGTTGGCGCTGCTCCTCGCGCCCTACCTGCGCAAGTTTGGGCAGTTCACCATCCCCGATTTCATTGGCAAACGCTACCCCGGCGCAGGCACGCGGGTGATTGGTGCCGTGATCAGCATCATCATCAGCTTCACCTACGTCACCGCCCAGGTCACGGGTGTCGGCATCATCATGAGCCGCTTCCTGGGGGTCAACTACATGCTGGGGGTGATCGTCGGGCTTTCGGCGGTGCTGCTCTGCTCGTTCCTGGGCGGCATGCAGGCGATCACCTGGACACAGGCGGTGCAGGGGATCATCATGGTGATTGCCTACCTCGTGCCGGTGACGTGGCTCTCGGTCAAACTGACCGGGGTGCCGCTACCTCAGATCATGTACGGGCAGGCCATGTACCAGATCGAGGCGCTCGAAGTGGCCCAGGGCATTCAGAGCTACAGCCAGCCCTTTAACGATTGGACTCCCTGGAACTTTCTGGCCCTGACGCTCTGTTTGATGCTGGGTACGGCGGGGATGCCGCATATTCTGGTACGTTTCTACACTGTACCGAGTATGAGTGAGGCGCGTAGCAGTGTGAGTTGGGCCTTGGCCTGGATCGCCATCCTCTACCTGACTGCGCCAGCCTATGCGGCCTTTTCGCGCTTAGAGATCTTGCAGGAGGTGGTGGATCGCCCGATTGCCCAGCTTCCGCAGTGGGCGGAGAATTGGGCCAAGACCGGGCTGCTGAGTATTGCCGATGCGCCGGAGCAGGGCGGCAATGGTGATGGCCGCCTTCAGTACCACGAGCTACAGATCGATCAGGATCTGATCGTCTTGGCTACCCCGGAGATTGCCGGGTTGCCCGCTACGGTGGTGGCGCTGGTGGCAGCCGGGGGCATGGCGGCGGCACTCTCCACCGCCGATGGGCTGCTCATGGTGATTGCCTCGGCGGTGGCCCACGACATCTTCCACCGCACGCTCAACCCCAAGGCGACGCCGCGTGAGCGCCTGTTGCTGGGGCGGCTGATGGTGCTGAGTGCGGCTGTGCTGGCTGCACTCACCGCTATTCAGCGCCTCGCCATCATCGTGCAGATGGTGGCCTGGGCCTTTTCGCTGGCCGCAGCAACCTTCTTCCCGGTGCTGGTGTTGGGGATCTTCTGGAAGGGTGCGACGAGCCGGGGTGCGGCGTCGGGGATGATCAGCGGCCTGATGGTGACACTCGGCTATATGCTGCTCAACTACACCTTCCCCGATTGGGGCATCTTCGGCATCAACCATAGTGCGGCGGGCATCTTTGGGGTGCCGGTCAACTTCTTTGTCACCTGGGTGGTGAGCCGCCTCGATATTGATCAGCCGACTCCGGCGAGTGATGCGCTGGTGGATTCGCTGCGCCACCCGGAAGAGAATCACCTCAACCCATAGCCCCATCCTCTCTTGTCTCTGCATCATGTTATAATCGGTGCGCTTATTCACGAACCGCACCGTTACTGCCTGGGGTGGTCACGGTGCTTGCAAGGCCCGTGGTTTACTTACAGGAGACCCTTGGCAATGACCAATAGTTTCGGTGCCCGATCTACGCTGCGTGTCGGCGAGCATGAGTATGAGATCTATCGCCTCGACGCACTTGAGCAGCATGGTGTAAACCTTAGCCGACTGCCCTTTTCGCTGCGTATTTTGCTTGAAAATTTGCTGCGTACCGAGAATGGCCGTACTGTTACGGCTGATGATGTGCTTGCGCTGGCTAACTGGCAGCCCAAGGCTGAACCCGATAAGGAAGTTGCGTTTACCCCGGCACGTGTCATTCTTCAGGATTTTACCGGCGTGCCGTGTGTGGTAGACTTGGCCGCGATGCGCGATGCCATGGCCGCGATGGGTGGCGATCCCGGCCTGATCAACCCGCTCCAGCCGGTTGAGTTGGTGATTGACCACTCGGTGCAGGTGGATGCCTTCGGCTCTGAGGCGGCGCTGCTCATCAACCGCGACCTCGAATTTGAGCGCAATCAGGAGCGCTATGCCTTCTTGCGCTGGGGCCAGACCGCTTTCCAGAACTTTAAGGTTGTGCCCCCCGGTAATGGGATTGTCCACCAGGTCAATCTGGAGTACCTTGCGCGCCTCGTCTTCACCTCGGATGAGAACCCGCGTGCCACTGGCCCGGTGCAAGCCTACCCGGATACGCTGGTCGGTACCGATAGCCACACGACCATGATCAATGGTCTGGGTGTGCTCGGTTGGGGTGTGGGTGGAATCGAGGCCGAGGCGGCCATGCTCGGCCAGCCGGTCTCGATGCTTATTCCCCAGGTGATCGGCTTCAAGCTGACTGGCGAGTTGCCAGAGGGGGCCACGGCCACCGATCTGGTGCTGACCGTCACCCAGATGCTGCGCAAGAAGGGTGTGGTCGGGAAATTCGTTGAGTTCTTCGGCCCCGGTCTGGCCCAGTTGCCGCTCGCCGACCGCGCCACGATTGCCAATATGGCCCCGGAGTATGGTGCCACCTGTGGCATCTTCCCGGTGGATGCCGAGACACTGCGCTACCTCGAATTCTCCGGGCGTTCGCCGGAGCGCGTCGCGCTGGTCGAAGCCTATATGAAGGCCCAAGGTCTCTTCCATGATGCGCAGACGCCCGTGGCGGAGTATACCGATACCCTCGAACTCGATCTCTCGACGGTCGAGCCGAGTGTGGCTGGCCCCAAGCGCCCAGAGGGCCGCGTGGCACTCACCAATGTGAGCCAGAATTTCCGCGATGTGTTGCCGCAGATCATCAACCCCAGCGACCCGCAACCCCTGGCCGATCTCGCCACCAGTGCGGTCGCGGTGGCCGCGAGCGACTACACCCTCCAGCACGGCTCGGTGGTGATCGCCGCGATCACCAGTTGTACCAACACCTCTAACCCCTCGGTCATGCTCGCCGCTGGCCTGCTGGCCAAGAAGGCGGTGGAGAAGGGTCTGACCACGCAGCCCTGGGTCAAGCCCAGCCTGGCCCCTGGCTCCAAGGTGGTGACGGAGTACTTCGCTAAGGCCGGTCTGACCCCCTACCTGGATGCGCTGCGCTTCAACACGGTGGGCTATGGCTGTACCACCTGTATCGGCAACTCCGGCCCGCTGCCCACCGAGATTAGCGCCGCGATTGAGCAGGGCAATCTGGTGGCAACCTCGGTGCTCTCTGGCAACCGCAACTTTGAGGGCCGCGTACAGCAGGATGTCAAGGCCAACTACCTGATGTCGCCACCGCTGGTCGTCGCCTACGCCCTGGCGGGTCGGATTGATATTGATCTGACGAGCGAGCCGCTAGGGACGGATGCGAGTGGCAACCCGGTCTATCTGCGCGACATTTGGCCCACCCAGGCCGAGGTGACTGCGACGATCAGCGCTGCCATTCAGTCCGACATGTACCAGCGCAGCTACGCCACCGTTTTCGATGGTGACGAGCTGTGGCAGGGAATTGACGTACCCACCGGGGATCGCTTCGCCTGGGATGCGCAGAGCACCTACGTGCGCCGTCCGCCCTACTTCGACGCGATGGCTGCGCAGCCGCCGGAGCGCGTCGCCGAGATCACCGGCGCTCGTGCGCTGGCGGTGCTGGGCGACAACATCACCACCGACCATATTAGCCCGGCGGGTAGCATCAAGGCCAGTGCGCCGGCAGGCAAGTACCTGATCGAGCGCAATGTCGAGACCAAGGACTTCAACAGCTACGGCTCGCGGCGCGGCAACGACGAGGTGATGGTGCGTGGCACCTTCGCCAACATCCGCCTGCGCAACAAGCTGGCCCCCGGCACCGAAGGTGGCTTCGCGCCCTACCTGCCCACCGGCGAGGTCATGTCGCTCTACGACGCGGCAATGAAGTACAAGGCCGACGGCACCCCGCTGATCATCCTGGCGGGCAACGCCTACGGCAACGGCTCCTCGCGTGACTGGGCCGCCAAGGGGCCGTACCTCCAGGGGGTCAAGGTGGTGATCGCCGAGAGCTTCGAGCGCATCCACCGTTCCAATCTGGTCGGTATGGGCATTCTGCCACTCCAGTTCATGGCGGGTGAGAACGTGGAGAGCCTGGGCCTGAGTGGCACCGAGGTCTTTGATGTGGTTGGCCTCGCCGACGCCATCGCCTCCGGCTTCGCCAATGGGCGCGAACTGACCGTGCGCGCCAGCAGCGATGCCGGGGTGAAGGAATTCACGGTGCGGGTGCGCATTGATACGCCGCAGGAGATCCAGTACTACATCCACGGCGGTATCTTGCAGTACGTGTTGCGTCAGCTTCTGGCCGAGAACAAGGCGGCGTAGGGCGGAATAGCCCTCACCCCCCCAGCCCCCTCTCACCCGTTCGCTGCGCGAACAGGCGAGGGGGGAGTTGGGGCAGAGCGACGGTGATTCCACGCCAAGGCCGCCACACACAGAACGATCAGGCTCAGGCTCACCAACTGCGCCACGCGCAAGGAACCGACACACTCCCCACCCACCCCGTTGAGGCACAGGCTATCTGTGCGCAGCCCCTCGATCCAGAAGCGCCCGCTGGAGTAGATGATCCCATACAGGAAGAGCAGATCGCCTGGCCGCAACCAGCGCCGCTCTGCTTCGGCACCGCGTCCAACCAGACGGTCGGCGAGCAGCAGCAACGCCCCGCCCGTAATGTTCCACAGCGACTCGTAGAGGAACGTGGCGTGGAAGAGCGTCTCGATGGGGTACTGTTGCATGTCGTTATAGGGCGGCAGCCGGTGTTCAGGATCGATCCGCACCCCCAAGCCGAGGCTGGTCGGGCGGCCATAGGCTTCCTGGTTAAAGAAGTTGCCCCAACGCCCAATGCCCTGCGCAATCAGGAAGCCGGGCACACACACATCCAGCCACTCCCAGAAGGGCAACTTGGCATAGCGAGTATAGATCAACACCGACAGAATCGCCCCGATGAGCGAGCCATGCACCGCCAAACCGCCGGTGGTCAGATTGATCATGCGGAAGAAATCGCCGCCGAAGCGATCCCACTCGAAGGCCACGTAATAGATACGCGCCCCAGCGATCCCCAACACCATCCCCAGCATCAACTGGTTCCAGACATGATCAGGGTCGAAGCCGCGCACCACCGCCCGCCGCGAGGCCAGCCATGCCGCAAAGAGCGCCCCCGACATGATGATCGCGCCATACCAGCGTACTGCGAGGGGTAGCCCAAAGAGGGTGATCTGAAAGAGAAACGGGTCATCAGGAGGGTAGAGGCCCATGCAAGATCCTTCGGTGGGGATTTAGGGGCGGCTACACCGCCCCCACGAAGAAATCGTGTTTTGCTGGTGCGGTTGGCCGCAAAGCGGCCAACCGCACCAACAAAACACTCTTTTTCGTGGGGGCCTGCGGCCACCTACACATTACAAACTCTTCGCGTAGGCCACCGCATTCTGGAAGAGCGCCAGGCCATCGCCCGCGATCCGCCACGGCTCGCGCGTCCAGCGCGGGTGTTGCTGGGGCAGTACCGCATTTTCGGGGTGTGGCATCAGGCCCAGGACGTTGCCCTGCGGGTTGCACAGCCCAGCGATGTTGTCCAGTGAACCGTTGGGGTTGGCCGGGTACTCAACTACGCCGCCATCCTCGGCGACATAGCGAAGTGCCACCTGCCCACCAGCGCGCAGGCGCTCCAGGGCCGCATCGTCGCTGACGGCAATGCGCCCCTCGCCATGGGCAATCGGGATCTCAATCGGTAGCTCGATCCCACGGGTGAAGATACAGCGGCTCTGCGGATCAGCCTGAAGATGCACCCAGCGACATTCGAAACGCGCCGAACAGTTCTCGGTCAGCGTCACACTCGGCGCACCCGCATCACCGGGCAGCACCCCGGCTTTGACCAGTACTTGGAACCCGTTACAGATCCCGATCACCGGGCGGCCATCGGCCACAAAATCACGGATCTGGTCGCCTAGGCGGTGCGCCAGATCCACCGCCAACAACTTCCCGGCTCCCAGATGGTCGCCGTAGGAGAAGCCCCCCGGAATGATCAGCATCGCGTAATCGCGCAGGCGCACAGCACCCTCAGCAACGCGATTGACGTGGACACGCTCGGCGGTAGCCCCGGCCAATTCACAGGCCAGTGCGGCATCAGCATCACGGTTAATGCCGGGGGCACGAAGAATGAGGACGTTGGGAGTCATTGCTCTCGCAGAGAGGGGTGAAGGCACACACCTTCACAGCCCCCATGGTAATGGGATTAGGCCCAGCGAAATTCGATCTCAACCTCACCGATCTTGATGCGATCACCCTGGCTGAGTCGTTGTGGCACACGCGGTGTAATGAGCGCATTGTTGAGCATGGTGCCATTCGTACTCCCAAGGTCAGTGAGGGTATAGTAGTCGCCGTCGCGCTGAATCGTCGCATGGTGGCGCGAAGCGATGCCCCGGTCATGTTCGGCCAGATCCAACTCAGGGTAGTGGTTCTGGCGCGGGTCACGCCGCCCAATCCGCACGGGCAGCCGGTCAATCTGGAGTTCCCAACTGCGGTGGGGTGAGGTGATATAGAGGCGCGGCTTGGGCGGCTCGGCGAGGGGCAACCCACACCCGGCACAAAAACGCGCCTTCCCCTTGTTGACCCGCCCGCAGTGGCCACAGGCCACCTCGTTGGGCGGGGTGCTGGGGCGCGCCGGTGGTTTGGCGGGCTTAGGTGGTGTGGGCGGTTTGGCCTGCACGGGCGGTTTGGGTTGTACTGGCGGTTTGGCCTGCACGGGCGGTTTAGCTTGCACGGGCGGAGCCGCTGCTTGCCCACTCGGATCAACATAGGGCGCATCAAGGCAACGATGCAACGCCTGTTCCATCTCGGCGCAACTGGCAAAGCGCTTTTCGCGCAAGAGATCCATGGCCCGAATAATCACCGCCTCGGTCTGCGCATCTACCGAGGGATTGAGCTTGCGGATCGCACCTGGGGTGGGGGGCTGGAGCGGCACCGGTGGCAAGTTGGTGAGCAAATGGAGCAGCGTTGCCCCCAGCGCATAGACATCGCTCCGCGCATCGGTCTGGCCCTTGCCATACTGTTCGGGGGGGGCATAGCCCGCCGAACCCATGGCAATGGTATCCTTCGCCTTGCCCTTCTTATGCGTGCGGGCCACGCCGAAGTCAATCAGCTTGAGCACGCCAGAAGGGGTGAGCATAATGTTCGAAGGCTTGAGGTCGCGGTAGATGATCGGCGGATCGCAACTATGCAGGTAGTGCAGCACGCGGCAGAGTTGAATACCGTAGCCCAGCACCTGCTGTTCGAGCAGCGGCGCATTCGCCTCGTGCATACGATCTTCGAGCGTCTTCCCCGGTACATACTCCATCACCATGGTTGGGCGACCCTCATGCTCGAAGAGGTCGGCCACCACGGGCAGATTGGGGAAGGCGAGCGAACGTAACAACGCCGCTTCTTGCAAAAAGAGGCGGCGGCTATCGGCCTGCTCTTCGGGGGAGAGTTCGCCTTGAGCGCGCATCTCCTTGAGTGCCCACACACTGGCATCGCTGCCACGCTGCACCCGGTAGACCGCACCCATACCGCCACGTCCGATCAGATTGAGTACCGTATAGGTATCAACTGCGCCACGCACGATCGTATTGGGCGTCAATAAATCTGATGCGACCGCCATAGCACTCCACTCCCTGCTACTGCCACCGTTGTTGATTATACCACCACCGCCAGCCAAAATTGACGCCATTGGCTACCTCTGCTATAATCCCCGCGTTACGCCGAAGTGGCGGAATGGCAGACGCGACGGTCTCAAAAACCGTTGAGGGCAACCTCATGTGGGTTCGAGTCCCACCTTCGGCACCATTCGTCGCTCTCAACATCTTGTCGGGGCGTGGCTCAGCCTGGTAGAGCGCCGCGTTCGGGACGCGGAGGTCGGAGGTTCGAATCCTCTCGCCCCGACCAATCAGATCGTCTCTGTGAACGACCAGGATCACAGAACAGAGCAACGAATAACGGCCTACCTGTGCGCAGCGGGTAGGCCGTTGGCGTTGAAGGAGCAATAGTTTATGTTGCACCGAGGCTCGATCACCCTCCTGCTACTCCTCGCTGGCTTGGTGCTGGCTGGTTGTGGCAACTTGGCTGCGGCACTGCCTGCGCAGCCTAGCCCCTTCCCCACGCTGCCGCGCCTGCCCAGCGTCACCCCCGTCACCCCGCGCCCAACACGGCCACCGACGCCTAGCCCCAGCAGTACCCCTACCGCAACGCCCATCCCGCCCCAGGCCGAGGCCACCATCAATGCCAATCTGCGTAGTGGCCCCAGTACCAATACTGCGGTGGTTGCGGTGGTTCGCAAAGGTACCCAGGTAGGGCTACTCGAACGTCAAGGCGATTGGTATCGCGTGCGTACCCCCGATGGTACCCAGGGCTGGATGGCCAATACTGTGCTGAAGATTGCTCCCGGTCTGATTGATCAAGTACCACTTAGCCCCTAACATACTATTGCGTATGCTATAATACCTTTTCAAGAATCTGGGCGCGATAGATCGGCAGCAGGCACTCTCTAGCCGGGGCAGACCCAATGGATCGCCAGGGAAGCATCTCGCCAGTGCGCCCAAGCAGTGCGCCACGCAATCAGAACGCCACTTCACGCCGCCGTACCAGTATTACGACATGGCTGCGTTGGTCATACCTCATCTCGGCCACGCTCCCGCTGGCGATTGTCGGTACCATCTTGGTTGGGGTACTGTTCAATGTTGAACGCCGCCATGCCTATTCATCGCAACAGGCCGTAGCCGACCAGATTGCGAGTAATGTTTCGACCTTCCTCTATGATCTTGAGCAACTGCTGCTGCGTGCCTCGTTCGATCTGCATCCTGAGATGCCCGGCCCCTACCTCGATGCCACCACCCGCCGCCTCGCCGATAGTTCGCCCGATCTGCGCGCCTTGCTGATTGTCGATACCACGGGAACCCAGGTCGCTAGTGCGGTCAGTTCGGTACTTGCGGGGCGCATCGAGCCAGCCCCCGGCGATGCGGCGCTCTTTCATAAAGCCTACACCTTAGGCCAGGGCGGACGCACGCCGATCCAGATGGGAGCCGATGGTAATCCCTACTTTCAGGTGGTGCTGCCCATCCGCAATCAGTATAGTGTCCTGGTGGGGGCCATGAGTGCCGAGGTGAGTGCCACCCGGATCAATCAGATTCTGCAACTAGCAGTACAGGGTAATACCAAGGTCGCCTTCCTGATTGATCCCCAGCATACCCTGATGCTCACCTCACGCCTCCAGGGTTGGCAGCCATCCCGTGACATGAGCATCCTCTTTGCCGAACAAGATACGGTGGGTGAATATACCGGCGCGAATGGTGAGCAGATGGTCGGCGCACGCTCGCTGATCAGCCCGGTGACACCGGCGAGTTGGTCGGTGGTGGTGGAACAGCCCGCCGCCGAGTTTCTGACCGAGGTCTTTCGGAGTGCTATTCTGCTCACTAGTGTGGTGGGTGTAGTGGGCTTGCTGGCGATGGGCTGGGCCTTCTACCAGGCTGGGCGGATTGTGCGGCCATTGCGCACACTGGCCGAAGGTGCCCACGAACTAGGGGCGGGCCACCTGGAGCATCGCATGCTCGTGCCTACCCGCGATGAGTTGGGCCACCTCGCCGACACCTTCAACCAGATGGCTGAACGGCTCCAGGCCAGCTTGCAAGAGATCGCCGATCAGAATGAAAGCCTGCGCCACGGCCTGATCCTGGCACGTGACATTCAGATGGGTTTGATGCCGAGTAGCCCGCCCTGGAAGAGTGAACTGCTTACCGTCTATGCCCGTTCGCTGCCTGCAAGTGAGGTCGGTGGCGATTTTTATACCTATATGGCGCTGCCGGGGGGCCGGGCCGCTGTTGCGATTGGCGACATCTCTGGCAAGGGAGTGGCAGCGGCACTGCTGATGGCGCTCACCAGTTCGACTCTTGAATCTCAGGCGCAGATGCTCGAACGCCCCGGTGAGATGCTCGATGCCTTGCACGAGGCGCTGCGCCTCCGCCTGCAAGCCAACCAGATGAATGCCGCCCTGCTCATCGCCATCTATGATCCCAGCGCCCAGCAGATGGTGATCGCCAATGCCGGGATGATCGCGCCGCTGCTGATTCATACACTGTCTGATGGTGGCAGCGAGTGTAGTTTCTTGGATGTGTGTGGCCTGCCCATTGGGACGGCGCTGCCTGCGCACTACACCAACCTCCAGGTGGATCTGGCACCCGGCGATACGATGATCTTTATGAGCGATGGCATCGTCGAGGCGCATAATCGCAACGGGGAGATGTATGGCTTTGAACGCCTCGAAGCCCTGGTATCAAGCCTGCCGCGCAGCCTCACCGTCGCCGAGATCGTCCGGCAGATCATTGATGCCGTGCTCCGCTTTACCGACGGGGCCGAACCTCATGATGATATTACCATCCTGGTGAGCCGCTGTGCCTTTGATCCAACTACATACGAGGTACCTACCCTTGTGGAGCAGGCGAAGGCCCGCTGGTAGTGGTGCTTTCTTTGTTATGTTTTGGCGGCTTCGCCGCCAAAACATAACAAAAATTGGGGTTTGGGGCTACGCCCCAAAATGCCCTTTCCCCGCCAAAGGCAACCAGAATCAGTATAATACTCATGATAAATGAGTTCCTTGCCTGAGGAGTGATCCATGCGCCTCTATAACTCGCTCTCACGCGAGAAAGATCGTTTTGTGCTACCCGCTGATCGCCCAGTGACTCTGTATGTCTGTGGCGTAACCCCCTACGATACCACCCATATTGGTCACGCCCGCACCTTCCTAATCTTCGATCTGCTCGTGCGCTTCCTGCGCTGGCAGGGGGCTGAGGTGCGCTATTGCCAGAATGTTACCGATGTGGATGACCCGCTCTTTGAACGGGCCGCCCGCGATGGTGTCAAGTGGCAGGATCTGGCCGCTACCCAGACTGAGCAACTCCTGGCTGATTATGCCGCCCTCAATATCATTATGCCGACCTACTTCCCACGCGCAAGTGAAGAGATTGGCACAATGATTCCGATCATTGAGCGCTTGATCGAACTGGGCCATGCCTACGTCATTGAGGGCAATGTCTACTTTAGCGTGCAGACTGACCCTGACTTTGGCAAGATGGCGCGTATGGGCTACGATGAACTGCTCGCCGTGGCCAACCAGCGCGGCAATAAGCCCGATGATCCCCTCAAGCGCGATCCGCTCGACTTTGTGCTCTGGCAGACGGGGAAGCCGGGCGATCCGACCTGGCCTAGCCCCTGGGGGCCGGGCCGTCCGGGGTGGCATATCGAGTGTAGTGCGATGGCCACGCGCTACCTCGGTGCGCAGATTGATATTCATGGAGGCGGCGCTGACCTGATCTTTCCGCACCACCCCTGCGAGATTGCCCAGATTGAACCCGTCACCGGCAAGCGCCCCTTCGTGCAGATCTGGATGCATACCGGGCTGGTCTGGCTTGATGGCGAGAAGATGAGTAAGTCGCTGGGCAACCTGGTCTTTGCGCGTGATGCGCTCAAGGAGCATAGCGCCGACACGCTGCGCTGGTACCTCTTTAGCCAACATTACCGCCAGGAGTTCGACTACCAACGCGCCGAGGTCGCCAATGCTGCCGAAGCAGTAGCGTTGCTGCACACCGCCCTCGATGCCGTCAGTGGGGATGGCGCACCTCTCGATCCTGACGCTTCCCGTGCTGAGTTCCTAGCGGCCCTAGAGGATGATCTGAACACCCCGACCGCACTGGCCGTTCTGCATCTGATGGCCAGAAATACCATCAGTGCAGCCGCCGATGGGGCCAATGTGGTGGCGTATCAGCAGACCTTGCACGAACTCGCCCAGATATTTGGGATGATGTTATGAATGTTGCTCACCGCACATACCGTTCTGGCTCGGTACTCATCACCCTGCTGATGCTGATCGGGCTGCTCGCCGGATGTACGCCCGCCCCACCGCCTCCCGCCGCCCCACCGAGCGGTACGCTGCGCTGGAGTATCGAGGGGGTGCAGGACATCACGCGCCTCGATCCGGCGCGGGTCGCCGATTACCAGACCAACATTGCCATCAATCTGATCTTTGGTGGCTTGGTGCGCCTCGATCCCAATCTGGCGGTGGTAGGCGATGGGGCCGAGCGTTGGCAGACCAATGCCGATGGCACGGTTTACACCTTCACCCTGCGCCAGAATCTGGCCTATGGGGATGGCACCCCCGTCACCGCGCAGGATTTTGCGGACGCCTTACGTCGCACCATCGCCCCCGATACGGGGAGCGCGTTCGCCTTTGAGTTCCTCAAGCATATTGTGGGCGCTGAAGCGCTCCATGATGGCAAGAGTGAGGAATTGAGCGGCGTGCGGGCGTTGGATGATCGGACGTTGGAAATTACCCTCGACTCGCCACGTGGCTATTTTCTCTCCCAGCTCACCTACGCACTGGCCTTTGTGGTACCCCCAGGGAAAATTGATAGCGCCGGGGAAGATTGGATCAATCGCGCCTTTGGTAGCGGGCCGTTCCGGGTGAAGGAGCATGTGGCGGGGGTGAAGCTGGTGCTAGAGGGCAACCCGCACTACTGGGCTGGCCCGCCGGGGGTGAGCAACATCGAGTTGCGCTTCTACCCCGATAGTAGCGCCGCCTTGCGCAGCTATCAGGCCGGTGAGTTGGATCTGATGGGCAACATCCAGAGTGGCATCCCAGCCCAACATGTGGCCGAGGTGCGCAATCTGCCCGATATGCGTTCGGCAAGTGCGCCGGTGGTGCGCTATATCGGCTTCAATAACCAACACCCACCGTTTGATAATGTCTATGTGCGCCAAGCATTTGCCCAGGCGATAGATAAAGCGACCCTGACCAGCCAGGTGTTGGCGCAACAGGCACTGCCCGCCGAACGTATCCTGCCCCCCGGCTTTTTGGGTAGCGAGTTGCCGATTACGCCCCACGCCTACGATCCCCTAGGGGCGCGTTCAGCATTGGGCTTGGCCGGGTATAGTTCAGGGGTGCGCCTGCCCAGTATCAGCCTGAGCTACGCGCATGATACCGACACCCAACAGGTCGCCGAGGCGCTTCAGCGCAATTGGCGTGACACTTTAGGGATCGAGGTGGAGTTAGAAGGCATGCCGATTGACACCTTCGTGGCGCGTCTGGATGCGCTGACGGCAGATCCGACCGCCGAGGATAGCCTGCAACTCTATCTAAGCGTGTGGGGAGCCGACTACCCCGATCCGCACAACTTCCTCTCGCTCCAACTCCAGAGCGACTCGCCCTACAACAACGGGCACTGGTCGAACCCGGAGTTTGACCAGCTTACCACGACGGCGGATCAGATCGGTGATCCCGCCCGCAGTGCCGAGCGGCTGCGCCTCTACAACCAAGCCGAACAGATCGCCGTGCGGGAAGTGGGCTGGTTGCCGCTCTTCAATCCGGCGGTCAACATCCTCATCCGCCCGAATATCTCCGGCCTCAGTTTCACACCCCAAGGCATCATCGCCGCCGATTGGACACAGGTACGTATCGCGGCTGCCCCGTAGAGAATGTTAAAGGGGGTGTGTGGCGGCATAGCCGCCACACACCCCCTTTAACATTTTGCCGCATTCCTACTCGTGGTTCGAGGCCCAATTCTCCGGCGTGCGCCACAGGCTGGAGAGGATCAGATTGCGCACATCCAGCAACTCCTTGGGCAGCCGGTCGTAGAGCTTGATGAAGAGCTCTTCGTGCAACAAGATCTCTTGCTGCCACTCCTGCACATCAATGCCCATGATCTTATTGAACTGCTCCTTGGAGAAGTTCAGACCACGCCAATCGAGGTGCTCGTAGTTGGGAATCCAGCCAATCGGGCTTTCGACACTGAAGGCTTCGCCGTGGGAGCGCTGCACGATCCACTTGAGGATGCGCATATTGTCGCCGAAGCCGGGCCAGGCGAACTTGCCATTCTCATCCTTGCGGAACCAGTTCACCCCGAAGATGCGCGGCGGGTTGTAGATCATGCGCCCGAACTGCAACCAGTGGTTGAAGTAGTCGGCCATGTGGTAGCCGGTGAAGGGCAACATGGCAAACGGATCGCGCCGCACCACCCCCTGCTGCCCGAAGGCGGCGGCGGTCGTCTCGGAACCCATGGTCGCGGCCAGATAGACGCCATAGATCCAGTTGAATGCCTGATAGACCAGCGGCACCGTTCCACTGCGGCGACCACCGAAGATGAAGGCATTGATCGGCACACCCTTGGCATCATCCCAGGCCGGATCGAGCACCGGGTTATTAGTTGAGGGCGAGGTAAAGCGGGCATTGGGATGCGCGGCGGGCGTGCTGCTCTCCGGCGTCCAATCGTGGCCCTTCCAGTCAATCAGGTGCGCGGGCTTCTGCTTGGTCATCCCCTCCCACCAGACATCGCCATCATCGGTGAGGGCCACATTGGTGAAGATGGTATCTTTCTCGCAACTCGCCATGGCACTGGGGTTGGTGTCGTAGGACGTACCCGGTGCAACCCCGAAGTAGCCCGCCTCAGGATTGATCGCATAGAGCTTGCCATCGGCACCCGGCTTGATCCAGGCAATATCATCGCCGATGGTAGTCACTTCCCAACCCTCTTCGCGGAACTCCTTGGGCGGAACCAGCATAGCAAAGTTGGTCTTGCCACACGCCGAGGGGAACGCAGCCGCCACGTAGGTCTTGCGGCCACTTGGCTCCTTGACACCCAGGATCAGCATGTGCTCAGCCAGCCAGCCCTCTTGGCGCGCCATCGAAGAGGCGATACGCAGCGCGAAACACTTCTTGCCTAGAAGCGCATTGCCACCATAGCCCGAACCATACGACCAGATCGAGCGCTCTTCGGGGAAGTGGACGATATACTTGGTCGTCGGGTTACAGGGCCACGCCACATCCTGCTGGCCGGGTTCGAGCGGCGCACCTACCGTGTGCAGACAGGGGATGAACTCGCCATCCGTGCCCAAGACATCATAGACCGCCTTACCCATGCGGGTCATGATGCGCATATTGACGGCCACATAGGGCGAGTCCGTAACTTGGATACCAATATGGGCAATTGGAGAACCAAGCGGCCCCATGCTGAAGGGAATGACATAGAGTGTTCGCCCGTGCATACTGCCCTTGAAGAGCGGCAGCAACGTCTCCTTCATCTCCTTTGGTGCCATCCAATTGTTGGTTGGCCCGGCGTCGTTTTTGGATATACTACAAATGAAGGTACGATCCTCAACGCGAGCCACATCGCTAGGATCGGAGCGACACAGGAAACTATTGGGGCGCTTTTCGGGGTTTAGGCGAATAAAGGTACCACTCTCAACCATCTGGTTGCAGAGGGCATCATATTCCTCTTGCGAACCATCACAGAAGTGAATGGCATCCGGCTCACACAGGGCCACCATCTCCTTGATCCACTCCTCAAGGCGTGGGTGTTTGATGTACGCCGGGAACTCGAACTGCATATCTGGTCCTCCTCATCGCTTCGTCTCAGGCACAACCGGACGCTGCGCGGTGTTCGTGTCGCAACAATAGCGGCGGCACAATGATAACACACCCTTTACCCTATAATCTCATTTTTTGGCTTATTTGATAAGGATCTTTTTTTGGGTGGTGTTTGGCGACTACGTCGCCAAACACCACCCAAAGTAGCACCGGCTTCCAGCCGGTCGGAGGTATGGTATACTAGCCCAACGATTATTGACCCTCACATGAGTACAAAGGAGCATCACTGTGGAGTTGGCCCTCTATATCGCAATGATCATCATCTGTGTGATGCTGATTGCTCTGGTGGTTCTCCAGGCGCGCACCGCTGGTATGGCCAATAACGCCTCTAGCTCGATCTACCGCACCCGGCGTGGCATCGAGAAGACGATGCACCAGGCCACCATCGTGCTGGCGGCTGTCTTTCTGCTCCTCGCACTCATCACCAGCTTACCGATCTTCGGTTCTGCGGTGTAATTCTGGTTGCTGCCTAGCAGTTACCATACCCCCATTCGCACACCATGGCTCGACGCATCCGCTGGCAGATCGTCATTGCAGCCCTGAGCATCCTGATTGTGTCGGGGTTGCTTGGGCGTCTCGCGCTACGTAACACGGTGGTAGCGAACCCGCTCTCCGGCGGCAGTTACCGCGAGGTGTTGCTTGGTGCGCCTATACAGCCTATCCCCATCCTGAATGACCCGCGAACCGACCCGGTGGGCCGCGATCTGGGCACGTTGCTCTTTGATGGCCTTATGCGTATCGGTGCCGATGGCCTACCTGAACCGGGCCTCGCCGCCGGGTATGAGGTTGATCCCGAAGGGTTAGTGTATACCTTCCGGCTGCGCCAAGGGGTGACATGGCACGATGGCACGGCCCTCACCGCCGATGATGTGGTCTTTACTCTGCGCGCCTTGCAGTCACTTGCCCAACCCGGCGAACCGGCCTTGGCCAAGATCTGGCAGGATGTGTTGGTGGATCGGGTGGATGATCTGACGGTGCGCTGCACCCTGCCCGCACCGATGGCGGCCTTCCTGAGTGTGGCCCGCGTCCCCATCCTTCCCGCGCACCTGCTTGCCGGTACACCACCCGAAGCGTGGGCCAACACCGGCTATGCTACGACATTAGTTGGAACTGGCCCCTTCAGCCTGCGTGAACTACGCACCGATGGCGCAGTCTTGGTGGCCAATCCCAACTACTATGCTGGGCGGCCCTATCTTGATTCGCTCGAACTGCGCTTTACCGGCTCGCTCGAAGCGGCCCGTGCTGCGCTTACCCGCGCCGATGCCAGCGCTTATGGCGAACGTGTGGATGCTAGCCCTGATCCAGCCCAGAGTCTCGCCCAGGCTAATCTGGCGGATCGGCTGCGGCGCAACCTCGTGCCACTCGATGGGTATACGCAACTCACCTTCAACCTGCGTACTACGCCGCTCGATAACCTGACCTTCCGCCAAGCCTTAGCCCATGGTCTGAGCCGCAACACGCTGATCCAGCAGGTCATGGCGGGGATGGCCCAACCCATCAACACGCCCATTCTCCCCGGCTCGTGGGCCTACAACCCAGAGATCGCCTGGTACCGCGATGATAAGGCTACCGCAAGCAAGATCTTGGGCGAACTGGGCTATACACCAGGGGCGGATGGCATGCTCCAACGCGATGGCGAACCACTACGCCTCGATCTGATCGTGGATGCCGAGCCAAGCCGCCGCGCCGCTGCGGATGAGGTGGTGCGTCAATGGGCCGAGATCGGGGTTGCGGTGCAGGTGGAAGAGGTCTCTAGCGCCGAACTTCAGCGCCGCCTCGCCGAACATGCCTTCACCCTCGCCATCCATAGTTGGTCACGCCTCGGCCCCGATCCCGATGTCTACACCTTCTGGCACTCACTCGAAGCCTTCAACTATGCGGGTCTGGCCGATCCAGAGATTGATAGCCTGCTGGAGAGTGCGCATGACGAGCGTGAGATTGGGGCGCGTAGCGCCGATTATGCCACCTTCCAGCGCCGCTGGATCGAGTTGGCCCCCAGCATTCTGCTCTACCAGCCGATTTATGTCTTTGTCAGCGAGCAGAACCTAGGCGGGGTGGGCATGGCCGAGCCAGAGAGCGCGAGTAGCCAGATCCTGTTTGGCACTGAAGACCGCTACCGCACGGTGTCACGCTGGTTCATCAATAGCTACCGCGAGATCCAGGGCGATCTGCGCTAACTACTCCGGCTGCATAGAGCGCAAAAAGGTCGTAATCGTTACCTCGATCATCGTGGCGGGCGGAACATGGCTAATCTCCGGCTGCTCGAAGATGTAACGGGTGAGTGCATAGGAGAGAATCGGCCCAACCAGCATCCGCGCCGCCACATGGGGATCCATACGCCGCAGCCGCCCGGCCTCCATCTGGCGCTCCAGGTAGGTGGCGAGAATACGTAACCCACGCCCAGGGCCGATCTCGTTCACAATCTGGGCCACGCGGCGGTTGTGCATAGACTCGGCAATAATCACCTTGGCAATCGCCGCCGTCGGCCAGCGCTCGGCAGCCTTGAGTAAGCGATTGGCAAGTTCTGGCAGCGCTTCTTCAGGTGGTAGATCAAACATCTCTTCGGCATGATCCATAATCTGGATCAGTGGCATGCGCTCCAGCACCACCCGGTGAAGCAGATCTACCTTATCTTTGAAGTAGTGGTAGATTAGCCCGGGTGAGCCAATCTTGGCAGCCTCGGCAATATCTTTGTTCGAGGTCTTCTCAAAGCCTTGGGCCGAAAAAGCCGCGAGTGCCCCGTCAATGATCTGTTGGCGACGCTGTTCGTAGTCCTGTTCATCGCGTGGCGGCATGGGGAGATTCCTATATACTATTGATTGATTAGTCAATCAATATTTTACTCCATTCAAGAAGGGGATGTCAAGGGGGAAAGCTCCGATTCTCAGTAACGGCGAACCATATACACCATCATCCCCGTGACATATTGAGCGCGTGTATGTAGTGCATCAATTCGAGAATGCTAACCTCGCCAGACATTGGACTGGGGTCATAATGGAAATCGGTGCATGCGTATAGTCGTTGGTATTGCGGGTGACGATCACATCAATACCCGTATGCAGTGCCGCTGCAATCTGCACGGCATCTTCAAAATCGGAGGTTGTAGACTGATGAGCGGTACGCAACACATGATCGTCAATCGTGCAAATCATCGTTGTTGCAAGTAGTTCGCCAATCGCCTGACGTGCTGCTTGAGCACCGATCATTTTGCGAGCGATATAGTAGGCATTGATCGGAGTCATCGCAGCAATATACCGGTCGTACCGCCCCTGATCACCAGCCTGCCAGAGTGCAAAGGCATCCGCATAGAACGCGGCCCGCTTCAACATCAAGTCAAGTACCACATCGGTATCAATCAGCACGCGCATTATGCATGTTTCTTCCATCAGGTGTGCAAACCGTATTCGATCAAGATCATCATCAGATAGTTCATTTTCGGTTGAGATACTACCTAGCAAGCGTTCAGCCGAGCCGTGAGCAGCGTGTATCTCTGCATTAGCCATAGGAATTTGCTTAGATGGTGATGTGGGCAGTTCATGAGTGGCCTCGCTTACCAGTGTACTGGCCAGCCGCAGCCGTTCCACCAAGGGTAAGCGGCGAGCTACGAGAAGCACTTCATCATAGGTTTCGATGGTCATTGCGAACCCTCCTTCTCTGCCGAGTAGCATATTCATTGTAGCATCTGCATCGTGCTGATGCGGGAGACAAACGTAGGAGCGAGGGCATTCCGTCCTCGCTCCTACATGCCCGAAGGTAGCACCGGCTTCCAGCCGTTCCCCAACACCCTACTTAATAAACTCGTTGGTAAAGGCGCTACTCACCTCCACCGGCTGGGTCAGCAGGTTGGCGGCGCGCATGAACTCCTCGGTCTTCACCCATGTCTCAAGGTTGGTGAAGCCCAAGCCTTCAGTCTCGGTCTGAGCGCTCGTCCAATAGGGGAGGCTCTCAGTCAGAACCTGGCGTTGGAGTTCGACATCACCCAACTGGGCTTCGGGGATGTAGTTCAGGCTGAGGGTGAAGGCGGCATCGGGATCGGCCAGCGTATCGGCGAGGCCCCGCAGCGAGGCCAGCATGAAGGCCCGCACTAGCTCCGGGTCTTGCTCGATCAGCGCCTCACTGACCACGATCCCATTCGAGGCCAGATCATACACATCGGCGACGCGCAGCACATCCACCTCTACCCCCTGCTGGCGTAGCAGAACCGGCTCGTTCATACCGTAGCCGATCCCCACTTGTACGTTGTCCTCAAGCACCGACTGCGCCTGGGTGAAGCCGATCTCCTGCACAGTCATCACACTCTCGTCAAGCTGGTTGGCGTAGAGGATGGCCATGAGGGCGTAGAGACTCTCACCAAAACGGCCCGGAATGCCCACCGTCTTGCCCTTGAGATCCTGGACACTCTGGAGGCCGGTGGTGGATTTGGCAAAAAAGACCACCGGGAATTGCTGGTAGAGGGTCATGACGGTTTTGACCGGCAACCCACTCTGGCGCGCCAGCAGGGTGGAGGTGCCACTGGCGGTAGCAAACTCAACCTTGCTCTCCGGCCATGCGCCGACACGGGTGACGACATCATTCTCGAAGTTGTAGTCGAAGATAACCTCTAACCCAGCCTCAGCATAGTAGCCCTTGGCCGCCGCCACATAGTAGGGCGCGAACTGAATGTTGGGGATGTAGGACATGGCCAGGGTAATCTGACGCAACTCCGAGGTGGCCGGGGTAGCCTCAGCCGTCGGCGCGGCGGTCGGTTGGGCGGTGGCCTCGCTGGTCGGCGCGGCGGTCGGTTGGGCGGTGGCCTCCGCCGTCGCGGGCGTGGTGGGTACGGCAGTCGGGCTAGGTGTAGCCGCCGGAGCGCCACATGCAGCCAGAACCAAGGCAGCGATCAGAACCATCCAGAGACGCTTGGACACACATTCCTCCTTCAATACAAGAGAACTTACGCCTCCCAACGCACGAGCAGACGCTCCAGCAGGGTAGCGAGCAGATAGAAGAGCAGGGTCATCGTGGCCAAGGTGAGCAGCGCCACAAAGATGAGCGGCGTATCGAAGAGACCGCGTGCAATGTTGATCAGCGCCCCTAAGCCCTCGCGGCCCGCCACAAACTCGCCCACCACCGCGCCGGTGGTGGCCAACGCCAAGCCGGTGCGCACGCCCCCAAAGAGTACCGGCAGGGCCAGCGCAGACTCAACATAGCGCAGCATCTGCCAGCGGCTAGCTCCGCTGATCAGGGCCATCTCGCGCAATTCGGGGGCAATGCTGCGTAGCGCAATCACCGTACTGAGCAAAATGGGCAGGAAGGTGATCAGCGCCGCAATCAGCAATTTGGATTGCAGCCCCGGCCCAAACCAGAGGATGATCAGCGGGGCAATCGCCACCACCGGCACCGCTTGGCTCGCGGCCAGAATCGGGCTGATAGCCCGCTCTAACCAGGGGATGTGGGCCAACACATAGCCCAGGCTCAGACCGAGCATGAGCGCAATACTGAACCCGCCCAGGGCTTCAACCAAGGTTGCTGAGGTGTGTCGCCACAACAGGCCGCTCATTGCCGTGGCGACAAAACGATCCCACACCTGGCTGGGGGCGGGCAGAATAAAAGCCCGATAGTTGCCCCAACTAACCACCGCTTGCCAGAGTACCAGCAAGCCCAGCAGTGCCACCGGCAAACCGAGCCAATGCAGATCGAAGCGCCGTCGCAGCGGGCGGGCGGCATCAACCACAGTGCGCTGAAGAGGAAGTGAGTGCTGCATACCGGCTTACTCCATCCGCTACAGGGCAACAAAAAACCCCGCAGCCATTGGCTTCGGGGCAGGCAGACACTCCATGCAGCGGTACGGTACATAACCGCACCTGCGCAGGTATGCGGCGTAGAGACGTACACCCCAAACTAGGGTATACGACCACACCGTCGTCCGCACGATCTCCTTTACATCCGGACTGTAACCGTCGGCCCCGGAGTTTCACCGGATCATGCGTGCCTCGCAACACGCTCGTGGGCTGTACCACCGATCGGGAATTTCACCCTGCCCCGAAGATCGTCAATACGTTTGAGGGTATGATAACATTAACATTGGTTCATCGCAAGTTACATTTCATCACGCTTGACGATTCCCACCGCCTATGGTATCCTCGCTATGTTCGTCAATTGTTAAGGGTTGCACAGTTTATGGGCGCAGCATTTGATAACATTCTCCTCATTGTAGGTCTGGTACTCCTCCTTATTGGGTGGAGCAATTACCGTTTGGGGGGGGCAGCCTAGCAACCCGGTACAGCACTAAGTCTGAACCTCCCACGGAAACGCGGGGGGTTTTTTTCGTCATCATTACCCTGGCCAACGCCGCACCTCAGGGATACCCACACCGCCGTGGGGGATGAAGCAGCACCGCGTCTCGTAGGGATAAGCCCGCCACGGTGGCGGCGCGGGCAACCAGCCGGTTGTTCCGCTTGGTCTCGCATTGCGTCATGGAGTGAGAGTACGTAGCTATGCGATCAGATACGATCAAGCGCGGGTTTGAACGCGCCCCCCACCGCAGTCTGTTGCGGGCGACCGGCCAGATCCTTGATGAGGCCGATTTTGGTAAGCCGTTTATTGCGGTCTGTAACTCCTATATTGATGTAATCCCTGGGCATTCCCATTTGCAGGAGTTTGGACGGATCGTTAAAGAGGCCATCCGCGCCGCTGGTGGGGTTCCCTTTGAGTTTAATACGATTGGTGTGGATGATGGCATCGCTATGGGCCACGAGGGCATGCGCTTCTCGCTGCCTTCCCGCGAGTTGATCGCCGACTGTGTCGAAACGGTGGTGTCGGCCCACTGTTTTGATGGCATGGTCTGTATCCCCAACTGCGATAAGATCGTGCCCGGTATGCTGATGGGCGCGGCGCGTGTCAATATCCCCACGATCTTTGTCTCCGGCGGCCCAATGGCCGCCGGTATGGATGAAGCGGGCAATAAATCTGACCTGATCACGGTCTTTGAGGCGGTCGGGAAGCGCGCTTCGGGCAAGATCAGCGACGAGGAGTTGCTCAAACTGGAGCAGATCGCATGCCCCACGTGTGGCTCCTGTTCCGGCATGTTCACTGCTAACTCCATGAACTGCCTCTGCGAAGCGCTGGGCATCGCGCTCCCCGGCAATGGCACCATCCTGGCGATTGCCCCGGAGCGCCGCGATCTGGCCCGCCGCGCCGCTACCCAGATCATGACTCTGGTGGAGCGCAATCTGCGCTTCCGCGACATTGTCACCGCCGATGCGATTGATAATGCTATGGCGCTCGATGTGGCCATGGGCGGTTCCACCAACACGGTGCTGCATGTGCTGGCGCTGGCCCGCGAGGCCGATCTGGATTACCCGGTGGCGCGCTTTAACGAGGTCTCGGATCGCGTCCCGCACTTGGCCAAGGTCAGCCCGGCATGGGATGGTACGCGCCAGTGGCACATTCAGGATGTCCACGCGGCGGGTGGGGTACCGGCAATTCTGGCCGAGTTGGCCACCAAGCCGGGGGCGCTCAAGTTGGATGCGTTGACGGTGATGGGCGGCACGCTGGGCGAGAGTCTGGAGGGGGCGATGGTACTCAACCCGGAGTGCATCCGCCCGGCCACGAACCCGCACACCGAGCGCGGGGCGCTGAGTGCCCTCTTTGGCAACATGGCCCCTGAAGGCAGCATCATCAAGGTGGGTGCGGTCGAGCAGCACGAGATGCACTTCCACGGCCCGGCGCGCTGCTTCGATAGCGAAGAGGCGGCCACCAATGCGGTCGTTAATGGCCAGATCAAACCGGGCGACGTGATCATTGTGCGCTACGAAGGCCCACGTGGCGGCCCCGGTATGCGCGAGATGCTCGCACTGACCAGTATGGTCAAGGGGATTCCCGAACTGGCCAGCACCACCGCGCTGATCACCGACGGGCGCTTTTCGGGTGGCACACGCGGCCTTTGCATCGGCCACGTCAGCCCGGAGGCAGCCGAGGGCGGCCCGATTGGCCTCGTTACTGATGGTGATATGGTAACCATTGACCTGGGGGCGCGCACCCTCAGTGTGGATGTGAGTGACGCAGAGCTGGCGGCACGCCACGCCGCCTGGACGCCCCCAGCGGCCAAGTATCGCCGGGGTTGGTTGGCCCGCTATACCCGTATGGTGACCAATGCAAGCAAGGGCGCAGTTTTAGAATAAAGACAGATGGTGCGCGCGGCGTAGCCGCACGCACCACACGCAGCAAACATCAGGAGTAAGAGACTATGTCTGAGACACGTACTGGCGCCCAGATCATGTGTGAGGCGCTCATCCGCGAGGGCGTCGAGGTCATGTTCGGTCTTCCGGGCGGGGCAATCATGCCCTTCTACCACGCAATGTGGGAGTACCGCGACAAGTTGCGCCACATCCTCTGCCGCCACGAGCAGGGAGCGGGCCACGCCGCCGAGGGCTACGCCCGCTCCACCGGGCGCATCGGGGTCTGTATTGGCACATCCGGGCCGGGTGTGACCAACCTCGTCACCCCAATTGCCGACGCGATGATGGATAGCACCCCACTACTGGCCATCTGTGGCCAGGTTGGCAGCCATGTGCTGGGCAAGGATGCCTTCCAGGAGACCGATATTACCGGCATCACCATGCCGATCACCAAGCACAACTACTTGGTCAAGCGCGCCGAAGATCTGCCCTACGTCTTCAAAGAGGCGATCCACATTGCCACCACCGGGCGTCCCGGCCCCGTCCTGATTGACATCACCAAGGACGCCATGCAGAAGAGCATCGTCCCCAACTGGGATGTCAAGCTCAACCTACCCGGCTACAAGCCCAACTACCACGGCAACCGCAAGCAGATCCGCGAGGCGCTGCGCCTGCTCGCACATTCCCAGAAGCCGCTCATCATCGTCGGCAACGGCATCATTCAGGCCAAGGCCAGCGAGGAGTTGCGCACCTTCGCCGAGCGTATGGGCATCCCGGTGCTCACCACCCTGCACGGAATTGGCGCACTACCCGAAAATCACCCGCTCAACATCGGCATGCCAGGGATGCACGGTTGGGTGCATGCCAACCGTGCCATCCAGGAGTGCGATGTGCTCCTCAACATTGGCTCGCGCTTCGATGACCGCGTGACCGGCAAGGCTGGCACCTTCGCCCCGCATGCCAAGGTCATCCACGTGGACATTGATCCGGCCGAGATCGGCAAGAATGTCAAAGTGGCGGTGCCGATTGTGGGCGATGCGCGCAACGTGCTGAAGGCGCTGCTAGAGGACATGCCTGCCCAGGAAGAGTTGGCCGCGCTGCACAGCAACGCCTCGGACTGGATGGAGCACATCCGCGAGATGCAGGATCAGCACCAGGGCAAGCAGCAGTATGTCAACCGCGCCAAGACCCGCAACATGACCCTGCCGCCCCACGATGTCTACGCAGAACTGAGTGCGTCGCTCAATCTGCGCGGCGAATACCATGTCGTCACCGATGTGGGCCAGCACCAGATGTGGGCTGCACAGCTCCTCGACTACAACCACGGCCCGCGCACCCTGATCACCTCTGGTGGTGCAGGCACCATGGGCTTCGCCGTCCCCGCCTCGCTGGGTGTGGCGGTCGCCAACCCGGATCACATCGTCTGGGCGATCTGTGGCGATGGCGGCTTCCAGATGACCAACCAGGAGATGGCGACGATCATGCAGGAGAAGATCACCAACATCAAGGTGGCGGTGATCAACAACGGCTACCTAGGCATGGTGCGCCAGTGGCAGGAACTCTTCGAGAACAAGCGCTACAGCGGCACCCCGCTCACCGGCCCCGACTTTGTGAAGCTGGCCGAAGCCTACGGCTGGAAGGGCATCCGCGTGGAGCGCAGCGAGGATGTGCGCGCCGCGATTGAAGAGGCCAACAACACCAACGGCCCGGTGCTGATTGACTTCCGCGTCGAGCGTGAGGTGAACGTCTTCCCGATGGTGCCGCAGAACAAGTCCATCGGTGAGATGCTGATCACCGATGGCGATTAGTAGGGGCGCAGTAGGGGCGCGTCGCGACGCGCCCCTACAGGATGATCGAGGAACCCAGTTCTTAAAGAAGAAAGTACAATCTCCCATGCAGAAGCATACCATTGTGGCCCTGGTGCAAGATCGCCCCGGCGTGTTGAGCCGGGTGTCAGGGTTAGTGCGGCGGCGCGGCTACAACATCGAGAGTCTGGCGGTGGGCCACAGCGAGCAACCCGGCGTGAGCCGCCTCACGCTGGTGGTCGAGTCGGAGGATGTCGAACAGGTGACGAAGCAACTCTACCGGCTCATTGAGGTCATCAAGGTCAGTGACGTGACCTTCGACCCGACGGTGGAGCGCGAGATGGCGGTGGTGAAGCTGCATGCCCCAGCCTCGGTGCGCCACGAAATCATCTCGATGTGCGGGGTCTTCGAGGCGAAGGTGGTGGATGTGGGAACGACCACACTCATCATCGAGATGACCGGCACCCCGGCCAAGGTGGAGAACTTCTTGGAGGTGGTGCGCCCCTACGGGATCAAGGAGATGATGCGCACCGGGCGCATCGCTATGGTGCGTGGGGTGCGCGGCCACAACGCCGGGGAGTATGTTGAGGCAGCGGCGTAATCTGATATAGTAGCGTCGCAGGCGACTTCCGCATGGGGCTAGGCCCCAAACCCATGGTTTTGGTGGTGCGGGTGGCCGCACCACCAAAACAAGATTTTTTCGTGGGGGCCGCAGGCCCCCACACCCCCGCTAAGGGGCGATACTTCGCCCCTATAACCTTTATTTGTGGAGGAACGAGACATCATGGCGGAGCTTTTTTACGACAAGCAGGCAGATCTTGAGCGGTTGAAGGGCAAGCCGATTGCCATCATCGGGTTTGGCAGCCAGGGCCATGCCCATGCACGCAACCTCGCCGATAGTGGCCTGGATGTGCGGGTTGGTCTCTACCCCGGCTCGAAGAGCTGGAGCAAGGTGGAGGCCGCTGGGCTGAAGCCGATGAGTGTTGCTGATGCGGCCAAAGAGGCCCAGATGGTGATGATCCTGACCCCGGATACCGTGCAGGCCGAGATCTACCGCGAGCATATCGCTCCGCACATGGAGCCGGGGAAGACCCTGATGTTCGCCCACGGCTTCAACATCCGCTTCGGCCAGATCGCGCCCCCGGCGGGCATTGATGTGAGCATGGTCGCCCCCAAGTCGCCCGGCCACCGTGTACGCGAGGTCTACACCCAGGGCGGCGGCGTTCCGGCACTGGTCGCGGTGCAGCAGGATGCCACCGGCGGCGCGTTGCAGGATGCGCTGGCCTACGCCAAGGGCATCGGCAGCACCCGTGCCGGTGTGTTGCTGACCACCTTCGCCGAGGAGACCGAGACCGACCTGTTCGGTGAGCAGGTGGTGCTGTGTGGTGGCGTCAGCTCGCTAGTCAAGACCGCCTTCGAGACGCTGATCGAGGCCGGGTATCAGCCCGAAGTGGCCTACTTCGAGTGTATGCACGAACTGAAGCTGATCGTGGATCTCTTCTACCAGGGTGGCCTGAACTATATGCGCTACTCGGTCAGCGACACGGCTGAGTGGGGCGACTATGTGGCAGGGCCGCGCATCATCACCGACGAGACCCGCAAGGCGATGCGCCAGATCCTGAGCGAGATCCAGAGCGGCGCATTTGCCGAGGACTGGATCGAGGAGAACCACACCGGGCGGGCACGCTTCAATGCGATGCGCAAGGCCGATGTTGATCACCCGATTGAGCAGATCGGGGTGCAGTTGCGGCGGATGATGCCCTTTGTCAATCCGCGTGAGGTAAAGCCGGGCGAAGGCGGAGCGTAAAGAGAAGCGCCGCAGCGCGAATGTCGTGCTGCGGCGCTTCTTTTCCACAGGAGGGAACTACCATGGATGTCGATCATGTACGGATTTTCGATACCACCCTGCGCGATGGTGAGCAGGCACCTGGCTGTACGATGACCCTGGAGGAGAAGCTGGAGGTTGCCCGCCAGCTTGCTCGTATGCGGGTGGATATTATTGAAGCTGGGTTCCCGGCGGCTTCCCCTGGCGACTGGGCGGCGGTGCATGAGATCGCCCGCGAGGTGGGTACGCCCGATGGCCCCACGATTGCGGCCTTGGCGCGGGCCAATAAGGACGATATTGATAAGGCGTGGACGGCCATTCAACCGGCGGCGCATAAGCGCATCCACACCTTTATGTCTACCTCCGACATCCATTTGGAGCACCAGTTCCGCAAGAGTCGCGGTGAGGCGCTCGAACTGATCGGTGAGATGGTGAGCTATGCGCGCTCGCTCTGCGATGATGTCGAGTTCTCACCGATGGATGCCACGCGTTCCGATCCAGAGTATCTCTTCCAGGCGCTAAAAATTGCGGTTGAGTGTGGGGCGACAACGCTCAATATTCCCGATACAGTTGGCTATTCTACTCCCCAGGAGTATGGCGATCTGATCGCCGCTATCCGCCAGAATGTTCCTGGTGCAGATAAGGTGATCATCTCCACCCACTGCCACGACGATCTGGGGGTGGCGGTGGCCAACTCGCTGGCCGGGGTTTATGCCGGGGCGCGCCAGATCGAGTGTACCATTAACGGCATCGGGGAACGCGCCGGGAATGCCTCGCTCGAAGAGGTGGTGATGGCGCTGCATACCCGCGAGCAGTTCTACGGCCTGAAGACCCAGGTGGTGACTCGCGAGTTGGCCCGCGCCTCGCGCACGGTGAGTAGCTTCATTGGTGTGCCGGTGCCACCCAATAAGGCCATCGTGGGCGCGAATACCTTCGCCCACGAGTCGGGCATCCACCAGGATGGGGTGCTGAAGAACCGCATGACCTATGAGATCATGAGTGCCGAGACGGTGGGCTTGGATGGTAATGCGCTCATTCTGGGCAAGCATTCGGGTCGCCACGCCTTCCGCAAGCATGTTGAGGCGATGGGCTATGATCTGAATGATGAGGACTTTCAGCATGTCTTCGCCCGCTTCAAGGATCTCTGTGACCGCAAGAAGCGCGTGGATGACCGCGACATCGAGGCGCTGATCTCTGGTGAGATCCAGCACACCCCCCAGATCTATAAGCTGGCCCATGTGCAGTACAGTTCGGGCACGGGCATGATTCCTACCGCCACGGTGCGCCTGCTTGGCCCCGATGAGACGGAGCAGATTGATAGTGCGCTCGGTACTGGCCCAGTAGATGCGATCTATCAGGCCATCAACCGAATGATCAACCGCCCCAACGAGTTGATCGAGTTCTCGATCAAGGCGATTACCGAGGGGCTGGACGCAGTGGCCGAGGTGACGGTGCGCATCCGCGAGCAGAGCGAAGAGGCCAGGACAGTGGACGATCCCACTAGCATCAATCTGACTGGTAAGCGGGCGGTGCAGCAGATCTTCTCCGGCTATGGCATCCATACCGACTCGGTCTTGGCCGCAGCAGAAGCCTACATGGGCGCACTCAACAAGATGTTGGCTGCCGGTCAGGCGCGGATTAATGCCGAGGCGGCGGCGTATGCGGCGGGGTATACCGACGAGTAGGATGGGGAATATCGCGTAGGGGCGCGTTGTGACGCGCCCCTACGCGTGGGGCTACGCCCCAAACCCATAGTTTTGGTGGTGCGTTTGGCCGCGAGGCGGCCAAACGCACCACCAAAACACCATTTTTCGTGGGGGCCTGTGGCCCCCACACCCCCGCTAGGGGCGCATAAGGTCAAACTATGCACACGATAGCCTATCTCGGCCCGCCCGGCACCTTCTCTGAAGAGGCGGCGATGGCCTATACCGGCGGCCAGGCCAGCTATTTGCCCCTGGCCAGTATCCCCGCCGTTGTCACCGCAATCGAAACCGGGGCGGCAGATCTGGGATTGCTGCCGATTGAGAATCTGCTGGAGGGCAGTGTCAATTTTACCCTCGACCTGCTCATCCACGAAACGCAACTCCAGATCGCGGGCGAGATTGTGATCCCCATCCGCCAATACTTGGTGGCCCGCGAGGGGCTGCGCCTGCCCGACATTAAGGTACTCTATGGCCACCCGCAGAGTCTGGGCCAGTGCCGCAAGTTTATTGAGCGCTGTTTGCCGGGGGTGGCAACCATCGCCTCGCTCTCGAACAGTGCCGCACCGGCTGAGGCCATGGCTGATGAGCGCCCGGCGGCGGCGATCAGTACCCTACGCGCCGCCGAGATTACCGGCGCGCACATTCTGGCCCGTGATATTGCCGATACGCTAGGTAATGTGACCCGCTTTATCAGCCTAGCGCGTCAGGATGCTGCGCCCACGGGCGACGATAAGACCAGTTTCTGCTTTGCCTTCACCGAAGATCGCGCCGGAACGCTGGTTGAAGCCTTGCAATCGCTGGCGCTTGAGCAGATCAACATGACCAAATTGGAGTCACGCCCAGCGCGTGAAGTGTTGGGTAAGTATATCTTTTTAGTGGATATTAACGGACACCGCAGCGAGCCGCATGTAGCGCGGGCACTCGAACAGATTGCCGCGCAGTCGGGGATGTTCAAGGTGTTCGGGAGTTACCCGCGTTGGCAGGGCCAATGAGGGCGGTGCGTCCTAAGGAGTCTTCGCGTGCAGATTTTTCTCTACGATACCACCCTCCGCGATGGAACACAGCGCGAGGGGCTTTCGCTTTCTGTCGAAGATAAACTCAAGATCACGATGATGCTCGATGAGTTGGGTATCCACTACATTGAGGGTGGATGGCCCGGCTCCAACCCCAAGGATGCCGAGTACTTCCAGCGTGTCCGCGAGACGCCGCTGCGCCAGGCGCGGGTGGCCGCGTTTGGCAGCACCCGCCGCGCCGGGGGCCAGTGCGAGGATGATGCGAACATCCAGGCACTTGTCGCCGCACAAACCCCGGTGGTGACGCTGGTGGGCAAAAGCTCGGTGCTGCATGTCGAGCAGGTGCTCGAAACCACCCGCGCCGAGAATCTGGCCATGATCGGCGAGAGTGTGGCCTACTTCAAAGCCCTGGGCAAAGAGGTCTGCTACGATGCCGAGCACTTCTTTGATGGCTACAAACTGGATGCCGACTATGCGCTGAGTACGTTGCGCGCCGCCACCGAGGCTGGGGCCGATGTGCTGGTGCTGTGCGACACCAACGGCGGCTCGTTACCCCACGAGGTAGCGGCGATTACGCGGGTGGTACGCGCCCAGATCGGTGCGTCCGCGACCCAGATCGGCATTCACACCCATAACGATGGCGCACTGGCCGTGGCCAATGCGATGGCCGCCGTCCAAGAAGGCGCGACCCAGGTGCAGGGCACGATCAACGGCTATGGCGAGCGCTGTGGCAACATGGATCTCATCCCCACGATTGCCAATCTGCAACTCAAACTCGGTTATAGCTGTGTCACCCCGGAGCAACTCGCCCGCCTGAGCGAACTTTCGCACTATGTGGCTGCGATTGCCAACCTCAACCCCGACGACCACGCGGCCTACGTGGGCCGCAGTGCCTTTGCGCACAAGGGCGGCATCCATGTGGCCGCGATTGCCAAGGTGGAGCATAGCTACCAGCATATTGACCCGACTTTGGTGGGGAATCAGAAGCGGGTAGTAGTGAGTGAACTTTCTGGGCGCGGCAACATCCGCCTACGCGCCGAGGAGTTGGGGCTACACCTGAATGGCAACGAGCGCGACGTATTGCAGCAGATCAAGGAGCGCGAGAGCAAGGGCTACCAGTTCGAGGCCGCCGAGGGTAGCTTCGAGATGTTGGTACGCCGTAGCGCCGCCGACTATGTGCCGCCCTTTGAGTTGCTCGACTTCACCGTCACGGTCGAGAAGCGTGGGAATAACGAAATCACCGCGCTGGCCACCGTGAAGGTGCGCGTGGGTAACGAACTCATGCACACCGCCGCCGATGGTGAGGGGCCAGTAGATGCGCTGGATGCCGCCATCCGCAAGGCATTGCTGCCCCACTACCCGCAACTGGCCGAGGTGCGCCTGGTAGACTTCAAGGTGCGTATTATTGATGCGCACCTTGGTACCGCCGCCACCCCCCGCGTGTTGATCGAGAGTGCCCGTGGCGATGAGCGCTGGAGCACCACTGGAGCCTCGCCCAATATCATTGCCGCTAGTTATCAGGCCCTCTGGGATAGCCTGGAGTTGCCGTTGTTGCGTGAGTTGATTCGGAAATAGGGTATGTGCAACGCCCATGGGGCGCAGCCCCAAACCCCCACCGAAGGTGGAAGTTGCACAGTAAGAAAAAGAGCATACGGAGAACCACATGACCAGCCCCAAGACCCTGTTCGAGAAAGTATGGGAAGCCCACCAGGTGCGCCCGGAGACGGACGCCACCCCAGCGGTTCTGTATATTGACCTGCACCTCATCCATGAGGTCACGTCGCCCCAAGCCTTCACCGAGTTGCGCCAGCGGGGACTCAAGGTGCGCCGCCCCGACCACACCATGGCGACGATGGATCACAGCACCCCCACTACCCCGCGCAACAGCGACGGCATCATCCCGGTGCTCGATCCGCAGGCGATTGCACAGCTTGATCAACTGCGCACCAACTGTGCCGAGTTTGGTATCCCGCTCTTCGATCTGGGTACCGAGAACCAGGGCATCGTGCATGTGATCGGGCCGGAGCAGGGCGTGACTCAGCCCGGCATGACAATTGTGTGTGGTGATAGCCACACCTCCACCCATGGGGCTTTCGGGGCGCTGGCCTTCGGCATCGGCACCAGTGAGGTAGGCCACGTGCTGGCCACGCAGTGCCTCTTGCAGCGCAAGCCGAAGACCTGCGCGGTACGCGTGGATGGGCGGTTGCAGGCGGGTGTGACCTCCAAGGACATCATTCTGGCCCTGATCGCCAAGTATGGCGTGGGCGGCGGCACCGGCTACGTCTTCGAGTACATGGGCGAGGCCATCCGGGCGCTCTCGATGGAAGAGCGCATGACCATCTGCAATATGAGTATTGAAGGTGGTGCGCGTGCCGGCATGATCGCCCCCGACGAGACCACCTTCCAGTATGTGGCCGGGCGGCGCTTCGCGCCCAAGGGAGCCGACTTTGAGGCCGCACTGGCCCGCTGGCGCGCCCTACCCACCGATGAGGGAGCCAGCTTCGATCACGAAATGAGCCTTGATGCCAACAGCCTCGAACCGATGATCACCTACGGCACGACCCCCGGCATGGGTATCCCGATCACCGGGGCCATTCCGCGCCTCAGCGACATGCCCGACGCCAGTTCGCGGGTCGCCTTGGAAAAGGCGCTCGACTACATGGGCCTAGAGGCGGGCAAGCCCATCCTCGGCCAACCGATTGACGTGGTCTTCATCGGCAGTTGCACCAACAGCCGCATCAACGACCTGCGCCAAGCCGCCGAACTCTTCAAGGGTCGCAGCGTCGCCGAAGGCGTGCGGGTCATGGTCGTACCGGGCAGCCAGCAGGTGAAGAAGCAGGCCGAAGCCGAAGGGCTGGATGCCATCTTCAAGGCCGCCGGTGCCGAGTGGCGCGAGGCGGGATGCTCGGCATGTCTGGCCATGAACGACGACAAGGTCCCCCCCGGCAAGTACGCCGTTTCGACCAGCAACCGCAACTTTGTCGGGCGTCAGGGGCCAGGATCGCGCAGCCTGTTGGCCAGCCCGCTCACCGCCGCTGCTGCCGCCATCACCGGGCGGGTCACCGATCCGCGCACGATGCTCTAAGCCAGAGAGAGGAATTCTACGATGGACCCAATTACCAACATCACGGGCAAGGTTGTCGCCCTGCCCCTGGAGAACATAGACACCGACCAGATCATCCCCGCCAAGTGGCTCAAAGTCACCGACAAGAGCGGCTTGGGCGACGGCCTCTTTGAGACGTGGCGCTACAATGCCGATGGCAGCCCCAACCCGGACTTTGTGCTCAACAAGCCAGAAGCGCAGGGGGCCAGCATCCTGGTGGCGGGTAAGAACTTCGGGTCGGGCAGCTCGCGTGAGCATGCCCCCTGGTCACTCCAGGCGTATGGCTTCAAGGCCGTCATCGCGCCCGCCTTCGCCGACATCTTCCGGGGCAACTCACTCAAGATCGGCCTGCTGCCGGTGATCGTGGACGAAGAGACCTTCCACCAACTCGTCAGCCTGTGCGAAGAAGACCCGACCACCGAGGTGAGCATTGACCTCGCCCAGCAGAGCCTGAGCCTACCGGGTGGCCAGCAGGTCTCCTTCCCGATAGACGGCTTCAGCAAGCACTGTCTGCTCAACGGTGTAGACCAGTTGGGCTTCATTATGCAGCAGGAGTCGGACATCGTGGCCTACGAGGCGCGCAACCCGGTGCTGATCAACACGCAGGCGTAAGAACGATTGTAACTATGCCGCATTCCTGTCACCCTGAGCGAAGCCGCAGGCGGAGCGAAGGGTCTCGGTCGGGGTTGCCGGACATCCCGCCGGGACGCTTCGCTTCGCTCAGCGTGACATGTGAGGTAGCTACTTTCTATGTACCCCCAAACACCCACCCACCCCGGCTTCGGCTGGCGCGAACTGGGCCTCACCCTACTGGTCTTCTTTGGTGGCAGCGCGGCGATGATCATCATGATGCGCTTCATCGTGGTACTGCTCAACCTGCCCACCGAGGGTGGCCTACTCTCCCCCCCAGCCTACATCACCGGCATCGGCTTCTACCTCATGCTGCTCTTGGGGATGTACCTATTTGGGGCGCGGCGGGCGGGATGGGCCGCCTTGGGGGTACGCACCACCGCATGGTACTACTACGCCATGGTGCCGCTACTCTTTGTGATCGGAGTGAGTGCAGTTGCAGCACTCAACATGCTGATCATGCAGATCATCGGTGCATTTGAAAACCCGCAGGTCGAAGCGATCAGCGGCGGCGCTGCAATGAGTCTGGGCGAATTCGGCGCGGGGCTACTCCTCATCGCGGTGCTGGTGCCCCTCGTTGAAGAACTCTTCTTCCGGGGCATGCTCTACCCCCTCTTGCGCCAGCACCTCCCCATGCTGGTGGCCGTCATCCTCAATGCCGCGATCTTCTCCGCCATCCACCTCATACCCGTTCTGTTGCCCAGCCTCTTCGTGGTTGGCCTGATCCTGGCCTTCCTGCGCGAGCGCAGCGGCTCGATCTGGCCGGGGGTGCTCTACCACATGTTCCAGAACGGTATGGCGATGCTGCTGATCTATGTCAATATGAATTAGGGAGGGGTAAGGGGTTTGGGGCTTTGCCCATACCCTACGGTGCTACTGCACCGATTCGTCAGATCTGATTATTTAGGTGTATAATAGCCCTATCGTGAGCAGTACCCCCAACTGCAATGGCCCCAAGGAGGCATTATGCGCTTTGTCTTCCTCACCACGCAGGACAACTATACCCTCGCCCTGCGCAACGCGGCCGCCGCTCTCTCGCGCCAATACAAGCTCGATCTGACAGTCGGTGTCTATATGACCTCGGAATTGAGCGATCCGGCTCTGCGTCAGCGTCTTGAGGAAGACCTGAAGCGGGCCGATTTTATTATCGGCGGGATGATCTTTGGTGAGGCGATTGTGCGCCCCTTGGAAAAGATGTTGGCCCAGGTGAGTTGCCCGGTTTGTATCATCATTAGTAACCCGACCCTGATTCGCCATACCCGGTTAGGGAAGTTCAGCCTGGGCAAGATCTCCGATGGCAGCGACAAGGAGGGCCACAAGGGTATTCTTCAATCGCTGCGGCCCAAACATGGCCACGGTGAGGTCTCGCGGCAGATGAATCTGATCAAGGGTCTGACTAAGATCCTCAAATATCTGCCGGGGCGCTTCCGCGATCTGCATACCTATGTTTCGATGCACCAATTCTGGGTACACAATACGCCCAAGAACATGGAGCGCATGTTCTGTATGCTCATCGAGCGCTATATACCGGGCTATAAGGGCAAGTTGCCAGTAGAAGATCCCGACATCTATCCCGATCTGGCAATCTGGCACCCCGATGCACCAAAGCCCTTCACCGACCTCAAGAGTTACCAGAAGTGGCGAAAGAGTCGCCGTGTCAAGCTGGATAAGGGTGTGGTGGGGCTGATCTCGCTCCGGGTGATTATTCTGGGTGATAATATCGCCCACCTGACTGCGCTGGTGCGTGCCTTAGAGCAGCGTGGTGTAGAGGCGCGGGTGGTCTATACGGCGGGCTTGGATGGCCGTCCGGCGATTGATGCCTTCTTCTCCCACCCGCTACCGGGCAACGAGGGCAAGGTTGAGCCACTGGTTGATCTCGTCGCCACGACCTCCGGCTATGCGCTGGTAGGCGGTATGGCCCAGAGTAAGGCCGATGAGGCGCGCGCGGCGCTGGAGGCGCTCAATGTGCCCTTCCTCCAGAATATCCCGCTGGTCTTTCAGAATGTGGATAGCTGGCTGGCCGATGATCGCGGGCTTAGCCCGATGCACATTGCAATGAATGTGGCGCTCGCCGAGTTGGATAGTGCCACCGAGCCGCTCGTCTATGGCGGGCCATCCCAGGATTCGGGCGTCGCGGTGCCGGTTCAGGTGCAGGTGGAGCGCTTCGCCGAACGGGCGGCGCGCCGCATTGCCCTGCGGCGTAAGGCGAATGCCGAGAAGAAGGTGGCGGTTGTGCTCTTCAACTACCCGCCCAACCTGGGTAGTATCGGTACCGCTGCCTACCTCGATGTCTTTGAGAGTGCCTACCGCCTGCTGACCGAGCTGCACGCGGCGGGCTACCGCGTCGATCTGCCCGCGAGTGGCGAGGATCTGCGGCGGATGTTGGTGGAGGGTAAGGGCGACCCGACCACTGCGCCACTGCTGCACGGTACTGATGCGGCGGTCGGAGCCTTTTTGCCACTGGAAGAGTATCGCCGCCTCTTCCCCGACTATACCGATATTGAGCCGTTCTGGGGCGCAGCACCGGGTGAGTTGCTCAATGACGGCAAGCGCTTCCAGATCATGGGCCGCCGCCTGGGCAATGTCTTTGTCGGGGTTCAGCCCGCCTTCGGTTATGAGCGCGACCCCATGCGGATGCTGATGGCCAAGGATGCCGCGCCGCACCACGGCTTTGCCGCGTTCTACACCTGGATTGACCGCGTCTTTGCGGCGGATGCGGTGGTACACATGGGTACCCACGGGGCCTTGGAGTTTATGCCCGGTAAGCAGGCCGGTTTGGGGCCGAAGTGCTGGCCAGCCCGCCTCTTGGCCGGGTTGCCCAACATCTACTACTATTGTGTCAATAACCCCAGCGAGGGGACGATTGCCCGCCGACGTGGCGCGGCCACCCTGGTCAGCTACCTCGTACCGCCGGTGCAGCAGGCGGGGCTATACAAAGGGCTGCGGGCTATCAAGGATAGCATTGATCAGTACCGCCAGCGCCCCGATGCGGGCCTGCTGGAAGATATTCAGACTCAGGCCGAAAAGCTGGGCCTCAGTCTGCAAGAGTCCTACACAGATAACCCCGATGGCTTCATCGCTACCCTCAGCCACGAACTACTCCAAGTCGAACAACGCCTCATCCCAATTGGGCTGCATGTGCTAGGGCGTGCTCCTTCGACCCAAGAGTTGGTGGACATCCTCAGTCTTATTGCAACCTTCCAACGCCCGACACCCGGCGCACCCACACTCCCCGAAGCGGTCGCGGCGGGGTTGGGCTACCGCTACGCCGATCTCTCCACTGGCCTGAGCCGCGACCCGGTACTCCAGGATCGCTACCGTCAGGTAGAGAATCTGGGCAGGGCGGCGGTGCAGCGCCTCCTCGACGCGGGGCCGCAGGCGGCGGATACCTTCTTGCAAACTGAGGCGCGGGTCGCCCCCGGAACCCTGAGTGCGACATGGCAACAACTCGGCGATCTGCGCAGCAAGTTGGAGCAAGACCACGAAACACCGGGGCTACTCAATGCGCTGGCGGGCGGCTATATTCCGCCCTCGTCGGGCAACGATGTTGTGCGCAACCCCTCGGTGGTACCCACCGGGCGCAACCTACACGGCCTCGATCCCTACCGCATCCCCTCATCCGCCGCGCAGGTAAGCGGCACCAAGGTGGTGCATGATCTGCTCACCCGGCTGACCCACGAGCAGGGCAGCATGCCGGAGACCGTCGCACTCATCCTGTGGGGTAGCGATAACATTAAGACCGAAGGCGAGGGCGTGGCGCAGGCACTGGCCCTGATTGGGGCACGGGTGGTGATTGACGAGTTGGGCAAAGTGGCCGATGTGGCACTCATCCCGCTAGAAGAGTTGGGCCGCCCGCGCATTGATGTCGTGGCCACCGTCAGCGGCATCTTCCGCGACCTGATGGCCATGCAGGCCCAGTTGATAGACCGCGCCATCCGTCTGGCGGCAGAGGCCAACGAGCCAGAGGAGCGCAACTTCATCCGCAAACACGTCCTGGCGCAATCCAAGGAGCTAGGCGTGAGTATAGAAGAAGCCGCGATGCGCGTCTTCTCCAACGCCCCCGGCACCTACGGAGCCAACGTCAACAACATGGTGGAGAGCGGCGCGTGGGAGGACGATGCGCAGATCGGCGACCTCTTTATGACCCGCAAGGGCTTTGCACTGGATCAGCGCGGCGAATGGCAAGCAGCGCGCCCGGTGCTAGAGCAGGCGCTAGGCACCGTACAAGCCACCTTCCAGAACGTGGATGGGGTAGAAGTGGGGATTAGCGACGTAGACCACTACTACGAGTACCTCGGCGGCGTCACCAAGAGCGTCGAGAAGCTACGCGGCACGCGGCCCACCGTCATGCTTGCTGATGTAGAAGCCTTCAGCGGGCCGGGGAGCGGGCGCGTGCGCTCGCTCGAACAGATGGTACGCCTTGAGAGCCGCGCCAAACTGCTCAACCCCAAATGGTTCGAGGGCATGCTGGCCCACGGTTACGAAGGTGCCCACGAGATCGAGATCCGCGTCAGCAACACCTACGGCTGGAGCGCCACATCCAACGCCGTGGAGGGCTGGGTCTACCAAGGGGTGGCCGAGACCTACCTGCTCGACGCGGCCATGCGCGAGCGGCTAGCGGCGCTCAACCCGCACGCAGCGGCGGGCATCGCACGGCGGCTGCTCGAAGCCAACGACCGGGGCTTCTGGGATGCCGACGAGCAGACCCTAGAGCACCTGCGCGAGATCTACGCCGACCTGGAAGATCGCTTGGAGGGGGTATCGTCGTAACCCACCTACACCAACGTCACACTCACCGCCACGAAGTGGCACACACTGCCCGCAATCACAAACAGGTGCCAAATCGCATGGGAAAAGGGAATGCGCTGGTTATGGTAGAAGAGCGTTCCAGCGGTATAGGCAAGGCCACCCGCCACCAACCACGCCAGGGTTGATGCGGGCAAGGTCTGCGTCATAGGCACAATCGCCACCACCACCAGCCATCCCATCCCAATATAGAAGAGCGTCGAGATCAACTTAAAGCGATTGGTGAAGATCAACTTAAAGACCACACCAGCGATTGCGAGGCTCCAGATCACCCCAAAGAGGCTCCATCCCCATGCGCCGTGCAGACTCACCAAGGTGAACGGCGTATAGGTACCTGCGATCAACAAGTAGATCGCACAGTGATCAAAAATCTTCATACGCTTCTTGATATGATCTTGGGTAGCACTATGGTAAAGCGTTGAAGCCGTATAGAGCAACACCAAAGTTAAGCTAAAGACCGCCGCACCGATAATCCGCCAGACATCGCCACTCAGCATGGCCAACCCAGTCAGCACACTGCCTGCGGCCAAACTGGCAACCGCACCAGCGCCATGGGTGAGGGTGTTCGCTAACTCCTCATGCCGTCGTACAGCCTGAGATTTCATTGCACATCCTCCATACTTCTCTGCTTCAACATTGGGGGATGCTTCTCAGCATACGCATCTGCTACACTAGGCGCAAGTGTCGCGGGGCTAGACATGGGGATGACTAGGGGCATCCCCATTCCCTGATCTCCAAGTTGCCAAACTCGCCTAGATTGGGTATAGTAGGCAACAATGGGGCTGTAGCTCAGTGGATAGAGCAGCGACCTTCTAAGTCGTTGGTCGTGCGTTCGAGTCGCACCAGCCTCGCCATTTCGCTTCCTAATGCGCTAAACCCTCATTTTGTGGTTGGGCGCGTTTTTATTTGAGGGAGTTAGGTCTATCCAAAAAACCTATTGTCAGTTTCCGCCATACGCGGTAAACTATTGACGAAAACCGCTCTTTTTGTCAATAACAACGCCATGATACCTGGAAGCTATAAACCATCTGCGCGTGGGTATCGTACATTTGTACCGAACCCTCTTCCACCAAAATTACACCTCACATACGAGACGGAACGGTTAATAGAGGAGGCAACGCACCGGCTTGGGCAAGTTGAGATGTGCCGTATGTTGCTACCAAATGTAGATCTGTTAGTATACGGCTCCCTGCGTCGCGAGGCACTTGCAAGTTCAACAATCGAGGGCACAATTGCTTCTGTTGATGAGCTGATTCGCTATCAAGTCACAGAACTCTCAGAACGTGAAGCTGTGCGTGAGGTAAATAACTATGCTCGCGCACTTGAGTGGGGAGTTGCGCAGTTACAACATTTACCTATATCATCACGTCTCATTCTTGGACTTCATGCCATTTTGTTGGATGAAGTGCGCGGAGGACAGACAGCAGGTATATTTAAGAATCGTCAAAACTATATTGGTTCACATCCATTTGAACCAATTGAGCACGCAGTATTTGTGCCACCATCTCCCGATGATGTACCAATGCTTATCAGCGATCTTGAGCGCTATATTAATAAGACTAATCAAGAATCACGAATTGTTCAATGTGCATTGACTCATTATCAATTTGAAACTATTCATCCATTCAATGACGGAAACGGTCGTGTTGGCCGATTATTGATCGTACTACAAATGATTCAGCTTGGACTTCTAACTGCCCCACTGATCTATCCAAGTGTCTATTTTGAGCGTACACGGCAGCAATACTATGCGTGTCTTCAGGCTGTACGTGACCAGAGTGCCTGGGATGAATGGATTGCATTTTTTGCACGTGGTATGGTTGAGCAGTGTATCGAGACAGTCACTCTGACACGAACTATCCTTGATCTGCGTGAGCAGTTTCGCACGGTTGGTCATGCGCGGCGACGTGCAACACTCAATCAAGTGCTTGATGCATTCTTTCATGAGCCAGTACGTACTGTACGCCAGATTTGCGATTACACCAAATTGAACCATACCTCGATCCAGCCAGCACTTGATGACTTGATGGCACTGAATATCGTCTATGAGTTGACTGGAAAACAAAAAGGGCGGGTCTATGCATGCCGCCCGGTACTTGATGCAATTTTTGGTGTAGGAGTATAGTTAAGGCGTAGAGATGCACTGTATGATGTCTCTACGCCGCATCCACGACCTCCTCTATATCTCCATCCCCAATGCCTCCGCCACACTAAAGATGTCCTTGTCGCCGCGCCCAGAGAGGTTGACGAGGATGATCTGATCGGGGCGCATCGTCGGGGCGAGTTTGAGCGCCTCGGCAATCGCATGCGAACTCTCTAGCGCCGGGATGATCCCCTCGTAGCGCGCCAGGGTCTCGAAGCCGTCCAGCGCCTCTTCATCATCGGCGGCAGTGTAGGTGGCACGCCCAGTGTCGTGCAACCAGGCATGCTCCGGCCCCACGCTGGCGTAGTCTAGCCCGGCGGAGATAGAGTGGGTTGAAGCGATCTGGCCGTTGTCGTCTTGCAGTACGTAGGAGTAGGTGCCTTGAAGTACCCCCGGACTGGCCGCGAAGAAGCGCGCCGCATGATCACCCAGCGTGGCTCCGCGTCCGCCCGCCTCGACACCGCGTAGGGCTACATCCGTGTCGTTGATGAAGGGGTGGAAGATGCCGATGGCGTTCGAGCCGCCCCCCACACACGCCACGATCACATCGGGCAAGCGCCCCACCTGGTTCAGCATCTGCTCACGGGCCTCGTGGCCGATCACACTCTGGAAGTCGCGCACCATGGTTGGGTAGGGGTGCGGCCCTAACGCCGAACCGAGCAGGTAGTAGCTCTCCGGGTTGGTGACCCAGTCACGCATCGCCTCGTTGATCGCATCCTTGAGCGTGCGCGAACCACTCTCCACCCCGCGCACCTCGGCACCCAACAGGCGCATACGGAAGACATTCGGGCGTTGACGGGCCATATCGTCAACCCCCATATAGACCACGCACTCCATACCCAGCAGCGCACAGACCGTAGCCGTCGCTACCCCATGTTGGCCCGCGCCCGTCTCGGCGATGATGCGCCGTTTGCCCATGCGTTTGGCGAGTAGCCCCTGGCCCAGCGCGTTATTAATCTTATGTGCGCCGGTATGCGCCAAATCCTCGCGCTTCAAGTAGATCTGCGCCCCACCGCACTTCTCACTCAGCCGCCGCGCCAAGGTGAGCGGCGTGGGTCGCCCGGTGTAGGTGCGCTGCAACCCGCCCAACTCGGCCCAAAACGCCGGATCTGCCTTGGCCTCGGTGTAGGCCGCCTCTAGCGCCATCACCGCCGGCATGAGGGTTTCGGGAACATAGCGCCCACCATAGGGGCCAAACCGACCGGGAGTTGTCTCTGTTTCGCTGCTTGACATAGATAGTTGGTTCCTAAAGCAAAGTGGCAGGTGGCGGGAAGTTGCCACCTGCCACCTCAGTTTAATCCAGTTGCCCTACTTCTGAATGAGGCTCTCGTCCTTATTCTTCTCACCCTCTTCGAGCAGCATGATCGGAATACCATCCTCAACCGGGTAGCGGTAGCCATTGCGGCGATTCACCAGCCACTCCTTGCCCTGGGCATCGGTCAGCAGTTCAATCGGCCCCTTGTCGGCCGGATCAGCCAGAATGCTCAACAGCTCCGGGCTGATGCTGCGCTTCTGACCAGGGGCCGCTGCGGCTGGGGCCAGGTCGAAGACGCTATCTTCGCGGTACTGCTTGATCATCCGATAGATCATGACTCCGACGCCAACCACGGCAGCAATCCCAAGGACGCGCAACAGGTTCTTCATATCAGCCTCCTGCAATCATACCCAACCCTCACCTTGGCCTGCACCCGGCTCGTCGGTGGGCTAGGCGTATTGTACCCCAAATTTGGTATGCGAGGATCATCATTCGGTGGGGGTTCGGGGGATGCTTTGCCTCATAGGCGTTCGGTTAATGCGGGTATGGTTTTCGGTGGTACACCATACCAACCGCAGAGGACACAGAGGTACGCAGAGGGATGAGGGGCGCACTACCTGTAGTTCTTCCTCTGCGTTCCTCTGCGTTCTCTGCGGTCAAAAACCAGGGCGCAAATGGGTGTATGTCCTACTAGCGCCACATCTGGGGCGCTTCGTTAGGATTATCCCACACCAACAGATGTCCCTCCGGCGTCACTCCATCGGGGTAACGTACCTCCAAGAACGGAAAACGCTGCTCCTGACGCAGCATCGCCTCCACATCATAGATCACCTCGGTCCACGTCCCTGTGTTGATGTAGGTTTGCCCATGGCCCAACGGCACCACCTGGGCCAAATGGGTATGCCCACAAATGAAGAGCCGGTCGGCGCGATGTTGGGGTTGGTGTGCAATCTTGAGCATCTCACGCGCATAATGATCACGGAAGCGCCGCATCTCGCGCCGAATTTGGCGGGCAGCCTCGCTCTGCACCTGATCAATCACCTGATCGGGTGGCGGCACCCCTCCGGCAACCGCGCTCACCTGGCGCGAGAAGCGCTGTTGGCGCGCCACGCGCTGGCGGCGCAGCGTTGCGATCCAGGCCCACACCCCCAGAAAGATCGGCGCACTCAGGATTCCGCCCGGCCCCTGCCCGGTGATCGGCATCTGGTGTGGGGTGGGCCATGCCACCACCTGGAGAAAGCCGGTCACACCGCGCAGGAAGAAGCGCCGCGAGGCGGTGTTACGCAGCCGGGGCAACGCCAACAGGTACCAGAAGAAGGCCGAGGTCGGTTTCACATTGTCGAGCAGCGGCGCGATAGGCAGTTGATCTTCTTCAAGGTCGTTGATCACCTCTTTGACGATCTGGGTACCCCGCACTACTTCAAATGGCTCACAGACGCCAGCAAAGTGAACAAAGCGGTTCCAGGCATCAAACTGGTTGCCATGCACCAAGTAGATTCCACCGCCGTGGTAGCTCAGGCCAAAACGTACCCGTGGATCAGGGTAGGCCAAGCCCAGCGCCTGGGTAAAGGCGGCCTTGGCCGCCGGGTAGTGTAACTCAAAATCGTGGTTGCCGATCAGGATAGTGATCTGATTGGCGGGCAGCGCAATGAAGCGTGCCAGTGCCGCGAAGACCCCCGCATGCGCCGCAATCACCACCCGCATGCGCTGGGCAGCCGCAGCATCCGACCACTCCTCATCATCAAGGCCGGGGATACGCACTTGCAGGAACTCTATCGTGTCGCCCGCCAGGATCAGTTCGGTGGGTTCCGCATTGCGCACATACTGATCGAGAAAGGCGATCAGTTCCTGATCGGCCTCAAAGTCATCCAGGCGATCCCCTCCACCGAGGTGCAGGTCGCTGACAATAATGCGGCGACAGTTGGGGCGGATCAGATCCGGGCCAAGCGGCGGTGTCGTGTAATCGGTTGGGGTCAGCATCACCCGGCGGCACTGCACAAAGACCCAGCGTGCCGCGAAGGCCAAGCCTGCGAACCCCAAGCCAAGGCCCGCTACACGTGCGATGCGTTGCAGGGTTGCGCTCACCGTAATGCCTCACGCGCAGCGCGAATAAAGGCGTGAATCTTGGTACGCGACTTGACCCCATCCTCTTCGACGCCACTACTCACATCCACGCCCCAGGGTTGCACCTGCCGAATCGCCTCGGCCACATTATCCGCATCAAGCCCCCCGGCCAGGATCAACGGATGTTCGCGGGCCATATCGGCGGCGCGACGCCAATCGGCACGGATGCCGGTGCCCCCATACGCCCCGTTGACATGCGCATCCACTAACAGACGCATCCCCGATCCGATCCATGCCGCCTCACCCATCGAACCATCCATACGGATAGACTTCAGCACCGGGCGCTCAATGCCGGCCATCTCCACCAACACCTCATCGCCGCTGAGTTGCACCAGATCCAGCCCCACCGTCGTAATCACCGCGTTGATCGTCGCAACCGAGGCATTGACGAATAGCCCCACCACCTGCGGGTGAGGGGGCGGGCTACGGCGCAATGCCGCAACCATCTGGGCGGCCTCTTCAAGCTGTACTTGGCGACGGCTAGGGGCAAAAACGAGGCCAACCATGTCGGCCCCGGCTTCAGCGGCGGCCAGCGCATGTTCGATGCTACGCAAGCCACAGATTTTGATCTGCATAGTCGTCTAGCTAAGCTTCCGGGAAGCTTCAGCTTCCCGGAAGCTAGGACTCTACTCCTCAACCCGCAGGGCGTAGTAGACCCGCTTACCCTTGCCGCTCCGCTCAAGGATACTGCGGTTGATCGCCTGCTTGACCATCGTGCGCAACTGTTCGTTGGTACGGGTCAGATTCTGATCCTTACGCACGCCACGCAGCGAGTCGAAGATCTGCTGGAAGGAGACCGGCTTGGTAAATCCGCGCATCATCTCGCGGAAGGCCGCCCACTCCTCCTCGCTGAAATCAATCTCGGTGATGTCGGCGGCTTCTTCGCTCTCCTCGGTCGTATCAGCCAGTGGCTCCGGCTCGGCCACAGGTTCAGGCACGGCCAGTGGCTCCGGCTCAGCAACCAGTTCGGGTACTACAACTGGCTCCGGCTCGGCCACAGGTTCGGGCACAGCCAACGGCTCCGGCTCGGCAACCACTTCGGGGGGCGTCAGCGGCTCAGACTCATCATCCGCCGCCAGCGGATCAAGCATCCACTCCGTCAGACTCACTAGAGCCGGTTCGCCCGCCCAATCCGGCTCATCTGCCAGGTAGGGCGCAGATTCGAGGCCATCATCCAACAGAAGTTCCTCGTCGAGTTCAGCCACCAACTCATCGGCGGGCATCCCAGCGGCAGCCAACTCCTCTTCAGCCTGCTCCTCGGCAAAGATCTCCAGCGAACCATCATCCTCAAACGCATCGAGGGCGCGTAGCTCCTCCATGTAGGCCACGGGATCGCCCAGCATCGGCTCATCATCCAGAATCGGCGGTGTCAACTCCAGATCATGATCCTCTGGCTCCAGATTCTGGATGATCGCAGCCGCATCAACCGCTGGGCTGCCCTGGCCACGCCGCGAGCGGCGGCGGCGGCGGCGACCCGTTGGTGGCGGAACAACCTCGGCCACCGGCGGTGGTACAGGCTTGGGAGTCTCCTTCCGGCCATTACTCACCACCACCGTCTCAACAATCGGCTCAACCACGCTCTCCTCGGTGAGTGCCGCCGCAAACTGCGAGAGCTTGAGCGCATCTTCACCGGGCAGGAAGACCTCATTCACCGTCCCGTTGGTGAAGATCTGCACCTTCCCGCGCTTCTCGGCATCCATCACAAAGTCCTTGAACTTTGCGAAGGGCCGCCCATTCACGTCTTTGTAGCGGCTCTCCTTGAAGTCGCCGCCCATCAACTCCTTCATCACCAACTTGATCGAGCCGAGGGTAGAGACATAGCCGCGCTTGCGCACCAGATGGATAGCATCCACCAACACCGTATAGATGTCGGGTTCCACCTGCGCAGGCAGGCTCACCGTGGCAGCGGGAACAGCGGGAACAGCGGGAACTGGAACGACAACCGGGATCTCATGGCCGATCTCAATCCCCCGGTTAAGCTCGGTCGAGCGGTTCGCAATCGCCGTGGCCGTCACCGAACCAACCGGCTGTTTGCCCACCAACTGCTCATAAAAGACAAACTCATCGGCACTCTGGGCCAAGTGGGTACTTGCCGCTCCGCCAATGCCAATAATGTAGACCTCCTTGCCCTGCTGGCGGATCGAATTGACCAAGGGGATAAAATCACGATCCCCCGTCACCAGGACAAAGCGCGAGATATTGGTATTGGTAAAGAGCGTCTTCATTGCGTCAATACAAAGATTCATATCAACGCTATTCTTGATCGCCCGCCCGGTGCGCCCCATATCCTTATCGTAATAATAGGTTGCCACATAGATCGGCTCAATCGCATTCGCATAGAGCGCACTCGTCACTCGCGGATAGCGATACCAATCAGCATAGGCACGAGAGATCACGACGCGGCCAAGGTCGCCACAGCGATCCATAATCGCTTCGAAGTTGGGGTTTGCGTTCAGCTTATCGCGCACGCTCACATACACATTCTCGAAGTCGATAAAGACCGCAACATCAGGTCGCTTGTTTTCATACGACATTGCTGGTACGTTTTACTCCTGTTGAGTAGATGTCGGGTGAGGTGGGGGCGAGAAATGCTTCGGGGCCAGCTCCGCAGGTTGCGGCCACTTGTCGGGGTGTGATCGGGAAGAGCAACATGATCACACATTGAGGGTAAGAACCGATCTTCTTGATATGATAACTATTGTAAGCAACTGTAATATGTGTTACTCACTGCATAAGCAAGTCATCACACCAAAAGAAGAAGAACGATTCATAGCACCATGACCAGGGCTACACGACACAGCACAGCACCGGGAAATTTCTCTGAACCACCTCAAAAGGCTACAGATCGGAAAGACCGTCACGAGTCTCAGCGGCACACCCCAAGGATATGTACTTGTACCACTGCTCATGGCTGTACTATAGCATTGGAAGGGCGTTGACGCAACCACTATATTGGAGATTCACAGGCGCGTGATGCGCCCATACGCCAACAGATGCGCCCGTAATTCCTCGCGGCTGATCCGGCCTTGGGCAAACCCGCGCCAACTGCGCAGCACGGCGCGCAGCATACCAACTCGCACCACCAGCCGATGGGCACGGCGCTGCCATGGCGTGGCGTGGCGATCCACAAACTGGGCGCGGCTGCGGTAGAGCGCCACCAGCATCTTCCAGCGGAACTGGCGCGTTGCGGCTCCACCCACATGCACCACTTCTGCCTGCGGCACCTGCCAGATCGCCCAGCCTGCCCCACGAATGCGCCAGCACCAGTCAATCTCTTCGCTATACATGAAGTAGGCGTCGTCCAAGCCGCCTACCTGGTTGATCACCGCTGGCCGCACCAGCATACAGGCCCCCAGCGGATGATCAATCGGGAAGGGGGCGCTCCCGCCCTCCTGGGGGTAGCGCCCGTGCCACCAGGAGTTGTAGAGCCGCCCCGGCAGCACCTCTCCCGGTGGGAAGAGATCGAGCGCCGTCATCATGAGGGTGGGGAAGCGGAACGCCGCCGCTTGCAGGCTGCCATCGGGGTTGAGCAGGCGCGGCCCAACCAGCCCGACGCGTGGATGGGCGTCGAGGAAGGCCACCAGCGCCTCAATCGCGCCGGGGCGCACCTCCGTGTCGGGGTTGAGCAGCAACACGTATGGGGCAGCGGGGCCACGCAGATCAAGCGCCGCCAAGCCCACGTTGGTGCCACGGGCAAAGCCCACATTCGCATCGAGGGCGATCAGTTCAACCTGCGGAAACTCGGCACGAACCATCCCCGCACTACCATCGGGCGAACAGTTATCCACCACGATGACCCGCAACGGCAAGCGACAATCGGCCAGCGTGGCCAGACAGCGCCGTAGCAGACCCATGGTGTTGTAGGAGACAATCACAACTGCAACTTGTTGGTGCATAGCGTTGCGCATTCTAGCGCGGAGTGGGCCAGGATGCAAGATGCAGGGAACGTGCTACAATAGCCCTTTATAGCCGGGTCATCATGTTTGGTACTACATTATGGCAAATTACCTACGCGATTTTATGAGCGAGGCACCGGTACTTAGTACCCGTCGCCCCACGATTAACGAATTTTTCCTCTCAGCCTATACGCTGAATATCTATACCGGCTGCGAGTTAGGCTGCCCTTACTGTGATAGCTGGCTCTTCGGTAATCGCCCGCTCAACGAGACGATCCACATCCCCCTTGATCTGCCCCAACGCCTCAGTGCCGAACTTGCCCAGATTGATCGTGGCGATCTGATCGCCATTACCGCCCTGAGCGATCCCTATCAGCCCGCCGAGCAGACCTATCGCATCACCCGCCAGACATTGCAAGTACTGGCTGACCATGGCCAACCCTGCCTCTTACTGACCAAGAGCGCGAGTGTGTTGGAGGATACCATCCTCTTCCAGCGCATCCATGAACAGAGCCTCGCGATTGTCATGACCAGCCTGATGACCATGGACCCGCACTTGGCGGCCAAGTTAGAAGGCAAAGCCCCGCCCCCGGCATTACGGCTGGAGATGTTGGCCGAACTGAAGCGGGCGGGCATCCCGGTGGGGGTCGCGCTCTTACCACTCATGCCCTACGTCAATGATACCCAGGCTGGTATTCGCGGGGTGTTGCGCGCCTGCGCCGATGCCGGGATTGATTTTGTCGTCTGGGACTACCTGCATATTGCCAATGATCGCCACCGCAGCCGCATCAACGAGATCCTCGCCCGCGTCGGCTCCTTCCCACAAAGCTACTACCGCGATGTCTACCAGGGCCAAGCCACCGTTAGCCCGCGTTACCGCCAGGATTGTGACTCCGACATCCTGAGTCGTTGCGATGGCCTTGCCTTGGAGGTGCGGGTTCCGCATCGCATCTACGCCGGGAAGCTGCGCCCAACCAACGAGGCAGCGCTGCTGCTCAAGCATAGCGCCTTCCGCGACCGGGTGCAGGGGCGCGAACGGGTGGCCCAGCTACACCGCGAACTGGCCGAGGAGGTCTATGCGGGGAACCGCGAGCCGGAAGGGCTACGTGACAGCCCTATGGCTCCGCTTATTCGGGAGATTCTGGCGCGGGGGTGATCTCTTCAGCTTGGCGTTGCAGACGCGTATAGAGTTGGCGGCGCAACTCGGCGAGCAGCGCGTGATACTCCGGCGCATCAATACGCTCAGTCCACATGATCAGCGCATCCTCGCCATTATCGGTATAGTAGCGGCGGCGCGTACCACCCGGCTGAAACCCATACTTCACATACAGGCGCTGGGCCACCGTATTGGAGACCCGCACCTCTAGGGTGAGCATCTTGGCCTCCAGATCATACGCCGCATCAATCAGGCCATTCAGTAAGAGTTCGCCCACGCCATAGCCACGGAAGCGCGGATCAACCGCAATCGTGGTGATATGGGCATCATCCACAGTGAGCCAGACCCCGCCATAACCAATGATCGGGCAACTATGGGTAGATTCGCTGGTGGGCGGGAAGAGCGCAGCCCGAATATGGTTCAGGAAGCCCGGCCAGCGCGGGGTGGGTGTAGGTTCGATTTGCGCAGGCGGAGGCGTACTACTCATGCGTACCACCAAGTAGCGGCTGGTGGCGGTATTGCGCAACTCACGTTTATAGGTTGTTGCCGACCATGACGAAGGGAAACTCTGGGCCTCGATCTCCTGAACCTCCGCGATATCATCCTCGCTCATCGGTTCGATGAAGTAGTACATGGTGTGTCATGTAGGGATGAATCCTCATCCCTCCCTCCCTAAAAACCACGCTTGGGGGCTGCGCCCCAGACCCGCTTTTTTCTCTGCTGTTGGCGGCTTCGCCGCCAACAGCAGAGAAAAAAAGTTCTTCGGGGAAGGCTTCGCCTCCCCCGAACCCCCGCTACGGGCGTAGCTTGAACCCCTCCCTACTTCAAGGCCGTAGCCGAAGTCACCGTAAAGAGGCTCTGATACGCACCATCACGCCCAAAACCGCCCCCGGTCTGGAAGGTTCCCGTCACCTCAACCAAGCCCCAGACATAGCTATTATTCGCACCCACATTCAGATTGGGTGAGACATCGGGCGGAAAGCCCTCCATCCAGATCGGGCTACCCAGCGGCTGCGGGCTAGAGCCATCTTCTTCAGTCGAGACACCCTCGGCCAGCACATAGATCAACGAGTTCCAGAAATAGTAACCCTGAGTCGTAATCGTCTGGCCATTATAGGCCGCCGGGTTGCGCTGCAATTCAAAGAAGGAGACCTTCCCCTCACCCAAAGGGGCATCCTTGATCTTCTGCTCAACCCGCCGCACCTGCTCGATCAACTCGGCAGAGGTGACGGTTATCTGGTAGGGATAGCTACCATTCGGGCCAAAATTGCCAGTAGCGAACTGGCCACGCACGCGCACAAAGCCATAGACGGCATCGCCGGGGCGGTGCATATTGCTGGTGACATCAGCGGGGAAGGCTTCGAGCCAGATCGGATCGCCCAGTGGTTGGGCATCGAGGCCATTATCGAGGGTATGAATCCCCAGGGCGAGGACAGAGATAGTAGGATCGCCGGGACGCCACAAATAGGCACCATCAACCGTAATCTCTTTACCATTATAGGCAGCCGGGTCAGCGGTGACATTCTGCACATAGAGTGACGCACCCAGGGAACTGCCTTGGCCACCACAGGTAGCGAGCAAGGGCAGCGAGATGAGCAGCAGAAGGGCAATCATCAGGGATCGCCACTGACTGCGAATCATAGTATCCTGCTACTTTCTACGTGATCACATGTGATCAGCGGATGAAATTCCTGCTTCATCCCAGCGTGCCATCCGAGGAGGTCTTACCGCCAGTCCACAGGCCGGGTTTACGTCTCGACGTAGCCACTACCGAGACGGCCAGTTAGGCACTGACAAGCCGGAGTGCTTCATCACGAATATTCCGCGCCGCATTCAGATCGCGGTCAAGCGGGAGGCCACAGATGGGATTGGAACACTCCCACGCACGCATCGAAAGGTCGAGCGCGTCATGGACATGCCCACAATGGTTGCAGGTTTTGCTCGATGCCACGAAGCGACCTATCACTATCACCCGGCTTCCGAAAGCGGGGGTCTTGTACTCCAGTTGGCGGCGCAGTTCTGCCCACGCCCCATCCGCGATGGCTTGTGCAAGCGTATGGTTCTTCAGCATCCCGGCGACATTGAGGTCTTCAATGCCCACCAGTGATGCCTGCCGCACCAGCGTGGTGGTGAGCTTGTGCAGCCCGTCTTTACGCTGGCAGGCGACCCGGAAATGCGCCTTTGCCAGCTTTGACGACGGCTTTCCGGCGGTTCGCACTGCCCTTCACCTTGCGGCTCACCGACCGTTGCAGCCGTTTGACCGTGGCGAGCGCACGCTTGAGGTGTTTTTGGGTTCTCAAACACCTCGCCCGCGCTCGTCACCGCCAGCGATGTGATGCCGAGGTCAACCCCAATGGTGGGGCCGGTGTGGGTTGGCGGCGTGTGTTCAACCTCCACCTGAATGCTGATCCACCACCACCCGGCCTGATAGCGGATCGTTGCGCCGAGGATCTTCCCCACGAACCGCAGCGGCTCGGTCATGTTCACCGTGCCGATCTTCTGGGCTTTAAGCGTGTGCCCATCTACAGAAAATCGGTCATTGGCGACGTAGAATGACCCGTAGCCGCGCTTGCGTGATTTGAAGGCCGGAAAGCCAACCTTCTTTCCCTTGCGCCGTCCGCTGCGGCTGTCGAGGAAGTTCTTGACCGCCCGCCCCAAGTTGACAAACGCGCCGTCAATCGCCGACTTGCCGACCTGGAATGTCCAGGGGTACTCGACTGTCCGGATGCGCTTGAAGGCGTCACGCAGCGCACGATGGGTGGGAACCGGCATCCCCTGATCGAGCGCGTCCTTGATGGCGCGCAAGCCCCAGTTGTAGCAAAACCGCGCCGTCCCGGCGGCCTGTCGGAACAGGTTTGCTTGCTCAGGCGTTGGGTTGAGGCGGATCGTGTGGGCGCGGATCACGGTTGGCTCCTTCGTGCGCAGGGTGCGCAGGTGTGTCCAGCTTTGGGTATTTGGTGAAGGCTATGGCAAAACTCCTAACATACAGCATTCACCGTGCCGATTATACCACTGGTAGACATCTCATAGGGTAGGCATGTGCAAAGTCCTTGGGGCTGTGCCCCAAACCCCATGTTTGTGGTGTTTTGGCGACAAAGCCGCCAAAACACCACAAAAAACATCTTCGGGGGCGGCGAAGCCGCTCCCAACCCCCACCAGAGGTGACGCTGATCCTTGACAGGTCTAGATGAGAACCGTATTATTAGCATATCATGAGGCTATGAATTCATAATGGCCGAACTCATCTAGCGGGGCCTAGCCCCGCTTGATGCACGTTAACAACTGCATAGGAGGCTACCGTGATAGATCTACTCTGGGCCAGCCTCGGCCTAGTAGTTGGGCTGGTCGCAGGCGGTGCAATTGGCATCTGGTGGGTATACAACGGGGTAAACTCCCAGATGCAGAGTAAAGCTGCTGAGGCTCGTCTGCTGCTTGAAGAGGCACGATCCCAGCAAAAAGAGATCTTACTTCAAGCAAAAGACGACGCGCTGCGTATTCGAAATGATGCCGAGGCCGAGATACGCGAGTCACGCCAGAGCATCCAGAAACAAGAAGAACGCCTACAACGGAAGGAGGAGAATCTCGACCGTAAGATCGAGGGGCTTGAGCGACGGGATCGCCAGGTACAGAACCGCGAACGCCAGATCGAGCAGTCGTACCAGGAAGCTGAGCGAGTGAAGGGCCAACAGGTGCTGGAGTTGGAGCGAATTTCCCAACTCAATCGCGAGGAGGCCCGTGAAATTATTCTTGCCCAAGTTGAGCGCGAGGCCCGCGATGAGGCGGCCCGCCGGATCCGTGAGATCGAACAGAGTGCCCGCAATGAGGCGGAGAAGAACGCTCGTAAGATCATTGGGCTTGCAGTCCAGCGCTGCGCGTCCGATTATGTCGCTGAGCTGACCGTCACAACCGTGAACCTTCCCAGTGAGGAGCTGAAAGGCCGCATCATTGGCCGCGAGGGACGCAACATCCGCGCCTTCGAGCAGATCACTGGTGTTGATATCATCGTCGATGATACGCCTGAAGCGGTGACGCTCTCGTGTCACGACCCGGTACGCCGGGAGGTGGCGCGGGTCTCACTTACTCGGCTACTCAAAGACGGCCGCATCCACCCCACGCGCATTGAGGAGATTGTCCAGAAGACCCAACTAGAGATTGAGCATGTGATGCGCGAAGAGGGCGAGCGGGTTGCTTATGAAGCCAATGTCCAGGGTCTCCACCCTGATCTGATTAAGTTGCTGGGGCGGCTGAAGTACCGCACCAGTTACGGGCAGAATGTGCTCCAGCATTCGCTGGAGTGTGCGCTACTCGCGGCGCACATGGCTGCTGAGATTGGGGCCAATATCACCATCGCCAAAACGGCCGCGCTGTTGCACGACATCGGCAAGGCGGTGGATCATGAAGTCCAGGGGCCACATGCCCTGATCGGTGCGGATATTGCGCGCCGTCTGGGCCGCTCTCCGGCAATTGTCCACGCAATTGCCGCCCATCATCACGATGAAGAGCCGCAAACCGTCGAGGCGTTCCTGGTGATCGCCGCCGACGCTATCTCCGGCGGACGCCCCGGTGCGCGCCGCGAGACGCTTGATCTCTATATCAAGCGCCTAGAAGCGCTCGAAACGGTTGCTACTTCCTTTAGTGGGGTGCAACGCGCCTTTGCGGTGCAAGCTGGCCGTGAGGTGCGGGTGATGGTACAACCTGATCAGATAGATGATCTGGCAAGTATCCATTTGGCGCGTGATGTCGCCAAGAAGATCGAAGAGAGTTTGCAGTACCCTGGGCAGATTAAGGTGACGATTATTCGTGAGACACGGGCAGTTGATTTTGCGCGTTAGTCGTACCATTTGAACAGAGTATGTTCGCCTTCTCGTATGAAAAAGAGTAGTAAATACACTCGATTTCATACGAGAAGATAAAATGTGAATAAATTGTTAATTTTCTCAATTTTAGAACCTAAACTAAGCATCTTGTGAGCTAAAATTGTCATATTCAGGGCTTCCATATTTAATTGCTTGTGGTACAATCCTTTAGTATTACTTGTGCGCCCTACGTTTCAGCTTATACCAGGAGGGCTGCCTCTTATGAGCCTTAATGCCTCATCTGCTGATCTGCCCCCTCTACCAATCCGTCACGATCCCGAGGAGGAACGTATGACTAATCTCCAGTCTCTTCCTGTCGCTCGCGCTGTGGGCGCCAGTGCATCTCAATCGGCTGATGTTCAGCGCTCGGCTGAGGTTCTGAAGGTCTCAACCCGCTCGCGCCCTAGTGCTGTAGCTGGCGCTATCGCTGGGGTGATCCGTGAGAGCGGAATGGCTGAGGTTCAGTCCATCGGGGCCGGAGCTACCAATCAGGCGATTAAGGCAGTGGCGATTGCTCGAAGTTACCTTCACGAAGAGGGAATTGACATCGTCTGTGTCCCGTCGTTTATTGATGTGGCTATTGATGAAGAGGAGCGCACCGCTATTCGGTTGCTGATCGAGCGGCGCTAATCACGTCGTAGACGCCACGTTAGGCTCTCACCAGAGGTGGTGAGAGCCTTTTTTTTTCCATTTGCGTATAAGGATTGTGCTATGGAAGAGATTGCTGCCTTTTTGGGCAATTACCCCCCCTTTGATCAACTTCCCCCGACGGCGTTGCAACGCATCGCCCGCTCGATACAGATTGAGTATTTTGCCACCAATCACGACATCCTGACCTTTGGTGGTACTCCGTCGCAGTTTCTCTATGTCGTCTGTAAGGGGCATGTCGATCTGATCCGCGAGGGTGAGGGCGAAACCCAGATCTTCGATAGCCTTGGCCCCGGTGAAGCCTTTGGTCATCCTTCGCTCATCCTTGGTCAGCCGCCGATTATTACCGTGCGTGCCCATACCGAGGTGCTGGCCTATCTCATCCCGGCTGCGCTCTTCCACGATCTGCGCGCCGAGTTTCCGCCCTTCGCCAATTTCTTCGCCGCTTCGGCAATTGAACGCTTGGAGTTTGCGGTGCGCAGCCGCCGCGATAGCGCCGCACCCACGCTCTTCCAGACCCATCTGCGCGATCTGGTTGAACGCGATCTGGTGGCGATTAGCCCCGATGCCACGGTTCAAGAAGCGGCCCAGCTTATGAGCCAGGAACATGTCTCGTGTCTGTTGATTGATCTGCCACCTTATGGGGTTCTCGATCAAGATACAGGCATCTTTACGGATCGTGATCTGCGTACTCGGGTGGTGGCTGCGGGTATTCCCTACAATACGCCCGTCTCAAAGGTGATGACGACGCCCATCCGTACCCTCCCCGCCGATAGCCTGGTCTTCGAGGGGCTGATGGCGATGCTGGAGAACCGCCAACACCACATGCCGATCACCGAGCATGGCCGCATTGTGGGTATTGTCACCCACATGGCGATTCTGCGCCACCAGAGTAGTAGCCCGGTCTTCTTGCCTAGCCAGTTGCGGCGTGCCCAAACCATGGATGATATGCGCCGCTACCGCGAGAAGGTGGTTGCAACCGTTGGCTCGCTGCTTGATGCCGGTGCCCGTGTGAGCGATATTGGCCGCGTGGTGGCCGTCGCCCACGATGCCCTGCTGCAACGCCTGCTGCGTGATGCTGAGGCGACGCTGGGGCCACCCCCGGTGCCCTATGCTTGGATGGTGTTGGGCAGTGAGGGCCGCTTTGAACAGACGCTGCGTACCGATCAGGATAATGCGCTGGTCTATGCCGATGATGCCCCGCCAGAGGCCGAGAGCTATTTTGCTAAGCTGGCCGATCTGATTGTGGGCCAGTTGGAGGTGTGTGGCTTCCCACGCTGTCCGGGTGAGATTATGGCTAGTAATCCGCAGTGGCGGCAGCCGCTGCATGTCTGGAAGGATTATTTTTCGCGCTGGATCACGGTGCCCGAAGAAGAGGCACTGCTGCGGATTGCGATCTTCTTCGATTTCCGTCGCGTCTATGGCGAGTTGGATGTTGAATCTGCGTTGCGCCCGGTCATTCTGCAAGCCCGCGAGAATCGTGTCTTTTTGGCGCGCCTTGCCCGCGCTGGCCTGCGCAACCACGCCCCGCTGACGCTCTTCCGCCAGGTGGCGTTGCAACGCCAGGGCGATCAGCGCCACCTGATCGATCTCAAACATCGCGGCACGGCTATGGTGGTGGATATGGCGCGCCTCTTCTCGCTAGAGGCGGGTTGTAATGCCACCTCGACGGTCGCCCGGCTGCGGCAATCATGGCCGGAGAGTAGTATCAGTGAGGCCGATGCCCAAACGCTGATCAGTGCCTTTGAGTTGATCAGTACGCTGCGGCTGCGGAATCAGCAGGAACAGATCACTCGTGGTGAGGAGGTGACTAACCATGTCTGCTACCGCCAGTTAAGCCCGATCAACCAACGCGAACTGAAGGAGTCGCTTCAGGTGATTGCCGGGGTGCAACGCGGTCTGGCGCGCATCTTCCAGACTAATTTAATCGGCTGAGGCAACGATGTTCTCTTTTTGGCGCAAACCAGTGTTTCCCGATTTCGTCCGCGCCTATACCGAGGCTCCACGCCCTGAACCCGCGCGCCATTGGCGTGAGGTGGGCTATAGTGTGCTCGATATCGAGACGAGTGGCCTGAACCATAAGCGCGATGCGCTCTTGGCAATTGGATTGGTGGAGATCGAGGAGGGTCGCATCCACCTCAATCGCCACTGGTATACCCTGGTGCGCCCGCCGGAGGGGCTGGAGGTGGATGCCAGTTCGATCCGTATCCACGGCATTACCCGTGCCGAGTTGGAGGATGCCCCGCTCGCTGATGTGGTGCTGCCCGAATTGCTCGCCCGCCTCGCCGGACGGGTGATGGTGGTGCATGTGGCCCAGGTTGACGTCTCGTTTCTTAACCAGGCCATGCGTACCCGCTGGGGCGCGAAGCTGGTTGGCCCGATCATTGATACCGCCCGCATTGCGATGTCACTCCACGAGACGGCCAAGATTCTGGGTTCGGTGCAGCCCGATATGCCCATGCCCGCGATTCAACTGCGTGCCCTTGCAACTCGCTTCGGGCTGCCGAGTTATGGCGAGCATAACGCGCTGAATGATGCGCTGACCACGGCGCAGCTCTTTTTGGCTCAGGCGACCCGCCTAGAGGGCATGGGTCGCCCTACCCTGCGCGGCTTGATGAAGGCGGGTGGTGTGTAGGACTACTCCAGCCCCCAGTTCCGCACCTCATCCATCCACTTGTGGCTGGTCAGATCCATGTGTACCGGGGTGACACTGACATACCCGGTCGCAATCGCGGCTACGTCGGTGCCCTCCTCGTGCAGATCTTCGGGTTCAGCGCCGCCGATCCAGTAGTACGGGCGGCCACGCGGATCGTGACGCACCACCAATTCGTCGCGGTAGGTGCGCTGGCCCAGCCGCGCCACCTGGATGCCGCGTACCTGCTCTGGGGGCAGATCGGGGATGTTGATGTTGAGCAGCACCCCCGCCGGAATCTGGCGCTGGCAGACCTGTTGCACAATCCGTGTCACCGCCGCTTCGGCGGCGCGGAAGTCTTGGGGGGAGCGGTGGCCGTTGTTCTGCGAGACGGCAATCGCGGGTAGCCCGAAGATGATGCCCTCCATGGCAGCAGCGACGGTGCCAGAATAGAGCAGATCGCTGCCCAGGTTGGCCCCCAGGTTGATCCCCGATACGACCAGATCGGGTTTTTTGGGCAGCAGTCCCATGACGGCTAGGGCCACACAATCGGCGGGGGTGCCATCGCAGATCATGGCCGGGGAGCCATCAATCAGGCTGCCTTCCCAGGCGCGCAGGGGATCGAAGAGCTTGCGATAGTGGCCCGCCGCGCTCCAGTTACGGTCGGGGGCCACCACTGCCACCTCGCCAAGCGGGGCGAGGGCGCGGCGGAGAGCAGCTAAACCAGGACTCTGGTAGCCATCGTCATTGGTGATCAGGATATACATAGACGCGGAAAAGGCCGACCGCAGCCGACCCTATTCCTACTCCTTGGGAATATCAATATCGCTCAGGCGCACCGTTTTGCGCCCACTAAACTTGATCGTCTTCTGGCCCTCGCTAGAGAGTTGGCCACTCTGCTCCAGATTGGCGATCTCCTGCTGCATCGTGTTGGCCAGATCAACTTCGCCCTGGTTGAGCAGGCGCGTCACCGCGCTCTTCAGCTTTTGCGTGGCGCTGCCCACATCACCCGCTTGCAGATCCTGGAGGGCGCGGGTCTGCAACTTGAAGGCCGAAACCTTCTCAACGATGTTCATGACATTCGGCGCAACCTGATTGATCTGGGCTTGGTCGGCGGTGAAGGTGAGCATAATATCAATACGCGCTTTTTCACCCACCACGTTGAGCGCCGGGATGTCGTAGGTAATCTCGACCTGACCGACACGGTAGGTACCGATGGGGCGCGGGTCAACCAGGAACTCGACCAGCAGCGTGCGGCCCTGGCCGGTTTCGAGTTCACCCAGGGGGACGCTCACATCACGATCGGAGATGGGCTTGTAGCCCAGGTTGTTGATCAGCGGGATGACCTGCCAGACGGCGCGGGGGGTGATGCCTTGCACCAAGCGCAGGTTGAGGATGCTATTCTGGATGGCGCTATTCTGGGCGCGCTGCACCGTATTCTGGAAATACTCGGTAATCTCATCAGCGCGGGCGATATAGTCGGCGGTACCACCCGAACGATTGGCCATCTCGATCAGCAGATCCTCGTTCCAATCCTGGCCCACACCCAGCGCGGTGATCGGAACCCCAATGCGCCCGGCGTCATCGGCGCGCCGCAGGCATTCATCCTCATTCTCGGTCTGGCCGTCGGTGAGCAGAACGAGGCGACGGATGGCCCCGCTGCGATCCTTCTCGATCTCGCGCAGCCCCTTCTCCACGGCTGGCGCGATCTTGGTGCCACCAGCATCGCGGATGCGGCTGACGCGATCCTTGATCATACGTCGATCCGTCACCGGCGCAGCCGGAATGAGCACCTCGTTGCGGTGATCGAAGATAACCAACGAAGCGATGTCCTGGGCATCAAGCCGATCAACCGCCAGTGAAATCGCCTGGCGTACCCGATCAATCTTGTCGCCCTTCATCGAGCCACTGCGGTCGAGTACAAAGCTGACATTGACTGGTGTGCGCACCTGCGCCATCACCGCCGATGGCTGCACCTCGATCAGCGCATAGGCAACCTGGGGCGTCGTCGTTGCTGCGAGATACGGGCGGGCTAGGGTTGCCCGTAGGGTCACTTCACCGGCCATAGGATCTCTCCTCGTTGCTACCTGATGCCATCACTCAGCATCAGTATAGCACAGCGCTTAATGTACCTGCCGCTTCGAGATCAGGACTTTATCCACCCGCAGACCGTCCATATCCACAATCTCAAAACACCAGCCATTCCAGTTGATCACATCACCCGTGCGCGGAATTTTGCCCATGAGGCTAATCACAAACCCGGCCAGTGTATCAAAGCGGAAGGTCTCTTCATCGGGCAGATCGTCCTCATCGAGAAGTTGCTTGACCTCATCAATGTTGAGCGAGCCTTCGACCAGCATCGAGCCATCTTCGCGCATCACCACGGATGGGGTTTCGGCCTCATCAAACTCGTCACCGATCTCGCCGACAATCTCCTCCAGCACATCTTCGAGCGTAACGACACCTTCGATGCCGCCTAGTTCACTCACCACCAACGCCATGTGGCGGCGATCCTTGCGGAAGGTGGCCAGCAGGGCGCTGGCGCGGCTATTTTCGGGGACGTAGAGGGGCGGTGCAATCGCCTCGCGCACGAGGGCTTGATCGCCCTGGCGACGGTAGAGCAGCAACAGATCGCGCACATGCACCGTACCGATGATGCGGTCGGAAGTCTCCTCATAAATCGGGAAGCGCGAGTAGCCACTGGCCAGTAGCTCATCAATGACTTCACCCAAGGTCGCATCAGCATCAAGCATCTCCACATCATGGCGCGGCGTCATGATATTGCGCACCGCCCGGTCGCTAAATTTGAAGATACTCTCAATAAACTGCTGCTCTTGGGGTTCAACCGTACCACCCTGGGCACCTTCACGCACGAGGGCACGGATATCCTCTTCCGTCACGCGCTCCTCTTCCACATTGGCGCGTCCGAGCAGGCGCAGGATGAGGTTGGTAGAGCCGGTGAGGATGGTGATGACCGGGGTACTAAACCATGCCAGGAAACTCATGGGGCGCGCCATGAAGGAGGCCACCGCCTCGGCACTTTGCAGTGCCAGCCGCTTGGGTACCAGTTCGCCCAACACCAATGAGAGGTAGGAGACGAGAATGACCACCAAGACTTGGGCTAGAGGTACCGCGTAGGGGCCAATGACCGGCAGCGCCTCTAGATTGGGGGCAAGCTGGGCGGTCAGAGTCGCACCCGCAAAAACGCCGCTCAGCGTAGCAATCAGGGTAATACCGACCTGAACGGCAGAGAGGAAACGATTGGGGTCGTCTTGGAGTTTAAGGGCGGTGGCCGCACCAGCACTACCATCATCGGCCCGCTGTTCCAGACGACCACGGCGAGCCGAGACCATCGCGATCTCGGTAGCGGCAAAGATGCCATTGGCAAGCGAGAGCACGACAATAATGATGAGTTCTAACATTGAAGAGGGGTGCGCGTTGCTACGGACACCCGTAGCAACGCGCATGCATTAGGTTCTACTGAAATTGGATAATACGCAGGAAACTATCGGCTTTGAGCGAGGCACCCCCAACCAGAGCGCCATCAATATCGGGCTGGGCCATGAGTTCGTCAATGTTATCCGGCTTGACGCTGCCACCATACTGGATGCGCACCGTCTGAGCGGTTTCGGCACCGAAAAGTTCGGCCAGCGTGGCCCGGATGGCGGCGTGCATCGCCTGCGCATCGGCAGAAGTGGCAGTATCGCCGGTACCAATCGCCCAGATCGGCTCATAGGCAATCACGACCTCGGCCATCTGGGCGGCGCTCACCCCGGCCAACCCGGCGCGTACCTGGGCAGTCACAATCGCCTCGGCCTCACCGGCATCGCGCTGGGGTTTGCTCTCACCCACACACATGATCGGGCGCAACCCGTTGGCCAGTGCAGCATGCAGTTTGCGGTTCACACTCGCGTCGGTATCGCCAAAGAACTGACGCCGCTCGCTGTGGCCAACGATCACATAGCGACAGCCCACATCGCACAGCATCTGGGGCGCGATAGCGCCGGTGAAGGCCCCCTGGGCCTCATAGAAGACCTCCTGCGCCCCTAGGCTGATACCGGTATTGGCCACCTGCTCACCCACACTGGCCAGGGCGGTATAGGGCGGACAGACCACCACCTCGCGGTCGGTTGCGTCACCCAAGCCAGCCAGCAAGCCAGCGACCAACTCGCGGGCTTCGCCAAGGGTCTTATACATCTTCCAGTTTCCGGCGATGATCGGCTTACGCATAGATACGTTACTCCATTGTATAGACGCGGCTAGATGCCGCGCAGACTCATCAGCAAATTGATCACCGTGCGTTCATTGAGCACGAACGCCAAGAAGATCCCCACCGCAACCGTAACGGCAAAGACCTGCCAATTCCAGGCCAGCACCTTGGCACCATCAAATGGGCCGGCGGGGATCATGTTGAAGAGGCCCAGCCATGCATTGAACTTGAAACCGATGATCAGGGTCATCAGAATGAACAGCGGCACGGGGATACCCAACAGAACGAGCAGACCGAGCAGCAGCAAGAAGAAGACCGAGAGGATGAGATTCGTCACCGGGCCAGCGAGGGCAATCAGGCCACTCTGCTTGGCGGTGAGGTAGCCACGATGCCACACCGCGCCGGGTGCAGCAATGAAGATCCCGGCCAGTGAGATGGCGATAGAGATCAACAACCACTGGTTATTGGCAATAAAGTGCGCCTCGGCTCCGTAGCTGCGTGCCACCACCCGGTGGGCCAACTCGTGGAGGACAAAGGCCAACCCACACACAATCGCGGCGATGAAGAGGTTTTGAATGAAGAGTGCGCTAAAGAGCCGGTCAGATCCCGTCTGAAAGATGGCATACGCCAAAGTTGAACCGGCCCAGGCTTTGAGTAACTCCCGATTATCATCGGTACCACGCGGAAAACCATCATCGCTTGGCGTCGAGAAGATGTCGCGCAAGGCCCGTACCTCCTAGTAGCGTCAAGCTGTTGCAACATAATTATTGTAGCATACTCGCGCCCTTGTGACTGAGTACTAACTCAAGTCTTACGCAACCATGACCCACAAAATAGGGCTGGCGGCCTATACTAGCTCTCACGCGATAATCCAACCCAAACACTCCAAGAAGAGAGGAATGCCGTCATGAGCGCGCCGTCCAGTCTCAGTCCTGAGGTGATTCGCCGTGCCCAACAATCCGACCCTCAAGCCTTGAGTGCGATCTACGAGCGCTATGCCCCCGATATTTACCGCTACATCTACTTCCGTGTCAATGATCATGAATTGGCGCGCGATCTCCAATCGGATGTTTTTGTGCGGATGTTAGAGGGGATTGATCGTTACGAAGACCGGGGATGGTCGATCTCATCATGGCTGTACCGCATCGCCCATGACCGTATGGTTGATGTATTACGGCGGCGCGAGCGTATGCCGATGATCTCGTTAGATATGTGGGTGGAGCAGATTGAAGATCCGCGTGAGAATGATATTGACGTGAGTGCCCAACGGGCCGGGTTGGAGCGCGCACTGAGTCAGATCAATCCAATCCAGGCCCAGGTTTTACGATTGCGCTATATCTATGATCTTTCAATTGCAGAGACGGCGCGCCAGATGGGGCGTAGCGAGGGTTCGATCAAATCGTTGCAATACCGTGCCCAGCAGAGTCTGGGGCGGGTGTTAGAGCAGATGGATCGGGAAGCGGCGCAGCGCGGCGAGGGGTTTTCGTTTGCATAGGAGCGTATGGTGATGGTGCGGTTGGCAGCACCATCACCATACGCTTTTTCGCGGGAGTCGCAGACTCTACCCAGCCCGTAAACGGGCGGGCTAGCACCCGGCGAAGGCCGCCTACGCGGCCTAGAACCAGCCCGCGTAGGCGGGCTTTGCGTTGTGTAGCCCGCCCGTTTACGGACTGGGGGACTACCGCCGGGCACGCGGGCAGCCAGCTTTGAGCAAACCCACCAGTTCCTCTAATGAGAGATTCGAGCAGTGTTGCGGCGGGGCTTTGGGCGTACCACACAACAAGAGCCGGTGGCTAGGGTGCAAGTACCAATCCGCCTCGGCATCTACCCGTTGCAGATCGTGATAGACCCCCTCAAGATCAACGGTTGAACGCTGCTGCGCTGCCACCCCCATATAGCCCCGCCGGTCGCGGTAGGCATACAACACTGCCCCGTGGCTATAGGCAAGGCGACTCGATGCACCATCGTCGCTCTGCATGGCAATCCCAAGCCCCCAGCGCGTCTCGAACTCCAAGCGGCGCGCAAAAGCACGTTCGAGGCGCAACTGGCGCGCCTCATGCTCATACCAGGCGTCAAAGTTGGCCAACATCGCCTGGGCCACATGGTGGGGGCGGTTGGGGTAGAGCGCATTATAGCCCGCGATCAGGTCGTTGATGTTGAAGAAGATCGGCTGGCGTCCGGGGTAGGCTTCGGCATGATCCAGGCGCGTCACCTGATCCACCAAGCGCTGCAAGACGGCATCATTGGGGGCAAACTCGCGGCGCACCAACTCAGCCGCACTTAGGGTGGTGTCCGCCGTGTGGTGATGGTCAAAGCGACCACCACCCGTATCAACATGCACGATCTCTGGTGAAGTGTCGGCGGGCTGATTATCGAGTGTGCGGCCAGCAGGCACAAAGACGAGATCCGCATCTTTGGCCCCACCAAAGCGGATGAATATCCACATCGCCACAAGACAGTCTAGGTCAGGGGCGAGATGCCCTACAATTGTCTTTGGCGGCACCACGGCAGGCAGTTTCACCTTCTAGGTAGAGGACACCCACCTCTGGTGGGGGTTCGGGGGCGGCGTTGCCGCCAACCGAGAACAAAAGCAGGAACTTGTCATTTGAGACACCAAGTATACCAGAGAGCAAAAAGCAGCGTCAAATTCACAGATTTACCACCCCATTGGGGGCATAGTGAATGAGCGCGTGCAGACGCGCATCGCCCAGGTTGAAACGCGCCGGATTGTGGCTGAGGAGCATGGGTAGGCCGATGGCACGCAGCCACTCGGCGTCCGAGTCGGCGCTAGGTGGGCGTGGCCCGCCCATATCGCCGATCACCGCCTGTTCGCAGCGATCAAGTGGCAGCCCATACTGCACGATACTCTCTGTATCTAGGCCGACCACCAATGCCTCAATGCTGGGATCGCAGAGCAGATCGCGTAGGGCGGAGCAATCCAGGCCATCGGCGCTGTAGATGGGCATGCCCGCCTCGTGGAAGGGGGCGGCACTGTGCTCAACGAGGCTGCTGCGCAGATCGTGGCCGGTAACGAGGGTGATCGGGATACTGCCAATGCGTTCCCATGGTGGTAGGGGGATGGTCGCAGCCTGCGGATCACAGACCCAGTGGCGGGAGGCATAGCCCAGTTGCAACTTGCCGTCGGGGCGAATGAGGGTCGGCATACCCCGGCGGCGCGCTTCGGCGAGCAGTTGCACCGCTGCGGCGGATAGGGTGGCTTGGCGGCACTCTTCTGCCAGATTGACGAGTGCGTCCGTATCCGTAACATCCAAACGCAGCGCATCTACAACTATGCGGCAGAGCGCCGCCCCAATTGTGGGCTGGTTGGTATTGAAGCGGGCTTGGAGCAAAAACCCGCTATCATAGGGATGCGCCTCGGTCTCTAGGTAGGCAATCACGAGGCCCACCATTTGGGCCGCATCGCGGATCTGCTCACGTAAGTCTTGGGCTGCATCTCGCGAATGACGAATGCGCAGCAACACCCCGGCATGCGGGCCGTAGATATTGGGGCCTGCGTAGCTATGCAGGCGGAGGATTTCGATGGCTGGGTTCATACAAGCACCTCTCTCTGAACTCCATGCGCCCTACGCACCATTGCTTCAAACAGCCTTACATCTCGTTAGCCCAACAGCGGTGCATACGGCACTCGATCTGGGCTGTGGGCCGGGCCTCAAGACGGCATGGTTGGCGCAACATGTCCATCCGGGCGGTCAGGTGCTCGGCATTGATCGCTCTATCCCCCAGAGCGCGGGTGACGCTCATTACGCTTGGATTGCCGCAGATGCCCATGCCCTCCCCTTGGCGCGGGCCACACTCGATCTCGTCTGGTGTGTGGCGGCGTATACGTTCTTTGAACGACCAACAGCGGTTCTCGCCGAAGTGCGCCGCACGCTGCGCCCGCAGGGAAGCATGATCATCGCGAGTGCCTACCAGCTCTGGGTACGCCCCCGCGAGTGGCCGCCGGTGGTGTTTGAGGCGTGGCGGGCGGTGCCTCCACCTGCGGGTGACGGGCTGGGGGCGGCACTTGAAACGGCACTGCGCAACGCCGGTTTTGGAGCCGCGACCTGTAGCGCGTATCTCCTCGATCCGCCCATGGATGATCCACTCAGAGCGGCGCTGCCCCTGGCCGCCTGGGATGATCTCGCGCCCCAGATAGCCACGCACCTCACCCCGCAGGAGCGTGCGGCTTGCCAAGCCGCCGAAGAGGCTGTCGAGCCTGAGCCGCGCAGCGTGTTGCTTGTCGCCGTCGGGCACTGCTGAGTGTTATAATCCATCAAATTAGGTTAAAATGCAACTCTGCTAGGGTCACATCAACATGTTATTGGGGCTGAAGCCCCAAACACCAACAAAAAAGATCTTTGGGGGCGGCTGCGCCGCCCCCAAACCCCCACCGGAGGAATAGCCAACCATGTCAGATCTTGACATCCCATTCGCCCGCTTGGTCGGAGTGAGTGATGATGTTGCCCCCAACGAATTTTTGCTGAGTGGCCAGGAACATAGCCTGGGGCGTTCGGCACTCTGTGATGTGGTCATCCCGCGTCATAACATCTCGCGTCTGCATGCACGGATTGTGCGCGCTGGGCCGCGCTATATGTTGCACGATGCCGGGAGTGCCAATGGCACCTTCGTTAATGGCCAGATGATCACCGCTCCGCACCTGTTGGCCAATCGTGATGGAATTGGCCTAGGCGCGGCGGGTGAGGTGGTGCGCTTCCTCGATCCCGATCCGACCATTGTCACCACGAGCCGTCTGCGCTTTGATGAGCGTACCCAGACCTTCTTGCTGGGCAATCAAGCGCTCAATCTGCCACCCAACCAGTTCCGCCTACTCAGTCTGCTCTACCGCCAGACGGGCAACCTGTGTACCCGTGAGGCGTGCGCTGAGGCGGTTTGGGGGCGTGATTATGACCCCGGTATGGATGCCGAGGCGCTCGATAAGGCGGTAAGTGGGTTGCGGGCGGCCTTGCGGCGGCTTGATACTGGAGCAGACAAGTTGCTCCAGACGCGGCGTGGGATGGGCTATGTGTTGATGCTGAGCAGCGACGCAGAGTAGGCTTATATCTGCGTCTCACTTGAGCAGGCCAAGACTACGACCGTCAGGTCATCAATCACCGAGCCAACCAGCGCGGGCAGAGCCAGGATACGCTCGACCATCGCCTGGGCCTCGATATCATCACTCAGCAGATCGGCGAGGATGAGGTGGTTATCGGCCAGGGCGGGCCAAGTATCCAAGAGACCATCGCTAAAGAGGATGAGCGCATCACCAGGGAAGAACTGCACCTCACCCTGGGCGTAGGGTTCCCGCGAGGGTACACCCAGCGGCACCCCACGTGGGCCGAGCGGTTCGACGCGCCCACCGGCACGGCGGATAAAGCATAACCCGTGGCCAGCATCAATAAAGCTCAGTCGCCGTGAGACCAGATCCAACTGGGCGTGGAACATGGTCACAAAGGCGCGGGCGTGGTTGAGATCGGCATCGAGGGCGGTGAGGGCATAGCGCAGATTGACCAGCGGCGGTGTCTGACGGCCTACCGAGCGCATGACGGCGCGCACCGTGGTCATGAGCAGGGCAGCGGGCATGCCCTTTCCCATCACATCCCCAAAGGTGAGATTGAGCAACCCCGGCCCAGGGCTATGCCAGTCATAAAAGTCGCCTCCGACCTGGCGGGCGGGGATACAACGTGCTGCCAGGGTGAAACCGGGCAGACGCGGCATCTGGCGCGGCAGCAGATCGGCCTGCACGCGGGCTGCCCGTGCCAACTCCACCTCAAGTTGCTTGCGCTGTTCTTCAAGTTGCTGTTGGAGGGCGCTATTCTGGCGACGCAGGCGTAGCCGTTCCAGATTGCGTTCAAGCATCGTTTGAAGCTCATCAACCACAATTGGCTTGCGCAGATAATCATCGGCCCCGCGCCGCATCGCGGTGACAGCGATACGCTCCGAGCCGAAGGCGGTTGTCAGCACAATTGACGCATCACAGCCGCGTGAACGCAGCGTATCGAGCACCTCCAAGCCATCAAGATCGGGCATTAAGACATCGAGGAGAATCAGATCGGGTTTAACCACTGGCTCCATGATCAATGCCTCTTCACCCAAAGCGCAGAGATGGACATCATAGCCTACAGCCCCTAGCCAGTGTTGCAGCAGGAGCCGGACATGCTCATCGTCATCAACCACCAGAATGCGCGCCTGTACACCGAGGAGGGTAATCGGCTCAATCGCGGGTGCGTCCAGGATTTCACCCTGAATGGGACTCTCGCGGAAGAGGGTATGCGTAGCCAGTACCAGTTGGTTACGTCCGTGGTGTTTGGCTTGGTAAAGCGCAATATCGGCACTCTCGTTCAGGGTCGTGACATCCCCCGAAGCCTGGAGCGTCGCCACCCCACCAGAGAAGGTGACATTGAACTCAGCAACTCCGGCACGATGCTGCACCATCACAAAGCGTTCGCGGATCGAGTCGATCACGCGCAGTGCCACTGCACCATCAGTATCGGGCATAATCACCACAAACTCATCGCCACCAAAGCGCCCGATCAGGTCGGAGATACGCAGGCGCTGTTGAAGCATCCGCGCTAGACTCTTTAAGACTCGATCTCCGGCGGCATGGCCGTATGTCTCGTTGATCTCCTTGAGGTGATCAATATCGAGCATCACAATCGAGAGTTGGCGCTTCTTGCGCTGCGCACGGGCTACTTCACGCACCAAGAGATCTTCGGTAACACTATGGTTGAATAGCCCGGTCAGGCTATCGCGCAACATCTGGCTACGAATAACACGGGCGCGGCGGATACGGATCGTCACGGCTGCGATGAGGTGATCGGGATTGATCGGCTTGGTGAGGAAGTCGTCGCCGCCCTCTTCGAGTGCATTCAGTTGGGTACGGCGATCCATTTCAGCCGAGAGGAAGACGATAGGGATGCTATTGAGTGCGGGTTGCTGCCGGATCACCGCTGCCAACTCGCGCCCTTCGCAGGCAGGCATATACATATCCATCAGGATAAGATCGGGCTGAAGATCCATGATCACACTCAGCGCCACGGTTGCATCGGTAATGATCGTCGCCTGCATACCGGCTGCATTGAGGAAGGTCGCGTAGGTCTCGGCCAAAATGCGCGAGTCATCAACGATCAAGACCCGATACGGTTCGGTGCGCTGACGCTCGGTAATCTCATCAAGATGCTCGATCAGGGTATCGGTATCAACCGGGCGCACCAGATAGGCATTGCCCCCCACCCGAACCGCATGCAGGCGAGCGGCAAAATCGTTACGCCACGAGATGATCACGAGCGGAACCTGGCCATGGGCAACCCGGCGCATGCGATCAACAGCGACGCGGCGCTCAGGGCGCTCCAGAAAACTCATATCTGCCACCAGCACATCGGGGGGGCTAGTGTGCATACGCAACGAGAGCGCATCAATATCGGTGAAGATGTGCGCCTCATAGCCAAAGTTGGTAATCTGCGAAGCGAGGCTTTCGGCTTCTTCACCACTATCAAACAAGAAGTAGATATGGGTACTCGCACTGAAAGTTGGGCTAGTTGGGAGTTCAATCGGTTCGGGGGCGTTTCCACCCAAAGCGCTTTGGTGTAGGGTATGCAACAGGTAACGCACCTCAGCCATCAACGACTCATCATGGCCCTCTTGGCGGAGTTGACTAAGCACCGCATCGAGGGCGTTGGCGGTATTACTCACCTCCGGGAAGCCAAAGGTGCTGCCAGTTCCCGCGAGATTATGCGCAATGCGCTGGAGTTCATCAAAGGCGGCTGGCGTGGTTGTCCCCGCTTCGATACGCTGCCATGCATCAAGCATCTGCGCGGCCTTTTCGGCTAACTGTGCGCTATAGTGGTGGCGCAACTCTTCAAACCGAGCGCTGAAATCCTGCATAGTCGTATCGCGTTCTCGTTGACGCCGCACCGTAGTGGGGGCAAGGTACTCTATCAGCCTGAAGGTCGGTCACACTGTAGTCTACCTCAATAAAAGAGAGCATGGGCCTTTTTTCGGCCTCCATGTATAACAAAATTATTACGTTGTTGTGTTATTGCTGAGTCAGCAGCGCACGGCTTCTATTGTACCATCCCTGCTCTGTCAGCGTGGGCTGTGACCTACGACATCCCTCGTGTGGCATTGCGCTGCTGAGAATAGGTCTTATGGCTAATCGTGCGCCACTTCCATTTACTCCTCGGTAGGGCTAGAGTAAGATCGTACCTGTGTTAACTATGCCTGTTGGAGATGGCACCATGCTGCGATTTCTTCCCACTTCCATCCACGGAATTATTGGCTTGATCGCCTTTGCCGCCAACACCATCTTCTGGTTCATCCCGCTCTTTGTGGTCGCGATGATCAAACTGCTCGTCCCTATCCCTGCACTACGGCGGCGTTGCTCGATCCTGATTACCAACTTGGCCGAAAATTGGGTCGCCGTAGATAGTTGGATGATGCGCGCCATTCAGTGGGCACCCTGGCAGGTTACTGGCCTAGAGGGGCTGCGTCGTGATGGCTATTACCTGATCTGCTGTAACCATAACTCGTGGGTGGATATTCCGATTCTTCAGCGTGTCTTCTACCACCGTATCCCCTTCTTGCGCTTCTTCTTGAAGAAGGAGTTGATCTGGGTACCGTTATTGGGGATCGCCTGGTGGGCGCTCGACTTCCCCTTTATGCGCCGCTATTCTGCCGAATACCTGGCCAAGCACCCAGAGAAGCGCGGCGAGGATGCCGCGACGACGCGGCGCGCATGTGCCAAATTTCGGCATACACCAACATCCATCCTCAACTTTTTAGAGGGTACCCGGCGTACTGCGGCCAAGCATCGTGCCCAACAATCGCCCTACACCCATCTGCTGCGCCCCAAGGCGGGCGGCATGGCCAGTGCGATTGGTGCAATGGGCGATATGTTCGATGGCATCCTTGATGTGACGATTGTCTACCCTGATGGCCCGGTGGAGTTGTGGGGTTTGTTGAGTGGCCAATTGGGGCGGGTGGTTGTGCATGTGGAACAGCGGCCCATTCCTCCTGAATGGCTCAACAAGAATTATAGCGAAGATCCGGCCTTTCGGGCCGCCTTTCAGGGCTGGGTTCAGCAGATTTGGGCCGAGAAGGATGCGCTGATCGAGCGGGTATTGCAGGAGGCGCAGGTGAAGTAGGGCCGCAGCATGCTTGCTTTTCTACCCACGGTGCGTATTCTATAATAAGCACTGTGGGTAGTTTTTGTCCATGTAGACGTAACGGGCTGTGATCGGTTGGTAGCGCTCTATGCCATATCTTGTGCTTGTTATCCTAGGCATCGGAGCCGGTATTGCTGGTTATGCCGGTATTACGCATCTGCTGATTGGTTTGGCCCGCCGCCCCCGTGATTATACCCACATCCTCTTTGCCGTACTCGCGCTGGCCGCGAGTGGCTTTAGTGTTGCGGTGATGGGGCTGCATACCGCATCCTCGCTTCAAGCCTATCTCTTTATCTATAAATATGCCTATGGCTCGACCGCAACGGTTGCCATTGTCACCCTCGTCTGGTTCATCGGGTTCTACACTGGTATACGTCCGCGCCGCGTTCTGCTGGCAATGAGCCTCTGGTTCCTCCTGCTGTTTATTTTGCACATCACCACGCCTTTCGGGATTTTCTATGCCGAGATCAGTGGTCTGCGCCAGATCAGGCTACCCTGGGGTGAACAGATCGTACTTGCATACGGGAAGCCCCATCCTTTACGGCTGACGCTGGATCTGTTTTATCTGGCCTTGTTCATCTTCTCCTCTTACGCGCTTACCCTCCAGTATCGGAACGGGAATCAGCGTGCAGCCGTGATACTGGGCCTCGCGCTTGGCCTATTCCTGGGGGCACGGGTTATTGATACGCTGATCGTGCTCCAGGTGATCGATTCGTTCCTCACTATCGAGATCGGATTTGTTGGCATCGTGATCGCCATGAGTCTGTCTCTGTCGTACCAGATCACTCAGACCGAAACTGAACTCCAGACCTACCAACAGCACCTGCAAGATCTTGTCACCAGGCGCACCAACGAATTGGCGCATGCCTATCAGCAGGCGGTTTTGGCCCGTGAGCGGCTGAGTATGCTGTACCAGGCGGCACGGGCGCTGAGTCAGGTTAGCCTCGATTTGGAGCAGGTGTATGCCGAGATCCATGCGGCAATTACCCACTTGATGCCAGCCGATGCCCTCATCATCGCCATCTATGATGCATCGCAGCAGGAAGCGAATTATGTCTACCTCGCCAATAGCGACGGGCGACGCACGGGGCGGCGCGTTGCACTTGCCGAGAGCTTTGCTGGCTATCTGCTGCACCAAGATGCGACCATCCGCATTGACGATCTTAGCCTGGTTGCGGATCATCTGTTTGCGGTAGATCGGTTGAGCAACGCGCAAAGAACCCAGTCTGGGATCGCCGTCTTACTGCGTGAGAGCGAGCAGGTCTTGGGTATGCTGTTCGTCCAGAGCTATGCGCAGGCTGCGTACACGGCTGAGGACGAAGAGGCGCTGAGTCTGCTGGCGGCGCAGGTGGTGACGGCCCTAGAGAATGCGCAGCGCTCACAGCAGGCCCGCGAGTTGGCCGCCACGGAAGAGCGTACCCGCTTGGCGCGCGATCTCCACGATTCGGTGACTCAGACGCTCTACTCGGCGAGCTTGCTGACCGAGACCCTGCCGGGGGTTTTGCAACGCAATGCCACCGAAGGTGCAAAGCACTTGGGTGAAGTACGTCAGTTGCTGCGTGGAGCGCTCGCCGAAATGCGCACGCTGCTGTTTGAACTCCGCCCGGCGGCACTCATCGCCGCCGACCTGCGCACACTCCTGCGCCAGATCGGAGATAGGTTGACTGGCCACACGGGCATCCAGGTCGAACTTACGGTTGAGGGGCACGCGCCCATCCCCGCCGAGGTGAAGATCGCGCTGTATCGGATTGCCCAGGAGGCATTTAATAATATCGCCAAGCATGCCAACGCTACGCAGGTTCATGTTACCTTACGCATGACACCCGAAGAGATCGTGTTGATGGTGCGCGATGATGGGCAAGGCTTTGACATAGCAGCACTCCCTGCGGATCGCATGGGGCTGCGCATCATGGCCGAGCGCACCGCAGCCATAGGGATGAGTCTCCATATTACCAGTACGCCACGCCAGGGAACCGAGGTGTTTGTGCGTTGGCCAACCGAGTGCGAGGACTAAGGTGGAACACGTAGCGCCGCCAATTCGCGTGATGATTGTTGACGACCATAAAATGGTGCGCAAAGGGTTACATGTTTTTTTATCGTTCTACGCGGATATTGTGGTTGTGGCTGAGGCCGCTGATGGCCAGCAGGCGCTCGATCTCTGCCACCAGTATGCGCCCGATGTCATCCTGATGGACATCGCTATGCCAGTTATGGACGGGCCAACCGCGACGATGCACATCCGGGCGGCCTTTCCACACATCCAAGTGCTTGTCCTCACGAGCCTAGTGGATGAGACGATGGTGGTGCGAGCGATTCGGGCCGGTGCGCTTGGCTATCTCTATAAGGATGTCGAGGCTGACCAACTCGCGATAGCGATTCGGAATGCCATGCATGGGCGGGCAACGATTGATGCCCAGTTGCTCCACGTGCTCACGCACCAGACCGATAAAGCAGCGCAGCGCCCCGATCTGACCAATCGTGAGCGTGAGGTACTCCGCCTGCTCGTAGCAGGCAAGACCAACCATCAGATCGCCGATCTGCTCAAGATTAGCCCCGCGACGGTGCGCATCCATGTTAGCAGCATCCTCGCCAAGCTGGGGGTGAATAATCGCACCGAGGCGGCGATTATTGCGGTGCAGCACAAGTTAATTCCTTAAGAAGCACCTTCGGTGGGGGTTCGGGGGCTCCAATCATCACTTTTTTTTGGGGTGTTTTGGCGGCGCAGCGCCAACACCCAAAAGCGGGGGGGGGTATGGCCGCGCGGACCCACGACCAAGAACTTCTTATGCAGCAAAATGAGCTCCCCCCCCCCCGCTGCGACTTGTTCCATCGTAGGGGTAAGGATGCGGCTACCCCATTGATTATCGTTGCGGAATAAATCTAGCGCAGTTAAGAAATGTGATTGTTGGGCTCAGATAAACATAAAAACTTAACGGCTGTTTTCTTTGTTTTCGCACCCGCCTGCCTTACGCGCCACCTTTTTTTGCGGGGAAGAGACAATGACC
>NZ_GL501401.1:410965-448505 GCF_000152145.1 Oscillochloris trichoides DG-6
GTTTCGACTTTAGGTACTGAGGAGTGGTCTTACCATACATCCATGGGCGTGATAGTTCACCCCAGTAGGGCTCTGTCGCAACGATAAACAATTTGTGGTGTTTTTGCGGTTGCGCCGCCAAAACACCACAAAAATGGGGATTGGGGCTTCAGCCCCGAAAGGGTTGACCTAGATACATGATCTAGGTCAACGATAGAACACCTCTCAGTAGCTCTCAACTACAAAAAGTCGTATCGTTGCCATACAGAGGCAACCACCCCATTGATTATCCTTGCGACAGAGAGCTACTGCCATGAACTATCGCGCCCGTTCCTATCAGATCATCGTACTACTGACGCTCGTAACCTTGCTGACATCCGGGCTGCACATACCCACAACGCCGCATGCCTTGGCAGCGGATAGTGACGCACCCTTGTCAAACACTCTAGCTGGCGATGCTCCCAGTTGGATCTTCCAAGGCCCAGCCCCCGAATTGTATGCCCAGCAGGATCTGATCAATGTTGCTGCCAATCAGGAGCCGGTCACTGGGAATGTGGTTGCGATTGCGCCTAGCCTTACCAACGCGGATCTGATCTATGTGGCGGGTGCTAATGGTGGCGTCTGGAAGACCACCAACGCGACTGCGGCTACCCCCACATGGGCACCCCTGACCGATAATCTGAAGTCGTTCTCGATGGGTGCCTTGGCCCTCGATGTTAGCGACGCCACTGGCCAAACGGTGGTGGCCGGTACGGGGCGCTACAGCGCCTTTGGCAGCCGTGGCGATGATACCGTGGGCCTCTATTACACCACCGACGGTGGCGCGACTTGGACGGTGACGACCGATCCCCAGCTTGCTGCTGCGCACATCAACGGCGTTGCTGCACGCGGCTCGGTGCTGATGGCCTCGTCTACCAACGGGCTGTTCCGCACGACCACCGGCCCGCTGGGGACATGGACGAAGATCTCTGGTACAGGTGTACTACCCAACGCGCCCGCGCTGGCGTTGGTGGCCGATCCGGCCAATACTAGCCGCTTCTATGCCACCTTCGGCGGAGCTACCGGCGGTATCTTCCGCACCGATGATGTGGGCCAGACGTGGACCAACGTGACGGCCGGTATTAGTGGAATCGCCGCTTCAACCACCTGCTTTACCGCCGCAGTTGGCCCGCTCGGCTCGGTCTATGCCCTCTACAACGGCGTGGCTGCAACCGCCCCGCGTGCGCTCTACCGCTCCACAGATAGCGGTGCCACATGGACGGCGCTGGATATACCGCCGGGGAGCTATACCTGTACGAATAGCGCATCGAGCGTGGCGCTTAGTGCCGATAAAACCAATGATGCGCTGGTCTATGTCGCCACTTACGAGTCACCGATCTATCGGCTTGATGCCTCCAAGCCAGCCGGACAACTACCCTCGCAGCAATATGCGAACATCGGTGATGTCAACACCACCAACGCAGCTCTGAACTATGGCAGGCCGCACCCCGATAATGCGGCGCTAATCTTCGATGCTAACGGTGGGTTGCTGAGTGGCAACCACGGCGGTATCTTCCGCCTGGGCAACCCTGGTGCCCCCGCGTCGGCCAGCAATGTCTGGGCATCGCTCAATGGTAACTTGGGTGTGTCAGAAGTTCCTAAGATCGCCTATGACTCCCTCTCCAACATTATTGCCGGTGGCCTCCAGGATAATGGTGCCGCCTACCAGATCGCCCCGGATAGCACGGTCTGGGCTAGACGCTTGGCGTCAGGTGATGGTCAGGATGTGGCGGTAGATACCAGCACGTTGTCCACAAACCTGTTCAATGACACGCCAACGAGTACCACTCTGGCGGCCGCGATGTCGGCATCAACAACCACAGCCCGTGTGGTCGCGCCGGAGGCATTCCCCGCAATCGGGAACTTCTTCATTAGTGTTGATAGCGAGCAGATGTTTGTGCGGCTCGTCAGCACCGCGACGAACCCGGTTTCGATTGCCAGCGCCAGTCAGTCCGGCACGACGGTGACGATCACCACCAACGGCCCGCATGGATTCAGCGCTGGGCAGGTGGTAACGATTGCTGGGGTCAGCGTCGCAGGCTACAACGGCACCTTCACCATTGCCTACCTGACCTCCGCCACGAGTTTCGTGTATGGCGCTGCATCTGGTCTGGCACCTGCCACGGGTGGTACAGCCACCGGCGTGTCGGCCTTCACGGTTGTGCGCGGCGTCAATGGCACCACTGCCGCCGCCCACAGCAGCGGCGCAACCGTGACCGGCCAAATGGTAAGCCCGCCACTCTCAATACGCCACGCCTCGGCCCAGAACTTGGGCGGGTTGACCCGGTATGTGTTTGATGCTGACAATAATCTGGTGGGTTCGATAGAGACCAACCGCTCTACGATCACCGATGCGCAGTTCACGACGCCTCTCGAACTGAATGCGATCACCCCGCAACGTATGCTGATTGGCGGGTCGGGACATATCTATGAATCATTAACCCTGGGTGGCCCCATCGTGAGCATCGCCAACGTGGGGGTTAATCCGCCCCATGCGCTGGCCTACGGGGGCAGACGGAATGGCATCGCCAACCCGGATGTCTTCTATGCTGGTGTGGGCAATCAGATCTACACCCGCACTACTGCAGGTGGCGTGGTGGCGGCAACGGCGGCTCTCCCTACAGGTGCTGGCAGCATCCGCGATATCGTGATGGACCCCACCGACTGGATGACGGTGTTCGCCGTTGATGATAACCAGGTGTTCCGAAGCACCGATGGTGGTGCTACATGGTCGGATATTACCGGCGGCCTTTTGGCGGCCAGTTCGACGGAAATCACCACGGTTGAGGTTGTCCCTGGTATGTCCGGGTATCTCGCGGTGGGTACACGCTCTGGTGTCTTTGCCTCGCAGCTCACCAACTTGGGGACCTGGGTTAAGTTGGGGATCAGCCTGCCCGATGTGCTGGCCTATGAACTGACCTACGATGTGACTGATGATGTGCTGGTGGTTGCAACCCTAGGGCGCGGGGCGTGGAAGTTGCCCACGGCCTCGGCTGCGTTTATCCCGCAGAGTGTGGCCCCGGTGCTGACCATGACGACCGCGCCGACAACGGCCAACGAAGGCAGCACCCAGTATAGCTACGCCTTCAGCGTGAATGACCCCGGCGACCGCTTCACGGTCACGCAAGGCAGCCCCACGATTACGGGAGGCAGCTTGGTGCCCGGTTCGCTGACAACGACGGCCAGCGGTGGCAGTTTCAAAGTCACCTTCGCCGACGGCCCCTCCACGGCAACGATCAGCCTCCAGGTGACCGACTCGACCGGGCTGACGAGCAACACGGCTACGACCAACGTGACGGTGGCCAATGTCGCCCCGACCGCGACGATCCTGGGTGCGCCGACCAGTGGTTCGCCGGGGGCCTCCATCAGTCTAACCAGTACCGTGGCCGATCCAAGTGCGGCGGATGTGGCTGCGGGCTTCACCCGCTTCTGGTTCGTCAACTTCACCCCAACGGGCGGTAGCGTCTACACCCTAAAAACCGGCAATGGGGAGAGTTTCACCTACACACCGCCGGTTGCCGGTGTCGCCAGGGTCTACCTGAACACAACCGACAAAGACGGCACCATGCGCCAAACCTCGGTGACGATCAGTGCAGCCTCACCGAACCTGACCGAAGATGAGGTGAGCCTGACCGTCTTTGAGGGTCAGGCGGCAATGAACACCGGTACCTATTCGCACTATGGCCCGGCACCGCTGGCACTGAGCGCGTCGGTTGGTGATGGTGAGCAGACACCGACATCGAGCACGGCGCTCAACGTGCAGGGCTACTGGCAATTGGGCGAAGATGACCCCAGTGCCGTGGCGGGCCAGACCAGCAACGCCACCACGCTGGGCCATGACGCCAACGGCCTCAATCCGGCGCTCAGTCTGGCGCGCAACGGCAGCCCGACCTACACCGCCGTGGATGGGCCACCAGCACTCATCTACGACAGTTTTAGCGGATCTGCTGCACTCGCAGGCCCCACAGTTGATACCATTCTTACGATTTCGCAGCCCTTACTCATCACCAGTATCTTCAATTGGCACCAGAACAGTAGCAATCCTGGAGGCCAAGATCCAACCACGGTTGAGGGGAAGATCGCCATCCTTGATTATCCTTCAGGCGATGTGCGCGGCACCTGGAATGCTACTGGAGGGGGTTCCAATCTCGCCTGGGAGGTAGAGCCAAACATCGTGCTGCCTGCCGGTTCATACCAGATTGTGGAAACCCATACCGGGCCATCCAGTTGGTCATACACCACCACTGGAGGCAACGCCCAGTGGCAAGCCAACAAGGGTATGACGCAGATTCATGCGAGTCCCGTCCTACCCAATAATGGCAGCGTGCTGGCGACGAACTTCAACGGCAGTAGCGACGGCTATACCCTGAACAGCCCTGTGAGTGCCGCCACCGACAACTTCGGCATCGAGGCCAGAGTGAAGCCCAGCACGGCAAGTGGTTCGGGGGTTATTGCCTATAACGGGAACACCTCCACGAGTGGCTTCGGCATCTTCACCTCATCTGGGAACTACTGGGTGCTCTACGGCCTCAATACCGCCTTCGACACAGGTGTTGCGGTGCTTCCTGGTGTCTGGCAGGATGTTGCTCTGGTGCGTGACAACGGCGTAACCCAGTTTTATGTTAACGGTTCCCTCGCTAATACGTATAGCGTTGTGGGTCCAAACCTGCCCACTGGTGAATTTATGGTCGGTATGGATCCGCATAGTTCTACGGCTTTCTTTAATGGCGCGATTGACGACGTGCGCGTCTTCACCTTCGCGCCGGGTACGTTCGACCCGCAGGATCTTGGGGCCAATACCTCCGTCTCCGGCACGTGGTCGTGGAACTACGCAACTGACGACGGGCCAACCCAGAGCCAGGATGTAGTGATCACGGCGACCACCGGGGTGAGCGGCGATACAACGAGTATCCCCTTCCCGCTCACCGTCGTGAACGTGGCTCCGACGGCGTCGCTTGCCAACAGTGGCCCGGTGAACGAGGGCAGCACGGCCACGGTCTCCTTCTCCAATCAGGCCGATCCTTCAACGGCGGACACAACTGCGGGCTTCCACTACGCCTACGACTTCGACAATGACGGGATCTTTGAGGTTGGTGACGGTACCTATAGTGGATCGGTTACCAGCGCTTCGGCGACGGTACCGGCAGATGTGCTGGCCGCAGGCCCCGGCATGCGCACCGTGCTTGGCCGCATCATTGACAAAGATGATGGGGTGAACGACTACACCACCGACATCGTGATCAATAACGCTGCACCCACGGCCTCGGTGAGTGGGCCAACCGATGCACTGGTCAGCCAAGTAGTTACCTTTGTCATCAGTGCCAATGATCCTTCCGATGCAGACCAAGGTGCTGGGTTTAGCTACAGCATCACCTGGGGCGATGGCGCGACCGAGACGATCAGCCGCGCAGAGGGCAACGGCAGCGTCACTGCACGCCACGCCTACGCCGCCACTGGCAGCTACACCATCCAGGTGACGGCCACTGACACGGACGGCGCAACCAGCGCGACGGCCAACACGGCGATCACGGTCGCTGACATGACCCTCGCCAGCCTGCAAGCGCTGATTGACACGACAGCCATCGTCTACCTGCAACCCACCAGCGACGCGAGCCTTCAGAGCGTGGTAGCCGCGATCAACGGCCTGAGCGCACCCACAGCGCCGGTGGCGCTGACTGTCATCCTGGGTACCGGCGTCTACAGCGGCGTAACGCTTAGCCCGCCCGCCAACATTGCCCTCGCCATCGCCGGTAGTGACACGATTGACGCCGATGGCACGCGCATTGTTGGTGCCTCACCAGCCATCACCGTAACATCGGGGAATGTCTTCGTCCAAGGCGCAGTCATCTCCACCTCAACCGACTCGCCGACCATCCTCGTCACCGGCGGGAATCTCACGCTGGGGCAGGTCTGGATTGACGAGAGCAGTGGCTTCAATAACGCCGCGATCAATGTCACTGGTGGGCATGTGGACTACGGCTTTGACGTTGTGACCAACATCAACGGCGAAGGCGGGTACTTCCGCATCCCCAGCCGCAGCACGATCACCTTCCCGCAGGGCATTGACGACTTCATGGTACCCAACATGTTCGCAGTAGACGGTGTCTACCTACCGGCTTCGCACCGCAGCGCCACCAGCCTCGCCGCCTCATTGCAGGAATCAACCCACTATGGCCAAGCTGTGACCTTCACAGCAGTGGTTGACACCAACATCGCCGTGCTGGGCCACGCCACGGGGAGCGTAGCGTTCTACGACGGTGCGACTCTTCTGGAGACCGTGCCGCTCCAGATCGTTGGTGGTCAGGCAACGGCGACCATAACCACATCGAGCCTAGGCGCGGGCACACACACGATCAAGGCTATCTACAACGGCGATAATCGCTTCTTCTCCACCGAGGCGATCCTGACCTATCAGGTTGCACCAAACTTTATGGTGTTCTTGCCATTGGTAGCCCGCAGCCAGTAGCACCGGCTTCTAGCCGGTCGGTGGAGCATCGTGACAGGCTGGAAGCCGGTGCTACCTTTGCGCGTAACCGAACGCATATCAGGTGAAGCCTCCCCCGAAGGAACTTTCTTTCTCATAAGTTGGCGGCTTGGCCGCCAACTTATGAGAAAGAAACTGGATCACATTCACTGCCGTGGGGAAGTTTAGTCAATAGCGAATAAGGATCTTTATCATCATGCAGTACGTTTCACTTACCCGTCGTGTCACACCCGCCAGTCTTGCCCTACTGATCATGCTGACCCTGCTCGTCAGCCTTGCCCCGTCCGCCCACCCCGCCGCAGAGGCACGGGGCATTGGGAGCGTCGTCGCATGGGGCTACAATGGGGATAACCAGACGACCGTGCCCACTGATCTCCGCAACGCCATTGCCATCGCCGCCGGAGGATCGCACAGCCTAGCACTCAAAGCCGACGGCACTGTCCTCGCATGGGGCTACAATGGGTATAACCAGACGACCGTGCCCACCGATCTCAGCACTGTCGTCGCCATTGCCGCCGGAATGTTTCACAGTCTGGCGCTCAAAGCCGACAGCACCGTCGTCGCGTGGGGGTCCAATGATCAGAACCAGAGGAGCGTACCGGAGGGGCTAAATACCGTCGTCGCCATTGCCGCCGGCGGGTATCACAACCTGGCGCTCAAGGCCGACGGCACCGTCGTTGCGTGGGGTCACAATAATCGTGGCCAGTCGACCGTGCCGGAGGGGCTGAATAACGTCGTCGCCATTGCCGCCGGAATGTTTCACAGTCTGGCGCTTAAGGCCGACGGCACCGTCGTCGCATGGGGCTTCAATTCGGATGAACAGACGACCGTGCCGGAGGGGCTGAACAACGTCATCGCCATTGCCGCCGGGTCATCTCACAGCCTGGCGCTCAAGGCCGACGGCACCGTCGTCGCGTGGGGGGCCAATGTTCAGAACCAGACGAGCGTGCCAAACGGGTTGAGCAACGTCATCGCCATTGCCGCCGGATCATTTCACAACCTAGCGCTCAAGGCCGACGGCACCGTTGTCGCATGGGGTTCCAATGGGGATGGCCAGGCGACTGTGCCGAATGGGCTGAATAACGTCGTCGCCATCACCGCCGGAGGGTATCACAGCATGGTACTCGTCGCCAGCAGCAGCACCAGAGCCTGGGGCGACAATAGATCTGGCCAGAGGACGATACCCACCGATACCGATATGAGCAGCGTCGTTAGCATCGCTGCCGGAGAGTCTCACAGCATGGCGCTCAAGGCCGACGGCAGCGTCGTCGCTTGGGGTGACAATGATTCTGGCCAGACGACGGTACCGAACGAGGCGAGCAACGCCGTCGCCATCGTTGCAGGAATGTATCACAGCATGGCGCTCAAGGCCGATGGCACCGTCGTCGCTTGGGGCGACAATGGGGAGGGCCAGACGAGCGTGCCGAACGGGCTGAGCAATGTCGTCGCTATTGCCGCCGGGATGTATCATAGCATGGTGCTCAAGGCCGACGGCACCGTCGTCGCTTGGGGCAACAATATAATTGGCCAGACGAGCGTGCCGAACGGGCTGAGCAATGTCGTTGCCATTGCCGCCGGAGGGTCGCACTGCCTAGCGCTCAAGGCCGACGGTACCGTCGTCGCTTGGGGGGCCAGTTGGTATGGCCAGACGAACGTACCGGGGGATTTGAGCAACGTCATCGCCATCGCCGCCGGGTTAGATCACAGCATGGCGCTCAAGGCCGACGGTACCATCGTCGCATGGGGTGCCAATTATTATAACCAGACAATCGTGCCGGAGGGGCTGAACAACGTTGTCGCCATCGCTGCCGGGTCAATGCACAGCCTAGCGCTCAAGGTTGACGGCACCGTCGTCGCGTGGGGCTTTAGTGATTTCGGCCAGACGAACGTGCCGAACGGGCTGAGCAATGTGGTCGCTATCACCGGCGGGGGGTATCACAGCATGGCGATCACCCAGGGCAACACCGCACCCGTCATCACCGAGGGCACGAGTGTCAATGTGACGATGAGCGAGGACGGCAACCCCACCGCCTTCGCGCTCACCCTGAACGCCAGCGACGCCGACGGTGACACGCTTACCTGGGAGATTGCCACCCCCGCCGCCAATGGCAGTGCCGGAGCCAGTGGTACCGGCACGAGCAAGGCCATTACCTACACCCCTACGTCCAACTATAACGGCAGCGACAGCTTTGTCGTGCGCGTCTCGGACGGTAGCTTAAGCGACACCATCACCGTCAACGTGACGATTGAGGCCGTCAACGACGCGCCCGTCATCACCGAGGGCACGAGTGCTAGTGTGACGATGAGCGAGGACGGTAGCCCCACCGCCTTCGACCTCACCCTGAATGCCAGCGACCTCGATAGTACCACGCTCACCTGGGAGATCGACACCCCCGCCGCCCATGGCAGCGCCGAAGCCAGTGGCAGCGGCACCAGCAAGGCCATTACCTATACCCCTACGCCCAACTATAACGGCAGCGACAGCTTCGTCGTGCGCGTCTCGGACGGTCTTCTGAGCGATACGATCACCGTCAACGTGACGATTGAGGCCGTAAACGAATATATCTACCTACCACTGGTGGTACGATAGTCGGACGAGCAGCCCCAAACCCGCTTTTTTCTGTTCTTTTGGCGGCTTCGCCGCCAAAAGAACAGAAAAAAAGTTCTTCAGGGGAGGCTTCGCTTCCCCTGAACCCCCACCAGGAGACTTACGTTCATGTCAATGGGCCTGCGGCCCTCACAAAAACAGAGCTTGTTGGGGTGTCAGACACCCCAACAAGCTCTTTTCTGATCACGTCGCACGAGTATGTTATGATGCGCATAGCCGGATCAATCAAAGAGGGCCGCTATGCACAACCAAGAAGATCGAATCGCCTTTCGGGTTCGCATCCTCGCCATTATCGAGGTTACCTTACTAAGCTTGGTGCTCGTCATTGGTAGCCTCGCCTTCCCCGACATCTTCCTGATCATTGTCGCCTTCTGTCTGATCGGCATCATTGTGGCCGGGATCACCTACTGGTTTCGCAGTAGTCCGATCATCGAACCCCTGATCTATGGCAATATCATTGTTATGCTGGCCCTGCTCGCCGTAATTGACCCACTCAGCGGGACGTTAAGCGGCGCAACATGGACACTCTATCAGGTCTGGCCGGTGGTGACGGCGCTAGTGCTGCGGCGGGTGCGGGCAACGCTGATTGCCTTTGCGGCCACGGCATTGACCATGTTGAGCGGGGCGATGCTCCAGATTAGTGGCATGGTTGATGTGGAGTTGCGGGTACCCCCAGAGGTGCTCTGGTTTGATCTGAGCCTGCAACTGGTGGTGATGAGCATGATTGCGGCGATCATTGCCGGGATCACACGCCAAGAGCAGAACGCCTTCCAACAGGTGCTTGATCTGAGCCAGCAGCGCGAGCAGCAACTGAGCGAAAATCAGCGCTTGTTGGAAGCGCAGGAACGCTTAAACCAGGAACTGCGCACAACGCTCGATCAGGTGCGCCAGCAAGAGCAAGCCTTGCGTGCCGAGCAGGCCCACAGCAAAGATCTCATGCGCACGGTGGATGAACTGGTCGCCCCGATCATCCCGATCACCAAGGATCTGGTCGTGGCCCCCCTGGTCGGCAGCTTCAATCAGGCCCGCCTCGCCGCCCTCGCCGATGATCTGCTCAGATATGTGGGGCAACACCCGGTGCGGGTGATCATCCTTGATGTGACGGGGCTACTCACCTTCGATACTGCCACAGCACAATCGCTGCTGATGGTGATGGAGAGTTGCCGTCTGATGGGCACCGAAACGATGCTGGTGGGTGTGCAGCCCGAAATTGCGCAGACGATCATCGGTTTGGGAATTGATCTGCGCCATATCACCACGCGGGCCACGCTGCAAGAGGCGATCAGTGATGCGACTGCGCAGGTGCGGAGGTGATGCTATGCAGCAGGGCTTCACGCTGCGTCTTGCGCGCCCTGAAGATCTGGTACCGATCAGTGATCTCTTAACCCAACTCTACGCCGCCGAGTTGCCCGGTGCGTTGGCTGGCCCACACGCCAAGCAAGCCGAACTGCTCCGCTTTACGCTGGAGGCCAAGAGTCAGCAGGGGTTACGCCAGCGCTACGTTCTGAGCGATCCAACAGGCGTGATCGTAGCTACAGCGGCGCTCGACATGCCGGGCGAACCCGCTTATGAACGTGCCCCTGACGGCATCATGGCCATGGCGCTCAGGGTGCTGGGTGTGCGCCATACGCTCCAACTCTTACTCACCGTAGCGCGGAGTATGTTGATCAAACCCCAAGCGCGGCCTGCGGGTAGTGCGCTGCTGCATAGTGTGGTGGTGGATGCGAAGCTGCGCGGGCAAGGTTTGGGGCGGGTACTGGTGGAGGGAATCGAGGCCAAGGTGCGTAGCACGGGCTTGAATACTATCGTGCTGCAAGTGCTCGTCGCCAACCAATCGGCGCAACACTTCTACCACAGCCTTGGCTACCAGATCTACTGGCGATCACCGGGCTATTTGCGTATGCTGAGTTGGCCGATCACCATGCTACGCAAAGAGATCGCGTAGGGGCGCGTTGCGCCCCTACGCGTTCTGAAGGGCGCGTCGCGACGCGCCCCTACTCCAACGCCAGCCCCTCGGCGGGGCCAAAGCGCACCTCCAGCACCCCGTTGCGGAAGAGTGCCTTGGTCGCAGGACGCTCAGCCAGCGCCATGGGCAGGATCATATCGCGGCGGAAGTTGCCGATCTCGATGAAGAGTTCATCACCGCGCTTGACCATCTGCACCTTGCCGATCTCGACATGGGGCAGCGGCAACTTCATGATGTAATCGTCACCTTCGCGGCTAATCTCCTGCATCTTGCCGGTAAACTGCACCTTGGTCGGGTCAGTATCGCCAAAGAGGCGATTCCCCACCTCAGAGAGATCCTTGATCCCGGCCAAGTCACGCGCATAGTGTGGCCCCTCCCAGATCGGTAGTGGCTGGAAGATGTCATACACCTGCTGGCGATAGCCCTGCTGAATGCGCGCCAGTTCCTTCATGAAGGCACCTTCTGCCGCGTCCATGGGCAATACCCGGTTGAGAACCACCCCATCAACGGGGTAGCCAAAGAGCGAGAGGTAGGTCGCAGCGCGCTGCGCCTCTTTAATCACCATACGTTCGGGGTTGACCACCAAGCGGTACGAACTGACCTGTGGATCGGTCAGGGTAGAGCGCAGCGCCTCGACCCCCTTCGTGAGCCGCTCAATCGTCTCGAACATATCGGTGGCGGGAATAAGCGCCTTCACCAAGGGGCGCGCCACCTTCAGCGTACCGGGTTCCCAATCCATCACACGAGCCGCATACCACTGGAAGGTCTCCGGCATGGTCAGCAGGCGCACCGTCTCACCCGTGGGGGCGGCATCCACCACCACCACATCGAACTCACCCTCTTTTGCCTGGCGACGAATATGGAGCAGGCTCACCACCTCTTCCATACCGGGAATAATGGCCAACTCCTCGGCTGCCACCTCATCCACGCCACGCCGCCGTAAGAGCGTCGAGAGATAGACTCGTAGCTGGCCCCAGTGCTCACGCACCTCCTCCAGCACATTAATCTCCTGCCCCCACAGTTTATCCGTCAGTTTGGTAGGAAGGGCACCGAGAGGGGCATCCAGAGCATCTGCCAGGCTATGAGCCACATCGGTACTCACGACCAGGGTGCGGTAGCCCATTTCAGCGGCCCGCACCGCTGTTGCGGCAGCCGTCGTGGTCTTCCCGACGCCGCCCTTGCCGAGGTAAAGTATCAGCCGCATCGCTACTATCCTTTACTCGCTGCGCGCCGCAGCCAGAGCGGCTGCGACGGTTGGTGTCGCTGCTGCGCGGGGCTGTCTAGCCCCACGAGTATTATGCGATTTGCCGTATATGTGCATTGTAAATGCAGCGTTGCAACGCGTCAATTTGCGGGCTACAATGGGCAGGGCATAGGCAAAGTTCTTGGGGCTGAAGCCCCAAACCCCAATTTGTGTTCTGTTTTGGCGGCTACGCCGCCAAAACAGAACACAAAATATCTTCGGGAGGCTGCGTCTCCCCCACCCACCCCACTGGAGGTAGCTCTATGCAGATCAATCCGCAACTCGTTACGATCTTACAACGCGCCCAGTCGGTCACGGTACTCACCGGCGCGGGTGTCTCGGCGGAGAGCGGCATTCCCACCTTTCGTGATGCGCAGACGGGTATGTGGGCCAACTTTAACCCGGAGGAACTGGCTTCACCAGACGGGTTTCGGCGTAACCCCAAATTGGTATGGGAGTGGTACGCGTGGCGACGCGAGTTGGTGCAGCAGGCCCAGCCCAACCCCGGCCATCTGGCTCTGGTCGAACTGGAGCGCCGGATGCCCACCTTCACCCTAATTACCCAGAATGTGGATGGCCTCCACCAACGTGCCGGGAGCCAGAAGGTGATCGAGCTGCACGGTAATATCGGGCGGGTCACCTGCTCGGCTGAGGGTACTCAGATTGATTCGTGGGACACCACAGCAGAATCAGTGCCGCCGCGCTGCCCACACTGCGGAGCCTACCTGCGCCCCGATGTGGTCTGGTTTGGGGAGATGCTGCCGCGCCAAGCCCTGCAAGCCGCATGGGACGCCGCTGAGATGTGTGATCTCTTCCTCTCGGTGGGTACCTCTGGGGTGGTCGAGCCAGCCGCCTCACTGCCACGCGTGGCGCGTCAGGCCGGGGCAACCGTAGCGGTGATCAACCTGGATGTGCAGGAGCAGAATCAGCCCCCGATCTTCAGTATCCATGCCCGTTCGGGCGAGTGGCTGCCCGCACTGGTGCGGGCAGCATGGCCCTCTCAAGAATAGATTGCCCTCAGAGCTACATCAATGTTCCGTACCCAGCCCGTAAACGGGCGGGCTATCACCCAGCAAAGGCCGCCTACGCGGCCTAGAGTTAGCCCGCGTAGGCGGGCTTGGCGTTGTGTAGCCCGCCCGTTTACGGGCTGGGTGGCGGTAGCCAACACTCACCCTACCCCAATCGCCGGGTCGCCTCATCGTAGCGCCCCGCAAGATCGTTGGGCTGGGTCTTGGCGATGGGCTGCACACCACGCAAAAATGCAGCCCGTTCGAGCATGTGGGTGGCCACCGGGGCAGTCAGGAAGAAGAAGACGATCAGCGCGAGCAGCTTCAGCCCGGTCACAAAATCACCAATGGTGAAGGCCACCCCCAAGAGGATGCCGATGACCCCCAAGGTTCCCGCCTTACCCACTGCATGACCACGTGTGTAGAGATCGGGGAGACGCAGCAAACCGATGGCGGCAATCAGCGTAAAGAAGACCCCTGTCGCCGTTAGCCCTATCGTGATGATCTCGATCATGGACATTAGTTGCCTCCCTCTTCGATGTAGCGAGCAAAGGCGACCGTGCCTAAGAAGCCGAGGACGGAGACGACAATCACGGCGTCAATCAGGATCACCGCATCGGTGAGCGCGGCGGTAATGGCCCCGATCCCGACCACATGCAGCATAATGGTATCGAAGGCCATGGCGCGGTCGGGGATGCTGGGGCCAAGCAGCAGCCGGATCATGGTCAAGCCTAACGAGATGACCAGGATGGATAGCAGAATCCCCATGAGAATGGTAAACAGGTTCATGGAAAAATCTCCATCACGCGACGCTCAAACTCGCCCTTGATCTCGGCGCGTAGGGCATCGGGATCTTGGACATTCATGGCGTGGATATAGAGGGTGCGCCGGTCGCTCGAAATATCCAGCGAGACGGTACCGGGCGTCAGGGTGATCACGTTGGCCAACAGGGTGATGCCCAGATCGCTCTGGATGTCGAGCGGTACGGCGACGATTCCGGGCTGGTAGGCGGCACGCGGGTTGAGTACCAGCCACGCCACATCCAGGTTCGATTTGATGATCGCCCAGATCACAAAGCCGCTGAAGCTGATCACCTTCATCACGCGGCCGACATAGCCACGCTTGGCCTGCTGGTCGCTAAACGGGCGCTGCCATGTCAGCGTCGCCTCAGTCATACCGATGATGCCAAAGCCAACCAGCATGCCAACCACAAAATCGGCCCAGGTGAACGAGGTTTGCAGAACTAGCCAGATGATGGCCAGTAAGAGATTGAGTACCAGCATAGTGCCTCACTTGATCAGCCGCGAGGTGACGGCATCACATCCCGCTGGGCCACAGGTGGCTTCAATATACCCCGGCAAGTCAAGAATCTGGGTTCCGGCTTGGGTGCTGAGTTCGGCAACTGGCCCGGCACTGATGCCGATCACCACGCTGAGGATGACCAGCAGCGCCCCTGGGATGAGGATCGCCGGGGCTAACCGGGGCATCTGGCTCTGATCTTCCACCGGCTTCTTCCAAAAGACCTCGTGCCAGATCTTGAGGATGGCGAGGAAGATGAAGAGGCTTACCAGAACGGCCAAGCCGCTGATCAGGTAGTGGCCCTGGCTCACCCCGGCTTGCAGCAGCGCCAGCTTGCCAAAGAAGCCGCTCATGGGGGGGATGCCCGCCAAGGCGACCATGCCCAGGAACCAGAGCGTGGCTAGAGCCGGTTCGCGGCGCGCCAACCCACCCATGCGGCGCATATCGCCGGTGCCGCTCACCCGCTCGGCAGCCCCGGCCAGGAAGAAGAGCGCCGTCTTGACGATCATCATGTGGGCGGTGAAGAGCAACCCCGCTGCCAGTCCCGCCGCGCTGGCAAAGCCCAAACCCATGGCCACAAAGCCGATCTCGCTGATGATGGTGAAGGAGAGCACGCGCCGGATTTCGGTCTGGGTGAGCGCTCCTAGCACGCCGAGCACCATGGTCAGCCCGCCCAAAGCCAGGATGAGCGGGGCCAAACGCACCAACTCGCCCGGTAGGACGGTGCCAAAAACGCGGTAGAGCGCATACACGCCCACTTTGGTCATCAGGGCGCTAAAGATGGCACTCACCGCCGGTGGCGGAGTGGGGTAGCTCTCTGGCAGCCAAAAGAAGAGCGGGGCCAGTGCGGCTTTACTGCCAAAGGCGAAGAGGAAGAGCGTAGCGATAACGGTGGTAAGGCCGGGTTCGCTCTGGGTGATCAGCCGCTCGCCGATATGCGCCATGTTCAATGTTCCAGCCAGACCATAGATCAGGCCGCTGCCGATCAAGAACATGGTGCTGCCCATCAGATTCAGCACCACATACTTCAAGCCGCCGGTGAGCTGCGCCCGCGAACTCCCAAGCGTCACCAAACCAAACGAGGAGATCAGCAGCACCTCGAACCAGACATACAGGTTGAAGAGGTCGCCCGTGAGGAACGCGCCACTCACCCCCAGCAGCAGCAGCAGTAGCAGCGGGTAGTAGAAGAACTGCTCATACTCTGGTTCCATGGTGAGCAGGCTATAGATGATCGTGCAGAACATGAGCAACGCCGCCAAGAAGAGCATGACCGCGCTCATCACATCGGCAAGCAGCGTAATACCGAAGGGAGCCGCCCACGCCGAGGCTTGCGTCACCTGCCGCCCGGTGCTACTCACCAGCCAGAGCAACCAGCCACTATAGCCCAGGTTGAAGAGCGCCGCTGCCAGCGTGATGCTGCGTGTGACGAAGCGCCAGCGCCCCAGCAACACACTCAGCGCCGCACTGATCAGCGGCACCACCAGGGGTAAGAAGAGATGATTCGCCATTTAACCCTCACCCTGCATTGTATCGAGGTCATCCGAACCTGTCACCTGATTGGCGCGATAGGCCAGCGTCAAGATAAAGGCGGTCAGACCAAAACTAATCACAATCGCGGTCAGGATGAGCGCCTGCACCACGGGATCAGCCACATTGAAGGGGGCCACACCATTCTTATCCACAATCGGTGGCGCACCCCGGCGTACCCCATCGCCCATGGTGAAGATGAGCAGATTCACACCGTGACTGAGCAGTATCAGCCCCAGAATCAGTTTCACCAAACTCCGCCGCAATAGCAGGTAGAACCCGCCTGCAAAGAGGCAACCAATCGTGATAGCAAGGATTAGAATCATGCGTCTCGTCCTTCTCTATGGTGCTGCGGTACCCGCATCGCTCGCCTCACGCGGATTACGTTCTTCGGCCAACAAGAGCGCGATCTGGGTTGTCACCCCAACCACCCCAAAGAAGACACCCAGATCAAACAGCACCGGGGTACCGATCTTACCCACACCAGGAATCGGATCGGGTATCCAGAATGCGGTCATGTAGGGTTGGCCAGTGAGCAGTGCCGGTAAGCCCCATACGGCAGCGAAGAAGACCCCGAAGGCCGCGAGGCTCAAATAGTTGACCCGCAACACCCGGCGGGCGAAATCGGGGCCAAAGGCGACCAGTTGCAGAATGATCGCACAGGAGGCGACCAACCCACCAATAAAGCCGCCCCCCGGTAGATTGTGGCCGCGCAGCAACATAAAGACCGCGAGCATCAAGAGGATGGGCAGCATGAGCCGAGCAACGCTGCGTAGGATGATCGAGTCATACATAAGAGTCTCCTTACCTCTTCTCGCGCCGCATGCGCAGCAATCCATAGATCCCCAGCAGCGCGGTGAGCAGCACCGTCACTTCACCCATCGTATCAAAGCCACGGAAGTCCACCAGGATCACATTGACCACATTCTGGCCCTTGCCTTTGGCGAGGCTATTTTCTAGGTAGTAGGGCGCAAGTGGCTCAAAACTGGTGGTCGTGGCCGTTGCCAGAACCAACCCCGCAACGAGGAGACCCACCATCCCGGCCAGGATGGCATCGCGCATGCGCGTGGTGTTGGAGGAGAGGGTAGCGAAGCGAGCTGGCAGGATCGAGAAGACCAGCAACAGGAAGACGGTCGAAAGCACCTCGATCAGCAATTGGGTCAGCGCCAGATCGGGCGCACTAAAGAGAACGAAGAAGAGCGACACCATCGCCCCCACCACACCCACCGCAATGATCGCACTCAGCCGCGACTCGGCCCGGATGGTCGCCACCACCGCAATCGGAATGAGCGCGGCGGCAAAGGCTTCGTAGACACGCAATTGCGGATCGGGGCTGAAGAAGGTAAGCCCCGGCAGCACATACAGCACAAACGGCACCCCGGTAATCAGTAGCAGGGTGATGGTGTTGTAGAGCATATAGCGCCGCAGTTGGCCGGTCTGAAGGCTACGCGTAATCAGCGCACCGACCCGATCCACCCCGGCGAGCAGCCGGTCGAGCAGGGTGGCTCCATCGGCCCAGGCGGGCAGGTGCGGCGGCATGGCGGCCAGCGGGCGCTCAAAGCGGGCCAGCACCGCCCCGACCAAGATCGCAGCGCTACTGATCATGAGAGCGCTATTGACCCCGTGCCAGAGCGCGAGTTTGAAGCCGATCTCCTTGCCATAGATAACCGAAGCCGCCGGAGCGAGGAGCTGTGAAGCCCAGGGCAGCAGCGCAAGTGGGATAATGATCGAGAGCAGCGCCGGAATGGCCGGAGGCACCAGCATGCCACGCGGGTCGGCAACGTGGTGACGCTGGGCCAGCGTGGGGCTGGGGGTACCCAGGAAGGCATACTTGAAGAGCCGCCACGCCGCAATGATGTAGCCAACTGCGGCGACCACAATCGCCGTTAGGGCCGCGTAGCGTAACGGATCGGCCAACGGGCTACTCAGCGCCGCCTCGATCAGCAACTCTTTCCCCACAAACCCGAAGAAGACCGGGATACCCATCTGCGAGAGCAGCGCCAGAGCAATAAAGAAGGCCGTCGCGGGCATCATACGGCGCAGGCCACCCAACTGGCGCAGATCGCGGCTACCCGCCTCATGATCAATAATCCCGGCGATCATAAACAGCGCCGACTTGTAGAGCGCGTGGGCCAGGATATTCACCACGACAGCTTCGGCGGCATACTTACCACCCAAGCCAATCAGCATGATCAGCCCACCGAGCATACTCAGCGTGGTATAGGCCAGCAGCGCCTTGATGTCATCCTTGCGCGTCGCCACCAAAGCCCCGAAGGCAAACGTGAAGCCACCCACCAGCACCAAGGCCGCATTCCAGAGCGGCGTATCACCCAGACCGGGGGCGAGCCGCGCCAACAGGTAGACCCCGGCCTTCACCATGGTGGCCGAGTGCAGAAAGGCCGATGCGGGTGTGGGAGCCTGCATAGCTCCTGGGAGCCAGAAGTGGAAGGGGAACTGGGCCGACTTGGTAAACGCGCCCACCAGAATGAGCAGCAGCGCGGGGGTATAGAGTGGCCCGGCCTTGATCGCATCACCCGCCGCAATAATTGCATCGAAGTTGTAGATCTGGTTGGGGGCCACCCCAGCTTGGCGTGCCCCCTCACCCAGTATCAGCAGACCGAGCAACAGCGCCAACCCGCCACCCGCCGTAATCACCAACGACTGGAGGGCACCCCGGCGTGCGCCGGGGTAGTCGTGCTTATAGCCGATCAAGAGATAGGATGTAACCGATGTCAACTCCCAGAAGATGAACATCGTCAGCACATTCCCGGCCAGCACCAGGCCGAGCATCGCGCCCATAAAGAGGAGCAGATAGAGCAGAAACCGCCCCAAGCCGGGATCGTCATGCATATAGTGGCCGGCATAGCCAATAATCAGCGTGCCGATCCCGGTGATCACGAGCGCAAAGAGGAGACTCAACCCATCAAGAGCAAAATTGAGCTCCACACCCATAGCGGGCACCCAAGGAATCACTTCACGAATCTGAGTCGTTCCAGTTACTTGGGGTAACTGGAAGAGCAGGAGGGCAAAGCTCAGTGCTGGCAAAAGTGCCAATGCCCATCCTACCAACGGACGTGGCCCAGTTCGCGCCAGCAAGCCAAGTGGGGCCAGCGCCAGCGTGATCAAGACGATTGCAGGTAGCATGATCCTCCCTTTGACACATTTGGATGGTATAAGTATTGTACTACACTTTTGCGGTAGTTCGCGGGCGCTGCTGCATAAAGGCGCGCACCCCCAGCACCACCAGGGTGATCAGCGTCAACGGCAGCACAAAGGTCATCATCATGCTACTAAAGAGGGGCAGCGCATCGTGGTTGGTAGCGGCCAGCACCAGATAGGCGGTATAGGCCACATAGTAGCCCAGGAAGAGGCCACCTTCCCAGCGGGCGATACGGTGCTCAGTGAAGAAGATCGGCAGACAGGCGAGCATGACCGCAATCATCACCGGGATGTCGAAGGCCAGCGCCGCCGGAGCCACCGCCACACCACTCGGCGCGATCACCGCCGTCAGCCCCAGAATGCCGAGGATATTGAAGATATTACTGCCCACCACATTGCCGACCGCAATATCGCGCTCACCACGCAGCGCGGCAATCATTGATGCCGCCACCTCTGGCAGTGAGGTACCAGCGGCAATAATCGTCAGGCCGATGATCAGTTCGCTGAGGCCAAGCGCACGCGCAATCGCCACCGCCCCATCCACCAACCAGCCCGATCCGACCACCAACATGGCCAGACCCACAATGATCAACCCGATATTCATGATCAGTTGCCCCGCGCCTTTGGGCTTCTCGATCTGATCGTCGGCATCGGCCCCATTGGATGATTCGCGCAAGCCCTGGCGCACCTGAAAGGCGATATAGGCGAGCAGCAGCACAAACAGGATGACGCCATCCACCCGGTTGACAATCCCATCCAGCGCCAACAGACCGAGGAGCAATGACGCGCCAATCATAATCGGCACATCCAGGCGTACCAACTGGCGCTGCACCACCAGTGGAATAATGAGCGCCGAGGCACCCAGAATGAAGAGCACATTGAAGATGTTGCTGCCGACCACATTACCGAGGGCAATATCGGCCTGGCCGCTCAGTGCCGATTGGGCACTCACCGCAAACTCCGGCGCACTCGTCCCAAAGGCCACCACCGTCAACCCGATGATCAGCGGTGGAATCCCCGCCGCCCCGGCCAAGCGTGAGGCCCCGCGCACCAACAACTCTGCTCCGGCGATCAGCAACACCAACCCGATCACAAATAGCACCATCGTCATCAGATCCATACGGGCATGCTCCTCTATACATCACAATACAACAAAGACCACCTGGTACGTAGGTACCACGGTGGTCTCGCCATGTTGAGCGGCTACGGCCCTCCGCTCCTAAGTATAACCGTTATCCATGCCAACAAACAAGGATGATGATCACCCACCGCATAGGGGAGATCTTCCTTGTTGCGCATCCGGGTTAGGGGCTACGCCCCATGGGCGTTCTCCATGCCCTGACTACTGGAGCAGAAGATCAAAGCTGGGGTGACCATCATCGCCGGTGATGCGGCGAATACCACGCTGAATGGCCCGCATCGTCCCCTCACCCAACCAGAAGGTAAGGAGCGAACCGATCACCAAACCAAGCGCACTTCCCAAGGCGGCACCGGCGGCGAACTGCACCATGCGCTTGCGGCGCGAGCGTCCTTTGCGATGATCCTTACGCATAGATGCCTCACTGAACCACGACGACCGGTGGAACCTTGTTCCAGAGCCCCTCAAGGCGATAGTAGTCGCGCTGATTGGCACTGAAGACGTGGACGACCACATCGGCGTAGTCGATCACGATCCATCCGGTGTCGGACGAGCCTTCGATGCGCGGGTTCAAACCAAATTGGCGCTGAATCTGGGCGTCAACATGATCGACAATGGCGCGCAACTGCCGCTCGTTATCCCCGGAGCAGATCACAAAATAGTCGGCAATCGTACTTTGGCTACGAATGTCGAGCAACACGATCTCGTGAGCCTGCTTGTCTTCAACGAGATCGACGATACGACGGGCAAGACTTGCTGTCTCGATGGTATTCTCTCCTCTACTGCTGGCTGTCAGTGGGGTTGATCGTATCACACATGACGCAGAATGACAACTCTAGATAGGTGGTGTTTTGGCGGCTTCGCCGCCAAAACACCACAAAAAAATATCTTCGGGGGCGGTTTTTCCGCCCCCGAACCCCCACCTAGCACTCGCTATACCCACAGGTGTGGCACTTGCGGCAGCCCTCCTCGTTCATCAAGGTGGCGTTCTGGCAATCCGGGCAGATCTCACCGCTCGTTACCGGGTAGGCCAGCGCAACTTCAACACTGGGCGGCAGGTCACTCGACTTGAGACTCTTGGGACGCTCCGGGCGATCCGGGCTGACATAGTGATCCTGGAGCAGCTTGCCGATGGCGTCGGGCACCGAGCGTACCCGGTTGGGGCCGAAGCCCGCACTACTCGCCCCGCCAATCCCGCGTAGTTGCTCGGCAATCAGCTTGACCGGCACACCACAGCGCAGCGCCAACGAGGTCAGCCGCCCAATTGCCTCGGTGAAGGCCATCACGTCGCTCCCCGCCCGCCCGATGATGGCGAAGACCTCAAACGGCTTCTCGTCCAATTCGGTGACGAAGAGGCGCAGTTTGCCCAACGGCGTAAGCACCGGGAAGGAGTGGCTGGGTAGGCCATCGGCGGGGATGGTGCGCGGCATGATCGGCTGCTCGGTGACCACCGGGGCTGGGGCCGGTGCGGCAGTCTTCTCCTTCTCGCCACTGCCCGTCGAGAGTACCTGGTTGCTGCGCGACCCATCGCGGTAGACGGTGATACCCTTACATCCCAAGTTAAACGCCAACTCATAGGCCGCCCGCACATCATCAGGCGTGGCCTCGTTGGGCATGTTGATCGTCTTGGAGATGGCGCTATCCACCGATTCCTGGAACGCGGCTTGGGTACGCACATGCCACTCCGGGGCAATATCGTGGGCCGTCGTCCAGACCCGTTGCACCTCGCTGGGGACTTCGGGGTGGTGGATGTGGCCACTATCGGCGATACGCTCCATCAACTCCTGGCTGTACCAGCCCTCGCGCTGGGCCTGAGCCACAAACTGCTCATTCACATCGAGCATACGCGCATCGGCCTGGTGACGCCAGAAGGCAATTGCAAAGAGCGGCTCAATCCCCGACGAGCAGCCTGCAATAATACTGATTGTCCCGGTGGGGGCCACCGTGGTCACATTACAGTTGCGCAGCTTGCGGAAGGGGCGGATGCGGCTGCCATCGGGGCGACGGGCGCAGGTTTCATCTGGCCCCCAGACACTCTGCTCCCACTCTGGGAAGGTGCCACGCTCGCGGGCTAATTCTTCTGAGGCAACCTTGCTCTCCTCATCCACAAACGCCATCACCTCACGCGCCAACGCAATTGCTTCGTCGGAGGCGTAGGGAATACCCATCTTGACCAACATATCCGCCCAGCCCATCACCCCCAGGCCGATACGCCGGATACGCTGACTCAGTGCGCCGATCTGGGGCAACGGGTAGTGGTTCGCATCAATCACATTGTCCAAGAAACGGGTACTCGCATGCACCACCGTGCGCAGGTTATCCCAATCCACCGTCTGCTTAGAGGTGACAAAAAGGCCCAGATTGACACTACCCAGATTACACGAATCATACGGGAGCAACGGCTGTTCACCACCACGTCTGTTACACCCCTTGCGGGGGGTGTGGTCATTTCTGCCACACTCTGCACCTTCATCTATACGTGCAGGTCGGAGCGCATCACCATCTCAGAACCGAGATGCCTCTTGTCGCTCTCTCGCGCCTTCCCTTGCGGGCTGTGCGTCGGAGTGACCCCAGCGGGCTTCCTCCGATATTCGAGGTTTTCCTAAACGATCACTCGCTTAGGCCGCTAGGCTTAACGGATTGGTTGCCTCATACTCCCCAAGTGCCGGAACGGGGTTGCCTTCGTTAGTGCGATCCACAAAGAAGAGGCCCGGTTCGCCGGTGGCGTGCGCACACTGGATGATCAGATCAAAGACCACCCGTGCCCGCAGGCGCATAGGCTGATTGGCTTCTACCAGCACTTCACCCGTAAAGGGATGCTTGAGCGGCTCGCGCACCGCCAATTGCACCAGGCCAGTGCGCGGGTTGAGCAGATTATACTCCTCGTCATTAGCCACCGCCTGCATAAAGGCATCGGTAATGGCCACCGAGATATTAAAATTGGTCACCCGCGAGAGGTCTTGTTTGACACTAATAAAGTGCAGAATATCGGGATGATCGCAGCGCAGGATACCCATATTCGCACCGCGCCGGGTACCACCCTGCTTAATCGCCTCGGTGGAGTAGTTATAGACCTCCATAAAACTGACCGGCCCGGAGGCCACGCCCATCGTCGAACGCACAATGTCGTTATGCGGGCGCAGGCGCGAGAAGGAGAAGCCCGTACCGCCGCCGCTCTGATGCACCAGCGCCGCGTGCTTCATCGTCTCGTAGATACTCTCCAGGCTATCATCCACGGGCAGGACGAAACAGGCACTCAACATGCCCAATGGGCGTCCGGCATTCATTAGGGTAGGGCTGTTGGGTTCAAAAAGCCCTTGCGTCATCATGTGGTAGAAGGTTTCGGTACGCGCCTTGACTTGGCTGGGTGTGGCCCCATAGCGCGCATCAATGCCCGCTATCGTCTCAGCAACCCGCTGGAACATCGTCTCTGGTGTCTCCGTCACCTTCCCCTGCTCGTCTTTGATCAGATAGCGCTTCTTGAGCACAGTCCGAGCGATCTCGCTCAGGGCGGCCGGAGGTGCGGCTGGCTTGGTCATAGCATCCTTCTTCTTAGTCGGTGTAGACGGCGAATCCGTGGGCAAAACAACATACAACCCCGACCGGGATGGATCGGAGTGTAAGTAGTAAGTTGACGAAATGTTGGGATTATATGGTTATTGAAGGAAGTAATCGTCTATATGTAGTGGTAAAACGTTATGTTTGGCACAAAGTGTAGGCCACATACACAACATCGGTAGTCTAGCACGCTGGTGACATGCTGTCAAGGCAAGAAAAAGTATTTACAAGGTATAGAGGCAACTGCGCCGCCCCCGCAGATCTTTTTTATTGGTGTTTGGCGGCTGTGCTGCCAAACACCAACAAAAATACCGCGTTTGACATCCGGGCCGCTTGCTGCTACCCTATACGCCATCGGGGCGTGGCTCAGTCTGGTAGAGCACCGCGTTTGGGACGCGGGGGTCGGGGGTTCGAATCCCTCCGCCCCGACCATATAGCAGCGAGATCTTCGCGGGCGATTGACGCCGGTCATCTGCGCATGAGCGCCGGTGACCGGCGTTGATCATTCTGCAAAGGAGTGTGCGCGCTGGCCCGGCCCGCACAACCATAACCTATGCCCACCATCTTGATCGTTGAGGACGAACGCACCCTCGCTGAGACCCTACGCTATAACCTGGAGCGCGAGGGTTATACGGTTGTCGTGGCGAGTGATGGCGTTCAGGGTTTAGAGCAGGCGCGTCGTGAACCACCCGATCTGATTGTCCTCGATATTATGCTACCGCGTCTGGATGGCTTTTCGGTCTGCCGCATTCTGCGCCAAGAGAGCGATGTGCCGATTATTATGCTCACGGCGCGCCAGGATGAGGTGGATCGTATCGCTGGCCTTGAACTCGGTGCTGATGACTATATTAGCAAGCCCTTCAGCCTAGGTGAATTTCTGGCCCGTATCCGCGCCATTATGCGCCGCTCCGAGCGCCAGCCACGGACTAGCGAGCGCGAGGTACTGAATGCCGGTGCCCTGCGTGTGGATACCGGCAGCCGCCGCGCATGGCGCGACAACCAGGAGTTGACGCTGCCCCAAAAAGAGTTCGATCTGCTCACCTGCCTCGTGCGCAATCGGGGCATCGCGCTCTCCCGCGATCTGCTGCTCGAACGGGTCTGGGGGCCGGATTTTATTGGCGATAGCCGCACCGTAGATGTGCATATTCGCTGGCTCCGCGAGAAGATTGAACCCAACCCGGCCCAACCCTGCTACATCCAAACCGTGCGCGGGGTGGGCTATCGCTTTGAGCCACCGACTGATGCCTAGTCTCCTCGACATCATCCTTGCGCTCTCCCTCCTGCTCAACCTCGGCGGGCTTATCTGGTATGTGCGGCGGCCCCTAGGCAAGAGCGCCCTCCACCTGGCCCAACCCGCAGATAGCCTCGATCCGGCTGGCCAGCCGCTCTTCTTTGCCGCCGCCGCAGCGGTTGACGCCGGGGTGATCGTGGTAGACCAACAGCGCCACTTGCGCTTTGTTAGCCCCGCTGCCATGCAGATGCTGGGGGTGAATGAGCCGAGTCTGCATCAGGGCATGATTACCATCATGCGCGACCATCAGGCCGACACGCTGGTGGGTGAGGTGCTGCATGATGGCGAACCACGCGAAATGAGCATGCGCCCGATTTCGAGCGGGCGCACCTTGCGACTCTACGCCTCACCCCTGCAAGGGGGCGGGGCGTTACTGATCATCCGCGATGTCACCCAGTTGAGTATGCTCGAACGCTCACGCCGCGATCTGGTGGCCAATGTGAGCCACGAGTTGCGTACCCCCCTCGCCTCACTCAAACTCCTCGTCGAGACGGTGCAGTCTAGCCCGCCCCCCGACGTAGCGCACCGCATGCTCGAACAGATGGCCCAGGAGATCGACTCAGTCACCCAATTAGTAGACGAACTGCACGATCTGGCCCAGATCGAATCGGGGCGCGTCTCACTCAAATTGGCCCCGCTCCCCATCGGCCCGGTGATCGAGCGGGCATTGGAGCGCATGCGGCCCCAAGCCGACCGCAAGGGGCTAACATTAGGGGCCGAGGTGCCCAATGGCGCGCAGGCGGTATTGATGGATCCAAACCGGGTGGGCCAGATCTTGCTCAACCTGCTCCACAACGCAATCAAGTTTACCGCCGAGGGCGGCAGTGTCCAGATCCGGGTACGGCTGGTGGGTGAAGATGCCGGTCAAGCCGGGCCATGGTTATTGGTAAGTGTCTGCGATACGGGCGTGGGTATTCCCGCCACCGACCTGCCACGCATCTTTGAACGCTTCTACAAGGTAGATCGTGCCCGCACCCGCCATGCTGGTGGCACCGGCTTGGGCCTCGCCATCGCCAAGCATCTAGTTGAAGGCCACGGCGGGCGATTATGGGCCGAGAGTGTCGAAGGACGTGGTAGTACGTTCGCATTTACCCTGCCGGTGGCGTAGAGGGGGCTTGGGGGAGGTTTCGCCTCCCCGGAAGATATTTTTTGTGGTGTTTTGGCGGCGTAGCCGCCAAAACACCCAAAAAAGGGGTTTGGGGCTACGCCCCAAAAACTTTGCCCATGCTCTAGGTAGAGGAACATTCCACTTGACCGATAGGAAATTTGATCAATACTAAGACTATCCATAGCTCCTTGCTTGCAAGATTGACCAGAAGCCCGATAATGTTGGGCACTTATGCCACTACCCAGATTGAGGAGGCCCCTAAATGGTTGATGTCCGTGACAATGCTGTGCCGACGGTTGATCCACTTACGGGTACAGCACTGCTTGATCATGCTTCTGCACTCGCCTATAACATCGGTCCGCGCCCGGCGGGCCACGAAACTGAGAACCGTGCGCGGAGCTATATTCGCAAAACATTGCATGCCATGGGAATCGAGGAGGTGAAGGCACAGCCCTTCCAGACTCCTGACACCTGGGGCTATGCCTTAGGCACGCCCTTCGCCCTCTCGCTGGGTGGGTTGATCCTCAGCCGCCTGGGTTGGCCGGGGCGCATCTTGGGTGGCCTGCTCGGTGGGGCGGCTGCGTACCTCACCTGGCGCGCCGCCAGCGGCATGCGCCAGCCGCTCGATCAGGTTGCCCCCCAGAAGACCTCGGCCAACCTGATTGTGCGTATCCCCAGTGCCGGACGCCCCAAGCATAAGGTGGTGTTGCTCGCCCATACTGATACCAACCGCCACCGCGATAGCTTCAGCAACCAGCGCAAGGGCATGTTGGCCCAGACCACCACGGCACTGATGGGCCTCCAGGCGGCTGGTGCGGTAGCGCAGGTGATCGGCAACCGCTGGCTGACGCGGGCGATTGGTGCCGCCCAGGTTGCCGGGGTGGCTGCCATCCTCGCCGATGAGCGTGGGCCGTATGTGGATGGGGCCAACGATAATGCCAGCGCCGTTGCCTGTCTGCTCGGTTTGGCCAACACCCTCAACGCCAATCCCCTGAAGCACACCGATGTCTGGATCGTCTTCACCGGGGCCGAAGAGGTTGGGTTGGTGGGCGTCCACACCCTGCTCGATGAGTATGGCGACCAGTTGATGGGCGCGTACTTCATTGACCTAGAGATGGTTGGGCGCGGCCAGCTCTCCTACGTGGCCGAGCATAGCGGCTTCTCGACCCTGAGCAGCTACGCTCCCGATCCCGAGTCGGTGGCGCTAGTGGAGCGCACCGCAATTGCCCACCCCTCGTTCCGCGTCAGTGGCAAGAAGGTGACGATGCTCGACGAGACTGCTGCCGTGCGTCGGCGCGGCTACAAGGGCATCTGCCTCGTGGGCCTCGAAGTGGATGGCTGGCCTGCCAACTGGCACCGCGATACCGATGCCATTGGTAACCTCCAGCCCGAAGCGCTGGAGCGCGCCGCTCGCTTCACCCTGGCGACGCTTCAGACGCTGGATGCGGATTAGGTTTGGGAATACACCCTCCCCCCCCTGCCCCCCTCTCCCGCATGCGGGAGAGGGGGTATTGCTTGAGAGACTCCCACCCCTGAATATGGTATTATCTCCTAAATACCAGACAAGGACACCCCGATGCTCCATGCCGCCAATCTCCTGCAACCCGAACTCATCCGCCTGCGGCGTGATATTCATGCCCACCCCGAACTGAGTTTTTGTGAGACCCGCACTGCTGCTCTCGTCGCCGAGACGCTCTTGGAGATTGGGGACATTCGGGTACGCACGGGCGTGGGGCGCACCGGGGTGGTGGGCGATCTGGGGGATGCAGACGGCCCAACGATTGCCATCCGCGCCGATATGGATGCGCTGCCCATCCTGGAGAATGTGGATCAACCCTATGCCTCGACCATCCCTGGGGTGATGCACGCCTGCGGCCATGACGCGCATACCGCTATCCTGCTCGGTACGGCCCACCTGCTGCGCGAGCGTTTTGCCGTGGAGGGGCTACGCGGGCGGGTGCGCTTCCTCTTCCAGCCCTCTGAAGAGGCATGGGACGCCGAAGGCAAGAGCGGTGCCCCGCGCATGATTGATGATGCTGCCCTAGATGGCGTAGATGCGGTGATTGCCCTGCATGTCGATTCGATGCTGCCATTTGGCCAAGTCACGATCCGCTCCGGCTGGAACACTGCCGCTGTGGATGACTTCGCTGGGGTGCTGTTGGGTACCGGCGGCCATTGCGCAGCCCCCCACGAGGGCACCGATACGGTGCAGATGTTGGCGGCGGTGATCAATGCCCTCTACTGCATCAAGTCGCGCCGGATTGACCCGGTGCAGCCCGGTGTGCTGAGTATCGGGATGGTGCAGGGTGGCCATGCCACCAACGTCATCCCCTCGGAGATACGCATCGCGGGGACGTTGCGCAGCTATAGCGAAGAAGTTCGCAACCAACTGGCCGAGGAGGTAGAACGCGCCTTCGGCGTGGCCCGTGCGCTGGGTGGCGATTACCGGCTGAAGATCACACGCGGCTACCCGGCGGGCTGGAACGAACCCAAAGTGGCCGCATGGATCGAGACGGTCTGCCGCGATATGCTCGGTGAGCAGGCACTTGATCGCTCACCCGCCGGTCTAGGGGCCGAGGACTTCGCCTATATGTGTCAGCAAGCTCCGGGTGCGATGTTCATGCTGGGAGCGGCGATCAATGATGGGGTTGCTCGCGCCCACCATACGCCGATCTTTGATATTGATGAGCGTTGTTTACCACTCGGTGCGGCCCTGCTTGCCGAGACCGCACTGCGCTTTCTGCGTGGTGATCTCAAGTAGACGTGACACACTGGAGGATCAATGTCTGCGCCTACCCCTATCACGGTACTCTTCGTCTGTATGGGCAACATCTGTCGTTCACCCATGGCCGAGGCGGTCTTTCGGCATCTGGTGCAAGAGGCTGGCTTGGCGGATCGGATTGTGATCGATTCGGCGGGAACTGGTGGCTGGCACGCCGGTGAACCGCCCCACCGTGGCACCCTGGCTGTCCTCCAACGCCACGGGATTAGTGCCGATGGCCAGGTGGCGCGCCAGATCACCAAGGCTGATTTTGCGAACTTCACCTATATTGTGGCCATGGACGCCGATAACCTGCGCGATCTGCGCATGCACGATCCACGCGGCTGCCGCACCCGCCTGTTACTCGATTATGCGCCGACAACCCGCACCCGCGAGGTGCCTGACCCCTACTACAGTGGCGGTTTTGATGAGGTATATGCGCTCGTCACTGCCGGGTGCCAGGGCTTGTTGGCCGAGATCCGCCGGGAGCACGGGTTCTGATGAGTCTACCGGCTACCCTCCGCAGCCAGATCGAGGCCATCCTGGGCGACCCAATCCGCAAGGTTGAACTCCTTGCGCAGAGTTTTGGGTCGCGCCTAGATCGCCTGTATACCTCCCAGGGGCGCTTTGCGCTCAAGTGGGCCAGCCGTCCGCTGCCCCTGGCTATGGCCGCCGAAGCCCATGGGCTGCGCACGTTGGCCCAAGCCGGAGTGCTGGCCATCCCTGAGGTGCTTGCAGTGGTTGATCCCGCCCCAGCCGATGGCTATGCCTTTCTGCTCACCAATTGGCTTGATGGTGGCAATGTGCGGGTGGATATGGCCGTTCTAGGTGAACAACTGGCCCAACTCCACCGCATCAGTGCGCCCGCCTACGGGTTTGATCACGACAACTATATTGGTGGCAACCCCCAATACAATACCTGGATGCAGGAGTGGCCGCATTTTTTTGTTGAACGCCGCCTGCGGCCACAGATGGAACTCGCCGCCCAACAGGGCTACCTGCCTACCACCCGCCGCCACAAGCTGGATCGCCTGCTGGCACGGGTTGAAGATCTGCTTGCGGGCGTTGAACGCCAACCCGCGCTCCTGCACGGCGATCTGTGGGGCGGCAATGTCATCCCCGTAGATCCCCAGGGTCGCCCTGGCCTGATTGATCCCGCCGTCTATTTTGGCGACCGCGAAGCCGAATTGGCCTTCACCGAACTCTTTGGTGGCTTTGGCCCCGTCTTCTACCAAGCCTACCAGCGTACCTGGCCCTTGCCACCTGGGTATGCGGAACGCCGCGACCTCTACAACCTCTACCATCTCCTCAACCACCTCAACCTTTTTGGGGCTGGCTATGCCTTCCAGGTTGATCAGATTATTCAACGCTATGCGGGTTAGGGCAAAGCCCACCTCCCCACCACAGAAAGCGTGTCCATGAAATTTCCCAATAACCATGAGCAAATGGATCGCCTGCGCATGGGCCAGAGTGACATCTTCTTTGCTAACCCATCTGGCCTGCCCGAACTCGCGGCCAGAAACGAGGTGATGGCGCTCTGCGCGGGGGTACTCGCTCCCGCCGCTGATGAACGCATCCTTGTGCTCGGTTGTAACCACGGCGCGCTGGGGGTTATGTTGGCCCGTTACGCCTGCAAGGGCCAGGTCATCCTGAGTGACCCTAACCTGATTGCACTCCAGGCTGCCCAACGCACGCTGGAGATCAACCACATTGCCAATGCAGTGGTGAATGTTGAAACCAGCCTCCTGCCGGGGTTAGCGGGGCAGTTGGATCGGGTCATCATCTTGGCCCCACAGAGCCGCGCCCTCGCCCGGCGCTGGCTGGTGGAGGCGTTGGCCCTCTTGCGTCCCGGCGGTACCCTGAATATTGCCGGAGCCAACCGGGGTGGTATCCTGAGCCAAGTGAGCGACGCCAGCGCACTCTTTGGCCCGCTCATTCCGGTGGGAATCGGCAAAGGCTGCCGGGTATGTCAGGCGCAACGCCCGCCCCAACCGCCGCCACCACCCGATTGGGCCGTTCAGGATGGCATTGCGCCTGGAACCTGGCATAGCATCGAAGTCAAGCTCCCCGCTGGACGCCGCACCCTCAACACGCTGCCCGGCGTCTTCAGCTACGAGCACCTCGATCCGGGTACCGATCTTCTCCTGCGCAACGTCGCCCTGCCCCCCGGTGGGCGCGTGCTGGATGTTGGCTGCGGCTATGGGCCAATCGGGTTGACCGCCGCCGCCGCCGGAGCTGCCTGGGTGGATATGGTTGATGTGAATATGCTGGCTGTCGCTGCTGCGCGTAGTAATGCCCAGCGCTACTACCTCAAAGGTGAGGTCATCGCTGCCAATGGCCTGGAGACGCTGGCAGGCCGTACCTACGACGTGATCATCAGCAACCCGCCCTTCCACAGCGGCAGCAAGGTGGATACCAGCGCCACGGCAACAATGTTTGCCCAGAGCCGCCGTCTGCTCCAACCTGGCGGCCGCTTGGCACTCGTGGCTAACCGCTTTCTGCCCTATGAGCGTCTCCTAGCCAACTACTTCGCCCAAGTGGCTCACGTGGCCGAGGATCGCAGCTATCAGGTGATCGTGTGTACCGCCTGATTCACACCACACGCCAAAAAAGATAATGCGGCCCCGTCCCGGCAATATCAAACTCATGGCCGTAGACCACAAACCCCTGTGCGGTGTAGAATGACATGGCGGAACTGCGCCCATTGCACCAGAGCAACGCACCGCCGTGCTGCCGTGCATGAGCGATACAGGCCCCAATCAGGGCGGCACCATACCCCTGACGTTGGGCCTCGCGGACAATGGCCATGCCCCGCAGACGCCATCCGGGCTGTTCCGGGGCCGCCGGGCACGCCTCTGGGGCGATGCTGGCAACCCCAACCAGCCGCTCATCCAGAAAGGCACCCGCGTGCAAGGCGAGTGGATGATCATCACCAGGGTAGACCAGTTCTGCAAGGCGTAAGAAGGGCCGCAAGACGCGCTGCCGCAATGGGCGTGTCTGGGCCGCACTGATTGGGCGAATGTCATGCTGCATGATCTCTCCACTAGGCGATAACTATGCTTCCTACAAATCTTGTTCCGATCTTCACCTACCTGGCCGATTTCTTTGCCCAACACCACGTACCGGCCTGGCTGATCGGCGGCACCAGCCGCGACCTGCTGCGTGGGGTTGAACCTACCGATCTCGATCTAGCCGTGGATGGGGATGGTCTGGAACTTGCCCGCACCCTCGCCGACCAGCTCGACGGTAGCTTTGTGCCCCTCGATGGTGAACATTGTACCGGGCGCACCGTGTTACCCGCCCGTGCTAACCGGCCTGCCCTCTACCTCGATATTGCCCGTCTGCGTGCCCCCAGCATTGATGGCGATCTGCGTCTGCGCGACTTCACGATTAACGCGCTGGCCCTGCCACTCACCCGGCAACTGCTCGCTGCCGCCAGTGAACCCGACGGGGAGACGCAGGTGCGCACGATGCTGCTCGATCCAACCGGCGGGCTGGCCGATCTGCAAGCGGGTATCCTGCGCACCACTGGCCCGGCTAGCATGGCCGATGACCCGCTGCGCATCCTGCGCGCCCCGCGCTTTGCGGCTACGCTCAACCTACGCCCCGCCCCCGAACTGGCCACCCAGATCCGTGCCGCTGCCCCCGGCTTGAGCCGCATCGCCGGGGAGCGCCTGCGCGATGAGTTGCTCAAACTGCTTGAGACTCCGAGTAGTGCGACATGGCTCGACTACCTCGATGCGTGTGGTGTCCTCACCATCCTCTTCCCCGAACTCGAAGCTGCCCGCACCTGTAACCAGCCGCGTGTCCACTTCCTACCCGTGCTGGCCCACATGCTCGAAACCGTGGCATGTTTGGAGTGGATCATCCAGGGCTTACCGCTCGCCCCCAACTTGCTCCCAGCCACCACCCCGCGCATACCCGTGGCCGTCCAGACGCACCCCGATCTTAGCCGCGCCATACCCTACCCCGACGCATACACCCACCTGCTCAGTGAACTGCGCAGCAATGGGCGGCGACGCCTCGCCCTGCTCAAACTCGCCACCCTTATTCACGACAACGCCAAACCGCAGACCAAACAAATCCACCCCGATGGCAAAGTCAGTTTCTATGGGCATCAGGAGTTGGGGGCCGAAGTGGCCATGCAGATCACCAAGCGGCTGCGCATGAGCCGCCAAGATAGTGCCTATATCAGCCTGATTGTGCGCGAACACATGCGCCCCGGCCAACTGCGCGCGAGTGAGGTGTTGACCCCCCGCGCTGTGGTGCGCTTCTTCCGCGATACCGGCGATGCGGGGCCGGATGTTCTTTTGCATGAATTGGCCGACCACATGGCGACACGCGGCCCCAACCTGCAACCAGAGCAGTGGGCGATTCATCGCGCATGGATCAGGGAACTCTTGGATGTCCATTGGGGCCGTCCTATCGAGCAGCGCCAACCATTGCTCGGTGGGAATGATCTGATGCGCGAGTTACAGATAGCACCCGGCCCACAGGTTGGGCGGTTGTTGCGCACAATTGGTGAAGCGCAGGCGAGTGGGGAGATCGGAAGTTATGCCGAGGCGCTTGAACTTGCCCGGCGCATGCTGCAAGAATCAGAAGACTCCAGCGCCTGATTCGGGCAGGCGCAACCTAACGATACGCACGAACGTACCGCCCGGAACTTACCGGGCGGTACGCATACTGCTAACGCAACACATCACGCACAATCTGTTCGAGGCGATCCAGGGGGAAAGGCTTGGGGAGGTAGTAATCAACCCGCTGTTCACGCGCCCGCTTCTCAAGCTCCGGCGTCGCATAGGCGGTAATCATCACCACGCGGGTATCCGGCGACGTTTCTTTAATCGCCGCCGCGAGTTGAAGGCCATTCATACCCGGCATATTGTAGTCGGTGATCACCAGCGGAACCGGGCGCAAGGCGATCTGGGCGAGTGCCTCAGCCCCACCATTCACCGTAACAATATCGTAGCCGCCCGTCAGATCCCGCATCAGGCGATGCAGAATGATCAGGATGTCCGGCTCGTCTTCCACCAGGACAATGGCTGGATTGCGTCCAGAAACATCGGGCATAGGATTGCTCCTCGATCCCCTTTACCAGAGTGGGTAACGGAACAATTGACAAATACGTCTTCCTCGTAAAAAGAGGGTAGTTATATTAACGTCAGATCGTTATCCGAATGACATATAGCGAGAGGCTATTTCCCACGTCGCGGAATACCCGTGACGGCAATTGTAACATACAGCGATGTGACGGGCAAGGGGTAGCCTCTACGCTCTTGGTATAATAGCGTTATGCACGCCCATACTCGTCTGCTCAACCGCTTTCCAAACCACCAGTTGCTGCGCCTGAGTTGGCAACTCGTGGTGAGTATTGGGCTGCTTACGGTGATGAATACCGTGCTGCATCTGATATACGCACCACTTCAGAGTAGCGTTTCACTGCTCTATGTCTTGCTCGTATTGGCGATTGCAGCCAGCTTTGGCTTATGGCCGGCACTGCTCATTTCCATATTGGCGACCTTCTCCTATAACTACTACTTCACCACACCGGCTCAAGCCCTAGGCATCACGACGATTGATGATGCTACACGATTAGTTACCTTCTTGAGTGTTTCGCTCTTGACCAGTAGTATTGCCGGGCGTGCCCGTAACCAAGCCATCACCAGCAGCAAACGCGCCGCCGAGCTTGATGCACTCTACCGGCTGAGTCAAACGATTAGTGCCGAACTCTCCCTTGATCGGATTACGGCCGCAGTCGCAGCCGCAACGCTCGATATTCTCAATCTGAGCAGTTGCCGCATTTTGGTGGCCAATACCCATGCCGATCTGGTGCTCCAAGCCCATGCGGGGAGTAGCGATCCACCTGCTGAAGAGATCGTGCTGCCTGCCAATGGCCGCCCTGATGTGGTCATTCAGGTTGCCCGTCGGGCGAGCGAACCACCCTTGAGTGCGACCGAGCGCTCACTACTTACCACAATCAGTGCCCAGTTGATGGGGGCAGTCGAACGCAGCCGTTCCGCCGAAGCTGCAGCCCAGATGCGTGCCCTCGATCAGTCGGATCAACTCAAATCTACCCTGCTCTCCTCACTCTCCCACGACCTGCGCACGCCCCTAGCCGTGATTAAAGGCGCTGCCAGCAATCTGCTCGATGCGAGTATTGATTGGGACGTGGCCACACAACGCGAATTGTTGGGCAGTATTGAACAACAGGCCGACCGCCTTAACCGCCTCGTGAGCCATCTGCTGGAGATGTCGCGGATTGAAGCCGGGGCGCTGCATCAGAGTCGTGACTGGGAGGATCTGTATGATCTCATCCACAATGTTGCCCGCGATATGCAGCCCCGCGTCGCTCCAGCACAGATCAAGCTCAGTCTGGCAGCCGATCTCCCGCCTGTTCGGTTCAGTTATGTGCAGATCGAACAGGTCTTAACCAATCTGATCGAGAATGCGGCGCGCTATACCCCGCCCGATAGTACGATTGAGATCAGGGCGCAGATGATCGGTCAGCCCACGACACAGATCGAGATTGCGGTGCTGGATCGCGGGCCGGGGGTAGCCCCAGCTATTCGGGCGAATCTCTTCGAGAAGTTTGTCCGCGCCGAAGCCCCCGAACGGCGTGCGCATGGCAGTGGGCTAGGCTTGGCAATATGTAAGGGTCTGGTTGAAGCCCACGGAGGGCGTATCTGGGCCGAAGATCGCCCGGATGGCGGTTCACGTTTTGCCTTTACCCTACCAGTAGAGGCGGTGCCAGTTGTCTGTCATGATTGATGGATTTGCGTAGCTTAGGGGGCTACTATGAGCGAACGTATTTTGGTGGTTGATGATGAGCCGCAAATGGGCCGCCTGTTGCGTACTGGATTGAGTGCGCGGGGCTATGAGGTCGTGGTCGCTGCTGATGGGCAAGAGGCATTAGAACAGGCCGTACATTGGCGTCCAGAGGTGATTGTGCTTGATCTCGGGCTGCCGGTTATGGATGGGCTAGAGGTGTGCCGTCGCATCCGGGGCTGGTCGCAGGTGCCGATCATCGTCCTGAGTGCCCGTGATGGGGAACCAGATAAGGTCGAGGCGCTCGATCTGGGTGCCGATGACTACCTAGTCAAACCGTTTGGGATGGATGAACTTCTCGCCCGTATTCGGGTCGCCTTGCGCCATAGCTCGCATATACAGGCCAATGATGAGCCTGTGCTGCACTTTGGCGAGTTGCAGATTGATCGCTCACGCCGGATTGTCACCCTCAAAGGGCACGAGGTTCATCTGACACCAACCGAGTATGAACTGCTACGCCTCTTTACCAACCATGTGGGTAAGGTCTTAACCCACCGTATGATCTTGCGCACCGTCTGGGGCGCGAACTATGAGCAGGAATTACCCACCCTGCGCGTCTTCATCACCCAGCTCCGGCGCAAAATCGAACCCGACCCTGCCCAGCCAATGTATATCTTGACTGAGCCAGGTATCGGGTATCGGTTTAGTGGCATAACCACACCAAAGATTACTTAGCGCAACCAACCCAAATAGAGACCCGCACCAATGAGCAGCAGTGGCCCCCAGATCATACCCGCACCCAACAGCGCCGGGAGGCTCGTGGCAGCCACAATCACCCCCACGGCAAAGAGCGGTACAGCGGGGTAGATCGGCCATTGGCTGCGCTTGCCAAAGAATGCCCGCCCTAGCACGAGGATGCCCAAGAAACCCAGCGCTAAGCCCCAGAGTACCGAAACTCCATTTGTCAGTGCCGCAAACGTGACGCCCACACTCAGGCCACTCAGAATACATGCCGGGATGATCAGGCCATAGCTGCGCTTCCACAAGCCAAAGAAGAAGAAACACGAAGCAATCGTCAGTAACACCATCCCGCCGCTCAGATCCAGCGGTACCGTGGCTCCACGCGCCAAGAGCAATATCGCCCCTAACCCGATCATGGCCAAGGCCACGGGATGTTTGCGCGGCTGGGGTAACGCCACACCCGTATTGCCCGCCGCAGCCGGCGTATAGTTCATCGCAGGGGGGAGTTGAAGTTGTTGGGTTGGGAGGCCCGCCGAAGAACGCTCGGCTTGGCGCACACGCTCACTGTCACGTTCGGTATAGTTGGTCTGCATCTCTCATCCTGCTACTTTCTACGTGATCACATGTGATCAGCGGATGAAATTCCTGCTTCATCCCAGCGTGCCATCCGAGGATGGTCTTACTGCCAGTCCACAGGCCACATTTACGTCTCGACGGAGCCACAACCGAGACGACCAGTTAGGCACTGGCAAGCCGGAGTGCTTCATCACGAATATTGCGGGCCGCATTCAGATCGCGGTCAAGCGGGAGGCGACAGTCAGGGTTGGAACACGCCCATTCGCGCATCGCGAGCGTGAGATCGTTGTT
>NZ_GL501401.1:448605-506296 GCF_000152145.1 Oscillochloris trichoides DG-6
GCACCTTCGCTCGTCACCGCCAGCGATGTGATGCCGAGGTCAACCCCAATCGCACCGCCAGCGATGTGATGCCGAGGTCAACCCCAATCGCGGGGCCGGTGTGGGTTGGCGGCGTGTGCGCAACCTCCACCTGGATGCTGATCCACCACCACCCGGCCTGATACCGAATCGTTGCCCCAAGGATCTTCCCCACGAACCGCAGCGGCTCGGTCATGTTCAGCGCACCCACCTTCTGCACCGTCAGCGTATGCCCGTCTACGGTGAGGCGGTCATTGGCGACATAGAACGACCCATAGCCGCGCTTGCGTGATTTGAACCTCGGAAAGCCGACCTTCTTTCCCTTGCGCCGCCCACTGCGGCTGTCGAGGAAGTTCTTGACCGCCCGCCCCAAGTTGACGAAGGCGCCGTCAATCGCCGACTTGCCGACCTGGAATGTCCAGGGGTACGCCACCGCCCGGATGCGCTTGAAGGCGTCACGCAGCGCACGATGCGTGGGAACCGGCATACCCTGATCGAGCGCGTCCTTGATGGCGCGCAAGCCCCAGTTGTAGCAAAACCGCGCCGTCCCGGCGGCCTGTCGGAACAGGTTTGCTTGCTCAGGCGTTGGGTTGAGGCGGATCGTGTGGGCGCGGATCACGGTTGGCTCCTTCGTGCGCAGGGTGTGCAGGTGTGTCCAGCTTTGGGTATTTGGTGAAGGCTATGGCAAAACTCCTTCGTTATTGCCGCTGCTACGACGACGAAGTGAGGAACAAGGTTGCAGTTATACCAATTCCTGAAAAAGCTATCGCATTGTCACGCTGAACGAAGCGAAGCGTCCCGTCCGGGATTCCTCGCTACGCTCGGAATGACAATGCGGTACATTCACCAGGAACTGGTATTAGTTGGTGCCACCGTAGGCACTGCCTTCGGTGACGCGCATAAAGATCTCTTCCAGATTACTCACCTGACCCGCAAAGTGGGTCACTTGGGTACCGGCCTGAATGAGCCGGGTGAGCAACTCACTCACCATCTGATCATCACCCTCCACATCAATCTCGATCTGGGGCGGGGTAGCATCGGGGAGGGCGCGCACCTCCAGCACATGCGGCAACCCGCGTACCGTCTCCACCGCCGCTGCCGGGTCGCTCAGGAGATGCACAGTATAGGTACGGTGGGGCTGGAGCGAGCGCATGATCGTCTCGACATCCCCCGATGCCAGCAACTTGCCGCGCTCAATGATGCCGATATGGGTACACATCTCGGCCAACTCGGTCAGGATGTGCGAACTGATCATGATCGTCTTGCCCATGCTGCGCAGTTCCTTGAGCAACTCGCGCAACTCCACCCGCGCGCGTGGATCGAGGCCACTGGCTGGCTCGTCCAGAATGAGCAAGGCCGGATCGTGCAGCATGGTGCGGGCGAGGCTCAGGCGCTGCTTCATCCCGCGTGAAAGCCCCATCACATCGGCATCGCGCTTGTGGCTGAGATCAACCAAGGCCAAGAGATCATCAATCAGCTTGGGCCGCCGCGCAGGCGCGATCTCATACGCAGCCGCAAAGAAGTCCAGGTACTCCCACGCCTTCATCGCATCATAGACGCCGAAGAAATCGGGCATGAAACCGACCGAACGGCGCACCGCCAAGCGATCCTTCACCACCGCGTGGCCCGCCACCCACGCCTCACCCGCGCTGGGCAGCAGCAGGGTGGTGAGGATACGCATGGTGGTGGTTTTGCCCGCACCATTGGGGCCAATGAAGCCATACACCGCCCCCTGCGGGATCTGAAGGTTCAGATGATCCAGGGCGATGTTATTACCATAGCGGCGGGTCAGATCTTTGGTTTCGACAATGATGCTCATAGGGTTATGCGATCATCCCTCAAGCCGAATCAGATGCAAGGTCATGCCCTGCTGCATAGTCGCGTCACCATCCACCGCGACCTCAAGCGCTGGGGCCATACTCCAGGCCAGCAGGTAGACCGCATCTGGTTCGGGGATGCCCTGCGCACCGCTCCAATTTGGCCCCCCAAAGCTGAAGCGATCATAGTTGAACAGGTTGTAGATGATCAGGGCGCGGTTGAAGATCTGTTCGGGATCGGTATTGCCATAATTATAATCGGGGAAATTCTGCATACTTAGGGGCAAGTTGAAATCCACCTCTTGCCCCGGTACCAGATCACCCACCGACTGCATCGTAGCCCCACGCACGATCTGAGCGGCATAGAGCGTCTCGCCACTCAGGTTGGTGATGTTGCCCCGCACCTGCCCCGCCACGCGCTCGATCTGACTCGTCACCGTAGGAGCCTTCTCCACCGGCTGTTCAAGCAAGAGCGTGCGCAGTGAAGAGACATCCACCAGCAGATCGGGGATCTGCACCCCCGCCTCACCCATCGTCACCGGCACGGGATTGAAGCTGTAGCTCTCGAAGCTACCCGGCGAAACCAGCGCTTGGGGGGCAAAGCTGAGATCGTAGCTGCGGCGTTGGGGTGAGAAGAGACCCACAAAGGCGCTTGCATGCCCCCCCGCTACCCCCTCTTGGCTCTGCACTAGCGCCAACTGCACCACCTGGGGTTGTGTACCACGCAGCAGGAAACTGACCGCGTAAGAGCCAACCAGGAAAAAGGCCACCAAGGCCGGGGTAGTAATCCATGCCAGATCAATCCGCCGCATACGGCGCAACACCAAGAAGTTGAGCGGCCCGATCACCAGGATATAGCCCGTAATCAGGCAGAAGATGACGAGTGGCGCGGGCAGATTGAGGGCTTCGAGTTGCAGCGCCTCGCGCAAGAGGTTATCGGTACGCGAGCGGAACGAGAAGGCCATCTGCATACGTGGTTCAGGAACCAGGATACGCTCCCAAAGTTGGGCCTCGCCCGACCAGACCCGCAACACACTCAGGTCGAAGGCGGCAAAGAGCACCTGGCCACTACCACGTTCAATGCTGGTGATCAGGTTTGCAGCATCCAGATTGATCGCATTGGGGCGCATATCCACAGCATTAGCGGTCAAACCCTGCTGCACCACCGTACTGAGGCCACGCACCCCAGCGAGGCGTTCGAGGCCATCAACGGCCACCGCGCTACGCAGATCTGTACTCAGCGTCACCGGCAGCAGATCATTCCATACCGTTGTAGTCTGGTAGGCATCAGGGCCACCGCTCACCAGGAGTATCCCACCCAGTTGCACCCAGCGCGTCAAGGCGGCACGTTGGCGTTCATTCAGCACGGCACCGAGATCATGCACGACAATGACATCCAAGCCATCGAAAAGCATCGCATCATCAGGCACCAGATCACGATGCATGTGGCTGAGATAGGTCGGATACCCCGGCACCAACTCAACACTACTCAGGCTATTCAGCAGGGTCAGATCACTACTCAGCACCCCCACCAGCACCGCACTGGTATCAATCGGGGTCAGGCGCACGCTCTGGCTAATCCGAGAACGACCATCCACCACCAGATGCACCTCGGCGACACGGTGGTAGCCATTGGTGACAATCGGCAGAAAAACCTCTTTGCGTGCCCCACGCGGCAGATCGATCTGGTAGCGAAAGGCTGGCTCACGCTCACCCGCAAACGTCCACTCCAGGCTCCCGCGCAGATCGCCGCCATCATTGGCAACCACCATCCGTACCGGGAACCAGTGGCTCACATGGTACTGACCCGCGCCATCGTAGCCAACCAGAACATCCAGCGTCAACGCGGGGGGCGTTTGGGCAGCCAGCGACCCTACGGGTAGCAGGAAGAAGAGGGCGAGGAGAATGAGCAGGATGCGCGGCAATCTGAGCACAAAATCCCCTTATGAAGCTGTAGGCGGCGCATTCAGTTCTTGATGGCGCTGCTGCGCATCATGGTAGTGCTTGAGCAGAGTCAGCGTATCGTTGAACGCCTTCTCCTTCTCATTCCGCTTAAAGGCCACCTGATAATCATTGATCTTCTGGACCACATCGCGAGGGCGCGGCACCCGGTCGAAGGTAAACTTACCCCCACCACCAGCGGTCTCAAGCACCACGTTCCCATAACCGAGCAGGTTACTAATGAAGGTCGTCTCAAACGAGACATTGGTGACTGCGCCCAGGCTCGCCTGACGCCGATCTTCGGGGCCAAAAGGCTTCTTCTCAATATCTATCACGTTGGTCTGGTTGAGAATATAGAGGTCATTGCGGTAGTCCTCGATCTCCCATGCGCCCCAGGCCACAAAGAAGATAATCAGGGCAACCGAGAGCACTACCGAGAGCAACGTACTCATCTGCAAGAAGTTGGCGGCAATCGCAATACTGAGCATACCGCCAAAGAGCAACAGCACCGGGCCAATCAGCACCTGAAGCCCAAAGATCCAGTGTGCCCGCCACGTAATCGTCCCGTTATCCTCGTTAATCTCCGGGTTCTCCGGGAAGAACCAATTGAGGAAACGCACCCCACGCGAAACCTTAATATCCTTCTTAAAGACAGGCTTCTCGGTCTTCGCATTATAAACGCGTGTCTCGATCATACGGTTGAAGTCCTCTTCGCTACGCTGTTTGCGATACGAATTAACCTCGTCCATGATCTTCTTCTGCATAATACGGGGATGCGAAGCCGAGTCAAAGGCGATTTGGCCACCAATACGTGCTGATTTGACAATAATCGTACCGAAGCCAAGCCAATGTTGGCTATAGGTCTTCGTCGCAGCGACAACATCCTGAATATCTTCAATAAAAATCTGCTCTTGCGAACGTCGTTCGATCAGTTTAGGAATAAAGACCTGATCATTATCATACACGACGCGCTTATTCGTCAAAATAAGCTCATCATTGAGCCAGTCATAAGTCGTAAAGAAGAGAAACAAGAGGCACAGGCCAGTGAAGATATAGAGAACGATATTGATAAAATCAAAGGTTTGGCGCACAAACATGGCCGGATCGACATAGAAGATGCGGCCACCGTTATAACGATAATAGATCAGCAGCAACAGCACGCCACCGGCACCAAGAATGATATTCCGGGTACGCAGATCTTCTTTCTTCGGCTTAGTATTAGCCGTCCGCACCCACAGGGTCGTCCAGAGCAACAGGAGCAGAATCTCAATCCCAACCAGGAGCCAATTGAAGAAATCGAGGCCCACCGGCTCACCTGCATCGGTAACGAGGAAGCCACCACCGATACTGCGATAGAAGGCGAGGCCAGCGAAGAAGATGCAGCCCAGCACCGGGCCGATCAGACGGGTCAGCAAGACGATCCAGTGGCGTCCGGTGACATGGAGAATCTGTTCACCCTCGCCAAGATCGAGTGCCTCGGAGGCATCTTCAAGCAGCAGATCCTTGAGGAAGTGCGGCATACAACGGCTCCTCAACTGGCGTGACCGAGCTGCGATCAGCCATGGCGGGCAATATAGTCCATAATCCAGGCCACTTCGTCTTCGGGTGTAAGGCCATCATTCTGCAAGATAACCGCATCAGGCGCGGGGCGCAGGACGTGGGCATCAAGGCTATCACGACGGGCAATCGCGGAGCGCACATCCTCTAAGGGCTGCGCCTCATCCCCGGAGCGTTCCTGGGTACGGCGGCGAGCGCGTTCATCAAGAGAGGCTTCCAGATAGATCTTGAGCGGGGCATCGGGCATCACCACCGTGCCCGCATCGCGCCCCACCAACACCACATGGCCACGCAGGCCAATCTGCTGTTGCTGGCGAATCAGTTCGCGGCGCACCGCTGGATAACGCGCCACCAACGAGACTCCCCGTTCCACCTCTGGGCTACGGATGGCCCAGGTCACATCCTGGCCATCGGTGAGTACCGTGTACTGACGGCCATCGGATTGAGTCGGTGGAACAACCTCGATCAGCACCTGCTGGGCCAGTGCCTCAAGTGGTTCAGGCTGGGTGAGATCGAGGCCAGCCTGCAACGCCACCAGCGTGAGAGCGCGATACATCACGCCAGTATCAAAATAGAGATAACCGAGGCGTTCGGCCAAGAGCGCCCCCAAGGTACTCTTCCCGGCCCCAGCCGGGCCATCAATGGTGATTACCAGCGGTTGCTGCATAGGGTTCAATGGAGTTCACAGAGCACACGGCGATTCACGCCGTATTGTAGCATGCGGCGCGTACAAAAGTCCACCTCTAGAGGGGAAGGCGTTAGAACTAACGCCCCACCGCGTGCAAGATCAACTCCTCAGTGGCGACGCGCCCCGGCTGGGTGGTATCGCCAGAACGGGGCAGCAAGCGCCCGAAGAGGCTGCCGCGTGGCCCAGAGACCGTAGGGTGGGTCTCGTTCTCGGTGGCAGGCTCGGTGCGCAGATCCACTAAGCGATCCTGGATCATCTGCGCCACCACCTCAGCGACATCAATCTCCGTCCAACCCAGATCGGTGACAATATCAGCCAAGGTGTGTTGGCCATTGATACGATCAAGTACCTGATGGTGAAACGGCCCTACGCGCCGCAATGCGACCTCAAACGAGACAACCAAGACCGGGATCTGTTCTAAAGAGGGCACACGGGAGCGAATGACCTGCCAACGACGTGCAAGGCGCTGGGCCAAGCGAATATGCTCCTCAATATCGCCCCAGATCGATTCCTCGTTACAGGTGACATCGCTGACAAAACTAAACGCGGCCTCACCGATCTCAAAGAGCTTGACCAGTGCAGGCTGACCGACGCTCCCATCAATATCGCAGTGATACAGGGTACCATCACGGAAGTAGAGGTGCCCATTCACTGAAGTGGCATAGATATTGAGTGCCCCAGTGACGGAACTGTACGAGACCATCTCGATCAGTTCGTGCAGCGGGATCGTCTCAAGTGTGCCTTCGAGTTTCACGGCTGCGTGCTCCCTAACAGTGACAGTACGATGGATGATCGCAGGGTGCTGGCTAATGGCGTGTTACCCCAATGCCTCACCCATCTCCTAAGCGACGTAGGAAGTATAGCACGCCTTTTAGGTAGAACGAAACAGTACTTTCGGTGTATTCTACTATGACTATACGTACAAATTGGTGAGAATTGTGTGATAGATCGATCTAGTTCTGGGTTAGCAGTAGCAGCAGGCTGGTGATACGCTGGTGGAGATCGTCGCGGGCGTGGCGGAAGGCCGCAAGCTGCGCTTCACCCGGCGCAGCGGCGACGGGGTCGGGAATGCTCCAGTGCAGACTGCGCCCAACCTCCGGCCAGAGCGGGCACTCCTCGCGGGCAATATCACACACCGTAACCACCACATCGGGTTGGAGTTCGCCCACCTGATCGAGCGCCTTGGGCTGCTGGTAGCCAATATCAATCCCCACCTCGGCCATAACCTGAATGGCGTGGGGTTGAATAGGGGCCGGATGGGTTCCGGCACTGCGCACGATCATGCGCCCAGCGCTAAGGTGACGCAACCATCCCTCGGCCATCTGCGAGCGGGCACTGTTGGCGCGGCAGAGGAAGAGGACGGTCATGGCGGGGAGTTGCGCAGTTGTGCAGGATTGGGGCAGCAGCAGATCGGCTCCGATCTGCTGGTAGATAGCCTGGAGTTGGCTCAGGTGCAGGCTGTAGTAGCTGGCCCGCGCATCGGCGTCGCTGCGATGTTGCTGCACCAAACCCGCCTGCCGCATGACCCCTAGGTGGTACGAGACCAGATTCTGGGGTAGCCCGGTCTCGGCCACGATCTCGCTCACCTGGCGATCACTCGCCCGCAGGGTCTGCATGATGCGCCAACGGGTCTCGTCGGCAATCAGTTTGAGGGCGCTCAGGAGCATTGATTCATCAGCCGCCATTGGTAGGTTCCTTCTTTATTGTGGGGATTGAACATGGTAGCCGGTTGTGGAAGTGGTGTCAATACAACATCGGGTGTGGCGTAAAGTCTTGCACCAACTACCCGCCGTTGGCTTCGACAAGCTCAGCCAACAAATCCCCAATGCCGCATGCCCACGCTGGCTGAGCTTGTCGAAGCCAGCGCGAGGAGGGTATGGAGACGGCTACGCCCCTCATGTAATCGGAACATGCAAGACTTCACGCCACACCCTACAACATTCATCATTGATGTATTAGCCAGTATAGACGCTTGACAAACCGATTGCTTGTATATAATATCAATACATACTGTTATAATTTAAATCAAGGGGAGGCTATGAGCGTCCGTATCGGCATCAACGGATTTGGACGGATCGGACGTTTGGCGCTGCGCGCCGCTTGGGGGTGGCCGGAACTTACCTTTGCCCACATCAACGAGATCGGCGGGGATGCGGCGGTGAGTGCGCATCTGCTCAATTTTGACTCGGTGCATGGACGTTGGCACACGCTGGCTCAGGGTGAAGGGGCACAGTTGGAGATCGCCGGACAGACGATCAGCCACAGCAGCATCAAGGATGCCGGGGCTGTCCCCTGGGTGGATGCGGGGGTGGATATTGTTTTGGAGGCGAGTGGGAAGCTGCGCACGCCAGAGCAGTTGGCGGCCTACTTTCAGGCTGGGGTGAAGAAGGTGATCGTGGCGGCTCCTGTAAAGGGCGAGGCGCTCAATGTGGTGATGGGAGTCAATGATCATTGGTATGACCCAGAACGGCATCATATTGTCACTGCCGCTTCGTGTACCACCAACTGTCTGGCCCCGGTGGTCAAGGTGGTTCACGAGGGGATCGGGATCAAGCACGGGATGATCACGACGATCCACAGCTCTACCAACACCCAGAGTGTGCATGATCAGGCCCACAAGGATCTGCGCCGCGCCCGCGCTTCGTCGCTCTCACTCGTGCCCACCACCACCGGCTCGGCCACCGCGATTGGGATGATCTTCCCCGAACTCCAGGGCAAACTCAATGGCCAAGCGGTGCGCGTGCCGCTGCTGAATGCCTCGCTCACTGATTGCGTCTTTGAGGTGGCCCGACCAACGTCGGTCGCGGAGGTCAATACGCTGCTCCAAACCGCCGCCACTGGCCCGCTCCACGGGATTCTGGCCTATGAGACGCGCCCGCTGGTCTCGATGGATTTTCTGACTAACCCCCATTCGGCGATTATCGACTCGCTCTGCACGATGGTTACTAATGAGACCCAAGTGAAGATCTATGCCTGGTACGACAACGAGTGGGGCTATGCGAACCGTTATGTGGAGTTAGCGCGCAAGGTGGCCACGTCACTATGATCCAAACTAACCGCCGCAACTATGCACTCGTCACCCTGGCCTATTGGGCCGATACACTGACCGATGGCGCGATCAGGATGCTGGTGCTCTTCTTCTTTTCGCAGTTGGGCTATTCGCCCTTTGCAGTGGCTTCGCTCTTCCTCTTCTACGAGATCTTTGGCATCATCACTAACCTGTTTGGGGGCTACCTGGGGGCGCGCTTTGGTCTCAAGATGACCCTCTTTCTGGGGCTGGGGACGCAGTTGGTTGCGCTGGCACTGTTGGCCTTTGCGCCACCGGCATGGCTGGTGGTGCCCTATGTGATGCTGGCACAGGCATTCTCTGGCATCGCCAAAGACTTGACCAAGATGTCCTCGAAGAGTGCGGTGAAGTTGGTGGCCGGTGAGGGCCAGGGGCAACTCTACCGCTGGGTGAGCCTGCTCACCGGCTCGAAGAATGCGATCAAGGGCGTAGGCTTCTTTGTGGGGGCGCTGTTGCTCACCCTGGTCGGTTTCCAGATCGCCCTGCGCATCCTGGCTGGGTTGGTGTTGGCGGCGCTGCTCGTGGCGCTGCTGGGTATGCGTGGCGACCTGGGCACGCCCGATAAGCAGGTCAAGTTTCGCCAGATCTTCTCGCCCAACCGAGCGGTGAATATGTTGGCGGCGGCGCGCATCTTTCTCTTTGCGGCACGTGATGTCTGGTTCGTGGTCGGCTTGCCGGTCTTTTTTGTGAGCGTGCTGGGCTGGGATTTCTGGTTGGCGGGCGGGTTTATGGCGCTCTGGACGATTGGCTATGGGCTGGTGCAGGCGGCCACACCGGCGCTGTTGCGGCGCGGGGTGGTGGGGCATGGCGAGCCGGACGGACGCACCGCGACCCGGCTGGCCTTCGGGTTGGCGCTCTTCCCCTTGGGGATTGCGCTGGCCCTTCAGGCAGGTGTTAGCCCCACCTGGGTGATCGTGTTGGGGCTGTTGGCCTTCGGGGCCATCTTTGCGCTCAACTCAGCCGTGCATAGCTACCTCATTTTGGCCTATACCGATAGCAACAAGGTGGCGATGCAGGTCGGGTTCTACTACATGGCCAACGCACTAGGGCGGCTGGTGGGTACGGTCTTGTCGGGGTTACTCTACCAACTCGGCGTGATGAGCGGGCCACACGGGGGTTTGGTGGCATGTCTGGGGGCGGCGCTGCTCTTTGTGCTGCTGGCGGGGCTGATTTCGCGCTGGTTGCCAACCCAAATGGCTCCGCGTACCCGCCCGATTGTGTTGGGAGATTTGGGTGAGTGATTATGCCTTGATACAAAGGTACGAAGCCGCAAAGATCACAAAGATCACAAAGATCACAAAGATTTGGGAAGGTACGGAGCCGCAAAGATCACAAAGATCACAAAGGTTGGAGAATTAACCCCAAATCTTTGCGATCTTTGCGGCCTTTGTAATCTTTGCGGCTACACACCCCTACGTCAGAATCAGGCAGTTACCCCCGCCCCATCACCCGCCGCACCAACGCCCGCTCGTCGGCCCCGATCCCTCCCACCATCCAGAGCATCACGGCGTAGCTGGGTGGGGCGATCAGGATGGCGGCCAGGCTGCCCCAGGGGGCACCGAAGGGCACGCGCAGGCCAAGCATGCAGCCGCCCATCACCAAGGCGGCCAGCAGCGGACGCCAGGAAAGCTGGATGAGTTGCGGCGCAACGCCCTCGCCAATGAGCAGCGGGCGGAAGACGAGATACAGTACCCCTTCGGAGATGATGGTGATCGCGGCGGCAGCGTAGAGTCCCCAGGTGGGTTGGCCGAAGACGAGTGTGGCCACGGGGATCGCCACAAGGTTCATGCAGAGATTCGCCACCGCCCCGATCACGAAGGCGCGGGTGATCGCGGTTTGGCGGTTGAGCGCGATGAGGACGTACTGGAGTAGGCCGTTGACGAATGAGAGCGGCAGGAACCAGGCCAGAATCGCCAGCACATGCACCGAGGGTTGGTAGGCGTCGAAGTTGCGCCGCGAGAAGATCCAGACCAGATCGCTGGCAAGGACTGCCATGCCCATCGCCAGCGGAAAGGCGATGATGAGCAGTAAGCCCAAGGTGCGGCGTTGCGCATCGGCCATGGCGCTGCGCTCGCCCGCCGCCCGCCGCGCCAGCAGCGGGAAGACCGCGAAGGTGACAGCGGGCGGCAGTACGAGCGCGATGTTGAGCAACTGGTAGGGTAGCGCATATTGTTGCACCAGCGTATCGGCGTTGCTGCCCCCAAATCCCCGGATGATGAAGAGGTCGAAGCGGAAAAAGATCGCGCTCAGCAGGTTGTTGAGCATGAGCGGGAAGGCACTCGGCACCAACCCCATAATCGGCTGGCGCTCGAAGCTGAGGCTGGGCGCAAAGAACTGCTTCTGTTGTAGAAAGAAGAAGATCAGCGCGGTGAGGCTGCTCACCGCCACCGCCGACCAGGCCAACCCCAGCACGCCCCAGCCGAGCAGCAGCACACTGATGCGCGCCAGAAAACTGATCGCCGCCGTGACCACCTCGATCATGGCGGGTACCTCCATGCGTTCGGCGGCGTTGTAGAGCGCCGTTACCGCCCCGGAGTAGGCGCTGGGCACAAGGGTCAGGATGAGTACCCAGATCGCCTGTTGACCACTTGGGGTAATCGCTTCCCCCAGACCGAAGTGCGCGAGTAGTGCATAAGCTCCGATCACCACGAGTGAGATCGGGACGGCCCCGATCAGCACCAGCAGCAGACGGAGGCTCAGTGTCGCCCCGAAGAGACGCGGGGCGGCTTGGGGGTCGCGGGCTACCTCGCGGGTGAGCAGGATGCCCAGGCCAAATTCACTAAATGTGCCCAGGTATTGGGCCACCAGCAACGCGGCGAGGCTGTAGGTACCCACTTCGGCTGGCGCTAACGAACCGACCAACACAAAGAGCACGATGGTATCCAGGCCGCGCACGAGTAGGCGCAGCCCAAAGGTGATCGCGCTATTCTTGAAGATGCGGCGGGCGGCATTGCCGGGATCATCGCGGTAGAAGCGCCGCCAGAGCAGCGCACCGAGGCCAGTGGCAATCAGCACGGCGATCAGGATGCCAATCACAAATTGGAGTTGCATACTAGGGTGTCGTCTCGATCCAGGCCCGCCGTCCATCACTGATCAGCTCGACGGTGCCATCATTCTTCTCGTGGTAGAGCGCCGGACTATAGCGGCGGCGCTCAGTATAACTGAGGAGGACGATCTGGTCAGATTCGTAGCGGCTGCTGAAGAGGATGGCCTGCGGGCGCAGGTGGCTGATGAGCGGCGTAGCTAACTCGCGCTGCCACGGGTAGACCAACATGGTGACGGGTGGAGGAACCAGGGCGGCAGCAGCATCCCCAGCCGGGCCGCCGTTATGGATGAGCAGTTGCGTGGCCCCATAGCGGATCAGCAGCACCGCGCCGCCCGCTTCACCCGGATTGAGCGCCAACACCTCTAAGACTACCCCCGCCCCCAGATTGAGCCGCGTTCCCGCCTGTAAGCCGCGCACCGGCACGCGCAGCACCCCGGTCAAGCGCCGCCACTCCCCGGCGCGTCCCGCAGCGGAGAGATCGGGTGGAGCCAACACCAGATCGGGGCGGTAGCGGGAGAGCGCCGCCACCTGACCGGGGAGATCGCTGCTCCCGGTGTGGGTGAGGATCAGTGCGGCTAGACCGCGCTGCCAGAAGGGTAAGAGACGCCCCAACTCGGTGGCGAGGAGCAGCGGGTCGCTGCCACCATCAATCAAGACCCAGCGCCCGTTGGGGGTGTGGAGTAGCAAGGCATCGCCGGGGGTATTGAGCGCATAGAGGTGCAGGCGACCATCGGGGCGTTGCGCCCAAGCCAGCACGAGCAGGGTGGTGAGGAGCGTAGCGCCCCAGGCAAGCCAACGGCGGGGTGGGTGTTGCACAGATGGCCTCTCTCATTCGATACCAATATACCGAACAAGAGAGGCCAAAGGTTATCACGCCAACGCAATCACCTCAATCTCAATCCGCGCATCGCGGGGCAGGCGCGCCACCTGCACGGTGGAGCGGGCAGGCGGATCGGCGCTGAAGAACTCGGCATAGGCCGCATTCATAGCCGCAAAATCGCCCATATCCACCAGGAAGACCGTCGCCTTAACAATCTTCTCCAGCGAACTGCCAGCAGCGGCCAACACCGCGCTGATATTGGCAAAGATCTGGCGGGTCATGGCGGCTACATCACCCTCAACCATCTGGCTGGTGGCCGGATCAACCGCGAGTTGGCCGGAGAGGAAGATCAGATCGCCAGCGCGGACGGCCTGGGAATAGGGGCCAATCGCGGCGGGGGCATCGGGGGTGCTGATCACAGTACGCATAAAAACTCCTTCTGGCATGGGTTTGAGCCGGGCCATTATAGCACGGGCAGACTCATCACCGTTGGTGGCGCATCGGCGGGAGTTGGGCAGATCGGCATATCAATAAAGAAGGTCGAACCCTCACCGGGGGTGCTGTGTAGACCAATCGTCCCACCCATCAATTCCACCAAGCGGCGCGAAATCGCCAAGCCTAACCCGGCCCCACCTGCGTGACGCCCGATCTGTTCAATGCGCCGAAATTCAAGAAAGATGGCATCTTGATGCTCGTGGGCAATCCCGATGCCCGTGTCGCGCACACTGATGCGCAGGCGATCCGCATGATGATGGGCGCTTACCGTAATTCCGCCCTGATCGGTAAATTTGATCGCATTCCCGATCAGGTTGGTCAATACTTGTTCCAAGCGCATACTATTGGCATAGATATAGGGCAAGTGATCAGGCAGATCGAGATCTAGCGCCAACGAACGCTGCAAGATCTGGGGTTGGAACTGGCCCGCCACACTGCGGATCGTGCGCAGTGGCTCAACGGGGGTCAGATCCACCTTCAGATGACCGGCCTCCATGCGCGAGAAGTCGAGAATATCGGTAATCAGGCGCAGCAACGTACCGCTCGCCGTGCGCATGTGGCCCAGCGGCTCGCCCATACGCTCACCGAGCGGCCCGTACAGGCCGCGCTGTAACATCTCGGTATAGCCAATGATCGAGGTGAGGGGAGTGCGCAATTCATGGCTCACGGTGGCCAAAAACGCCGACTTGAGCCGATCAGCGGTACGCACCTCCTCGTAGAGCCGGGTACGCACCGAGGCATCGGTAATCAGTTCGCCAATCGTCTCAGCGAGGTGCAGCAGCGCCGGGCTATACGGTCGGCTCAGACTATTCCCCAACACCAACACCCCTAGCGAATTGGCCTGGTGCAACAAGGGGATCACCAAGATATGCTGGAGCTCCTCGCGGCGCATGAGTTGCACAATCGCGCTCTCTGCCGCAGGCGGATCATCCAGATCAAACTGGCTACTCTTGCCCGCCATCATCAAGGCCAGCAACTCGGTACCCACTTGGTTGCGCACCAGACTCCCCTCATAGCTCTGGCCCATGTGGGTACCAAAATCGGCCACAATATCGAGTTGACCACCAATCTTGGGCAGCAAGCCCACCGCCACCCGTTCCCATGGCCCATACTCAACAATCGTCTCTGCGATCACCCGAATCAGGCGCTCGGTCTCATTGGCCGAATTGGCAGCCCGCGCCACATGGTTCAGCAGGCTCAATTCCGCCACATGCATCGCCCGTGCCTGCTCGGCCTTGGCCCGTTCGCTCACATCGCGCAGGAGCAGCAACATGCCCACACGCGCATCATTGCTCGCCCGCAAGGGGCGCAGACGCAATTCGAGGGCTTGCAGCGTATCGCCATCACCAATGACAATCTGGTGGGTCTGCGGGCTAGGCCCATCCACCAGCACATTGCGTACCTGGCTCATCTGGGGCTGATCGGCTAACAGGCTGAGTAACGAGCGCCCGATCATCTGGCCAGGGGGCAAGTGGAGCAGCTTGATCGCCTCCGGGTTGATCTCACTCACCACCATCTGGCGATTCAGCACCACCATACCATCGGGCAACGCCGACAAGACCTCGCGCTCAACCAGCGGAGCCAGATCGATCACCCGAAAGTGGATGGTGGCATAGAAACCGAGGATCGCGCCGAGGAAGGCCATGATCGGGGTGGGATCATCATTCCATGGCATCCAGAGGCCACTCAGGTAGGTGACATTGCCGATAGCAGGCGAGAAGGCGGTAAAGAGCAACATCCATGCATGGCCCCGGTTGATCGGCCCAGCCTTAAAGACCGCTTGACTGAGGAGAATGATGCCTATCAACAGACAGAGGTAGGCATAAACCGCATGCGCCCAAAAGAAGATCCCACGCTCGGCTACTGGCCACAAAAAGCCACGACTCGCATCTACCGTAACGGATGACCACCACAGATGGTGCAGATCATTCGTCAAGGCAAGGACAAAAAAGATCAGCGGAAGGATAAAAATACCAATCTGAAGATGGCGTCGCCAACGTAACCACATCTCAGAGTATGAAATCGAGATCAACAGCCACGCCGGAGTGAGTGAGACAATACCGAGATGTTGCAGCAATGACCAGAAGATCATACCATTCGGGGTAGGAGAGGCCGCCGCTAACGCACGGCAGGTTGTCCAGATGGCAATCGCAGCGAGGAGGATGGCGAAGGGCTGACTGCTGCGGTAGTAGCGGCGACGCCACGCATAAGCAGCCACGAGGAGGGCAATAAGTGTGAGGACGAAGTGGAGGGCGATGAATACGAGAGCGCCCATGGCTTCTCCCTAGTAGATCAAGAATATACTCACGGGGTTGTTGGTGACAACAACGGTTTTTTGGATCAGAATTGTTGCAGCAGGTTTGTGAAACCCGTTTCCTTATACCGTATAATACCCCTGGCGTCAATGGTGATCATTCTCCAACTTTCTATGTATCTTCCCCAACTTTTAAGCACCAGCAGTGCGACCATCCTCATGCTCATCGCCGCCGACATCCGCCGTTTACGCCGGATTCCCCGGCTGCATGCAGCGCGCATCCCGGCGCTTGCGCCACATATCTCCATCCTGATCCCGGCACGCAATGAGGAGCGCAACATCGAACGCTGTGTGCGTTCGGTACTCACTCAGAGCTACCCGCATATCGAGGTGATCGTACTGAATGATGGCTCCACCGACCGCACGGGGGCGATTCTGGCCAGTATTGCTGATCCGCGTCTGCGGGTGATCAGCGGCGGCCAACTCCCACCGGGATGGGTGGGCAAGTGCTATGCGTGTCAGCAATTAGGGATGGCGGCGCAGGGTGAATGGTTGCTCTTTCTGGATGCCGACACCGTTGCTGCGCCCGATCTGGTTGCCGCGCTCATCACCTCCGCCCAAGCGCGCAACCTCGATCTGCTCACCATCTTCCCGTTTCTGGAACTGGGCAGTTTTTGGGAGCGTGTGATCCTGCCGCCCTTCCTGGCCCTCATTACCGCCCTCTTCCCCTTTGCCGAAATGGAACGCCCCGACATTCGGCCCGATCAGGTCTTGGCGAATGGGCAATGTATCTTGGTGCGGCGCAGCATCTACGCACAGATCGGGGGCCACGGAGCGGTGCGTGACGAGGTGTTGGAGGATGTGCGCTTGGCCCAGGCGATTCGGGCTGCCGGGGGCAAGGTGGGGGCCGCCGAAGGGATGGGGGTACTTCAGGTGCGGATGTACACCAACGGGCGCGAAGTCGCCGAAGGGCTGATGAAGAATGCTGCCGCTGGGTATCGTAGCGGGGGTGGGCGTTCGGGCTGGGCCATGACCGGCCTGGTTTTGGAGGCGTTCGGGCCACCCGCGATCATGGCGAGCGGAGCATACGGGGTGGCACGTGGCAATGCAGGGGTAGCCTGGGCCGGGCTGTTGGGCGGCGGTCTAAGTCTGCTGGCCTCGCTGGCCCTGCGGGCAACGCTCTACCGTCGTCTCTACCGCCAGCCAATGGCCTATGCGCTGCTCTGGCCGTTTGGGCTGTTGAGCTATATGATCATCGCCGGAATCGGTATGTGGCGGGTACGCCACGGGCATGGGGTGGTGTGGAAGGGGCGACGGTATGCGGGGTGAGGGGAGTTTTTTTGCTGTTGCTGGGCAGCTTCGCCGCCCAACAACAGCAAAAATTGGGGTTTGGGGCGTAGCCCCAAGAGCATCTTACTCCTCGTCAGCCGCACGTGGCTTGCGGATCAACTCCGGCTCAACCGGCACATCCTGCACCGGCTCCTCCTGGATGGCGCGCAACTGGCCTAGCGAGAAGAGCACGTCGCCACCATCGTTGAGGATCTTATAGCCGGTCTGAGCGGCCAGATCGCGCACATGGATGGCCTTGTCCATGGCATCGAGGCAGGTTACGTCAATCTCAATGTGCTGGGGCAGGTCGTTGGGCAGCGCCTCGACCATCACCATGCTGAGCGGGTGGTTGAGCAACGCATCACCACGCGCCACCAGCGGCGACTCGCCAACTGCAATGACGGGAACTTCAACGTGTACCAACTTCTTCAGGTCAACGACCTTAAAGTCAATATGCAGAATCGCCCGTGATACCGGGTGGCGCTGGATGTCCTGCACGAAGACCGCCGAAACACCCTGGCTGCCGATGTTGAGATCGATCAACGTGGTGCGCCCGGCCTTGCGGAAGACCAGATCGAACTCACGGGCGCTAACCTGGGCCGAAACGGCCTCGAAGCCCTTCCCATAGATGGTGCAGGGAATGATCCCGCTGCTGCGCAGGTACTTGACCTTCTTGCCAAACACGGTACGAACGTCGGCATTGAGCGACTGATGGGTGGACATAAGCAAGCTGCTCCTCATCTTGTGGCGGGGCTACCGCACACAATACTTATACAGCGACATAAGAATGGCGACCGGCGGGCCGCCGGTCGCGCAGGGCAGAGTGTAGCACAGGCGGGGTTTCTTTTCAAGTTGGGGTATACTGCGGCGATGCGCTACCGCTATAAACAGACTACCAAAACTTTCTGGGGCGGGCTGAGTTACCCCGACCTCTTGGTTATGATCGGGTTACTGGTTCTGTATGCGATCACCCGCTTTTTGGGCCTCGAACGCTACCCGATCTATTTCTTCTGTGATGAGGCCATTCAGGCCAATTTGGCCCGCGATCTGCTCAACCATGGCCTGCGCAACTCCGAGGGGGTTTTGCTGCCGCCCTACTTCTACAATGCCGAGAAGTGGAGCCTCAGCCTGAGTGTCTATATCCAGTTGATCAGTAGCGCCCTCTTTGGCCAACCCTCGATCTTTAGCACCCGCGCTACCTCGGTGGTGGTGAGTAGTCTGGCGCTCCTCGCGGTTGCCATCAGTCTGCGCGTCGTCTTTCAGAGCCGCTTCTGGTGGGTAGGGCCACTCAGCCTCACTATGGCTCCGGCATGGTTCATCCATTCACGCACCGCCTTTGAGACGGTGATGATGGTGGCGTTTTATGCCTGCTTCCTCTGCTGTTACCTGCTCTACCGCACCCGCAGCCCTGGCTGGATCTTCCCCAGCCTGATCTTTGGTGCCGCCACCTTCTACGCCTACGCCAACGGTCAGGGCGTGATGCTCGTCAGTGGGTTGCTGCTGTTGCTGGTTGATCTGCGCTACCACCTGCGCCAAGGCTGGCGGCTGCTGAGTGGCGCGAGTGGGACGCTCATTCTGCTCACGTTGCCCTTAGTTCGTTTTCGCCAGCTTGAACCAGAGGCCATGGAGAACCATCTGCGGGTGGTCAACTCCTACTGGTTGGATAACCTACCCCTGCAACAAAAACTGGTCACCTTCGCACAAACCTACTGGTTAGGGCTAAGCCCCGGCTATTGGTTCTGGCCCAACCCGGTTGATTTTGAGCGCCACCGCATCCCCGACATGGGCCACCTGCCCTTGGTTCTGCTGCCCTTCTTCCTGGTGGGCCTAGGGCTGTGCGTGGTGAAACTGCGCACACCAACCCATCGTGTCATCCTGATCGCCATGCTGGCCGCACCCTTTTCTTCGGCCTTGGCCACGATCAGCATTGCCCGCGTGTTGGCCATGGTGGTACCGGCAGCACTGCTGATCAGCTTGGGGATGGAAGCGTGTTACCGCTGGGTGGCGCGCTGGGTACGCTACAGTGTGGTGGCCTGGACAACCAGCCTGCTCATGAGTCTCTTCGCGCTGCTGCTGTTACGCGGTGCGCTGCTCGCCGGGCCTACGTGGTTCACCAACTATGGTCTGCACGGTATGCAGTATGGGGCGGCACAGGTCTTTGGCGAGGTCATCCCAGAGATCGTGGCCCGCCAGCCCACCAGCCAGATCCTCGTCTCCTCAACCTGGACCAATAACCCCAACGCGTTAGTCGGTTTCTTTTTGAATGCGCAGCAGGCCGCCCAGGTACGCCTCGCCGATGTGAATGCCTTCTTGCACTACCAACAAGAGCTTGATCCCCAGCAGCAGATCTTCATCATGCCCTTCTACGAGTATGATGCGGCGGTGGCGAGTGGCAAATTCGTGCTTGAGCCACCCGAACGGATCATCCGTTACCCGGATGGTAGCCCCGGATTCTATGTCGTGCGTATGCGTTATGTCGAGAATGTCGAAGCGATCTTTGCCGCCGAACGTATCGCCCGTGCCCAGTTGGTCGAAACCCCTATGGATCTTGCTGGGCCGGTGGTCGTGGCGCACTCCCAACTCGACATTGGCACACCTCAGGCGATCTTCGATGGTGACCCGCACACCCTCATGCGCGGTTTCGAGGCTAACCCGCTGGTGATCGAGCTGCGCTTTGCCCAACCCCGTTCGTTCAGTGGGATCAACCTCACCATCACCAGTATGGATCTTGATCTGCGGGTGGTGGCCCTACCTGCCACTGGCGGTCAGCCGATTGCGACCAGCCAGAGCTACCGCAACCTCGAATCTGACCCAACGGTACATCTCAGCCTGCCGGGTGGCAGCCAAGAGGTACAGAGCCTACGCATCGAGATCACCCAGATCGGAGTTGGTGAGATCGCCCACGTCCATGTGCGTGAGGTGCAGCTATTGCCGTAAATCTAGACGTTCACCTACACTTTTACGTGCAGATTCTCTAAAATATGGGCTGCAATGCGCAGATCATTCAGCAAGCCCGACGCGATCCCGATCACACTTGCTCCGGCGGCAAACATGGCGCGAGCATCAGCGGCGGTGCGTACTCCACCCACCCCGATCACCGGCACATTCACCTCATCGCTGACCGCAGCCACCAAGCCGAGCGCCACGGGAGCCACGGCGGGGCCACACAAGCGGCCTTCAACCAGCGTGCCATCGGGGAGCGGGGCTACGGCAGGGATGCCATCAATCAAGGCAATCGCATCCGCCCCCTGCTCAACCACGGTACGCGCCAAACCAGGAATATCGCTGGCTTGGCCGGGGAGCTTGACCAACAGCGGTAGGGCAGTGGCCATACGCACCGCTAAGACGAGGCGAGCAGCCGTATCACTGGTGGTGGCACTGTTGTTGGAAAGCGGAATCTCAATCCCACTCACCCCCTCAACCCCCTCCAACTGTCCGGCAGCCTCGGCCACCTCGGTATAATCCTGGCCCCACAGGCTGACAATCACCGGCAGATTCCAGGTTGCCCATATCGGTGCGTAGCGTTCACGAATGACGCGCAACCCCGGATTGTGATCAATCCCCCGGTAGAGCAACCCCGCTGGTGTCTCGACAATGCCGGGCAGGGGGCGGGCGCGATGCTGGCGTAGGCTGGTGCTGCGCGTAATCAGCGCACCCAGACCGTGGGTTGGCGGTTGTGTGGCCAACCCCATGTGGCGCGCCACTTCCATACCGTAGCCTAAGCTACCGGCAGCGGCAATAATTGGTGTGGCGATAGTCAACTTATAGGGGTTGTTAGGGGCAAGATCAATACTCATGATGCAACTACCTTTGCTGTACGGGTCAAAGCTCTCTTCACGGCATCCTGAAGCGTCGCGGCGGTCGAAATATGGTCTAAATCCAATCCTTGGGCAACAATCGCTTCCGCGATCTCAGGTCGTACTCCCACCAATATGCAGCGCGTACCCAGTAGGGCAGCCGCCTCAACACTACGGCTCAACCCAGCAGCACCCTCTTCATCCAGAAATGACAAACCAGTAAGATCGAGCATCACCAAACGTGCCTGCTGACGCTCAATGGCGGCCAGCATCTGGGTTTGCAGATCGCGCATGCGCTCGGTATCAAAGCTCCCCACCAAAGGTATGACCAACACCCCTTGCAGGATTGGGATCACCGGCAAGGCGAGCGATTGCACCGTTGCACTCAAGGCTGCCCGCTCACGCTGCTCCTGCTCCAACTCTTGCACGATCTGGCTCAAACGGGCACGTTCCTGCTCTAGCTGATTGGTACGCTCTTCAACCTCGGTGACATCACGCCCAAGCACGAGGCTCCCCTGCAATTGGTTACGTTTATTGCGGATCTCGCGCACACTAACCAGAAAGCGGCGTCCATTCAGCACCAACGGAAAGGATGAAGAGGCATCACGAATCATCTCCAGCGTCTCGGTGGTAATCTTCAAACTATGGCGCAGGTAGGGTGTCATCTGCATGTGCGCCTTGAACCCTAGTGCTATAGCATGCGGATTCGCATAAACAATCTGGTCATTCGGATTGACCACCACGGCGGCATCGCTCATCACCTCAAATGCCTCTTCAATCGCTGCCCGCAAGGGTGTAATCAAGCGGGTACGAAAGACCACGATAGTCAAGGCAACCATGATCGGCAAGAGCAGAATCAATCCCCGCATAACTGAAGAGAACGGAAAGAGATTCAGAAATTGCAACACATTCATGATGGTAAAGGCAATCATGCCACCCGCCAAGACCAAAATCGTTTCGCGAGCTTGGCGATTGCGTACAAAGACCGTGATCATCATGAACAATGGCACCAGCCAAGAGACGCCAAAGAGGGCACTTAACCAACGCCCAGCCGGTGTTGTCACCGTCGTCACCACATTGGAATGGACACTATCAACCTGAATGCCGGTGACAAAGAAGCCAAATTTTCCAAAGAGATCAAACCCCAATGCCAGCGTCGCAAGCGTATAGGGCGAAATAATCCAGATGAACGGACGCCGCCCCTGCCACCACTCAGGCGTAAAGAGCGTACTCAGCAACGCCACAAAGGTGCTGGTAAAGAGGGCCATACTGATCAAAAAGATCGCATGCAGTTGATAGGCAATCTCGTGAGAGATAAAGATTACCTTGCCTAGAATCGAGATATTGATCACCATCAAGAGGCTGATGAGTACCGCAAAGATGCGCGCCGGACGATGATCCCATGCCCGGAGGATGACAAAGGATGCCAAAGCCACACCCGCAATGACGAAGATGAAGGTAGCAAAGAAGTCGGTGAGGGATTCAGTCATAGCGCATCCCTTTAGATTCAGGTGGCAGAGTCATCAGGCATCAGGTTTGGTATACCCTAATGAACGTAGGGCTTGGCAAGCAACATCAGCTTCATCCCAGGGAATTGCGCCACTCGCATAGATGATCGAACCTTCGTGGCCCTTGCCCAACAACAAGACCAGATCACCCGGTTGGGCGGCAGCGATGGCAACATGGATCGCCTCGCTCCGATTGGGAATACAACGATAGCCATCGCCGACGCGTTTGCCCGCCCGCTCGGCACCTTCCACAATCTCGGCAATAATCGCCGCCGGGTCTTCACCACGCGGGTCTTCGTCGGTAAGCACGAGGAGATCGGCATAACGGCCCGCAATCTCGCCCTGCACAGATCGTTTGGCGCGATCCCGCTCACCGGCACTCCCAAAAACGGCAATCATCCGCCCTTTCGTCAGCGGGCGTAACATACTCAACACCTGCTCGAAGGAGTCGGGATTATGGGCATAGTCTACAATCACGTCAAACGGCTGGCCCAAGTGAATAGGCTGCATACGGCCACGAATACCCGGTACGGCTTCAAGAGCGGTGATGGCGCGTTCCAGGGGCACTCCCTGACTAAGTGCCACACTCAGCGCCGCGAGGGCGTTGGAGACATTAAAACTGCCGGGGATCTGAAGGTGCAGCGCTGCTTCACCCCAAGGCGTCGTCACCCGCAGATGCGAGCCACTCGGCCCGCTCGCTACCGCATGGGCACGCACATCAGCCGCCGCCCGCACCCCAAAGGTAAGGCGACGAGCATAGCTTGGGGCCGCATCAAGGAAGAACTGGCAGTTGGGGTCGTCGGCATTGGCAATCGCCCACACCGGGCGTTCAACGCGATCACCTTGGTGGCAAGACGCCTCGGATTGGCCCTCGCCCAACATCGCGAAGAGCCGCGCCTTATCGGCGCGGTATTGCTCGAAACTGCCATGGTAATCGAGATGTTCGTGGGTGACATTCAGAAAGACGGCTACATCAAAATAGACATTCCCCAAGCGGTTCCAGTATGGCGAGAGTGCATGTGAGGTCGATTCCAGCACCGCATAGCTACAACCAGCATCAAGCATCTCGTGCAATAAGCCCTGAATCTCTGGCGCTTCGGGGGTACTCTGGCGGGTAGTGTTGGGCCAACGCCGGGCACCGATCTTAAAGTCCACCGTACTGATCATCCCGGTACGTAACCCGCCCCCCTCCAATACCTGGCTCACCAGATCGGTGGTGGTACTCTTACCCTTGGTGCCGGTAATCCCGATAGTACGCAAATGAGCCGCAGGGTGGGCATAAAAATTGGCCGCCAGCGGGGCCAGAGCCACCCGGCTATCGGCAACCGTGATCAGCGGGACACCGAGCGTTGTTGGGCCATTCCAGTGGCGCACATCAACCACCACGGCCACCGCCCCCGCCTTCAGGGCATGATCAACATATTGATGCCCATCAACATGAAAGCCACGAATAGCCACAAAGAGCCAACCCGGACGCACTTGGCGCGAATCGTAGGCTAGGCCCAAAATAGGGATGTCAAGGTCGGTAGGTGGGCCAATGGTCTCTAGGCCCACCAGCAGGTCGCGCAGCGTGACGCTCATAGATCTACAGTCGTGCCTTTGAGTAAGTAGTATGTTCAGCTATGAGGATTGTACCCGATTATTGCCGGTTTGGGGCAAGCATTCTAGCCAATCCGTCGCTGTGCCAGCGGATAGAGCGGGGGAATCAACACATGATCGTAGGCCGGGAGGTAACGCACGATCTGGCCACCAAAGCCCTTTTTGAAACGGTAGACGCCGATCAGCGGATCGGATTGGGCGCTCTGCTCTAGGCTGGCGCGGGTAGCTTCATCGGCCTCCAGCGCCTGACCAAACGCATCGGGGATGCCCCACATGTCGTAGCTGTGGCAACCCAGGCTGGCTGCCCACTGGATGGCGTGCCATTCGAGCAGGTGGTTGGCTCCGGCCTTCAAGCCCACCTCATCGGCACCACTGTAGAGGTAGCAGCCACGCTGTGCATCGGCAAAGACCATGTGCGCTGCAACTACCCGGCCTTCTTGTTCGGCCAGCAACAGACGGCTGCACGGTTGGAGCGCCTGCCATGCGGTGCGGTAGTACGCCTCGCTGTGGATACCGAAACTGGCCCGTGCGCCCGTCGCCTGCATAATCGCGTAGAAGGCGGGGATCTCCTGCTCAGTACCGACGCGCACGGCGACCCCGTTGCGCTCGGCGCGGCGGATGTCGGCGCGGTGGCCCTTGCTAAAGCTGGCAAAGATCGCCTCACTGGGGCGGTTGATGGCCACATGCACACTGCTGCGCGGCTGAATCGTGCGCTCAGGACGCAGCCCTTGGAGCAACAACCAGGTGTGGGTGGCCTCGGCGAGTGGATGATCGGTGGTGAGGTTAGGTTCGAGACGCACAAAGATGGCCCGTTGGCGACGCGCCAGCCGCGCCAACCCGTGCAGCAAGAGCCGATTCGCCGCCGCATCGTCACTGAAGAGGGGGCCACGCGGGGTATAGGCCACCGCCATCCCGTACTGGTGGCGGAAGAGAATCTGTGCCCCGGCCAATAGTGTGCCAGCGTGATCCAGCACCACCACGCGCCGCGCCGACCACCCAGCACTGGCTTTGAGTTGCGCCCAGGCGCTGCTTTGCAGCAGATGGCCCTGCGGATGCGTGTCTACAAAGGCATCCCAGGTTGCCAGATCGGGTTCGAGTAGCGCCAATTCACCATGGCGGGCATGGACTGACTGGGCAAGAATCGTCATCGCGGCATCCAGATCCGTTCACCATACGTGCCCTCATCGGGGCGCAACGACTCGGCATAGGCGGTGACACGGGCCGCCATCGTGGCCAAGTCACCAAAGAGCGTACCGATCTGGCTGGTGTAGGACTCCAGCGCACTGATCTTGCGTGCCAGCGTTGCATCAATACTGATCACCACCGGCAGGAAGAGCTCCGCGCCACCCAGGGCTGCCAAACGCCGCTCCAATGCCCCCGTCGTCGCCGCGTAGGGAAAATCCTCATAGAAGGCAATATCAACCCCACCGCGCACAAACTCCGAGGCGACCGTATAGGTAATCTGGTGATCCACATGCATCCCTACCGCGAGAGGCGCATAGAAGATCGCATTGGGGTAACGCGCCACCAAAGCGGCAACTTGGGCACGCAGCGCGGGACCAAGCGGATCACCCGCAGCGGTGAGGCCAAATAGGCTGGCCTCATCGTGGTACGCAGCGGGCACGCGGTAGATCGCATCGAGAAGATCGAGCAAGAGGCAATCCGCGCCCAACGTCTCCAGCGCGGCAATATCCTCCTGGATACGCTGCTGCACCGCTTGTTCGGGTGGCAAGCGCCACTGGCGGTGCTGCTGCTGGGCAAACGCACTGAAGGCGCTATTGGGCGCAGGGCTACCGGCACAGATCGTCACCACCAACACCGAGTGCCCAAGCGCAACAAAGTTAGCGATACTACCCGCACATGAGAGCGCCGCATCATCAAGGTGGGGTGAGAGATAGATCTGATCGTAGTGTGGGGCGAGATCCTCAATCCGCGTATAGTGGAATGGCATACGGCCCTCCTTCTAAAGATCGATCTCCTCCAATGCCTCGGTAGCCGCCATGCGGCGCGCTTCGTCCTTCGAGCGCGCTAGGCGTTGCAACACCCGTTTAGCGCTTGCGCTCCCTACTTGGCCCAAGGCCCAGATGGCCGTGGTTGCAATCTCGCCATCTTCATCATCAATCAAGGGAAGCAGCATTGGTAAGAATGGTTCGCCCTCTGCGCCCAGTTCCCCCACCGCCCGTGCCGCTTCGTAGCGCAACGCCGGTGCAGGACTCTTCAGTTCGCGCTCGATAATGGGGAACCATCTGGGCAGCATCGAACGCCCCATGGCGCGCAGCGCACTCTCACGGGCTGTCAGTTCATGATGGGCGTAGGCATGGCCAATTTCGGCCTGTGCCTCAGGCGAAGCAGCAAAATAGCCCAAGCCCTCAACGGCGCGCCGCCGCACCTCTAGCGGTTGCGCGTCATCCGTTGCGGCGGCCAGCAATGCCTGGTAGACGCGCTGGGTGGCGGGTGCAGACAGTTCACCCATTTCGCCTCGGTAGGCAAAGGGAGCCAAGCCCACCACCGCCGCCGCCCGCACTGGCCCCGACACATCGGCAATCAGCGCGATCAGGCGATCCATGGTCGCCTCGCTCTCATCTTCCCACAACCCATTGATCGCCGCTACCCGAACTTCAGCATCGCGATCATACAGGCATGCCCGCAGCACCGGGCGAAAATCGAGATCAATGTTATCCTCAGCCAACCCATCGAGATCACGCAGAATCGCCCCCCGTCGTTCAGCGGGAATATCACGCCATATCTGCCAAAAGACCTTGAGGCTTTCGGGTTCGAGGTTGGCCAGAACACGCAACTCGTGGTGAATGAGTGGGCGGGTGAGGTCGCCTAACTGGGCGATTTGGTCTTCAAAACGCATAACTAACCAGTCCTTGGGGCTGCACCCCAAACCCCAATGTTTGTTGTTTAGCAGCTTCGCCACCAAACAACACCAAAAAAAGATCTTCGGGGGCGGCGAAGCCGCCCCCGAACCCCCGCCAGAGATTGGGGTCTACTCGTCGTCGTCGCTATAGCGCCCGAAGCGGCGGCGGGTCGGCTGGAGATTACCTTCCTCGTCCTCCACCTCTTCAGCCGTATCCTCGTCCTCGCGGGGTGCGGGGGTAAAGAGATAGCGCCCATCAGCCTCGCTACTGAAGGGATCGCTATGCGCCAACAGATGCTCTAGCAGGCTGCGTGAACCCGGACGTAAGACATTGAAGGCCAGCAGCATGTCATCCAAGCCCAGCGTATAGCGCGGCTCGCTGCGGCTGCCCACCTGCTCACCCATCACCTCAAAGACGTGCTCCAGCACCGTCTCAGACTTGCGCCGCTCGCCCATGGGCAGCGACTTGAGGTTCTTGAGCCGCCCATAGCGCGACTGGCTTGGAACCTGATCCGCATCCACGGCACAGAAGTAGCTCAAGTTAGCAAAGGCAAACTTGTTCTTCTTCTCGTCCAGGGTCAACAAGCGGTCGCTGGCCTCAGGTGCCTCCTCATAGCTAATCATGAAGAGGTTCGGTTCGGCCCCCCGGCTGATCGTAATCATCGCGCCGGGCACCAGATGATCGCGGAAGAACTCCTCAAGCCCCTGGAGCCAGCCACCGCGATTGCCGGTGGGGTAGCGCACCTCCACCAGATAGGTGGTGTAGTGCTGGGGCGACTCGAAGCGCAACACCGCGCTGCGCTGATCGGGCAGCATCGGGGTAGGCACCAGCGCCGCAATGCTGGCATCGAAGGGCAATACGCCATACTCCCACTCAAAGAAGGAGAGCAGACGGGTAATGCTGCCACTCGTGCGGATGGCCTCGGCGCTCTGCAATTCAAGGCTGTTATCGAAGCCCTCGACCAGATACGAGGTAATCTGGCCCATCTCAGCCGCCTTGACGCGCTTGCCACCAATCGGCGGCAACCCCTTGGTAGACCAGAGGCGCGCACCTTCGACCCCAACAAACTCGAAGTCCTTCTCACGATGCAGGCGATAGTTGAGCGAGAAGCGGAAGCCCTCGTAATCGGCCTGACGGGGCGAGTGGTGGTAGAGATCGGCAATAATCTCGGTGTCCAGCAGTGGCTCGTTGCGCTCCAGAATATAGTCGCGGATACGGCGCAGATCGTTCTTGCCCAGGTTGGTAACGCTGGCCTCAGGGTAGTAACTGCGGCCAAAGCTGACGATCCGGCGCAGAGCATCCTGATCCAGACGATGCGCCAGGATCTGCTCCAAACGCTCACCCTGATCAGCCAAAATCTGCTCAATCGGCAGACTCAGATCGAGCGTCAAACCTTCAGGCAGGTTGAGCAGCGGGCTGCGCTCGCCAGCAGCCTCGCGGCTGGACTTCACCGATTCGGGCGCGGCGGCCACAGGTTCGGGCTTGGCGGCAACCACCTCCGCCACCACCGGCTCTGGCTCAACTGCGACTGGTTCGGGTGTGGCAACAACTGGTTCGGGTGTGGCAGCAATCTCTTCCACTACCACCGGCTCTGCCTCAGCCACCACCTCTGGCGAGACGGGAACCGCAGCAATGGTACTGGCATGGCCCATAGCCTCCACCAACACCGGGGTGACAGGGGACATCCCGGCTTGCACCTGCCAATAGTCGGAGATAAAGACCGGCTCTACCGTCGTGATGGCTGGCCGCGAGGTTGAGACAACCACGCTAATATCATCTACCGGCAGCGGGTTCTCAGGATCGTGGAGGCGCTTCTTGAAAGAGTGGGTATCCACCGTCGAGCGCGGCACATACGCCCCTTGGCGCGACGTAATGAAAAGTACTCCCTGCTCCGACTCCTGACGTGTAAAGAGTTGATCATTCACCGTCAGTGCGGCATCAATCTCGGCAGCAATCTCGTTACGGTCACGCTGATACTTCCCCGCCAGATACTCGGCTAAATTATCGAGTGATTGCCGGATTGGCGCATCAACCGCAAAGAGCGCCCCCTGCGTCGTCATCAGCCGAAAGATCTCTTCGGCCAACTCTTGCTGATTGGCGCTGCCATGAAACGAGGCGACTGTCATTCGCTATCCTCCGTCACCGACTTGCTAAGGATCTGGAGATACTGGATCAGTACCTCCCGGATGTCTTTCGGCTCGCCACTGGAGCGCAGCCACTGGAGCAGTTTATCAAGTGATGTCTCACCAAAGACGATTAGTTTCGCGTCCATAGTACCCCGCTCAAAACAGCACGAAGCCGAGAGACCCATGTCTCTCCGCTTACCTGGTAGCGAACATGCCTAAACCTAGGCGAATTATAGCATTGGGTTTTTGTCTGTGCAACTATCAGAGGCATCGGTGGGGGTTCGGGGGCGGCAAGCCGCCCCCGGTGAAACTAATCCACCAGACTATCGAGCGCCAACGCCACCGCCCCCATCGTCACACTATCCGGGCCAAGGGTGGAGGCCACAATCGGGATGGGCCGCACGAATTGGGGTGTAACACAACTGTGCATCTTATCACCGATGGCCTGCACAAACGCCTCACCGCCCATACGTACCACAATCCCACCCAGCACAATGATCTCTGGGTCGAGCAGCGCCACGATCTGAGCGCAACGGGTCGCAATGAGTTCAACCGTCTCGTGTACCACCTGCTGACCAGCCGGGTGATTGCTGAAGATATCGGACAGGTTCTCTGTCTCTAGGCCCAGGCTCTTGGCGCGCCGCAGGAGGGCGCGAATGGAGACCAGTTCCTCCAATGTTTCTGGACGGCCATTGCCATCCCAGCCCCGACCCACAACGGCATGGCCAATCTCACCAGCGGTGGAGGTAGCCCCATGGTAGAGGCGTCCGTTCAACACGGCTCCGCCACCCACACCACTACTCAGGTGCATATAGAAGACGTGTTGGCAATCCTTGGCTGCGCCAAACATCGCTTCGCCGAGGGCGATCAGGTTAGCATCGTTATCAATCAACGTCACCGTATCAAACGCCTGCTCAAAGCGCTCCTGAAGGGGGTAGTTCTCCCAACCCTCCATGCGCGGCGCGAGACGTATCACACCTCGGCGCAGATCGATTGGGCCACCAAAACCAACCCCAACTCGCACCAAGCGATCAGATGACACATCGGCCTGTTTGAGTAGGCCACGCGCCATGCCGATCACATGCTCGACAATCGCGTCGGGTTCAGCCTGATCAATCTCGGCATCGCTGCTGATGATGGTGCTATTGCCCAGATCTACTAATGCAGTACGCAGGCCATAACTGCCCAGATCGACGCCCAGGATATAACCCTGGCTGCCCAGCAACCCGCCACGATTATGCGACAGGCCCTCCCTGATCAGCGTATGCAGATCGGACATAGATGTCTCCTTTCAGGTGCTTGGGGCAAGCGATGCGATCCGAACCCCAGAGGTGTGGTGGGTGTGGGGCGTGCGACGGCCAAAATACTGGCCTTGTTGTGTTTGTGGATTATAGCATAGGTTCATGCGGTGGCTTCTTCACCAGGCGTTTCAAATCAACAACCGCCAGCCCACAGCCAATAACGATTCCGATCCCCCCGATCAGAGTCATCGGCCACATACTTTCTGTTTGGGGCGGGGGGGCTTGGGGCAGCATAATCTGCGTGGGAGTGGGTAAGCGCGTGGCGGTGGGGGTGTGCTGGTACAGATCTGCCCCCGCCCCCCGGTAGGGCGGAATGGGGGTGTACTGTGCGGCAAGGAGTTGGGTTGGTGGGGCAACATTGGGGCCACTGGTTGGCGGAAGTGCCAACTGGGTAGGTAGGGGCAATCCAGCCTCATGGTGCAGAGGCGTGCGCGTCGCCGTCGGTTCTGCGGTCGGGCTAGGCGTGCGCGTCGCCGTCGGCTCGCGGGTCGGGCTGGGTGTGCGCGTCGCCGTCGGCTCGCGGGTCGGGCTAGGCGTGCGCGTCGCCGTCGGCTCGCGGGTCGGGCTGGGTGTGCGCGTCGCCGTTGGCTCTGTAGTCGGGCTGGGCGTGCGTGTTGCGGTGGGTTCTGTAGTCGGGCTAGGCGTGCGCGTCGCCGTAGGGGTACGGGTGGCGGTCGGCTCTGGAGTCGGACTCAGAGTGGCCGTCGCCGTTGGCGTGAGGCTAGGGCTTGGTGTTGGGGTGGGGGTAGGCACGGGATTGGGCAGATTGGGCGAGGGCGCATCGCTCAGGAGCCAATCAGCGCCGGGTTGGAACGCATAGACTTGGCTGGCCGCCATTGATGGATAGCTCACCACCTCGGTCATCGCTAGGCCACTCGCACTATAAAGGGCAAGACTCGCGCCATCATTAGGCAAAAAGCCCTTGGCAAAACTCAGTACTACCCGCTCACCCGGTTGCAGGATCGTCTCAGGAATTGGGCGGGTGGTGTTTTGGGTCGCCGAGGTTCGTTGCACATACCACGCCTGCATGCTGATCTGTACTTCACTTATATTGACGATCTCGATCCATTCAGGATCGCTGGCCGCCGCAATCTCCTGAATCTGGATACTCCCCCAGGGAATGTTGGGGATAGGCGAGGATGTCGGTGTGGCGGTTGGTGTGGCACTCGGTGTGGCGGTTGGCGTGGCACTCGGTGTCAGAGTAGCTTCAAGTGTCGGAGACGGTGTCTCAGTAGCGGTCGGTGTCGGATCGAGCGGACTATTCGGCAAGCCCATACTCGGTAGCACCCATTGCCAGACTGCGCCAGCATCAGGCATACGCGCCAGGGCCAGATCAAGTTGGGCTAGTTGGTAGGTACAGCTATCAATCAGCAGCCCATTCTGATCAAGCAGTTGCAGCGTATCCCCAGTGCGGTTGAGGATATTGGTTGCCCAAGTAAAGACACGCCGTTCCCCTGGTGCAATGATCGTATCAGCGGGGATGATCAGGCCCGGCTTGCCGATAGTCTCGTCATCAATCTGCCAGCCACCCAGATTGATTGGTTCAGAACCGCGATTCAGAATCTCGACCCATTCATCACCCAAACTGGGATCGGGCATGAACTCATTGATCAGGATCGGCTGTTCAGATGCGTAGGCACGCGGGTAGAGGCTGAGCGCAACCCCAAGTATGAGCAATACGACAGCAGCATAGCGCACGGCATAGCCTCCTTGGCGCGAGATGGTAAGTGTCTCGTCCTACAGGCTATACCGTTTAAGGTGGTAAAAAAGTTTGTTATGGCCCGACATTCACACTGGGGGCGGTTGGTTGCTCAATCGGCCAGCCGAGGTTGCCACTCGCATGCACCATCAGTGTCAGGCCAGTCGCATCACGTGGCACATCAAAGATGATCGGAATACTGCGCATCCCGCTATGGGCAGCGAGGCTCTCTTCTAAGGCCAGATCGCCATACTGACCGCGTGGATAGAGGCTGAGGTAGGTACTAGAGGCATTGGGAATCGGGCGAAACTGCCGTCCCCGCGCATCAACCAGGGTGAAGAAATCGGGCGGAATAGGGCGCGGCGCGGCACTATTATTGGCCACCGCCATCAGCACCAAGACGAAACGCCCAGAGGGTTGCAGATCACCAATACTGCTATCGAACAACAAACTATAGTCGGGGCGCAGTAGGGTAGCACTCCAACCATCAACTTCCACTAGCGTACCTAGCGACAAACTGGTAGGTGGGGTTGGACTAGGCGCGGGCAGCGTTGGCGGCAGCGGCGGTCGGGTTGGCGTGGTGATCTGGGTTAGCGTGGGAATGAGCGTAGGTAGCGAACTAGGGCTAGGCAGGCTCTGAAGGATGGGCGAGGGTTGGGGCGGCAATGCCGCCACCGACTGGCCAATATTCCCACGCCCCAGCACGACAATAGCCAGAATACCCAGGATCAGCACCGCGATCACCAGCAGCGCCAGACGGTTGAGCAGGGGAAAGTGGGTAACTGGCGGTGCCGGAGGAAGCGGCTCTGGCGCAACTGAAACTGCCTCTGCTTGTGGATCAGGATGCGGGGTTAGTGGTGGTGGAAGCGCTTCGGATGGAGCAGGAACGAGTTGGGCCAGTAGTTGGCGCGCCTGATGCTGATGTGGGTCAAGCGCAAGTACCTGTTCGAGCGCATGCCGCCGCTCCGCAGCATCAATGGCGACCTCGGCCAAACCCAACCAGACGCGCACATCAGCGGGGTAGACGCGGCTAACCGCCAAGAAGAGGTCACGAGCAGTGCGCCGATTACCCGCACGTGCAGCCGCGACCCCACTCCGCAGCAGGGCTTCAAGTTGTGGCTTGGTGGTTGGGTCGCTCACTGGTGGGGGTTCAGGGGCGGCACAGCCGCCCCTGAAAGCATCCGTGAATGCCTACACATTACTCAGGATGAGCCAACCCTGGGCGGGGTTGGTGCGGGCAAAGAAGACCAGATTGGTGGCATCTGGAGCCACATCGAAGATCAGCGCCACGCTATAGGTCAAGCCATCAGGCGGAATGGGCTGCGAATGGCTCTGATCAGCATTGACGCCTGGATTGACATAGGCATCCGAGACCTCAGGACGTGCCTGCCAGATACGTCCCTGGGCATCCTTGAGTACGAAGAAATCGGCGGGGATGGACTGGGTCGTACCAGTGGTATTGGAGACAAAGACCAGCACCACCACGAAGCGCCCGTTATTGGACTGATACTGCTTGAGCGGGCCAACAATCGGGGCGGCATAGGTAGGCTGGTTAAAGTCGTAAGACCAGCCCGCGCTTTGGAGCGGAGTTCCCGCCGCCACAACCACTGGGTTCGCCTGAGCAAGATCACCATCACTTGGTGGCGGAGTTGTTGGTTGGGATACTGGCTCGGTAGTGACATCAACCGGCACACTGGTCACATCGCTTGGAACCGACGTCTCAGTCTCTGTTCCCGTCTCTGTCCCTGGCCCCATACCCAAAACCGAAGTCGGTTCTAGGCTATCGGGCGTCAGAGCCAACTGGCTGGTTGGAGCGGCAATGGTGGGAGGCGGTTGCGTAGCCACCTGCGGGCCGGGATCGCGGAAGAAGAAGAAGATCACCAAGAGACCAACGAGGAGGATACCAACCAAGGCCATCAGAATGGCCAAGAGCGGGCTAATCCCACGTCGAGCTGGAACCGTCTCAGCCGCAACATCATCATAGGGGCTGCTGCGACGATTGCTACTCCGGCCGCTATCACGCCCGGTGCTGCTGCTCCGGCCACTATCACGCCCAGTGCTGCTACTACTCGCCGCCATCACCGGCGAGGGCAGATCATCATCAAGGCTTACCGGGGGTGGCAGTGGTTCATTACGGCGCACCGGCCCTTCCGAATCGGCCATGACATCAGAGAGGTTGTTGAGTTCAGCAAAGGGGTCATCATCATCGCCAAAAGGATCATCACTTGGCACTACTGCCGCTGGTGATGCTACAGGAGCGGGGGGTGGTTCAGGGGCAGGGGTGGCAGCGCGACTGCCAGGGGTTACCCCTAACGCTTGCAGGCCCTTGAGGGCCATCTCGTTGGTGGGTTCAAGCTCGACCACCCGTTCGAGAGATGCCTGACGCTCCTCGCGGTTCTCTGCCACACCGGCAAGCCAGAGCCACGCCTGGGCGTTGGCAGGGTCTTGGAGTGTGAGCAGGCGGAAGAGGTTGCGCGCCTCCTCTTTGTTTCCATCGCGGGCGGCCTCGATCCCAAGCTGCATAAGGCTATCCGGCTCCGCCATGCGCAGTCCTTCCTCCTACGCCCGTTGCGGGCAGAGACGACCAGAGGTTTTTGAACCTAGGCGTCATTTTAGCACACCGCTAGTCAAGGGTCAACACATGCACGCGTTCATATCGCACCAATATGGGGCGAATGCAAGCCGAACGATTACAAAGTGCAAAGAGTTTTTTGGTGGACGGGAGACAGCCCACCCCCGATCTATCAGGCGGGTGCTTCATCGGTGGTAGATTGCACCGATTGCTCCATTTGATAGACGAAACCGGCCCGTTCAGCAACCATCGAGAGGGTTTTTTGGGTCGAGCGATGGGGGCGATGGGTGCCGGTCTCCCACTCGCTGATGGTCTGCTGGCGCACTTCGAGTTCATCGGCCATCTGCTGTTGGGTCATGCCCATATATTCCCGCAAAGCCCGAATGCGCTGTGCGTCCCATTCCTGACGAACCCGTTTACGCGGTTGGGTTGGCGGGTATTGGTATTCGTCACTCATTGACTACTCCATCATCCATTGATATATAGCGCTTCTTCCTACACAATCTATTCTAACACGGCAACGGATAGTTGCAAGTGATATTATACGGTCTCCTTGGGTATGTGCAAAGTCATCTCCAATGGGATGGGCGAGGTTGCGCCCCAGACTCGCTTTTTTCTGTTCTTTTGGCGGCTTCGCCGCTAAAAGACACCAAAAAACGGGGGCGGCAAAGTCGCCCCCGAACTCCGGCCAGGTAGCTTACGCGCAGCCACCCTAAAACATCCAGATCGCCCCGATCACCACCACACAGAAGAGGAAGAGCGCGAAACCACTCTGTGGCTGCGGAGCCGACAACGCTTCGATCTGGTCGGCGCGTAGGTAGATCACCTGGGGCGGCGGTGCGCTCGGTTGCTTGCTGAAGCTGCTGAAGATGGCGAGAGCGAAGAGGCTGCTGATGGCGATGATGATGAAGAGTTCCATCGGTGGCTGCCTTTCTAAGATTAGTGTTATATTGACACTATTTATTGTCGAGAGAAGAAGGGTCAATGACCCTTACTTGGTGTCTATTATACACTATTCTGGAGGGTTGTCAAGGGGGGATCTTCCGGGAAGCTTAAAGCTTCCCGGAAGATCGGAACAACATGGTATGATGTGGTTGGGCGATACTTGGCAAGGGGATAAGGAGGCATGTATGGCACTACCACGCACACATACAATGCTCAAACAAGAAATTGATGATCTCAATGAATCCGATGCCCAAGAGGTACTCGACTTTCTGCTCTTTATTAAGGCGCGTCGCGCTGAAGAAGCTTCCCTCTGGCAGCAGGTAGAGGAAGCACACCACCGTCGCCAAGCCGATCCAGGCGCTGTGCAAACGGTTGATGTCGCAACATGGGATCTGCTTACCGCACATCTGGATGAGCAAGAGTCATGAGCTATCGCCTGCGCTTTGATCGGAGCTTCATGCGCCAACTTGAGTCGCTTCCTGGCGACTTACGGAGTGTTGCGCGTCACCTCATTCGTTCCTTGGCCGATACACCACGGCCAACGAAAGCCAAGGAACTTGATATGCATCCGACCTACTTTCGTATCTGGTTGCCACGTCAGCATCGTTTGGTGTATCAAGTTCTTGATGAAGAATCTGTGGTTGATCTTCTCTACATTGGGCCAAAGCCACCCGATCTCTATGATCGGTTAGGGCTGGGGCGTCAACAATCATAATATGTACTCTGATCTCACTCTCACCACCTCCACCACCTCCTACCCGGTTATTGTCGCTGCGGGTGCCTTGGCCGATCTGCCTGCTCGGTTGCGCTCCTTGGGACTCGGCGGGACGCTCTGGTTGGTGTGTGATGGCGCGGTGGCGGAATGCTATGGCGCACCCCTCGCGGCGCGTTTGCGGGATGCGGGTTTTGTTGTTCAGATGATGAGTGTTCCACCGGGGGATGCGAGTAAGAATGTTGCCCAGCTCTCCGAGTTACATACCTGGATGATCGCCGGTGGGGTCGAGCGCCGCGATACGGTGTTGGCGCTCGGTGGTGGTGTGGTGGGTGATCTGGCTGGGTTTGCGGCTGCGTCTATCCTGCGCGGGATTGCGGTGGTGCAGTTGCCGACCACGCTGCTGGCTATGGTGGATGCGGCGGTGGGTGGCAAGACCGGCATTAACCATCCGCTGGGTAAGAACATGATCGGTGCGTTCCACCAGCCGCGTATGGTGCTGGCTGATACCGATACGCTCGCTACCTTGCCGCCCCACTCGCTGCGTGAAGGTTGGGCTGAGGTGATTAAGCATGGGGTCATCCGCGATGCGGGTCTCTTTGCGGATCTCGAAGCCCTCGCGGCGCAACGTGGCTGGAATGCCGATCATCCCGGTGGCCTCTGGGACGCCCACGATGCTGATCTGACTGCCCGGCTCACCGCGATTATCCGCCGCGCTGTGGCGGTCAAGGTCGAGGTGGTGGGTATTGATGAGCACGAGCAGGGTGAACGCATCACGCTCAATTATGGCCACACTATCGGCCATGCGGTCGAGCAGCTTTCGCGCTATGCCATGCTCCATGGTGAGGCGGTGGCGGTGGGGATGCACGCTGAGGCGCGTTTGGCCCAGGCGTTGGGCATGTGTGGGGCAGATCTGGTTGCACGCCAGGCCGCGCTCATTCACGCTTATGGTCTGAAGACGGCGCTGCCCAGTCATGATCCCGATGCGGTCATCGCCCTGACGATGCGCGATAAGAAGGTGCATGCCAAGAAGATCCGTTGGGTCTTGCCGTGTGCGATTGGCCAGGTGCAGGTGCGCGATGATGTGCCGGAGGCGTTGGTGCGCCAGATTCTGTCTTGATGCCACAGAGGACTCAGAGAACACAGAGGGTCTCTGTGCTTATCATTCTTCTTGCTAGTGCCGAGGCTACCGCTTGAATACTGTCAAAGAGTTTGCCGAACGCATCTTCCAGAACGTTGAGCAGGTGATGATCGGGAAGCGCAGCGCCGTTGAGCTGGTGCTGGTGGCGCTGCTCTGCCGGGGCCACTTGCTGATCGAAGATGTTCCCGGTACCGGCAAGACAGTACTGGCCAAGAGTATTGCCCGTTCTATCGGCAGTAGCTTCAAGCGCATCCAGTTCACCCCCGATCTGCTGCCCTCGGACGTGACTGGGATCTCGATCTTTAACCAGCAGAACCACGAGTTTGAATTTCGCTCCGGGCCGATCTTCGCCCAGATTGTGCTGGCTGATGAGATTAACCGCGCTACGCCCAAGACCCAGAGCGCGATGCTGGAGGCGATGGAGGAGCGTCAGATTACGGTTGATGGCGCTACCTACGGTCTGCCCGCGCCCTTCATCGTGCTGGCGACTCAGAACCCCATTGAGTATGAGGGTACCTTCCCGCTGCCCGAAGCCCAACTCGACCGCTTCTTGCTGCGGTTGCACATGGGCTACCCGGATCGGATTGATGAGATCGCTATCCTCAAGCGCCAGCGCCAAGCGCATCCCCTCGAACACCTGCACCCCGTCGCCCAGATTGATGATCTGCTCCACTTCCAAGAGGCGATCAAAGAGGTCTATGTGGATGACCTGATCAGTGAGTATATTGTCACCCTCGCGGCAGCCACGCGCCACCACGAGGATGTCTACCTCGGTGCAAGTGCGCGTGGCTCGTTGGCGCTCTACCGCACCGCACAGGCATGGGCGGCCATCCACGGGCGCGATTATGTCACCCCTGATGATGTGAAGACCCTGGCCTTGCCGGTGCTGGGCCACCGCATGATCATCAGCCCCGCCGCCCGTATCCGCAGTGTCACCCCGGCGGCGGTGATCACTGATGTGTTGACGGCGGTGGCCGTGCCGGGTGCTCGCGCCGGGCGGCGCTATGATCGGGTAGGGATGTAGCGGCGCTACATCTGCTATAATAGGTGCGCTATCACCTATTCTGGAGCGCGCTATGCCCTTTGGTGCCCACATGTCAATCTCTGGCGGCGTCTCGAAGGCGTTTGCCCGTGGTACACAGGTTGACTGTGAGGCCATGCAGATTTTCAGCAAGAATGAGCGCCAGTGGAATGCCAAGCCCATTCCACCTGAGGAGGTCGCCGCGTTTAAGGCTGAACAGGCGCGCACGGGTATCGGCCCGGTGATTGTTCACGACTCCTACTTGATCAATCTGGCCGCTCCCGCTGATGATCTGTGGGAGAAGTCTATTGCTGCCTTCAGCCACGAGCTTGAGCGTTGTGATCTGCTGGGTATCCCCTACTTGGTCACGCATCCCGGTGCGCATACCGGGAGCGGTGAAGATGTCGGCTTGGAACGCGAGGCGGTCGCGCTCAACCGCATCTTTGAGGCGGGTATCGGTGGTCAGACGGTGGTTTTGCTCGAAACAACCGCTGGTCAGGGGAGTGCGCTGGGCTACCGTTTTGAACACCTAGCGCGGCTCTTCGAGTTGGTGCCGTACCATGATCGCATGGCGGTCTGTGTGGATACGTGCCACATCTTCGCGGCGGGCTACGACATCCGCGATGCCGCGAGTTATGCCGCCACCTTTGCCGAATTTGATCGCTTGGTGGGCATTGAACGGATCAAATGTTTCCACCTGAATGACTCGCAAAAGGGTCTGGGCAGCCGGGTAGACCGCCATAACCATATTGGTCAGGGCTGCATCGGGCTGGAAGCCTTCCGTCTGTTGGTCAACGATCCGCGTTTCACCGGCATCCCGATGATTATCGAGACGCCCAAAGGTGAAGCGATGGACGAGGATAGAGAGAATTTGTCGCTCTTGCGCTCGCTGGTTGGGAAGGCGAGTCCAACTGTCTAGCAGCGGAAGACCCGCTGCACCTTGGAGGGATTGTGTATGTTGCAGCCACGTAAGATCTTCTGGATTGGGTTAGCTGTGGGCGTCGGGTTTGCGGTTTGGCGCTGGCAGCAGAGGCAGGCCACCGAGCAGAGTCCTGCCACTGGCCCGGCTCATACCCCCCCGGCGCACCCAGCATCAGCACCACTCCGCAATACCACGACGGTAACGACCACATCGGCAACGGGTGACTCCAACAATAGCGCTGCCCGCCGCATCCAAACAACTATACATCGTGGTGCGCCACCTGCGCCCAAGCCGGCGGAGAGTCTGACCTCGACTGCACCTGATGAGGTGTTGCCAGTTGCTGCCGCTGCTCCCGCGCCGGAGGCTCCCGCCGCTGAGGCCGAGGCCCCCGCCGCTGAGGCTCCCGCCGCTGAGGCCGAGGCCCCCGCCGCTGAGGCTCCCGCCGCTGAGGCTGAGGCTCCCGCCGCTGAGGCTGAGGCTCCCGCCGCTGAGGCCGAGGCCCCCGCCGCTGAAGCCGAGGCCCCCGCCGCTGAGGCTGAGGCCCCCGCCGCTGAGGCTGAGGCTCCCGCCGCTGAGGCTGAGGCTCCCGCCGCTGAGGCTGAGGCTCCCGCCGCTGAGGCCGAGGCTCCCGCCGCACCTGCGGAACTGGTCAACATCAACACCGCCGACCTGCAAGCCCTAATCGATCTCCCCGGCATCAACGAGTCGCTGGCACGGCGCATCATTGCCCACCGCGACGAGAAGGGGCCATTCACCTCGGTGGATCAGCTCATTGATGTCTCTGGCATTGGCCACAAGAACATCAACATCTTCCGCGACCTCATCACCGTGTAGGAACATCGCGTAGGGGCGCGTCGCGACGCGCCCCTACACAAACCCCCAACTACTCCTCTTTCATCTGCTCTACCTCATCAATCAGATTACTCAGATCGGGGCTGGCACTGTTGCTGATCAGGCTGGGGGGATCAGGCAGCGTGGCCAGTGGCGGTAATGTCGGGTTGCCCAATTCCAATGCGCGGGTACGGTGCTGCGCCGTAGGCTGAGTAATTGCCAGGGTCTGGTAGATAGCTCCGGCTGCCTCGCGCTCGGCTTCCTGGCTGGGATCAAGCTGCCAGATGGTGTAGCGGATGGTCGCCTCTTCACACGGGCCATACCAGTCCTCGTTCAGCATACGCAAGCGTTCGATGACACTGGGAGCCGACACCCGCCCCAACTGTACATCCAAGCGCGCTGCCAACAGCGTGGCTTGCAACTGCATTGCATGGTTACTGCCTAAGCGGTGGGCTTCATCGAGTGCAGCGCGATTGAGCGTATCAGCTTCGGCATAGCGGCCCTGACTCATCTGGAGTTGGGCATAGTCGTGGCGGAACTGGCAGCCCCAATAGACCAGGTTGATCGCATCGCACAGCGTAATCGCCAGTTCACTCACCCGTTCGGCCATGCGGTACTCGCCTAGCTGGGTGTAGGCAGCCGCCAGATAGCCCAAGCCAATCGCCAACTCACGCCGTTCACCCAGATCAAGGGCGATCACCAACTGGCGCGCATAGCACTCAATCCCAACATGGATCTCGCCATACAGGGTGTGAGCGCGTCCTATCTCACGGCTCAGACGCGCCATCGCCCAACGATCCCCGATTTCGACTGCCCGTAGCAACAACTCCTGGAAGATGTCGAGGGCTTCGCGCACCTGACTCTGATTGAGGAAGATCGAGGCGCTATGCTCCCGCGAGAAGGCCAGCAGATCCCATTCGCCGAGCCGCGTCGCCATCTGAGTGCTACGTTCGAGGCAGTAGAGCGCCATTTCGTAGTCGCTAATATCCAGATAGACTACGCCCATCGCACTGATCGAACGGGCGATCAGGGTTTCATCCTTTAATTGGACGGCCAGTTCGTGGGCATGTTCAATCGAGCGTAGCCCCCGCGTATAGGCTCCCCTAGCAATCAGGATCGAGCCGAGGATGCGCAGGGCATTGTAGCGCCCTTCGAGATCGCCCAGTTCTTCCCAGGCCGGGATGATCTGCTCCAGCAGCCCCATGGCCTCGGCATACTCGCCGCGTGCTGCCAGCAGTTGGGCGGCAGCGTTCTGGCAGTGCATAGCCCCGGTGCGGTTGTTGGTCGTGTTGGCAATCTCGGTTGCCTGCTGGAAGGCCGCCATCGCCTCATCCCAGCGCCCGATCAGCTTGAGTACCTCACCCATACGGGTGAAGATAGGTACCTGTTCGGCCCCCTCCAAGAGTGGCAGCAGCCGCCGATAGTATTCGAGGGCGCTTTCGTTGGCATAAGCAGCCTGGGCCGCCTGACCAGCTTGGCGGAAGTAGTGGCGCTGGCGTTGCAGATTCTCGCTGCGTCCGTAGTGATAGGCGAGCATGTCGAGGTAGTGTTCAACATCATCGGCAAACTCGCGCTCGATATAGTCACCCACCTGCTCATGGAGCATGGTGCGCGTGGCATGGGCCAGACTCTCGTAGGCCACCTCTTGGGTGATCATGTGCTTGAAGAGGTACTCCAGTTCTGGCTCAGCCTTCTCCATGGGGGTGAGATCGAGCCGACTCAGGCGATCCAGGTTGGCCTGTACCTGGACGGGATGGCCGATCTGCGGGTAGATACCCCACAGCCAACTGGCACGAAAGACCCGCCCGATGACGCTGGCCACCTTGAGGGTAATCTGCTCTTGTTCACTCAGGCGGTCAATGCGGCTAATGATGAGCGAGCGCAGGCTATCGGGCAGGCGCACCATCGAGAGTGCCTGGGCATCGAAGGGGCTGATACCCTGATCCTGGATGTAGTTGATCATCTGATCAATATAGAAGGGGTTACCCTGTGAGCGCGTCGTGATGCGTTCCACAAAACTGCTTGGCAGAACCCCCCGCGCCCCAAAGAGATACCCGAACTTCAGACCGATCAGCCACTCGGTCTCGCGCAGACTGAACTCGTGCAGCAGCAACTCTTGGAAGTGGGGCAGCCGTGTGACGCGTAGGCGATGATGCTCGTGTTCGGGCGGGCGGTAGGCAAGCAGAATCATGACGGGCAGGTTGGTGATACCGCGTGCGACCACCTCCAGCAGATCGTGGGAGAGCGGATCGATCCAGTGGCAATCCTCGATCACCAACAGGATGGCCGTGCCATCAGCCGACATGGCGCGCAGGCACTCCATAACCGTGGTTTCGAGGACATCCTTACGCACGCGCACATCAAGGCCGCGAGTCTGCTCACTCTCAGCGACACTCAGGTTCATGGCCCCGGCCAACACCGGCAGGCGGCGCAGAACATGCGGGCAGAACTGACTCACCCGCGTGCGGAGGTGGTTAATTTGCACCTCCTTCGACCAGTTGGGGTCAACCTCGAAGATACCCAGCAAGAGGCTCTGCCAGGGCAAGTAGCTGATCGTGCCACCATGCGAGAGGCATTCACCACTATGCACCGCCATTCCGCGCCGCGCCGCCATGCGGATCACCTCGGCGACAAGCCGCGACTTGCCCATCCCAGCCTCGCCACAAATACCCACCACCTGCCCATGGCCACGGCGCGTCTGATCAATCTTCTTCTCGACCACCTGCATCTCGGCTTCGCGTCCAACCATGGGCAAGCGGTAGGCCGGTTCTTGGTGGCGGCTTGCACGTTGCTGTTCCTGTTCCAAGCGGAAGACCGGCACCGGGCGCGAACGCCCCTTGACCGGCATCGCTTCTAATGGAGTCCAGAGGAACTGATCGGCGACCGGGCGATGGCTCCCACTCGCAGCGATGATCTCACCGGCGGCAGCGGCCTGCATCAGACGCGCCGCCAAATTGACCGTATCGCCCATCACGGTATATTCGCGCCGCTCTTCGGAACCCACCAACCCACAATAGACCAGCCCTGAGGCTATGCCGATGCGGATGGAGAAGCCAGAGGGTGGGGGGATATGCGGGTCAATACCGATACCCAGGTGTTCCACGCGCAGATCGCGCAGTGCCAAAGCGCAGCGCATGGCCCGTTCGGCATCATTCTCATGCGCAACCGGCGCACCAAAGATCACCACCAACTTGCTGCCCTTATCGCCCATATCAATCTTGTTCAAGTCGCCATCGTAGCGCTCCACAATGCGGGCAACTTGGGCAATATAGGTTTGGAGTTTACTCCCCACCTCTGGATCGAGGTCGTAATCAAAACCACTGAATCCGACAAAGAGCACCGTGATACTCCGATGCTCGTTGATAAAACCAGCCTTGCCATCCATCAGGCGGCGCGCCAGGGAGGGATGCAGGAAGGTGCTGAGGATGGGGAGGAGGGTGGGGGCAATCTCAGGCAATGTAGGCAGCGGCGCATAGTTGGGTTGGCCGGACATGCGGCTAATCTGGAGGTAGTCGCCATAATCATTGGCAACCTCAGCTTCAGGTGCCAAGGCCAGCAGATCGCGGTGGATGACCACATCACCCCGGTGGGCCAGGTGTTCGGCTTGCGCTGCCTGTTCGAGGGCCAAACCTGCGGTGACACTCTGCAAGCGCACATCGGGATCACCGACCACGGTTGAGAGGACGGAACCAAGCGCCAAGCCGATCTTAATTTCGAGGCTAAACTGGCCAGCGCGGGTCTCAATGTTATGGTACGAGGTCACCAGCATCTGCATATCGAGGGCACACCGAATCGCCCGCTGCACAATTGGCGTATCGGGCTGCCCGCTCGGAATAATGAAGATCGCAGTGAGCGCATCACCACCAAACGATGCCACCACCCCGCCATAAGCGGCAATCAGATCGATCATCACCGCAAAGTAGTCGTTGAGCAGTGCTGTCAGATCCTCGGTACCATCTTGACCAAAACGGCTGAGCGCTTCGCTGAGGGGAGTAAAACCAGAAACATCAGCAAAGAGCGTCACCGCACGGTCATGGTGCGTTCGCCCGACCATCGCATCAGCGTGGTGCAGAAGGTCGGAGGCGATCTGATAGGGCAGGTGGGCGAGAAGTTCTTTCATCGCATCTGTAGGGTAAACCGATATAGGTGTTTATACTCGGTATGAACGTGGCTTGGAGCATGCTCTGACGATAGAATCGTTCTTTTGCGTAGCATGTAGTGTACCACTTTGTTGAGGTTGCAAAGCACGCCAGTCTATGGTATTATATCCCGCGTGTGAAGGCGGGTAGCTCAATTAGGCAGAGCAGCGGCCTCCAAATCCGCAGGTTGCAGGTTCGATTCCTGTCCCGCCTGCCATTCGCGTTAAGGGCAGTTATTGGAGGGGTGGCAGAGCGGTTGAATGCGGTCGTCTTGAAAACGACTGGCCCTTCAATAAGGCCCGTGGGTTCGAATCCCACCTCCTCCGCCACCATACTGGTTCGTTGACAATCTACGGGGAGGTCGCATAGTGGCCTAGTGCGGCGGTTTGCTAAACCGCTGTAGGAGCAATCCTACCGAGGGTTCGAATCCCTCCCTCCCCGCCACACAAGAAAGACTCGCACCCAACTGGTGCGGGTCTTTTTCGTGTGGCGGGGAGGCAGTATCTTTGCCCATACCCTATGGCCTCGATTGGCGAACAACTGCGCGTTTTCCTGACATTGTCAGGGAAAATCCGTGTCGAGATGTATCCTCATCCCCGCTTCACTGCCTTACAAGATGGTGCTAGACTGATCTTGCTGCCTTCCCCAGTTGCCTGTCGTATCCTCTCCTCATCTTCTGCAAGTACACATCGCTACTGCTGCTGGGTAGTTCCTTCATCTATAGGTTAGGAGAGAATCATGATCAACTTTATTCTCTGGCTCCTGTTCGGCGCACTCGTAGGATGGCTAGCCAGCATTGTGATGCGTACCGATGCGCAACAGGGCACATTGATCAACATCGTTGTTGGTGTTGTTGGTGCATTCATCGGCGGTATTCTGTTTAGTTCCTTCGGTGCCGGTGGCACTACGATCAACAGCGGAGACTTCAGCCTTAATGCGCTACTCGTCTCCTTTGTTGGCGCTATCGTGCTTCTCGGCATGATCAACCTCTTTCGCCGTGGTGCGATGCGCTAACCGTCGCTCTGCCCAACACCGCTAGGGTGTACATCTTGGACATGAGTGCGATGCAGCGCTTCATCTGATCGAAGTATCTATACCTCCTCAACACTAACAAGGCTGGCCGTACCGTGATAGGTGCGACCAGTCTTGTTGTGGTTGCAGATCTCATTTACAATAGGCATGGGCCAATAACAACTCGTGATGAGGGGAGAAGCCCGTGTCTGCTCAACAACGACCAGAAGACCAGAGCGAACTCGATCTTTTGCGGCAGCAAGTCGCTGAACTTCAACAACGCTTGCAAGCGAGCGAAGAGTATACCCATATCTTACGCCAGGTACTCAATAACCTACCGGCGGCGATCTATGTCACCCGTGCAGATGGCCATATTGCCTTTACCAATACCAACTTTGCCGGGAATTGGGGCCAGGTTCCGAGTGATTTTGAGGGCCGTGCCTTGCGTGATCTCTTCCCTCCCGATACCGCTGTAGTATGGCAACAGAATGTCCACGATACCCTTGCGGGTGGGGTTCTGGTGGCCAACCAGGAGTCGTTTGGTGCAGGTGAAACACTGCGTCACTATGATAATCTGCGCTTCCCGATCTATGACCTCAAGGGAACCCCTCTTGCACTCGGTGGAGTGGCGACGGACATTACCGACCGTGTGCGCGCCGAGGCGAGTTATGCTGAGGCACGGCGGATTCTGGAGGGGATTGTTAACAATTCGCCCACCGTCATCTATGTCAAAGATCCCGACAATCGCCTGATTCTGGTCAATACGACCTACGCTGAGGTGATGGGGCGCACGATTGAGGATCTGGTCGGACGCAAAGAAGATGAACTCTTCCCGCCGGAGTTGGTTGCGAGTTGGCGCGAGAATGATCGTCAGCTCTTTGCCAGTGGTAAGCCGCAGCACTTCCCAAACACGTTCTACATCAATGGTGAACCTCGTGAGTTCATTACGGTGCAGTTCCCGCTCTATGATGATCAGCGCCGCCCATACGCGATCTGTGGCCTCTCTACCGATGTGACGGAGCTCAAACGGGCGGAGCGTGAGCGCGATGTGCTTCAGCAGGAGATTATTGCTGCCCAGCAGGCGGCTTTGCGCGAGCTGAATACGCCGCTCATTCCGCTCGATGATGATATTGTGATCATGCCGCTGATCGGCTCGATTGATAGCGCCCGCGCTACCCAGGTGATGGAGACGCTGCTTGATGGGGTGAGTAGGCATCAGGCCCAGTTGGCGATTCTTGATATTACGGGCTTGCCCGTGGTTGATTCGCAGGTGGCCAACGCGCTGCTCCAAGCTGCCCAGGCAGTTAAGTTGCTGGGGGCAGAAGTCTTGCTCACTGGAATTGGCCCCGAAGTGGCCCAGACGCTGATTGGCATTGGTGCCGACCTGAGTGGGTTGCGTACACCCGGTACGCTTCAGGCCGGTATCACGTATGCCTTGCGGCAGAAGGATCGTGGCCGGGCTGCGCCCGCTGTGCGTTTGCTGTAGGGAGTTCGGGGGATGCACAGCCTCCCCGAAAAACTCTTTTTCTCTGCTGTTGGCGGCTTCGCCGCCAACAGCAGAGAAAAAAGTAGGTCTGGGGCGTAGCCCCAAACCCGCATCGGAGGAAGGGCGTTGCTTCGCTCTGCCTATGCTACAATGCGAAGCGTCAAACGACCTGCTTAACGGAGACTGTCTATGGAGATCATGCTTGCCATCCTGCGTTATGGCCTTGTCACTGCGGCGGTAGTGGAGATCGTTCTGATTGGGCGTGCCCTGGTGACGTTAGCTGTTGAGAAGGCCAAGCCGTCTACGGTGGTGGCTGCCGCAGCAGAGGAGTAAGCGACCTGTGGCCCAGCGCATTCTGCATATCTCCGATCTTCATGCCGGGCCGCCCTTTCGTCCGCAGGTTGCCCAACATCTCGCCGCGCAGGCCCAGCGGCTTAAGCCGGATCTGGTGGTTATTTCGGGTGATTTTGTGCAGCGCGCCGATTTTGCCAGCCAGTGGCGGGCGGCCAAAGAGCTGCGCGCTGCGTTGCCCACGCCACAGTTGGTGGTGGCGGGCAACCATGATGTCCCCCTCTTCAACCTGCACCTGCGCCTGCTCAACCCGATGGGGCGCTACCGCCGCCATATTAGCCGCGATCTGAACCCGGTGTGTGAGTTGCCGGGGGTGGTGGTTGTGGGGGCTAATACGGCCCACGGCCTCACTTTTGATGGCGGCCGCCTCAGTCGCAGCCAGTCCAACACGTTGCGGCGCATCCTGGCAGGCTATGGCCCGGAGGTGTATAAGGTGGTGGTCTGGCACCATCCTGTAGTTACGCCGCCCGGCGGCAAGCGTGATCGCACCATGCAGGGGGCGCATGCGGCCATGCAGTTGCTCGATGAGTGTGGCGTGGATCTGCTGCTGAGTGGCCACTTGCATGTCTTTGCGCTCAACCATACCCGCGATCTCGATCCGAGTTTGCGGCGCGGAACGCTGCTCTGTCAGTGTGGCACGAGTACCTCACGGCGGGGTCATGGTAGTGAGCATGGGAAGAACTCCTGCAATCTGATCACGCTTGAGGATCAGCAGGTACGGATTACGCACATGCTCTACGATGATGCGGCGGCGGAGTTTGTGCCCGCTGCGGAACATACCTTCCCGCGCTTATGATGCCCTGGCAGACTCAAGCCGCTTGGGTGCGGCGGGCGGTGGCAGCGCAAGCGCCGGTGGCGCTTGATGATCTGTTGCTGCCGCGAGATCTACATGGCGAAATTGCGCGCCACCTCCTTCCGCCGCCACATGTGCAGCCGCGCCAAGCCGCCGCTTTGCTACTCTTCTACCCTCAGAATGATCGCCTCCACCTGCCGCTGACGCTGCGTACCAGCCATCTGCCCACCCACCGTGGGCAGGTCTCGCTCCCCGGCGGGGCGATTGATCCGACCGATGCGAGTGTTGCGGCAGCGGCGCTGCGCGAGGCTCACGAGGAGTTGGGGATTGATCCGGCACTGGTGGAGGTGGTGGGGTGTTTGCGCAGTTTCTATATTCCCCCCAGCAATTTTATGCTCACGCCAGTGGTGGGCTTGGCTACCCAAGCTCCGCCCCTTCAGCCGCATGCGGGCGAGGTGGAACTGGCCTTTGAAGTGGCCCTCGATCAGTTGCTCGACCCGGCTACGGTGGTGGTCGAGGAGTGGCAGATGCAGGGCGTTACGGTGCGGGTGCCCTACTATGCGCTGGCGGGCCAGAAGGTGTGGGGCGCTACCGCGATTGCGCTGAGTGAGTTGGTGGCGCGGTTGCGGTACGAAGGGTAGCGCCTACCCCACCGCCAGCAGCAACTTCTCCGGGCGGCCTCGGTACTCCTCCCAGGGGATCGTGCCGGCGGCGATGCCACTCAACACCCGCCACAATCCGGCATTCACCGGCGCGGCGATGCCTTGCTGGGCGGCAGCGGCGGCGATGGCTCCGTAAAGGAACTCGCCCTCTGAACGGGTGCGCCCGGCACGCAGATCGCGCAGCAGCGAGGGGTCTTTGCCGCCGCGCCCCCCGGCGGCGAATTTGCGCAGCAGTGGGAAGAGGATCGGGCTGGGCAGCCATGTCATAGCGAAGGAGAGGTAGGCCGCTGGGTAGCTGGGCAGGTTGATCGGGCGTGCGCCGATGCGCCGCATCACGGCGAGGGCTTCGCGGTAGGCACGCCGCTCCAATGCGATGAGGCGCGAGTCGGCATAGACCTCGGCGACGCTCATGTCTAGGATGGCGGCGCTGGCGTTGCCGAGCATGTTGAGCAGCGCCTTCGACCACTTGAGTGCGCGGTAATCAGGGTAGGTGGCGGTGCGGAACCCGGCCCCGGCCAGTACATCCGCCCATGATTGCACGTTCTGGCCGATGCTGATCGGGGCGAGGCTGATGCCGCCCTCTTTGGTGACGCTGATCGTGGTTGGGTTGAGCAGATCCACCGAGGTGGTGATAGCCCCAGAGATGATCCGTTCGGGGCCGAAGGCGTCGAGCAGCACGTCTTCGTTGCCAATGCCGTTCTGAAGGGTCAGAATCTGGATGGGGTTGAGTGCCTGAAGGGTAGCAATCGCACCGGGGGTGTCGTAGCCCTTAACGCACAGAATGGCCAGATCGGGCCGGGTGCAGGCGCTCGCTTCGGCGACGACGCGCAGCCCTGGTATGCGGGTGGTGCTGCCCTGCTGGGTGATGCTGAGTGGTTGGGCGGCTAGTGCAGCCACACTGCTCGCACGGGCGAGGAGGGTGGTGGGCTGCGTTCCGGCGAGGCTCAAGCGTCCGGCAACGAGGAGGCCAATCGCACCGCCACCGACAATCACGATAGACATTATGGGGTTCCTTATGTGCATGCAAGATCAGGCATCCCGCACCAATGCCTGTATAACCTTCTCCCACGTAATCGCCGCCACCAGGGGCTGCCCGGCGCGCCCCAGTGCCTCGGCGCGTGCTGGGTCGGTGGCGAGGGCGGTAATGCTGGTGGCCAGCGCCGCTGGGTCGGCGCGGGTGACGAGGCCATTTTCGCCATGCACCACAAACTCCAACACACCCCCGGAGTCATCGGCGGTGATGACCGGGCGCGCCGCGCCAAAGGCTTCGACGGTGGCAAAGCCGTAGTCCTCGTCGAGCGGGGCATAAAAGACAGCGCGAGCGTTGGCGTAGAGTTCGATCAGTTCGGCATCGCTCACGAAGCCGAGAAAGCGCACCCGTTCGCCCAGCCCCAGATCGGTGGCGATGCGTTCGAGGCGTTGACGGTCGGGGCCAGTACCGGCAAAGATCGCTCGCAGCGGGGCGTCGGTGTGGGCCAGGGCGTGCAGCAGCAGATCGAGGCGCTTGGCACGGTCGAGGCGCGCCGAGGAGAGAACGTAGTCGCCATACGGCCCCGCGCGCAGGCTCTGGGCGTAGCGACTAGGCGGGTAGAGGGGAGTACTGGCGAGGCCGTTAAACCGCTGCAAGCGCCCACTCACATTGCGCGAGATGGTGTAACGCGCCCGACACTCCCCCAGCCCGCGCCGATCCATCTGAAAGATCGCCTCGCGCACCTGGCGATGAGCGGGCGTATTACTGAAGTCGCTCAGATCTGTCCCGTACCAATCGTAGGCTTGGCGGTGCTGATGCACCAGCCATGCCACCTTGTGGGGGTGACGGATCATATACGAGGGGAACTTGGTGGCGATCACCAGATCCACCGGCTGACCATTCACATGGCTAATATCGAGCATGCGCCATGCCAGAGCGTGTTCGGGGATGCGCTCGACCGGGTTCCACTGAAAGGGCAGAGCCACCACATCAACCGTATGGCCACGTTCGCGCAGGGCATCACGCAGCCCCTCGACCAGATACTCGGCTCCACCGCGCACAAACGGCACCTGGGTGGCGGTGATCAGGATGCGTTTGGATGTCATGAGTTACTCAGCTTGCTTATGCTGGGCCAGTTGGCTGCGCAGGTCGGCGACCTGGGCACGCAACTCGCTATTGGCGGCGATCAACTGGCGGATGGCACGCGCACTGGCATCGTTGAAGGAGTTCTGCTGCTCAACAATCGGATTGATGTACCAGCGCAGGTAGCGGCGCACCACCTTGTTGATCATGGCCCAGCCGCGCTCGTAGAGATTGCGGCCTTCGAGTGGCCAATGCGCACTCACCACGCGGGCGATCTCGATCTCCTCGGCGCAATGGGCTAGTTCACGCTCAATACCACTGTGATCGTCGCTCTTCTGCGTATTGGCATGAGCAGCACGCACCTCGGCGCGTAGCACTTCTAGGATCGTGGCCACATCGGGGCCGTTCGGTGTGTTATTCATGATTGGCTACCCATTCCCCTGCACCCGGCGCAACAGTTCGGCCAGTTGCGGCCCGCGCACCTGCGCGATGTCCTCCTGGTACTTAAGGATCGCGCCCAGCGTATCTTCAACCACATCCTGCACCAGCGCGGTCTGATCCATACGCACCAGCGCCGTCAACCAATCCAGCGTCTCGGCCACCCCCGGCAGTTTGTAGAGATCGAGCCGCCGCAACTCGTGGACAAAGGCGACCACTTGGCGGGCGAGGTGCGCATCAGCATCGGGGATGCGGGCGCGCACAATCGCCAACTCCTTGTCGAGAGCGGGGTAATCCACCCAAGCGAAGAGGCAACGCCGCTTGAGGGCATCGTGGATCTCGCGGGTACGGTTGGAGGTGATGATCACAATCGGTGGGTTGGCAGCGCGCACCGTGCCGATCTCTGGAATACTGATCTGCCAGTCGGAGAGCAGTTCGAGTAAGAAGGCTTCAAACTCGGCATCCGCGCGATCAATCTCGTCAATCAGCAGGATGGGCGGGCGCACCAGACTCTCCTCAATCGCCTGGAGTAGCGGGCGCTTGATCAGGAACTCCGGGCTAAAGATGCTCTTGATCGCCTCGCCGCCCTGCGACTCCAGCATACGGATCTGGAGGATCTGGCGGGCGTAGTTCCATTCATAAATGGTGGTACTGACATCCAGGCCCTCGTAGCATTGCAGCCGGATGAGGTGGCGATCCAAGAGCCGCGCCAGCGTCTTGGCGATCTCGGTCTTGCCCACCCCGGCTTCACCCTCTAGGAGCAGCGGCTTCTCCATGCGCAACGCCAAAAAGATCGCCGTCGTCAGCGAACGGTCGGCGATATAGGCATGCTCGGCCAGGGCGGCCTGAAGTTCATCAATGCTGGCAAAGGGCATAGGCGCTCCGTTGCTGCGCGGCGAGTTCTGCTATGCCCGGTATTGTACCCTAAATCGCCTCGTGGATGGCGCGTTGCTGTAACGCCAGCCGCTGCTGGATGGCCTGAAGGCGACTGAGAGCGGCGGGATCGGCACTACTCACCTCGGCCATGGCCAGATCAAGCTCATGGAGCAGATCACGCATGGTGTTGGTTGCCTGGGCCAAGTAGGCATCGCTATTAGCGGCATGAACGGCCAGCGAAATATGGCAGGCGGCCAGTTCGAGCAGATTGAGTTGCGGTGTGCCGAAGAGGCGCGATTGGGTGGTGGTGACAGTGAGTGCGCCCAGCAGGCGCTGACCCCACACCAGCGGAACCGCCATGGCACAACGGGTCGGCGCGTCCTGTTCCCGGTCGCGGATGGCCAACCAGCGCGCATCGGTATCGGTCTCGTCAATAATCATGGGTTCTCGTGACGCCAACACCAACCCAGCCAACCCGTGGTCTCGCACATCACGCGCACGCTCGGTGCTGCTAAAGGTACCGTTACTCAACGCCAGGATCGGGCTATCCGGGTCATCCACGGGCAGCAACAACAACCCGGCGCGCTCGCCAGTGACCATGTGGGGCACCTGCACCACCAGTTCGAGAGCTAGTTGGCGCGGGCTACTGGTGGCGCTTACTACAAGGCGGCCAAAACCGAGCAAGCGGTCGAGCGTATCGGCGTGTGCCTGCGACTGGTGGTAGTGGAGATCGAGTTGCCCTTGTTGGGCCGAATGTTCGAGTGCCGCGCCGATGATCTGGCCGAGGGCAACCATGAGGGCTTGGTCATCCTCGGTGTAGGGGAGCGAGCGGCGCGCCTCGATGCGCCCGATGACGCGCCGCCCGATCAGGATCGGCCCGCAGAGCAGACCGGGTTCGTTGGTGTGGAGGCTGCCCGTACCGGCAGGCACGACAATCTCAAGCTGCTCGGCGTGCAACCAATCCGCCGCCAAGTCCCGCAGCGTGGGCAGCGGGTCAGCTTGACGCCGGGCGGCGGCAAAGAAGGCCCCACAACCCACGAGGGCTTCACGCAGGCGGCGACTCGGATTGTTGGACGATGCTGATGGCATCTTCTTCAGCGGCATGGGCATGGGTGTCACATTCTATTGAACGAATGGTGCGTGTTGTGACCCCTGAGCGAAGCTTATGCGCCTAATGGTTCGGCTGGATGTTTGCTCTCGATAGCCAACATGCCTCCGCGCAGGAAGGTGAGTTGGCCATGTTCCAGATCGACATGGACGGTATCGCCCTCTTTGAAGACCCCACGCAGCAACTCACGGGAGATGGGTGTCTCCAAGAGCCGCTGCACCGTGCGGCGTAACGGGCGGGCACCATAGACTGGATTATAGCCCTCGCTCACCAGATACTCGCGGGCAGCCTGGGTAAGTGTGAGGGCAATTTTCTGATCGCGCAGCCGATTGGCCAGATCATTCACTTGGAGATCAACAATCCGGGTCAGATCCTCAAAACTGAGTTCATGGAACAGAACGATCTCGTCCACGCGATTCAGGAACTCCGGGCGGAAGACCTGGCGCAGTGCCTCATCCACCTTACGGCGCGCCTCTTTGAGATCGAGCGTCTTGGGGTCGCGGTTGTTGATGGTGGTAAAGCCGATCCCCGTATTGCGCAGATGCTCCGTCCCGGCATTACTGGTCATAATAATGACCGTATTACGGAAATCCACCGTGCGGCCCTGGCCATCGGTGAGGCGGCCATCATCAAGCACTTGGAGCAGGGCATTAAAGACATCGGGGTGGGCCTTTTCGATCTCATCGAAGAGCACCACCTGGTAGGGGCGGCGGCGGATCTGCTCGGTAATCTGGCCGCCCTCGTCGTAGCCGACATAGCCGGGGGGGGCACCAATGAGGCGGCTGACGGTATGGCGCTCCTGAAACTCGCTCATATCCACACGCGTCATCGCATCTTCGCTATCGAACATGAACTCGGCCAGCGCCTTGGCCAGTTCGGTCTTACCGACGCCCGTGGGGCCAACAAAGATGAAGCTCCCAATCGGGCGGCGCGGATCGCGCAGGCCGCTGCGGGCGCGGCGGATGGCGTCGGCGAGCGAGACAATCGCCTCGTGCTGCCCGATAACGCGCTCGTGGAGCCGGTTCTCCATATCAATCAGCTTCTCGCGCTCAGTTTCGAGCATGCGGCTGACGGGCACACCCGTCCAACTAGCCACGATCTGGGCCACATCCTCATCGTCCACCACCTCATCGAGATTGGCCGACTTGAGCCATGCTTCGCGTTGGCACTCAAAATCCTGGTTCATGGTCAGGAAGCGGGCACGCAGGATTGCCGCTTGCTCATAGTCACGCCGCGCACCGGCCTCTTCCTCCTCCTGCTGGAGCTTCTTGAGTGCCAGTTCCTGCTCCTTCAGATCCTTGGGCATCGCAAAGATCTCGATGCGCAACTTGGCGCTGGCCTCATCAATCAGGTCAATTGCCTTATCAGGCAGGAAGCGGTCGTTGATATAGCGACTAGAGAGATTCGCGGCTGCATGCAGAGCATCGTCACTAATCGTGAGTTGGTGGTGCTCCTCGTAGCGGCGGCGCAGCCCCTTGAGCATCTCAATCGTCATCTCCACATCCGGCTCTTCCACAAAAACCGGGCTGAAGCGGCGTTCGAGGGCAGCATCCTTCTCGATATGCTTACGATACTCGTCAATCGTGGTCGCCCCCACCACCTGAATATCGCCGCGTGAGAGGGCCGGTTTGAGCATATTCGAGGCATCAATACTGCCCGCCGCCGCACCTGCCCCAACCACAGTATGAAGCTCATCAATAAAGAGAATGACCTTACCCTTGGCGCTCCGCACCTCGTCCATCACCGCCTTGAGGCGTTCTTCAAACTCACCCCGGAACTTAGAGCCAGCCACCATCCCGGCCAGATCGAGCGACAAGAGCTTGCGATCCCGCAGCGTTGGCGGCACATCACCACTACTCATCCGTTGGGCCAGACCCTCGGCAATCGCCGTCTTACCCACCCCGGTCTCCCCAACCAGCACAGGATTATTCTTACTGCGCCGCGAGAGAATACGGATGACACGCGTAATCTCCGGCTCACGCCCAACCACCGGGTCAAGTTGGCCCTGTTTAGCCAACTCGGTCAGGTCGGTACTATACTTCTCTAGGATCTCATAGCGACCCTCGGCACCCGGATCGTCCGAGCGCTGCGAGCCACGGATCTCCATAAGAATCTGATAGATACGTTCTTGGTCTACGTTGAAGGTATGCAGAATACGGGCTGATGCACCCTCGCGTTCACCAGCCAAGGCGATGAGGAGATGATCGATCCCCACATACTGATCCCCTAGCCGGTTCGCCTCTTCTTCGGCGCGTTTAACCAGCCGTTGGGTACGGGGCGTGACATAGACCTGGTTGCCGAAGCCATACTGCCCATAGACCTTGGGCGACTTCTCCAACTCGCGCTCGACGCGTGACGCCACTACCTCAGGATCAAGATTCAGACGCTGCATCGCCCGAATAGTGAGGCCATCACGTTGGCGGAGCATGGCCAAAAAGACATGCTCGACATCGAGTTGGGTATGGTGCTGCTCCTGCATGATCTCCTGGGCGGCTTGGAACGCATCCTGCGCCTTCTCGGTGAAGCGCTCAAGTCTCATAATCAGTTCCCTCGTGAAGCAAGCCACATGGGGATTGCTGGGGCCAAGTGCTTGCTGTTGGTTCTGTTTGTACCGATCATCGTGGCTAGGGCGGGGGTGATTCGTATCGCGCCGAATCTAGTATAGCATACCGTATTGGCCGATTTTGGTATCAAGTGTAAGAGGTAGTATTTAATTATTCGCGTCTCTTGTGCCCCGCTGTATCATGAAGATAGAAGCGAAGGAGTCAAGGAGGCTGCGATGAAGACACGGTATCAGGCAGCGGATGCGCTTGAAACAGTTCAGACCTATCCATCGGATCTCACCGATGCAGAGTGGGAACTGGTGGCTCCCCTGGTGGCTCAAGGGCCACATCGGCGGGGGAAACGCCCAAGCGTGGATCGGCGGGACGTGCTGAATGCCATCTTCTATCGCGCCCGCACCGGCTGTCAATGGCGGTATCTGCCGCATGAGTATCCGAATTGGCATACGGTGGCGACGTGTTTCCGCACTTGGCGTCTGGATGGGCGTCTCCAGGAGGTACACGACGCCTTGCGTCAGCGGGTACGATGCATGGTTGGCAAAGCTCCGACGCCAACCATGGCGATTATCGACACCCAGAGTGTCAAAACCACCGAAACGGGCGGCCCGGAACGCGGCTATGATGGGGGAAAGCATGTCAAGGGGCGCAAGCGCCATCTCCTCGTCGATACCCTCGGTCTCGTGCTGCTTGTGCTTGTGCATTCGGCGGCCTGCTCGGACCGTCAGGGTGCGAAGATCGTGCTGACGGAAGCTGCGCATCGTGTTCCCACGCTGAAGAAGGTGTTGGCAGATGGCACGTATCGAGGCACCCTCGTGGATTGGGTGAAGCAGCAGTGTTCCTTCGTTCTGGAGATCCGGCTCCGCCCCGATGAACGTCCAGGCTTTGTGCCCATTCCCCAACGTTGGAAGATCGAGCGGACACTCGGTTGGCTCAACCGCTATCGGGGTCTTGGAGTAAAGATTATGGAATATGCTCCGGAATCCAGTGCCTGCATGGGGTTCTTCGTCACCTTCCACTCGGTATCATGCTCAGTCGCCTCGGTCGGGGGCGCTGGCTGAGCCATGAACGATATTAAATACTACCCTCTAAAAAGTGTGCATGTGTGCAAGCCCACCTTCCGGTGTGGGGGGGGTTCGCGGGAAGAGGTAGTATTTAATTATTCGCGTCTCTTGTGCCCCGCTGTATCATGAAGATAGAAGCGAAGGAGTCAAGGAGGCTGCGATGAAGACACGGTATCAGGCAGCGGATGCGCTTGAAACAGTTCAGACCTATCCATCGGATCTCACCGATGCAGAGTGGGAACTGGTGGCTCCCCTGGTGGCTCAAGGGCCACATCGGCGGGGGAAACGCCCAAGCGTGGATCGGCGGGACGTGCTGAATGCCATCTTCTATCGCGCCCGCACCGGCTGTCAATGGCGGTATCTGCCGCATGAGTATCCGAATTGGCATACGGTGGCGACGTGTTTCCGCACTTGGCGTCTGGATGGGCGTCTCCAGGAGGTACACGACGCCTTGCGTCAGCGGGTACGATGCATGGTTGGCAAAGCTCCGACGCCAACCATGGCGATTATCGACACCCAGAGTGTCAAAACCACCGAAACGGGCGGCCCGGAACGCGGCTATGATGGGGGAAAGCATGTCAAGGGGCGCAAGCGCCATCTCCTCGTCGATACCCTCGGTCTCGTGCTGCTTGTGCTTGTGCATTCGGCGGCCTGCTCGGACCGTCAGGGTGCGAAGATCGTGCTGACGGAAGCTGCGCATCGTGTTCCCACGCTGAAGAAGGTGTTGGCAGATGGCACGTATCGAGGCACCCTCGTGGATTGGGTGAAGCAGCAGTGTTCCTTCGTTCTGGAGATCCGGCTCCGCCCCGATGAACGTCCAGGCTTTGTGCCCATTCCCCAACGTTGGAAGATCGAGCGGACACTCGGTTGGCTCAACCGCTATCGGGGTCTTGGAGTAAAGATTATGGAATATGCTCCGGAATCCAGTGCCTGCATGGGGTTCTTCGTCACCTTCCACTCGGTATCATGCTCAGTCGCCTCGGTCGGGGGCGCTGGCTGAGCCATGAACGATATTAAATACTACCCTCTAAAAAGTGTGCATGTGTGCAAGCCCACCTTCCGGTGTGGGGGGGGTTCGCGGG
>NZ_GL501401.1:506396-593673 GCF_000152145.1 Oscillochloris trichoides DG-6
GCTTTCTTTGGGGCTGCGCCCACGCCCCATTTTTGATGTTTTTTGGCGGCGTACCCGCCAAAAAACATCAATAAAGGGGCTTGGGGCGCAGCCCGAAGGACGTTGGACACATGCCCTGATAGGTACAGGCACAGCCGCCAAAGATTGGTACAATACTAATCTATTGAACTACGATAGCAGCCTATGCTTCCACAACCACAACAGCGCATGATCATACTGATAGGGGTAGGGCTACTGGCCCTCCTCATCGGCCTCTTTCTGATTCGAGATCGCTCGTTTGAGACTGTCCAGCGCCGCGATCAGATACGGATTGGATATGCGGTAGAGGCTCCCTTTGCCTTTACGCGGGAGAATCGCCGCGTTACTGGCGAGTCGCCGGAGGTGGCGCGGGCGGTGGTGGAGCGCATAGGCATCAGCCAGATCACCTGGGTACAGACCGAGTTTGATCAACTCATCCCCGATCTGCGTAATGGCCGCTTTGATGTGATTGCAGCGGGAATGTTTATTACGCCTGAGCGGGCGCAATTGGTCGCATTCTCCGAACCGACCTTCCATGTGCAGCAGGGTCTGCTGGTGCAGATCGGCAATCCGCACAATCTGCACTCCTATGAGCAAGCCGTTCAGCGGGGAGAAATTCGCATTGCGGTGCTTGATGGCTCGATTGAAGAGCGCATCTTCCAACACATGGGCATCAAGCCGGAGAATCTGATTGCGGCTCCTGACATTCCTACCGCACGGGTGGCGGTAGAGAGCGATCTCGCCGATGCGTTCGCCATTTCGGCCCCCACCCTGCGCTGGTTGGTCAAGTATGAATATGTCCCCCAACTAGAAGTAGCAACACCCTTTGTACAGCCTAATCCCGCCAGTACTGCGGGATTAGGCTATGGTGGCTTCGCCTTCCGCCAGGAGGATGACGCACTCCGAAGCGCATGGGATCGTGCGCTAAGTTCTCTCGTCAATAGCTCCGAACATCTCCAGATCATTACCCCCTTTGGCTTTACTGCGGACGATCTGCCCGGCCGCATCACCACGCAAGAGGTTCTTTCCCAATGACCCCTGCATCACGTCCATTGGCTGCGCTACGCAATCAACCCATGGCATGGCTCACCGTGATCCTCGCCATTGTGATCTGTGTCATTATCGTGGCCTTACACCTTGAACAACGGCGCTCGTTTGATTCGATTGTGCGTGACCTCGATACCCTGCGGCAAGCGCGGGTTGATCTCGCTGAAGGTTTTGTGCAGTTTACGATGGCGGGTGATCCGAGTCTGCCCTTTAGTCGTGAGCAGGGCTATGCCTTGATATTTCAAGCCCTAAACCAAATTCGCACCCATGTCATTGAAATTGATCCGAGTGGTGCAGATTTAGCTGCGTATACGATTAAGGAAGAGCGCTTTTATCGCTACCTTGATGCCTGGAAAGTCAATGATCAGATTTTACCGCGTGACACAACTAATCTTTTACTCAGTTTTCATGAGTTAGAAGTTGAAGCCAATGCTCTAGATGAAGCTGCGCGTATACGGTTTCGTGATTTTTCTGCTCAGATCGATCAAGCTTTCACGCTCTTTTTAAGCCTAGCAACATTGTTATTAGTCATCGCTTCATTGTTTTTGTTGCGTTTTGGGCATATCCAGGCAGTTGCTGAACAGGCGCGTCGTCGGGCTGAACAACATCTCGCCCTGCTGAATAGTGAGTTAGAGCAGCGGGTTAGCGAGCGTACCACTGAGTTAGAACGGGCCAACCAGGCCAAGGATATGTTTCTGGCCAACATGAGCCATGAACTGCGCACGCCGCTCAATGCCATCCTCGGTTTTACCGGCACACTGCTGATGAAACTGCCCGGCCCACTCACGGCTGATCAGGAGCGGCAGTTAAACACCATTCAGCGCAGCGCCCGCCACTTGCTGAGTATGATCAACGACATCCTCGATATGGCCAAGATCCAAGCTGGGCACCTAGAAATACAGCCGGAGCCGGTCAATTGTGCAGAGGTACTCAACGAGGTGTTCGATCATCTGCGCCCGATTGCCGAGCAGAAGCGCCTCGAATTAGCCCTGATTGCCCCTCCAACACTCCAGATTCAGACCGACCGGCGCGCCTTGAACCAGATTATGCTCAATTTGGTGAATAATGCGATCAAGTTTACAGATCGGGGTGGGGTGCGGATTGAAGTTGAGCCACGCGATACGCAGGTGGCGATTCGGGTGGTGGATACGGGGATCGGGATTCGTGAAGCTGATCTGGGGTTGCTTTTTGTCGAGTTTGGGCGGGTCAACTCGGCTGAGGTGCGCCAACGTGAGGGGACGGGGTTGGGGTTACGCATCTCGCAGCGGCTGGCCGAGTTATTGGGGGGCCGGATTGAGGTGCAGAGTTGTTATGGTGAGGGGAGTACGTTTACGTTGTATTTGCCACAATGATTTCTTGGGGCTACGCCCCAAACCCCAATGTGGGGCGATATATTTGCTACTGAAGCGCACGCAAAGCGTGCGCTTCAGTAGCAAAATATATCGCCCCTGAAAGGGGAGGTAATCCTACGCTGCCACCAGATCATCAGGCTGCTTACTGACATCGCGCAGCGTCGAGAGATCGCGGATGCGTTCGGTGAAGAGGACACCGTGGAGATGATCCACCTCGTGCTGAATGGCCCACCCTAACAGGCCATCCGCTTTGCGCAGCCGGTGTTGCTTGCCGTTAAAATCCTGATACTCCACCGTCACCCAACTGTGGCGCGGCACCATGCCATACCAACCGGGCAGACTCAGGCAGCCCTCGTCGCGCATGATCTCATCGCCACTCGTCTTCACAATACGCGGATTGATCAGCACATACTCCTCGGCGGGAGCCACCTCAACCTCGGTACCATCGTCGCGCTGCTCGATCTCGGCGGGGATCTCGATAATACAGAGTTGGATGGGCAGCCCCACTTGGGGCGCAGCCAAACCAACCCCGTGCGACTTACGCATCGTCTCGAACATGTCGGCGACTAACTGCTTCAGGTTGCGGTCGGGCAATTTGACCGGGCGGCACTGCATTTTGAGGGTTTTTTTATCTTCTGGGTTGTCAATACGCAGGATACGTCGGGTACTCATAGTTTTTCCTGTAGCTATGGATGGTGGGAGTGTCGGAGACACGCTACTTGCCAGTATAGCACGTTTGGCTTATTCAGCACGTTGGAGTTCTTCGATAGCAGCTTGGATCTGCGGGTCATCTTCGGGTTGGTAGCGCCACCACTCCGCATCCACCCGGCGATCAGGTTGGACACCGCGACCCTCAACCGGGGTGCCGTCGGGCAGATAGAAGGCGACCTCGGCGAGCAGCAGGCGTGATCCATCGGCAAAGTCGTAGCTATAGAGGTTCTCGGTATTACCCGCACTAGGGGTACCGACAATCCGGGCGCGTCCGAGCACCTGCATACCAGCGGCGAACATCTCGGCAGCGCTGATGGTCTCTTCACTCACCAATACCACAATTGGCACCTCACGCAGATCGGGGATCTGCTTGCCGGTGGGGATGCGCTGCTCCTCGCTACTGCTGCGCCCGCTGGTACTCCCGATGATGCCACCATCATGGAAGAGGGCAATCGTATTGCGCATCAGGTGAACATAGCCACCACCATTGGCGCGCACATCAATAATCAAGCCGGTCAGCGGGCCATCCTGTAGCAGATCCTCAACCGCTTGGCGCACCTGGCGATCCACACCTTCAACATAGAAACTAGGAATACTCAACAACCCCAGCGAGCTATTAGCGAGGCGGCGGGCATGCACCCGATTAAAGGCATCAAGGTCAATCACCTCACGGATGACCACCACCTCGCGGGGCGGCTGGTTAGGTGAGCGGATACCGAGGCGCACGGGGGTACCCGGTTCACCCCGCACCTGACTGATGGGGCCACCAGGGCCAAAGGCGTCGCTATCCTCGTAATCCACCCCATCCACCGAGATGATCACATCGCGGGGCATAATCCCGGCGCGATCCGCAGGGCCACCGGGCACCACCGAACTGATCAAGCCCCCCTCATCCACATCACGGATCTCGGCCCCAATGCCACCATAGCGCAGCGTCCCCGAAAACTCGGCCTGCTGCGCGGCCACCTCCTGGGGCGACTCATAGCGCGAGTGGTCATCATCAAGGCGCTCGATCATTCGTTCCATCAGGCGATAGAACGCTTCAGCATCGGTGCTGGCATCCACCTGCGCCGAAACCTCGTCATAGACCGCCTGCCAATCCACACCGTTATAATCGGCATAGAGATAGTGGTCGCGCACGGTCTCCCACACTTGCACGAAGATGCGGCGGCGTTCAGAGAGAGTGAGCGGAGCTAGGGTGGGGGTAGGCGCAAGCGTAGGTTGGGGCGGAATCGGGGTGGGCGGGCGCGGCGGGCGGGGCAGCGAGGCGGGCAGAGTGACCGAGGGCGTCGGCGTAGGGGCGCTGGCCACACCGGGTATGGTGAGGCTACATGCGGGGAGCATGAGCAACAGCAGGATGCAGGTGAGGTACTTCATAGAAATATCATACCAGCATCCATTCCTTATCGCTTTGGCAGCAGGGCATGGGCAACGTCCTCAGCACATCGTTCCCCAGCCCGTAAACGGGCGGGCTACACGAGGCAAAGCCCGCCTGCGCGGGCTGGTGCTAGGCCGCGCAGGCGGCCTTCGCCGGGTGCTAGCTTGTTGCCAATGCCCTGTCCCCTAAGGTGTCGGCACCGCCGTTGTTACCACCTCCACTTGGCCAATATCTACACTATTGCCCGCTATCGCCACAATCGGGTACTCGACACCCAGGTTATCACGGGCGACGACGAGGAGGTGCGCTCCGGCAGGTACCTTCTCGATCACAAAGCGCCCGTTGGCGTCAGTCGCGGTGATCAGGTTGGTCTGTTCGATGATGATCTCGGCAGTGGTGGGTTGCCCGCTCGAGTCGATCACGATTCCACTGATGCTACCGTAGCCACCGATAGTAGCAGCCATCGGACTCTGGGCAATCTTGATGATCACGAGGATCACGAGGATGATCGCAAGGATGAGAGTGCCGATCCGCACGGCGACGCGCAGTTCCCATTCATACCGGCGCGGCGGCGGAAATTGGCGCGGGTGCGGTTTGGGGGGGATGAGACGTTGGAAGAACATAGCAGACCTCGGTGTTGCGTCTTAGCGGGTAGGCCGTACTGTGATGTTGTCAAAGTCGGCTTGGGTGCCGTACCAGGTACGTAGCCCGATGCCGCCCTGGTTGTAGGTCGAGTCCTTGACGGTGAGTACCGGTTTGCCATCAATGACGGCGGTAAAGGTGTTGCCCTTCACTTCTACCTGTACTTGGCGGTTGGTGTTGTACCAGTTGTAGCCCGTCGGGGCTTTCGCGAAGGCGATGGGTTTGTCAATCTCGTTCCCATTCACCCATTTGCGGAAGGCGAAGCCACCTAAGCCGGGATCGTATTGAAAGGTGTAGCCGTTCACTTTGGTGATATTATCGGCGCGGAAGAAGATCCCGTAGCCGTTGCCTGCCGTGAGACGGCCCATACCGACATCAATGGTGTAGTCACTGGCATTGATCGGTGGCGCAAAGATACGCCCCTCGCCGGAGTTGCCGTGCAGCACCCCGCCACTATTCTTCCACGAACCCGCCACCACCTTCCAGTCACTCATGTCGTTGAAGTCCTCTTGCATGAGTGGGGTGTCTGCACCGCAACTGCCACCAAAGGCGCTGCTGACTTGGCAATAGACATCTTCGGTGCTGGTACCAGTAATGCTCATGGTGGCAATAGCAACGCCAACCATCACGGCCAGAAGCAGCCCTACTTCAACCGCTGATTGCCCATACGCTTTGCGGTGTTGTTTCTGCTGCATACCGCCCATCCTTAAGATATAAAGTTAATATTCGGTCAAGATCATGAACGCGGAGGGGCGTACCTTCTGGCAGATCGGTCATCTTGATACAGCGTGGTATACTAGCCCGAATGCACAGAGCGTGTGCCGCCGCTGGGGTTTCCCCAGAGGAACTTCCCGACTCCTCGCCCACCCTTCGGGGTGGAAGGCCGCCCCGCGAAACCGCAAGTGGGGGCACGTTGGTGGTAACGCCAGCGCGACGCAAGACGGCAACAGAGAGCAGACCCGCCGGGGCAACTCGGTGAGGGGTGAAAGGGTGTGGGTAAGAGCCCACCGGCGTCGGCAGTGATGTCGGCGGCCAGGCGACTGCGCCGGCTGATGGGGAGCAAGGTATGTGGGGCGGGCTTATCGGTGGGAGCTGTATGGCGTTTGTACCACCCCGCTCGCTCGTATCGCCGCCGCGACGGTAAATCGGGTAATCCCCGGTGCGCTAGGAGCGGCCTTCGCCTTGGGCGAAGAGAGAGATGGCGGCAGAGAACAGAATCGGGGGTATAGCGCTCTGTGCAGAACCATGCGCCCCCCCTTTCTGTTGGTAGTGGCTCATGTCGAATGGTTTGTCATTCCGAGCGAAGCGAGGAATCCCGGACGGGACGCTTCGCTACGCTCAGCGTGACATTTGAGATGCAACCACTACCCCTTCTGTTATGGGCAGAGTGGCTCCACGCGGTAGCGCACCCGTTCAGCACAACTGAGTTCGGGCAGGTAGCGGTTGGCCCGTACCCACTCGACAAGCGCTTTGCCGGTGAGGTTGCTCCAGGTGGCGCTGTTGCCGAGTTGATCGGTGGCATGTACCCGATCTGCATCTGGGCTGAGGGCAACGCTGGCGATCACATCTAACAGGCTGCTGAAGTCGCGCTCAAGTTCGCCGCTCGTAACATCCCACAAGCGCACCAGCTTGTCACCGCCGCCACTCAGCAGGTAGCGCTGATCGCGGCTGAACGCGAGGCTCATCACCAGTTGGCGGTGCGCGATGATGCTGTGGCGCAGGCTGGCACTGCCCACATCCCAGATCTCGATCCGTCCGTTCTCATACCCCACCGCCAGTAGTGCGCTGTCGTCGCTGTAGGCGAGGCTGTAGATCGCCGACTGCTCGCCACGTAGTGTGGTGCTGATGCTGCCATGGGGAAGATCCCACAGCGCAATGGTCTGCGTGCCATCTGCGGCGTTGCTCTGCGCGGCGATCTGCTGGGTGTTGGGGCTGACGCGGTAGGTGCCGTTGATCGGCCCTAGCTCGCGCACGAGGGTGAGGTTCGCAGTGGTGTAGATCTGGATCATGCCGCTGCTGTCCTGAACGATGATGTTGCTGCCATCAGGGCTGAAGTGGGCCAAGGGTAAGAGAACTCCGCTGCCAATCATCTGGGCACTCCCCTGTGCCACATTCCAGATTCCGATGTCGCCGGTGGAACCATACTCTGGCTCAGATCCGTCTGGGGTGAGGAAGAAGGCGATCTGCTGCTGGTCGGCGCTCACCGCGACGATCTGCCCGCCTACGTCTGGGTAGTGCGTCTCTTCCGCGCTGGGCCACTGATCATTGGAGAGGCTGTACCCGGCGCTGTCCCATACCCGTACCGCCATGTCACGCGCTGCCGAGATGATCCGGCTACCGTTGGGGCTGAAGATGAGGCTGTCTATGGGGGTGTTGATGCTGATGCCCTGGGTGTGGCCGCTGTACCGGCGTAGCTCTTCGGCTGCGCCCGACCGCTCGGCGTTCATGTCGCTCCACAGATGAACCAGCCCGTCGGTGGTGCCGGTGGCGACCATGTGGTTGTCGGGATGCAGCGCCAGCGCCGTCACCAGAGTATCGTGCTTGATGCTGAAGAGCAGATTGTAGCTGCTGGTCTCCCACACTTCTACCGTCAGCCCATTCACGATCACGGCCAAGCGGCTACCATCGGCACTGAACATGGCTGGTCCATAGTAGCCGCCTTCGTTGGTAATCGTGTGGATGGGGTTGGGGTTGCTCGATTGTAGATCCCAGATCACGACCATCGCAGGCGATTCGTAGACTCCGGCCATGCGGGTTCCTTGCTGGTTCACATCCAGGCTGATCAGGCTGAAGGCGTCGGCGGGCGGGCTGAAGCGCCGTGTGATGCGCTGCGTGGCCAGATCGAAGAGCAGCGGGCCTTCGCTGCTGCTTGCGAGCGCCAGGGTGTGGCTGTCGGGCAAAAAGTCTATCAGCCCCGGTTGAAGATCACCCAGCGCGTCGCGGTAAGATCGCCCGCCCGCAACGCCCCAACTGAGGAGTGAGTAGCTGGAGGTGGCAACCACCTGGCTGCCATCGGGGCTGATGATGAGTTGCCCAACACCAAGTGTCGGTGGCCCGCTCTCCACGGGGACGGGTTGGCCACTCGCGTCCACGATCATCATGGGTTCGCTGTTTTCCGGCGCTACTGCTATGTTGCTGATCGCGCTCAGATCGAGCTTGCGCAGCAGTGTACCCTGCACCATATCCCACACTTCAATGCCCATGTCAGCGGCCAGAAAGAGCTGATCGCCCTGTGGGCTAACCGTCATACCGTAGATCGGGTTACTGCTCTGCGGTCTGATGCGCCAGCGCGCTGCATTCTCGGCAATGCTGGCCAGCACGCTATTCGCCGCTTGCAACGGCGCTTCACTACTCGCAGCATGAAAACTGAGCGCCATGGCGAGGTCGGTCTGGCCCTGGCCCGCAAAGGTTTGGGCGTTGGCGAGCATTGCCCGCTGGTTGGCCTCGGCGGCACTCAGCTTGGCGGCTTGCTCGCTACGCTGCGCCTGTGCCCCGAAGATGACCGCCGCGACCATGGCCACAACAGCGACGACGGCCACGCCCGCCAGGAAGATGGCGCGACGACGCAGTTGGCTGGCGGCGGTGGCCTGCTCTTCGGCGCGCTGCTGTTGCTCGGCGGCGAGGGCACGCGCCTGTTCAAGTTCGCGCTGGCGCACGGCCTCTTTTTCGGCGGCTTCTTGTTCCCGCTGTGCGGCTGAGGCATCGAGGAAGTGGCGTTCCAGTTCGTTCGGGGCAAAACGAGGCAGCAGCGCGAGCGCCAGAGCTTCATCGAGGCGACCACCTCGGAAGAGCAGCGCCGGATCGTGCGCCTCGCGCTGCCACTCCAGCGCAGCTTGGCGCATGCTGTCGCGCAGGAGCAACCCGGCGCGATCCTGTTCTAGCCAGCCACGTAGGCGCGGCCACGAACGGATCAGCGCCTCATGCGCCACTTCCACCGTCTCTGCGCCACTGGCATCCACACCCGTCACAATCAGGCGCGCATCGGCCAGACGGCGCAGCAGTTCGCGCAGCGGAGCCGGATCGGCCCCAGCGGGTGTCAGATCGTGCAACGTCACGCGCTGGCGGGTATCGCGGCGCTCCTCACCGGCCAGGGCATCGCGATCCAGGCGCGTCAGCCGCACAAAGATGTCGCGCAGCCGCTCCTGATCCGCCGGGCGACACGCCGCATAGATCTGGTCGGCGGTATGCGCAATCGCCTGATGGATGCCGCCCACATTGCGGTACTCAATCGCCCGCAGCCAGCGCCCGCGTCGGCGCTGCCACAACTCTTGCAGGGCGTGTTGCAGCAACGGCATCGCCCCCGGTTCGCCGCGCACATCATCCAGGATCTGGCCACTCAGATCGGCCTCGAAGCGCAACCCGACCGCCGCCGCCTGCAACTCCATGGCCCGCCGCAACTCTTCGGGGGTCATCGGGGCCACCAGTTCCTGCGCCGACTGCACGCGGTCGCGCAGGGCGGCGTAGGGAGCTACTTCACCCAGAAAATCGGCGCGCATGGTGATAATGACCGGGGTAGCGGGACTCAGGTCGAGTAGGGTTTGGAAGAAGGCGTTGCGCTCTTGCTGATCCTGGCAAATCGTGAATGCCTCTTCAAACTGATCTACCACCACGATGCGAGCGCCGGTGGGGGCGTTAGCCAGCGCCGCTTCCATGGTACGTTGCGGCTGCTCGCCGGGGGTGAAGGTGATCACCTGGAGGTTGGGGCTACTGGCTTGGAGTGCCGGGAGCAGACCGGCAAAGACGAGTGAGGATTTGCCGCTGCCACTTGCGCCCAGCACGGCCAAGAAGGGCTGCTGGGTGAGGCGCTCGATCAGCCGTTGCACCAGCGGTTCGCGGCCAAAGAAGAAGTCGCGCCCATCGGCACGGAAGGAACGTAGCCCAGGGAAGGGGCAGCGCTCATCATAAGGCGGCACCGGCTGCCCCAGCGCCAGAGCGCGGAAACTCAGTTCGCTCGCCTCGGCACAGATGGTCTCGATAGCCGCCATTGCCGCATCGCGCTCCTGCCGCGCCTCGCGGGTCAAGCCACCCGGATCGGCACGCAGCGTGCGCCGGAGGGTTGCAGCGGCTGTATCCAGCTCGCCGCGCAGGATCGGAGCGCGTTGGCCCACCAGTGGCCCCAGCAGACCCAACCCAGCGGCGATGTCATCGGCGGAGAGCGGGCGATCCAGTGCGTCGCTGAAGAGTGGCTGCCCTCCCAGACGACTAAACAGCACCGGCACCAGGATCGTTCCGCGTTCGGCCAGACCAGCACTCGCTTCAACCAGGGCGCGATCCACCTCGCCATGCTCGCGCAGGCGCGGGTAGAAGGCGGCAGCCAGGGCGTTGGCGGTACTAATCTGTACCTTGTCGGTCATGGCAACCACGGCGGGCATGCCCAGATCGCGCACCAGACGTTGCGCCAAGCCGCCCAGCGCCACATCAGCACCGGGGCTAGCGCTCTCGCAGGTGGAGAGGAAGGTGAAGCGCGGTAAGCCCCGCGCTCCTTGCAGGTTGCCCAGGCGCTCCAGTAGCCGCGCCGCTGGAACGGGATCAACCTCAGCCGGATTATCGTCGCGGGCCAGGAAGATCACGCTCTCGCCATCGGGCATCACCCGCCCATGGCAGACGATATGCAGCAGGGTGAAGGGTTCGGCACTGATCTGGGCGCAGATCGCATCCAGGCTGGGTGGGCCAGCCGAGTCGGGCAGATCGCTCAGTAGGCAGGTGGGTAAACCCTCCAAGGCACGTTGCACCCCGCTTACTGCCGCCGCCACATCAAACGGTTCGAGGCGAAAGCGGGCCATATTGGCCGGGCTGGCGGCCACGATCAGCATACGTAGATCCTGACGCCCAATCTGCGGGAAGCGCCGGTCGGTCAGGCTGGGCAAGTAGCGCGAGAAGGGCGCACGCTGACTGAGCGCCAGAATCGGCCACTCGGCATCAATCGGGGCGCACAGACGCTCCCAGCGCAGCCCGCGCAGTTCCGCATCTTCGATGAAGAGCAGCACCCGCAGGCGATCCTCGCTACGCGCCAGAGCGCGCCGAAAGGCATCATAGACCGGCCCGTGAAAGAGCGCCTCGCCCAAGAAGCGCCCGTAGGCCAATGGCTGCACCTCTAGCCCACGCAACTCCTCCAGGTTGAGGTGCAGCAACCCCTCGCTCCGTTCCGGGGTGAGGTTCTGCGGATGACTCTGCTCGACAATAACTGGCCAACTCGTTCCATCGCGGCGCTGAATCGTGATCTCGAAGGTGTCCACGGCTCACCCCCCAAGCAACCTACGCACCACCCGACAAAAGTCGTCTGGCCGTTCATCCATCGGGTTGTGGACGGCAGCCGGGATGATGGCCAACCTGGCCCCAGGGATATGCCGCGCCAAGCGGTAGGAGAGGTAGACCGGCACGAGCAGATCGAATAGCCCGCTCACCACCACGGTTGGCGTGGTGATGCCACGCAGCCGCGCTGGCTCGCGGTGGGTGAAGAGCGAACGCAAGAGGCGATAGAGTCCTTCGGGGTCGAAACGGGCCAGATAGGCCGCCCGGCGCGCCCAGGGCCGCAGTACTCCCCCGCCATGCGCGTGGGGGACGCGCATCCCCAACGGGCTGAAGAGTCGCCCCAACATCTGGCTCAGACGCAGCGCGGGCCAGCCCACATGCGGCAACAGGTAGATGCGGGTGAAGAGCGGCATGCGCTGCGACTCGACCGCTGCGTCTACCAAGAAGAGCATGCGCAACAGATCAGGGCGTTGGAGAGCAATTTCTGCGGCGACACTCCCGCCCATCGAGTGGCCAAACAGAATCACCTCGCGCAGTCCCATCTGCTCGCAGAAGGCAATCACCACCTCGGCAAGACAGGGGATCGTCGCCGCCCGCCCCAGACGCGAGTCACCATGGCCAGGCATATCGAGCGCAAAGCAGCGGTAATCCTGCCCCAGATCGCGCAGCGTCATCCACCACAACTCTTTAAACGCCCCCCAGCCATGCAGAAAGAGCAACACCGGGCCAGTATCACCGGCACACAGGTAGCTGAGGCCCAGTTCGGGATGGTACGCGGTAGTGATCACAGACGGCAGCATCCTCATGGCTGCGGTGCCCCCACCTTCAGGATATAGGCCACCAAGCCATCCAGTTTCTCAGCGCTAAGATCGGTCGCATAACTCATGGGCATAATCCCCGCCTGATAGCCGGGGGCAAGTTCGGTGTTGGGGTAGATGATCGCCTCGCGCAGCCACGCGCCGGGATCGGGTTCGCTCTGGGCACGCGCATAGAGCGCACTCAGGTTTGGCCCAAACGACTCGTTCCCCACATCCGAGACGGAGTGGCAAGCAGCGCAGTAGATGGTATAGGCTTGTCGCCCGGTTGCTACCGGGTCAACCGTGGCAGTAGCGGTCATGCCGCAGGCAGTTAGGCCGAGTAGGGTCAGGATGAAGATCAGAGAGCGTCGCATCGTGGAATCCTTTAGTTTCTACCTCTCCCGCACCCGCCGCAGTTCCTCCAGCCACACCGTCGCGCTCGCGTCACTAGGGGCGCGCCAATCGCCACGCGGCGAGAGCGAGCCACCCGATCCGACCTTGGGGCCATTTGGCACTGCCGAGCGTTTAAATTGGCTGATCTGGAAGAAGCGGAACAGAAAGACCTCTAGCCAGTGCAGGATGGTGGGGAAATCGTAGGCGACCCGCTTCTCCTCTGGCAAGCCCTCTGGCCAGTGGCCCCGGCTGGAGTCCGCCCAGGCATGTTCGCTGAGGAAGGCGATCTTGCTGGGGCGAAAACCGTAGCGCGTGGTGTAGTAGAGGTTGAAATCTTGCAGCGCGTAGGGGCCGATTTTGGCCTCGGTACTCTGCGCCGGTTCGTCCTGGCTGCCCGCAGTGGCCGGTACCAGTTCGGGGGAGATCTCGGTATCGAGGATGGACTGGAGCACCCGGTTGGCCTCAGCCCCGAACTCGCCATGGCGCACCACCCAGCGGATGAGATGCTGAATCAGTGTCTTGGGCACCGAGGCATTCACGTTGTAGTGCGACATATGATCGCCCACCCCATAAGTAGCCCAGCCCAAAGCCAACTCGCTCAGATCGCCCGTCCCCAACACTAGCGCGTTATGGTAGTTGGCCAGCCGGAAGAGGTGTGAAGTCCGCTCCCCGGCCTGCACATTCTCGAAGGTAATATCATACTGCGGCGCACCCTCCACAAACGGATGCCCCAGATCGCGCAGCATCTGCAAGGCCGAAGGCCGGATGTCAATCTCCTCGGCATGCACCCCCAGCGCCGCCATGAGCGCGTGGGCATTGCGCAGAGTACGATCACTCGTCGCAAACCCCGGCATGGTATAGGCCAGAATATTGCGGCGTGGCAAGCCCAGCCGATCCAGCGTGCGCGCAGCGACGATCAGTGCCTGGGTGCTATCCAAGCCACCCGACACGCCGATCACCAACTTCTCGATCTTGGTCGAGCGTAATCGCTGCAACAAGCCATGCACCTGAATGTTATAGGCTTCATAACAGCGCTCGTCACGCGTCGCCGGGTTGTCGGGCACATAGGGGAAGCGCTCGACATGCCGCAGCAGCCGGATCTCCCCCTGGGGTACCTGGAAGGCAAAGGGGATCTGGCGCATCTGACGTAACCGTTCGCGCTGGTCGGCGACGCTATCGCCAAAACTGCCCAGGCGCATACGATCTTGCAGCAAGCGATCCAGATCAATATCGGCCAGAATCACCTGCTCGCTATCGCAGAAACGCTGCGACTCGGCCAGACACTCATGGTTCTCATAGATCAGCGCATGGCCATCCCAGGCCAGATCGGTAGTACTCTCACCCGGCCCAGCCGCCGAGTAGAGATAGGCGGCCACACACCTCCCCGACTGGGCGGCGCAGAGTTCGCGGCGGTAATCGGCTTTCCCAATCGTAATGTTCGAGGCCGAAAGGTTACACAGCACCGTCGCTCCGGCCAGCGCCGCCAACGTACTAGGCGGCACGGGCGTCCAGACATCCTCGCAGATTTCGCTATGGATGCGCAGCCCCGGCAGATCCTCGGCCACATAGATCAGATCATTGCCGAAGGGCACCGTCTGCCCCAAAACCCGGATCTCATGGCTAAGGGCATCGCGGGCAGCCGCAAACTGGCGCTTCTCATAGAACTCGCGGTAGTTGGGCAGGTAACTCTTCGGGGTCACACCCACAATCTGGCCACGATAGATCGCCACCGCGCAGTTGAAGAGCCGCCCTTCGTGGCGCAACGGCACCCCCACCAGCAGCAGCGGATTCAGATCGGTGCTAACCGCCACCACCCGTTGCAACGCCGCCAGACTCGCATCGAGCAGCGCATCCTGGTGGAAGAGATCCTCATTGCTATAAGCAGAAAGCCCCAACTCTGGAAAGAGCGCCAGCGCCGCGTGCGCTGCCGACGCCTGTTGGGCCAAGGCGATGGTGCGTTCAGCATTGAAGGCCGGTTCGGCGACGCGCAGCGCGGGGACACAAACAGCGACGCGAGCAAAGCCGTGGGTATAGATCGAGAAGAAGGTCATAGCGTACTCTCAGGCATCAAAATCCTCAGCTTGCAGCAACGCCATCTGCCCCACCACCGGCGGCGCAGTCAGATTATAGTTGGTAATCTCACGATTCAGATCGCGCAGCCGCTGGGCATACTCCTGCTGCCATGCCGCACGCTCGTGGGGCTTGAGGTGTGGCCAGCACTGGCGTAGTTGGGCCAGCCAGTGGCTGAACTGCTCGCGGCTGGCGCGTACCTGCTTTTGCAGATCGATCCACGAGGGAGTATAGCCATTCCCCTTGAGCAAACGAAAGCCGACCCGCATCTCTTCGGGGACATAGTCATCATCGTGGAGATCGAGCGGCTTTCCGGCACCCGGCAGTTGCTCAAAGGCTCCAGCCGCTTCGGCGGCGCGCATCTGCTGATCAATCAGGCTCTCGAAGTTGCGGAATGGGATATAGCGGTGTGGCGCAGACTCGTTGGTCTCTTCTGGATCATTGCTTGAAGATGCTGATGTGTTCATGAGCTATCACCTTCATATCAGCTATGTATCAGCTACTATTAACCCCGTATGTGCCGCGTGAGCGCATAATCCATGGTAGGATAGCACGCCACCCCTTGTCGTGTCATGTAGAGACACATCGCAATAGTTTATGAGAGAGACAACCTATGTTTTGGCTCAGCTTGCTTGTCCTGATGATTCTGGTTGCTTCGGCCCCCGGTATCTCAATGTATGTTGAACACCGCAATGGAGCCAGCGGCCAGATGGAGATGAGCCGTTCAGCCAGTATTGATTCTCAGTAGGGGCGTAACAGCGCCCCTACCTGTGCAGTGTGGTACAATCCACACCGGTGGCCCATGCGGGGCTGAAGTTGCTGCCACGCCTGGTATGCTACTGTTCAGGCACATGGAGTTGGTATGGATAGGAGCCTGCCCCCCCCTGTTGGGCCGGCACTCAACGGCGATGCGGCACGTCTGGCCAAGCGGCGGACGCGGCGCGTATCGGCAATTGGCCTGATGCTGGCGGATCAGGTGCTGATCTTTATCGGCTTTGCCATCGCCTACTGGATGCGCTATGGCGCAACATGGCCTGAACCCCTCAATCGGATTGTGGTTGAGGTGGCAACCCGTAATCAGGTTGATTTTGTCGCCTTCCTTCCGATCATATTGCCCCATATGCTCTTCTTGGGGTTGCGCTTTACCACCCGTGGGCTGTACCGAGGTTCCCCGCGCATCAATCTGCTTGACCAGATCAGCGCGATTCTGAGTAGTACCCTCATTGGGATTGCGCTGCTGATCGTCTTTGTCTTTCTCTACAAACCCTTCTTCTACTCGCGGCTGATCTTTTTCTTTGCCGGGGCAACCATTACCTTCTTGCTGGTAGCGTGGCGGCTACTCCTGTGGGGCTACCACCACTGGCGCTGGTCACGCGGGCAGGCCCAGGATCGCGTCTTGGTGATCGGTGGTACCGGCTTGGGCCAGCAGGTCATGAATGGGATTGCGGCCTCACCCGGCTTAGGCTATGCGCTGGTGGGCTACCTGGATGATCGCCCGATTGTGGCCAGTGATCGTACTCCACGTGTCTACCGTCACCTCGGTCAGATTGAGGAACTGGAGCAGGTGGTACGCGCCCAGAATGTGCAGCAGGTGATCATCGCACTGCCCTTCTGGGAACATGGCCGCATGCCCGATCTGGTGCAGACATGCCACGATCTGGGTGTGGGGTATCAGGTTGCGCCCGACTTCTACCAACTCAGTTTTGACCGCGTGGATGTGTTGCAGTTGAGTGGTGTGCCGCTGTTGCGCCCCAAGGAGATTACGCTGGCCGGGGTGAATCTGGTACTCAAACGGGTACTTGATGTGAGCCTGGTGCTGGCCAGCATGATCGTGGTCATTCCGATCACGCTGGTGATTGCGCTGGCGATCAAGCTCGATTCACCTGGCCCGATCATCTTTGGCCAGCGCCGCGTGGGCAAGGGCGGCCAGCACTTCACCTGCTACAAGTTCCGCACCATGGTGCCCGATGCCGAGGCGCGCAAAGCTGAACTAGAGGCGCTCAACGAGGCCGATGGCCCGCTCTTTAAGATGCGCGATGACCCACGAGTGACGCGGGTGGGGCGCTTTTTGCGCCGTCGTAGCCTTGATGAGTTGCCCCAACTCTGGAATGTGCTGCGCGGTGAGATGAGCCTGATCGGGCCGCGCCCGGCGCTGCCCGATGAGGTGGCGCGTTATGAGCATTGGCAACTGCGCCGCCTCGAAGTTCTGCCCGGCTGCGCTGGCCTTAGCCAAGCCCTGGGGCGCAGTGATGTCTCGTTTGATGAACAGGTGCGCCTCGATCTCTACTATGCCGAGAACTGGTCGGTGGGCATGGATCTGCGCATCCTGATCATGATCATCCCGGCGATTATCGGCGGGCATGGTGCCTACTAGTCGTCCAGGATTGTCTGTCGCATGCAGAATCACTACCGCCGCCTCCCTTCACCATTCTGGTTGTTGTTGCTGGCAGTGCCACTGGCCCTGCTGCCCTTCCGTATCGCCCTGGGTGCGAGTCTGGGGATGGTGCTGCTCATCCTGACCCTGATCGATCCGATCTGGGCGCTCTATGCGGCGATCCTCTCGGTGCCAGTGCAGGAACTCATCCAACTCCCCGGCGGATTGAGTATCACCCAGGCGACGCTGCTCCTGATGCTGGGCAGCCTGGGGCTACACACACTGGCCGCCCCCGAACGCCCATTGCGCTTTGGGCGTCTCTTTGGGCCACTCGCGCTCTTCCTGCTGGCGCTCTTGAGTGCTCTGATCTTTACTCCGTTTAGCCGCACCGAGGCCACCCGCGAACTGCTGCGCTGGGCGACGGTACCGCTGGTCTACCTGCTGACGCTCCGCGCCTTGGACGGGCGCGCAGGTCAATCCAACTGGCGCGTGTATGGCCTGCTCGCCTGCCTGCTGCTGGCCCCGGCCAGTAATGCCGCGCTAGGGTTGGTGCAGTTCTGGTTCGGGATCGGCCCGGAGAGCTTCGGGGCTGGAGGGGGGCGTATGCGGGCATACGGCACAATTGGGCAGCCCAACTCCTTCGCCGGGTATATGAACCAGGCATGGCCGCTGGCGCTGAGTTTGACGGGTGGGGTAGGAGTGAGGATTATTCAAGGTGTTGTTGGTGCGCACGCTACGCGTGCGCACCAACAACACCGTACCCAGTTTCTCCTCCTCGCACTCCTCGGCGGCACCACTGGCCTGCTGCTGGCGGGCCTGCTCACCAGCTTCTCGCGTGGGGGCTGGGTGGGGGCGTTGGGCGGCATGGTTGTGCTGAGTCTCGCCACCCTCATTGCCCTACCCGCACCGCTGCGGCGCTGGGCGCAACGTGGGATGCTGGGTATCGCTGGGGGCATGTTGCTCCTGATCCTGCTCGGTGGTGGCGGTTTGTTGCCCAGTTCGCTGGCGGGGCGCTTGGGAAGTATTACGTCCAGCCTGCGCCTTTTTGATGTACGTGGCGCAGTGGTAACGCCAGAGAACTTCGCGGTGGTGGAGCGCATGGCGCATATTCAGGCCGCCTGGAACATGTACCAGCGCTACCCGATTACCGGGGTGGGGCCGGGCAACTACAGCCTCGCCTTCGAGTCGCTCCCCGATCCAGGGATGACACCCATCAGTACCCGACCATGGTACACTTCGCGGGGGCATGCGCATAACTACTACCTGCATATCGCCGCCGAGGCGGGCAGCTTGGGCCTTGCCGCCTACCTCTTCCTGTTAGCGGGTATTGCCTATCAGGCAGTGCGGGCCATCCGTTCGGCCCCCAACCTGCTCTGGCTGAGTATTGCCCTCGGCGCTACGGGAATTAGTGCCACCGTGGCCGTGCATAATCTGTTTGAAAATCTGCATGTTCTCAATATGGGGCTGCAACTAGGAACCATCTGGGCATTGCTGGTGCTCGCAGAAGGCCATCATAAGGAGCAAAAAATATGACCTACCTCGTCACCGGCGGAGCTGGTTTTATTGGCAGCCATCTGGTCGAGACCCTGCTGCGGCGTGGGGAGCAGGTGGTCTGCTTGGATAACTTCACTCCCTATTATGATCCGCTGCGTAAGCAGCACAACATCGCTTGGGCGATGCAACAGCCGGGCTATATCTTGGAGGAAGCCGACCTGCGCGATCCGTCCGCGTTGGCGGCGATCTTTGCTACCTACCGCCTGACCCACGTGGCGCACCTGGCGGCGATGCCCGGCCCCCGGCCCTCGATTGCCGACCCCGCGCTCTACGAGGCGGTGAATGTGGGCGGCACGGTACGCCTGCTGGAGTTGGCACGCCAATATGGGGTGGAGCAATTTGTGCTGGCCTCGACCTCCTCGGTCTATGGGAAGGCCGAAAAACTCCCCTTTGAGGAGGATGATCGCACGGATCAACCCCTGTCGCCTTATGCGGCAACAAAGAAGGCGGCTGAGGTACTGGCCTACACCTTCCACAGCCTGTACGCCATGCCGATGAGTGTGGTACGCTTCTTCACCGTCTATGGGCCGCGTGGCCGCCCCGATATGACACCATACCTATTTGTGGATAAAATGGTACGCGGCGAGCCGTTCGTGCTCTTTAATCGGGGGATCAATCTCTTCCGCGACTACACCTATGTGGATGATATTGTGGCCGGAGTTGTGGCTGCACTGGATCGCCCCGCCGGGTATCAGATCTTCAACCTCGGTAACTCGCAACCTGTGGAGATGTGCCGTTTTGTGGGTCTGCTAGAGCAGATTACCGGCTACCCAGCCCAGATCGAGGATCGCCCACTGCCCGCCACCGAGCCACCGATCACCTTTGCGAGTACGGCCAAGGCCCAACAGATGCTCGATTTTGCCCCCAGGACGCCGGTGGAGGTTGGGTTGGAACGCTTCTGGGACTGGTATCAGGCGACAATTTTGACACGTACTTAACGGGTGGTGGTGGCTTCGACAAGCTCAGCCACCGCCACCTTCGCTGGCTGAGCCTGTCGAAGCCAGCAGCACGGTGGCTTCGACAAGCTCAGCCACCGTACCGCAAGTAAAAACCCATTCGACCAGAGAGGAAGTAACGAGGATGGTGATGGAAGAGACCGAGGGCCAGCGGCTGAATCAGGTAGATGAGCCGATGGGGTCGGCGGATGATATTGAGGTTGAGCGCGAAGGCTTCTCGCTCTGGAAGCGTCTGCGTAGCCCGCGCACCCTGATCTCGTTTGGGATCGCCCTCGCTCTGATCATCTTCGCCTTTCGCGGGTTGAACATTGATCTTGAGCAGACGTGGACCTACATGCGGGCAGCCAATCCGTGGCTCATGCTGCTCGGTTTAACCGTCTTTTACACCACCTTTCCCATGCGGGCGCTGCGCTGGCGCATGTTGCTGCGCAACGCCGATGTGCCGATCCATCACGGTCATGGCAGTTGGGCTTCGCTCCCGGCTCTCATGGAATACCTCTACCTCTCCTGGTTTGCTAACTGTATTGTGCCAGCCAAACTAGGCGATGCCTACCGTGCCTACTTGCTCAAGCATAATGGCAAGGTCTCCTTCTCCTCGGCCTTTGGCACGATCTTTGCCGAGCGCCTGTTGGATATGATCGGCCTCTTTGGGATGCTGCTCGTCTCCGGCTGGCTCACCTTTGGTGCCCACATGCCCGAAGGCACCCAGATCGTCTTTGGATTTGGGGCTGTTCTGGTGGTGCTCATTCTTACCGGCTTGGCCGGTATGCGCTGGCTCAGCCCGGTCATTCGGCGCTTCATTCCGGCACGTCTGCACGACTTCTACGCCCGCTTTGAGTATGCCGCCCTGCGCTCGTTTAGCCCGGCGATTCTGCCGCGCCTCGTTCTGCTCACCGGCGTCATCTGGCTCCTCGAAGGGACACGGCTCTACTTTGTCATCCTCGCGCTGGGCCACGAGGGTCTTAGCCTCGGTCTCTCAGCGGTCATCTTTGTCGCGCTGGCCTCCTCACTCCTCACCGCGTTGCCGATCACCCCGGCAGGCTTGGGGGTGGTGGAAGGCACCGTCACCGTGGTGCTGACCTTCTTCGGCGTGGATCGCCATCTGGGTGTGGCCGTCACCCTACTGGATCGCCTGATCAATTTCTGGAGTATTGTGATCGGCGGGTTTATTCTTTACCTCTTCAGTAAACGCAAATAGTATTGTCATGATTATTGGTGTTGACTACACTGCGGCAGCCTGGCAGGGTGCCGGGATTGGCCGCTATACCCGTGAATTGTTCGCCGCGACGATCCCACGTGATCGTTCGCTGCATTACCGACTCTTCTACGCAGCTCGCGGCTTGCCCGCCCACAGCCCCTACCTGCGTACCCTCGCCGATCTTTGCGCCACGAACCCGAACGTCCAAGTGCGGCCCATCCCCATTACCCCGCGTTTGCTCACCATCCTCTGGCAACGCCTGCGCCTGCCCTTGCACGTCGAACACTGGCTGGGCAAGATTGATATTCTGCACGCGCCCGATTTTGTCTTGCCGCCCACCCGCGCCCGTGCCCTGCTCACCGTCCACGACCTCACCTTCATGGTGCGCCCGGAGACCGCCGATGCCGGGCTGCGGCGCTACCTTGAGGTGGCGGTGCCGCGCTCGCTACGCCGCGCCGATCTCATTCTGGCCGACTCGCAGGCCACCCGCGCCGATCTTCACCGCCTGCTCGGTGTCGCTCCCGAACGGGTGCGCGTGCTCTATCCGGGGGTCAACCCGCGCTTTCGCCCCCTGCCCGCCACCGAAATTGAACCCATCCGTACCCAGTTGGGCTTGCCCGCTGCGTTCTTACTCTTTGTTGGCACCCTCGAACCACGCAAAAACTTGGTGCGCCTGATCGAAGCCTTTCACCTGCTTGGTGATTCGGATCTGCATCTGGTCATTGCGGGCCGCCGGGGCTGGCTCTACGAGGAGATCTTTGCCCGCGTGGCGCACCTGGGGCTACACGAGCGGGTGCGCTTCCTCGATTTTGTAGACGACGCAGACCTGCCAGCAGTGTATAATCTGGCCAGAGCATGTATCTACCCGTCACTCTACGAAGGTTTTGGTCTGCCGGTTCTCGAAGCGCTGGCGTGTGGAACACCCGTTGTAACGACCAATGTCTCTAGTTTGCCCGAAGTTGTCGGAACTGCGGCGATCTTGGTTGATCCCCACGATCCGCAGGCGATTGCGACTGGTATTCAGCAGGCATTATCAAACAGTGCCGCGCTGCGCCGCGCTGGCCCACCTCAGGCCGCCACCTTTCGTTGGGAGACGGCCGCTGAGCATCTGATTGATATGTACCATGCGCTGGCCAAGCCGCGCCTATGACGGACTGAGGATATGACACAACAGCATGATCTGACCGCTGAGGCCCTGCGGCGTGGTGCCGTCCCTGGACGTGGCTATGCGGTGGCCCGTACTATTTCACAGATCTTCCACCCGGTGATACTCAGCGTCCTGAGTATCTTCATTGTGGGCATCATGGGGGTTGAGCCGCTCACACGTGGCCTGATGTGGGCCTCCTTCTGCACCGTGCTTCAGGTGGTGCCACCCACCATCTTCTTCATGATCCGTTTGCGCCAGGGTGCCTACACCGATGATGATGTCTCAGATCGGACTCAGCGCAACGAACTCTACCTCTTTGGGATGGTGACGGTGTTGGTAGGTGTGGGCCTCTTGACGCTGCTCAAAGCGCCGCTACCCTTCATTGCGCTGCTCTCCAGTGCCGCCTTGCTGAACGGCACCTCATGGGTAATCAATCTCTTCTGGAAGATCAGCGTACATTCGGCAGGCATCGGCTCAACAGCCACCATCGCCGCGATCTACTCCGAGCCGCTAGGTTTCCTGCTCTGGGTGGGGGCAATCAGCTTGGGTTGGGCGCGCCTGCGTACCCGTAACCATACGCTCATGCAGGTGATTGCCGGTTTGGCCCTCTCGTGTGCCTGTGTGGTGGGATCGTATTTGTTGTTTGGGCTGATCTAATCTATTGGAACATCATCTATGATTGTCGTTGTCGGCTCACTCAACATGGATCTGGTGGTACGCTCACCGCGCTTGCCCAAACCGGGCGAGACGCTGCGGGGTGGGCCGTTTGCGACCTACCCCGGCGGGAAGGGGGCCAATCAGGCGGTGGCGGCTGCCCGTCTGGGGGCCAAGACGGCGATTATTGGCCGGGTGGGGGCAGATGGCTTCGGTCAGATGTTACGCATCGCCGCCGAGGTGGATGGGGTGAATGTCGAGCAGGTACTCGACACACCCACGATGGCCACCGGGGTGTCGCTGATTACGGTTGAAGATGGCGGCCAGAACACCATCGTGATCGCTTCCGGGGCCAATGCCACGCTTACGCCCGAAGATGTGGAGGTGGCGGGCAGCCTGATCGCCTCGGCACGCGTGGTGCTGCTGCAACTCGAAGTGCCGCTGCCCGCCGTCATCCGCGCTGCCGAGTTGGCCCGCGAAGTGGGCGCGACCGTGATTCTCAACCCGGCACCCGCTCCGGCTGGTCGCTTACCGGCCAAACTCCTGAGCATGATAGATTACTTGGTGCCCAACGAGAGCGAAGCGGGGGCCTTTCTCGACGAACCAAGTTCAGCCCCACCCAAGGGCTTGGCCCGCGCCTTGGCGGCTGTGACCGGGGTACCGAATGCGATCATCACCCTGGGCGAAGCCGGGGCGGTGATGGCCTCACCCAGCGGGGCGATCCACCAACCCGCCTTCCGCGTGCAAGCAGTAGACTCCACCGCTGCCGGGGATGCCTTTGTGGCCGGGTTTGCCGTGGCGCTCTCCGAGGGCTTGGCTCCCACCAAAGCGCTGCGCTGGGGCTGTGCCGCAGGCGCACTCGCCGCAACGCGCCTCGGTGCGCAAGCCTCGCTTCCGCGCCGCGATGAGGTGTTGGCACTGTTGCGTGGTGAGGGGCCACTTAAGCCGGTTGCCAAGTCGCAAGCACGATCCCGCCGAGAGTAGAGCAGGGCATGTGCAAAGTTCTTGGGGCGTAGCCCCAAACCCCATTTTTGTAGTGTTTTGGCGGCTGCGCCGCCAAAACACTACAAAAATATCTTCGGGGGCGGCTGCGCCGCCCCCGAACCCCCACCTACTCATCCTCTGGCAATTCGGGTAGCGCCCCCGGCTGGTACTGCTCGCAAAAGAAGCCCCGCAACGCCCCACGATCATGATTGGGCACACTCTCCTCGGCCACGAGTGCGCCAGTGCGCATATCGAGGCGGATGGTCTGCTCCTTACCCGGATCGTTCATGTCGTACAGATAGATCACCCCGGTGCCATCCCCGCCATCGTCATAGCCGGTCGCCAGCACCTGATGGTTGTTGAAGGGCGAGATCGAACTGCCGATCAGACACAGCGGCCAGGGCTGGCCTTGATCGAGGATCGTCTTGAGGCGTTCCCACTCCTCACGGGTGCGCTGGAGCAACCAGCCGGGGCCAGCAAAGGGCAACGGCAAGTGCAGCATGATCATCCAGGCCAGCAGTTGGGCCGCATTGAGTTGCAGGCTCTCTACCTGGCGCGCCCAGAGGTGCGCACGTAACGACCGCCCACGCGGCGTATCATTCTGTGGAATATCGTGGTAATCGCTCCCGCGTGGCAAGGGTTGATTGGCGTGGTAGTAATCGGCAGCCACAAAGGCCATCCCACCACACATGCCATAATAATCGGGCAGCGCCGCCTCAATCCAGCGCTCGATCTGCGGGCCGATGCGGCCACTCAGCATCGCCCCAAAACCTCCCGCCGCCGATTGGCTGGCCTGATTGATCGAGCCAGAGAGGATCTGCTGCATCTGCTGCTTCTCAAACGTATCCAGTTTCCAGGAGTTCACAAAGGCGAAACCATTCACCTCTGGTTTAAAGTTGGTGCGCGGCATGGGGCGCTCTCCTTGTGTGTAGGGGCCATCATAGCCTTCAGTATAATACCAAAATCTCCCGCACATCAGCGGGTACACTGAAGGAGAGGTAACGACTCGGCCCGATCCGCGCAATCCCGGCCTCGACCGTCACCCCATCAATCTGCAACTGCACATCATCGGGGGCCTCGTTGGGGAGCAGCAGGTTGATGTAGAGCAACTCGGCACTACCACTCAGGCTCAAGCGCAGCGCACCTTCTTCACGTTGCCAACGGTAGGCGATATAGCCATCCGAGGCGGGGTAGCGTGCCACCACCCGCACGTGGTTCAAGCTCGCATCTGCGGCCCAGCGCGGGCTGAGGATCACATCACGCATACAGCTCTGGGCATCGCGCACCCCCGCCGCCCCCTCGATCAGCGCCGCCAACATCGCCCCTGCGCCCCAGCCATCCGTGTCGAGCGTATCCGGCCCAGAGATGCCCGGTCGCCCATCGGGGTAGTACCAAAGGTAGGTCGCATCGGTCAGGCGGGTTAAAGCCGCATACCGGCGCAGAATATCGAATCCATACCCTTCATACCCATAACGGAAGGCACCACGTGCGAGTTCACCGCCCACCAGCGGCATAATGCCACCATTCACATACTCGCCGGGGTTCTCGCCCTTACCGCCCGCCATCCCATACGTCCCCGCCGGGAAGGGCGGATCAATACTGTACCACTCGGCAAAGGCACGCCCAAAATCGCGGCGCTGGTAGTAGCTCTCAATGATCGCCCGCCCTTGACTGCGGCTCAGTACGCCCCGGTTCAGTGCATAGGCATTCGAGAGACTCAACTGCTGATCCGATTGCAGTTCGGGGGCGTCTTCGGGAACAAAATGGGTATAAAAGTTGCCATTCCAGGCCAACTGATTGAGCCGCTCCATGATCTGCTGCGCCTGTTGCGCATACGCCGCGCCGCGTGCCGCATCACCCACTCGCGCTTCCATCAGCGCCATCAGGTTGAGGGCCTGGGCCAACCCGGTATTATCGCCGTGGAAGGTGCCCCAGATCGTATCCGGCGTGATCCAGTGGCGTGGCGCGGGCTTGCCATCCGGGCTGATCGTGGTTGGCCCATAAGCAAAATCCCACATATCAATCGTGTAGGGCCGCCGCACCAAGCCGCGCTCGGCATCCCAGCGCAGCGGGTTCGTGGTGATATAGGTGATGGCGCGCCGCATCGCCTCAAGCTGCCCCTGCAACCACACATCATCGCCGCTCGCCTGCCACGCCTCGTACACCCCCTGCACAAACAGAAACTCCAGATCCGACTCGACCTCCTTGCGCGTTGCCTGCACAAACCGCTCCGGGTAATCGAGTACATCCGGGAAGCTGCCATCTTCACGTTGCGCCGCCCGAAACGCATCGAGCAGACTGGTCATGTCGGATTCAAAATAGCGGAACGAGCGCCCCTGATAGACATGATCGCGTAACCAGAGCAGCGGGTTATCCGGCGAACGGTAGCCGCGCACCATCTGGCCGTGCAGCGCATAACTGACCACATCCTGCTGCATAAAACCGTGCAGGCGCGGGTAGAGCGCATCCAATTCCGCATCGCCCGTCTGGATGCTGGTATTCGCTTCGAGCACAAAGATCTGGCTCTGTGCGCCAGCCAGTTGGCCATCAACCAGCACCAGTGCCCATTGTGGCCCCAGCCGCCCGCGTGCAGTCACCGTCACCTGGGCGCGCCCGTCGGCCACCTGAACCGGCACCGTCTCGGTGGGGCGCAACTGGGCATCATAGACACGCACCTCGGCGGGGCCGCTATAGCCCTCGACACGCAGCGCCAGCCGCACCGGCAGCAACGGTTGTGCCAGTGCCTCATGGATGTCCACGAGGCTCACCGAGGCGCGCAGCGGGGCCACCGGCAGACTCAGCAGGTCAGCGGGGTAACGCGTAGGCCACTCCGACGCCGAGCGCTCAACGACGGCACGGCTGGCATCCACCGCCGTGATCAGCGCCTGGGAGAAGAACTGCACCTGGTACTCATCAACCCAACGCGGACCACCCAGCGGCGCACCCAACCCGGCCTCACCGCCATTGGTACGCCACGTGCGGAAGAAAGGCTCGGCCAGGCCATGCGGATTAGCCACTGGATCGGCAGGATCTGTAGCCCCCAGCGGCGCACAGGCAATGAGCAGCAAAATCCAGAGGGCCAACAGTGGCCGAAAACGTCGCCGCAGCATCAGCACCAACTAGACAAAAAACTTCTCCGCCCAGATCAATTTTGGCCGCATGATACGGCGCATCCCCACATACTGATCCGAAAGCCAGCGCCCCACCCGGCGCATGTGTGGCACCCGCGAGGTACGCAGCGTGCGCAGGCTGCGCCGCCCCACCAGATGCAGCCGCCGCAACGTCGGGTCGCGCCGCCCTAAGAGCAGGATGGCCACGAACAACCCCGGCCAGCCAGGAATGATCGGCAAGAGCGAGCCGAGAATACCAATACCCAGAAAGAGAAACCCCAGTGTCCGGCGCACCAAACGGGCCGGGTGAGGGGAGGTATGGCGCTGATGGTTCATGGTGTTACTCTCAGAAGATATGATACCTATTGCTGGCTATTATACGTCCTCTTCTCTGAGCGCTGTTGCACAAGTGGATGAGAAGTGGCTGAGAGTCGCGCATGGAGTTGCACCGCTAAACACCCCAACAAAGAACTTCGGGGGCAGCTACGCTGCCCCCGAAGCCGCACTAGTATGAGGTTTTACCCCGCCCCTACGCCTGCCCAGTCAGCAAGCGGCGGGCCAACATCTCACCACCGACCATCTCGACCAAATGGGCAAGCTGATTATCTTCGTAGGCTTGGTTGAAGATCGCGGCATCGAGCGCCAGCACCTTGAAGAAGGCGCGGCGAGCGGCCTCTGGGTTGGATGAGGTTTCAGCGATGGCAACGCCGTGGGGCAGAATAACATCAAGCATCGCCAACGGGTAGCGCACGGGCAGCCCAATGCGCACATGCACCTCGCCGATGCGTAAGCGGCGTGCCGCATACTGCGCATCGTACTTGCCACAGAAGAGCTGGGTAAACCACTCAATAATCGTCTTGTGCAGGCCAGCCATGGGTTTATCGGCAATAAACTCGACAGCCTGGGCATGCGCTCCCAGCCGCCCATAGAAATCATCGGCCATTTGCGGGCCACGCGCTGCCGCCGTCGCCTCTAGCGCACCAAGCAGGCGGGCATCTTCGGCGGTTAGGCCCATCAGGGCGATCAATTCATCAAGTACCGCCGCACCTTTAATTTGCCAACTACTCTTAGAATGCTCACTCATCGTCGCGCTCCTTCAGCGGATTGCTCGCACGTCATTGTCAACGCGGGTATTATAGCGTATCCGTGTAACCTAACCAGAGTGCGTCGCTGGTCATGTGTCTACCGCAAAGGCCGCAAAGAACGCAGAAGGTCGAAACATCTCATCCCTCTGCGCACCTCTGTGTCCTCTGTGGTAGCCCTTTTAGCTATCGTGTACCCACCCTAACCGAATCACCAACAACATCCAGAACGCCAAGGCCAGATCGGGCCAGAAATAGAACGCATCCACCATGCCATGCATCAGCGCGGCACTCATCGCCGCGCTGGCCCCGATCATCAGTGCCGCTGCGGGCGGGCTGGGCTGGCGGTAGAAGCGGACGAGCAACCAGCCCACCGCGATGAGACCGAGTGGCCCCATGCGTAGAGCGATGTCCAGAATCAGGTTGTGCGGATGCGCGGTATGGATCTCGTTCGTACTGGCCAGTTCGGGGGCAATATAGCGCGGGTAGATCAGCCCAAACTGATCGAGGCCAATCCCCAGCGGATGATCGCGCAGCATGGCCAGCGCCGAGGCCCAAGTTTGCAGGCGAATACTGCTACTGCCACCGATCAGGTTAAAGCGTTCGACCGTAAAGGCAAGGATGAGGAAACCGAGTACCCCCACGCCCCCCAGCACGGGCAGCAGGATGCGCCGGGGTGGACACAGGTGCGCCGGGATGAGCGTAACGGCCAGGATTACCCCGGCCACCAGTGCGCCCAGGTAGGCCCCGCGTGAGAAGGAGGCCAGCAACCCGCCCAGACTGAGCAGCGTAACGAGCAGCAGCGGCCATGCGCGGCGCAGACGGGCCATGCCACCCGGCCCGTTCCAAAAGGCGACATGGGCCAGCGCCGCCGCTACCGGCCAGATGCGCCCCAGCGCCAGACCCAGGTTGTTGGGGTGGCCGTAAAGTCCCGTGGCGCGCCGCACGCCCTCGACGGCGATCAGGTCTTCACTATAACCGCTCTTGATGCCGATCCAGGGGGCCAGATTGATCCCGGCCAGTTGCAGCATACCCACCAACCCCGCCAGTGCCCCGCCGCTCAGCCAGAAGCCGATCATCAGGTGTAGGTAGCGCGGGCCGCGTTGGCGCGTGTAGAAGACCAACAAGCCCACGAAGATGATCGGTTCGAGGATGAGCCAGCGCAACTCACGCAGCGCCGCACCCCGCGCCTCGGCGATCACAACCCCCCATACGCCCGCGAGTACAAAGAGGATGATCGGCAGGAGTGGGGCGGCTGCGCTGCCCCCAAAGATCTCTTTTGGTATTGTTTGGCGATTGCGCCGCCAAACAATACCAAAAATGAGCAAATGAATGCTCGCCCCAGCAAGCGCAAGCAGCAGCACCACCTCGTGCAGCGGCACGTAGATACCGCTCTCGCGGATGCCAAAGCGGGCATCGAACAGCCCCTTGGGCATAAAGTAGAGTGCCACCGTAAAGGGTACGTATGCCAAGAGCAGATCGGGCCGCCAGAGCGCCAGGGGGGTAACAATGGCCAGCCCCAGGGCGGTGAAGGGTAGTTGGGCCGAGACGCGGTAGGCGATCAGTAGCCCCACGCCCATGGCGATCAGGATGCCGATCTCCGACCGACTCAGGCGTTGCGACGGTTGCGCCATGGGCGACCTCCAACCAACAGAGCGCCCACCACTGCACATGCAGCGATGAGCAGCAGCGGGCCATAATCCCATACCCAGCCCCACGGGCGCGCCTGATCCACCGCGAACCAGAGCGGGGCCGCCCCACTCAGATCGAGCACATGCTCACCAGGCTCCAGCCACCCCGATTGCAGCGCCGCGACATCCCCCACCATGCCCGGACTGAGCGTTATGGCCCGGCCATCAATCTGCACCTCGGTCGCCCCATCTACCCCCACCAGACTGATGCGCGCCCCACTGAAACGCACCTGCCACCCCGTCGCGGTGCGCGTCACCGCCGTGGAATCCCAGGTATGCGCACCTACCCCGGCCACACTGGGGCGCGCCAGATACTCCTTGAGCATGGTGTAGCTGGCCAGCGGCTGCCAATCGCGGCTCACCAGGGCGAAGTAGGGCGTCGGATCGTTGGGATCGGGTTCGGCATAGCCGCCAAAGCGCAGCATCCAGACATTCATCACCCCCATCCAGGGCCACTCCTGGCGAGCGCGCTCGATCTGGCCAATCAGGTACGCCCCCTTTTGCGCCTCGGTTACGGGCTGGCCCCACGTGCTACGCCGTTCTGGCGGCAAGCTATCGGGGGCACTATTCCACCCAAACTCACTCACCCACACCGGCGTCTGCGTATCGCCGTGGCGCTGCATAATCTCACGCAGCAACACCACCCGGCTGACATCGTTGCGCGTATCAATCGGCTGCGTCCAACTCCAATTGGCGCGCCCGCGCAGAAAGACATAGCGATGCTCATCGGGGGGCTGACCGAGGCCATAGCTCTGCGCCGACATCACATCGAAGTAGGCCGCACCCCCCGCCTGGTAGACGCGATCCAGATAGGCCAGTTCGCTCATCGGCGCGCGCCAATCGAGGCCATCGGTGGGTGAGAGGCCCGGAAAGAGGATGACCACCTCTGGATTGGCGCTGCGAGCAGCCTCAGCGGCGATGCGCAACAGGCGCACAAAATCCTCTGGGCTTGGCTCCTGCCAGTTCCACTCACCCCGCAGGTTGGGTTCATTCCAGATCTGGAAGTAACGGATGTGCAGGCCATCAGGGGCATCATCCAGGCCATCGGCGTCGTACCGTTCAACCACCGCCTGCACAAAATGGCCAAAATCGGCATAATCGTCGGGGGGGCCAGTGGAGTTGCCATCCAGCAACAACCCCTCTTGAAATGCAGTACTCGCCAACGCCTGCGGGCGCGCCCAGGCCGGAGGGCGTTCTAAGCGCACGATCAACTCGATCTCGGCGGCGTTGGCCGCAGCAACGATCCGATCATACTTGGCCCACGCCGAAACCGCACCCAGCGTCGCAAGGTTGCGCCGATCCTCAAAATCGCCGCGCCCATGGATCTCCAGATCCTCCCAGGTCATCTGGATGCGGGCATAGCCGACACCAAGTTCGCGGGCCAGAGCGAAGGTGCGGGCAATCGCCGCCGGGTCAGGTTCATACTGAAGGTTGTAGAGATTCACCCCGACACTGGGGTGATCACCGAAGGGTGGGGGCGGATCACTGGTAATGAAGGTGATCCCCCGATTGGCGGCATTATCCGTCCAGACGACCAGCGCCAGTGTACCGAGCAGAACGAGCAGCAAGCCCGCCAGGAGGGCAGTGCGGATGATCGAGCGGGAGGCATTCATGGCGGGCGAGTATAGACGGTGGGCTAGGGGATGTCAAGGAGGAGGGAATTATCTATGCCCCACGACATCCCCTCAAAAATATGTCTTGCGACACTTGCACGCAATACGCAGAATGAGTAGGCTATACACGCGATACCACGTCTGTACGCATGAGGAGCTGTTCGTTGTTGCGCATACCTCCCCGGCAGTCTACTCCGCTTCTGGCTGCGGTGTCCTCCGCTGACATCGTGGCGGGCTGGCGTGTGATCCAAACTCCACATTATTTACCCACTCGATCAATCATAGTCCTATCTAGAAAGTAGCAGCATGCCTATGCAGTCTGTCATTCTTCCCATGATTATCCAGGGCGGCATGGGTGCCGGTGTCTCCGATTGGCGGTTGGCCAATGCCGTCTCGCGGCAAGGCCAACTGGGCGTGGTATCGGGAACGGCCCTCGATACGATTCTGGTGCGCCGCCTTCAGGATGGCGACCCCGATGGCGATATGCGGCGGGCGATGGCGCGTTTCCCCATACCAGAGGTGACTGAGCGCATTCTCGACCGCTACTACCAGCCCGCTGGCCGCCCTGCGGGGACACCCTATACCCTCCTGCCGCTCTACCGCGCCGAACTGGGCGTGGAGCGCGAGCAGTTGTTGATGCTGGCCAGCTTTGTTGAAGTCTACTTGGCGCGTGAGGGCCATAGCGGGATGGTGGGGATTAACCTGCTGACCAAGATCCAGCTTCCCAACCTGGCCACGCTGTATGGTGCGATGCTGGCCGGAGTGGATGCAGTGCTGATGGGTGCGGGTATCCCACGTGAGTTTCCGGCAGCACTGGATGCCTTGGCCGAGCATCGTCCGGCAGTCGCCGCCTTTGATGTGGAAGGCGCACCCAACGCTGAGATCAGCCAGGTTCATTTTGATCCGACTCAGCACTGGGCGACGCTCCCCGCCCCGCTAGGCCGCCCCTTCTTCCTGCCGATCATTGCCAGTAACTCGCTCGCCACCATGATGGCGCGCAAGGCGAGTGGCCGCATTGATGGTTTTATTATTGAAGGCCCGACTGCGGGTGGCCACAATGCCCCACCGCGTGGCGCGACCCAACTCAACGACCGTGGCGAACCGATCTATGGCCCGCGTGATGCGGTTGATCTGGCTAAAATTGCCGAGTTGGGCTTGCCCTTCTGGTTGGCGGGTGGTATGGGTAGCCCCGAAGGCTTGCGCCAAGCGCTGGAATCCGGTGCGGCTGGGATTCAGGTGGGCACCCTCTTCGCCTTCTGCGATGAGGCCGGGCATACACCCGAATTCAAATCCTCCATCCTCTCCGCCGCCATGCGCGATGCCGTAGATGTCAAAACCGATCCGCGTGCCTCGCCCACCGGCTTCCCCTTTAAGGTGGTGGATTGGGACGCCAATCCCGCCGATTGGGAAGCACGAATCCGCATCTGCGATCTGGGCTATCTGCGCAGTGCCTACTATGCGGAAGGCCAGGTACGCTTCCGCTGTCCGGCGGCACCGATTGATGGCTATGTATCTAAGGGTGGTAAAGTAGAAGAGACCGAAGGGCGCAAGTGCCTGTGCAATGCCCTGATGGCCAATGTCGGTTTGGCCCAGCTACAAGCCAATGGTACACCCGAACCACCCCTGATCACCAGCGGTGATGATCTACGCCAGATCGCCACCTTCCTCAACGGACGTACCCACTATAGCGCCGCTGATGTGATCACCTACCTGCTCGATGGAGTGGCGGAACATGCCCAAGGGGAGTGCGCAGCCGTAGCACCAGAAGTGCTATAATGTGGCACTATTCTATTTCGTGACAAAAACAACAATTATACCGCATAGCCCCCGCGTGCTAGCGGTCTACCGAAAGCGTGAGGTACGGTGAAAGAGTTTTTCCGGCGACGAAAGACCAGCTTCACCACGGGCGAACAGCCTGAGGGTAATCCAGTTCCCGATGACATGTGGGTGAAGTGCGCAGCATGCCGCGATCTCGTCTACAAGAAGGAACTGATTGACAACCTGAAGGTGTGTCCCAAATGTAGCCACCACATGCGCCTGAGTGCGCGTGAGTGGCTCGATCTCCTCGACACCGACACCTTCAGCGAGACCGACACCCATCTACGGCCCACCGACCCACTAGGGTTTGTGTCGCTTGACGAGAGCTACACCGATAAGCTGGTTAAATCCCAGGAGCGCACCGGCATGCCCGATGCGGTGATTGCGGGGCTAGGCATGATCGGCGGCCAGCGCTTGGCATTGGCGGTGGGTGACTTTGCCTTCATGGGGGCTTCCATGGGCAGCGTCTATGGCGAGAAGATGTCACGCGCAGCGGAGCGCGCCGCCGACCTGGGCATTCCCCTGCTCACCATCAACACCTCAGGTGGCGCACGCCAGCAAGAAGGTGTCATCGCCCTGATGCAGATGGCCAAAGTGACCATGGCGCTCACCCGCTTGGCTGAGGCCGGCCAGCCCCATATTGCGCTGCTGGTTGACCCCTGCTATGGTGGGGTGACGGCCTCCTACCCCTCAGTGGCCGATGTGATCATCGCCGAGCCGGGGGCCAACATCGGCTTTGCAGGCAAGCGCCTGATCGAGCAGATTATGCGCCAGAAGTTGCCGTCCGGCTTCCAGACCGCCGAGTTCATGCTTGAACATGGCATGGTAGATATGGTAGTCGAACGCAACCAACTGCGGGCCACCCTAGCACGCCTCTTGCGGCTCTATGCCGGGCGACGCGAGCCAGTTGCACCATTCATGGTATCATCGGAAATCTACGTCAACGGACGCGCATAACTATGAGAGGTTTGGGGCGGGGCGTTCCCGCCCCAAATCACGTTGAGAGTATATGGACGAGACGACCAAACACGCCGAGACCCAGCCCCACGAACTGACGCCCTGGGATCGCGTGCAACTTGCCCGCCACCCCCAGCGCCCGCACACGCTCGACTATATCGGTGCCCTGTGTGAAGATTTTACCGAATTGCACGGTGATCGCCGCTTTGGCGATGACGCGGCGATTGTGGGTGGCTTGGCCACCTTTGCCGCCCGTACCGTGATGGTGATCGGCCACCAGAAGGGCAGCGACACCCGCGAGAATGTCAAACGCAACTTCGGCATGCCCCACCCAGAGGGCTATCGCAAAGCCCAGCGTCTCATGCGTCAGGCCGAAAAGTTTGCCATCCCGGTGATCTGTTTTGTGGACACCCCCGCCGCCGACCCGAAGAAGGAGTCGGAGGAGCGCGGCCAAGCCAATGCGATTGCCGAGAGCATCCTGGTGATGACCAACCTGCGCGTACCGATCATCTCGGCCGTGATTGGCGAGGGTGGCAGCGGTGGGGCACTCGCCCTCAGCGTCGCCGACCGCCTGATCATGCAGGAGAACACGATCTATTCGGTGGCCTCACCCGAAGCGACCGCCTCGATCCTCTGGCGCGACTCGGCCAAGGCACCCGATGCAGCACGGGCACTCAAGCTCACCGCCCAGGATCTGTATAATCTCCGCATCATTGACGAGGTGGTCGCCGAGCCAGAGGGCGGGGCGCACCAGGAACCCCAAGAGGCGATCCGCATACTAGGCGAGCGCATTCTTGCCCACCTCGATGCCATCTCCCAGATCGAGATCAACACCCTGCTCAAACAGCGCTACCAGAAATACCGCACCATCGGTACCTACCTCGAATAGATGTATGGTTTGGAGCGTAGCCCCACTGGTGGGGTTGGAGGAGGCTTCGCCTCCTCCGAAGAACTTTTTTCTCTTCTTTTGGCGGCAAAGTCGCCAAAAGAAGAGAAAAAAGCTGTTCTGGAGCATAGCCCATGGGCGTTACCCCAACGGGAACGTCATATCCGGGGCTGCATCAATCATCAAGGGTGGATTATCGAGCATGAGAATCTGATCGGGATGGCGATAACTATGGAAGGATGGCGAGTCAACCGCAAACGGGAGTTGCTGGAGTTCAGGCGGTAACTCGCGGTACTTCTTGGGATCATCGTAGCTGGTATGGGCCTGGATCGGATCGTCTAGCTGGTTATTGTCCACAAAATAGACATTCGGCAAGGGCATACCGTTGGCATCAAGATGCCCGGCACCGACATTCATGGCCAGACGATCATCAGGATCAACATAAAAACGCACCTCGGTATTGGCCAAGAGGGTAGCGATATCGGTACTCGGCTGGCTCGGTGGGAACCCATTGCGCTGCGGGTCTTCTGGGCGCACCGCGCCATAGGTGGTGATGCTACGGATCTGATAGCCATCTGCGAGCAAACGTTGCTGAATCTCCGGGTCGTTGAGCAGCATCATGGTCATTCCACCGCCCATACTATGGCCAGTGAAATTGAGCGTGTCGCCGGGGGGGATGTGATCCAGGTAGGTCAAGAAGCGCTGCTTCACCACTTGGTAGTAGCTATTCAGCAACGGATCTTTGTCATGGGCAGTACGCATCACTGCCGTCATCCCATTGGGAGCCGCATGCATGTTGCCCAGATCGAGACCACAGATGGCGATGATGTGCTCATGGGGCTGGATCTGCTGCCACGTCACCTGCTCGTTATAGTAGGGGCTGATCGCGCTATGCTCACCAGCCATCAGCGACCATGCGGGCAGGTCTAAGTAGCCAGTCGTATTGTTCATGTGTGAACCAACAAACGCATCAATCGCCTGGAGAGAGATCTCACGCCAAGGTTCGGGGCGAGTATGTGGTTCATCAAAGACGGTTCCGCGCATCCGCAGATTGAGACGCTCGATCTCTTCGGCCAGGGGCAGCAGGATGGCTGGATCAACCTTGTTGAAGGCCATGTTCCAGAAGCCTTGGTGGATGATCTTTAGTTGCTCTAAGGGCTGAAGCGATTTCAGCAGCCATTCGGGATTCTCAAGGATGGTAATGCCCAGCATGACGGCCAGATCACGAGTTACGGGAAGCAGGCTTAGTAGTTGTGAACGCAAATCATCACTCGTATTGAGTGTACGCAGCGATTCTAAGAGATTGATCGCCGCCGCATTCCATGCCTGACGATCAAGGTTGGTGAGCGTGTCATTCACCACCCCTATCCCGCGCTCGACATCGGCGACCCACTCTTGGGTAGCTTGTTGGAGGCTGGCCACATGCCGCCACCAACTCGGCTGGGGTGTGCCGATTGTGCCCAGGGTGAGGGGTTGGCGATCTGCAATACTGAAAGTCGTGGCTACCCCGCGTACCTGATTGGCCAACTCGGTATTGCGGCGGCTCAAGCGCATTAGCTGCCCACTCATGCTAGGGATACTACCGAGCGAATACTCCTGACAGCGTGCCGCTGCATGGGCGACGGCATCGCCCACCCGGCGACTCTGATGTCCAAGCTCATCGGCGTGGGTGTTCATGGTTTGAACAAAGAAGAGCATACTGGGTGGACATGCCGCGCTGATCATAGGCACCTCCTGTGGCCTGCATTATGGTAGGAGCACCGGCAAGCTGCCGGTGCTCCTACCGTCTCGTATTAACTATTTCCACCCGCCTGCATAATGCTCTGATTGATCTGGGCGATCTGGCGGCGCATCTCCTCTAGGGTCTGCTGCACCGTGCGCAGCTTGCCATTGGTGTCGGCCCAGTAGCCCCGGAACTGGATGGCCAACTGGCCATCCCAGTTATTCGGGTCGGAGAGAATCTGACCTTGGGCGTGCAGTTCATTGATCTGGTCAAGCAGCGGGCCATTAACGATGTTCTGGAAACGGGTAATGGCGTTGCGGGCGGTACCAGTCGAAAGGACGCGGTCGCTCATTGGGGTTCCTCCTGTGCTACTACGGTGTCTCCATACGTCTCGCACTCTATACCGTTTCAGTAGGGTAAAAAGATGCGCCTATTCAGTTCTGAAGTGCGATCTTTTCTAAAGCATCTTGGCATTCTGCATCACTTATGACGCCCCAGGAACGCACATGCCAGCCATCAGCATCCTCGGCGGCAGTACCCTCAAAACAGACCTCGCCCTTTTCAAAGATGATCTGGGTCACAACATGGTGGAGCGTTGGATCGTTGGCATCCACATAATCACCCGATTCAAGGGCGTCCTCAAAGTCACCAAAGTCTGGATGTGCCCTACTAGATAGGATTGAGTTAAGAATGTCCATATAGTTAAGAATGTTTGTATATTTATCAATCTCTTCCTCTGGGTTAGCACTCGCAACCGGGCGATAGAGCAACTCAGCGGTGGGGGTGTCGTAGGTCGTCAGGGCGATCATCCAGGTACGATAGGCAACATCAAGTGTGCCGGTCAGTTCGGCAACACTTACGGTGCTGCCAATCGCCAGCGTGTGCATTCGCTCGCTATTCTGGGATGTGGGGGAGGGCTTGATGCTCACTGTTGTTTCAGGAGTGGCCTGCGCCACTGGCGCGCTGGTACTACTCGTGCCTGTTGCTTGGGTGCTACACCCGACGAGAACGATGAGCATCGTAGCCAGTAGAAGGACGATCATGGGCGGGTGGATGGCGGCGGAATAGGGGGATGGGCGCAGCATACGGTTTCTCCTCTATCTGTTCGTGGGCCACGTATCACAGATATACCGTTTGAGGAGCCAAAAAAGATTCACCTTCCTTGCAGATTACCAAAGTGCATGCTATGATCAGTTCTGAACCTTCCTGCTCAAGCCGCAATACCCACACATACCTATGTCATTAGTGGACCCTCCACTACCTAACAAGATCGAGCAGATTCGCCTCGTTCTTGCATCAGGATCGCCACGTCGCCATGAACTGCTTGCTCTCCTTGGGCCAAGCTACCACACCCTGATTAGTGATGCCGAGGATCGCACCGATCCCGTCCCTCCGGGTGTGCTTGCCGCTCTCCCACCCTTCCCCCTGCCACACACCACCCATCCCGCGCTCCTAGCATGGCGCAAAGCCAGCCACGCCGCTGTTCTTTCACCACATCACATCACGGTTCTGGGTGCGGATACAATAGTGGTGATTGATGGGCAGGTGTTGAATAAGCCACGTGATGCCCACGAAGCCCACCAGATGTTGGCCCAACTCTCCGGGCGCAGCCACGTGGTCTATACCGGGTTGTGTGTCATGCAACACCAGTCGGTCTCTTTGGCCCATGTCATCGGCAGAGAGAACGTTCCAGACTCATGCCTCGTGCATCCCTACCGCGTCTGGTTGGATCTGGTTGCCAGTGAAGTGGAGATCGCCGCGCTGAGTGCCGAGGAGATTGCTGCCTACGTGGCTACTGGCGAACCGCTCGATAAGGCGGGTTCCTATGGCATTCAAGGCCTAGGCGGGCGCTTAGTGCGGGCGGTACGGGGCAGCTATACCGCAGTAGTGGGTTTGCCACTGGCCCACACCTATCGTCTGCTGCGTGCCGCAGGCATCAATGACCTTAGCGACCCAGAGCAGACCTATCTACATTGGCTCAATACCATCGGAAAGGAGCCGCTACCATGCCCACCAACCCTACCATAAAGCTGCTGATCGTTGATGATCATCCGCTCTTTCGTCAGGGGGTGCGCTGGGCGCTCTCATCGGAGGAGGATGTTCAGATTGTGGGTGATGCGGCCAGTGCGGAGGCGGCGCTGGAGTGGCTGGAGAAGGCAGGCCCCAACTTTGAGCCGAATGCGATGCTGGTTGATCTCAATCTGCCGGGGATGAGTGGCCTCGATCTGACTCGTCAGGTGCGACGGCAGTACCCCAGCATTGGGGTGGTGATGCTCAGTATGCACGAGAGCGACGAGCAAGCCTTTAATGCCCTGCGTGCCGGAGCGGCGGCCTATCGCTCAAAGGATGTCAAACCCCAGGCGTTGGTGGATATTCTGCGCCGGGTGACGCGTGGCGAGTATGTGATTAACGATGTGGTACTCGAAGAACCGCAGGTCGCCAAACGGGTGCTCTCGCAGTTTCGTAACCTACCCGAAGCGACGGCGACCGACCCGGCTGCCGATTTCCCCATCTTCACCCCGCTTAGTGAGCGTGAAATTGAGGTGCTGGAGCGCATTGCCGCCGGTGGCAGTAACAAAGAGATCGCCGACTCGCTCAGCATCAGTACCCAGACGGTCAAGAATCATATCTCATCCATCCTGCGCAAGCTCTCGCTCAATGATCGTACCCAGGCGGTACTCTTTGCGCTGCGGCGCGGCTGGATCGAAACGCCAACCTCAATTCGCCAGGGTGAAAATCGTCAGGCAGAGTTTGACCCGGAGGGGTGATTCTGCCCCCGCATCAGGCGGATGAAGCGTACCCCATACTGCACAAACGAGATCCCAAAGGGGATCATCGCAAGCCAGAGCAGCGGACGCCCAATACGTGGCCCGTCGGCGACGTAGCCAAGTGTGGCGGCGGTGAGTGCCACCGTCGTAGCCTTGCCACTCGATTGGGCGGTGGTGATCTTGGCGCGCCGCCCCAGCACTACCAGCGCCGCCAGCAGAATCCCGATGTCGCGGAAGAGGAGTAGCCCGGTGATCGGCCAGGGGAAGCCGCGTGTCCGCGAGAGGATGATCGCGGTTGAGTCGAGTACCAACTTGTCCGCAATCGGGTCGAGTAACTCGCCCAGCCGTGAGACCTCGCCCCGCGAACGGGCGATTGGCCCGTCTATTGCGTCGGTGAACATGGTGAGGGCAAGGCACGCCAGTGCCTCGCGCCGCCGCTCTGGACACCCAAGGTAGAAGAGCGTCACTGGGAGCAGGAGTAAGCGACTGATGGTGAGGAGGTTCGAGGGGTAGAGAAGCTCTTTGGCCTCGATCTTCACGTTGTCCATATTTTCCACCCCTCGTTTTGAGCTTCTTTGTGGGGGCGGCGTAGCCGCCCATTGAAATGAAATTTAGGGCTGCCGCCCTAAAACCCACGCTGGGGGCTGTGCCCCAAACCTGCTTTTTTCGTGTAGGTTGGCGGCTTCGCCGCCAACCTACACGAAAAAGAGTTTTTCGGGGGCGGCGAAGCCGCCCCCGAACCCCCACCAGGGCACAGCCCCGCCCCCTACACCGGGCGCATCCCGGTAGCCAACGTCTGCTGCGTCATCTGGCCCAGCAGGTGGCCAAAGACAGCGGCGGCATACACACTGGTGAAGAGTGCGCCAACGCCTAATGCGACACTGCCTGCGCTTGCGACCAGACCACACAGGATCTGGAGCAGCCACAGCATGATCCACCCGCCCAGGTTGCTGCGCACCATGGCGATCACATCACCCACCCTAAGCGCCGGGCTGAGTTCGCCGGTCTGAATATGGCGCACCATGGCCGCTAGGGTGATCGGTTGCAGGATGAGTGCGATGATCAGCATCAGCGGCATGAGACAGAACATACTCATCATCACTATCCCAACCGCAGCATCTTCACTCCCGGCAGCTACTCCACCACCTAGCATCATGATGCAGGAGAAGATACATGTGAGCAACAGAACCGGCAGCGAGTAGACGATCTGGATGACGAAGGTCGGCAAACCATTGGTGAAGGTCTCACCCAGATGGTTCCAGCGCGGCAAGGGGCGGCTCTGGCCCATCACCACATTGCGCGCCGTCTCAAAGAGGAAGCCCAGCAGCACGATTTGGCCCAGGATGGGCACCACCATGATCAGGCCACCGATCAGAATGATCGTGATCCACTCTTCATCCTCGAACACAAAACTGAAAGCACGTCCAATATCCATGATGAAGCCTCCCTTGACTCAGGGTCGCATCGTCTATGCGATATCTATTGTACGTCCTCGCAGCTTACATGGATGCAGTGGTATTGGGATTCAGATACTCGTGCAGCAGATCGAGCGCCAGCGTCCCCACAAACTCCCAGCCCTCCGGCTGGTTCAGATCATACTTGCGGGTGGCTTGGCGCATCCCAGTGGGGGTGCAGAGGGCGACGCTCACCGCCGTAAAGCCGCGCTCATCGCTCGTACTCGATGCCTGAACGGCCAAGCCCAGATCACTCCGCCAGCGGTCGGCGGCACTAATCGCGCCAGCGAGGGCGAGTGAGGCGGCGGCATGCTCATCGGTGGGGCGATCCAGCGGATGGATGAGGACTCCACGCACATGGGCGAGGCCATTAGGGGTTGCACTCAACGCCCGGTAGATCGGGGCCATGAGCGTGCCCTCGTAGATCGTGAGGGTCTGTTGCTGTTCGGCCAACATGCGCACCACCTGAGCGGCAAGCGGTTCATCACCGATCAGGTTGCTGCCTAGCCGCTCGCGGATGGTGGCCTCGGCCTGGGCCACCAGCGCCTCGGCTTCCGCCTGGCTCTCAGCGCGGGCACCAATACGCAGTTCGTAGCGCGCCTGCTTGGCCGAGATGCCCAACGTGGGGTTCTCGGCCTGCATCAAATCGGCCACCATCTCGCCGATTACGCTCTCGCCCAACCCCACTGCGTGCAGCGTCTTGACCAGGATCACGCTGCTGATGCCGCGCTCGTTGCGCAAGTAGGGCAGCACCGCATGTTCAAAGAGGTAGCGCATCTCGTGAGGCACACCGGGCAACACGATGACGGTACCGCGTGCATCCTCAACCAAAAAGGCGGGCGCGGTACCGCGTGGGTTCTCAATCGCCCGCGCACCGGCGGGCAAGTAGGCTTGCTGGCGGTTACTAGGACTCATCGTGCGGTTCATGGCCGCAAAACGCGCCGCGATCTGTTCCAGCAACGCCTCATGAAACTCCAACTCGCGCCCCAAGGCCAGCGCCACCCCTTCGCGGGTCACGTCATCCACGGTGGGGCCTAGCCCACCTGTACAGATGACCAGATCCACCCGTTCGAGGGCCTCGCGCACCATGGCCGCAATGCGCTCGGTATTGTCGCCCACCACGGCTTTGCGATACAGGTTGATACCTGCCGCTGCCAAGTGGCGGGCCAGATAGGCGCTGTTGGTGTCTACGGTTGCGCCTAAGAGCAACTCGGAGCCTATGGCGATGATCTCGGCGTTCATGGGTTGTTCGGCGCAACCCGCTGGCGGTACTGCACCCACAATTCCTGTTCCGCCGCCGCTGCTGCGCGTTTGCCCACCTCAATTGCCACCTGCACCCGCTTGGTTAGGTTGGTGCGCAGGTCATCGGCCTTGAGCTTGAGGTTGACACGCGTCTCTTCACCTGGCTCGGAGACGGCCATGCTCACCACGGCAGCACCGATGGCAGCACCGAGCAACAAGCCCACCACAAACTTACCGCCGGAGGCACGAGCGTGGCGCTCGTTCTCTTTGCGCAGGGCGGCGATGATCTTAATCGCCGCCGCACGCTCGGCCTCCAGAGCAGCTACCGTTGAGGCGCGCTCCGCCGCGATGACCTCACCGAAACGGCGGGCGGCCTCCACCAGAGTATCGGACTCGACGGTCATGCGGATCTCCTTCGCGATGAGAGGTTTATGTGGGGCATGGACAACGCCGCTTTTGCCCCCACCCCAACCCGCCCCCGCTGGGGGCGGGAGCCGGATTCCTCCCCCCAACGGGGGGAGGTTAGGAGGGGGGAAACGAACTTTGCATATGCCCTAGGGGCTTATGAACGGGTCTTGATCTCTTCCTGGGCGCGGGCGATGAAGTCATCTACCGGGATCGCACCGAGATCTTCGCCGGAACGCAGGCGCACAGCAACCGCACCGGCTTCTAGCTCTTTGTTGCCGATTATAAGCATGTACGGGATCTTCTGCAACTGGGCGCGCCGAATCTTGCCCTGCATGCGGTCGCGGCTGCTGTCTACTTCAACCCGCATCCCTACTGCCATCAGGCGTTGGCGCACCGCTTGGGCCGCTTCCATCTGCTTGTCGGTGATCGGGATGATGACGGCCTGTACCGGGGCCAGCCAGAGCGGGAAGGCTCCGGCGTAGTGTTCGATCAGGACACCCAGGAAGCGCTCGGTGGTGCCGGTTACGGCGCGGTGTAGCACCACTGGCGTGTGGGGCTGGTTGTCCTCGCCGATATACTCGCAGCCCAACCGTGAGGGCTGGATGAAGTCTACCTGAATCGTGCTGAGTTGCCATTCGCGACCCAACACATCCCGCGCTAGGAAGTCGGCTTTGGGGCCATAGAAGGCCGCTTCGCCCGCCTCTTCGGTATATTCAACCCCGTTGGCATCGAGGGCAGCCCGTAGCGCACTGGTAGCCTGCTCCCACTTCTCATCATCGGCCACAAACTTGCCCGTATCGCCGCGCAGCGAGAGGCGCACCTTGTAGTCGGTGAAGTGATAGGTGGAGAGCACTTCACGGATCAGGTTGAGCGCGAGGCTAAATTCTTCCTGAATCTGGTCGGGGCGGCAGAAGATGTGGCAATCATCCTGCGTCAAGGCGCGCACGCGGGTCAAGCCATTTAGTGCCCCGCTATCCTCGTAACGGTAGAGGGTGGCAAACTCGGCAAAGCGCATGGGCAGATCGCGGTAGCTGATCACCCCCATCTGGTTGAAGAGCGTCATGTGGCTGGGGCAATTCATCGGCTTGAGCCGGAAGACCAGATCTTCGCTCTCGACCATGGGCGGGAACATGCTATCGCGGTAGTTCTCGTAGTGACCAGAGCGATGGTAGAGTTGCTCCTTGACCACATTGCCCGTCCAGACATGCTGGTAGCCATAGCGCGTCTGCACCTCGCGCACATAGCGTTCCATCTCGTAGCGCAGGATCTCGCCCTTGGGCGTAAAGATGGGCAACCCCGGCCCCACATCTTCCGAGAAGAAGAAGAGACCCAATTCCTTCCCCAGCTTGCGGTGGTCGCGGCGCTTGGCCTCTTCCAGATTGTGTAGATGCTGCTCAAGCTCGGTCTTATTATTCCAGGCCGTACCATAGATACGCTGCAACTGCTTCTGCTTCTCATCACCACGCCAATAGGCACCGGCAATACTCATCAGCTTGAAGCCATCATTGGGGATCTGGCCGGTATGCTCCAGGTGCGGGCCACGGCAGAGATCCTCAAACGTATCATGGGTATAGGTCGAGATGACCGTATCGCCATGGTGGGTTTCGCCATTCTCATCAAGCCCTTTGGAGAGGCCATCAATCAACTCCAACTTGTAGGGTTGGTTGGCGAAGATCTGGCGCGCCTCAGCGGCGCTCACCTCGCGGTAGATGAAGGGGAAGTTACCGCCAATGATCGCCTGCATGCGGCGCTCAATCTCACCCAGATCATCCGGCGTGAGCGCACGCGGCAGATCGAAATCATAGTAGAAGCCATGCTCAATCGGTGGCCCAATTGCCACCTTGCCTTCAGGGAAGATCTGCAATACCGCCTCGGCCATCACATGGGCTAACGAGTGGCGCAGACGGTAGTAGGGGTCGTTATCGGGTGAGACGGGCATCGGAGCCTCCTGTTTCTACAAAGAAAGCCTTAGCGGGTAATGACAACCACCCGGCCATCCTCAATCTGAATATCCTCAATGATGCGGCCCTGGTTGGCCAACTCGGCATTCAAGCGTTCCAGCAACGGGTTGATCAGATCCTGGCTTGAGACCAGCAGCCCTAGCGGGCCATCAATCTGGGGATTGACGAGCGTAATTTGCCCATTCACCACCGTGACGCCGCTGCGCACCACCCCGCGCACTCCCATCGCCTGCACATTGGCGCTGGCCTCACCGGGGCGAAACTGGATCTGCACGTCCTCAATTGGCCCATAATCACCCTGGTGATCGGCAAGGAAGGCATTGGCTCGCACCTGCTCGACCACCACCGGGCCAGAGGGCAAGGCGGCAACCACACCGGGCAGAGCAGATTCGCCCAACGTTTCAGCCTGAGCGAGTGGGGCGATGCGTTCACTGATCTGCGCACCGAGCATGCTGCTGAGCGCCGGGCGCACAAAGAAGCCATAGATCGCCACGCCAACCAGAAGCGCCGTAGCGAGCACGAGCAACTGATTGAGACAACTCCGCCGCTGCGGGCGACGTTTTACCGGGCGCGCCACGCGGCGACGTGGTGGACGTTGCGACATGAGTCAACTACTCCTAAACAGCAAAAAACCCCCGTCCGCATGGGACGAAGGGTTGCTTCGTGGTTCCACCCACATTCGATACAGCATAGGTATGCGGTATCCTCTGGGGCGCTGTACCGGGCGCAACCCGTGGCCTCATACTACCCGTTGGGGGTTCCGAGGCCCGCTCGGAGGTGGTTTTGGCCCAGTTCCGTACCGAGAGGCGTTTCCAGTCTCTGACGCCCCCTCCCTGGCGGTGGTTGCCGGGTTACTCGTCCTCGTCATTGCGAGAGATCTTAGATGTACCGCTGGCATGATAGCACCGTGTCGGGGCTACGTCAACTTATGCGAAGTCACCTCCGGTGGGGGTTCGGGGGCGGCTTCGCCGCCCCGAAGATCTTTTTTTGTGGTGTTTTGGCGGCTACACCGCCAAAACACCACAAAAATGGGGATTGGGGCGCAGCCCCAACTCCTTCACCACACAAACAGTTCTTCATGCGCCCGAAGATAACTCGGATCGAGGGACTGAAACGACTGGAGCATACTGATCACTTCCGGGTAGCTGAAGCCGTAAACATCCAGCACCATTGGCGGATGCGGCGTAGGTACGGTAGGTTGTAGGGTGATCTGGTAGTGGCGGGGGCGGCTGGCTTGCAGTTCGATGTTGGCATAGGCGGTACTGAGGCGCTCGTCCGGGGTGAGGATGCGCAGCGGGCCGAAGTGGATGATGAGGTGGCGATCTAGGCCGAGGTAGATGATGGCCTGGGGGATCTCGGCGCTGCGTGGCCAGATGAGCAGGGCGCGTTCGATGCCGGGCAGGTGGCTTGGCAGATGGATCTGCCAGCGCAGATTGAGCAGCATACTGGGATGCTGAAGATCGCGGCGGCTAAAGAGCCGCAGCGCCGGGTCGGCACGCGGGTTGTCGCTGGCCGCCGGGAAGCTGCCGCGCCCATTCCATGCCAGTACCGGGTTGAAGGGCGATCCGGCTTCATTGCTGGTGTTGTAGCTGCGTTCTTCCACCAGCCGCCATGTAACGCGGCTGCTCTGGGTGGTGTCGCTGGAGGTACTCAGTTCGGTGACGCTGCGCAGTTGCCCGCTTTCGGTGTCGAGGCTGAGCAGGATGCTGATCGGGACACTGGCGCGGCCAGGGGTTTGGATCGGGTAGCCCACCGGGCTGAAGCCGCGAAAACTCAGGATGTAGACCGTGCGCGTGCCGTCGCGTTGGCGTCCGAGTAGGCGGAGATCTTCCGCCTGCTGCGCTTGTAGCAGGTAGAAGCGCGGCATGTTCCAGATGCCGTAGCTCAGCCGTTGGGCTAAAGCAGCCGCTTGGTCGCTCGGATCGGTGATCTGGCTGATCAGGCTGGGGCTTTCGGGGGTAGCGCTGATTTCAAGATCGGCATATAGGCTGGGACGGTAGAGCGGATCAACCGCATAATAGAGTTCCCGCACACCATCGGCGAGCTGAAATTCATACGGTGCGCCGCCAGAGGTGTGGCTGATCTGGAGGCGGTGGCGGGCAGGGTTGCTGCGATCCAGCCAGAGTTCGGCGCGGATGGGGGCGTAGGTGGCGTCGTCAAAATACCAGAGTGTCTCGTAGCGGCTGTACCAGATCGTGCTGCTCGTGTCCGGGATGCGGGCATGGTTGGCTAACGCGATCTCGATCAGGGCGGCGACATCCACCGCTTCTCTGGCGCTGCGGTTAATCACCGTTACCGGCTCGCGGCTGATGCCGGGGAGTACCAGGCTGGCAATAATAATCAGGATGACCAGTGGGGGCAGCGCGAAGATGAACTGGAGGCGCGGGCGTTGGCGTGGCGCACCGAGGCTGATAAGCTGGGCTTCGAGGCGGGCGGGCATGTCGCGGTCGCGCAGGGCGGTGCGCAGGGCGGCTTCGATGGTCTGGCTCAACTCGCCCCATGTGTGGTCGAAACTGCGGCACTCGGCACAGATGGCTAAGTGGCCCCGAATGGCGGGGGTGTGGCGCAGCCGCCCACCCGGATCGATCAGGGCGCTGCGTACCTCCTGGCATGCTTCGCTGCTGCTCTGCTCGGTGAGGCTCAACGTCGCACTGGGGGCCAAGTTGCGCATGGCACTGAAGAGCGTCGCACGGCTGGCCGCTGCATCCATGTTCAGGATCGTGGCGATCTGGGCCAGATCGTAGCCGAAGAGGAGGTAGAGGGCCAGAGCGAAGCGCTGCTCAATGGGTAGATGCAGCAGACTCTGGTGGAGTGTCGGTTGGTCGGTGCGCGGCCGGGGTGGGTGGGAGTGGTGGCGTGTGGGTGGTTGGGTCTGCGCCACGGTAAAGAGCAGGCGCAGCAGATCGGGTTCACTCGCTGGGCTGGCAGGATCGGTGCGCACCAGTTCGGTCATCAGCAGGCGCAAAAGCCGTTCGGCCCCGCGTGCTTCGCGCCCAAGGATCAAGGCGGCACGGTAGAGCGTGCCGCTATGTTGCTCCAGAATGGTTACGCTGGGGTTCTCGGTAGTGGACATGATAATTTGTAGGGGCGAAGTATCGCCCCTACATGATCGAGCATGGGGTTCCTCAGACGATTTCGGCCAATAGCGTTCCTAATTGTACGGCACGTCCGGGGGTAGCGTTGAGGCTGGCGATGCGTCCGGCACGGGTGGCGCGGATCTCATTCTCCATCTTCATCGCTTCGAGTACCAGTAAGGGCTGATCGAGCTCTACCTCTTGGCCCACATCTACCAGGACGCGCACGACCACCCCAGGGATGGGGGCCTTGATGCGCCCGTCGGTACTGCGTGGATGGCTGATGCGCGAGTCTTGGTCGCGGACTTGGACATTGTGGCGGCCATGGCGCGACTGAATCCAGCGTAGTTCGTGGTCAATCTGCAACTCGTAGGGGCGGCTATTGACCATGGCCCATTCTAGTACTTCAGAATCGGCCAGCGATGAGAGCGCGGTACGCATGGGTTGGCCATTCACCATGACGGTGAAGAAGCCATCGCTATCGGGAACTTCGGGCACCTGCACCTGAAATTCGGTTCCGTCAATGGTGACGAGGAGTTTGCGCATGGGGTACCTCGGTTCTTTATGATCCCAACCGGCGGCTATCGTGGTACCAGCCACTGGTAAAGGCGGATGGCGTGACTGGGCTGGCTTCGCGGTTGAGCGCCAGAAAGGCCAGTGCGGCGATAGCGGCCAGATCGCCGAGGTTGTCGTCGGTGACGGGAGCCTCGGTGAGATGGTGCTGGCTTGAGTCGGTGGTGTAGGTACCGGCCACAAACTCCGGGTCGTTGACGATCAGACGCAGCAACCCCAGGTTGGTACGCACGCCTTCGATCTGAAATTCTTGTAGCGCCCGGTGAACGCGGTTGAGGCACTCACTCCGCGTCGCGCCCCAGACGGCCAGTTTGGCCAGCAGCGAGTCGTAGTGAACGGGGACATCGGTTCCGGCGTAGGCGTAGGTATCCACACGCACGTTGGGGCCACCGGGGATGCGGAAGCTGTTGATATGGCCGGGGCTGGGCATGTAGCCATGCCAGGGATCTTCGGCATTGATGCGGCAGAAGATCGCCACCCCACTCAAACGTACCTGCTCCTGGGTGTAACCGAGCGCCTCGCCCGCCGCGATGCGCAACTGTTCGCGCACGGTATCAATGCGGGTAACCATCTCGGTGGCCAGGTGTTCAACCTGAATGCGGGGCTTGATCTCGGTGAAGTAGTGCTGTCCGGCCTGATCCACCACAAACTCGATGGTGGCGACCCCATGGATGTTGAAGAGATGTGCCACCTTGAGCGCACTGGCCCAGATCGCCTCGCGCTGCTCTTGGCTCAGCCCCGGTGCAGGCGATTCGCCGATCACCTTGCGCGTATTGCGCTGGATCGAGCCGTCACGTTCGCCGAGGTGGACAATGGTGCCGTGGGTGTCGCCCAGCACGGGGACTTCGATGTAGCGCGAGGCGGGCATGGCCGCTTCCAAATAGACGTGCGCGTCACCATAGAAGGCTTGCGCCGCCCCGGATGAGCGCTGCACCACATTTAGGAGCATCTCGCGGTTGTAGACCAGATGCGTGCCGCGTCCGTGGCCCCCCGCGTGGGCTTTGACCACCAGCGGAAAACCGATGGCCTCGGCTTCTGCGAACATGGCCTCGCTCTCGCTAGGGCTGAAGGCGCGGGATGAGGGGCGCGTGGTGGGAATGCCCGCTGCGCGTACCTTTTCGAGCGTATCAATCTTGTTGCGCACCTGCTCCAAGGTGGCGCTCCCCGGCCCGATCACGGTGATGCCGATCTCCTCGCAGGCACGCACAAAGCCGGGGTGCTCGGAGATGATGCCGTAACCAGGGTGGATCGCATCTACCCCGGCTTGGCGGGCGATAGTCAGCATGGCATCGGGGTTGCGGTAGTCGCCCTGGCGCGGCAGCGGATGCGCCTCGTCGGCGAGGCGCACATGGAGTGCGCCCATGTCGTCGGGTTCATACACCGCCACGGTGCGAATGCCCATGTCGCAGCACGCACGGACAACACGCACGGCGATCTCGCCCCGGTTGGCAATCAACACTTTATTGAACATACTGCGTTCCTTCCTCCTGGGAGCGAGGGCATCTTGCCCTCGTATTCATTGTCGAGGGCGAGACGCCCTCGCTCCCATGCTTGCGCCTACATCGGTGAGATGCCGTGTTTACGCGGAATATGGCGATCCCGCTTACTAAGCGTGACATGCAGAGCACGGATGAGAACGCGGCGGCTATCACGCGGCTCGATCACATCATCAATCAGGCCGCGTGCGGCGGCAACGTAGGGGTTGTTGAACTTCTCCTGGTACTCGGAGACGAGTTCGGCCCCACGTGCCTGCGGGTCGGGTGCGGTCTTCACCTCGTTGCGGAAGAGAATGTTGACTGCGCCCGCTGCCCCCATGACGGCCAGTTCGGCATTCGGCCACGCATAGAGCAGGTCGCCGCGTAGCCCCTTGCTGCTCATCACGCAATAGGCACCGCCGTAGCTCTTGCGCAGGATGAGCATCAACTTGGGTACGGTAGCCTCGGAGTAGGCGTAGATGAGGCGCGCCCCGTTGCGGATGATGCCGCCATACTCCTGGCTGGTACCAGGGAGGAAACCGGGCACATCTTGCAGCGTGATTACCGGGATGTGGTAGGCGTCGCAGATGCGGATGAAGTGGGTAGCCTTGATACTGGCCTTAATGTCTATGGTTCCGGCCAGCACCATGGGCTGGTTAGCAACCAAGCCGACCACAAAGCCATCCAGACGCGCAAAGCCGACTACCATATTCTCGGCCCACAGTTCGTGAATCTCGAAGAAGCGCCCGTCATCCACGATACTCGTGATCACCTGGCGCACATCGTAGGGCTTGTGCGGGTCTACCGGGACGATCTGCTCCAGTTCGGGGCAGCGCCGTTCTGGGTCGTCACGCGGGGGGATGTAGGGCGGATCGCTCAGGTTGTTGGAGGGCAGGTAACTGAGCAACTCGCGCACCTTCAACAGACACTCGCGGTCATCGCTGGCGAGGAAGTGGGCCACGCCACTCTCCGAGGCGTGGATGCGCCCACCACCCAGATCCTCCTGGCTGACGTTCTCCTGCATCACCGATTTGACCACCTCTGGGCCGGTGATGAACATGTAGCTATTCTCGGTCATGAAGATGAAGTCGGTGAGACCGGGCGAATAGACCGCGCCGCCCGCGCATGGGCCGAGGATGACCGAGAGTTGGGGGATGACGCCGGAGGCTTCGCAGTTGGCATCGAAGATACGCGCATAGCCACCCAGGCTATCCACCCCCTCCTGAATACGCGCTCCACCCGAATCGTTCAGTGCCACAAAGGGGCAACCATAACTGAGCGCCATCCGCATGGCCTTGACGATCTTGTTGGCGTGCATCTCGCCCAGCGAGCCGCCCATCACGGTAGCATCTTGGGCAGCGGCAAAGACCTGCCGCCCCTGCACCATGCCAAAGCCAGTGATCACGCCATCACCCAGGCGCGAGGACTTGCCGCCCATATAGCTCTCGTAGCGCGGGGTGACGAGGGTATCAATCTGGTTGAACGTACCGGGATCAAAGAGCAGATCGATCCGCTCCTGGGCAGTCAGGCGGCCCCGCTTATGCTGCGACTCCACGTCCTTTGGCGAGCCTGCGGCCTCGGCTTTGAGGGCGCGCAGTTTGTCAATATATTCTTGCATAGACCTTCCTCGGTGATCGTCTCAGGCTTCGGTAACGACGCTGATCACGACGCCGTTGCTGGTGCGCCACCAGCCGTGCAGCGCAACGGGGCTGAGGGCGGTGCTGATGGTGATACTGGCCCAAGCGGGATGGTTGGGCATGCTAGGCAGACACGTCACACTGCGCGTATCCACCCGCAAGCCGTGGCGAGTTACCTTCAGCGTGGCCTCTTTGGCGCTCCAGATCGCCGTGGCCAGTGTGTCGTAGAGATCGGGCGGAGTGTTGGTCAATAGATCCAACTCGGCGCGGGTGTAGTAGGTCTGGGCGAAGGTGGCCCCACGCGGGGCGATCTGCTCAAGATCGATCCCTAGCCGGGTGGCACCGACACGCAACCCACAGGCGGCATAGTCACCACTATGGCTCAGACTGATCTGCATGCTGTCCAGGGTGGGCTGGAGGTTGAGATCAGTTGCTGTAAGGTAGGGCGCACCATCAGCATCACTCAGCACCATAATCGCCGTGAGCGGGAGATCGGCCCCGCATGTGGCATGCACCAGCCGCTTGGCCGTCCAGCGCCCGTGGAGCCATTCCGCTTGGCGTTTGGCGTGCGTGAACTGGGCGTAGACGGCCTGCTCGGCGGGGGCCAAGAAGTGTTCGGGGGCGGGCATGGCGCTGCGTTGGGTGATGAGCCATGTGAACATAAATTTCATCACGTAGGGGCGAAGCATCGCCTTCGGCGATGCTTCGCCCCTACATTTTTACAACTCCACCGTACCGGGCAGCGCGATGGTATGGTAGCCGCGCATCGCTACATAGACGTTGCCCGCTTCATCGCGCACCTGGGCATCGAAGACGCCTTCGGATACCGGGGTGACGATAGCATAGAGCTGCGGGTCGCCGGGGGGCGGGGTGGCGCGGAAGACCGAGACCGAATCGATCTCGGCGGGTAGTGCCAGCACGCCATCGTGCGAAGCCTGCCAGATCCCGGCAGTCTGGAAGCAGAACTCGATCAGCAGCGGGTCTATCAGCGTTGCCGCGTCGGGCGGGTCAATCGCCGGGGGGCGATCATTGGACATCACGCCAATCGCGCGCCCCTCGTCAATCAACACCCGATCCAAGACCTGGTAGGCCGGGCCGTGGAAGTAGACCCCATAGATGTCGGCGGTGGCATAGACGCGCACCTCGTCCGAGACCGGCCAGAGCGGGGCTGGTTCGGGCGGGGTGACGGGCGTGCGACTCAGTCGCACGTCGGCGCTGAAGTGGAGCGTGATCTGTTCGGGTAGCCCCTCTTTGGGTGGCTTGAGTACCGAGCGCAGTTCCGTATGCGCGATCAGGTCGCCGTTGGCCTGCGGGCGCACAATTGCGCGCAGGTAGAGTGTGCGCGGCTGGTCGCGGTAGAACTTGAAGGGACTAGCGAAGCGGTCGTGGTCAATCTCGGCGATCTGGTAGCCCGGTGCCAGCAGACTGGCGATCTCGGCGAAGGCTTCGGTGCCCATCACGCCGGGGAGGACGGCAGTCCCCTCGATGCGGTGATCATCGAGGAAGGGTTGCTGCTGCGGGTTTTCCAGCGTCTCAGCCTCGATCCCGCCGTAGAGACAGGCCGAGGTGAGGGTGCCGATCATCGCCAGGGGCGGCTCGCGGGTGGCGAGCAGCGCCTTGACGCGCTCTGGATCGAGACCACCCTGGGGAGCCAGTTCAGCGGTGAGGATACCCAGATCCATCCCCACCAGGATCTCGCCGCGTGTTCCACCAGCGGTCAGTTCGCGGCGGATGGTGGGAATACCGACTTCGGGTGGCAGCATGGTGATACCCGCCGCCTCCATGATCTTGGGGATGGAGCCACGTGTGGCCATCCCGATGCCCCCCCACGCAGTCCAGTCAATCACGATGCCGCGAGTCTGCGGGCGGGTGCGCCGCAGCGAACTGGTGATCTTGCAGAGCAGATCGTTGGCCGCGCTGTAGTCGGGTTGGCCGCTGTTGCCGAAGCGTCCGGCCACCGAACTGAAGGCGACGGTCGCGCCGATGGGGATGGCCTTGGCCGCGTTGAGTAGGCTGAAGAAGCCGTCAGCCTTGATGTCGAAGACCATATCGAACTCACGCGGCTCCTTAGATGGCATGCTCTTACTGATCTCGATGCCACCCGCGTGGAGCAGGACATCAATGCGCCCGTGGCGTTCGGCCACTTCGGCCACCACTGCGGTAACTGCCGGACCATCGAGCAGGTTGAGGCTGCGGTAGTGGGCCGTACCCCCCGCCGCCTGCACCGCCTCAATCGCCCGCAGCGCCGCGTCACTGCGCTCGATCTGCGCCAGACGGCGCTCGATCTGCACCGGGGTGGGGCGCTCACCGGCGGCCTTCATCTCCTCGATCAGACTCAGTTTGAGCGCCTCGCGGTCGCTGCGGAACTGCGCGATCTGTGGATCGTTGGCCTCCGGGGTCGGGGTCAAGTCGAGCAGGTAGAAGATGCCACCACTGGCCCCAGCGAGGTCGGCGACAATGGCGTTGGTAATGCCCCCCGCCGCCCCGGTGACAACGAAGACACTCTCCTGCCCCAACACCATGCCGGGGTTGCCGTCGGCAGCGGGGAGTTCCTGGAAATTGACGCTGAAGCGCAGCCCCTCGTGGTAGCCCACCTCGATCACCCCAGGGTCATAGAGCGTCTCGGCGATCAGCGCCTCGGCAGGATCGGCGGTCTTGCGGTTCAACTCGAAGTCCACCGCCTTGACCGTCAACTCGGTACGTTCGCGCTTGAACGACTTGGTGAGACCCGTCACACCCCCACCCAGCGGGGCACTCGCGCCCGCCTCTTCGTAGCCATGCAACCCACCCAGGCGGGTTGCGGAGACGAGGAAGTGCTGCGGGCCGCTGAAGTGCGCGTAGAGCGTGCGCAGGGTCAGGAAGAGGTTCTTCACCCGCACACGAGTCGCCTCGCGGAAGATGTCGAGATCCATTTCGTCCAGATCGGGTTCAACATCGAGCGCGGGCAGCCAGTAGATGCCCTGGATCGGCCCTTCGGCCATCCATGCGTTCAGACGCTCTTCGAGTTCGCTGGTGCTAGGTGGCTCCTCGAAGGTGAGCGCGACAACGCCGCGCTTCTGGAGGCGACCCACCAGCGCCTTACCGACGCCGCCGCGATCCAGCATCACGATCACCCGGCTGCCCGCATCGAGTACCGCCCCGGTGGGCTGGCACATCTCAAGCGCGGGGCGCAACACAGGCGTGGGTACCCGCCGTGGCGCACGGTCGGCCTCGGCCACATCGTAGCTGACGCTGGGTACCGGCGCGCTGCTGACCACCGGCGCGGCGCTCTCCGCCGGGGCGCTAGGGGCCGGGGTTACGGCCCCGCCCGCCCGCAGTTCGGGCCGGTACTCATAGACAAACTCGATCACCCGACGCAGGGTCGGGTAGTCGCGCAGCGCCAGATTCTCCGGGCGCGGGATGCCGAAGGCCCCGCGCACGGCCTCGAAGGTCTCAACCTGCTTGACCGTGTCCACCCCCAGGTCGGCCTCCAGATCCAGATCGAGATCGAGCATCTCGGTCGGGTAGCCCGTCTTGTCGGCCACGAGCGCCAACACCTGCTCGGCCACCCCATCACTGACGGGGGCGGGCGCAGCCACCGGGGCGGGCGCAACCACCGGGGCGGGGGCGCTCGCGGCCTTCAGGTCGGGCCGCGAGTCATAGACAAACTCGATCACCCGGCGCAGCGTCGGGTAGTCGCGTAGGGCCAGGTTCTCCGGGCGTGGGATGCCGAAGGCCCCGCGCACGGCCTCGAAGGTCTCGGCCTGCTTGACCGTGTCCACTCCCAGGTCGGCCTCTAGATCCAGGTCGAGATCGAGCATCTCGGTTGGGTAGCCGGTCTTGTCGGCCACGAGCGCCAACACCTGTTCGGCCACCCCATCACTCACGGGGGCAGGCGCAGCCACCGGGGCAGGCGCGACCACCGGGGCAGGCGCGGGCACACTCACCGGGGCCGGGGCGGGCACGGGGGCGCTGCTCGGCTTGAGATCGGGCCGCGACTCGTAGACAAATTCGATCACCCGGCGCAGAGTCGGGTAGTCGCGTAGGGCCAGGTTCTCCGGGCGTGGGATGTTGAAGGCTCCGCGCACGGCCTCGAAGGTCTCGGCCTGCTTGACCGTGTCCACCCCCAGGTCGGCTTCGAGGTCGAGATCAAGATCGAGCATATCCTGTGGATAGCCGGTCTTGTCGGCGACTAGCCCCAGCACCTGGGCGGCCACGCCATCAGTGGTGGGGGAAGCCGGAGCCACCGGGGCGGGCGCGGGCGCAGCTACTGGCGCGGGGGCAGGTGCGGGTACACTCGCAACCTTCAGTTCGGGCCGCGACTCGTAGACAAAATCAATCACCCGGCGCAGGGTCGGGTAGTCGCGTAGCGCCAGGTTCTCCGGGCGGGGAATGTTGAAGGCCCCGCGCACAGCCTCGAAGGTCTCGGCCTGCTTGACCGTATCCACGCCCAGGTCGGCCTCCAAATCCAGATCCAGATCGAGCATATCCGAGGGGTAGCCGGTCTTTTCGGCCACCAGTGCCAGCACCTGGGTGGCCACGCCATCAGTGGCCGGGGCCGCTGGAGCCACCGGGGCGGGCGCGGGTACACTCGCCGGGGCGGGTGCCGGGGTGGGCGCGGCCTTCAGGTCGGGCCGCGACTCGTAGACAAACTCGATCACCCGGCGCAGGGTCGGGTAGTCGCGTAGCGCCAGATTCTCCGGGCGTGGGATGTTGAAGGCTCCGCGCACGGCCTCGAAGGTCTCAGCCTGCTTGACCGTATCCACCCCCAGGTCGGCCTCCAAATCCAGATCCAGATCGAGCATATCCGAGGGGTAGCCGGTCTTTTCGGCCACCAGCGCCAGCACCTGCCCCTCCACCGGGTTGATCGTTGGCGCGGGTGGCGGCGCAACCGGGGCGGGTGCCGGAGCTACCGCGACGGGGGCGGGTGCCGGAGCCGGGGCCGGAGCCGGAGCCACGGCGACGGGTGGCGGCGCAACCGGGGCGGGTGCCGGGGTTGGGCGCAGGGTTGGCTGCGGCATGGTCACAACCTGCTGGGCGCTACCGGGAGCAGCGGCGCGCACCACCGGGCCGGTACCGTAGCGCCACGGGCTAGGCGCAGGGCTGCGCGTGGGGGCGCTGCTGCTCTTCACGCGCAACACACGCTGCACCACCTCGGTCTCTGTGCGGTCATAGCCGGTAACCTGATCGAGCCAGAAACGGTAGTGCACGGGCGAGTCGGTGCGATCCAAGCCGCCCGGCACGCGGCGCAGCAGGGTGAGCGCCAACTGCGATCCGAAACCAGCCGCAAGGTGGATCGCGTACTGCACCGGGTACCGTCCGCCCCGGCTCAGGTTGAGCAGCCCCAGTTCGGGGTCAATCTCGCGGAAGTTGGGCACCGGCGGCACTACCCCGTATTCGAGGATCTTCACCGCGATAACATCTTCCACCCCCACACCCATGGCGTGGCCGGTAAAGCCCTTGGTATTCGCGATAATGATCGAGTCGGCGGCGGGGCCGAAGTTGTGGCGTAGCGCGGCCACCTCGGCGGCAGCGCTGCCCCCACGCGCCGGGGTGAAGGTCTCGTGGGAGACAAAGACCGTCTGCGGGGCGATGGCGAGGCGGTTGATGCCGAAGCGCCGCTCGGCACTGACGATCAGCCGATCCATCACCTGCGAGATGTGATCTACATTTAGCCGCGTGCCGTGGAAGGCGCTGTTGGCGGTCTCGCTGGCCAGCACCTCAACAATTCCACGCATACCGCGCTCGCGCACGGCATCTTCACTCTCGACGACCAGGGCGCATGCGCCCATACCAAGGATCGTGCCGTGGCGCCGCTTATCGAAGGGCAACGCCGCCTCTGCCACGGCGTCATCGGTGGCGGCAGCGCCGGTAGCCAAGAAGCCCGCCCCGACCCACTCCATCAGCCGGTCGCTGGTCACATCATCGCTGGCGATCACCAGGACGCGGCGGCAGCGCCCATTGCGGACCCAGTCTTCGGCCAGCGCGATGGCCTGGGTCGTACTGGCACAGGCGGCATTAACCGAGGTGTTCGGGCCGCGTGCGCCGATATATTCGGCAAACTGGCTATGCCCCATGGAGAGGACGCGGAAGATGAAGCGCCGGTCGAAGGTGTAGGGTTCCCGTGCCAGATCTTCACGCAGGCTGGCGATCATGCGGTTGATCTCGGCCAAGGCGTTGGGATCACTCACCGCAGTGCGCAACTTCTCCAATTGCTCAATCTGAGTCAGGCGGCCCTCGTAGGTGAAATAGCGCACCAGCTCATCGGTCATCCGATCCATACCGGGAAAGGCCGACGCAAAGATCACCCCGGTCTCATCGCGCAGCGGTTCGGGCAACATCCAGCGATCCGGCAGGTGCGTGCCCTTACTCGTCAGACGGTAGGTCTGCACCAGCGGCAACCCGGCCTCGCGCAGCGCATCCAGACCGGCGGCCATGGCCAGTTGGGTGGTGCGATCCAGTGCCTCAATGAAGGCATCGGGCACCCCATACTCCGCGTGCAGATCGAAGGCCCCGGCGCGCCCGGCGAGGCGCACGACTTCATCGGGGTTATCAATCGCCACGAACTGACCGCCACCATCTTCGCCCTTGACCAAGCGGATGATATTCTTGCGCAGCATCATCGCCCGGAAGCGTTCGGGGATGAGATCAATGAACTGCTCACCACGCAGAATCCGCAGCGCATTCTCCGGGTCCATCAGCGACTTGGCTGGGCCGGGCAGACCGAGGCCAGTGCCGGAGATGACCACCGAGCCACTCGGCACCTCATCACGATCATAGACCTGGGGGCCACGCGCCTGGGCTTGGGGCTGGGCAGCCTGCAACGCCTGGGCCAGCAGCGACCCTAGGGCTTCGAGGCCCGCCGGAGCCAGCGGCGCACTCGGCTGGGGGCCACTTCCATTGGGTGTGGTCACGGTTGTCTCCTCTAGGATGGCGCGTGGAGGTTCGGCGGGCGGCGCAACACGGGGCGCGGGGGCATCAGTTGGTGCCAAACCCGCCGCGTAGAGGCCGCACAGCGCCTGGTTGAAGCTCGCCAACTCGCCATTCTTGGGGTGGTTGGTAAAGAGCGATACCAGATCGGGCTTACTGCCCAGCACATCATCAACAAAGCCCTTGAGCGCCCGCTTTGGCCCGCACTCGACAAAGATGCGGCAACCTTCGGCATAGAGCGTCTCTAGGCCGCGCACCCACTGTACCGGCGAGGCGATCTGCTGTTCCAGAATGTCCTTGATCGCATCAACATCGGTCGGGTAGAGGCCGCCAGTGACATTGGCCACCAGCGGGAGGCGCGGGGGTGCGATATGCAGCCGGTTGAGCAGCGTGCGCAACGGGGCCGCCGCCGGGGCGACGATACGAGTGTGGAAGGCGTGGCTCACCGGGATGCGCTGGGCTTGGTAGCCCTTGGCGATGAAGCGGCCAATCGCCTGCTCGACCGCCTTGCTGGCCCCGCCGATCACCGCCTGGCCGTAGCTGTTGATGTTCGCCGCCACCACATAGCCATCGCACTCGGCGAGGGTCTGGGTAATCACATCAAGCGGAGCCATCACCGCCGCCATCCAGCCGTTGTCATCCACACTCACGCGGGTCATTTCGGCTCCGCGAGCAGCGGCAGCTTCCAACGACTCGGCGAAGGGCATAATACCCGCACTCACCAGGGCGGCATATTCACCCAAGGAATGACCCATGACCATGTCGGGGCGAATGCCGTAGCTCTCTAACAGCTTCAGCAGCGCAATATCGAGCGTAAGCATGGCGGGCTGGGTGATCGCCGTCTGCATCAACTCGCGCTCGGCCTTCTTAAGCAGCGCCGGATCATCACCTTCTACAAAGAGATAACTGGTGAGCGAGCGCCCCAGGATGGGCGTCATCACCGCATCGGCCTCGGCAAAGACCTGCGCCACCACGGGCGCGATCTTGGCCAACTCGCGGCCCATGTTGAGGTACTGGCTGCCCTGGCCAGGGAAGAGGAAGGCCACCTTACCTGCGGGCTTGCCGCTACCCCGGAAGACACCCTGGCCTTGCAGGGCGCGCCACGCCGCCGGGCTGTGCATCGCGGCGGCCTTGCTCGCCTTAGCCAGCTTCTCACCCAGATCGGCCGCATCAGCAAAGTCAATCACCAAGCGCTCCGGCTGGGCCAGGATCGCCTTGTCGGGCAACGCCAGCGGCGGCGTCCAACCCGTAGCCACCCGTTCCACCACGGACTGCAACTCGGCCAGTAGCGCCGCCTCCGTGGCCGCCCCCAGCGCCAAGATACCGCGCACCGGCACTGGGCTGGCAGCGCGGCCATCCCCCGATCCGGCCCCATCACCCTGGGAGAGACTCACGCCACTGTAGCGCTGCGGCTCGGTACGGATCATTCCTGGCACATACTCCTCCAACACCAGATGGAAGTTGGTGCCACCGAAGCCATAGGCACTCACCGCCGCCCGCCGGGGCAGATTGCCGCGTCGCTCCCACGCCTCTGGGTTGTGCTGGAGGCGGAAAGGGCTATGCGCAAAATCAATATGCGGATTGGAACGCTCCGCATTCAGCGTGGGCGGCAACACCTTCGCGTGCAGAGCCATCACCGTCTTGAGCAACCCGGCTGCGCCCGCACCCGCCTTCAGGTGGCCAATGTTGCTCTTGGCCGAACCCAGCCCGATGCTGCCCTGCTCGGCATGCGCAAAGACCTTAGTCAGACTCTCCAACTCGGCCACATCACCCACGCGGGTACTCGTGCCGTGGGCTTCGACCAAGTTACACGTCGCCGGATCAAGTCCGGCATTGCGCCAGGCGCGCTCAATCGCAAAGACCTGCCCGACCGGGTTGGGGGCGGTGATGCCCTTACCCTTGCCATCGGACGAAGCGCCCACACCCCGGATCACCGCATAGATACGGTCTCCATCGCGCTCGGCATCCTCTAGGCGCTTGAGCAAGAAGATCGCAGCGCCCTCACCCATCACAAAGCCATCGGCCCCATCGCCAAACGGGCGCGTGCCGGTGGCACTCAGCGCGCCGATCTTACAGAACTTGACGAAGGTAGACGGCCCCATATTGCGGTCAACCCCGCCGGTAAGCACCGCATCCACACGGCCATCGGAGAGCAACTCAATCGCCGCATCCACCGCCGCAAAGGTCGAAGCGCACGCCGCATCGGTGATAAAATTGGGGCCACGCAGATTGAGCAGATTGGCCACCCGCCCGGCCACGATATTGGGCAACTCACCGGGCATCGAGTCCTCGGTGATCGGGGGCAAGGTGCGATCCATCTGGTGGTGGAACTGGGCCACCAACTCAGCCTGCACCGCCGGAGCCAAGCTGTGGAACATCGGGGTAGCGCGCAGCATCGCGGCAAATTCAGGGAAGACCACACGCTGGTGGGTGTGGTAATGCAGTTCCCCTCCCATCGCCGTGCCCAGAATCACCCCGACATTGTCGGTATTCAGCGGGCGGTCGGGGTAGCCATAATCGGCCAGCGCCTCAGCGGCGCAAGTCGCGGCCCACTGCTGGCCCTGATCCATCGCCTGGGCCACCTTGGGCGGCATACGAAAGCGCTGCCAATCGAAACGAAAATCGCGCACCCAGCCCCCGATCTTCGAGTAGGTCTTATCAGGCGCACTCGGATCGGGATCATAATAATCAGCGACACTCCATCGGTCGGCAGGAGTCTCGCTGATACTGTAGCGCTTCCCAACAACATTTGCCCAGAAAGCCTGGGCACTGGGCGCATCGGGCAAGACAGCCCCCACACCCACAACTGCAATAGCACGACGTGCGACCTGATCCATGGGTCGGCTCCTATTCGATAGCCCCCACGCAGGCCGCAGCCGCAGCGCGGGGGCAGTCACTACTTATTCAGCAGGGAACGCCGCCACAAGATCGGCGGCGACCCGGTTCATATCCTCAATCTGACCAGCCTGCGCGGCATAGATCGCGGGCAGACCGAGCGAATTGGCCAGGTTGGGGTCAGTCTGACCGGCCCCAATCGCCCAACTCAGCCCCTCACTCGCAATCTTGAGGGCGGCGTTACGGGCGTGGACACGCGCCATGGCCAAGCGGGTCTCGGCCCCCAACGGGATAGCCGGAGTCGGTGTAGCGGCGCGTTCCGCAAAGATAGCGGCGGTTTCTGCCCACGCCACCATCTCACCCAGGCGGAAGAGGATGTGCTGATTACGGGTGAGGCGGTCAAGGCGACAGCGCTCCATAATGGTCGCAAGGGCGCGCATCGCCAGCGCAGCCGTCGCGGCACCAGAGGCCGGATTGGCGGCAGCCAGCGCATCCAGCCGGGTGGCCCAATCGGTAAAGTAGGCCCCACGCGACTTCAAATGGAGCTGCCAGCGGTCGCGGGCAATCGTCCACTCCAGAATCTCGGACGTACCCTCATAGATACAGGTGATGCGCACATCACGCTTGATCTTCTCGACCATATACTCCTTGGTATAGCCATAGCCACCTAGTGCCTGGATGGCATCTTCAGCGGCCTTATTGCCGCCTTCGGTGGCCATATACTTGGCAATCGCGCCTTCCGTCTGAAGATCAGGCTCGCCAGCATCAATCCGAGCAGCGGTCCACTCGATATACGCGCGCGCGGCCTCCAAGCGGATCGCATTCGGCACCAGCAGCCTATGGGTATACGCCTGCTTCGTGGAGAGCAAGCCACCACCCTGGATACGGGTCTGGCTATAGCGGATAGCGCGTTCCAGCGCGGCCCAGCCGCCACCCAAACCAAACGCCGCGACCATCAAGCGGGTATAACCGAAGACCGCCTGGGCCTGGGCCAACCCCTGGCCCTCCACCCCACCGACGAGGCGATCAGCATCAACATAGACATCATCAAGGAAGAGCGCGGCGGTATTGGAAGCGCGGATACCGTGCTTATCCTCGTGCTTCCCCTTGACGAAGCCGGGCGTATCGCGATCCACCACAAACCAGGAGGGGCCACCGGGGGTATTGGCGAGGATGGTATAGATCACCGCCACACCGCCATTACTGATCCACTGCTTGCGGCCACTGATCTTATAGCCGACCACCTTACCATCATCCAGCACCGGCTCGGCCTTCGTCGTCAGCGTCCCCAGATCACTCCCGGCTTGCGGCTCGGTTGCGCCATAGGCCACCAACATCCCCTCATCGGCGATGCGGCCCATCCAGTGGGCCTTCTGCTCCTCCGTGCCACCTACGGTAATCGGGTCAGTACCCAAGAACGTGGCTAGCACCCCGGTTGCGATCCCCAGATCAATCCGCGCCATCTGCTCCGACACACGATAGATGTCATACGCCCCACCACCCAAACCGCCATACTCCTCAGGGATGAAGAGCAGATGCAACCCGATCTTATTCGGGTCATACAGCTCCTTCAGCACCTCCACCGGAAACTCATCACGCGCATCCAGATCGCGCAAGAACTCATCGGTGAGTTGTTTCGCGGCATACTCGCGCAGGGTTGCCAACACCATGTCCAGCGTATCGGTGTCCAGCGTCGTCATGGGCGCCCTCCATAATCGGTGATGCTTGATGCCTGAGGTCTGAAGACCTGAACCCAACTCTAAGCCACCTCAAGACCCATGCTTCAAGCCTCACACCTCAAGCATCAACTATCCCGTCGTTGTCTGCAACCATAATAGCGCATCTACAGCCAGAAAGAAAAGAGCAATTATATTTTGATGTCAGATACTCATTTTGTTGTCGAGTGTCACCTCTTTGGGTAGTGATACGATAACTATTGGGCGTCATAAAGGGGCATTGGGCCAAAAAAGACTTAACGCACCGTGTATACACGGTGCGTTAATGCAGTGCGTTATAGTGGCAAGTACAAGCGGTACGCCACGTTTTTTACTCTACGCGTGGATCATGCCCCGCCGGGGTGAGCGGTGCAGCTTGGCGCTGGGTGAAGAGCCGCCACAGCAACCACGCCAGCAGCCCCAACCCGGCCAACTTGGCCAGATCGAGCAATCCACCCAATACGCCGCCCAAGATCCCGAAGGCACCCCAACCGCCACGTTGACCCATCATGTGGTGCGGCATGGCATTCTGGTCGTTCCATCCCGGCATCATCTGGGGGGGCGTATTATTGCGATCCATCATGTGCCCAGGCCCTGGCTGCATCATCATTTGGTTGGGTGCGGTGCCCATCATCATTTGGCGTGGATCGCGCCAGCCTACCCGGTCACTCAGGCTTATCACTAGTGCAAGGCACGCGATGGCAATTGCCAGCCAGCCCTGCCAGTTCCAGTTGCGGTTCATAGATAGCTCCTATCATTCATGTGGAGGGGCGTGATGCCCAAGGCATGGGCTACGTCTCCTCCGGGTGGGGGTTCGGGGGCGGCTGCGCCGCCCCCGAAGATCTTTTTTGTTGTTTTTTGGCGGCTGCGCCGCCAAAAAACAACAAAAATTGGGGTTTGGGGCGCAGCCCCAAGGACTTTGTTAGATAGAACTAGTCTACCTCCCAGATATGAAAAGCTGATGAAGATTCGGGGTAGGTATGCCTTACACCGGCGGCCAGGGCACGTTTGGCCCCGGCCCTAGCGGCGGGTAGCAGCCCTGGACAATCAGATCCTCTAGGCGCTGTTCAAGTGCCCGGATCTCGCTGGGGTCGAGCAGCAGGTTCAGGTTGCGGTGCAGCGGGGTGTCACTGGTCAGTTCCGCTTGGAGGTGGCCAAACGCCGCCAGCACCTCGGCAGGCAGCGGCTCGCCGATGAAGTCCCACAGTACTGTGCGCAATTTCGGTTCCACATGAAAACAGATGCCATGATCTATCGCCCACAGACGGCCATCCAAGCCCTTGAGGGCGTGGCCACTCTTGCGGTCGGCGTTGTTGATCAGGGCATCGAAGGCGCAGAGTTGGCGGATGACCGCCTCATAGCCACCCTCTTTGAGCATGGTAAAGAGGTGCGCTTCTTCATCGTTGTCCATGAAGAGTTGCAGCATCCCCACCCCATACGGCCCCTCGCGCAGCACGGTGGGCGGCACGAACCCCAAACCGAGCGCCTCGCTCAGCAGGTAGGCCGCCATTTCACGTTGGTAGAGCGTGCCAGTGGGGAAATCCCACAGCGGTCGTTCACCCCGTTGCGGCTTGTAGATGCCGAGAACCTGCACCCCGGCATGTTCTACCACACACAGCAGCGTATAGTTACTGCTGTAGGGCATGGCGGCAACAATCTCCATCTCCCCGTGGGTGAGGATGGCACAGGCATCGCGGGGGTTGAGGAGCTGTTCGTCCATCCCAGAACTCCGTATAACTTGGGGGAAATAGAAGTCTCATGTTGACGCCAAGGCGTAAAGACGCAAAGGTTCTGCTTGGAATCTCTACTGAAGGCTTTGCGCCTTAGCGTCTTTGCGTTAAAGCCGGGATGCTAGGAACTGAAGATCGGCCCGTGGCCGTTGCGTTGTGGGCAGAAATGGCCACTCGGATCTATCGGGCGGCCACAGTTGCCGCAGATCGGGCGGCCCGCCGCCACCACTTGGGCCGCGTGGAGGCTCAGGGCGCGCATCTGCGGGCGCGAAGCGGCGATGCGGGCGCGCAGTGGCTCTTCGTCCTCCTCGGCCACGCTCTGGAGGAGTAGAATCACCATGTCGCGCTCGGCATCATAGCCTAGCCCCATCTGCCCCACCCGGAACTCCGGCTCCAGTGGCTCCTCTAAACTCATATCGGTGATCAGCATGTCGTCGGCAGTCGTAAGGCGCGGGTTCTTCTCGGCGAGGCTATCCAGCAACCGCGTCACCGCATCGGCTAACGCCCGCACCTGCTCCTTCTCAACCAGCATGGTCAAGAGGCGACTACCCCGCCGAATCTGCATATAGAAGACCCGCTGCCCACGGGGGCCGACTGCCCCGGTGGTCAGTCGCTGTACCGCATCCAGATCAATATGGAAGTCTGACATAACTACTCTGTTTTCTCCGGCGGAGGGCCATCTTCAGTGGTGGCCCCAGCATCGCTCGTGGGTGGTGGTGTACGTGGGCGTAAGTGCCCCAGTGAGCCGGTGTCATTGAGCGTGAGAAGGCGCGGCCCCATCCGCTCAAAACGCAGGGCGGTGAGAGAACACGGATCGATCACTAACCGCTGGAAGAGATCAATGTGGATTCCGATATAGTAGGCAACTGCGAGTTTGATCAGATCAGCATGCGAACAGATGATGATCGTCTGCTCAGGATGCTGGTTGCGCAGGGTGTCTATCGCCTGCACCACCCGCATTTGGGCTTCGCCAAGCGTCTCCCCATTGGGAAAGCGCGTTCCGCTGGGGTAGAATTGTACCCCCGGCCAGAGTTTGTGCCGGGCGAGTTCTTTCAGTTCGCCACCTTGCCATTCACCATAGCGCACTTCACCCAATTGCTCGACAAGGCGTATTGGTAAGCCACGTGGCTGCGCGAGGGTGTTAGCGGTCTCAACACAACGCTCCAATGGGCTACTATAGATTGCGCTTATCGGCAGATCGCCGAGCCGTTCACTCAGCGCCAATGCCTGCTGTTGGCCTTCGGCGTTCAGGTGTACTCCGGGTGTCCAACCCGCCAAGCGCCCACCTACCCAATCGTTTGTGCCATGCCGTATCAGCAGTACTTGGGTCACGGTTGGCTCCTTCTCGCAGGTTCGCTGGCGATTCAGAACCATGATACCATATTTGTTGGGGAGTTTTTGGTATAATGAAACATCTATGCCCCACAGCCCTGACCACCACGATATTCATTACCCCTTCCCCCACGGGCTGATTCGCCGTCTGCGCCGCTTACGCTTTGGCCCCAACTGGTTGCGGGCGGGTGGTGTGGCGTTGGTGGTGATTCTTGTGGCCTTGCTGCGCGGTGGCTGGCAACTCGTGGTGGCGCTGGTGGCGGCGGGGGTCTCGGCGCTGCTCTACGCGCTGCACGTTGAACCGACCCGCCCGCGTTTAGAACGGCGCGATCTCTTCTTCCCCAACTTGCCGCCGGGCTTAGAGGGGCTGCGGATTGGCCATCTGAGCGATCTGCATATTGGCCATCGCTATGCGACCCAGAACACGCGCTGGGCAGTGGCCGCTATGCTCCGCGAACAGCCCGATCTGCTGGTGATTACCGGCGATCTGGTCAGTTATGCGGAGAATATCGCCGATCTGCCCGATCTGCTGCGCCCGCTCCATGCACCCCTGGGCGTCTTTGCGGTTCCCGGCAACCATGATCGCTGGGAGGGGCTAGAAGAGATCATCACCGCCCTCGAACCAATTGGGATCGAGTTTTTACTGAATACGCAGCGCCGCCTAGTGTGGCGCGGCACCGAACTGACCCTGGCGGGGGTTGATGATGCCTGGAATGGGCGGATGGATCTAGCGGCGGCGCTGGCGGACACCCCGCAGAATCAGTTCAGCATCCTGCTCTGCCACCTGCCCGATATGCTCGAAGCAGCGGCGGCGCGGGGGGTAGATCTGCAACTCTCCGGGCATACCCACGGTGGCCACGTCTATCTTCCCTGGCTCGGCTCACTCGTGCTGCCGCGCCACGGGTGGCGCTACTCCATCGGTCATGCGCGCTATGCCCACACCCAGATCTATGTCAGTCGCGGATTGGGCGGCCTCCCCTTGCGCTTGGGGTGCCGCCCAGAGGCAACGATGCTGACATTACGATGTCAACCATTCACCTCTTCCCTCACCACGTAGATCGCCTTCTGCTGCGTCTCATAGTAGGTACGCATGATCAACTCGCCCATCAGGCCAATGCCGATAAACTGCACCCCTAGGATGATCAGCAAGACACCGAGGAGGAGTAGCGGACGGGAGCCAATATCGGCATCGTAGAGCAGCTTGATGAAGGTGAGATAGAGGCTGATGGCGAAGCCGGTGAGGATCGAGAGCAGCCCCCACAGCCCGAAGATCTGCATGGGGCGGGTGGAGTAGGAGAGTAGGAAGCGCACCGTGATCAGATCGAGCAACACGCGGATGGTGCGGCTGATCCCATACTTCGACTTGCCATAGCGGCGCGCTTCGTGATGCACCGGCATTTCGGTGACGGCAACGCCCTGCCACGAGGCAACGGCGGGGATGAAGCGGTGCAGTTCACCATAGAGGTTGATGTTCTTCACTACTTCGGCGCGGTAGACCTTGAGCGAGCAGCCGTAGTCGTGTAGGTGTACCCCGGTTACCCACGAGATGAGCCGGTTGGCGATCATTGAGGGCAGTTTGCGATTGATGAAGGCATCTTGGCGGCGCGCCCGCCAGCCACTTACCACATCAAAACCCTCTGCGGCACGAGCCATCAGTTGGGGGATGTCACGCGGATCGTTTTGCAGATCGGCATCTATAGTAACAATATACTCGCCCTGGGCACGGTCAAATCCGGCGGCAAAGGCGGCGGTTTGGCCAAAGTTGCGCCGGAAGCGTACCACCCGCAGACGCGGATCGCTGTTGGCCAGATCGCGCAACAGGGCAAAGCTCTGATCGCGTGATCCGTCATCCACCGCGATGATCTCGTAGGGTTGGGCGTAGCTGGTTAGCACCTCGCTCAGACGCGAGTAGAGGTGGGGGATGCTCTCTTCTTCGTTGTAGATCGGTACCACAATCGAGAGCAACGGGTTATGTGTCGTGGCGACAGCCATGAAAGCTCCTGTATAGGTCTGATTGACTTGGGCTATTGTACGCAAAAGATGAAGGGTTGTCATGTTGCATACACTGCCAGCGTCTGTTGCGCAGTGCGTCGCCAACTGAACTGGGCTGCCCGCGCTAACCCGCGTTGACGCAACTCCTCGCGCATGGCGGGCTGGTCGAGCAGATCCGCCATCCCCTGCGCAATCGCGTCTACATCCCAGGGATTCACCAGCCGGGCGGCATCGCCCACCACTTCGGGTAGGCTGCTGCTCTCGCTGCACAGTACCGGCGTCCCGCAGGCGAGTGCCTCTAACGGGGGTAAGCCGAAACCTTCATAGGTGGAGAGAAAGACGAAGCAGGTGGCGGCGCTGTAGAGGACAGGCAGATCGGCTTCGGCGACATTGGGGATGCGCCGGATGCGGCTGGATTGCGCGGCTATCAGCCGATCCAGTTCGGTATGTTGGCGATCATCATGCCCCGCCAAAACAAGAGTGTAGGCGGGATGCTGCACCCTGGCCCATGCCTGCACCAGCCGCTCTAGATTTTTGTGGGGTTTGTTTGAGCCAAGGTAGAGCAGATACTGATCGGGCAAGTTGTAGCGTTGCCGCACTTGGGCGCACACATCCTCTGGCTGCGGGCAGAAGTGTGGCCCAGCCGCCAACGGGGTGACAGCGACGCGCTCCGGGGCGAGGCGGTAATGGTGCAGCAGATCGTGGCGGGTGGCCTCGGAAATGCAAATTAGCCGCGTGGAGCGCCGAATGGCCAAACCGAGCAACACCCGGTAGAGTAGCCGCCCGCGCCAGGTGAGTTGCTGCGGGAAGTAGTGGCCCAACAGGTCGTAGATGGTGGTGACACTAGGGCAAGGCAAATTCAGGTAGGGGCGGATGAAGTAGGGTGCATGGAAGAGATCGAGGCCCAGTTGGCGGATGCGCCAGGGGATCTCGATCTGTTGCTGGGGCGCGAAGGGGCCGGAGCGCAGAGGCACAAACATCACCCCCGGCAAAGCCGCCAACTGGTAGCGCATTGCCGGGGTCAGTGGGTTATGCAGGATCACCAACTCATGGCCATGTTCAAGCTGCGCCATGGCATGAATCAGGCTGGTAATGTAGCGCCCAATACCGGGGAAGTGATCCCCAATACAGCGCGCATCAATCCCGATGCGCATCAGGACTCAGGATTCTCGGCCTGCTGCACGATCTCGCTGGCCCGCGAGAATTCGGCATCATGGTCAGGGCTACTCAACGAGTTATCCAACTCGGCAATGGCGCGCAACGCACTCTCACTCACCGCCGCGCCCCAAGAGGTGACGCCGGTATCATTCTCGGCAACATCACGTAGCGCCATGACCGCATCGGGAACGTGCAGATCAATAATCGCCCGGCACGCCTCGTAGCGCACATCGGGTTCGGGGTGGCGCATGGCCGTCACGAGCGGGTGGTAAGCACGTGGATCGCCGATCTTGCCTAACGCTCGCGCCGCCCGTGCCGCTACATGGGCATCACGATCTGTCAGCCCCACCAGTAACTGGTTGAGTGCGCGGGCCTCGCCAACCACACCGAGTACCCGGATCGCCTCAATGCGCATGGCGACATCATCACCTTCAACCATGTGGAGTAACGAGGGCAACGCTGGCGCACCAATCACGCCGAGTACCCAGGCCGCACGTTTGCGCAGTTCTTGTTCGGGCGAGGCGAGTAGCTCGATCAGCGGGTCAACCGCCAATTCACCCAGTACCCCTAATCCGAAGGCCGCCTGAATGCGACGGAACTCATCATCCGCGCACAGATCGTTGATTAGTCCGCTGATGGCCTCAGGTACTTGGCTCATAGTATGCTCACTTGCTTTAACATACGCGAGAAGCTTCGGAGATACCTTAGGTGGGGGTTCGGGGACGGCAGTGCCGCCCTCGAAGATTGTTATTTTGTTCTGGTGTGGCAGCGTAGCTGCCACACCAGAACAAAAATGGAAATACCAGAATATCTCGACGCCTCTTATTTCTTATTCGTATCAGTATGACTGATCCTGAGCGGCTCTGCAAGGACTTCGCGCACCCCTCGCAGGCGTGTATGCAGCAACGCCTGGGCACGTGATATATCAAGGCTACAGTTGCGTGGTCGGCGCACAGGCAACTCGGCACTGCGTCCGGCTTGGATCTGATCGGGGTTGTAGCCCAGCGCCTGGGCCAACAGACACCCCAACTCATAGCGGCTCACCCGCTCGGCCCCGGCGATGTTGAGTACCCCGGTATGCTCGGTGTTGAGCAACTCGATCAGTGCCGCCGCCAGATCATCCACGAAGATCGGACAGCGATACTCATCACTAAAGAGGCGGTCGCTACGCTGGCCAGCCGCGATCTCTAGGGCGAAGCGTGTCTGGCGATCAATCGGTGCAAAACCATAGATGAGCGAGGTACGCACCAGGGTAGCGGCGGGGTAGGCTGCCTGCACCAAGCGCTCGGCCAGCGCCTTGGCCTCACCATAAGCACTGATCGGGTTGGGCGCATCGTTCTCGGTGTAGGGGCCAGTGCGTTCGCCATCAAAGATGACATCGCTCGACATGTGGATGAGGCGCGCCCCCAAACTGGCCGCGATCTCGGCGATGAGGCCACTTCCATAGCCGGTAATCGCCAGCAGATCCGGCTCATACTGCACAAAGGCGGTATGAATGATCGCCGTAGGCTGGAAGGCATGCAGGATCGCCCGTACTTCCTCTGGCTCACGCAGATCCATGCGTACCCATGCCACATTGGGGAATGCGGTTGGTGGCTGGTGCAAGTAACTCGCACCCACATGAGCAGCGCGTAGTTCAAGTTGGCGCAGCAGCGCCGTGCCCAAATAGCCCGTCCCGCCGGTTATGAAGATCCGCTCAGCCATAGCCTCCCCACACGCTGCGCTTCTCTATCCATCAACGCTATTTGCTCACCGTTTCGGGAGGGGATTCAAGCCGATTTAACGCCTCACGTGCAGCAGCTTGGGCCGCAGCCTGCTTACTTGTCCCGACACCAACACCATAGCGCACTTCATCAATCACCACTTCCATGGTGAACTCGCGTTGGTGGTCGGGGCCAGAGACATCAACCATGCGGTAGGTGGGGGTACGGTTAAAGCGGCTCTGGGCCTGCTCTTGCAGCCGGGTACGGTAATCAACCTCGTCACTGCCACTCAGCACCACCACGATCTGATGCTCAAAGAAGGGGGTAATGAAGGTACGCACGGCATCGAGGCCCTGATCAAGATAGATCGCACCCAGCAGGGCTTCAAAGACATCGGCGAGGAGCGCAGGGCGGTTGCGAGCGATGGGCGTATCTTCACCCCGGCTGATCTTAATATGCCGCCCCAGATCGAGGCTGCGCGCAAATCCGGCCAGGGTATTGGTCTTGACCAATGCTGCACGCAGGTGGGTCAACTCACCCTCGGTACGGTCGGGGAAGTTGGCATACAGCCATGCGGCGCTCAGAAAGTTGAGCACCGCATCGCCAAGAAACTCTAGCCGCTCATTCGACTCACGCGGGCGATTGCGCTCTGGGTGTTCGTGGATGAACGAGCGATGCACAAAGGCACGCGTGAAGAGTTCTTCGTCGTTAAAGCGGATGCCAAGTTGTCGTTGTAGTTCGTCCAAGGTTACACATTAGAGCTTCCGGGAAGCTGAGAACTTCCCGGAAGCTAGAAACTAGATCTGGCGGAAGATGAGCGAGACATTATGCCCACCAAAGCCAAATGAGTTGCTCATGGCAGCGCGGATGGTGGCCGGGCGGGGAGTGTTGGGCACATAATCAAGGTCGCACTCTGGGTCGGGCTGTGCGAGGTTGATCGTGGCGGGCAACAGGCCATGCTGCATGGCCAGAATACAGACCAGCGACTCCATCGCCCCTGCGGCACCGAGGAGGTGTCCAAACTGCGACTTGCTCGAACTGACCGGCGGGGCCTGCTCGCGGCCACCAAAGACATTGCGGATCGCCGCCGTCTCCACCGGGTCGCCCGCTGGGGTGGAAGTAGCGTGGGCATTGATGTAGTCAATCTCTTCCGGCTGCATATTGGCGTGGCGCAGGGCGAGACGCAGCGCACGCGCAACGCCGCCCTCATCCACACTGGTGATATGCACGGCATCGGAGGATGAGCCATAACCCACCATCTCGGCCAGGATGGGAGCGCCGCGACTGACCGCATACTCATAGTCTTCGAGGATCAGGATCGCGCCGCCCTCGCCCATCACAAAGCCATCGCGGCTCACATCGAAGGGGCGCGAGGCAGTTTCGGGGGAGTCGTTGCGGGTGGAGAGCGCCTTCATGGAGTTGAAGCCGGCGATCCCAATTGGGGTGATCGAGGCTTCGGCTCCGCCCACGATCATCGCCTTGGCCCAACCCCGGCGGATCGTCTCGGCTGCCTCACCAATGGCGTGGGCCGAACTAGCACATGCCGAGGTGGTGCAGAGGCTGGGGCCACGCGCACCGCTGAGGATCGAGACATGTCCGGCGGCAAGGTTGGTGATCATGGCCGGGATGAGGAACGGACTGACCCGCCCTGGCCCACGGGCACGCAGAATATCCAACTGCTCGCTGAGAGTGGCGATACCACCGATGCCACTGGCCAAAAAGACGCCGATCTCGTCGCGGTTGGTTTCGTCAATCACCAACTCGGCGGATCGGAGCGCCTCACGCGCCGCCGCGACTGCAAAATGCACAAAGCGGTCGGTACGACGCGCCTCTTTGCGATCCATATAATTGGTGGGATCGAAATTGCGCACCTCACCTGCAAAGTGCGTATCGAAGCCAGCGCTGTCAAAGAGCGTGATCGGCCCAATGCCGTTACGAGCCTCGACAATGCCCTGCCAGAGCGATGGCACATCATGCCCTAACGGGCCTACCGCGCCCATTCCTGTAACGACTACGCGCCGCTCCATGCCCTCTGCCTCCTACTAAGATCTGGTGATTCAATCGCGGCGCATTATACCATGCTACGTGGATTCAGCCGGTTTAGCACCTTCCTGCTCCACCTCGCGTACCTCCTGCGCAGCTTGAAAGATCTGCGCCCAGACAGCCGCTGCCCGTAGATAATCGGACATGGATGCCCGTGGGCGCGTTGTCTGCGCCTGGGTGACACAGCAGATGCGGCGCATGGTCGGTTTTGGGGTTTCGGGATCTTCTCGCTTGGAGGTATCCATTGTGGCCTCGCTGGTGTTTGGTATCTGGTGGGCATGATACCACGAACCCTTCCGCCCTTCCCAAACGGTATATCCCATGCACGATCCCACCCACCTGGAGGTACCGCATGTCCTTCGCGACCCTCATGGATGCCCTGCTGGCCCTCCTCTTCCCAGATCGCTGTGTGGGCTGTGGCCACCTTGGGGCGCTCTTCTGCCCTACCTGCCGCGCTGCGCTGCGCCCCTACCCGCTCGATGATCCGCCGCCGGGCTTGGATGCGATGCTCGTGCCATGGCTCTACGCTGGGCCGTTGCGCCAGGCCATCCACCGCATGAAGTACCGTTCCCAACGCCGCCTCGCGGCCCCACTGGGGGATCTGCTCGCTGAAGCGTTGCGCCGCCAGCCCCAACCCGCCGACGCGATCATCCCCGTGCCGCTGCACGCCACCCGGCTGGCAGAACGCGGCTTTAACCAGAGTAGCGAACTTGCCGCCCGCATCGCCCGCGCCACCGGCCTCCCGCTCGTCTCCGGCCTGGAGCGCTGCCGCGATACTGGCCACCAAGCCCAGTTGGGCCGCCGCGAACGGCACGACAATATCGCCGCTGCCTTTGTGTGGAATGTCTACACTCCACCACCCGCCCGCGTCCTCCTCGTGGATGATGTGCTCACCACCGGGGCGACCCTGGTCGCCTGTGGCGATGCGCTGCGCGCCGTGGGGACACAGGAGGTACGGGCGGTTGCGCTGGCCCGTTCATTAGCACCCGCACAGAAGATGATACAATGATCGTATCTACCAACAGGTGCTGTTGAGCTATCCCCATATAAAGGAGTGACAAAGGTGTTCGACTCAAAAGAAGCGATCCAGGCCGCCCAGACCACTTGGGAACAGCAGTGCCTCTGGCCCACCCTGGAGCGCGCACCAGAACGCAATGTGCGCTTTATGACCACGAGTAGCGAGCCGATTGAGCGTCTCTATACCCCGCTGGATATTGCCGAGACATCCTATACCCGCGATATTGCCCATCCCGGCGCGTATCCCTATACCCGTGGTGTGCATCCCACTGGCTATCGCGGTAAGGTCTGGACGATGCGTATGTTTGCCGGTTTCGGCACGGCGGAGGAGACCAACGAGCGCTTTAAGTATCTGCTCTCCCAGGGCCAGACGGGTCTCTCTATCGCCTTTGATATGCCTACGCTCTATGGCCGCGATACCGACCATCCGTTGGTTGAGGGTGAGTTCGGCAAGTGTGGTGTGGCGATCACGTCGCTGGCAGATATGGAGATCCTGCTTGATGGCCTGCCCCTTGACCAGATCTCGACCTCGATGACGATCAATTCGCCCGCTGCGATCATCTGGGCGATGTATCTGGCAGTGGCCGAGAAGCGCGGGGTGCCGTGGAGTAAGCTGCGTGGGACGTTGCAGAATGATATTCTCAAAGAGTATATTGCCCAGAACGAGTATATCTTCCCGCCTGAACCCAGCATGCGCCTCGTGGTGGACACCATCGAGTTTGGGAGCCAGCACGTTCCGCAGTGGAACCCGGTCAGTGTGAGTGGCTACCACATCCGCGAGGCGGGTGCGACGGCAGCGCAGGAGTTGGCCTTCACCCTGGCCGATGGTGCGGCGTATGTGGAGGCTTCGATTGCACGCGGCCTGAATGTGGATGATTTTGCGCCGCGTATCTCCTTCTTCTTTAATGCCCACAACGATTTCTTCGAGGAGATCGCCAAGTATCGTGCTGCGCGCCGCATCTGGGCCAAGCTGATGCGCGAGACCTTTGGGGCCAAGAAGGATCGCTCCTGCTGGTTGCGCTTCCACACCCAGACGGCGGGCTGTTCGCTGACTGCCCAGCAGCCAGAGGTGAATATCGTGCGCACGACTATTCAGGCGCTGGCGGCGGTAATGGGTGGTACCCAGAGCCTGCACACCAACAGTATGGATGAGGCGCTGGCCTTGCCGAGTGAGAAGGCGGTGACGATTGCGCTGCGCACCCAGCAGGTGATCGCCAGCGAGAGCGGTGTCACCAACACGGTTGACCCGCTGGGTGGCAGTTACTTTGTCGAGGCCCAGACCAACCGCATGGAGCGCGAGGCTAACGCCTACTTCGAGGCCATCCGCAACTATGGCGGGGTCATTCCGGCCATCCGCGAGGGCTTCTTCCAGCGCGAGATCGCCGACGCGGCCTACCGTTACCAGCAGGAGATTGACGGTAACGAGCGCGAGATGATCGGGGTGAATGCGTATAACGTGCCGACCCCGATTGAGATCCCCATCCTAGCGATGGACCCTGAAGGGGAGCGCAAGCATCTGGCTCGCCTCGACCGGGTACGTGCCGAGCGCGACAACGCCCTTGCGCAGCAGCGCCTCGCGGAACTGCGCGCCGTGGCTGAGGGCAGCGAGAATACGATGCCTGCTATCCTCAACTGTGTGCGGGCCTACTGCACGGTGGGCGAGATCTGCGATGTCTTCCGCGAGGTATTTGGGATCTACCAGGAGACGATGGTGGTGTAGGGTTTTCTTGGGGGTATTGGGCGGCGCAGCCGCCCAATACCCCCGATGGAGTGTGGGGCTACGCCCCTCCCTACATCTCCGCCCCTGGCGGCCTGATGCGCTCCAACACCACAAAACTGAGCGCCGTGGTGAGCATGAGGATGCTGCTCATCGCCAGCGCCTGCCCATAGTTGATGGCCCCCGGCTGACCGAGCAGGCGGAAGATCATGACCGGCAGGGTGGGGGCGTCGGGGCGCACCAGCAACAACGAGGCTCCAAATTCGCCCAGCGAGACGGTGAAGGCGAAGACGGCCCCGGTGATGATCGCGGGCATGATTAGGGGTAGCTCGACCCATACCCAGGTGCGCCACGGGCTGGCTCCGAGGAGTGCGGCTGCTTCGGCGAGGCGCGGGTTGCGGCCACGCAGGGTCGGTAGCAGCGCCCGGATCACGAACGGTAAGGCGACGAGGCTGTGGGCCAGCGGGATGAGCCAGGGCCAACTGCGTAGCCCCGCCAGTTGTGGGGTACTCAGTGCCACCAGGTAGCCGAGGCCCAATGTCACCGCACTCGTGCCCAGTGGCAGCATAAAGAGCGCGTCTATCAGGTTGAAGAGCGCTCCACACCATGATCGCGGCGTCTTGCATGGCGCGTTGCCCAACAGGTAGGCAGCGGGAATCCCCACCAGCAACGCGATCAGTGCGGTGGCGGCGGCAATGCGTAGCGAGTTGGTGAGCGCAGTTAGGGGGGGCACGAAGAAGATCGAGCCGCTGCGGTTTTCACCTAACGCCAGGTAGTACCCCAGACTCAGCCCCTCTGGGCCAAGGAGCGAACGCACCACCAGCGCCAGCAGCGGGGTCACCAGCAGCACCAGGATCACCAGCACATTCACGCCCACCAGTAGATGTTGCCCCAGCCCCTGCGGACGCCGCGCCACCGCCGTGCGTGGGAGGCGGTCGAGTGGGATGGCGCTGCGTGCCGCCAGCCGGGTGTAGATCAGGCTGAGGAGCAGGGTGCATCCGGCTTGCAGCAGGGCCAGAGTCGCGGCAATATCGAGGCGCAGCAGTTGCGCGGTTTGGCGGTAGATCGCCACTTCAAGCGTGGCCATGCGCGGCCCACCCAGGATGACGATCACGCCAAAACTGGTAAAGGTGAAGATGAAGATTAGCAGCGCCGCCGCCCCAATGGCGGGCGCGAGCAGCGGCAATGTCACCTCGCGGATCGCCCGCCAGCGCGAGGCCCCCAACAGCGCAGCGGCTTGTTCTAGACGCGGATCGAGGTTGGCCCAGAAGCCGCCCACCATGCGTAGCACCACTGTGTAGTTGTAGAAGGTGTGGGCCAGTAGCACCAGCCCTAGCCCATTGGGGATGCGCAATGGTGGCTGCGGTAGATCAAACAGGGCTTGCAGCCCCAAGTTGATCAGCCCACGCGGGCCGAGTAGCGCCCCCAACGCCGCCGCCACCACTACCGTGGGCATGACAAAAGGTACCCCGGCCACGGCGCGTAACAACTCGCGGCCAGGGAAGTGGTAGCGTGCAAAGACGTAGGCTCCCGGCAATCCAACCAGCAGCGTGAGCAGGGTAGAGAGTGCGGCCTGCGCAGCGCTAAACCCCAGCACGCGCCAGGTATAGCCATCGCGCAGCACCGCCCAAAACCCGGTCAGCCCGTCGGCAAAACTCAGGCCCAGGATGGCCCCCAGCGGGTAGAAGAAGAAGACCAGCAGGAAGGCCAGCGCCATACCGCCGGGGATGAGCCGCATCACTTCAGTACGATCTCCGTCCACTCGCTGATCCAGCTCTCCCGGCCAGCCTCGATCTGCTCCGGGGTCAGGCCAGCCGGTTGGCTGGGCACCTCAGCAAACTGGGTAAAGACCTCCGGCTGGGCGGCACTCGGCAGCGCCGGGTAGACAAACATCTGCAAGGGGATGTCGGCCTGGAAGGTCTCACTGAGCATAAAGTCCACAAACTGGCGCGCCAGATCTTCATGCTGGGTGCCCTTGAGAATACCCACAAACTCGATCTGGCGGAAGCTGCCCCCCGGCACTAGCAGGTTGCCCGTGGGTGGCTCGGTCAGTTTGCCCTCGCTAAAGTAGACCTCAGCCGCTGGGCTGGTGGCATAGCTCACCACCAATGGGTAGGCTCCTGCGCCGCTACTGCCACTAAACTGGGTGTAGTAGGCATCGCTCCAGCCACTGCTCACCAGCACCTCATTGGCACGCAGATCGCGCCAGTAGTCCTTCCAGGTATAGTCGCCGGTTTCGCCAAAGTGGCTGATCGTGGCCAGCAAGAAGGCCAGACCGGGTGAGGAGGTGCTGGGATCTTCCACCACGAGCTTATCGCGCCACTCCGGCTTGGTCAGATCCTCCAGGCTGGTCGGTGGGGTAAGACCGGCGCTCTCCAGAAACGCCTTATCGTAATTGATCGTCACATAGCCATAATCCACCGGCAACAGACGATTCGTGGCATCCAGGCGCAACTCGGCGGGGAGAGCGGCCAGCGCCGGGGCGTCATAGGGCAGGAAGATGTCGGCCTCCAGCGCCCGGCTGAAGAAGGTATTGTCTACCCCAAAGAGCAGATCGGCCAGTGGCGCATCCTTACTCAGAATCGCCTGGTTCAGTACCATCCCGGCATCCCCCGACTTAAGCACCTGCACAGTAATGCCAGTCTGCGCGGTGAAGGCGGCCAGCACCTCTTCACTCACACTAAAGCTATCGTGGGTCATGATGATCAGGGTCTGACCCGTAGAGGCGGGGGCATCGGTGGCGACCGGGTAGGCGGGCACGCTGGTGGCCGCATCGGTGGCGGCGGGGTAGGCGGGCACGCTGGTGGGCAGATCCGCAGCGGCGGGGTAGGCCGCCGCAGTCGCACTCGGCACCGGCGTAGGTGTCGCAGCCGCTTGGCCACACGCGGTGAGCAGCAGCGTTAGGGTGAGGAGGGCCAGCAAACGCTTCATGGAAACTCCTTCTTCAACACGAACAACAAAAAAGCCACCGACCTGCGGGGAGGTACGGCGGCCTAATGGCTGCGGTCGCTTCCCTACGCTGGCATAACCCAGGTCAGGTTCCACGGGTCAGCGACGTGAAGGGTCGCTATCTCAGCCAGGCTAGCCCTGGCCCCCCGAGCGCTATCGGTTCGGTGACGGCGGGTATGGTAGCATAGGCATTGTGTGGCGTCAATGGCGAGTGTGCTACAATCTCCCCCGTGGGCTGTTCTGCACCAAAAGATGGTACTTGGCCTATGCCCGCTCCTGATTCACAACAGCGTATTGCTGAACTCACCGCTCTCAATGGGTTGGCACAAACCCTTAATCAGACGCTCGATCTGCGTGAGGCGCTCGATGCCGCACTGGGCCAGATCTGTCGCTTGATCGGCCTGCATTCGGCCTGGATCTTCTTGCGCGGTGAGGGGGATACGTTTCTGCTCGCTGCGCGCCACGATCTGCCCCCCGCACTGAGCTACCCCGGCCCAGCCTGGAATGCGCACTGCACATGTCAGGATCAGTGTGCTGCGGCCCAGTTGGACAAACCCGTCACCATGGTGCGCTGCTCGCGCCTAGATGCGGCTGTGGGCGATAAGTGGGGGCTAACGCAGCATGCCTCGGTGCCGCTGCGGAGTGGCGATGAGGTGCTGGGTATCCTGAATGTGGCGACTACCCAGTGGGGGCGGATTGCGACCGCCGAACTGCAATTGCTTGCGGCAATTGGTTGGTTGCTAGGAACGGCGATTGCACGCGCCCAACTCTACGCCCATGTGAAGGTGCGGCGCGTACAGGAACAACGCGCCCTGCTGTCACTCTCTCAGGATCTCCTGGTGAGCGAGGAGCTTGAACCGGCCCTCCAACGCCTCGTCCGCGTCGGGGCGCGCCTGCTGGAAGCCGATGCCTGCGCCTTTGTCGAGGCCGATGAGTTGGGTGGCCGGGCCATCTTGCGGGCAGCGTTTGGCTGGAATGTGCCGCCGCAGCAGCCCTGGCCGCTCCTGCTTGATCCGGCTAGTCCGCACCTCTGGTATCTGCCGGAGCGGGCGAGTATGCTGGCCGATGCGGCACTGACGCCTCTGCCCGCCCTACTGGCCACGCAGGCATTCCACGGCCACCTCGGTATTGCAGTTGATCTGGGTGGTGCGCCGGTGGGGACGCTCATGGTGAATAGCCGCGCACCGCGCCAGTTTCTTGATGATGAGGCCCAGTTGTTGGGATTGCTCGCCAACCAACTCGCTCAGACCTTGGAGCGTGAGCGGTTGCACCAAGAGGCATTGGCGCGCCAACGTTTGGAACAAGAACTCGATCTGGCGCGTGAGATCCAGGCCAGCTTTTTGCCCCATTGCTGCCCGACTCTCCCCGGCTACCAGATCTCGGCCTACTACCGCGCTGCGCGGCAGGTCGGCGGGGATTTCTACGACTTCATTGAGTTGCCGCCACCCCCCGGTAGTGTACCCTCCACGCCGGGAAGCCCGCCCCGACGCGGCGAGACCGTCTTTCGCGCCGGGCGGCTGGTCTCTCCCGATCCGCAGGATCTCTCCTCGGCGCAACGCCTGGGAATCGTGATTGCCGATGTTACCGACAAAGGTGTACCTGCGGCCCTCTTCATGGCCCTCTCGCGCACGCTGTTGCGCGCCACCGCCATTGATGGCCGTCAACCCGCCGAGGTGCTGCAACGGGCGAACCGCCTCATTCTGGCCGACTCGCGCTCCGGCCTCTTTGTCACCTGTTTCTACCTGACCCTGGAGGTGGCGAGTGGCCATATCACCTACGCCAACGGTGGGCATAACTATCCGTTACACTATGCAACTGCTACCGGCCAAGTGCAGCCGCTCCGCGCACGCGGGATTGTCTTGGGGATTGTGCCCGATCCGCAATTTGATCAGCATGAACTGACGCTCCAACCCGGCGATGTGGTGGTACTCTATACAGATGGCGTCACCGAGGCGATGAATCCCGCCCGTGAGCTGTTTGGTGACGAGCGCCTGCACGCGCTGCTCCACGCCCATGCCCAGCGTTCACCCCACGAGATCATCAATGCGGTCTTGACGGCGGTTACGGAGTTTGCCGCTGGTCAGGCTCAATCGGATGATATTACGCTGGTGGTATTGAAACGCAATCCGCTTGTTTGAAGGAATCCTCTTCGTGAAACGTCCCGTCCTCCCCTACATCGTGCTCTTTATCGGCGTCCTGATCGCATCAACCTCGGCCATCCTGATTACCGCCGCGATCAATCTGGGGGTGGCCCCACTGAGTGTGGCGGCGGGGCGCATCACCCTGGCCGCGCTGATCATTACCCCTATTGTGCTGCTGCGTTCGCGTGATGAGTTGCGGCGTATCAGTCAACGCGATTTCATGCTCGCGGCCCTCTCCGGCATCTGTCTGGCCGCCCACTTCGCCACCTGGATCAGTTCACTCGCCTATACCTCGGTCGCCTCGTCTACTGCGCTCGTTACCACCAACCCGGTCTTTGTCGCCCTGGTGACGTGGCTGGTCTTCCGCCAACGGTTGGCCTGGGGTACCTGGTTGGGGGTACTGGTGACAGTGCTGGGTTCGGGCCTGATTGCCCTCAGCGACCGTTCAGGAGGGGGGAGTAATCCGCTACTCGGTGATCTGCTGGCCCTGCTGGGCGCAATGACCGTCTCTGGCTATTTTCTGCTGGGGCGGCACCTGCGCAGCCGCATCAGCCTGCTGCCCTATATCTGGATCGTCTATAGCACCGCTGCGCTGGCCTTGCTGCTCTTAGCAACGCTACTCGGCCACTCCCTGATCGGCCTGCCACCCCTCGGCTACCTGCTCATCCTGGGCTTGGCGCTGGGGCCGCAACTGCTCGGCCACACCGCCTTCAACTGGGTGATCAAGTACCTCTCACCGACCCTCGTCACCGTGGCGATTCTGGGTGAGCCGATTGGTTCGGCCCTGATGGCGATCTTCCTCTTTGATCAACCCCTGATGCCACTGCAAATCGCGGGCGGTCTGCTCTTGCTGCTTGGGATTGGGGTGACAACCCTGGCGGAACGTCCCGCCAAAGCTACCAAGAAAGGCACATGAAGCCATGAGTTTCGATTTTGATACCATCATCCCCCGGCGCGGTACCGATAGCATGAAGTGGGCCGCCTACCCTGAAGACGTGTTGCCCATGTGGGTGGCCGACATGGATTTCCCCTCCCCGGAGCCAGTCATCCGTGCGCTGCACGAACGCGCCGCGCACGGCATCTTCGGCTATGCGCTGCCGCCCCAAGAGTTGGCCCCGACTATCTGCGAGCGTATGCAGCGCCTCTACGGGTGGCAGGTTGCCCCCAATGAGGTGCTCTTCCTCCCCGGTCTGGTCACGGCGATCAATGTCCTCTGCCGCGCCATTGGTTCCCCCGGCGACCATGTGGTGACGCTCACCCCCGCCTATATGCCCTTCCTCAGTGCGCCGCTCAACCAGGGCCGGGTGTGCGACACCTTCGACATGACCCAGATTGATCACGGCGATGGCACCCTCAGTTACCGTCTCGATCTGGAAGGTTTCGCGGCCAGCTTGCATCCCCAAACCCGCCTGCTGCTGATGAGCAACCCCCACAACCCTATCGGCATGGCCTACGACCGCGAGACCCTCACTGGCTTGGCCCAGATCTGCCTAGAGCGCGGGATTGTCTTTTGCTCCGATGAGATCCACTGTGATCTGATGCTTGATGGCACGCCCCATATTCCCACCGCTGCGCTCTCCCCAGAAATCGCCGCCAACACAATTACCCTACTGGCACCCAGTAAGACCTTTAATGTCCCCGGTCTGGGCTGTGGGATCGCGATTGTGCAGAACCCCGAACTGCGCCAACAGCTCGTGCGCACCGCCATGGGCATCGTGCCCCACGTCACCGCCTTCGGCTATGCCGGTGCGCTGGCCGCCTACCGCGAGGGTGGCCCGTGGTTAGAGGCAGTGCTGGCCTACCTGAGCGAGAACCGCAACACGCTGCGGCGCTACCTTGCCGAGCATCTGCCCCAGTTGCGCAGCACCGTCCCTGATTCGACCTACCTGGCTTGGATTGATTGCAGTCAGGCGGGCATTATCGGCAGCCCGGCCACATTCTTCCTTGAACGTGGCAAAGTCGCGCTCTCGGACGGTGTCACCTTCGGGGCCAACTGGGGCAACTTCGTGCGGCTCAACTTTGCCTGCCCGCGCTCGCTATTGCTAGAGGGGCTAGAGCGGATGCGTCAGGCGTTGGCCTGAACCTTAGATCTACCGCAGAGGACGCCAAGGGGCGCAGAGGATAGGAGTGGGACATGATTCGTCCCAACACAATGATCAGGTTGCCATCCTCTGCGTTCCTCTGCGTCCTCTGCGGTAGACTCGCCCCTACGCCTCCCGCGCCTCAATCCAATCGGCAATGATCGCCAACAGCGCGGCGCGTGGGTCGCGCCAATAACGTTCGGGATCAACCGGCATACTCGGTGGCCCATTGGGGGTACCGCGTTCAGCGTGCGCAAAACGGCGCACCACCGCCGCCGCCACCTTCTCGCGCCCATCGGCGCTACTCAGGCCCCAACTGCGCACCGGCAAGGCCCGGTCGGCGGGAGCCGCCCCCCACAGACTCGCAGGCAGATCGGCGTAGCCCGCCAGCTCCACCCCGCCCGCCCCGGCAAGCCACAGCGCCCTCAGCGCCGCCTCCAGAAAGCCCGCCTGACGCTCCTGGTCAGCCAGGAAGGTGTAGGTCTCATGGCCGTAGGCGTGGCTGCTCACCCAGCCCGCCTGCCCACCCACCTCGGTCGCCAAACCCAGATCCATGATGCGGATTGGGGTTGTGTCGCCCTCGGCGCGTAGCAGCGCCGCGACCACCGCGTGCAGCAACGTGGGGTAGCCGATCTCCCAAGGGCGAGCGACATGCGGCGGCGGGGACGGAGCCACCGCAAGCGCCACCTCCGCCCCGCTGCGCGCTATCTGTGCGGGACGCAGGCTGTCAGTACGCATGAGATCACTACCGTCTAGCACGCCACAGATCCGCTTGGCCCCCAAACTGCGCGCCTGCTCCACCAGATCGCTCCACCAGTGGCCCGCCGCCAGATGCGAGTTGGCGCGGCGTACCCGCCCCAACCCGGCCCCAAGTTGCCAGACCTGAATCGCGGGATGGCTGGCAAAATTGCCGATGCACTCGCGCAGCAGATAGCGCGTCGCCGTGCGCAGATCGGGATCGGTATAGAAGTCGCGGGCCGGCTCGTGGCGGTAGCTCTGATCGGCCAGCAGTAGTGGTGGTGGAGGCAGACGGCGGGCTTGCAACGCCTCTTGGGGGTTACGGTAGCCCACCATCCAACTCGGCATCTGCAACATGCCCGTCAGCGTCCCCGCCATCAGCCCCACATGCGCCTGCAACCCCGCCGCATGTACGGCCTCTAAGCCGCGCTCTAGGCCGTGCAGCACCGCCGTACTGATGCGCGTCTGGCCGGGTTGAACCTCCGCCCAGCGCAGATCGAGATGCACCCACGTACAACCGAGGCCCGCAATATGCGCCAGATCCTCACGCACCGCCCCCAAATCATACGCGCCCCAACTATTCAAAACCGCCACCCCCGCCGCTCGCGGGCGCGGCCAGTAGGTCATACCAAGCGTGAAAGAATGTGTCATATCATTGCCTCAGTGCCTCAGTGATCCGCAACACCCGACTGATCCCATAATACCCCCCCGCACCGATCCCGGCCACCAGCGCCAGCCAGAGCAGCAGCGGTAAGATTTCGCGCTGCCACATGTAGGGGTGCTCCAGCGCCAAGGCAGGTACGAAACCCATACTCAGGCTGCGGGCCAGCCACAACCAGCCCACCACCAGCAGCGTCGCCGCGCATGACCCGGCCAACCTGCGCCACAGTCCCGCATCGCGCCAGATACCGGGGAGCGCCATGCCCAACAGGCCAAAGAGCAGCAGTGCCTCTAGCGTATTCGCCACACTGAAGGCTAACGCCAACGCCGCCACATCGCTGCCCCTGGCCAGCAACCATGCGCCGATGCCGATATTCAAACCGACCTGCACCATGCCCACCAACACCGGCGTCCATGTGCGTTGCAACGCATAAAAGCTGCGGATCAGAATCTCGGAGGCGGCGAAGGCAGGCAGCGCGACCGCATAGCCCGTCAGTGCCTGGGTAGTGTAGTGGAGTGAGAGGGCATCGAAGGCCCCACGTTCAAACAACACCCGCGCCGTGGGCATCCCCAGGATCACGAGTGCCCCACTTGCGGGCAACGTTAGCCACAGGATCGTACCAAGCGTGCGGCGCACATCCGCCCCTAGCTCCGCCATGCGCCCCTCGGCCACCAGCCGCGCCAGACGCGGAAAGGCGACTTGACTCAGACTGAGCGAGAAGACCCCGAAGGGTAAGAGCATCAACTGGTAGGCATAGATCAACCCGGCGACTTTGGCATCCCCATCCACCAGCCGCGCCGCCAGGGCCGAAGTCGCCACGATACTGATATGCGCCGCCGCCTGCCCCAAGACGCGTGGCCCCATCTGGCGCGCCACCGTGCCTACCTCGGCCATCTGACGGCCCAGGTTCAGCGTGAGGCGCATCCCCATCCCCCGCAGCGACGGGATCTGTACCAGCAGGTAACCGAGTGCCCCGATCACCACCCCCCACCCCATGCCCCAGATCCCCAACCAGGGCGCTGCTAGTGCCCCCAGCATAATCCCCAAGTTGTAGATTGTTGGAGCCAACGCCGGAGCGGTAAAACGATCCCGCGCATTCAGCGCCGCCATCGCCAAGCCGCCCAAACCAAGCAGCAGCGGAGAGAAGAGGAAGAGCCGCGCTAATTGGGTGGTTAGGTGGAGCGTTGCTGGCTCAAAGCCCTGCCCGCCATAGATTACCTGCACCAACCAAGGCGCAGCCAGAAAGATCAGCCCACTCGCCAGCGCCAGGATCAACAAGGCCCAACTCAGCACCGCCCCAGCCATACGCCACGCCCGCTCTTCCCCGTCCTGTTCCCACACCTGAATAAAGACCGGGATGAAACTGCTGCCCAGTGCCCCCCCGATGATCACCAGATAGAGCAGGTCTACAATCTGAAACGCCGAACGATAGGCGGTCATCTCCGGGCTAGTACCGAAAAAATACGAAGCGATCACATCCCGCAGCACCCCGGTTATACGGCTCAGAATGAAGCCGCCCATCACAATCAGGCTATTGCCCAAAGCTCCGCTACGGGCGCGGCGGAAGAGAGAAACAAGTTGCACGCGAGGCGTCCTTATGCTATACTCTCTCGCTAGTGGCTCGCACCAGCGAGCATGCGGGAGGGGCAAGGGCAGCAGCGGCTACCCAACACCCCTCCTCACCATGTACTCATAGATAGCAGATCATATCGGAGGATCGGAGCCTTGGCAAACACGAAGTCGGCCCAGAAGCGCATTGGCACCAACGCCCGCAAGCATGCCCGCAACCAGATGTACCGCTCGCAGGTAAAGACGGCGGTGAAGAAGGCCGAGCAGTCAATCTTCAGTGGCACGCCCGATGAGGCGACCATTCGCGCAGCGCTGAGCCTGCTCGACAAGGCCGCCGTTAAGGGCATCATCCACAAGAACAACGCCGCCCGCCGCAAGTCGCGCCTCGTCAAGAAGCTCGGCGAGGGTGCCGCTGTTGCGGTGTAATACACCTTTTTGCCCCCCTGCCCCCCTCTCCCACGGTATGGAAGAGGGGGGCATTGCTTTCAGGTCGTAAAGGGCTGTAAGGGGCCGCGAAGGAACGCAGAGGCCGCGAAAGAACGCAAAGAACGCAAAGAACGCAAAGAACGCAAAGAACGCAAAGAACGCAAAGAACGCAAAGAACGCAAAGAACGCAAAGAACGCAAAGAACGCAAAGAACGCAAAGAACGCAAAGAATTATGAAGTATAATTGAATATATATTTGGGATTATGTTATATTTGTGTTCTTTCGCGGCCTCTACGTTCTTTCGCGGCCTCTGTGTTTTTTGCGTTCTCTGCGTTCTCTGCGGCATTCACCCCCCCCCGAACATATCCGCCATCCCCCCCACCTTCCCCTTCTTCTTCGCCGTCATCCCCACCAACTGCTCCGCATGGGCATACTGCGCATTGCGTTCTAACAGCCGCGCCAACACCTCGTCGCGGACGGCGTCGGGCCAACGGTAGCGATACGGCTTCTTCTTGCTGCCCCACTCCGCCTCGTCAATCTCGTAGTCCAACAGGAACTCGCACGCAGTGGGGATGTCCGTCCAGCCGTAGGCATCCAGGACGGCCCGATCCATCGCGGTGTGGAGCGTGCGTAGTTCTTCGATCTCCGGGTCATGGTCGTAGAGGTCGTGGAAGCGGTTGTAGATCTTGGTTAAGCCCGCGTTGCTGCGTTGCATCAGTGCGGCGCGATACTCGTAGTACGCCTTACCCGCCGCCTCCAAGGCCGCATCTTGCTCCCAGTTGGCGGGGAAGGGGTAGGTCTCGAAGCAGTCGGAGGGGGTGTAGCGTAGACCATCCCCTAGCGAGGAAGCAAAAAAACGTGCCCAGATCTCATGGGGTTGAGATTGCAGGGCACAGAAAGCCGAATACGTTGTTAAGGCGAAAACATTTAAGGTATGCGCATACACCATACGAGTGGGAAGAAAGGCGAAAGCTAAGTAGGTGCTTACCTGCGAGTTTGCAAGAATACGGGAGAGAGGAGCTATAGCCTTCCATAGCTCGACTCGCTTTTCTCCATATTGCCACCAGTAGCGCCGATAGCCTTCGCGGTTATTCTGCATCCGCTCCGGCTTCACCTTGGCCTCCACAATCGCCATCAGATCCGGCCAGCGCTGGCGACACTCGGCTTCGCTGCGCTCCCCAAAGTTGATCACGTAGCGGTGGTGGGCATGGCTGGGGTCGGTGTTGAGTTCTGCGCCACCGATGAAAGGGAAGATGACCTCTTGGTTGGGCGGGAAGGCCGCAATCAGGCGCTGCATCTCGGCCAGCGGGGTGGCGACGCCCTTGGTATCGCTATCATCAAAGGTGAATCCCATGCCCAGCACGTAACTCCCGACAAAGCTCTTCCCCGCATTCTGCGCAAGTGTCTGCGGGTTGGTGTGGCTGCCACGATGAAACAGGAAGGCGGTAATGGTCTCCACCGGGCGGCCATCGAGCAGGCGGGTCGCCACCGGGGTGGCCTTCGGCCCCAGCCCGTAAACGGGCGGGCTAGCACCGGGCGAAGGCCGCCTGCGCGGCCTGGA
>NZ_GL501401.1:594115-605470 GCF_000152145.1 Oscillochloris trichoides DG-6
TGCCGTCAGCAGGGCGCTGCGCACCCCAGCGGCGGGTTTGCGGTCGGTCTGTTCGTGGAGCCACGCGGCGCGTTTGGCGGGAGCCAGCGCCAAAAGGGCATCGAGATTGAGCGGTGTTGGCGCACCACCCCGCTTGGCTGCGCGGATCGCCAAGGTCTGGCCCTGCGCCGCCTGCAAACTAAAGCCCATCATCGTCTCATAGACCGAGCCAATCTGCTCCACATCGAGCGTGCGGTAAGAGATACGTTCGCCATCGAGCACCAGCAACTGCTCCAACACCGCCAAGATCGTCCCATCGGGCACGCGGGGTGGCACCAACGCCTGATGTTTTTGACGCGGCACCCCATCGGTGCGCCCCTCCAGGAAGGGGAAGCGGTCGGGGTCGAAGAGCACCCCGTGGCGGCGGGGCAGATCGAACTCCGGCGCACCATCGAAGATCAGGCGGAAGAGGACGAGCAGTTGCGCCCAGGCCCCATAGCGCTGCGGCATCGTATCGGGGGTGAGCGCCGCATCCTCACGCAGCCGCTCATACACGCCGGAGAGCCCGTAGCCCTGCTGCCACAGCGCATCATTGGGCAGCATCTCGCGCTCTTCGGCATAGAGCAGAAAGATCAGGCGCAAGATCACCGTCAACAACCCGTGGTAGACCCGATCCGGGGTAGTGCGCAGCACGGTATCCAACAAACGTCCGTGCGACTCCTCATGCGCGGCTTGGAACCCGCGCAGCAGCGCATAGAGCGCATGCAGCACCTGCTCGGCCAGGCGTTCGCTGACCTCATTCTGGAAGGCGCGGCTGGTGCTGAGCAAGGCGGCCAAGCGCTGCTCACGCGGCAACGCCAGCAAGCGTTGCTCACTGAGCAAGAGGCGCAGTGCGGCCACCATCGGGCGGCCCGCAGTGCGCAGCATATCCGCCACGCGCACATCGAACCAGCCCGAACTCTCGCCACGCGGCGCCGAGATGAGGCGCAGCGCCACACCATTAAAGAGCAACCCCGCACCCACCCCGGTCATGCGCAAGAGGCGCTCCATCCGCCCGTGGGGCGAAGCATCCAGCTTGCCATGGGCACGCACCACCGTATCAAAATCCTGGCCCGTCGGCAGGAGGGTGACGAGCAGTTGCCAGGGCAGCGCATGGGGTGCGGGGTCGCGTTCGCGCACGGCGAGATCGGGGGCCAGGATCTCGCCGTACTCTGGCAGGGGGACACACAACTCCGGGGGGATGGGCGAGACATGCACCCCGGCATAGCCCTGGGGGGCGAAGCTCCAACCGAGCACGGTGCGCGCAAACTGATGGAAATCAGCGATGGTGTCCGGGCGATCCGACGCCAGCGACTCGATCAGCAGGCGTTGGCCCTCGGCATCGGCACGGGGCAGGATCGCCCCGGCGCGCACCAGCGCCGGGGCCGAGACCACGAGGCCGGTCGGGCGCACAAAGCCGAGCCATTCGAGGTGCGCGAGGATGTTGGGGTCATGGAATTTCGGCATACTTGGGGTGGGTGGGCCACAATAGAACACAGAGAACACAGAGAACAAAAAATAACAAAATTAGGACATATTATAATCTATATATAACCACAATCCTTCTGATATTCTCTGCGTTCTTTTGCGGCATACAATTACGCTCTTTTGCGCCTTCTACATAACCTCATCACCGGCAGGCCTCACTCACAAACAACTCCAGCGCCACATCCGCCTGAATACGCCCGGTCTTAGTCGCCAGATCAAGCTCCAACAGGCGATCATGCAGCCGATCCAGCGTCGCCGCATCAAAACCGCGCACCTGCTCCATGGCCTTCTTGATCACAAACGGGCGCTGCCCCAACTCAACTGCGATCTCATCGGCACGCATGCGCCGCGCCGCCAACTCGCGCACCCCCAACAGAATGCGGATCTGACGCGCCAACATAAACAGAATATAGGTCGGAGCCTGACCATCTTCAAGCAACATGCGCGCCCCACGCAATGCCGCCCCTAAACGCCGCGCACTCAGATCATCAATAAAACTGAAGAGATTCTGTTCCTGACCATCAGCCACCAACAGTTCAACCTCGGCCACCCGGATCTTCCCGCCGCGCCCCACATAACTGGCCAGTTTCGCCAACTCATTGATGATCGCCCGGCTCTCCCCGCCCACAAACTCGATCAGACGCTGGGTAGCCGCAGGCTCAATCACCACCCCCAACCCCTGGGCCTGCTCGTACACCCAGCGGGTCAACTCGCTGCCTTGCAGTGGGGTAAACTCAAGAACACTACCCACCTTCTTCAGATAGGTAAAGAGGATACTGCGCCGATCTACCTCATCACTCTCCACAAAAACCAGATCACACGTTGCGGGTACGCGCTCCAAATAGGCACGCAGATCCTCACGCTCCTTCCCGGCCTTCGTCTGCTTGAGCGCATCAGCCACAATCACCAGCCGCATATCGGCCAGAAAGGGGAAGGCTTCGCAGGCTGCCGCCAGCGCATCCAGTTTCAGTTTACGTCCATCAAGGTAGGTGATATTAAGATCGGCCACATCAGCCGGAATCGCGGCGCGCATGCGCAGAAGCGCCTGACTACGCTGGTATTCATCGGGGCCATGCAGGAGGTAGAGCATAAAGAGGTGCCCTGATCTGTCGTGGACGAGCCAGTTTCGAACCTGCGCGTGCAGGGGGGTGCCTGCCTGTGAGCTTCTGCGGCCCGCCGCATCAACTCAACTCATAAGAACAAAGCTCCCATCGAAACCGTGTTGGCTCAAAACACGTACCCGCCTCACGGACAGACAGGGCAGGGCGGATGATACCACCCACGGGGAGGATTGGCAAATGCCCTAGTGCTGTTTGGCGGCTTCGCCGCCAAACAGCACCCCAAACCTACTTCTTCATGCGCTCGCCGGTGTACGGATCATACTGCCACTCGCCGGTCGGATCTCCCGTAGGCGGAGCCACCGCAGGCTCCTGCGGCATCACGATCCAGAGCACAATATAGATCAGCGGGCTAAGACCGCTCAGAATGGCCAGGGCAAAGACAAAGCGCACGATCACGCTATCAATCCCAAAATACTGGGCCAAGCCACCACAAACGCCGCCGAGCATACAATCACTCGTGCTGCGATAAAGTCGAGTTGCCATGAGAAACCTCCTTGGTGTATCGTATCTCCGCACCCTGCGTGCGGGTTACTCTCTTGCCTGTCTCTATGACGATCTGCCCCACCAAATGTTGCAGCCATGATTCATCAGTGACGCATCTCTTCTTCATACCAGTTTCACAACTGCCCCCTACACTATGGGTGGTGACAGAACAACACGTTAGCATCAAGAACAGGAGCCAACCATGACCCGTAAACTGATGACCTTCCTCGCTGGCCTCGCCCTTGTGGGTGTCTTTGCCGCCGCAATAGCCTGGGCCTTCCCGGTGCAAACCACCAGCGCCGCCGAGATAGATGCTGTCCTGACCGAACTAGAGACGACGCCACTTCAGCGCGACCGCCCCAATGGCCCGCAGCGCGGCGAGGGGACAGAGAAAGCGCTGGTGCTGGCGCTGATCAATCAGACCAGCCAGCTCTCCGGGTTGACCCGCCAGCAGGTGCTTGATGAACTGGTGGCTGGACAGACCCTGGCCCAGATCGCTTCAGCCCACGGCACCTCCGCCGATGCGGTGATTGCAGCGGTGAGCGCGAACGCCAAGGAGCGCCTGGATAAGCAGGTGGAGAAGGGCCGCATCAGCCAGGAGCGCGCCGATGAACTGCTCAGCCGCTTGCAGACCAAGGCCACCGAGCTGATGAATGATGCGACACTTGGGCCGAAGGTGGCCGAGCGCCAGGATCAGGCCGCGAAGATGAAGGTGATGCCCGCACTCATCCGCCACGCTGCCGAGGCTACCGGCCTGCCCGTGGGTGACATCACCGGCCGCCTGCGTGACGGCGAGAGCCTGACCCAGATCGTCACCTCGGCGGGGGGCGACATCAATGCGGTGATTGACGCTGCCACCGCTGAGTTCCGCACAGCGGCGGAGAGTGCGGTGAAGTAAGGAACTTCTCCCCTATGCCCCAACGCATCCTGATCGTTGATGATGTGCGCGAGATCGTCCAGGGCTTGGCCGCCTACTTCCGCCAAGCCGGGTTCGAGACGCTGGCCGCCTATGATGGGCGGTCAGCGTTGGATCTTGCGCGCCGCGAACGCCCCGATCTGATCATTCTTGATTGGATGATGCCCGAACTCGATGGCCTGGAGGTCTGCCGCCAACTGCGCCGCGAGTCATCGGTGCCGATCATCATGCTGACGGCGCGGGTAGAAGAGACCGACACCCTGATCGGGTTGGAACTGGGGGCCGATGATTACATCGCCAAACCCTTCCGTGCCCGCGAGGTAGTGGCACGCGCCCGCGCCATTCTGCGCCGCGCCAGCGGAGCGCTCGCACCGCCCAGCATGGTGCGGGGCGGCGGCGTCAGCCTCGATCTGGATCGCCACACCACCGAGGTTGCGGGCCATACGGTTGAACTCACACCCACCGAGTTTGCCCTTCTCCTCGCCCTCATGCGCAACCCTGGCCGCCCGCTCTCCCGCGCCCAACTGCTCGATGCCGCCCAGGGCGATGCCTTTGAGGGCTATGAGCGCACCATTGATGCCCATATTAAGAACCTGCGGCGCAAGATCGAGGCCGATCCGGCCAACCCGCGCCGCATCCTGACCGTCTTTGGCGTTGGGTATAAGTTTGTGGATGCCGAGTAGGTTGCGATGCGTTCCCTCTACCGCCGCCTCACCATGACCCATACCCTCGTGGCGCTCCTCGCCGTGCTCCTGGTTGGCCTGCTCGCCAGCGGCCTGATCGTGCGTGCCTATGTCCAGATCAGCAGCGAACAGACATTGAGTCAGTCGCGGATGCTGGCGCGCCGCATGAGTGGCCCCTTAGCCCAATACTACACCACCCATCACGATTGGCGGGGCATCGAGGCCCAGTTGGAAGCACGTATGGCCGAATTGGATGCGAGTGACGGACGGGTGGTGCTGGCAGATCCCAAAGGGCGGGTGATCTTCGATAGTGATGGCGAGCTAGATGGGCACATGATGTTGCCGCGCATGCACATGGCAGCCGTGCCGGTATTGGCCGATAATCGTGAGGTGGGTAGCATCGCTGTACTGCCCAACGCCGAGCAGGCCAACCTGGCCCAACGCACCTTCGTGCGCTCACTGATCTGGATCGTGGGGGGTGGCAGCCTTCTGGCCATCATCGGGGCGCTCCTGGTAGCGATCTTGGTTGCGCGCCGCCTGGTGCGCCCGCTGCGCTCACTCACCAACGCCGCGCACCGCCTTGCGACCGGCGCTCGTCACGAGACCCTCACCTTACCAGCAGAGGCCGAACTGGCCGAACTGGCCCACGCCTTCAATGGCATGGCCAACGAACTTGCCCGCCAAGAAGATCTGCGCCGCCAGATGGTGGCCGACATTGCCCACGAGTTGCGTACCCCCCTGAGCGTCATGCAACTCCAGGTGGAGAGCATTGAAGATGGGATTGTCCCACCCAGTACCGAGGCAGTCGCGGCGCTCGGTGGCCAAATCACGCTGCTGGCGCGCCTCGTGGATGATCTGCGCCTCATCTCCCTGGCCGACGCGGGCCAACTCTCATTCGCGCTGCAACCCCTCGATGCAGCCCAAGCCCTAGCCAACGCCGCCGCTGCCGCCGAGCCACGCGCCCGCCAGGGGGGCGTGGAGCTGCGCCTAGAGCCAGCCCCACCCCTCCCGGCGGTTCGCGCCGACCCGCAGCGCCTCGCGCAGATCCTGGGCAACCTGATCGAAAATGCCATCCGCTACACCCCCGCCGGGGGCCGCGTTACCCTACGCGTGGCCCGCGAAGCCGCTATGATCTGCTTCAGCATCAGCGATACTGGCCCCGGCATCGCCGAATCTGAACACCACCTCATCTTTGATCGTTTCTACCGCACCGACCGTGCCCGCACCCGCGAGACCGGCGGCAGTGGCTTGGGGCTGGCAATCGTGCAACGCCTCGTGGTGGCCCAGGGTGGTAGCGTGCGCCTGCACAGCCAACCCGGCCAAGGGGCGACATTTTCCGTGGAATTGCCGACATAGCAATTCCAAGCCCATTCCAATCCAGGCGTGATACACTGCGCCCCAAGCATCAACGAACGAACAAGTAACAACAACTATGCGCCTACTAATCATCGAAGACGACCAGCGCCTTGCACGGCTCATGCGCCGGATGCTGGCTGAAGAACACTACACCATTGATGTTGCCCATGATGGCGAAGAAGGCTTAGATCTCGCCCTCCAAGGCGTGTATGAAATTGCCATCGTAGATTGGATGTTACCCTCGCGTGATGGCCCCACGATCTGTCGTGCCATTCGCGCAGCGCGTACCCCCATGGCGCTGCTGCTGCTAACCGCCCGTGGTCAGCTCGAAGATCGCGTCAAAGGCTTAGATAGTGGCGCAGATGATTACCTCGTCAAACCCTTTGCCTTCGAGGAGCTATTAGCCCGTGTGCGCGCCCTCAGTCGCCGCTTTACCCCGTCTGGTAGCGACACCTCCGAACTGCGTGTCGGCGAGATTGTGCTTGATCTACGCAGCCATACGGCACGCCGTGGCAACCGGGTACTCGATCTTACCCCTACCGAGTGGAACCTACTCGAATACCTCATGCGCAACGTTGGCCTGAGCCTCTCGCGCCAACAGATCCTCGATTATGTCTGGTCGTATGAGCGTGATGTGCAGATCGCCCTCGTAGACGTGTACATCTCCTACCTGCGTCGCAAACTGAATGCCCCCGGCGAGAGCGACCCGATCATGACCGTGCGTGGCGTGGGCTACCGTCTGGAGGCGAGTCGTGTTTAGGGGGCTACGCCTTCAACTGACCTTGCTCTACATGCTAGCCGCACTTGTGTTGATCCTCATGGTGGGTGGCGGTGGCTACCTGATCGTTGAACGCTACTTTCAGGATGTCACCGATCTAGCGCTCAAACACAAGATGACCCACGAGTTCCATAGCCTCGCCGCCCCCATCCCGGCTGAATTAATCGCCTCCGACCGCGATTGGTCGCTGGTGCGCCAAGAGGCTGCACCACTTGCTCCGCGCCCGCAACGCGGGATCCCACTGACCCAAGAGCAAGTGGCGAATATGATGCAAGATGCTTACCCCCAACGTCAGCTTACGCGTATTAAGCTGGATGAGAAACGCAACCGACTGATCTATGAAATCTATTTTGTCGATCAGAGCGAGATCTATATTGATGCGTATACCGGGAAAATACTGAAACCCGATGAAATTGAACAACCAACAACAACAATAACACCCATTCCTGAAGCAACAGCTTATGATGCGGAACTTGCAGCCATTTTTGTCCTACCACTCGATGCCAAGGGGCGGGTACTCTTTAATCCTAATCAGACATCTTCACCACTTACGCCACATATAGAAGCATTACAGATAGCGTTGAGCCAGGGGAGTGATCTGCGCACTATTACCACCCCTGATGGCCATCATGTGCGTCTCTTCACCTACAAACTGACCCGCGATGATGGCCCGGTAGCACTCCAATTAGGGCGAGTACTCACCGACCAAGAACATGTCCTCAACCAACTACTCATGGTCATGCTCTCGTTGAGTGGGGTAAGTGTCGTCTTGCTAGGCGTGGGCAGTTGGTGGATCGCCGGACGCGCCCTTGGCCCCGCCCAACAAGCCTGGGAGCGCCAGCAATCCTTCATTGCGAATGCCAGCCATGAATTGCGTACCCCGCTCACGCTCATTCGGGCCAGTACTGAAGTCGCGTTACGCACAGCTCCGAGCAACGATGATGATCAGCGTGATTTGTTGGAAGATGTCTTAAGTGAAGCCGATCATATGCGCCGCTTGGTTGATGATCTGCTCACCCTCTCACGCCTCGATAGCGGACGGCTCAAGTTGGAACAGGTGCCAGTTGATCTCGTCGAACTGCTCGGCGATGTCCAGCGCCAGATGAACCGGGTGAGTCAAGAACTTGCCATCCAGATTCGGTTGGGGGATGTGGCTGGATTCGTGTTAGCCGATCCAGATCGCCTGCGCCAAGTCTTGCTCATTCTGCTCGATAATGCCCTGCGCCATAGTGCTGCCGACACGGCCATCACCCTCAGTGCCCAACCTCATGGCCACCAAGTTCAAATCCATGTCACCGATCAAGGCAGCGGCATCGCCCCCGAACATCTGCCCCACATCTTTGATCGCTTCTACCGCGCCGATGCCGCCCGTGGGGTAAGCGGCAATGCCGGGTTGGGTTTGCCAATTGCTAAGGGCTTGATCGAAGCCCAACGCGGCAAACTCCACGTAACCAGCCAACTCAAGGTTGGAACAACAGTGACTATCACCCTTCAGACGGCCCGGCCTCTGGTACAATAGACCTCGCAAGTTCATGCGAGGAGATAGGATGTCACAGCGGTTCCACGATCAGTTTGGCAACCCACAGGGTTTAGCCGGGCGTCTGGCTGGTTGGTTGATGGCACTTACCAACCGCGATCTGAATACTTGGGCAGTAGACCAACTTGCCGTGCGCCCCGCTGACCATGTGTTGGAGATTGGCTTTGGGCCGGGGTTGGCGGTGCAAGCCCTGGCGCGCCGCGCCCGCCATGGTCTGGTTGAAGGTGTTGATGTCTCGCCACTCATGGTGGAGCAGGCGACGCGCCGCAATGCCGCCATGGTCAAGGCCGGACGGGTACGCCTCCAGATCGGGAGTGTGAGTACCTTACCCTACGCCGAGCGCAGTTTTGATCGTGTCTTGGCGGTGAATAATGTCCAGTTCTGGAGCAACCTGAGCGACGATCTGCGCGAAGTTGCGCGTGTCTTACGCCCCGCTGGCACCCTCGCCATTGTGCTGCAACCCCGCCAAGCTCCCAGCACCGCCGATGTGTTGGCCGTCCGCGATGACCTCCTCATCCAGCTTGAAGCCGCTGGCTACCGCCGCGTGCGCAGTGCCGTCAACCCCCTCGCCCCGATGCCCGCCTTTGCCGTCTTGGGCGAACGCCCATCACGTTTGCCGTGATACATCGTGTTGAGCATAGGTATTATCCCCATTTGGTCTTAATGTTACGCAAATCTTCCGTATAAATCCCTATACATGTTCTTTGCGCCCCCCCTAGGGCTTATGGTACAATCCCCAACCATCCACCCCGGTACATCCATATAGTGGCCTGTCCACGTTGCAGGAAAACCAACGATCACCAGGAGGCATCGTTTCGTCTGGTCGTTTGCTTGTCAGCTGTATCCAATGGCGGAGACATAAGGCTAAAGTTCGGACGTGGTGTCGGTAGCTGTTAGTACGAGGTAGTACAACATGAGCGGGTTAGTCTGGATCACCCCTATCAGTGGACTGATCGCCCTCCTGGTTGCTGGTTTCACCGCGAGCGTCATCAACAAGTATGATGCGGGTAATGATCGCATGAAGCAGATCGCTCAGGCGATCCAGCAAGGCGCGATGGCCTTCCTGTCAAGTGAGTACAAGGTGCTGGTCATCTTCGTGGCGGTCGTTGCGGCGATCATCGGTGCGGTCGGTTTCTTTGCCGATGTGATGCACCCCATGACGGCGGTTGCCTTCCTCTTCGGGGCGGCATGTTCGGTAGCAGCGGGCTATTTTGGTATGCGCGTGGCCACTCAGGCCAATGTGCGCACCGCCCAGGCCGCCACCCAGGGTATGCCCCAGGCGCTGCGCGTGGCCTTCTCCGGCGGCGCGGTGATGGGCTTACTCGTGGTGGGCCTCGGTCTCACTGGGGTAGGTCTCCTCTACATCGTCTTTGGTGATGATGGGGTGGGTAAGGGTATCATCAACGGCTTCGCCCTGGGTGCCTCTTCTATCGCCCTCTTCGCCCGTGTCGGTGGCGGCATCTACACCAAGGCCGCTGATGTCGGTGCTGACCTCGTCGGTAAGGTGGAGGCCGGTATCCCCGAAGATGACCCGCGCAACCCCGCTGTGATCGCCGACAATGTCGGGGATAACGTCGGTGACGTGGCTGGTATGGGTGCAGACCTCTTCGAGAGCTATGTCGGATCGATCATTGCCACTATGGCTCTAGCGATCTACCTCACCTCGACCAGCGATGTTAGCCTGGTGCTATTACCCCTGCTCATCTCTAGCGTGGGTATTCTCGCTTCAATCATTGGTATCCTGATCGTTCAGCGCAGCGGCGGCACCAACCCGTCGCTCTCGCTGCGTATCGGTACCTTCGTGTCGGGCGGCCTGACCCTGCTCTTCACCGCCGGGATCTCGCTGGGCCTCTACAACTCCTGGGTCTACTTCGGCGCGACCGTGGCCGGTCTGCTGGCCGGTATCATCATCGGTCTGCTCACCGAATACTACACCTCCAGCGACTTTAAGCCGGTGCAGGGCATCGCCGCTCAGTCGCAGACGGGTGCGGCCACCAACATCATCTCCGGCCTCGCAGTGGGTATGAAGTCCACCGTGGCCCCCATCCTGGTAATCAGCATCGCCATTCTGGTTGCCTACTGGATCGGTGAGAATATCGCCGGTGAGGGCGTCTTCTGTATCGCCCTGGCCGCCGTCGGTATGCTCAGCATCACCGGCATGACCGTGGCCGTGGATGCGTATGGCCCGATCTCCGACAATGCCGGTGGTATCGCCGAGATGGCCCACCTCGATCCCAAGGTGCGTAAGGTGACGGACGCCCTCGACTCGGTCGGGAACACGACTGCCGCCATCGGTAAGGGCTTCGCCATCGGCTCGGCAGACCTCACCGCGCTCGGTCTCTTCGCTGCTTATGCGGCCTCGGTGAAACTTGAGGATGTCAGCCTGACTGACCCGAATCTGGTGGTCGGTCTCTTCATTGGTGGTATGCTGCCCTTCCTCTTCTCAGCCCTCACCATGGAGGCCGTCGGGCGGGCCGCAGGTGCCATGGTGGATGAGGTGCGCCGTCAGTTCAAGACCATCCCCGGCCTCATGGAGGGTACCGGCCAACCCGACTATACCCGTTGTGTCAGTATCTCGACTCAGTCCGCACTGCGCGAGATGATTGTCCCCGGTATTATGGCCGTGGCCGTGCCACTGGTGATCGGCTTTGCTCTGGGGAAAGAGGCACTCGGTGGGACACTGGCCGGTGCGCTCGTCACTGGTGTGCTCATGGCCATCTTCATGGCCAATGCCGGTGGCGCCTGGGACAACGCCAAGAAGTTTGTTGAAGCCGGTAACTATGGTGGCAAGAAGTCGGAAGTCCACAAGGCCACTGTGGTCGGCGATACGGTCGGTGATCCCTTCAAGGATACCTCCGGCCCCTCGCTCAACATCCTGATCAAGCTGATGAGCATCGTGTCGCTCGTCTTCGCGCCGCTCTTCATCTAAGCGGGGGCACCAGGTAGGGCCACATCAAAGTTGTCGGCTACCGCCA
>NZ_GL501401.1:605570-712496 GCF_000152145.1 Oscillochloris trichoides DG-6
CATTGACGTAGCCCAGAGGTCTTTGGCGGCTTCGCCGCCAAAGACCTCTGTATATTATGATAATCCTAACGCCTCTTCCGCCATATCTTGGTGGAAGAGGCGTTATAATTGCTTGCGTCAGTAACCTGTTTGCTCGATGACAACGAAGGGGTTGTGTATGCAGGAGCTAGAGCCGCTTCAGCAGACCGCAGTGTATGTGGTATTAGGGATCTCGCTGTTGGGTATTGCCTATGCCTTTATCCTGCGTAGCCAGATCTTGGCCCAAGATAAGGGCACGCCCAAGATGCAGGAAGTTTGGGGCTTCATTAAAGATGGCGCGAATGCCTATCTGAGCCGTCAATTTCGCACCATTGCGATCTTGATTGCGATCCTGACCGTTGTGTTGGGCGCGAGTGTCTTTGTTATTCCGCCCACAACTGAGGCGGTTGAGCGCTTTGGAACGCCTGAGGCGGCCAAGTTGTGGGTGGCCATAGGCCGCGCCGTGGCCTTCCTCATGGGGTCACTCTTCTCCTATACCGTCGGCTTTGTCGGTATGAACGTGGCCGTTGAGGGTAACGTGCGTGTGGCCGCTGCGGCACGCAAGGGCTACAATCCGGCCCTCCAGGTGGCCTATAAGTCCGGCTCGGTGACGGGTATGCTCACCGTCGGCTTGGGCCTCTTCGGTGGCACGCTCATCTTTATGGTCTTTGGCATTGCCGCCCCCGATGCCCTACTCGGCTTCGGCTTCGGTGGCTCGCTGATCGCCTTCTTCATGCGTGTCGGTGGCGGTATCTACACCAAAGCCGCTGATGTCGGCGCTGACCTCGTCGGTAAGGTGGAGGCCGGTATTCCCGAAGATGACCCGCGCAACGCGGCGGTGATCGCCGACCTCGTGGGCGATAATGTCGGCGACTGCGCTGGTATGGCCGCCGATGTCTTCGAGAGTTTCGAGGTGACGCTTGTCTCCGCACTCATCCTCGGCCTCGTGCTGGGCGATGCCGTGCGCGGCACCATTGGCGATGGGGACTACGATCTGCGCTTCATCATCTTCCCGCTGGTGCTGCGGGCCATTGGCGTGGTGGCCTCGGTCATTGGCAATAGCTTCGTGCGCACCGATGAGAAGCGCCGCAACGCCATGGCGGCGATGAACCGGGGCTTTTATGTGGCCGCAGGGCTTGCGGTTGCGGCTGGTGCGGCGGCAACGCCCTTCTTTATGGTTGATCAGACCACCGGCGTGGTGGATTGGCGACCCTTCTTGGCCGCCCTCTCTGGCGTCATCCTGGCGCTGGTGCTGGATAAGCTCACCGAGTACTTTACCAGTACCCACTTCAGCCCGGTGAAGGAGACCAGTAAGCAATCGCAGACAGGAGCCGCGACGAATATCCTCTCTGGCCTCGCGCTGGGGATGGAGAGCAGCGTCTGGGCTATTCTCGTCATTGCCGGTTCGGTCTTCTCCTCGGTCTTGATCTATAGCGGCGAACCTCTTGCAACCCAGTTCACCGCTGTCCTCTATGGCGTCTCGCTCACCGGCATCGGTATGCTGCTGCTCACCGGCAATACCATCTCGATGGACAGCTTCGGGCCGATCTCGGACAACGCCAACGGTATCGGTGAGATGGCGGGCCTCGACAAGAATGCGCGCAACGTCATGGATGACCTGGACGCAGTGGGCAACACCACCAAGGCCGTCACCAAGGGCATTGCGATTGGTTCCGCTGTCATCGCAGCCGTGGCACTGTATGGCTCCTTCTTCACCGATGTGAACAAGGTCCTGGTGCAGATCGGCAAAGAGGCGATCACCTCGATCAACGTCGCGGCCCCCGATGTCTTCATCGGGCTACTCATCGGTGGTTCCATCCCCTTCCTGATCTCGGCGCTCACCATCCGCGCCGTCTCACGCGCCGCTGCCCAGATCGTCAATGAGGTGCGCCGTCAGTTCCGCATCCCCGGTCTGATGGAGGGCAAGGTCGCCCCCGATTATGCCCGCGCCGTGATGATCTCGACCACCGCCGCCCAGAAGGAGCTGATCAGCCTGGGCATCATCGCCGTGATCGTGCCGATCCTGGTCGGCTTCCTGCTCGGTGTTGGCCCACTGGGTGGCTTCCTCGCCGGAATCATCCTCTCTGGCCAGCTCATGGCCGTCTTCCAGTCCAATGCTGGTGGTGCCTGGGACAACGCCAAGAAGTATATCGAAGAGGGCAACTACGGCGGCAAGCATAGCGAACCGCATAAGGCTGCTGTGGTCGGCGACACCGTTGGTGACCCGCTCAAGGATACGGCAGGCCCGGCCCTCAACCCGATGATCAAGGTGATCAACATGGTGGCGCTGATCATCGCCCCGATTGTGGTGACGATTGATCGTAATAGCCCGGCTGTCTTGGGTTCGATGTTCATCTGTGGCATTGCTCTGATCTGGGCGATCTGGCAGAGCAAGCGCGAAGCACCGCAGATGAATGAGCCGGTGAAGGCGAATGCAAGCGCCGACTAGCCCTTCCTCGGTCTGATTATGGTGGGCAAGATCCGTGATCTTGCCCACCTTCCCTACCTTATTATGCCTTCTTCTCCCCGGCGGCTGCATACGCTCGCACTCCTCGTCTATACGCTGCTCAGTCTCGCCCTCACATGGCCCCTCGCCCGCTACTGGGATCACGGCTTTATGGGCTTTGCGCGCAGCTTTCAGGATGGGATTCAGAATGTTTGGAATATGTGGTGGATGCGTTGGGCACTCACCCATGGCCAGAACCCCTTCTGGAACCCGCTACTCTACTACCCCGATGGCCTCCAGATGTATCTCCAGACCCTCAACGCGCCTGGAACACTGGTGGCGTTGCCCATCAGCCTGCTCTTTGGGCCAACCGCAGCCTATAATCTGGCCACAATCATGGCCAGTACTCTCACCGGGTATGGGGTTTTTGTTCTGGTGCGTAACTTTGTTCCGGGCTATCGCCTGCCACTCATCGCCGGAGCGTTGGTGCTGGCCTCACCCTTCATGCTCGGTCGTCTGCTCATCAACCAGATCAATCTGACCAGTATGTATTGGCTGCCCTTCTATTTTCTCGCCCTCATTCGGCTAGAAGAACGCCGCACCTGGGGAAGCCTACTCTGGGCCGGGGCGTTGGTGCTGCTGCTCATGCTCACCGATTGGTACTGGACGCTGGTCTGTCTGGTCTATACGCTGGTGTGGATGTTGACCGGGCTGCTGTTGCGCACAGATCGCGGTTGGCGAGTGCGGCGCTACCTGAGCTTTGCGGTGGTGGTGGTGCTCTTCACCTCGCCGCTCTTAGTGGCACTAGCCCAGGTACGCAGCCAGTTACCCATTCAGGAGGCGCAGGCCAATCCGGGGTGGCAGGCGTATGTACGTGGCTTCTCGCTCGATGCTTTCGGCCTCTTCTACCCGGCCTTGTCGCCGCTCTTCCTCGCCGACGCCTCGGCTGCCTTTATCGAGGCCGTGCGCCCGCGCTCCTTCAGCTTTGAAGGTTCCTACACGGCTGCGGGCTGGGTGTTACTCGGATTAGCCGGAGTGGGGATCTGGTGGCACGGAAAGCAGCACTGGCGCTTGCTGGTGACAGTGGGGGTGGGGTTCCTGATCGCGCTTGGCCCCAACCTGCATATCTTGGGGCAGAATACCGGGATTCCCATGCCCTATATCCTGATCGAGCAACTACCCCTGATCAGCACCGCCCGCCGCCCCAACCTCTACGCCGTTCCGCTCATCATTGTGGCGGCGCTCTTTGCTGCACTTGGCCTGCAATCTATGATCCGCAAGCTGGCACCCCAACGCGCTAATGCGTTGCTCCTGGGCGTGATCCTTCTGGCCACCTGGGAACTCTGGCCACCCAGCCAGCGCGATCTCTACCTCGTCAACGCTTCACCACTGGTAGCGGGGCTGCGTGAGCGCCCTGGCGCGGTGCTCGATCTGCCCTACGAGAGCCAGGAGAGTAGCCGTTCACTCCTCCACCAGATGTACCACGAGCAGCCAATTGTTGGTGGCTATGTAGCACGGCGGCCTGAGTACCCATTCCTACGCATGCCCCATGTTGGACAGTTGATCACCATGCAGGTGTGGCCAGAATTAGATATTGTAGATAACGCTGCGATGCTGCATGCGGCGCAGTGTTATGCCCCGTTGCGCCATATTCTGGTCGAGCGGCCCAGAGCCACCCCGCAGCAGATCGCCAATATCGAGGCGGTATTGGCCCAGATCGCAGATGCGCCGGTTACGCCAAGCGGCCAGGATGCCACCACGATCTGGTATGAACTGCCTCCAGCCCAAACCACATGCCAGCCATTCCTCTTCTTAGGTCGCGGTTGGTATAGCGTAGAACAGGATGCCACGCGTAGCTGGCGTTGGATGCAGAACGAGGCCACCATCTGGCTGGTGAATCCGCATCCGCAGCCGCAGAATCTGGTCTTGGAGCTACAGGCTGAAACATGGGGCGAGGCGGGTAGCCAGCGCATGCTGAGTATTATTCAGAATGAAGATCCGATTGGTACCTTTGCCGTAGTACGCCAGTCGCGGCGCTACCAGTTTATGATTACGCTTCCGCCGGGGATGAGTCCAATCTCCCTGCGTGCCCCAGCCAGCGCCACACCCGATGGCCGCAATCTGAGCCTGAGCTTTCGGCACATCGGGATTCCGTATTCTCCCTAAGCACACAGCATCAACGATTTTTTTACTAACCTGGTACTACACATCTACATACAATCCGCTATAATAGTTCCACCTCTGCACATCAAAGCGCGGCGATGGTATGATCGTCGCCCAACCTCGAAGGGTGCTGCCTTGATGGAACGTACATCCCCGCTTACCCGCCGTGTACGGCGGCTGCTTGGCACACCTGATAGCACCATGCGACCCACAGCGCCAGGCCACGCCAATGGGGCTGCACCGCTAGACACTAGTATGCGTCTGGAGTCGCAGGTGGCCCAACTCTCGGCCAAACTGAACGAACTGCGCATCAATCAGCGCCAGCAAGAGGCGGAAGTGCTGCGCTTGCGCGAGATGTTGCAGCAAGCAGAAGCGCGTCAGCAGCAGATCAAGCAGATCTTGGTTGTGGTGGAAGATCTGCTCCAGACGAACCACCAACTCCTCGATCCACCCCCCGATCTTCCACCAACCGCGACCCTCTTTGAGCGGATGTGCGCCCGTATTGGCGCGAACCATCGCCTCGATCCGCACCACCGCGAGGCACTCAGCCTTATGGCCGAGCGCCTCACCCACGTGCGCGATGCCTTGCGGGCATCGCTGGGTGAAGCGTAAGCTCCGTTCAGCACGTCACTACTGCCCGCAGGCGCTCAATCAGTGGCCCTAAGATCGCCACCACATGGGCGATCTCTTCAGCCTGGGTGGCGTGCCCCAGCGAGAAGCGCAGCGACCCGTTGGCAGCATCGGCACTCAACCCCATTGCCGTCAGAACGTGTGATGGCTCCAGCGCCCCACTGCTACATGCACTCCCGCTACTCGCACAGATCCCCTGCTGATCCAGCAGCAACAACAGACTCTCGCTCTCGATACATGCAAAGCCGAGATTGACATTATTGGCGAGGCGCTGTTCGCGGTCGCCATTCAGCCAACTGCGTGGAATTGTCGTCAGCACCCCATCAATCAGGTGGTCGCGCAACTTCGTCAGGTGCGGCACCATAGAAGCGCGTTGCTCCTCAGCCAGCGTCAGCGCCGTGGCCAAGCCCACGATCCCCGGCACATTCTCGGTACCAGCGCGTCGCCGCCGCTCCTGGCCGCCACCATTGATCTGGGGTAACAAGGGCGTACCGTGGCGCACATAGAGCAACCCCGATCCCTTCGGCCCATAGAACTTGTGCCCAGTCAGGGTGAGCAGATCAACATTCAGGCGCTCCACATCCAACGGCAACAGCCCGGCCGCCTGCACCGCATCGCTGTGGAAGGGGATGCCACGCTCGCGGCAGATCGCGCCAAGCTCGGCAATCGGCTGGATCGTGCCCACCTCATTGTTGGCATACATCACCGAGACCAGGATCGTATCTGGGCGCAGCGCCGCCCGCAGATCATCCGGGTGTACCAAGCCCGCCGCATTTACGGGGAGTTGTGTGGAGGTAAAGCCGAATTGCTCCAGGTACTCAACCGCATGCAGCACCGCATCATGCTCAATCGCGCTGGTGATGATGTGGTTGCCGCGCCCGCGCTGACGTTGCGCCAGCGCCACCCCCTTGATCGCCAAATTATCACTTTCGCTGCCGCCACCCGTAAAGACGATCTCCTTACGGGCGCAGCCCAACACCAGCGCTACCGCCGCCCGTGCATCATCAAGCGCATGCAGCGCCGCTCGCCCCAACTGGTGAATACTGGAAGGATTACCTGGCTGTTCATTCAGATAGGGCAGCATTGCCGCCAAAACCCGCTGATCCAGCGGGGTCGTCGCCGCATGATCAAGGTAGATGATCCGCTCTGCCATGAAGCACTCCGTTGATGGGAAGTTGGGGTGTAGTCCCTGCCAGTATAACATATCCGCCTAAAACCGAACGAAAGTTCATAAAACTCTTAACACAAAAACAAACACCAACCAAACCGTAAAAGAATCCCTCCCACCGCAACATAATTCCACGCCAGCGCGTATACTATACAGGGAGCGCGGACGATGCACGCCCGACCATAAGTGTAAGGAGTCCTCCTATGTCTACCCCACAAGTCTCCATTCCCGAAATGATCAACCAGAGTCGGGATATTATGACCAATCCGAGTGTTGAGACCTTCGAGCGCTATGAGCGCCACGGCAACATGACCAATGCCGCGATCTATGTTGGCATTGCCGCGATCATCAGCGGCCTCTTGGGCTGGTTGGCCAGTTTAATCCTCCCAAGAAGTAGTGATAGTCCGGGCTTCTTTGGCATAGCGATTGGTATCGTGATCGGGTTTTTCATCTTCACCGGCATGGTCTTCTACATTGGGCGCAACATCGCCGAGGGCACCGGCACCTGGGATGAGGTGGCCTACACCTTCTCACTCTTCGCAGCCCCACTGGCGATAGTGGGTGGTCTCTTGAATTTTGTAGTCGCGTTTTTGCGCTTGATTCCTGTTCTGGGCTCACTCTTCTGGCTGCTCGGTGGTTTGGTCTCGCTGCTCATCCTGCTTGTCCAAGCCTACTTCGCCTATATCGCCGTGCAGTCGAGCATGAACATCCGTGATCAGGGTCGCGCCATCACCACCCTAGGGCTAGCGGTGGTGGGGGCGTTCATCGTCCAGTTTGTGATTACAATGCTGATCTTATAGACCTGATCTGGTCTATGCTCCAATCGCTCATGTTTGGAGGTGGTTGGCGGCATAGCCGCCAACCACCTCCAAAAAATATCTATGATCAAACTCCTTCACCTTGCCGACCTGCATATTGGGGTTGAGAACTATGGCCGCATTGACCCCGCCACGGGGATGCACACCCGCTTGCTCGATTACCTGAGCCGCTTGGATGAGGCCATCGAACTGGGCCTGCAATCCGGGGTTGATCTGGTACTCATCGCGGGCGACATCTACAAGAACCGTTCCCCCAACCCGACCCATCAGCGCGAGTTTGCGCGCCGCCTGCACCGGCTGCGCTCGGCGGGGGTGCCGGTCTTCATTCTGACTGGCAACCACGATATTTCAGCCTCGCTGGGGCGCGCCCATTCGGTCGAGATCTTTGAGGCACTCGATATTGATGGCATTACCGTTGCCGACCGTCTGCGCCTGCATGTCATCCAGACTCGCTCTGGCCCGCTTCAGATTATCGCGCTGCCCTGGGTGACGCGCCATAGCCTGATGACACGCGAGGAGATGCGTGGGGCCTCCTTCGCTGAGATTGAGTATGAACTGCGGCGGCGACTCGAAAATTTTGTAATCGGGACAGCAGCCAAACTCGATCCGAGCATCCCCTCGGTGTTGGCCTTCCACGGCAGTGTGGACGGGGCCGAGATGGGGGCCGAGCGGGCGATTACTCTGGGCCAAGATCTGGTGATGTCACGTTCGGTACTTGGCCAGCCCAGTATTGACTATGTGGCCATGGGGCACATCCATAAACACCAGGTGATCGGTGCCCAACCGCCGCTGGTCTACCCCGGCAGTATTGAACGCGTAGACTTTGGTGAACGCGATGAACCCAAGGGGTGTGTGCTGGTGGAATTGGAACCCGGTGTTGCCCGGTGGCGCTTTCATCAGCTTGCAGCACGACCCTTTGTGAGCATTGAGTATGATTTGCGCTCAGTGAGTGATCCGCTTGAGTTTGTGACAACCCTAATCTCTCGCCACGACCTGCGCCAAGCGGTCGTGCGGGTGGAACTCCAGGCCACCCGTGAGCAGGCGGCGGTGCTACGCGAGGAGCAGATCCGCGCCGTGTTGGAAGAGGCCGGAGCTTTTGTGGTGGCGGCGATCACCATCACGGTTGAGCGTGCCACCCGGCGGCGCTACGCGAGCGAAGCCGAGTTGTTAGAGGGCCTCACGCCGCGCCGCGCCTTGGAGATCTACCTGCGCCAGAAGCATCCGCCCCTGCCCCCTGAGCGTATCGCTGCGCTCCTCGCCGCTGCCGATGAGTTGATCCAGGCTGGGTAGCCTCACCTGCGGTGAGGCTACGCGGGCCTGCGGCCCCATTGACATGAACGTAAGCCTCCTGGCGGGGGTTCGGGGCGCCCCCACACCTCGGCTACGGACAGGGTTAAAATTAGCGTTTTGTAAAGATCTGTCGCTCAAACGTCAACCAAACGTCAGATTTTGTCCCCTTTCGCTGCTCTATAATCATACTCAGATACGCCGCTCAGATCGGCGGGTTGGGTAGTCCCCTCAAAACGGCCCACGTATCCCCACCCCCATTATTCACGTCGCATACATGAGACAGAATGGAGATAACAATGCACACGCAGCATTGGTATTCCCGCATCTCTCGCTCTCAGACAAGCCTGTCAGTGCTGTGTGCGCTGCTCCTAGTATTCCTCGTGTCTGGAGCGATCCTCAATGTGCCTGTACAGGCCGCCGGTGTGATCTATGTTACCCCTAGTGGTGCGGGCACGGGCAGTTCATGGCAGGATGCCATGAATCTCACTTCTGCGTTGGCAGCCGCTACTGATGGGGATGTGCTCTGGGTGGCTGCTGGTACCTATACCCCCGGTACCACGCGCACCGACACCTTCCAACTCAAGCCGAATGTCACGATCTATGGTGGCTTTGCTGGTACCGAGAGCGACATCAGCCAGCGCGATTGGGTAACGCATCGGGTCATCCTGAGCGGTGAGATTGGTCTGCCCAACAATCCTGCCGATAATAGCTACCATGTGGTGACGGGGGCCAATGGTGCGACGCTTGATGGGATCACGATTCGTGATGGCAATGCGAATGTGGAGGAATCTCCCCACTTTCGTGGTGGCGGCATGTACAACGTCCTGAGTAGCCCCACGCTGATCAATGTCATTTTTGAACATAATACGGCCACTGAAGGTGGCGGGATGTATAACGAGCAGAGTAGCCCCACCCTGATCAATGTCATCTTCCGCGAGAATAGCGCCCCCTCTGGTGGCGGGATGTATAACACGACGAGTCATCCGAGCTTGACGCGGGTCTCTTTTTTGCAGAACCAAGCCTTTACCGATGATGGTGAGGCGGCTGGGGCGGGGATGTATAACGAGTTTAGTGATCCGCTGCTCACCGATGTGGCTTTTGTGGGTAATCATAGTGGCCACTTTGGTGGTGGGATGTATAACTTCCAGAGCGATCCGCAGATCACTCATGCCGTCTTTCAAGCTAATCAGGCGCTCTATGGTGGGGGCATGCATAATAGTGCTATTAGTGCGCCTGTCATGGATCGCGTGCGTTTTCATGCGAATAGTGCCACGTATGGTGGGGCGATGGCGAACCTAGGCGGTAATCCCATCCTTGTGAGTGTCGAGATGCAGCAGAATTTGGCCACTCAGGGTGGGGCCATCCATAATAGCTATAGTAGTAGCCCCTTGTTGCGGAACGTAACGATCAGTGGCAATAGTGCCCAGCAGGGCGGTGGGCTGTATAACGATACGAGTACGCCAGAGGTGGTGAATAGTATCATCTGGGGCAATAGCGCACCAACTGGCCCAACGATCATCAATACAGGTGTGACGGTGACCACGCTGCGCCATAGCCTGATCGAAGGATCGGGTGGGAGTGCGGCGTGGGAGGCTACGTTTGGGGTTGATGGTGGCGCAAATCTCGATGCTGATCCGCGCTTTGTGACGACGACGAATCTGCGCCTCCAGGCCGATTCGCCCGCACTGGATGCGGGGGAGAACGGTACGGATCTGTGGGATCTCGATGACCAGCCACGCCTAGTGGGGGTAGCGGTGGATCTGGGAGCCTATGAGCGCCAAGTGAGTGGGGTGCGCTTTGTCAACCATGCTGCGATCGGGCGGGGAACGGGCTATAGCTGGGATGATGCGCTACCGAGTTTGAGCGAGGCCCTCACCTTTGCCGGTGCGGGTGATGAGGTGTGGGTGGCGACGGGTACCTATACCCCCGGCTCTAACCGTACCGACACCTTCCAACTGAAACCGGGGGTGGCGCTCTATGGCGGTTTCGCAGCTACCGAAACGGCTCGTGATGCACGTGATTGGACACAGTACCCAGTTGTGTTAAGTGGCGAGATTGGCGCACCGGGCCTAGCCGATAATAGTTACCACATCGTCACCGGGGCTGATGCGGCGCTGCTTGATGGCTTTATGATCACGGCGGGCAATGCCGATGGCCCCGATCCCCATGATCGCGGGGCCGCGATCTTCAATCTGGATAGTAGCCCCACCCTGCATAACCTGATCATCCGTGACAACCAAGCGCTTGCAGGGGGCGCGGGCATCGCCAATGCGCAGAGCAACCCCACACTGATCAATCTGCTCATCACCACCAATACTGCGCCCCAGGGCGCGGCGATCTGGAATCTCCAGAGCCAGCCCACGCTCAATAATCTGACTATTACTGATCATAGTGTCGCCATCTTCAATGATGCCAGTAATCCCCAGATACGCAATACGATCATCTGGGGCAATAGCTCCAGTATCGAGAATACCAATGGCGCACTGCCCAGCATAAGCACGAGTCTGGTGCAGGGATCGGGCGGGAGTGCGGCCTGGAATGTCGCCTTTGGGACTGATGCTGGTGATAATCTGGATAGCGACCCGCGCTTTGTGAGTGCGACCAACCTCACCCTTCAGCCCGCTTCCCCGGCGATCAATGCCGGAGAGAATAGTGATCTGTTGAGCCTCGATCTTGCCGGTCAGAGCCGGGTGGTGGGTGGAACAGTGGATCTGGGAGTCTATGAGGTGCAGGCCCCCTCACTTCTCGCCATTCGTCGCGCTGGTCCCACCAGCCTGAGTAACGCGGCCACGGTTGATTATGAACTCGTCTTTAATATGCCCGTGGCGGGCCTGCTGCCCAGCCACCTTGCCCTCACCACCAGCACCGGCCAAAACGCGGCTGCAATCCAAACCCCGCTGCAAGATGGCGGGGCGATCTGGACGGTGCGCGTGGCTACTGTGGATGACCAGATCGGCACGATCCGCCTCGATCTGACCAACAGCACCGGCATTGTCACCAGTGATGCGCCTGAACGGGTGTTGCTCACGAGTAGCTTTACCAGTGGCGCGGTCTATCAGATTGATCGTGAAGATCCTACGACGAGCATCACCGCCCAGCCAGTCAATCCGACCAACCAGACCAGTGCCAGTTTCAGCTTTGCCGGTGCGGATGGGGCAGGCAGTGGTGTGCAACGCTTCATCTGCCAGCTTGATGACGGTAGCGTGGCCGAGTGTACTAGCCCGCACAGCCTTAGCGCATTGAGCCACGCTGAACACACCTTCCGCGTCTGGGCGCATGATGCGGCGGGAAATGCGGATGCCTCACCCGCCACCTACACCTGGGTGGTGGATACCGAACCACCTACGCTCGCTATTGGCGCTCCCTCGATCAGCCTTACTCGTGGCGGGCCGGTCAGTTTTCTCGTTAGCTATAGCGGCGCTGATGGCATCACCCTGAGTGCAGCGGATGTGCTGCTGGAGACAACCGGCACGGCAAGCGGGGTGGTGGAGGTGAGTGGGACGGGGACGAGCGAACGCACGGTGACGCTGCGCAACATCAGTGGTGATGGTACGCTGGCGATGAGCCTGAAGTCAGGAACGGCCTATGATCTGGCCAGTAATCAGGCCGGGGGCGCGGGGCCGAGTAGCAGTTTTGTGGTTGATAACACGGGTGCGACAGCTAGTATGAGCAGCACGATTCATGATCCGACCAATGAAGGTGCTATCCCGGTGACACTCACCTTTAGTGAGGCGGTTACGGAACTAGAGGCCGCTGATCTGCTACTTCTAAATGCGACCCTCAGTAACTTTGCGGGTAGTGGAACCAGCTACAGTTTCACCCTCAACCCGGTTGCAAATGGCCTCGTGACCGTCACCGTGCCAGCCGAAGTAGCGATTGATGCGGCGGGTAATCCCAATCAAGTTAGCCCGGTCTTTAGCCGGGTGTACGACAACAACCCCTTGGCGATGAGCTTCACCTCAAGCATCCCTGCAACCACCAATACCAACCCGATCCCGGTGCGGATCGCCTTTGGTAAGCCGGTCACGACGTTTGAAGCGGACGATCTCACCCTGACCAACGCCACCCTCAACGATTTTGCGGGCAGCGGGGCGAGCTACACCTTCAACCTCACGCCCCAGGCGGATGGCGAGGTTAAGGTCGAGATTGCGGCTGGAGCCGTGGAAGATGCGGCGGGCAACCCGATTGGTGGCCATAGCCTGAGTTGGATGTATGATAGCCATAACCCAGAGGTGCGCGTCTTGAGCCAGATTCCGCTGCCAGTGGATGATAGTGCCTGGTACGTATTCACGATTGAGGTGCTAGATAGCCTAGAGATTGACCAGCAGAGCCTCGGCGATGGTGATGTGGTATTAGTTGGCCCCCACGGTACCCTGAGCGCCACGATCCTCGAAACGATCAGCCCCAACCCTGATGGGAGTTTGCGGCTCACCTTTAAGCTCGCTGCCCCCGGTGGGCGTTGGGATGCGGCGGATAATGGCACCTATACCCTACGCATGCCAGCCGGGGCGATCCGCGATACTGCCGGGAACCTCAACCTTGTCACCGATCTGGGCCAGTTTGAACTGGCGCTGAAGTGGAAGGTTTTTCTCCCCATGCTACAGCGTTAGGTGATTTTATCCAGGGAACGTGTATACTTAAACCTAAGGCGCTTGCTCTGAAGCCGCCACGACCAAGGAGGTCGCGCCATGTTTAAGACCATACTCGTTCCGTTAGATGGATCGCCGATGAGCGAGCAAGCTCTGACGCTTGCTGTCCGGCTGGCCCAGAGCCATTCGGCTGATGTCCATCTTGTCCATGTTCACTCGCCCTATACGACAACCCCGATCACCATCGAGGGTCTGCCGGTTATTGATGAAGAGCTACGCTCCCTGGCTGCCACCCATGAACTGACCTATTTGCGTCAGTTGGCGGCCAGTTTGCCCATCTCTGATCATGAGCCGATCATTGCCCGCCTTGAGGGGCCAATCGCCTTTGCCCTCAACCGCTACTGTTACGATATTGGTGCCGATTTGGTGGTACTCACCACCCATGGGCGTAACGGATTTACCCAACTCTGGATCGGCAGTGTGGCCGAGAGTCTCTTGCGTAGCCTGCACATCCCCTTGCTCATGCTGCGCCCTAGCCCGGAGATGCCTGAGCCGACACCCTTCCGCCATATCCTGGTGCCCCTCGATGGCTCGGCCCTCGCCGAACAGATCCTGCCCCACGCCGTCACACTAGCCGATCAGGAGGGGGCTGAGTTGACGCTGGTGCGGGTTATTGAGGGTGATCCCAATACTGGCCCCGGTGGCGTTACGTATCGCCCCCACGAGAATACCCTGACTGCCCAACGTGAGACGGCGCAGGTCTACCTGGATCGTTTGACCCAGGATCTGCTCGCCCGTGGCCATCCGGCCCATTGCCGAGTGGTAGCCGCCGAGCATCCCGCCCGTGCCATCCTCGCCACTGCCACTGATGTCGGAGCCGATCTGATCGCGCTGGCAACCCGTGGCCGCAGTGGGCTGAGTCGGGCTATTCTGGGTAGTGTGGCCGATAAGGTCTTGCGGGGTGGCAATCTGCCGGTGTTGGCGTTGCGCCCTAGCGAGATGGGGTAGGATGGAGTTTTTTTGTGATGTTTTGGCGGCTTCGCCGCCAAAACATCACAAAAAAGATCTTCGGGGGCGGCAAGCCGCCCCCGAACCCCCACCGAAGGTGACGTTGCACAATGATGCTAAAAGAACGAGATGTTCATGACTCGGCTCAACGATAAAATCGCTCTGATTACCGGCGGAGCAGGAACCATTGGCGAGGTGATCACCCGCCGTTACCTTGAAGAAGGGGCTACGGTGGTAATGGCTGGGCGCAATCGGGATAAGTTGGATCGCTACCGTGAGCGCCTCATCACTGAGTTCCACGCGCTGCCTGAGCGGGTCATGGTGGTACGCATGGATGGCAGTTCCAACGCCGAGGTGCGTATGGGCATTGCCGCCGTGGTGGCCCATTTTGGGCGCATTGATATTCTGGTCAACAATGCTGGCTCTGCCGGCGCACGCCAACGCCTGCCCGCTATTCCGCTGCTGCGCTCCGAACTTCAGGCCGATGAGACCGAGACGCTGGCCGATAGTATCGGGAATCTGATCGGGATTACCTGGAACCTGATCCGCGCCGCTGCGCCCTTTATGCCCGCTGGATCGAGTGTGATCAATATCTCGACGATCTTTGCGCGCACTGATTACTATGGCCGTATTCCCTATGTGGTGCCAAAAGCCGCACTGCATGCGCTCACCCTGGCCGCCGCGACCGAACTGGGCGAACGGGGTATCCGCGTCAATCAGATCAACCCCGGCCCGATTGATAGTGACCGTATTCGCACGGTCTTTCGGCGCATGGACGAGCTGAAAGGTGTCCCCGAACAGAGTACGGCGGATGGTTTCTTCCAGATGATGCGGCTGCGGCGTCCTAATGCCGAGGGCGATCTGGTCAAGGGCTTTCCAAAGACGCTCGATGTGGCCAATGTGGCCGTCTTTCTGGGCAGTGCCGAGTCGGCGGCGCTGAGTGGCGAGACACTGGATGTGACTCACGGCATGGCCGTGCCGACCGAGAGCCGTACTACCCTTACCTCGCGCCCCGGTCTGCGGGCGGTGGATGGGAGTGGACACACGACGCTGATCTGTGTCGGAGATCAGATCGAAGAGGCCGCTGCGCTCACCGGGGTGCTGCGGGCGTGTGGGGCCGAGGTCGTCATCGGGTTCCGTTCACGGGCGGCAATTGCCCGCTTTGATCATCTGATCGAGCGCGGGCGGCATTTGCCGAGCCAAGAACATGTCGCCCCGGTGCTGCTCTATCTCAACCCCACCGAGCCAGAGAGTATTGATCAGGCGTTGCGCTGGATGGCCACCAACCTCGATCTGCCCACCAGTGTGATCATTCTTCCCGCCCAGCGTCAGCCGCTGCCACCCAGTGTGGTGCGTGCCAGTGATGAAGAGGTGGCCTATTTCCTGCGTGATGAGTTGTCCGGGATGATCGTTCTGGCCAGCCGTTTGGCCCGTTTTTGGCAACAGGCCACGCTGGCTCCCGGCAATGCGCCGATCCAGCCGCGTGTCCTCTTCATGACCAATCCTGATGATGGCCAGGGCAACCTGTACGCCGAGATTCTGCGGGCTGGGGTAGAGCAACTCTGTCGGGTGTGGCGGCATGAGTCCCAACTCGACTATACCCGTTTGGCACAGATGGATGCGCATCCACCCCACATCCGCCCGGTCTGGGCTAACCAGTTGGTGCGGTTTGCCAATAATGAACAGGAGAACCTGGAGTATTGTTGCGCCTGGGTGGCCAAGATCTTGCTGAGTGAGCGCACGATAGAAGAACTGAATCTCTATCTGCCGCGCCAGATCGGGAGCACCACCGGCTCGCGCCAGCCCTCGTTTGGCTGGGCCGAGAATCTGATCGGCCTGCACCTCGGCAAGACGGCGCTGATTACTGGGGGCAGTGCCGGGATCGGTAGCCAGATCGCCCGCCTGCTGGCGCTGAGTGGCGCACGGGTGATGCTGTGTGCGCGTGATGAGCGCAAGCTGATCCAGATGCGCGACATGATTATTGCCGAGTTGACCGAAGTGGGCTACAACCAGGTCGAGTCGCGGGTGCAGATCTGTGCCGGGTGTGATGTGGGTGAGGAGGAGCAGTTGGAGATTGCCGTCCAACGCACCCTCGATCTCTTTGGCCATGTGGACTATCTGATCAACAATGCCGGGATCGCCGGGGCCGAAGAGATGGTGCTTGATCTGCCCTTGGAGGCGTGGCAGCGCACGCTGCGTACCAATCTGATCAGCAACTACTCGCTCATCCGCAAGCTGGCTCCGCAGATGAAGAGTCGCGGCAGTGGCTATATTCTCAACGTCTCATCCTATTTTGGCGGAGAGAAGTATGCCGCCATCCCCTACCCCAACCGCGCCGACTACGCGGTCAGTAAGGCGGGCCAGCGCGCCCTCGGCGAGGCATTGGCGCGGCTGCTCGGCCCAGAGGTGCAGATCAACGCCATGGCTCCAGGCCCGGTTGAGGGCGAACGGCTACGCGGCAGCGGAGATCGCCCCGGTCTCTTCCTGCGGCGCGGGCGGCTGATTCTGGAGAATAAGCGCCTCAACGATCTGCATGCGACGCTGATCGCGGCGGAACGCGAGACTCAGGTGGGCATGCGTGACCTGTTGGCGCGTCTGTTGCACAATGATGTCTGCGCCCTGATTGACGATCCCGCCGCCCCGACCCATCTGCGCGCCTTGGCCGAACGCATCTGGGAGCAGAGCGACCCCAATTCCTATGCACGGGCCTTCTTCATGAATGCCAATATCGCCACCAAACTCCTGGCCCGCCTCTTCAACGCCGATCAGATTGATGCCCAGACCTTCCACACCAGCCAACCCAATCTGCCCCCCGAACCCTTCTTCGCCCGCACCCAGATTGACCGCGAGGCGCGCCGGGTGCGCGATGGGGTGATGAGTATGCTCTACCTCCAGCGCATGCCCACCGAGTTTGATGTCGCTCTGGCCACCGTCTACTACCTGAATGACCGCAGCGTCAGTGGCGAGACCTTCCACCCCTCTGGGGGGCTGCGCCATGAGCGCACGCCGACCGGGGCGGAACTCTATGGCAGCCCCGCGCCCCAACGCCTAGCCAGCTTGGCGGGGAGTACTGTCTACCTGATCGGCGAGAGCATGGCCGCCCACCTAGAGGCGCTGGCGCGGGCCTATATCGAGCGCTATGCGGCGACTCGGGTCGTCCTGATCTGCGCGACCCCCGCCGGTGTGGAACGCTTCAGCCACCACCTCGCCGATCATCTCGCCAGTGGCGCACTCGCCATCCTCAGCGCCGAAGAGGGTATCGAGGCCGCCCTGAGTGAAGCGCTCCGCCGCTTCGGCCCGCCCGGCCCGGTCGTCTCCACCCCGTTCCAGCCCCTACCCAGTCAGCCCCTCATCGGGCGCAACGATAGCGACTGGAGCACTGTCCTTGATGTCGCTGGATTTAGTGCAATGTGTGAACAACAACTCACCCACCACTTCCGCGTCACGCGCAAACTCAGCCTCGTGGCGGGGGTAAGCTTAGTCCTCGTCACCCCCGAAACCGACAGCCACTCCAGCACCGAACAGTTCGCCCTGGCCAACTTTGTCAAGACCACGCTGCACGCCTTTACCGCCACAGTTGGGGTTGAGTGTGAACGCACCGCCCACCGTATTCTGGTCAACCAGGTGGATCTGGGGCGGCAAGCGCGGGCCGAGGAGCCGCGCAGCCCTGCCGAGCAGGCTCAAGAGATGGAGCGCTTCATAGACGCCATCATGCTCACCACCGCCCCCATCCCCGCCGAGGAGGACAACCGCTACACCGGGCGTATCTACCGGGGGCGGGCGATAACGGTATGATCAGCCCTTGCGCACCACAATGATCCCGAATGTCCCCTGCAACGCTACCACGCGCCCATTCTGCACCACCACCCCAAAGCGGGTGCGCAGATGGGCGGGGGCGGCCAACAACCAGGCTGCGAGGGCGTCACGTTCCGCCTCCGGCATACGGATGCGCGCCGTCCACGAGTCAAACTGATATGCCTCGCGCTGGTCATCCTCACACACCTCAACCTGCAACCCGGCCGCAGCGCAGAAAGAACGCCATTCCGCATAACTATAGGCCCGCACATGGCTCGGATCGCGCCACCGCTCAAAGCGATCCATAAACGCATCCTCTTCCGGGTCCTCTAGGCCAATATGGTCGGAGATGAGCAGCAAGCCCCCCGGACGCAGCGCGGCAGCGGCACTCTGCACAAAAGCGCGCACATCGGCAAAATGGTGCGCCGCCACCCGGCAGGTGATCATGTCAAGACTTGCGGCTGGGCATGGCAGTTGTTCAGCCTCGGCGCGCAGATAGCCCACATTCTGTACCCCCTGGGCCTGAATATGCTGCCGCGCTGCCTGCAACATCGAGAGGGTCAGATCACTGGCGACAACGTAGCGCACATGGGGCGCAAAGGCCAAGGCCGTATGTCCACCCCCCGTGGCCACATCCAACACCACCTCATGGCCGCGTGGCTTGGCCAAGGCCACCAAACGCGCCAGATCAGACCCATGGGCATGGGTGGCACTGGTCACATAATCCTGCGCCGCCGGTGCAAACTGAGACTGAACCAACGCCTTGATCGCCGCATGGTCGGGCATTTCTGGGTGCATCGTGTACCTCTTATCGTTATTTGAAGTTGCCTCAAGACATTGTAGCGGCTACAACGGCTGTTGGCAGACTCACCCAGAAGCGGCTGCCCTGGCCAAGCTGGCTCTCTACCCCGATCTGGCCGCTGTGCAGGTGGATGATCTGGCGGGCAATGGCAAGTCCTAGCCCACTGCCACCCTGCCCCCGACTACGGGAACGGTCGGCACGCCAGAAGCGATCAAAAACGTGGGGCAGATCGCTGGCGGCAATACCCGCGCCTTGATCACTGACCGCGATCAGGACATGGCCGGGGCGCTCGGTATCGGCTGCGGCACTCAGGCGGATCATCCCTCCAGATGGGCTGTGGCGCAGCGCATTGGCCAGGAAGTTGGTGAGCACTTGGGCGATGCGTTCGCTATCGGCATGAATACGAGCCAGATCGGGGGCAATCACGAGCTTCAGGCTCACCCCCCGCGCATTGGCCGGTTCGCTGAAGAGGCTGGCCATACGCATGAGGATCGGTTCGACCAAGATCGGTTCGAGGTGCAACCGTAGGTGCCCCGATTCGGCCAACGAGAGTTCGCGCAGATCATCAACCAGACGGTGCAACCCGATGGTGCTGTCATAGATCGTGGCGATTTCGGCCTTACTCAATGGGTAGACATCATCCAAAATGGCGCGCAGGTTGCCCTGGATGACGCTCAGGGGGGTACGCAGTTCGTGGGCAATATCGGCGACCATGTGGCGGCGCTGTTCTTCCGCCGCTTCAAGCGCCGCCGCCATCTCATTGAAGGCACTGCCCACCTCCGCCACCTCCTCCGGCCCCGCCTGGGCAACCCGTTCATCAAAGTGGCCCAGCGCAATCCGCCGCGCCGAACTGGCCAGTTGGGCCAGCGGTGCGGCAAGGCTGCGCGCCACGATCAGACCGAGGAGGATACCGATCACTCCGGCCACCAGACCAGCCTGAATGATCGCCAGGTTGATCTGGCTGAGGAAGCGCTGCGCCGCCTGCGAGAGCGCCGCACTGGTATGCTGCTGGGCAACCAGATAGCCCACAATCTGGCCTGCGGCAACTACCGGGGTGGCCGCGCTGCGTTGCCCCTGACTCAGTTGCCCTCCCTGCGTCGGATAGATGATCTGCCCGGTCGCATCCGCCAAGATCAGACTCATCGTACCACGCCCCATACCCTGACCACGCCCCATACCTTGGCCATGCGGTGGCCCACTGTTATCCAGATACGCCTCTAGGATGGTGATGGCTGAGGCCCAACCAGCATCGCGCTGGTACGCCGCCGCCAGACTCTCTGGTAGCCCGGAACTCACCACTTGGCTCTGGGCCAGGTAGTTGCGAAAGGTCGAATCGGCTTGCAGATTGGTGAGCCACGCCACGGTCAGCACACTCACCAGAATGACCACCGCAAAACCGAGGCTGAGTTGTGCCCAGAGTTTGTGCATCGCCATCTACTCCTGGCGCAACCGATAGCCCACCCCATAGACCGTCTCGATCAGGGGTGCGGCTTGGGGATCGCGTTCGATCTTCTTGCGCAGATTTTTAATATGGCTATCTACGGTGCGCTCCATCCCCGCGTAGGCATAGCCCAAGCCCTGCTCGATCAGTTCAAGGCGCGTGAAGGCATGGCCAGGGTTGCGCATGAAGAGGGCCAGCAGATCAAACTCACTGGGGGTAAGCTCCAAGGGCGCACCCGCGATAGTGGCGCGATGCGCATCCAGATCGAGGCTGATCGCCCCATAGCTGAGGCGCTGAGGCGGCTGGGGTGGCCCAGCGCCGCGCCGCAGAACCGCCCGCACTCTGGCGACAACTTCACGCGGATTGAAGGGCTTACCGATATAGTCATCGGCTCCCAACTCCAAACCCACAATACGGTCGGTATCTTCCACCCGTGCCGTCAGCATAATGATCGGCATCCCACCCAAATGCGGATCACCCCGCAGCGTCTGCACGATACTATAGCCATCGCGGTCGGGCAGCATGAGATCCAGCACGAGCAGATCGGGGCGCTCGGTACGCGCGAGGCGCAGGGTTGCCTCGCCGTCATAAGCGGTGAGGACACGATAGCCCGCTTGCTCCAGATACGAACTCACCAGCCGCACAATCTGGCGGTCGTCATCAGTAACGAGGATGGTTTGCATGTATAGTGCCTCATCTCCAGGTAAGGCATGTTTCACATTTGACGCCGAACAGCCCTCACCCCCAGCCCGTAAACGGGCGGGCTACATGATGCAAAGCCCGCCTACGCGGGCTAGTTCTAGGCCGCGTAGGCGGCCTTCGCCCGGTACTAGCCCGCCCGTTTACGGGCTGGGGACACGATCAAGCAGATTTGTTACTTCTGAAATCATGTCTAACGTGCAAGACTTTACGTCACACCCGGTAAGCAAAGCCGTAGAGACGGCCCGATGGGTCGTCTCTACTAATGTAGCAGATCAGTATGGAGAAATAGTGGAGGAAAAGGTTGTTAGGGCAGAGAAGTTCGGGGATATGCCACATGGCGTTAGCTTCGACACGCTCAGCCAACGCGCCAAAAAGTAAGCTTCCGGGAAGCTTTCAGCTTCCCGGAAGCTCGATCCTACGCCGCGTGCTTCGCGGGCTTACCCTCCTCAGTCCCCTCCACCTCGGCCTCGATCTTAGCCACCGCGTCACGCGGGATGGCAGTGCGGAAGAGGCTGCGGAAGGTGCTCTCCCAATTAGCCAGCACCTCAGCCGCACGCGGGCTGCCGGTCAGTTCGACATGGCGGCGCAGCAACTGAAGGACACGCGCCTCATCGCGGGTACTCAGCGGGCGCAGTTCGATCAACTGCGGGTTGTGACGCTGGGCCAGCTTGTTGTGCTCGTCGAGAATGTAGGCCACACCGCCGGTCATACCGGCCCCGAAGTTGCGCCCGGTCGGGCCGAGGATGACCACCGCGCCGCCCGTCATATACTCGCAGCCGTGGTCGCCCACGCCCTCCACCACCGCCACCGCGCCGGAGTTGCGGACAGCGAAGCGCTCGCCGACCTGACCCGCGACAAACAGTTCCCCGCCGGTGGCCCCATAGAGCAGGGTGTTCCCGGCAATCACGTTCTCGTGCCAGGGGTAGCTCGCCTTGGCGCTCGGCGCGATGGTGATCAGACCACCCGACATACCCTTGCCCACATAGTCGTTGGCGTCGCCACGCAGGTGCAACTCCACCCCAGGGGCGGTGAAGACACCAAAGCTCTGACCAGCGCTGCCCTGGAAGGCGATCTTGATCGTTCCGGCGGGCAGACCCTTATCGCCATAGATCTGGCCAACTGCACCACTTAGGCGCGCCCCCACCGAGCGGTGGCGGTTGCGGATGGTGTAGGTCAGTTCGACCGGCCCACGTGCCGAGAGGGCACCCTTGGTATCCTGAATGATCTGGTCATTCAGGCTATCCTCTGCCGGAAGGTGGTTGGACTGGCCCATGTGGCGGATCTCGTTACCCTCGATCAGCTTGGCCGCGCCCAGCAGCGGGGTCAGATCGAGCAGATCGGCACCCGGCAGATCGCACTCCTTCTGGCGCAACAGGTCGGCACGACCCACCGCCTCATCGAGCGAGCGCAGACCGAGCGAGGCCAGGATTTCGCGGATCTCCTGGGCCATGTAGCGGAAGAAGGCCATCACCATCTCCGGCTTACCGGGGAACTTGGCGCGCAGGTCGGCGCGCTGGGTAGCGATACCAACTGGACAGGTGTTGTTATGACATGCGCGGGCCATAATACAGCCCTCGGCAATCAGCGCCGCCGTCCCAAACGAGAACTCGTCGGCACCCAGCATCGCCGCGATCACCAGATCGCGCCCGGTCTTCATACCACCATCGGCACGCAACCGTACCCGCCCGCGCAGACCGTTGAGAACCAGCGTCTGCTGGGTCTCGGCAAGGCCCAGTTCCCAGGGGATACCGGCATTCTTGATGCTGCTCAACGGCGAAGCACCCGTACCGCCATTGTAGCCACTGATCAGAATGACATCCGAGTAACCCTTCGCCACACCCGCCGCGACCGTACCGACACCAGCGGTGGCTACCAGCTTCACCGAGACGTGGGCATTCGGGTTGACCTGCTTGAGATCGTAGATCAACTGGGCCAGATCCTCGATGCTATAGATGTCGTGGTGGGGCGGAGGCGAGATGAGCGCCACACCCGGCACCGTATGGCGGATGCGGGCAATCTCCTCGTTGACCTTGTGGCCGGGCAACTGGCCACCCTCACCGGGCTTGGCACCCTGGGCCATCTTGATCTGCAACTCGGCCGCACTGGCCAGGTAAGCCGGGGTAACGCCGAAGCGCCCGGAGGCCACCTGCTTGATGCGGCTGTTGCGCTCATCCTTAAAGCGCTCCGAATCTTCGCCACCCTCACCGCTGTTAGACATCCCACCCAAGCGGTTCATAGCGATGGCAAGAGTCACGTGCGACTCAGAGCTAGTCGAACCGTGGCTCATCGCCGCCGTCGAGAAGCGCGCCAGGATCGCCTCGATAGACTCAACCTCATCGAGCGGCACCGGCGGGCCAGCCGGCACCATATCGAGCAGGTCACGCGGCTCGGTGGGGATGCGGTTGTTCACCAACGCGGCATAGCGGAGGTAGGTGGCATAGCCATCCTCGGAGGGCGTGGGGCTGCTATTATCATGCTCCAACGCCTGCTCACTCTGCACCGCACGGTGGAGCGCCTGCACCACAGACGGGCTGAAGGCGTGAGCTTCGCCATCCTTCTTAAACTTGTAGAAACCAGGGTGGGGCAGCAGAGTCGGCTCCTCATGAACCGGGAAGGCCCGCTTGTGGCGCGCCAGCATGTCGCTCTCCAACTTAGCGAAGGAGATACCACCAATGCGGGTCGGCGTACTAACAAAGCACTGGTCAATCAGTTCCTGCGAAACACCCACCGCCTCGAAGATCTGGGCACCGCAGTAGCTATCCAGCGCGGCAATCCCCATCTTCGACATGGTCTTGAGCAAACCCTTCTCCAAGGCGTGGATAAAGTTATGCTCGGCCTCATTCGAGATCGCCACCAAACGGGCAGCATCCGGCTCACCGGGCATCGCATCCTTGCGCTTGCGCTCCTTGAGCACATCGCGGTCTACCGCAATCTGGCGCACACTGGCCAGCGCCAGGTAGGGATTGATCGCCTCGGCACCATAGCCGACCAGACACGCCAAGTGGTGAACCTCGCGCATCTCACCCGTCTCTAGGATGATGCTATGCAGCGAACGCAGGCCAATGCGGATGAGATGATGGTGAACGGCACCCACAGCGAGGAGCGAAGGGATGGGCGCGTGATCCGCATCAACACCCTTATCGCTAATGATCACCATCGCCGCACCACCGCGCACCGCCGCCTCGGCATCGGCGCAAAGCCGATTGATGGCCTCGGTCAGACTCGATCCCTGCACCGGCATCAGTGCGGAGACAGTGACACTGCGCAGACGCGGATCTTCAACCTGGCGCAACGCATCCATCTGGGCGTTGGTGAGCACCGGCGAGATGAGCTGGTAGAGATGGCAATGCTCCGGCGTCTCGGCCAGCAAGTTACGCCGAATACCGACCGCCACACTGAGCGACATCACCAATTCCTCACGCAGCGAGTCAATCGGAGGGTTGGTCACTTCAGCAAAGCGCTGCTTAAAGAACTGGAAGAGCGGGCGACCCAACTCAAGCTGCGAGAGTACCGCCGCCGGAGTATCATCACCCATCGAGCCAACCGGCTCTTGGCCCGTCATCAGCATGGGCTTGAGGACAACCTTAAGTTCCTCAGAGGTATAGCCAAAGGCCATCTGGAGCGCACTCAGCAGGGCCGGATCACCCTCTTCAAGCAGGGTGCTATCTTCCAGATTCTCCATCGCCTTCATGTGCTCACCGAGCCAGCGATCATACGGCTGCTGGGTGGCCAACTGGGCCTTGATCTCATCGTTGGTGTAGAAGGTGCCGGTAAGGGTATCCACGGCAATCATCTGACCGGGGCCGAGCTTTCCCTTGCGCACCACACGCGCATCATCAATCTGCACCGCGCCCACCTCAGAGCCAGAGATCACCAGGCCATCATCGGTGACGATATAGCGCGCCGGGCGCAGACCGTTGCGGTCGAGGGTCGTACCCACGATACGCCCATCGGAGAAGGTCAGGGCAGCGGGGCCATCCCACGGCTCCACCAGACAGGCGTGATACTGGTAGAAGGCACGCAGTTCGGGGCTAAGATCAGGAATCTTCTCCCAGGCTTCAGGCACCAGCATCGTCATCGCGTGGCGAATGTCACGCCCAGCAATAACGATCATCTCCAGGGCATTATCGAGTTGGGACGAATCGCTACTGGTAGTATCGAGGACGGGAGTAAGCAGTGCCGACTCATCGGGGCCACCGGGGATAAAATCTTCCGGCAAACGCAACTCAGCCTCACGCGCCCGCATCCAATTGGCATTACCCTGGATGGTATTGATCTCGCCATTATGCGAAAGCATACGGAAGGGCTGGGCACGCTCCCATGTGGGGAACGTATTAGTGGAATAGCGCTGGTGGTAGACGGCAATCGCGGTGACAAAGTGAGGATCGCGCAGGTCGGTATAGAACTCAGCCAGATTCGTACCGAGGAGCAGCCCCTTATAGACCACCGTATTACACGAGAGCGACGGGACATACGCCAGCAGCCCCTTGGAGGCAAAGATCGCCTCCATCTGCTTACGGGCCAAATAGAGACGGCGCTCATCGGCAGTAGCGGAGCCAGCCGTGGGGCGCTCCAGAATCGCCTGCATGATCGTCGGCATCGCCGCGAGCGCACGTGCTCCCAGGGCATCGGGATTCACCGGCACCATACGCCACATCAAAATACGGAAACCCCGCGCCTCAATCGCCTCCGATGCAATCTTCTGCGCAGCCTCACACTCCGCCGCATCCTGGGGCATGAAAAACATTCCCAGCGCGAGACGATCCGGCTCCGCCGTCAGATCACCAGCGGCCAGTTCGCGCAACAGCAACTCATGTGGTAGTTGCACCAGCACACCGGCCCCATCACCCGTCTTAGCATCATCTGCCACCGCACCCCGGTGCTCAAGATTACAGAGCGCCTCAAGGGCCATAGACAGCGTACTATGATCGGCCTTGCCATTGATCCGTGCGACAAAACCGATACCGCAGGCATCATGCTCAAAACGGGGGTCATAGAGACCGTGGACATCTCGCTCAGGAAGTTGCATCGTTGTCACCCTTACAACTGGCTGGAAAACATACAAACGCCCGCTATGGCCTCAAGGACATTGAGGTGGAGCGAGCGCCATTGTCGCATCAGTTGGGTAGCGCACTGCAAAGAGTGCGGCAGATAGCCAAACGGCCCCCGGTGCGCGTCATCGTGCGAAAGGGGGCGCGCCATAGCGTCGAAACGCCGGGCGGATCAGATGGGAGGCCGAGGTAACCGTAGGTTTAACTGGCATCTGGTGGATGGTGCCTATCACAAAATCCGGGAACTCAGAAGACCGAGTTCTCGTTGGAGCGTCTTTGCGCCAGGGCAGAGGGGGCAAGTTAAACATCGGTTTGGTATCACATCGAACTATACTCGTTTGTGGAACTTCTGTCAAGGCGCGATCAACGAGGTTCACGAAAGAACGACAGCACACCACAGACTGAGAATCGCTTGGCCTAACATGAGGTCTACATGTACCATGATGTGGAACAATGTACAATATATGGTATAGTTCAGCAGGGTATTGCAATCCTAGTGGACACCAGACATTACTTATGATAACAGTTGATACTTATACTCCTAACATTCCTCGTGATGATCAAGGGCGTTATCGCAGCCAACGGCTGCCCTCAATGCGTGGTGAGAATGTTTGTTTAACCGCAAAGTTGGATGATCTAGGAAACCAAGAACGTTGGAGACAGCATTTAGATAATCCAAATACCCTCATCACTCTAGACTTGTTTTGTGGTGCTGGTGGGATGAGCCTAGGCTTTGAGTCAGGAAATTTCTTTGTTGCTGCTGGAATTGATGCTGAACCAGCAGCAGTGATGACACACAAATACAATTTTCTTTCCAAGGGTATTGCTTGTGATATTCGTGAGATTTCAGATCCGCGAGAACTTCTAGCTACGCTTGGTTTGCCTCGAGTAGATGTAATTATCGGTGGGCCACCTTGCCAGGGTTTTGCACGTATTGGCAAGGGAAAGATTCGCAGTATCGAACTAGAGAGTCATTATGAAGAGGTATTAAATAGTCTTTATAAAGAATTTATGCGATTTGTTGAAATACTTCAACCGCTAGCTTTTGTCATGGAAAATGTTCCTGATATGGCACGCTATCAAAATGGTGAGGTTTTGAATCGTATCAGAAACAAATGTACTAAATATACTATTGAATGGCGTATCCTCAACGCCGTTGACTATGGTGTACCTCAGCGCCGTCAGCGTCTATTTATCCAGGGAAATCGTTTAGGACAGAATATCCGTTGGCCTAAAATCGAAACAACTAACCGATTTGTCACTGTTCGCGATGCAATCAGTGATCTCCCTAATCGCACTCCTCCCAGTTTGGAAGAAATTCTTCCCTATCAGCCACAACATTCCTTAACTGAATACCAGAAAAAGATGCGCGAAGGTCTGCATGAAGATCATAAGGATAAAATCTTTGCTCATATCATCAGGCAGGTACGTGAAGATGATAAACTAATTTTCTCAATATTAAGAGAAGGTCAAAAATACCGTGATATTCCTACGGAATTACAGCGTTACCGCACCGATATCTTTGACGATAAATATTGGCGTCTGATTTATGATCAGCCATCTTGGACAGTAACGGCGCATATTCGCAAGGATGCTTATCGATACATCCACCCTGAGTATTCCCGTACTCTTTCGATTCGTGAGTTTGCTCGTCTACAGAGCTTTCCAGATCGCTTCCTATTTGCTGGCCCACGTACCGAGCGTCTACGACAAATTGGTAATGCTGTACCACCATTACTTGCACAAGCAATCGCCATTGAGTTGCACCAGCAACTAGCAACACATCAAAAAAACAGCAAATATATTCAAAGGAATAAAAGCATTACTGATTAAAACTTCCTAAGACTACGCCCCTATATAATACTCAATCCAGATATTCCATAGGATTACGGAAATCACTACTTATGACTGACTGGCTCAAATTTAGCGACCGTGATGAGGCTGTGTATATTCTGCGCCAACGTTTGAACCCAAAAGCGTTGCGTAAGACTGTGGATCGCGATATTGAGCGGATAGTAGTTACTTCGGAGCGTATCCGAGGACTCTATCGCTCTAGTTTGGCAGATAATGAACTTCCTGAATTTCTAGTTGACCTCCACGGTGTTGATCTCCTCCAGAATAAAAAGCTTCGAATAGAATTAATAAAGACATTGGATGATACCCAGATTTCATCTCTAGCTACTTGGGGTGACGATTCGCCGAAACGGACACGTGTGGCAATGATTGAACAAATTGCTTCACGTCGCTGGCATCCTGGCAAACATTGGGCACGCCACTTTGCTACAATATTTGGCTTGCCTAAGGTCTATGCAGGTGTGATTGGGAATCCGGGTGGCCCACCATACGAAGATGTAGAACCTTATATTCCACTGCCTGTACTTCATGACTATCAGGCTGAGCTTGTTACAAAACTCCATCAACTCTTATCTGCCGTAGAAGGAAAGAATCGTGCTTTACTCAGCCTTCCTACAGGAGCTGGTAAGACCAGAACTGCGGTTGAAGCATTGTTAAGCTGGTGGGGAATCCAAGAAAACACTAATCCATATATTCTCTGGATTGCTCAGAGTGATGAACTCTGTGAACAGGCTATTGAAGCTTTTCGGGAGGTTTGGATTGACTGTGGTGGCAAGGGATCACGCAAAATCCTGCGTCTCTACCGTTGCTGGGGCGACTATAACGCATTACCGGAGACATATGGGGATGGTGTCGTAGTTGCTAGTATTCAGAAGCTCTACGAAATGCTCTCAACTGACGATGGAAGCGAACATCTTTCCAATTTTGCTGATGATGTTTGTGCCATTATTGTTGATGAAGCACACCATGCGGTAGCATCATCATACACTGCTGTGATGGAAACTTTTGGTATTACTTTTGGGCGATCTCCTGCAACCCCTATTCCTTTGATTGGACTATCAGCAACGCCATACCGTAGCACTGATCGTGAAGAGAATTTTCGACTCGCACGGCGTTTCTATAATCAATTGCTTATTCCTTCATTACTTAGAGAAGAGCCCATTCGTCTTCTACGGGAACGCAAGATTTTGTCCCAAGTTGAGCACTATATATTGGAAACAGGGTGTCATTTTGAATTAAATGATGCAGAGGAGCAACGCTACCGACAGATAGGTCAACTTCCCGATAGCTTCCTCCGTAAGGTTGGTGCAGATCCAGAACGCAATAATCTGTTGCTTAAAGCAATTCTTAATCTTCCAACAGACTGGCCGATTCTATTTTTTGGTTGCTCTGTTGAGCATGCTAGCGCATTTGCAATCCTCTTGCGACGTGCTCAACGCACGGCTGCGGTAATTACGGGAACAACTAGACGAGCAACCCGTCGGCATCTGATTGATGAATTCCGGGCTGGACGCATCCAAGTGCTTTGTAACTACGGAGTGCTCACAACGGGTTTTGATGCACCAAAGATCCGGGCGGTAGTCATTGCTCGACCCACAACCAGTGTGGTTTTGTACGAGCAGATGATTGGTCGCGGAATGCGTGGGCCACTGAACGGTGGCACGGATGTTTGTACAGTCATCGATCTCGCTGATAATATTAGCCGTTTTGAAGGTCAAATGGCCTACACACGCATGCTCGATGCTTGGCACTAAAGCTAGGTTAATGTATCAATATCTGACATTCAACCAAGAGAGAGACTCATATTCCATGATCAAAGAATCCAATTGATGGAAGACTTGGCAGATTACACACTAAGGCACGATCTAGGAGGCGATTGGATGCTTCACATGATGTCTCAGAGATCAGGCAACAGGCATGGCATGCAGCACCTTTGATCTGACCAGTAAGAAGTGGTTGATGTTCAGTACAAAGTGGATCAGAAGAACACCAACGTGCATTCTCTAGAAGTGAACGAAGAGTAGCCCCTAGGCGATTTTGCAATCCCTGTTGTACTAACCCTCCCAAACTTCCATCAGAATCGGCACTAGCTGTGTAGATCAAAAGACCACACATATCCACACCTGTATAAATTCGTTCACGCAGTGACGATGATGAGTAGCCACAATCGAGTGAAAGTTGGCGGATAAGCAGGTGTGCCAGAGTATGAATGAGTACTATTCGTGGAAGTAAACTACCTAAAGGCTTCAACCCACGTTGTTCACGCCACTTGTTGTTGGCTTGAAACATCCCTTCGATTCGCTGGCACACGCGGTTATCCGCCTCCCATGCTGCTACCCGACTCTCATCTAGTTCTAGGAAAATACCCTCTCCACGGTGCTCAACAGCGGGAAGCCAATCTTGAGAATTGACCATAATCGGCGCAAGAGGTGCATCAACATTATCGGCATCAGCAGGGTCAATTCGGGTGAAGCCACGTAGAACGCGCACCTCCCGCAGGCGCTGAGCCAAGATAACCCGTTTGATGTAAGGCTCAAATCCTACGGGAATAGGTTCATCACATATCTGGAAGTCGGTATGGTTAATTCCTGTGCCTGGATTACGGAAGGCACGAAATTCCTCCTGACGTAATGTATTGAGCGTTGTTGTGCCTGATATACGCTCCTTAATTGCGCGGATCACATCCTCCAAATTGAATCCGGCAAATTCAGGAAGTGCAGGTATCAGCGACCGCTGAAGGGCCTCATTAGTAGCAATTGGTAGTAGGGTGCTCCAATGGGTATTGATCGCTACTTGCATTGGGCTCGTCCATGGTGGGATTGAGAGTGCGCTGAGCAGGCTTGAGAAGTAAACATTCGACGCCCCACGTAACACACTACGTGGAGTAGCGCTACAATGTACGTCCGGCATACCTGGTAGCCAAGGATGTTTCCCTTTACAGGTAGTGCCCACCGCTTTTGCACCAAGAGCACCAGCAAGTGACTGTTGCTGATTACATGTTGAACACTTGACCACCAAGTCTGCCAATGTAGCGGTACGTCCTTGGTTAACTAAGCGAAGTTTTGGAGTGCCGCTGCACTTTTTGCTTCGATGTACCCACCAGAACCATGGGAAATCATCAGCGTGGCCATCGGCACAGATCACGATTAGGCGAGCCGGATATGTATCACTACCACACTCGGGACATGATTTAGATCGGCTGATTAGACTACAATCTTTATTAATACAGACTCGATTTAGAGGAAAACGCACACAGGGCACGTCACCTTCAAAGTTACCAATAGCAGGAGCTCGAAAATGCTTCACTTCTAATGCTTGTTGAAGACGAGTTTCTTGGATGATAGCTCCTTGGGGCCAGAGATCAATACCTGCGATCATTATCGACTCTTCTGGCAAATCAACTACAGCACCTGGTCCAAAGGTCGTAATAATCTGGCTTGGTCGCAACTTTCCACCTTTGAGGGTGTATGTACGAATTCCTGATGAATTAGTCTTTGTTGCCATATAAACATTACTCCTCCCAACGCACAAAGAGTTGCGATTGCCCTTCGACTTCTCGTAATGAATTCAGTGTTGGTCGTGAACCACCAGGGCGCTCCTCCTCTGCCGGATGGATGAGTACTGGAGTAGTGGCAGATTTTTGGTACGGATTTGGTTGATATCGTAAGTCTGATTTATGATAATCAGACATTTTCACCCACCAATCTATTAATAATTTTATTTGTTCATCTACTTCTGATCTGTTATTCGGATCAACCACATCAACACGCTGCTGGATCTGCTGCCAGATACGTTGAGCCACCGGATGATCTGGATCAAAACGACTAGCAGATTTGTTGTCAGCCCAATTTTCTTTAAGCAAGCGAGCCATTGCTATCACTACTGCATGCAATGCCCGATCACGTGCTCGTGGTGCAAATGGTGTGACACTGGTTGCCTCCACATGACGATAGAGTGCTTCGTGATAAGGCAGAAATCGCTCGTAATGGGAAATGTCTCGCGGACGAGACCAATTGTAGACCGTGATTACTAATCCTGGGGCATCAAGTCGGCGTCCAACGCGGCTAGTAGCCTGGATATATTCGGCGCTAGCTTTGGGTTGCCCATTCACCACCATTAATCCAAGACGAGGAACGTCAACGCCAACTGAGATCATATTAGTTGCTAAGAGAACATCCAAAGATCCTTTTGTCCCACCAGTAAGCTCTAACTGCTTAAGAATAGTCGGTATGCGAGTTGAAGGAATGCGGCTTGTAAGCTCACAATCTTCCGCTGAGATCTCACGCAATTTCTTCTTCCGCTGAATGGAAAGGAGCTTCATCCGTTGCACAATGTCATCTTCGACAAGGCGCAATGCACCGCCAAGCTCACGCAGACTGTTGAAGTACCCGACGAGCGTGAAATAAGCATCAGCCACATCAGGCCCATAATCAGCCATCAACTCACCACCAACCTGAAGTAGGATGGCATAGACCCGAACCAGTGCTGTTTTCACACTACGCCCAGGTGCAAAGACACCGACATAGCTACGACCTGGTTGCTGGTCAAGTGGCTGCGACCGAGCAAAGAATGAGTCTTGTGCATTCAGAGCAGATGGCGGGAATAACTGCACATCACGAGCAAACAAGCCACGTACTTGATCATGAGCACGTCGAATAGTGGCCGTTGATGCAATTACTTTAGGACGAATCGCTTTTCCACGCTCTCCTGGTCGAATACAGAGAACATCAATTGCGGTTTCGTATAGACCAGTTAGTGTGCCAAGTGGCCCAGAAATTAGATGTAACTCATCCTGAATAATCAGTTCAGGTGGTAGAAAAGGCGGACAATGACGTATTGGGATTGGTGGTTCCCCTTTAGCTGTTCGATGACTAGCTGGATGCTCATCAGCAGAGGTTAAATATCCATGTTTTGGGCAGTGGCGTTCAACCTTCCCAAATAATGCCATTGTTTGCGGCTTCCAGGGTAGTCGGGCGAATTTATCGGCGGTAGCCAACAACAGGGTTGGGCAGAAATGGTAAATATCTTCGTCAATGAGCAACGTTGGAATAGAACGATCAGGTCGCCCCTTTGGGCTATGGAACTCACACTCTTTACGCGGGCATGAAATAATCATCCGCTCTCGTTCAGTATCAATTGAGTAGCTCCTTGGCCCTAATTCTTCGCCGCACCAAGGACATGAGGTCATCTGTACTGGATTACCTTCGTGAAGCTGTTTACCACTATAGAGCTTCTTGAGTGCCTCTTCTGCACCATCATCGCCCTTAATGCTATTGGGTGTTGCACCGGCACCAACCCACAAACCTATTGAGATTGGCTCAGTACCCCAAGTTGCAGTATCACGGCGGCGCAAATATTCACACGCACAGATCAGGGTTGCAGCCCGCTGGAATTGCTGGGTGGTCAATAGGCGGAGGGTGTATCGCATAATGACAGTTACACCACCATCACCACGATGTCCATTAATTTCCCCTCGCAGACGTCGCAACCCAATAGTAAAAGCTGTCAGTCCCAGATATGCCTCGGTCTTACCACCACCTGTCGGAAACCAGAGCAGATCAACGATCTCTCGATCTGTAACTTCTGGCTGAGCAATCCCTTCGAGATTGAGTAGAATAAAGGCTATTTGGAATGGACGCCATGTACCAGCCATCGTTGGAGATGATCTTCGAGAACCAATTCGGCGATATTCCTCAGCCCATGTCCCATACGAGCGCTGAAGCAGCATTGTCCGATTTGCAAAGCGGAATGCCTCAAAAATCTGCTGATCACTTTGTAGTAGTCGAAGGCCGCTACGCATACGATCAAGTGTTTGGCGACAACGAACTATATGGCGTTCAGCAATTGGATGGAGAGGTGGGGCTAAACTGCTGATTTGTGCATGTTGTTGATCAATCCAGAGCGCATACGCATCAAGCAGTGGCTGTAGTCTGATCGTAATATCCGCTGGCGTTGGTGCGTCAGCCAAGGCTGACATCTCTAGACCATCCATTGCGTTTGGGGTAGTCATCTGAAGCTGATAATCGGGGATGATCCAAGTTTGTAGCCAGCCACAATTTTCATTAACAACATCACCCCAAGAGACCGCACAATTATGACCTACAGCGAATTCATAGCTATCTCGGTAGAGTAAGCGATACGATTCTAGATCTGGATCGTCAGGAATTGTCCCCAATGGGACGCGATGAGAAAATGGGCGCTCTCCTGATTCAGCCATAACCCGTATCGCTGGCTGAAAAAGGCAAAGGTCGTCGTCAATTTGCTGTCCAAAAGGAGATATATTGCGATTCACTAGCGAGATAGTGACAGTTATTATATGCAGGTATGGTTGAACTGACCATTCTAGCCTCGCACCATGATCCAAAGAAACACTACTAGATTTATTAACTATAATTATGATTGACTCGGTTATTTGCTGTCGTTTCCATGTTACACCAGAAGAAGACTCACTACGTTTATATATTCCATAGTCAACTTGGACATATAGTTTACTCACATTCTGGTCAACTGCAAACGAGAGACCAATCGCCGAAGGGTACATCGTCTGAGAGAAGATAACCTGATTTTCGCTCTCATCTCCTGCATCATCACCTCCAACTCCTAAATGCTCATCTTCCTCACTGGCCTCAGTTTCTTTGCCAGCAGGATAGAGAATGCCAGTAAGATACTGAACCGATGGTCGGTCGCTAATTTCCTCATTAGGGGTGTGTGGGCCAACTAGATCACGTCGTAATTCGGTAATCAATCGGTCACGAATCTCAGACGCTATAGGTTTGTTCATAGTCATAGTGTATCTGGTATTTAGGCTTCTTGGATTGGGAATTGTAGGACAAACATTGCGCCAGGGTGATTAGAGCGAACTGGGCCAAGAGTAATTGATGCTTGCATCGAGCGTAGCAATTCACGGGTGATGTAGAGCCCTAGTCCACGCCCTCCATTACGGAGTGTGATGAACGGTTCAAAAACCTGATCGCGCATGTGCAAGGGAATCCCTGGGCCAGTATCACTCATCAATACTGTACCATTTTTTGCAATCATGGTGATAGTAATTTGGCGATGAGTATCGGTACTGGCTAACCATGTACATGCGTTGTGGATGATATTGTCAAATACCTGAACCAATGAAGCTGATCGAGATATGACTGAGAAATCAGTACCTTCGATTATTGTCTCAATATCATATTCGCTAATCAGGTGATTATTCAACTTCAGTGCAAGTTCGGACGCATCACGAATACTCGTGGGTTGGGTGCGTTGTAATCGCCATCCAGATTCATAGGGTGCTAGTACGCGAAATTCATTCCGTAAGGTTCCTAAGCATGCATCAAGTGTACGAATAGCTTGGTTCACCTCACTATTGCCACGACCAAGATGCCGAATATCGCCGAGCGCTTCAAGCGCAGCATGTACCTGTCGCCCAAATTCATGGGCAACACGTTCGGCTGCCATACCAGTTGCTGCAAGATGGGTTAGTACTTGCTCCCGCTGGTTAGCATCAGCCTCACTTTGCGATTGATAAGCCTCTGCTTGTTGCAGTTGCTCCATAAGCTCACGCAGTGCTTGACGTTGGGTAACAAAGGGAGATGGTGCATCAGGAGCAAGCGGTAGTGGTAACACAGATTGATGTTCTACAGACACAGACTGCGTAGAAAAGAATTGAGTAGGTTGTGTTGCATGAACTGGCAGTGGAAGTGTAACTGGAACATCATCGCGAGCCGTTGCGGCCACTGCTGTAGCTAGTGATTTCGCTTGCTGAAGAGCTGTTTTTGGGGCTGGTGTTCGTATCTCCTGACGCGGACGATCTTGAATCCACTGTGAGGTAAAGATATTCATTGCTGCGCGTACTAATGCCCGTAGATCCCGAAAGGCAATGTTATCAATCAAACCCTCACGATTAGTCTTATCACGCAGACCAGGTGTCTCATCCTGCTGCACCTCAACAAAACCAATGATTTGTTGGTTACCAATTCGCTGGGAAGGATTATTGATTCGCTCCTTATCAAGATCAAGCCAGTCGTTGCCAGCTTCTCCATACGGCAATACTCGTAAGCCATCACGGAAAAGCGAGACCCCGCTCATTGCATCAAGATCAGCACGAGCCACTCCACTCTGATTGAGGTATTCTTGAGTACGATCCCAAACATAAAAGGTTAGATGGAATGGTCCGCAGCCATTTCCACTGAATGAAGACATTTCTTTATGTGCAGATGGGATGAGGTTGAAATTATCTTCCGAATAGCGTCGCTCAGGGACTGCTGGATGTTGACAGCGATACTCATAGTCTAACCAACCATCAGGAGTGACATAGCCACGAAACGTATAGTGAGATCGGTCAAGGATGTCACTACTGTCAATCCGCTCATAAGCAGGAAAGTCTGGACATCTCAGGCTGATATGAAAGTCACTTACTGCTTTATGCGGACTCTGAAGTCGGCGCAGCGCTCGATGTACCTTGGCAAGCATAGCCTCGCTCCAAGTCGCACGGGCGCGTTCAATGAGCATATAGGTACCAGTTTGATCGTCGGTGAATAGCTGCGGTGAACGTTCATAGAGTGTCACCGGAACATCATCTAAAAAGGTATCACCACTATCGAAAGTATCCCAATTTATCTCTAGCACGACTTCCATCCGACCAGCCATACGCGTGATAAGGGTAAACTGACGACCAAGTTGATGTACTGCAAAACGACCCACACCTTTCTCTCCGATGGGTAGCCGACCACGAATGGAGCGTGACTTTGTCTTCTTCTGCCGCTCTTTATGATCAATGGCTGGACTCAACCACTTCTGTTCGATGTCGTCCCGTGACATACCACTACCGTTATCACGAACCTCAATTCGGGTACTTTCTGTTGTTGATAGTCCCAGAATAACAATATCTACTTGGGTAGCATCGGCGTCATAGCCATTCTTCACCAACTCAATTAGACCAACAGCTTGGTCACTGATCAGTTGCTCACCAAGAAGCGAAAGGAGTCGGGCGCGTGGGCGAAATCTAACTCTAGTGATGCCACTCAACTTTAGCCCCCATTACTGGATAAAGACACCTCGAATGACTTTTTCCTCAATATCCAGAAAGAGTGTACATAATTACAATATAAAAGTCAACATGATTTAGTCTCATTTTTCATGACATGAGAAAAATCGTTTACCCAGCCCGTAAAAAGGCGGGCTGGGTAAACGATTTTCATCCCACTAGGAACCACCAATTGACGCCCCTCCGCCTGCGTGCTACGATGCCTGCGGCAAGACGCGTTTGTACCGCGTTCAAGTATGCACCATGTGGAACCGCCTCGTACCCCTACTCCTGATTATTGCGCTCTGCCTCCCCTCGCAGCCGGTTCATGCCCAAAGCGGCGGGGGCTTTTTGGGCTTGCCCTGGCCCGCCGGAACCCGCGTCATCCATCTTGCCTACTTCGACCACGTCTACCCTAGCGTGGATAGTGGCGACGATGGCAATAGCTTTGTGGTGACGTATCTCAACCATGGCAATGTGCAGTACAACAGCCACGATGGCCATGATTATGTCTTCCCCGATCAAATGGTCGGGACGCCCATCCTCGCCGCTGCTTCTGGGGTTGCGTATGCGCGTACTGAGCGTGGCAATGGGGTGGTGATCCAGCATCCGAATGGCTATGAGACGATCTATTGGCACCTGGATGCTTTTGGTCCCCAGTTTGCCGGTCTGATCGACTCGGGTGTGGGTGTGCCCGTCCAAGCGGGTGAGGTGATTGGTTCGAGTGGGAGTAGTGGTTTTGTGCGCGGTACGCCCCACTTGCATTTTGAAGTCCGTCTGTATGGGAAACAGGTTGATCCCTATGGCTGGTTTGGGCCTGGCCCCGATCCATGTGCCGAATATGATGGCTGTCTGGCCAGCACCTGGCTCTGGAGGGATGAGCTACGCGGGAGCTATGACTTTACTCCTCCTGATGCGGTTGCGATTCCGCAACCCGACACTAGCCCGCCCCTAGCACTGCTCACCCTCAACCCGCCTGCTGATCTACTCTTGGCCGCCGACTTTGATGGCCACCCGCTGCAAAGCGTAGGCGCGGGCTTTCCGGCTAGTATCGGCGACCTCCGCTACCAAACCGGCCAGCACGGTGAGGCACTGGTCATCAATAGCGCCGAGTTGACCTATCCAAGCAACCAGAACCTCAATCCAGCGGTTGGTACGCTCAGTGTGTGGGTTGAGGTGCCTAACAGCTACCCAGCCAACCGCATTGAGCGCCACTACCTGATTGCAGCCAGTGCCAACCCAAGTGCTGCGCCGGTCTATACAGATACCTTGGCACTGCGCCGCGACATGCTCGGCCCTGGAGATAGCCCGCGCTGGATCTTCTGGACAGTGGGTGCGGAAGCAGCAAGTAGCCACGAGTTGGCTGTGCCGGACACGTTAGCGCCGGGGTGGCACCACTTCGCCATCAGTTGGGAAGCGCGCAACGGCAGCAAGCGGCTCGCTATTGACGGGGTGGAGGTGGCGCAGGCAACAGGGGTGGTCTTGCCCAATGATGTCGGCCCCGTGATCCAAGTGGGGCGCTTCAGTTATGGTGGCGCGGGGGCGGGGGTAAGTATGGATGGGCTACGCATCTACCAGCGCGCCCTGAGCAGCAGCGAGATTGCAGCCTTGGCAGCAGGTGAAGAGGCGAACCTGAGCGCAGCATGGACGAATCGCCCGCGCATTCGGCTCGACACCAACGCCATAGATGCCGAGGGCGGCGTTGTGGCGGTAGAGATCGGTGTGGATGGCACCTTTGCTGCGCCACAGCCCTATTACGACGCCTACGCGGTGCGACTCCCTGACGAAGAAGGCCCACATACGGTTGAGGTGCGCTATACCGACCGCGCCGGGAACACGCGCAGTATCAGCCAAACGATTGTGCTCGATCTGCCCCCGCTGCTCCACATGAACCTTGAGCCAACAGGGCCACTGGGAGCCACCATCACGCTTCAGGCGGAAGATGCCGGAACGGGTGGCTTGATGATGCAGGTGACGCAGCAGCAGAACTTCCGCGACGTTCCCTGGCAGCCACTGCGCGAACGCTTCTTCTGGGCATGGAACCCAGAGCTACCGCAGCAGGTGCAGGTACGCCTACGCGATAGAGCGGGGAATATCTCTGTGCCGGAAGTGGCCTTCCCGGTGCAGCAGCGTATCTATTTGCCGCTGGTGGTGAAATGGTAGCACCGGCTTCCAGCCGGTCACAATGCGCTACCGTATCGGGCGCGTCGCGACGCGCCCCTACTCCAAATACGCCTGGAGCCGCTGCCCCACCTGGGGCTGACGCAGCCGCCGCATCGCCTCGGCTTCGATCTGGCGCGTGCGTTCGCGGGTGATGCCGAAGGCCATGCCCACCTCCTCCAAGGTGCGGCGCTGGCCATCAAAGAGGCCGTAGCGCAATTGCAGGATCTTACGCTCACGGTCCGGCAGATCATTCAGCGCCGCGTAGAGTTCCTGGTGGAACATTTTCTGAGTCGCAAGATCCATCGGCGTCTCGACATTCTCATCGGCCAACACCTCACCCACCCGCCCTTCCTGCTCATTGTTGAGCGGCTGTTCCAGTGAGACCGGCTGAGCGGAAGCTTGCAGCAGACGCTTCACCTTACGCAGACTGAGGCCCATCGAGTGGGCAATCTCCTGAGCGGTTGGCTCGCGCTCAAACTGCTGCTCCAACTTATAGATCGCCCGCCGCATCTGCACCAACGACTCGCTCAGATGCACTGGCAGACGGATCACCCGGCTCTGTTCGGCAATCGAGCGGCTGACAGCCTGGCGAATCCACCATGTTGCGTAGGTGCTAAAGCGGTTACCCTTGGTATGATCAAACTTCTCGACGGCGCGCATCAGGCCGATATTGCCCTCTTGCACCAGATCCATAAAGGCCATGGGGCTGTTGATATACTTCTTAGCCACACTGACCACTAGGCGCAGATTGGCCTGGATCAAGCGTCGCCGGGCCTCGTGGCCCCGTGCCACCGTCAGTTCGAGTTGGGCACGCGCAGCACCATTGGCGAACCGTTCCGTATCCAACTGCATCTGCGCCTCCTTACCAGCACGGATCTGCATGGCCAGATCGCGCTCCTCCTCGGCACTGAGCAACGCCACCTGACCGATCTCGTGCAGATAGATCTGGATCGAGTCTTCAATGGCCTCTGGCTCCAGATCCGGCTCCTCCTCGGCCTCCAGATCCGGCTCTAGGACATCCACAGGCTCCCATGCATCGTGATCAGCATCCGGGACAATCGCAGCGGTCTGCTCTGGCTGCGTCAGTTCATCTGGTGCGTTGGTGTTGCGGAACTTGTTCACGATGGCCTCCATCTATCTGTGGCGGTAGGCGGATGCTACCGATATGGGTATGCGGGCAACATCTCTATCATCTGACTGTACCTATTGCTGGTCTCGCGTGTGCGCCTAGTTGCTGGTTACGTTGCCAAGTCGTTTTGCAAAGGTTTTGACAAAGATATTTTCATCTTTTGCACAGGTTTTGTCAAGGGGTCAGATGACCAATTTTGCCCCGATTTTTTGGGTTGATCCATCCAAAAAGCTGGTTACGTGCAGGGGAGGGTACTTGTTGGGTGAAGCTCAGCGTCATGCCGCCAAATTTCTACAACTGCTAGTGGACACCAGAACCTAGTAGTGGTAGGATAGGGATACTTTAGGCATATTCTCGCCCAGTGGCCATATCAACCCGCATGGGATACCAAGAACACCAACAGCGGGCCCGTGAAGAGCGCAACGAAGCGCTACCCTGTGCGGTACTAACCGTCAGTGATACGCGCACGCCAGCCGATGATGCCAGCGGTGCGGCGGTCTGTGCTGCGCTCACACAATCTGGCCATGATGTGGTAAGATATGAGGTAGTTCGTGATGAGCCAACCGAGATCGTTGCGCTTGTGCGATTCCTTGCATCCATCGGCTGCAAGGTGATCATTACCAACGGTGGCACCGGCATTACCCGGCGTGATAGTACCATCGAAGCAATCGAGAGCCTACTAGAGAAGCGTCTCCCAGGATTTGGCGAACTCTTCCGTATGCTCTCCTATGCCGAGATCGGTTCAGGTGCCATGCTCTCGCGGGCATGTGCAGGCACCTACCAAGGTACCTTGATCTTCTGTCTGCCCGGCTCCACCGCCGCTGTACGTCTTGCCCTGGAAACATTGATCATGCCCGAGCTTTCCCACCTGGTATGGGAGACTGTACGTCAGTGATGCGATGGTTACAGTTTTCTGGTATAGTGTGAGCGTCGCAGCCTCTACACTGCCATTCTCCTCGTAGCTGTGTAAGGAGCCAGAGAGCCCATGACGAGCGTAGAAGCATTCCGTGGCCTGCACTACCCCAATAAGATCGGACGCCTCTGCTTCCTGTCGCTCGAAGAGGTGATGGGGCAAAACGGTGTGAAGGCACTCCTCCGACTCGCAGATCTCCATCAGTATCTCGATGCGTATCCGCCAAATGATCTCAAGCGGGAGTTTCCGTTTGAGGCCATCGCGGCGTACTCGGTAGCACTGGGGACGATGTACGGCCCACGTGGTGCACGTGGGTTGGAGTTACGCGCCGGTCGAGTCGCCTTCTCCCTGGGTCTGAAGGAATTTGGGCCACTGCTTGGTATGGCTGACCTCGCCCTCAAGCTGATGCCGATTACCATGAAGCTCAAAATTGCGCTGAATGCTACAGCGCAAACGTTTGATCGCTTCAGTGATCAGGCCAGTCATGTGGAAGAGGAACGCGGGCAGTTTGTCTACCACATCACCAAATGTTCGAACTGCATTAGTCGGCCCGAACCAGGCCCGGTCTTCTACATTGCCCGTGGTATTATCGAAGAAGCCACTGCTTGGGTCTCCGGTGGGCGGCGCTTCGCCGTCGAACAGTGCAGTTGTATGGCCCAGGGCGCACCCTCATGTAGCTTTAATATCGGCAAAGAGCCCCTGGAGTAGTATTCACGGCAAAAGTCACAATGCACCCCGGTGCATTGTGGCTTTTGCATGCTGTGGCACCCATGCGCTGGATCGCCCTCAAACTCATTCGGTTCTACCAAGTCGCAATCTCTCCTTGGACACCCCCAAGCTGTATCTATACGCCCACATGCTCCCAGTATGGCTTTGAGGCGATCACGAAGTATGGCTTCTTCAAAGGTGGCTGGCTGACCCTCAAACGCATCCTGCGCTGCCATCCCTGGGCGCACGGTGGCCACGATCCCGTCCCCTGAGCCTGCAACCTTTCACTCCACTCTAACGTCCTATCTCCAAGCGATGGCAGATCCCGCATACTGCCCATCTGAAACGGCGCAGTTGCGCCAGGAGAATGTGAACGGTGGCCGAACCATCCCGCCAGTTGATCACCTTCGCCCAACAGGGTGACTCTGCGGCGCTCACCCAATTGGTGATCAGCCAGCAACAATATGTCTACAGTATCGCCATGAGCGTGCTCAAGAATCCTGAAGATGCTGCCGATCTGACCCAAGAGGCGTTCATTCGGCTCTTTCGTGCGCTGCCGCAGTATAACGGCGAAAGCCGCTTTACCACATGGCTCTACCGTTTGGTCGTCAATCTCTGCCGTGATGAACTGCGCCGCCGGGGACGCCAGGTGCCGATCACGCCGCCAATGGACGAAGAGGAAGAACACGATCAGATCGCTGGGGTGGCCGATACGGATCGCTGGAGTGACCCGGCCCAAGCCCTCGATTCACACGAATTGCGTGATCAGGTGCGGCGGGCACTCGACCAGCTTGAAGCACATTATCGGTTGGTACTCACACTCTACTATTTTGAAGATATGAAGTATACCGATATTGCCGTCATTCTTGATCTGCCCCTCAATACGGTCAAGAGCCATATCCGGCGTGGCAAGGATCGTTTAGCCGCCATTCTGGAGACACAAGAGCAGCCACCCACCGCACGTGCCGTGGCTGATCCGCCCATCCGCCCCCAGCAGGGCGGTTCGTCCCGTATCGCGCCACTCAGTCTGTTGTGGCGTCTGGCTGGGAGGTGACACCATGACTCCAACCCCCAAACTTCCCCCCCGTGGGCCAGATGATGCCCTGGATCAGATCTTGCGCCAGGAGTTGCGGTGGGAAGTACCTGCTCATCTTAGCGCCCAACTTCTCGCGCTCGTACCCGATGCCCCGCTGGTGTTTGAACCAGTCCGCCCCAAGTCGTGGTACAGCATGGTGGTGTTGGTACTCACGGGCATCATTATTGGCCTCTCGCTTGCCATTGCCTGGGAGTTCTACCGCCTGATCGGAATGGATCTGGGACTGAGCGCGGTCTTGGCGCAACTCCAAGCCGCCCCCGCCATCGGGCTTCAACGCCTCTACGACGCCTTGCCCGCCTCGCGCCAAGTTATCTCGGTGCTGGCCTCGGTACGCGATCAGTTGCACTGGCTGTTACTGGCAGTGGTGCTCTGGCTGGCACTGGATGGCTGGCAACCACGTCGCGCTTCGCAACAGGTATAAACAATGCGGCGCGGTGGCTTCGACAAGCTCAGCCACCGCGCCGCGTCCTTTTGTATGGAGGTGTTGGCGGCTGCGCCGCCAACACCTCCATATATATTCTAGATCCGTTCGCGGGCGCGGTGTAAGCGCCAGGTGCGCAGCAAGAGCGTTGTACCAAGCAACAACACCCCACTCAACGGAACCCCACCACTCGTCTCTGGCAATGGCGCAGTCTCGGTAGGTGTTGGCGTGGGCGTACCGGCACCACCGGCTGGGGCCGAGGTTGCCGCAGTGGTGGCCGTCGCCGTCGTTGCCGTCGGCGACTCATCAGGGGCAGCACCGAGTAAGCCACCCGACGAGTCACTCGTCGCCGTGGGGCTGATGGTGGGGCTTACCACCGCAGCGGTTGTTGGGGTGCGCGTTGGGGCCGCCGTACTGGTCGCCTGAACAGGGTTCGTTCCCACAACAATCAGGCTGGCAATGTTCGAGAAGACCGGCGTCGTTAGCCCTTCATACTCCAATTGGCCCTGGGCCACCAGCAGAGTGCCCGAACTGACATCCGGCTTGATACGGGTGGTAATGGTCAGTTCGACCCCTTCACCAGGAGCAAGTTGCTCAATGCTATAGCGCACCTCATTCCCGGCCACGGCTGGGTCAGGGCCACGATCCACATTGGCCCCTAGCACTTCGAGGTTGCTAGGCATCATGATGCGTAGGGCAACGTTTTTAAGGTTGCTACCCTCGGCGAACATGATTTTTGCATGAACATCACCATGGATTACGCTGTGCAGGGCAACAGTGTTATGGTTGTTGTTCCCATCAGTGGCAGCAACACGGGTATTGCGCACAACCAGGGTAAAACTGATCTGTTGGCCGGGATAGGCACTGCCCCAGTCGCTACTCAGCCGGAAGAAGATACCTTCTGAGGGTTGAGGGGTTGCGGTTGCCGTAGGCACCGGCGTCGCGCTGGGAAGCACATCAACCGCTGCAACGGGTGTGTTCGTGCGTTGGGTCGCCGGAGGCCGTATGACTGGCTGTGCCGGGCGTGCCGTTGGTGGTGGCGGCGGTGGTGGCGGCTCAGTCGGTATAGCCGGAGGGGCTGAGTCTGGATTGGGAGTAGGCGGTGGCGGCGGTGGCGGCGGCGTCACCGTTGCATCAGATGGATTACCACCACCACCACCGCCGCCACCACCACCACCACCACCACCACCGCCACCACCGCCGCCACCACCGCCGCCACCACTCGTGGGCACCACTGCTGTGGGTACCACCGCCGTAGGAATAGCCGTCGGGATGGTTGTAGCTGTAGAGATCGTTGTCGGCAGTGGCGTCACCGGGGTAACGACACTTGTGGGCAGCGCTGAACCGGTTATACGTACACTCACTGTCCGCGACGTGACCCCATCAGCCGTCGCAAAGTTGGGAATAATCGTCTCTGAAGGTGTGCTAGAGCGCGCCCGCACCTGTACCGTCACCGAAGCCGTATTCACCTGGCTCACATCAAGCGAGCAGGTCACGGTTTGGGCGGTGGTGCATGTACCAGTATTCACACTCACACTCAGGACTTCAAGATTACTATTGAAGCTGTCACTGAGCGCGAGAGGCGTTGTGCGGGTTCCCGATGTCACCACCGAAATGGTGTAACTAAACTGCTGGCCAGGCGCAACTTCAGAGGCCGAAGCAATAATATAGACCTGCGTTCCAGTCGTCGAGGTGCCCGTATTGGTGGGTGCCACCACAGTTGTTGGTGTGATGGTCGGCGTACTGGTTGGCGCACCCACCTCGGTTGCCGTCGGCGTACTGGTTGGCGCACCAATCTCGGTTGCGGTTGGCGTATTGGTCGGAATGCCGGTATTGGTCGGCGTACTGGTTGGCGCACCGATCTCAGTTGCCGTCGGCGTATTGGTCGGAATGCCAGTATTGGTCGGCGTACTGGTTGGCGCACCGATCTCGGTTGCCGTCGGCGTATTGGTCGGCGTATTCGTCGGCAGGCCCGTATTGGTAGGCGTGGGGCTAGGCCCAGGCGTCGAAGTTGCCGGAACGGGCGTACTAGTGCGCCCACTCTGATCCGGCCCCGGATCGCTCGCCGGAGTAATCTCCTGGGCCGGAGCCAGCGGCGGCAAGATCCAGCGCGTCGTCTCGGCATAGAGCGGGAAGGCGATCATCAACACGCTGAGAATAATGAGTGCGATTTCCCAGCCCGTCCAGCGGGCGAGAGTACGCCCACGACCAGTACGGGTTGGGCGTTTGGTGGGTGGCTGCATAGCATCTCCTCGCTTCAACTGCGCGGTCGGGCGCTGATCAGATCCGCCACCACGATCAGGCGCTGGGTATCCCAATTCGTACAGGTGATCAGCGTCAATACAGGGGTAGAGGTTGGATTCATCACTTCAACCTGGGTTGGCCAGACGGCACGTTGGGTACGCACACGGTAGATATAGCTCCAGCCGCCCGTCTCGATCTGCACATCATCGCCGGGGCGGAGGAGGGCCAAATCACGAAAGACGCCGCCGCGCAGACCGGCATGGCCAGAGAGAACGGTATTGCCGGTATTGCCCGGCAGAGCGCTGCCATGGTGGTAGCCTGCGGCATAATCGGCAACTTGCCATGCTCCATCAACGACAAATACCTCCTTGATCGGCGTATCAACCCCAATCGAGGTCATAATCAGGCGTTGCGGGCGCGGGTCGGCTGCGACCGGGAGGGAGAGTACCGGCTGGGGGGCCAAAAAATCAGCGCTGGGAGGATTGGCCATATCGGGCGTCGTGAAGGGCAAGGCAGGCAGATCAACCGCAACAGCGGGTGGGGCAGTATCGGGCAAACGCAAGGCAGGTGTTGGTGCAGGTGCCGATTCCGCGATTGGAGTGCGCTGGAGCATATAGAGCCAATCGCGCCCATAGCCATCCACAAACCAATAGCCAAACACCACAAGGGCGGCAATAATCAAGCCCCGTTCGGCAAATTGGAGCGCATGATCGAGCCATGTCCGCAGGAGGAAGGGGCGTAGCGCAATCCGGCGCTGTTGGGAGGTTGAGACCAAGCGCGCAGGCCCAAGCTGATCGCGGCGGCTGGGTACTGCCCCCATAAGGAGCGTATCGAGCAACGCCTGATCGCTACTCTCTGGCGAGATTGTCGGGCGATCAACCACTGCGGCTCCTTGGGATCATGGGGAAGGGCAAACGGATCGGCTGCGAATCGCGTCGATCAGGCTCAGTATACACGAGGGTGTACGGGCTGGCAATAGGGTAACTGCGGGTGGCAGGGCATGTGCAAAGTCCGATTCCCCCCTCCTAACCTCCCCCCGTTGGGGGAAGGAATTGGCTCCCGCCCCCGCTGGGGGAGGGTTGGGGTGGAGGCAACAACGACTTTGCACATGCCCTGCTGCGGGTGGGGCTGGGGCGCAGCCCCAAGAACTACCAACGCTTATGATCGGCCAAAATGGCAAGCCCCACATCAAAAACCTGCGGATCGGTTAGTGCCGAGATGAGCAGGTGGCACCCCGGTACATCCCCATAGTAGAAGCCGGGATGCACCAACACGCCCTGGTTGATCAGGTGCAGGGCGAGGGCTTCTTCATCGTCCCAGCCGCTTACGGAGGGGAAGAGGTAGTAGCCGCCCGCCGGTGGGTGTAGGTGCAGGTAGGGGTGATCGTGGAGGAGGCTGCATGCCCGCTCGATGTTGCGCCGCACGCGGGCGATCATCTGCTGCACAAAGGGCATGCCGTGGGCGAAGAGGTGTGGGAGTAGCGATTGGGTGAGACCGTTGGCTCCCAGGAAGGTGTCGTTGAGCAGTTCAATACGCGGCGCATAGTGGCTGGCGGCTGCATTGAGCGCGATCCAGCCCAACTTGAGATCGGGCAGGGCGAAGAGTTTGGAGATGCCGTTCAGGGTGAAAACGGGCAGTTCGGGGTGGAGTGCGGCCAGTGGCGGGGCAGGTGGCGCGGCGTAGTGGAAGGGTGCAAACACCTCGTCGCAGATAATCGGTAAGCCCAACTGCGTGAGTGCGGGAAGCGCGGCGTCAATGATCGCGCCGGTGGGGTTGTGGGGCGAGATGATCAGAACCCCACGCGTGCGCTCGTCGGCGGCGACGCGGAGCGAGTCGGCATCAATGCGCCAACCCTCGGCCTCGATCAGATCGTAGGAGCGCAGTTCAATGTTGCGCAGCGCGGCTAGGTACTCGAAGAGTGGATAGGTGACGCACGGGGCTAACAGGTTGTCGCCCGGATCGGCCAAGAGGGCAAAGAGCAAACTATAGGCTTCGCTGGTGCTCGCCGTAAGAAAGATCGCCTCTGGATCGAGCGCCAAGGCCGGGGATCGCGTCGCGTAGTAGTCCACGATTGCTGCGCGTGCATGCGGATTACCACGCGGATCGGGTTGGTAGCGCCGGGTGGCCCAGTAGCCTTCCGCCGCCTGCTGAAGAATCTCGGCGGGGAAGAGTAGCCCCTGTTGGGTGGGGTTACTGCTGGTCAGATCGAGATAGCCCGCCCCCGCCGCTCGGATCTGGCGGGCGAGTTCGAGCGGGTTGGGGCTGAGATCAAGATCAGTGTAGCAACCGGGCATGGGTGGGCCTCCTCTCCCCCGATTATACTACTTGAATCTGGTTCCAAAAGATCCTACAATGGATAGTATAGAGACTCAGCCAGCGTATGGAGGATCACCCGTGCCAGACGTGCTCGCCCTGGTCGAACACCACCTGCTCGACCAACGCCCACCCCGGCGGTTGCCCTTCTTCTTTCTCCCCAACCTCCTGGGCGAGTATCTGTTGGAGCGCCCGCCCCGTTTCTATCTCGATCCGATCATGATCGGGGGGAGCGTACTGGCCTTGGCCTTCCTCGTTCTGAAACCAGCGGCGATCCTGTGGTGGTGTCTGGGCGTGATCCTGTTGCTACGCTTTATTGCGATTGGGTGGGTGATCTATCGGGGGGTGCGCGAGGATTACTTGCTGATGCGCTTTGGCGTGGTGACGCAAGCCCATGTGATGGGGATGCGCCTCTGTCGTGATGCGAGTGGCGATCTCTCCGGGGCGTACCTGGATTGTGTCATCCCGATTGGGCCGCGCCGTACCTCGGTGGGGAGTGTCTGGATGCCGGATACGAACGAGGCCCAGCGCATTGCGACCCAGGGGCGGCTGAGTGTGATCTGTCTGCAACGCGCCCCCGCAACATGGCGGCTGCGTGAGGGTGATGGCCCGCATCTACGTTATGAGCCGAATGCGCCCAAGCTGATTCTGCCGGATTAAGCCGAGGGCATGCTATACTAGCCTCGCTTGACAGATAACGACAGTGAGGCAACTCAATGCGGATATATAAGGCGCGTGCGCCGATGCGGATCGGCTTCTTTGGCGGGGGTACTGATGTTAGCCCCTACGCCGAGGAGCATGGCGGTAAGGTACTCAATTGCACGATCAACCTCTTTGTACGCTGTATGCTCACCCCTAGTCGGCAGCCCGGCATCACCATTCGGTCACTCGATCTGCAAGAGGTGAGCCGTTTGGTGAATGAGCGCGAGTGGGACGGGCGCTTGGGGTTGCCACAGGCGGTGCTTGATGCGATGCCGCTGCTTCAGTCGGTGCGCTCGGCAGAGAAACCGGGCTTCAAACTGACCATGTTTAGCGATGCCCCGCCGGGGAGTGGCTTGGGTTCCTCTTCGGCGTTGGTGGTGAGTATGCTCAAGCTGCTCTATGCCATCGCGGGCCAGAGCTATGATCCGCACCAACTGGCCGAGTTGGCCTATCGGATTGAGCGCGTGGATATGGGCATCCCCGGTGGACGGCAGGATCAGTATGCGGCTGTCTTTGGGGGGATGTGCCTCTACCACTTCGGCAAGGATCGGGTGATTGTTGAGCCGGTGATTACCGACCCTACCGCGCTGATGGAGTTGGAGAGCTGCCTGATCATCGGCTATATCGGGGATCGCCAACTGCTCACCCGCCACCTAATGGATGATCAGGTGCAGCGGCTGGTGAAGGGCGATACGCTGCGCTACCACGATGAGACCAAGGCGTTTGTGGATGAGGCCACGCGCTTGTTGCGCGGGCTGCGCATTGCCGACTTCGGGCGGCTGCTGCATGATGCCTGGGAGGTCAAGAAAGCCTTCTCGCCGCATATTGCGCCGCCGATTGTTGATGAGGTCTATGCGCTGGCGCGCCGCCAGGGTGCCTGGGGCGGCAAGATTACGGGCGCAGGTGGGGGCGGCTTTATGGTCTTTGCGTGTCCCTTCGACCGGCGACTCGATCTTGAACGTGCGCTCACCGAGGCGGGCGTGATTGTGCGGCCCTTCTCGTTCGTGCCCCATGGCGTGCAGTCGTGGACGGTTGAGGAGCCTGATCCAGTGCCAACGGGAGAGTAGCGCATGGCAGATACGCCCCGGCCACCACGTATCGCCTACTGTTCGCCGGTCAATCCGGCAGCGTCGGGGATCTCGGACTATAGCGAGGAGTTGTTACCCTACCTGGGGCAGTATGCCGAGATCACGCTTTTTGTTGAGGATGGGCTGAAGCCGAGTAACCCCCTGTTGACTCAGCACCTTGAGGTGCTCCCCTTGCGCCGTTTGGCCAGCGAATTGCGCCGCCGCCCCTACGATGGCATCGTCTACCACATGGGCAACAGCCCCGCCCATGCCGGGATCTGGCGTGCCGCCCAGCGTATGCCGGGGGTGGTGGTGCTGCACGAGTGGGTGTTGCACCACTTTATGCTCTGGTATGCGGCGAATGTGCAGCGCGATGTGCAGATCTATGTGCGGGCGATGCGTGAACGCTATGGTGAAGCGGGCGACCACATGGCGCAACTGATGATCCGCTCGCGCTTTAGCGATGCGGCGTTCAACTTTGCGTGTTGTGAGCCGGTGATCGCGGCGGCACGCGGCCTGATCGCCCACAGTCAGTATGTGGTGGAACGTGCCGCCGCGTTGCGCCCGGAGTTACCGGCTGCCCTGGTGCCGATGGGGGTACCCTTGCCGCCCGCCATCCCGCGTGCAGCGGCACGCTCACTGCTCGGTTTGCCCGATACGGCGGTCGTGCTGGCCAGTTTTGGCCACATCAACGCCTGGAAGCGAATCGAACCGGCCCTGCGTGCCCTGCGCAGTCTACGCGCTGCTGGCCACGATGCACGCTACATCCTGGTGGGGAGTGTCTCACCCAACTATGATCTGGCGGGTCTGATTGGCCGCATGGGGCTGAACGATGCCGTAACGATCACCGGCTATGTGCCGCGTGCGCAGTTTGAAGCCTACGTTGCGGCGGCGGATCTGTGTATCAATCTGCGCTACCCCACCGCCGGTGAGACGAGCGCGAGCTTGCTGCGGCTGCTAGGGGCGGGGCGACCCACCCTGGTGAGCGCGGTCGGGTCGTTTGCGGAGCTGCCCGCCGGAGTGGCGGCGCAGGTGGATGTGGAGGCAGCAGAGTCGGATCTGCTGCTGGCCTACTGCAATCTGCTACTCGAACGCCGCGATCTGGCCGAGGCACTCGGAGCGCAGGCGCGGGCGTATGTGGCCCGTGAGCATACCCTGGAAGCGGCAGCCTTGGGGTATGCGCGCTTCCTGGCGCGGCTATATGGCTGGCCAGTGCTGCGGCGGCTGCACGAGCGACCCTTGTGGGAGCTTGAAGCCGCCACCCCACCAGAACCGACCGCACCCGCGCCCGCCCCTCCACCCGCCTCGCCGCTGGTGCGGGCAACCGGCCAGGCGCTGGCCGAGATGGGCCTTGATGCTAGCCACACGAGTTTGTTGCAGCACGTGGCTGAGCGGATTGGCGAGATTGAATCACATACACCGACATGAAGAAGACCGTTGTAGCAGCAGCATTGGGTGAGTGTGTGCATGTCGCCGGGGTGATGAACTTCCTGCGCCTTGCCGAGTCGGCAGGCTGGCGTACCGTCTTTTTGGGGCCAGCCACCTCAATTGCCGAAGTGTTAGCGGCAGCGCAGCGCGAAGCTGCAACGTTGGTGGGGGTCTCGTACCGCCTAACGCCAGAGACGGGCGCGCAGTTGTTGGGCGAGTTTGCCGAGGCAGCCGATGATCTGGCCCAGGCGGGGGTGCGGTTTGCCTTTGCCGGGACGCCGCCGGTGGCGCTGTTGGCGCAGAGTCTGGGATTTTTTGAGCGTGTCTTTGATGGTAGCGAGGCTGATGAGGCAGTGTTGGCCTACCTGAAGGGCCAAACGCTCGCAGCACCCAGCAGCAGCGACTACCCGCAGACGATGGTGGCGCGGCGGCAGTGGAAAGCGCCCTTTCCGCTGATTCGGCACCATTTTGGCCTGCCCAGCATGGCCGCCACCGAAGCGGGCATCGCCCAGATCGCCGCAGCGGGGGCGGTGGATGTCATCTCCTTGGGCATTGACCAGGATGCGCAGGAAAACTTCTTCCACCCCGAACGCCAGGACGTGCGCCGCATGGGCGCGGGTGGCGTGCCGGTGCGCAGCATTGAAGACTACCAGCGGCTCTACGCGGCCAGCCGCTGCGGCAACTACCCACTGCTGCGCACCTACTCCGGCACCGATGACTTCATCGCGTTAGCCGAGATGTATGTACAGAGCATCAACATCGCCTGGTGCGCCATTCCGCTCTTCTGGTTTAACGCCATGGATGGGCGCGGCCCCTGGGATCTGGAAGGCTCGATCCGCGAGCATCAGGCGGTGATGCGCTGGTATGGTACTCGCGGCATCCCGGTGGAACTGAACGAGCCGCACCATTGGGGCATGCGCGACGCCCCGGATACGGTGGTGGTGGCGAGTGCGTACTTAGCAGCCTACCATGCGCGGGCGGCGGGGGTGGGCGACTACATCGCCCAGTTAATGTTCAACAGCCCACCAGGGCATAGTGACACCATGGATCTGGCCAAGATGCTGGCCATTCTGGCCATGATCGAGCCGCTCGCCAACCCCAACTTCCGTATTTGGAAGGAGACCCGCACCGGCCTATTGAGCTACCCACTCGACCCCAGCGCAGCGCGATCCCACCTTGCCACCAGTGTCTACCTGCAAATGGCGCTGCGCCCCGACATTGTGCATGTGGTTGGGTATAGCGAAGCCGATCATGCGGCGACAGCCGAGGATGTGATCGAGTCGTGTGGGTTGGCACGGCGCAGCATCACCACGGCACTGCGCGGCCAGCCGGATATGTGCGCGGATCGCCATGTGCAGGCGCGAGTCGCCGAGTTGGTGGCCGAGACGCAGGTATTGCTGGAGGCCATCGGTAAGATTGCGGCACCGGGCGTGGATGATCCGCTGCTCGATGCGGCCACGCTGACACGGGCAGTACAGATCGGGTTGCTCGACGCGCCCCACCTACGCAACAATCGCTTCGCCCCTGGGAAGGTACGTACCCAGATGATCAACGGAGCGTGTCTGGCCGTCAATGCCGAGGGACACCCGCTAGATGAGCGCAGCCGCATACAGATGCTGCTAGGTTAATTATCTGAGAGGAAGAGAGATGCCCACAACCCCCTACACCGTCGTTGGGGCTGGTAATGGCGGCAAAGCCATGGCCGCCCACCTGGCCCTGATGGGCTTTGATGTCGCGCTCTACAACCGTACCGCCGATCATATTCATGCCATCGCCAAACGGGGTGGCATTGAACTTGACAGTAACGATCCCAACCTGCGCGGATTTGCGCGCCTCAAGTTGGTGACAGCGGATATACAGGCGGCCATCGCGCATGGCGAGATCATCATGGTGGTCGTGCCCTCATCGGCGCACGCCGATATTGCCCGCGCCTGTGCGCCGCACCTGCGCGATGGCCAGATCCTGCTCTTGCATCCGGGGCGCACCGGCGGGGCCATCGAGGTGGCGCGCCTGCTGCGTGATGCCGGGTGCCGTGCTGATGTGACGATTGCCGAGACCGAAACCTTCCTCTATGCCAGCCGCTCGGATGGCCCGGCCCAAGTGCGCATCTTCCGCATCAAGGATGCGGTACCACTGGCGGCACTGCCTTCAACCCGTACCGATATGGTGCTAGAGGCAGTCAAAGATGCCTTTCCGCAGTACATTCATGGGGTAAATGTGCTGCACACCGGCCTTAACAATATGGGCGCGATCTTCCATCCGGCATTGACGATCCTCAATGCTGGGCGGATCGAGTCGACCAACGGCGACTTCCAGTTCTACTTGGATGGCGCGACTCCCTCGGTGGCGCGGGTATTGGAGGTGCTGGATCGTGAACGGGTGACGGTGGCGGCGGCCCTGGGTATCCGTGCGCGTACTGCACAGGAATGGCTCGCTTTGGCGTATAATGCGACAGGAAACACGCTCTATGACGCAATACACAATCAGCCTGGATATGTTGGAATCAAAGCCCCAGCCACCCTCTTCCATCGCTATATTTTTGAGGATATTCCCATGAGCCTCGTACCGATAGCGGCTCTGGGTCAACGCTATGGCGTGGCGGTCTCAGGAATTGATAGTATTATTCGGCTGGCGTGTATTATTCACCGCACCGACTATTGGCGCAAGGGGCGCACGCTGGAACGCCTCGGCATTGCAGCGCTGAGTGTCACCGAGCTAACCCACTTTGTCGAGACGGGGCAATGGGAGTAGATCATTTATAGCGTCTATTTCCTAGCTTGGAGATACACATAGCCGCATAGTGGGCAGTTACTCAACATTCATACTGTAGAGACACTATACATATCGTAGTCATCTATGCTATCCTGTACGAGACTTCTCCTGAACACACTATAAGAAAGGATGTTCTGCTATGCCCAGCCGGACAAATCTCAACTTGGATGTGGATCTTCAGCGCGGGGTTGTGCCGATCTCCAAGGCGGCCTCATCGCTGGCGGCGTTGATCAAGCGGGCGAACAGCACTGGCCGCCCGGTGATTGTGACGCAGAAGGGCTACCCCAGCGGGGTTCTCTTGCCGATTGAACTCTTTAGCCTGCTGAAAGAACTTGCCGACGAGCAGGGCCTTGAAGCGGTGAGCAACGGCAGCAGCGAGAGCAGCGAACCGAGTAGCGTAGAGGAAGAAGCACCGAGCAAGCCGCGCCGGAATGCGGGGCGGCGCAGCAAAACCAAGACCAACGAAAACGAGGAATAAGCCATGAAGATCGCTCTGGTGAGTGATAACGGTACGACGATCAGCCGCCATTTTGGGCGGGCACGCCACTATGTAGTGGTGACGGTCGAAGAGGGGCGTGAGGTGGCGCGAGAAGTGCGCTCGAAGGAGGATTGCCACTCCCACGGCCATGATCACAGCCACGATCACAGCCATAGCGACCCGCGCCACGATGCGATTCTCGATGCTATCCGCGATTGCCAGGTGGTGATTGCGGGGGGGATGGGGGCAGGTATGGATCAACGGCTACGCAGTGCCGGGATCAACGCCATTCGTACCCAGATCCCTAGTATCGAGATCGCCATTGAGAAATATCTCAACGGGAAACTCTCCGATATAGTCGAATTGGTGCATTAGATACTTCATCCTTCAATGTTGAATGAAAGGTGCAACGGCGCATGAGCGATCTCGCATTTCAAGACTACTACCCGGACGACGTGAGCCACTGTTATGGCTGTGGGCGGCTCAACGAGCATGGGATTCAACTCAAGAGCCGCTGGGATGGTGAAGAGAGTGTGGCCTACTACACCCCCAAACCCTACCACACCGCCGTACCGGGCTATGTCTATGGCGGGATGCTCGCTTCGTTGATTGATTGTCATGGTACCGGCACCGCAGCGGCGGCAGGCTACCGTGCCGAAGGGCGCACGATGGATAGCCAGCCACCGCTGCGTTATGTCACCGCTGCCCTCAACGTGAACTACCTGCGCCCCACCCCACTCGGTGATCCACTGGAGGTGCGTGGGCGGGTCAAAGAGGTCAAGGGACGCAAGGTGGTGGTGGAGGCGTGGATCATCGCCGGGGGCGAGGTGTGTGTGCGCGGTGAGGTCGTTGCGGTGCAGTTGCCAGAGGCGATGCGCCAGAGCTAGTGTTGATGGCTGAGGGTATAGGTGGATTGTCTATACCCTTGGATCGGAGTTGAGATGCAGCCCATGGTCTACTGGTTCACCACCCCCGTTGGCGGACGACTGGGTACGCTGCCCCACCCGCGTGGCGGCGCTCTGTTAGCCGAAGAGATGGCGGCCCTGCGGGCCGATGGTGTTGATGTGCTGATCTCCCTGCTCGGTCAGCCAGAGCAGGAAGATAGTAACTTGGAGGCGGAACCGAACTTAGCCCAGGCAGCCGGGATGGAGTTCCGTTCGTTGCCGATCTTTGATTTTGCTACCCCACCGCTCGATAGTACCACTGCCGCTTTTATTGCGGCGATTGTGGATGATCTGAAGGCGGGGCGCTCGGTGGCGATCCATTGCTGGATGGGGGTCGGGCGTTCATCTACGATTGCTGCCGGTGTGTTGGGGGTGCTCGGCCTGGAACCCGATGAAGCCTTCGGGGTGATCAGTGCCGCACGCGGCCAGCCCGTGCCCGATACGATGGAGCAGTGGCATTGGGTCGAGCGCTTCATCCATGACTGGGCGCATCTGCGACCGAAGCATGCGGAGCTTTCATGAGTGTTGCGTCTCTTCCTGATCACGCCCCGCTCTTGCATACCAGCGTGGCGGGTAGCCCCATCGCCTATCGCCGCCACGGGCAGGGTATGCCGCTGCTGCTCATTCATGGCTGGGGCGGTTCTTCACGCTACTGGCGCGGAACATTGGCGACGCTGGCCGATCAGCATGATGTGATTGCACTCGATCTGCCAGGGTATGGCGATTCGCCAGCGCTGCCCGGTCATACCACCGGGCGGCAACTGGCCGAATTGGTATTGGCGTTTGCCGATCAACTGGGCTTGAAGCAGTTCGATCTGAATGGCCACTCTTTTTCGGGTGGGGTAGCCGCGTACCTCGCAGCGCGCTCGCCCCAACGGGTGCGGCGCTTGGTGTTGAGTAACTTCAGCACCTTCCGCAACGAGCGCGAACGCCAGATCGTAGATCAGGTGCATAAGGTGATGACGCTGTGGATGATGCTGCGCCGTCCGTGGATGGCCGAACGGCGCTTCTTCTACCGCACGGTCTCTAGCCGTTTCTTCTACCGCACCCCCAATGATGATGCGCTGCTGCGTGAGAGTTTCGCCGATTTCTTGAAGATGGATACCCAGACGGCGGTGGAGAGTGCGGCCAGTTCGAGCGATCCGGCGATCAATGCGGCACTGCGCGAGATCCAGTGCCCAACGATGATCATCGGGGCGCGCCACGATAACATTATGCCCACGCCCGGTACCTTCAAGGCTGCCGAGATGATCCCCGATTGCCGTCTGGTCTGGATCGAGCGCTGCGGTCACCTGCCGATGATCGAGCGCCCGGATGTCTACCATAGTCTGTTGGCGGATTTCTTGGCTTAACTATCCAACATCACTAGCCCCGGCTGGGCATGTAACAAGACCCGATCCGGGCTGTAGCGCACCTGGGGCGGTGGTTCGTCGGGGATGCCCAGGGTACGCAACAGGTGATCGGGCGGCATGGCGGTAATGCGGCCCTCTTGGTCGAGGAAGAGGCGTACACAGGTGAAGGCGAAGGTGAGTTCCTTCTCGCTCTTGAGAATGAGTTCGGCTTGGCCTTCACCTTTGCTGTGCGCTTCGGCACCGGCAAAGATCTTGGTGAGTGCTGAGACGTCGAGATCGGACTGTTGGCCGCGCTCGTTGAAGAAGGTGACACTGATCTGGTCGCTGATCAGTACCGAATCGATCAGCAACAGATCGTGGCGCTCATCCCCAAAGAAGATCGTGGCGGCCGGGTTGCCGCGATCAATCTGCTGGCCGGCCAGTGCCCAGCCCAGTGCGCCCAGATCGTAGGCCGCTCGGCGCACACTGGGGAAGGCGAAGCTCAGGTAGGTGGAGCGCCCCAATGTGCTGGTGAGATCGGCTGAGGGTAGCCCGAAGCCCTTCAAAAAGCCGCGCAGAATGTGCATGCCCAGATCCAGGGTGACGCGCCGCGAGCGCTTGCCGCTTACGTCGGTGAGTTGCGAGACCTCCGGGCGGATGCCGAAGGCACGCGGGTTGCTGAGCAGCGGTAGGAGGCTGCCGCGCCACGCGTTGCGCCCGCGCCGCGCTGCGATGATCGAGAGTGGGCGAATACGTGAATCGGGTACGCGTACCATGTTGGCGCTGAAGCGTTCGTAGATCAGCGCGACTATGGGGTCGGTACGGCATAGCGTGAGTTGTTGCATAGAGTCACCTCCGGTGGGATTTGGGGGCGGCGAAGCCGGATAGGTATTTGGTTAAGCGACCTCTTGCGCCCCGGTTTTTGACCGCAGAGGACGCAGAGGAACGCAGAGGAAGAACCACAGGTAGCGAAAAACCCATCCCTCTGCGTACCTCTGTCTCCTCTGCGGTTGATGCGGTTTACCACATTCCTACTCCCCATGCCGACGGTTGGCCCGCATCAGGAAGGGCGGTAGCTCGTACTGCGCCGCCTCGCTGGCCGCAATGGCGGGCATGACGGGTGGAAAGCTGGGGCGCGCCACTGGCTGCGGGAGGCTTACTGGAGCGGGCGGCATGGCTGGGAAGGGCACGCTCGGTTGGCGCGGGGCGATACGCTTGAGTAGCCGGGTCGGTTTGGGCGGTTGGGGCGCTTCGGGTGGGGTGGGCCGGAAGCCGGTCGCCACCAGCGTCGCCTTGACCATGCCGGGGGGCAGGCTGGGGTCAATCATGGCCCCGAAGATGATGTTGGCGTTGGTGTCCACCGTCTTGGCCACCATCTCAGCCCCGTGGTGGATCTCGAAGAGGCCCACATCGTCATTCGCGGCGATATTGAGCAGCAGCCGACTGGCCCCCTCAATACGCCCTTCCAGCAACGGGCAGGCCATGGCGCGCCGCACGGCATCGGCGGTGCGGTTGGGGCCGCTGCCGACCCCGATACCCAACAGGGCCGAGCCAGCTTCGCTCATGATGGCCCGAATATCGGCAAAATCCACGTTGATCATTCCGTGCCGGGTAATCAGGTCTATGATCCCCTGAATGCCATAATGAAGTACCTGATCGGCCATGCCAAAGGCTTGGGTGATCGAGGTGTTCCGCGCTGACGCCTGGACGATGCGATCATTCGGGATGGTGATGATCGTGTCGGTAATACTGCGCAGTTGGTTAATACCATCCTCAGCCACCTTGGCGCGTCGGTTGCCCTCAAACTTGAAGGGGCGCGTGACGATGCCCACCGTCAATGCGCCCAACTCACGGGCGATCTGGGCCACCACCGGTGCAGCGCCCGTCCCCGTTCCGCCCCCCATCCCCGCCACGACAAAGACCATATCGGCTCCGGCCAGCGCCTCGCGGATGTAGCTCTGGCTCTCCTGGGCGGCCAGTTGCCCCACCGCCGGATCGCCTCCGGCCCCTAAGCCGCGTGTGGTGCTTTCGCCCAGACAGATCTGGGTGGCGGCGTGCGCCACCTGGAGCGCCTGGTAGTCGGTGTTGACGGCGATCAGATCGGCACCCTGCATGCCACTACCGAGTAGGCGGATGACGACGTTACCACCCGCCCCGCCAACACCAATCACCTTGATGGTGATCGGTTGCAGTCCATGGGTGATCGGTTCAGTGATAAGATCGGAAAAATCAGGGCTGACACACAATTCAAAGGGTAGGCCGGGGCTTGTATGTTCGTGGTTGATATATCCAGAGGTGAGCATGGATGCCTCCTGTTATATTAATTAGACATTATGGATACTGTGCGCCTGGATGGCCCTCACCCCCAACCCCTCTCCCGTGGCCTACGGCCACAGGAGAGGGGGGCACTATCTGGGGTTCCCCCCTCTCCTGTTCGCGTAGCGAACGGGAGAGGGGGGGCAGGGGGGGTGAGGGCCATGATTCCTACCTCGGCACCCCAATCTGCACTTGGCGCAGATCAAACGCGCATGTGGCATGCAGAATCCGCAATAACCAGGCTAGGGCGCTGCGTTGACGTGGGCTGGCATGGTTCAAATCGCCTTCGCTGGCGATGATCATGTTGGTGTCTGTGGTGGGCGTCTCGCGCAGGCGGGTGATCGTCCCATCGCGCTGGATGTAGTAGTGCCAGAAGTCCACCACTGGCAAAGCCAAATCGCTGGTGAGCGGGCCAGGGGTGGGCCAGAGGATGATCTGGTTGATTGTTGGCGGCGGTTGGGGCGCATCATGCCAGCGGCTGAGATCGTGGAGGCGTGGTTGGGCCAGTTCTTGGCCCAGCAGTTGCCCGGCAACGCTGCCTGGGGGTTGCGTGTAGCCACTGAGGTAGGCGCTCAGGTGGCCGATCTCTGGTAGGCTCGTTTCGCCCAGGGTAGCGGCGAGGCCATTGATCGCGGTGCCAGTTGGGACTGGGCGGTCGTAGGCCCAATCGGCGCTGGGGAGGCGGCAGGCGAGCACATCCTTGGCGAAGGGCATGAGCAGGAAGTGAGCCTCACCCAGTTCGAGCGTTTCGGGAGCACCCAGAGGCGCACCGAGCTGCTTGTCGAGGGCGTAACGCACCAGGGTAGCCTGCTCTTCAAACTGCCGCCCGGCCTGCTCGCGGTAGAGGCTGTCGAGCAGGCTGCGGCGCAGGAGTGTGGCCTGAGTCTTCGTCAGGCCGGGGAGGCTGCGCGTACCCGCTGCCACCGCGCTCAGATCGCTCAGCCGGTAGATCGTCTTCCAGTTGGGCACCGGCGAACAGAGGCTATCGTAGGCGAAGTGCTGACAGACATAGGCGCTGCCATTGCTGATGGTGATGCGCTGATTGGGGCCAATCGGCACGCCCAGGCTGGCCAGGTTCTTGAGCAGATGTTGGTGGTGTGCCCAATCGGGGCGATAGCCATTCACCGGGTCGGCCTGGCGAAAGAGCAACTCAAGCAGCGCGTCGCGCAGTGGCCCAGCGGGGGTCTGGCTGAGGCGCAGCACCTGGCGCGGATCGGGCGGCGTGGCAGTAAACGCCTCCACCGGGGCGTAGAGCAGATCCCCGGCATAGATCTCGACCACAAACGTACCCGCGTCGGCCAGCGCGATGCCGCGATCCTGATCATCCTGAGCCGTGCCGGTGGTGGTGCGGCGCGGCGTAGGAGTGGCGACCGGCATGCCCAACTTGGCCTGTTGCGCCAGCGTAAAGAGCGGCCACCCCGCACTGATGCCGCTCCCCGCTGTGCGGTAGGCCAGATCGAGTAGGTGCGCTTGGAGCTGGGCCACCAGTTCGGGCGGAGTTGGCGGGGTGGGCACGAGATCGGTATAGACCTCATTCACGAAGCGCTGCCAAGGAAAACCAGCCGGATCAGTCTTGCGCCCCGGCGCAATATCGAGATGGCGCACCAGTTGATTACGCGGAATGTCATGGCGCAGCACCAACGTGCGACAGAGCCACAGCGCCGCCGCATACTGCGCGGCGGGGTAGGGGTCGCGCCCGGTGTTCAGATTCTCCAGTTCAATACCAAGCGAATAGGCGTTACAGCCACTCACCTGCTTGCCATCCACCGGCCAACGGCTCACCCCGGCGTGCCAGGCGGTGTTGGCATCATCCACGAGCTGAACAATACGCCCCTGCTTGCTGATGTAGTAGTGGGTAGAAACCGGGCGACGCTCATCGCCACCCGCACGCAGCCAGTTGAGATCGCCCGGCCCGCGCCCCGCCGTGGCATGCAGCACGATCATGCGCACCCGGCCCTTACGCCCGGTCTGATAATGCGGTCTGGTCATGGGAATCTGTTCGATCTGCATCGGTGTCTCCTGATTTATCATCATTGCCTTCTTTAGCGCTGTGTTGGCGGCTTCGCCGCCAACACAGCGCTAAAACTACCCCCCCACCATCTCCGCGCCCTGGATCGTGCCGCCCTCGGCGAACACGATCTGGCGGTTGGCGCTCGCCTGCATACGCAGGCCGTGGATCATGCCACCGTTGCGGGCGATAATCGCCTGCTGTACGGCGGCGGAGCGGCTGGAGGGTAGGGTGAGGTTGGGCGCGAGTGTTGGACGGAGGCAGATCGGTCCGCTATCACGCGAGCGCACATAGAGCGCGGGAACATACCATGAGACTCGTTCGGCTTCTTCCACATAGAGCGCCCGCCGCGCAAAGGCGAGCGCAGCCCCAACGCTGCGCCCTTCGGCCAGCGCTTGGTAGATCACTGCCGCCATACGGCTGGCGGCGGCAATACGCACGGTGAACTGCATCCCTAGCACCACCGGCACTCCGGCGGCACACAGCGCCGGGGCAATCGCGCTCTGCATCGTGGTGGTGTGCGGCTCCAACATCGCCCCCTGGCAGGCGTGCAGAATCACCATGCCTGCCGGACTCAAGAGCGGAGCCAGCGCCGTAACCGGCGTCCAGACACCTCCATTGGCGGCATCAAGCAGCAGCGCACCTTCACCATCGCGGTAACGCCCGTGGCCGTAGTAGTGAATAATGTCGGGCGGATTCTCCGGGTCAATCGCCGCCACCAACGCCTCCAGCGTCGCCGGTTCCACCTCAACCATCGTTGCCAAGCCGCGCTCGATCAGGGTGGCCCAGGCGGCTTCGCGGGCCACCCGTTCGACATGGCGCAACTCCTCACTAATGCCCGCTTCGGGCGAAATGGCCAGGATGCGCAGCGGCCCCGACGCAGATCGCGGCGGTGGCAACGCGGCGGGGAGATCGAGACGCCGCACACAGGTGGCACTCGCCCCGCGACTGAGTAACAAGGGCGTCGGGCCGGAATCCCAGAGCAACTCCCAGGGCAAAGCGGCCCATTCCACCGCCGTGGGCGGGAAACAGAGTTCGAGACCCAACGTCCGCCCCAGCGCCACGGCATGATCGCGCAGCGTCGCTAACGCCGTCGCCCCGACTGGATCGAGCGTCAACGCCCGGAAGAGCCGCCGCCCCACCCGTTCGGAAGCATCGCGGGCCACCCGGCCCTCCGCCCACAGACCAAACTGCGTCAGTTGCTCGCGCTCCACGCGACTAAAGCTGAAGATCTCCTGCTGTTGTGGCGTCCACGCCGTCGGATAGGCCGGATCTTGCAACGCATCAAGCGCCCGCAACACCAGACCCAGCGCCGCAGGCGGCCAGGGGTGCGGCAGGCGACTCTCGCGCACCCCCAGCACATCGGCTTCCCAGCGCAACAGCGCCCCGCCCGCTACCGGGCGGAAGATGAGGCGCAGGATGAGGGGATCGTTGGTTGGTGGCATAGACTCCTCGTTACAGATCGCGCACACGCAGCAGCCGAAAACCCAGCGTAGGTAAGCGCTGATCAGCCTGATACCAGCCACTCAGACCACAGCGCAGTTCAGGCGCACCCAGCGCCAGATCGCCGCCCCGGATGAGCGGCATTTCACCCCGCCCGACATCCTCACAGGCCAGCAGCGCATCCGAATCCTCGGCCAGACTCGCCGTCCACTCCCAGCAATTACCGAGCAGATCGAGCGCCCCGCAGGCAGCGGCACCCGCCGGAAAAGCCCCGACCGCCGCCGGGGCATGCAGCCCCAACCCGGCATACGCGGCGTGGCTGGAGGTAGGCGGAGCATCACCCCAGGGGTAGCGGCGCTGATCATGGGCGCGGGCGGCACGCTCCCACTCGCGGGCGGTGGGCAAACGCAAACGCTCATCGTGCGCCAACCAGCCCACCCGCTGGCCCACCTCGGTCAGCCAGGTGCAGTAGGCGTGCGCCTCGTACCAAGCCACCCCCACCACCGGCTGGGCGGGGGCCGAACAATGCGTATCCTCCCAGTAGGCGGGCTGGCGTGCGCCGTTAAGCGTGAGCCAGAGCCAGCCCGACTCGCTCCACCAGCGCCGCTCGTGGTAGCCCCCGGCGGCAATGAAGGCCGCAAACTCGGCATTGGTGACCGGCAAGCGGGCGATCATGAACGGGTGCGCCAACTGAGCCGGGTGCAAGTGCGGGCGACGGGCAGCGTGGGCGGTGCCTTCATCCCCCAACCAGAAGGCCCCGGCACTAATGGCGCACCAGTAGCCCCCCGCCGCCGCATCACCACTGGCCAGATCGAGGCAGCGCGGATCACCCAGATGCCCCAGGAGGGTACTGGCCGCCAAGCGACTCGCCAGTGGCGTCGCCGGATCAGCCAGCAGCGTCAGCAATTCGGCAATCGTCTGCTCCCAAGCGCGCTGGCTAGCCCCGTTGCGCCCAATATCAAGCAGACACTCCGCCGCCAGCACCACCGCTTGGTCACGCGGGGGCGGGGTGGCCAGCAGGTGCAGCAAGAGGCGCTGGGCCTCTCGCTGTGGAGCCGCACCAATCGCCAAACGCAACACCTCGCGCCAGCGCGGATCGCGGCTATAGCGCTGGAAGAGGCCATCGGGATCATCCACCGTCACCGATTCGAGCAAGCCGCGTGCCGCCAGATACTCCTCAAACGTCAGGTGCAGAAACCCGAAGCGGCGGTAGCCACGTTCCTGGAGCAAGCCGGTATCGCGGCGCATCAGTTCCACAAAATCCTGCGCCATGCGGCGGGCGCGGCGGCGCTGGAGACCATCAGCTTGCACCAGCGTCGCCGCAATGCGATCCTCCAGATCATCCTGATCCACCAAACCACCCGGCTGTTCACTATGAATCCAGAGCGCCACTGGCCCCAACAGATTGACCACGAAGCGCTCATCAAGGCGCTCATCACCCAGGTAGAGATCCACCGCACGCCCAGAGAGCGAACGCGAGCGGTTCCATGTCTCAGCCAACGCCTCGACACACAGCCGATAGAGATCCACCCGCCGGTCGGGCAGACGCGCCCCCTGGTTATGGATGAGAGCCAGAATCGTCAGCAGCAGCGGATTGCGCGCCAGCGCAGCCACATTCGCATCAGCAAAGACCACCCCACGCAGCGAGCGACTGCGCTGTTCCACCCGCACTGCCAGTTCGGCGGCCACCGCATCACGCACCAACTCGTGGTAGAGATCATCACCGGCGGGATAGATCGCCTCGGCCAACGCCTCATAGGCAAGACTCCAGCGCCAAATAAAATCACCGATCTGATCGTCATCCAGCGCCTCGATCTCCACCGTGGTAAAGAGCTGCGCATCGAGGGGCGCATCGGCATAACCGACACTACGGCTGGTAGCCAAAAAGCGATTACCCGGCGCATCCCACTCGCGCACAAACGCCTCAAGCGTGCGCACTATCGCAGCGCGGTCACTACGCACCTCATCCAAGCCATCAAAGAGCATGAGCGCCTGACCGCGTTCGAGGGCACGCAGAAAGAGCGGGCTATAGTCGGGCTGCGAGAGACCCGCATAATAGTCGTGCAGATAGGTCAGGGGAGCCAGATCGGCCCCACCAGGACGGCTACGCGCCTCGGCGAAGGCGGCCACCGGGAAGAAGATCGGCAACCAATCCGCACCGACCGCACAGGGCTGGCGGGTGGCGGTACGCCCCATGCGGGTGAGCAGGTAGCGCACAAGCGTACTTTTGCCACTCCCCGGATCGCCCAAGACCACCAAGAACGGCTCTTCACACACATACTGATGCAACGGGCGCGGGGCTTCACGCGGCATCCGCACATTGCCCCAGAGACGCGCCTGGATAGGGATATAGATTTGTTCCAGATCAATGCGCGCCGCCGCCTGCACCTGAATAATGCCGCGAAAATCGAGCGTGCCAAAGGTTTCGAGGACAAAAGCGCGATAGCGCACAAAGAGCGCCGCAATATCAGCCGGTGCGGAGCTAGGCAGCGTATAGAGATCGCCCTGCACGAGTGTTTGGTGAACATGGGCAATCTGAGCGCCATGGGTAGCCACCAGCGCCTGAGTAGGTTGGGCCAGCAACTGATCGAGCAACGGGCGGGCAGGCTGGTTGGCACGCAGATGATCGAGCGTCTTACGCTGGCTAGGTGTAGGCCAGTGGGGTTGGAGGCGGGATTGGGCACTCAGCGCTTCGGGCAGGGTATGGCCAAAGAAGAGCGTAAAGACGGGAGCCAGGCGCTGCCAGGGCGGCAGATCCAAGCCGAGTTGGGCGGCCTGGGGACACACCACCCGCCGGTAGTGATCAATCACTACGGCTAGATTGGGCGTCATCGCCACAAGAAACTCCTCAACCGCCAGCTCACGCAGACGCGCCGCCCATGGATCGGGATGTTCGAGCAGCATCAGAAACCGATCCACCAGAGCCGGATCGGCCATGTCGCGGCGGAGGTGACTCACCGCCTGGGTGCAAGCACGGCTAAAGGCGCTACGCAGCGTCGGTTGGGTCAACGCAGCTAGGTTGGTAGGGATGAAGGGGCCAAGCGTCGCCGTGATATGGCGGGTGACACCCACCAGCGCCTCAAGCAGTGCAGGGGCCAGGGCACTCACGAAGCCCTCCGCTTGGATGTAGCCGGGACATCCTCATGCAGCAAGCGCACCAACAAGACAGAGGAATCATCGCCCCGGCGGCGCTGGGGGGTGTGTAGCACCGCCCGCAGGCGGCGCTTGGCAATGCTGGCACTCCCAGAGATAAGACCCGAACGTGGCCGTGGCGCAGTGCGCCGAAAGGGTAGAACCATGGTCGCCTCCGTCTTCATTTGGTCAATAATTGCTTGGCAGGCCCGCTAAAACACCTTGTCGGAACCGTTCAGTACATTGCAAGTATTCTTATTGGGTTCTTATTGGGTGTTTGTTGGGATTTCACGGGGAGCAAATATCGTGTCTCCTGTGAATTATGCGAGCTACTATAGCATGTAGTTTTCTGTTTGTCGATAGGTATTAAGGGATCTTATCGGGCGATTTTAAGGCACTTTGCCTCTTGCCAAAAAGCCTACTATCGTGTATAGTTTTCTCAGGCAGCCGGGGTTTACCGGCCAAGGTAGGCAATAAGAAGGAAAGCTATTCCTAGCAGCACCTCCAAGCAATACGACACATCAGCACAAGGAGTATCCCACCTATCGTCCAATAAGCACCCAACAAGAACCCAGCAAATTTCCCTATATTGCCAATCCAAGGTCTACGAGGTACTGTACAATCGCCCAGAGGTGTAGTATGATACACCTCGGAGCTATCAACAAGAGGCAAATTATGTCGACCGAGATCCTCCAGGGGAACATCCACACTAACGGAGAGACCGTTCTGTTGCGCGTCCCATTGCAGGTGCTGGGCCTATCTATGATCTATGCAACCCTGCTCAGCCGACTAGAGCGCCACTTTCCAATCAAGCCCGATCACACATGGGCTGAGGTGACTGGTGGGGTGATCGTTTCACTTGCACCACTCGCCTTGGAGGCACGACGTCACACTAAGCTGGATTGGCGAACATACGAGACGACCCTATGGCTAAGCTTCTTCGCTTCAGGTGCGCCGATCATTCTTTGGCAACTGGGCGAGGCGATGCAGCGACAGTATGAACTACTGCGCTATACGGGGAGTCGGGAACGAAAGCGCGTAGACTATGGCGACACTACCACGCCGCTGGCCCGTCGAAGTCGAGGAGGAACGGGGGAAGGCGATTGTGACAGCGAACGATGCGACCCAGAGTTTAGCTCAGGCGCAAGCCACGCTTGATACAGCCCGCCAAAAGATAACCCTCAATCAACCACTTGCCCTCGTTCTGATGGCCGATACCGACCGCTATCTGGCCGATGCGGCTACCCGTATGGAACGCGTCCGCCGCCACATGGCAATCGTCAGGGGCAAACCTGTGCAGGGGAGATGGCCCATGGTTGCACTACGACAACGTGAAGATGCCGAGGGATGTCTGGACATCGCCCACGACCTCCTCGTCAAAGCCGAGCAGAAGTTGGAACATGCCCGTGATCGGATTAGTCAGAATCCGATCTTGGCCGAGGCGATAATTGCTGATGTCTCGACTCTTCAGGCGCGAGCGTTGACCCAGATGGAGCGCTTTGCGCGTCTCTTAACTGAGGCTGGCCTGGGGCGTGAGTAGGGGCATTCCGGCGCGTATCTTGGTATACTGCGTGACACGCAAGGCTCCACTTTCGGAGCCTTATGTGTCATGTAGGGTACAATAGATCCCGCCAGGAACATCCAACTGCACGCAAGGAACCACATGGGGACGGAGTCAGCACAAAAAATCCCGATCTGGATGTGGGGCGCACTGGTCGCTCTGCTCTTGATCATCATCAGTAGCCGTGGGCGCTTGGTGGGCAATCCGAGCCTCAGCCAGCACTTTGCGCTGCAACCAACACCAGCGATTGCGCTTCCTTTGCCCGATCTTCAGATCGGCAATCTCGCGCCCGATCTGCAAGCCCAAGCGCAAGATCTGCTGCGCCAGATCGGTATGGGCAAGAGCGCAGGCCCACTCGAACCTGTGGCCACTACCCCGCGTCTGCGCATCGAGATTACCGAACTGCGCCCCGCAGAGGACGGCCTGCGGGTGATTGGTCGTGTCACTAATATCAGTACGGCGGTTGTCACCGTGCCGATTAACGCCTTTGAACTGCGTGATAGTACGGGGGCTTCGTATATTGCCGGTGGCGGTGCGAGTGCCGCGCTCCAACCCGGTGAACAGACCCCGCTCGAACTGACGGTGCCCCTGCCACCAGGGCGCGGTCTGCTGCTGATTACCCGCCTCCCCCCCGATCCGCCGGCTGAACAGAAGTTGATAGTGAGTAATCCGTGAAGCCTGATTCATCACTCCAAAATATCGCGCTGCGTCTTGAACAGATCCATGCACGCATCACTGCCGCTGCCCACCGCGCCGCTCGCCACCCTGCCGATATTACGCTGGTGGCCGTGAGTAAGACCCATAGCCCCGACCATGTGCGAGCGGCGGTGGCGGCTGGGTGCTACACCTTCGGTGAGAACCGCGTGCAGGAAGCGGCCCCCAAAATTGCCGCGCTCCAAGATCTGCCGCGCCGCCCACGCTGGCACATGATCGGCCACCTCCAGCGCAATAAAGCCCGTCTGGCTGTCGAACTCTTCGATCTCATCCAGTCGGTGGATAGCCTACGTCTGGCGGAGAGCCTCAACCAGCACGCCCACGATCTCGGACGCCGGGTGCCGATTCTGCTCCAGGTCAATGTGAGTGGCGAGGTGAGCAAGGAGGGCTTCGCGCTCCCTGGGGGCATCGCCAACCACGCCGCCTACGCCCAACTCAGCACCGAGATCGAACGCATCCTCACGCTCCCCAACCTTGAAGTACGGGGCCTCATGACCATCCCGCCCCTCGCCGAGGAGCCGGAGGCGTCGCGGCCCTATTTCCGCCTGCTCCGCGAACTGCGCACCGACCTAGCCCGCCGCTGGCCGCAGGCCAATTGGCGCGATCTCTCCATGGGGATGAGTGACGACTTTGAGGTCGCCATCAGTGAAGAGGCGACGATCATTCGGCTTGGACGGGCTATTTTTGGGGAGCGGTAATAGAAGACTCGGTGGCTGAGCTTGTCGAAGCCATCTGCCTTCGACAGGCTCAGGCAGCGGAGCTTGTCGAAGCCTACCCACTATCACGCGGATCGAGCGCATCGCGCAGCCCATCGCCCAAAAAGGTGAACGAGAGCACCAGCGTCGAGATCATCACCACCGGGAAGAGCAGCATCCAGGGGCCAGAACTGAGGTTGGAGAAGCCATCCGACATCATCTGGCCCAGGCTGGTGGGTAGCCCGTTGGTGGGATCAACCGAGGGCCGCATCCCCACGCCGAGGAAGGTCAGAATCGCTTCGGCCAGAATCAGACCGGGGATGCTGAACGAGATCGCCACGATGATCGGGGCCATGGTGTTGGGCAGGATGTGGCGAAACAGAATAGTGGGGATGGGAATACCCAAGGCGCGGGCGGCTTCGATAAATTCCTTCTCCTTGAGCGAGAGGACTTGACCGCGTACCAACCGCGCCATGCCCGTCCAACCCACGGCGGCCAGTGCGGTAAAGATGAGCAACAGGCCATTGAAGGCTTTGCCAAACGTCGTCTCGCGGAAGGCCACCGTGAGCGTGATGATGAAGAGCAGATCGGGGAAGGCGGCCACAATCTCGGTGATGCGCATCAGCAGGTTGTCGAGCCACCCACCCGCAAAGCCGGAGATCAGGCCAATGGTGATACCCACTGTCACAATGATCAGTTGGGGCACCAGACCGACAATCAGGGAGACGCGCACCCCATAGATCAGGCGCGAGAGGATGTCGCGCCCATTCGTGTCGGTACCGAAGAGATTCTCTGGGTTGGGCATGCGCTTGGGGTTGTCTGTCACCCAAACCGGCGGGCGCAGGCTGTTACCCGATGTCTGCTCAACCGGGTTCTTGCGTGCAATCAGGGGCGCAAAGATGGCCAACAGCACATAGAAGAGTACCACCAACAAACCCAGCATCGCGGCACGGTTGCGGCTCAGGCGGCGTAGCGCATCGGCCCACAAACTACGCGGTTTTTGGTACAGGTTGTCAAGCGATGGGACAGAAACAGCCATAACCGCGCCTCATTTGTAGCTAATGCGGGGATCAATCGCCCCATAAGCCATATCCACCAACAGGTTGGCCACCCCCAGAAAAAAGACGAAGATAAGTGCGCCCGATGTGATCATCGAGTAGTCGCGTTTAGCAATCGCTTCTACTAGCAGATTGCCCATCCCCGGCACCTGGAAGATGATCTCGGTATAGAGCGTCCCCGTGATCAACCCGGCTGCCAGTGGCCCCAGCACCGTCACCACCGGCAAGAGCGCATTTTTGAGAATATGCCGCCACACAACGATCTGATCGGCAAGGCCCTTGGCCTGTGCGGTGCGGATATAGTCTTGGCGCTTCACCTCTAGTACGCTCGAACGAGTGAGCCGGGTGATGAAGCCGAGCGAGGTGGAACCGAGCGCAATCGTGGGTAAGATCCAGGGCCGGATCGGGTCTTTCCAATCGGGAATCACCGTGAACCACTTCAGGTTCACCGCAAAGACGATCACCAGCAGAAAGCCGACAATCAGGGTCGAGAGCGAGACGAAAAATGTCGAAAGAAAGAGAATCAGATAATCAATGATCGTATTTTGGCGCAACGCGGCCAGCACCCCCATGGGAATACCCAGCACCACCGCAAAGATGAGCGCCTGAATCCCTAAGCGTGCCGAATAGTAGAAGCGCGAGGGCTTGCCCGAACGCTCCTCGAACAACTCCTGCTGCACAGTGCGATTGCCACGTGAAGCGTAGGTCGGCCCAAAGTTGCCGCCAATCGCGCCCCATTGAAACTCCGGCTCCCCGGTCTTTGGGTTTTCCACCCAGTCAAAGAACATATAGCGGGTGAACTGACGCCAGAAGGGGAGATCCATCCCAAACTTTTGGCGCAGAATCTTCTCTACAGCCGGTGAGAGTTGACGGCGATCAGGCTCAGTGTCAAAGGGGCCACCGGGAGTCATCTTGGCAATACCAAAGGTCATCATGCCGACAATGAGTAAGACCGGGATCTGCCACAGGATGCGACGAATGATGTAGGCGCTCATTGAATGTTTCCCCTCGGTTGGCCATTAGGTGGGGGGCACCCCAAACTTGCTTTTTTTCTCGTAAATTGGCGGCTTCGCCACCAACTTACGAGAAAAAAAGTTCTTCGGGGGAGGCTGTGCCTCCCCCAAACCCCCGCAGGGGTTACGGCTGCACGTCCACATTGGCCAGGTTGAAGAAGCCGAGCCAGTAGTCAATTGGGGTGATGCTCTCCTCGCTGACGCCCTGCACGTAGGGTTTGACCAGCACCGGGCCACCATCGTTACGGGTGAAGGTGATCGGCGCATCGGTCACGAGCAACTCCTGGGCCTGGGCGTAGAGTTCGGCACGCTTGGCAGCATCCTGCTCCACATCGGCCTGCTTGACCAAGGCGTCAAACTCCGGGTTGGAGTAGCCCACCCGCGAACTGAGCAGCCCATCGGTCTGGAAGAGCGAGATCCAGTTCTGCGGATCGGGGTAGTCGGCGCACCAGCCGAGGCTGAAGAGTTGCGGCGGATCGGTTTTGGTCAGCGCGGTGTAGGCAGTGGCATCAACCGGGTCAAGGACGGCATCAATGCCCAGATTGGTCTTCAACTGCGCCGCCACCCACTCGAAGCGGGCGTTATTGCGCGCACTGGCGCTGTAGGTCAGCTTGATCTCTGGGAGTTTGTCTACCGAACCATAGGTCGATTCGGCCAGCGTCGCCTTGGCCGCTTCAGGATCAAACGGCCACAGCTTCAGATCGGGCTGGTAGCCGGGGAAACCGGGCGGGATGAAGCTGTAGGCCACACTACCCATATTGCCGAAGATGTCGCGGTTCCAGGCTTCGCGGTCGAAGGCTTGCGCAAACGCCTGGCGCACCTTGACATCCTCAAAGGGTGCCTTCTGAGTGTTAAAGCCGAAGTAGAAGGTACACGAGCCGGTCACATTGACGATCTCCTGGCTCAAGACCGGGTCGGTCTCGACGGCAGACAGATCCTCCGGCGAGACGCCGAGCATATCCAGCTCGCCGTTCTGGTACGCCTGGAAGGCCACCTGGCTATCGGAGATCATGTAGTACTCAACCTTCTTCAGCTTGACCGGGCCAAGCGGGCCGTTGTAGTTGGGGTTGGCTTCCCAAACTGCCTTGTTGCCGTGATCCCACTCGCTCAGGATAAACGGGCCATTGCCGACATAGTTCTCGGCGTCGTACCACCAATCCTCACCCTTGGCCACATCCTCCTCACGCACGGGGGCACCGATCCAGAGTGCGGCCATGCTCAGGAAGTAGGGCGCGGGAGCGGTCAGTTCGATCTCCAACGTGCTGTCATCAATCGCCTTGACCCCGTAGGCGGCTTCGAGCGCGGGCAGATCGAGCGCCATCGTCTCGGTCATGGTGAGACCCTGGCATGCCGCCGCCGACCACTCGCTATAGCCCTTGATGATGCCACACGGCAGCGACTGGTACTGTCCGGCTGTCTCCGGGTTGGCCAGACGCTTCCATGCATACTCGAAGTTCTTCGCCGTCAGCGGCGTGCCATCGGAGTACTTGCTATCCGGGCGAATCTTGAAGGTGTACTTGAGGCCATCCGCCGACACCTCAACGCTCTCGGCAGCACCCGGAATGGGGTTCATGTCCTGATCAAAGGTCATCAGCCCCTGATAGGCCATCATAATGTACTGAATCTCACCCACAAAACTGGCCAGTTGCGGGTCAACATTGTCTGGCTCGGAGCCAACATTGATACGCAGCACCCCCGGTTCAGCCGAAGTGATCGGTTCGGGAGCGGTGGTTGGGGCTTCAGTGGGGGCGGCGGCCTCCGTCGGGGCAGCAGCCTCGGTTGTGGTGGCCGGAGCAGTCGTGGCGGCAGCCGGGGCGGTAGTTGGCGCAGCGGCGGGTGCCCCACCACAAGCAGCCAGGATCGGCAGCAGCAGGGCGAGCATCAGCGCACCAGCGGCGCTCTTGCGCAGTGTGCGAAGCGACATACGGGTTCTCCTTGTCACGGGGAATCTCTACCGAACGATACGCGGAAGAGGGGCGATCTTCATCCTGGGCGATACGGACACCTTCGGTACGATAGTGCCTCCTTCGACGGTGCTGGTACGTGGCCAACCCTATCGCTGCTATGATGCGTGCATATCAGCCCGCGATGCTGCACAGGCAACATCGTTGGGAGAGAAAATCCGTGGCGTGGAGAACCTCCGTTAAGATTGCGGGATAACTACCCCGTCTTCGACTTCACCTTGGCAATATCGGCAGAGATCCGCGCCGCCAGCATTTCAGCCTGCTTCCGCGCCACCGTCGGCATCAATTCAGCCGACTCACGGGCGCGCCAACAGGCGGCAAAGTGGCCATCACCATAATCGGTGAAGGGCGGATCTTCTTCTTTACATTTGGGAATCATGATCGGGCAGCGGGTATGGAAGTGGCAACCGCTGGGCGGATTGAGCGGGCTAGGCACATCACCTTCGAGGATGATGCGGCGGCGCTGCAACTCCACCTTGGGGTCAGGGATGGGCACCGCCGAGAGCAGCGCCTGGGTATAGGGGTGCAGGGGCATGCTGTAGAGCTTGGAACCCTCAGAGAGTTCGACCATCTTCCCCAGATACATCACCGCCACCCGGTCGGAGATGTGTTTGACCACACTCAGATCGTGGGCAATGAAGAGGTAGGTGAGGCCCAGTTTCTGCTGGAGTTCTTCCAGCAGATTGACCACCTGCGCCTGGATGGAGACATCGAGCGCCGAAACTGGCTCATCACACACGACAAACTGGGGTTCCACCGCCAAGGCGCGGGCAATACCGATGCGCTGGCGTTGGCCACCCGAAAACTCGTGGGGGTAGCGGTTGGCGAAGGCCGGATTGAGGCCCACGAGGCCCAGCAACTCTTCCACCCGCTCGCGCACCGCCCGCCCTTCGCGCAGACGATGCACGCGGATCGGCTCGCCAATAATATCCCCAACCGTCATGCGCGGATTGAGCGACGCATACGGATCTTGGAAGATCATCTGCACGCGGCGGCGCATCTTGCGCAGCGCATCACCCTTGAGTTGGGTCAGATCCTGGCCCTCAAAGATGACACTACCGGCGGTTGGCCGATAGAGTTGGAGAATGGCGCGCCCGGTGGTGCTCTTACCACACCCCGATTCGCCCACCAGACCGAGGGTTTCACCCTTCTTAATCGCGAAGGAGATCCCATCCACCGCCTTGATCGTCCCCACCTTGCGCTGAAAGACAATCCCCCGCGTGACCGGGAAGTGCATCTCCAGATTCTGCACTTCGATCAGGTTGGCACCATCACCGCTACGGGGAGGTAATGACGTCATAGCTCGAACTCTCTCTAGGCGGCGACACCCTCAGATTGCTGCACAGACAGCGGGGTCTCCATCGTAATATCAAAGAGGCAAGCGGCACGATGATCCTGCGCCACACTGCGCAGCGGCGGTGTCTTCGTCAGGCACTCATCACGCACATAGTCGCAGCGCGGGCTAAACGGGCAGAGTTGGGGCAGATCAATCAGGCTAGGTGGCAAGCCCCGGATAGGATTGAGCTTACGCCCACGCCCTTCATCAAGGCGCGGAATAGAGCGCAACAGCCCGATGGTATAGGGCATACGCGGATTCTCGAAGAGTTCCGAGGTCTTGGCCTCTTCAACCACCTTACCCGCATACATCACCGTCACCCGGTCGGTCATCCCGGCCACCACCCCCAAGTCGTGGGTAATAATCATCACCGCCATATCCAGTTCCTCCTTGAGCCGATTGATCAGTTCAAGGATTTGGGCCTGGATCGTCACATCAAGGGCGGTTGTCGGTTCATCGGCGATGAGCAACTCAGGATTACATGCGAGCGCCATCGCGATCATGACGCGCTGGCGCATGCCGCCAGAGAACTGGTGCGGATAATTATCGAGGCGTTTACTTGCACTCGGAATCCCGACCATATCCAGCAACTCACCAGCACGGCTCAGTGCCTCGCGCTTGGTGAGCTTCAGATGCAGTTCCAGCGACTCGGTAATCTGGCGGCCCACCGTCAACACCGGGTTGAGCGAGGTCATCGGATCTTGGAAGATCATCGCAATGCGATTACCGCGAATATGACGCATCTGCTGTTCGTTGGCCTGAAGCAGATCCTCACCATCAAAGAAGATCTGGCCGCCAGCGATCTTGCCGGGGGGGCTAGGAATGAGGCGCATGATCGAAAGCGATGTGACACTCTTGCCACACCCCGACTCGCCCACAATGCCCAGCGTCTCACCCCGATTCACGTAGAAGGAGACATTATCCACCGCCTTCACCACTCCATCTTGAGTATGAAAGTGGGTCTCCAAGTTACGCACATCGAGCAGTGGGGCCATGGACTCCTCAGTTCTTCCTGCTTGGTATACACACGCATGGGGAAGGTGTGGTGGTGAACACCACACAAGAAATTATATCACAATGTTGAAGTGGGGGTTCGGGGGAGGCTGCGCCTCCCCCGAAGAACTTTTTTTCTCTGCTGTTGGTGGCGAAGCCGCCAACAGCAGAGAAAAAAGCAGGTTTGGGGCTTCAGCCCCAGCGTAGGTTTTAGGGCGGTAGCCCTAAAGTTCATATCAATTCCTACGGCGTCGAAAGGGTCGGGGTAGCGGTGGCCGGTACCGGCGTGCGCAACAACGACGGAATGATCAGTGTATGCCCTGGCTGAATCGAGTTAGGATCGGTGATCCCATTGGCTGCCGCCAGCACCTCAACCGTGGTATTGAAGCGCTCGGCCAACCCACTCAGCGTATCGCCCGGCTGCACCGTATAGAGCGCCGCTGCGGTGGGAGAGGGGCGCACGACACTGGCATAAGCCGTCGCCGTGGCATCAATATCGAGTGTCGGAGCCGGAATAATATCGAGCACGGCAGGCAGGGTGGGCAGATTACGGGGTGGTGGTTCGGGTAGGGTACAACCAACCAAGAGCATACAGATGCCCAGCAGTGCGGCAACGGAAAAGATAGAAGCACGTAGTGGACAGTGTGCCACTCTAGACACGGTAGATACTCCAGCTTCTGGGAAGCATGAAGCTTCCCGGAAGCTTCTTTATGAACGATAGGAGACCAACGCCGATTCGCGATCTGGATAGATCTTGAAGAGGGTATCAAAGCGACTCTTACGGAAGATCTCGGCAATTTGGGGCTGTAAACTCGCCAAGCGCAGATCACCGCCCAAGGGCTGCAGCGCCTTGAGGTTGGTGAGCAGCATGCGCAACGCAAGGCTGGCCACAAAATCAACATGGCTCATGTCGGCCACCACCTTACCCTTGTGGGTAGTGACAAGCTCATTCAGGTTGTTTTCAATGGCGGCAACTCCCACGGCATCCAGGCGCGCAGGCAAGGCAACTACCAAGACATCATCAATCTGCTCTACATTCACGGGCAAAACCCCTTTCCACATCAAGGGCGCAGAGTAGCGGAGCATTCAGGGTTCTTATTATAGCATGCAGCCTCAGATTCATGCCTCGCGGGCAATAATCATGAGGGTCATGTCATCGGCCTGGGGTGCCCCTGCGGCATAGGAATCAACCTGGGCAATGACGATAGAAACAAGGTTCTTGGCGCTCAGGTGGCCATCTTCATAGAGAACTTCATGGAAGCGCTCATCGCCAAAGGGTTGACCATCAGGATTCATCGCCTCGGTAATGCCATCGCTGAAGAGCACCAAGCGGTAGCCCGGCTCGATGCGGGTGCGTTGGGGTGGGAAGTTCTGGTTGGCCATAATCCCGATGGGCAGCGTAGCTTCGGGGAGTTCGTAGAGGTTCTCGCACTGGGCATCGAGCAGCAATGGGGGGTTGTGGCCCGCATTCACATAGGCCAGATCGCCATTCTTGGGATCGAGGACGGCATAGAAGAGCGTGACGAACATGTTGTTGTCGCCATGTTCGCGGCAGATGTAGTCATTCACCAGCCAGAGCGCCCCAGTGAGGATGCTTTCGGCGTCAAGGATCTCGCCACTCTGGAAGATCCACGGCGCTTGGGAAGCGGCACGCAGCAACGAGCGACTCAGGGCCACAAAGAGCGCCGCCGTCACCCCCTTACCACACGCGTCAGCCACCACCAACCCGATCCGTCCGTCACTTAACTCGATGCAATCATAGAAATCGCCACCCACCGCCTGGGCACCCCGGCTGTAGGCTCCGATCTCCCAGCCACGCAGTTGGGGCAACTGGCGCGGCAAGAATGACTCCTGAATCTGGCGCGCTACCGCTAACTCCTGCTCAATCCGGCTCAGACGGATCAGATCGCCTTGGGCGGCCTTGAGTTGCTGGTAGGCTCTGAGCAGTTCGTTATTTTTGCGTTCGAGATCACCGATCATGCGCTGGTTGGTGTTGCGTACCCGCGTCGTACTGTTGCGCAACACCCGCATGGCTACTTCTGGGTTGGAGCCGATCAGGGTCTTAAACTCGACTTCGGTGATCACCACCAAGTGGGAGTCCGTAATCGCCCGCACACTCGCCGAACGCGGGCTGCGATCAATCAGCGCCATCTCACCCACAATATCACCCGCGTTGTAGACCTCTAGACGATGCTCGGCACCATTGACATAGATCAAGACCTCGACCGAGCCTTCCACAATGATGAAACAATCGTAGCTCTCTTCACCGTGGTGGAAGAGTATATCACCCGCAGCGAGGTGGCGTTGGGCCATACTCGCGGCCATCGAACTGATTTGGGCGGCATCGAGGTACGTGAACCAGGGAATAGTGCGCAGGAGATCTTGCAACATAGAGTTATTGCCCTTTGATCACGATCAATTCATTCCATCCACTGACTTCATCGTGGTGATAGGAGATCTGATCAGCGAATTCACGGACGAAGTAGAGACCCAACCCTCCCACCTGACGCTCGTCCACCACGTCGGTGCTGATGTCGGGGTCGGGATGCTCACGGGGATCAAACGGTGTTCCATGATCCCGAATAGCGATTCGCAGCGTGCCTGCATCGTAGCCACACTGCAACTGGATCAGCCCACAGCCCTGATCACAGTAGCCATACTTGACGATATTGGTCGCAATCTCTTCGATCACCAGACGCAACAGATAGCTCTGATCAGCCGTCAAGCCTAGGTCAGCCTCCATCTGATCAGTGAAGGCCATAAGGGTTGCGATACTCGACCATTCGGCGGGTACTTCGATTGCGTGGTGCATCATGATGATCCGTGGTACGGTTGGGACACGGGTATATTGAAGAGTATACTCCATCAAAGTAGCGAGTTGCGAACCAAATCGCTCTTGCCTCTGAGTCATTTGTGTGGGAACATGCAGGGGGTTTCTCTCAGTTGTGTGGTAGTGCCGAATGGTTTGTCATTCCGAGCGTAGCGAGAAATCCCGTCCGGGACGCTTCGCTTCGCTCAGCGTGACAGGTGTATGAGGGTTATATGTCCAAACGTTCTCTATCACTCCTTCCCCTCATCGCCCTCGTGGCGCTGATCGGGAGTTTGTTGGCGGTGGCCCCAGTACGCGCCGCCGGTGGCACGGTAACGCCCAGTTCGGGTGGTTTGGGAACGCGCTTCCACTTTACGGCAAGTGGCTTTACGGCGCGTGAGTGGGTTCACTTTTGGGCCACTGGGCCTGATGGCCGCAGTTACCCACGCTACCCCTCGCTCAAGGCCGAGATGGACGGGAGTGTCGTCTGGTCGTGGGATGTGGAAGCCGGGATGCGCAACGGTCAGTGGACGATGACCGCCATGGGAACGGATAGTGATGTGCGGGTGGAGATCCCCTTTACCTTGGTGGATGTGCCGCCGGTGGTCTTACCGGCTACGGTGACACCGAGCAGCGGCCCACGCGGTACCACCTTCAGCTTCACCATGGGCGGCATGGTGCCGGGTGAACGCCTGGGGGCGTGGCTCACCCAACCCGATGGGCGCAGCCGCGATTTTGTGCCCGGTGAGGAGTTCCGCGCTTATGCCGACCGCAATGGGGCCACGAGTTGGCTCTGGGTTGCGCCGAGTGATGCCCAGCTTGGGCAGTGGCAGGCCACCCTACGCGGCCTCGATAGCGGGCGTGAGGTGAGTGTTGGCTTTGTGATCACCGGCGAACCCCAGGCTGGCCCTAGCCGCTATGTCGAGCCTGAGGCTGGCCCGCCCGGCACGACCTTTACGGTGGTGGTGGGTGGCCTCAATCCAGAGGAAGAGGCCGGAAGCTGGCTCACCCGCCCCGATGGCAGTTCGGTGGCTGCTACTCCCTACCTACGCGCCAATCTGCAAGGTGTGGTGACGTGGACATGGACGGCTCCAGGTGATGCGCCGGGTGGTATGTGGCAGGCGGTCACGAAGGGCCAGGATAGCCAGATCCAGGTGGCGTTGCCCTTTACCGTGGGTGGCAGTAACCCCACCCCGCCCGATCCCAACGTGGTGCAGGTGCGTCTGAGTTCCAGCAGTGTGCAACCAGGGGCGACGATCACGGTGGAAGCGAGTGGCTTTGCCGCCGATGAGGATCTGAGCTACTGGGCCACGCGCCCCGATGGTTTGCCGGTGCATAGCCAAGAGAAGATCACGGCCAATGGACAGGGGGCGGCCAGTTGGAAGTATCAGGTGCCACAAAATGCAGTGGCGGGCCAGTGGACAATGACCGTGCGCGGGGATGATTCGCGCCGTAGTGCGCAGGCCACCTTTATGGTGCAGGCGGCTGATCCGGGATCGAGTGTCACCCCTAGCAGTGGCCCCCCCGGTACCACCTTCACCTTTACGGCGGGTGGCTTCTTGGATGACTACGAGAAGGTCTTCTTCTGGTTTGTTGATCCGAATGGGCGGAGTGTGGATGGCCCAGAGGAAAAGAATAGTGACAACAATAACCGCGTGACATGGACATGGACGGCCCCCAAGGATGCCCTCGGTGGCCAGTGGCAGGCCGTCGCGTTGGGCGAATCGTCGCGGGTACAGCGGATCATTCCCTTTACGATCAACAATGACCAGAACCCCAGCGGGCCGGGGGCGGCGGTCAACCCGGAGCGCGGCGCACCTGGTACCACCTTCACCTTCACTGCCAGCGGCTATGAGAAGGACGAGCGGGTTGGCTACTGGCTCAATCAGCCCGATGGGACGATCATTCGCTTTGACCGCGAGTTGATTGCGAACCGCGATGGGGTGGTGACATGGACGTGGACGGCTCCGGCTACGGCACAGCGCGGGCTGTATACGATGGCAGCGCGTAGCTCCCAGAACGATAAGGTCAATAACGACGTCTCGTATACTATTCGATTCACCGTTGAATAGTTCGTGTACAATACGCTGCGGAATCGCCGAATCGCAACTCTGCACACCGAGGATTCATGTCAAGCCTCGATCTGCCCCGTTCGCAGGCGGCCAGCGCCGCAGATAGCCCACCTTCCCGCCATACCCAGGTCTGGTCGCTGCATCTTGAGCAGGTGATCTACTTGGGTTTGGCGGTTCTCGCATTATTAGCGCATCTGTGGGGTGTGGGTGATCGTGCCCTGCACCACGATGAGACTCTGCACGCCGCCTATTCCTGGTACCTCTTCAGTGGGCGTGGCTACATGCACGATCCGCTGCTGCATGGGCCGTTGCTCTACAATATCGGCGCACTGGTCTATTGGATCTTTGGCGATAATGATACGACGGCACGCTTGGGAGCGGCCTTGGCCGGGAGTGCGCTTACCCTTACCCCCTATCTGATCCGGCGCGAGTTGGGTCGCCTCGCGGCGCTTATGGCTTCTACCTACCTGCTCATCTCGCCGGTCTTTCTCTACTATGGGCGCTTCATCCGCCACGACATCTACTCGTTGCTGTGTGAGATGCTGGTGGTGGCCGCGATTGTGCGCTATACCAGCACGCAGCGCCCCGCATGGCTCTATACTGGGGTGATCGCCTTTGCCTTGATGCTGGTCAACCAGGAGACAAGCTACCTCTTCCTGCTGATCATGGCCGTGCCGATCATCCTCACCTTCCTCTGGCGCATCTACCGGCCCGGTGTGGCCATGCTGCTCGCAGCGGGTCTGCTGCTAATTGCGCTCATCTTTGTGCTGCCCGGTACGGCCAAGGTGGATGGCAGCCACACCGCCCAACGCGATCCGCAGACCCAGGCGATGCTCTATACGCCGGGGCCGATCTTTGGCTGGTATCCGCTGGAAACCGAGGATAACGCCTATGCGCTGCGTATTCGCAACCGCCCCGATACTGATGGCGGGCGCAGCCTGATCGAAAACCTGGGGCGCTACCTGCAAGATCTGTGGCTCTTTTTTGGCCACCCGGCGGTGCTGTTGGGTATCGGGGTAGGTGTGGGGACACTCGCAGCCCTCTGGTGGCGCATCTGGGGGCGTGGGGAGCGCAGTCCGTGGCGCGTGGCCGACGAGCGCGGCGAACCACTGGTGGCGATCTATGCCTCGTTGACCCAAGATCGGCGCTGGTTGGTGGCCTTGGTGACGCTCTTCAGTATCTATGCGCTCTTCTTCAGTACCTACTTCACCAATCTGATCGGCATCATCAGCGGTACGACCGGCTCGCTGCTCTATTGGCTGGCCCAACACAATGTTGAGCGCGGAGGCCAACCCGCCCATTACTACCTCCTACAGTTGATCATCTACGAGCCGTTGCTGCTGCTCTGGGGTGGGATTGGGCTGATCTTCCTGTTGATGGACTATCTACGCCGCGAGGTAGAAGCGGGTGCCTATTGGGCCATCCGCCTGATCGCCTGGTGGACGCTGGGGGCAGCCTTCATCTACACCTGGGCGGGCGAGAAGATGCCCTGGCTCACGACCCATATTGCCCTGCCGCTGGTGCTGCTGGCCGCTTGGGCGCTGCAACGCAGTCTGCGCGGGCTACGCGGGGATGAGGAGTCGCCACCGGCTACCGCCGTGGCCAGCTTTGTGGCCATCTTCACCCTGATTATCAGCCTCTGTTTTGTGTTGATGACAGCGATCATCAGTTTTATTGATCAGTCCATCATTCCGCCCTGGATGGTGCTGCTCTTTGTCTTCCTGCTCCTGACCCTGCTGACAGCGGGGTTTGCATTGCGCTGGAATCTGCGCTGGGCATTGGCGCTGCTGGCCGCCTGTATTGCGGTCACAGGGGGACTCTACACCACCCGCAACGCCGTGCGGCTGGCCTACTCCAATGGCGACATCCCGCGTGAGATGCTGGTCTATACCCAAACCTCGCCCGATGTGATGCGCGTGGTGCGCCAACTTGAAGAGGCGTCACGGCGACGTGGCTATGGCTTGGCCATGCCGATCCTCTATGATAACGAGACGGTCTGGAGTTGGTATCTGCGCGACTTCAGCCATGCCGAACGCATTGGCGGGCAGTTGAATGGCCCGCCCGATGCGCAGATCATGGCGGTGCTGCTGCTGGATGAGAACATGATCCAGAATCCGCAGAACCGCCAACTGCTGGATGGCTTTGTGATCCAGCGCTACCCCTTGCGCTGGTGGTTCCCCGAAGACCAGATCTACCGGCTGACACCAGGGTGGCGCGAAGTGCCGCTCGAATCGGTCTCGCTGCTGGGCCAGTTGCTGCGCGCCCCGCTGGATCGCCACATCCACGCTCGTATCTGGAACTACTTGATCTTCCGCGAACCGGGCTATCCGCTGGGTTCTTCGGATTTTTATATCGCGGTACGTCCTGAATTGGCCAACCAGATAGGTATTGGTTTGGGTGGAAGTTTGAATCAGAAATAAGTATAAATCACGCCATGTCATACACAGCCTACCGAGCAGAAGAGTCGTTCCTCGATCAGCGCCTGCCTATCGGCCGCCTCAACTGGGAGGTGGTGAGTTACCTGATCATCGTGCTGCTCAGCCTGATCGCCCACCTCTGGGGGCTGGATCGTATGGCCATGCACCATGACGAGAGTATCCATGCATGGTCGAGTTGGCGCTTCTATACCGGGGCGGGCAGTTTTAATTGTTGGGGTGGTGCGACTGCGCCGACCTACTGTTACGACCCGGTCTATCATGGGCCGACGCTCTATATTCTGACCTTTGCGGCCTACTTTTTGTTTGGCGACGGGGACGCCCAAGCGCGCCTACCCATGGCGCTGGCGGGCGTGGGGATGGTGGCCTCGGCGTGGTGGCTGCGGCCCTACCTGGGGCGGCGCGGGGCACTGATTGCTGCCGCGCTGCTCGCCTTTTCGCCCTCACTCCTCTACTTCACCCGCTTCGCCCGCCACGATGGACTCATGGTGCTGTGGGAAATCTGGATGTTCATTGGCGCACTGCGCTGGCTAGATAGCGGGCGGGCGCGCTGGCTCTACCTGACCGCCGCTGCGGTGGCGTTGGCAATAGGTACCCACGAACTCTACTACATCCTCTTCTTCATCTTTGGCGTCTTCCTGGCCATGCGCCTCCTCAGCGAAAGCCGCTTCTCGCGCTACCTGCATTGGGGCCTGATTGCGGTCTTTGCACTCTGTCTGGTGCTGATGGTGATCAACCCACCCCTACCGATTGGCCAGGGACTCTACTTGGGCGAGAAGGCATTTCTGGTAGCTTCGGCACTGGCCTTGGCGTGGCTCTGCCAGGGGCTGTGGGACCCGCGCCCGTTGCTGACCGAGCGCCTGCGCATGACATGGCAGACGGATCGTAGCAGTATCTGGGTCGCCCTGGCGATCTTGGCGGGCATCTATCTGGTCTGCTACACCACCTTCCTGACCTACCCGCCGGGGGCGATTGATGGCCTGTATGCGGGTTTGGCCTATTGGTTGGGCAGCCAGCAGGAGTATGCACGCGGCGATCAGCCCTGGTTCTACTACCTGATGCAACTGCCACTCTACGAGCCGCTGGCGGTGCTGAGTGGGATCGGTGCGGTGGTAGCGATGGTGGTGGCGGCGGTGCGGCGGGTGCTGCATAGCCGCCGGGTAGCTGTGGTGGAAACCGAGGAAGAGGGCGAAGAGATTGAGGAAGAGCCAACTTCCGCGCTGCCCGCGTGGCCACTCGCGCCGCTGCTGCTCACCTTCTGGTTCTTCACATCCGTGATTCTCTTCTCGTGGGCAGGCGAGAAGATGCCCTGGCTCCTCGTCCACATGGCGCTTCCCGGCAACCTACTGGCCGCGTGGGTATTGGGGCGGCTGGTACAGCTTGCGCGTCACCCCGACCAACCCGCAACAGCGGCACAGATCCTCGTCCCAATTGGCAGCCTGCTCATCATGATCAGCCTGGGGGTAGCCTTCTGGCGCGCTGGGATGTCGGCCACCGGCCAAGCGGCGCAGAGCAACCTGCTGCAAAGCCTGGTGCCATTGCTGGTGGCCGGGGTGGTGATCTACGGCCTGCTCACACTTGTCAATCAGATCGGCGGGCGCGCCGTGTTGGCCCTGGCCAGCCTCACCCTCGCCGGGCTGATCGGTGTCTACACGCTGCGCGCCACCTGGATGGCGGTCTACGAACACCCCGACACCCCCGTCGAGCTCCTCGTCTATACCCAGACCGCCCCCGACGTGCCGCGTTATGTGGCCGACATCCGCACCTTGGCGATCAACCTGACGCGCAACCAGCGCAGTGCTGAAGATGCGGCGGGCGGGATCACCATGCCGATCATTATTGATAGTGGCGATGCGAATGGTGATGGATCACTGGCATGGCCGTTACAGTGGTATTTGCGCGACTTCAAGCGGCTGGCGTGGACGAAGAAGGATGCCTTTCAGACCAACCCCGGCCCGACCACCTTTGAAGTAGATCTGCCCGATGGCACACGCGGCTTGGCTCCGATTGTGCTGCTCTACAAGCCCCACGTAACCAGCGAGGTGCGCAAGGCGCTAGAAGCCAACTATGTGCAGCCCTACGGTTCCACTGGCGTCTTCAACTGGTGGTTCCCGGAGGGCCAGAAGTGTAGCCCCGCTTCACCGGGCTACAAGCGCTTCTACTATAGCAGTTGGACATCCGAGGCCGTTCTGAAGGCGCAGCCCACCGAGGATGGCGGGCGGGGCGGGTGTGGGCGCGACATCAGCGCCGAGGTGCAGGGGCCACTCGCGCCGCTGGTGTGGCCATTTATGCGCGAAAACTGGAGTTGGCTCTACCCCTACCTGATTTACCGCGAACTGCCCGAACCGCTCAGCCCTGGTGCGCGGGAGATGGAGGTATGGATACGCCGCGATCTCGCCGGGGGGGTGGGGGCCAACGAAACGACCACGAGTGCCGATCTGCGTCTCTTAGCCCAGGCTGAAGCGACGCTGCCGGTGGGTGGTACCGGGCCAACCGGGGCAGCGGTGGATGCCCAGGGCAACCTGTATGTCGCCGATAGTGGTGCGCATCAGATCCACATCTTCGGCCCTGATGGCAACCTCATCCGCAGTTTCGGCAGCTTTGGCAACGAACTGGGCTACCTGTATGAGCCACGCGGCATTGCCATAGATGCTGAAGGCAACATCTATGTTGCCGATACATGGAATGCGCGGATTGTGAAGTATAATGCCCAACTGCAAGTAATAGCGAGTTGGGGCAGTGGCGCACAAGATCTGGGCGATGGGCGCAAGGCGACGATTACCGACGGCGACCCGGTGAAGAACGCGGAGAACCCGCTGGGCCTGTTTGGGCCACGCGGTTTGGCACTCGATGCTGAAGGCAACCTGTATATTGCCGACACTGGCAACAAGCGCATTGTTGTCACCGATACCGAGGGCAACTACCGCTACCAGTGGGGCTACGCCGGTGGTGAACCGGGAGCCTTTAATGAGCCAGTTGGGGTTGCGGTAGACGCACAAGGCAATGTGTATGTTGCCGACACATGGAACAGCCGAGTGCAAGTCTTTGCCCCCGATGGAACTGGTCAAGTCAGCCCGATACCGATCATCACCTGGCCGGTGAGTGGCTGGCAACCGAACACCTACGATGACCCGGCAATTGCGGCCAGCCCTGATGGCAAAGTCTATGTCAGTATTCCCAGCCGCCAACAGATCCTCGCAGCCAACCTACGCGGAGACGTGCTGCTACGTTGGGGCGGGCCAGGAAGTGGCCGCGCCGCACTGAACAGCCCCAGCGGAGTGGCAGTCAGCCCCGATGGCAGCGTGTGGGTAGTTGACCGCAACGAATCGCGGGCACTCCGTTTCATCTTACCTGAAGTACAGCCCGTCCCATGAACAGTTACGCACACCTAAATCACTATATCTCGCCCTCAGCCGAAGCCGGATTGAGCGATGCGTGGCGGCGCTCACTCGGTCGTCTGGGTGACTACAGCGCCATCCTGATCCGTTCGCTGAATCTGCGTCCGTTGGAAGTCAGCCTGCATGATCAGACCGAGGAACACATTCTGGTACGGATCAGATTGCCCGGCTCCTACCTAATCCTGCGCGTCGCACCCGAAGATGATCTCGCGGCGTATGTCTACCAGATCCGCACCCTCAACGGCCACAACATCCCAGCCCCCCAGATCATCCAGCGCGATCTCTCACGCAGCCTCGTCCCCTTCGCCTTTACGCTGGAGTCGTATGTTCCGGGTGTGACGGCGATAGAATTGCAGAGCGCACCACTGTTGCGGGGTGCGGGGCGGCAGGCGGGGCGGGCGCTGCGGAGGATGCACCGCATCCCGGTGACGAGTGCGGGGCGTCCAACGGCGTCGGGGCGTTGGACGCAGCAGAATTGGCGCACAGTGTTACGCCAGATCGGGCGGCGCTTGGCCGCGCCACCCGCCGATGCACTCATCTTTGGTGAACGCGAACAGCGTGTGGTCGCCGATCTACTCGATCATCCAGTGCTAGAATGTCAGCAACCCAGCCTCATCCACGGGCGCTTCAGCCCGCGTGCGGTGCGCTGCACTTCCAGCGGAAATGTGCATGTGGAAGCCCTGATCGATCCGGGCCACTATGTGGGTGGCGACGGCCTGTATGATCTGGCGTGTGGTTTGTGTGCCGCCTACCCGGAGCCATGGCGCGAGGGCCTGCTGGATGGCTACCAATCGGCGGGGCCGTTGAACGAGGCCGAACGTCGCCGCTTGCCACTCTTGCAACTACTGACCAACTACTGGGAAGCCTGCCGCCTCTACATGCATGCCGAACCCCACGAGGCTGCACGGAGCGAAGCGATCCGTCTGATGGAGGAACAGGTTGGGTTAACGCGCTTGGTGTCGGTGTAGGGAATATAAAACGGATAAACAATGGACACACCTGAAATAGTGCTGTTTCCATCAGTGGAGGAATTGGCCGAGGCCGCCGCGCAGCGCATTACTCACAGCATCCAGGCCGCAGTACAGGAGCGGGGCCACTGCCTGATCGCCCTCTCCGGCGGCAAAGTTCCGCCTCGCGTCCACCACATTATCGCCAGTCCACCTTTACGCAACCAGATCCCCTGGGAAGCGCTGAGTATCATCTGGGTGGATGAACGCTACGTCCCCTTCGATAGCCCCGATAGCAACTACCTTCTTGCACGGCAAACCCTGCTCGACCACACCCCCATCCCTTCGGATCAGGTCTACCCCGTGCCCACCTACTATGCCACACCCGAACTTGCCGCGAGTGTCTATGAGCGGCAGGTACAGGCGCTTTTGGGCACTCATGGTGGGCAGATAGACATCAGCATCCTCGGTATGGGCGCGGACGGCCATACTGCCTCGCTCTTCCCGCAGCATCCGGCGCTCAACGCGGCTGCCAACCAGCACGTCATTGCCGTTACTGATGCGCCCAAGCCACCACCAACCCGCATCAGCCTGACCCCAGCGGTGCTGAATCGCAGCCGCTTGGCCCTCTTTTTGGTGACGGGGGGCGACAAGGCGGCGATGCTGGCAGCCGCCCTACGTGGCCCGTTCACCCCAACGGAGATTCCCGCGCAGATGATTCGCCCAGCACAGGGGCGGGTGGTGTGGATGTTGGATGCGGAAGCAGCAATACATATCTAATTTAGGTCACGTCTGCCCGATCATTTTATTATAAGCAAATTGCCCCCACCAGGAGAGTATAATTGCTACTGGTAGGCAGAAGCATACCATATACACCAACTGATTGATTGCCGATTCGGCATGATAGAAGTTTGTTAACCCTAAAAATATCAATCTATGTAAAAGATACATAAAGAAACTTGCAAAACTTATATTATAAACAACCCAGGCTATGTACTTTTTTAATAAAAATCTTTCCAGGAATGACCTGGAATTAATAACTACGAGAAAAATAACCAATGAACCGAATAAGATTAAGGGGATAGCAAAAAACGAAAGCTGCAACGAACCCGTTTCCTGAAACGAAAACATCCAAGAAATCCCAAAAAATACACTATTAACCCCAACAAAGCGCCGACTATAGATTAATTTCCGATCCTCAGCAATATATAATCCTGCTGCAAAAGGCAAAAAAATAGAGAAAAAATCGCGGATCAAAGGTGAATAATCTGAAATTTCCGAATAGACCTAAGACAATTATTCCTAAAGAAAACAAAGCATATACCACCTTGTACCTTCTTAGTCCAACCATCAAAGGTGCGATGATATAGAACACTACAAGTACGGCAATGAACCATAATGTCCGTAATGAAGAAAAAGAGAACACCGAAATCAATGCAATACTTTTCAAAGCAGACAACTGACTTCCCAAGCCCGTAGCCCAAAATAAGAGACTTGAAATAGCATAAGGCGGGTAAATCCTAAGAAATCGCGCTTTGTAAAACTCAAAAACATCAGTATAAGATAGGAATGATCGTCTTAATCCTATTAAATATCCAGATATCAACATGAATAAACCAAGAATAATAACAGTTAGTCTTGTAATCCACGGATCTTGACTGACATAAAAAGCCGTATAATCAAGTAAGTGCCAATATCCAACAATATAAAGAATACTGAAGCCGCGCATAAAATCAATAAGAATATCGTTTTTTCTGTTTGTTTTTGACATAAATTCACATATATTAATCTATAGATATATCAATAGTCACCCTTTGCGCATCAGCAACTCAATCCGGGAAGAGGTCGTCAGACTCCTCCTCCATTGTGCGCGGCGCAAAGGTGGTGGTGCCCGTGCGGGATTGCTGCATCGCCTTATAGAAGGCTTCGTCATAGGGGCGAGTACGAACCACCACCGGCATTGGCACGGCATGGCCCAAGACGAGGGCCTGCTGCTTACTATCAAGAGTCGCCAGTACCGCCTTCAGCGCCGTACCGCCACTGACCCCGGTGAAGACAGCATCAATATCGCGCTCATCGTTCAGTAGCGCAGTGATGCGGGTACCGATCTGGCTCATCACCTCGTTGTCAATCGAAGAGGGGCGTTGATCCACCACCAGCAGGGTGACACTATACTTGCGCATCTCGCGCGCAATGATACCAAAGATGGTCTGTTTGGCATTGGCTGGATTGAGGAACTTATGCGCCTCCTCAATCGTAATCATCAGCGGATGCGGGCGGTCGGCGGCATTTTTGTGCTGGTTATACTTCTCGCTCTGATCCATCCAACGCCGGTGGATGCGGCGGGTGATGATGTTGGCTACCAGCATATAGGCGAGGCTGCTGCTATGGCGGCCAAATTCGAGTACCACATGGCGTTTGGCGGCCAGGGCTTCGATCATACGGTCAATCACTGAGAAATCGGCCTGCTTCTGGATGAACTTGAGGCGGCTGATCTGAGCCAACTTGCGCTTGAGCGCCCCGATGGCCCCGGCATGGGCACCGTTGGCCTCGGCAAACTCCTTGATCTCGGCGCTATCCATGGCCAGCAACTGGGTCAGCCAGCGTTCCTTGTACTGATCCGCAAAGAGCGCAGCGGTTTCACCCGCCGTACTGCTCAGGTTCAACTCATCCTGGAGCGGAATGACATCCTCAACCTCGATCTGATCGAGGCCAATCACCACCTCGCCATCATAGCTGCCACGCTGCATCCCGTCGGGATCGAGCGTATAGACCTGCACCTGGCTGCCGAAGAGTTGGCGCAGGCTCTTGACAAAGATGTTGCCTTCAGCCAGTGCATCGCGGCCATACTCGTTGTGCATATCGAAGATCAGGTTGGAGGCGATGCCAGCCTTAATGGTGCCACACAGCAACAAGCGGGTGAGAAAACTCTTGCCGGTACCGCTCTTCCCAAAGATACCGTTTGAGCGCTCAATCAGGCGCTCCAGATCAATACAGACCGGCACCTCCATATCCAAGGGCTTCCCGATCTCAAAGTGGGTGCGATCCGCCTCACCAAAGACGCGGCTAAAATCGGCCTCTTGGGCCTCATAGAGCGGGGAAAAGTGGCGCGGAATAGTCTTCACCGGCGACAACTGCGCACTCGGATCGTGCGGCAACATAAGCTGCGGGCGCACCTGAAGGGTACCGAAGGTGGCGGTACCGGCCAGTACCGCGTGGATGAACGCATCCCCAGTGGGTGGATCGTTCAATACCTTGGGGTTGCTCGCCTCCAAGGTGACATCGGTGATCATCGAGAAAAAATCGTTCTTCTCGCCATTAACGACCACAAAGTTGCCAACACGCATATCCTCAACACTTTCACGCGCCTCAAGGCGGGCCGTCAGCCCGGAGTTGAGCGAGCCACTGATGATGACGCCGAGGCGGGTGCGGGATTGCATAGATGCTCCTTACGGTTGTGGATTGGTAGCACAAATATACCACATTTCAAGGTGTTTGACGCAACGGCTACACTAAAATATCTCTATGGGCACGTTCATATTAACCCTGGCCATGCCAGCCAATGAATGAACACCCACTGATAGAGAGTGAGTGGTAGCTATGCGAGTTCTCATTGTTGAAGATGATGCAGCGGTACGCACCTTCCTCTACCGAGTGCTGTGTATTCTCTTGCCCAATGCCCAGATCGTTTCGGCGGTAGATGGACACCAAGCGTTGCTCGAATTTCTGGCCGAGCCTGCTGATCTGGTGATCAGCGATCATCGTATGCCCAACATGACCGGGCTGGAGTTACTGATCACGCTGCGTGAGCATTCGAGTGTGCCTTTTATTATGATCTCGGCTGAGGCGGCAACTGAGCGACGGGCCATGCAAGCGGGTGCCTCGGCCTATTTGGCCAAGCCGTTGACGATCAATGATCTGCGGGCGGTGATAAGCCATGTTCTGGCAATATCCTTCGATTATACTAGCAGGGTATGAGCATAAGCGAAGGAATATATGCAACCCATCCCAACCTATGCTGGCTATATCTTCGATCTTGATGGCACAATCTACCTAGGGGATCAGATCCTACCAGGGGCGGTGGATCTGATCGCGCACCTGCGACATAGCGGGCGCAAAGTGGCTTTTCTCTCCAACAATCCGACCAAGACGCGGGCGCAGTATGCAGAGAAACTCACCCGTATGGGTATCCCCACCCGTATCGAGGAGGTCATTAATACCAGTTATGTGATGGTAGAGTGGCTGAAGGCTAACGCACCGGGGGCCAGCGTCTACCCGGTGAGTGAGCAACCCCTGATTGATGAACTGACCGCTGCGGGTTTCCCGATCAGTGAACGGGCTGGCGAGATCCAGTATGTGATCGCCTCCTTCGACCGCACCTTCACCTACCGCAAGCTCCAGATCGCCTTCGATGCCATGCGTGCTGGTGCGCAGTTGGTGGCAACCAATCCCGACCGCTTCTGCCCGGTGCCGGGTGGTGGCGAACCCGATGCAGCAGCGATTATTGCCGCGATTGAGGCATGTACCAACACGCGCTGTAGCGTCAATGTCGGTAAGCCCTCGCCGATTATGGCACGTACCGTGAGTACGCTGCTGAATCTGCCACCCAACCGTTGCCTCATGGTGGGGGATCGCCTGCATACCGACATCGCCATGGGGGCCGAGGCCGGTATGGATACGCTCCTCGTCCTCACCGGCGATAGCCGCCGATCTGATCTGGCCACGGCACCCTATCAGCCCACCTACATCGCCGAGGATCTGCGGATTCTGTAACTGTTCACACTTCTCCTACACAGCCCGCTGGTTTGTCATTCCGAGCGCAGCGAGGAATCCCGGCCGGGACGCTTCGCTTCGCTCAGCGTGACAACATCCGTTACCCCAAGTGTGAACAGTTACCAAATTCTCCTCTCTTGACGAGAAGCAGGCTTCGCCCTACAATTTTGTATGCGAGATCACCATCCCCTACGAGGAGTAAGCATGCCACCGATTCGATCCACGCGCCATACCCATCACCTGTGTCCTCCCGGCGCGGAGCGCTGGCATGGGCAGGCGTCCGATTCGTCCGGCGATGACGCATGGCCCGTTGCACTACGGTCGTTCCTCCTCTTTACCGGCGCGGTCGGCCCGGATGAGCCTACCCTTGCGCGTACCTCGAATGACGAACTGAGTATGCTGCGGGTTGCCTTGACACTGCTGGGCAATAGCGATCATAGTAGCGTCGCCTAGCCCATCCACGCCCTGATTGCCGCCTCAACCTGATCGGTTGCTTCCCAGTGTGGGAGGTGGCCCGCTTCGGCGACCTCAAGTAACTGGCTCCCCACTACATGCTGCTGTAACCAGCGCGCCTGCTGGATCGGCACGACGGGATCGCGGCGTCCTGCCACGATCATGACTGGGCAGCGGATCTGCTCCACCAATGGCCGGATGTCGCAGCGTTCTAACAACTTGAGCAGGATGGCCAAGTTGCGAATCGAGGAGCGTTGGTAGTCGTGGTGCCAATGCTCCACGGCTGCCTTGGCACGCGGATTGCGCCGGTACGCCGCCGGATCGCCGCTGTAGAACTGCCCAATCCCCCACTTGACGTAGGGCAGCGAGCATTGGGTGGCACGGTAGTTGAGCCAGTAGAAACGATACCCGCCCAAGAGATACATCTGGCGCTGGTAGAGACCCAGAAACCCACTCAGTGGCCCCCATACCACCGGCGCAATCGCTACCACCCGTTGCACCAGTTCGGGCTGCATGGCCGCTAGCGCCAACGCCACCATCCCGCCCGTCGAGTGGCCGATCAGGGTCACGGGCTGGCCGTTGGCGATCTCGCGGATGGCACGTAGCTCCAGATCTAAGAGCAACTCCTGGCTCAGTTCACGATAGTCGGGTGGCACCTGGGCCGGGTAGTGACCGGGCAGGTCGAGGCTGACACAACGCCCATACGTGGCCATGTGGGCCACTTCATGCCGCCAGATGGAACGGTTGGCCGAGTAGCCGTTGATGAAGATGAGGGTGTTTTGGCCCTGGCTGTGTTCTTCCCAGGTGAGCGTGTGGCCCCGATGGTAGGTAGACTGCATAGATTCACCGATAGAGTGCGGCAATGATCTGGGGCGTAATCAAGCCTTCGATCAATGATCCAATTGTGACTAAGGGTAACAGCACAAATACCCACGTCTTGGCGAAGGCCGCCAAGGCCCACAGCAGGTTTTGGCCGGTGGTGAAACCGGGTGGCGGTGCCAGCATGGCCGCCCCGATGCGTAGCCCTAAGCCTGCACTGAGGATGAAGGCGGGTAGCTCGATGATACCATGGGGCAGCACGTAGGCCAAAAGAAACTGGAGCGGGCTGGCAATGCCTAAGACTAGCCAACTGCCACCGCGTACTGCCAAAAGGTGGGTGATGAAGCCGATCTGGGCGAAGGCGACCGCCGGTACAAGAAAGGCGAAGAGGCCGAAACTGACCGTCGAGAAGATGTTGGAGAGGATCGAGACGCGGATGTTGTTGGCGAAGATCTGGAGCGTCAGTAGCGGTGAGGCTTGGGGCGGGTTGCCTAGGTTGGCAATCGCCTGCTCGAAGATCCAGATGTGGTAGCGTTCGCCCATGAATGCGCCCAGGAGTAGCCCACCAATTGCCGCAAAACTGGCAAAGCCTAGCGGCATGCGCAGTTCGCGCAAGAGTTCGCGTAGCTCGCGCATGTAGAAACGCCGCACCGAGAAGGCCAGACCCGTATATTCGCTGGGCCGTGTGCCCGCCGGGCGATGTTCGCGGTAGAAGGTCAGGTAGGTGTTGAGAACCTGGCGTAGATTGATGTCTTCATGTTCGCGGGAAAGGATCTCTTCGCGGTTGAAGCTGACCAGCCCGCTGCGGATCATGGCGATGGCAATCACCAAGAGCGCGGCCATCACATACCAGAGCATGTCGTAGCGCCGCGCAATGAAGAGTACTGCCTGTACCTGAAGCGTAACCGCCGTGGGCACCAGCACCGCTGAGGCCAGCAGGGTGGCGGCGCGGATACTGCTGGTATGGCTGGAGATCACAACTGCCCCAGCAACGAGGAGCAGGCTGATCACGGTAATCATCAGCGTGATTTGCAGCAGCAGGGTGGGCGTCATGCTGTCATAGTAGATCGCCGGGTAGATGGCGTGCATCATGTTGAGGAAGACTAACATCGCCATTAGGCTGCCCGCGAGCGGGACGATCAGGGCCGAGAGGAGTTTGCCTGCATAGAGGCTGCGATCAGAGATGGGCATGGCCAGCAGCGATTCGAGGCTGTTGCGTTCGCGTTCGCCCACAAACGACTCAATCGCGGTAATCAGGGCGAAGCTGGCGGGTACAAAGCCGATCAGCAGCGCAGCAAAGGGTACCAGCCGCCCGATCACCAATGGATCCTCGACAAAGCCCAGCGCAAACGCAGTTCCGGCCACTAAGCCTCCCGGCAGGCCAATCGTCAGGATCGCGAGCGGAATAAGGACGCGCCAGTCGGTCAGCACCTCGCGCAACTCGCGTTGGGTGATCGCCAGCGCCGAACTGAGACCTCCATCACGGCGGGAGCGCCCCAGTCGCAGCTTGGTGGTACCAGCCGCCCGCCACCCGAAGAGACGGATCGTGCCTTGGGTGTGCTCACGCGAAAGGATCTCCTCGCGGTTGAAGGTATTCATGCCGATACGCATGAGCAGCCCCCCCAGCGTAAAGAGGGTCGCTGCCACCAACCACAACTCGCCCCAGCGGTTGTTGATAATCTGCACGGCAGCCAACTGCACCACCAGCGCCGCCGGTAGCAGAATGAAGCTCGACATCAGATTAGCGGCGCGCACCGTGGTGATGTGGGCCGAGATCACCACCGCGCCAGTCACCATCACCAAGGCGAGGCCGCTAACCACCAGCAGGATGAGCAGCAGGCGATCCAGGGTGAAGGCCGGGTAGTAGAGATCGGGTTGGAAACCGATGAGGACGAGGAGGAAGACGAGCATGGCGATCACACTCGATAGAAAGGGCGTAAAGAGTGATGAAGCCAGCTTGCCAAGGTAGAGATCTTGATCCGCGAGCGGCATCGAGAGGAGTGATTCGAGGCTGTTGCGCTCGCGTTCACCCACAAACGATTCCAGGGCGGTGATGAGCGAGAAACTGGCCGGAATGAACCCAACCAGCAGCGCCGCAAAGGGCACCAGCCGTTCGGCCAGATTATCCGCCTCCACATAGTCTACGACTTGGCTCGCCCCAGCCACCAACAACTGCGGGAAGATGAAAGTGAGCAAAAGAATGGGAGCCACAATGCGCCAATCCTTGAGCGTATCGCGCACTTCGCGGCGGGCAATGGTGGTGATGATCTTGATGTTCATAGTGTTTAATCAGCCACAATGCGCAGATAGACCTCTTCGAGGCGCTGGGGAACTTCGGCCAAGGCCAAGACGGGTAGCCCAGTGGATGCGAGGCGACTCAGGATCTGCGGGTTGAGCAGGTGCGGTTCGGAGGTGCGGTAGCGCAACGCGGTGTCGCTCTGGCTCTCCACACTGATCAGATCAGCCAGGATGGGCGCAGCGGCACTGGCCGGGAAGGGCGGGGCCAAGCGCAGTTCATAGATCGGTGCGCCCAGGAGTTGGCGAGTCAGTTCGGCAATCGTACCCTGAGCAATAATCTGGCCACTCCGAATGATCGCGATCCGATCCGCCAGCACCTCGGCCTCACTCAGATTATGGGTAGTCAGGAGGATCGAGCGGTCTGCGGCGCGCAGATCGTGGATGGCATCGCGCACCGTGCGCGCACTCTGCGGGTCCATCGCAGTGGTTGGCTCATCAAGGAAGAGCACGGGCGGATCGTGGATCAGGGCGCGCACCAGTGCGATCTTCTGTTTCATCCCCTTGGAATAGCCATCAAGTTTCCGTTCACGCGCCTCCCACATCCCAAACTGACGCAGCAGCAGTTCGGCGCGTGCCTGACGGGTATGGGCTTCAAGGCCGAGCAGGGAACCGAAGAAATCGAGGTACTCCATAGCAGCCATACGCCCATACAGGCCGGGGTACTCGGTGAGTAAGCCAACTTTGCTGCGCACCGTTTCGGCTTCCTGTACCACATCATGGCCGCAGATACGGGCATAGCCACTGCTCGGCTTGAGGATAGCCCCCAACATACGCACCGTGGTCGTCTTCCCGGCCCCATTTGGCCCCAGCAAGGCCAACAATTCACCGGGCTGGATATTGAGATTGATGCTACGCACCGCTTGGAAGGCACCAAATTGCTTACTCAATTGGGAGGCTTCGATCATGACAGGCTCCTCTGGGCGTGGCCAACGACAACGCGGGCCTCTTTCTATTGTACCTAGCGATGCTTTCCAAAGCCACCCAGTAGGTGTCGGTTTTGACGCACCTGAGTGCGTGGGGGGCATGGGCAAAGTTCTTGGGGCATAGCCCCAAACCCCAATTTTTGTTGTTTTTTGGCGGCTTCGCCGCCAAAAAACAACAAAAAAAGATTTTCGGGGGCGGCTGCGCCGCCCCCAAACCCCCACCGGGGGCATGTTGACAATTCCCAACAAGACGTGCTACTTTATACAGCGTGTGAGGATTATTCTGGTATTGCGCCAAGAACCCATGGTTGGAGTATGTATGCAGATCGGCAAGGGTAGCAAATCGGGTCAAGATGTAGCGCATGGGGTGGCCCAACAGCCCACTACCAGTGCCAGCATAGGGTGTGCTACACCTAGTAGCGGCCTGACCCGTTCAGCCGTGATGCGCATCCTACGCTCGGCGGCCTCTGCCGGGCGTATCAAAAGCCTAACTCGTTAGGCGGGGAGTCCGAACCTCCCCGCAGAGAGCGTTTGTTTGAGGTAACAAACGGTTCTGAGAGGGGGGTGGATACCTTGAGCCAGCGAGTCCTCGTCCTCAACGCAAGCTACGAACCGCTGCAACTCATTTCGGTACGGCGTGCAATTATCCTGCTCCTACAGGAGAAGGCCGAACTGATCGAAGCGGCCCAGCAACAGTTGCGGGCACTTCAGGTCACGCTTGCGGTTCCTCTAGTGATCCGTCTGGTACGCTATATTCGTATTCCACGACGGCTACGGCTGCCCTGTTCACGGCGCGGCATCTTTGCCCGTGATCGGGAGATGTGTCAGTATTGTGGTGAGCAGCCGGGGCGGCATCAACTGACGATGGATCATGTGATTCCACGCTCGCAGGGCGGCGCAACCACCTGGGAGAATGTGGTCACGGCCTGCCGTGACTGTAACCACCGTAAGGGTGGGCGTACCCCCGAACAGGCTGGGATGCAGTTGCTGAGTACCCCCCGTCAGCCGCAGTACCTCGCCTTCGCCCTGCTGGGTGAGATGGAACGCCACGATGTCTGGCGCAAATATGCCTTCCCCTAGGCGCAGTCTGGGTGATTTTGGCGAGGCTGCCGCCCATGCCTATCTGCTGCGCCAGGGCTATCGCATCCTGGCGCGTAATTGGCGCTGTAGCCGTGGTGAATTGGATCTGGTCGCCCAAGATGGCGACCAGATCGTTTTTGTTGAGGTGCGTACCCGCCGCTCCTCTGGCCCGATCAGCCCCGAAGAGAGTATTACCCCCACCAAGCGCCAGCGCCTCTTGCGCCTCGCAATGATCTACCTCGATCAGTCCGATCTGCCCTCCACATCCGCATGTCGCATCGATCTGATCGCGGTTGAGGTGGATCGCCAAGGGCGGGTGGCGCGCCTCGATCATCTGATCAGTGCAGTAGAGGAGGAGTAAGTTCCTTGATTCTTGGTACGCGGATCGCTATACTGACTGCATCGTTATATCGCATGATACAAATGTGGTGCATCGCGTGGTAGCCCGCGAGCGGGGTTGGTGATGTGCGGGCTGTGCAGCGGGTGGCCACTGGAATATGGCATTACTTATGATCGCCCAGGAGATAACGCCCGTTGAAACGGTAGATGGCCCGCTCAGGGTATCGCCTACCTATTTGAACCGTGAGTTGAGTTGGATCGAGTTTAATCGGCGCGTCTTTAGTGAGGCGTTGGATCAGCGTAACCCGCTGTTGGAGCGGGTGAAGTTTATGGCCATCTTCGCCTCCAACTTCGACGAGTTCTTCATGATCCGCGTCAGCGGCATTATGCAGCAGATTAGCGCCGGGGTGCAGAAGCAGTCTCCCGATGGCCTCACGCCAACCGAACAACTCAAGGCGATTCGCAAGACGTTGCTGCCCTTGATCGAGCAGGAACGTGAACTGCTCTTTACCGATCTGTTGCCGCGCTTGACTGAGCAGGGAATTCGTCTGCTCGATATGGCCGACCTCAATGCGCAGCAACGCGCCTGGGCTGATGACTATTTCCGGCGTCAGATCTTCCCGGTGCTGACTCCGCTGGCCTTCGATAGTAGCCGTCCCTTCCCCTTCATCTCGAACCTGAGCCTGAACCTGGCGGTGATGATCCAAGATCCGCAAAAGGGCGAACTCTTTGCACGGGTGAAGGTGCCGGAGGTGTTGCCGCGCCTTATTGCGCTGCCTGCTGAACTGAGTAACCCCGATCCGCATGCGCTGACGCGGCGTAACCACTGTTTTGTCTGGATTGAACAGCTCATCGCCGCAAATCTGGAGATGCTCTTCCCCGGTATGGATGTGGTGATCTCGTCCCCCTTTCGCATTACCCGCAACGCGGATATGGAGATTGAGGAGGATGAAGCCGATGATCTGCTCTCTAGTATTGAGCAGGGGGTGCGCCAGCGCCGCTTCGGTGAGGTGGTGCGCCTGACGGTGGATACGGCGATGCCGGAGCGCATCAGTAATCTGCTACTCACCAACCTAAAAATTGGGCCGAAAGAACTCTATGCCGTGCGTGGCCCCTTGGGGCTTGCCGATCTCATGGAGTTGACCAAACTCGACCGCCCCGACCTTAAAGATCCACCCCACATGCCCACGCTACCAGTGGTGTTGCGCGGCGGTGGCGATATGTTCGATACTATCCGCCAAGGCGATGTGCTGCTGCACCATCCCTACCACTCCTTCTCGCCGGTGATTGACTTTATTCAGTCCGCCGCCGATGATCCCCAGGTCTTGGCGATTAAGCAGACGCTCTACCGCGTGGGGAGTAATTCGCCCATCGTCAAGGCACTCATGCACGCCCGCGAACAGGGTAAGCAGGTAACAGCAGTAGTCGAACTGAAGGCGCGTTTTGACGAGGAGAATAATATCATCTGGGCTAAGGCACTGGAACGCGCCGGAGTGCATGTGGTCTATGGTCTACTTGGCCTGAAGGTGCATGCCAAGTTGGCGCTGGTGGTGCGTAAAGAGCAGGATGGTATTCGTTGCTATGCCCACCTGGGCACCGGCAACTATAATGCCGGAACTGCCCGCGTCTATACCGACCTGGGCATGTTTACCTGCCGCCCCGATCTTACCGCCGATGTGGTCGATCTCTTCAACTTCTTAACGGCCTATAGCCGCCAAGCAACCTACCGTTCGCTGCTGATCGCCCCGGTGACACTGCGCCAACGCCTGATGGGTCTGGTACGCGCTGAGATTCGCCGCCAACAGGAGCATGGCGACGGGCGCATCATCTTTAAGATGAATGCGTTTGTGGATCACCAGTTTATTGATCTGCTCTATGAAGCCTCACAGGCCGGGGTGCAGATTGACCTGATTGTGCGCGGTATGTGTTCTCTACGCCCCGGCGTACCCGGTTTGAGCGAGCATATTCGGGTGCGCAGCATTATCGGCCCGTTCCTCGAACATAGCCGCATCTACTATTTTGCCAATGGCGGCAACCCGGTGCTCTACCTGGGCAGTGCCGATATGATGGAGCGTAACCTGGATCGGCGCGTGGAGGAGCTCTATCCACTCGAAGACCCGGCGTTGCTCGCCTATGTGCGCGATATGTTGCTGGCCAACTATCTGAGTGATAATGTCCGGGCGCACATCTTGCAGCCCGATGGCAGTTATGTGCGCATCGAACCGGGTGACGGGCCACGCCTAGATAGCCAGGTGCCGAGCCGCATGATCCCTGAGGCATAAGTGATGCGTCTCTTTATTGCGCTCGATCTGCCCGACCCAGTACGTGCCGCGCTGGCCCATACCCAAGCCCACTTGCGCCAGCGCGGGCTGGCGGTGCGCTGGGCTGGTGTTGAGGGCATGCACCTGACGCTCCAGTTTCTCGGTGAGACCGATGCGGCCCTGGTGCCCGATCTGTTGGCGGGCATAGCCCAGATCGCCGCACCGAACTTCCGCCTGCACCTCGCAGGCTTAGGGGTCTTCCCCAACCCCCAACGTCCGCGTGTCCTGTGGGTGGGCCTCGGCGGTGATCTGGTGGCGCTCAAGGAGCTGCACACCCAGGTTCTCGCCGTCACCCACCCGCTCGGTTTTGTGCCCGAAGCGCGCCCCTTCGCCCCGCACCTGACGCTAGGTCGCGTGCGCCCGGAGGCCAACGCGAGCCAGATCCAGGCGGTGGCGCAGGTGATGCGCCACGCCACGCCCCCGGCGGCGCTGGAGTGGACGGCGGAGGCGGTGCGCCTCTTCCACAGCCAGTCTACCCCGCAGGGGATGGAGTATCGGGTGCTGTAGGATAGGTATTCGTAGGGGCGCGTCGTGACGCGCCCTCTGGCACGATGATCGAGCCTACGTATGGATTGGGGACGCCTAGGGCGCGTCACGACGCGCCCCTACATATTCCTTAACCGTCCCCCGCCAGGAGGCACACAATGACCGCCCAACCCCAACCCTTCATGAGTGAAGAGGAATATCGTGCCTTTGAGATGACCAGCCCACACAAGCACGAATACTATCAGGGCGAGATCTTTGCGATGAGCGGGGGCAGCGAAGCACATAATCTATTGGCAGGTAATGCCTATGCTGCCCTGCATGCCCAATTGCGTCGCCGCCCATGTCGAGTCTACAATAGCGATCAACGCATCAAAATCCTCGCAACCGGGCTGCATACCTACCCTGATGTGACGGTCGTATGTGGACAACCCCAATTTGTTGAAGCAGCACGTCTCACGCTTACTAACCCCAGCGTCATTATTGAAGTCTTATCACCATCAACCGAGCGCTATGATCGTGGAATGAAGTTTCGGCACTACCGCGCTATTCCGTCACTCCAAGATTATATCCTTATTGCCCAAGATGATTATCGTATTGAACACTACACGCGCCAGGAACATACTATATGGCACATGCACGAAGCGATTGGATTGAGTACACAGATTGTGATTTCATCAATTGAATGCCTACTTAGCGTCGCGGATGTGTATGAAAAAGTGGAACTCGCCCTCGATACACCTAGCATCCCTCGTGAATTACCTACGGAAGAGCAACCATGATTCCGCGCCGCTTGATCTGGTTCCTACTCCTGATCGCCCTCTGCGTAGCGCGCCCGGCGGCGGCGCAGACCGAGTGGCGTGAGCGGGTGACGCGGGCGTTCAGTATTGTGTATGTGGCAGGTGAGGAGGCCGAGGCGGAGCGTTACGCGGGTTTTGTGGACACGATCTATGACGAAGTGAGTAGCGTCTTTGCCTACCGCGCCCCGCCGCCACTGAGCCTGCGCCTCTACCCGACCAGCGCCGAGTATGAACGGGTCAATCCGGCGGCGCGGAGTGTACCGGGGATCGTGGCGCATGCCGACTTCCAGCGCCGCGAGTTGGTGGTGATTGTCGAGCGCACCCGCCAGCAGAGCGAGGAGGAGGTGCGCAATAACGTGCGCCACGAACTGAGCCACATTATTGCGGCGGATCTGAGCGCGGGGCGGCTAAATGTCGGGTTTCAAGAGGGCATCGCCCAGTACCTCGAACGCCCCACCGCCGCGCTGGATTCCAAGGTGGCGGTGCTGCGCATGGCCGAGGATCAGGGGCGGCTGTTGCCGTGGAGTAGCTTCGATACCCGCGAGGTGATCTATGGCGATCCAGAGATCGCCTACCCGCAGACTCTGGCGGTGGTAGCGTTCTTGGTGGATCGGGACGGATTTGCCCGGCTGCGCCAGTTCCTCAGCCTGAGTGGGCAGAGTTCGGGCTACCGTTCGGCACTCGAACGGGCCTACGGGGTCTCCGCCACTGATCTGGAGGCGGAGTGGCGGGCGTGGTTGCCGAGCTACTTCGCCGGGGGCTACCGAGTCAGTGCGCTGGATCGTTACGACCTGCGTCTGGCCCGCGAGTTGGTGGCGCAGGGCAACTATGCCGCTGCACAGAGCGAGTTGGATCGCGCTACAGAGTGGATCGCCCGCCAGCGCGAGACCCAGCCGGAGGAGGTGGTTGCAGAAGCCGAAGAACTCAAGCGCCACGCCGCAATGGGCATCCAGGCTACCCAACTGGCCGAAGATGCCCGCAACGCGATCAGCCAGGGCGAATATGAACGCGGGCTAGAGATGATCGCGCAAGCCGAGTATAACTTTGAACAACTGGGTGACACGCGCCAAGCCGAGGTGTTGGGCATCTACCGCCAGCGTGCCGAACGCGGCCGCGCCGCCGCCATGCAGTTGAGCCAGGCCAACGATCTCGCCCGGCGCTTCCAACTGAGCCAGGCGCGCAGCATGCTCGATCTGGCTGCCCAGGAGTTTGCCGTATTGGGCAATCAGAGTCAACTCAACACCACCCTAGCCCTACGCCAAGATCTGGATTCACGGCAACAGATTGCGGGTATCGTATTGCTTACGCTGGGTGTTCTGGGGGTATTGGGGAGTGTGGTGGGGCGGTTTTTTCAGCGTCCAGATGAGGTTTGGTAAGTGGGAAGGTTGTTTTTTGGCGGCTTCGCCGCCAAAAAACAACCTTTAAAGATCTTCGGGGGCAGCTTTGCCGCCCCGAACCCCCACCAGTGTCCCTACACCCGCACCATATCGGCGGGGACGGGGAAGTTGCGGCACATCTCGGCGACCTCAGCGGCGATGCGCTCCTGGCGGGCGGTATCGCCCACATTGTTGAGCACCTCGACAATCCACGCCGCGATACGGGCCATTTCGGCCTCGCCCATACCCCGCGTGGTGACGGCGGGCGTGCCGATGCGGATGCCGCTGGTGCGCATGGGTGGCTGAGGATCATCGGGGATGGCGTTCTTGTTGACCGTAATCCCGGCGTGATCGAGTGCCTTCTGTGCCTGTGCCCCAGTGATGCCCAGGTCGGTCAGGTTGGCCAGCATCAGGTGGTTATCGGTGCCGCCACTGATCAACTGTATCCCACCCTGGGTCAACCCTTCAGCCAGTGCCTTGGCGTTGCGGCGAATCTGGGCCGCGTACTGCTTGAACTCTGGGCGCAGCGCCTCGCCAAAGGCCACCGCCTTCCCGGCGATGACGTGCATCAACGGGCCACCCTGGTTGCCAGGGAAAACGCTGCTGTTGATCTGCTTGGCGAATGGCTCGTCCATCATGATCAGGCCACCACGCGGCCCGCGCAGCGTCTTGTGGGTGGTGGTGGTGACAATGTGGGCATGCCCGACCGGCGAAGGATGCTCGCCCGCCGCCACCAACCCGGCAATGTGGGCAATGTCGGCCATGAGCAACGCCCCGACATCATCGGCGATCTGGCGCATACGGGCAAAGTCAATGATGCGCGGGTAGGCACTCGCACCCGACGTGATCAGCTTGGGGCGCGCCGCCCGCGCCTTGGCCGCGAGATCGTCATAGTCAATCTGGCCGGTGGTCATGTCTACGCCGTAGAACTGGACGTTGTACCACTTCCCACTAAAATTGACCGGGCTACCGTGAGTCAGGTGGCCACCATGGTCGAGACGCATCCCCAGGATGGTATCGCCGGGCTGGAGCAGGGCAGTAAAGACGGCGATATTGGCCTGGGCACCGCTATGTGGCTGCACATTGGCTGCCTGGGCACCAAAGAGTTGCAGCACGCGGTCAATCGCCAACTGCTCAACCTGATCAACAAACTCACAACCGCCATAGTAGCGCTTACCGGGCAGACCCTCGGCATACTTATTGGTCAGCACCGAACCCTGGGCCTCCATCACCGAGAGGCTGACATAGTTCTCACTGGCAATCAGCTCCAAGCCTTCGCGCTGGCGCGTGGCCTCGCGTTCAATCAGCGTGGCAATATCGGGGTCGGTCATCCGCAGGTGGTCCAACATGAGCAATTCCCTTCTGCAATCGTTGCTAGTAGCCAGCCGCCTTATCCACCACATTCAGCAGCGGCTGATCGGTGGCGAAGCGGTGCAGGTTTTCCAAAAAGAGGGCGATCTGACGCTCGCGCATCCGAGGCGAGAAGGCCGTGATGTGCGGGGTGAGGGTGACATTCGGCAGGTTCCAGAGCGGGCTATCGCTGGGTAACGGTTCCTGCACGAAGGTATCGAGGGCCGCACCACTGATCCGACCCGCCCGCAACGCCGCGATTAGGGCTGGCTCATCTATGACGGCACCACGTGCGATATTGATCAAATAGGCACTCGGCTTCATGCGTTCCAACGCCGCCGCATCGAACATGCCCCGTGTTTCAGGGGTGAGCGGTGTGGCAAGAACCACATAGTCGGCTTCAGGCAACAGATCGCGCCAGCCATCACTGCCGACCACCTGGGCCACGCCCGACATGGGGCTAGGGGTGCGGCGGCTACCATAGATGCGCATCCCAAACGCGGCGGCGCGCTCGGCAATTGCCTGCCCAATCCCACCAATGCCGATAATCAGCAGGGTGGCCCCGTACAACTCGGCCAGTGCAGGCGGATCAACCCAGCGCTGCTCGGCCTGGGCGGTGCGTAACTGCGCCATGTGCTTGGCATGGGCCAGCATAAAGCCCAGCGTAAACTCGGCAATGGGGATGGCATGCACCCCGGCACTATTCGTCACCGTGATCGGGCGCGCCAAGACACTCGGCGTCAAGACATGATCCACCCCGGCACTCGGTGTCTGCAACCAGTGCAGGTTGGGGGTATGCGCAAGCAGCGGATCTAACTTCGGCTCGCCAAACCACCAACGGTAGTAGGCAACTGCCTCGACCAGATCAGATGGAAACCCAACCGTGCGATCAAACCAGATCGGCTCGGCCCACGTGGGCAGCTTCGGCTCCAACAGATCGCGGATTGCAGTAGGGACAATAATCTTCATTAAGACACCGATTCGCCTGGTTTCAGCGCAATCACCTCGGTCGTGCCACCAAACTCCTGGATCGCCGCCACCAACGCTTCAGGCGTGCCACTCAGGATGGGGTAGGTACCATAGTGGCCGGGGATAGCATACTTGGCCCCAATCAGCTTGAGCGCATAACCAGCCTGACGCGGGTCCATAGTAAAGTGATCGCCAATCGGCAGGATGGCTAGTTCTGGCGCATAGAGATCACGCACAATCTGCATATCCATGGTGACACTCGTATCGCCGGTATGGTAGATGGTAAAGCCATTACTCATACGGATCACAAAACCTGCTGCCGTGCCCAGGCCAATCAACTGCCCATTCTCATTGATCGAGCTTGAATGGTGGGCATTGGTCATGGTGATGCGCATATCGGCGACCGTCACCGTACCACCTTTATTGAAGCCCACAATCTGGGTGTTAGGAATACCCTTGCTTGCTAGGTAAGAGACCAGATCAAACTGACACACCACCACCGCGCCGGTCTCTTGGGCCAACTGAACGAGATCATTAATATGATCAAAGTGGCCGTGCGTTACCAGGATCGCGGCCAGATTCTGGCGCAGACTACTCTTGAGTGCCTCTGGACAGGCCGGATTCCCATCGAGCCATGCATCAATGAGTACCCCGCGCCCTTCAGGCGTCGTCAGGTGGAAGGTTCCATGCCCGGCCCAAGTAATGGTAGTTGCTTTTCCAAGGACTGTCATGACTGGCCTCCTTAGAATCAGTAGCTGATGACGCGGCTAGTATAGCATATAGGAAATTTGGTGGGGGCACACAAAGTATCTCCCTTGACAAAGATTTTCGCTTCGGGTAGACTGCGCATCCGTATACCCCGGAGTGTTGGGTTCTTTGAACATGCCATACAGACGTAGCAGACAACGGCTACGTCTATCTCCAATCTTAACTTCCAATGCTGCTCCTCTCCCGCTGTCAGGGAGCGCGACTCCGAAAGGGGGTGTTTCACGCTATCTTGCGTAGCGCGGCGCGCCTGGCGCACGGTGGGTTAGCAACCCATGATTGGCCCCAACAGGTGCAGGTATCTACAAATTCCCTCTACGTTAATCGGAACTTCAAGGAGCTAACTAGCAATGAAGCGTATCGTCAGTCTGATCGTCCTGGTCGGCGTGCTGATGTCGCTGCTGGCTGCCTGTGGCAGCACCCCGGCAGCCTCCCCGACCGCCGCTCCGGCGACTGCTGCCCCGGCGACTGCCGAGGCCACCGCCGAGGCCACCGCCGAGGCCACCGCCGAGGCCACCGAGACCGCCGAGGCCACCCCCGCCGCGATGACCGTGGTTGAGTACATTCTGGCCACCGCTGCCGGGATGACCCCGGAGGCCGCTGCTGCCCTGGGCACGATCAAGATCGCCTCGCAGAGCCCGCTCTCCGGCGACCAGTCCGCGCTGGGCACCGGCATCCGCAATGGTGTTGAGCTGGCCATCGAGCAGGCCAACACTGCGCTGGCCGGTTCGGGCGTCGAGATCGCCTTCGCCCCCTTCGATGATCAGGCCCAGCCTGAGGTCGGTTCGGCCAACGCCAAGAACATCGTCTCCGATCCCGACATCCTCTGCACCGTTGGCCACCTGAACTCGGGTGTGGCTCTGGCCTCGCTGCCCGACTACAGCAACGCCAACCTGGTCATGATCTCGCCCGCGAACACCAACCCCAAGATCACCGAGAGCGGCTACGCCAACGCCTTCCGCGTGGTGGGTCGTGACGACCTCCAGGGCCCGATTGGTGCCCGTTTCGCCCAGGAGTCGGGCGTGAAGACCGTCTACATCCTGCACGACAAGACCGACTACGGTCAGGGTGTGGCTGAGTTCTTCAAGCTTGAGGCCGAGAAGCTCGGCATCGAAGTGCTGGCCTTCGAGGGCACCGATGAGAAGAGCGACTTCTCCTCGATCCTGACCAACATCCAGGCCGCCAACCCGGACATGATCTACTTCGGTGGCCTCTACCCGCAGGCTGGCCCGCTGCTGCGTCAGGCCCGCGACCGTGGCATCATGGCGCAGTTCCTCGGCCCGGACGGCCTCGATTCGCCTGAGTTGGCCAAGCTGGCTGGTGATGCCCTTGAGGGCACCTTCTACACCACCGTGGCCGCCCCGGTGAGCCAGTTCCCCAACGCTGCCCAGTATGCGACCGACTACACCACCAAGTTCAATGGCGCGGCTCCGCCCTTCTCGGCCCAGGCGTATGACTCGGCTGCCTTCTGTCAGGCTGCTATCGTCACCGCTGCGGTTGAGGCCAACGGCAAGCCGACCCGCGAGCAGGTGCTGGCCGCGATGAAGAGCCTGCCGGCGCTCAGTGGTATCACTGGCACCTACAGCTTCAGCGAGAAGGGTGACCCGAACCCGGCCACCTACTACATCTTCTCGACCAACTCCGATCCGGCCCTCTGGGACCAGAACGAGCTGACCTCGAAGATCGAGAGCGCTCCGCCCACCGAGTAATCGGTTGTTCACCTATGCTGCCAGGGCAATGCCCTGGCAGCATAGTTTCGAGTGTTGCCAGTAGTATGGGGCTT
>NZ_GL501401.1:712516-777827 GCF_000152145.1 Oscillochloris trichoides DG-6
GGACAGGTGTGGGTACCTGCTCATCCTGCCTGTATGAAGCCTGTGTGGAGTTGCTACGCATACCTCCGCTTGTTCCACCAGGGCAATACTGACGTCGTCCTCCCTCTCCAACAACGTTGTGAGCAGACTAGAGAGTGAAACATGGTAGCCGAGGCAAACGTCAGCAAACAAAATCTGCAACGGCAGCGGACGCTTCAGACACTGCGTACCGTCTTTATGCCGCTGGGCCAACTTCTCCTCTTTATTGTTGGGAGTGCCGCTGTTCTGGGTTTGATCGTCGTCGTTGTTGCCTTCTTCCTCAGTCGGTCTGATCCCAAGATCATGCAGACGGCAATCGCCATTCTGCCGCAGGTGATGATTGACGGCATGGTGCGCGGTTTTCTCTTTGCCACCATTGCACTGGGCTACACCATGGTCTATGGTGTATTGGAATTTATCAATTTTGCCCATGGTGAAATTTTCATGGTGGGCGGCTTTGTGGGCGCGGGTGTAGCCTACTTGCTCATGCAGTGGGGATTGCTTTCGACCCTACCCTGGATAGTCTTTATCGTGATTGCCATCGTCATGGGCATGACAGTGAGTGGCCTCTTAGCGATGGCAACCGAACGAGTCGCCTATCGCCCCTTGCGCAATTCGCCGCGCCTGGTGCCACTCATCTCCGCGATTGGTATGTCGCTGGTACTCCAAGATGTCGTGCGTCTGATCGCAACCAGTTCGCCGCTCGGTTTTAATGCGCGCTTCGAGACGCCCAATTTTGGCAAGCCATTCCAAATTGCCAGTATTCCGCTGGGTGAACGTGCAATCCCGGTGCAAATCAGTCCCAAAGCAGTCATCTTTATTGTGGCGGCGATGCTGATGCTCCTGGCGCTCAACTACTTGGTGAATGCCACACGCTTGGGTAAGGCGATTCGCGCCGTTGCCCAGGATCGCGCCACTGCCAGCCTGATGGGCATCAATGTCAACCAGATCATCTCGCTCACCTTCCTGATCGGCGGTGCGCTGGGTGGTGCGGCAGGTGTCCTCTTTGGCATGAATATCGGCACCGTGAACCCCTACATGGGCTTCATTCCGGGCCTCAAGGCGTTTACCGCAGCCGTGTTGGGAGGGATCGGCAACATCACCGGCGCGATGGTGGGTGGAATTGTGCTGGGCTTCCTGGAAGCCTTTGTCGCCTCCTACCTCTCGCTCTTTACCGGCGGTGCCTTCTCGGGTGCCAGCTATGCCGATATTGCCGCCTTTAGCATCCTCATCCTGATCCTGATCTTCCGTCCTGAGGGTCTCCTCGGCGAATCAACGACCCAGAAGGTGTAGCGATGGCCAAGAATCCTCCCCACACCCCAGAGACGGGTCTCTGGAATCAGTTGAATGCGTGGATGACGAAGGGGCCGGCAGGGTATACCTTCCTGTCGCTCTATACCCTGATCACCTCGGCTCTGCTCATTACCAATCCGCGCACCAGCCTCTTTACCGACATCGTCTTTGTGCTCTTCCTGTTGCTCATCCTCGCCATCTACCGTTCGCGGTTGGATATGCGTTTTAAGGTGGGCCTGGCGGTGGTGGCGCTGGGCTTTGTGCTGCCCTATTTCGGCACGCTCAATCCCTACTATATTGACGTGGCCACCCAGGCGGGTATCTTTGCCACCCTGGCCATGGGCCTGAATGTGGTGGTCGGTTTTGCGGGTCTGCTCGACTTGGGCTACGTGGCCTTCTATGCGGTTGGTGCCTACCTCTGGTCGATCTTCAGTACCCCCCAGATCGGCAATATGATCAGTGGGGCCACGCCGGTAGGTGAGGGCTGGTTCTACCTCTTCATCATTATTGGTCTGATGGTTGGTGGTTTGTTTGGGGTGCTGCTCGGTCTGCCGGTGCTGCGCCTGCGCGGTGATTACCTGGCGATTGTGACGCTGGGCTTCGGTGAGGTGATCCGCGTGTTGGCGGTCAACCTCGATAAGCCGATCAATATCACCAATGGTGCCCAGGGCATCAAGGATATTGAGCGCCCACCGCTCTTCTTTGCACCTGCCCTCAAGGCACTCGGCTTCAATCTGGATAATAACCAGCTCTACCAACTCTTCTTCTACTTCATGGTACTGCTGGTGGTCTTGATCACCATGCTGGTGGTCGGGCGGCTGAAGAACTCGCGCATCGGACGTGCATGGACGGCCATCCGTGAGGATGAGACGGCGGCGATTGCCCAGGGGATTCCGCTGGTGCGCATGAAGCTCATGGCCTTTGCGGTTGGAGCCTCGTTTGCGGGGGCGATGGGCGTGATCTTCGCCTCGAAGCAGCTCTTTATCAATCCGCCCACCTTTGATCTGCTGCGCTCGATCAGTATCTTGTCTATGGTCATCCTGGGAGGGCTGGGCAACATCCCCGGCGTGATCCTGGGGGCGGTGCTGGTGACGCTGCTCAACCTCCAGATCCTGCCGCGTATCGCCGAGATCCTGCGCACTGCCAAGGAAGCAGGGTTACCCATCCCGCAGTCGTTCGATCCCACCCAATACCAGCGTCTGCTCTTCGGTCTGCTGATGATCCTGATGATGATCTTCCGCCCCGAAGGCATTTTGCCGGAGGATCGACGCCGCCAGGAACTGCATGATCATGATGACGAGCCGGTTGAGGGACAAGCGTAGCGGTGAAGGAGAGGCAGATGGCCCTGCTGGAAGCCAGTAATATAACCAAGGTCTTCGGTGGCCTCACGGCGGTCAACGATGTCACCCTGACGATTGACGAGGGTAGCATCGTGAGTGTGATCGGGCCGAATGGGGCCGGTAAGACCACCTTCTTTAACATTCTGACCGGCATCTACAAGCCGGATAAGGGTGATGTGCGCTTTAATGGCCAGTCCATCGCCGGGCTGCGCCCGGATCAGATCGCTGCACGGGGGATGCGACGCACCTTCCAGAATATCCGTCTCTTCCCCAACATGACAGTGTTGGAGAATGTGTTAGTGGGCATGCATACCCACCTGCGTGCGCCGTTCTGGAACATTCTGTTGCGCAACCGTAGCCTGCGTTTAGAAGAGGGCAAGGCGCGTGACAAGAGCCGCGAATTGTTGCGCTTTGTCGGCCTTGATGATAAGCGTGACAACCTGGCCAAGAACCTGCCTTATGGCGATCAGCGCCGCCTAGAGATCGCCCGCGCCCTGGCCGGTGATCCCAAGCTGATTCTGCTGGACGAACCAACAGCCGGGATGAACCCCAACGAGACGGTCGAGGCGACCCATCTCATCCGCCGCCTGCGGGATGAGCGTGGGGTGACGGTGGTGTTGATCGAACACGATATGCGCTTGGTAATGAGTATCTCGGAGCGTATTTCGGTTCTGGACTATGGCACCAAGATCGCCGAGGGGGATGGCCAGGTCATTCGGAGCAACCCACGGGTGATCGAAGCCTATCTCGGTAAGGCCGCCGGGCATCACGGGTGATAGCGAAGGAAGCCACATGGCGCTACTAGAACTCCGCAATGTTCATACCTATTATGGCAAGATCCACGCCCTGAAGGGGATCTCGATCATGATCAACCAGGGCGAGATCGTCACGCTGATCGGCTCGAACGGAGCCGGGAAGAGTACGACTCTGCGCACCATCTCTGGGTTGCTCACCCCGCGTCAGGGTGAGGTGTTGCTGAACGATAAGCCGATCCACAACATCCCCGCCCACGAGATCGTCAAGATGGGGGTGGCCCAGTCGCCTGAAGGGCGCAAGATCTTCCCGCGCCTCACCGTGCTGGAGAATCTGGAATTAGGAGCCTACCTGCACGATACGCGCAGTGATGCGTACCAGAATGATCTCGACCGGGTGATGACGCTCTTCCCGCGTCTGCGCGAGCGCGTCAACCAGAAGGGCGGCACGCTCTCCGGCGGTGAGCAGCAGATGCTGGCCATCGCCCGTGCCCTGATGACCCGCCCGCGCATCCTGTTGCTGGATGAACCGAGCATGGGTCTGGCCCCGGTGCTTGTCGAGCAGATCTTCGAGATTGTGCAGGAGATCAACGCCCAGGGCATGACGGTGCTGCTGGTTGAGCAGAACGCCCTCCAAGCCCTCAGCATCGCCCATCGCGGCTACGTGTTGCAGAGCGGCGAGATCGTGCTGGAGAACCAGGCCAAGGCACTGATCGAAGATCCAATGGTGCAGAAGGCGTATCTGGGTTTAGAATAATCGCCCGTGTTGGGTTGTTGTTTGGCGACTTCGTCGCCAAACAACAACCCTTTCTATGCCACCTCACGCGGCACACGCGGCAGAATGCTGGTCAACACCTCGTAGCTGATCGTCCCCAACCACTCGGCCACCTCATCGGCACTGATCTCATCCGCACCCTGCCGCCCGATCAGCACGACCGCATCACCACGCCGCACGCCAGGAATATGGCTCACATCCACCATGGTGTAATCCATACAGATCCGGCCCACCACCGGGGCGCGCTGGCCAGCGATCAGGACGCTCTGCCATGGCGGGGCGCGCCGGATACCATCAGCGTAGCCTGCCGGGATGGTGGCAATGCGCGTGGGCTGCGTAGTGACATAGGTGCCGCCATAGGAGACGGGCGTTCCGGCGGGGAGTTCGCGCACTTGGGCGACTTCACTATGGAAACTGAGTACGGGGCGGAAACCGGGGGGCAAGGGGGTATGCGGGCTGGGATTCAGGCCATAGCAGGCAATACCAGGGCGTACCATGTCGAAGCGGGCGGCAGGGAGGCGCAACGTGGCCGCGCTGTTGGCCGCATGCACCAGCGGGGGACGCAGCCCAGCGGCGACAAGATCGGCGAGGAGGTGATTGAAGCGCTCCAACTGCGCCTGGGCTGCACGCAGATCGGCCTCATCGGCGCTGGCAAAGTGGGTATACAGGCCGTGGATCTCCAAGCCGGGGAGTTGGTGCAGCACGGTGAGGAAGGGGCCAACCTCAGAGTGTACGAGGCCCAAACGGGCCATACCCGTATCCACCTTGATATGCACGCGCACCGGGCGGCCAGCGCTCTGGGCTGCACGACTCAGCGCCAGCGCCGAGTCATGATCGAAGAGGGTACAATCCAGCCCCAAACGCACCGTCTCATCGGCCTGCCAAGGCGGGGTATAGCCGAGCAGCAAGATGCGCGCCGCAATGCCGTGGGCGCGTAGCGTGCGAGCTTCACCCAGTGTCGCCACGGCCAACGCCTCGGCACCTGCACCCAGCGCGGCGCGGGCGGCCCGAATAGCGCCGTGGCCATAGGCATCGGCCTTGAGTACCGCCATCAGTGGCACCCCAGCCAAGGCGCGCAGGTGACGCACATTGGCCGCCAGCGCATCGAGATCAATCCGCAGCCAGGTGGGGCGGTCGGGATCGCCGACGCGCACGTTGCGCCACGCCGGTTCCTGGCGCACCAGGAGCGGATCGGGCGCGGGCGGGGCGAGGGCATCATCCACCAAACGCGCAATCACACGCTCCATGCGCGCCTCAGCACCGCCCTTCACCAGCACCAGATCGCCCGGCCCCAGATCGGGCGGCAGCGCCGCCAGCGCCGCCTCGTTCGTATCCACCACCTGCACCGCGATATTGGGATTGATCTGGCGGGCGGCACGTTCCGTTACTACGCCCCAATCGCCCTTGAGGATGAGCAGATCGGTACTACTAGCAGCGCGGGTGCCCAGTTCGCGGTAGAAAGATTCTTCACTGCCGACCGGCAAATCCGAGAGCGCCCCGACGACGGCAATCCGGCGGTGCGCCGGGAGGGCGGCGAGCGTCTCTAGGGCCGCCAAGGCGGCGGGCGGAGCGGCACTAAAACTATCATCGAGTAGTGCCGCGCCCCCCAACGCAGGCAGGGGTCGCAAGCGCCCAGCCACCGGCACGATGTGGGGCAGCGCGGCGACACAATCTACCAGATCCATCCCACAGGCCAGACCCACCGCCACCCCGGCCAACGCGGCGTACAGGCCAGGAATCCCGATCAAGGGTGTATGCACATCAACCTCGGTGCCACACCAGCGCAGACGCAGGAGCGTACCATCAAGGCCATAGCGTAGCCCACGCCCACTCAGATCACAACTGCGGCCCTGGCCGTAGGTGATGGTATGCGCCTTGGTGCGCCCCATCAGAGCACGGGCGAGCGGGCTATCCCCATTAATAATCGCCACCCCCTTGGGTGGCAGCGCCGCCAACAGATCGCCCTTCTCGGCAGCAATTGCTTCGAGCGAGCCAAAACTGCGCAGGTGCGCCGCCTCCACCGCCGTAACCAGAGCAATTTTAGGCGGGAAGAAGGTGGCGAGGCGCGCAATCTCGCCGCGATGATCGCTGCCTAGTTCGAGTACCGCGAAGCGGTGCTGATCTTCCAAACGGGCGATGGCAATTGGTAAGCCCAGGAAGGAATTGAAACTCCGGCGGCTCTGGAAGGTAGCTGCACGACGCGCCAGCACCGCCGCCGCCGCACGGCGCGCCGTCGTCTTCCCGACACTGCCGGTAATATCCACCACCGTTGGTTGCACCGCCGCCAGTCGCGCCGAAGCCCAGCGCAGTAGGGTCGTCTGGGGATCATCACAGAGCAGCACCGTGGTTCCGGCAGAATCGGCGGGGGGCCAGGAACAGAGGATGCCGGTCGCACCAGCGGCAATCGCGGCGGGAATGTAGTCGTGGCCATCGGCGCGGGGGGTACGCAGGGCCACAAAACACTCACCCGGCGCGGTCAGGCGCGAGTCATAGCTCCAGTCGGTAAAACTGGTGGCATGGGCGGGGCCATGCAGGCGGGCACCAGCGGCGAGCAGATCGTCAAGCGTGATCATATATCATAAGTCAACAACGGCTGAAAGGTACGCCGATGCAGCGCACAAGACCCATGAATTGCCAGGGCGCGCTGATGCGCAGCGGTGCCATAGCCCTTATGGGCGGCAAAACCATAGCCAGGGAAGACGTGATCCGCCGTCTGCATCAGATGATCGCGGGTCACCTTGGCCACCACCGAAGCGGCCGCAATCGAGAGACTACGTGCATCGCCCTTGATCAACGCCTCTTGGGGCAGGCTGAGATCGGGCAGGGTAAGGGCATCAATCAGCAGCGCATCCACCCTACAGGGCAGACTGAGCAGCGCACTGAGCATGGCGAGACGCGTAGCCGGAACGATACCATAGGCATCAATCAGGTAGGCGGGCACAATCCCCACCCCAACCCCCAGAGCGTAGTGATGGATCTGGCCAAAGAGACGGCCACGGGTAGCGGCATCAAGTTGCTTCGAGTCATTCACCCCGGCGAGCAGATCGGGTTGCTGGAAGACACTAGGGGCCAGCACCACCGCCGCCGCCACCACCGGGCCAGCCCAACAACCCCGACCGGCCTCGTCTATCCCGGCACAGTTGGAGTAACCACGGGCATGCCATGCTTGTTCGTGCGTAATCGTGGGTGACATTGGATTAAGAAACAAAGATCAAGACGCGACTCGGCCCCACCGTGACCCAGTGGGGGTAGAGGGGCAGATCGGCCACCCAAAAGGGCTGGGGATCGGGTTGCGGGTTACGCGCTACTGTCGCACCGAGCAGGCGGTAGACCAGCGTCACCAGATCGGCATAACGTCCGGGGTCAAGTTCAGCTTGGGGCAAGACAACCACCCGCCCGTGGGGAGCCAAGACGCGCCGGATCTCGTGGTGGCTACGCGGATCAAGGATATAGGCCGAGGGGAACGTTGCCAGCACGGTATCAAAGGTAGCGGCGGCGAAGGGCAGATGTTGGGTGTAGGCATGGCTGAGGTAGGCGGGGTAGCCCGCGTGGTGCAGGCGTTGGCGCGCCAGATTCACCATCTGAGGCGAGGCATCCACCCCCCACGCAGCCATCCCGGCCTGAGCCATGGCCAATTGCAGGTGGCCAGGGCCAAAACCCAGTTCCAGCACCCGCCCGTGGAGAAAGGGCAAAACGGCCAAACCCCAGCGTTGCCACAACCCGGATGAAACAGCAGCGGCGACCCAATCATAGCCCCAGGCAAACTCGCGGTAGAGGCGCTCGAAACCCCAATTGACCAGACGCGCAAAGGCGCAGCCATCGCCATGCGATGACTGCGCCCACAGCGAACCGTCGTCGTCGGACACTAGACGCGGCGCTCCTTGATGCGTGCGGCCTTACCAGTGAGGCCACGCAGGTAGTAGAGCTTGGCCCGCCGCACCTTACCTCGGCGCATCACCTTGATGCTATCCAGGCGCGGTGCGTGGAGCAGGAAGGTGCGCTCAACGCCGATGCCGTGCGAAGCAATCCGGCGCACCGTGAAGTTCTCGTTGATCCCACCGCTGCGGCGGCGAATGACCACGCCCTCGAACTCCTGAACGCGCTCGCGGTTGCCTTCGACCACCTTCACACCGACGCGAACCGTATCACCGACCCGAAATTCGGGGATCTCCTGCTTGTACTGGCGCTTAGCCAGTTCCATAAGGATCTGCTGCGACATACCTCTCGACGATCCTTTCTCAGACGGCTCCCCAGGCGCCCGCACGCACGCGGGACTGACGGGCCGTGACACAAAAAACATAGAAATCTGGCAGACGAAGTGCCGCCTGCCAGACGTGCTTGCTGGTTGGGATTATAGCATACCCTGGGGTGGTGGGCAAACAGGAAGTCGAAAGATCAAGGATCGAGCGGTGTCTTACGGCTGCGCTGCAACTCTGCCTCAACCGCCCGCAAGTGCATAAGGATATTGGGGTAGAGCAAGTTGAGACGCTGGATTGCCGGAGCCGAAAGTTCCCAGATCTCCGAGTCGACCGTGGCACGGGCGGAGGCACTACGCGGCGTGCCGTACAGCGCCGAGCGCCCCCCGAAGAACTGGCCTGGCTCACTGATCATATCAATAAGGGTGCCGTTGGCATCACTAAAGGCGATCTCACCCAGCACCAGCACATAGCCATCATACCCCGGATCACCATAGTTGAAGAGCATCTCCCCGCTCGCCACTTGGCGCGGTTGGAAATCCAGGGCCAGATCGAGCAGACTGGCCCAAGGCAGTTCGCGCAGCACCGGGATCTTGGCCAGCCAATCGGCACGCGCAAAGGCATCGGCGAGGCCAAGCTGTTCAGCAATCGGCTGGAAGATGTCGGGAGGGAAGCGCACCAACTGCACGCGGCCACGCGCCTTCATCGTGCTGCTGCGGCTATCCCCCCAGATGGCCCCGCGCTCCCCGATACTACTCCCGCGCCCCAGGATGCGTACCTGGGCACCACCGATCCAGATTTCGACCAGACCAGAATGAACGATATAGGCCGAACGATCCGAGGGATCACCCTCATGCATAATCGTGGCCCCATCTTCCCACGCCACTGTCTCGACTTGCACAGCCAGGCTGAGACGTTTGGCAACCGAGAGGCGCGCAAAGAGCGGACAGGCCGAAATAGTCTCCACAATCTCAAGGCGTTCATCATCGGGCAAGAGTTGCCCCATCGCCACCACATGGCCACTCTGGGCAAACTCGATCCGCCCATCTATGCCTTCGAGATCGGTGGGCAACATGTGCCTACTCGTATGGGCCAAGACGAGGCGTTGGCTCTTGGCGGTCAATGCCTGGAGCAGACGCGGGGTAATAGTGCTGTGGATCGCACCACCCCCAACGTCCTGCACCAACACACTCGCGCCCTCGGCAAAACGGATCAACTCCTGGTGCCGTTCCGCAGAGAGTACCCCGCGTGACTCCAGTTCGGTGAACCAATCCTCATCGTAGCGCATGTCGCCCGAATAACAGATCCCATTCACCCGTACCGCAATCGTGGGGATGGAGTGGATGGCATAGATGGCCTCAAAGTGGCGTCCATCTATCTCCACTGGCATACCAGGATTGAGCGGGTAGTACTCAAAGAGCGCGGCCACTTCTGCTTCGGGCAGCGCCAGCATCGCCCCCAACATGCGCAGCAGACTGGTATAAATGATGTCCGATGTCAGCAAGCGGACGCGGTGGCCACCCATCAGAATAAGTTCGGGCAACCCAGCTACATGATCTTCGTGCAGGTGTGAGAGTACCACCTCGGAAATATGGTGTGAGGACATACCCAAGTGGCCCAAGCGCACCAGGACATAAGCGGCCGCATCAAACAGAGTGGCCTGGGTCTGCACATCATTACCGAGGTAGGCCAGAAAGCAAGTCGTGATTCCGGCAGGATCAAAGCCATCGCTGCCACCAATAAATTGGAGTGTCAGTTCCTGGCGCTGGAGCGGGCGGGGCGGAGCGACGGTAAGGGGCAGGGCCATCTGGGTAATCTGGGTACTTACCTCAGCCACAACACTACCCGCCTCAACAAAAGTGAAGGTATCACCCTGAAGCCGAATCTGGGTTGCCCCCAGATCGCCGCCACCCATCTCCAGGCTCACCACATCAACCATATCATCGGGACGGGGAGAGCGGCCAAAGGAGGGATAGTAGCTCACAGCTGCACATTCACGCCTGATCCAGAGATACGGGCCATACGCAGCATCATCGGCGGGGCCATTCATCGTCTCGGCCAGGATCAGCCGCAAGCGGCGGGCCTGATCCTCCGTCACTGTGATCAGGCGGGCACGCCGGTTACGCACAAAGAAGTTGGAGTAGATGATGAACTCAACACTGGCATAGTTAATCCCCCGGCGCACAAAGCCACTCGATCCTAACTCCTGGCCACGCACCACATCGGGGGGCAACAGGACATAGGCGGGCGGTTCAATACCTGCCGAGAGCAGATATTTCAGCGTTTCGGGCGGAGAATTGACCAGAATTGCACCCGCCTGCGTTTCGACCACAAAAATATTATTAGGTAACGCATGGACATGCGTATGTTGACGATTGGTTGACGCAGGGGTCTCACTCATCGCACCCTATCCTTTCACGCGCATCCACCAGCGACGCCGCAGCGCCCCTCCGAAAAGGTATATGAGTAAACGTTGGCATAGTCGGCCTTTGCGTAGAGCATTATCGCATACTCGCGGCGCAGATGGGAGTCATGGGGATACACAAGGGCGGCTCTCAATGAGAGCCGCCCTTCGTGGGGAAGTATGGGGCTTACGCCGCGCCATACTGCCAAATCATCTACCCCCAGCGGGATTCGAACCCGCGATCTTCACCTTGAAAGGGTGACGTCCTAGGCCGCTAGACTATGGGGGCGCAACGCGAGCTATTATAGCAGGGGTTGGGATTTCTTTCAAGTTGCGCTGGTGGCTACTCAGGGCATGTGAAAGTCCGATTCCCCCCTCCTAACCTCCCCCCGTTGGGGGGAGGAATCGGCTCCCGCCCCCAGCGGGGGCGGGTTGGGGTGGGGGCAATAACGACTTTGCACATGCCCTGGTGGCTACTCCTATGGCATGTGCAAAATCCTTGGGGCGTAGCCCCAAGCCCCAATTTTTGTGGTGTTTTGGCGGCTGCGCCGCCAAAACACCACAAAAAATATCTTCGGGGGCGGCTTCGCCGCCCCCGAACCCCCACCGAAGGTGGCTTTACTACATCCCCAAGCGCAGGTTGGGGGTCACATCCAACTCCCAGCCGCTCTGCATACCAGCCGCAAAACGGTAGAAGGCCGCCGCTGCAACCATGGCGGCATTGTCGGTACAGAGCGCAATCGGCGGCACAAAGATCGGCACCTCGGCGCGGCGGCTCAGTTCGGAGCGCAGGCGCGTATTGGCGGCCACCCCACCCGCAAGGATGATCGCGCTGGCCCCATGTTGACGCGCCGCTTCTACGGCCTTGGTGCTGAGGACATCCACAACCGATTCCTGGAAGGCGTAGGCGACTTGGGCCACCCAGCGCGGATCGAGGGGAGCCGGAGCAACCTTGGGTGGCTCCGGCGGGGTTGCCGGGGGAACCGTGCGCCCCTTGTGTTTGCCCGCAGGCTTGGCGGGTAACCGCGCTTCCCGTTCCTGATGCTCCTGCACTTTGTGCAACACGGCCGTTTTAAGGCCACTAAATGAGAAATCAAAGCTCTCGCGCAGCCATGCACGCGGCAACACCATGCCCCCCGCCTGCGCCTTTTCAGCGGCATGCTGAATGGCCGGGCCACCAGGGTAGCCCAGGCCCAGGATGCGTGCCACCTTGTCAAAGGCTTCGCCTACTGCATCGTCGCGAGTCTGGCCGAGAATGGTGTAGTCGCCATGATCGCGCAGCAACGCCAGCAGAGTGTGGCCCCCCGAAACGACCAGCGCGATGACCGGGAAGGTGGGCGGTGCGCTACGTGGATCGAGCCAACTGGCATAGATGTGGGCTTCAAGGTGATTCACACCGATAAACGGTAGCCCGCGCTGCCATGCCAGCGCCTTGGCCGCATTCAGGCCGGTGAGCAGCGCCCCGCTCAGGCCGGGGCCATGCGTGGCCGCCACCGCATCCACCGCCGACCAGCCGCCGGGGAGGGCGGCCAGGGCCGCCTCGACCACCGGGGTGAGGCTGAGAATATGTTGCCGCGAAGCTACCTCCGGCACGATCCCGCCATACCGGCTGTGCATGTCCATCTGCGAGGCAACGATATTGGCAATAACCTCACGTCCACCACGCACCACCGCCGCCGCCGTCTCGTCGCAGGAGGTCTCTAGCGCAAGAATAGTGTAGGTGTTGGGTAGATCTCTCATGCCGTTTAGTATACGCCAATTTTGGCGAGTGGGGTATACTCAGGGCATGCACATCCTCCATGTTGTCCAACTCTACCACCAGGCCAGCGGTGCGGCACGCTACTTTATCGAGATCGGGGCACGTTTGGCGCGTGAGGGCCACCGGGTAACGGTGCTATCTACCGATGCCTTTGACCTCGAACATTTTTGGGCCTCCGGGAAGCGCCGCATTGCCGAGGTTGAAGAGGAGATAGGTGGGGTGCGCGTGCTGCGCTTCCCGGTACAGCGCGCCCCTGGCCCAGCGATCATCTACCCGATTGTACGCCGCCTGATGGTGGAACTGGGACGCCTGGGGCGTCCGAGTCTCCCGCTGCTGCGCCGGATGGCCACGCTCACCCCGCGCTTGCCCGCACTTCAGCACTACCTCGCCACCAACCCCGATCTGGCCGATGTGGCGGTGGTGCATACCACCAACATCACGCTCGATTTTGCCATTCTGCCCGTGGCGCAGTGGGCCAAACAGCGCCGGATTCGCCATATCTGCACCCCCTTTGTCCACCTGGGCGAACCGGGCAATCCGCAGATTGTGCGCTACTACAGCATGCCCCACCAGATCGATCTGCTGCGTCAGTGCGATGCCGTGGCCACCATGACCGATCTCGAACGCGATTTTCTCCTGGCACGCGGCCTGCAACCGGCCCGCGTGCATACCGTAGGGGCCGGAGTCACTCCGGCGGAGTTGGCCGGGGGCGATGCGCTGCGCTTCCGCCAGACCCATAGCATCAGCGGGCCTATCGTGTTGAGCCTGGGGGCTGCCGCGTATGACAAGGGAACCGTGCATGTGCTGGAGGCCATGCGGCGCTTATGGGCAGCGGGCATCCAGGTGACATGGGTGCAGTGCGGGCCACTCTTGGGCCACTTCGAGACCTTCTACGCCAGCCTGACGGATGCCGAATGCGCCCAGACGCGGGTACTGGGCTATGTGAGTGATGCGGTGCGCCACGACGCACTGGCCGCAGCCGACATCTACGCCCAGCCCTCGCGCACCGACAGTTTCGGTATCGCCTACCTAGAAGCGTGGTGCTATGGTGTGCCGGTCATTGGCGCTGCGGCTGGAGGTGTCCCGGCGGTGATTCGCCACGGCGTAGATGGGCTACTCGTCCCGTTTGGGGATGTCGCAGCCCTAGCGGGGAGTATCGAGCGCCTGCTGAAAGATCGGGAACTTGCACGCGGATTCGGGGCCATCGGGCGGGCCAGAGTCGCCGAGACGATGACCTGGGAGGCGGTGTATACGCGAGCGCGGGGCTTGTATGAGGGGTAGGTAGATCTGCCGCAGAGGACACAGAGAACGCAGAGGGGATGTCATGCGACATCTTTTCCTCTGCGCTCCTCTGCGGCCTCTGTGGTTAAAAACCGGGCCTACGCCATCCCCAGATCGCGGCGCTTCTTTTCGCGGCGACGATCCTCGGCATTCAGCAACTTCTTGCGGATGCGCCAGCCCTTGGGCGTCACTTCCACCAACTCATCGTCGCTGATGTACTCAATCGCATCATCAAGCGAGAGTTGGCGCGGCGTGTCGAGGCGGATCGACTCCGAACCCTTGTTGTTGCGCATGTTGGTCAGGTGCTTATCCTTGCAGACATTGATCTCTAGATCAACGTCGCGGATGTGCTGGCCTACTACCATGCCCTCGTAGATGTCTTGGCCGGGGGAGATGAAGTAGGTACCGCGATCCTGTACCTGGTGCATGCCATAGGTAGTAGCAACGCCGCCCTCCGAAGCGATCAGCGAGCCGTTGTCACGCGTATCCATTTGGCCGCTGAACGGCTCGTAGGCGTAGAAGATGCTGTTCAGGATGCCCTGGCCACGTGTGGCGGTGAGGAACTGCTGGCGGAAACCGAGCAAGCCACGCGTGGGCACCACATAGACATAGTGGACGCTGCCATCTTCACGCACCTGCATATCGCGCATCAGGCCGTTGCGCCGCCCTAAGAGTTCCACCACCACACCCTGGTAGTCGCTGCCGACCTCAATCTCCACCAACTCGGTCGGCTCCAACTTCTCGCCATTCTCGCCTTCGTGGAAAATAACCTCTGGCTTGGAGACCTGAAACTCATAGCCTTCACGGCGCATGTTCTCGATCAGGATGCCCAGGTGCAACTCGCCACGGCCAGCCACCACAAAGACATCAGCGCTGTCGGTCTCTTCCACCTTCAGCGCCACATCACGCTCCGTCTCTTGGAAGAGGCGCTCGCGCAGCTTGCGCGAAGTGACGTGAGTACCCTCGCGGCCAGCCAGCGGGCTGGTGTTGACCCCGAAGGTCATGCGCACGGTGGGTTCCTCGACCTTAATCGTCGGCAGAGCTTCGGGCTGGTTGGCGTCGGCAATCGTCTCACCAATGTTGGCGTCGCCGATGCCAGCAATGGCGATGATGTCGCCCGCACTGGCCGATTCGACCTCTTGGCGATGGAGACCGTTGTAGGTGAAGAGTTGGGTAATCTTGGCGGGGCGCACCTCACCCTCGCGGTCAATGCGCACCAGGGCTTGGCCCTTGGTGATGGTACCTCGGTAGAGCCGCCCGGTGACAATTTTACCCTTGTAGTCGTCATAGAAACTGGTGGTGACGAGGAACTGGGCCGGAGCTTCGGTATCCACTTCGGGAGGCGGGATGCGGTCGAGAATAGCCTCGAAGAGCGGTTCGAGCGAGTCGTGCATCTTCAGGGGCGAGCGCCCGGCGTGGCCGAGCAGACCATTGGTGTAGATAGTCGCAAACTCAGCCTGCTCATCACTAGCCCCCAGATCCACAAAGAGATCGAAGGCTTCATTGACCACATGGTTCGGGCGCGACTGGGGGCGATCAATCTTGTTGACCACCACAATCGCCCGGTGGCCAGCCTGAAGCGCCTTGCGCAACACAAACTTGGTCTGGGGCATTGGGCCATCAACCGCATCAACCAGCAGCAGCACCCCATCAACCATATTCATCACCCGCTCCACCTCACCGCCAAAGTCGGCGTGGCCGGGGGTATCAATAATGTTGATCTTCACCCCGCGATAAATGACAGCGGTCGTTTTAGAGAGAATAGTAATGCCGCGCTCACGTTCAAGCGCATTGCTATCCATCACCCGATTCTCAACTGCCTGGTTATCGCGGAAGATGTGGCTCTGCTTAAGCATCGCATCCACCAGCGTGGTCTTGCCGTGGTCAACGTGGGCGATGATGGCGATATTACGAATGTCGGTACGCTTCATGGGGGGTTGTGTGCCTTACACGATTAGGCGAAGCATCCGCAGAGCAAATGCTTCGCCGTAGAAGTCATCTGGGTCTATCTTACCACATGTGGGTCTATCTGTTCACGGTAGAAAATTCAGAAGCACCAGCGCCAAAAGATGGTACGATGGCATCAGGCACAATCCGAGGGAGATGCTTACGATGCCCATCCTTATTGATGGCCACAACCTGATCGGACAGTTGCGCGAGGTGAGTCTGGCTGATCCTGATGATGAGGCCCAGTTGGTGATGCTGCTGCGCCGCTACGCTACGCGCAAGCGCGGGCGACGCGTGGTGGTCATCTTTGATGGTGGGGTGTACGGCCATCCCGGCAACCTGAATGGTTATGGGGTCGAATGCCACTTTGCCAAGTCGCCCAAGGATGCCGATAGCGAACTGATCCGTCGCATTCGGGCGGTGAAGCGGCGTGATGAATGGCAGGTGGTCAGTTCTGATCACGCGGTGATGGGCGAGGCGCGGGCGAAGGGGCTAACGGTAATCAGTGCGCAGCAGTTTGCGCGCCGCCTAGAGGCAATGAACGCGCCCCAACCGAATGCCTCCATCCGCGAGAAGCGTAACGACCGCCCACTCAGCCCAGCGGAGATTGCCGAGTGGATGCGGTTGTTTGGAGTTCAAGAGGAAGAAGAAGAAGAGTAGAGACGCAACATGTTGCGTCTCTACATGATTCCTACCCGCGAACCGCCGCCGCCACTGCCGCGATCTTGGGCATGAGCGCCGCGAAGTTCTCCGGGTTGAGCGACTGCCCACCGTCCGACTTGGCCCGATCTGGGTCGGGGTGAACCTCCATAATCAGCCCATCGGCACCAGCGGCGATGCTGGCCAGCGCCAACGGTGGCACCAAGTACCATTTGCCCGTACCGTGGCTAGGGTCAACGATCACCGGCAGGTGGGTGCGCCGCTTGGCTAGGGCCACGGCATTGAGATCCATCGTGTTGCGGGTGGCGGTCTCGAAGGTGCGGATACCGCGCTCACACAGGATGACATTCGGGTTGCCCTGGGCGATCACATACTCGGCACTCAGCAACCACTCCTCAATCGTGGCCGAGAGTCCGCGCTTGAGCAACACCGGCATCCCGGTGCGGCCCACCTCTTCGAGCAACTGGTAGTTCTGCATATTACGCGCCCCAATCTGCAACACATCGGCGTAGCGCGCCACCAACTCCACATCAGTCGGAGTCATCACCTCGGTGACGATGGGCAAGCCGGTTTCGTCACGTGCTTGGGCGAGCAGTTGGAGTCCCAACTCGCCGAGGCCACGGAAGGTGTAGGGTGAGGAGCGCGGCTTGAAGGCCCCACCGCGCAGCATGGAGGCCCCGGCCTCGCGTACTACCCGCGCCGACTCCATAATCTGGGCTTCGCTCTCCACCGAACATGGCCCCGCGATCACCACCGTGCTGCCACCACCCACCTTGATGCCGCGCACATCCACAATCGTATCGTGGGGGCGCACCTCACGCGAGACAAGTTTGTAGGGCTGGGTGATGCGTACCGTCTCCTTCACCCCGTTGCAGTACTCCAACTCCTCGCGCAGCGTGGGCGGAATAGTGGCCCCCACCACCGCCACCACTGTGCGCTCGGCCCCAATCGTCAGATGGCCTTGCAGGTTGTACTCCTTCAGGCGCTCCAGGACAGCATCAATATCGGCCTGGCTTGAACCAGTTTGCATCACCACGATCATAGAACGATCCTCCTCTTTTTCGGGTTGGGTAAGGATGGGCGCGGGCACGCGGCACAAGGTACCGTTGGTTATGGCAGCGGGGACGATCTGGCGCATGAGAATCACCCCTCGTGAGGAATACGGAACGCCGACATCTGGGCAGCACGTTCAGGGCGCAAATTACTGGCCCCACGCAGGTAGATATGCACCACCTCACTGGCCAAGCGGGTGGTATTCCAATGCACAAGAACACGAATACAACGCGGTAGGCTACCGGGGACACTCATCTCGTGGCCACACATCAGGGCCGTATCTACCCAGCCCAACTCACGGGCGGCCACCGCCGGAAATTCAGCATTCAGATCAGGGGTTGTCGTAAAAATAGCACTCGCAATATCTTCGGGCCGTAGGTCGTTGGACGCGATCATCATTTGGAGCATCTCGCGGGTTGCAGCCAGAATCGCCTCACGGCTATTCTCGTCGCAGGTGATCGCGCCACGGATACCCCGGCACCAGATAGACATACCTGTTCCTTTCGTTACTGTTACGGAAAAAAAACACGAAGAGGGCGTGAGGCCCGGTTGCCTCACGCCCTCCAAACCAATTGTCGAAATGACAGAAGTTTCTAGACAGTGCGCAGCAACCAGGCCGTATGTAGGCTGGTAAACCAGTAATAGCTAAAGCTGTTGGCCAGAATTGGCATTGGCTAGGCTACTCCCAAGGTGATGGTTGCTACGCGCAGACTATACCACACAGCGTGTGGAACGTCAATGGATTCTACGAACCGAGTAACTCTTCGGCTTCGATAATCGCTTGGGCAATATCCTTCATCTTGGCGCGCTTATCGCGGGCGCGTTGACGCAGGCGTTCATACGCATCACGCTCATTCAAGCCAAGGCGTTGCATGAGAATGCCCTTGGCCCGTTCGATCAACTTGCGCGCCTCCAACGAGTCCTCAAGTTCGGTCACTTGCGAACGCAGCGTTTGAAGCTCTTTGAAACGGGCTAAAGCGATATTGATCGCGGGCGGAAGTTCATTCTCATTCACTGGCTTAACCAAATAGGCCAATGCGCCCGCAGCTTCAGCTTTGCGCACAGTCTCCTTATCGGCATAAGCAGTGAGCATAATGATCGGCACCGCCATCAGATCGCGGATGCGGGCAGCGGCCTCGGTGCCCTCCATTTCCGGCATGCGAATGTCCATCATGATCAGGTCTGGCTTGAGGCGTCCGGCCAAAGTGATAGCCTCGGCCCCATTACGGGCAATACCGACGACATCATAGCCGAGCCCCTTGAGCTGCTCTTCAAGTGTGAGCGAGACCAGATCATTATCTTCGGCGATCAAGATCCTGGTAGCTGCCACGGTGCTGTCCCTCAAGCTATCGCGGTGGTTTGGTGGGATTGATCATACCATATTTCCTACGGCTGTGCCTAGGTGGATGTACGTTTGACAAAACCCGTCACCCATAGTATCATACCGAACGTTGAACAAACCACTTGCCGAAGTGGCGGAATTGGCAGACGCGCTACGTTCAGGGCGTAGTGGGGGTGACCCCGTGCGGGTTCGAGTCCCGCTTTCGGCACCACTCTGGGGGATAGTTTAAGGGTAGAACACCTGATTCTGGCTCAGGTAGTTGGGGTTCGAATCCCTGTCCCCCAGCCAGTAGTACGGTTCGGTGCTTTATGCAAGCACCGGGCCGTTGCGTTTTAGCGCAGTTGCACGCTAATAGCATCGGGGCGCTCGATGGCCGCCGCAACATGCTCCCAGAGTAGGTCGTTCGTCCAATAGGCGTTGTGCGCATGCGGAAAGGGTTGGCCGCTACTCAAGGCCACATCACGGATCGTGCCGCCAAAGACGGTGCTGGCCTGAAAGCCCAGCATATCCCCCTGATCGTAGAAGTTCAGCCAGGGCGGGAAGTCGGCGGGCAACCGGGTAGGCTCGCTCTGCGCAGCCCCTAACGTGCCGAGAGCGCCGATCTCGTGCATCACACCGACCTGGGAGCCAGCAGTGATCACCAAGGGAACGTGTTGGCGTAGCGCAGGCTGACTCAGGAGTAGATCGAGGCATGCGATCCCTCCCAGACTATGCGCGAGCAGCACGGTTGGCCGCGTGCCAATCTGGGCCGCAATCGCCTGCTGAATCGCCTGCCGCCTGAGTTGATAGGTCAGAATATCGCCTAAGAATCCTAGAATGGCCTTGGTTAGCTCGATACGGAAGGGGCGCAAGACCATTTCGGTCAGTGCGGTGGCGGGCAGAAAGGTGAGCCAATCGCGCAGGCCACCCAGCACCGGCTGCTCACCCGCGAGGAGTTGCGCCAACCGCTCGGCAATCGCATCACGCAGGACGGCATCACAATAGAGCAGCGGGTACACACCGTCGGCAAGGGCCAGATTCATCGCCGTGGCGATGAGCGCCCGCACCAGGGCGCTGCGATAGCCATCTTCCTGTGTAGCCGGAATAGCGTTGAGTGTGGCATAGAGCGTCGGATCAACATCACTACTCAAGGCCAACATACGCTGAAGGGCAAGCGGAAATGTCGCCGCGATCCCGCCTTGAAGCAGCAACGCACTCAGATCCGCAGGCAATTCGGCGGCGGCAAGATCCTGGAGGCTGGGCCACAGACGAGATGTTGCTACGGGTTCAACCGGCTGGATGGCCGCCAACAGGCGCAACTCAGCATAGGGATCGGTATAGAGCATGCCCCACAGCGCCACGGTCGGGTCGGGCATCGCGGCTGCAGCATCGGGGCTAACCCCCAACACCAGTGGAGCATCCCGTTCTTCGGCACCGGGGATACTGAGAAAGCGCGGATTCATCTCCGCGCCCCAGTATTCACCCCATGGAAACTTGTCTACTTGGATCTGTGGCAACCATGCGTGCAGACGATCCCGGATCGTCACAAACCCGCGCAGATAGTCAGTATCGTAGCGGGTCATCGTGCCATGGATGAAGAGAAGACGCGCCATACGCCACCCCCTGAAGCTAGAAGAAAAACTAGCGGGCGGTATTCGGGCCGATACTACTCAACTGGGCCATGTGCTGGCTATAGGCACTGAAGGTCGCATTGGCGCGCTCAATATAGGCCCGCGCCTCTTGGAAGCGTTGCGCGGCACGATTGGCATTGGCCACATCATAGCCGCTGTAGAACTCAAGCACCGCGCCGAGGCCCTCAAGCTCCAACTCCAGACCGCGCCGGTAGTCGTTGTGGGCCTGTTGCAGCGTGCGGGGTGGGCGCAGCTTATCGAGGTCGGTGATCGCCCGCTGTACCACCGCATAGAGGTGCTGCGTCGAGACGACATAACCCACCGATCCCCCTGGCTGGCTGGTGGCATTGCGATAGGCCAGGGTCGCCTCGCGCAGATTGGCGCGGAGCGGATCGAGCGCACTCAGATAAAAGATGGTCAGGCTCTCCACCACCGAGAGCGGTTCAGCCTCAAGGATCGAGACCATCGTAGCGGTAGGCGCGGCGACACTCAGCGCCGCCACGGGTTGCGCATCGGTGGTAGGAGCCGCAGCGGGAGTGATCGCCACCGCCACCATACTATTCAGGCTCATCGCCAAACCCACGAGAATGAGCGGGAAGAGCCAGATCAGGAGGCGGGCGCGGCTCATGTCGTGGCGACGGCGACGCCAACCGATCCGATCCACCACGAATCGTGATGATCGTGGCTGACTGGTTTGGCCACCGTCTCAAGCGGCTGGCTGAGGCTCGTCGTCGGCTTGGCTGTGCCTTCCAGCAGCTTCTTCTCATTCAGCATGCGCAAGCCACGTTGCGCCGGTTGGCTATCGGGATTGATACGCAACACCGCTTCAAGGCAGAAGGCTTGCTGGTGCGGATCTTCCAAGACCGCACTCAACCAGAGCCAGGCGTGCTCATGCTGCGGATCGAGCTTGACCGCGTGCGTCAGCAAGCCCTCGGCGATCCGCTTCTGTCCCCCACGTGCCGCCGCCCGCCCACGCAGATAGAACTGGTCAGCTTCGCTTCTATTCGCCTTGATCGCCGGTTCTGAGGTCATAGATTTAATGATCCGGGATTAACGGATTAAGCGCACGCTGGATCAAAGTCGGATCTTCAACCATATTCTGGCGTACCGTCTCCCAATACTCCGGCTTCTCATAGCCCAACTGCCAAATCGCAATCCCGGCCAGATCGAGATCCTGTACCGTCTGAATCTTAGAAGCTAGGCCGGTTTGGGTCATAAACCAGACTTGACGCGTACCCTGAGCGCTACTATAGGAAAAATAACTCTCCTCGACGCGACCTTTGGCATTGCTCTCCATAAAATTGACCGTCGCGCCCTGCTCGTTAATGATATCTTGAATGGTACTCCATGAGCGCGGTGTTGCGGGGCCATTAGGGGGCCAATCATAGCCATAGAAATGCACCCCCACCAACACCTTAGCGGGATCAACCACACTGCGGGCATAGGCCGTAACCGACTCGATCCAATAGGCGGGAGCGACCGGGCCAGGTGAACCACCGCGCCAATGGTAGTCGTAGGTCATAATGCGTAACTGATCCACATGCTGGCCTATTTCGGCCCAATCCTGAAAGCCACCCATCCCGCCATAGTCACTATCCTTGGCATGAACGGCAATCGTGAGCAGCTTGCCATGGGCATGCAGTGCGGCCCCCAGATCGCGGATAAAGGCCGAGAAATCATCGCGCAGCGAACTACTCAGAGCTTCATAATCAATATCAATGCCATCATAGTTGCGTGCCAGCACCTCATCCACGATATTTTGAATATGCAGCGCCCGCCGCTGCGGATCGCGCAAGACTGGCACGACCGAATCGGGGTTAGAGGTGACATTATGCACCGAGGGGATAACGCGCACATTATTGGCATGGGCCAACTGCACAAGTTCATCGTTGCGCGCACCATAGAGCCGCCCGCTGGAATCGGTCGAGTACCAGAAGGGACTAATATCATCAATAATATCTTTATTGGCCTCAAACGAAGCCCGCGCACCCTCGCTCATCGTCGAAGGCAACCAGACCACAATATAGCGCCCGCTCTTGGGATGATAGTTCATCGGCGGGCTTTCAAGGTCGGTTGCGGTAGGCAGGGGAGTAGGCGGAACGGGAGTAGGCAGAATAATCAGCGGCGCAGCGGTAGCAACCGGGGTCGGCGTAACAACCAATACCTCAGGGGTACCGGCTGCCTGCACCAGTGGGATTGATCGTGCCATGATCAAGGTCTGCGCGATCAGGGCACCGGCAACCAGGATGGCGACGATATAGATCACACTGAGGAGGATGGTGGTGAAGGAGAGCGAGCGACCTAATTTCATCGGTACATATCTTCTGGCCCTTGGGTAGACGCAACCGAAGGCCGTATATGAGCGTCTTCATTATACGAGGGGGCGCTTTGGGGTGTCAAGGTCTGCGGGCGTTGCCCATGCCCTAAGGGTATGGTAGGATTCGGCTTCTGTGAGCACAAACGAGGGCGTTGTGAATTGTGCGATGCTGCACCACCGACCCACAAGCAGGTTGTATAAGGGGCAGTTATGCGAATTCGCGTAGGTATGGTACAGATCTGGGCGCTTGGGGTTACACTCATCGTGATCTATCTTTTGGGGCAGCGGGTTGCTTTGGCAACCGAAACTGAGGCCACACCGATCTCAAGCCGCCACCATGGGAGCCGCCCCAACTTAGCCCGCCCACCAGGGCTGAGTATCGAGCCATATATTCGCCCCGAAATGGGCCAACGGATGCAGCGGCTGCGCCCGGCCATTCTAGCCGCAGCGAGTCGGCATAACCGCGAAGAGCTTTCGGGGATGAGTGACCAGCAGTTTGCACTGGTGATGGTGACGATTCTCTATAACGAGCATTTTGGCTGGTTTGAAGAAGATATTGCGCCCTTACGAGCGGTGACGCCACTCTACCAGGATCTTCAGCGCCGGGTAAATGCGAGTGGAGTCGGGGGCGATTTTAGTGTCTGGCCGGCCAACCTGCGCCCCTCGGTGGCGCTGGAGATCCTGCGTGGCGAGTTGCCCCTTGCCGATGGGCGCGTGGCCTATGTGCCGGTGCATGTTCTGGGGAGCCAGATTGATGTCGAGGGGTACGCGTCGCGGGAGGCACTCTTGGCGGCAATTACGGATGAGATTAGCCGCGATGATCTGGCAGTTGAATACTTAGCGGCCAATCTGGAACGCGGTCTGTATCGGGCAGCGGCGGAGGGTGCGCCGGTGAGTTGGCGCACCCTGGCCGCGTGGCATAACCAGGGAATTGTTTGCCCCCAGGCGGCACGCGCAAACCCCACCGCCCACGATTATTTGCGTCGAGCGGCGGCCTATCTGCCCGCCGCGAAGGCATTCTTACACCAAAAATCGCTCCATGCCTTGGCGTTGCAGCCGATCTGATCACTCCTCCTCCATCTGCTCATGCACCATAGCGGCAAGCTGTTGGGGAGCCACATGGGCGTAGTATTTGGTCGCCACCATCACCGATGGCGCATCATCACAGGCGGCCATACAGTCAAGTTCGATGACCTCGATCTTGCCGGGGTATTCGGCAGCAAGTTGGTTGACCATGCGCAAGAAGTCGGGGCGGCTGCGGGCGCATAGACGGCATAAGGTGAGCTGGAGTGGCATAGCTGGCCCCTTTCCAGGTATATGGCGATGGTCTTGCGCGGCGCGGAGGTGGCTTTGACGCTTCTTCCCCGCCGCTGCGAGTATTATACTCCTTTTTTCACAAGTTTGCAATGGTTTTGCAAATATTTTGCACAACTCCAATCAAGCGCATCTTTCGCCCCTTCTCTCACGGTACATAGGTGCATTGCTCGCTTCAGCATCTAAAACTGGGAGAGATCCTATGCTCGCTCGCGTCCATAGTTGTGCGCTGGTTGGTTTAGAGGGGGTGCTGGTCGAAGTTGAGGTAGATATTGTCGGTGGGATGCCCGCCTTCACCGTGGTGGGGCTGGGCGATGCGGCGGTGCAGGAGAGCCGCGAGCGGGTACGTTCGGCGATCCGTAATTCCGGGTTGAGCTTTCCCCTCAAACGCCTGACGGTCAATCTGGCTCCGGCTGATCTGCGCAAGGCGGGGCCAGCCTACGATCTGCCGATTGCCGTTGGGTTGCTCCTGGCAGCCCAACAGATCGAGGCCCAGGTGGAGCGGGCGGTCTTTCTGGGCGAACTCGGCCTCGATGGGCGGCTGCGCCATACCGATGGGGTGCTCTCGATGGCGTCGGTGGCCCGCAACCATGGTATGAAGACCATCTTCCTCCCGGCTGAAGATGCAGCCGAGGCGGCACTGATTGCGGGGCCAACGATTATTCCCGTGCATACGCTGAGTGAGTTGATTGATCATCTGACTGGCCAGACGCCGATTGCGCCCTATTTGGCGCGCACGCGCTTTGAGGATGGTGAGTTACGCTTCCCGATAGATTTTCAGGATGTGCGCGGTCAAGAGCATGTCAAGCGCTCTTTAGAAGTAGCCGCCGCAGGTGGGCATAATCTGCTCATGAATGGCACACCCGGTTCGGGAAAGACGATGATGGCGCGGGCGTTGCTCTCCATCCTGCCGCCCTTGGGTCTGGAAGAGGCGCTTGAAGTGACTAAGATCTATAGCGTGAGCGGCCAACTGCCCCGCGATACGCCCCTGGTGCGCCAGCGGCCCTTCTGTTCTCCGCACCATACCACCTCACAACCGGGCTTGGTGGGTGGTGGGGGTGGGCGCGTCAAACCGGGGATGGTCTCGATGGCCCATCGCGGAGTACTCTTTCTGGACGAGTTGCCGGAGTTTGGGGCCAAGTTGGAGGTGCTGCGCCAGCCGATGGAGGATCGCGTAGTCACGCTCAGTCGGGCGGTGGGGAGTGTCACCTTCCCGGCCAATTTTATGCTCGTCGGGGCGATGAATCCCTGTCCGTGTGGCTGGCATGGCGATGCCGAGCGCGCCTGTACCTGTTCTCCGGCGCTGGTGAGCCGCTACCAGAAGCGCATTAGTGGCCCGCTGCTAGATCGCATAGATATTCATGTTGAAGTGCCACGCGTGAACTACGAGAAGCTGAGTAGTGATCGGCTGGGCGAACCGAGTAGCCACATTCGCAGCCGGGTATTGGCGGCGCGTGAGCGCCAAGCTCACCGCTTCCGGGGGCATGCGCGCTGCCTGAGCAATGCCGATATGGGAGCCGGAGAGATCCGCGAGTATTGCCGTCTTGATGGGGCAGGTCAGAGTCTGATGAAAGCGGCGGTGCGCCAACTCAACCTCTCGGCACGCGGCTACCACCGGGTACTCAAACTGGCCCGCTCGATTGCCGATCTGGCCGGGGTGGAACAGATCGGCGCGGCCCATCTGGCGGAGGCGGTGCAGTACCGCCCCCGGCGGGTTGAGTAGTGGTTGGGCGGGTCTCGTGTTGCTCGATCTGCTCGATCATCCCGACAACCACTTCGGCGACCTGTAGGCTCAGATCGAGATCGAGTCGGTCGCGGTTACTACTGAAGAGGCTGAGGCACGGGATTGGCTGCGTGTTGAGGTAACGCCCCAACTCGCTCTGGAGCGCTGGGGCAAGTTGGGCATGGTGAGTAAGAGTCTGCTCGGCGCACGCAAGTAAGGGATGCGGGGAACTACGTACATAGTGCAGTGTACCGCTCGCTAGGTCGGTAAGGTTGATCAACAGAGTCTGCTGCGGATCAAAGGGATAGAGCCGCAGCACCTCTTCCATCCCGGCAGGATCAAGGCTACTAGCTCCCAGCGCAATCGCCCACACCTCCACATGCTGCATGTCGCCCAAGCGTTGCGCACTGAGTAGGAGGGCGGCAAGTGCGCCGGTAGCGGCATCACTGGGTGCGGGGAGGGGCGGGCGTAGCAGGATGAGGATCTGGAACCCCAGCAAGAGGCTGGCGGGAATACTCAGCAAGATCCACCCGCGTGCAGGGAGGAGGAGTTCAAGCAGCGTGGATAGCAGCACCAAGAAGAGTGTCGCGATGCGGGCGGGCAGATCCCAGCGCGGTGCGGGCCGCATGGTGCTATCGAGCGGAGCCAGGAGCACCACGCGCCAACGTGGAGGTGGTGGGCCAAGGGCAGTGCCATTGGCCCGGATAGCCCGGTTGCCGACAATCGTTTGGCTGAGGATCTGCTGCCCCATGTGAACCAGCGGGCCAGTGATCTGATCAACGAGCAGAAGGATCGTGGCCAGTACGGCGAGGATGAGTGCCGGGAGGGGCAGCACGAGTGCAGTCAGCGCCGCTACCAACCCCGCCGCTGCCACCAGCGCATACATCCGCTGGTGGCGTGGTGTCAGGCGCAGTGGGTTCGTGCTGACCCCCATGCCGGTATGGCGCAGCCGTGCATTCACGAACGCCGCCACAGTCGCTTCTTGGGGCGACCCGGCCAAGCGGGGGCCAATATCACTCAGATGGCTGATGATCAGCCGAGCCTCAGCGCGGAGATGGTTCCTCACAAGCCGTGAGACTCGCTGCTAGGGCTTATCATCGGGGGTTCCTGTTGGCAATGGCGTAATCGGATTGACCGGCTGGGTTGAGGTGACATTCCCACGCCCACAGTTGGTCTGGCCTGGGGTACACAGCAATAGCGTCAGATCATAGCGAATAAACTGGTTGCCAATATCGCCCACATTCTTCACTTGCACAAAGTAGAAGCCATCCACCTCTGGGACAAACTCGATCTGCGAGTCGAGCGAACTGCCACCGGGGATGTCATCATTCATGTCAACAACACTGACCCCATCGCGGTCGGTAAGGATCATGACCGTATCGGCACCGGCTTGGGTATCGCCATTCACCGACGGCGACGAATAGCGCCGTGTATCGGTGAAGATGATGTAACGCTTACCCGCCTTGGCGAAGAACATCACCCAATCAGCATCACCTTCGGGGCAGAGCCGATGCGACTCGTGCATCTCGTTGGAAGTAATCAAGCGCGCCTGTTCGGGCAAGCCATCTGGCTCAAAGAGATCTTGGCAGATCTCACGCACCATCGTAGGCGTGGGGCCATAGCTCTCATCAATCAGGGCAATATCGTAGATATAGTTAATGCCGCCCCGCCCTGCCGCATCGCGTACTTTAACATAGTAGACCCCATCGGCAGGGATGCGGATAGTAATACGCGGCTTGGTGTCGCCCGGATTGGGGTTTGTCGGCACGCGATCATAGAAATCATCATTAAAGGCAATGCTGGTGAGGTTAGCATCAAAGAGTTCGAGCGTCAGATCAATACCGGGATCTTGGCGTGAGACATCAATCGTATAGACTTTACCCGCCACACCCCCAAAAATGAGCCAATCTTCATCATCTACTGGGCATATAGTATGCTGCTGCACGGTATTGACATCAATAACCTTCGCAGAGGCCGGGTTATTATCGGGTTCAAAGCCATCCACACACACCAAACCCTTGGTGGGAGTAGTTGAACTAGCTACCGTTGGCGTGAGAGTCGGGCTAGGGGTTGGGGTGGCCCCACCAACAATAATCGTAAAGAAGGTGGAGACGGTAAGGGTTCCGGCGGCATTGAGCGTCTGGACGAGTTGGGTACCGGGAACCGCACTGGCCGGCACAAAGACATCCACATCAAAGGTAACCACCGTCGTAGCACCACCGACAATGACTTGATTGCCAGTAGGAAAGGTGGCGATAACCCCACCAGAATTTGCCGTGGTGAGCGTAAAGGTCTGTTGGGCACCCGTATTGGTGAGCGTAAAATTGAAGCGCCCAGTGGCCCCCGGCATAATCGTTTGGGGCGAATTGGTTGCTTGAAGGTTGGCAGCCTGGGCTTGGACTGGGGTTGTGCTCCAGAACTGAGCGGCAATGAAGAGCAACAGTGTGAGCAAGGCGGCGATACTTGCATTCCGAACATGCAACGATTTTTTCATAACGACACCATGCTCCTCAATAGACATCAACCAGAGTTTGTGCGCATTATAGCTTTGGGCTAGGTTCAGGTCAAGGATAACACCCATTTGGTTCAGTCTGGTGCTACAATAGAATCCTGGATTATATGCTCAATATCCAAGCGTAGCGATGCGAATATGCTTTATGACAATCAATGGCAATTCCCGTCTCGCTGATCGTAAAATCTATCAGCAGGAGGTCTTTGCGCGTCTACGCATGACGGGTGCCGAGATTGATGAGGTGGTCATCTCGGCTGCCGATCTGCCCTCACAGCGGGCAGCTTCGACGATGCTTGAGGTGCGCATCAACCCTCGGCGCTATGATGTGCTCTTGGTTGATGCCTTGGCATGTGCTGCGGTTGCTCCGTGGCTAGATCGCTGGCATGCTCAACGCCCGCTGGTCGTCTTTTACCACGCCCTACCCCGTGTCACCCAGGCAGCCCAGGATGCGCAGGATCTGACCTGGGATGCACCACTCTTACGCGCCGATTGGTTCATCACCTTGAACATGGCAGAGCGAGATGGTTTAGTAGCACGCGGTGTGCCGCGTGAACGGATTATGTTGGCACCCGCAGGGAGTGATAGTGATTCCGAGCAGCCTTCATGGGACGACACATCGGATCGGGTTGCCAATGCGTTAGGGGCGGCGATAATGGCGCGCTTGGTACATGCTGAGCGCAAAGGAGGGGCCGATGCATGGAATCGCCCTCGTAGCCTATAGTTCCACTGCCGGATCGATTCTCCCCGAACTTCAATGGCACGAAGAGTTCATTATTACCAAACGCACGATCACGCTGGTGCGGAAAGGGCGCATGCCCGAAACGCAGGTGAATGTCGGGCGTTGGGAGTGGCCTGCGGATGAAGATGCGGTTACGGCGCTCTTTGCCCTGCTGGAGCCACTTGAGTGTGCTGATCTGCGCCGGGTTGAGCCAGACGATGCCCCCGATGGTGGCCATACCGAGCGCTATAGCATCACCTATGGCCAGAAGCAGTGCTGCGATCTGCACTATGAGCCAGGGGTGAGTTATATCGGTGGGGAGTGGGTGGTTGGGCCAGTACAGGCATTTTTGCGCCAGTTAGGTATTCCCCCCACCATTGCGCAACGTTACCGAATGAGGTAATCCCAACTGCGTAGCGTTCTTCAAATAGGTGGTATGGCCAGCAGAAGTATGCACGGGCCTCCCGACTCAAGCCGGGAGGCCCGTTTTCCTCTACGCTGCTACCCGCCGTACCGACATAAGCGTCAGGTAGCCCAGCGCCAGGAACCCGGCGAAGAGGCCACTCACGCCGATCATCTGGGGGTAGTAGGCAGGCGTGTTAAGCAGGTAGAGCGTGTCGCTGATCAGCCAGTTGGGATTGAAGAGGATGTCCCACGAGTTCCAGCGCAGGAAGCGCCCCACATAGATACCGATACCGTTCAGGCCGCAACTGGTGAGCACAAAGACCCAACTCATGAAGGTGCCTAGGCGCTCGCGCACTATGCGCTGCATAATGAAGAGTGAGGCCACCCCTAATAACGCCCCCGACCAAGCCAGGGCAATCAGCATGCCCAGATCGTACCACCAAACAAACCCGAAGCGTTCGAGGTGGATGAGATCGGTGAGCAGGTAAGGCGCGTTGGGGAGGAAGAGGAGCCATGCGATGCCGGGGAGGATGGCGCGCCACAGGCTACGCTGGGCGCTCGCTTCGGCCCACATCGCCATCACATAGGGTATCCAGGCCAGGATCAGGTTCCAGATCAGGAACCCGGCGACAAAGTCGCCCAACATCAGGGTTTGCCCGATCACCAGGATCAGCACGAAGCCACTGGCTGCCGCACTGGGGTAGAAGAGGCTCTCGGCGAGACGGGTATGGATCATGGGGAGTTGTCGCATGACGCTGCTCCTTATCGGCTGTAGGTTGGTTATTTCTGTGCCTAGTATGCAGCGAACCTGCGTTGTGCTACCACCTCTTAGATCCGCAATTTGACGCACTCAGGTGCTTGACATGGGTTCTATGCTAGGGGTAGTTAAGCGAAGGTGAATCTATGCTCCAACTTCTCGTTGTCGAAGATAACCAAAAGCTCCGTCCCGCGCTCTGCGCAGGCTTGCGCGCCACCGGTGAGGTGGCGATTGTGGGCGATTGTGGCAGTGGTGAGGAGGCGCTGGCACGTTGCTTGGAAGCGCCCCCCGATGCGATCCTGATGGATGTGCAACTCGAAGGGGCATGGAATGGGATCGAGGCGGCGGTGGCCATCCGCCGCGAACATCCGCGCCTGCCGGTGGTCTTCTATTCCATCCAGGATGATGATGCCTACTACCGCGCCTTTCGCCGTTCGGGTATCCTCAGCCACTATGCCTATGTGCGCAAATCCAACTATCTTCTGCCACAGATGATCATCCCACTCCTGCGCGATGCGGTCGCCGGGCGGAGTTATATTGATCCAGAGATCGAATCCCGTGTGCAGGAGGTGAGCCGCAAGGATGAGCATGCCCCCATGGCCCTGCTCGAACCGAATGAGCAGCAGGTGGCACGCATGTTGGCGCAGGGGATGAGTAACGAACAGATCGCGGCGCGTCTGGGCTTCCGTGACAAACGCACGATTAGCCGCACTAATGGCCAGATCTATGCCGCATGGGGGCTGAGTGATAGCGCGACCGATGAGAAGGTCGCCCGTACCCGTGCGGCGCTGATTGTGCAGGCAGGGCACCTCATTCGTTGGGCGGAAGATGGCACCCCCTTAGTGGAGGACGAGCGTGGGCAATGGGTGGAATGGTGATCTGCACTATCTGCTGCTGGCGTTGCTCGATTGGGCGCTCATCTCTGGCTCGTTCTTCAACACGATTACCCTGCTCTGGTTGGGGATGACGGTGTTGCTGAGTGCCGAGCGGCGCACCTGGGGCACGTGGCTGGCAGGCGGCGGGCTGGTTTTTGGTGGCCTCTTCTTTATTGGCCATACGATTGTTGTCGGACGCGTCTTTGGCAATTTCGACGACAACATGGATTTCTATTGGCGCACCGGCTGGTTGGTGCTGATTGTCGCGCCCTATCTCTGGTATGTGGTGATGGTCTGGTATAGCGGCGGCTGGCAACTGCCCGCCCAGCGCCTCTGGATCGCTGGGGTGAGTCTCTTGGGGAGCGTGGCCCTGCTGATGGCGCTCTTCTTCGATCCGTTGCCGAGCTATGCCGATCTGGCCCGGCCCCCGGTTGGCCCCGCCGATCTCTTCAGCCCCACGACTCTTTCACGCTTGCTCTACCCCACCTTTGCGACGCTGTGTATGGTGTTGGCGCTGCTCACCCTGCGGCGTCCTTTTGCTGCCTCGGAGCGCTTTATGGGCGATCTGGCGCGCCAACGCGCCCGCCCATGGTTGCTGGCAGCGTCGGGGGTGCTCTTCCTGATCGTCATGCTGATCGGGGTGGGGGCGATCTGGTTTCTTGACCGCACCCGCAACGAGATCTTTGCTGGCCTGACCATGCAGGGGATTACGCTGTTGATCAGCTTCGATTGTCTGATCAACACGCTCTTTATGGGCGCGGTGGTACTGATCGGCCAAGCCGTGGTAGCCTATGAGGTCTTTACCGGGGCCACGTTGCCGCGTGGCGAACTGGCCCGCCAGTGGCGGCGCAAGCTGCTCTTAGGTGGCGGCTATGCCCTGGTGATGGGCTGGTCGTTGAGTGCGTTTGGTATCCCAGAGCAGCCGATCTATCAGTTGCTTATTGCGACTATCCTCATGACGATCTTCATGGCGCTGGTGGGGTGGCGTTCGGCGCAGGGGCCACATGCAGGTGGACTCGCACGGCTGCGCCCCTTTGTCACCAGCCAAAACCTCTATACGCGCCTGCTTGGGCCAAGCAGTTCGGCGGAGGGTGAACCAAGTGCAACCTTCCAGGTCTTGTGTGCCGAGTTGCTCAACACCCGCCGCGCCTACCTGTTGCCGTGGGGTTCGCTGGCCGATCTGGCTGGCCCGGCGTTGGCCTACCCGCATGGTGCGCCACCGGCACTGGGTGATCTGGCACTCCCACAGGCGGCAGAGAATCCATTTCCGCTCTGTATTCCAATAGATCCCCAGCACTACAACGGGGCGGGCTGGGCGGTGCCGCTGCGCAACGAGCGCGGCCTGATCGGCTGGCTGCTGCTTGGCCCCAAGAATGATGGCGGCATCTACACCCAAGAGGAGATCGAGGTGGCACGGGCAGCCAGCGAGCGCCTGTTGGATGCGCGGGCTGCCAGCGAGATGACGCGGCGCTTAGCGGCGTTGCAGCGCCGCCGCCTCGCCGAGAGCCAGGTGCTGGATCGGCGCACCCGGCGCGTCCTGCACGATGAGGTGCTGCCCCAGATCCACGCCAGCCTGTTGGAGATGGGCGGGCATGCGCATGATCCCACACTACAGTCGGCGATGGCCAACTTGCAGACCGCGCACCGCATGATCTCCGATCTGCTCCATGATCTGCCTCCGGCCATTGGGGCCGATCTGACGCGTTTGGGTGCCTTGGGGGCGTTGCGGCGGGCGCTCGATACCGATCTGGTCGGGGCATTTGATCAGGTAGTGTGGGATGTCACCGCCGAGGTCGAGCAGGCCGCCCACCACCTCGATCCGCTCGCGGCGGAGGCGCTCTACTATGCGGCCCGCGAGGTCATACGCAACGCGGCCCGCCACGGGCGCGGCGCTACGCCAGGGCGACGCTTGGGGCTGACTGTGCAGGCTCAGTGTGAGCCGGGGGTGGGTGGGGCGACCTTCCTTAGCCTGCGCATCGCCGATGATGGTGTGGGTATGCAACCCGGCCCGCCCCGCGATGATGGCGGCCATGGGCTGGCACTGCATAGTACGATGCTGGCGATTATGGGCGGAACGCTGAGTATGCTGAGTCTGCCTGGCCAATCAACGGTGGTGCAGATCAGTTTGCCGCTGGTGGGATGATGGCAGGTGAACTTCCACCTTGTGCAAATTGCCGACAAGCCGTATGATGGCATGCCGTACCGTCCGTCTAGGTTGACTTGCGGGTGTGCTGTGTTATAGTTATTTTGTAGTTAATATCACAAGAAACTACACCCCACCCCACCACCTGCGCTGACATGCGCTGCATGCTGGGCGTTCCCCCAGCGACGTACTGCTGCACATCAGAGGTTGTATGGCACTAGGAAGGAACAGCCGCATGGCTGCGTACCAGTTTAATAACACGCTAACCCCAAAAATGACGCCCATGACCAGCGCGACTGAGAGCGAAAATCACCATCTATCGCAGCGCAACGGGCGCAGTATGGATCTGCTAGAACTCTTTGAACGCGCCAATCTGACTGCTGATCTACGGGCAGTGGAAGATCTGCTCATTGCCCGCTCGCAATCGCGTTCGAGTCTGATCACTGAAGCTGGGGTGCATACGGTACGTTCTGGGGGCAAGCGGCTGCGCGCCGCGATGGCACTGCTCGCCGCTCAACTCGGTACCTATCAACTTAGCCACGTCATTCATGCCGCTGCATCGGCGGAACTCATCCACGCAGCGTCCCTCGTTCATGATGATCTGGTGGATCAGGCCGCCCGCCGCCGGGGTCGGGTCACCGTGCATGCGCGTTGGGACAACGATGTGGCACTGATGGTGGGTGACTACTTCTTTGCCCTCGCTTCAGCGGAGATGTCACTTAGTCCTGATCCGCGCATCATCACCTTCTATGCCCAGGCGGTACAGGTGATTGTCGAGGGCGAACTTAGCCCGGTGATGGTGGCTGAACCTGCCGAGACGGCGCGCCGCCAATACTTCTACAAGACCGGGGCCAAGACGGCGGTGCTCTTCGAGGCGGCTTGTAAGGCGGGTATGGCGGCTGGGGGTGGCGACGAAGCCCAGATCGCGGCTCTCGCCGGGTATGGTTTTGATGTTGGCGTTGCCTTCCAGATCGTTGACGATGTACTCGACTTCATTGGGAATGAGAGCACGCTGGGCAAACCCGCCGGGAATGATCTGCGCCAGGGAACCATCACCCTGCCGCTGATCTACGCGCTAGAGCGCACCGGCAGCCCGCGTCTACGGGCGCTGGTCGAGCAGCATCTTACCGACGATGCCACGATAGAGGCGGCGATCCGCGAGGTCTTAGAGGCGGGCGGTGCCGCCGCAGCGATGGATGAGGCGCGCCGCTATGTGGATCAGGCGATCAACCACCTGAACATCTTCCCCGATTCTCTGGCTCGGCGCACCCTGATCACCCTAGCCCAGTTTGTGCTAGAGCGCGAGGCGTAAGGATCGAACAGTGTTTGGTGTGATTTGGCGACTACGCCGCCAAATCACACCAAACACGATCTCACTTCCGCCGCAAGGCGTAAGCAATCCCGCCCATCAGATCGGCGCGGGTGACAATGCCTTCAAGATCGATCCCCAACGCCACCATCGTCTGGGCCACATCGGGGCGAATGCCGGTGAGGACGGTGGCCGCGCCGAGCAACTTCACTGCCCGCGCACATTGGATGAGCACATTGGCGATCTGGGTGTCTACAACCGGTACGCCGGTGATGTCCAGAATGGCCACTTCAACCCGTTGATCCTCAATCGTGCGCAGCAGTGAATCAACCACCAAAGAGGCGCGGGCGCTATCGAGCGAACCGATCAGCGGCATCACCACTACACGCTCACTAATACGCAAAAGCGGCGTCGAGAGTTCGGCCAGCAGCGAGGATTGGATGCGGATCAGTTCGGCCTGTTGCTCGCTCTGTTCGCGCAAGGCCGCACTCTGCTTCAGCACGGTGATGTCGGTGCGGATACAGACAATCCCGCCATCACTGGTACGTTTGTCCATCGAGCGCAGCCAGATACCATCGGAGAGCCGCAGTTCAACCGTCTCGCACTCCTGATGTTGACGCACCCGCTCCGCGATCCACGCCTCTTCGCGTCCCACCGCATCGGGATACTGACCGTGCATCACTCCACCGCGCACAATCTCTTCAAAGGTTGTGCCAATCACAAAGAAGTCGGTGCTGCGATCATACAAATTGCGGTAGTGCTGGTTGAAGAAGACCAGCCGGTCATTCGTGTCATAGATCGCAAAGCCATCAGAAATACTCTCCAAGGCATCGCGGATCTGGTGCCAGATACGGGCAGTTTCGAGTTCGGCGATGCGCCACGCACTCACATCATGCGCCTGCCACAACAGTTCGCTATTCAGATGTTCGTGGACAACAATCGTGTTGGCGAACCAACGCTCCGGGGGTTCGGCGAGCATATCCTCAAAGTGGCAACTCAGCGTCTCTCCGGCCAACAACGCTGCGATCTCAGCCTGTACGTAGTCTTGCTCGGCATGTTCCCACTGGAACATACCTCCACACACATCCAAGACCTTCTCGCCGAGGCCCGTGTGGAAGAAGGCGTCCCGCCATGCTGGGTTGATCGCTCGAATAACCCCTTCACGGGTAATCAGAGCGCACGGGTTGGGTAACAACCCGATCAGGGTGTCCAAGGGAGTGGCCATGTTGCGCTGGCCATCGTGAGCGTCGTTGTTCATGTCTCGATCTCTTGGCTGATCCGGTGGAAGGTAGCGTGTATTGTACCACGTCCCTCTAACCCTGAGGGCATAACGTGCTATACTTAATCTCCCATCGCACTATCCTATACTCCGTCGTAGATGGTTCGTATCACCACCTCTATACGGAGCGGCGCTCATGCACGAGCGTACTACAACTCGCCGCATCCAGTGCCATGATTGTGGCCATCGCAACCGTGTCATTGCTCGTTACTGCGGGCAGTGCGGGCTGCGTTTGGCTGCGCCTACGCCGACTAACCATCTTCCAGCACCATTGCAGAGTGGCGATCTGCTTGCCCATGGGCGCTACCGAGTGGATCAGGTGCTGGGTGGCGGTGGCTTTAGCCAGGTCTTTTTGGCGGAAGATACGCACCTCAATCGGCTCTGCGCGATTAAGCAACTGCGCATCAGTCCGGCCTACCCAGCCACACAGGCCAAGCAACTGGTGGCATCCTTCCCTGACGAAGCATTGCTGCTCGCCAACCTGAGTACGCCCGGTCATCGCCACTTGCCCGATGTCTACGACCACCTAGATGCGCAGCTCTGCCTGGTGATGAAGTATGTTGCCGGGGAGAGTCTGGCGACCATGATGGCGCGCCGCGATGATCCGTTGCCCGAAAAAGAGGCGCTACGGTATGTGCGCGATGCCTGTTCGGCGTTGGTCTACCTGCATGAATTGGCGTGTGAGATCGGCGGGGCGCTGGAGGTGTAGGGGTGGCTTCGACAGGCTCAGCCACCGGGTCGTGACCTGAGCCTGTCGAAGGCCGCTGTCACGGTAACTGTTCACACTTCTCCTGGAAGTCCGCTATGCGGTCACGCTGAGCGAAGCGAAGCGTCCCGGCGGTATGCGCCGCTTCCCCGACCGGGACGCTTCGCTTCGCCTTGCGGCTCCGCTCAGCGTGACAACGCCCTTTATCCCAAGTGTGAACAGTTACCTATCACGACTAGAACGGCAACTCATCGTCGGTATCTTGCGCCCCAACCTCGGCGGGGGTGCTGCTCTGGTCGGAGCGGGCGTCGAGGAAGAGCACCTCACGGGCACGCACATAGGTGCGGTAGCGGGTTTGGCCACTCTCCTTGTCAGTCCAACTATCGGTGCGTAGGCTGCCCGAAATCAACACCTTGCGCCCCTTGTGCAGGTAGCTGTTGCACTGCTCGGCCAACTGTTCCCATGCCTCGATCTGCGTCCACTCCGTCTCGTAGTTGCGTTGGCCCTGCTCGTTCTGCCCGCTAATGCGGTTGGTGGCGATATTGAAACGACACACCGCCTTACCACTAGAAAGAAAACGCATCTCTGGATCAGCCCCTAGATGTCCAATCAGATCAACCCGATTGAGTGTCCCCTTCACCGCGTGCATTATGTTCCTCCTCTGGCTATCGGCTAGGCTCATTCCCCGTCGCCATCTGTACCGTACAGAGACCAGCAAAGGTTACGAAACTGTTAGGTTGCCTTTTGCCCATGGCCTCCGTATAATGCACCTATCTTCCAAGCCAACAATGTAGGATTTAGTGTCAATGGGTGACCTCTTAGAACAGCCGACGACCATGGCTGCGCTGCTCGATTTGAGTCGGCTGGTGTGCGAATCTCTTGATCTGAACGAGGTGCTCAGTCGCGTCATTCATGCCGTGCGCGATCTGAGCGGGGCTGAGTTGATTACGATCATGCTGCTCGATGATAGTGGCGAGTATTTGAGTATTGCTGCTTCTTATGGGCTTGATCCGCAGTTGATTCGCCAAATTACCTTCCGGGTTGATGAGGGTTTAGTTGGTTGGGTCGTTCAGCACCGCGAACCACTGCAACTCCTCGATCCAAGTAGTGATCCGCGTTATAAACAGATTCCCATCAATCGTCAACAGGTAATGTTCATTTTGCCCCTACGTATCCATAACCATACGCTAGGGGTGATCAACCTTTCGCGGCAATCGCACGCCACCCTCTTTAGTTCCGAGGTGTGTCAGTTTGTCGAGATCTTTGCCAGCCATGCGGCAATTGCGATTGCGAATGCTGCCAGTGCCGAAGCGTTACGTTATGCGACGACCCGTGAGCAACTGAGTAGCTTGGTAATCCAAGCCAGTACGTCGCTGGGTTCAAGTACGCTGATCTATGAGCGTATTCTGGCAAAACTGGGCATGGACTTAGAAGCCGATCTCTGTACACTCGTGAGTGCTACCCAGATGGCTCCACTGGCTATGTGGTGGGCCGGAACACCGGGATCGTTTCATTGGGAACCACATCTGCTCCAGAATCAGCCGAGTGATGTGCATAGCGATCTCATTGTGGCGGTGAAGGAGCAAGGTAGCGAGGTTGCTTGGTTGTTGGTGCGTTCGCTACGCTCCGACCGCTACTGGCGGCGCGCTGAGAGTGATCTGCTCCACTTTGGAGCGAACCAGATCGCTTTGGTGATGGCGAATGCGCGCCTGATAAGTGCCGAGCAGCGGGCAAGTGCGTTGAGTGAGGCGCTGCACCAATTGGCAAATGCCTGTAATGCGATGCTCGAACAGGATCGCGTACTTGATTTTGTGCTTGAGCAGTTGGAGCGCTTCATCAAGTGTGATTCGAGTGGCGTCTTTCTGCTTCACGAAAGTCAATATGTCTGGTTAGCGGCTGGGCGTGGCTATCGCTTCGATCCGCGTCAACGGATCGTCCTCTCGCATGGGCCAGGCTCCCCGCTCTGGTTTGAAGCCCATTCCAACCAAACCACCTATATCCCTGATGTTAGCGAGGAGCCTGACTGGCAGATCTTTGCCGAGAATCCGCATACCCGCGCATGGATCGGGGTGCCGTTGATCGTCAACCAGACCGTGATCGGAGCATTGACGATTGATAAGTGGGTGCCCGACGCGTTTAGCGCCGATGATGTGCAGGTGGCCCAAATGTTTGGCGATCATCTGGCGGTGGCGATCAATAATGCACATCTCTTCCGTGAAGCGCAGATCCGGGCCAACCAGATTCATGTCATCCACCAGATGAGTAATCGTTTGAGTACGCTCAATGATCCGCAACTCTTGCTGGATAGTGTCGCTGATCTGTTGCACCGTACTTTTGGCTACTACCAAGTGGTGCTTGGCTTGGTTGATGGTACGATGTTGGATCTGCGCTCGGCACGCGGTATGGTGAACCAAGTCTCGGAGTTTGGCGAACATCGCCGCTATAGTGTTGAGCGCGGTCTTACTGGGCAAGTGGCTCGGCTCGGTACGACTCTGCTGGTGAATGATGTGAGCCGCGAGCCGGGTTATGCCTCCACACCAACGTTGGTGGATACGCGCTCAGAATTGATCGTGGCGATCCGCCATGGTAGCGAGATCCTGGGCATTATTGATATTGAGAGCAATATCACCGGTAGTTTTAATCAGCACGATGCCTATTTGGTGGAAATCTTGGCCGGGCAAGTCGCGGGCGCACTGGCCAATATCCGGCGCTATGAGGAGTTGCAGCGTACTCAGGAGCAGTTGCTGCATAGTGAACGCTTACGCGCATTAGGTGAATTGGCCAGCGGTTTGGCCCACGATTTTAATAACCTACTCACCAGTATCTTGGGTCATGCCCAATTGTTGCTCGATATTACGCAGGATGAACGGGTCATCGAGGGCTTGCACATCATTGAGCATGCGGCGCGTGATGGCGCGGCAACGGTGCGTCGCCTCCAAAATTTCTCGCATACGCAACGCTCGCTACCCGATGAAGAGGTGGTGCTGGATAAGGTGGTGATCGAGAGTCTGGCGATGACGCGCCCGCGCTGGCGCGATGCGATGCAGAGTAATGGTATTCGCTTGCGGGTGATTCAACAGTTTGGCGATCTGCCGCCAATGGTGGGTGATGGTTCAGCACTGCGCGAGGTAGTGACCAATCTGATCCTGAATGCCCTCGATGCCATGCCCCATGGGGGTGATCTCTTTTTGCGCACCGAGCAGATCCAGGCCGATCCACCCATCGCACTGCTGGAGGTCTCCGATACGGGTACCGGCATGACCCCAGAGGTGCGGCAGCGCGCCTTTGATCCCTTCTTCTCAACCAAGGGGGCGCAGGGTACGGGGATGGGTTTGGCTATGGCGTATGGGATCGTGCAGCGCCACCATGGCACGATTACGATTCAGAGTGAGCCAGGTAAGGGTACCACCTTCCTGATTCGCTTACCGATACAACGCCTAGTGAAGCAGCGGCAAGTATTGCTGCCGGGGCCAGTTGCGGCAGCCGCACAGCCGATGAAGATCTTGGTGGTCGAAGATGACCCGGCAGTACGCCGGGTGATTGTGCAGATTCTGCGCCGGGTGGGGCATACGGTGGTGGATGTAGAATCGGGTTCGCAAGCGCTCGAACTGCTGCATAGCCAGCAGTTTGATCTGCTGTGTAGTGATCTGGGCATGCCGGAGATGTCGGGCTGGGATCTGGTGGCCCGTGCGCGCACGCTACATCCACGGCTGATCACGATCCTGATTACGGGCTGGGGCGAACAGATTAGTGCCGAGGTGGCACAGCAACGTGGCGTGGATGCTTTGGTGGCCAAGCCGGTGGATGCCGGGCGTTTGCGCCAATTGGTGGCCTCGTTCCAACCCGCGCAACAATCAGTTGCGAGTTTTAATCCTTCAATAACGGTGTCATCATGAACTGGTTCATGCAGCAGCGCTCGTGGCGGATGATCGGGCAGCAGGTGGGGCGCTTGGCGTTGGTGCTGGCACTGGTGCTCGTGACCCTGTTGGGGGTGACGGTGGCGGCGATTGGGATGCAGGCCCAGCGCGATGAGACGCGCAATGCCGATCTGTTGCTGTTGATTGCCCCCGAACTGCCGCCTTCAATGCTGATCGAACACTGTCTCGATCTGTACCGACGCGGCTATGGTACCCAGATCGCCATCACTGGCCCCGGTCAGGTGCGGGCGCGCAACGATCTGTTAGGGCGCGGCGTTCCGGCAGAGGCGCTGCTGGATGTTGGTGAACGTCCTAGCCTCGTAGCTGGGTTGCAGGTTATTCAGCAGCGGGGGGTTACGAGTCTCTTGGTGGCCAGTTTGCCCGCCGATCAGTTGCTGGCACTGAAGGTGGCCCACGATATTGGTTTGCGGGCCTATGGTTCGCCTGAACCGGCACTTGCGGAAGATTTTTTTGAGACGCTGCGGGCCAGCCGCGATTATTGGCGGTATGCACTCTTGCGCCTCTAACCTCTACGACATTGAAGATCTATACAACCTACGCTCCGATTTATGACTCGATTGGTCAGGCACAGTTTGCGCAGCGCCTCGTAGCGCAGATTCTCTCCGCTTGGCCCACGCCACCCCAACGGGTGCTCGATCTGGCCTGTGGCACGGGTGGGGCCGCGCTGGCCTTCGCCGAACGCGGCATTGAGGTGGTGGGGCTGGATCGTTCAGCGGCGATGTTGCGGATTGCTCGCGCTCGCGCCCGTGATCGCGATCTTGCGGTGCGCTGGGTGCATGCCGATATGCGCCGCATGCGGGATCGTCCGGCTACGCACGACCTTTTACGTCCAGCCAGCTTTGATCTCGTGACGTGCCTGTATGATAGCCTCAACTATCTGCGGGCTGCCGAGGATCTGGGGCTGGTCTGTGCGAGTGTGGCCGATCTGTTACGTCCGGGGGGCCAGTTTGTCTTTGATCTGAATACCGAATATGAGTTTGCCACTTGGGATGATACCGATCAGGTGGTGTATGATTCCTCTGATCTGCTGGTCTACAATCGCCTAAACTACAACCGCTACACCCGCGTGGCGCAGGGGCGGATTGTCTGGTTTGTACGCGAGATTGACCGTTGGTGGCGCGGTGAAGAGGTGCATACCGAGCGCTTCTGGCACGATGCGGATGTGCAGGCAGCAGTACAAGCGGCGGGAATGCAGGTTGTGGCGCGCTATACCCCGGCATGGCAGCCCGCGCCTCCCGATGCGGCGCGGGTGGTGTATGTGTGTGCCTCAGGGCCACAACCTGCGCAGGGCATCGTAGGTCATTCCGTTGGCCAACAGGGGCAGGCTGTGGGCGACTAGGGTGGTATTGCGTAACGCTGGCCCTAGCCCCGGCTCAACCAGGGCGATGGGGCTACTCAGGATCAGGATCAGGTGCAGCATGCCGCTGTCGGTGGGGCTGATCGTGCCGCGTGCGGCGTGGATGAGCAACGCCAAGGTGAGGCTGCTGAGGGTGGTGAGGCTCAGTGCGGCGCGGCGCTGGTGCGCGGCATGGTTGTGGCGATTGGCCCCATGGGCAAGCGCGAACATGCCCGCCTGGAGTAGCCCGGCATATCCCAGCAGCCCCGGCCCGATGCGCAGGCCAGTTGGGGTTGCGCTCGCCCCCAACATGATCGCGGTGGTTTGGGCACCACAGGCTTGGTCGTTGCCCAGATCGCGCAGTGCCCCATGCACGCCATTCACCATGAGAATAAGCAGAATCTCGTAGCCGATCAGGTAGTGCGTGAGCCGGTTGGGTGGCGCACCAGCCGCCTCTGCGCCATAGGCGATCAGGCAGGCCCAGCCCAGCGCTTGGACGAGATCGGTGAGGGGTGGGAAGGGGCAGGCTTTGCCCCAGCGGTTGTAGGCGGCCATCAGGGCGAAGGCCGCCGCTAGGTAGCCGCGCCCCGCCCGGCCTTGGCTGAGGCTGAAGGCCGCTGGGATGGCGCTCAATGCCAGAGCCAGTGCGGCGCTAGGGGCCAGATCGCCGCGTACCAGCGGGTAGTCGGCACGTAGCGGCTGGCTGCGGTCGAGTTCGAGGTCACAGACATCGTTGTGGATGTAGGCGAAGCTGTGGAAACAGGCCGCAACCCCTAGCAGGCACAGGCTGGCCCCCAGGTGCAGATCGGGTTTGACGCTGCCTGCACCGAGGAGGGGTAGCACCGCCGTGGCACCGAAGGCGGAGAAGCGCGTGAAGCGGTAGAGATCCATGCACCAGGTGGGGATGTTCGGGTTTTTCATAGTATGAGTAAGCCACAAAGAACGCACAGAGTAAAAATGATAAACTTTGTGTTCTTTGTGGCTAAGAATGCTATAAGTCGCTAACTCACAGCCTTGCTCATGTCGTCCACTCGCTGAGGCGGAACCCCGCCTCGCGCAGCATACGGAACACATTGGCGGTATATGCCGCAATAAACTCGCTCGGTTGGCGCGCGTTGGTCAGCATCTCCATAGCAGCCATGGCCATCTGGCGGCGGATCTTGGGGTAGTAGGTACATGAATGCACCACCTGATTGAACATGCCCAACCAGTAGATGAAGCGCCGCACGAGTTCGGTGTCGGCGGCGGCGGCGACTTGGCGCTGGTATTCGGCACTGAGGCCCGCCCGCTGCATAAAGACATCAGCCGCATCAAGGTGGAGCGTGCGGATGGTGGCCAGCGTGGTGATCAGAGTGTCGGGGTAGGCGCTAGGTTCGAGTGCGGTGAGGAGATCGCTGAGCAGGCGGAAGGTGGGGGTGGGGTGGTAGAAACCCACCGCCGCTAATCCAGCCACGCAACGGGCGATCTGGCGATCATCGCCGCGTAATAGCCCATCCTGAATGAGTAACTCGATCACCGGCATAGTCTGCCCGACCTTGCCATACGCCAAACCGAGCGGCACCAGGAGGATGTCGAGCTGGTTGAGGATGCTGGGCGTCTCGCCATAGACCAGATCGGCATGTTCGCTGAAGAGGCGTTCAGTGAGATGCTCGATCAGTGCGGCCCAGGCGGGTGGGGTTTGGGGCATCAGGACGGAGAAACTGAGTAAGACCCACAGACGGCTGGGGCCGGGGAGGCGCTCGAAGAGATCGCGGATGATCGGCTCGCTCGACGTGAAGTTACTGGCAGCATGAATGCCCAGTTGGGCTACACCAACGAGGTTAAAGAAGATGTTCGGGGCGTGCAGTAATGCCTCGATGGTGGGAATGTGATCACCCAGCGGCGTGGCGGGATCGAAGAGCGGGGCCGCCTCGATGAGCAGGGCGCGTTCACTCTTGGGCAGCGCGAAGAACTGCTCAATCGGCATCACCTCAGCCAGCATGATCGTGTCGAGAATGGGCTGCGAGAAGGCATTCGCCACCGCCTGAAAGATCAGGTCTTCGACCGTCTTGCCGAAGATGCCGGTATTGATGATGTCGAGGTGCAGGCGCTGTTTGGCCAGTTCGTAGTAGAGATCAACCGTGCGGTCAATCACATCCTGGCGATGGCAGTGGTTGATGTAGATCACCACCGAGAGTTCAAAGAAGAACTCAACGATATTGCGCAGATCGCGCAGTGCGGCTGGCCCAACCCGGCCAACCAGATCTTTGAGCAGGCCATAGGTAAAATCGGGGTCGTTGTGCCAGATAAGGTAGAGGACATCACGCGCTACACGGCGCAGGGCCGGTTTGCCCTTAGCCGCCGCCCACAGGAAGATCTCGCGGGCACGCGGGCCGATATAGTAGGCCGCCTTGAGGCCAGTACGGCGCGCCTCTTCCGAATCGCGCTGACAGAGTTGTTTGATGATCTCGCTGGCCAAATTGGGTTCATCGGCGTAGAGTTCGAGCAGTGTTTCGACCACCAGTTCACGCGGCTCGACATCAGGGAGTTCGGCCAGTGCGGTAAAGCCGTCGGGTTGGTGGTAGATGAGGAGCGCAGTACGCGCAACCTCCCAGGCGAGTGGAAAGCTCCGTGCTTGGGCAAGGAGGCCACGCATGACGCTGGTGATACCCTGCTGGGCTACGCCTGCCCGCAGGATGTGGCGCGCCAGGACATAGGCTCCGACTTCGGCGTAGCTAAAGCCGACCATCTCGCCAGAAAAGAGGTTGCCGCTCAGTTCACACAGCACGCCACCGTCTAGCAGGCGAGTGTAGGCCGAATCGGGATCATCACTGAGCAGATCGGGGCGCAATTGGTCGTTGCGCACCAGATCGCGGATGGGCACAGCCGCCTGACCTAAGCGCAGCATCTCGGCGGCTAATTCTTCAATAAAGAGCTGTTCGCGGCGCTGGCGCACACGCTCATCAAAAAAGCGCCGGAAGATCCCCAGGCTCAAGCCGCGTGCCGCCAGCACCACCGCACCATCGCGGTAGGACTCGGCGATCATCCGCATGAGCAGCGGCTTGCGCAGGCGCTCGCGCAACGCCAACGGCAGACTCTCCAGCGGGGTTTGGAGTTGAAAGAAGCGCCGGTAGCGCTCGTAGGCCAGCGCGAGGTTGAGCGGCTCAAAGAGATCGAGCGTCAGCGCCGACTCGCCCGTGGAGCTATAGTAGTACGAGCCCCAGAAGAGATTCGTGGCCCCGGCACGATCAAGCTGGTTCCAAGTGGCACTGTTACAACTGATCACCATGCGCAGATGCGGGCCAGCCACGCGCCCAACCAAGCTATCAATCTGTTTGAGCAGCGCTTCCGGGCCAGCCTGGGCACCGCTACGGTATTCATTAAGCCCATCAAAGATGATCACCAAACGACGCTGGGCCGCCGTTGCCAACTGCGCAATCTGATTGAGATCGCCGAGGAGAAGTTCGGGCAATTCGCGGCGCAGATCGCGGGCAATCTCGCGGTCAATCTCTGGGCCAAGCGAACCACCACAACGGTAGAAGAGTACCGCATCTCCGGCACGGCGCAGCTCGCTGGCCCACTGGGCCAGGAGGCAGGTCTTGCCCACCCCCGAATCGCCCAGGATGAGCAACGCCCCGGCGGGTCCGGCCAGAAAGTCGGCCAGATCGGTCTCGATACTGCGCGCCACATAAGCTTCGGGCAGGTAGGGGCCGAGGCGGCGGGCGCTGCCCTGCAACTCGCGCAGCACATAGTCACACTGCACCCCGGCTGCATCGCGCACCTGCTCCCAGCCGATACTCAGCGGGCGCTCGGCACCACTCCCCGGCGTCGTGATCGGGCGCAGACTGCGCGGGGACACCGAAGCCGCATCACCCACCGAGGTTGGCACGATCTGGACTGCGGCTTGGCGCAGGGCTTGACGCAGCGCCAACGCCGAAGCGGGGCGATTCTCGCGGTGAACCGCGAGCGCCTGGGTGAAGATGTTACTCAACTCCGGCGACACCTCTGGGTGCAGATCGGTCAGCGGGCGTAGCGGATCGGGCCGCCCGGCCAACAGCGCCTCGGCCCGCGCAGGCGCATTCGGCGGGATGCGGTCGGTCATCAGGTGGTAAAGTGTGGCGGCCAGAGCATAGAGATCCGAACGTGGGTCGGTGCCACTCGCATCAATCTGTTCGAGCGGCGCATACTGAAGTGTATAGCCAAAAAAGCTCGATTCCTGATCGGTACCGCGTGCGAGGCCAAAATCGAGCAGCACGATCTGGCCATCAGGGGTCAGTTTCAGATTCTGCGGCTTAATGTCGCGGTGCAGCACCGGCGGGGTGCGCGTATGCAGATATTCGAGCGCCGCCAACAGTTGATCGGCCCAATCGAGGATGTCGTGGAGCGGGAAGGGGCCACCACGGCGCGCCTGGAGTGCCGCCAGATCGGCCCCGGTGAAGAACTCCATCACCAGGAACCAGTTCGCGTTATCGCTAAAGTAGTCAATCACCTTAGGCAGCGCGGGATGGCGTAGCGCGGCGAGCAGTTGCGCCTCATGCTGAAATGCCTCGGCATTCTCCATCGAGGTGCCGATCATCTGCTTGAGGGCCACGGTATTGCGGAGCCGTTGATCCACCGCCTCATAGACGGCCCCCATGCCGCCACGCCCAATCAGGCGCACGATCTGGTAGCGCTGGATCACGAGCGCACCCGGCTCAAGCATAGCACGATCCTTGCTCTAGCATTGGCGACATTTTCTACGACCTATTGTAGCACCAGGGCATGGGCAACGTCCTCAGCACATCGTCCCCCAGCCCGTAAACGGGCGGGCTAACACTAGGCGAAGGCCGCCTTCGCGGCCTAAAACCAGCCCGCGAAGGCGGGCTTTGCGTTTTGTAGCCCGCCCGTTTACGGGCTGGGTACGGAACTGTGTGCAGCACGCCCCCCTTGCGATCTGCCCTTTGGGGCGAGTATAATGGCCTTTTCACGGGTATGCAACTGGCTGGGCAATGACGCCACCAAAGGGAGGCCAGCATGATCGACGCGGATCGCTGCATCAACCTGTCCACTGAGGCTGAGGTGAGTGAACCAATCTCTACCAACAATGATCCTACCACACCTTCCGAACCACTTACCTTGGGCCGCGTTCGCGTGGCCTTGGCGCGTATTGCCGCGCTCCTCTTAGGTTTGTTACTCTTTGCCTTGGCTTTGGAGTTACTCAAAAAAGGGGCAGCGGGCTATGGACGCCAAGTCATCGGCCTGCTCAATGTGAACAGTCCGGCCAACGCGCTAGGGTTTGGCTGGTTGCTGGCCTACATCTTCCTCAGCGGCTCGCCCGTAGCCGCGATTGGGGTCTCGCTCTTTGCCTCCGGCACCATTGACGCCTTGCAAACCTTCACGATGATCACCGGCTCACGCCTAGGCGCGTCGCTAATCGTGTTGGTGGTGGGCTTCATCTACTACCTGCGCGGCCACCAACGCGGCTCCAGCATTGCGATTGGGGTCCTGGCACTCCTCGTCACCGCCGCGATCTACCTGCCCGCATTAGCGGTTGGCTATTGGCTCCTCAGTAACCACGCCATCGGCATAGTTGAAGCCAGCGCAACTAGCCCCCTAGCCTCGGTGATTGACCTGCTGATTGACCCGGTGGTGGCACTGATCACCGCCTGGGTACCGGCATGGTCGCTCTTCATCATCGGGGTGGCAATCCTGCTTGGAGCCTTCGCCCTACTCGACCGCGCCCTGCCAGAGATGCATGCCGAACGCAGCGCCTTTAGCCGCATCGGGCGGATGGTCTATCGCCCGGTGCCCATGTTCCTCCTCGGAGCAGCCGTCACCTCGGTGACACTCTCGGTCTCGGTTTCGCTCTCAATCCTGGTGCCGCTCTCGGCCAAGGGGATGGTGCGGCGCGAGAATACGCTGCCCTATATTATGGGGGCCAACATCACCACGTTCATTGACACCCTCGTGGCGGCGCTGATCGTTGGCGGTTCGGCGGCCTTCACCATTGTACTGGTAGAGATGGTAAGTGTCGCAGTACTCTCGCTGCTAGTGCTGGTCTTTGCCTACCGCCCCTTTGCAAGCGGGGTGTTGCGGTTGCAAGAATATATCATCCGCGATAACCGCAGCCTAGCGAGCTTCCTGGGCGTAATGTTGTTGATTCCACTACTCTTATTATTCCTTCGTTTTTAGTCTCATTGAGGGCAACGTTGCATGCGTTTTGTGATCTATGCTGGCCCGGCACCCTCGTATGATGCCGTCATCACCTTTTCTGCCCCGCTGCTGCGCCAGGTTGCGCGTGCGGTGACGCTGGTGAGCGGCGGTGGGGCGGTGAACGAACCATTGTTACGCACAGCGCAGGCTGAGTTGGAGTTACCCTCGACCATCCCCACAATCCTGCGCATCCATGATGGTGATGCCGTGGCTGCCCTGACCTGGGAGGCGGGGCTACGCGAAGCCGATCTGATCATCATCGGGCGACTCCAGCCGAGTCTGCAACGCATTATCATGGGGCGACGCAGCAAACGGCTGGCGCAGCGGCTAGATGTGGCAGTCATTCGGGTGCAGGGGCGCATCGCACCGATCCGGCGCATCCTGCTGGCCAGTGGCGGCGATGCGGGTACCCTCGCGCATGCGCGTTACCTGGTGCGGCTGGCCAAACCGCTAGGGGCGAGTGTCACCCTGTTGCACACCCTCTCCGAGCAGCCGATCATTTTTGAGAGCAGCATCCCCCACGAGGATGCGTTTCTGAACGGGCCAAGCCCCGAAGCGGCAGTGCTGCGGGAATCCGCCGCGCTGCTGCGTGAAGCAGGCGTTGCGACGCAGGTGGTGGTGAAGATCGGCTCGGTGGTGGATTGTGTGGTAGATGCAGCCCGCGAGCATGACCTGTTGATGATCGGGGCGCATCGGGTGGCCAGCCGCCTGGATCGGATTCTGTTGGAGGATCTGGCGGGCGATCTGCTCGATCTGAGTCCCATCCCGGTCTTGGTGGGTAAGCGTGGGGAGGGTTAGATCCAGAGCATGGGCAAAGTTCTTGAGGCTACACCCCAAACCCCATTTTTGGTGTATTTTGGCGGCAAAGCCGCCAAAATACACCAAAAATATCTTCGGGGGAGGCGAAGCCGCCCCCGAACCCCCACCGAAGGTGAGAGGATAGATCAAGAATCCGCGCCTAGCTCCACATCCCCACTCGTGGTCGTCACCTTGAGTTGGGCTTGGCCATTCCCCAACACGCCGCGCAGACTGCGGCGATCCTGTTGCACATCGCGCAGCGGCAGATCATACTCAATCTCGCCACTCGTCGTCGTCACATACAGGTTCAGATCTGAAGCAGCAGGCAGTGTGAGGGTTACATCCCCAGAAATACTGTTGATCTCGCCGCTCAACACCCCACTGGCTCGAATATCCCCACTGGTGGTATCGAGAACCAACACTGCCGCTTGCTCCGCGTCAAGATCGAGGTTGCCGGAGATGGATTCCACCCACAAGGCCCCACTGGCCCCCGTGATGCGCACGTCGCCACTCACCGTCTTGATGCGTAACCCCGCCCCCGCATCGCGGATCTGGACATCGCCACTGGTGGTATTGATGCCGAGATCACCCGCCGTATCCACCAAAACCAGTGGCCCACTCACCGTACCGAGGCTCCCCGTGGCGCGCAGACCTTCGCCGCGCACCTCGCCGCTCACCGTCTCCACATCAAGGCTAGTGCCTGTGGGGATGGCGAGTTGCACATCGGCATAAGGCGTGCGCCCAAACAGAATAGGAATACCGCCCAGGTGCTGCACATCTACATGTAGCGTCGTGCCCTGTTGTTCAACCTGAAGATCAATCCGCTGAAGTGCCGAGCGGGCCGCGTTGCTATTCCAACCAAACCCGTGGCGTAGCGCCGTCAGCGTCACCTGATCGCCATCGGCGTGGCTGAGGGTGACATGATCATCCAGCCCGCGCACCACCACCCGCGTGACGCTAAACGATTGGGGAGGTGTGGTTACCTGTTCTTCCACCAGCGCAAAGGCAAAGATGGCACTGCGGCTGGTCAGTTCAAAGACGAGCCAGACCAGACCCAAGAGCAGAAGCAAACCGCCCCAGCGCCGCGACTGCGCTCTGTGATAGAAGGGTTCGTCGGGCATGGGCGTGCGCGATGGGGCATCGGTAGACATGGAGGGCCTCCTTCCATCCTGTGCTTCTAGCCATGTGACGCAGGGAAGGAGGCGAGTGTTGCAGGTGGGAGTTCGGGGTGGCTGCGCCACCCCGAACCCCAAGGACGTTACTCTTCGCTATAGAGCGGCGTCGAGAGGTAGCGTTCGCCATTCGAGGGCACCACAAAGACAATTAGTTTCCCAGCATTTTCAGGGCGCGCCGCCACTTGCAGCGCCGCTGTAGCGGCAGCTCCGCTACTAATCCCCACCAACAAGCCCTCTTCTTTGGCCAAGCGACGTGCCGTACTAAAGGCATCATCATTACTCACTTGGACAATCTCATCAATAATCCCAGTATTGAGCACATCGGGCACAAACCCGGCTCCGATACCCTGGATCTTATGTGGCCCCGGCTTACCGCCAGAGAGCACCGGCGAGGCTTCAGGTTCAACCGCAACCACCTGCAAACCAGGCTTACGCGCCTTGAGCACCTCACCCACGCCAGTGATCGTGCCGCCAGTGCCCACCCCACCCACCAGAATATCTACCGTACCATCGGTATCGTTCCAGATCTCCTCGGCGGTGGTTTGGCGATGCACCTCCGGGTTGGCCGGGTTCTTAAACTGCTGGGGCAAGAAACTATTCGGCAGATCAGCGGCCAGCGCCTCGGCCCGTGCAATCGCCCCGCGCATCCCTTCCGCACCGGGGGTCAGTTCAATCTCGGCCCCATACGCACGCAGCAACTTACGGCGCTCAATACTCATCGTCTCTGGCATCGTCAGAATGAGCCGGTAGCCCTTCGCCGCCGCCACCAACGCCAAGCCAATCCCCGTATTGCCACTGGTCGGCTCAACCAAGATCGTCTCCCCCGGACGGATCTTGCCCTCGCGCTCCGCCGCCTCGATCATCGCCAACCCGATGCGATCCTTGACACTCCCACCGGGGTTAAAGAACTCCAACTTGGCCAAAACAGTGGCCTGCGTGGTATTGAGCCGATTCAAACGTACAAGTGGGGTGTTGCCGATCAGATCGGTAATATGCTGGTAGATCCGCGCCATGTGGTCGCGCTCCTTTCCTTACCACCTGCGGTGGGGGGCGGGGGCGGCTGCACCGCCCCCGCAGATCTTTTTGTATTGGTGTGTGGCGGCTACGCCGCCACACACCAATACAAAACTGGTGTTTGGGGCATAGCCCCAAGTGCTGTTGCTCATGTCTTGTATTATTGTAGCGCAAGCCAAATATAAAGTCAAGTTCTTAATAAAGATAGTTCAGTTTAAGGAGTGCGGTATACTAACCGCTTGGAACGCCCAGACCATTCCTTCCCTCACACATCCCAGAGGAGCGCCGGATGCGCAGACCTATCATCTACAAGAGCCACCTCGCGGGGGGCGGCGAACTTGCCCTGCGGCTCACCCGTTGTGCCGATACATGGCTGGCCACCCCACCCGATGCCGAGGAACAAGCGCGGATCAGCGCCGCTGCCCAGTTACTCACCGAACAGCGCAGCCTCTCACACGAGATGCACCGCGATGAGGAGGCATTCAACACCTTTTCGCTCGAACTCTTCCGTGAAGCGACCTTTGCGCCCTTACACCTCAGTGCGGCCCTCGTTGGTAAGATCATTGCCAAGTATGGCGAACCACCCATTGTGGAAGCGGAGGCGGAGGCAGCCAGTTTTAGCGACTACCTACGCCATGCCGTGCATAGCATTGCTACCCCCAATAACCGCCGCTTCCTGGCGGTGCAACTGCGGCGCACCCTGCCGATCTACACCCAGGCGGCGCGTTGGCGCGAGGCCATTGCCATCGACTCCAACGCCTTCCGTACCTCGCTCGGCCATGAAGTGACGCCCTTCTTGGCCCAGATGACTCTGGCGGGCCTTGCCGATTATTATGCTGCTGAGGAGTGATGTTTCGGGGCGGCATAGCCGCCCCGGTTCAACCAATAAGATCCAACACCTCCGGCAAGACGGCTCCGTTCGTCCCGATGCCCTCGTTATGCTCGATACTCGCCACCCCCTGCCAATCGGTGAAGGTGCCGCCCGCCTCAAGCATAATTGGGGCTAACGCCGCCGCGTCCCACACGTTCATGATCGGATCGAGGGCCACTTCGGCGCGCCCGGTGGCTACCAGTAGGTAGCCGTAGCAATCGGCCCATGTGCGGAACATGCCCGCTTGGCTGAGGAGGCGTTGGAAGGCGGCACCCTTGCCATACTGTTCATACCCGTGGGCGACGGTGGCCACCACCAGGCTGTCGCGCAGATTGTTGATGGCAGAGACCCGGCAGGGGCGTCCGTTCCACCAGCAACCCAGCCCCGTACCAGCATAGACGATCTCGTTGAGGGCAGGCATGTTCACCACCCCGATGAGGGGTTTGTTCTTGTAGAGCACCCCCACCATGACCCCATAGAGCGGCACGCCGCGCACAAACGACTTGGTACCATCAATCGGATCGAGAATCCAGCGGTACTCGGCATCATCCGCACCACTCAAGCCCGCCTCTTCACCCAAAATAGCATGATCCGGGTAGCGGGTGAGAATCGCCTGGCGTAAGAAGGCTTCAGTCTCACGATCCGCCACCGTCACCGGCGACTCATCGGCCTTATGGTCTACCGCCACCCCACTCTGGAAGTAGCGTAGGGTAATCTTGCCTGCTTGCCATGCCAGCGTGTGGGCGACATCAAGCAACTCACGTATCGCTATGCTCATAAGAAGAGACTCCTTGCGCGGGCTTCTGCCCACGCAATATCTGCTGTATCACCTCAACCAACCCGTGCAGACTGATCGGCTTACTCAGATACTCGTTCGCCCCCGCCGCCAAGCAGCGCTCACGGTCGCCCTGCATGGCCAGCGCAGTAAGGGCAATGATCGGTGTGGTACGAAAGGCGGGTAGCGCACGTAATTCACGAATGGCATGCAGGCCATCCATCACCGGCATCTGAATATCTATCAGAATCAGTGCGGGGCGATACTCCTGGGCACGTTCAATCGCCTCATAGCCATTACGTGCCACAACCACCTCGAAATTGAGGTAGTGGAGATAGTCGCTCACGACATCTATCGTCATCTCGTTATCTTCGGCGAGGAGAATGGTGGCTTGGCTGGGTAAACCGGCTGCGGCCAACCGCATCGCGGCGGAGGGCGAGATTGGCGCGGGATTCTCAGCTACAGGTGGGATGACCGATATCGGGTTCCACGGAAGCGCCAGGATGAAGCGGCAGCCTTGCCCCTCACCATCACTCTCGACCCCAATACTGCCGCCCATCAAATCGGCCAAGCGCCGCACCAAGGCCAAGCCCAGCCCGGTACCCTCATGTTGGCGTGAGAGGCTGCTATCCAACTGGGTGAAGGGGCGGAAGAGGCGCTCCATGTCCTCGGCCTTAATCCCAATCCCAGTGTCGCTCACCACAAAGCGAATCACCCCCGCTGTGGCGTCAGTCGTAACCTCTAGCAATACCTGCCCCCCATCAGGAGTGAACTTGACCGCGTTACTGAGCAGATTGATCAGCATCTGCTTGAGCCGTTTGGCATCCACCTCAATGATGGCGAGGTTATCACTACAGCTAAAACCTACCTGTAGCCCCTTCCTGTTGGCCAGTTCCTTGACAAAGAGCAGACTCGCCTCACAGATCTCGACCACCGAGTAAATTTCGCTATGAATCTCCATACGTCCGGCTTCGACTTTGGAGAGATCCAGGATGTCGTTAATTAACGCGAGGAGATGGCGTCCACTACTTTCAATATATTGAAGCGAGCGACGTTGTTGTTCATTGATCGGCCCGGAGATCTCTTCTTGGAGCAACTCAGAGAAGGAGAGGATGCCATTGAGCGGCGTGCGTAGTTCATGGCTCATGGTGGCCAGAAACTCATCCTTGGTACGCAGAGCGCGATTCAGTTCCGCATTGGTACGGCTCAGATCGGCAGTACGTTCAGCGACACGCTGCTCAAGTTCGCTATTGAGGTGGCGAATTTCGGCTTCACGCCGTTTGCGGTCGGTAATGTCGCGGCAAAAACAGACCATCACACCGCCATCGCTGTCAATGTAGTGAACACTGATCTCGACATGGAAGGTGCTGCCATCCTTGCGCCGATGCCGGGTCTCAAAGAGATCTATACCCTGAGTCATAATCCGATGCGCATGGGCATGAATTTGTTCGTATGCTTCGAAGGCTTCGACATTAAAGATCGTCATCCCATTGAGCAACTCAGCCCGTGTATAGCCACTCATACCACAGTAGGCATCGTTAACTTCCAGGAAGCGCAGTTGAAGATCGAGGATCATAAAGCCATCCTGGGCCGTCTGCAAGATGGTGCGCAAGCGACGCTCATTCTCACGCAGCGCCAACTCGGCCTGCTTATAGTCGTTAATATCGCGCACATTGGCCAGCACCCCCCCGATCTCCGGCTCATCAATCAGGTTGGTCGCGGTGGTCTCGATCCAATGCCATGCACCATTAAAGTAACGAACCCGCATCTGCAAACTGCGGCTCTCTCCGGGCTTGCTTAATAGCTCGCTAAAGAGGCGTTGTGCTTCGCCCTGATCTTCATGATGGATCAACTCAAAGGTGCTGCGCCCCAGCCGACTCCCGCTAGGGTAGCCCAAGATACGTTCATAGTTAGGGCTGGTATAGCGCACCGTGCCATCAGCAGCAATGATCGCAAAGGCATTACCGCCCTTGTCAATCAGGATACGGAAGCGACGTTCACTATGGCGCAGTTGATCTGCCGCATGTTGTTGATGCGCCATTGCATAGGCTATCGCAAAGGTGCTGAGGAGAGCGATCAGCAGCGCAATCCATGGAATGCTGTCTAAGCGGCTGGCCTCGTAGCTGGGGGCTGGATTGATGATCAGACGCCAATTGCGCCCCGCCATGCCGATGCGGCTACTATAGGGAGCCTGTTTGATCAGTTCGCTCAGGCTGATATTGCTCGTATCCAGTGCTTCCGGGCGTGAAAAGGCCGCATGCACATAGAAGGGCGGCGCATCTTCGGGTAGGCCCTCATCAAACAGGTAGATATCGAGGTCGCGGAGTTTGGATGCCTGCACCGCAGTCTCGACCAGATCGCGCAGGCGGAACATCCCGATCACATAGCCGGTGATGTTGTCCCGCCGTAGTGCCACCGTATTGATGGCCGCACCAGAGCGATAGACCGGCCAGAAGATCAGGAATCCAGGTTCTCCACTCACGACCAACGTGGTTGGCGCACTGGCAGTCGCCTCACCACTATCACGCGCCTGCTCCAAGGCGGCGCGGCGCACCGGCTCCGAGGTGAAATCAAACCCCACTCCGCCACGGGTACTCTCGAAGGGTTCGTTATAGCTGGCAACCACATACTCCCGGCGCTGACTTGCAGGTACCAACACACCTTCGGCATTGCGCTCGATGATCTGAAACCCGGCAAACCCCTCGTGTACCATGGCCTGCTCAAAGGCGGCGCGCTCGGTATCGCGCACCACGGGTGCCCACATGAGCGCCTGCACCCCCGGCGTACTCACTGCCCGCTTCATGTGCAGGCGCACAAAGGCACTAAATTCACCCCGGCTGACTCCCTTGTCGGCTGAGGCGACAAAGAAGGCATGGATGACCTCGATGTCGTGCTCGTACTGTTTAGCAATGGTACTCAGCACGAGTGCCGAGGTCTCGGCATCACCCAAAAACTCCTGCCTGATCTGGGCCTGTTCCAGATTCACAATGGTGAAGAAGAGCATGACTGCAAGCACCATGCCAATCATCACCACAGCCAAAGCCCCGGTTTTGGCCCGCTCAGTAAGGGTGGCAGGAGTTGTGGGCATTGTCACCATGTTTCAAGTGCATGGATGAGCGTGTCAGTCTGGGCAGGAGTGCCCACACTCACCCGAATATAGTCTTGCAAGAGTGGCGTATGGTAATAGCGTACCAGAATTCCCAAGCGCTCTAACATGAGTTTCAGTTCGCGTGCATTTCCGCGTGTGACACGACACAAAATGAAGTTGGAGGCACTCGCATGCGGTTCGAGGAAGGGTAAGTTGCGCAAACATGCCAACAGACGTTCGCGCTCGGCCACAATGCGGGCCACATTGCCTAACAGGTACTCGCGATCCTCCAGTGCCGCAATCGCCGCCGTCTCGGCCCCCAAGCTGATGTTGTAGGGCTGTTTGATCTTCCAGAGCTGGGCGATCATCCATTCAGGGAAGATGCCATAGCCGACCCGCATCCCGGCCAACCCGGCCCACTTACTGAAGGTGCGCAGGACAACCAGATTTTCATAACGCGGCACCCAATCACAGACGCTGGCTGCCCCGTGCTGGCTCGCAAACTCAATGTAGGCTTCGTCCACCACCACGATCAGCGGGAGCTTAAGCAGATGCTCGATATCCTCCAGTGGGGTGAGGTTGCCCGTCGGGTTGTTGGGGTTGGTAAGAAAGAGCACCTTGGCCCCGCTGCGGGCAGCGGCTTCTATCGCCGGGATGTCCAGGCTAAAGTCGGCACGACGCGGCACGGGGATCAGACGGCCACCATTCACCCCGGTATCAAACTTGTACATGCCGAAGGTTGGCGGGCAATCAATCACCCCATCGCCAGGGGCAATAAAGAGCCGCAGCACCAGATCGATCAACTCGTCAGCCCCGGCCCCCGCCAGGATGCGCTCCTCCGGCTGGCCCACATAGCTACTCAACGCTGCCCGCAAGCGCGTCTGGTTAGGGTCGGGGTAGATCGCCATCGCCAGTTGCCCGGTCGGCCCGGCTTTGGTGGCCAGATCGGCCAATGCCTGCACCGTGCGCGGCGACGGGCCGTAGGGGTTTTCGTTGGCATCCAACTTCACCAGTTGCTCAATCGGCAGGCCCAAGCGGGCCGCCAGCACATCGAGTGGCAGGATGGGTGTATAGGCTTCGAGATCAGCAATCTCGCTACGAATCAGGTTGGCAAACGGCATCACAGCTACTCCTTGACAGATTTTGTGTACTTTATGATACCACTTTGCATGATACTTCTTTTTTCTATTGTAGGTCTGCTCTGGTACAATACCCTAATATCTTTATCCTGGGAGGAGCATCATGGCCGAACAGATAGATCTTCTCTTGACGGGCGGGACGGTGGTGACGATGGATCACGCCGGGACGATCCTGAGTGATGGGGCGGTGGCGGTGCATGACGGTGCGATTGTTGCCGTTGGGCCAAGTGCGGCGCTTGCCGAGCGCTATCATCCCAACGAGGTGATTGACTGTCACGGTTGTGCGATCATCCCTGGTCTGATCAATGGCCATGCTCATGTACCGATGAGCCTCTTGCGCGGTATGGTCGCCGATCAGCAGCTTGATGTGTGGCTCTTTGGCTATATGTTCCCGGTCGAGAGCCAGTTTGTGGATGCTGAGTTTGTCTATGTGGGTACGTTGCTCTCATGTGCCGAGATGTTGCGCGGTGGCACCACCACGTTTGTGGACATGTACTATTTTGAGGAAGAGGTAGCCCGCGCCGCCGAAGAGGCTGGCATGCGTGCTATTTGTGGCCAGACGGTGATGCGTCTGCCTACGCCCGATGCGACATCGTTTGATGAGGGGCTGGATCGTTCGCGCCGCTTTATTGAACAGTGGCACGGCCACCCGCGTATCATCCCCACGGTGGCACCGCATGCCCCCTACACCTGCACCGACCGCATCTACCGCGAGGCGGCGGCGTTGTGTGCCGAGTATGGCGTGCCCCTCGTTACCCACTTGTCCGAGACGGCCCGTGAGGTGGAGGAGAGTATTAGCGAGCGCGAGGTGACGCCGATCCGCTATGCCAAGCGGGTAGGAGCCTTTGATGGGGCGTGTATCGCTGCCCACTGTGTCCACGCCACCGATGATGATATGCGCCTCTTGCGCGAAGCCGGGGTGGGCGCGGTGCCCTGCCCCACCAGTAACCTCAAGCTGGCCAGTGGCGTAGCTCCCTACAAACGCATGATCGATTCGGGAGTCAAGGTGGGCCTCGGCACCGATGGCCCGGCCTCGAACGATGACCAGGACATGTTCACCGAGATCCAACTGGCGGCCCTCTTGCCCAAGGGCATCTCCGGCGATCCTACTGCCGTTCCCGCCCGCGACGCCTTCGCTCTAGCAACCTGCTGGGGGGCCAAGGCGGTGCATCTTGATCACCTAGTTGGCTCCATCGAGGTGGGCAAACGCGCCGATCTGGTTGTGGTGCAACTTGCCCGCCTGCACAGCGCCCCGCGCTACACCTACAGCCCCGACGCAATCTACTCGCACCTGGTCTATAGCGCTCGCGCCGCCGACGTGCGTGATGTGTTGGTGGATGGCCGCGTCTTGGTTCGCAACCAGGATCTGGTTAGCCTTGATGAGCGCGACATCCTGCACCGTTCGCAGCAGATCGCCGCTCGCATTGACACCTTCCTGGCGCGCCGCGAGCGTAATCTGCTGGCCAAGATCCTGGCGATTGGCGGCGTGCAGCAGGATGAGATCTTCGAGATCCAGGTCAAGGCGCGGCTTGATGCCGAGGCTGCCGCAGTCGTGGCGCGGCTGATCAATGCGCCGGGGGTGCAGATCACCAAGGCCAGCGAGCGTACTCAGTACGATACCTACTTCCTCTTTGCCAACGGCGAACGCATCCGCATCCGCGAAGATCACCGCAGTGATCCCGGCGCACGCCCACAGCCCAAATATACGATCACCCTGATTGCGCCCGGTGAACGTGGCGAATTGCCCTCGGCCATCGTCCTCTCGCGGGCGCGCTACACCGCTGCGGCTGATCATACCGTGCGCTTCTACCGCGAATACTTCCAACCCGATCAGATCGCCGAGCGTGAAAAGCGCCGTCGCCGCTGGCGCATTCTCTATAAGGAGCATGACTTCGCGATCAACTTTGACAACTTTGGCCGCGATAGTGCCCCCGAACTCTACCTTGAGATCAAGAGCCGTACCTGGAGCCGCCGCGACGCCGAGCATCGCGCCGAAATTATCGGCGAACTGCTCGCTATTGCGGGTATCTCGGAAGATGCCTTGCTCAAACAGGAATATATCGATCTGTAGTCTCCAGCCCTGATCAAGAAAGAAGACCATGGCCACTCCCTACCTGATTGGTCTGACCGGCGGCATTGCATGTGGTAAAAGCACCGTGGTGGCGATGTTGGCCGCCTTAGGGGCGCGCACAATTGACGCCGACCGCGTCACCCACCGCGTACAGCGCCCCGGAACCCCGGTCTACGCGCAGATCGTGGCCACCTTTGGCCCGCAGATCCTCAGTGTACCCAACGGCCCGATAGACCGCCGCTTGTTGGGGAATATCGTCTTTGGCAACCCAACTGCGCTACGGCGGCTAGAGCAGATCGTGCATCCGGCGGTACGCGCCGAAATCCAGACCTTTATGCAGGAGGCGGCTGAGAGTGGCGGTTACGGCACCCGCCTCCAACCCCTACCACGCCCAGTGGTGGTGATTGATGCGATTAAGCTGATCGAATCGGGCTGGGCTGATCAGTGCCAGCAGGTGTGGGTGATTACCTGTGATGAGGCGCAACAGATCGAGCGCCTCATCAGCACACGCGGCATGTCCCAAGACGAAGCGCGCCAACGGATTGCGGCCCAAGCCAGCCAGGGGAGCCGCCTCAACCGCGCCACGGTGGTGATTGATAATAGCGGCACCCAGGCCCATACACGCGCCCAAGTAGATGCAGCATGGCAGCAAGTGGTTGCGGCGTTGATGTGATTTGCATAAATCAAAAACCTATGCTATACTTCGCAAGGTTCGAGGGAATGACCCCGTAGCTCAGTGGATTAGAGCGTTTCCCTGCGGAGGAAAAGGTCGCGCGTTCGAGTCGCGCCGGGGTCGCCACAAGAAACTCAAGCGGGGCGGCAGGGGAAACCCTTGCCGCCCCGCTTTGTGATTCCTTCTCATTGAGGCTGATCATGCTGACACCACTCAACCCCCTGCGCACGATTGCCGAGTTGAAGGAACTGCGCACCCTTACGAGTACGCATGAGGGTGCCCAGCGGGTCGCATGGACGGAGACTTGGGATCGCGCCCGTGCCTGGATGCGGGACAAACTGGCCACACTGCCGGTAGAGGTACGTCTTGATGAGGCCGGTAATCTGTGGGCCACCTTGCCCGGTGCGTCGCCGCGTGCGCTGATCATCGGTAGTCATATTGACTCGGTGCCCAATGGGGGCTGGCTCGATGGGGCGCTCGGTCTAGTGGCGGGGTTGGAGGTGCTGCGCACGATTGCGGCACGCGGCACACCGCCTGTCACCATCCGCCTCGTTGATTGGGCCGATGAAGAGGGCCGCTTTGGCTATAGTCTGCTTGGCTCTAGTGCCGCCTCCGGCACCCTGCGCCCCGAACATCTCTTGACGTTGCATGATCGCAACGGTATTACGCTGCCCGCAATGCTGACAGGTTATGGGGTGGATGTGGAGCAGATGGGCCAAGCCGGAGGTGAGTTGATAGATGCGGCTGCCTATCTTGAACTGCATATCGAGCAGGGGCCGGTGCTTGAAACCCAAGGCTTACCGCTCGCCACCGTTACCGGCACATGTGGGGTGGAACGTTACAAGGTCATCTGGCACGGCCAAGCCGCTCATTCTGGCTCCACACCAATGAATCAGCGCCGCGACGCCTTGGCCGGAGCAGCCAAGTTGACCCTGGCGCTACGCGAGATTGCCCACGAGGTTGGTGATGGCGCGGTCTGCACATCGGGGAGTGTGGTCTGTTCGCCTGGTATCGCCACTTCAGTGGCCGAAAATGTGGTGCAAATGGTTGATATGCGCCACCACGATAGCATCAAACTGGCCCGCTTGCTCAACCGCGCCCAACGCGCCAGTTGGCAGTTTGCCGCCGAAGAGCACCTCAATGTCACCTGGGAGCGCATCTACCAGATCGCCCCGATCACCTTCCACCCTCAGTTGATCGAGTTGGCTGAGGCCGCCGTCATTGATACCTGTGGGGTGTACTACCACATGACCAGCGGCCCTCTGCATGACGCGACCGAAATGGCGCGGTCGGGCATCCCTACCGTGATGCTCTTTGTCCAGAGTCTGCGCGGGATCTCGCATAGCTATGCCGAGGATACCCGCGAAGAGCATCTGGAATTGGCGGTGCGCGCTCTGGCCAATCTGACGGATCGGGTGATCGAATGGCTGGAGCAGGGTGGGGAGTAACACCCTACTCATCGCCGCACAAAGTAGGTGGCCTCGTCATCCGCGTAACGTTGTTCCCACGCCTCCGGGTGCGCCTGGGCATATTCGATCAGGGCGCTCTGGTTCTTGTTACTCAGCAGCATGCCATCAATCTGGTAGCGCGCCAGCAGTTCGTCCATGTTCGCGCCGCTGCCAAAGAACTGGTAATCAATCCACTGCTCCAACGGGTAGAGCTCGATGCGCGGATCGGCCCAGACGCGCTGCTCTGGCAAGGCCCAGATCAGGTAACTGCCATAACTCATATCGTGGAAGAGCCGCGCTGGGCGCTGCGGTTCTTGGGCCAGGAAGGCCACCGCCGCCACCGGCGTCTCCGCGCTGATCACCGCGCCGACTGCGGGCGGTAGCCCTAGGTAGGGCTTAAACCACGGCAGGCAGATCACCACCATTAGCCCGATCATCCCGATCAGCGCACTGTTGATCGCCGTCGCCCCCTGAAAGATCGGGCGTTCGTTGCGCGGCAGCCAACTGGCGAGTTGCGTCACCAGCATAGGTGTGGCCACGGCAATAAACCACAGGTTGTTGCGCACTGCCCCCAATGCTAACCAGAAGAAGACCCCACTCACAAAGAGATCGACCGGGTTGACCCGGCGCGGCGCGTAGGCCAGCACCACCACCCCCACGATCACAAACAGGAAGAAGATCACCCCGTTGGTGCTGCGCACCGTCTGCGGTGCCCACTCGGTCACCAAGCGGGTGACGGCCGAGCTGCCCACGAGGTTGCGCACATAGCCGATCACCGCCAACCCGCCGGGGTTCAGTAGCCATGCCGCCCCGGTGAGCACCCCGCTGAGGAAGAGCGGCCCCAACGGGGCGCGTGGTTCTTCAATCCGCTGCGCACCCGCCCGCCGCTGCCCGACATCCACTACCAAGCGCCGCAGCCATTCGGCCCCAAAGGTCAACCCGATCAGCCCCCCGCCCAGCACGAACGAGCCATGCAGATTCACCCACACCACCGCGAGGGCGGGCAACAGCCAGAGTTGCCAGCGATAGGCGGGGTTAGCGCGCCGCCAGCCATCCAACACATACAGGTAGATGATGAAGAGGCTCAGCGCGTAGGTCTGCGGGCGCACGATCCAGTTGTCGAACGAGGCGGGCATGGTGGCCACCAGCAAAAAGGCCACACTCAGACGCAGCCGCTGGGTGCGCTCGACACAGATCCGCAACAGTAACCCGTAGGTCGCGGCGAGTAGCGCCGCTTGCACGATCACCAGCAGGGCCGGGCCGCCCATCTGGTACAGCCCGTACATCAGCACTTGGCCCACCCAACTCTGGTTGTAGAAGGGCTGCCCCGCCTGGGTGTAGGAGAAACTATCTAGCGTGGGGATCTGCCCCGTCTCGACAATGATCCTGCCAGTGGCCATGTGCCACCAAAAATCCTGCGGCTGGATCGGGGTCAGCAAGGCGCGCAGCGCAATAAAGGCCAACGCGGCCATAATCCAGACATGATCGAGCGTTACCCGTGGTTTGACTGCTGCTTGCATAAACTCACCTTCTGCGCCAGATCTCGCTCTGCGCATCCTGATAGGTACGCTCCCAGATGCTTGCTTCAGCCAAGGCACTGGACAAGGCGGGTTGGAGATGCACATCGAGCAAGACACACGCAATTCCATACTGATCGAGTTTGGCTAACGCATCTTGCCCACGGGTGATCGCCACATAGTCGCGCCACTGTTCGAGCGGGAAGAGTTCGACACGCGGATCAATAAAGCTCTGCGCCTGCGGATAGAGCGCCCACGCCATATAGGAACCATAGCCCATCTCATTGAAGATCGGCCCCGCACATGGCACATTACGCAACACCTCCACCGCTGCCACCGGCGTATCGGCACTGAAGATCTGCGGCGCACCGGGCATCTCCACAAAGATCGCCTGGTACTCGGTGGGCAGCGGCAAGCGCCACTTGAACCAGGGCTGTAAGGTGCCCCAACCACCCACCAAGGCGAGTGCCAGGATCAGATTGGCCAGATTGCCTGCACGAGCCGGGCTAGGCGTGGCACTATTCAGGATCGGGCGCGGCGCAGCCAGCGACTGCGCCACCAGTGGCATCGCCGCCATCCCAAACCACACCACATAGCGTGCCCCCATAAAGGCTTGCCAACCCAACCCACACACCAGGATCACCTCACTGATACTCGGCCGCCGCCGCGCAAGGGCGAAGGCCGCAATCAGCACCAGCACCCCGATCACAAAGAACATCCCCGCCGGGGTCTGCGGGTTAGGCGGCTGCCACTCGTTAATCAAACCCTGGCTCGCATCATCACCCAACAGACTCGCGACATAGCCAAATACCCCCGGCCCCAATGGATTCACCATCGTCGCCGCCACCATGCCCGCCACCGCCAAATAGAGCCGTTGCAACAAGGCCCAACTCAGCGCACGCGGTTGGCGCAGCCAACGCCGCAGCGTCTCACCCACCACAAACGCCCCGGCCACCAGCAACCCCATCACGAACGCCCCGTGGGCATTCACCCAAAAGACCATGATGAGCGGCAACCCCAACAGCCAGCGTGGCCCTAACCGCCCCGCCGCGTAGCCACTCAGGATCATCAGCGTGCCCATAAAGGGCAGCCACGACCAGTTCTGGGTGCGCGCATTCAGGTTGTTGATCGTCATCGCCCCGGCCAGCACCACCACCAGCGCCGCGAGCCGCCACGAGCCACTGCGCAGCCGCGCTTCCCACGCCACCAACCCAAATGCCAGTGTTGCCAGCAGGTTGCGCCCGAAGATGGTCATCGGCAGGCCACCGATCTGAAAGAGCAGGTAGAAGAGCCACTCGCCCAGCCAGCTCTGGTAGATGTAGGGATGCTCGGCGGGCAGTGTCCAGGCAAAGAGATTGGTAGTCGGAATGCCACTCATCGCCACCAACTCGCCTGCCTTCAGATGCCACCAAAAATCATTCGGCTTGGTGGGCACCAGGCTCACAAACCCGCCCACAAGACACACCGCCAGCACCACCCAGAGATGATCGAGGCGCAAGCCAACCTGTAAACGTGGGGGCGTACTCATGGGGTTACTCTTTCCGCACAAGGGTTAGGACTAATCAGCTATCCATAACTGATTGCCCCCCATACAATGCGGGGCTATAATAGCACGGTAATGTTACGATCCTAGCTTCCCCGAAGCTCAACGAGATCTCTATGCACGAATCTGCTCGCAGTCGTATGATTGACATGGCCGACTGTACGGTGATCATCCCCACCTATAACGAAGCCGACAATATCGGTCATCTCATTCCCCAGATCCTGGCCCATCCGCGATGTCGGGTGCTGGTGGTAGATGATGGATCGCCCGATGGTACGGGGGCCATTGTGGCCCAGATGGCCAAAGATGAGTCCCGCATCGGGCTGCTCTCGCGCCCTGGCAAACTTGGGCTCGGCACCGCCTATATTGCCGGATTCCGCCGCGCCCTCGCCGAAGGTGCCCACTTGATCATCGAGATGGACGCCGACTTCTCGCATGATCCCTGCTACCTGGCCCAACTCATCGCCGCCGCTTCCACCACCTACGACATGGTGATCGGCTCGCGCTACGTCAAGGGGGGTGGCACAACCGACTGGGGGCTAGGTCGCAAACTGATCAGCCGGGGGGGCAACCTCTACGCCGGGATCATCCTCGGTCTGCCCGTGGCTGATGCCACCGGCGGCTACCGCTGCTACCGCCGCAGCGTCCTTGAGAATATTGACCTTAACGCCGTGCGCTCCAACGGCTACGCCTTCCAGGTTGAAATGGTCTACCGCGCCCTCCGCACAGGTGCCCGCATCGGCGAAATCCCGATCATCTTCCCCGACCGCCGCGTCGGCAAATCCAAGATGTCGCGCCGCATTGTGGTCGAGGCCCTGATCAATGTCTGGAAGCTGCGCTTAGGGTTAATCTAACATCTTCACCCTTTGGCTACCGTGTACTTCTGTTGACTCTGCTATCCTCAGTACAGAGAAACAGCAGCACTCACACCAGAGGAGCACCCCCATGGATACCTACCAGAATCAGAAGGACTCACCCGCTTGGGTCGCATTTGTATGGATCTCGTTTGTCGTCTCGTCCGTATTGATGGTCGTGGGCATCTGGTACTTGCCCGTTGATGTGTGGGTGAAGGGCTATTTTGCGATGGGCTTCTTCTTCACCATCGGCTCCAGCTTCAGCCTCGCCAAGACGCTGCGCGACCAGTATGAGATGCGGCGCACAGTGATGTAGGTGTAAGCACCTTCGGTGGGGGTTCGGGGGCGGGCTGCGCCGCCCCCGAAGATATTTATTTTGGGTGGTGTTTGGCGGCGAAGCCGCCAAACACCA
>NZ_GL501401.1:777847-891854 GCF_000152145.1 Oscillochloris trichoides DG-6
GCAAAAACTGGGGCTTGGGGCGTAGCCCCAAACAAACAGGTAGAGACGCAAGATTTTGCGGCTCTACCTGTTTGTTCTCCCCGTATAGGCCAAAATCCCAATCACCAACACCCCCAAACAGAAGAGCGCCCCCAACTTAAGCAGCGGGGTAAAGAAATCGAGCAGCGCAATCGCCCCAAACGCGGCACTCAGGCTGTAGTAGAAGAAGACCACCTGGCGTTGCGAAAGCCCCATGTCGAGTAAGCGGTGGTGCAGATGATCACGTCCGGCGCGGGCGGCGGAGCCACCACGTAGGGTACGGCTAAGAATGAGCCACGCCATATCAATCAGCGGCACCCCGATCACCAGCAGCGCGGTGGCCAGTTTGGCCCCGCCGATGATCGCACTCAGACCCAGGATGTAGCCGATGGTCATCGCGCCCACATCACCCATAAAGAGTTTGGCAGGGTGAAAATTGAAGATCAGAAACCCGGCACATGCCCCGGCCAGCGCCAGCGGCAACAGTGCCACGGTGTACTGTGGTGGATCAAGTTGCAGCGTGTGCAGCGCCAGGATCGCCGCCGCAATCAGCGTGACCCCTCCAGCCAACCCGTCCAACCCATCCGACCAGTTCACCATGTTCTGCATGCCCACCACCCAGAAGATGGTCGCGCCAATCGCCAGCCAGGGGCTGATCTGGTGCAGGGGGATCTGGTTGAGCAGGGGGAAGTTGAAGGCGGTAATGATGATTCCCTGCGCCTCGGTGGCTGCACCGAGCGCATCGGGGTAGAGGGTCTGATCCCACAGGTAGGGGCCAATCGCAATCAGGGCGGCGAGAATATGCACCCCTAAGCGCGGCAGCGCGGGCAGATCGAAGAGATCGTCGAGCAGGCTCACAATGGCGATCAGGGCTGCGCCGCACAGCAGCAGGCCCAGGCGCACATGCTCGAAGGGCGAGCGGTTGAGGAGTGGATCGAACTGCTCCAGGCCAAAACTGAGCAGCAACGCCACACTAAACCCAGCAAAGATCGCCAAGCCGCCCACGGTCGGGGTGGGAGTACGGTGAACATGGCGCGGCCCCGGTTTGGCCACCCACCCCTGAGCGACACTCAGCCGGATGAGCGGGGGAATCAAGAGCACCGTCACCCCAAAAGCGGTCAGCAGAGTCAGGGCCAGCGCAACACTCAGCATCACTATCCTGTTCCAAACTGGCGATCTCCAGCATCGCCCAGGCCCGGCACAATATAGCCGCGTTCATTGAGGTGGCTATCAATTGCCGCCAAGTAGATCGCCACATCGGGGTGGGCAGTACGCAGCAGTTGCACCCCCTCTGGTGCGGCAATGAGGCCCAAGAACTTGATCTGCTTGGCCCCCCAGCGCTTGAGGATGTCCACCGCTGCGACAGCGGAGCCACCTGTGGCCAACATCGGGTCTACAATAATCGAGATGTCAATATCGGGTTCGGCGGGCAACTTGTTGTAGTATGTTACCGGCTGAAGCGTCTCGTGGTCACGGTACAGCCCCAGGTGCCAGACATGCATGGTAGGCAAGATCTCCACCACCGCCTCGGCCATCCCCAACCCAGCGCGCAAGATCGGGATGACCCCGACGCGGTCAGCAACCGCGTAGCCCTGCGCAGGGGCAAGCGGCGTCTGCACGGTAAGCGGGGCTAAAGGAAGATCCTGGGTCGCTTCATAGAAGAGCAGTTGGGCAATCTCGCGCACCAACTCGCGGAACTTCTTCGGCTCGGTCAACTCGTTGCGCAACAAGGCCAGCTTATGCAGCACGAGTGGATGGGTCGAGACGTGGACCTCTTCCATAAACAGCCTCTAGTATTCAGCCAGCTTATAGCCAACCCCGCGCACCGTCAGAATGATCTTCGGCCGTGAGGGGATCAGTTCCACCTTCTCGCGCAGACGGCGCACACACACATCCACCAAGTTGGTCTCGCCGACATACTCATAGCCCCACACCTCACGGAAGAGCGTCTCACGGTCGAAGACCTGACCGGCATTGGCGGCGAGGAAGTAGAGCAACTCAAACTCCATGGGGGTCAGGTTGACATCGCTGCCGCGCACGGAGACGCGATGGCGTGGCTCATCAATTTCAAGCTCGCCGACGCGCACCACGGGCGGAGCGCGGCGCGCCGAATAGCCCTCGACGCGGCGCAGGATCGACTCGACGCGGGCGATCAGTTCGACCGTCTTAAAGGGCTTGGTGATATAGTCATCTGCCCCTAGCTCAAAGCCGTGGACAACATCCTCGGTACCATCGCGGCTGGTGAGAATGACAATCGGCACATCACTCTGGGCGCGGATGCGCTCGCACGCCTCGAAGCCATCCACATAGGGCATCATCACATCAAGGATGACCACATCAAAGGGCTGCTTTTCAAAGGCTTTAAGCGCCTCTAAGCCATTGGCGACCGCAATGATCTCATAGCGCGGGTCTTTGAGTGTCACCTGGATCAACGCGGCGATAGAAGGATCATCATCGGCGATCAGGATGCGGCGTGGGGCGTGGGCCTCTTCGGCGGCACGTTCAGATGTACGACGAATCGGTGGCATAGGCACAGAAGGATGCCCAAGACCCGCAGGGGCCTTGGGCATCTGCTCTACACAGCTTCGTCCAAACGGCGGCGGAACTCGGTACGCGGGACGAGGATGGGGTAGCCCCGACCCTGTACCACCTCGGCATTGATGATACAGCGCCCAATATGTTCTTGGGCCGGCACTTCATACATCACATCCAGCAGCACCGCCTCGACAATACTGCGCAGGGCGCGTGCGCCGGTCTTGGCCTGCATGGCCTGTTCGACAATCGCATCGAGTGCATCAGGAGTGATCTCAAGATCAACATGATCGAGAGCCAGCAACTTCTGATACTGCTTGACCACCGCATTGCGCGGCTCGGTCAGGATGCGCAGCATCGCCTGGGTGGTGAGCGGTTCAAGCGCCACAATCACCGGGACACGCCCGATAAATTCAGGAATGAAGCCATAGTGCAACAGATCATCCTGATTGAGTTGGCTCAGTAGGCGCGCATGTTCACTCAGATCTTCGTGGATGTGCTGGCTGGTAAAGCCTATTGTGCTCTTGCCGCGCATGCGCTGGGAAATAATCTCTTCAACCCCCTCAAAAGCCCCACCACAAATAAAGAGCACATTGGTGGTATCGAAGGAGATATATTCCTGCTGCGGATGTTTCCGCCCCGGCAGTGGCGGTACATGGGCCACCCCGCCCTCCAAGATCTTCAAGAGTGCCTGCTGCACCCCCTCACCAGAGACATCGCGGGTGATGGAGGGATTATCGGCCTTGCGAGCGATCTTATCAATCTCATCAATATAAATAATCCCACTTTGGGCGCGCTCAATATCCCCATCAGCGGCTTGGATGAGGCGCAACAGGATATTTTCGACATCTTCGCCAACATAGCCCGCTTCAGTCAGCGCGGTCGCATCGGCGATAGCAAACGGCACATCAAGAATACGCGCCAAGGTCTGGGCCAACAACGTCTTACCGCTGCCGGTTGGGCCAAGCAGCAGGATATTACTCTTGCTCAACTCAACATCATCAACTTTGGCCCCGGCCTTAATCCGCTTATAGTGGTTATAGACTGCGACCGAAAGCACAATTTTGGCGCGATCCTGACCAATGACATACTGATCAAGTTTCTCACGCAGCTTGCGCGGGGTCGGCAGGCGAGCAGGGCCAATCGGCGCACTGCGACGCGGGGCCGCCATCTGCTGCTCAGTCTCTTCGGCGATGATCGCGCTACACAGTGCGACACACTCATCGCAGATAAAGACCGTACCGGGGCCAGCGATCAGGCGTTGCACCTCATCTTGGCCCCGGCCACAAAACGAGCAGACATAGGCACCACGGCCAGTCGTATTGCGGGTTCGGGTCATGGGCTATCTCCAGGGTAGCAGCGGCGGGCAATGATCGGGAGGATCACTACCCCCCCGATCAGATACACCTCAGACCACCCACGTTACTTTTTCTCACCGCCAGCGATGTCTTCACGGGTCAGGATCTCATCAATAATCCCATACTCCTTGGCCTGGATGGGGGTCATGAAGAGGTCACGATCAAAATCCTTGGCGATGCGCTCGATAGTCTGGCCGGTATCAGTGGCGAGCAACTCGCGGATGAGCTGCTGTTCGCGCAACAACTCGCGGGCCATAATCTCAACATCGGGGGCATAGCCGCGTGCGCCGCCGCCCGCCGGGTGCATGTGGATGGTCGAGTGGGGTAGGCTGTAGCGTTTGCCCTTGGCACCACCAGCAAGGATGGGCGTGGCCATACTCCCCGCCATGCCGACACAGACCGTGGCGACATTGGCACGAATATGGCGCATCGTGTCATAGATCGCCAGACCGGCCGTAATCGAGCCACCGGGGCTATTGATATAGAGCCAAATATCACGGTCAGGATCGTCGCTATCGAGGAAGAGCAACTGGGCCACGATCAGGTTGGCGATCTGATCCTCGATAGGCGTACCGAGGATGATAATCCGCTCTTTGAGCAAGCGGGAATAAATATCAAACGCCCGTTCGCCACGGCTACTACTCTCGATCACCATCGGTATCAGGGCGCTGGGGTGGTCGTGGGCGGGGGTGCTGTTCTGATAGGGGCTCATCCATTGCATACAGACGCCTCTTTCGGGTTGTGGTTTCACTTGAACTTCCGCTTCGCGGAAGTTCAATAGCTTCCGGGAAGCTGAAAACTTCCCGGAAGCTATTCGTTCCACCTACGCTTCAGGAGCGCTAGGCTCACTCGCAACTTCGGCGGCAGGCTCGGCCTCTGGGGTTTCGAGTGCCGGTGCCGTACCCGTCGCAATCTCAATGATGCGAGCGCGCAGTTTGCGGTCAATCACCATATTGACCACATCATTGATCATCTGCGAACGCAACGTATTGATGATGTTGGGGCGCTGCTCTTCATCGTAATCATTGACGATGAGCGCGATCTGCTCCTCAACCTCGTCGCCGGTAATCCCGATGCCCTCGTGCTCAACCAAGCGGCTGAGGGCCAGTGTGGTCTTGGTGCGCTGCTCGGCATCGGGCATCAGGGCATCAATCGCCTCATCGTGGGTCTGACCGCGATACTGAAGCATCTGCTCCAGGGTGATACCATAGCGCTCGAACTGATGGCCCTGCTCATGCAGCATCTCATGGGCCAACTCACGCACCATCACATCAGGGATGTCAAACTCGGTCATCTCGACCAGTTGGTTGACGTAGGCTTCGACCAGCTTGCGCTCGGCATTGTTACGAGCATTCTGCTCCAGATTGCCCTGGATCTTGGTGCGCAGATCATCAAGGCTACCCTCGAAGTTCTCCAAGCTGGGCAGTTCCTCCCAGGTCGGCAGGATGCGCTCCTGAATACCCTTGAGCTTCACCTTGAAGATGACCGTCTTGCCACGTACCGACTCATTCTGATGGTCATCGGGCATAACCGCCGTAACTTCGGTATAGTCACCGACGTTGAGACCAACCAGCGCCTCGTGCAACTCAGTCACCAGACGTCCGGGGATCAGATCCAGGGTCTGGATCTCACCATCGTCGTCTGCATCGTCCGCATCGTCTTCAGCGTCCTGATCGTCCGCATCGTCTTCAGCGTCGTCGTCGTCCTGATCGTCCGCGTCGTCGTCGTCGTCGTCGTCCTGATCGTCCGCGTCGTCGTCGTCGTCATCATCCTCGTCCTCCTCATCATCATCGTAATCCTCGTCGTCGTCATCAAACTCGGTATCGAGGAGTACGGAGATCTGATCGCCCTCCTGGGCAGGACGCAGTTCATCAAGTTCTTTGAGCACCACATGCTTCTCGCGCAGGCGCTCCATTTCGCGCTCGATGTCCTTCTCGCTGATGCTGGTCGCTTCGAGGTCGAGGCGAATCCCACGGTAATCGCCGACCGTCACAGTAGGAGCAATTGGCACCGTCACGCGGAAGGTGAACGGCTCATAAGAAGTGATCGACTCAAGATTCGGTGGGCCAACCGGGGAGATCTTCTCCTGATCGAGCGCATCACGGTAGGCTTTGTTGATCAGATCATCGGTAGCCTCTTCCATGAGCGCAGGCCGACCATAGGATCGTTCGATAATTGAACGAGGGGCCTTCCCAGGGCGGAAGCCGCGAATAGGGAACTTTTGGGAGAGGCGGCGGGCGGCCTTATCCAAACCACGCTCCACCTGATCCGCGTCAATCTCGATCTCTAAGGCCAACAGGCTCTTAGGAAGCTTCTCAGTCGTAACCTTCACGCCTGATACTCTCCATCTCTATACATACAAGGTAGCGACAGGTTGCTTCCAGCGCCAACCAGACGGCACGGGTGCACCTGAGACACAGCGTAGAAGACCCTTCTAGGGCATGCTATTGGCCATTATAGCATGTCTATGGGGCATTGCAAAGCCCGTAGCCGGGGGCGTCAGGGCATGTGCAAAGTCCGATTCCCCCCTCCTAACCTCCCCCCGTTGGGGGGAGGAATCGGCTCCCGCCCCCAGCGGGGGCGGGTTGGGGTGGGCAATAACGACTTTGCACATGCCCTGCCGGGGGCGTGGGGGTCTTTGGGGCATAGCCGCAGACCTTTGTTTTTGGTATGTTTTGGCGGCTTCGCCGCCAAAACATACCAAAAACAGTTCTTCGGGGGAGGCTGCGCCGCCCTCGAACCCCCACGCCAATAGGCAATTATGCTTGCCAGAAGCTATTGTGGTATCCTAAAAGAAGAAGAGGCTATGTATTGATGAGTGGGGCAATAGGCGCGATGCGATCTACACTTGATATTCACGTTGCGGTAGCCAAAATTGCCCACCATGGTGGGGGTGAGAGTGGCGACACCATCGAGACGATTGAGCGTCCCGGCGGCGGATTCTCGTTTGTGCTTGTGGATGGCCAGGGGTCGGGGCGCGGGGCCAAAACGTTGAGTAACCTCTTGGCGACGCGGGCGATCTCGTTGCTGAAGGATGGTGCGCGGGATGGTGCGGTGGCGCGGGCCGTTCATGATTACCTCTACACCTACCGTATGGGCCAGGTTGCTGCCACATTAAACATCCTCTCGGTGGATTTTCAGAGCGGTAAGATCCTAATCTCACGCAATAACCCGGCCCCCTTCTTTGTGCTCGATCCAGAGGGGGTGGTGAGCCACAACGAGCCATCTACCCCGATTGGCCTCCAGCCCATGATCAAGCCGGTCATTAGCGAGCTGGAGGTGCGCCCCTACACCTATGTGGTCATCTTTACCGATGGATTGCTGCGGGCCGGTGAGCGCTATGGGGAAGATATTGAGTTGCTCAACTACCTCTCGGCGTGGCCAGTGATGGATGGGCGCAGCCCCGGCGAGTTGAGTGAGATGCTCTTGCAGCGCGCGCTCGAACTGGATCGCGGCGAGCCGTGCGATGATATGAGCATCGTGGTCTTAGCCGTTCTTCCGGGGAACGAGGCGGCTAGTATTCGGCGGCTCGCGGTCAGCGCACCATTTGAGGAACCAACATGGCCCGCGCCGATGTAGGTGGGAGTGATCAGCGTTCCCGGCCTTTAGGCAACACCCGTGAACGGGTGGCGGCGCGGCGGGCCGCCCGGCAACCAACCCGCCGTTTTGGCTGTGGGCCGCGTCTGATGGGGGTGGGTGTGGGGGTAGCGGCGCTGCTCGTGCTGCTGCTGCTGATCGCCTCCACCTGGGCACGCGGTACCCTGCAACGCATTGAGCAGAATGATCCGCGTCAGGCGAGTGCGCAAGCCCAGAGTGGCGCGGCCGTGGCCAGCCTCCAGGCTCCCTTCAATATCCTGCTCATTGGCGTAGACCGCCGCCCCGATCTGATCGAGGGGGTGCGCAGCGATACGCTCATCCTCGTGCATGTCGATCCGGCTGCGGGCTGGGCGGGTATGCTCTCCATCCCGCGTGATTCGGTCGTCAATGTGCCTAATGTGGGCCTCCAGAAGATCAATACCGCATACGCCTATGGCTTTAACCATGCCGAGGAGATCTATGGCCCAGGTACCACCCCGGAAGCGGCGGGCGGTGCGCTGGCTGCCGAGACGGTTGAGGGCTTTCTGGGCCTCAAGGTGAACTATATCGCTGAGATTGATTTCCAGGGTTTTGAACGGGTGGTGGATACCTTAGGTGGGGTGCGCTTGAATGTGCCGCGCCCGCTGCTCGATCCGGCCTACCCCAGCGCTGACTATGGCTATGAGCGACTCTATGTGCCAGCCGGGTTGCAAGTGCTGGATGGTGCGACTGCGCTGCGCTACGCCCGTTCACGCCACAGTTCGAGTGACTTTGACCGTTCACGCCGCCAACAGCAGGTGCTGCGCGCTATTTTGGCCGAGGTGCGGGCGCGAGGCATCTTGAACCAAGCTTCGCTACTGCCCGCCTTGGTCGAGGATCTAGAGCAGAGTGTGCGCACCACGCTGCCACTCGGCGATCTGAATACCCTACGCGGGTTGGCCGATCTGGCCCAGCGCCTCGAACCAGATCGGATTGTGCAACTGAGCATCAACCCCAATGATGTCGCGGTGGTGCAAGAAATTGGCTCGGACATCTACTGGGATCAGGGCGATCTGAGCCTGCTCGTCGCCCGTTTCCTGGCCGGGCCAGAGGGCAGCACCGAAGTGGCGCGGGTGCAGGTACAGAATGGTGCGGGCACCCCCGGTTTGGCCGGACGTGTCACCGAGCACCTGCGCAGCCAAGGCTTTGTGATGGCCGATGCCACTGATGCCCTGGTCGCTACCGAACAGACCCAGTTGATTGACTATGGCAGTCATCCCCAAACCCTCGAACGTCTCGCAGCGCTGCTCCAGCTTGACGGGCGTTCTGTCCACCGTAGCCCTCCGCCCGATGCCCCAGCGGCTCCCTACCAAGCCGATATTGTGCTTATTTTGGGGAGTGACTATCGGGAATAATAGGGATCCTTTTGGGGCTGCGCCCCAGACCTGCTTTTTTCGCATAGGTTGGCGGCTTCGCCGCCAACCTATGCGAAAAAGAGTTCTTCGGGGCGGCGAAGCCTCCCCCGAACCCCCGCCGAGAGGCTCATCTTCACACATAGCAGAAAGCCTGGTTTATGTTCCGCAACCGCCAACTGATGGCCGTCGTCAGCGGCCACTTTATGATTGACGTGCTCAATAGCACCGGCGCAGTCTTCTTAGCCGTCCTCGCTGTCCCGTTTGAACTGAGCAACGCCCAGATCGCGACTGCCCTGACGATCTACCTCCTCATCGGTTCGCTCTCACAGCCGCTCTTCGGGCTGCTGGCGGATCGTCTCCAGGGTAAGACGCTGTTGCTGGCCGGGATCGGGGTGGCGTGGATGGGCTTCTTCTACACGATGGTGGCGCTGGCCCCCAACTGGACGCTCTTGCTGCCCATGTTTTTGCTGGCCCCCTTGGGAAGTGGCCTCTTCCACCCGGTCGGTACCTCATCGGCGGCGTTAGCCGAGCCAGACCGGGCGAGTAGTGCCACTGCGATCTTCTTCTTCGGCGGGCAGGTGGGGATGGCATTAGGCCCCTTTGTCACCGGGTATCTGACCGGGCGTTTTTATGGGTTGGGGTTGTTACCCATGGCGCTGCTGGCCTTTGCTCCCGCCGTGATGTTGATCGTGAGTGGCTTGCACCAGCGTGGCCTGGTTCAGCATGCGAGTAGTGCGCACAGTAAGAAGAGCGTCGTCACGATGGCTATGTGGCTGATCATCGCCTTTGTGGTGCTGGTGGCGGTACGATCTTCAATCCAGGCCATCTACCAAGCCTTTTTGCCCAAACTCTTCAGCGACCGAGGTTGGGACCCGACCATGTTCGGGTTGTTGGCGGGGGTCTTTATGGGGGCCGGAGCGATTGGCCAGATCGTCACCGGGAATTTGGCGGATCGCTTTGGGATGCGCCAAGCGATCATCTGGCCGCTGCTCTTGAGCGTGCCTGCCGGGCTGGTCTGTTTTCTCTCGGCCTCGATCTGGGTCATCTTTGCATCCGGCATCGTCACCGGCTTTTTGATCGGCGGGCAACACAGCGTCTTGGTAGTGCATGCGCAGCGGCTCTTGCCAGTGAAGCAGAGCTTTGCCGCCGGGTTGATCCTCGGTTTCACCTTTGCGAGTGGCACGCTGGGGACGTGGTTAGCGGGGCAGTTTGCGGATCAGGTGGGGTTGCAGAACGTGATGGTGGCTGTTACCTTGCTGGGGATACCAGCGGCGGCGCTGGCGGTCACGCTGCCAGGGACGCGGCGGAGGAATGGGTAGATTGTTTTTTGGCGGCTGCGCCGCCAAAAAACAATACAAAATATCTTCGGGGGCGGCTTCGCCGCCCCCGAACCCCCAGAACTACTGACTCATGGCCCGCACAGCGCGCAGGCTGGCGGTATCATCAACGAGCGAATTGTACTCCAGGCCCACAAAGCCCTTATAGCCCAGTTCGCGCAGCAGACCAAAGATGTGTTCGTAGTTGATCTCGCCGGTTCCGGGTTCGTGGCGTCCGGGCACATCAGCAACTTGGATATGGCCGATCAGATCGAGGTTCTCGCTGATGCGGCGGGTCAGATTGCCCTCGGTGATCTGCTGGTGGTAGAGATCGTAGCAGAGGCGTAGGTGCGGGCTATTGACAGTACGAACAATCTCAAAGCCCTCATCGGACGAACTGAGGAAGGTATTGGGATGATCATGCTGGTTAAGCGGCTTGAGCACCAACGTCACATCAGCATCACAGGCGGTTTCGGCTGCCGCATGGAGCGCATCCAGCAAATTAGCCCGCTGATCTTGGCGTGACATACCAGGAACACAGGTACCACTGGTAATAATCAAGTTCGCACACGAGAGATCAAAGGCGAGTGCCGCTGCCCGGTTAATGTCAGCAAAGAACTGCTGATGCTGGGCCGGATCGACCAGTGATGCCGTACTGCCCACAAAGGCGCTCACCTCTAAGCGTAAGGCCATCTTAAGGGCGAGGGTAATATTCATATCTTTGCCCTGGCGCGTCCAGAACTCGAAGGCGGGGAACCCGAGATCGTGAACATATTCCAGGCGCTGTTCGAACGGCTTCTCTTTGAACAACGTCTCAACACAGACCGAGAAGCGCAGTGGTGGGTTCGCCATATCGCACCTCATCCATCGGATCGGCCCCAGGTGCCCCAACACAATCACGGGGCGTACTAGCCTCTATTGTAGCGCACATCGCCGATTTCGTCAGCGGCATGGTGACTTTTCTATGGTAGAGTAGATCGTGCGTACCGGGATCTTCCCTGTTTATTCAGCGAGACAATCATGCAGAAACACATTATTGTGGTCGGCTCTGGCTTTGGTGGGTTGAGCGCCGCCATTCGCCTCGCCGCCATGGGGCATCGTGTCGAGATCTATGAGAAGGCCGATAAGCCGGGCGGGAAAGCCTATGTGATCGAGCGCGATGGCTTTCGTTTTGATGCCGGGCCAACGGTGATCACCGCGCCATTTATGTTCGATGATATTTGGCAAGCAGCGGGGAAACGCCGCGAGGACTATTTTGAACTGCGGCCCTGTACGCCCTACTACCGCCTCTTTACCCACGAGGGCCGCCACTTCAGCTATTCGGGCAATGTCGAGCAGCTAGAATCGGAGATCCAGCGCTTTAGCCCGCGTGATGTGGAGGGCTATCGGCGCTTTATCGCCGAGACGAAGCCGATCTTTGAGACGGGCTTCCCGATGACGGATAAGCCTTTCCTCAAAATGACCGATATGCTTAAGGTGGCCCCCGATCTGATCAAGCTGAAGGCGTATATCAGCACCTACAGCTTTGTCTCTCAGTTCCTCAAGGATGACTACATCCGGCGCTTCTTCTCCTTCCATCCACTCTTTATTGGTGGTAACCCCTTCGATGCCTCGTCCATCTATGCGATGGTTCACTACCTCGAACGTGAGTGGGGTGTCCACTACGCGGTGGGTGGCACGGGGGCGATCATTGCGGCCATGGCCAAGCTCTTCACCGACATTGGCGGGATACTACACCTGAATACGCCGGTGAAGGAGATTATGGTTGAGGGGCGCAAGGTGACGGGGGTGCGGTTGGAGAATGGTGAGGTGCGGCGCGCCGATATTGTCGTCTCGAACGCCGATGTGGCCTACACCTACCACTACCTGATCAATCCGATGCACCGGCGGCACTACACCGACCGCAAGTTGCAGCGCACCAAGTACAGCATGTCGCTCTTTGTGCTCTACATCGGTACCAACCGGCGCTACAACGATGGGCGTTTGATCCGCCACAATATCATCTTCGGTGAGCGCTACAAGGGCTTGTTGAACGACATCTTCTACAAGCAGAAGTTGGCCAAAGACTTCTCGCTCTACCTCTATATGCCCTCGGTGGAGGATCGTTCCTTCGCCCCAGAAGGCTGCGAGTCGTTCTATGTCCTCTCGCCAGTGCCCAATTTAGGCGCGGGGATTGACTGGACGAAGCAGGCCAAGCCCTACCGTGACGCGATCATCGAGTTCCTTGAGGATCGTTACATGCCCGATCTGAGCAAGCATATTGTGGTCGAGAAGCATGTAGACCCGATGCACTTTGCACGCAAGCAGAATGCCTACATGGGGGCGTCGTTCGCATCCCAGCCACTGCTCACCCAATCGGCGTGGTTCCGCCCGCACAACCAGTCGGAGGAGTTCTCCAACCTCTACTTTGTGGGTGCAGGCACCCACCCCGGCGCGGGTGTACCGGGCGTGTTGGGGTCGGCGGTGATTGCGCAGAACCTGATCGGGCCGGCATAGTAAAGATCGTGTAGGGTATTTTTGGCGGCGTAGCCGCCAAAAATACCCTACACAGAGCCGTTACTTCACCAGCAACTCAATCGCCCGTGCCAACTGGGTATCCGAGGAGGCAAGCAACTCCTCTAGGCTTAGTGTGGCTGCGTCGGTGGGTGCGAGTGGCAGCGTGTTGCTCGGCAACGTCACCTCTTCATCGGGGCTAACCCCCTGCCCGCGAATGAGTTGGCCAGAGGGAGTAAGCCACTGTTTGGTGCCTAAGAGCAGCCGCCCACCGCCGTTGATACGGTAGGATGAGAGTACCGTCCCGGTACCAAAGGTGGTTTCGCCAATCAACGGGGCACGCTGGGCATCCTGAATGGCCCCGGCCAGAATCTCGGCCGAACTGGCCGAGTTGCGGTTGATCAAGACCACCAGGGGCATATCCAGAGCCAGCCCACCGGCTACGCTGTTGGTAGGTTCGCGCTTGCCCGAACGATCCTCTTCGAGCAGTACGGTTGTCCCTTCGGGGAGGAACTGGCTGGCGATACTGACCATCTCGTTCAGTAGGCCACCCGAATTGTTACGCAGATCAAGGATCAGCCGTTCGGCCCCCGCATCACGCGCCGCCTGGATGGCCTCGCGCATCTGGGTGCCTGAATTTCCATCGAAGGCCGTGAGGCGAATCAGGGCGATCTGGTTGGGCAGCATGCGCCAACTGACACTCGGCACGACCACCTTGGCGCGGGTGATTCGCACCTCGATCACCTCGGTGGCGTCGGCGTGGCGGATGCGCAGTGTCACCGTGGAACCGGCTGGGCCACGCACGCGGGTGGCGAGTTGATCTACACTCCAGCCCGTGGTCGGATCGCCATCCACGGCGAGGATCACATCACCGGGTAGCAGACCCGCCGCTTCGGCGGGTGAGCCGGGGATGGGGTTGACGATGATCGTCTGGCCATCACGGACATCAATATAGGCCCCGATGCCCTCGAACGAGCCGCGTAACGCCTCGTCCCACTCGGTTGCTTGCTCGGCCCCCATATAACGGGTGTGGCCGTGGTCGCCGAGGGTATCGAGCATGCCATTGATCGCGCCATCAATCATCAACTGGGGATCAATGGCATCAGCATCAACAAAGTTGTCGCGGGTGAACCGCCACACCTCCCAGAAGGCGGTAAAATCGGCACACACCTGGGGAGATTCGGGGCAGGTGCCGTCTTTGCTCAAAAGATTGTTGCCTACTATGCCAACCAAGACCCCGGTTGCTAAGGCAACCACAAGCAAGAGGCTGACAAGCCAGAGGGGAAGACGCATGCGAACAATGGTAAGTGGTGAGAGATCGGGTCGGGGGGCAGCCATACGCTACCTCTTGGTTGGTAATCAGAGCGGTGTACGTTAGTAGCAGTATAGCACTGCACTTGGGCCAGAGAGATGAGCAGCACATAAAACTGTGGTAGGATGATCCTAGTGACAGAGGCCCTGCGGCCTAAGCAGCCGCAACACTCAAGGTTTACCATGCCACGAGTCCTGATCCTTCACGCTTCGGTGGGTACGGGCCACCGTCGGGCCGCTGAGGCACTCGCAGACGCGTTTCAGCGTCGCCAACCGGGTGAGGTGCGGGTTGAGGATGTGCTTGATCATACCCCCCGCCTCTTCCGCCTCGCCTATGCCCGTTCATACCTCGAATTGACAGACCACGCACCGTTGGTGTGGGGGTACTTCTATAACCAGAGTAATGCCGATCCCAATCTGGCTGAGATTACTAACAATATTCGTAAGGTAGTGGAGAGTATCGGTACGAGCGGATTGAAGGAGGTGTTGCGCAACTTCGCCCCCGAAGTGATCATCTGTACCCACTTCTTGCCCATGGAATTGCTGGTGCGTTTCAAGCGCAGCGCCATGCTCACCCAGCCAGTCTATTGTGTGATTACCGACTATGCCGCGCATACCTTCTGGACCTACACCGAGATTGATGGCTATTTTGTTGGCGATGCCCAGACGCGTGAGCAACTGATTGCCCGTGGCGTCGCTGCCTCCCAGATTAGTGTGAGCGGTATTCCGATCAACCTGATCGCCGCTGAACCGAAGGAGCATCTGGTGGTGCGGCGGCAGTGCGATCTGCCCATCGAAGGCCATGTGATCACCGTCTTTGGTGGTGGCGTAGACACCGACCACATCCGCATGATCGTCCAGGGCTTCTTGCGTGGCCCGCTGACGGCGACGTTGGTGGTGGTGGCCGGGCGCAATAGCGAACTGCGCGAGGTTCTCAACGATCTTCAGTCTACCCCGCGCATCAATCTCAAGGTCTATGGGTATATTGATTATGTTGATGATCTGATCGTTGCAAGTGATGTCGTGGTCACGAAAGCCGGTGGCCTGATTGTGAGTGAAGTCTTGGCACGCGGGGTGCCGTTGGTGGTGATCGATCCCATCCTGGGCCATGAGGAGTGGAATGCCGATTTTGTGGTGAGTAGCGGGGCTGGTCTCCAGTTGCGCATGTGTGAGTCGGTTCCGGCAACCGTGGCGATGCTGCTCAGCAAACCCCATCTGCTGGCCGATATGCGCAGCAGTGCTGCCGCAACTGCGCATCCGCGTGCGGCACTCGATATTGCCGAACGGGTGGTCGCTGATCTGCACAACCGACGACATGCATGAGGAGGTAGGGGTGAGCAACGCTCCAGTTGACGTTCTGTTTGCAATCTCCGACACCGGCGGTGGCCATCGGAGTGCCGCCGTTGCGATTGCCGCTGCGCTCGATCAGGTGAGTGCGGGCCAACTGAGTTGGCAGATCGAGGATATTCTTAAGCTGACCGATTTTCCGGGGGTGCGCAGTGCGCCCGATCTCTATGATCAGCTCTCGACGCGCTGGTTGCGTATGTATGACATGACCTTCCAACTGACCAATAGCAAGTGGCCGGTTGATCTGCTCTCGAAGCTGGTCTTTGTCACGGCGCGACGCAACATCACCCGTCTGCTGCTCGAAACCCGCCCCAAGGTGGTGGTGGTGACGCATCCGCTCGTGCATCGCTTCGTCTGTGCGGTGCGGCGCATCCACCGCCTGCCCTGCCGCGTGGTCACGGTCGTTACCGATCTGGTGAGTCTGCATGCCTCGTGGACCTACCCCGGCGTGGATTTGGCGCTGGTGCCGACGGACGAGGCGTATCAGTTGATGTACCGGCGCGGCATGCGCCCCAGCAAGATGCAGCGCACCGGCTTTCCCGTACACCCCAAGTTTGCCGATTATCCCGGCGATCTGTTGGCGGCACGCGCCGAGTTGGCACTTGACCCGCAGCGTTTTACGATTCTGCTTACTGCTGGTGGGGTTGGCTCTGGCCGCTTAGGTGAGTTGGTGGTGGCGATTGAACACGCCTACCCCGCTGCACAACTGCTGGTAGTAACGGGCAAGAATCGCGCCCTACGCGATGATCTGATCGCGGCTGGGCGTCCGGCCACCTCGCACATCTACGGGTTTGTGCAGAATATGGAAGTGCTGATGGCCGCCAGCGATATTGTGGTGACGAAGGCTGGCCCCGGTACGCTTATGGAAGCGCTAGTGATGCGCAAGCCGGTGCTGCTCACCGAAGCGGTGGGGATGCAGGAGCAGGGCAACATTGATTTTGTGCTCAACTATGAACTCGGTATGTTCTGCCCAACCACCGAGCGTATTGTGGCGGCGGTGAGCGATCTGGAAGATCCGCAGCGCTACCAGGCCACGCTGGAGCGGCTGCGCCATTCAGTGCCCCGCGATGGCTCCGCCGAGATTGCCCGTATCACCATCGAGCAGATGAGTCTGGTGCGGGAGAGCAGCACAACCCCGCTTCTGCGCCGCTCACGCTTGCGGCTGGGAACACTCAAACGGGTATTACGCAGACTACGGTAGGGTATGCTAACCCAGGATCATTCCCCAACAACCTCTATACCGCGCCCACGTCGCCCGCGTTCGCTGGCCCACCAGCGTCTGCGCTGGACGCTGGCTAATCTGTTGATGTTTATTGGGATCTACCTGCTGCTCTATGTTGGTGGGCTGTATGTAGAGATGGAGTATGAACGCCAAGCTGCGCGTGGTGATAGCGACATGATCCTGCCGGGTACGCTCTTGGCCAACGGCGTGGCTGCGGCCACGGCGCATCCCGTGGTGATCCCGGCAGCCACGAGTCATGCGATTCTGCCCCTCCCCCAACTCAACTACACTGATGGTAGTATCTCTTCGGCACTCCCCAACCGGCAACAACTGAGTCATACATCCAGCGTCGAGCGGCTGATTATTCCCAGCATTGCCCTCGACTATAAAGTGGTTGAGGTAGGCTGGAGCAACCAGGAGATTGACGGGCAGACGGTGGCGGTCTGGGATGTGGCCAACTACGCGGTAGGCCAACACCGTGGCTCGGCCAACCCCGGCGAGGGTGGCAATGTGGTATTGACTGGACATGTCGGGGGGTACGGGCATGTCTTCCGCGATCTCTTCTATGTGCATCCGGGCGAGCCGGTGGTGGTGTACAGTAACGGGCAACAGTTCCACTATGTCATCTATGATCGTCTGATTGTGGATGAAGATGGTGCCCCGCCGGAGCAGCGGGCAACCAATGCCAAGCTGATCGCACCCACCAATTATGAGGTGATCACCATGGTCACCTGCTGGCCACCCAACGGCCCAGACAAGTTCACCCAACGGGTGATCGTGCGTGCTGTGCCCTTCAGCATTACCCTGATTGACACCCACAAAGACGCCCCTCCAGTGCAGTCTATTCGCTAGAAAGGCGTACTCTCATGTCCAGTTCGACCCACGAAACCGCAACCCTTGGCGGCGGTTGTTTTTGGTGTCTTGAGGCGGTCTTTGATCAACTGGTGGGCGTGATAGATGTAGTCTCCGGCTATGCTGGTGGCCAAGTTGAGAATCCGAGCTACAAGCAGGTGTGTGCAGGCAACACCGGCCATGCTGAGGTCGTGCAGATTGTCTTTGATCCGCAGCAACTGAGTTTCCACGAGTTGTTAGAGGTCTTTTTCAGCATCCACGACCCGACCACCCTTAACCGACAGGGGGCCGATGTGGGGACGCAGTACCGCTCGGCGATCTTCTACCATAGCGAAGCACAGCGTACCACGGCGCTGAAGCTGATTGATGATCTGAACGCGGCGAATGCCTGGACCAAGCCGATTGTCACCCAAGTAGCAGCGGCGAGTACCTTCTACCCCGCCGAGGACTATCACCAGGAGTATTTCCTCCACAATGCGGCCCAGCCCTACTGCCAATTTGTGGTGGCACCCAAGTTGGCCAAATTCCGCAGCCAGCATGCAGCCCGTTTGAAGGAGTAGCCTAAAGTGGCAGGGTGATCCCCAACTGGTGCGCGGCCCAACGTACCACCGGGTGCAGGCGCGGATTATGGATGCGTTCCATTGCCACGCGCAGGGTACACCAGCGGGCGCGCTCGATCTTTTCAGCCTTACTCAAGCGCAACTTGCCACCATGAGCGCGCACCAAAAAGTAGTGAACCTGCTTGGTACAAAGGGTATCCCCCTTGATGATCGGGTAGATCAGGGTTTCGCCAGCGGCAATAATCACCACCCGCAGACCCGTCTCTTCGCGCATTTCACGATGCAGGGCCACCAATTCATGTTCACCGGGTTCAATCCGGCCCTTGGGCAGCGTCCAAAATCCGTTGCGCTTTTTGATAATCAAGATTTCTGGCTTACCGTCGCGCCGACGGCAACGGTAGATCACCCCACCAACCGCGAAGATTGATGGTGTAATCTGGTCGCTTGAATCAGGCATGGTCATGTCCAGTAGTACAGTATACGGGGGCGAAGGTAAAGGGTTATTGTACCAGAAGGGGGCACAAGCATGGCACCAAGCATCAGCGCCATCATCGCAGCGTTAGCCCAACTCGTGCCACCCGCCAACGCGATCAACCCCTACGCCGATGATGGGGCAGCGGGGAACACGATCCGCCGGGCAAACCTGCACCGCGCCCTCGAACGGGCCTTGGCGCATGGCCCTGACCTTTTGTTAGTGGGTGAAGCGCCTGGCTACAATGGGGCGCGCCGCACGGGGGTGCCCTTTACCAGCGAGCGGATCTTGCTGGAGGGCAGCCAGTATGGGGTAGCCCAGGGCTTTGCCATCGCCACCAATGATGGACGCATCTCGGCGGAGCCAACCGCAACGATTGTTTACCGCGAGATGGCGGCGCTAAACCTCTTTGTGGTGGGCTGGAACGCCTACCCGCTGCACCCGCACCGCCCCGGCAATGATCAGAGCAACCGGCCACCTCGCAGTACCGAACTGGCGCTAGGGTTGCCGCTACTAGCCGAGGTGTGTACACTCTTTGCGGGGGTGCCGGTGCTGGCAATGGGCAAGAGTGCCGCCCGTTCGCTGCACCAACTCGGAATCAGCCACACGCCCCTGCGCCACCCAGCCCAAGGCGGGGCAGCGCAGTTTGCGCAGGGGCTAAGGGAGTGGAGGATTAGATAAAGATCTTTTCTGGTGGTGTTTGGCGGCTTCGCCGCCAAACACCACCAAACACTATCCCCCCAACGGGTTAAACACCGAGCCGCCCCCGGTCATGATCCAGAGCAGGTTGATCAGAATCCCCACCACCAGCGAAATCGCCACCATCAGGAGCAGATACATGGTGCGTCGGCGCAGCATGCGCTTGAACTCGCTCTGCAAGATCAGTTCGAGCGTCGCCTGCTGCGCTGCCAGCACCGTCTCCACCGGGCTGCCCTCGCTCTCCGATTGGGCCAGCGCGGCGGCTACGTCGCTCAGTTCGCGGCATTCACGTGGACGCGCCGCCGCTTCTAGGGCCGCAAAGGGGCGCAAGCGGCGCTCTTGGCCCAAGGCCAGGGCGCTCTCAACAAGTTCCTGCATCACGGTTAGCCGGGGCGAACTCTGGCGCACATAGCGCTGGAGGATCGCACTCGGCGACTCGAAACTGCCCATACCCACCCGAATAAACCCGATCAGGCCGGGGGTGAGCCGCCGCAGTACCGCCGCCTCGCGCTCCCGGCGGAGTTGCTCGCGGCGCGGCAGGATGATGCCGACCCCCAGGTAGGCGGCGATGGCGAGGCTGCCCAGGAGGAGCCGGGGCATACCACGCAGATCAGTGGCGATAATGCTGGTGATGAGGAGCGCCGCCAGGGTTGCTCCGGCGATCTGTCCCGCTACTAGTCGCAGGGTTGGGTTGAGGCGCGGTGTGGCACCTATCACCACCACGGGGCTAGGGCGTAGCACAAGCCCTAGCCCCACCATGAGGCTGGCTGCCAGCATGGCGAGGTAGTAGGCTAGCCCAGGGGTTGTTAAAAGTGTCTCCATGTGTTCCTCCTCGTGATTCCAGGGTAGGTTCCACATCAACCGCAGAGGACACAGAGGTACGCAGAGGGATGGGTTTCGGGCTACCTATGGGTCCAACCTCTGGTTTTTCCTCTGCGCTCCTCGGCGTCCTCTGCGGTAAACAACTAGGGCGCAATAGAACACTTAACCGAACGCCAATGCGGCGCAGCCCCACATCCCCACCTAGTAGTCCACGTCATCGGCGCGAGCCAGCACAAACCCGCCGATGATCGGCAACAGCAGGGCGCTGATCACCAAGATGCCCACGATGATGCCCAATGGGGTTTGGTAGGCGATCAGCACACGCTCCCATTGGGTGGCGGTGAGGTAGATGGCCATCAAGACGCCTGCTAGACCGACCGCGATGCCGCTGTAGCGCATCTGGGCCAGTTCGGTGGCGGCCTCCTCACGGCGGCGATCCGAGTCCTGGATGGCGCTGTAGGCAGCTTCGCAGCGTCGCGCCAGCACATCCTGGGGTTGGCCGACGGCCACGCTTAGGTGGCTGAGGAGCGTGGCATGGCGTGGCGAGAGGGTCTGGAGGCTGAGCGCGGCCACGACCTGTTGCGGGGTGGCGATGCTGCCGGTGGCCAGATTGGCTCCCTGGCGGGTGAGCAGAAAGGCCCACTCGTCACGCAGCGGGCAAGTCGGCATGTCCCGAATGATGCGCTCGATGGCGCTGCGAAAGCCGCTGCCGCTCTTCAACAGGGCACTCAGACGCCCTACCGCAGTGGTGAGATCGCGGTCGAGCGCGTGGATGTAGCGGGCTTTGGCGTAGGCCAACCCGGCCCACAAGAGAGCGACGGTGGCGGGAATGCCCAGCAGTAGTGCGAAAGGGATGGGCAACACTAGGCTCAGGATGGCTGCCACCCCCAGCATCGCGGCGCTCACCAGCAGCGCCGCCCGCCCCGGATCGATCAGGTTGGGGAGCCAGAGCAGCGCCGGGTCTATCGCGGCGGAGTGACCGAGCATGCGCAGTTGGATCTGGCGCAGTGCGGCGACGAGCTGCCCACGCAGGAGGACGAGCAGCACGAGGATGATCGCAGTCACTAGGGCCGATGGGGCGGCGCTGATCAGCCATGCGCTGCTGGCATGGGTGGTGGATGCGTCAAGCATGGGCGGCCTCCGCGTAGCTCTGCAATGCGGCATCCACTGGGATGAGCGCGTCAGCACTGATCTCGCCCGCTGCACACAGTTGCGCCAGCGCCGCCCGCCGGGCGCTCAGCAGGCTGATGGCACTCGTGGCGCTCAGGTTGCTGGCCTCGAACTGGCTAAGGAGCGCGACGGCATCACGGGAATGGCCCTGCACCACCGCATGGGTGGCGCGTTGCACCGCGCTGATCGCGGCTGCTTCGTGGGCTTCGGCACGTTCAAGCTGAGCCAACAGGCTGGGCCAGCCACCCGCTGGGGTGTAGGCGGCATAGAGCGCGAGATTGTTGGATGCCTCGTCATACGCGCTGCGCGCCGCCTGCCAGTCGCGGGCATGCATGGCCGCCCGCGCCCGCTCGGCGATCTCGCGGGCAATCGTGGTGTAGCGGGCTGCCGTGGCCAGATCGATCTCTAAGGCGCGCTGCGCCGCTGCCGCGAGGCGCTCATCTCTGCGTTCTGCCCAGGCGCGCCGCAGGATGGCCAGCGCTTGCTCACTGCCCCCGGCACGGATGGCGATCTCGGCGCGCTTGAGCGCATCGGCGATCAGTGCCCGCGAGGAGGCGATGACCCGCACGCGGTCACGGTTTTGCAGCATCTGCAAGCGACGCGCCAGCGGTGCCGGAGTCTGCTGGCCACCCGCCCAGAGCAGCCGGTCGCCATCGGCGGAAGCCGCACTCTGCCAAAAGATACCGTTCTCGCCCACTTCGGCCCAGGCAAGGCGCAGGGTGCGCGGGCGCAGACGCCCATCGCGCTCCTCAACCCCGTTGAGGAGCAGGATTTCGTTGATGTAACGCTGCCCGCCCGACTTTTCTACATGCACCAGGGCATGGAAGTTGTCGCAGGCATCTTCTAGGGCATGCTCGCGCCGCCCCGCATAGATGTAGGCTCCCGGCATGGCGGCACAATCGGCAAACCGCATCACGGCGCGCTGTGCCGAACGGGCATGGATGGTCGTCATCACCGCGTGGCCACTCACCGCCACCGCCAAGATCGCGCCCGCCTCTTCGGCGCGGGTCTCGCCGGGAGCGACCAGCGAGGGTGTTTGGCGCAGCACCTCGCGGGCGGCGCGCCCGAACGCCCCCGGCTCAAGCGCGGTCTGCACCAGTTCACGCGTCCATGCGCGGTGGCGCACCGCAATCTCCTGGGTATTATCTTCAATCGTGATCACATGCGGTTCACCCGGCCAGGTGTTGATCAGCGCTTCAAGCAGCGCCGTCTTGCCGCTGCCGGTCTCCCCGGCAATGATGAACGAGCATCCGGCACGCGCCAACAGACGCAGCAAGCCACCCACATTGGCATCACACGCGCCCCGATTCAGGATCTCGTCTAGCCCCCAGGGATTGCGCCGCCCGCGCCGAATACAGATCAGCGCACTCTCTTCGGGGGTGCAGGGCGGAATACTCACATGCACCCGCGTGCCATGCGCGAGGGGCAGGGTGTCCTGTGGGCGGGCACGACTGAGCGGCACATTCAGGCGCGCCGCCAGAATCAAGGCCCGATCCAGCGCCTGACGCGGGCTGGCGAAGCGCTCCGGCACCAACGTGAAGTCACTGCCTTCCTCCTGCACCATGATCAGGTCGCCAATAATCTTCACCTCCTGAATGCGCTCATCATCCAGATAGGGTTGGGCTGGCCCCCAACCAAGCGCCTCCTGAAAGAGTTGCAGCAACGCGGCTTCATCCTGGGGCAAGCCACGCAGTGGCCCGTAGCCCTGCTCGATCTGGGCACCGATCAGGCCGCGCAACACCCGCAGCACCTCCGGGTCGCGCTGGCTGGCGGGCGAGACTGGATCGAGCAACGCCGGGTCGAGCCGCTCCAAGAGCGCCTCGCGCACCGCCTGGAGGATGACCGGGTCGTTGAGTGCGGATGGGGTACGCGGGATGCTTGGGCTTATGCGGTGCAGACCGCCATCTTCGAGTACGGTGAGGGAACGAGGCGTGGGGTGCATGGGGGTTGTCCTTTCTACGCCGCTTTAACCTGTGCCATCCAGCGTTGCCATGCACTGATGCGCGGCATGGGCAGGCGCGGATTCAAGCCTATCCGGGTGCAGAGCGCATCAGTAATCTGATGCGTGGCATGGCTGAAGGCGCTGTGCGGGCCAAGATCGAGCATCGAGACATAGCCGTCGTGTTCGTCGGCCATGCTGGCGAGGCGCGGCGAACGCGGCAGGGTGCCGAGCGCCTGCACCTGGGGGTAGCGCCGCGCAAAGAGTTCCGCCACCTCACTTACTCGACTCGTCACCCCACGTTCTGGCTCCATAAAGAGCAACAGACACTGATCCAGCCGATCTGGCGCGTGTTCGCGGAAGTGATCGAGCAGATGCCCCACCCCCATGCGTTCACGCGCACCGGGCGGCGCAGGCAGAATGACCGTGCCACCCTGTTGCAGAACGTGGGTCGCATAAGGGCGGCGCAGGTAGTCGGGCGGGGTGTCAATCAAGACCAGATCGTAGCCCTCGGTGGCAGCGACGCCCGTAAAAAAGCCCTGCCAATCGGGCAGCCGCACATCAAGTTCGGCGCGTGCCACACTGTGCGAACCGATCAGGAAATCAATCTGGCCCCAACCCTCGGCACCGCCACGCGTCGAGTCGGGGGCATACACGAAGGGCCGAATGTCGCCGGGGTTCCAGTGGGCGGGGCCGCGCTGGATCAGGTGCAGGTAGGAGGGCGCACTTGAGGGCACGCGAAACGCCGGTACCAGGCCCGGATTGGAGATGTCGCTATCCCACACCAACACACGCAAACCGCGTCGGCGCAGCCCCTCGGCCAACACACAGGTAGCGAAGGTCTTACCGATACCGCCCTTGGCCGCCCCTACCGCCACCACCGGCACCCGCGCAGCTTGGCCACCCGCCGCGAGGCCCAACTGCGCCCCCAGCCATGCTACCACCGCCTCTGGATCACCACTGCTCAACGTGGGCATGCCACTGCTCTGGGCATCGTTTAGGGCGCTACGCGCCGGGCCATACAGGTTGATGAAGACGCGCACCCCCATTTGTTGGGCGAGTGCAGTCGTGCGCCAGAGATCGGGCAAGGGCAGGCTGCGGCTATCATCTAGGTAGATCGCATCTGGGGGTTGCTCGCTACTCAAGAGCCGCTGTACCTGATCCAAGCGCGATGGGGTAAGCAGAGCGAGATCGCGCAACGCCTCGGCCCGAACATGCAGCCCTTCAAGCGCACTGAAGATGACGAGTTCCATAGGTGCTCCTTCTATTCCTACAACCGCCCCAAGCCCCAATCAGCATTGACATTCCCCACGCGTACCAAAGCCCCCCGTGTCGGATCATGCTGAAAGAGCGGGTTGGTGGGGAAGTGTTCGCCACTCTGTCCGTGGCTGCCCTGACGCAGCACCTCGTCAATCGAGAGGATCGTGCGCCGCCCATTCGCAGCGACCCCGATATGAACCACGATCAGATTGACCATATCGGAACTGATCAGGCTGCGCACGATCTGTGCGGCTGCCTGGCCCGCCCCACCCGACTCGGCTGCGAGGCCCAGCATGGCCATGCGCTCTAGGTTGCGCAACGCCCCCTGCACACTCCCGGCGTGGATGGTGCCAATCCCTGGGTGGCCGGTTGCCGCCGCTTGCAGCATCGCCATCGCCTCGCCGCCACGCACCTCACCCACCACGATGTAGTGCGGTTTCTGGCGCAGAGCAAAGGTGACCGCCTGGCTGAAGCTGTGTTCTTCCTCCACCACGTCAATGTGCACACTATTCATGCTGCGCGGCAGTTCGCCACCATCCTCGATCAGCACGAGGCGTTTGCTGCGCCCGACGGCCTGGGTCAACGCGGCGGTGAGGGTGGTCTTGCCACTGCCGGTGCGCCCCGCAACCAGCACCGATGCACCACAGGCGAGGGCTTCGAGCAGCAGATCGGCGGCCTCACGGCTCAGAGTGCCGCTATGTACCATGTCGTCAATACTTGGCCAACGCTCCGGCAACATACGGATGGAGAGCGAGATCCCATAAGGCGTGATCGGTGGGCGCGTCACGGCAAAGCGCATGCGATCCGCCACGCCTTGGGCCAATAAGCGCCCCGGTTCGGCGTTGTAGAAGCGTGACAGATTGCCACTGCGTAAGAGGAGTTGCCGCCGTACCCATTCGATCCAGAGCGGATGCACATGCACCCCGGTGTTGAGCATGGCCCCGTGTTGCACAATGAAGAAGGGATCGTGCGCGGGGCCGTTAAACATGATGTCCGATACCCCATGCTCCGGGTCGCGCCAAATCTCCAACGGGCCGTACCAATCAATCCTAGACCACTCCTGCTCCGACCAATCCGGCCCGATCCCCAGCAGGCTGAAGGTCTCTGCGGGTGGTAGGTGCCAGTAGTTGCGCATACGCCCACTGCGCACCAGCATGCGCAGATCCGCCACCAGCGCGGTATGATCGATTCCACTCTGACACAGTTCGTCGGGAAGTTGGCTCTGCATGGATGCTCCTTCCTACTCTCCCGGCACCCCGGCACTACTGCCGGGAATACCCGCAGCTTCAAGATTGCCCAGCGTCACCTGACCAATATCGAGGCGATCCAGTTCGGCCAGCGGCATGGAGGTGGCTCCGTAACGCTCGCCCCAGAGCTGTAAGCCCGCCGCCTGCAAGGCCCAGATGGTGTGGGATTGATACGGGGTCAGTTCCAAGTAGGCCACGTTCGCCGCCTCATCTACGTACAGCACACGCACCGAACTGAGCAACCGACACGCATAGGGGCGTGTCATCCCCGTACTGACTACGGGCATAGCCGAGGGTTGCCCGTCGGCGGCGCGGCGCACCTGGTCACACAGATCGGGTGCTCCACTAGGATCGTTAAACCCGATGTTGACTCGGTCGTGGTAGCTGAGTGGCCCGATGGTGGTGGTTGCAAACGGCACCGGCACCATGTTGGCTTGGAGCTGCTCACCGTTGGGGTAGACCGGCTGACTCGGCGGGGCTGCCATCAGCATCGAGGGCTGGAGCAGATCGTTGCTGCCCAGGTTGCGCGCCGCATACTGCCCCACCACCGTCGCTGGGTCGCTCACGCCCGCTAACTGTGCCGGGCGGTGCAGCGGCACCGTCACCGTCCCCAGATCCTCGGCACTAATCTGCTGTCCATAGGGGACATCGCGCACCATCACGACGACCGTCTCGCTCTTACGGCTCTCTAGAAAGCCCAGGATGGCCAACGTCACCGCACCAAGCAGACCGACAACGATCAGGATTGCCGGTAGCGGATTGTTCTTCTTGCGTGCTAATGCTTGACCCAACGGGACAACCGGGGTTGCTGTGGACATAGGATCTTCCTTTGCTACAATTAGGAGCCACGCACCACATCGAGCGTATCGCCAGCATGAATCCAGGGGCTATAGTGGCCCCAACCCACAATGCCGCGCATCAGTGGCTGGACTTCGGCGCAGAGTAAGGGGGTCGCCGCGCTCTGGGTTTGGCCACTCTGGAAGCTGCACGCCCCACCGTTGGGTCGAACCGTCCAGCGTACCCGCGCCGCAATCTGATCAACCGGCTCAGCCAAGCCGCGCACCGTGCTCAGGTTGGTGCGCAGGAAGCGATCCGCAATCTCCACCACCTCCGCACATGCCCCCGCCTCGGCCAACGTCACCGCCACACAATCCGCCGGGGCACGCAGGGCTTGGTTGTTGGCGGCCAGTGCCGCATAATCGAGGCTCTGCACCGCTGAGCGCGTAGCATGGTGCAGGGCATCCTCGATCATCGCCACTTCCAAGCGCCGTTCGGCCACTTCCACCACCAGCAACACAAAGACCACCAACACCGGCAGCATGATCGCCACCAGAATGAGCGATTGACCCGCTTGCTTCATTGGCTGTCCCTTTCTGCGGCCCGCGTAGCCACGGCCTGCACATGAAACTGCTCCAACAAGCCCGGCAGGGGCACCCACAACACCCCGCGATAATCCACCTGCACCGTGATCGGGTCGTAGCGCCGACATGGGTTGCGGCTGCACTGCACCGCAATCTGGGCATTGTGGGTATCGGTGCCCACGCCGGTGGCGATCACCTGCTCGGCAGCACTAATGGCAGCGCTACTCATCCCGCCACTCAGCGCCCCCTGATGCGCCGCCACCCGCGCCGCCTGGTTGATGGTGTAGTTGGCCAACAGGATCTGGCCGACGCCGATCAGGCCGAGGAGCAGCAGCAGCATGATCGGTAGCACCAGCATGAACTCGATCAGTGCCTGCCCGCGCCGTCGGGCGTGGGGTACGCGCCGGGGCGGGAGTGGTCGGTAGCCCGAAAAGGTGCGCTGGTTCATCGTGGTTCTCCTTTACTATGGCGTTCCCGGCCCAACCACACTACGCGGCACGAGCAGATTGATCGTGAAGGTGCGATCCAAGCGTTGGCGCTGCGGGTCGGGTAAGGGGTAGACCGGGATCTCTGGCAGCGGGATACCGCCGATGCTGCCGGGGTAGGCGTTGACGATCCAGACCTCCACCTCAACGGCGATCTCCACCTGAACGGGCGCTAACGGATCGAGGGCATAGAGATAGACATCGGGGCGCATAGGTGGGGCGGGCGGCTGCGTCCAGTAGAAGTGGGCCTGGGTCGCCATCTCAGACTCGCGGACGGCCCGTGCGAGGTTGCTCAGATCCTGGCCACCTAGGTAGGCGTAGCGACAGCCGCCCAACAACTGCAACACGCTACTTGGCATTGCCCCAGTACGGCACCCGGCAACTCCCCGGCTATCCGCCACTGCTGGGGAACGTGTGGCCCCATTGACGCGCAGCCCCTCAATGCTCCAGCCCACCACCCGCGCCCGGTATTCATACGGGAAGGGCACCGGCTCGGTGGGGAAGTTGAGGTTGAGCAGGCGCGGCGTCAGATCCAGCACCTCACCCGCTGGCCACGCAATCGTGGCCCCATCGGAGACATACACCCCGTTCTGGGCATCTCCATCTTCACTCTTGGGATCAAGATCGGAGTGCATAGCCAGCCGCATCTCGCCCGCACTCTGGCCGATGGTGGTGGGCGGTAGCACCACATCCGTCACCAGATCCACCCGGTTATCGCTGGGGTCATCGCCGGGAGTCGTGGTGCTGATGTTAGCGCTGAAGGCCAGCGTCGCCCCCGCCGGTACCGCCGTCTGCACCACAATCTGGATCTGCCCGTGGGTATTCGCAGCCAACGTCCCTAGATCCCAGCGCAACGTCTGGCCACTCACGCTACTCGGTGGCAGATCGGCCTGCACAAAGCGCACATCCGGCGGCAGGATCGCCTCCAACACCACACCCTGCGCTGCCCGCGTGCGCGACGGGTTGGCGCGGTGTTGGTTGCCATACTCCAGGGTGTACCAGAAGACACTCCCCTGGCCAACGATACTGCCCGGTGCGATAGCGGTGACAAAGACATTCGGGCGGATCACCTCGACCTGGGCCTGGGCCACGTTATCGGCCAGATCCTCTGGGCGCTCCGGGGTGTCACTAGAGATCGTCGCGGTCAGTGCCAGCGTGTCAGCGGCGAAGGTGGGCGGCAACGCCAGCGGGAGACTCACGCTGCCACTTGCCCCCGGCGCAAGATCACCGAGCAGCGCGGTGAGGGTACGCGAGGCAGCATCAAAACTCCACCCGGCGGGCAACACCCCCAGCGCAACCCCGTTGGGCACGGGCAAGCTGATTTGGGCATTGTGGGCCACCCCATCGCCACGGTTGCTATAGCGCACCCGCACCTGGCCACTCGTCCCCACCGCGAACGGAGCGGGGGTAATCTCTAGCTCCACTGCAAGGTTGGGGGCTTGGATGCTCGTGGTGCTGCTTGCGGTGTTATCCGCCGGATCATCACCACTCGTACTGGTCTGGATCGTGGCCGTATTGACCAGACTCCCCGCTGCATCACGATCAGCTAAGACACTGAACTGGATCGTTCCGCTACTCCCCTTGGGCAGAATCAGCCAGGTGCAGGTGATCGTGCGGCTCGTCTCAGCATAACTACACGCCGCACCCGGATTCTGGAGCCATGCCACAAAACTGACTCCATCGGGCAAGGTATCTTGCACGATCACATCGGTAGCATCCACACTGCCCTGGTTGGCATAATCAATCTGGTAAGTGAAGGTTTCGCCCACCAATGCGGTTGGCGGAGCACTCTTGCTGATCTGGAGTTCAGAGCGAACCAGCAGCGCACTGCTACTGCTACGGTTATTCTCCGGCGGATCGCTCATCTCACTGGTACTGATACTGGCCCGATTGATCACCGGCTGACTGGTGGCAGCGCCCATACTCGCCGGAGCATCCACATCAAGGACGATCTGGCCGGTAAAGCCAGGCGCGAGCGTACCGAGGTGCCATTCAAGGCGCTGGCCATCCACCAGTGTTGGGACTGGATCGGCGCTTACCAGGGTGACACCGGGCGGCAGATCATCAATCAGGCGTACATTGGGGGCCGCCATCGCCCCGGCATTACCGTATGCCAGGGTGTAGCGCAGCCGCCCGCCCACCAAGGCTTCGGCTGGCCCGTTCTTCTGCACCCACACATCAGCAAACCCGGCCAAGCCCAGATCAATGCTGCGCTGGTCATTAGTAGGTGGCAGACTGCCCACACTGATTAGCGCACTGGTCAGATTGGTACTCGCATCCACATCACTATCACGCGCATCATCAGCGCCGCGATCACGCAATGTCGCCTGCACATTGGGTGGGAGTGGCCCAAAACGCACCCGGTAGCGGCCAGGCGGAAGTTGGGAAAAGTGATACAGCCCGTGCGCATCCGTCAGCGTCTGTTGGGGGTAGCTCCCCGGCAGCAAAGCCGCATTGGTCGGGTCGGGAAGCAGCGTCACGGGAATAGCGGCGCGTCCCAACTCGCCACTATCTTGAATGCCATTGATGTTACTATCCGTCCAGACCCAATCGCCAATCCGGCCCGCTGGCTCCACACGGGTCAAACCCAGATCGAGCGTGCGCAGATCGCTGCGATGCACCGGCATGGGCAGCGCAATCCCCGTCACGCCACCACCCACCGCACTATAGGCCGGGGCGGCAATCTCGATCACCCCAAAGACATCACTCGCATCGCTGTCTGTCGCATCATTCCCGCCCTGATTGGGCTTGGTGAGATACCATCCCGCCGCCGCCAAACTCGTGCGGCTACTCGCAGCAATCCGCATACTCAGCGGCGTATTGGGTGGCACCGCGAAGAGGTAGCGCCCCTGCGCATCGGTGGTCAGGGTCGCCAGGGGTGTATCGGTCGCATTAGGGAGGCGGGTCAGTTCGAGGGTGATCCCCGCCAATGCAGGTTCACCCACATTTTGCACCCCATCGCCATTGGCATCCTGCCACAACCGCCCACCGAGCAGCGCGTAGGTACAGAGCGTCTCCACATCACCCAGACCCGCCGCTTTACCACCCGCAGAGGTATTCGGGTGGTGAATAATATGCTCTTGGAGCATCGCCCCGCCACCCAAGGTGAAGGAGCGTATACCCGCAGCCGAAGGCCGTATCAGGCTTGTCGCAATAAACAGTTCCTGAAGGGCATGTGGCCCGGTTCCATCTAATGTCAGGGTACCGGCTCCCTGAAAATTCTCAACATGGGCGGTATTGGGATTCAGGCCATGAATCGTATTGTCGTCAAAATAGTCGCCAACCGTATTTCCTTGAAGCACCCACGGGCTAGCCACATTCACACGCCGATAGACCAACACATCACCCTGGGCCGTCACCGAATCATGGCCTGCGGGGGGATTAGCAGCAAAGAATCGGTCGCCACTACGATCACGGAAGCTGATCAACATCAACAAACCATCGCGTGAAACCTGAATATCGCTGATCATGGGTTCCGCAAAGCGTACAATTCCACCCGGCCCTGTATGAGAAAGTTGAGCAAACGAGCGCGGAACCCACGGATTCCAACCACTCGTCTGGGCAGGTGTCGTAGCTTGAAAAAGGGTGCCTAGATGTCTACCCTGGACGGGCGCAGTACGCAGCGATTGATGCACCGCCACACCCCACACACCAGTACCGGCATGGGTACCAAAGAGCACATAGCCAGAAACGGCTGGCCATGTAGGCGGGGAATGACCCTCCGTAAGTGCCTGACTACGCGAGGCAGCGCTATCTACAACACCCACCAGGATGGTTGGCGAAGCCATCGGTTGGTTAGGATCAGGTGGCATAAAACCCAATCCAAACGGACGTAGATCACGCTGAATGGTTGGGTCAGTCGTGATAGTCGCAAGAGGTATCGCAATTGCCCCGGATGGGGTGATCGCCCCTCCCGGATGGAGCGTATAGCGCTGAATAGCACGAGTATTGAGGTTGAGCGCGTAGAGTGTACGCCCATCAGGAGAAATATCAATATCACCAATACCAATCCACCCAACTTGATCAGCAACTTCAGCATCATCCATCACACCATCAACATGCTGATCGAACGGATTACGCGTCTCAATTCCAACACCCGACACGCTGATGGCATGCCGCCAACTGCCAGTATCAAAGCGATACTCATAGATCGCGCCTAAGCCAGAACCCCCAAGGCTGACACTCCGTTTCAGGTAGGCAGCAGCGAAAATACGGCGCACTCCGCTCACGCTACCATCATCGTAGGCAATACCATAGACTGCACCCATTCCATTGCTCACCGAGGTATTCAGATCTATTTGGTGACTACCAATCGGGGCCAACGTATTCTGGCTGCCCATCGTCACTTGCAGCAGTGCCGGTTCATGCGGCTGTGCGTAGTAGTCGTTGGTATTGAGTGTGTTACGCATAGATGCCACCGCAAAGGCATCGGGTGCCATAAGACACGGCACTGCTGCCGCAGAAAAGCTCGCTCCAGAGACAACCGCTGCCTGAGCGGCAGGATACGGGCCGCACAACAACATGCCCATCAGAATGAGGAGCAACACCAAAGGACGGTAGCGGATAGGCATAGATCCTCCATCGGTGGGGGTTCGGAGGCGACAAACCGCCCCGAAAATCTTTAATTCTGGTGTTGTGTGGCGGTGGCCGCTCGCTACGCCACCACAGCACTAGCCAACAGCCGCCCCGTAACCACCGCCGGGCCAGTGGCGCTGCCCTGCCACACCTCCACCCACGCAGCGGTCTCGGCGGCCTCACGGGCCGGATCGGCGCGCAACGGGTGGGAACGTGCAATCATGCGCCAAGCGATCTCGGCAATCACTGCCGAATCGGCCACGGCATAGCCGTGCGCACGGGCATGCGCGGCGAGCGCCAACCCCTCCTGCCACGCGGCATCTAACGTGGCTATCTCGTCTGTAATGGCCTGCGGCGACGCCCCATCTAGGCGCGCCGCCTGCTCGGCTAACGCCCGCCAGCGCACCTGCGGGTCGGCCCACGCCTCCAGCAAGGCCGGATCAGATGGAACCGGGGGAATGACCACCGCCTCCGCAGGTAGATCGGTTGGTAGCGTGGCCAAGCGCGGATCGGGTGGCTCAAGCGCCGATGGTGCGCCGCATGCACTCAGCAGCAGCACGAGGAGGAACACGAACCAGCGCGAGTAACCCATAATGAGCCTCTGTTCTGTAGAGGGGCTTCGTGGTAAAGCCTATCAACCGCAGAGGACACAGAGGTACGCAGAGGGATGGGTTTCACGATACCTGTGGGTACCAAGCACGCTCTACCTCTGGTTCTTCCTCTGCGTTCCTCTGCGTCCTCTGCGTCCTCTGCGGTCAACAACCAGAGCGCAATACGACGCGTAACCGAATGCCTATCCGGCGCAGCCCGTCCCCCTACGCACATGGAGGACACTGCACCTCCTCGATCTTGGCCGGAGGCGGGGGTGGGGGTGGTAATGGGCAATCGTAGGCCGAACAGCGCTCGCGCAACGTATCGAGCGAGGCGCTTAACAACGTCGGCCCCCACAAACGCTCCAGATCCTCCAGACTGACCGACTGCCGTGTGGGGCGGTACGTGATCATGCCCTCGCTCATACCATGCTCCTTTCCTCACGATTTGCTTAGGTTGGATGTTTTGCGCTACTAGACCGTGTGGCACTGGGGAATAGTTCACAAAACGCAAGGGCTATCGGTGGGATGTAGGCGCAGCCAATGGTACTATCGGCATGGGGGAGATTTGGCGTTCTTATCGGGCGTAACCTTTAGGTTGCCTGCGGCGGTATACCTCTTCAACGAAGTTGCATGCTACAATGCTCAATATGTTGGTATAGTTGAGGATCTTCAGACCTATGGATAGCGATACCACGCCTTTGATCGAAGCGCGCAGTATCAGTAAGTATTTTGGTGCCGTCACTGCCCTTGAAGGCGTGAATCTGCGGCTCTTTCCCGGTGAGGTGTTGGGGGTGGTGGGTGATAATGGTGCCGGTAAGAGTACCTTGATGAAGGTACTCTCAGGCATGCACGCCCCTAGTCGCGGCCAGATTCTGGTTGGTGGTAAGCCGGTACACTTCCGTAGCCCGCGTGATGCGCGTAGCCTTGGTATCGAGATGGTCTACCAGGATCTTGCCCTCGCCGGGAATATGCGTATAGACGAGAATATCTTTCTGGGCCGTGAACAGACCCGCCGCCTCTTCGGGCTATTCCCGATCATTGATCATAAGACGAGCACCCAGCAGGCCCAGTCCCACCTTGATGCCCTCAAGATCCATGTTAAGAGTGTTGCCCAACGCGTCGAAGAACTCTCCGGCGGCCAGCGCCAAGCCGTCGCTATCGCCCGTGCCACTGCCTTTAATGCCCGCGTGGTCATTATGGACGAGCCAACCGCCGCCTTGGCGATCAAGGAGGTGCGGAAGGTGCTGGATCTGATCAAAGACCTCAAGCGGCTAGGTATGGGGGTTATCCTGATCAGCCACCGAATGGACGACATCTTCTATGCCTGTGACCGGGTGATGGCGCTCTTTCATGGGCGTAATTTTGCCGAATCAGCGTTAATCGAGACAGATCGCAACGAAGTGATCGGTTGGATCATGGGTAATCGTAAAGTGTAAACCTACCGGCGGGGGTTTGGGGGAGGCTGCGCCTCCCCCGAAGAACTTTTTTTCGCGTATGTTGGCGGCTTCGCCGCCAACCTATGCGAAAAAAGCCGGTCTGGGGCTTCAGCCCCAACTGGGTTTTAGCTAGGAAACTCAAGAGCGAAAGGAACGATCTGTTGAGCGAGAGCGACCAATCTGTAGGGGCGGAGCGTATCTACGATGCTGAAACTGGCGATCTCGCCAACTTCAAAGCCCGCCTCGCCACTATAACCTATCTCCTCGACCGCTACGGCGTCTTGTTGCTCGTGGTGGGCATGGCGACGGTCTCGTTCTTCCTCGAACCCGAAGTCTTTCTCACCTGGCGCAATGTCAGTAATATCTTCCGCCAGATCTCCTTCAACGCCATCTTGGCCCTCGGCGTTTTTCTGGTTATCCTCACCGCTGGGATCGATCTCTCGGTTGGCTCAATACTGGCCCTCGCCATGATGACTGCTGCGGTACTTGCCCGTGATGGCTACCCCTGGCCACTCATCATCCTCGCTCCGATCATCACCGGCGGGCTGGTTGGTGCCGTCAATGGCCTCGGCCTCACCTGGCTGCGCTTGCCACATCCCTTCATCATGACCCTCGGTACGCTCAATATCGCACGCGGCCTCACCAATCTGATCTCTGGCGGGGTGCCAATCAGTGGCCTCCCCGAACCAGTCCGCTGGCTCGGTGCGGGCAATCTGCGCCTCGCCAACCTCGATTTCCCGGTCAGTTTTGCGGTGGTGCTGATCTGCTACATCCTAGTCAGTCTCTTCCTGACCTATACCCGTACTGGACGCCATATCTATGCGATTGGCGGTAATCCCCAAGCTGCCCGTGTGAGTGGCATCAATGTGGATCGCACCCTTGTCTTCGTCTACACCGTGTGTGGCATGTTCGCTGGTCTCTCTGGGTTGCTGCTGGCCGGACGCACCAACTCCGGCTTTCCCAACGCTGGGGTGGGCCAAGAACTTGATGCCATCTCGGCGGTCATCATTGGCGGGGCCAGTTTCTTTGGTGGCCGTGGCACCGTATTGGGTGTCTTTGCTGGCGCGTTGGTGATCGGCCTCATGCGCAACATCCTCAACCTACGCAATGTGCCCGTCTTCTGGCAACAAGTGCTCATTGGTGTCGTGATCATTGTTGTTGTTGCACTCGATGTGTTGCGGCGACGTGGGAGTAGCACACTGCGCTAACTTGTAGTATCATGCGTCGTTCGTTGTCCTAATACACAAGAGGAGGACTGTATGAAGCTAACCAAGTACGCGACGGTGTTGATGCTCCTGATGCTCGTCCTGGCTGCATGTGGTGCGCCCGCTCCCAGTGGCCCCACCTCAGCCCAACCGACTCCCGCCCCTACGTCGGCGACCGTAGTGGCAACGAGCGCCCCCACCACCGAGCCGACTGCCGAGGCCACGGCCACGACTGAAGCCACTGCTACCACCGAGCCAACTGCTACCACGACCGAAGGAACGATCAAGATTCTCGTCTCGATGAAGGGGCCGGGCGGCGGCAATCCCTTCTGGGCTGCGGTTGAGCAGGGTGCCATCGAGGCCGGTGCCGAACTTGGCGTCGAGGTGCTGGTGCAGGCTCCGCCCACCGAGAGCGACGTGGCCGCCCAGATCGCCCAGATTGAGGACGCCATCACCCAGGGCGTGAACGGCATCGCCATTGCGCCCACCGATCCCGCCGCGCTGGAGCCGGTTATTCAGCAGGCCATTGATGCCGGTATCCCGGTGGTCTTCATTGACACCAACGGTCAGAATGAGGGTGTCACCTTCATCGGCACCGACAACGAGGCCGGGGCCGCTCTGGCCGGTGAGTACATCTGCCAGGAACTCCAGCCCGGCGATCAGGTCGCCATCCTTCAGGGCATCATCACCACCTCCACCGGCAAGGCCCGCGCTGATGGGGCCAAGGCCGCCTTCACCGACTGTGGCCTCGATGTGGTCGCCGAAGTGCCCGCCGAGTGGGACCGCGCCAAGGGTCTGTCCGCCATGGAGGACATCCTGACCAAGAACCCCGACCTCAAGGCGGTCTTTGGCAGCAACGACAACATGGCCCTCGGCGCTGCTGAGGCGATCAAGAATGCCGGCCTCACCGGCCAGATCCTGGTGGTCGGCTTTGATGCCAACCCCGATGCCGCCACCGCCATCCTGGCCGGTGACATGGCCGCTTCGGTGGCCCAGGCTCCCGCCAACATGGGCCGCTTCGGTGTCGAGAGCCTGGTTGCGTTGATCAATGGCGAGACCATCGAGCCGCTGATTGACACCGGCACCGAGTTGGTGACCAAGGACAACGCCGCCGATTACGAGTAGTTTGTAGGTAGGCATACATGGCGAGCTACGCTCGCCATGTATGCCTACCTAGGCAAAGGTATTCTTATGCCCGACCGCCTACGCATCGGCCTCTTAGGGGCCGGACGGATCGGCAAGGTACATGCCACCACGCTGGTGCAGCGTGTTCCTGATGCCGAATTGGTCGCCATTGCCGATCCCCAGATTGAAGCCGCCCAACGCCTCGCCGATCAGTTACGGGTACCCCATGTCAGCCCCGACGCCCACACCATCCTGAGCGACCCGAATATTGATGCAGTGCTGATCTGTACCCCCACCGCCAGCCACCCCGCCCTGATCGCCGACGCCGCTGCTGCCGGAAAGCACATCTTCTGCGAGAAGCCGGTGGCCCTCGATCTCGAATCGCACGACACCGCCGTAGCCGCCGCTGAAGCTGCCGGAGTCAAGCTCCAGATCGGCTTTAACCGCCGCTTCGATGCCAACTTTGCCCGCATGCGCCAGGCTGTTATAGATGATGAGATCGGTCAGGTTGAATTGCTGCATATCATCAGCCGCGACCCTGCCCCACCCAGCCTCGACTACCTACGTACATCGGGGGGCATCTTCCTCGACATGACCATCCACGACTTCGATATGGCGCGCTTCCTCACCGGCAGTGAGATCGTGCAGGTTTATGCCCAAGGCGCGGTGCTGATTGATCCGGCCATCGCTACGGTAGGCGACATTGACACCCATGTGACGTTGCTACGTTTTGCTAACGGAGCCATCGGCAGCATTGACAACAGCCGCCGCGCCGGGTTCGGCTACGACCAACGTGCCGAGATGTTGGGCAGCCGTGGAGCCATCCAGGCCAGCAACAACTATCCCAACAATGTAGTTATCAGCACCAACAAAATAGTGCAACGCGATCTGCCGCTCAACTTCTTCATGCAGCGCTACGTTGAAGCCTTCGCCAACGAAATCGCCGCCTTTGTGCGCAGCGTGCGCGAAGATCTGCCCGTAGCTGTCAGTGGTGCTGATGCCCGTGCCGCGCTTGCGGTTGCACTTGCCGCACAACGCAGCCACACCGAACAGCGCCCGATCAGCCTAGCCTGATTGCAGCATCCAAAAAGTAACGTATAATAGGCGCACCCAAGGAACCATTCTCATCATACGTGCCCCGGCCCAAGGAAGAGCCACAGGAGCAAGGATAATGGCAGATCGCAATGGTGCGTCCATGCCCGAAGCACAAATGCAGATCGAGGGGATCGGTCTGAGCTTTGGTGGTGTGCGTGCCCTCTCCGGCATCACCTTCAACATCTACCCCAGTACTATCCAGGCGATTATCGGCCCCAACGGTGCAGGCAAGACGAGCATGCTCAACTGCATCAGTGGCCTTTACAAGCCGCAACAGGGCCAAATTCGTTTTGAAGGCCAAAACCTCATCGGCCGCGCCCCACATGAAATCGCCCGCTTGGGTATCGCTCGCTCGTTCCAGAACATCGAACTCTTCCGCCACATGACGGTCGTAGACAACCTCATGCTCGGTCGCCATGTCCACATGCGCGGCGGAGTGCTTACTGGCGGCCTCTATTGGGGGCCTGGTCAGCGCGAGGAGATCGCCCACCGTGAAGCGGTGGAGCAGGTAATTGACCTGCTAGAGATCCAGTCTATTCGTAAGAAGACGGTCGGATCGCTCTCCTACGGCCTCCAGAAGCGCGTCGAGCTTGGCCGCGCACTCGCGATGCATCCGCGCCTGCTGCTGCTCGATGAGCCAATGGCCGGTATGAATAGCGAAGAGAAAGAGGACATGGCCCGCTTCATCCTCGATATTAGCGAGGAGCAGCGTACCACCATTGTGCTGATCGAACACGATATGGGTGTGGTCATGGACATCAGCGATAACGTCGCCGTGCTCGAATTTGGCCAACTCATCGCCTATGGCACCCCCGCCGAGGTAAAGGCTAACCCAGCAGTGATCGCGGCCTACCTGGGCCAAGAGCATAGCTAGGCGGTGCAATAAGATCTATCTCGTGACAAATAGACCCTTTTAGGTTATTATTTGTCATAACCTTTCGTTACCGAAACAATATCCGGCGTCTATCAGATCAGAGAGGACGAGGGGCGTATGGCCAACGAGACCCTACCCAGCCTGCTCATACGCAATGGCGAGCGCCTGGGTGAGAAGGTTGCGTTACGCGAAAAGGAGTTCGGCATCTGGCAAACCGTGACCTGGCGTCAGTTTGCCGAGCATGTGCGGGCCTTTGCCATGGGATTGGCATCCCTCGGCGTGCGCCGCAACGATGTGGTGGCGATCATTGGCGATAACCGCCCTGAGTGGTTGTATGCCGAGTTGGGCACCCAGGCCATCGGTGCAATGAGCGTCGGTATCTATCAGGACTCGGCCGCTGAGGAGGTCAAGTACATCCTTCAGTCTACCGAGGCGCGCGTAATTGTCGCTGAAGATCAGGAACAGGTGGATAAGGTTCTGGAGTTGTGGCCGGATCTCAGCGGGGTGCTCAAGGTTGTCTACTACGAACCCAAGGGGCTGCGTAACTATCAGGAACCTTTCCTTGCCCCCTTCCCTGAGTTTGAAGAGATGGGGCGGGCGTTCGATAAGCAGAACCCCGGTTATTTTGAGCGTGAACTGAGTCTTGGTCGCTCCGAAGATGTGGCTGTGCTCTCGACCACCTCAGGAACGACGGGTAAGCCCAAGTTGGCCATGCTGACGCACATGAACCTGATCAATCAGGGTCGCGGCTTACTCGATGTTGACCCACTCGATCCCAAGGACGAGTTTGTCAGTTTCCTGCCCTTAGCGTGGGTCGGTGAGCAGATGCTTACGGTGGCGGCGGGTATTCAGGCGGGTTTTACGATCAATTTCCCCGAATCATCAGCCACCGTCCAAGAGAATATCCGCGAAATTGGGCCGCATGTCATGTTCTCGCCGCCGCGTATCTGGGAGAATATGCTCTCGCAGGTACAGGTGAAGATTCAGGATACCGGGCCGATCAAGCGCGCCTTCTACGAGTGGGCCATGAAGCAGGGCTACGCGATGGCCGATGCACGCTTCAGTGGCAAACCCGCCAGTTTTGGCCAAAGCCTGGGCTACAATCTGGCCCGCATCTTCGTCTTGGAGATGCTCAAGGATCATTTGGGCCTGCGCTTCCTCAAACGTGCCTATACCGGCGGTGCCGCACTTGGCCCCGATGTCTTCCGCTTCTACCACGCCCTGGGCGTGAATCTGAAGCAGGTGTATGGCCAGACCGAAAGCTCCGGCTTGAGCGTCATCCACCGCGATGGCGCGATCAAGTTCCAGACCGTCGGTTCCCCCCTGCCGGGTACCGAGATCAAGATCGCCGAGAGTGGCGAGATCATGGTCAAGAGTCCCTCGGTCTTTATCGGTTACTACAAGAGTCCCGAAGCAACCGCCGAGTCCCTCGACAATGGCTGGCTGCATACCGGCGATGCGGGCTATTTCGATGACGATGGCCAACTGATCGTCATTGATCGTGCCAAGGACGTGATGACCCTGCACGATGGTACCAAGTTCTCGCCCCAGTTCATCGAAAACAAGCTCAAGTTCAGCCCCTTCGTCAAAGAGGCAGTCGTCTTTGGTGGTGATTGGCCCTTCGTGACGACCATGATCAACATTGATTTTGGCAACGTGGGTAAATGGGCCGAGAGCCGCCAGATCTCCTACACCACCTACACCGATCTTTCCCAGAAGCCGGAGGTATACGCGCTCATCCGCAAGGATGTCGAACGCGCCAATGCCGATATGCCCGATGCGGCCCGTATCAAACGCTTCCTGCTCTTGCACAAAGAGTTGGACGCTGATGATGGCGAACTGACCCGCACCCGCAAGGTGCGCCGCCGCCTCGTGGCCCAGCGCTACAAAGAGATCGTTGATGCGCTCTATGGCGATCAGGCCGATGTGGAGATCGAAACAACGATTACCTACCAGGATGGACGCACGGCTCTGCTCAAGACCAAGCTGCATGTTGAAGATATGACGGCACCTGCGCCGGTTACTGATAGCCGCCGACCGCTGAAGGCTGCGGTGGCACGCTAACGCGTACCCGCTAGTTCAGCATCATTCTTCCGAATACCTATGGAAAAACTGATTCAGCTCTCCCTATCGGGGATCGCCAACGGTGCGATCTACGCCCTCGTGGCGCTAGGCTTCGTACTGATCTTCAAGAGCAGCGACGTGATTAACTTCGCCCAGGGCGAATTGCTCATGATCGGTGCCTACTTGACCTACATGACGGTACAGCAGATTGGCCTCTTCTGGCCCATCGGCGTGGTAATTGCGGTCATCCTGGCCGCAGTCGTGGGGGTGCTGATCGAACAGTTGGTCTTGCGCCCACTGATCGGTGAACCGGCCATCTCGGTGATTATGGTCACCATCGGTCTCTCATCTGTCTTGCGGGCTATTGTCGGTGCGATCTGGGGCATTACGCCCCTTCCCGCACCCCAGTTCCTCCCGCGTGACCCAGTCAATATCCTGGGGGCCACGGTAGGTATGGATAAACTGCTGGCGATTGGTCTGGCACTGTTGCTCTTCGGTATCCTAACGGTCTTCTTCCGCACCAGCAGCGAGGGTATCGCCATGCGTGCGGTGGCGGATGACCAGCAGGCCGCCTTGAGTATGGGTATCAGCATCAAGCGCGTTTGGGCGGTGGCCTGGGCGATTGCCGCCGTGACGGCGGCGGCCGGTGGCATCCTGCTGATGAGCATCTTTGGCGGTGTCAGCGGCACGATTGCCCACGTCGGTCTGCTCGTCTTCCCCGTCGTCATCCTGGGTGGCCTCGACAGCATCCCCGGTGCGGTGGTCGGTGGAATCATTATCGGCCTCATCGAAGCCTTCGCCGGTGGTTACTTGCCACCCGAGTTGGGCATGGGCCATGTAACGCCCTTCATCGTGCTGGTCTTGATCCTGCTGGTTCGGCCCTACGGGCTATTTGGCCAGAAGCTTATCGAGCGCGTATAGACACCTGGGAGATCTATGCAAAGCGGAACCTTCCACTCAACCTACGCTGGCGATATGGCCCTGCGGCCCTACTGGCCGATGCGCATCCGCATCATCCTGATTATCGCCATCATGCTGCTCTTTCCCTGGTTTGGCAATCGCTACTGGCTAAACTTGGTGAATACGATAGGGATCGCTGCCATTGGCGCGATTGGCCTCAACATCCTAGTCGGCTTTACCGGCCAGATCAGTATCGGCCATGCCGGGTTCATGGCGGTGGGGGCCTACACCACTGGCCTGTTGGCTGCCCACGCCGGGTTGCCGATGTGGATTTCAATCCCGATTGCGTGTATCGTTGCCGCTGGGGTGGGCGCACTCTTCGGCATGCCCTCGGTGCGCCTCAAGGGTCTCTACTTGGCAATTGCAACCCTGGCCGCCCAAGAGATCATCATCTGGTTTCTTACCAAGGGCGATAAAATCGTCCAGATGGCCACCGGGGATCGCCGGGCTGTCTTCTTCGGCGAGTCGCTCAGTATCCCGCCCGCCGCTAACAATGTGTTTGGTATCGCCCTCAAGGGCAACAACGATTTCAACTTCTACTGGGTGATCATAACCTGTCTGGTGCTGACGGTACTCTTCGCCAGCAACCTCTTCCGCTCGCGAGCTGGGCGCGCTATGGTCGCCATCCGCGATCAGGACATCGCCGCCCAGGTGATCGGGGTTGATCTCTTCAAGTATAAGCTGCTCGCCTTCGCCACTTCGTCCTTTATTGCAGGCTTGGCCGGTGCGCTTATGGCGCACTACCGGGGGATCATCTCCTGGGAGCGCTTCACGATTGATATTAGCATCCTCTACCTCTCGATGATCATCATTGGCGGGTTGGGCAGTGTCTCCGGCTCGATCTATGGTGCCGCCTTTATGACCATCCTGCCCGCACTGCTCTCCAACATCAGCCGTGCAGCCAGTGGCGTGATGCCCGCCTTCGCCAACTACCTGCCCTACATCCAGCAGGGTGCCTTCGGTCTGGCGATCATCCTCTTCCTCATCTTTGAGCCGGAGGGCATCGTCAAGATGTGGCGCAATCTGAAGGACTACTTCAGGCTCTGGCCATTTAGTTATTGACCGAGGGAGGGTCGGCCTCCCTTCGTTTTGATCCCTGGTGTGGCGGATTCGACAGGGGCGCACTGGTGTCGCCCCGGCGTAGGCACGGCAAACAGTGCCAAGTGGAGGAAGCAACGATGCTTAAACGTTGGATTGGACCAGGTGCATTGACGGCAGCTTTGTCGGTGCTGCTCGCGGCGTGTGGTGGTGCCCCAGCCGCAACCGCGCCGACGACAGCACCCGCAGGGGCTACCACGGCACCCGCAGGGGCTACCACGGCACCCGCAGGCGGCGAGACGACGACCACGGCTGCAAGTGGTGAGCCGATTCGGATCGGGGCCATCTTCGACCTGACCGGGGCCACGGCTGACGTCAGCACCCCCTACTCGCAGGGCCAGAAGGCGTATGTCGAGTGGAAGAATGCCAATGGTGGTATCGCGGGTCGCCCGATTGAACTGCTCAGCCAGGACTATGCCTACGATGTGGCCAAGGCTGAGGAACTCTACACCCAGTTCGTGGGTGAGGGTGTGGTCGCCTTCTCCGGCTGGGGTACGGGTGACACCGAAGCCCTGCGACCCAAGGTTACCAATGATCAGATGCCCTTCATCTCGGCCTCCTACTCGGCTGAGTTGGCGAACCCAGAGAACACTCCCTACAACTTCCTCACCGCCCCCACCTACTCGGATCAGTTGGTCATCGCCATGAAGTGGGCGCTGGAGGACTGGAAGGCCAAGGGCAACACCGAGGCTCCCAAGTTCGCCTACCTGATCAACGATAGCCCCTTCGGGCGCTCGCCGCTGCTGGACGGCACCGAGTTCGCTGAGGCCAATGGCGTGGCCACTCCGCTTGAAGTTCCCTCGCCGCGTGGTGCCACCGACCTCACCCCGCAGTTGACCCAGATCAAGGATTCGGGCGCAAACTACGTCTTCATCCAGAATGTCTCTAGCCCCGCCGCCCTGGCGATCAAGAACGCCCGCAGCCTGGGCCTGGATGTGCAGTTCGTGTGTCTCAACTGGTGCGCCAATGAACTGCTCGTGAAGCTCGCCGGTGCCGATGCTGAGGGTGTTGTGGGTACCATCCCCTTCAGCCCGACTGGCCCCGGTGCTGAAGTGGCCCTCAACTATGCCAAGGAGAAGGGCATTGACTTCGGCGGTGCCGATAGCAACTTCGTCCAGGGCTGGACGGCCATGGAGATCCTGGTTGCCGGTATCGAGAAGACCGTCGCCGATGGCAAGGAGCTGAACGGCGAGAACATCAAGGCCAGCCTAGAGAGCCTGACCGGCTATGACACCGGCGGTGTCACCCAGCCGATCACCTTCACCGCCACTGACCATGCTGGCTCGAAGGCGCTGCGCGTCTTCCAGATCAAGGATGGCAAGTGGGAAGGCATCACCGACTTCATGACCGCTGAGTAAAGATGCCCTATGGGTCTGATGCTGGGGGGCTTCACTGCCCTTCAGCATCGCCTCACGAAAGAAGATCCTCTAATGCTTGAACTTAACAACATTGAAGTTATCTATAACGACGTAGTGCTGGTGCTCAAGGGCCTCTCGCTCAAGGTTGATGAGGGCCAAATTGTGGCCCTGCTTGGCTCAAATGGTGCGGGCAAGAGTACCACCCTCAAGGCTATCTCTGGCCTGCTCAAGCCAGAGAATGGCGCAGTGACCGATGGTGAAGTACGTTTCCTTGGCCAGCCCATCCACAAAAAAGATGCGCCCACGATTGTGAAGACCGGCATCTTTCAGGTGATGGAGGGGCGACGGGTGTTTGAGCACCTGACGATTGCCGAAAATCTGCAAGCCGGGGCCTACACCCAGAAAGATCCTGCGTTGACCCTCTACCACGACATGGAGATGGTCTTTAACTATTTCCCGCGTCTGCGCGAGCGGCGCACCCAAAAGGCCGGTTTCCTCAGCGGCGGTGAACAGCAGATGTTGGCTATCGGGCGCGCCCTGATGGCACACCCCAAGCTGATTATGCTCGATGAGCCTTCACTGGGCCTCGCCCCCCTGATGGTTGAAGAGATCTTCCGTATTATCAAGCGCATCAACAAGGAGCATGGCACTACCATCCTGCTGGTGGAGCAGAATGCGCGCCTTGCGCTTGAAGCGGCCGATCATGCCTACATCATGGAGAATGGGCGTATCGTGCTTGATGGGAAACCCGCTGATCTCAAGGATAACGCCGATGTGCGTGAGTTCTACCTGGGGATGAATGAGGTGGGTGGGCGCAAGAGCTACCGCGAGGTGAAGCACTACAAGCGCCGTAAGCGCTGGCTTTCGTAGTATTGCGTTCGGCGCATGCACCTCTGATGGAGGTTCGGGGGCGGCGCAGCCGCCCCCGAAGATCTTTTTTTTGGTATGTTTTGGCGGCGCAGCCGCCAAAACATACCAAAAACTGGGGTCTGGGGCATAGCCCCAAGAACAAGGAGCCTTTACGATGGATATTGAAACCTACTACGCTTCCTTCGACCAACCTGTACGTGAGGTGGTCGCCTATGGTTTTGCCCACTCGCCTGCCTTCCGCGCCCGTATGGAGGCGGCGGGGCTGACACCCGACGACATCAATGGGGTGGCCGATCTGGCACGTTTGCCGATCCAGCGCAAAGAGGATCTGATCACGATTCAGGCCCAAGGCCCGAATCTGGGCGGGATGCTCACCATCCCTGCCAGCCGCTTACGCCATATCTTCCAGTCCCCTGGCCCGATCTATGACCCCGAACCCGATCAGCCCGACTCGTGGCGCTGGGGGCCAGCCTTCCGCGCCGCTGGCTTCGGCCCTGATGATATTGTCCTCAACTGCTTCGGTTACCACCTCACCCCCGCCGGGGTGATGTTTGAGGAGGGTGCCCGCGCCGCCGGGAGTGCAGTCATTCCGGGTGGGATCGGTGCCCAGGCACAGCAGATCGAGGCTATGGCGGCACTGGGGGTGACAGCGTATGCCGGGTTGCCGAGTTACCTCAAGGCACTGCTAGAGAAGGCCAAGGAGCAGGGCCACGACCCCAAGCGTTGGCCGATCAATAAGGCATTCGTGGCCGCCGAGCCACTACCGCCCTCGCTGCGGGCGCTCTTCGAGGAGGAGTATGGGATTCGTGTCTATGATGGCTATGGTACCGCTGAAACCGGCAACCTGGGTTTTAACGGCCCGGAGCGCCACGGTTGGCACCTGCCCGATGATGCACTGGTGCAGATCTGCGACATCAACACGGGTGCGCCAGTAGCCCCTGGCCAAACCGGCGAGGTGGTGGTGACACTCTTCCGCCGCGATTACATCCTGGTGCGCCTCGGCGTCGGCGATCTCTCGGCAGTCATGGTGGATGCGCCGCCTGCCAGCCTGCCCACGCCGCGCCTCGTGGGGTGGCTGGGGCGCAGCGGCGACAGCGTCAAGGTGCGCGGGCTGTTCGTGCATCCGCGCCACGCCGACGAGGCGCTGCGCGGGCTACCCGGCCTCACCGCCTACCAGATCGTCATCACCCGCCACGATCACCGCGATGAGTTGACCTGCCGCTTTGTCCCCGCTGCGGGCGCGGATGCGCAGGCTTTGGGCTTTACCGTTGCTGGTGCGCTCCAGGAAGCGCTCAAACTGCGCTGCAATGTCGAGGCGGTAGCCGCGATTGCCAGCGATGCCAAGCGCTTTGTGGATGAGCGCACCTGGGAATAACAAAGCGCGGTAAACTCAGTTCAGCACAACTTCATGCTTCAACCCCAACCCCTAAACGCGCCAAGAGCGCCGTTACCAGGGGCAGCGACTCTGGTGCTACCAACCAACCCTGTGGGGTTGATGCTGCAATACGCCCCAAGAGGTGCTGGTGGGCTTGCGGCAGGGGCAGGTTGGGGAGAAGAATGCCCTGGGGCGTTGTTGCTACGGTGAGGGTCGTAGGGCTTACCTGGGCATAGCCAAGGCGCAGGGCGCGATCCTCATCGCAGGCGAGGAAGTTGCCATGCTGGATGTGGGCATAGCTGGCTGGCCCACGTGAGCGGCGGCGACGCACGATCCAGCCCTCACGCAGTTCGGCGCTGCTGGGGGTGGGGTTGGGTACAGGTACCCAACCGAGCGGATCGGGGGCAAAGTAGCTGATGCGCTCATTGCGGGCCAGATCGCGGAGGAACGCGGCACCTAGTGGGGGCGGCGTGGGTAGATCGGGCAGTGCGGCCACCTGATCAAGCAGGGTGAGTACCACAAAGGTACGCGCACGCAGGCGGGCAATTAGCCCCTCGCCACGCCATGTCGTGAGCCGGAAGCGGTCGCCCTCGCGCTCACCCTCGCCACGGAGGACGGGGCTGAGTGCCGGGTTGTGGATCATAAAGAGACCGGGGCGTAGCTCCTCAAAGTCGCAGGTGGCCCCGGCGCGGCGGCGTGATGCCATAGAGATTAGCCTACCTGATTGGTATAGGCGTGGCAGATCGCAATTGCCAGCGCATCGGCGGCGTCATCGGGGCGGGGGATGCTGCTCAGTCCCAGGGTGATGCGTACCATCTCCTGCATTTGGCGTTTGTCGGCCCCGCCATAGCCGGTGAGAGCCTGTTTGACCACCAGCGGCTTGTATTCGTGGATACTCAGCCCAGCTTGGTGGAGTGCCAGCAGCACCACCCCGCGTGCTTGGCCGACCGTGATGGCCGTATTCACATTCTTGCCAAAGAAGAGCTCTTCGACCGCTCCGGCCTGGGGTTGGTAGCGCTGGAGAATCTGTACCAAGCCGGTGTAGAGGTGGTGTAGGCGTTCAGCCTGGGGCATCCCGGCAGGAGTGGTGAGTACGCCAAACTCGACGAGGCGCACGTCACTGCCCTGTTTCTCCACCACCCCCCAGCCCATACGGGCAGTACCGGGATCAATGCCGATGGTGCGCATAGTTGCGGTTGGGGCTACTCAAACGTGGCCGCCAGCTCATCGGTGATGTCGAGATTGGAATAGACCTTCTGCACATCATCGAGATCTTCGAGCTTCTCGATCAGCCGCAGCACCGAAAGCGCCTCCTTCTCTTCGGGTTGAACGAGCGTCTTAGGGCGCATCGTCTTTTCCGCCCCGGTGACGGGGATGCCCTGGTCGAGCAGAGCTTGGCGCACGAGGTGGAGGCTCGTCCACTCGCAGTAGATCTCCAAGGTATCATCGGAGACCTCGACATCATCAGCACCGGCATCAATTGCCTGTAACTGCACATCATCGGGGTCGAGCTTGGTACCGGCAAGGCTGACGGTGATGAGGCCCTTCATCTCGAACATCCAGGCCACCGAACCGGGTTCGCCGGGATTGCCACCGGCCTTATTGATCGTCGAGCGCACATCGGAACTGGTACGGTTGCGGTTGTCGGTGGCGGTCTCGATCATCAGGGCCACGCCACCAGGCGCATAGCCCTCGTAGTAGATCTCTTCGAGTGCCGCTTCATTGCCCTTACCAACGCCACGCTCGGCGGCGCGCTGGATATTCTCGTTGGGCATATTGTTGGCGCGGGCCTTGTCTATGGCCAGGCGCAAGCGGAAGTTGAGATCGGGATCGGCGCTGCCCCCCTCGCGGGCGGCGATGGTAATATCGCGGGCAAGCTTGGTAAAGAGTTGGCCCCGGCGCTGATCGGTAACGCCTTTGGCGCGGCGGATGGTATGCCATTTGGAATGGCCGGACATAGCAGTGTGCCTCCTGCGTGGTCAATACTGCTGGCTATTATACCAGATGCCTTAGGTGATTCTCCAACTCCTTACACTCCCCACACCCACGCGGCTGTGCTATAATAGCAGCGCGGCCGTGAGGCCCCCATCTATTCCCCACATTATGTAGATTCTTCGCTCCCTGAAGCACGAGATCTGACAAGTAGATTGTGGATAAGGTTCTTTTCTCATCAGGCTAATGCTTGATGCGCTCTCTTGTGGTGTAAAGTGTTTTCTAAACGGAGCGGGTGGCTCCAGGGTATACAACGGCCATGAAAGACTTCATTCATCTCCATGTCCATTCCGAATACAGCCTGCTGGATGGCTACGCTTCGACCAAGGCGATTGCTGGGCGGGCGGCTGAGTTGGGGATGGATAGCATCGCGCTGACTGACCACGGGGTTATGTATGGGGCGATGGAGTTTTATGATGCGGCCAAGAAGGCCGGGATCAAGCCGATTATTGGCATGGAAGCCTATATGGCTCCCGGTTCACGTACTGAGGCAACGACACGCGGCGGCAAGAACTACTTCCACCTGCTCTTGTTGGCGAAGAATGAGGTGGGCTACCGCAATCTGGTACGCCTGACAACGCGTGCCCATTTGGATGGTATGGCCAAGGGGGTGTTTGCGCGCCCACGTATTGACCGCGAACTGCTCGAACAGTACCACGAGGGTCTGGTGGTGACATCGGCCTGTATTGCCGGTGAGGTGATCCAGCAACTCACTGCCCAGCAGCGCAAGCAGGCGGTGGAGACGGCGGCCTACTACCGCGATCTGCTCGGCGCGGAGAACTACTTCCTCGAACTGCAACTGCACGAGAATACCCCGGAGTTGGAGGGTATTAATGACGAGCTGGTGCGTATCGGCGAGGAACTGGGCATCCCCTTGGTGGTGACCAACGACACCCACTTTGTGCGTGCGGAAGACGTGGAGACGCAGCACCGGGTGATGGCCATGGGCATGAACATGACCCATCAGGAGTTCTGTAACAAGGGCTTCAAGATGGATGAGAGTTACCACATCATGTCGGGCGAGGAGATGTGGGCCAAGTTTAAGCGCTATGGCACCGCGCCGCTGGAGAATACGCGCCGGATTGCCGATATGTGCAATCTGAAGCTCGATTTTGGGCGCGTGCAGTTGCCACAATTTGATCTGCCCGAAGGCCACGATGCCGCCTCGTACCTGCGGCTGGTGTGCGAAGAGGGGCTGATGAAGCGCTGCAACGGCAATCCGCCCGCCAACTACATCGCCCGCCTTGATGATGAACTCGATGTGATCAATGCCACCGGCTTCCCCGACTATATGCTGATTGTCTGGGACTACGTGAAGTATGCGCGCTCACGCGGCATCCCGTGTCTGCCGCGTGGCTCGGCGGGGGCGTCGCTGGTGCTCTACTGCCTGGGTATCACCGATGTGGACCCGGTGCAGAATAAGCTGCTCTTCGAGCGCTTCCTTTCCCGCGAGCGCTTGGAGATGCCCGATATTGATACCGATTTTGCCGATTCGCGGCGTGGTGAGATTCTGGACTATATCGCCGGGAAGTATGGGCGCGAGAATGTGGCCCAGATCATCACTTATGGCACGCTGGGCGCGAAGGCGGCACTACGCGATATGGGCCGCGTCTTGGGGGTGGAACTCTCCGAGGTGGATCGGGTCGCCAAACTGATTCCGTCGCTGCCGGTGGGGGTCACGATCAGCCAGGCGTTGGAGCGCGTCCCCGAACTGAAACAGATCTACACCACCCAGCCGCATCTGGCCGAGGTGATAGATTGGGCCAAGAAGGTCGAAGGGCGCATGCGCAACGTCGGCACCCACGCCTGCGGCGTGGTGGTGAGCCGTACCCCGCTAGAAGAGATGGTGCCGCTCCAGCGCACCACCAAGGACGAGCATGCGGTGATGGCCTCGTTTGAGGGGCCGACCCTGGCCAAGATGGGCCTGCTCAAGATGGATATTCTGGGGCTGACCAACCTCTCGGTGGTGGCCGAGGCCCTGAATTATATCGAGCGCTCCACGGGCATCAAGATGGAGTTGGCCGATATTCCGCTGGAAGACAAAAAGACGTTTGAGGCATTAGGACGCGGCGAGACCAAGAACGTCTTCCAGTTGGAATCGGCGGGCATGACGCGCTACTTAATGCAACTCAAGCCCACCCGCGTAGATGATCTCTATGCCATGGTGGCGCTCTACCGCCCCGGCCCGCTGGAGCAGATTCCGCACTACATCCAGGGCAAGAACGACCCCGCCAATATCACCTACCTGCACCCCATCCTCAAGCCGATCCTTGAGGACACCTACGGTGTGATCGTCTACCAAGAGCAGATCATGCAACTGCTCCAGACGGTCGCCGACTACACCCTGGGGCAAGCCTATATCGTGATCAAGGCCATCAGCAAGAAGAACAAAGAGCTGATGGCCGAAAACGGGGCGAAGTTTAAGGAAGGTTGTCTGAAGAAGGGTATTAGCGCCCAGGTCGCCGATGAGCTATGGGAACTGATTCTGCCCTTCGCAGGCTACTCCTTCAACCGACCGCACGCCACGCTCTACGGCCTGCTCAGCTACCAGACCGCCTGGCTCAAGGTGAACTACCCCGTCGAGTATATGGCGGCGGTGCTGACGGGTGCGGGTGGGGTGATCGAGGATGTGGCCAAGGCGGCCTTGGAGACGCGCCGTTTGGGTGTGGCGTTGCTACCACCCGATGTGAACCATTCGCAGAAGGGTTTTGAGATCGAGCCGATCCAGGGGCAACTGCCTAATGGGGTGCGCTACCAGAATGCCATCCGCTTTGGTCTCGCAGCGATCAAGAATGTGGGTGAGGGGCCACTTGATGCGATCCTAGAGGCACGCACAGAGGGCGGGGCGTTTAGTACGCTCGAAGATCTGTGTGCGCGGGTGGATCGCAATGCGATCAACAAGCGCGTGCTAGAGAGTCTGATCAAGGCCGGGGCGCTCGATAGCCTGCCCGGTACGCGGCGGCAGAAGTTGACGGTACTTGATCAGGCGATCAGCGCCGCGACTGAGGCCCAGAAAGCGCGTGATGTCGGACAGGCGAGTCTCTTCGACATGATGGGCGAGAGCAGTGGGAATGATGGCAGCATCAATGTACCACGCATCAACTTGCCGCCCATCACCACCACCCCCGCCGACATGAAGGAGGAGTTGCTGTGGGAACGCGAGTTGTTGGGGTTGAACATCACCAACGATCCTGTCTCGCAGGCACTCACTGGCGTGAACTGGACGGGCATCACTCGGCTGAACGAGATCACCGAGGAGCATATTGGGAAGAGTTTCAAATTTATTGGCCTGTTGAGTGGTGTGCGCCACATCAGCACCAAGAAGGGCGATGCCATGCTGGTGGGCGTGGTAGACGATGCCACCGGCACGATTGAGATGGTGGTCTTCCCCAAGGTGTTGAGCAAGAGTGGCGACCTGTTGCAGAACGATGCGGTGGTGAAGTTGGCGGCCAAGGTGGATAACCGCCGGGATACGCCGCAACTGGTGGTGGAGAGTGTTGAGGCGGTGGATGTAGATTCAGCCCCGGGGGCAGTAGCGGTCGAGATGGATCTAGACGGGGTGACGGAGCATCTAGAGGAGCCAACCCCGATGGAGGAGACACCAATGGTTGCACCACCCCGGATCGAGCGTAGCGTTGCCGAAGCCCCGGTTGCTGCACCGGCCACACCGATCTCGGTTATTCCGCACCGCGAGGCGGTGACGTTGAAGAGCAACGGGAACGGTAATGGCCACAGCAACGGTAACGGCAAAGCCGCGCCCAAGAATCCGCAGCGCAGTGCGCCCATTCCGGCGACGGCGGAGAGTAGTAGTAGTGCCACACCCAGCTTTAGTGGGCGCACGCTGCGCATCCGCTTGCCGCGCACCAGTGACCGTGATGCTGATGTACGACTCATGCAGGATGTGCATAACGTACTGCTAACGAGCAGCGGCATGGATCGGGTGCGGCTCTATATGCCCAACGGGGTGGGGATCGTGGTCTTAGAGTCGGCGCATACAGTGGATTGCACACCCAATCTGCTCGCCGATCTGCGCGATGTGCTGGGGAGTGATTGGGTACGAGTCGAGTAGAAAGATTGGTTTCTGGGTGCGCCGCTGGCGGTGGCTTCGACAGGCTCAGCCACCGCCACCACGCCGCTGGCTGAGCCTGTCGAAGCCAGCGCTAACGATCCACCCCTACGCCGCCTCGGCGCGTTTGCGCCAGTAGCGCACTAGGCCGCGCCAACTCAGTTCGAGCGAGCCAGTCTGGTTGATGAGGGCTTGGCGCTGGGGTTCAGTGAGGCTGGCGGCCTCGGCGGTAACCATGGCCTCAAAGGCGGCCAGTTGTTCCGCCTCGGAAGCGCCGCTCTCCAGCGACTGGCGCACAAACTCGCCCCACTGGGCCAGCCGTTCGCGGTATTGGCTGATGTGGAAGTCCACATCGTTATAGGCCCCAAAGTGGGTCAGCATGACCCAATTCGGCATCAGTTCATCGAGCATGAGCAGGGTGCCGTCCCATGCCTCCAGATCAATGTCTGGGGGTGGGGTGGCGGGGCGCACAAAGGGCAGATTGGGCAGGCGCACACCGCCGTTATCGCCAATAAAGGCCCCACCACTCTGCTGATCGAGGTAGATCAGGTGGTGCTTGGCATGGCCGGGGGCATCGAAGACGTGGATGGTGCGCCCACCCAGATCGAGCATCTCACCGCCATCAAGGGTGATGATCGACTCGGAGGGAACCGGGATCGTATTGCCCCAGAGCGTCTCCATGAGCGAGCCATAGAGCTGGGTGGCGCTCTTAATCAGGCGCGAAGGGTCAATAATGTGCTGTGCGCCGACATTATGCACATAGATCTTGACGTGCGGATTACGCGCCAGGATGGTGCCAGTGGCCCCGGCATGATCGAGGTGGATGTGGGTCAACAGGATGTTGCGGATGTCGGTGATGGCCAAGCCCTGCGCAGCCAGACCAGCTTCGAGGGTCGGAAGGGTACTATCAGGGCCGGGATCAACCAAGGTCGGCTCGTTCCCCGTGAGCAGGAAAGTAGCGATAACCTCAGGGCGTCCGAGATGCATGTCGTCAATGGTGATAACGCCGTCGGGAATGGTAGTCATGATAACTCCTTTGGTTCATGTACCGGCTAGTGAGTGGGGGTGAACGATGCGACAAGGCGATCACGTTGGGCTGGGCCTTCATCCTCCAGCATGATCGGCTCAACCTGGGGCAGCCGCCGGAACCAGGCACCTTGGCGGCGGATGAAGTTATGGGTATCGAATTTGAGGCGTTCGACGCATGCCGCTAGGCTGGCCTCACCCTCAAGATAGGGGCGTAGTTGGATATAGCCCAGGCTCGACATGGCTGGGAGTTCCCAGCCATAGCCCTGGGCTCGCAGGTGCGCCACCTCCTCAACCAGACCCGCACTGAGCATCGCATCCACACGGGCATCAGCACGGCGATAGAGTTCCTCGCGCTCGCGTTGCAGCCAGAGGGTGCGGATGGTATAGGGCGGGGGCTGGCGCGTCTGTTGCGCAGAGATGGGCTGGCCACTCACCAGATAGACCTCTAGGGCACGCACAATGCGGCGGAGATTGGTGGCGGCGATCTGCTGGGCGGCAGCCGGATCAACAGCGGCCAACCACGCGTGCAGTGCCGCCGTACCGCGCTCCGCCGCTTGGCGTTCGAGGTCGGCGCGGATGTCCGGGTGGGGCGGAACACGCGGGATCTGCCAACCTTCGAGCACGGCGGCCAGATATTGGCCGGTGCCTCCCACCAGCAAGGGTACACGCCCCCGTGCATGCACATCAGCAATCGCGGCCATCGCCAGATCCTGATACATCGCCAACGAGAAATCAGCATCAGGATCGCAGAGATCAATCAGGTGGTGCGGTACCGCTGCCTGCTCGGCGGGGGTCGGCTTGGCCGTACCGATCTCCATCCCCCGGTAGATCTGGCGCGAGTCGGCGGAGATGATCTCGCCGCCAATGCGTTGGGCTAAAGCCACGGCAAAGGCGGTTTTGCCAACTGCGGTTGGCCCAATGATCGCGGTAAGGGTGGGTAGATTGATCATGATACGTTTCGTTTGACGCACTGCATTATCGAGTTTTATGGCGTCCTAATCAGCTATTCTTTGATTGATGGCTATGCCAATCCCTACAGCCTGTAACACCCTCATGGTACACTAGTTTGTAGGAAAAAGCATCGTAGATGCGCGACAACCCACCACCTAGCGAATAGGAAACGACGATGGTAGCACATCCACCCACCCAACACCACCCCGACCTACATGCTGAGATTACGATCAAGGCACGTAGTGGGCAGAGCATTCATGTGCGCCACATGCGTCGTGAGGATGCGCCGTTGTTGGAGCGCATGTTTTATAAGCTCTCGTCCGAGACGCGTTGGCGGCGCTTTTTTGTGCCCTTGGACAATGTTGACCCAGAGCAGGTGCGGCGTGAGACGCGTCATCTGGCGCATATTGACCCAGATCGAGCGGCAGCCTTGCTCGCAACCGTGATGGAGGATGGCCGCGAGGAGGGCATTGCGGTAGCGCGCTACGGACGCATCGGCGATGATCCGACCTGTGCCGAAGCCTCGATTGTCGTGCGCGACGATTATCAGGGTGCCGGAATTGGGGTGCAGGTCTTTGATCTGCTGGTGCAGGTTGCCCTAGCGCGTGGCATCCACCACATGGTGTTGCTCACCCATGCGGATAATCTGGGCATGATCGGAATTGTGCATAAACTGGGGCTGCCCTACAGTGGGCATTATACATCGGGGTTGTATGAAATTGATCTGCAACTGACCGATAATGAACCGCCAGTTTTTCCCTTCTCGACGCCGCAGAAGTAGGGCTTCGACAGGCTCAGCCACCACCCCCCTACTTCTTGCGGTAGACACGGTGCCGGTGTGAGAGCGGGTAGCGCAAGCTGCGCCACAGCCCAACCCAGGGGTAGTAGAGTTGGCCCAGGCCAATGCGGATCTTGTGCGGGCTGTGCCACTTGAAGACTCCAGAGAGGGCTTGGCGTAGCCCTTGGCTGACGAGCCATTCAAAGAGTAAGACGGCACCGCCCAGATCGCCATAGCGCAGGAACTTGGCGGCGGTGGCTCCGGCTCCGATCCCATAGTCGGCGTAGGCGCGGCTGATGCCGTGCCAATCGCGCCACTGGCGGTGGTAGAGCAGCGCACTAGGGGTATAGACGATCTGGCCACCGGCACTGAGGATGCGAAAGCCCAGGTCACGATCTTCCCAGGAGCGCAGAATCGCCCCGACACCCAGGAGATCATCGAAGCCCCCCAGGTATTCCAATACCTCGCGGCGCACCCCCATACTGGCCCCGTGGCCAAAGCCGAGGTTGAAGCGGTTGCGCGCATACACCACGCGGGAGCCGCTCATCTTGGTGGCTAGGGCCACCCCCTGAAGAGCGGGATGGGTGGGAAGATCAACCTCGGTTTCGGGGAGGATGCGGCCAAAGACCGCCCAGACCATGGGATGAAGCAGTTCGGTGATCATCGCCGCTGCCCACCCCGGATCAACCCGACAATCATCGTCGGTGAAGAGGATGTAGGGGGCATGGCTCATGCTGACACCGACATTGCGCGCCGCACTGATGCCGCGTGTGTGGGTGGGGATGTAGTGTACACGGCTATCTACCGCCGCATGCGGAGCGACGGCCCGCTCGGTGCAATCATCATCGCTCTGGTCAATCACCCAGAGGTTAAACGTGACCCCCACACTGGCCCGAATGCTCGCTAACGTGACATCTATCAGGTGCCCCCGATTACGGGTGGGGATGATGATGTCTATCTTAGGTAATGATTCTACTTGCATAGGTACGCTCTCCTGCACGTCTTAAGCACCAGTTCTTGTGCGCAGGCGGTGATCGTGCAGGTAAGTGGCGCGAAAGGCACGGGGGGCATCTATAGCTCCGCGTAATTCACCAAGGGTAAGACTGAGGGGAACGTGGTGCGAACGCTTGATCGAACGCCAAACTTGGGGCAAGAGGTAGTGGCGCATCCAGCGGTAGGCGAAGCGAGCGGTTACATGGCGCGGGGCGCTGCGCTGTTTCCAGATCTTGAGCAGGTAAGCTCCGAAGGCCCGCCCGTTGTTCTCGATCTGGCGTTGTAGTCCGGCCATATCGCGGCGATGTTGGTGCCAGACCATGGCGGTTGGTTCGTAATGGAAGGTGAAGCCAGCCACAAGTACGCGGTGGAACATGTCGAGATCGCCACCGCCGCCGGAGGGCGTGCCAACATCAAGGGCGGTGTCGAAACCACCGACATGCGCCAGGACGTGGCGACGGTAAGCCATGTTGGCTCCGACACCCAAGGCATGCACACCGATCAGTTGGTCACTTCTAAGCGTCTCGTGCTGGAAGCGGCGCGGACGCATGCCCTTACTCATCCCTCCGTAAGTCTCGAAGAGTGCTTGGGCATCAGTATCGAGTTCAGCGGGTAGCACGAGGCCCGTCACCGCATCCACCTGGGGATCGGCAAACGCCCGCGCCAACCCGCGCAACCAGCCGGAGTCAACTCGTACATCATCGTCGGTGTAGGCGATAATGTCGTGCTGGGCCGCCGCTGCGCCACAGTTACGCGCCCAATCGAGTCCGGGCCGATCTTCACGCACATAGCGTAGCCCCGCATGCGCCACTACCTCGGCAGTGCTCGCTTCCCGCGAGGCATTATCCACCACCACCACCTCATAGTTGGGGTAGTCGAGCGCCTTGAGCGCCGCCAGACAGTGGGCCAGGGCTGCGGGCCGGTCGCGGGTGCAGACCACCACACTAATCGCAGGCCACTCTGTGGGATCGCTCTGCTGTTGGAGTTGGCGTTCAATCCCCTGCTCCCAGAGCAATGGGCGCGTAGCTGCAACGAGGGTAGCGTGCAGGTGTTTGGGGGTGATACAGCCCAATGCGGGCGGGATCGGGATTGATACGAGTGCCACCGGCACATGGCCGATCCGGGCGAGGACAAGTAGAGACTCGTAGGGCGGAACTACTTCGACGGCTGGGATGGGGGCAGTCAGATCAATACTTATGATACTGGCCAGCATAGTTCTTCTCCCTGGCTAAAGATCTGAATGGCAACCGCCGGAAGTATGTCTTGATGGGCGCGGTTGAGCAGTGCACGACGCAGATGGGTCAGTGTCAGCGGTTCTGCACCCGGAACGGGTGGCATGCGTAGGGCGACAAAGCCATTGATACTCAGGATCAGCCCCTTCTGCGCCCCTACGCTGAGTATGTGTTCCCATTCATGAGGCAGGTGGGCCAGATCAATCTGGATGGCATCGGGGCCAACGTCGGGCAGGATGGCCTGGGCCAACCATGCGCGGCGCTGCCGTGATCCAATCTCAGCCGCTACACCGCGCCAGTAGTTGTACTCGCGGCTCAGTCGCAGCAGCCGGTCGCGGGTGAGGGTGAGGGTGAGCGCTTCGCTGATATGGAGCAGTTGGATCAGCAGCGCCAAGAACTGATCGCCCCGCTGCGGCCATGCCCATGCTAGACGGCGCAGCAGACGGGTACTGAGTCCCACAGGTAGGTGGGTATGGCCAAAGATCGCGCCGTGAAGTTGAGGGTAGCTGCGCACCAACATCACATGGGCAATGCCATCCATGCGTACCCGCCGCAGCCAGGTTGTGAGATCGCTCTGATCATGGTGACTGGATTCAGCAGCGTAGCTAAAGTGGAGCCGCGCCCCCTGCGCAATCAGGCGCATGCCCAACTCATAGTCCTCAAGCCGCCCAGCAAAGGCGAGATCAAAGCCGCCCAGACGGGCAAAGAGGGCGGCGCGTAGGGCTAGATTGCCGCTAAAGACATCCTCGTAGGAGAAACGATGGCCGGGTGTAGCCATGGTGCGGAAGCGATCTTCCCACCAGCGACGCGCATCGCGCTGCCAGCGCGAGGGGCGCACGGGCAGAATGGGCCGCGAGTAGCCAATCGAGACATCGGCATGCTCCAGGGTGGCGAGGTGGGCCGCGATGAGGCCAGGGGTTGCCTCCATGTCATCGTCGAGAAAGATGAGCGTCGGGGCGATGGCAATCTCTGCGCCCAGGTTGCGAGTGGCAGCGGCACTACCCGCCGTGTGGCTTACCAAGCGCACATGGAAGGGTGCCGTGGCAGCGTAGGTTTGCACCGCCGTCTCGGTATCATCGCGGCAGCTATCAGCAACCACGATTACCTCAAGTTGCTCCAGCGCCACGTTCTGCTTGGCAATCGAGTCGAGACAGCGCAGCAGTGGGCCACGCCGATTGTGGGTGGGGATGATCAGGCTGATCAGGGGCTGCTTGCTCATACGATTTCTCCAACGCGCTGGAGCTGCGCTGCCGCCTCACGGGCGATCTGGCGCGCCCGTAGGTAGGCTCCCGGCCCCTGAAAGACCCCGCGACATTCGGCCCAGGCTAAATGGAACGGCATGGCATTGGGACGATGCAGTAACGAACGCACGAGGTTGCGTAGATGCCAGCGCACAAACCAGCTACTTGCGAGGCGCAAGACACGCCACTCCTGCTCCACCAACAGCGCCCGTGTCCACCATGCGTACAGCCCCACCCCGTAGCCATAGATGGTGCGCTCCAGTGATTCCCACTCGCGGCGGTGGCGGTGCCAAACGAGTGCTGCTGGTTCGTAGACGGCACGAAAGCCGCGTGCCAGCACACGGTAGAAGAATTCTTGATCGCCTCCACTGAGTGAGGCGCTCCCACCATCAAGCGCCTCATCAAACAGCCCGATCTCGCGCAGGGCGCTACGCCGAATCGCCATATTCACCCCGGCTCCAATCTGGCCCGCGCCCAATGGATTAGTGGTAGCCGCATCAAAGACACGCCGCACAAAGCCCCGGTGGAAGCCATTGGTGGTCTCAAACCAGAGTTGGGCTTCGGTTTCAAGTTCTAACGGCATGGTAATGCCGGTTACTAATGCAACACACGGATCATCAAAGTTGACCAGCAACGCATCGAGCCAACCCGCATCCACAATCGCGTCATCATCCGTAAAGGCGACCACCGCGCCGCGTGCATGACGCAACCCACAGTTGCGGGCATGGTCGAGGCCGGGGCGATCTTCGCGGATGTAGCGGATCTGGGGGTAGGCACGCACGAGTTGGGCGGTGGCGTCGCTCTTGGGCTTGTTGTCCACTACCAAGACATCGTGGCCCGCAGCGGCAAGCTGCGCCAACCCCGGCAGACAGCGGCGCATGTCATCGGGGCGGTCGCGGGTGCAAACAACTACGGTGGCGCTGGGGCGTTCGGGGCGGCGCTCGGCACGATCCACCATCTGGCTCCAGATTGGCCACGCACACGCCCGTGCCTTGTCGCGCAACACCGCCGCACTGATGCAGCCTGCATGCACTTCAGCCCATGCCTGACCAACCACGCCACCATGCATGCGAAACACGAGCAGCGCATGCTGGTAGCCTTCAAGCCCGATCAGATCGCCCTGAAGATGATCCAGATGAACCTCGCGAACCGCTACTGGTGGTTGCATTGTGCGCATGAGGTGGGCTGCTCCTTTCTATATTGGAAGGTGTTGATCTTATGCCCCATTCTTCGTACTCCACCGCAGCGGCGGGGCCAGTACGCCCTTACTCGTGGGGGCCAGGGTGATGCTGAAGGGATACGCTTGCCAGTGGTAGTCGTAGGTACTGGCCCAGTTCTGCTCGTAGAGGCCCACACTCAGCAGGTACTCACCGGCGCTCAGTTCGAGGCGATCTATCTGGAGCGCGAGGCTCCCCGCCCCATGCAGATCGGGGAGATCGACGCCGCCCGCCTCGGTGTTGGTGTCGAGACAGACATGCCCATCCACCCGATCTATCGTGATACTCGCCAGCACCCCGCTGATCGGCGTCGGGGCGTGGTAATCTACCTCCACCCGCAGCGCCGCCCCGCTCTCCATATTCGTCACCGGCATGCCCTTGGCGTCGCGCAGGCGCACCGCCCGAATCTGCACACTCTGGCTGCCAAAACGGTTGACCCCGGCCTTCAAGGTGTGGCCGCCGGTCACCTGATCGGCAATGTCGGGGGTATTCTGGCGCGCACTCTGGCCCATGAAGGCGGTGTAGGCTTCTAGCACCTGCTCGGTTGGCCCGTGCATCGCCACCTTACCATCACGCAACCAGATCACCTCGTCACACAAGTTCTGAATCTGGCTCGAATCGTGCGACACGATCAGAATCGTACAGCCCTGCTGCTTAAACTGGGCAATACGCTCCAGACACTTACGCTGGAAGGCGATGTCGCCCACCGCCAAAACCTCATCAATCAGCAGGATTTGGGGATCAATATGCACCGCCACCGCAAAGGCCAGCCGCATACGCATGCCAGTACTGTAGGTACGCAGCGGACTATCAATAAAATCCTCCAACTCGGCAAAGGCAACAATATCGGCAAAGCGGCGGCTCACCTCGGCGCGCGTCATGCCGGAGATGACCCCGGCTACATAGACATTCTCGCGGCCAGTCAGTTCCGGGTGCAGCCCCGCGCCCAGATCGAGCAACGCCCCGATGCGGCCGCTCATCTTCACCGTGCCCGTGTCGGGCCGCCCCACCCCCCCAACCAGCCGCAGCAGCGTGGACTTGCCCGCCCCGTTGCGTCCGATGATGCCAATCGTGCGCCCACTGGCAATGCTAAAGTTGACCTCGCGCAAGCCCCAGAAGGTCTCGGCCTTGAGGCCACGCAACCCACGGGTAAAGAGTTCTTTGAAGGAGGTAGGTGCATTGGCTCCCTGGCGACGGAAACGCTTGCCCAGATTCGTGACCGTAATCGCAATGCTCATTACAGCTCCTCAACAAAATAGTCGCTGGCACGCGAGAAGACCACATAGCCCACCACGAGCAAGCCCGCGCTGATCATGGCAACCACGAGCATGGGGCCGAAGGTTGGCAGCCGCCCATCCACAATGATGTCGCGGTAGAACTGGAGCAGATGGCTCATCAGGTTAAGTTGGTAGATGAACTGGTAATTCGCGGGAACGCTACGGGCCGCATAGAAGACCGGCGTCAGGTAGAAGAGCAGCGTCAAGGCGACCGAGAGCAGGTGTTGGGTATCGCGGAAGGTGACGTGCGCGGCGGCGATCAGGTAGCTCAACCCCAGCGTGAAGAGAAACTGGATGATCATCACCAGCGGCAGCGCCAGAAAGGCCATACTCAAATTGCCACCATCGCGCAGCAGAAAGATGATCAGCACCGGCAGCGCCAGGAGGTAGTGGATCATGTTGGTGGCCACGGTAACCGCCGGGAGAACCGCCGTGGGGAAACCGGGGCGACGCACCAGATCGCGGTTATCCACGATGGAACTAGCGGCCAAAAAGAGCGAGGACTGGAACCATGTCCAGGCCAGCACCCCCGAAAAGACAAACTCGGTATAGTGGGGGATATTGAGCGGAAGTACCTTATTGAAGAGAAAGGTGAAGATAATAATCTGAATCAAGGGCGTAATCATCGCCCAGGCAATACCGAGCACCGAGCGTTTATAGCGCAACTTGATGTCGCGCACAACCAATTCGCGCAAGAGATCGCGCACATAGATCAGCACCGAGCCATTGGCCGAGGCAGTAACGTGCATTAGTGGGGTTCCCTTCGCTGCAACAGATGGGCCTGAGCAAGCCATACAACACTCCGTAGCGCCCCGCGCAGCCGGATCAGACGCGCAGCGGGCTGACTGCGCCCGCGTAGGGTTGCTGTGAGCCACGCGGTGCATGTGCGGAGGTAGGAACGAGGTGCAGTGATGAGACGCCACCGGGCGGCGGGGTCACGTTCAATGAGGAGGAGAAGCAGATCGAGAGCAGTGCGGGCGGTCGTGTCGGCCTCGATGCGTGCCTGAGCCATGACGGGGTTGGGTGGCGGGCTACGCCAGACATAGGCTTCAGGCACGTGGGCCAGGGTATAGCCAGCCCGCAACAGCCGGTAGCAAAGGTACGCCTCACTCACGCCATAGAACGTAGGTGGATCATAATGTTCGCCAAAGCGCCCCACCTGGGAATCAGCAAAGAGGCGCGTGCGGAAGAGGGCATGATCAGCGCCGCGAATCGCCCACGCCACCGGGTTGCCCGGAGCTTCGCGCAACCACCCAGGCGTCATGCGGCGAGGCGGCTGGGGCCGTGCCGCCTCAACCCGATCCACCAGAACCTGGGCACTCGTCTCCAGGGTGAGTGTCTGGTGGGAACCAAAGACAGCCACCACCTGCGGATCGTCACATGCGGCCAGCAAGAGATCGAGCCAGTTGGGCATGGGGCACATCTGCGCATTGAGCGTCGCAACGAAAGCCCCCTGCACCTGCGCAATCCCGGCATTCAGCGCCGCTGCCCGGTTGGAGCGCGGTGGGCTGATCATGCGCAACGTGGGGGTGGGCGGGATCGTGGGGAGGCGGGGCGTATAGGGCAGAACGAAGATCTCGGCAATGCGTGGATGATCGTGCAGCGGGGCGAGGCAACGCGCCAGATCGTCCGGGTTGCCATCGCTGAGGATGAGGAGCGAGACATCTTTGGATGGTGCAATGGATTTGTCGCCGCCCATCCCAACCCGCCCCCGCTGGAGAGTGGGAGCCGGGATTCCTCTTCCCGTTGGGATGAGACTAGGAGCCGGGATTCCTCTTCCCGTTGGGAGGAGGCTAGGAGCCGGGATTCCTCTTCCCGTTGGGAGGAGGCTAGGAGCCGGGATTCCTCTTCCCGTTGGGAGGAGGCTAGGAGCCGGGATTCCTCTTCCCGTTGGGAGGAGGCTAGGAGCCGGGATTCCTCTTCCCGTTGGGAGGAGGCTAGGAGCCGGGATTCCTCTTCCCGTTGGGAGGAGGCTAGGAGCCGGGATTCCTCTTCCCGTTGGGATGAGGCTAGGAGCCGGGATTCCTCTTCCCGTTGGGATGAGGCTAGGAGCCGGGATTCCTCTTCCCGTTGGGAGGAGGCTAGGAGCCGGGATTCCTCTTCCCGTTGGGATGAGGCTAGGAGCCGGGATTCCTCTTCCCGTTGGGATGAGGCTAGGAGCCGGGATTCCTCCCCCCAACGGGGGGAGGCTAGGAGCCGGGATTCCTCCCCCCAACGGGGGGAGGCTAGGAGGGGGGAAAGCCGCGCCCCCAGTTGATCCAGCAGGGCATCGCGCAGGCGGATGGCACTAATCGGCTGATAGAGGTTCGCAATCACCAGCGTACCGAGCAAACGGCCATGGAACTGCACTAACACCCGCGTGGTGGGGTAGGCATCAACATCGCTGATCGGGCCAAGCCGTTCAGCCAGATCGATCATGCGCACGGCCACGGCGTGTGGTTTGAGATCAGAACGGGTCTGCGCGGGGGCCAGTAGGGTATCGTGCAGATCGCCGGGGCGTGCGAGGCGCTGCGCGGTGCGGCGCGCCTTGCGGTAGCGCCCCAGCCCCATGATTCCGCCGCGCAACTCGGCGCGGATGACCGGGCGAGTCGTATTGACCGGGCGCACAAAGGAGAGCAGGTAGCGGTAGATGTACCAGTACCACCAGATCCCCTGGCGCACGATAGGCAGGCGCTCATCGGGAAAGTGGGCCGCGCAGCGTTCGAGGTAGGCATAGAAGCCCACGCCATTATTGGTGATCTGGGTAAGGAAGTGGGCTTCATCGGTGCGGTGGCGATGCCACACGATGGCGCGTGGCTCATAGACAAGCGGGAACCCGGCCTTAATGACGCGGTAGAACATCTCCAGATCGCCACCACCATTGCTGATCGTACCCACATCCAGGGCCGGATCGAAGCCCCCAATGCGATCGAAGAGGCTTCGCCGGTAGGCCATATTGGCCCCCGTGCCATACTTGCCGGTAGCGGTATGTTCCGCCGCTGCCCGCTCACCCGCCACCCGATTGATGCCATACCAACGCTGGATCATCCCGCGTCCAAAGCCGCCATACTGCTCAAACGCCTGTTGGGCGGGAGTCTCCAACTCTAGTGGCTCCACCAACCCGGTAATCGCCATCACCCCTGGATTGAGCGCGAAGGTACGCGCCAGTTCGCGTGCCCAGAAGCGATCCACCACCACATCATCATCGGTGTAGGCCAGGATCTCGCCGTGAGCCTCCAGGATCGCCCGGTTGCGCGCCCAATCTAGGCCGGGGCGCGATTCGCGCACATAGCGTACCTGCGGAAATGCAGCACGCACAAGATCCATTGTTCGATCATCCGATGGAGCATTATCAACTACTAATATCTCTAGTTTCCCCGGATAATCGAGCGCTAGTAGCGCCGTCACACAACGCGCCACATCGTCGGGGCGGTTGCGGGTACAGACCGCAGCGGTGAGGCTGGGCCAGACGGGGGGATTCTCATCCACGGCCAGCCACGCAGCCAGGCGTTGGCGCTGGAGGGGCCAGGCGAGATCGCGCTGGATAGCCTGCTCTATGGCTTCCGCACTCACTTGGCCACCGATAACAGGGAGTTGAAGGATACCTAAGGGTATTCCATGCTGGCGTACAAGAATACGTAGTACTTGGTAGCCGTCTAATAACGATATTTTTACGAATTGATCTTGAAGATCAATATCATATATTTTTATGGGCGCATAGTTCGTATTCATGCATGCCCCTTGTGTCGGTTTCATTTCCTAAGTAGAGATTATAACGCATCGAGGTACGGAGGGATAGCACATCCAGTGGGGGTTCCAGTGCATGGCCAAAAACTGCTACAATGCCCATAATGAACAATAACCACCAAAATAGAACTATGTCACCACGCACCAACCTCTTGCCCTTTTTGACCACGGCAGCACTCGGTACGTTCGGCACGATTGTTGGCACAGCATGGTATGTCACCACGCGGGTCAGCCCGCAGCATCGGCGCGACTATCGCGATGAGTATACCTTTACCCCCTGGGAGTTGGGGGTGCCTTACGAGACGATCCACCTGCGCAGTGCCGATGGTTTGGCGTTGCGTGGTTGGTGGCTTCCGCAGCCAGGGGCCAAAGAGGTGGTGATCGGTTCGCACGGGCATAGTGGGCGCAAGGATGATCTTTTGGGGATCGGCACCAGCGCGTGGCGCGCCGGGTTCAATGTGCTGCTCTTCGACTATCGCGGGCGGGGCGATTCGGAGCCGTGGCCGCATACGCTGATCAGCCGTGAGGTGGACGACCTGCGGGCGGCGGTGGCCTACGCCCAAACGCGGGTGGAAGGGGCCAAGATCGGGGTGGTGGGCTTCTCGATGGGGGCGGCGGTGGCGATTATGGCGGCAGCCCAGGAACCGGGGATCGCCGCGCTGGTCGCCGATAGCTCCTTCACCTCGGTGGCGGATGTGGTGGCGCATCAGGTGCGCCGCAGCATGGGGCTGATGCCGCCCGCACCGATCATCCACACCGCCGATATGATGCTGGAGCGCCGCCACGGCTACCGCTTCACCCAGGCGCGCCCGATAGATGCGATTGCCCAGCTCGGTACGCGCCCCATCCTGATCATCCACGGGGCCAACGATAGTACCGTGCCAGTCGCCCAGGCCGAGCGCCTCTTTGCGGCGGCTCCGCAGCCGAAACAGCTCTGGGTGGTAGAAGGGGTCGAGCACTGTGGTGGCTACTTTGCTGACCGCCCGACCTATTGTGAACGGGTAACGCGTTTTTTTGTTGATGCGTTGCGATCTGAGGCGTAAGAGCTATGCGTTTTGATATTTTGACCCTCTTTCCGGGGATGTTTGCGCCGTTGGAGGAGAGTATCCTTAAACGTGCCCAGCAGGCGGGGACGATCAGTATCGGGTTGCATAACATCCGCGATTGGGCCACCGACCGCCACCGTACTGCCGACGATGCGCCCTACGGAGGCGGCGCGGGTATGGTGATGAAGGCGGCTCCGCTGGCCGCCGCCATCCGTGCGGTGGTGGAGGAAGCAGCTCCACCCGTTATCCTGCTCTCCCCCGATGGCGAACCCTTCACCCAAGCCTTGGCCAGCGAGTTGGCCCAACAGCCATGGCTGGTGCTAGTGTGTGGCCACTACGAGGGGCTGGATGAGCGCGTGCGCGAGAGCCTGATCAGCCGCGAGATAAGTATTGGTGACTACGTGCTCACCGGCGGGGAGCTGGCGGCGATGGTGGTGGTGGATGCGGTGGCGCGGCTGGTTCCGGGCGTCATTGATGGCGAGTCGATAGCCGAAGAGAGCCACAGCGATGGACTGTTGGAGTACCCCCACTACACCCGCCCGGCGGTCTGGGAGGGGCGAGCGGTACCGGCCATCCTCACCTCTGGCCACCACGGCGAGGTGGCTAAGTGGCGGCGGCGCGAGCGGCTACGCCGCACCCTGGTGCGCCGCCCCGACATGCTGCGGCGCGCCAGGGAGCAGGGGTTACTCGATAAGCATGATCTAGCCTATCTCGCCGAGTTGGGGTGGGAGGGGTAGGGTACCCCTATGATCACCATCCACCAAGTCAGCAAAACCTTCCCTAGCCCCCAAGGGCCGGTAGCAGCGTTGGAGGCGGTGAGCCTGCGGGTGGCGGCGGGCGAATTTGTGGCCGTGATCGGGCCGAGTGGCTGTGGCAAGAGTACCCTCCTGCGCCTGATCGCCGACCTGGAGCAACCCGATGTGGGTAGCCTCGTGGTAGGCGGGAAGACGCCACGTGAAGCGCGGTTAGCCCATGAGTGCGGGATCGTCTTTCAAGCGCCGGTACTCTACCCATGGCGCACGGTACGCCAGAATGTTGCGTTGCCCCTAGAGATTACCGGGCAACCCCGTGCCATCCGGCACAGTCGCGCCGATGACTTGCTGCGCCGGGTGGGGCTGGGTGACATGGCGAACGCCTACCCGCAGCACCTCTCCGGCGGGATGCAGCAGCGGGTAGCGCTGGCCCGCGCCTTAGCCTTTGCGCCGCGCATCCTGCTGATGGACGAGCCATTTGCCGCCTTGGACGAGCTTACCCGTGAGCGTATGCAGCAGGAGTTGTTGGCCGTCTGCGCAGATCCGAATCTGGCCCCCAGCGTCGTCTTTGTCACCCACAGCATTGCCGAGGCGGTCTTTTTGGCGGATCGGGTGGTGGTCTTCTCGCCCCGTCCGGGGCGCGTCGAGCGGGTGATCGAGATTGATCTGCCCCGCCCGCGCACCCCTGAGACACGCAATGATCCGCGTTACTTCGCGTTAGTTACCGCTGTGCGGGCGGGGTTGCGGTAGATCCTACATCCCCACCCGCGCCCGTACCTGCATCACCACGAGTTGCCCCTGGCGGGCTTCATCAATCGCCTCGGCCAAAATGCGGGCCGCCTCTTGATCGGCGTGGAAGCCCATCGAGTTCTCGGCGGAGATGAAGTCGAGCCGCCACTGGGCGCGGCGCTGATGCGCCTGGGCCTCGGCCAGTTGTTCAACCGGCACACCCGCCGCCAGCGCGGCCTCAATATCCTTGATCAGCGCCTCGGTGGCCGTCTCACCCCGATGCAGCAGGCTCATAGTACGATCCTGGATCGTCTCGACGCGCTGAATCAGCGTCTCGGCATCAATGTTGTGGCAGGTCTGGCAGGCGGTGGCCCCGGCTAACAGGGGGCTACGCACCTGATGGTCGCTGATCTTCACCGCCCCATCGCGGCGGTAGGGCATGTGGCAATCGGCACATGCCACCCCGCTCTGGGCATGAATGCCCTGGCTCCAGAGTTCAAATTCGGGGTGCTGCGCCTTGAGCGCCGGAGCCTGCGAGAGTGCATGTGTCCAGTCCTTATGCCCCACCTCATCATAGTAGGCTTCAATCTGTTCCATCTTCAAGCCATTTTGCCATGGGTAGGTAAGCAACTTCTCGGTGCCCTTAAAGTAGTACTCGACATGGCACTGCGCACATACCATACTGCGCAACTCCTGGCGCGAAGCCCAGGTATTCGGATCATAGATCCCCTTACCGCCCGCGTCGCGCCAACGCGCAATGCTGGGCAAGTGCGCCACCGGGTCGTCACTCTCGGCAAGCGCCTGAATACCCAGCAAGAAGCCCGGTCGGGTCACGCGCAGTTGCATCGTGGATGGGTCGTGGCAGTCCAAGCAGGTGACAGGATGGCTAACCAGGGTGGTAGCTTGGCTGTAGGGCATGGTATTGATCAACTCAAAGCCCTTCATAATCGCAGCGTGGCGATCATCGGCGGGGATGCCAGCGGCCACACCTTGGTTGTAGTAGGCCGGAATGACCGAGGCGTGGCAGTGCAGACAGGCACCGGGCTGTTTGAATTGTAGGACACGCTCGGTCTCACGCTGATCAATCAGCATATAGGCGTGGCCGCGCTCTTCGCGGTAGTCGGTGGCGAAGGGGTAGCCCGCCCAGAGCGTGCGCCAGACCGCATATTCACCATCAATCTTCGAGATCGACTCGCTGCCGCCATAGCGGCTGCGGTCAATATCTACCGTGCGCAGGTAGCTATCATACTGGCGCGGGTAGTTTTGGCCCCAGACAGCCGGATCTTCAACCGTCTCGTCTAGCTCAACCACCCGAAAAACATCCAAGCGCGCCTCGCTCTGGCGAGTCGTGATATTTTGCAGCAGCAACAACACCATCACCGTTGCCACCGCCACCATTCCTATCGCGACGAGGTAGGCCCACACTGGCAAATTGGCAATTCGTTGACGCATGGTGAAGACTCCTCTCTAGTTATTGGCCCCGTGACCGACACCGGCATGACAGCGCAGACAATCAATCTGCTGTTGCGGATCGGACTGATGGGCAGCAATGCCATCCATCAGGGCAGCGTGGCACGCCACACAATTCGCCAACACGATTTGACGGCTCGCCTCACGCATGCGGATTGTTTCGGGGAAGGTCTGGAAGGTGAAGGCATACGAGTGGTGGTAGCCATTCTCGGCCTTGGTATAGTACTTGCCGATCAGATCGTGGGGAACATGGCACGAATTACAAGTAGCCACAGCATGGTGGCTACTCGATTGCCACGCGGCAAATTGCGGACGCATCACATGGCAGTTGACACATGCCGCTGGATCATCCGAGAGGTAGGAGGCTCCCTGGGCATACCAGAAAGTGAAACTGCCTACACCGATGAAGAGACCCAGCAGGCTACAGAAGGTGAGGATGATGACTCGACTCGCCGTGCGCTGCATCGTGTCTCCTTTCTCGCCGCAGAGGGGCTAGAATCCCACCTCCACAATCGTGCGTCCCGAACGATCCTGGAAGAAGCCGACACCATCCTGAATCAAGCCCACATAGAAGCCCATCTTGGTCTCGCGTTGCAGCAAGACCACCTGGCCGGTAATCTCCACTTCTTCACCCGGCATGAGCCAATCTTCCACCCCCGGCACTGTCCACTCCTCCGGCGGTTTGGCCGAGAGCGCCCAGCGGAAGGGGTAGCGTTTGGGGCCACCGCCACTATTCGCGTCCCAATCGAGGCCCACGCGCCAGAACCCACCGGCCTGGGCGGTATAGCGGCCCTCGGCCACCGAGGAGAAGACCTCATCGGTGGTGTAGCGGTAGCCACTGGGTGGCCCGTAGGTGCGGATGGGCACCGTGCCAGTATTGCGCACCCGCACCGTCACCGTCATCACCTCGCCCAGCATCACCCGTTGCGGCGCGATATTGGCATAGACGATACGCGCTTCGGGCTGGCCCACATTCTCCAACTCGATCTGGCCACTGCGCCGTACCAGATTGCCATACAGATCCTCGGCCTGCACGGTGTAGGTGTAGATGCCCGACGCGAGCAGCGAACCATTGGGGCGCTTGCCATTCCAGACATGGTGCTGCTCGTAGGGGCCTTCCTCCTCACGCGTCACAACCGGGATCGTCTCGCCATCAGGGGCAGTAATCGTAATATCCACCGTCGCACTCACCGGCAGGCGGTAGGTAATCTCGGTGACATCATCAAGCGCATCGGCATTGGGCGAGATCGTTGCCGGAGAGACGAGCAGATTTTGCACATCGGGGATGGGCAGGTCGCTCCCGGTGATCGTCAACGGCACCCGGCGCTCCTCACTAGCCCCATTCACCGCCTGGGCTACGACTACCAGCGTATAGTCGCCGGAGGGCAGCAGCCGCCGCAGCAGCACCGGGTCACTCGTCGGGACAGTACCGTCAAAACGGAGCAGATAGGGATCAGGACTCGCGCTACGCGGCTGGCTGCGGCGCAGATCGTAGCGCGTACCGGCGGCATCCAGCAGGTAAATATCTACCGTCGCATCGCGGCCAATCGTATAACTCAGCGTCAACGCCTGATCGGTCTCCGCCGGAGCATACGTAGTCGCACTGGCTTCAACAACACCCAGCAGCGGGCCACTCGTACACGCGGTAAGCAGCAGGGCACTCGCCAACAGCGCCACACCGAAGAGTAGCGCACGGGTTATCAGTGGGAATGAAAAAGAATGAGTGTGCATAACAGTGGCATGCTACCAGCAGATGCAGTAGGCTGCAAATCAACCCTTGCGTCCACCCACCAACGAGGGCAGCACCGCCAGCAGCGCCACCCCGGCGGCGATACGCATCGCAACCGCAAACGCCTCGGCCAAGACTTGGGGCGATGCGGCGGTAATCGGCTCAATTGGCCCCCCAATCGCCAACACCTGCGAAGCCCAGACCGCCCCGGCCACCGCGATCCCCGCCGTCTGGCCGAGGGTACGCATCACCGCCAACAAGCCACCCGCCACCCCCAACGCCTCCGGGGGCGCATGGCCCATCACGGTGCTATTGTTGGGGCTTTGGAACAACCCGATACCCACCCCCATCAGCATCAGAAAGCCGATCAGTTGCAGCATGGGCGTCTCGACCCCGGTGAAACTGATCCCCCACAAGCCAAGCGCAATCGTGATCAGCCCACTCACCGTCAGCGCCCGCGAACCGACCTGATCGGAGAGACGGCCACTTAATGGTGAGACGAGCGAGAGCGTCAGCGGCATGGCCATGAGGAAGAAGCCAGTCTGCTGCAACTCCAATTGGTACACGAGTTGCAGAAAGAGCGGGGTGAGCAGCAGATTGAAGGACATGCCAATAAAGAGGATAAACCCGGCCAGCAGGTTAAGCGAGAAGGCCGGAGTGCGGAAGATACGCAGATTGATCATCGGCTGGGAAACCCGGTTCTCCCAGAAGACAAAAGCCACACCCGCCAGAACACAGAGTGCGAGCAGCGCCAGGATACGCCCATCGCCCCAACCCCAGATCGGCCCCTCGGTAAGTGCCAGCAACAGGCCAAAGATCGAGGCCATCAGGAGCAACGCCCCCGCCACATCAAAGACCTGACCAGGTTTGGTTTGGGTATCGGGGGCGATATAGCGCAGCGCCAACCAGGTTCCCACAATCCCCACCGGCACATTCACATAGAAGATGGACTCCCAGCCCACATAGCGCAGCAGGAGTCCACCCAGCGCTGGCCCCAAGAGGATGCCCAGGGCTACAAAAGAGCCAACCGACCCCATCGCCAAACCGCGCTGGTTCGGCGGAAAGGCAGTGACAAGAAGCGCAGGCCCCACCGCCTGGATCATCGCCGCGCCAATGGCCTGAATGACGCGGAAAGCGATCAGCAGCGCGATATTGGGAGCCAACCCGCATAGCGCCGACGCCAGCGTAAAGATCACAAACCCGGCCACATAGACGCGCCGCTTACCGAACATATCGCCTAAGCGGCCCATGAGCAAGAGCAGACAGGTGAGCGTGAGGAGGTAGGCCAGTACCACCCACTCCGCACTATTCAGATTGGTCTCGAAGGCTGTTACTAGGGTATTGAGAGCAATATTAACAATCGAGCCATCAATTGTTGAGAGCAGCACACCACTGCCAATCGCGGTGAGCGCCCACCACTTGCGCGTATCATCAACCACGGAGACTCCTTTATGTGGAGAGGAAGCCGCCGCTATTGTAGCACCGCCTAGACCGCCGCGTGGCTTCGACAAGCTCAGCCAGCGTGTCGTTGGCTGAGCTTGTCGAAGCCAGCCAACGACACACCAAAACGCCCCGCCATTTCTGGCGGAGCGCTCTGGAAGTTCGTAGGAGCGAGCGGCTTACGGGTTCAGGCCACTGTTGATGGTGCTGAAGGTCTGGCTGACCTGGCGGCCCAGGAGGGTCAGAACGGCGATAACAACAATTGCAATCAGCACGAGGATCAGCGCGTACTCAACCAGACCCTGGCCCTCTTCCTTGGCGAATAAGCTACGAAGCATTGGAGACCTCCATCGGAAAAATTATTGCGTAGGCATTCCCTACGAGTAGCAGTATAGCAGGCCGTGCATAACGCATCAATAGACCCATAGTCCTGAAATCAAATAGTACTGAGGCATATCATGGCCTATGCCGTATGGAGTGGGCTACCCACCTCACGCCAAAACGCCCTGCCATTTCTGGCGGAGCGCTCTGGAAGTTCGTACGAGCGAGCGGCTTACTGGTTCACGCCACTGTTGATCGTGCTGAAGGTCTGGCTGACCTGGAGGCCCAGGAGGGTCAGAACCGGCGATAACAACAGTTGCAATCAGCACGATGATCAACGCGTACTCTAACAGACCCTGGCCCTCTTCCTTGGCGAAGAAGCTACGAAGCATTGGAGACCTCCATCGGAAAAATTATTGCGTAAGCATTCCCTACGAGTAGCAGTATAGCTTGTGCCACCTAGCACTTCAATAGCCCGATGGTACCGATATGTGAAAGTACTGCTGGAGCGACGCCTTTACGGCATCGGGATGGTGGCCGCAATGCGTGTGCCGCGCCCAATCGCACTCTCAATTGCAAACTCGCCGCGCAGGAGGACTTCAATCTGCTGGCGCATGCCCGCAATACCCATATTCTTGCGAGCATTGGCGCTTGAGAGCACTTCGTTGATATGGAAGCCGCCGCCATCATCTTCGATCATGATCTGGAGTGCATTGCCATTCGCATCGAGCAGCAAGCGTACCTGATTGGCATTGGCGTGGCGCACCACATTATTCAGCGCTTCCTGCACAAAACGGAAGATCGTGACCTCATAATGGCTAGGTAGGCGTTGCTCAAGCCCTTGGATCATCAGGTTGATCTCCAGATTGTGCTTCTCACCAATCTGGGTCGTATAGCGGCGTAAGGTGGGTACCAAACCAAGATCGTCAAGCGTCATCGGGCGCAGATCGAAGATAAAGCGGCGCGTATCCTGCAACGTCGTGTTGATCGCCGTCTTGAGGCCAGTCAGCTCTGAGCGTGCCTGATCCAGATCGCGGTCAATCAGGCGCTGACAGATCTCGGCACGTAGCACGAGGTTACTCATAGACTGCGCCGGGCCGTCGTGCATCTGGAGTGAGATACGCAGGCGCTCATTCTCTTGGGACTGAATAATCCCGGCGATCATGGCCTCGGTATCATCATGGCCGTTCGACTGGGTTACGGGGCCGGTGTTGCTCAAAGCACCCGCGACATCATTGAGGAGTTCGATGATGCCATTCAGTTGGTTGAGTTGGTTTTTGAGCATATCGCGGCGCGATTGCACCTGATCCAACTGGGCACGCATGATCTGAAGACGCATCTGAACTTCTTGCGCAGCGGCAAAGAAGTTTTTGATCTCCTCTTTGGTGTATTTGTCGAGGTTGACCTCAAGATCGCGCACGCGGCTCGATACTGACAACTCACGCTGACCGAGTTTGTCTACCTCGCCGCTACTCTGGCGCACCAGTGTCTCAACCTCGCTAATCTCACGGCGAGTACGCTCTTGCTGATCCTTATATGCGTCGCGAGCCTGCTCTATTTGCTGTTTCAGATCGTCGCCTGCCACGTTGCATCCCTTCTCGCTTGCGCCGCTATGTTCTGCCTAGCGCCATTATATAATCGTCACGAGTGCCCTGCAAGCACATAGGGCATGGGCAAAGTCCTTGGGGCTGCGCCCCAACCCCCAATTGGTGGTGTTTTTTGGCGGCGAAACCGCCAAAAAACACCACCAGAAGATTTTCGGGGGCGGTTGCGCCGCCCCCAACCCCCCACCGGGCGGCTTACATCGCATATCAATCTCAACATTCCCTCGGTGTCCCCGAACGTACCGACTTGACCGGCACGCCGTCACTCCACTCGCCCATGGCGAAACTGAGTTGATCGGCACGGGTATTATGCCGCACGACCTGATCCAGCGCGTGCCAGATGTAGCGCCAGTTCAGATTGTTCTCACTCGCAATCCCGCCCACCGACATCATGGCCATCACGTCGGGGATGAAGGTGGTATCAATTCCAGCCTGGATATGGTCGGCGACGAGGCCCGGTTTGCCGTGCGGGTCATTCTGGGCGCAGTAGAAGCGCTTGTGGGCCGAGGCGATCATCTCGAAGGGTCGCTCCCACGCCTTCACCGGCACCAGAATGTCGCCGTTGCCGTGCAGAATACCAACTGGCACATCCAGCGCCCGCCCGGTGTGGGCGATGTCCACCCGATCCGCGTAGGCCCCGGTCATCTGGCCGAAGATGCGGATGGGTGTGGGGATGAGCGACTCAGAGTCGGGAATCGGGTTGGCGGTGATGATCTGGCGCGGCAGGAGCGCTTCCGGCACCTTCTCGCCCGCTAACGCAGGCCAACTGAGCGCAAAGAGGCCGCCGAGCGAATGCCCGAAGAGGTAGGTATCCACGTGTGCGTCGGCCAGCCGAGTCTGTTCATAGGCGTGCAGGACGCTGCGCATGGCGTTGTTGAACCAGCCATGCGGGCTGATCGGAAAGGGGTTGAAGAGCGCCTTGATTAGATCCTGCATCGTTGCCGGGAGGGTGTCGCCATAGCGGCAAAAGCCGCGCTGGTAGCTGGGGAAGAAGACGTAGTAGCCCTGCTGCACGAGGTGAAGCAGGTGGCTCTGGTAGATCTCCGAGGCTCCCAGGCAGAAGCCGTGCAGGTAGATGATCAACTTCACCCGCCCGTTGTCGTCGCGGTAGGGGTTGAAGGGGATGTAGGCACGGATGAAACTCGCATCGGCACAATCGCCATACTCCTGGATGGCATAGTGCTGCGAGGTATAGACCGGCAGGTAATCGGGTTTGGTGGGGGGATGCGGGTGAGCATGTGGCATGGACATGGCTCCTTCTTTATGATACACCGCGTCTGCGCAACAACCGATAGACTCGAATCGCCCCTTGGGTAACAGCGGCGCTGCTCTGGCCCGGAAAGATGCTGTCGCCCACCACCCAGAGTCCGGCCACCCCGCTGGCGCGTGGCCCCATGCTCAAGAAGCCGCTCTGGGCGGGGCGTTGGCCAAGCCCCCCCACTAGGCCCTGCTCGCGCCCGGTGTAGCGCGCAAAACTGACCGGGGTGCCGCTCTGTTGGTAGCGGATGTGCGGGCGCAGGTTGGGCAACACCACCTCGGCGGCATTCAGCATGTGCTCGGCCCATTCTGCCTTGCGCGCATCATACACGCTGCGTTCGGTGTGGGCCTGCCACCATGGCCCCACACGGGTGTGGGTGCTGATGGTGATCGCCCGCTGCCCCGCTGGGGCACGGCTGGTGTCCTCGCGGGGGTGGAGCGAGATGAAGATGCTGTTGCCCTCGCCCAAGGGCGTGTCGTAGCTGTGGATGACCTGATGATGCTCAGGTAGCCCCGCCGGAATAGCGGCTTCATCTACGCCCAGGTAGAGGGTAAACGCGCCCCACGCCTCCGGGATGCTGGCGATGCGCTGCTGAAACGAGTGCGGAGCGTGCGGGCCGAGGAGGCGCGCAACATCCCACACGCTCACCCCGGCAACGATCTGTTTGGCGCGCAGTTCTTCACCACTCTCTAGGCGCACCCCCACGGCGCGCCCGCGCTCAACCAGGATCTGCGCGACGCGGGTGCGGTAGCGCAGCTCGCCGCCATCGCGGATGAAGCCATCGGCCAGGGTGCGTGCGATTGTCCAGGCGCCGCCTTCGACATAAAAGACGCCCTGACGGGCCAGATCGAGCGCCACGCTCCCAAAGATCCAGGCCGCCGCGCTGGCCGGTACCTGCGCCGAGATGAGCAATTGGGCATCAATGAAGCTGCGCAGGGCACGATCAGTGAGGCGGTGGCGGCGCAGTTCGTGGGCAACGGTGCGTTCGAGGTGCGGCAGCATAGCGATCAGCTCTGGGCGCAAGGCCGGGAGCAACTCGATCAGATCGCTGGGGGTTTCGGGCGGCATGGGCGGGAAGTGGTGCGCAAACTGCCAACCCCAATCGGCCAACGTCTCCTGGTTGTGCCAGAAGCGCTCCGCCGCCGCCGCTTGGCTGGGGAAGGCGCGCCTACGCTCCTCTTGCCAGGCATCATGTTCCCCATAGCGCGTCACCACCCGGTCGGGCAACCAGACCTGCATGGCCGGTTCGAGCCTCACCACCGGGAAGCGCAGGTTGAGGTGTTTCGCCACCCAATCGTGGGCACCGCCGGGCTGAAAGCCACCAAAGAGGGTTGCACCCACATCAAAGACATAGTGCGACCCATCGGGGCGCTTGCGTTGGTAGGAAGAGGCGCAGCCCCCCGGCTCAATGTGAGCTTCGAGTAGCAGCACGCGCCGCCCGGCGTGGGCCAGCAGCGCCGCCGTAGTCAGCCCGCCAATCCCGGCCCCAATCACGATCAGATCATAACTCACCCGCCACCTCCAGTCTCATAGGCGCGCATAATGATCACCAGTACCAGAAATGCGGCTACCGCAAAACTGGTCGCCTCGCGCCGCCCGCGTTGGCCACGCGCCAGGAGGATTGCGGCGGGGATGAAGAGGGGCGCGATCACACCATAGACGATGTGCATCGCCATAAAGAGCGGTGCCCCCATGGCGAAGAAGATCGTGGCTCCAATTAGGGCTTGGGAAATCAAGAGTAGCTCGGCGATCCACAGCCCTGCAATGTAGGTCTCCCCGCAGCGCCCGCGCAACGCATTGACCGCGCCCCAGAGGGTCAGCACGAGCGTCACTAGGCTGAGGGTGACTTGAAGTTTGGCATGGAAGGGTAATAGATCAAGCATAACTGGTAGTGGATCAGATGCACGGAAAGACCACATCGTGTATTATACGCTGGGTTTTGTCCTAGCTTACTTCTTGCTACGCTAACTTCCATCTACCACATTTGGGTATAAGGTTTTATTCTTATCATCATCATTGCAAGGAGAAAAAGATGATTAAAAACAAATTCCTTAATAGAAAAGATATTTTCAATGCATTATTTCTAGGCTTAATTCACCTTATTATGGCTATTTTTTATGTATTCGTGGCAGGTATCAGTATTGTTGTTGACCCAACCCGTAATTTATGGGACTGGTTTTGGCAAAGCATACCGGTAGAGTTATTACAAAAAGATTTCTTACGTAGTATTTGGTATCTACACGCACAACCACCTTTCTATAATTTTTTAATAGGATTATTTGTAAAATTATTCTTTCCTTATCATCTTCAAACACTCCATCTATTCAACATCACACTAGGCTCGCTTTTATCAGGAATGTCTTATGCTATTATCGTTCAAATTATCTCAAATCGCTCAATTACTTTACTATTAAGTTTTATTATCACAATAAATCCTTCCTTATTCCTGTACGAAGCATACATGCTTTATAGTTTATTTTGTGCTTTTTTAATTGTTTTAAGTATATTCTTTTTGTCTTGGTATTATAAAGATAGATCTTCCTGGTTATTATATGGTTTTATTGTTAGTATGACGATACTAGTTATGACAAGAAGCCTCTATTACATTTTGTTATTATGTGTAGTTCTTGTTTTTGTCTTTATGATTTCAAATTTAGCGAAACGAAAACACAATCTCATCATAAGCATTCTTATCACACTTATTGCATTTGGTTGGTGTGCAAGAAATTATACTTTATATGGATTTTTCGGAACAAGTAGTTGGTATGGTATGGGGTTATGGAATATTGCAGCGCATAGATATACTCTTGATGAACTACAAGTATTAGAGAAAACAGGCATTCTTGACCCAGTAGTCGTAGAGACAAGAGTTTTTTCAATGCCATCAACATATTATGTATATAATTTCAATAAAAAATCCAGCATCGAGGTTCTTTCCAGGGATAATCTCAATAATATCAACATTCCAGACATATCGAAAGTTTATGCCCGTAATTCACTACGGTTGATTTTACATCAACCAAGTCGCTATCTGCAATCAATATATGAATCATACTTAATGTTTTGCAAACCATCATCTCGATTCAAGCATCTTCCGCTTAATGCAGCCAAAATCGAACCTCACGAATCGTTCTATGCTGATATTCTCCAAGGACGTAATCTGATGTCCCAAGGTACTTCAGATTACGGTTCTTTTCTGTTTTTTCTACTACCAACATCATTGTTAACGTATTTATTTACAGCATTTTTTAAAATCAAACAACATAAATCTCTTATATTATTTATCCAAGAGGATATGATAATGTTTTGGTGTTTTATCATTATAACATACGTCGTATTTGTTTCTTGCACAGTTGAATTTGGAGAGCAAGATCGCTTCAAATTCAACATAGAACAATTGCTTTGGTTTTTTATACCTATTGTTCTTTTTAGAGGAATCTATTGGCCGATTATGTTCTTACGTCGCAAATTAAATTTCACATCTCATTCTTGATCTTTATCATAAATACATCATACGGAGTACCCATGAGCATCAATTGGAGTGAACGCATCGCGCAGCGAGCGCGCGAGATGAGTAGTTCGGCGATCCGCGATCTGTTAAAACTGACCGTGCAACCAGAGATGATCTCGTTTGGCGGCGGGTTGCCCGCACCAGAACTCTTCCCCAGCGAGGAGATCGGGGCGGCGTGTGAGCAGGCGATTGTGGAAGCACCCGGTTCGGCGCTTCAGTATGGGCCAACCGAGGGTCACGCACCACTGCGTGAGATGATCGCGGGTTGGATGCATGACCTGGGGATGCGCGTCAGCCCCGCGCAGACCCTGATCACCTCTGGGTCGCAGCAGGCGCTGGATATGCTCGGCAAGCTGCTGATTGACCCCGGTGCCCCGATTGCGGTCGAGAGTCCCACCTACTTGGGTGCGCTACAAGCATGGCAGCCCTATCGCCCCGAATTGGTGCCGTTGCCCATGGATGACCAGGGCTTGCAGGTGGAGGCACTGGCCGAGGTATTGGCACGCGGGGTGCGCCCGCGTTTCCTCTATATCGTCTCTTCCTTCCAGAACCCCACCGGGGTAACGCTGGCCCCAGAGCGGCGTCAGGCTTTGGTGGAGTTGGCCGGGCGCTATGATCTGCCGATCATTGAGGATGACCCCTATGGTGAACTCTACTACGAGGGAACCCGCGCTACACCCTTGGCGGCGCTGGACTGCCAATTGTATGGCGAGTTGCGCCACGTCATCTACCTAAGCACCTTCTCGAAGTTGCTCACCCCTGGCCTGCGCGTGGGTTGGATGATCGCACCAACCGGCCTGATTGATAAACTGGTGCAGGTGAAACAGGGGCTGGATCTGCATACGGGCAGTTTGGCCCAAGTGGCCGCTTACCTGACCTGCCGCGATGGCCTGTTGACACGCCACGTCCCGGTGCTGCGCGAGGTGTACGGGCAGCGCCGCGATGTGATGTTGGCCGCGCTGCACGCAACGATGCCCGCCGGGGTGCGCTGGACACATCCGGCGGGTGGGATGTTCCTGTGGGTGACGCTGCCCGACGGCTGGGACTCGGCGGAGTTGTTGGGGCGGGCGATCAGTCATCAGGTGGCGTTTGTACCGGGGCGCACCTTCTACCCGGCGGGGGATGTGATCAATACCATGCGCCTCAACTTCTCCTTCTCGCCGCCGGAGTTGATCAAGACCGGCATCAGCCGTCTGGCGGAGGTGGTGCGGAGCTACGCGCCCAGTGGGCAGTTGCCGCTATGAGGATCGCGTCGCTGAGTGGGTTAGAGTGCCTGATCATCCTGCTGGTGATCGCGGTGGTGGCGGCGCTGGCCTTTCGGACGGGCTACTTCCGGGGGCGGAGCTGATTCTCATTTGACGCAAAGATTTCAACTAGGGCTACGTCAATGGTGTCGGCATACCACCACCCAGCCCGTAAACGGGCGGGCTAGCACCGGGCGAAGGCCGCCTACGCGGCCTAGCGCCAGCCCGCGTAGGCGGGCTTTGCGTGTTGTAGCCCGCCCGTTTACGGGCTGGGTACGAAACGTTGACGTGGCTCAATCGTAACCTTTGCGTCAAAAAGTGCTACTATAATACTAACCGCGCAGCCTACCCACCAATGAGGTTCCCCAATGCACCGCATACTCCGCTCTCTATGCGCCGTTGTGGCGTTCCTGATACTCAGCGCCTGTAGCTTGCCGGGGGTAGGCCAGCCTCCGGCAGCAACACTTGCGCCAGCGCCTAGCCCCGAACCAAGCGCTGTCCTAGCCCCCGATCTGGATGCGGAGACGCAGATGGAAGCCTTGGGGGTGCGCCTGAACCATCCCCAGGGCTGGGTGAGCGAGGTAATGTCGGGAACCCTCGTACTGGCTCCCGCAGCAAGTAGCCTGGATCGCCCCAGCCCTGGCCCGGATCTGGTGATTACGCTCGATGCGACCCCGTCCGAGCAGGTGGCGGCGCAGTATGGGCGCGAGGCAAGCACGAACCCCGAAGCCTTCTTTGAGGTGAGTAGTGCGCTGATCCAACAATCCGGCTACACCATCAGCCCGACCACCCCGATCACCATCAGTGGCCAACCGGCACTGCTGGCCGATCTGCAAGGATCGGGGGGAACCGGCCAGTTGGTGGTGGTGATCGGCCCGCAACAGGTGGTGCGCGTGGTCGGTCAGACTGATCCGGCCAGTTGGGAGCAGCAGAGCCTACTCTTTCGGGCGATCTTGGAGAGCCTGAGCTTTGTGCCGTTGGCCCCTACCCCCACACCAACCCCGGTTAATGTGGCGCTGCAACCCGATGTGCTGCGCGAGGGGCCAGCCGGGTTTGTCTTGCGCATTGGAGGGAATAGCGGCGAACGCAACGCCCGCTTTGTTTCGGCACGCGGCATGGCCACCGCGCCCGACGGCACGCTGTACGTGGCCGAGAGCAGCCGGGGGATTTGGGTCTTTACGCCCGATGGCACGCTGCTCAGCACCTTTGGGGCCGAGGAACTGCTTGATGCCTATGATGTGGTGCGCACCGAGAATGGCGATCTCTTTGTTGCCGACTATGGGCGCAACGCGATTGCCCACTTCCGTGCCGATGGTACGTTTGTGGCCCGCTGGGGCAGTGCTGGCGATGCCCCTGACCAGTTCGGTCTCTCGTCGCCGCAGCGCATCGCCGTCGGCCCAGAAGAGCAGATCTACGCTCTGGACAGCCGCCCCAATCCTGAGGGCGAAGCGATCTCCAGCGTGATGATCTTCAGCGCGGATGGGACACTCGTCACCCGCTTGAGTCTGCCCACCGATCTGGCCCCCTCGGACTTGGCGGTGGATCAGAGTGGCAACATCTACCTGGCCGAGAGTTTTGGGGGGGCGGTGGTGAAGTTGGCCCCGGATGGCAGCGAACTGGCGCGCTTCGGTGATCCTGCTGCCGCGCCGAGTCTGGCGGCTGGCTCGATAGACCTGGATGCGGGGGGCGACATCTACTTGGCCACGTATAGTTCTGGAGTGGTGCGCCTTTCACCGAGTGGGGTCACGGTTTCACGCAACGGTACACCCGCCACGAGCGGCAGCCTGCCCGGCCCCGGCGAATTTAGCCTACCCAACGGGATTGTGGTTGGCCCCGGCGAGGTGGTGTGGGTGAGCGACAATAGCGGCGAGTATAGTGCCGTAACTGCGCTACGCCTCCAGGGTGATGCGGCGCTCAGTTCCACCCCCGGCCCAGAGGCCGAGCAGAGCGCCACCCCGGAGCCAACCGTTGTGCCAGAGGAAAAACTGCTGCACCAGTGGGCCAGCGCGGCAACAGCGACGAGTTTCTACGCCCCCGACTATGATCCTGAAGGCGTCCTTGGCCCGCCGGATGTGCCAGGGTGCCAAGACAGCCCCGCCGCATGGGCCTCAGCCGCCCCCGATGGCCTCGATACGCTCGAACTGAGCTACACGACGCCGGTCTTTGCTACCAGCCTCGTCATCTACCAGAACAGCCAACCCGGCTTGGTCAGCCAGGTTGAGTTGGTAGACGAGCGCGGCGAAGTCATCCCGGTCTATACGGGCAGCCCCAGCCTGAGTAGCACATGCCCGTTGGCCCAAAGCATCACCTTCACCCAGACCCTGAGCCGGGTGGTGAAGGTGCGCATCACCATTGATCAGCGTGGCGGCACCTATTGGAGTGAGATTGATGCCGTGGAGTTGATCGGGCTGCCGTAGGCACTACTTCCCCACCCCCACCGGCTTCAAGAGCCGCACCGAGAGGAAAAGAAACAGCCCGGTTGCCATAGTCGAGATGAAGAGATAGACCAACCAGGGCGAGGGCACCAACACATCACCGTGGTTGGTAGGAATCGTGAAATAGAAAGCATTCTCACCCTCAACCAGTGATGCTTCGGTAATGCCCAGGGCAATAAACGGATGCGCACTCAGCATGAGGCCCACGGTATAGATATAGATAATGTCGGGTTCATAGTAGCCCAGCAGGATCGAAATGATCATAAAGATAAAGGGAATGATCAACAACACAAAGATGACACTGCCTAGGGCGGTGATATTCGCCGCCAGCGTCGTGCGCATCACCGTAGAGAAGAAGATCCCCAGCGAGGCGTAGCAGATCGCCGTAACGGCGAGACCCACCACCCCAATCGCCAACTCCGTGCCGCTCACCCCACCAAAGAGAAACGCCAAACCCGCCATCGGCAACGCGGCAAAGATGAGCAGCATGGCAAAGGCCAAGGCCGAGGTCAGCTTGCCCAAGATGATCTGAAAGGGCGAGAGCAGCGTCGTGATCAAGAGATCATAACTCTGGCGCTCGCGCTCGCCGGTAATCGCCCCGGCGGTGAGGGCGGGCGAGATGATACACACCTGCACTAGCGTGGCGATCATCACCGTAATAAAGATAGACTTGCCAATGGTTGGCCCGGCCTCGATATTCGTCATCCCGCTAGAGAAGCTATCCGAACTGGCCAGATAGACCAAAAAGGTGATCATGCCGGTAATGGTAAGGTAGATACTCAGCAGGATCATCGCTCGCCAGCCACGGATACGCCCGCGCAGTTCGCGGGTAAGCACAGGGTTCTTGAGCAGGTTCATGGCTTACTCCTTGGATGCCAGTCCCATGCGGTAGCCGCGTCCGCGCACCTTATGGATCAGCTTTGGTTCATTGGGTGTGAGGCGCTGTAAGCGTTTGCTTAAACGTCCCGCCAGTACCGTCAGGCGATCCGATGTAAGATCAATCTCTGATTCATTATAGACAGCTTTGTAGAGTGCTTCGTCACTACACACGCTACCATAGTGTTCATAGAGATAGGCCAAGAGGCGGAACTGGAGTGTGGGCAGATCATTCCCGATCTCGTGTCCATAGTAGTATACCTGCTGTGTCACAGGATTGATATGGATCGGGACGGGTTTTGAGTCGTTGGGAGTGAGCGAAGCAGTACGCGCAACCTCACCGGCGATGAAGGTTGCCAAAAGTGGGCTAAAGATCCGCATACCATCAGCGTAGGAAGTCAGTAAACCCTTAACAATAAGATCCGAATTTGAACGAAATTCGACATGATTATGTGCATACCAGAGAAACTCCTGCTCTTCATCAGAGAGGTCATTCCAGATCTTGAGACACTCATCGCGCAGGGCAGGAAAGCGCGAGAACAAGATATGTGGATCATCACTAAATAGACCATGATCCAACACCACCTGCACCAAAGCGCGGATGAGGCTTGGATGACCACCACTCAAGTTGAGGAGGGGTTCAATCTGATTAGGATGCAGCGTGCGCTGATAGCGTGCCGCCACACGTAACGCCTCGCGGTACGCATCTTCACTACGCAGAGGATGGAGGCCATATTCAGCGAAGGTAAAGAGTTCGAGGAAGGGTTCACTCTCATCTTCATCTATCTCATTACAGAGCAGAGACAGACGCTCACGGGTCAGCGAGAGATACATCAGGCGATACTTATAGCGATCACGCAAGGCGCGTAGGTTGCGCAGGGTCGTGATGGTCAGTTGAGGAAGTAGGGCATCAAATTCATCGAAAATAATGACTAAGCGTGTATAATCAAGGACAACATTAATGACATTGATACAGCGGCGCAATGCCATTGGATAGTTGCCATGGGTAGCAAGGATGGCGGCATGTTCCTCAGCGATATGTTGCAACGCCACCTCTGGCAAGATAGTGCGTATACCCACCCGTAGTGCCTCAGTCAGCCCCTCTAAAAATCCCCAACCAGTCGGTTCAGCCAACATATTCGCATCAAGGCTACAGAAGGCCAATGGCTCACCCTGCCGCGCATTATAGTGGGCCAAGACATCAAGGCGCTGGAGATGCTGGAGCATGTTGGTCTTCCCGATGCCATTGATGCCCACCACACTACAACATTCACCCGCATTCAGATGGTGGATAAGCGGTTCGATGATCTCAGCACGATAACTGATGGGACGTGGATCAAGCATACTCAAGACCCTCCTATGGATGAGCGGCGTAGACAATGATGGTAAAGCGGATGGGTAATCCCTGCACGACAACTGCGTTGTGTCCGAGGCGAACCGCGAACCGGGCTAGGCCAAGCCTTGAACTCCCAGGTTTGGTCAATCACACTAGCGGCATACGCTGCACTCAGGTAGGCCACACTGGCAAGCGGTTCGATCTGGGCTTGGGGTTGCACCCAGCGTTCACGGCCCTGTTCATAGAGGTTACGATACTTGAGTGCCGCCAGCCCGTACCCAATCAAGCCCACATAATACTCGTAGGGATACGGGTGTGTCCCTTGGCTTGGATTGAGTGCAAGTTGGCGTAATCCAAGGATGAACTCATACGCCCGCACGAGTTCTCTATTCCCCGCCAGATAGCGCTCAACCTCACTGGGCTTGGTCAGCGCTGCGTGGAGCGCCGCCTCCAAACGTAACACCTCGTTGCGACTCCGAAGCCGATGCGTCAGAATATGCAGCTTATACTCCGTCTCCAACTTTACCAGATCAAATACCGTATGCCCACCGGGGCGTGTTTGATCAAAATCTATTAACCAAGCAACCATGCCATTGGAAGGATACTCACGCATGAGGATATTCCCCAAGTTCAGATCGCCATGGATAATCGAGGTATGCAAGTGCATTGGTGTATCGAACAGGGTACCATAGATCGCCAACGGATCACCGAGTTCCTGGCCAAGCAGATTCTCCACTTGCTGCAAGCCATAGGAACGAATCTGATCTGCGAGCATTGTATAGCGGGTAGACACAACGCGTCCCTCAAACGCTGCACCCAGTTCGAGATCTGCACGTACCTGGGCTACCTGCGCACCTGGAACGATCAGTTCCAGACGTGCGGCAATAGGATCGAGTGGGCGGTAGATCCCGGTGGTAGGAACGGGATGATTGGCCAACAGGTGTAGCCGCAGGCGCACCTGGCCATCCTTCATGGTCTGTTGCTCTACCACCTGCATCTTGGGGTACTCGGCACAGCAACCCACGCTCACCCGCTGCCCCACAAGATGGTACGCCTGCGGCTGATCAGCGTAGGCCAGCAGATGTCGCACCTCGGCAGCGTTCACATTACCGCATTGCACGCGTACATCACGCAGGCTCAAGACTGGCGGCAGCACGCGGTTATAGAACCAACCCGGACGCTGATCAGCAAAGAGGCGGGCATTGGTATGCCAGCCATTCTGCCCACTCCCCACCAACGTATCGCTGAAGAGGTTACGAATAGCCGCCAAGGCGCGCAACTGATCGGGTTGCTGCCAGAGATTATCGCGCAGTGTCTGGATAGGCTGTTTTACCGAACCCAGATAGGTATAACTCATTGCAGCCAGGGAACCATAGCGGCTAGTGTGGTGCAATTGGGCGCGTTCGGACTTGGTAAAGGGTTCCACATACTGGGTGTAGTTTTTATACTCGGCCTGAATAGCTTCCGCCTGCCCAATACGGATCACCATCGGACAATACTGGGCACCATCCGCAGTAATGGGCTGCGCCAACACCAAACTCAAGGAACTCAGCCCAGCACTACTCCCCGGAAGAGCCTGCACCTGCACCCGCGCCACAGCCGGTTGGTTGGCAAAGAGATCGCTGATCAAGGTACACAGATGGGTTCTATCCACGCCATCTAGCGCATGATCGAAAGTTATCTCAATGGCGTCTGGCGTAAGCATCGGCGTAACGTGTCACCCATTCGTTGTTCTTTGATCGCGTTACATACAAGACCCTCCCCTATTACATAAATCGTGATCAACAAGCATTTCCTAGACAACATGAAACGACGAAATGAAAGCAGCAGCTTCAGGTAGGCACGTTGGGGGTACCCTCCTGATCGGATTCACACCCAACACAAAGGGGATGCGTCACGCCGCATCCCCCATAACATGCGAATACCCATCCGCGAAGATCACCCCTCAAAGAAGCGCTTGGCTAAACTCGGCAACTGCTTGAGTACCCCGGTGCGGATACGCGTATGGGGCAGCGAGTCGAGGAACTGTTGCCCGTACTTCTTCGAGATCACCCGCTTATCGAGGATGACCACGATGCCGCGATCTTCACGCGAGCGGATGAGCCGCCCAAAGCCCTGCTTGAACTTGAGAATGCTGAGTGGGACACTATATTCGCCGAAGGGATCGGCAAAGAGTTCGCTACGTGCGGCATAGATCGGGTCGGTGGGGACGGCAAAGGGCAACTTGGTGATCACCAGCACCGAGAGTGCGTCGCCCACCACATCCACACCCTCCCAGAAACTACTCGTGCCGAGTAGTACGGTGCGCGGAAACTCCTTGAAGCGGTCGAGCAACGTGCGCCGCGACCCGTCTATCCCCTGGGCCAGCACCGCGATCTCCTGCTCTTCCAATGCCTCCTGGATGGCGGCATAGGTCTGCTTGAGGGTACTATTGGCGGTGAAGAGCGCCAGGGTGCGCCCGCCAGTGGCGGTACAGAGATCGATCAGGCTTTGCTCGACCGCTTGCTGATAGCCGCGTTGGTTGGGTTCGGCAATGTCATTGGGAATGAAGACCAACGCCTGCTGCTCGAAGTCGAAGGGGCTATCGAGTTGCATACTGTTATAGGCACTGATGCCGATGCGCTCGCTGATAAAGTCGAAGCTGCCCGCAATGGTCAGGGTGGCCGAGGCCAACACCACGCTCTGCTTCTGGTGGAAGAGTTGCGCCTGCATGATCGGAGCCACCTCTAGCGGCGCGGCGACCATGACCAGCGTATTGCGCAACCGATCATGGGTGAGCCAGCAGACGCTCTCCGGGTTGCCAAAGATAATGTCGTGGGTGCGGGTGCGAACTTCCAACACAAAACGGTTCAGCACCGTTGTCTTCAGGAAGAGATCATCATAATTGGGGAAGGAGTCACGATCCAGGCTACTCAAGATCGTCTCGATCTTGCCTAGCCCATCGCCTATCTTCACTAGGCTATCGAGGAGGTACTGCCAATTGATCTGGATCGTCTCCCAGTCATCACTCTTGCGCACCTGATCGGTGATCCGTAGGCGTGTGTCGTAGGGGCTGGATTCGGCCTGGAGGGTCATAAAACGGGTAATCTGGCGGAAGCACTCGATAATGGTAATGCGAGTACGCTCGATACCCGATGATAATGCACGGGTCTGCTCGCTGACCTTATCGCGCACACCTTGTTCGAGGCGCCCCTGGCCCATACGTAGGGGCAGATCGGTTAGGAGGCCACTCACCGTCTGGAGGCCACCTTCTAGGTAGAGATCATCGAGGAACTGGATCAACTTGGCCTGATCAATACTGAAACTGAGCTGATCGGTAGCCACATCCTCCAAATTGTGGGCCTCGTCAATCACCACATGGGCATAGTCGGGCAGCACCGTGGCCGCACTGGTCAGATCGGCGAGTAAGAGCGCGTGGTTGACCACCAGGATATGCGCGGATTCGGCTTCGCGGCGCGCCGCGAAGAAGAAGCAACGGGCAAAGTGTTTGCAGCGTGAGCCGATACAGGTCTCAGTGGTGACATTCACCCGGTTCCAGGCGTTATGTTCACGATCAAAGAGCAGCAATTCGGCCTTATCGCCACTGGTTGTAGTAGGCAGCCAAAGCTGAATTTTGAGCAGCGCCCGCACCTCCTCAGCTTGGAGGGTCTGGTTCTCGCGCACCTCGTGGTAGCGTTTGAGGCACAGGTAGTTACTGCGCCCCTTGAGCAGCGCAGCACGGAAGGGCGGCTCGGCATCGGGGGCGGCGGCCATAATCCGTTGCAGATCGGGGATATCCTTGAAGAAGAGTTGATCTTGCAGATTGATCGTGTTGGTCGAGACGACCACCCGTTCGCCGCGCTGGATCGCATACTGGACGGCAGGGACAAGGTAAGCCCAACTCTTACCGGTGCCGGTACCGGCCTCGACAACCAGAACTTGGCTTTCATTAAAAGCGGCACCCACCGCACAGGCCATGTCAATTTGGGCGCTACGTTCCTCATAACCAGGGAAGGCTTGGCCCAACGCACCCTCGCGGCTGAAGAACTGAGCAATCGCGTCCAGATCAAGTGGGCGCGTGTCGTTCGTTGGTTCCAACGTGGGCGACACATCCATTTCCCATGTGAAGCGCGAATCGACAGATATCAGGCGTGGTTCGGTAAGAACCCATCGGGCGCGCTTCTCTAGAGCATGCGCAAAGAGATCACGCATCGGGAACATGACTTGCTCACTGAGACGCACAATCTCCTTCAGATCCTCCAATCCCAACGATTCAATGACACCTAACAGGTGGGTGAAGACATGCGCCGTAACCTCGGCATCATTCAGGGCGCGGTGGTCGTCGGGGTGGGGAATGCCGAGGCGATCCGCGATGGCCCCCAGCTTATAGACCGCAATCTGGGGCATGAGGATGGTAGCCAGATCGAAGGTATCGTAGACTGGCTGGGTGAAATTCATGCCCTGAGCGCGCAGCATCCCCAGATCAAAGTTGATCGAGTGGCCGACCAGCGGGTAGCTCTTGATGAAGCCGGCGATCTTGCCACCCACATCGTTAAAGTGGGGCGCATCGGCGAGATCCTGGGCGGTAATGCCCGTCAGACGGGTAATTTTGAGTGGCAGAGGTTGGCGCGGTGCAATCAGTTGGCTAAAGCGCTCAAGGATCTCACCGTCACGAAATTTGACCGCCGCGAACTCGATGATCTCGTCTATACCGGCTTGCAGCCCGGTTGTCTCGACATCAAGGGCGACGAAGATGCGTTCTTTCATAGGTGTCTGTATCTTTATGGTTGCACGGTATGTGTGGGTATTATACCTGTTATGGTGGTGTGTTGGGGCTACGCCCCGAACCCCCACCAGAGGCAACGTTGCACATGCCCTCAAGGTTAAGAACCCCAACCTATTCATTGATACGATCATGCGCTATACTGGTTATAGTCATCCAATCCTAGGTATCATCAGGATGAGCCAGTATGCTCTTCTCCACCTCCGCCGCTAACCAGCCGCAGGGTAGTTCTCATGATGCGTCTGTACTGACCCGTATTGCTCAACATTCGAGCAATGCCATGATCCTTACCGATAACCAAGGGCGGATTGAATGGGTCAATACAGGATTTACCCGTTTGACCGGCTATGTCTTGGCGGATGTGGTGGGTCACAAGCCCGGCGATCTGCTCCAGGGGCCGGGTACGGACAAGGCCACGGTTGAGCGCATGAGTCTGGCCATTCGTCAGGGCCAGGGTTTTAGCGAAATCGTCCTCAACTACAATAAAATTGGCCTACCCTACTGGATTTCGCTCCAAGTGTCGCCCATTTTTGACGCTCAACGCCAGTTGAGCCACTTTTTGGGCGTGGTGACACCGATCAGTGAGCAGCGCTATCTGGCACATCTCTTCTGGCAGAACGAAACCTATCTGCGCATGGTCTTTCAGACCATGCCGGTAATTCTGTTTGTTCTTGATCAGGAGGGTACCTTCATCCTGGGCGAAGGCAAGGGACTGGAATTATTGGGCCTGAAACCCGGTATGTTCGCTGGCCAGTCGGTCTTTTCCCTCTATGCCGATCAGCCCCAAATCATACAAAGTGTTCGACGGGCACTTGCGGGTGAGGATTTTGCCATTCTGAACCAGTATAAGGATTTCTCCTTCGAGACGCGCTTTCACCCGATGTATGATGTGCAGGGCCAGGTGACAGGGGTGATCGGGGTGGCCTTCGATATTAGCCCACGCCTTCAGGCTACCGCCGCTTCACAGAATGCCAACTCGCGCCTCTCGACCCTGATTGCCAATCTGCAAGCGGGGGTGTTGGTGGAGGATGATGATTGCCGGTTGACGCTGGTGAACCAGACCTTCTGCACCATATTTGGCCTCTCGATGCCGCCCGATGCGTTGATTGGGATGGACTGCTATGACGTGGCCCGCATGATCGCGCCTAGCCTGGAGCATAGTGAGTCCTTCTTTACCCACTTTCAGCAGATCCTCGAACAACGCCAACCCGTTACAGGCTATATGGTGCGCATGGCCGATGGGCGCAGCCTAGAATGTGATTTTGTGCCCGTCTTTGAGGATGATGGCTACCATGGCCACCTCTGGCTCTACCGCGATGTGAGCGAGCGGGTGCGCGGTACCGCCGAGTTGGTGCGCGCCAAGGAGGCCGCCGAAGCGGCGACGATGGCGAAATCCTCCTTCCTGGCGACGATGAGCCACGAGATCCGTACCCCCATGAATGCGGTAATCGGCATGACGACGCTGATGCTCGATACCGATCTGACCCGCGAGCAGCGTCAGTATGCCGAGACGATCCGTACCAGTGGCGATATGTTACTGGCACTGATCAATAACATCCTCGATTTCTCCAAGATCGAGTCCGGGCACATGGAGCTAGAGCAGCAACCCTTCAGCCTGCACGCATGTATCGAAGAGGTGAATGAGTTGCTTGGCCCCAAAGCAGCGGAGAAGGGTATCGTGCTGACCGGCATGGTGAGTGGGCAGGTACCAGCGATGATCAGTGGCGATAGTACGCGGGTGCGCCAGATCTTGGTCAATCTGATCTCCAATGCGATCAAGTTTACGAATGTGGGTGAGGTGACGGTGCGGGCTTCGGCGCGCCCTGATGAGGCGTTGAGCGGCGAGCATCTGATTATTACGATAACGGTGGCGGATACGGGGATCGGTATTCCTGAGGATCGTATGGATCGCCTCTTCCGCCCCTTTAGCCAGATTGATGCCAGCACCACCCGCCGCTTTGGGGGTACGGGTTTGGGTTTGGCGATCAGCCGCCGCTTGAGTGAGTTGATGGGCGGTTCGATCACGGTGCAGAGTAAGGTGGGGGTTGGCTCCTCCTTCCGCGTGACATTCCGTACCTCAGCGGTTGATCCGCATCTGTCGCCCACCACGAGCAACACACGCGCTGAACGTACCAAGTTGGCCAAACTGGGCCGCCCGATGCGGGTCTTGTTGGCCGAAGATCATCAGGTGAATCAGCAAGTAGCGCTGCGCATGCTAGAGAAGATTGGCTATTATGCCGATCTGGCCTCGAATGGTAAAGAGGTGATCGCCGCCATGCACCACCGTGATTATGATGTGGTGCTGATGGATGTGCAGATGCCGGATATGGATGGCCTCGATGCCACTCGTCGCCTACGGGCAATGCTGCCCGAAAATCGCCAACCCTATATCATCGCCGTCACCGCCAATGCGATGACCGGCGACCGTGAGGTGTGTCTGGCCGCAGGTATGGACGACTATATCAGTAAGCCGATGCTGCGCGCCGATCTTGAGGCGGCGCTGCTGCGCGCCCAGCGCGGCCGCAATGCACCCACCACCAGCGAGATCCACCCGGTGGAGGAGCCGGTGCAACTCAACCAGGATGTCTTGACGATGCTGCGTGAGAGTATGGGCAGTGCGGCTGATTTTGCCAAGCTAGTTGAGATCTTTTTGGAGCAGGCTGAACGTGACCTGATTGCGATGCGGGCAGCCTGGCCCAATGATCTGAACCAACTCAGTCGCCTCGCGCATCGCTTCAAGGGCAGTAGCCTCTCCTTGGGTGCGCAGAGTCTGGCCGAGATTTGCCAGCAGTTGGAGCAGCGCGCCCGCCAGAATCTGTCCGATAATGAGACCTATGCCTTTTTTGGGGTGATCGAGGTGGAGTACCGGCGGGTGAAGGAGCGTTTGCAGCAGTTGATGAATGAGTAGCTAGGCTGCATCCAACATCCCCACCGCCAACCGTACCACCTGTTCCACCGCGATCTTCTGCATGCACTCGGCGGGCTGCGTCTGGCGCGGGCATGTCTGGAATTGGCTGCACGGGCTACACGCCAACCCCGCCGCCACTACCCGGTGGCGCGCCGGATCGCCCCACGGCCCGAACCGTCCGGGGTCGCTGGGGCCAAAGAGGTGCAGGCTCGCACATCCCTGGCTGACCGCGAGGTGCAGGGGGCCGGTATCCCCACCGATCATGAGGTGGGCGCGGGCGAGCAGCGCGGCCAGTTGGGGGATGCTGGTGGCTCCGGCGACGCTGTGCGCCGCCGGGATCTGCGCCGCGACCTGGCGCACCAGATCGGTCTCGTCGGGGCCGCCGCTCAACACCACCTGCCAGCCGCGAGCCACCAGCGCCTGCCCGACGGCGGCCCAACGTTCTGGCGGCCACGCCTTGGTTGGCCCGCTGGCCCCCGGATGGATGACGACGAAGGGCGCATCACCAAGGTGGGCCGCGCACCACTGTGCGGCCCATGCATGCGCCGTTGCCCCCGGCTCAAAGAAGGTGGGCGGGGTATCGCTGGCTGCTTGCCCCAGCAACGCCGTCACCACATCCAGACTCTGGCGGCTCACATGTTCACGAGGATCGTAGGGCAACGCATGGGTGAGGAAGGGACGACAGCGCGGATGGGCATGGCCAATGCGGATGGGAATCCCGGCCAGGGCGATCAACATTGCGCCCCACCAGTGATCGTCGCGGAAGAGGAGCGCAGCATCGTAGTGCATGCGGCGCAGCACGAGCGCATAGTGAAGTAGCATCACGTAGGGGCGCAAGCGCCGCTTCGGGCCAGTGGTGCGCGCAAAGCCGGGGAACTCCAGCGTATGCAGGGTATCGAGGGCCGGATGGGTGGCCCAGATCATGCGCGACCACGGGCCAACCATGCCACTGATCTTCGCCCCCGGCAACCCCTGACGCAAGCGCCCCAATGCGGGGGTTGCCAGCAACAGATCGCCGAGGGCATCGGGCTTGAGTACGAGGACGCGGGTGGGTGGCATCGTGAACGCCCCCTAAAACAGCATCGCCCCCGACTCGCGGGCCAGTTGGCGCAGCCGATCACTGGCGGCTTTGTTGTTGCGCTTCTCTTCCTGATCCGCCAGCGCATTGAGTTGCTTGACGAAATCGGGGTTGATCATGGCCACATTCTTGCGCAGCAACTTGGTCGCCTCTTGGGGCGTGTCGGCCAGCATCAGCTCGTTGATGAAGCGCTCCTGCGGCGAGAGCCGGTTCTGGATGATCGTCACCGCCTCTTCGGCGAGACGATCCAGCAGCGCCACAGCATTCTCGTTGCCCGCCCGCTGGGCCGCACCGACGTTGGCCGAGAGTACCATCAGGAAGGCTTCGTTGACCAGTTCGGCATTGCTGTGCAGCGCCGCCAGCGGATCTTCTGCCGAGAGTACCGTCTGTAAGACCTGGCTACCGGCCTCGAACATCTCGTGGGCTTGACGATCCAGATCCTCGACAATCTCTAGGACACGGGTGCGGCGGGCAACCAGCCGCTCGACCTCGGCAGTATCTCCGGCCAATTCGGGAGCTTCGATCTGCTGCGTCCAGACCTCGAAGAAGTCATAGTCAATATAGCCACGCAACTGGGCGACCGTCTCTTCAAGTTCCTCTTCCGGCACACTCGCCAGCCGTGCGATCACCTCGGCCAACTCGGCATCCTCAGCGGCGGAGCCATCAAGGCCACCCAACTCTTCAGCGAGGTGGTCGCGTACCGCCTCCAGCAGCATCCGCGAGTCGGCCTGGTTGGGTGGAGTGGCCCCGATAAAGGCGTTGAGGGTGGCGAAGAACTCCTCGTTCAGTTCGGTGCGATGCGCATTGACCAGATCGGAGAAGCCGGAGCCAGTGGCAAGTGCCCCGGCCAGTTCACTAATCAGATCCACCCGACGGCGCTGGGCTTCGAGCATCTCACGCGAGATACCGTCACCCTCCAAGATCGCATCCAACAACGAGGGCAGCGTGAGGAAGCGGCGCGGATTGAGCAGGTGGGCACGCGGCGCATTGGCGGGGAGCGACTGCATCACAAAGGTGGTCGCGTCACCCACAAAGCGCTCCTGATCGGTGGGGGAGCTATTCATCTCCTGGGGAAAATAGACCAGACAGAGTTGTTTGGCGGCATCGTGATAGAAGATCGGTGCCCCCAGCATACTGGCGGTCTGGCAATTGGGGCAGACGGCCATATTCAACTGACCGCTGAGCAGCGCCTGTTTGAGTTCGGGCTGCTGGCTCACATCAATCAGGGTATAGACGGCGGTGCGAAAGGGGGTGCCACATGCAGGGCAATTGAGTTGCACCGGCTGAGGGGCGACAGCAGGCATGTCAGTCTCCGCTAGGTGATGGGTGATGGTTTACCATGGCGATTATACCAGACCCCAAACAAATTGCTGTTATAGTATAGGCTGAGGTCAGGGCATGGGCAAGGAAGGAAGAATACTATGCGAGCGATCCGCTTCCACGAGACGGGTGGCCCGGAGGTGTTGCGCTATGATGAGGTAGATCGCCCTGAGCCGGGGCCGGGTCAGGTGCGGGTGAAGGTGACGGCAACGGGCCTTAACTATATCGAGACGTACCACCGTAGCGGGCTTTACCAGATGCCGCTGCCCTGTACTCCGGGGAGTGAGTTTGCCGGGACGGTGGATGCGCTCGGTGCCGGGGTAAACGGGGTGGCGCTGGGGGATCGCGTGGCCACAGCGTCGGGGATCGGTGGCTATGCCGAGTATGCGCTGGTGCCCGCCGATAAACTGGTGCATGTCCCGGCTGCGGTGGAGCTTGATCTGGCGGCGGCGGTGATGCTCCAGGGCATGACGGCGCACTACCTTGTGTATAGTACCTACCCACTCAAGGCGGGCGAGACCTGCCTGATCCACGCAGCGGCAGGTGGGGTGGGCCTGCTGCTAGTTCAGATGGCGCGGCGCATCGGGGCGCGGGTGATCGCTACGGTGGGTTCGGAAGCCAAGGCCGAGTTGGCGCGGGCTGCCGGGGCCGATGCGGTTATTCTCTACCGTGAGGAGCCGTTTGCCCCGCGTGTGCGCGAACTGACCGCCGGGCGCGGTGTGGATGTTGTCTATGACTCGGTCGGTAAGGATACCTGGGAGGGCAGCCTGGATAGCCTGCGGCCACGTGGGATGCTGGTCAGTTTTGGTAATGCGAGTGGGCCAGTACCGCCCATCAGCCCGTTGGTGTTGAGTGCCAAAGGCTCGCTCTTCCTCACCCGGCCCACGCTCTGGCACTACCTCGCCACGCCCGAAGAGTTGGCGTGGCGCGCCGGTGATCTCTTCACATGGATGGCCAATGGCGATCTCCATGTGCGCGTGGATCGCCGCTTCTCCCTTGCGGATGCCGCCGATGCCCATCGCGCCCTTGAAGGCCGCGAGACGGCGGGTAAAGTCTTGATTGTTCCTTAAACTATAGGGTCAACCAGCTATGCGCGTTGTGATGAAATTTGGCGGCACCTCGGTCGGTAGCGCTGACGCAATCCGACAGGTAGCCGCTATTGTGAAGGAGAGCCGCCAGAACCACGAGGTGGTGGTTGTGGTGTCGGCGATGAATGCCCCCGACTTGCGAACGACCGATACCCTGATTGCGGCTGCGCATGCGGCTGCCCAAGGCGAGGGGGATGCGACGGCCCATGTGGCTCCGCGCCTGCTCGACCTGCACATGCGCGCTGCGGCTGAGTTGGCCCCGCCTGATGCATGTGCGGCGCTGGAGACAGAGATCCGTACTATGCTCGACTATCTGAGCGATCTTTCGCGCAGTATTGCCGTGCTGGGTGAACTGACTCCGCGTGCGCTCGATCTCTTTAGTGGCTTGGGTGAACGGCTTAATGCACGCCTGATCGCTGCCGCTCTGCGTGCGGCTGGGGTGCCTGCCGAGGCGATAGATGCCACCGAGTTGATTATCACTGATGATCGTTACGGTGCCGCCTCGCCGATCATGGACGAGACGACCGCTCGTTCACGCAAGCGGCTCCTGCCCCTGCTTGAAGCGGGGGTGGTGCCGGTGGTGACGGGCTTCATCGGGGCGACGCGCACTGGTGTGCCGACCACCTTGGGGCGCGGCGGTAGCGACTATTCCTGTTCCATCCTGGGGGCATGTCTGGATGCCAACGAGGTCTGGTTCTGGAAAGAGGTGGATGGCGTCCTCACCGCTAACCCCAAAGTCGTTCCCGAAGCGCGTTCGCTGCGGGTGCTCTCCTATAGCGAGATGGCCGAACTGGCCTACTACGGGGCCAATGTCCTGCACCCCAAGACCGTGCTGCCACTCGTGCAGCGCAACATCCCGATCCGTATCCGCAACACCTTTAACCCCAGCCACCCCGGCACGCTGATCGGTGAAGGACGCGGCGACCGCACCGCCCGCGCTGTCACGGCGATCAAAGAGGTGAGTATGATCACCGTGGGTGGGCCGGGGATGCTGGGGTTAGCCGGGGTTGCGGCGCGCATCTTCATTGCCGTAGCACGCGCCAAGGCCAACATCCTACTCATCTCGCAGGCCAGCAGCGAACAGAGCGTCTGCTTTGCGGTGCCACTGGCCGAGGCTCCGGCAGCGGTGGCCGAGTTGCGTAAAGAACTGGAGAACGAGTTCTCGGCGCATGATGTCGAGCATATTGACGTGAAGGACTCGGTCATGATCATCGCCGTGGTCGGATCGGGCATGCGCGGGACACCCGGTATTGCTGGCCAGGTCTTCGGGGCGATGGGCGAGGCGAAGATCAATGTGATCGCGATTGCTCAGGGTAGTACCGAGAATAACATCTCGTTGGTGGTCTCGGCTGCCGATGGGGATGAGGCGGTACGGGCGATACATCGCAGTTTTGCGTTGTGATGATACTGAGGTGGGGCGGCTTGCCGCCCCACCTCAGTATCAAGTCCGCACCACTTCCACTTGGTTAGAGTGGAACACCGCCCCACCGCCCAGATCGGCCAGATCATCCGAGGTTGTCCAGTTGATGTTGCGCCCCTCCGGCGAATTGCTGGCCCAATAGCCCTTGGCCGTCACCGCCACCCCCGGCGGCACATCCACACTGATCTGCGCCCGTAGCAGACAGTCGCCACGGGCATTCACGATGCGCACCAGATCCCCGTCACTGATCCCGCGTGCGGCCGCATCCTGTGGGTTGAGTTCGATGCGTGGCTCGCCCTGCTTCTTGCGCAGGCTGGGTTGGTTGGCGAAGGTGCTACTCACAAAGTGATGCGCTCCCGCCGAAATGAGCGTCAGCCCTGGCCCCGCCAACTCTGCCACCGGCACATAGTCGGGGAGCGGGTCAACCCCGTGTTCGAGCATCGCCGCGCAGAGCAACTCCACCTTGCCCGATGGCGTCGGAAAGTGCAGATCACCAAACGGGGTAAAGTTCTCCTCGGTGAAGTGTAGCGGCACCGTTCCCTCGCGCTGCAACTGATCCAGGGTGATGTCGGTCAGTTGCGGGTTGTGCGGGCGACTCGCCTCCAGGATCTCGGCGATCACCTCTTCGGCGCTGGCATGCAGCCACGGCTCGGTGTAGCCCAGCGTTTGGGCCAGGGCACGCATTGTATCCCAGTTGCTGCGCGCCTCGCCCAGCGGCGCAAGCGCGGCATGGTTGTATTGCAGGTGGCGATGACCATACGGGCGGTGCAGGTCTACCTGCTCAAGCTGCGTCGTGGCGGGTAGGACAATATCGGCATAGCGGGCAGTATCGCTCATGAACTGCTCGTGTACCACCGTGAAGAGATCCTCGCGCCCCAACCCACGCACGATCAGCCCGGCATTGGGGGCCGAGGCTACCGGGTTGGCCCCGTAGACGTAGAGTGACATGATCGGTGGATCGGTGACTTCGCCCATCAGCGCCGCACCCAGCCGGTTCATGTTGATAATGCGCGGGCTAGGCGGGCATTCATGGGTATGGCCGACGGCTGCGCTGTCCCATTTGATGTAGCCACTCGTGCTATAGTTCAGCCCGCCGCCAGGAACCCCATACTGCCCGACGACAGCGGGGAGGCAACACAGCGCCCGTACTGTCTGGCCGCCATTCGTATGGCGTTGAATGCCATCGGCAAACTTGAGCATGGCCGGTTTGGTGGTGGCGTAGCGCCGCGCCAGCGCAACGATCACCTCGGCATCCAGGCCCGTCAGGTGGGCCACGCGCTCCGGCGGGTAGAGCGCGGCGCGTTCCTGAAGCTCGCGCCAGCCGTGGGCGTGTGCCTCCAGCCATGCCTGATCCTGCAAGCCTTCCGCAAAGATGACATGCATCAGGCCCAAGGCCAGCGCGGCATCGGTTGCAGGCCGAATCTGGAGGAAGAGATCGGCGTGCTGCGCGGTTAGGCTGCGGCGCGGGTCCACCACCACCACGTAGCACCCCTGACGCTGCGCCTCGCGCAGCAGGGGCATGAAGTGCGGGCCAGACGTGGCCGGATTGTTGCCCCAGAGAATAATCAGCTTACTCTTCAGCACATCACGCGGGTCGGGGCCGTGGCGCGCACCGAGCGTGGCCGGTACCGCGACATGCGAGGCGCTACAGCAGATGGTACGATCCAGCCCACTGGCCCCCATCCGATTCCAGAGCCGCTCGTCCACCACGCCCATCTGCACGAGGCCGAGGGTGCCACTGTAGGAGTAGGGCAGAATCGCCGCCGCACCGTGGGTAGCGATGATCGTCTGCCAACGCTCGGCAATCTCAGCCAGCGCCGCCTCCCATGAGATACGTTCCCACTGATCGCCGCCCTTCGGCCCCACCCGGCGCAGCGGGTGCAGCACGCGCTCGGTACTATAGACACGTTCCAAGTAGGGGCGCACCTTGGCGCACAGCCACCCCTGGGTGATCGGGTGGGCCGGATCGCCACGTAGGGCCACGGCCCGCCCAGCATGAACCTCGGTCAGTAACGCACATGTATCGGGACAGTCGTGGGGGCACGCGCCCCGGATTTGGGTGGGAGTCATGTGGGTGCTCCTGGTGGGGGTTTGGGGATGCAGCACCAAGCGTGGGTTTTCAGGCTACCGCCCCCGAACGCCCCAGGGCATAGCGCATCGCTCCCCAGCCCGTAAACGGGCGGGCTATCACCCGGCGAAGGCCGCCTACGCGGCCTAACCAGCCCGCGTAGGCGGGCTTTGCGTTATGTAGCCCGCCCGTTTACGGGCTGGGTACAGACGTTGTTGGTATCATAACATAGGGCTGCAAAGCCTGGAACTTTCCCCGCCCCCAACACGTCTCTCCAACAGCATGCCCAAATTCTCCACCCAGAGGAGGCCCCCGATGTTCCCATACCGCCGCTTCCCGTCCATGCTCCTGTTCTTCACCGTCCTACTCATGCTCTTGGCCGCTTGTGGAAGTAGTGGCGCTTCTCAGGTTGCCGCACCCACAACAACTGGAAGTAGTGGCGCTTCTCAGGTTGCCGCACCCACAACAACTGGAAGTAGCAGCGACCTCGCTGCCCGCGAGAATACCGCTTCGGCACCCGCACCGGCAGCAACCGCTATGCCAATGGCAACCTCCATGCCCGAAGCTGCTGCCGGTCTCCCGGCCACCGATGCCAGCGGCGACGCCGAAAAGCCGCCCATAGCAGGGGATGTCGTTGCCGAGACGGAGGGGGGCGAGACTAGCACCGCCTCGCGGCCCCAGGGCCAGGTGGCCAACCTCAAGGCGGGCGAGATTGACGACAATGATGATTTTGCCGCCTACCTCGATTACCTGCGCACCTATCAGGCGGGTGAAGTGCGCCCGGTTGATCCCAGCGAACGCTACCTGATTCGTGTGATTGACGATAACCAGCGCCCGGTGCTTGATGCGCGAATCAGCATCTACGCCGAAGATGAACTGGTCTTTCAGGGGCGCACCTACGCCGGTGGCGAGACGATCTTCATGCCACGCGTGATCGGGGTTAGCCCGAATGCCACTAGTTTCCGCCTCGTGGCCAATTATGGTAACGCCAGCGCCGAGGTGAATTTCGAGCGCGGGAGCAGCGCCCCGGTTGAAGTCGGGCTGCGCGGTGCCCAGATCGATTCGACCCTGCGCCTCGATCTGCTCTTCATGCTCGATACTACCGGCAGTATGGGCGACGAGCTCTACCGTATTCAGGAGACGATTGATAGCATCGCCCAGCGCATTGATGCCTTCAACCCGCGCCCACAGATCCGCTACGGCCTAGTGGCCTACAAGGACGAGGGTGATGACTATGTGACCCGCCCGGTCGCCTTCACTACCGACCTCGCCGCCTTCCGCGCTGAACTGAACGCCCTGAGTGCCCAGGGTGGCGGCGACACCCCGGAGGCGGTAGATGCCGCGCTGGAGAATAGCATCCTCAAGATGGAGTGGAGCGACACCCCAGCGGTGCGGCTGGTCTTCCTCGTCGCCGATGCTGGCCCGCACATCTTCCCACAGATCCAGTTCACCTACCTGGACGGGGCACGTGAGGCCGTCGCACGCGGGGTCAAGATCTACCCGATTGCCGCCAGCAACACCGATGCCCCAGCGGAGTATGTCTTCCGCCAACTGGCCCAGCAGACCATGGCGGGCTTCATCTTCCTGACCTACCAAGAGGGGCAGAGCGCGGGTGCGCCGGGTGAGAGCACAACGCTTGAGGCAGGCGATCAGCCCTACACCGTCGAGCGGCTGGACGATCTGATCGTCAGTATCGTGCAGCGCGAACTGGCCGCAGCGGTGGGGGTGCGGTAAAACAATATAGTGGGGGTGTTGGGCGGCTGTGCCGCCCAACACCCCCATATATTGTTATCGAGAACCTAATCCTCCGGCGGTGTCACCACCCCATCGGGGAATAGCTCACCCTCAGCGGTGATGGCCATCTCGATCTGACACTGCCGAGTCTCGGTCTGGGTACTCACGCCATCGGCACTCTCCGAGTCGAGCGTTGTTGCCGCCACCACAATCGTCAGATCCATACTCAGCGTGCCCTTGCCATCACTCAGCCGCCACAGCGGAGCCGTCGGCGCATCGGGCTGGGCAACGTAGGTCAGCTTGCCAAAGTGCATCTCACTGCCAATCGTGCCACTAATGTTCAGGCCCAAACAGCCAGTGAGCATCGTGACGGCCAGCAGGCTCATCAGGATGGCCGCGCCCCGGCGGCGGCGGCGCATGAAGAAGAGCGCCAACCCGGTGGGCAGCGTGATGGCTAGGGCCACACCCGCCCCATTGGTTTGGCCGCTGGAAGCAGGTGGGGGAATGAATAACTCAATGTCGGCCACAACCTCCTTGGCCTGCACACTGATACTCGATGTGTAGGTCATGTCGGGATCATCGGGTTCGGTCTTCAGGCTGGCCCCCGGATCGAGGACAAATCCCAACTCGCCGGGCAGCCGATCATCGCGGGTGGCATACGAACCGAGCGGCGCGACATAGCGCGTCAACATATTGAGCATGTCGCCCTCAGTGATGCTCGCGCTGCTATCCTCGCCATCTTCACTATCGGACTCACAATTATTCGAGGTGATCGTCGCGCTCTTGACACTAAAGACCCAGTCACCTTGCAGGTCAATCGGTTCGATCTTGGCCTTCAAGGTGGCCGCACTCTCGCGGGAGATCGCTACGAGGCGCACCTGGCTATAGCCGATAGTCTCGTGGATGGGAGCGATGACCAACTGGCTCGTGCCAGCATGGTGCTGCACCTCACCACCGTTCAGGCTATAGTAGATCTCCACCCCCGGCTCGATTGTCAGCTTGGCAGGTTGGCCAGGAGGCTTGATGAAGCCCAAGGCCGACTCAGCCGCCGCACCACTCGCCACCAACAACGGGTAGACACTATCCACTTGCATGGGGGCCTCTATCGTCCCCGCCTTGGTGTCAATCTGGGGTGGGTAATTGGCGGTACTCAACTTGAAGGGCGCGGCGCTATCTTCGAGAATAGCGACATAATCGCCGATTCCACCCCCACCACTGAAGGCCGCGACGGTATCGCTAAAGCCACTCAGTTGGCCCGTCAGGATGTAGCGCGCATACTGATCCAGGTTGGTACGCAGCACCGCCCGCTTGTCGCTCGCTTGCAGCGGATAGGTACCCGCATTCACCGCTGCGACAAACGTCTCCATGGTAAGCGGGCAGCCACTGGGGCAGATATTGGCGCGCAACAACTGGGCATGCAGATACTGCTCATCAGATGCCCACTGGTAGGGCGAGACCTGGAAGATCAGCGTCTTCATGTCATTCATGGTCGAGCGCCCATACATGGTCGCCGCATGGTTGGCTGCGGCCGGATCGGCCAGGAAGACCCCCACCTCGGCGACACTCTCCAGCCACCAGCGCAGATCGCCATTTACAAAGCCCCACAGCATGGTGTAGTTCTCGTCCTCGACCCAGTGCATCAACTCGTGCCAGAGTTCAAAGCGGCTCGCCTCGCCAGCGATATTTCCGGCGGCCACGGCCCCAATCCGCACCCGGCCCAAGGTCGAGTTGTAGGTAGGCGTGCTATCACCGGGAATGATGGCAATATGCGCCGGGTTCAGGCCGGAGATCTTCGCAGCGGTGAAGCCCGCATCGGCCAAGCGGCGCATACCCTCTTCGGTAGCGGCGATCACCGCATCAGCCGTCTCGGTCGTAATCAGACCGGCGCTGCCCCATGCCACCTGCACCGAGCCGGAGGCGTTGCGGCGGCAGGTACTGAGTTCAACCGGGATGTCGCCATAAACAATACAGTTACGATTGCCACTGTTCTGGGCGTGGGCAACGCTCACCCCGCTGATCTGATCCCAGAGCGGGGCCGAGGCACTGCGCGGCCCAATCACAAAGTAGTGGCTCGTCCCGGCGGTCGCCATCGGGTCACCAGCGAGATCGGGTGGTGTTGCAGCGGGCACGCGCACGGGGATGCTCAAGAAGCCATCTTGCGGCTCCACCTCATAGACAAAGAGATAGATACCATCAACCAAGACCGCCACACGCGAGTCGGGGCTAGTGGCGGGGAGACGTAGCTGTACGGGCAGCCGCGAGTCGCTTTCGCCATTCATTTGAAGGGTGTAGAAGGGGGTCTCGCGTTGCACCACTTGGTCAAGTTGCTCCACAATCGCGCCGCTTCCTTCGACCACGGCCAGTTCGAGGCTGGCCGGGTTCTCGGATTCAACGGCATCTGCGGGAAGCGCAACCTCAGCCCCAGCAACCGACTGGATCGCCCCATCGGCAGCGGCGGTGATACGTTCCTGTTCGGTGAAGGCGGGTGGCGCAGGCGGGGCGGGAGTAGCCGTAGCGGCAGGGGGGGCTGGCGTATTGCTGGCTGGGTTGCCACCCGATGTAGGCGGACCATTATTGCCGCACGCGGCCAGCAACAGGCTAAAGATGAGCAAAAGGCTGAACAGTCCGGGGGAGGAGGAGATAAAGCGCCGGTTCATTGGGAACCTCCCTTCATGAAAGGTAGAGTACGAGGGTAGGCAATGCCCACATGCCGGGGAAGCGCATTGTGTCTGATTATTGTAGATCGGGGGATACCTGCACGCGGACATAAGATCGTCACCACGGGTAATGGTTCTATCACCAGAGTCACACCAACGGTGTATACTATACAGGTATGAGTACACCTGTGACTTCCACACGCCCGGAGCGTAAGCCCGTTGGCGAACCGAATGCCTCCTACGAGATGCGCAACTACCGCCTGCACGAGCGGATCGGCCAGGAGGAGTTGGCGACGGTCTACCGCGCCAATCACCTGACTTTGGATCGCCCGGTGCAGGTGCATATTCTGCGCCGCCCGGACTGGATTTCGAGTAGCCGCTTCCAACTTGCGGCGCGCCTCGCCGCCCGTCTCTCCCACCCCAACTTGCTGCCGGTGATTGATGCTGGCCACGATGAGAAGTATGGCGATTATCTCGTCACGCCGCAGACCGACGGACGCCCGCTGGTGTCAATGCTGGCCGAGGGGCCGTTGGAAGTGATGCTCTGTCTGCGGGTGGTGGCCCAGGTCGCTGCGGCCCTCGACGATCTGCACCAGCAACAGATCTTCCACCGCGATGTCCAGCCGGCCAACATCCTCGTGACGGCACAGGGGGTGGCTTACTTGGCCAACCTGAGTCTGGCGGCCAGCCCCGATACGCCCGATCTGAGTAGTATTGATGAGGCCGACTACCTGACGCCCTATTCAGCCCCGGAGCAACGTCTGGCACAGGGGGAGGCTGGGGCGGGACTGGATGTCTATAGCCTGGGGGCAGTAGCGTACCACATGCTCAGTGGCCAGGTCCCCCCCGCGCCGGGTAGCCCACTACCCAGTCTGGTGGCACGCGATCCCAGCTTGGCCCCCGCAGATCGGGTACTCCAACGTATGCTGGCGGTGCATCCCGAAGCGCGCTTTCCTAGTGCGGGTGCGGCTGCAAGTGCGCTGCGCCAAGCCCTGCGCAGCCATATTGATCTGGCTACCACCGATATGGAGGAGTCGCGCTGGGAGACGAGTGCCGAGTGGCTGGAGAACCCGCTAGAGACGGCCTTGGGCGATCAGCTCGATGCCAGTTTCAAAGACTATCTGGCCCGTTCACGCAAGCGCGCCGACGAACTGCACCGCCGCGATGTTATTCGCCGCCACCTCAACCGCTGGAGCCGCGATGGCTTCTTCCGCCGCCGTGCGTTGGGCCAACTCGTGCAGCCCGAACAGATCGTCAGCTACAACATCTACTTCTATGAACTGCGCACCCTCTATGAGTCACGCAGTGCCCCGGAGACGCAAACCCGCCCGCAAAAACCCGATGAACGCCCCTCGATGCAGCCCGCGCCTGATGTCTGGAGTGTCGAAGTACCGACAACTGCTGCCTTTGAATCGGTCGCGCCGAAGTCCATCTTACTACCCAATTCGATCAGCATTGTGAGTTGTACCGCATGTGGTGGCGTGGGGCAGGTACCCTGTAAGGAGTGTAACGGTAAGGGGAGTATCGAAAAAGAACGTAAGGTGAGTAATCCCGACAATAAGGTGAAGTCTGAAACATTGATTATGCCCTGCCCAACGTGTGGGATTTCGGGGAAGTGTACATGCCCGACATGCCAAGGAAGCGGCAATCTGGCCAAGGAGCAGGTCTTTACCTATTCCCGCCGCGCCAAAGAGTGGCAGAATAGTGACGATATTGAAGATCTGCCCCAACTGGCGATAAAGAAACGTATCGAATCGGTCTATAGTGCAACGATTGACCCCTACGCAGGCCAGTGGTATAGCGTGGCCCCCCTTGCCGAAATGCTCAAAAACGCGATCAAAGATGCGGGCCTCGATACCCGTCTTCTAGCAGCCGAATTGAAAATCCGCGCCACAACCATCACCGAGATGGATTTTCTGCTTGAAGAGAAGCCCCGTCGGATCTACTTGGTTGGTTTTGATAACGAACTCTTTGGTGATTGGTCGCTCTTCAATCCCGAACGGATGGCACTGGCTGGTCTAGCTGGATTTCTTACCCTACTGTTTATGATTGTCCTCCTCCTCGCATTTTTATAAAAGAGTTTGTTGAAATGTTTTTGGCGGCGAAGCCGTCAAAAACATTTCAACAAACGCGATTTTTTTCGGGAGCCTGCGGCCTCCGCAGCCCCTAAAGGATGGCCACTATGCACAACGCCCTACGTTCTCTGTGGGGGTTGCTGGTTGTGGCTGGTCTGATCCTTGCCCTCCAGCCTACTCATGCTGGGGCAAGCCTCTTCACCAACCAGCAAACAACTTCATCTCCAAGTCGCTACATCGTCCAACTCGCAGGCGATCCGCTGGTAGCGGCGGTGGCCCAGGCGGCCCAACTTGCCGGAGCTGATCCCAATGCGGAGCTTGATCTGACCAGCACGACCGCCCAGACCTACCGCAACCAGTTGGCCAAACGCCGCGCCCAGGTGCTCCAGGCGATTGGCCAACGTCTCGGTAGTGTTCCCCAGGTGGACTACAGTTATGATCTGGTCTTTAATGGCGTGGCGCTGCATCTGACAGCGGAACAAGCCACCCAGATTGCCGATCTGCCCGGTGTTGTGGCGGTGCAACCCGAAGTCTTCTATGAACTTACCAGCGATGCTGGCCCCACCTGGATCGGGGCCGACCAGATCTGGAACAGTGGCTATAAGGGCGAAGGGGTGATTATTGGGGTGATTGATACTGGCATCAACACCCGCCATCCCTCGTTTGCTGAAGTCGGCGGCGATGGCTATCGCCACGTCAACCCGTTAGGCCAAGGGGTCTACAAGGGAGCATGTGATCCCAATAACCTGCCCAGCCGTGCCGATGGCAATCCCTCTGGCTACAACCCGGCGATCATCTGTAACAGCAAATTGATCGGCGCATGGACATTTCCCAACACGGCAACTGCCCCGAATACGAGTACCGGCGAGCCAAGTCCAAATGACGAACATAGCCATGGTTCACACACCGCCAGTACCGCTGCGGGCAACGTGCTCTACAATGTTGTCTCTGGCGGTATCACCTACCCACGCATCTCTGGGGTCGCCCCGCATGCCAACATCATCGCCTATGATGCCTGTGGCTATATCATCAGTGGCACCTACTATGCGACTTGCCCCACCTCCGATCTGCTGGCTGCGGTCAACCAAGCCGTTGCCGATCAGGTAGATGTGATCAGTTACTCGATCAGTGGTGGCACGGACCCCTGGAATGACGCGGTCGAGCAAGCCTTCCTCAATGCCCGCACCGCCGGGATTGTGGTGAGCGCTTCGGCGGGTAACTCCGGCCCTTATGCGGGTACGGTGGCCCATGTCAGCCCGTGGGTGATGAGCGTGGCTGCGGCTACCCATGATCGGGCCAATACTAACCGTACCATCAATCCGGCCACTGGCGATCTCATGGCCTATTTCAGTTCGCGTGGCCCCGCTCCCAATACATACGCCCAGGTGATCAAGCCCGATCTGACCGCACCGGGCGTCTCCATCTTCGCGGCCTATGCCAATACCGGCGGAGCTAGCCCCAACTATGGCCTCATGAGCGGAACCTCTATGTCGGCACCGCATGTAACCGGGGCCGCCGCGCTTTTGATCGGCTTGCACCCCGATTGGTCGCCGAGTCAGGTGCAGTCAGCACTGATGACCACCAGTCTTGCGCCGATTATGCAGGAGAATGGCACCACCCCAACTACGCCCTTCGATAGTGGTGCGGGCCGGGTGCGCCTCGAACGGGCGATGCGGGCTGGGTTGTTGCTGGATGAAACCCCGACCAATTTCCGTAACACCAACCCGATTATTGGTGGTGATGCTAGGGCGCTCAATCTGCCCAGTATGGCCGATCCGAGTTGTGTCTATATCTGTTCATGGACGCGCACGGTCTATAACCCGCTTGATGTAGCAGTGACATGGACAGCAACGACCGAGACAACCGCGCTGAGTGTCGAACCGGCCAGTTTTACCATCCCAGCGCATGGCACCCAGAGCCTCACCTTCACGCTGAATGTTGCAGGTAAGCCCTTCGATACTTACGTCTTTGATCGGGCCACACTCAAGGCGACTGGCGACGCCGCGCCTGATGCCAGTTTCCCCGTTGCGGCGATACCGAAGACGAGTAGCCTAGCGAGTCGGCTGGTGCTGAACGCAACGACAACTACCAGCCAGCATACCCGTAGCGTCTCGACCTTGCCCTACAATGCCCTCACCACCCACATCACCGGGCTTGTCAAGGCTACCCGCCAGACGCTGACCATTGCCAATGGCGCGAGTGATACGACGACACTTCTCGTTGTTCCTGCTGGTACCGCACGCATCGTTGCCGAGATCCAAGGTTCAACGTCGCAGGATGTTGATCTCTTCATGATCCGCGATGCGAATAACAATAACATCATTGATTCCTCTGAAGCATGGACGTGGGCCTGCTACAGTGCCACGGAGTTGGTGGATGAGTATTGCAGCATCGCCAATCCAACCCCCGGCACCTACTTTGTGCGCGTAGATAACTATCTCGCCTCGCCCAACAATGCGAGCGATCCTGTGACGCTACTCACCGCTGTGGTGCCGAATGCGAACCCCGGCAACCTCAGCCTAGATCTGCCGGGTAGTAGCTCCGGCGGGCCAATAGATCTTGAGTTCGCAATCAATACGCCCTCAAGCGCGGAGGGTGATTTCTGGTACGGCCACGTTACTCTCACTGACTCGAATACCACAACGACCATCGTCAATGTTGATGTAGACTTCCACCACATGCAGCCTGGCGCGGCCCAACTGCTCATCATGGACGGGAATAACCAGAGGGCGGTGATCAATACCGCCTTTAGCCCCAAATTGAGCCTGATTGTGGTGGATAGTGTCGGCAAACGCGTGCCGGGGGCTACGGTTACGTTTACCAGCCCCGCTAGTGGCGCGGGTGTCACCTTCCCATCTGGAAATACGGTTACGACCAATTTTGATGGTTGGGCGGAGATCACCGTTCAGGCCAATGGCAATGCCGGTACGTTTGCACTAGTGGCAAGTGTAGAAGGAGCATCAGGGCAAGTCAGTACTGATTTCTCATTGGAAAATCTGCTGAAGCCCTTTATGATCTATTTACCTTCTGTATATAGGTGATGCGGGGCTGAAGCCCCAGACCCGCTTTTTTCTCTTCTTTTGGCGGCTTTGCCGCCAAAAGAAGAGAAAAAAAGTTCTTCGGGGGCGGCTGTTCCGCCCCCAAACCCCACCAACGGTGGGCAATATCCACGGAGAAGCAACACACCACTATGCAGCATCGCACCATCCTACTCACCATCCTGTTCGCGTTGCTTCTCTTGGCCCAGCCCAATGCTCAGGCCGAAGGTGAGACCTATTACGTCTACCTGCCACTACTCCAGCGCGCCCCACCGGCTGGCCAGACGCTCGAACAGTATCAGATGGCCCAAGAGGTTTTGGCGCTGGTGAATGCCCAACGTGCCAGTGCCAATCCGGCGTGTGCCCCGTTGGCCATGAATGAGAAGTTGACTCTCGCCGCCCAACGCGAGAGCCAGGATATGGCGCTGAATAACTTCTTTAGCCATACCAATCCCGATCCTAGCCGTGCCACACTCGTCATGCGCGTGGAGGCAACGGGCTATAACTGGCAGGCACTGGCCGAGAATATCGCTGCGGGCTATAGCAGTTCAGCGAGTGCGATGTCCGGCTGGATGAATAGTGATGGCCACCGCGCCAATATCCTCGACTGTACCTATACCGAGATCGGGATCGGGTACTATTATCAGTCTGATGACCAACCCTTGCCTAGCGGGGGTGGCCCGTATTACCACTATTGGACGCAGGTCTTTGGGCGGCCACGGTGATGGTGGGGTTATGCCTGCACCAACGCCTCCACTTGGCCCAACATGTCCGGCGCGGTGACGAGTGCCTCGCCCACCAAGACCGCGTCTGCGCCGTGGCCACGCACCATCACCACATGTTCCGGGGTGAAGATGCCGCTCTCACTCACCAGCACTGGCCGTTCTGGCCCCGCCCCTAAATGCTGCGCGAGGCGCGCCGTGGTCTCCAGACTGATGTTGAAGCTGTGCAGATCGCGGTTGTTCACCCCAACGATCTGCACGCCCAAGGCTAGGGCGCGCTCCAGTTCGGCTTCGTCATGCACTTCAACCAGCGCCTGCATGCCGAGGTCATGGGTCAGAGCGAGCAGTTCGCGCATCTGCGTATCATCCAGTGCCGCCACGATCAGCAAGAGCGCATCGGCCCCGTAGGCCCGCGCTTCATACACCTGGTACGGGTCTATGATGAAGTCTTTGCGCAACAGTGGCGGTACCTCCGGCAATTGGCGGATACCCTCCAAGAACATCAGGCTGCCCTGGAAGAAGCGGATGTCGGTGAGTACCGAGATCGCCGCCGCCCCGCCCTTGATGTAGGTGCGTGCAATCTCTAGGTGATCAAACGCCTCGACCAACACGCCTCGGCTGGGCGAAGCCTTCTTGACCTCGGCAATCAGGGCGGTGCACGGTGGGCGACGCAGCGCCGCCGCGAAGTCGCGTGGGGCGGGCATGCGGGCGATGCGCTGCTCAAGGGCGCTGCGCGGGATCTTGGCGATCTGGCGCTGGACTTCGGTGGCTTTGTGTTTCAGGATCTTGGTCAGAAAAGTCTCGCTCATCAAAAGTTCCTTCTATGCTCAGTTTCGCCGAATGTCACCCACGACAACAACTTCATCCCCCGGCTGTAGGCGCTCCTCCAGCCCCGGAGGGACAAAACTGCTCCCGCTGCGACGTAGGCAGATCACCAACTGGCCCCGTGCTTCACGCAGATCAGCCACGCGCTGCCCCAACAGTGCATCTCCGTCGGCCACATGGAGTACCCGCGTGGCCAAGATGCGTTCGCCGACATCAAAGGCGTAGCCCACATCATACCTGATCGCAGCCGCCGCCAATGCCGGGGCCGCCAGCGCCGAGGTGCTGTAGGCGGTGTTGATACCGAAGAGTACCGCCAAGCGCTCAGCCAGCACATCGCTAAAGACGCGCAAGACCAGATGTAGATCGGGGCGTTGGCTGCGCGCCGCCATCCCCACCTGCACGTTGAGCAGGTCGTTACTGTAGAGCGAAGCCAGAGCGTAGGCACGTTCCAAACCCGCCTCGGCCAGCACATGGGGCAGCCGTGCATCGCCCTTGACTACCCGTACCCCCAACTGGCTGATCTCGGCCACAATCCGCGCCGGGGTGTCAGGGGTGCAGATAGCGACGATCTCGGCGTGGGGCGCATTGGCCAAGAGCAGCCGGATCACCTGCAAGCCCACCTGCCCCATACCACACACGATCACGCCGTTCAGGGTGGGGCCAGTTGCTTGGTGTACCAGTGGGCGTAAGAAGCCGGTCTTACTCTGGGGAACATTGGCCAACCGCGCCCGTTCGAGATTCTCCAGCCGTCCGATCATCAACACCACATCCCCAGCGGCAAACTGCTGCATGAAACCGGGGCGGCGCTCGCGCCCGTGCGGATCGCGGTGGCGCAGCACGCGTACCCCATACTGCTCCTCGATGCTACGCACAAACCCGGAAAGACTACTCTCTGGAGCCACGGTTAGTTCGGAGATACCGAGCAACCCTTCGGGGAGATTGAGCACCTGCACAATCTCGCGGCTCAGTGCGGCGGCGGCGAAGGTGGGCGCGGAGAGCATCGAGATGCAGAAGGCGGTGTTGGGGCCAAAACTGCGTTCGAGGTTGGCATCCAGCTCACGGTTGTAGATGCGCAGCACGGTTTGCAGATCGGGCGCGATCCGCCGCGCCGTCAGCACAATCTCGATATTACGCAGGTCATCGTTAATCGCCGCGATCAGCCCACGTGCCCGCGTCGCCCCGGCTTGGCGCAGGATCTGGGGGTCACGCGCATCACCGCGCACCACCGGCACCTTGAGTTGCAGCAGCGTCGCCACAAACTCACTCGCCCAGTCGGCCTCGATCACCACCACTTCATAACCGGCATCGAGCAACTGGAGCGCGGTACGATAGCCCACCCGGCCCAGACCGGCAATAATCACATGGTTACTGAAGGTACGTGCCAGTGCGATCTGCCAGATCTCTGGGTTAGCGCTCTTATCAAAGATCAAGCGGCTCAGATCTATCGCGCTCTGCAAGAGGAAGAAGAGGCCCAGCAAGGGAATCGCAAAGAAGAGCAACCGCCCGACCAGATCGGGCGGAAAGGCCAAGCCGCTCTGAAAGATGAGCAGTTGCAGCGTCTCGTAGAGTGCCTGAGCCAGATCAACCCCACAATCACTGCCATCAGTTTGGCAATGTTGCGGGAAGTAGGCCCAATAGAGGTAGAGCGTGCCACTACTCAGCACCAGCAACAAGGCACTCAACGAAAACCAGGCCCGCTTGAGCAGACGCAGATCATCGCGCAGATTGGCCCACACCAAGCGCCACAGCGGGTAGCGTCGCCGCCGCTGGCGCAGCCGATCCAGACGCACCTCATCTTCTGAGGCGCTCGGACGCGGTTTGGTGGGGGTGGAACGCGGGGGCATTATTGGTTACTCACCGCCACCATTGCTTCGAGCCGCTGCATGGCGTGGCCCTGATCAATACTCGTGCGTGCCTGGGCCAAACCCTCACCCAGATCCTGCGCCAGATCACCCGCGACCAGCGCGGCTGCCGCATTGAGCAGCACCACATCACGCGGTGGCCCCTGCTCCTCACCGGCCAGGATGGCGCGTACCATCGCCGCATTGGTCGCCACATCACCGCCGCGCAGCGTACTCTGATGCGCCCGCGCCAAACCGAGATCCTCCGGGGCTACCGTTTGCAGCGTCGGCTCGTGGCCGCCGCGCACATCATAGATCAGATTGGGGCCACTCAGGGTCAGCTCGTCTACCCCGCCGTGGCCATGCACCACCAGTGCATGCACCGTATCGAGGCGACTGAGCGCCCGCGCCAACTTCTCGGCCAGTGGTGCGCTGGCAACCCCCAACACTTGATGCCGCGCCCGTGCCGGATTGGTCAGCGGCCCCAGGATGTTGAAGATAGTACGGATACCAATCTCGCGCCGCACCGGGCCAGCAAAGCGCATCGCCGGATGGAAGTTGGGTGCAAACATAAACCCGATCTTGGCCTGACTGAGACACCGTGCCACACCTTCAGCCTCCAGATCGATCCGCACCCCCAAGCCTTCCAAAACATCGGCACTACCACAGATACTCGACATAGCCCGGTTGCCATGCTTGGCCACCGTCAGGCCCGCCCCGGCCGCCACAAACGCCGCCGCCGTGCTGATATTAAACGTGTGCGCCCCATCACCGCCGGTGCCACACGTATCCGCCACTGGCCCATCCACATAGACGTGGGTTGCCTTGGCCCGCATCACCTCGGCCATGCCCGCAATCTCGGCGTCGGTCTCACCCTTCAGGTGCAACGCGGTGAGGAAAGCCCCGATCTGGGCCGGAGTCGCCACCCCGGTCATAATCTCCTCCATGACCATCGCGGCTTCGGCTTGGCTCAGATCCTTCCCCCCAACCACGGTGATGATTGCATCGCGGATGTTCATGTGGCCTCCTTATGCTCTGCGGCTCATGCGCTTGCAACATATATTACAATAGAACCCAGCACCCCCTGTTCCCAAATACTCATGCGGAGGCTCTTTATGCCGACACGCGAAGCATGGCACGATCATCTCGAACAACAACTGCCACCCACATCCGCCTTTGTGGCCCGCAATCGTCGCATCACCTCCTTCTACGCCCGTTGGTACCTACAAGAACCCTGGCTCTTCAAGTGGTCGGGGATGGCCGCCTTTGCCTCGGATCAGGTCGGATTGGCGCTGGCGATTGCCGAGGTGCTGCGCGCTCCGCGTGATCTGCTCGTCGCTAACGCGGCTCCGTCTACCCAACGCGGGCTGCTCGATGTTGGGCGCGACCTGTATAGCCAACTCTTCACCCTCGCCCTCTTCATCCCCGTCACCCTGCACAGTTCGCTCAGTCGCCAACTGCTACTCAACGATCTAGATCTGCTCAAACAGGGCAATGACGCCATCTTTGCCGATATTGGCTGGGCACACGCGGCATACGCCCAGGGCGGGTTGCGTGAAATCGAGGCCAACGTGCGCGATGGTGAACGCGAGAGCCTGTTGGTCGGGTTCCAGATGATTGATGAGGGTGTCCAGCGCCTCACCGCTGACCCCAACGATCAAGAGGCACCCAAGCTGATCAGCCAGGGCAACGTGGCGTTGCTGCGCCACGAGCAGATGAATACCCTGCCCACCTACTTTGATCGCATGTCCGACTTTGGGCGCTCGATTGCCTCAGTCGGCGCATGGATGAACTTCGAGGGCAACCCGATCACCTCGCCCTGGTTTGGCAGCCACGCCGGGCCATTCTCACTCTTCACCGGCAACAAGAGCGTCACCCGCCCCGCCGACCGCTGGGAATGGATCGAGCGCGATGTGCTACCCAAATGGGCGGCGGTTGATCGCGCCTACTGCGAGGGCAGCCCCATGCACCAGCGGCTCGTCGCCATGGCCAACGAGTCGCCCACGCTGATCACCCAGGCGGCGACGATGCTCGGCCCACTCTTCCGCAGCCTGAGTCTGCAACGGGGGTGATGGTGTGTGCGTATGGGGCGCGGCGTGACGCGCCCCGACATGCAGAGCATGGGCAAAGTCACCTCTGGTGGGGGTTCGGGGGTG
>NZ_GL501401.1:891954-895836 GCF_000152145.1 Oscillochloris trichoides DG-6
CGGGAAAGGGCGAGCTTGAGAACCTGCAAAACCAAGAAGGGTTTCAGGGCTCTGTAGCCGCTCCCGAAGATTTGCGCGATGTGTTTTGCCGGTGAAGCCGCCAAAACACCACAAAAATGGGGTTTGGGGCGTAGCCCCAAGACCGAGAACCATGTTCCGCCTTTGGGCTGATGGCCGCGTTCGCCCCTTTGTGCTACGCTTGTTCCACGAATTTGCCCCTGAGAGGAGATTGCCCGTGGCACAACGTAGCGAATTTACGGCCCCCAATACCTATACCTACGACCAGCGCAGTGCCGGACGCTGGATCTTCTCGCATGTGCGGCGTTACTGGTACTTTGCGCTCGGTTTCTATCTCTTCTTCACGATTGCCTGGGCCTGTTATGCCGGGGCACAAGTGCTGATCGGGCGCGCCGCTGATGAGATCATTACCCCTAGTCGCCCCGATGGCCTGCTGATTGTCGCCCTGACCATCCTGGGTGTCCTGATCGGCGATGGGCTTTCGGCACTCTTCGGTAGCCTCTCCGCTGAAAACGTGGCTGCCCGCTTCGAGGCCGATGCGCGCCAAGAGTTGTACGAGAGCCTGCTGAGTAAAAGCAAGGGCTTCCACGACCGCCAACGCGCCGGGGATATTATGGCCCGTGCCACCGATGATACCAATCAGCTCTCCAATCTGATTGTTCCGGGGGCGACGCTGGTCTCGGAGACGGTGATGGGGATTGTTATTCCCCTCGCCTATATCGCCTTTATCCGCCTAGAACTGCTCCTCGTACCGCTCTGTTTCGTGGCTAGTTACATCATCACGGCTAAACGCTATGTGCGCCGCCTTAACCCGGTGGTGCATGATCAGCGCGAGCAGTTTGGCATGATGAATGCCGGGTTGGAAGAGACCATTTCTGGCATCGAGGTGGTCAAGGCGAGTGCGCGCGAGAATTTTGAGCGCGAGAAGTTCCGGCGTAATGCGCGTCTCTTCCGCGATTTCTTTGTGCGCCAGGGCTATATCGAGGCACGTTACCTGCCGCTCCTGCTCTACGGCTTCGCGCTGGGCCTCAGCTTCCTGCACGCGCTGTGGCTCTACCGCCAAGGGCAACTCGCGGTTGGTGAGGTGATCGCGGTGGTGGGTCTGGTGAATGTGCTGCGCTTCCCCACCTTCATCTCGCTCTTCGCCTTCTCGCTCATCCAATCGGGGATCGCCAGCGCCGACCGCATCCTGCATATTGTGCGTGGTGAGAGCGACCTGGATGAGCAGCGCACTGGCTACAGCGCTCCGATGCGCGGCGAGATTACCTTTGATGCGGTCAGTTTCGATTATGAGGAATCTGGCTCCAAGCGGGTGCTGGAACACATCTCCTTCCACATCCGCGCCGGGCAGACCGTGGCGATTGTCGGGCAGACCGGCAGTGGGAAGAGTGCCCTGACCCAACTGGTGAACCGTACTTATGAGGCCACGAGCGGACGTGTGCTGATTGATGGGGTGGATGTGCGCGAGTGGAGCCTTGATGCGCTGCGCTCGCAGATCGGGAAGATCGAGCAGGACATCTTCCTCTTCTCGCGCACGATTGCCGAAAACATCGCCTTTGCCCGCCCCGATGCTACCCGCGACGAGGTGATCGCCGCTGCCCAGGCGGCTCAGGCGCACGACTTTATTTGCAGCTTCCCCAATGGGTACGAGACAGTCGTGGGGGAGCGCGGTACCACCCTCTCCGGGGGGCAGCGCCAGCGCATCGCCCTGGCCCGCGCCTTCCTGAGCGATCCGCGCATCCTGATCCTGGATGACAGCACCAGTGCGATTGACAGTGCCACCGAGGATCAGATCCAACAGGCCATCCGCAAGGCCCAAGAGGGCCGCACCGTGCTGCTCATCACCCACCGCATCTCGCAGATCCGCTGGGCCGATCTCATCCTCGTGATCGAGGGTGGCCACATCAGCGCGGCGGGGACGCACGAAGAGTTGTTGCAGCAATCAGCGATCTATCGGCGCATCTTTGCGCGGTATGATCTGGTTTCCCAGGAAAATTAAATCGGAGCATATATGGGCTTTCTCTTTGACGGCCTCGACGCCGAAGAATATGATCGTAACTACCGCGACGCCGATCTCGTCAAACGCATCTTGCACTACTTCCGCCCCCAGGCGGCCAAGATGGGCATTGCGGCGGCGATGATCAGTGCAGCCGCGCTACTCGAAGCCGGGATTCCCATCTTCATCTCGCGCAGCATTGATACCCTGCGTAACGATACCAGCATGGGGCGCATCGCCACCACAGCCCTCATCCTCACCGTTCTGGCCTCGTGCTCGTGGATCTTCAACCTCATCCGCCAAACCTTCGCCGCGCAGGCGGTGGGCGATGTGGTACTCAAGATCCGCGAGGATGCCTGTGATGCCGTGCTGCGCCGCGATATGTCCTTCTACGACCAGTTCCCGTCGGGGAAGATCGTCAGCCGCGTCACGTCGGATAGCGCCGCCTTCTCGCAGGTGATGAATCTCTCCATGGAGTTGCTCAGTCGTCTGCTGCTGGTGACGGTGCTGGTCGGATACCTGGCCACGGTCAGCCTCAAACTGACCGGCATCCTCCTGGCGTTAGCCCCGATCATCATGGGGGTGGCGCTGGCCTTCCGTGCCATCGCCCGCCGCACCATCACCGCCTCGCGCCGCATGAATGCTGAGGTGAGCAGCCATATTCAGGAGACGGTCAGCGGGATTGGGGTCGCCAAAACCTTCCGCCAAGAAGCGGCGATCCACCAGGAGTTCCTGGGCGTCAACCAGCAATCGTTACGCGTCAACCGGCGCACGCGCTACGTCTTCAGCAGCATCTTCCCGATCCTGAACGTACTGGCCGGGATCGGGACGGCGTCGCTGGTCTATGCCGGGGGGATCGGGGTGCGCGAGGGCGAGTTGAGCGCCGGAACCTGGTTCCTCTTCATCCAGGGCTTGCAGAGCATCTGGTTCCCACTCACCAGCATCGCCTCGTTCTGGAGCCAGTTCCAATTGGGGTTAGCGGCGGGCGAACGCGTCTTCGGCCTGATAGACGCTGAGCCACGCGTGATCCAGAGCGACTCGCAGCGCCTACCGCAGCTACGCGGTGAGATCCGTTTTGTCGATGTGGACTTCGGTTACAAGCCGGAGGAGCCGGTGCTTCAGCACTTCAACCTGCACATCCGGGCGGGTGAGACCCTGGCCCTAGTGGGCCACACTGGGTCGGGCAAGAGCAGCATCGCCAAACTGGTGGCGCGCTTCTACGAGTTCCAGCGCGGCCAGATCCTGATTGACGGTGTGAACATTCGGCATCTCGACCTGAGCGACTACCGCACCCGGCTGGGAATGGTGACACAGTCGCCCTTCCTGTTTGACGGCACGGTGCGCGAGAACATCCGCTACGGACGACCCGATGCGAGCGATGCCGAAGTATTGGCGGCGGCGCGCCACATTGGGGGTGAGGAGTGGATCAGTGCTCTCCCCCAAGGGCTAGACAGCCCGGTAGGTGAACGCGGTGCCAGCCTCTCGATGGGCCAGCGCCAACTGGTCGCCCTAGCGCGGGTGTTGCTGCAAGATCCCGCGATCATCATTCTGGACGAGGCCACTGCGAGTGTTGACCCGCTCACCGAGACTCTGATCCAAGAGGGGCTAGACACCGTACTGGCCGGGCGCACCGCCATCGTGATCGCCCACCGGCTCAGTACCGTGCGCCACGCAGATCGCATCATCGTGTTACGCAAGGGCCAGATCATCGAAGAGGGCCACCACCAACACCTTTTAGCCGCCGGTGGCCACTATGCCGAGTTGTACAACACCTACTTCCGCCACCAGAGTCTGGAGTATATCGAGCATGCCCGCAAGGCGGCGTAGGGTAAGGGCATGGGCAAAGTCACCTTCGGTGGGGGGTTCGG
>NZ_GL501401.1:895939-935170 GCF_000152145.1 Oscillochloris trichoides DG-6
TCCTCGGTGGTTTAGGTCCTTTAATAGATAGGGGAGCGCCCCCCCCCACAATTAGTATCGGTGAGATGGACCCCGAACCCCCACCGAAGGTGACTTTGCCCAAAAACACCACAAAAATGGGGTTTGGGGTGTAGCCCCAAGAACTTTGCACATGCCCTGGGGGCTACGCCGCCCCCAATATAACCAGTTACAAAAATCGCTATAATGTAGAGCCATGAAACTCTACATCACACCCGCAGCCATCGGCTACCTCAATCAGATGATCCTCTGTTTGATGATCAGTGGGTATTTATTAACCTCAAGGTCTTACCATGATCAAATAAAAACACGTATTCTTGCTTATATATTCTTATTTATTACTGGATTAATTATAACATTCTTTTTTGAATCATCCCTTGCCCCAACGCAACACCTCTATGCCATATTCCTACAAGCCCCGCTCATCTCGCTGGCCCTGATCCTCGTCTTTCAGTTTGCGTATCGTTTCCCCTATCGCGTGGTGACACGGAGTGAAACCTACCTCATCCTGCTGATGAGTAGCCTCTATGCGCTTTGGGAGTGGGGCTATGCGGTATGTCGCGGTATTCATCTCTTCAATACAGGTAACGTGCTCATCCGTCCATGGTGGAGCAACCAAATTCTGCTCCTCTTTTTCATTCTGATCCCTTTCATCTTCCTGCGACAATTGAGTATATTCGCCTCAAAACAGAAGACACCTTCATCGAGTATATTTCAAATATTCCTACACCCACCAGAAAATACTCTTTATGTTATACGGAATTATATATTCATCACCATCCTCATTGTGATTACAGGCATTTTTAATGCATTAAATTATAATTCACTAATCTCCGACACTCTTCTAAACATCACACTCTCAATTGGAGGATTAGTTATCCTCTTTCTTTTTGCCTTCAACTATCTCAATGCGCAACCCGAAACAACCTCCTTCATGACAAAATGGGTAGGCATAACACTCACTGCCATGTTAGCAATTCTCGGCTCGGTCGGCTGGGTTATTGCGCCACCCAATGCGATCAACAACCCAGTGACGCTGCCGAATCAGCAGAGTCTGCGTTTTACGCCTAATGCCGATGCTGGCTATGCAATTGCGGCCCAACCATTGACAGTTATTGAGCCACTCGGTGAGCCGATCTTTTTGAGCGAAGCGCCTAAGCACGAGTGTAGCCACCCGCTGAGCTTTCCATTCCAATTCTATGGCATAGCATACTCACAGATCTATGTCTGTAATGATGGCACCATCAGTATGGGGCAGCCGGTGGTATACCGAAACTACCAGTATCACTATGGGAATACCCCACTCATCATGGCGCTGCTCACCAACCTGAATGCCGATGCCGATCAGGGCGGGATCTTTGTTCGTCAAGAGCCAGAACGGTTGGTGATCACCTGGAACCGCATGCCCAATCGTTATCAACCCGAACTGGTCTTCAGTTTTCAGGCCATCCTCTATAGTGATGGTCATTTTGATCTGGCCTATAGCGGTGTCCCCGCACTCCTCACCTACTACCCCAATAACTTCCCGGGTGCGAGTGCATGGGCGATTGGTGCCCTTCCTGGCAACGCTGTGGAGGGCACACCAGAACGAATCAACCTCGCCACCCTGCCCATCAGCATTGGGCCGGAAGGTGCTGTTCATGACTATCTGCTCGACTATCGCACCCAACTGCACCGCCTGCTCATGCCGTTGGTGGGCTTGATTCTGACTACCAGTGTCTTTATTCTGCTCATCTTTCCGTACTTCTTCCGCCGCACGCTGCTCGATCCGCTCAACACGCTGCTGGCCGGGGTACGGCGTATGGTGGGCGGTGATTATACGACCAACCTCCCCATCCGTTATGAGGATGAGATTGGCTACCTCACGCAATCCTTTAACCAGTTGTCTGCCGAACAGGGCCGCCTGATTAAGACGCTAGAGTTCCAAGTACAGGAACGTACCGCCAAACTCGATGTGATCAATGCCCAACTGCGCAGCGAGATCAGCGAAAACCAGCGCGCGCATGCCCAGATCTTGCAGCATCAACGCACCTTGGCGGCACTTGAAGAGCGTGAACGCTTAGGCCGCGATCTCCACGACAGCTTGGGCCAGATGTTTGCGGTCATCAATATGCAGGTGCAGACGGCGCAGGTGTTGTTGCAGCGCAATGAGGCTACGGCTGCCAACCATGCGCTTGAGAAGGTGGGGGTGGCGGCGCGCCAAGCCCATGCCGATGTGCGTGGCTTCATTCTTGGTCTACGCGATATTCCCACCCGCAGTTTCTGGATGGCGTTACAACAGAGTATCGAGGATATACGTAGTTATGGGATCACGGTACAGATGGAGGAAGATGAACCATGGGATGCGCATTGGCTCTCACCGATTAACGAAATCAACCTCTTACGTATCATTCAAGAGGCACTCAGTAATGTGCGCCAACATGCCCACGCCACCCTCGTGCGCATCCGTTTTGAACGCCAGCATGATCGCCTCCGACTGCGCATCCACGATAATGGGATTGGCCTTACCCGACCGCCAAGTTCCGATGCAACCCAACACTTCGGACTGAAGACGATGCAGGAACGCGCTAACGAATTGCGTGGAGTGCTACAAATCTGCTCCGAAGCGCATCATGGTACCGAAATTTCTCTAGAGTTCCCGATCAATATCTATGCAAGCTCATCACATATCAGTTAATTCCATGCGTGTCGTCTTGATTGATGATCATCCCATGTTTCTTGACGGGTTGAGCAGCCTATTAACCGCACACGGCATGCAAGTGGTGGGTATGGGCAGCAACGGGCTTGAAGCCCAACACCTCGCCCAGACTCTGCGTCCCGATCTGATCGTGATGGATCTGCACATGCCTGTATGTGACGGGCTAGAGGCTACGCGCCGCATCACCGCTGAATGGCCAGAGGTGCGCATTGTCATCCTCACGGTCTCCGCCGATGAAGAGCAACTCTTTGCGGCACTCCAGGCCGGAGCATCTGGGTATCTACTAAAGAATCTGCATGCCGACGATTTCTTCCGCTTATTGGATGGGCTAGACCAAGGTGCGCCGCCTATTTCGCCCGAACTAGCCCAGAAGATTGATCAAGCCCTGGTTCATAGCATAGCCAACAACACTAAGGAAGGGGCCATCCTCACCCCACTCCAACGCCAGATCTTGCACCTGGTGGGCCATGGACTCACCTACCGCGAAGTGGCTGCGCATATCCACATGAGCGAATCTTCGATCAAGTACCACATGAAGCAGATCCTCACCAAACTTCACCTCACCAACCGCACCCATGCCATTGCCTATGTGCGCCGCCAGGGTGGGCTATAGCGATGCAACATTTGCGTCGCTATTTTTGTCCTTTATTTGTCCTTTTTTGGCCTCAATCCACCTCCGAGATGCTCCATACTAGAGCCATCCATAGGTTCATACTCTCAATTCCAGCGAGGCTCAGGGGCCTCTCGCGCTTCAGGTCATCTGAGGCGTAGCGCCATTGGTCAGATTTCGGTTCATACTCAACACAGGAGCATCATCGTATGCGACGCACACGCTCACTTCCCGCACGCTCGTTATTGGCTCTCGTCCTCACTCTGGGCCTCTTGGTTACCATGGTTGGTCAAGTCTTTGCCGCTGCCCCGGAGGGCTATGTCGAGGTTGCGCTCACCAATGGTGGTTTTGAACTCGGTGATGATACGGGGTGGAGCTTTAATCAGACGATAAGCCAGATGCAGGGCCAAGCCTGGGCCGAAGGCCCGGATGCCCAAGGCTTCACCGCCGACTCTGATCCCTTGTTTGATGATATATACGGGAAACCTAATGGCATGCAAATGCCCAACATGCAGGGCATCCCTGGCAATCCTAAGTTGACACAGACGGGATGTGCAGTTATGCCCTTGTTCATAGACGATTACCCTCCTGATTTGAAATATATATATGAGGGTAAATATACCATTGCCATGATTTCTGCAAGCATCTTATCTGCGTATGGTACCAACCACTGCCCTAGCGCTGCGTATGCGTTCAGTGCCAAGGCAGGCGATCTGCTCTCTTTTGCATGGGCACCTGTTGTAGCTAGTATGGACCAGGAAGGTAAGCCCGCTCCTGGGATCTGGGCCTATAGCGATACCTTCGCGTTAGTAATCAATACCGATACTGGAGCGATCCAGCAACTCTTCCATGAGTATGTTCCAGGGGTAGACATAGGAGAGGAACCAACTTTTCCTTGGAGTGATTTTATTGGCGAGATCAGTCCGAATGTCTGCGCAGCCAGTACGTGTAATCTGCAATTTGTGTTGATCAATGGGGTGTATAACCCGCTAAACATGGGAAATATAATACAGGGTGTTACCTTGCTGGACAACCTACAACTCTTCAGCAAGCTCCCCACTGCCGAAGCCAAGCCCGCCGATGTCCATGTTGTGATCACTTCTAACCCCAACCACGCCGCCGCCGCCGGGGATGTGGTGACCTACACCATCACCGTCTTCAACAATGGAGAAGGTGGAGCCAAGAACGCCACCGTCTACCTGCCGATCAACCCGGACGCGGCTGAGGTGCTCGATGCCAGTTTCGATGACCCCGACGCCTGGGTCTCCGAGGTGGGTGAGGATGGCCTGATCTTCAAGACCGGGCCGCTGGGCAGCAAGGATGGCACCGTCGTTGCCACTATTCGCCTGCGCGTCAAGGCCAATGCGCCGCTCTGGACATTGCTGACCGAGCGCGCCCTGGCCGAGTGGACCGACTGGGCCGATGATGGTTCGACCCTGAGCAACCAGCCCAGCGTGCAGGTGGCCCCGGCCAATGATGCACGCGAGAGCTACACCCTGGTGGTCGAGCCAGGAACGGATGGCCACATCCTCTTTAGCAGCACCATCTTCGCCCCCGGCGAGCCGGTGGGGGTCTGGTACAACACCCCAGAGGGTGCCGTGGTGGCTGGCCCGACCTACTACGCCGAGGAAGATGGATCGCTCGCCGTGGACTTCAACAGCACCGACCTGCCCGCCGGGAACTACTCGATGGTCTTCTATGGCCACTGGACGGAGTTCACTGTGGTGGGGGCGTTTAGGAAGTAACATTGCGGGAGCACCGGCTTGTGGCCGGTGCTCCCTTACGCTTAGGTGCTTCACACCATACTCCACAACTGCACACTTCCATCCAGGCTCGCGCTGGCAAGGCTGTTGCCATCGGGACTCCACGCCACCGCCTGCACCCAGTCACTATGCCCCATCAGCAGCGAGATCGGCGAACCATCATTGCGCCACAGCCGCAGGGTCGAATCGGCTCCACAACTCGCCAACACCTGCCCATCGGGACTCCACGCCACACAGTAGACATAGTTGCGGTGCCCAGTCACGATCAGGCACAGACTGGTATCGCTCACCCGCCACAACCAAGGCTGCTCCTCGCCCGAACCATCGGGATGCCATGCCAACTTGGCGGCCCAGTTCTTATGCCGTCGCAACTCATCCACCAGCCGCCCATTGGCCAAGCGCCACAAACGCAGGCTGCTATCGGCACTCGCACTCGCTAACGATTGCCCATCGGGACTCCAGGCCAAGCTGTAAACACACCCCGTATGCCCTTGCAGGCTAAAGACGCTCAGTTGCTCGGCCATCTGCCAGAGCCGGATCTGGTGATCATCATAGCCCACCGCCAACATCTGGCCGTCAGGTCGCCAGGCCAAGCTATACACCTTGGCCCGCTCAGGACAATGAATCTCACTCATCGGGGTGCCATCTGCCGCCCAGAGATAGACTGTATCGCCACTGCCGCTCGCCAACACCTCCCCATCGGGACTCCACGCGAGGCAGGTGACTGGCTCACGGTGGCCAGTGATCGTCGTGACACAACTCAGATCGGTACTGCGCCAGAGACGGATCGTGCGATCTGCACTCGCACTGGCCAACAGATCCTCATCGGGGTGCCACGCCAATGCCTGCACCTTGCTCTGATGCCCGCGCAGGCTCCCCAGCGGTGCGCCATCGTGCGGACGCCAGAGGTGTACCATACGATCCTCACCACTACTGGCGAGGATATGCCCGCCGGGGTGCCATGCCAGCGTGTAGATGAACAGACCCTGATCTACCAGCCGCTCCCGCATCTGCGCCCCCCGGATGTAGCGCTGCGTCTTGCCGAGCAGATCGCGTTTGAACGCCTCGGCATTGGGGTAGCGATCCAGGGGCAAGCGGCTCATCGCCCGCATGATCGCATCCGAGACATGGCGCGAGACATGCCCGTTGAGACGATGTGGGGGCCGGAGAGGATCTTTCTCCTTCGTCATCCGTTTCGGCGCACTGATCGGGTAACGCCGGGTGAGCAGGTGGTAGAAGGTAGCCCCTAAACTATAGATGTCGCTGCGCTGATCGGTTCCCCCCGACCAATCAAACTGCTCTAGGGGCATATATTCGAGCGTCCCCAAGCCGTGCAGAGTCTGGCGGGTACGCTGAATCCCCTGTTTGAAGAGGCCGAAATCCACCAACTTCACCACACCCTCCGGCGTAACCCGGATGTTGGCCGGCTTGATGTCGCGGTGTAGTACCGGCGGATGCTGGCTATGCAGGTAGGTGAGCAGATCGCAGAGTTGCTCGGCATAGCCGATCAGAAACTGCTCAGAGAGTGGAGCCTTCTGGCGGTTGAGGATCTCATCCAAGCTCTGGCCAGGAATAAACTCCATCACCAGATAGCCGCAGCCATCCGCCTCAAAGACCTCGTAGTAGTGCGGAAGGTTGGGATGGCTCAAGTGCGCGAGGGCATCAAATTCGCGCTGAAAGCGCACGATCATCGCCGCCTCGAAGGTCTCCTTGAGCGCCACCTTGCGGGTTGCATCGCGGCAATCCTGGGCTTCATAGACGGCACCATAGCTACCATAGCCGATCATGCGCACGATCTGGTAGTGGCCGACAACAGTGCCGGGGTTTTGCAGATGCACCGCGAAGCGCAACGCCATTCCGCAGCGTTGGCAGTTGGCGGCGTCATCGGGGTTTTCGGCACCACAACCATAGCCACTGCGCTGATCCTGACAGATGAGCATCAACTACTCCAATATCAGCACGGCTGCGGTATGCGCCTCTACTGCCTTACGGCTCCAGAGCATGGGGCAATAGCCACCGCTGCGCCATGCCGAGGCCATATCGTTATAGTGGACACTCGCCGGGTGGCCACTCTGGCCCGCAGGCAATACCACCCGCGAGGCATCCCAGTTGCCCAGATCAATAATGTGGCGGTAGGAAGGGGCCACAAACGATGGCCCGGCGGGACTGTGGCGCGGGGCGTAGGCTTGGCTGACGGTATCAATATCCCCGCCAGCGGGCCACGGCCCCCGGTTGAAGATCGGAGCCAAGGCGGCCACACTCCCCAATGGATGGCGCAGGGTGAGGCGGTGGATCTGGCCATAACGCCAACGCGCCGGATCAGGATGCAGGTTGCGCAACTCGGCCACCGCCCGCGCCAGCGCGGTGCGCAACAGATCATCCCAGGTGCGCCCCGGCCCCAACCAGGGATCGGGTCGCCCCGGCAGCGGGGCGGTGGCGATGCGCTCCAACAGCAACGGCAAGGCACGTTCCAGGTAGAGGTTGGCCGGAACAGTGGTGAAGACACCCGGTGCAGTCGGAGCCAGCAACAGGGGGCCGAGTTCGGCATAGGCAAGGCGCAGCAGGTGGTAGCGCAGCGCCACATAGATCGCCCCTCCCCCACTCGCGGCATTCAGCGTCCCATCCCAGGCCACCAACAGATCGCGGGCCTGCTGCTCGCGGGGATCATCCACGGCAAGATCGGCCACCAAGCGTGCCAGTTCGAGGCCGGGGAGCGAGACGACATCATGCTGGATGCGCGCAAAGCTGCGTGTATCGTGGCGTGGCTCGGTGCGCAGCAGATCGCCAATGCGCTCGGCGCGGTAGGGGTTGAGCCATTCGCCCTTGAGGTAGGCATGGAACGGGTAATCCGGGCCAGTCACCAAATGGTTGGCCGTTACCACCATTCCATCGGGCGGATTCAAGGCCGACGGCATAGCCTCGGCGGGAATAAACTCGCGCCACTCATGCGCCCCGTCCCAACCGGGTACGGGCAAGGTGCCATCATGCTGGTTGCGCAGCGGCAAGCGCCCAGCTAACGCGTAGCCAACATTGCCCTGGCGGTCAGCATAGACGAAGTTCTGGGGCGGCACATCCCACTTGGCCAGCGCAGCGCGAAACTCACTCCAGGTATGCGCCCGGTTGAGATCGAGGACAGCATGCGCCACCCCCGGTGAGGGATCGAGCGCCGTCCAACGCAGCGCCAACGCCTCATGGAACTGCTCGTCCACATCACGCGGGCGAGCGAGTGGCCCAGGGTTCGGCTCGGCCACCGGGTCAATGATCGGGCCGTGGCGGGTGACGCGAACTTCAATGGTGGTTGGGGCAGCCTGCCCCTTCACCTGGATCGTCTCGCGACGCACCTCGGCCTGCTCCCACGTGCCGCGCCACTGATAACGCAGCGGATCAGCCGGATCAAAGCGCTCGATATAGAGATCCTGGTTGTCGGTCATGCCATTGGTGACACCCCAGGCAATATGGCGGTTATGCCCCACCACCACGCCACATGAGCCGGGGAAGGTGCCGCCAGTGACATGGAAATCGCCACCCTCCAGATGCGCTAGGTACCAGATCCCCGGTAGTGCCAGGGCGAGGTGCGGATCATTCGCCAAGAGGGGGTGGCCATTGAGGCTGCGCGAGCCATTGACGGCCCAGGCATTCGAGCCTTGCGGCCCGCCCATCTCGCCGGTAAAGGGTGCGGCATCGGCCAACATACGCAGCGCCGCCGCACCAATGTCGGGATCATACACCACCCCCGGCGGGATGGTCAGCGCGGCCTGATCGGGATAGCCGGGGTAGAGCGCCGCCGCCCGTTCCGCCCCCACCGCCGCCACGATACGCGCATGCAGCAACTCACTCGTCCAGTTGGTCGAGAGGTTGAGCGCCATCACCTTGGGCCAAACCAGAATATCGGCCAACTCCCAGGGGCGCGGGGTGAAACCAAGTAGGCGAAATTCCAACGGCAAGCGGCTGGAGTGGGCATCGAGGAAGCTATTGATGCCAGAGAGATAGGCCGTGAGCAGCGTATGCGTGTCCGCATCCAACAACTCCACCTCGCGTTGGGCCAGCGCCGAAAAGCCCAGCGTGCGGATGAAGGTATCCGAACTCAGGGCAATCGGGCCAAAGATCTCGGCAAGACGCCCATGGCCAGTACGGCGGTTGAGTTCCATCTGCCACAGCCGGTCTTGGGCGTGGACATAACCTAACCCAGCGAAGAGATCGGTATTATGTTGCGCATAGATATGCGGAATACCCCAACGATCACGCCGCACCTCCACCTGAGCCTGGAGGCCCGGCAGATGCGCGTTACCAGCAACACGGGGCAGGGGGCGACGCAGTGCCGCCGCCAAACCTACCCCGGTCAAGCCTGCTACCACCCCGGCGGCAACCCCGACTGTGCGCCCCCAGCGATAGAGATCGAACATAGGGAATCCTTCGGATTACCATGCGGTGGTGGTAATATCCACGTTCTTGCTCTCGCGCAGGAAGATCGCGCCGACGACCAGACAGATGATCGCAATCGCAATCGTATAGAAGACCCCGGCGAGCGGATTGCCGGTAGATTGGATGAGCAGCAAGCCGAAGAGCGGCACCAGACCACCAAAAACGCCATTCCCGATATGGTAGGGCAGCGCCATCGAGCTATAGCGGATGCGGGTGGGGAACATCTCGACCAGATAGGCGGCAATCGGGCCGTAGGCCATGGCCACAAAAATCATCTGGACGCAGACGAGCAGACCGAGCATGAAGGGGCTATAGTCAGGATTGGCGATATTCTGGGCCGGATCGCCAACAAACGGGCCATAGTTGCCCATCGTGGCATAGATCGAGTAGTAACTGAGCGCAGCGAGGGCCATACTACCCAGCAGCATCCACTTGCGCCCGATCTGATCCGAGAGCCAGCCACTCAGAACAAAGAGCGGGATCGAGAGCAGCAGCACCACAACCATAATCACTGCCGAGGTGAGCAACGGCACATGCAACACACTCTGCATGTAGTAGAGCGCATAGAACTGGCTGGTGTACCAGATCACCCCCTGGCCCATGGTCGCCCCAAAGATAGCTAGTAGCACATAGCGAACATTGATCGGGTTGGTGATGCTCTCCTTCACCGGGTCGTTGGCCGTCTGGCCAATACTCTTCAGGTTCAGGAAGAGCGGCGAGTCCTTGAGCGAGGAGCGCAGATAGATCGAGAGGCCCAGCAGCAAGACCGAGAGCAGGAAGGGTGCGCGCCAGCCCCAGGCATCAAAGGCAGCCTCACCGAAGATCATGCGGCAGATGAGAACCACCAACATGGAGAGGAGGAAACCGGCCGTAGCGCTCAGTTGGAGGAAACTCGTATAGAGGCCACGCTTATTCTGCGGGGCATGCTCGGCGATATAGGTCGCCGCACCACTATACTCACCACCGAGGGCCAAGCCCTGCAAGATCCGCAGCACCACCAAGATGATCCCAGCGGCGGCACCGATACTCTCCGCCGTCGGCATAATCCCCACCAAGAAGGTACATGCCGCCATGATGCTCATCGTCACCATGTAGCTACGATCACGCCCAATCATCGTTCCCACCCGCCCAAAGAAGACCGTGCCAAAGGGGCGGAAGATGAAGCCGACAGCGAAAGCAGCCAACCAGGCAATCAGATTGCCCAGCGGTGTTCCGGTTTGGAAGAACTTGCTGGCAAGGGTGGTGGCCAGGCTACCAAAGACAAAGAATTGGTACCATTCTATCATCGTCCCAACCGACGATGCAGTAATGATCTTGCCAATGTGCTTGTCTGCGGCGGCTGCGGTGCCACGGGCGACACGAGACGAGCTAGCCATGCTCTATCCTTTCATTGTCGGCTCTGCTACTAGCATTATAATAACGCAAATCGCTAAAGACAAGCGAGGCGGTAGAAGTCACCTTCGAAGGATCATCCTATGCATATCGCCATCATCGGAGCCGGAGCGATGGGGGGCTTGCTCGGCTTCTACCTGGCCGCCGTCAGCCAGGTGGTGCTGATTGACCCCTGGGATGCGCATGTGGCGGCGATCAACACAGGGGGCTTGAGTTGTGAGGTGGATGGGGTAGCCCATGTGCGCACGGTACGCGCCGTGGGCGATCCGGCCCAAGCCGGGGAGACTGATCTGGCCTTGGTGTTGGTCAAGGCCCACCAGACGGCATGGGCGGCGCAGGTAGCACAACAGATCCTCACCCCGCAGGGAATAGCCTATACGCTCCAGAATGGGGTCGGCAACCGCGAGATATTGGCCCAGGTACTCGGCGCGGATCGGGTGGGCCAAGCGGTAACGGCCTTAGGCGCGACGTTACTGGGGCCAGGGCGGGTGCGCCACGCAGGGCGCGGCACGACTCACATTGGGGCCACGCCCCACCCCACCATAGCCCACACGTTGGCCACACTCTACGAACGTGCTGGGCTGCCCGCCGAGGTGAGTGCGGATGTGGAGGGGTTGGTATGGGGCAAGTTGGTGGTGAATGTGGGCATTAACGCCCTCAGCGCCATTTTGCGCGTACCCAACGGTGCGTTGGCCGAGTTGCCCCATGCCCGCGCACTCCTGATCGCTGCGGTCAACGAGGCGGCAGCAGTGGCACAGGCACGCGGCACCACGCTCCCCTACCATGATCCCGTGGCGCATACCCTGGCAGTGGCCACCGCCACCGCCGCCAATCGCTCCTCAATGCTCCAAGATGTCGAGCGCCATGCCCCCACCGAGATCGGCAGCATCAATGCGGCGGTGGTACGCGAAGGGGCGCGGCTGGGTGTGGCAACGCCACTCAATCAGGTGCTTGTAGATCTGATCATGGCGTTAGAGGAGGCGTAGGGCTGCGCCCCTACAAAAACTCGCGCACCGCATCAGCGACACTGATCGCCCCGGCGTGAATGGCCGGACTGTAGCGCGGCAGGAAATGGAACATGAGCGACTCGCCGGTCTGGAGTTCGCGCAACATGATCTGCGCCATTGGCCCGATGGCTTCTAGCGCCCCGCTACTGATAAAGACGCGCTCCGTGGCCGCCAGATCATACGCTACGCGCCGGATCTCCGCGTTCCAGCCCGCACGCCCCAGGGTGAGTCGGGCATAAGCCGCCCGCGTGTCACCATCGAAGGGCAACCCCACCGAACCGACATTGACGACCAGAGTCGTATCAACCCGGCGCACAAAGGGCATGTGGGTGTGGCCCACACAGAAGACCGCCGCCGCCGGATCGATCTGCTGGCGCAACTCGGCATCATCCGAGGCAGCCAGCACACCATCGCGGTTGTGGCGCACCGAGGCATGCAGCACGTAGAGTGCCCCTTGGCTGGTATCCAGATCGAAACGTTCGGGAAGCGCGGCCAGCGCCGCAAGCCGGTCGCGCAGTTGGGCGTAGGCCCAGCCAATCAGGCGGCTGAATTCGTAGCGCGGGCCACTGGTAGGGAAGTCGGGGAGGGTCACGTCATGGGCGTAGCGCAAAATATAGCCCTCGTGGTTCCCGGCGATCACCTGCCAGCCGCGTTCATCGCGCAGCCGTAGAATGAGATCGAGGCACGCATCGGACTGGGGGCCACGATTGACAATATCGCCCGCGACAATCACCGTGTCAGGCGACCAGGCTTCGATATCTTCAACCACCGCGTGGAGTGCGGCCAGGTTGGCATGGATGTCGGCAAGAATAGCGATTTTCATGATTCTACTGTGGCACTACGTCCATGGCGCGCATAAACAAACGAAAGCACCCCGCCTAACAGGATCACGAGGCTACTCAGATAGATCCAAAACATCAGCGCCATAACACTCCCAACCACCCCATAAGAAGCGTAGTTGGCTTGCCCCAGGTAGATCCCAACAACTTTTTGGAGGCCGGTGAAGAGCAACGCACTGATCAGCGCCGCCAGCCACACATCGCGCCAGAGGACCTTGCAGCGCGGGATAAACTTGAAGATGGTAGCGAAGGCGAGACTGAGCAGTGCCAGCGAGAGCGAGAATTGTACCACCTGCCAGAAGAGCGCCTGCCCCGGTAGCGTCGTGGTCAGTTTACTCAGTGCAGTCACGAGAACGGTGGAGATGATCGAGAGCAGCATGAGGAAGGCGCTCCCCAACACCAAACCGAAGGCCAACAACTTCTGCTGTACCGCCTTGAGGATGGTCTGAAGTATCCCCCCCGCCGACTCTTCGGCCCCGGTCTCCCAGATGGCGGCAAACGCCTTTTCGAGCGCCCCAAAGATGCCGCTCGCGCCCATAAGGAGGGTAATGAAACCGATCAGCCCCGCACCAACACTACTACTGTTGAGGTTCTGTAAGGTTTGGGTGATCAGGCCACGCACCTGCTCCGAGCCGATCAGGCTGAGGATGCGTTGTTGTACCGCAAACTGTTGCGGATCGAGTACCGCACCGACAATACTCAGGATCACGAGAATGAGCGGAAAGAGGGAGAAGAGTGCGTAATAGGCCAACGAAGCACCCAGACTCATGCAATCTTCCTTCTGCCATTTCGCGAAGGTGTTCATGGCAAAGCTGCGCAAAGTGGTGGGTGACATGGTCTCTCCTTAGCAGGTGATATTCCCTGTAGTAATTATACTTGCTTCTTCTTGGGGCTACGCCCCAAACCCGCTTTTTACGGATTTTGTTATCTGGGATGCGGCGCGTTGGCTGAGCCTGTCGAAGCTGAGCAAACTTTGTACCCAGCCCGTAAACGGGCGGGCTACCACCGGGCGAAGGCCGCCTGCGCGGCCTAGCGCCAGCCCGCAGAGGCGGGCTTTGCATCATGTAGCCCGCCCGTTTACGGGCTGGGGAACGATGCCCCAAGAACATTGCACAAACCGCAGCGCTGTGCTACGCTCAAGGCAGGAGCATACGATGCCAAGTATTGATCTCAACTGTGATTGTGGCGAGAGTTTTGGCCCTTGGCCGATGGGCGACGATGCGGCGATCTTGGCGCATGTCACCTCGGCAAATGTGGCCTGCGGCGGGCATGCCGGTGATCCGAGTACGATGCGGCGCACGGTGCGGCTGTGCAAGGCGCTAGGAGTCGCCGTGGGCGCGCACCCTGGCTACCCCGATCTGCAAGGCTTTGGGCGGCGTAGTATGGCGATTCCACCCCACGAGATCGAAGATCTGATGTTGGCGCAGATCGGTGCCTTGGCCGCGATTGTTCAGGCCGAAGGGGTCAGGCTACGCCATGTGAAGCCGCATGGGGCGCTCTATAACGATGCGGCCCACAATCCGGCCCTCGCAGCCGCAATTGCGCGGGCGGTGGTGAGTTTCAACCCCGATCTGGTCTTGGTTGGCTTGGCGGGATCGGTGCTGCTTGATGCTGGCCAGGAGGTGGGCTTACGTGTGGTGGGCGAGGGCTTTGCAGATCGCACCTACGAGGCCGATGGCCGCCTGCGACAACGCCAATTGGCCGGGGCACTGATTGACGATCCTGAGCAGAGTCTGCGCCAAGTTCTTCAAATTGCCCTGCATGGCCAGGTACAGAGTCACACGGGCAGCACGTTCATGATCCAAGCGGGTACGATCTGTCTGCATGGCGACGCACCCGCAGCGGCCCAACGCGCCGCGATCATCCGCCACGGCCTCGAAGCTGCCGGAGTGGTGGTGCAGCCCTTCTAGACGAGAATTATAAGCGAGGGCCGTATGCACTGGAGCTTTAGTTCTCTGGGTGACTCCGCCCTGCTGATGGAAGCTCAGGGCGAGCTTGATGTGACCAACCAAGCCGTGTTGGCACTGACCATGGCCTTGGAAGCGAATCCGCCCGCCTGGTTACGGGCAGTCGTGCCTGCGATTGCATCGCTCCTCACCTGTTTCGACCCGTTGAGCATGAGTCATAACGGGGTGATGGAATACCTGCGTAAACTTCAGCAGGTGACAGCCCTCCAACCGACATATCACGAGCGGGTGGTGCGTATTCCCGTGCATTATGGCGGAACCGATGGCCCCGATCTTGATGCGGTCTCGCGCTTGACCGATATGACTCCCACCGATCTGATTGCGCTGCACTGTGCCGAGCCATACCGGGTGATGATGATCGGTTTTGCACCGGGCTTCCCCTATATCGGCCCGCTGCCCAGTGATCTGAATATCCCGCGCCGGGCTACCCCGCGTAGTGCCGTCCCACCCGGCTCGGTGGCCCTAGCCGCCGGAATGACCGGCATCTACCCTAGTCGTCTGCCGGGGGGCTGGCATGTTATTGGGCGCACGGACTTGCCGCTCTTCAATCCTGAAACCAACCCACCGGCTACGCTACGCCCCGGCGATAGAGTGCAATTTGTGGCCGTGCTGCCCGATCTACGCAGGAGACATCCATGATCGAGGTCATCACGAGTGGCCCGCTGATGACAGTTCAGGATCTCGGACGACCCGAAGCGCGCCGCTATGGGGTCTCGCCGGGTGGCGCACTCGACTCCTTTGCCTTGACGGTGGCCAATCAATTGGTGGGCAATCCGCCCAATAGTGCCGGAATTGAGATCACGGCGGGGAGCGCAGCCCTGCGCTTTCATATCCCGATCACGATTGCCTTGGCAGGTGGTGATCTGGGAGCGCGGCTGGATCAGCAACCCATCCCCACATGGTGCGCCGTGCGGGCGTGGCCAGGTGCGACCTTATCACTCAACGGGCGGCGCGGCGCATGGGGCGGGCGCTGCTACCTAGCAGTTGCGGGAGGGATTCAGGTTCCCAGCCTCCTCGGCTCGCGCTCGACCGATCTGGCCGGTGGGTTTGGTGGCCTGCATGGCCGCCCACTCCATCCCGGCGATCAGTTGCCGTTGCGCCGCCCAGGAACCGGGATCATCCCGGTGACGGGCCGCCACTGGCCGAGCAGTTTGCGCCCCGCCTATTGCGCCACGCCCACCCTGCGCTTCATCCCTGGCCCGCATAGCGAACACTTCACCCCTGATACACTTGATCGGCTCGGTCGGGCTACCCTGCGGGTAAGCACAACCTCTAATCGGATGGGGTATCGCCTCGATGGGGTACACCTGCACTACCAACACATGACCAGCATCCTCTCACTGGGGGTGGTGCCAGGAACGATTCAGGTGCCGCCCGATGGTACCCCGATCATGCTCATGGCGGATGCGCAAACCAGCGGCGGCTACCCGATCATCGGGGTGTTGCTGAGTGCCGATATGCCGCTGGCCGCGCAACTTCTCCCCGGCGATACGCTGCATTTGGCCCCCACAAGCCTCGATACCGCGTATGATGCGCTGCTTGAACAGGCGCGCATGTTGGCGCATAACCCAGAACATGATGAAGGCGATCTCTTGGCCACCCTGGCGGGGGGGTAGCTAGGACATGGGCAAAGCAAACCCTCACCGCGTAACCAGCGGTAAGTAACTCCGATACTCGCCACTCTTCCCCGCCCAAAACCCACCCAGTACCTGGAAATTACCGCCACTGCTCACACCAGTACTGGCATCAGGCTGACCTATGGTGCCTACCAGGGTGTACTGGCCCCCCGTACTACTCCCGCCACCCCCATCGGATGACCAGCGCGCCAGGGAGAAGGTGCCCCCAGCACTGGCCGCAAACGCCCCGGCGAACAAGGCCAGCACCAGCATAGCCGCGAGCAGCCAGCGATGTCGTGGATGAAACAAAGACTGCATACACCCTCCTATGGGCACGTTACCGCCGCGAAGTTCGCATCATAGGTGCCAATGCAGGTCGTACCAGAAGAGCGTGGGCCATTCAACATACTATACGCGACCTTCGTTGTACTTCCATCGTTATATATACTATACGTACTCCCACTGATCGCCGAGTCGCGGATGGTGGGGGAGGAAGTGTTGTTGGAAATGCCGTGGTTGTATGTTCCTCCAGAAGCCGAAAGAGTGGTGTTGCTAATCGTGGGGGCGGAGCCGGATGTATTAAAGATGCCGTAGGTGGTTGTTCCACCAGAGGCTGTAACCCTCACGTTACTGATGGTCGGGGAAGATGAGACGTTGTGGAAGCCTGAATTGGTCGTTCCCCCAGAGGCCACGATGGTCACATAGCTGATCGTAGGATCAGAAGAGGAGTTGTAGATACCTATACTACCTGTTTCCCCTGAGGTCGTAATAGTCACGTGGCTGATCGTGGGAGTGGAGGAGTAGTTGTAGATGCCGTAGGTGGTTGTTCCACCAGAGGTGGTGGTGATCACATGGCTGATCGTGGGAGCGGAGGAGACATTGAGGATGCTGTAGTTGACTATGCCCCCATAGGCCGTGATAGTTACATCGTTGATCGTGGGGGAAGATGAGTCGTTATAAATCCCAACCGCAAAGGTTTTCCCATCGCTCCCATCGCTCTCAATGCTGAGGTGACGCAGCGTAGCGTTACTTGCCCCCAATACAGTAGCGCTGTTCAATTCACCTCCTCCTCCACCCGTCCCACGGATGATCGTCGCCCCCTGCCCGGCTCCCTCGATGGTCACGTAGGCTTTCATCGTCACGCGCTCGGTGTAGACCCCCGGCGCAACGTAGACCAGATAGGGCTTGCTGGCACTCGCATCAGTAATACTGTCAAGCGCAGCCTGGATGCGGGTGAAGTCGCCGCCGCTCTGGGCCACGACGATGACCTGGGCGTAGGGGCTACCCTCGGCACGGAAGGTGGTACCGCTCAGGGCCATACCAACCCCGGCACTGTAGGTGGTGTCGTTGTCTCCATCGGAAAGCCCGGCGGGAACCCCCGTCACCCCGCTCCACGGCACACTCGCCGCGTAGAGCGCGGCGGGCGCGGGCGTAATCGGCTGGCGCGGGCTGAGTATGGTCGTTCCGACCTGGATCTCCAAGAAGCGGGCGTCCGTGAATGCGCCACTTCCAAAATCGAGTTGTACCGTGAAGATCCCCTGGCTGACCGCAACCCCACTGAGCGCCACGGCACTCCCGATCTGCGTACCAGCACTCACGGCATCATAGAGCCGAAAGGTGAGGTCGTAGCTGCCATTGGCCGGTTGGCCTGCATCCATCAACTGGCCCTGATAGGTAAAGGCGGTAGGGAGCGCAGTGGGGGTGGCATTGGGCTGTGGGCGGGCGAAAACCTGGCCAACTCCGACGAGCAACAGCGTGACGAGAACCGTGAACAGGTGCGGGGTGAGCCTACGCATAGTAGTTCTTCCTCTATGTTCTCTGCGTTCTTTGTGGCTACAACGGGTACTACCGCGCCACTAGGCGAACAAGGCCAGCACCAGCATAGCCGCGAGCAGCCAGCGATGTCGTGAATGATGATGGTACAGAGACTGCATACTCCCCTCCTATGGGCACCCTACCGGCGCGAAGGTCGCATCATAGATACCAATGCAGGTCGTACCGGAAGTGTACGGGCCATTCAGCATACTATAGACAACCTTCGGCGTACCTCCGTTGTTATATATACTATTCGTGCTCCCAGTGATCGCCGAGTCGCGGATGGTGGGGGAAGAAGAAGATATGTTATAGATGCCGTAGTTGTATGTTCCCCCAGAGGCCGTGACGGTCACGTGGCTGATCGGAGGGAAGGAGGAGTTGTAGTTGGCAATGCCGTAGTTGTATGTTCCCCCAGAGGCCGTGACGGTCACGTGGCTGATCGCGGGGGAGGAGGAGTTGTTGACGATGCCGTAATTGGCTGTTCCCCCAGAGACCGTGACGGTCACGTGGCTGATCGCGGGGGAGGAGGAGTTGTTGTAGATACCGAATGCAAATGAGTTCCCACTCCCATCGTTCTGGACGCTCAGATTGCGCAGTGTAGCATTACTTGCCCCCACGACCGTGGCACTACTCGCGTTGCTTGAACCCCCACCCGTCCCACGGATGATCGTCGCCTCCTGCCCGGCTCCCTCAATGGTCACGTAGGCTTTCATCGTCACGCGCTCGGCATAGACCCCCGGCGCAACGTAGACCAGATAGGGCTTGCTGGCACTCGCATCAGTAATACTATCGAGCGCAGCCTGAATGCTGGTGAAGTCGCCACCGCTCTGGGCCACGACGATGACCTGGGCGTAGGGGCTACCCTGGGCACGGAAGGTGGTACCATTCAGGGCCATGCCAACCCCGGCACTATAGGTGGTGTCGTTGTCACCATCGGCGAGATCAGCGGGAACCCCCGTCACCCCACTCCACGGCACACTCGCCGCGTAGAGCGCGGTGGGCACGGGGGTAATCGGCTGGCGCGGGCTGAGGGTGGTCGTTCCGACCTGGATCTCTAAGTAGCGGGCGTCCGTGAATGCGGCACTTCCAAAATCGAGCTGTACCGTGAAGATCCCCTGGCTGACCGCAACCCCACTGATCGCCACGGCATTCCCGATCTGCGTACCACCACTCAGCGCATCATAGAGCCGAAAGGTGAGGTCGTAGCTGCCATCCGCCGGTTGCCCCGCATCCATCAACTGGCCCTGGTAGGTAAAGGCGGTAGGGAGCGCAGTGGGGGTGGCATTAGGCTGTGGGCGGGCGAAAACCTGGCCAACTCCGACGAGCAACAGCGTGACGAGAACCGTGAACAGGTGCGGGATGAGTTTACGCATAGTGGTTCTTCCTTAGACTACATACACCCTCCTATGGGCACGTTACCGGCGCGAAGTTCGCATCATAGGTGCCAATGCAGGTCGTACCAGAAGAGTGTGGGCCATCTAGCATACTATAGGCGACCTTCGACGTACCTCCATTGTTATACACACTATACGTACTCCCACTGAGTACCGAGTCGCGGATGGTGGGGGATGAGGATTCGTTGACGATGCCGTAGTTGTTTGTGCCCCCAGAGGCCGTGGCGGTCACGTTGCTAATGGAGGGCGAGGAATAAAAGTTAAAGATGCCGTAGTTTTCTGTTCCCCCAGAGACTGTGACGGTCACGTTGCTAATCGGGGGCGAGGAAGAAGAGAAGTTGACGATGCCGTAGTTGTTTGTTCCTCCAGAGGCCGTGATGGTCACGTTGCTGATCGGAGGGGATGAGGCGTTGTTGTAGATGCCGATGTTTTTGGCGTCTCCCCCAGAGGCCGTGAGGGTCACATTGCTGATCAGGGGGGAGGAAAAAGAGAAGTTAGCGATGCCGTAGTTGTTTGTTCCCCCAGAGGCCGTGACGGACACATTGCTGATCGTGGGGGAAGCGGAGGAGTTATACATCCCGGTTGTATATGGGTTCACACTCCCATCGCTCTCGACGCTCAGATTGCGCAGTGTGGCGTTACTTGCCCCCACGACCGTGGCACTACTCGCGTTGAGTAAACCCCCACCCGTCCCACGGATGATCGTTGCCCTCTGCCCGGCCCCCTCGATGGTCACGTAGGCTTTCATTGTCACCTGCTCGGTATAGACCCCCGGTGCAACGTAGACCAGATAGGGCTTGCTGGCACTCGCATCAGTAATACTATCGAGCGCAGCCTGAATGCTGGTGAAGTCGCCGCCGCTCTGGGCCACGATGATGACCTGGGCGTAGGGACTACCCTGGGCACGGAAGGTGGTACCGCTCAGCGCCATGCCAACCCCGGCACTATAGGTGGTGTCGTTGTCACCATCGGCGAGATCGGCGGGAACCCCCGTCACCCCACTCCACGGCACACTCGCCGCGTAGAGCGCGGTGGGCACGGGGGTAATCGGCTGGCGCGGGCTGAGCGTAATCGCGCCGACCTGGATCTCCAAGAAGCGGGCGTCCGTGAATGCGCCGCTTCCAAAATCGAGCTGTACGGTAAAGATACCTTGGCTGACCGCAACCCCGCTGAGCGCCACGGCATTCCCGATCTGCGTACCACCACTCAGCGCATCATAGAGCCGAAAGGTGAGGTCGTAGCTGCCATCCGCCGGTTGCCCCGCATCCATTAACTGGCCCTGATAGGTAAAGGCGGTAGGGAGCGCAGTGGGGGTGGCATTAGGCTGTGGGCGGGCGAAAACCTGGCCAACTCCGACGAGCAACAGCGTGACGAGAACCGTGAGCAGGTGCGGGGTGAGCCTACGCATAGTAGTTCTTCCTCTGTGTTCTCTGCGTTCTTTGTGGCTACAAACCGAGGATGCTTTGCTAGTGACGTATAGTATAATCTTCCTTGAACGATACGGCATGGGAAAGAGCAGATCTGATCTATGGGCCAACAACCGATAATCCGCACCGGGCTTCTGATCGGGGCGCTTGCGCTCATCAGCTACGGGATCTTCCAGCCAGTTGAGGCCGATACGCGCTGGCTGATCTGCCTGTGGCTCGCCGCCCCCCTCTTGGGCCTCGCTGCCTGGATGGTCTACCCCGCACCACCAGCAGGACTCGCCCGCACGGTCTACCATGTGGGTCTGATCATCCTGCTCGGTTTTGGGCTGCTCAGTCTGCAACTCCTGCGCCAGCAGTTTGTTAAAGCCGACGCCATCTACAACTATGTGGCGGTGGGGCCAGATGGCAGCACCACCAGCAACGTGCGCCCGGTCTTATCCTCGCAGCGCGTGCTGCGCGGCCAGATCGTGGATCGCAACGGGGTTGTCCTCGCCGATAGCCAATCGGTCAACGGCTTTGCGCGCCGTACCTACCCGGTCGCAGATCGCTACGATCCGGCCGCCTTCAGCAATATCCTGGGCTTCTTCAGCACCCGCTACGGCCAGAGTGGCCTCGAATCGACCTATTCGGCCTACCTGACTGGCGAACGCGGTAACGAACTCCAGCGCCTCCAAGAACAGTTTGTGGGTGGTGAACGGCGTGGCAATACCCTCGTCCTCACCATCAACGCCGAGCTGCAAGCGCGAGCCGCTCAAGCCCTAGCCGGGCGCGCTGGCTCAATTGTCGTCCTCGATCCGCGCACGGGAGCCATCTTGGCGATGGTCTCCCAACCCGGCTTTGACCCGCGTGGCCTCAGCTTTGATCCGAGTGCCGCGAGTTGGGACGCCGAGAATGCGCGGGTGAGCGCCTACTGGGCACAGATCATCGCCGATAGCGCCGGGCAACCCCTGCTCAACCGCCCCACCCAGGGGCTTTACCCACCCGGCTCCACCTTCAAAACCCTCACCGCGATTGCCGCCCTGGCGCATCCGGGTGTCGGCCAACCCGACAGCATCACCTGCCCCCAGGAATACCGCCCCGACCCCACCGCCCCGCCGGTGGTCAATGCGGTGGATAACCTCGCCTCCCTGACCGGCGACCCCACCAATCTCGAAAAGGTCTATGCCTACTCGTGCAATACCGCCTTTGCGCAATATGCCACCCGGCTCGGCCCCGAGCTCTTTGCCGAAACGGCGCGCCAGTTCGACATCTTCCCACCCCAACGCGCCAATAGCACCTATAACGAGTTTACCGATCTGCCTACCGCCACCAGCCTGCTCTATGTCAATCCCGGCTTCCTCAACCTACCGCGTGGCATGGCCGATACCGGCTATGGGCAGGGGCAACTCCTCGTCACCCCGCTCCAGATGGCCATGATGACCGCCGCCATCGGGAATGAGGGGATACTGATGCGCCCCTACTTAGTGCAGCGGATCACCCGCCCCGATGGCAGCCTGATTGTCGAGCAGACCCCGCGCCCCATCCGGCGCGCCACCTCGGCCCTGATTGCCCAGACAATGCGCAGCAATATGGCGGCGGTGGGCAGCTACGGCTTTGGCCGCGTGATCAGCGACTATGTGCCGGGGATTGCTGTGGGCGGCAAATCGGGAACCGCCGAACATGTACCGGGCGCAGTGCCGCACGCATGGTTCATTGCCCTCGCACCTCTCGATCAACCGCGCTACGCCGTCGCGGTGATGGTTGAAAGTGGTGGGGAAGGCAGTAGTGTTGGTGCGCGTCTCGCCGGTGAAGTCCTCGCGGCGGCATTTGCCACTGAATGATCGGAACTATAAGGTTGAAGAAGATGTCGCTTGTCCGTTCACTCACACCAGTCTTCTTCTATGGCACCATGCTGGCTGCCCTCTCACTCCTTGTGATCGGCTGTGCCAGCCAAACGGTGGCCTCTACCCCCTCCCCTAGTGCGACCTCGGCGGTGGTGCTGGTACTGCCTACCCCGGTTCCATCGCCACTACCAACACCGACCCCCAGCGCGGTACCAACCGCAACGATCATCCCTTCACCCACCCCGCTCTCACTCAGTCTCCGCCAACAGATCCTGGCCGAAGTTTGGACAACGGTGCATGAACACTACCTCTACGCCGATTTCCGTGGGCTAGACTGGGCCGCACTGCGGGAAGAGTACACACCATGGATTGAACACGCCCGCAGCGATGAGGAGTTCTACCACTTGTTGAGTGAGATGGTCGGGCGGCTCGATGACAACCACTCGCGGGTACTCGCCCCCAGCGCGGCACAGCGCGAAGATGTGCTCAGTAGTGGGCGTGAAGAACAGGTCGGGATTGGCGTCATTGCGCTGCCACTCCCCGACTCGTTGCTGATCCAACACGTCTTCCCCGACAGCCCAGCGGATCGGGCCGGGTTACAGGCACGGGATCGTATCGTCGCCATAGATGGTGTCTTCTACACCCAAGCCAGCATCGAAGGCCCGGCTGGCAGCAAGGTGCGCATCACCGTCGTGCGCCCCGGCGAAGAGAGCCGCGATATGGTCTTAACCCGCCGAGTCATCGAGGGGCGGATCACCCCGGAAGCCTACATGTTACCCGGCGATGTGGGCTACTTGGCCATTACCACCCTCTGGGTGAACGATATGGCCAACCTGACCACCCAGGCACTCACTGAGCTGACACGCCAAGCGCCACTCAACGGGCTGATCATTGATCTGCGGCGTAATCCGGGCGGCTGGCGCGATGTCTTGGTAGGCATTTTGGGCCACTTTGTCCAAGGTCATGTGGGCGATTTCTTTAATCGCCAAGGCTCGATCCCATTAGAAATCACGACTCCCATTGAACCCAACCTGAGCGACATTCCTTTGGTCGTATTGATTGATCAGGGCACGGCCTCGTATGCCGAACTCTTAGCTGCAATCCTGCAATCCGAGGCCAATGCGACCGTGATTGGTGCGCCCTCGGCGGGCAATACCGAAACCATCTACTCCTACGATCTCACTGGTGGCGCACGGCTGTGGGTGGCCCAAGAGGGCTTTCGGCTGCGTGATGGGAGTAATCTTGAGGGAGTGGGTGTACAACCCGATCTCTTGTTGAGTCAGGACTGGATCTACTATAGTGAAGCTGACGATCCCTGGATCAGAGAGGGCCTGCGCAGCATTAATGCCCAATTGCCCACCAAATGATCTGTATACCCCGGCGCTTGGCTGAGATCGAACCTTGATCGGCAGTAACAACCCATACTCCGCCTAGAAAGGTCAGAAGCGATGGCACACCATGTGACGCAAGATCTGACGGCTGCTCTGTCCGCTGTTGATGCTGCTGCGAGTGCCGCCTACCGTGAATGTTCGCCGCAAATGATCGCCTATGCCAACGAACAGATCGCAGCCCAGGAGCAGCTTGGCCCACCCTTCGATCTGCTCTCGCTGGAGATGATCTACCGTACCCATGCCGAGCATGCCCACTACATGGCCGAGCAGTTCGCGCACCATGATGCGCATGCCCTGGTAACCATGTTTACCTGGGTCTATCGCACCTATCAGATGCGTGGAGCCGTTCCACGGGCCTTCCCGGTTGATCTGATGGTGTGGCGCGACGCCGTGGCCCACTACCTCGATCCCGATCTGGCCGCCCCGATCATGGAAGTCTATAATTGCCTGCATGAGTACCACACAGCATTGATCCAAGAGATAGTCGAGCCAACCTATACACCCGAATATACCGCCCAGCTCCATACGCATATTCAGAGCTACCTTGGTGCCCTGTTAGCCCCTGATGCGCGGGCGGCCCTAGAGGCGGCGGCATCCTACATCCATGGCCCCGACCAGATTGCGACCTGGTGGGAGTGTGTAATCCGCCAAGCGATGTATGAAGTTGGCCAACTCTGGGCACAGGGCGAGATTAGTGTCGGCCAGGAACATCTGGCTACCGCCATCACCCAGCGTGTGATGGCCTACTACTACCCGCAAATTCTGGAGAAATCCCGCAACAAGGGGCATGTGATCGTCACTGCCTCGCCGGGGGAACACCACGAAGTGGGAGCACGCATCCTCGCCGACATCCTCGAACTCAACGGCTGGGACACCTACTATACTGGGGCCAATACACCCAGCGATACCATTATTGATCTTCTGGCCCAAACCAAGGCGCAGGTGATCTGTATCTCAACGACACTGCCCACCAGCTTGGTTGCAGTAGCAGAACTGATTGCGCATATTCGTGCGGCGCATCTTGAACCAAAACCAACCATTCTGGTTGGTGGCCAAGCCTACCTTGCCGAACCAACCCTGTGGCAACACGTAGGTGCGGATTGGTTTGCGAGTAGCGCAAGCGAAGGATTGCGTTATATTGAAGGTATTCATTCCTCAGGAGGCAAGCAGTAGGAGGCAGCCCTCCATGTCTGCCTCCTTCACGGTAAGGCTCGCACGCCCGTATGTATGAGTCCGTCGAGCGCCTGATTATGCTTGGAGCACGCCTGCTTATAGAGCAGACCAGTGCGTTGGTTGCGTTGTTGGATGCCGAAGGCGGTGTGATGGAGGCGAACCCGCGCCTGCGTCAGATTTTGGCTGCCCATCCTGAGCTTCATAGCATCTTGGATCTGCTCGAACCCAACAGTCGCCGCCGCTTTCATACTCTGCTGACTTCAGCCCAGACGGGAAATCCGGCTGGGCCGGTCACGCTGAATGTGAGCGAAACCCCCACCGCGATACCGCAGTCCTACCGCGCGATTCTGACCCTCGTTGCGCCGGGGCAATACATCTTTTTCGCCGAACTGATCGCTCCCTTGGATCAGCTTGCCGCAGAAGAGTATATCCAGATCACCAGCCAATTAGCCACCGCCACCCGCAGCCTGCAAAAGACGAGCCATGAACTGGCCAAGAAGCAGCATGAGTTGGAGGAGGCGCTGGCAACAAGTGAGCATATTGCGCGCACCGACGATCTGACCGGCTTACTCAACCGACGCAGCATTATGCTCATCTTGGGGAATGAGGCAGATCGCGTGCGACGTTACCAGTCGCAACTCTCGATCCTCATGATTGACATTGATCACTTTAAGCAGGTCAATGATCGTTATGGCCACTTGATGGGTGATCAAGTTTTGCGTGAGTGTGCAGGCTTACTACGCCGATCTATTCGGGCCATTGATCATCTCGGTCGCTACGGTGGTGAAGAGTTCCTCTGTATCCTCCCGATGACCTCCGAAGGCGCAGCGGTTGATCTCGCCGAACGGCTCAATCGCGATATTGCCCACCTACGCTTCTTCGCCAATGAGTTGGTCAGCTTTAATGTCACGATTAGTGTTGGCGTCTCTGAGATGCGGATGGATCAGGACACCCCGGATCGCCTACTTGCCCGTGCTGATGCCGCACTCTACGCGGCCAAAGCGAAGGGCCGCAACTGTGTGGTGGTGGGGAACTGAGCGAGGGGGTTCGGGAAGTTTTTATTGCACGAAATATCACAAAAAAGTATTTTTTACATCTGTTAAACAACTTTTTTAGAAATCTTTGTAACTGTATATTTACTTGACATCAATACTCATAGTAATATATAATCTCATTTACGCAATACCCTCATCCTCGTAACAACATCCCTCCCTTCTTCACTACAACCAATTGCCAGAGATCTCTACATGCCTAGTTCCTCAGTTTGGAATTGGGCTTGATGTGTCTTCTGCATCGCGTGATATTGGGGTTATGTTGATACATCCCAACGTTGGGACATGGAAGGAACGAGGAGACGATGATGTCTGGACACAAGAATTGGCGTCTCACAACCATGGTGGCGGTCGTTGTAGGGATTCTCGCCATTCTCGCACTCACTCCAACCGCGCAGGCCCAAGAGGGAATGAGTACGCTGGCGGTGGATCTGAGTGGTACGTGGTACAAGGATATTACGGTTGAGGTGTATAGCTCGGATGGAGTAAACGGTACCGTTGGTACGTTACTGTGGGCCAAAGGCAATCAGCACGGAGCGCTGCGCACCTACAGTATCAACCCAGGTACGTATGATGTGCGCTTGGTTCAGGGGAATCAAACCTGGATTCAAGATGATCTACGATGTGATTCTGGTTCTACCTGCACAGTCGCCGACTTCAGACAGACCTTAACGCTGGATCTGAGTGGTACGTGGTACAAGGACATTAGTGTCCAATTAAATATGGCTGGTGGTCAACAAATCTGGGCCGTGGGCAACCAGCACGGGGCCACTCGCACCTACAACGTCCTTGCGGGTACCTACGATGTTGTGCTGACCCAAGGGACGCAGTCCAGCCCGCCGATCTCCGTTAGCTGCACGACGCCCGGCGCTGAATCGTGTAGTGCGGCTGTGCCGCGCACGACCCTGACGGTGGATCTGAATGGTACGTGGTACAAGGATATTAGTGTTGCCTTGTATAGAGACAACAATAGCGATCCGAGTGTCGAGACGTTGCTTTGGACGGTGGGCAACCAGCACGGAGCCACTCGCACCTACAACGTCCTTGAGGGTACCTACGATGTTGTGCTGACTCAAGGGGCGCAGAGCAACACCATCAGTGGGATTGATTGCCGAACCACCAGTTGTAGTCCAACTGTGCCACGTAAGATCCTGACGGTGGATCTGAGTGGTACGTGGTACAAGGATATTAGTGTTCAACTGAATACGGCTAGTGGTCAACAAATCTGGATGGTGGGCAACCAGCACGGGGCCAATCGTGAGTACAACGTCCTTGAGGGGACGTACCAGATTGTGCTCACTCAAGGGCCACAGAGCAATAGCAACCAACCGATCTCCGTAACGTGTACAACGGAGGTGCTCGGCGCTGAATCGTGTAGTGCGGCTGTGCCGCGTAAGACCCTGACGGTGGATCTGAATGGCACGTGGTACAAGGATATTAGTGTTGCCTTGTATAGAGACAACAATAGCGAGCCGAGTGTCGAGACGTTGCTTTGGACGGTGGGCAACCAGCATGGGGCCACTCGCACCTACAACGTCCTTGAGGGTACCTACGATGTTGTGCTGACTCAAGGGACGCAGAGCAACACCATCGGTGGCATTGATTGCCGAACCAGCGATTGTATTGCAACTGTTCCCAGCGCGATCCTGACGGTGGATCTGAAAGGCACATGGTACAAGGACATTAGTGTCCAACTGAAAATAGCTGGTAGTGGTAGTGATAAGCTCTGGGAAGTGGGCAACCAGCACGGGGCCACTCGCACCTACAACGTCCTTGCGGGTACCTACGATGTTGTGCTGACCCAAGGATCGCAGACCTACCCCGTCAATGCCATTCAATGCACACCTGCCGGGCCGTGTAGTGCCGGTGATGTGATTGCCGATCTTCCGCTTGACCTACGCCTCAACCTCAGCACCAGTATCACCACGAGCCTCTACCAAGATGGTTCCAGTACCCAAATCTGGAGCGTGGGCAACCAACACGGGGCCGAGCGCCACTACAATGTCCTCAAGGCAACCTACGATGTGGTGGCTACCGCAGGGGGCAAGGATTATCGCTGGAAGAACGTAAATTGTCTCGGTGAGGTGTGTGTTCTCGGTAATAGCACGCTCACTGTTGACTTCACGGGCATCAACAGTGTCCATGCCTACATCTACAAGAGCGATAACAAACCCAATCTGATTACCGGGCCACAGGTTGCGGAGCAGACGTGGAAGAATAATACGGCCGCGTTCGCCAATCTTCCCAGTGGCCTCTATGATATCAAGGTGGTGAAGGGTTCCCAGACGAAGATCATTGACAACGTGATCGTCTTGGGGACAAATCCCGTCCTGAATGATATCGTGGCTACCCTGACGGTGGAGTTCCCTGGCATCAGCAGCGTGCATACCTACGTGAGAACCACCGACGGCGGTGCGGTGGATGAGCGCACCTGGAAGGATAACAATGTCGCCATCCCCGTCCTCAAGGGTACCTACAACGTCGTGGTCGTCAAGGGAGCGCAGCAGAAACTGATTGAGCGAGTGGACTGCACCGGCAACGCTTGTAGTGTCACGAACATCGTCGCCCAACTGACGGTGGAGTTCCCTGGCATCAGTAGCGTGCATACCTATGTGAAGACCACCGATACTGGCGGTGCGGTGGATGAGCGTACTTGGAAGGATAACAATGTCACCATCCCCGTCCTTAAGGGTACCTACAAGGTCGTGGTCGTCAAGGGAGCGCAGCAGAATACCTACGACGTGGACTGTAGCACGGGGAGCTGCACACTCACGCAGAATCAGGTGGTTGCGACGTTGACGGTACACTTCCCTGGCATCACCGGGGTGCATACCTACGTCAAGACAACCAACGGTGGCGCGGTAGACGAGCGCACCTACCAGAACGACGGCTTGACCACGATCCCCGTGCTGAAGGCTCAGAACCCCGAAAAGAGCCTCTACAAAGTCGTGGTCGTCAAGGGTGCCCAGCAGAATACCTATGACGTGGACTGTAGCACGGGGAGCTGCACGCTCACCAAGGATCAGGTGGTTGCGACGCTAACGGTACACTTCACTGGCATCACTGGGGTGCATACTTACGTCAAAACAACCGGCGGTGCTGCGGTGGATGAGCGCACCTACCAGAACAACGGCTCGACCACCATCCCCGTGCTGAAGGCTCAAGACCCCGAAAAGAGCCTCTACAAAGTCGTGGTCGTCAAGGGTGCCCAGCAGAATACCTATGACGTGGACTGTAGCACGGGGAGCTGCACGCTCACCAAGGATCAGGTGGTTGCGACGCTAATGGTGAACTTCCCTGGCATCACGGGGGTGCATACCTACGTCAAGACAACCAACGGTGGCGCGGTAGACGAGCGCACCTACCAGAACAACGGCTCGACCACCATCCCCGTGCTGAAGGCTCAAGACCCCGAAAAGAGCCTCTACAAAGTCGTGGTCGTCAAGGGTGCCCAGCAGAATATCTATGACGTGGACTGTAGCACGGGGAGCTGCACCATCAATGGCACCGTCTCCAACTTCACCCTGCACTTCCCTGGTAAAAGCAGCGTCCATGTCTACCTGAGGCTCAATGATGGCATCTCTGGAACCTACGGGGCTGCCGTGGATGAACGCACCTACCAGAAGGACAAAACCACCTTTGCGGCGCTCAAGGGTACCTATGATGTGCTGGTCAGGATCGGCAACGAAAGCTACGTCCTCGATGCCGTTAACCTCAACAATGACACGGCGGTCTATACCCTCACCATCGTCAAACTACTCAACTCCAAAGGCGCACTCATTGCGACGGATGTGCCCGTACCCGTAGATTACTATGGCGGTACATGGAAGCCACTGGGGGCAACCACGAATGGGGTGTTGAGCGTTGCTCTCCCCGGCGCACCCGCAAACTACAGCTTCCGCCTGACCTACGCCGGAGCGCGCCAGGAGAAGTGGCAGAATCTGGCGAAAGATCCCATTGTCACCTTCCAGACCGTCAATGTGACGATGAAACTGCGCGATAGTAGCAAGAACCTGATCACCGGCACGACCGAGACGGTGCAGTACTACACCGGTACGTGGCTCAACTTCGGGACTGACGGCAAGATGACGGATGGGCAGGTCTCCATGGAACTACTCCCACTCAACTACAGCTTCCGCATGAGCTATGCCGGGGCGCGCCAGGAGAAGTGGCAGAACGTGGCGACGAATCCTGGCGTTGAGTTCCAGACCGTCAGTGTGACGATGAAACTGGTTGATAGTAGTCTGGAGAAGAACCTGATCACCGGCACGACCGAGACGGTACAGTACTACACCGGTACGTGGCGCAACTTCGGGGCCAACGGCACGATGACGGGTGGGCAGGTAACGATGGAGTTACTCCCGCTCAACTACAGCTTCCGCATGAGCTATGCCGGGGCGCGCCAGGAGAAGTGGCAGAACGTGGCGACGAATCCTGTCGTTGAGTTCCAGACCGTCAGTGTGACGATGGAACTGCGCGATAGTAGCAACAACCTGATCACCGGCACGACCGGGCCGGTACAGTACTACACTGGCACGTGGCTCAACTTCGGGGCCAACGATACGCTGGAGGATGGGCAGGTGAAGATGGAGTTACTCCCGCTCAACTACAGCTTCCGCATGAGCTATGCCGGAGCGCGCCAGGAGAAGTGGCAGAATGTGGGAAGCAACACAACTGTCACCTTCCAAACTGGACAGGTGACGTTTAGCCCCGACGTTCCGACGCGCTACTATACGGGTGCGTGGCACGCCTTCCACACCGACAACAACATGCAACTCTTGCCGGGGAACTATCTCTTCGACTTTGCGAGCATCCCCGACAAGTACTACACCATCACTGGGGGGCAGGAGAATAATATCGTTACCCGATAGACGCAGGGGATTCGGGGGCGGTAAAACCGCCCCCGAAGTTTTTTGGGTGTTGTTTGGGGGTGGGGCAGGGGAGAATAACGAGGCGCAGATTATCTACGAATAAATGCCGACATCAACACAATATCGTGCAGATTCCCATCACGATCTATGGCATGCCGCGCTAATTGGCCCTCGACCGCAAAACCGAGCCGACCAAAAATGGCTTGCCCAGCGGTCTGAGCGGTGAGCATCTCTACCATGACCTTCCCAGCCCCAATGTCATGAGCGACATCTACGATTGCCTGGGCCATGGCCATGCCTAAGCCACTGCGCCGCCATGCGCGATCCACAATCAACCGAATGTTGGCGACATGGTACGACCAACCCGGCATACGGAGTGCCGAGGTGTAGGCTACAATCGAACCATCGTCAGTCACAGCCACGATCTGCCACCAGTTCTCGGCCGCATTGGCATGGATCATGCGGCTGATAATCTCTGGGTTTTGGAAGTCATCTTCCAAATAGAGCAGATCATTCTTGGGTAGGCCCAGGCCAAAATTGATGAGGGCAACATGGTCTTGCTCCATCAGTTGGCGGATTGTGACAGATCGCCCATCCTTCAGTGCTACGCGGCTTTCCGCCTCAGTGCGTTGCACCATGACCCTCGCCTCCTCTATCACACGACACCAGAACGGCGTTGTTCGCTGTATGAGATAGTGGCACTCTAGCAATAATAGTTACAGGTGAGTTACTTTTTTTTTCCTGTCCCATTTTGGGTGGTGTTTGGCAGTTATACCGCCAAACACCACCCAAAAAAAAGATCTGCGGGGGCGGCACAGCCGCCCCCAAACCCCCACCAACGCTGATTCGTATGGCCCAAAAATTGTTGTCATTTCTTACCCGATCCAGAAAGCAATGCTGGTATAATGCAACTACCCCTGTGAGTAACCGAATACCCAATTGCAGCATTCGCACCGAACAATCCGTAGGTCGCTAAGGAGGTCGTGCATGAGTCGTGATCGCGAAGTCGTGGTCTTGAGTGCTGTCCGTACCGCTATCGGCAGTTTTGGCGGTAGCCTGAAGGATATTCCACCGTCGGAATTGGCTGCGATGATTGTCCGCGAGGCTGTGGCGCGATCTGGCGTTACTCCAACCGCGATTGGTCATGCGGTCTTTGGTCATGTGATCAACACCGAGCCGCACGACATGTACCTGTCGCGGTTAGCGGCAGTCAATGGCGGTTTGCCCGTAGAGACTCCGGCCTTCAATGTGAACCGGCTGTGTGGGAGCGGGCTTCAGGCGATAGTATCGGCAGCACAGGCGATTCTGCTGGGCGATGTAGATGCAGCAGTCGCCGGTGGAGCCGAGGTGATGAGCCGTGCGCCCTATAGCGTACCGGGGATGCGCTGGGGTGCGCGGATGAATGACGCGAAGATCGTGGACATGATGGTTGGGGCGCTCTCTGATCCCTTCGAGGATATTCACATGGGGGTTACGGCGGAGAATGTCGCTGCAAAGTGGCAGATCAGCCGTGAGGATCAGGATGCCCTGGCGGTCGAGAGCCACCAACGGGCGGTGCAGGCTATAGATGCAGGCATCTTCAAGAGCCAGATCATGCCGATTGAGATTAAGGCCAAGGGTGGTACGACCACCTTTGACACCGATGAGAACGTGCGCCGTGATGCGGCTGTCGAGAAGATGGCCAAGCTGCGCCCGGTCTTCCTCAAGGATGGCACCGTCACCGCCGGGAATGCCTCTAGCATCAACGATGCCGCCGCCGCCGTGGTGCTGATGGAGCGCGGTGCTGCTGAACGTGCGGGCTACAAGCCCATGGCGCGCCTTGTCGGTTATAGCCACGCCGCCGTAGAACCCAAGTATATGGGAATTGGCCCGGTTCCGGCGGTGCGTATGGTACTCGAACGCACCGGCCTCTCCATGGGCGATATTGATCTCTTTGAGGTCAACGAAGCCTTCGCCGCCCAGGCACTCGCGGTCGTGCGCGATCTCGAACTGCCCATGGACAAGACCAACCCCAATGGCAGTGGCATCTCCCTCGGCCACCCGATTGGGGCCACCGGCGCAATTCTGACCGTCAAGGCGGTACACGAACTCCAGCGCACGGGTGGACGCTATGCCCTCGTCACGATGTGTATCGGTGGTGGGCAGGGGATTGCGGCAATTTTTGAGCGTATGTAATGATCATGGGAAGGGAACGGCTGGGGTCTCAAGCGCAACCGCTCCCTTTCCACAACCAGCGCGCAGCAGAGCACGCAGCACGCACACAAACGGAGGAAATCTATGGGTAAGCTGGATGGAAAAGTCGCTGTCGTAACGGGGGCATCACGCGGGATCGGACGCTCTATTGCGATCATGTTGGCCAAAGAGGGGGCCAAGACGGTCATCAACTTTAATAGCAGTGTCGGATCTGCTCAGGAGGTGGCCGATGAGATTGCTGCCTTTGGTGGCACCGCCATGCTCATGCAGGCCGATGTGGCGAAGTCCGAGGATGCACGCGCCATGATCAAGAAGGTGGTCGAAACCTGGGGCCGGATTGATGTGCTCGTCAACAATGCCGGGATTACCCGCGACCGCACGATGCGCAAACTCACCGATGATGACTGGCTTTCGGTGATCAACACCAATCTGAACAGTGTCTATTGGTGTACTTCGGCGGCCATGCCCTTTATGATCGAGCAGAAGTATGGCCGCATTATCAACATCAGTTCTTATGTTGGTCAAGCGGGCAACTTTGGCCAGGCCAACTATGCGGCTTCTAAGGGTGGTATTATCGCCTTCACCAAGACCGCAGCCATTGAGTTTGCGAAGTACAACATTACCGTCAACTCGCTGGCACCAGGCTTCACGCTTACCGATATGCTCTCCAAGGTGGCGGAGAATGTTCAGGAGCAGATTAAGTCCAAGATCCCAATGGGGCGCTTCGGGCTGCCCGAAGAGATGGCCAAGGCGGTGCTCTTCCTCGCCGCTGACGCCGACTATATTACCGGCCAACAGATCAATGTGAATGGCGGCGTCTTTATGTAAGCGCCTACTTGCCGCCCTTGTCGAGCATGTCTTTGACATCCTCGGAAAGACCTTGCCACGCCTGAAGCATCTCGCGGTTGAGCCGCTGCTGGGTGCGTAGGGTGTCGGCAACCGCCTGTTCGGCTGAGTTGCGCAGGCTACGACTGTAGTCCCAGTTCTTCAACACCACATCGAAGGCCATGTCGGTGCTGGTGGTGAGCAACTCGTTCCAAGCACGCACAGAGCGGAGCATCATATCGGCTGCGCCGGCGTACTGCTGGCGCAGTCGCTCTTCGGGTGTTCGTGATTCGTCATTCATTGTGTCCCTCGGCACTTGTATCCTCTATGTAGTAGAATGACCCGTGCGGGTAGGACGACGTTGTCACGAAGAGCGCATTTCCGACGCCACATTGTCGGGGCTTTGGTATGGGTATGGTACGTCACGTAGTTACAGAAGAGTTCAGCCATGATCTGAGCGGGCTGCTGCTCACCCGGTTGGTTCCGCCTGCGCATCCACCCCGCTTGCTGCGGCGGTCGCGGGTGGAGACGTTACTGGCCGATGCGCTGGAGTACCCGTTGACGGTAGTGGTGGCCCCTGCCGGGGGCGGCAAGACGGTGGCGCTGACGGGGTTGGCGATCTATGGCGGGTGGCCCACGGCCTGGTGTCGGCTGAGTGCCGAGGATGATGCGCGCCTGCTCTTGCGCCATCTTGCGGCCGCCTTTCGCCCCATTGCGGCTATCCGCGAGTCACGGGTTGGCGATCTGGCCGATGCGGGGAATGTTGCGGCGGCGCTCGATGCCCTGGCGAATGAACTGGCCGCCACGCTGGATGATGAGACGCTACTGGTGCTCGATGATTACCACCTTGTAGATGCGCGCCCCGATCTGCGGGCGATCATCGAGCGTTTGCTGGTAGTTCAGCCGCTGCGCCTGCATGTGGCACTCTCGACTCGCTACGCCCCCACCATGCCGGGGCTGGATACGGCGCGGCTGCGCGGTGAGTTGATCGAGTTTGGCCCGGCTGATCTGGCCTTTACCCTCCCCGAACTGCGTAGTCTGGCTGCCCGTGCCAGTTTGCCCCCTCCGGCTGATGCCGAGGCGATTGTGAGCAGTACGGCGGGCTGGCCTTTGGCCATCCAGGCCACGCTGGGCGTCGCCGATTGGCAGGCGGCCCTGGGCCTCGCAGGCGAGGAGCGCCCTAGCGGCCCACTCGATGCCTATCTGGCCGAGCAGGTCTTGGCCGATCTGCCCGCCGATCTGTACCACTTTCTCCTGCGCAGCGCCGCGCTGCGCTGGCTCGATCCTGATGTGGCCACACTGCTCTCCAATGCGTCCGAGGTGCAAACGCTCTTCGCTGAGGTGCATCGGCGGCACCTCTTCCTTGCCCAGCACCCCGATGGTCGCACCAGCTTTCAGCCGATCTTCCACGCCTTCCTGGTGCGGCGGGCACGCGCCGAAATGGCCGATTGGACTGATCTGCACCTGCGCTTGAGTAGCCACTACCAGAGCCGTGGCGATGCTGAGGGGGTCTTGCACCACCTGGCTGCGGCCCACGATCCGGGTGCGGTCGAGGCGCTGGTGGTGGCCGCAAAGACCATCTTTGCCGCCGGAGAGCCGGAGCGGGTCTTGGCCTGGGTGCGCCAGTTGCGCCCCTTAGCCAACGATTCGCCGGTCTTGATCGAGGTGCAGGCGGCGGCATTGCGCCACATGGGCATCTTTGATGCGGCACTCTCCGCTTATGGATCGAGTGAGGCCGCCTTTGCCGCCCGTGGCGATATTGATGGCCAGGTGCGCGCCTTGCGCGGCCAAGCCGAGGTCTATCTGGATACGGTGCAGCCTGCGCCAGCCACCGATCTGCTCAAGCGGGCACTCAAGTTGCTGCCCCCAGATCGTGCCAACAGCCGCGCCAGCATTCTGCGCCTCCAGGCCGAAAACTGGGCCAATCGCGGGCGCGCCGATGTGGCACTGATTCTCGAACAGGCAGCGCGTGACCAAGAGCAGCAACGGGCGCGCCCCACCCAACCCCGCACCGCCCAGACCGAGGCGGGCATGCCGCCGCGCCTACTCTTACGCGCCGGGCGACTCGATGCGGCACGGCGGCAGATCGAGTCGCTCTTGCGGGTAGGCGGAACCCTGAGCGATCTGGCCTTGCAGCGCGGTGCGCACCGCGAACCGCTGCTCTTACTGGCGCTGATCTATGCCATGCTAGGTGGCGGCACCCGCGCCCTGGCCATGGCGCGCCGAAGCCTTGAAGATGCCCAAGAATCGGGATCGCGCCTCACCGAAGCGATAGCCGAACTGCGCCTCGCCCACGCCTACCAGTTGGTAATGCCCAACGATACCAGCCCCGCCCAGGCTCACTATGCCGCTGGTATGCAACTGATCGCCGAGGCTGGAGTGGTGCGTACCCGCGCCGAGGGGCTGATGGGTCTCACCCTGCTGCATGGCCACGCCGGTGATCTGGTGCGCGCCGAGATGTATCTGCAAGAGGGCTTACACGTGGCCGCCACCGCCGGTGATGAGTGGATCGCCGCATGTCTGCTGCTGGCTATCGGCGGGGCCGCGACGGTCATGGGTGATGTGCGGGCCAGCGAGTGGCTCGATCAAGCCTACACCCGCTTCGCCCGTGGCGGCGATGTCTATGGCCAAGCGATAGTCTATCTGTGGCGGGCGTTGGGTGCGCTCCGGGTGGCCGATCTTAGTCGCGCCGACCCGGCGATTGCCGCCTTCTTCGATCTCGTCGTGGCCCACAACTATGTCGGCGTACTGATCGAACCCAGCCTCTTCGGCCCGCGTGACATGGCCATGATGGTGCCGCTCCTCTTGCGCGCACGCGGCATCTCGCGCCATGTCGAGCTTTCGCGCCAACTCCTACGCCAAGGCTTCCCCACCATCGCCGCCGACGATGCGGTGGAAGATTACCACCCCGGCTATACATTACGCGTGCAGATGTTCGGTACCTTCCGCGTCTGGCGCGGAGCGCACGAGATCCAGGCCCGCGAGTGGCAACGCGAAAAGGCGCGCCAGCTCTTCCAACTCCTGCTCACCTATCGCGGCCACTGGATTCAGCGCGAACAGATCTGTGCCTGGCTGTGGCCCGAAGCCGACCTGGATGCGGCTGAACGTCAATTCAAGGTGACGCTCAACGCCCTCAACGCGGCCCTCGAACCCAATCGCCCGCCCCGCGTGCAACCCTTCTTCATCCGCCGCCAAGGGCTGGCCTACAGCTTCGCCCCTTCTTATGGGGTGTGGATTGATGTGGACGAGTTTGAACTGCGCGTCGCCGGTGCCGCCGCCCGCGACAACCCCGATTTTGCGCGCCGCAATGCCCAGATCGCAGTGCATCTCTACCGGGGCGATTACCTCGCCGAGTCGCTCTATGATCTCTGGACAATCGAGGAGCGCGAGCGCCTGATTGCCCGTTACCTGACCACCGCAGTGGCATACGCGCAACGCCTGACTGACGATGGTGAGCAGGCCCAGGCGGTGCAACTGTGTGAGCAGGTACTGCGCCACGACCACGTCTACGAAGAGGCGTACCAGATCCTCATGCGTGCCCACGCCCGCGCTGGGAGCCGCTCGCAGGCACTGCGTAGCTACACCCGCTGCGTGCAGATCCTGCGCGCCGATATGGGTATCGAGCCGCTACCAGAAACGCTTGCGCTCTATGAGCGCCTCAAGCGTAATGAGCCGATCTAAATGTAGTTGACAATCGTTCGTGAATAAGGTAACGTGTTGTAGTAGTCAATGTTGACTATTCCCCCTCGCACCTAGCTAGAAAGCAGTGCCCATGCAACTCATCTTCCAAGTTCACCGTATTTTTGGCGAGATGATCCTGCCACTCGTCATTGTTGGGGTTGCCATTTATATGACGGTGGTCTACAAACCAGGCGCGCCGCGTGGGATCGTCAGCCTCATCTTCCCGATCCTGGTAGATCTCCAAGTGGGCCTCGGTATCATCTACTGGCTCTCGCTCCTCACCATTCCCGCACTGCAAGATCGCTACCTGGGTATGCCCTTCATCCTGCACCCGATCCTGGGCATTATTGCGGCTGGCCTCGGCCACATGGCGGTAGGGGCCAAGAATCCGTTGCGCACGTTGGGCCGCTGGGCACCGTTGGCCTCATTGGGGGTGCTCTTGGTTCTGGTGTTGAGCAACATTATGCTAGTGGCGATGCCCACTGCGTAGTACGTTTTGTTGCTGTTCTTAGAGTTGGGGGGCGGCAAGCCGCCCCTTTCAGCAACTCATCCATAGTAATGGGTGCTTTTTGTAGTCAGAGTATTAAAGAGTTAGGAGTGTTCGTGAAGATATTTTAGTTTGTAGTATGGCAATAATTTTCTCCATCTCTACATTCGGACTTGCTTGAAGTCCTAAGCATGTAGCGATCCCCTTTGCATTTGTACTTAATCTAGAATCCAATCTCAGACGATATTGTTCTTCTTCTTTCCTCAAAGAATACGAATGGAATTGCATAGAGTCTCCCAACTTGGCATGTCCAATATGTGCGAAAGAAAAATTTCTTCTCATATAATCTAACAACGGCTCTTGAAAAACTAAAACTAAATGCTTGCTTAAATGCTCAAACGTTTCGATTTTGTGATGCAACTGCACGAGGATTGTCTTTGCTGTCATCTTCCAGTTTATACCATACGGCTTGTTCACATCAGTATCATAATCATTACCTAAACCAACCTCTTGCAAAAATCGTTGGCGATGTGGCCAAAGCGTACCTGTAGTATCTAAAGCCTGCAATTCTATACCCACAAAATCAACTACTACGCCATTTCGTACAGAAGTTAGTACATAATCAATACTCCCACCTGGAATGTCTACCTCAGCAATTTTGTGTAGCTCGTTTCCTGGCTCATGAAGGGTTAATAAATGAATACAGTCCATGAATATCTGTTTAAGCTCTAAAAATCGGTGTGGGCAGATAATCATACTCACACCTT
>NZ_GL501401.1:935270-956041 GCF_000152145.1 Oscillochloris trichoides DG-6
ACACCATGGTTGACAGTACAGGTTCCAATTGCAATCTCAGGTTGGCTTTTTCGGGTTTTCACGCATCTTTTTTCAAGATATGGACAGTATTGTTGCGCTACAAGGCACGTCCAGTCTTCGTTAGCTTTGAAGGTTGGCACACCAAATAATTCAAATATATTACTCATAGTAGTGTATTACTCCTTCTATACGCATAATCAAGATATTCCTGCGCTATATCAATTCCTATTGATTTACGAAAAAGCTGTTTAGCAACAAGATTTGTCGTTCCCGTCCCGCAAAAAGGATCGAGTACGACTCCTGTTAATGGGCAAGTAGCTAGGATTGGTATTTTACATAGATCTTCAGGATAAGCCGCATAATGTATCTCACGACCCTGCGTGTCTTCTGGGATGATTTCCCAAACATCACCTGGCTTACTGCCATTAGGATGGTATTTTAGAAAATAAAATCCTTTCTGCTGTAGTTCTTTGGCGCGTCCTGATAGCCTTGTAGATTCAGAATGCGTTGTTCGTTGTTGATTTCTAATAACCATGCGGAAATCAGAAATTTCCCCCTTTGCAACTTGTTCCAACACGTTATTCAATGCAAAAAAAGCTATTTCTTTTTCTTCTTGTGATAGAGATGTCGAAAGCTGGATCTGACGTTTATACCGTACACCTGTCACACCAGTTGCTGAAACTACTGCGCCATTCTTAATCTGTGCCAGCCGAGGTTTTGAACGAATCGCATGATCATCATAATAGTATCCCTTATTCTGTTTGACAAAGTGAAAAAGATACTCGTGAACATTGCGTAGCTTGTCTTGCGTATTATCAGGTCCTTTGATCTTATTCCAAATGACATCGTTTCGTAGAATCCAACCCTGATGATCCATCATCGCAATTGCTATGCGCCAAGGTAGACCGACAAGCCCTTTAGCAAGATATGTATCTCCGATATTCAACCAAAATGATCCTGTTCTCTTCAAGACTCGTTTTATCTCAGCAAATACCAATAACAGATTATTGATATATTCCTTAAAATCCTCTTCTAGCCCAATACCACCATTCATATATTCGCGCTTATTCCAGTACGGAGGACTTGTCATACACATATCTACACTCTCACAGGGCAACTGCTTAAGAATATCCAAGGAGTCTCCTTGAATATAGAGAGGTTGATAGTCGTTTTCCGCTAAGTATCGACTTACCTGCTCACTGATTGTGATCACGGTACTATCTTCCTTACTTGCAAACGTATGTACTTATGCAAGTATACCATGCTCAAGCAGAGCATGCGCAAAGTCCTTGGGTCTACGACATCTGCATACATCTGTCTTTGCGGTAAATCAGATCAACCGCAGAGGGCACAGAGGTACGCAGAGGAATTTGTGGTTTAGGGCTTCAGTCCAAAGGACGTTCCTCATCCCCCCTACTCCTCAACCTCATACTGGAGATCGGTAATGATCTGCACTGCCTGATTCACCCACTGCCCGTCCGGGGCTAACTCTAGGTAGACGAGTAGCTCCGAGAGGGCCAGATCACGCTCCTGGCGCTGCACAAAGACGAGGCCCAAAAAGTAGTGCGGGTCGGCGAGATCGGGGTTGATGCTGATTGCTTGGAGGAAGGCCATCTCCGCCTTGTCCGCCTCGCCCCACCCTAGAAGCGCGGTGCCCAGTTTGTTCCAGTTCTCGGCGGTGGGGTTGGCCTGCGCCGCTGCGGTATAGACCGCTTCTGCTTCGCTGTAGCGACCGAGATCGCTCAGAATATCGCCGTAGAGGTGCTGAAGGCCGGTATCGTCGGGATTGGCATGTGCCGCCGGAGCAAGGATGCGCACCGCATCGTCTAAGCGGCCTCGGTTGCGGTATTGCTCGGCCAGCCCAAAGGCGGTCGGGCCGTCGGTGGGGTTGTCGGCCAGGGCGCGCTCTAACCCGGCCAGATCGGGGCTGCCCGTATCCGGGGGCGCGGGTACCACCGGGCGACTCACCGGGGCCGGGTAGGCGTAGCTCTGCGGGATGCCGGTCACGCGGTAGATGATCACCCCCTCAGCATCGTAGATGCGACTCAGGTAGGTGCCTTCGAGTTGCGCAAACTTGGCCAACCCTTCTGGCGGGTAGAAGGCGCGTTCCACGCCACCAATGTAGATGTAGTTGACGCGGTAGGTGGCGAGGAAGCGCAGGGTCGTATCCACATCGGTGGTGGTGTAAAATTCGGCTAGTGCCGCATCGCGCTGCCCGGTGATGCTGGGGTCGCGCTGTTCGTTCGCGTGCAGCGCACTGATCACGGTGGGTAGGCCGGTGTTGGCGGCGATGCGTATCCCGTAGGCGCGGTAGAACCAGAGGTTGGACTGCACCACTATTGGGGTGCCACGGATCTCGCGGTTGAGCCACGCAATCGCCGCCGCGTCACCCCGCAGATCAACCGTGATCTGATCAACCCCGATCTCACACCCGCCATAGGCGCGGCAATCATAGGTAAAACTGGACTCACCCAAGAAGGCAAGTCCATCCAGGGTTGGCCCGCTCTGCACCGGGAAGCGGTTGGCAACCCGTGAGGGGATGGCCGCCACCGGGTAGGCCAGGGCCAACAGCCCTAGCCCGGCCAGCCCGATCAGTGCGGCACTCTCGGCATAGATGCCGCCCCATCGGCGCATAGCCCGCATTGCGTTGGGGAGGCTCGCGGCTGCCGCCAGGGCCAAGAGCACCCAGGTTTGCATGCCGAACTTGAAGACGGTGTTCATGCGCTGCCAGTCGCCACCATCCAGGTGGTCGCGGATGTAGATCAGTTCCACCCCTAGTGAGACCGCCCATCCCAGCCATGCCAGGAGCAGCGCGTACCAGATGCCGCTGCGGATCGGTCGCCGGAGCAGCACGGCGCTGCTACAGATGAGCAGCATAAGTAGTGCTAAACGGAGCGCCAGATCGAAGCGCAGGATGGCGATCACGAGCATGAGCAACCCCAGGGCGATCAGGATGCCGCGCACTAGCACAGGGGGTGGGGCGAAGGCAAGGCTGCGCCACGTCGCCACGAGCAGCGCGGGGAGCAGGATGGCCATGGGAATACCAAAGACGATCAGATAGTCGGTGATGCTGGTTCCGGCATTCCAACCTACCCAGCCGATGCCACGCACAAAGGCGAAGTAGCGATCAAAGAAGGGGGCGTAGAGCAGCATCCCGCCGACTGCGATCATGATCGCCATGCCCCCAGCCACCAGTATGCCCCGCCATCCCGCCTTGCGCCGCCACGCCCCACCCACCAGCACCAGCCCCGTGAGCAACGCGTAGGTGGGGAAGTCCCACGAGTTGGTGACGGCCAGCGCACCCAGGGCGAGGCTGAGGAGGATCATTTTTTGGTGCTGATGCTGCGCAAGCGCAGCATCAGCACCAAAGAGTAGCTCATACCCCAACGCGATGACCAGTAGCGTGATCGGTAGCGCGATCAGGTGAGCGTGCAGATCGGCGAAGAGAAACGCAAAGAAGGGGAACTCGTTGATCGTGAAGGGGATGACGCGACTCGGCCCGATGTACCAATCGCCCAGACGCTCACCCACCCCCGCCAGCCCTCCGGCGGCGAGGGCGCGGCCCACCGCCCCCCACCCCGCCGACCATCCCGACTCGAAGATCGCGCTCAGGTTGCCCGCCACCGCCACCAAGCCCGCCGCAATGAGTCCATAGCGCATCTTCCCGCTCATACGGGTGACGATGCTCGCAGCCGCGCTGAGGGTTAGTCCGAAGAGGGTGGCAATGGCGAGGTTGAAGCCGATGGCCGGGGCGATGCCGCTGATCTTGATCGGCAATGAGACGAGGTAGAGGCCGTAGTAGTAGTAGTTGATGTAGCCGTCGCTGAAGAAGGGATCGTAGGGCGGCATGGTCGGGCTGCGCAGGATGGCGTTCAGGAAGCCAAATTCCATCGGTTTCTCGCCACCCCAGATCGGGTGCCAGAGATCGGGGTTGCTGGCCCTGATCCAGACGAAGGCACCAAACCCGGCCAGGAAGAGCAGTTCGCTGCGCCACACGCCCGCCCAGTGGGTGCGTAAATTCCCATAGATGGGAATTACGCCGCCCTGGCGGACGATCAGCCAGGTGTTGAGCGCGACGACCAACAGCAAGCCGCCGCTCACCCCCCAGACGTTGTAGCGCCACAGCCCCAGGCTGGTCGGCAGCCAGATCGCCCAACCGAGTAGCAGCCAACCGATCAGGCGCGACCAGCCCCAACCCGCGTCGCGGCTGCCCGCGAAGATGATCTGGGCTACGGGCAGACCAAGGAGCGCCAGTGCATACCAGAGGCCCAGCCAGAGGAGCGTGGCCAGCCATGAATTGCCCGCCACCCACTGATTCCACGCATACTCATTGACTTCGGGCTGCTCATTTACTGGCGTTTGCAGCATCAATGGCGGCGCAGTCCGCACCGTGGGGATCGCCAACGGCACATCGCTGGTCAACATCTGGGGTTGGCCGGGGCGCACCACCTGATAGATGCGCGTCTGTCCGGCACGAAAGGCCAGTGCCAGATCGCCCTGGGCCACCATGGTTTCAAACTTGGCCAGACCTTCAGCGCTGTAGGTGCTGCGCTCCACACCGCCCACATAGATGTAGGTGACGCCATAACGCTGGAGCCAATCGAGTGCGCGGGCCGGATCGGGGCTGTTATAGATCTCGGCAATGATCGTCTGGCGGTTGGCAATCACCGGGTTGGCCTGCACACCTGTACGCTGCTGGATCTGGTGCCATTCCCAACCGAGTAGCGTGGGTAGGCCGGTAAAACTGGCGATCCGCCCCGCCCACTGGTAGGAGGGCAGGTGCGCTTCGAGCAGCACCGGCGTTCCCAGCACCGACTCCTGGAGCCAGCGGATGGCCGCCGCGTCTTCATCGAGCGAATAGGTGGGGCCAGCCGCCGCCGCGTTCACCGAGGCCAAAAAGGCGGAGCCATCCAGGCCATGCGGTGCATCCCCGTTCCAGCGGTCGGCGAGGCGGGCGGGGGTGGCGGTGAGCGGGTAGACCAACGCGGCAGCCACGAGCAGGCCGATGCTGCCGCGCAACACCCAGCGTGCCCAGGTGGGCGCGGGCCAGCGCCACAGGTGGGGCAAGGCCATGGATGCACTCAGGGCGAAGAGTGTCCAGGTGTGCAGGCCAAACTTGAAGACCGTATTCATGCGCCCGACATCGCCCTTGATCACGACCAGATCCACGAGTACCAGCAACCCCAGTGCGGCGGTGGCCCACAGGATGGGGATCTGGCTCAGAACGGGGAGGCGCAGCAAGTACCAGAGCAGCACCACGCCCACGCTCAGCATGGGGAGGGTGAGCGCCAACGCGGGCCAGTGGAAGAGGCTCCCCGCCACTGCGATGCCCCCCAGGGCGACCCCAAACCCCAACGCAAAGCCCGATCCCATCAGACGGCGCAGCAGCAACAATCCGGTCAGCGCGATCACCACGAGCCAAAGGCCATAGAGTTGCAGCAGTTCCCAGAGCGGCGTGCGCACCACCTTCGTCAGCGCCAACAAGAGGCTCGGCGCACCCTCATCCATGAGCGGCTGCAACCCAGAGGACTCGGTGACAAAGTTGCTGGTGAAGGGCAGGAAGAGCAGATTGCCGAGCAGCGGGAAGGTCACGGCCACCCCCAGCCCGCGCAGACTCGCGGCGAAGCGGGAGTGCCCCGCCGCCCGCCCGTTGCGCCACGTGACCCATCCGATGGTCAGCGCGGTTAGCCCGACAAAGGTGGGGTAATCCCAGGTGTTGGTGGCGCGGATGGCCCCGGCGAGCAGCGCCGCCAGCACCACAACCGCCACGCGGCTCCTTCCCTGCGCCCCAATCCACACCACCCCCAGGCCCAACAGCGCCAGACTGAGCGGCATCACCATGAGGTGCGGGTGCAGATCGGCAAAGAGGAAGGTGAAGAAGGGGAACTCGTTCACCGTGCCATCCACGATCCGCGTGGCATCCCAGAAGGCCCATTCGGGACGCCCCTTGGCCACCTGTTCGGCCGCGTAGCCGTTCAGGTACCAGAGCGCCTGGGCCAAGTTGCCGAGGATGAGCAACAGCGGCGGGGCGAGGAGTGCCGAAATCAGCGCGAGGTAGTGGGGGGTGTGACGGAGCATTGGCATTCCGTTACACATCCTCTTGTGCCCCGGTTTTTGACCGCAGAGGACGCTGAGGAACGCAGAGGAAGAACCCCAAGTAGCGCGAAACCCATTCCTCTGCGTACCTCTGTATCCTCTGCGGTTGAGAGGTGTGCGGCTGGCCACCAGGTTATACACCACCCCCCAAGCCCCCAGCGCCGTCAGCCCAAAGAGGGTCGCAATCGCCAGATTGAAGCCCACGCTGGGAAGCACGCCGCTCAGATGCACGAGCGCACCCACTAGCACAAAACCGAAATAGTAGTAGTTGATATAGCCCCCGGCGTGCCAGGGATCATAGGGCGGAAAGGCCGCACTCTTCAGCACCGCCGTCAGGTAAGCCAGATCCATCGGCTTCTCGCCGCCGCGTGCCGGGTGGCCGAGATCGGGGTTGAACCAGCGCAGCACCAAGCCGAGCAGCACAAAGGCCACGAAGATCCCCTCGGCGCTGAACAGCATGGCCCGGTTACTGCGGGCAAAATCGCACAGGGCGGCGCGGCTGCGCCACGCCACGTAAGCCCCCGCAACCAGCAGCGGTGCCGCACATAGCCAGAGCGTGGCGGGCGTAAAGGCCAGCGGCAGCAGGGGCAGACGGTCGGTGGCGGCGCGCCCGGCCATACCGGGCAGGCCGGTGCCATTGTCGAGTCTACCGAGCAGCCACGCCAGATAGGCCACGAGTAACAGACCAACGATCTTGGCCAGACTGAAGCCTCGGTCGGGGAGGCGCGGGAAGAGGTGGAAGAGCAGCGCAAAAGTGGCGAGGCCGAGCAATTCTAACACCACAAACCACGTAAGCGGAGCCAAGTTGGCCAGCCAACCCTGCGCAAAGAGCTGCGACCACGTCCCCGCAGCGCTGTAACGCTCCCACTGGCTCGTGGTGAGCCGCAGCGCCGTCTGATTACGATCCGCAATCTGGGTCGGCGTCTTATAGACCTCGCTCCACAGCACCGATTCGGTGATCAATCTTTCAGCACGTTCACGCGAGTAAGCATAGGTCTTTTTGAAGATCAGCACACGCGGGTGATCATAGACACTAAATGCCTCTTCGGCGATCTGATCGGGAATCTTGAGGCCCAGGATCGTCGGGTAGGAGGTAATATCAGCCACCAACTCAAAGCCGAGATCGCCAGTAAAGAGGCTGTGGTAATAGTTCATCAGCGCCGGGTAGCGCATACGCAAGCGCGCAGTACTCGCATAGACCCGGTTGCTCGTAAGGGTGATATAGTCGGCCTGATCGAGCTGATCGAGCAGACCATCCTGGAATATGCCCTCTTGGTTATAGAAACCCGTATACTTCTGGGGTTCATCCTCGGAGTATGGAGCCGACTCGATCCCAAAGAGCGAGATTCCCCAGCCGGTATTGGTGGTCTGAAGGGGCAACGGATCATCCCAGATCTCGGCCATCACCTGCGAACCGGGCGCGGCGTGGTCGGCCAGCCAGCGCGCCGCGATCACGCGGCTATGGGGCTGCGTATAGATGCGCGAGAAGGCATACGCCCAACCGAGCGTCGCCAACAGTACGGTAATCACCAGCAGGCGCGGCCATGCACGTTTCAGGCCAACGGCATCCCAGAGCCACAGCATCAACCCGGCGGCAAAGATCATCAACGAGCCATAGAGCGGCAAGAAGTAGCGCATCGTACTGGCATACTGCCCACCCTGCCACGCGAGGTAGAACCCGATCCAGACAAAGAGTACCCAGGCGGCGGGGTGCAACGTAGGGGCGCATCGTGATGCGCCCCCAGAGCGCACCGGCAACGTAGGGGCGCATCGTGATGCGCCCCGCAGCCCAAACCCCACCCACCCCAACCACGCCACCAACCCCAGCGTCGGCCCCATGCCCCAGAGCACCATATTGCTCCAGGCGAAGAAGTAGGCCGGGCGACCCACCCATTGTTGGCCGGGCGGAAAATCAATCTCGCCCGTCATCAGCCCCTGCACCTCCTGGATATTCTTGACGAAACGCGGATCGAGGCGTATGTCAAAGAAACCCATCCCGCGCAGCAGATCCAGCTCCACAATGCGGTTGCCGACCATCTCCGGCGACGAGGGCAAGGAGCCACTAAAGGCATCGGGCGCAAACGTGCGGAAACTGAGCAGCGTCACCAGCCCGGCGAGGATGAGCAGCGGCATCTTCTGGGTGAAGAAGAACCAACCCCAATCGGCCCACCCCGCACGCGGCTGGCGAGTGCGCAGCGCCACCAACGCCGCGATCATCGCCGTCAGGCCCAGGCTGGCCAGGGTGATGCGGTTGGCCATGGCCACCCCAATGGTCAGGCCGAGCACGAGGTAGAAGCCAAGGCCGCCCCCCTGAGCGATCCGCACCGCCCAATAGAGCGCCAGCGTGGCAAAGAAGGTCGAGAAGATCGGATCAACAAAGAAGTGCGTCTGCTGAATCGGCATGACCGCCATAGCCAGACATGCCGCCGCCAACAGACCGAGCCGCGCATCATAGAGGCGGCGACCGATCAGAAAGACGAGCAGGATCGTCCCCAGATCGAAGAGCAGCGCCACGCCGCGCCCGACCTTATTGATCTGGCCGTAGCTGGTCAGATTGACGCCATCGGGATTAAAGAGCGCGATGAGCGGTGTAAGTTTAGGGATCGCCCGTTCAGGATTATCCACCAGCGGGCCAAAATCGGTCTGGATCTGGGAGGAATAGGCGACCTCATCCAGCACGCGGGGGGGGCCATTCATCGCGGGGACTTGGAGCGGCAGAATCGGGCCAGACGGGCCATCGTTCGGGGTCAGGGCTACCGCAGCGAGGCGGGTAACATAGATCGGGAAGGGGCCATAGACATAGAAGGAGAACTGTTCGTAGTTACGCGGATTGAGCGGCGAACGCGCCGAATCATACACCTCGCTGAGACTCGACGGCAAGCGCACGGTCGAGGCCACATTAGTAAAGAAGCGCTCATCAGGATTCTGGCCCGTATCAGCATCCCAATCCGGCAGGCTCAGGCTACGGAAGTAGGCCGCCACCAGCAGGATAACGAGCAACAACGCCCAGACAAGTGCATGCGTGCGAACAGATGCGGCCGTTCGAGAAAGCGTTGGTTGTACCTGCACAGACGATCCCGCTCCTTGTGTCGTTCAGCTACTCCACCGCCGGGGCGGAGGTGAGAACTATCATTATTCTACATCAGTTCCAATCCGCCTCTTTTTTTCAGGCACTGCGCCATTTCGTAGCCATTCAATAACATAATCTTGTTCTAGTGTTGGGTTAGCATACATAATAGACTTGACACGTATTGCATATAAACAAAATGTTCTTAGTAAATTTCGTAACGCTTCATCACTCGAAATAATAATCTCGTCTGCCATCAACGCAGCACTAAGTAGATGCAAATCTTTACGAATGGCCAATTTTGACTTTTCATCAAGAGAGCAAATAGAGAGTGCTTCTTCAAAACCTTGATCATCTTGAATATCTAAGCGAATTACTTTCTTTCGCGCATACATTGATGCCACCCACTTAGTAGCATACTTCGAGCGATGCTTTTTCCATTCCTGTAAAATATCTTCCGTTACTACAACTCGATGACATATTGTTAGAATTTCAAACAACGTATCTCTACAAGCCTTAGAGATGGGGTGTTCTGTTGTCCCTGCTGAACGCACCACAGATGAATCAACTACAATTCGTCTTGAGCGTATTTTCTTTCTCATTATTTAAAATTTTCCTCTATAGAATCCAAATAATCTCGCTCAACACTCAATTCAACCTCCTCGAAATCAGTTGGCCAATCGCCAAAAGCTCCATTTTCATCAAGATCGGCACTGGTAATTTCTGTAACACCATCTGTAGTTCTTCGAGTGAACCAATGAAGCTTTACATATTCTCGTGGTAAATCCCCTCTGGCTACTATCGTTTGTATGCTCCTAATAAGCAAAGAACTATGAGTTTCCACAATCACTTTGACACCTTTTTTCGCTACATCAGCGAGTATTTTTGCCATTACTGATTGCGCTCTTGGGTGTAAATGTATCTCTGGTTGTTCGATATATACGACCTGTCCTCTCCTTGCTAATAATAAGGCAACCAAAACAGGAAGTATTTGTGATACACCAAATCCAACATCTGCGATATTGACAGTATCGCGCGCACCTCCTCTCACGCTGTGTGGCATTCGCCCTACGCGCAGTTCAACTTGAGTATCATCTATTTGGCGTGCTTCAACTTTCCATGTTAACCCTAATGCTTCTAGGGAAGAACCTAGTTCACGCAGGCGATTATGTTGATTTGTCTGCCAGTAATGAACCACACTGGCTACGTAATTTTCAAATGTGCCAGGAAACTCTAAACCTATTGCTGTTGTCTTATATGTGCGTTCTGGATTTCCTCTTAATCCTGGAACATGGATAATCTCACGAAAATAATCACTAAGACTTTCAATCGAAGGAAATGCAAAAGCCGTCGTGCCTACTGCAAAGCGTGACGAATGAAATGATGCCACCAAAAAACAACGATTTCTTACAACTCGCCAGGAAAAATCTGTGATTTCACTCTTTGAAAATGCGTTTTCTATCTCTCTCATTGATTCAGGTATCAGCAATCTTATCTCTTCAGCGGTTAACTCTTCTTGCAGCGTAATGTCTTGGTTCCGATCACGATAACTAAATCTCTCAAGCTCGATACCCTTTTTGGATTTTTTAGAAAAAATATGTTCGATTTTCTTATTCTGATCAACTACGACTTCAATACTAAAAGATTCCACCGAAGATCTTCCCGGTAGCTTAGAGAAGATTTGTTCAGTAGATGTTGTTTTTACATTTGGGCCATATAAGAGTAGTGGACCAGGATCATACGTTGCATCTAACGTCTGTTTTAACATGAGGATAGGCTGAATAATACTCGATTTACCAGAGCTATTAGCACCTGCCAATATTGTGAGTGGGCGTATTTCAATTTCATGTTCTTCAACTAGAGATTTATATCCCCTAACTTTTATTGATGTAATACCACGGTTCGATATTTGTCGTTTTTGAGCTTGGGATGAGTTGACAGCCATAGTTTCCTCAATGTAATCTATATATGACTAAGTTACAGGAGATTATAACATGAAACACCTTTGCGTCTTGGCGTCAAAACGAGATGCTAGTGCTTCATGGTTGACGCAAAGGCGTAGAGGCGCAAAGATCCCCTTCTCCCCCGCCCCTACTCTTCCTCCTCGGCCTCGCCCCGCCCCATGCGGTACTTGATGTCGTAGTTGATGATGAAGTCTAGCTCTTCGTCACTGAAGCCGTAGTGCCTGGCGAGGACGCGGTCTATTTCGTCAAGCACTGGTTTTGCTTTTCCTACGTCAAAGTTTATCTCATCCGTACTAATAAGCTCTCCCCGGCGGGAACGTGTTGTCTGATTATTGTAGTAAACAGCTAATAGTTGCTGTTCAAGCTCTGTAAATCTTTTGAAATCAGACTTTGAAACATCAAATACTGGAAGTTCAAGTACTTCGCGTGAGACAACATCCATACAATTTGAGTTTGTAATCCAGTACCAATAAAAGAGCTGACTATTAAGTAAGACGAGTACAACAGATCGTAGATACTCTGGAACCACAACCAACTTGTAATGAGATGAGAGCTTTTCAAGCAATGCTTTACGCCAATAACGACCACCTGAATGATAGTAAATTTGAGAACCTTGGCATGAAACAATGTCCTTAATCTTTCGATTATGACCATGCATCTTTTTGAGAATAGCCACCTCGATAGGTGAACCGATTTTTGGTAAGGGGTTCGCGTGCTTTCCAACTTTTACATATTGTGTGTATGTCATCTTATCGAACAAGAATGTACGATCACTATGTTCACCACTGAACCACCGATAGTATGTTGTGGAAAATATCTGAGGTTGATTGTCTTTTTGATGAAGTAATGTAATGGTTAGGTTCATATCAACACCAACAAAGAGTTTTCCGGGTCTAACGGCGTAGTGACTATGATATTGTGTATATTTTTCATATAATTTTTGCAATGTTTCCATTCCTTCTGTGGAAACTGAAGCAATAGGAACAATAACGCCAAATCGCCCTTGTCTTGCAAGTAAGTTTAGTGAGCGTTCGATAGCAAATGAATACAGATTTCCACTTGCTTCAGTTCGATATCCGAAAACTCGGTATTCTTTTCTCACCTTGCTATATCCAACATACGGCGGATTCCCCACAATCACATCAAAGCCACCCGCATTGAGGATGGCATAGAAGGCGGTGAACCAGTGGAAGGGCTGGGTGTTGTAGCTGCCATCAGGTTCTTGGCGGATCTGGCCGATCTTGAGCAGATCGGTGTTGAGGCCGGTGTTGATCGCATCGAGGCGGGTGCGGATGGTCTGGCGCAGGCTGCGGCCTTCCGCAGATGAGGGGTTGTATTGGAGTTGAGCGTTGCGGTAGCCGGTTAATTCGCGCTGCACCTCCTGGATCTCGGTCAGCAACTTCTGTTGGCGTGGGTTCATCCCCACCGCGCTGCCGCTATAGACCAGCCCGATCTCCTCTGGGCGGGCGTAGCCGACGAGGGTGTTTCCGGCGCGAATGTTGAAGTCAATGTCGGGCAGCGGTTCGATATGCCGCGCTTCATCGAGATCGGCCACCATGCGCAAGAAGAGGCGCAGTTTGCAGATCTCGGTCGCTTCGGCCATCAGGTCAACCCCGTAGAGGTTGCGCACCACAATGCTCTTGGTGATGAAGTAGTCGCGGTTGGCGTGTTCCTCAGCCGCATCGAGTACCTCGCGCAGTGGGAGCCGGTTGGTCTGGTTCAGTTCGAGCAGTTCATCCATACGGTCAAGCAGCGCCTCATAGATCGGTTTGAGGATGCGCAGCGCAGCAAACAGGAATGCACCTGAGCCAACGGTAGGATCGAGCACACTCAGCGGCAGCTTGCCCGCTGCGGGATCGCCAGCCAGTGCGGTGTAGAGGTGGTAGGTCTGGGTCGCATCGAGCCGGGGGATGAGATCGCCCAGCATCTCCTCTAGGTTCAGGTTGGCGGTAACGGCATCGTTGATGGTGGCGATCTTCCCCGCCTGAGCCTCGGCTACCAGCGCGGCCACACGGGCGCGGCGGGCCGCATGCTCGCGTTCCGTCTCGGTGGGGAGCGGCTCCGGCTGCTGCATGGCCGGGTAGATATAGTCGGTGATGGTGTGGGGCAGATCGAGCGGAGCCAGCGTGAGGCTCGCCTTATCGAAGAGCGCGGGGATAATCGTATTGCGGCAGATATAGCCCGTGATGTCGTCACGGGTATAGTAGGCACCCATCTGCTTCTGGTTGATATACTTCTCGAAAATATAGCCCAGCACATCGGGGTCAATCTCGCGGTCACTCGTACCGGGCCGTTCGCTGAGGTGCCAGCGCCAGAGGCTAAAGAAGGCAAACAACTTCTCGAAGGCGCTATCCGGGATGTCAATCGCCGTGCCATACTGATCTTCAAGCGGATGCGGCAAGAAGAGGCCACCATTGAGGTAGGGGATCGTCCCCAGTTTCTGGTTGACCGCAGGGCTGCGCTCCTGCGCTTCCATGGCGAAGCCCTCGAAGAAGAGTACCCGCAAAAAGTCGCGGTAGTAGCGGTCGGGGCCGAGGTGGGTCTGGCTCCACGTCAAGCGCTCGCGCAGATAGTCGGTGTTGTTATTCAGGAAGCCCTTGGCCTGGATGAAGGAGATAAACATCAGGCGGTTGAGCATCACCGAGACATACCAGCGCTGGTCACTCTCTAGCGGAATCCCCTGAATAAAGGTTTGGAAGGCGCTGCGCTGGCGATCAAACTCGGTATAGAACTTCTTCGTCACCTGCTCGACATCCAAGTTTTTGGCAACCCGGGCCGTAACCTTGGTAATCTCGATGCGCCCTTGGGAATCGAAATCAGCGATGGTGAAGGCAATACCCTGAAGTTTCTGGAGCAGCACCTCGCCACTCTCGCCCCGGCGGTAGTGATACTCGCGGGTGCGACGGCCCTGGCTCCCCCGTTTGACCCACTGGATCACCGCAGTCTGCTGGGCGGCATCCTCAAAGACCAGGATATGCTCCACCTGGGTACGCCGCAGGCGGATCTCGATCTTGTTGCGGATGGGGCGGGGCGGTAATGCGCCGTCATCGCTGCGCACCACATAGACCTGCATCCCGCCGGTATCCGCGATGGGGGTGAGCGTATAGCGTTGGTTCTCCAGAACCTCAACCCGTACCGTATCGCTGGGCTTCGTCCACTTCAGCGACGAGCGAAAGACCTTGACCCAATCGAAGTCCTGCACAGCGGCGCGGAGGTTTTTGAGATTGATGGACATGGGAGAACCTTACTATTCAGAGCTTCATGGCGGTGGCTTCGACAGGCTCAGCCACCGTGGCGCTGGCTGAGCTTGTCGAAGCCATGCGGCGCATCCCAGATTGTTTCGTGCTCAGACATGGTTCGTAACCACTTGATCGTTTGCTGCCGCATGGCCCTCACCCCCAACCCCTCTCCCGTGGGCTTCGCCCACAGGAGAGGGGGGCACTCTCTGATGTCTTCCCTGCCCTATCCCCCCCTCGCCTGTTCGCGCAGCGAACGGGACAGGGGGGTGAGGGCCAATACAACTCACACTAGCCCCAACGAGCAGACGATCTGCGGCTCCACGGAGAGATCGTCGGGCTGTTCCTGGACATAACAGAGCTTCTGTTCATCACGCAGCACCTTGGCCAGATCGGCCAGTTGCTCGGCACTCGCGCCGCTGCGCAGTTGGCGGTTGATCGCGTCGGCTGCACCGGGACGCAGGGGGAAGCGGTAGATCTCGTCTATCGTGCGCTCCAGTTCCTCGCTCAAAAAGAGCGGTGTCGTGGCTTGCAGATGATCGCGGTAGGCCGTCAGCTTGGTGTAGAGGCGGTACCGCGCCCCGCGTGGGCTACCCAGCCCGCCACCCAGCGCCTCGCGCTCCTCCACCAGCTTGAAGGCCGCGTGTACCAGATCGTGATGCTGCTCGGCACGCGGAACCGCTGGGGTGGCCAGCGTACACGCCGCCGCCCGCAGGATCGCATACTGCGACTGGGTCACGCTCGTGCCGTCGTGGTGCATCCATGCCAAGGTGTCCACCCCGCTGGCCGACTTGAGGTAGACCAACACCCCCGGCGGCGCGGTAAAGGGCAGCGCCGTGATCGGTGCGGTCGGGTCATCCCGCCGCCGCGCACTGTAGACCACGTCGGGCATATCCTCAATGATCGTCTTCAGGCTGGGGTTCGCGGCCAGCGCGTTGCGCCAGATCTGATAGGCGTAGGAGGCCAGATCCACATCCTGATCCTCGGCATCATCAAGGCTGCCCGCCGTCTCGGTGTAGAGATTCTGAAGCAGACGCTGCTCCTGCTCCTGATCATCCTGCTCAAAGAACTGCTCATCGGTGCCGACCACCTCACCATTCTCTTTGAGGCGCTGGCGCACCCGGCGACGCAGCCCAATGATCGCCTCGATCCCCGCTGCCGGCAGAAAGGTGTGACATGTCACCGTATCCGACTGCTGCCCAATGCGGTCAACCCGCCCCGCCCGCTGGATCAAGCGGATAATCGCCCAGGGCAGATCGAAGTTGACCACCTGGTCACAATCCTGCAAGTTCTGGCCCTCACTCAGCACATCGGTGGCGATGAGGACATCAATCGGGTTGGTCAGCAGCGCCGCATCACCCACCCCGTTCGAGCGCGGGCTAAAGCGCTGCACGCATGCGGTCGGATTCTCGGACTGCCCCGTCACCCCAACCACTCGCGCAATACCCGCCGCCTGAAGCTGCGTCACCAAATAGTCTACGGTATCCGCAAACTGGGTGAAGATAAGCACCTTCTTCCCCTCCAGATCGTGGAGTACCTCCAGCAACGCCTTCAGCTTCGCATCGTGGGCCGGGTTCCACACGCCCTGGGAGATAAGGATCTTCAGTAGCGCATCTACATCGGCTTGGAGATCATGCTGCAGCTGGGCAGTGAAGAGGGCGGGCGCGATCCACTTGAAGCGGCTGCGCATGGGGCCAGCATAGATCTGGTAGATCTGCTCTGCCCGCCGCTGATAGGTGGCCACATCCACCGTATCGTGGCGCGGCGCGACCGTTTCCGCCGCCTCATCGTTCTCTCCCTCCTGCACCACAGCGCTCTCGGCATCCACATCAGTATCCGTGGCCAACAGATCATCCGTCTGTGCGCCCAGTGGGATGGGCTGATGGGTCGCAATCGCGTGCAGCACGATCATGTTGCGCAGAATATGCCGGTCAAGCGACTGCAAAAAGACCGCGCCGCCCGATTCGAGGCGCTTAAAGAGATTCGTCCGGCAGAAGCCCATCAGCCGCTTCCCCGCCCGCGACAGGTTCTCCAACAAGGGACGTTCCGCTGCGGTCGCCTTGCGGGACGCATCCGAGCGCAGGTAGGTGGCGAGACCATAACGCGGCAGCGACAGCGTTCCTATCGCATCCACCACCACTGGGGCATAGAGTTGCGCATAGGGATCAGCGGGCGTCAGCGTGGGAACTGCCACCGTCTTGGGGAGACGCTCTGGGAAGTAGAACGGCGTCGCGCCATGCAGGTCAAGGAAAAAGCGCTTGCGCAGCGGATCATAGGTGGCATAGTGCTGCTTAATAAACGAGCGAGTACGACGCACCATAAAGAGGCGCATCAACTCACGCCAATCATCAGCGTGGGGACTCTGCTCAAAGGCCCGCAGCGTGCGCGGCGGCACCTGCGCCCGCTGGAGGTCATCTTCACCCCCAGCGCGGAGATAGGCATCCGGGCGTATGCCCAAATCACGGTCATCGGGCAGAAAGAGGCGCAACTGCGCACTCAGATCGCGGTAGGACTTGTTGTAGGGCGTGGCCGAGAGCAGCACCACCTTACATTCCTTCTCGCCGAAGGCATGCACATAGTCGGCGATAGCCGTATAGCGGCGGCCTTCAGGATTGCGCAGGGTATGCGACTCATCAATCACGATCAGCTTATAGCGGGGAGGAAGGTTGGGGAACTCCTTCTGCACCAGACTATAGGGAATGATGCGTGCGCCCAGATCCCAATCGGTATTGTACTGCTCCCACATCGGCACCAGGTTCTTCGGGCAAACAATTACCGGGCGCAAATTAAAATCATCGCGGAAGATACGGACGAGCGCACTGGCCATCATCGTCTTCCCCAGACCCACCACATCACCCAGCAACACCCCGCCGCGTTCGTTCAGGTGGCGCGCCGCAATCTTGACGGCGGCTTCTTGGAAGGGGAAGAGTTTACCCCGAAAGTCACGCGGCAGCGAGAACTCATTCAGCCCAGCGCGGGCCTCTTCGGCCAAGTGGTAGGCCATCTTCAGGAAGATATGATAGGGCAGACGCTCCACCCCAGCCCAACTCTCTTCGAGCGCCACCAGCAAATCATTGGAGATGTCCACCGACCACTCATCCTCCCAGCGGTCGGTGAACCACTGCTCCAGCTTCTCATTATCCAAATCATCCGTGATCTTGGTATTCAATTCCCCCTGAATCCGCAAACCCGACATCGTCAGGTTACTCGAACCGAGGTAGGCCGTAACCGGGTTATCGGGATCATCGCGGTAGGCCAGATAGATCTTGGCATGCAGGTTATAGCGCAGATGCAGCTTCACCTGCACCTTGCCAGCGCGGATCTGCTGGCAGAGGCGCTGAAGCGCGGCCTCATCGCGGTTCGACGGGGCCATACCCACGAGTTGCTGGCGAAACGCGGTCGCCACGCGGCTCTTAAGTTGGGCAGCGCGGGCCAGATCGAGATCATCGTCGCCGTCCGCACCCTGGCGCAACGAACGCTGAAGGCGGCGCAACTCCTGATCAGGACTCTCACTCATCCCAATCAGCACGCGGCAACAAGCATCCTCACCACCGGCAAAATGATCAATCGCATCGGCAACCTGGCCCCAACCGCTGAGGCGGAAGAAACCGATACAGAAATCGGCACGATGGGCGTTCTGAAGGGTCTTGAGGAGGGCATCAACCAACTTCTGGTCAATGTTATCGAAGATCTTCGAGAGCTTCTTGGCTGGTGGCATAGGGTTAGGGAGCGTGCCTTGGTGAAACGGGATACTAGATCAACTCCGGGACGTGCTCATCCTCATACTTCTCCACAAGAACACTGATGATGTCCATAAGCGATGCCAACGGATGATCTTCTGCTTCACCCACCACATCAATCAAGGTATCCAACATCGCCACCAGGTGATCATAATCGTGTTCATTCTGAGGAACAAACAGGAGCGGTGCCATCCGTGGCCACACCTGCGTGACCATTTCGAGTTCGTGGGTTGTCATCACACTACTCCTTCCATGCCCCTTTGTCATACTCCGCGTGGGTCAATACGGCGCGAATGTAGACTTTTTGCCGGTTATAGTGGACGGCAGCGATGAGGCGAGCCGTATTTCCACCGATATTAAAGACCGTCAGTGAACCCACCTGATCCGCACTCGGAAAGAGCGCACGTAGCTCGGCAAATGACCCAACCTGAGCCGATTTGAGTGTGCGATACCAATGCACCAATCCCGGCTTGGCCCTCGGATAAGCGGTTGCAAACTCATTCAGTCGCTTACGGGTGATGATATGCATGGTCACATCCGGCGCTACCTCGGTCGTGCAATCTCCACGCCACACGCCATCCTGCGCTACACTCATTGTAGCGGATAGGCAGAGGGGATGCAACGAACCTATGTATCTGCCTCAGGGCATGTGCAAAGTCGCCGACATACCGTCACCCGGCCCGTAAACGGGCGGGCTACACGAGGCAAAGCCCGCCTACGCGGGCTGGCTCTAGGCCGCGCAGGCGGCCTTCGCCGGGTACTAGCCCGCCCGTTTACGGGCTGGGTACGGACTTTACACATGCCCTATGCATCTGCCTTGACACTGCCAGAATCGGCGTGCTATACTCCGCTAGAGGATACGATAGCAAAGACTAACGAAACGACTGATCAGTACACGATGGGCATTGAGCGCAAAGAGCAGGGCACAACCCGCCAAAGCATCCTCCAGTTACTGCGTCGGCATGGCCAGATGACTGCCCTAGAACTGAGCGAATCGCTCTGTATTGGGGCGGTTGGGGTGCGTCAGCACTTGGCCACGCTCGAACGGGATGGGTTGGTGGAGATCGCCGGGCTACGCCGCAATGTTGGGCGTCCGAGCCACCTCTACATGCTCACCACCGAGGCCGAAGGCCGCTTCCCCAAACGCTATGATCGTATCGCCCTCGATCTGATCAACTATATGGCCGAGGTTGGTGGGGCACCGGCAATTGATGTATTGCTTGATCGGCGACGCAACGTGATGAATCGTGACCTGCGCCCGCGCCTGAGTAATAAGAACCGGCGTGATCAGGTGGCGATTCTAGCCGACATCCTGATCGAGCAGGGCTACATGTGTGAGTATGAGCAGCTTGAAGATGGCTCTTTCATGCTCACCGAGTATAACTGCCCGATTGACTGCATCGCCCGGCGCTACCCGCAGATTTGCGGTCAAGAACACCTCCTCTATGAAGATCTGATCGGTGTGGCGATCACCTGTGAGGGGACGATTGCCCAGGGGAGTCATTGCTGTCGCTATCATATCCCTGCTGGAAGCTAGAACATGGTTACGAACAAGATCCTTGGGGCTATGCCCCAAACGACAATTTTTTGATCGAGGTTGGCGGCTTCGCCGCCAACCTCGATCAAAAAAAGATCTTCGGGGGCGGCTTCGCCGCCCCCGAACCCCCATCGGGGATGGATTCCTTGGATACGCTGTTGTATAAGGAGAACGACTATGGCGTTCGAGCTACCCCCACTGCCTTATGACTACACCGCGCTGGAGCCTCATATTGACGAGGCGACCATGCACTTCCACCACGATAACCACCACAATGCCTACGTGACCAATCTGAATAACGCGCTGGCCAAGTACCCTGAACTGGCCGACAAGAGCCTAGAGGAACTGCTGGGCAATCTGGATGCCATCCCCGAAGACATCCGTATGGTGGTGCGCAACAATGGTGGTGGCCACTGGAATCACTCGCTCTTCTGGGAGGTGATGGGGCCAAATGCGGGTGGTGAGCCGGATGGTGAACTGGGCGCGGCGATTACTGCGGCCTTTGGCAGCTTTGCCGCCTTTCAGGAGAAGTTCAAGGCCGCCGGTATCGGGCGCTTCGGGTCGGGCTGGGCATGGCTGGTAGCGGCCAAGGATGGTAGCCTGAGCATCACGAGTACCCCCAACCAGGACACCCCGATTATGGAGGGCAAAAGCGCCATTCTGGGCCTGGATGTCTGGGAGCACGCCTACTACCTGAAGTACCAGTTCAAGCGCCCCGGCTACATTGATGCCTGGTGGAATGTGGTCAACTGGGCCAAGGTGGCCGAATTGTACGCCGCTGCCAAAGGCTAAACCCTCTTTTTTCTGTGCTTTTGGCGGCTTCGCCGCCAAAAGCACAGAAAAAAAGTTCTTCGGGGGTTGGCAGCGGCGTACAATTCGGCCACCTTGGCCCAGTTGACCACATTCCACCAGGAATAAATGTAGCCGGGGCGCTTGAACTGCTACGTCGGGTAATAAGCGTGCTCCCAAGGGGGACCGGACATGGCTAGTCCCGGCACATGAGAATATTGGGCCCCAATTCCGCTCATGCCGCCGGACCGAACTCGGTTGAGCTGCCACATCGCCCACCCGAGCTACCCCGACACTGAAGGGATAGCACGTGGTTTGACCCCTCACTCACAAACTTGTCGC
>NZ_GL501401.1:956141-989072 GCF_000152145.1 Oscillochloris trichoides DG-6
CCCCTGCTGACCCCTGAGCGAATGTGGGACGAGCGTTTGGGCATAAAAACAGCAAAAAAAACATCTGCGGGTGAGGTTGCAGCCTCCCCCGAACCCCTACCATCCCCACGTCCCCGGACTCCCCTTGAACGGCCCCACAATGTCATGCGTAATCCAACCGCCATAGAACTCACCCGGTTGCGGCGTCACCTGTTCGGCATCAACATAACAGGCATCCATCGGGCGGGCATAGAAGGCTAGGTAGCCCGCAATCGCGGCAAAGGCTGGGGTCGGATGCAGATAGGCCCATGCCACATCCACGACCCGCGCCTCACCGACACTCAGGGTATAGTAGGTGGCTTGACCCTTCCACTCACACAGGCTGTGGCGACTGGTGGGGCGCAGGTACTGCATCTGGATGTCAGCCGGGGGCAGATAGTAGACTGGCGGGTGGCTGGTTTCCAGAACCCGGTAGGCCCGTTGGGTATTGACGATCTCAACCCCTTGAAAAATGATCCGAATTTGACGGCTGGTTGGCTCGATGCGCGGCGGACGCGGGTAATCCCACACGCTCTCTTGCCCCGGCCCAGGCTCGATGCGCGTAATCATTATCATGCTCCTTAATTATTTGTGAAACGAGAACCTTTTTACTATAACATATTGATACGTGCTAAAAGTCCTCATCGGCGGTACAATACAGAGCAATGCGCCTCCTTCACAAACTCTTCCCTCCTCATGGACAAATGTACGGAGCACATGCATCCTCAACATCCTAGTTCTTATCGTTATTATTTCAACACCATCGGGGGCCAATTACTCATCGGCTTGGTTCTCATTGTGTTTTTAATGCTTCTTACCGCAGTGATTGCGCTCATTGGCCAGCAAGCGGTGATGGCACGCATCAATACGACTTTTACGAATACGTCTGAAGAACGCGATCTGAGCTTGCAAGTGCAAAATGCGTTTCTCATGGCACGCCAAAGCGAGGCTGAATTTCTTAGTAGCTGGCGTGGGCTAGGTATAGAATCTGCCCAACAGTTCGTAACGGCAAATGAGCAATACCTTGATGCTGCACGCACGGATCTTGATCGCTTAGATGCGTTTCGTACTATCGAGTTGTCGCCAAATGATCAGGCATTATTAGAGAAGACCGCACGTCTTCGTCCGTTACTCGATAATTATGAGCAAATTTTTCAATCTGTTGTAACGAAGATCGAGAATCGCGGACAACCCAATGGTATTGAGATCCAAATTGGCGAGAAGTTACATCAATTGGAACTGCATACGCAGAATGTGAATGATCCGGCTATTCATGTGCTGGCCTTGCAACTCCATACCGATGCACAGGCGTATATCGTCAGCCAGCGACCTGAGTATGCACATAAGGTGCAGACGCAGGTATCCGAGATGATCGAACGCCTGAGCAGATCGAATACACCTCAGTTGCAAGAAGAGGTGCGGGCATTTCAACTTTCATTTAATTCTATTATCGAATTAGATAATGAAATCAGCAATCATATTGCTATTTTCCAAGATCTTACTAATGATATTACAACTTTAACCAGTCAAATCAATCAATTAAGCACAATCGAACTACAATTCGCACGTTCTGAGATTATCAATCTGAACCAACAAGTCAGAATCGCTATCGTCTTTGTCTCTTTCATGGCAATAATCAGTACCCTGTTTATCCTCTTCGTCTTTAACCAGCGAATTGTGCTACCACTGCGTAACCTCACCACCGCCGCCGAGGATTTGGGCCGTAGGCGCTACAAAGGGCGTATTCCCGAAAGCGGTTACGCTGAAGTGGCAACCTTAGCGCGTAGTTTTAACATTATGGCCGAGGAGATTCAGGGCCTAATTACGCATCTTGAGGATCGGGTTGCCGAACGTACCCAGCGCCTAGAGCAGACGATTGCCGAAAATACGCGCCTGCTGGAAACTGAGCGGACTCAAGCCCAACAACAACATGCGCTCTTTGAACTGAGCGCGGCACTCTCTGGCCAACTGACCGAGCAGCAGATCTATGCCCTCTTGGTCAAGCATCTGCACGGGGCCGGGTTTGGCTTTGGGTATGTGGCTATTGTTGGTACTGCGCCTGCGGGTGGGGTTGCGCCGATCTATGCTGAGTGTGGCCAGCCACAGCGTAGCCAGGTTCCCGCTGCGTCGGTGCCGCTGATGATTGGTGACGAGCAGGTGGGGGCGATCTGTGTTCAGGGTACGGTGAATGTGCATGCCAGCCAACCGATCTTGATCGCTGTAGCGAATCAGGCTGCGACGGCGTTAGCACGGGCGCGGCTGTATGCCTCGCTAGAGCAGGCCAAGCATCTGGCTGAGGGTGCCAGTCGGGCTAAGAGTGCCTTCCTGGCCAATATGAGCCACGAACTGCGCACGCCGCTGAATGCGATCATTGGCTATAGCGAGATGTTGCAGGATGATCTGAGCGAGAGTGATCATACGGCCCTCGTACCCGATATTCAGAAGATCCACCATGCCGGACGCCATCTGCTTGGCCTGATTAATGACATCCTCGATATTTCAAAGATCGAGGCGGGCAAGATGGAACTGCACCCGGAACAGTTTAGTCTGGTGAGCTTGGTTGAGAATGTCATCAACACCGTTGATCCGTTGGCCGCGAGTAATCATAATCGGTTGGTGCTTGAATGCGCCGCTGATCTGGGTATGATGGCGGCGGATCTAGCCAAACTGCGCCAGATCTTGGTCAACCTGCTCTCGAATGCGTGCAAGTTTACACAGCATGGCCAGGTTACGCTCCGGGTGCAGCGTTTGCGTTCAGAGACTGATCCGCAGAGTGGTACGGTGGTCTTTGAGATTGCCGATACGGGGATCGGGATGAGTGAGGAGCAGATCGCCCGTATCTTTCAGCCCTTCTCGCAGGCCGATACCAGTATGACCCGCAAGTATGGTGGCAGCGGGCTGGGTTTGGCGATCAGTCACCACTTCTGCCAGATGATGGGCGGGACGATCCGGGTGCAGAGTGAACTGGGGGTTGGTTCAACCTTCATTGTCACCCTACCGACGAACCTTCCCTTTGCACCAGAGCAACGCATGAACCATATCCAACGCCATACTGAACCTCCGCTCGATCTCTCAATTCTGATCATTGAGGATGATAATGTTACGCGGGCGATGAACCGCCGCCTCTTGGAACGCGAGGGCTGGACGGTCTTTGAAGCCTCGGATGGCAAGAGTGGGCTTGATCTTGTGGAGACGCATTGTCCGAGTTTGATTCTGCTCGATCTGATGATGCCAGAACTGGATGGATTTGGTTTTATGCAGACACTGCATGAAAATGCACTCTGGCGCACGATCCCGATTGTGGTGATTACGGCCAAGGATCTGACCGATCAGGAGCAGGTGCTTGTCGAGCAGCATGCGGCGCGGGTGTTGCGCAAGGGGAGGTATGGAAAGGAGGCGCTGTTGCGCGAGGTGCAGCGCCTCCTTGGGGGTAGAAACGGTTAACCCCGCACGATCAGGCTCTCGCCGGTCATGTCGGCATCCTTGGGCAAGCCCAGCAGATCTAACAGGGTGGGGGTGACATCGGCAAGACGCCCGCCGCTGCGCAGGCTGACCTGTTCCTTGCCTAGCCCCAGGCTCTCAGCGGCCACCAGGATGCAGGGTACTAGGTTGGTAGTGTGCGCCGTGTGGGCACCACCCGTCTCCGGGTCAATCATCTGCTCGGCGTTGCCGTGGTCGGCAATGATGATCGCCGCGCCACCCTGGGCCTGAATGGCCGGGATGACCTCGCCCATGGCTGCGTCTATCGTCTCGCAGGCGGCGATTACCGCCGGGATGGAGCCGGTGTGGCCGACCATGTCGGGGTTGGCGAAGTTGACCACGATCAGATCATACTTACCGCTCTGGATGGCCGCTAACAGATTGGCCTTGACCCCAGCGGCGCTCATTTCGGGCTGAAGATCGTAGGTCGCCACTTTGGGTGAGGGCACCAGCACCCGATCTTCACCCTCGAAGGGTTCCTCGCGGCCACCGTTGAGAAAGAAGGTGACGTGGGGGTACTTCTCGGTCTCGGCGATGTGGAACTGCGTGCGCCCCGCTGCGCTGGCCACGGCCGCCAACGGGCGCACGACAGGGCGCGGGTTAAAGGCGATATGCACCGGCAACCCCTCTTCATACTGGGTCATGGTGACAAAGAAGAGGTTCTGGAGTTGTGGCCCGCGCTGCCAGATGCTGGCGGGCAACTTCTGGCCCTCCTGCTCTTGCTTGGCGTAGTGCTTGGTGATCTGGGTGTCAATGTCGGGCAGCATGAGGGCACGGGTGAGTTGGCGTCCGCGATCGGGGCGGAAGTTGGTGAAGATGATCGCATCACCATCGCGGATGGTGGCTACCGGCTGACCATCGCGCATGATCACGGTGGGCAACACAAACTCATCACTGATGTCGCGGGCATACGCCTGCTCAATCGCCTCGCGGGCACTCGTGGCGGTCTCGCCCTGGCCAGCCACCATGGCGGCGTAGGCGAGGCCGGTGCGCTCCCAGCGCTTATCACGATCCATCGCATAGTAGCGCCCGATCACCGTGGCCACTTGGCCCACGCCGGTCTTGGCGATGGCGGCTTCGAGGCTATCGAGGAAACCGAGGGCGCTCCGTGGCAGAACATCGCGGCCATCGAGGAAGAGGTGCAGATAGACGCGCTCAAAGGCATGGCGACGGGCCAGTTCGAGCAGCGCGTGGAGGTGATCTTCGTGGGCATGCACACCACCGGGGCCAAAGAGGCCCATCAGGTGCAGGGCACCGCCGCCCTGTTGGGCGTGCTGGAGTGCGGCCTGAAGTACCTGGTTTTCAAAAAAATCGCCGTCGCTGATCGCCTTGCTAATGCGGGTCAGCTCCTGATAGACCACAAAACCGGCCCCGATATTGAGGTGGCCGACTTCGGAATTGCCGATCTGGCCTTCAGGAAGACCAACATCCATGCCCGAAGCAGAGAGGGTGGTACAGGGGCATTCGGCCATCCAGCGATCTACGTTGGGCGTATGGGCGAGATGAACGGCATTACCGGGGCCGGGTTCGGCAAGGCCCCAGCCATCCATAATCGCCAGCACAACCGGGCGCGGGGTAGACATACAACAGACTCCTTCATCAACCATCATTTTAACCCAGCCCAAACGCTACCTGGATCATCCGCACCGCCGAGAGCAACCCCAAGACTGCCACTCCAGCTAGGGGCAGACCCACCAGCAGCAAGGTCAGCGAACGTTCAGCCGCCGAGGGATTGGTACTGATAAACCCAACCATCAATTCGTCACGTACCGCTTGAAGGGTTCCCCATACCGAGAAACCGGCCATGGCGATAAAGGCCAGTGCGGCACCCAACGCAATGAGTGAACCAATGATTGCCATAGACTTCCTCTTTACGCTACTCCGTCTCTATACCAGTCAGCAACTCTGGGTAGGCTTCAGCGGCGGCCAGTGCGGCACCGATCATCCCCGCCTCATTGCGTAGTTGGGCCGGAACGATCTCAACCCCAACGGTCAGATGGTGGGCAAACTTCTCGTAGGAGCGACTGCCGCCACCACCCAGAATGATCAGATCGGGCCAGATTAGGGCACTTACCCGATGCAGGTACTCATCGAAGCGTTTGGCCCAATCACTCCAACTCAGGTGCTTGGCATCACGTACCGCCTCGGAAGCACGCAATTCGGCCTCTTTACCCCGGATCTCGATATGGCCCAGTTCGGTATTGGGAACCAATTGGCCATTCATAAAGAGCGCCGTACCCAACCCGGTACCAATCGTGATCAAGAGTACCAAGCCACTATGGCTACGCCCAGCACCGAGGCGCATTTCGGCTATGCCTGCCGCATCGGCGTCATTCAACACCAACACCGGGTGGCCGATCACCTCGCTAAACAAACGGGCGACATCGAGGCCAACCCAACTAGGAGCGATATTGGCGGCCGTATGCGCCACACCGGCCTTGATCACCGCCGGAAAACCACACCCCACCGGCCCTGACCAGTTCAGGTCGTGGATGATGTGGGCCACCGTTGTCGCTACCGCCGCTGGTTCGGCACCTTCGGGGGTAGGAATACGGTGACGCGGTGTGACCAGTGCCCCGGTCGTGACATCAATGATCGCGCCCTTGATCCCGCTCCCACCGACATCGAGACCGAGTATGTGCATACAGACTGCTCCCTATGACGATACTGTTTATCCCCTAGCATCGTAACTGTTCACACTTCTCCTACACAGTCCGCTAGTTTGTCATTCCGAGCGCAGCGAGGAATCCCGACCGGGACGCTTCGCTCCGCCTACGGCTCCGCTCAGAGTGACAACGTCCCCCTATTCTACACCAGATAGCGTCCGGGATTGAGAATCTCTGCTGGGTCCCAGACCTTGCGTAACGAGCGCATGAGGGCGAGTGTTTCCGGCGGTGGCCCCCAGAGATCGAGGGGTGAATCTGTATTGGCGAGGGCAACGGGAAGATCTTCTACCACAGCATAGCCACCAATACCGGCCAAACCCGCCCGCAGTTCGGTCAGCGCCTGGAGCAGATCGGGGAGTGCAACCACAGGCCAACGCAGATAGGCCAAACCAGCGCCAGCGATCAGATAGCGGTCGGTAGGCCAGCCGCGCTGGTAGGGGATGCTCTCGACAAGGCGCAACATCTCGCGAACATGGCTGAGGGGCGCACCAACCCGGATGAGAAGTTGATCGGTGGGGCGCAGATCATCGGCAATGGCGTGCCAGATGCTGCCATCATCGGTTTCACTCAGTTCAATCGTATGCGCCCCCTGCTCGACACACACCGCTACCGCAGTACGGATCTGGCGTCCGACTGCTCCGGCGGTACCGGCAAAACGCACCGCCATGATCAGGTGGGGGCTGGTATCGTCCAAGAAGGAGTGCAGAATAGGGTTCGCTTTGGAGGCACTGTGGTTCAAGAGCACCAGACTGATCGGTTGGAAGGGTGGCTGCCCAATCTGCTGCATGGCCTCCAGAATCGTGAGTGGCGAGCTAAACGCGGCCAGCAGGGTTTGGCAATGCGCCGGTCGAGGGGCGACCTTAAACGTCACCTCGGTAATGACACCGAGCGTACCGAGGGCACCGATATGCAGTTTGTGGGTATCGTAACCGGCCACATTCTTCACCACTGGTGCGCCACTCTTCACAAGGCGGCCATCACCGAGCGCCACCTGCATGGCCAGCGTCCAATCACGCGGGGTACCGTAACCCATCCGCAACGAACCAGTCGCCCCGGAAGCTAACAGGCCACCAATGGTGGCCTGGTCGGGCAGTGGGGGATTCCAGGGCAGCCACTGGTTATGCGCCGCCAACAGATCCTGGATGTGGCCCAATGTGGCCCCCGCACCCACCCGCAGCACCAGATCGTCTGGAGTATAGGCGAGCACAGCGGCGAGGCCGCGCATATCCAGGGCCAGATCGTAGCGCAACGGTGGCCCGCCCATCCCCTGGCGGGTTCCGCCGCCCCACGGGATGACCGCCAACCCCTGCGCACTCGCGTCACGTAACACATCCGCCACGGCTTCGGCTGAGGTCGGAGCCACGATCTGGGTTGGTTGTTGGTTATAGAGCAGAAATGGTGTCATAGGATGAGAGGGTGGCAGCCCTTTAGATCCACGCCCCGCGTCCAGTCATACGCAGCAATGGTTCAGTTGCGTGGAGCGACGAATGCGACGTTGGGGATGGCAAGAGCTTACCGGGATTCATCACACCCGCCGGGTCAAAGACGTTACGCAGATCGGCAAAGGCGGATTGGTCTTCGACGCTATAGATCCAGGGCATAAAGGCGCGTTTTTCGATCCCGATACCATGCTCACCGCTGATGGTGCCACCCACCTCTACACATGAACGCAGAATCTCGGCTCCTGCGGCCATGGCGCGTTCGCGGGTTCCGGGCACCCGCAGATCGAAGAGCAGCAACGGGTGGATGTTACCATCACCAGCATGGAAGATGTTGACCACCTTGAGATCATAGTGGGCAGCGATCTCGGCACTGCGGCGCAGAATTTCGGGCAGGCGCGAACGTGGCACTGTGCCATCAAGGATGTGGTAGTGCGGGGCGATGCGCGCACAGGCGGCGAGTGCGCCCTTGCGCCCGGCCCAGAGGCGTTCACGTTGGGCGGCATCGCTGGCGGTACGCAGTTCACGGCAGCCACTCGCGGTACAGACGCGTGCAATGCGCCGCGCTTCATCGGCAATATCCTCGCGCAATCCATCAATCTCGATCAACAAGACTGCTCGCGCATCGGGGGGGTAGCCCGCATGCGCCCAGGACTCTATCGCGGCGATGCCCTCGCCTTCGATCATTTCCAGCGCCGCCGGGATGATTCCATCGGCAATGATGGCCGAAACACACGCCCCTGCCACCTCCATATCATCAAAGATGGCCAGGAAGGTACGCACATCCTCGGCATTGCGCGTCAGGCGCACGGTCAGTTCGGTGATGATGCCCAGCGTGCCCTCACTCCCCACCACTGCCGCCAGCAGATCATAGCCGGGGGTGTCGCTCACCGCCGACCCCACCCGCACCACCTGGCCGTCGGAGAGTACCAGGGTAATGGCCAAGACATGGTTGCTGGTGACGCCATACTTGAGGCAGTGCGGGCCACCCGCATTGGAGCCAGCATTACCGCCAATGGTACACGAACGCTGACTACTCGGATCGGGGGCAAAATGCAGCCCGTAGGCTGCCGCCGCCCGGCTGAGATCGGTATTGACCACACCAGGTTGGACGACGGCGGTTGCGGCTTGAGGATCGATCTGGAGGATCTGGTTGAGGCGCGCCAAGGAGATGACCATCCCGCCACGTTCGGCCACGGTACTGCCAGCAAGGCCGGTGCCCGCCCCACGCGCAATGATCGGGAAACCCAGGCGGGTGGCGGTAGCCACTGCGGCTGCGACCTCGGCGGTGGAGCCGGGCACCACCACCACATCGGGCATGGCCTGATCCATTGCCGAGCCATCATACTCGTAGAGCATCAATTCTTCACGCCGATGCAAGACATACCGCGATCCGAGGTGATGACGTAGGGTTGTGATGAGCATCTCGCGGGTCATGCCGAATGCCTCCTGCTGGCATTGATCATTTGGTACGCACGCGCCGTTTCAGATTCGTGAGTTGCGGGCGGCGGAAGAGCAACACATCTACAAAACCGCGTGGGTAACTCTGATGAAAGCGGGGCAGTTTGGGAGCCAGCACGCGCCACAGGCCCAGGGCGATCATCGCAACGACCAGCGGGGCTAATGCAATCAGGGGGTTAATTTGGAGTTGGTTGCGATCAGCATAGAGAACATAGAGGAAAGCAAGGAGGATCATCAGCCCTTGGCCCACGAGGAGGAGTAAACGCGATTCATTGAGACGCAGGTAGGCGGTGAGGAAGGCGGTGATGTACCAGATCTCAAAAAGGATAACAATAACGGCGAGCCAAAGCAGCACGGCGCAGGCTCCTTTTCGGTGAGTTAGATGCGTATGGGTTGTATCATAGCATATTGAATCACAAAAGTGGGGGTTTGGGGCGTAGCTCCAAAGATTTTGTACATACCCTGCACAAACACCGGCATCTTGCCGGTGTTTGCGCGGAATGTGGCATAATAGCCGCCGGTTAGCCCTACGGAGAAAGGAGCGCCCCCAATGGACTTCAATCTGCTCAGTCACCCCTATGCCGCGCAGCGCAGCCCCCTGGTGGCAGCCAACGGGGTGGTGGCCACCAGCCATCCGCTTGCCTCGCAGGCGGGCTTGCGTATTCTCCAAGAGGGTGGCAATGCGATTGATGCTGCGTTAGCCGCCGCTGCGGCCTTGGCGGTTTTGGAGCCATCTTCCAACGGCTTGGGCGGCGATGGCTTTGCATTGATCTGGGATGGGGCGCGGCTGCATGGGATTACTGGGGCTGGGCGCGCTCCGGCGGGGTTGAGCCTCGATACGCTGGCCGCACGCGGCCATACGAGTATGCCCACCCACGGGTGGTTGCCGGTCACCGTGCCGGGGGTGGTGCGGCTCTGGGATGATCTGCATACCCGTTTTGGTTCGCTGGCTCTCGATCAGATCTTTGCCCAGGCAATTGCTTATGCCGAAGAGGGTGCGCCGGTGCCGCCTTCGGTGGCCGCCTCTTGGGCACGCGGGGTCGCCCTGGCGCAGCAGCGCCAAGGGGCCGAGTTTGCCGGGTTCCTCAGCACCTTTGCCCCCAATGGGCGTGCGCCGCGCCCCGGCGAGCTATTCCGTAGCCCCGGCCATGCACGCACGCTGCGCACGCTGGCCCAGCAGGGTGCCAGCGCCTTCTATGAGGGCGAGATCGCATGTGCGCTGGTGGACTTTGCTCAGGCGACCGGCGGCCTACTGAGCGATGAGGATCTCGCCAACCATACCAGCGAGTGGGTCGAGCCGATCAGCCTCAATTACCGTGGCTATACCGTCCACGAGATCCCCCCTAGCGGCCAGGGGGTGGTGGCGCTGATGGCGCTGGGGATGCTGGAGGAGTTTGATCTGACCCAGCACCCCCGCGACTCGGACACGAGCTACCACTTGCAGGTCGAGGCCGCCAAGTTGGCCTTCGCCGATGCCTTTGCCTACGTGGGCGACCCGGCAATGGTGGATGTGCCCACCCGTGCCCTCCTAAATCGCCAGCGCCTGCGCGGGCGTGCCCAACTGATCGGCAACAGCGCGGGCCAGTATGGGCCAGGGGCGTTGCCGCAGGGGGGCACGGTCTACTTCTGTACCGCCGACCGCGATGGGCGCATGGTGAGTATGATCCAATCCACGTATATGGGCTTTGGATCGGGCGTGGTGGTACCAGAGTGGGGCATCTCGCTGCACAACCGAGGCTGCGGCTTCGTCACCACCCCTGGCCACCCCAACTGCGTGGCCCCCGGTCAGCGCCCCTTCCACACCATCATCCCCGGTTTCCTCAGCCACAACGGGCGGGCAGTGGGGCCGTTTGGGGTGATGGGCGGCCACATGCAGCCGCAGGGGCATACCCAGGTGATCGTCAATATGCTCGATTATGGCATGCACCCGCAGGCGGCGCTCGATGCGCCGCGTTGGCGGTGGGAGAAGGACGAGACTCTGCGCCTTGAACACGCAACCCCGCGCCATATCGTGGAGGGGCTGTTGGCACGCGGGCATCGGGTGCTGATCGAGCCAACCCCGTCTGAGTTCGGGCGTGGCCAGATCATCTGGCGGCAGGATGATGGCAGCTACGTGGCAGGAACCGAGATGCGCTGTGATGGCGTGGCGGTGGGGTGGTAGGCTCATCACCTCCGGTGGGGTTCGGGGGCGGCGTAGCCGCCCCAATTACTTATACCCTGAGAGGAAATTAGCACAGAAACCTAAGCGGCTATAATAGAATCAGAGAGGAATGTCTATGTCGCGTGAGCCTGTCACCTCCACGCTGCTCGATCTGCTTGAGCGCGGCGCTGCCGAACATCCGGCACTGCTGGAACCCGGCCAGCCGAGCCTGAGTTATGCCGCCTTGCGCACGAGTGTACGCACACTGGCAGGGCAACTCCAGGCCGCTGGGATCGGACGTGGGGATCGGGTGGCGATTGCGCTGGGCAATGGCCCGGAGATGGTGCTGGCCTTCCTTGCCGTGGCGAGTGTGGCCTCGGCCGCCCCGCTCAACCCCAAGTATCGCGCCGATGAGTTCGCCTTCTATTATGAGGATACGAACGCCAAGGCGCTGCTGGTGTTGCCCGGTACGCTTGAGGCGGCACGAGCCGCACTGCTGCCGGGGATGCGGCTGATCGAGGTGTTGCCCGATCCTGATCATGGGATCGTGTTGGATCTGCCCGCCGCGCCCTTCCAAGCCGATCAGGCCGCTCAACCCGATGATGTGGCCATGATTCTGCACACCAGCGGCACCACCAGCCGCCCCAAGCGCGTGCCCATCCGCCACCGCAATCTGGCCACTTCGGCCACGAATATTATCGAGACCTACCAACTCGGCCCGGCGGATCGGGCACTATGTGTGATGCCGCTCTTCCACATCCATGGCATTGTGGCCTCGCTGCTCAGTACGCTCGCCTCTGGCGGTACCCTGATCTGCCCCAGCGGCTTCGATGCGCTGCGCTTCTGGGGCTGGGTTGAAGCGTATCAACCCACTTGGTACTCGGCAGTGCCGACGATGCACCAACTGCTCCTGGCACGTGCCGAACGCAACATGGCGGTGATCCGCGCCCACCCGTTGCGCTTCATTCGCTCTAGCAGCGCCCCGCTGCCCCCGGTGGTGATGGAGCGCCTAGAGGCGACCTTCGGTGCGCCGGTGTTGGAGAGCTATGGCATGACCGAGGCCAGCCACCAGATGGCCTCTAACCCCCTGCCACCCGCCCCGCGCAAAGCCGGGAGTGTTGGGGTAGGAATCGGGGTGGACGTGGCGATCATGGATGCCGAGGGCCACATGCTGCCCGTCGGGGAGCGCGGTGAGGTGGTGGTGCGCGGTGGCAATGTGGTGGATGGGTATGAGAATAATCCCGAAGCCAACGCCAACGCCTTCACCCATGGCTGGTTCCGTACCGGAGATCAGGGCTACCTCGATAACGCTGGCTACCTGCATCTCACCGGGCGCATCAAAGAGTTGATCAACCGGGGCGGCGAAAAGATCTCCCCACTCGAAATAGATGATGTCCTCCTGCGTCACCCCGCTGTCGCCGAAGCCCTCGCCTTCGCCGTACCGCATCCCACCTTGGGTGAAGATGTCCACGCGGCGGTCGTGCTCAACACGCCCGTCAGCGAAAAAGAGCTGCGCGAACACTGTACACGCAGCCTCGCCGACTTCAAAGTCCCGCGCCAGATTCATGTGCTAGAGAGCCTCCCGCGTGGTGCAACCGGGAAACTCCAGCGCATTACGATGGCCAAAACCCTCGGCATAACCGAGTAAGGAACCCCCATGCACGGATTGCCTGCCGACCTGCGCCGGCTCGCCCCTTACACGTCGTTTGCGCGCGCTGAATGGGCCAGACTGCGCAACGGGGCCAAAATGCCACTGAGCGAGAGCCAGTTGCAGACGATGGTCAGTATTAACGATACGGTCTCTCCTGAAGATGTCGCTGATATTTACCTGCCCCTAGTACGCCTGGTTCATCTCTACTATGAATCGGCCCGTCAGCTCTATGTGGCCACGAGCGCCTTTCTGGGCGATCCGGCCCAGAAGGTGCCCTACGTGATCGGCATTGCTGGGAGTGTGGCGGTGGGCAAGAGTAGCACCGCCCGCATCCTGCAAGCCCTCTTGGTCAGTCGGGCGGTGGCCCCCAAGGTGGATCTGGTGACAACCGACGGGTTCCTTTACCCCAACCGGGTGTTACAGGAACGCGGCATTATGCACCGCAAGGGCTTCCCAGAGAGCTACGACCGGCGGCGGCTGATTCAGTTTATGGTGGATGTGAAGTCGGGGTTGCCCAATCTGAGTGTGCCGATCTACTCGCATCTGATCTACGATATTGTTGATGATCAGGTGCAGGTGGTGGATCGCCCCGATATTCTGATCGTCGAGGGGCTGAACGTGTTGCAGCGCGGCGGCCAGCCCAGCCGCCGCCCCCAACTCTTCGTCTCGGACTTCTTCGATTTCTCGATCTATGTTGATGCTGATGAGACGCTACTTCAGGAGTGGTACATTGACCGCTTCTTGCGCCTGCGTAACACTGCCTTCCGCGATCCCAGTTCCTACTTTCGGCGCTACAGCGAACTGAGTGCCGAAGAGGCGATCACCGTGGCACGGCGCATCTGGCGCGAGATCAACTGGGTCAATCTGCGCCAGAACATCGAGCCGACCCGCGAGCGGGCCGATCTGATTCTGGAGAAGGGTACGAATCATACCCTTGAACATGTCTATTTACGAAAATTGTAACCATGCGCCTACTCTACATTGCGGCCGGCATTCCCGTCCCCGGCGCACTCGGTGGCAGCACCCACGCCTACGAAGTTGCGCGTGGCCTCGCCCGGCTGGGCCACGCGGTACACTTGGTAGCGGCGGGGCCAGCGCGCCGCCCGCGCCAGTTGGATGGCTTCACGCTCTACCAGCGCCGCACGCCCAAGGCACTCAGCCTCGCCGACACGCCGTTTGTGTTCAACCTGGCGCGCCACTTGCGCCCCGATGCGATCATCGAGCGCTACTACAACTTCGCCGGAGCCGGGATGCTGGCCGCCCGCTGGCTCGGCATCCCTAGTCTGCTCGAAGTTAACGCGCTGATGGTGGATCCGCCCGCCGTGCGCAAGCGCCGCCTCGATGACCGGCTGGGTGGCCCGATGCGGCGCTACGCCGAACGCCAATGCGATTGGGCGGCGCGCATCGTCACGCCACTCCACACCACCGTTCCGGCACGCATCGCCCGCAGCAAAATTGTCGAGATGCCCTGGGGAGCCGACGTAGATCGCTTCGATCCGACTGCCCGCCAACCGCAGAGCGGCCCGCCCAACATCGTCTTTATGGGCAGCTTCCGGGCATGGCACGGCGTCACTGATGGGGTGCGGGCGGTGTTGCGCCTGCTCGACGCGGGCCACGATCTGCGTATGACCCTGATCGGTGACGGGCCGGAGCGCAGCGCAGCCGAGGCACTGGCCGCGCCCCACCGCGAGCGCTTCCACTTCAGCGGAGCCATCCCCTACTCCCAGATCCCCGCCGAACTCGCCCGCGCCGATCTGGGGATTGCCCCCTTCAACACCGCCCCGCACCCCGCGCTGCGCAGCGCCGGATTCTTCTGGTCGCCACTGAAGATCTACGAGTACATGGCCGCCGGGCTGCCCGTCGTCACCGCCGCGATTCCGCCCCTCGACACGATCATCCGTGAGGGACAGGAGGGCGCGCTTTACCCGGAGGGGGATGTGGCAGCTCTGGACGCCGCGATTGCGCGGGTTCTGGCCGACCCCGCCGCCGCGCAGGCAATGGGCCAACGCGCCCGAGAACGGGTGGTGGCGCACTACTCGTGGCAGCAGCACTGCCGCGAGTTGGAGCGCGTGCTAGGGGAGATGCTCTAGCCCTGCCCCCACAGCATCGCCATCAGGCTCGGATCGAGGTTGCCGCCGCTGATCACCACCCCCACACGCTGACAATCGCTGGGCAGCATACCGGCCAGGACAGCGGCAAGGCCGACTGCGCCGGTGGGTTCAACCACCAGTTTGAGCCGCAGTAACAACAGACGCAGCGCCTCTAGAACAGCGGAATCGCTGATGACCAGGGCTTGTTCTACGTGGCGCTTGAGAATGGGGAAGGTGAGTTGGCCGGTGGTTGGCGTGCGGATACCGTCGGCAATCGTGGCAGGGGGCGGAATGGTGACGCGCTGACCCTGCGCAAGTGATTGGTGCAGATCGTCGGCCCCCTCGGTCTCAACCGCGAAGATGCGCAGTTTAGGATTGATGCCGTGCGCCGCCACGGCACAGCCCGCCAGCAAGCCACCCCCACCCACCGGGGCCACGAGGCAATCAAGATCGGGTACCTGATCGAGCAGTTCGAGCGCCGCCGTACCCTGACCGGCCATAATATCGGGATGATCGTAGGGTGGAATGATCGTCATCGCCCGTTCAAAGGCAACATCACGCGCAAAGGCTTCGCGGTCGGTGGTAAGGCGCGGGTAGGTCAGCACCTCAGCCCCGTAGCCACGCGTAGCGGTGATCTTCACCGGCGGGGCGTCGTCGGGCATACAGATCAGTGCCGGGACACCCAGGAGTTGCGCGGCGAGTGCCACACCCTGAGCATGGTTGCCGCTGCTAAACGTTACCACACCCGCATGGCGCTGGAGTGGGCTGAGTTGACTAATGGCGTTATACGCCCCGCGAAATTTGAAGGCTCCGCCGCGCTGGAAATTCTCACACTTAAGGTAGACCTCGCGCCCAGCGAGGGCATCCAGGGTACGGCTGGTATAGATGGGGGTACGATGGGCAACGCCGTGGAGCCGCGCCGCTGCTCTGCGGACATCCTCCATACAGATCGCTAGGGTCTCGCGCATCATAGTCGCTTCCTCACAGGGGTGGGTAGTGGGTTGTTTTTTCTCCTATGCAAGATAATAGCATATCGCGCTTGTTAGAGCATGCGCGTCAGAGTTCCGTACCCAGCCCGTAAACGGGCGGGCTACACAAGGCAAAGCCCGCCTGCGCGGGCTGTCTCTAGGCCGCGTAGGCGGCCTTCGCCAGGAAATAGCCCGCCCGTTTACGGGCTGGGGGACGATGTGCTGAGAACTTTGCACATGCCCTGGCCTCCGGCTGGAGCTTGGGGTGCTGCCCCAAGAACTTTGGGTATAATAAGCACCTCTACCGTCACCTGCCGAGGAGTCACCCCATGATCGTTATCGAGGCGCACCTACAACCGGGCCACTTCTTCCGTATCTCGCTCCTGCGCCACATCCAGCGCACCAGCTTCTACTTCTATGCGCTTACCGCTGCGGGCTTGAGCGCCCTAGCCTATACCATGACTGTCAGTTCGCTGGTTCTGTTGGTCGCCTGGATTCCCTTCGTCACCTATCTGATCCTGGGGCTGGTGAATGCCTATGTTGGCAGCCGCCGCGCCGATCAGCCCTATTTTCTACCCACACGCTATGAATTTGGCGACCAAGCACTCAAGCTACGCACCAGCCAAGGTGCAAGTGAGGTCGCTTGGGGCGATTTCCGTGAATGGCGCAAGGTGGTAGGCTGTTATGTCCTCTATTTGAATGCCGGAGCGGTGATCGCCATTCCATTGGAGAATGTGACAAAGAGCCGTGAACCGGCCGTCGAGGATTTTTTGAAGCAGAAGATTCCGCTCTAGTGCATGGGCTGCGTTCTTGGGGCTACGCCCCAAACCGATGGTACGATTTTTTCGTGGGGGCCTGCGGCCCCCACACCCCGGCTACGGGCTGAGCTACTCATACCGCAACGCCACTATCGGATCGAGGCGCGCCGCGCTACGCGCCGGGGCGATGCCAAAGAATAGCCCCACCATCAGAGCGAAGCCAAAGGCTAAGAGCGCCACATCCCAACTCAGCACCGCCGTCATCAGCCCGGTCATGCTGACGGCGAGTGCAATCGCGGAGCCAATCAGCAAGCCGACCAAGCCGCCTACCCCACTCAGTGCGAGTGCCTCAAAAAGAAATTGCAGCAGAATATCCTGCTCGCGTGCCCCTAGCGCCTTGCGCAACCCGATCTCGCGGGTACGCTCGCGTACCGACACCAGCATGATGTTCATGATGCCGATCCCACCGACCAGAAGCGAGATTCCAGCAATCGCCGCCAGGAAGAAGGTCAGCATCTGGGTGGTTGAGGTCACTGTTTCAAGGATCTCTTGCTGGTTGATCACGCTAAAATCATCATCACTGCCATCGAGCGCCAGATCATGCTCCTCGCGCATCGTCGTCTCGATCTGGCTCTGGGCCGCATCCACCTCCTCGGCGCTGCGGGCCTGTACCACAATGGTCGAGACGCTCCAACTGCCCCCAACTGCCCGCGCCCCGAAGAGGCTGCGCTGGGCACTACTCAGCGGTACGAGTACCCCGTCATCCAACGATCCAAACCCGGTGCCGCCACTGCTCTCCAACACCCCGATTACCCGGTATTGGCTGCCATTGACCCGCACTTGCTGGCCAATCGCCCCACCTTCGGCAAAAAGTGTCTCGGCCACGTTAGCCCCCAACACGATCACCTTGGCCGTTGCACTCACATCGGCGGCGCTGATAAACTCGCCCTCCGCCAGTGTGGTGTTGTGAACCTGCGCATAGATCGCCGTCGCCCCGGTGACGCGTGCATTCATGTTGGTGCTACCGGCCACCAATTGGGCATTGCCGCTATATTCGGGCGAAACCAGGGCGATGGCCGGATTGCGGCTCGTTTCGGCTAAGGCGTCGGCATCGGCCATGGTGAGGCTCGCCCCCTCGCCAATCGCCCCGCGTATGCCCGCGCTGCTGGCGGCTCCGGCACGGATGGTGAGCAGGTTGGCCCCATTGGCAGTGATCGAGGCGGTGATCGATTCTTGTGAACCGCGCCCGATGGCGAGCAGTGCCACCACCGCCGCCACGCCGATCAACACGCCTAGTGTAGTGAGCAGCGTCCGCATCGGGTTGGTGCGCAGTGTCGCTAACGCAAAACCAAGCGTCTCGCTCCAACTAATGCCCCCACTGAGCAGCGCGTCAATCTCGGTCTCTAGTTCAGCATCGCTGGGTGCAATCTCAATGACTGCGGGCTGCATAATACCTCCGCTTGCCGACAGAGCGGCGCTGCTGGCTCGGCTCAGTGCCGAGCTTCGGCGTGGGGTGATCGCGCACCAACTGGCCATCACGGATCTCCAAGAGGCGGCGCGTCTGGTGGGCCACGTCGGGTTCGTGGGTGACAATCAGCACCGTCATGCCAGAACGGTTGAGATCGCCAAAGAGTTGCATAATCTCCTGGCTGGTGCGGCTATCCAACGCGCCGGTTGGCTCATCGGCCAAGAGCAGCGCCGGGTCGCTGACGAGGGCACGCGCAATCGCCACGCGCTGCTGCTGCCCCCCCGAAAGTTCTTGCGGGCGATGATCCATGCGGTTGCCCAGACCCACCCGTTCGAGCGCAGCGGCGGCACGTTCGAGGCGCTCATGGGCGCGGAGACCACCCCGGTAGGCGAGCGGCAAAGCCACGTTCTCCAAGGCGCTGCTACGCGCCAGCAGGTGGAACTGTTGAAAGACAAAGCCGATCTTGCGGTTGCGTACCGCCGCCAATAAGGCCGGATCAAGCCGTTCCACCGGCAACCCATCGAGATCGTAGCGCCCCGCCGTGGGCGTATCGAGGCAGCCGATCAGGTTCATCAGGGTTGATTTGCCCGACCCCGATGGCCCCATGATCGCCACAAACTCACCGCGTTGAATCTCGAAGCTGACCCCGCGCAACGCGTGGACTTCAAACTCGCCCATCATATAGGTGCGGCGCAGATCCTGAACCCTAATCATCGCACTCATGGGCGGCCTCCCGCACCGGGCGGCGGGCCACCCATACCATCAAAGAGGCTGCTCTGCCGGGTTGTGCTGCTACTGCTACTGCTAGAAGTATTCACGATCAGGAGCGTATCGCCCGCCTGAAGACATGCCGCCTCGCCCTCAGCACAGCCAACAATCTCGGTCATCCCATCGCTGCTCAACCCAGTACGCACCTGCACCGTGCGGGGCGGCTGGCCACTCTGCTGCACCTGCACCACCTTAGTCTCATTACGCGTCTGGATGGCCCGCGTCGGAACGAGCAACACATCCCGATGCTCCACCGTCTGTATCGCACCCGTGGCACTCATCCCCGCCCTGATCGCCGCATCCGTGGCCTGAAAACTGACCCGCACGGTATAGGTGGCGACATTGGACGTAACCGTGGCAAGCGGGGCAACACTCTGCACTTCGCCGGTGATGCGCAGATCGCTCAGGGCATCGAAGCTGAGTGTCACCGGCTGCCCCACCGCAACCGTACCGATGTCGCTCTCACTCAGACTCAGATCAATCACAAAGGCGCTGCTATCAATCAGGGTAATCGTCGCTACCGCCGCATCATCACCGGGATCAACATCAACCTCAGCCACCACCCCGGCAAAAGGCGCGGTTAGCGTGGCATCCTCCAGATCCAGCTTGGCCTGTGCGTAGGCAACCTGGGACTGCGCCAAACTGGCCTCGGCACTCGCCAACGTACTCGCCGAAGCAGGGCTAGTCAGGTTCTCTAGGCTGAGCCGCGCCTGCTCGACACTGGCCCGCGCCATAGCCAGATCCTGGGCACTGGCCGGGTGTTGCAGATTCGCCAAGTTCGACTTGGCGGAAGCCAAGGAAGCGCGGGCACTCGCAATCTCGCTCGCGGTTGCCCCACTCTGCACATCAGCCAACTGCTGCTCGGCATCACTCAGATTGGCCTCGGCCTGCTGAATCCCAATCGTCTCGGCCTGTTGCGCCTGCGTATAGGCCAACTCGGCCTGGTGCAGATTCTCCTGCGCATTCTCGACCGCACGCAGCGCGGCGGCTTCCTCATCCTTCGCACTCTGGGTCAGTTCACCACGAGCGCGCTCCTGCTCACGGTTGTTCCAGTAGATCGTACTGTAGCTCTCCTGAGCATCACGCAGCGAGTTGGCCGCCGTCGTCACCGCGCTCTCGGCCTTGGTCTTGGCCGCCGAGAGGCTGACCCGTTGCGATTCGAGGCTCAAGCGTGCCTGCTCAACACTACTCTGCGCCGTGGCAAGATCAATAGCACTCGCGCCATCCAAGAGATCATCAAGCTGCGCCTGGGCACTCACCACCTGCGCCTGCGCCGCCGCCAACTCTGCGGCAGTCACATCACCCGTGCGGGTCTTCTCATACGAAGCCTGGGCACTCGCCAATTGCGCTTGGGCCTGCGCCACCTCATTGGCAGTAGCCCCCTCGCCCTGCGCCGCCGCTACCTGCGCCTGCGCGGACTTCAGATTCGCCTCTGCCTGGAGCAACGCCATCTGCAAATCCTCGGTATCGAGGCGCGCCAATGGCTGACCTTGCACCACCGTATCACCCACCTGCACCAACACCTCACTCACCGTCCCAGCCAGTGGGAAGGTGAGGTTACGGGTCTGGATGGGCTGCACCGTCCCACTTCCTGTAACACTCAGCGTGAGCGTCCCGGTGGTAACCGTCGCCGTCGTGATCGTCGCGGCTGGCATAGTGGGGGTACTCAGCGTGCGCCAGAGCCAGAAACCCGCACCGAGCAAGAGCGCCAGGGGAAGCAAGAGCCATAGCGAGAAGCGTCGCCGCGCCTTACGGCTCCCCAAGCGACCAACAACCCGTTGCTCAACGGGAGGAGAAGAGACACCCATAACAAAACCTCCTTGGTAGGCGCTAGAGCTCGCCTACCAAGAAGGGTACTGCGCAGATGTTTAGTTTTTGCGAAGATCTGGGGTAGTAGCGACGCAAGTGCTACGTGGTTACTTCTTGCGTCGCAAGAGGAACAGCCCCGCAAAGATCAGCAGCGCCGGGAAGATCAACGTCATATCCAAACCGACCTGCTCCAGAAAGATCAGCCCACCGATACCAATCAGGATCATCCCCAGCGTGCGCCAGTTGCGGGCGGGCGGCTGCGGCTGCGGATCGTAGGGGGTGGAGAGGTTCAGATTAACCGTCTCACCCGTCGCGGAGGGGCGATCCGGGTTGATCGGCTGCCCGGTGATCGGATCGAAGCGATAATCGGGCGGCAACGGCGCTTGCGTTGCCACGCCACTGCGCGCTTGGCCCTGGCTCTGGCCGCCCTGGCGCAACACCTCGCGCCCAATCCGCGCCGCCTCCTGACTCACCTCCTGGCCAAACCGCGAAGCCTCGCGGCTAAACTGCTCCACCCCCTGCTGGAAGCTGTGCGATGTCGTGGTTGCGTTGGGGCGCGGCATCACAATCCAGAGCAGGATATAGACTGGCAGACCAATCCCACTTGTGAGCGTCACAAGCACAAAGATCAGCCGCACAATCACGGGATCGATATTGAAGTATTCAGCTAGACCGCCACAGACACCGGCGATCATCGTTTCAGTTGCACTACGGGTCAATCGGGGTTGCATGGTTTTTCTCCTTGGAAGTCTATTCGGTGGGGGTTCGGGGGAGGCTTCGCCTTTCCCGAAGAACTCTCTTTTCTCTCATGTTGGCGGCTGCGCCGCCAACTGGATCGTTCGTTCTGTGCATTCGACGGCCATACAATCCTGAATGTTGCAGCTAGGTCAACAAAATTTGTGACAGTAGATGTCACAAGTACGATTTAGAATAGTTGTGTCAACACGTAATTATGAGGAGACACATACTATGGCCAGCCAGACTGACACCTCAGTCATGCCAAATTCCTCGTGGCCTGCCAACGGGTTGGCCTGGATCGGACGGCAACTACTCTTAGTTCCTGAAGCCGTTGCGCTACTGGTGCTCCTCGGTTTGCACCGCATAGTGGGGCCGCATCCGTTGTTCGCCATGCTCAGTATGGGATTAGTAGCATGGTTTCTCTTGCGCATACTCTTGCTGCACCTGGCCCGACGTGCGGTTGAGGCGGCGCAGTACCAGCGCGGCCTGCAATTGGCGCGCATTGCGCTCTACCTCTACCCATTCTCCGCCGATACCCACGCACTCTTAGGCAGCCTCTACCTAGGGATGGGCCAAGCGGGGGCCGCCATCAGCGCACTACGCCAAGCGGTGCGCTACTACCCCCTCCAGGCAGGGCTGCATGTCGCCTTGAGTGCCGCCCTCTTAGAAGACGAACAACCCCAAGCCGCACTTGAAGAGGCCAGCCGCGCCCTTCAGCTTGACCCACGCTATGCCCCGGCCTACCTCCACCATGCCAGTGCCGCCGAGGCACTCAACAACAGCCCCGACATGATCGAGGCCTACCTGCGGCATGGGCTGGCACACCCGGCCACCCCCGCCGACAAAGCGGCGTTACGCTGTGCCTTAGCGCGGGTCTTGTTGTTCCAGGGCCACATGGCCGAGGCCCAGCAGATGCTCATCCATGTGGAGAGCCTGCTACCAGCCAGCCCCACCCCGCAGCGCGCCGAACTGCACTTCCAGATCGGTGAGATCCTGCGCATGATCGGCCAGCCCGACGCTGCCCGCGACCACTTCCGCACCAGCGAGCAACTCGATCCCCACGGGCCGTATGCGGCCGCAGCGTGGCGCGCCGCCCGGTTGTAGTGGCGTCTCTACGGCAAAACCCCATAATCGAGGGGGTTCTGGTTCACCCAACGCCCAGCCTGCCATGCCCAGATCTGGTAATCCAGGTGCGGGCCAGAAGATTGGCCACTCGAACCCATATACCCGATCAGATCGCCCGGATTGACCACTTGACCATCCGTCACGGCAAATTCGGCCAAGTGGGCATAGCCGGTGCGATACTGATCATTCGTCACCCAGACATGATTTCCGGCGGGCCAACTGTTAGCGGTCGTCGTGATCACCCCGCTATGGGTCGCATAGATCGGCTGGTTCCAGGAGGCACGCGGATCAGCCCGCCCATCACCGTCACCATCAAGCGCCAGATCAACCGCACCCCAGGTCGCCGCCGGTGCATGCGACCCCACCCCATAGCCTTGGGTCATCACGGTATTGAGCACACCCAGTGGATTACCTTGGGGGTAATCAGCGGCGGCCATGCCACGCCCCTGAAGGGTTTGCAGCCGGGTTTGGGCCGCCAAACCGGGATTAGCCGGTGCCCATGTACTCTGAATCGGCTGTGGGTTGCTATTCAAGAGCAACACCAACAACCCAGCCAGCCCCAGCGCAATCAACACCAAACGTGGCGTCTCGTGCATCTCAGCGTACCCCGTTGATGCGCCAGCCATCAACCATCTTCGTGACCGCATCAATGTAGGCTTGCACATCATTCTCGAACGACGGGGCATAGATGGGGATAATATCCTCAACCGTCAGTGTGCCGCGCCCCTGAATATACTCCACTTGAATCAGGCGATACCAATCGGCAATGCCCGCCTCCCACGAGGGATAATCGCGGAAGCGGCCATAGCAGGTTGCATAACCAGCACAGATGATATTGCCCACATTATGCGTCGTGCCGCCATCGGGCTTGATCCCCGCCCAGCCCGGATTGGTTCCGGCGCTACTCTCATGGATGAAGAAGGCGACCGCATAAGCCGGATCAATCCCATACTGCACACCCAGGTCATACCAGATCGCCCCGGTACCTTGCGCTGGCGAACCATAAGCCGCCAGAATAGCATCAATCTCTTGGGCACTAATACTAGGTGTACCCTGAAGATGGTGATCGCCCGCCACATTGGCTGAACCAGAAAGTTGTGAAACCCCCACCTGACTCATACTACTACTAAAGAGCGTCCCCCAGCGGCTCGGCACCGACGATGGCCCGCTAAAACTGACAAAAAGCACCAATAGACTGATAACCGCCACCACCCCCAAGAGGAACCACTGGTTCATCAGGGGTAAATGGGATGTATAGGGCGCTCGATAATTAGTGTGGGGCAACCGTGCGGTAAGCTGTTCCGCCTGACGCATCAACGACTCAGCATAGTCGTGTTCGTACTTCGCCTCGTACAGCCGGTGATCAGGTGGGGCAACCTGCATCGGACGTGGCTGAGGGGCTGGGCGCACATCAACCGCAGCCGAACGCGGGGCAGGAGCCGGGGCAGGCCGAGGGGGGCGCGGCGCATCCACAGGTGGCTCGCGCTGTAGCCCCCGTGCAGGTGTAGCACTATCGCGGCGCGGCAGATCAACCCGTGTGGGTAACGCAGCATCAAGATCACCGAGAATATCGCGCAGGGGCGCGGGGGGGCCGCGCCGCACCTGCGCTTCGATATCCTCAGTCTCTAAGGGAAAGAGTGGCTCGCGACGCCGACGTGGCGCTCCAGGACGACGATTGTCAGCGCTATTCACGGCCCATGCTCCTCTAGGAGCTGCTGCTGCTCATCGGTTGTGGGCAGCCGAAAGAACCCATCGCGATTCAGATAGACCACCTGTTCATTGCGCACGTCAACGATCAGATCGGCGCGACCATCGCGATCCATGTCTTGTAATGATAATAACACAGGTGTCAAATCTTCATTCGCGCCGAAGAGATAGGGGCCGGGTAAACTGCGCACCTGGTTGGGATCACCAGCGGGTAGCTCCAAGACCACCACTTGGCGATTCAGGTTCAGGCCGATGAAACGGGTCGGCTGATTGGCCGCTTCGGCCCCATGACCAACCAGACCCGCAATCTGGGTGGTGCGCGGACGCCCATAGCGAATATCGTCAATGCGCACCTGTGCCCAGTCCACCACTGTACCCACCAACACGTAGATGGCTAAAATCGCCAACAGACCAGTGACCAAGTAGGCAAATGGGCCAACTCCCTGGGCCAGTGGGATCTGGCGGGCAAGCCGAGTTTCATGAATCTCGCGGCTCGTAACAGCCATAACGACACCCCTTTCTTGAATGCTGCGCTAGACAACAGATGCTTATGGCAAGCCCTACTAGCTCACCATAGCGGTTCAGGTCGCCACGGTATTTCTCGTGATTGGGGCTAGGCGTCACTCGGCTCCCGATGTGCTCGTATTTGGGGGCGTGGCGGATCGAACTAGTGTGCGCATTGTAACAGAACAAAAATTCTTTGTCAATAGTTAGTGGGGGTTCGGAGGATGCTTCGCCTCCCCCGAAGGAACTTTTTTTCTCGAATGTTGGCGGCTTCGCCGCCAACATTCGAGAAAAAATCACGCATGGGGCTGCGCCCTGTCACCGGGGTCGGGGTATACCCGGCGGGCGGATCCAACATACGAGAAAAAATCACGCATGGGGCTGCGCCCCATGGGCGTTAGAGAATCAATAGAGGCGCGTTGTGACGCGCCCCTACAGAGGTAAGACTAAAATAAAAAAATGGTATCATGCTACTGTAGATTCTTAACACCACCGACTGCACTAGTACTCCAAGCCACGAACCGATAATCCCTTTGAGGAACATCTATGGCCAAACACCATCATAAAGAGGAACATCTGCCCCCCCCTCAACCGCGTTGGAGACAGATGCTGCACAATATCTTTGAGACCCAAATTGCACGCTACCCGTTGTTGGTACAACTACGGGCCATCTGGAAGCAGCTTCAGGATGAGCGTGAGTTCTGGCCCTATCTTATTCCCCTGTTGATCCTCGTCTTCCTCGGCACCTACCGAGGTGAGCGCAAACGCGTGCTGGCCCAAATCGCTACCCACAATCGCAAGGGATGAAAAATGTTGGTGTTTTTTGGCGGCTGCACCGCCAAAAAACACCAAAACATGAATCCCCTACCCCATTTATGGCTTCAGATAGGTGCGGAACCAACTCAACTGCTCTTGGGCGGCGTAGAGTTGGTTGTTGGCATCGGCAAGGCCGTGGCCCTCATACATAAACTTGACCATGCGGACTTTCAGCCCCCGATTGTAGAGCTGAAGGTGCATATTTTCGTTCTGTACCACGGGCAAAAAGTCGTTGCTACCATGGAACGAGAGTACCGCCGTCTTGATCTTGTCGGTGTTGTAGATCGGCGAGTCTTGACGGTATTCGGCCATGTTATTGTAGGGCGGTAAGCCCTCTAGGTAGGGCATGAGCACATCATAACCACGCGTCCATTCAGTGATCGTATCCACCAAGGCGCACTGTGGGTTGGCCGCCGCGTAGAGATCGGGGTGACGGATGATGCTCTGCCAGGTGAAGTAGCCACCATACGAGCAGCCCACGATCCCCACCTTACTCTTGTTCGTCCAGCCACGGGCGATCATCTGGCGCACGATTTCGGCCTGCTCATCAATGTCAATCGCGCCAAAGTTGGCCCGATCTGCCAATGAGTTGAAGACCGCCGGGGTGTAGCCGGGACGCCCCGCGACTGGCACCACCAACACGGGGAAGCCGAAGGTGGGCAGCAGGCTGTACGGATTCTCGACATTAGTGGCCCATGCGTTAAACATCGCCACCCCTGGCCCGCCCTCTTGCCAGACGATCAGCGGCTTGTTCTTGGGCGGGAAGGCGGCATCAGCCGGTTGGATCAGCGTCCCCACCCGTACCTGGCCGTTGGCCAACGTGAAGCTGACCGGGTCTTGACGCAGGTTGGCGAACTGACGCAACTCTTCGTTGAACCAGGTGATGCGCTTCAGCCCCTTGCCGTTCCATCCCATGCGGTAGAGATCGGGCGGGCTAATGAAGGAGTGATGAATAAAGACCATCTCCCGCGAATGGTTAGTATGGACGATAGCCCCATACACCCCAGCCCGATCTGCAAGGTTACGTAGCTCCCCGGTGACGCGGTTGTAGTAGTAGGGATGCCGTTCGCTGCCCACCACGCTGCGGAAGATTACTTCGTCGGGCGTAACGAAGTGCGCCACTGATTGATTCCACTCACCAGCCGAAAGGATGTTACTGTTCAGTTCACCCGTCTGCTTGAGATCCTTGGTATAGAAGCGGTAGCTCGAACGCTCGCTAAACTGCCAGATATAGACCGGGTGGGTGCGTCCCTTCAGTTTGGCTGGGTAGTAGGCTTTGACCAGCAACGAAGCATTGTCGGGTGCCCAATCGTCGGCGGCCAAGAGCGGTGGCGCACCGGGGCCAGCCGCCCGCAGGATCTGCACGGCGTGGCTGTTGGTGTCAATCACGTAGGTATTGTTGTTCTGGAGCAGTGGATTCTCTGCCGGAGCGAGGTTCCCCGTCGCATCGCGGTAGAGGATCTCCGAGAGCAACGCCCCATCCATCGAGCCACGCGGAGCATCAGGATCACGCAGCGAGACGAACGAGACCGCCAACCGCGAAGAGTCGGGTGTCCATGCCTCACCAAAAACGCTGGTCGTCTCTGGCAAGGTAGTCACATACGACCGCTCGCCAGTTACGGCATTATAGAGCGCCAGATCAAGGGTCTTCTCCGTCACCGCAATCTGATCGTTGCTGGTATCCTGCATCAGCGCAAAACGCGATAACAGCCCCGCGAACTGGCTGCGCGCCTGATTCACCCGTGCCTGCATCGTGCTAGGCACCTGCAAGCTCTCGATCTGGGTCAATCCGGCAACTTCGGGCAAGCCTACGCGCAACTTGGTGGTCTGCAACGCCTCTTCAACCGGCTGCTCTTGGGGAATAACCACCGTGAGGAAACGGGTCAGATCGGGCGAGACCGAGACAATCCCCAGATCATCGGGAAGCGAGATCGGGCTGAAACTCAGCTCCAGGGTCTCTCGATGCACCCCCAAGATGCCTATATAATCTTGGGGTAGTTCCGCAGAAAAGTTCAACGCCAAGCATCCCAAAGTCTGATCATCGAGCCAAGTGAAGGACGAGATACCCAACATGGGTACGGGAAAGAATGGCCCCCATGCTTCCTCTGGAATAGCCACACTACTGCCATCGTTAATGTTGAGGAAGGCCATGGCATTGGCCGAGGTTACAAGCACAACCTGATCATCTGGGCTGACCGAGCTAGATGGAGTTGCGATGACAGCCTCCGTCTGGAGGCGTTTAATTTTAGCAACCTCCTCGTCGCTGAGCAGAGTTGGCAAGGTCTCCTCTTCACTATAAAGAGGTTCAACCGTCACAACATTGTTCTTGACCTTGATCTTGGGTTCTTCGGCCCGTGCCGGTACAATCCCGATCACCATGAGGGCCACCAACAAGATTGGTAGCCAGTGATAGCGCCGCATACTCTTGCTCCTTTGCAAACAGGTAGACTCATAGAAATGAGCGGCTAATGTCGTTATAATACCAGACTCTATGTTGTAATGGTATAGTGTTCAAGCATGAAAACTCAATTCCTATCACTAGGATACTTATGGCGATCACATGTCGTGAGGCGCATAAACTGATTGATACTGGGGTACGAGCTGGCGCTCAGAACCCACAACGCGCCGCCCTCGGCTTTCATCTCGCCGCGTGTCCACGGTGTTTGGCGTATCATACCCAAGCCGATCTCGCCCTGCTGGGTGATCTGCTCGCCGATCCGCTGCCAGTTCCCAGCATTGTTGCACCTGCCCCACCACCCCGCACGCGGCCTTGGCGGCGGCTCGCCCTCACCGTGCTGCTGCTGGTGTGTAGTAGCCTCGTCGCAGTGCTGATCTGGGTTGCCACTGCGGCCTATACCATCCAACAAAACGTGGCCGCAATGCAGGTCACTAGCCCCCCCACGCCGACGCTTACGCTACCCACCAACCCGGTCATCTTGGCGGCCCTAGCCGAGCCTTCACCTAGCCCTCGGCCAAGTGGCCCCACCGCGCCGATTGGTGCCGAGCCACCCCCACCCCCAACCGCAACTATCGGCCCACCACCAGGGTTTATGCCTAGCCCAACACCGATCAGCTTGCCGAGCATCATTGGCGGTAGCGCCCAAGCGGTGCCCACGCTTATGGCCACCGCCCCGATTATTCCCGTCACGGGGAATACGATCACTATCTTGCTCCTCGGCAGTGACCGCCGCCCCGGCGAATCCTGGGCCACTCGCTCAGATGCGATTGTGGTGCTGCATCTCGATCCTGAACGCCAGCGCGTCGCCATGCTCTCGCTGCCGCGTGATCTGGTGGTGCCGATCCCTGGCTATGGCTATGCACGCATCAATGCCGCCACGGTCTATGGCGATCTCTACCCCGAACTGGGCGGCGGCTTGGATCTCGCCCGCCGTACCGTCAGCCAGTATCTCAATCTCCCGATCAACTATGTCCTGCGCGCCGATTTTCATGCCTTTACCGAGGCCATAGATGCGATTGGCGGTATCGAGATTGATGTCCCCTACGCGCTCTATGATTCGGCCTACCCAACGATAGATTATGGCTATATGATCGCCTCGTTCGCGCCGGGGTTGCAACACATGGATGGCGCGACAGCGCTCATCTATGCCCGTATGCGCCACGCAGATAGTGCTTATGCGCGTAATCGCCGCCAACAGCAGGTGCTCTTGGCCATTCTGCAACAGGCCCGCGAAGGCAACATCCTCAGCCAAGTCCAGATGATCACCGATGTCACCAGCGCCCTACGTGATGACATCCAGACCGATATGAGCCTGGAGCGCATGCTGGGCCTCGCCTGGGCCTTCCGCAATGTTTCCCCCGCTGCGGTCGAGCGCTATGCCCTCGATGAGAATCTGGTCTATGAGGGTGTCCTTGCCGATGACCCCTACGCCACGTTTGCTGATCCGAGCGCCGTGCGCCAGGTGGTCAACCTCTTGCTCAACGGGCCGACGAATCCGTAGCTACGGGCACATAGACGGCTACGGCATCAGGCACGGGGCGTCCGGGGCGGCTCCACAGCGCTTGGCCGCGCCAGACCGCCTGAGTCGAGGTGTCATCGTCGCCGCCCAGGGCATCAATGCAGCCCATGTCGCGCAGCGCCAAGGCAATCTCTTGGCCGACTGCGCCCTCGGCAGTCGCCAGAACCAAGAAGATCGTGCCATCAGCGTTATAGCCCACCCCAATAGCGGTCTTGGGGTAGTGGCCAGCATAGATCTGGCGTCGCCAATCGAGATGCACAAAATCCTCGTTCAGCGGGTTGAAGGGCAAAAAGGCAGCGGTGGGCTGCGCAACCTCCAAACTGACCACCCGCCCACCCCAGAGGATGATCGGCCCCGCCCCGGCTGCCTGGGTACACCCGGCCAGATCGTTGGCGCTGAAGAGGCCAATCATCGCCCGCCGCTCCGGGGTTATGCAGAGTGCCGAGCGCCCGGCATTCACGCGATAGATGACTCCATCTATCACCACGCTGCCCTCATCCGAAGTACGCGGCTCGCCATGAAAACCGAAGGCCATGGCAAAGACCAACTCCATGCCGGGGCGAGCAGCATAAGGCGCGGCCACCATGTCGGCAACAGTAGCCAAATGGCGGCCACCATCGGCCCAGATCGTATCGCCCTGTGCATCACTCGCCGGGATCGCCCCATCAGCATTCACCAGCGCCACATGAATGTCGGGGTGTAGGTGTACCACCACGTAGGCCAGCGTACCACCGCCGGGCAGGTTATAGCGGAAGGCTTGCACCGCGCCATTCCCCGCGCTATCAATCGGGGTACTCGCCGCCGTGACAGCGGCCAAGCCGCGTGGGACGGGCAGCACCACCCCGGCAAGGGGATTGGCCTGCCCCACCAAACCCGCCGTGGGCTGCGCGGCTGGCCCATTCCAACCCGAAAGAACGGTTGGATTGCCACAGCCACCTAGCAGTATGAGATAGAGCAAAGCAACATACGAGAAATTGCGCATAGGAGCATTATAGCCCGTGCAGCGCCTCCAACAAGCGATCAACCTCTTCGGCGGTGCTGTAGTGCGCCAAACCCACCCGCACCATGCCCCCTAGCTGCTCCACCCCCAGCCGTTCGCTCAGGCTCAACGCATAATAGTTGCCATCCCAGACAAAGATGCCCTGCTCACCCAACGCGGCTGCAATCGCCTGGGGCGTATGGCCATCAATGCGGAACGAGACCGTTGGCGTGCGCCACGCAAAACGCTCCGGCTCGCGGATACCATAGAAGGTGAGGCCCGGAACCGCGAGCAACCCGGTGATGAGCCGCTCGGCCAAGCCGCGCTCATACGCGGCAATGCGCGTCATGGCGGCGAGCAACGCACTACGCCGATCCGTCTGTGGTGTGGGGGCCAGAGTCGCCAGATAGTCCACCGCCGCGACCACACCCGCCAAGCCCTCGTGGTTCTGGGTGCCGGTCATCCAGCATTCTGGCGGCAGATCCGAGGCTGGGCGCACTTTATACGGCTGGAAGTGGTGGAGATGCTCGGCTTTGCCATACAGACAGCCCACATGCGGGCCAAAGAATTTATACACACTACAGGCCAGAAAATCACAATCCAGTGTACGCACATCAATCGGGCCATGCGGAGCGTAATGGACGGCATCAACAAATGTCAGTGCGCCCACCTGCTGGGCCAGTTCAACCACCCGCCGCACATCATTGATTGTCCCCACCGCATTGCTGGCATAGCCCACCGCCACCAGCTTGGTCTGCGGGCCAATCGCAGCCGCGAAATCGGCCATATCGAGGGTACAATCGGTGGGATCAATCTCCACCTCACAGATCGTGACACCCCGTTCCGTCAGCGCCCGCCAGGGGGCCACGTTGGCATCATGATCCAACTTCGTGACCACAATCTGATCACCTGGCCCCCAGTTACGAGCGAGCGCACGGCTCAACGCAAAGGTCAGCGTGGTCATATTGGCCCCGAAGATGATCTCCGCCGGGGAACAACCGAGCAGATCGGCCATTGCTTGGTGCGCGGCTGCAATGACCGCATCGCTGCGCTGGCTGGTCAGAAAAGCGCCGTGGGTATTGGCATTGCTATGGGTAAGGTAGCCACTGATGGCATCAATCACCATCTGGGGCACCTGCGTCCCACCGGGAGCATCGAAGAAGACGGCAGGACGACCCTGCACCTGGGTAGCAAGCGCGGGGAAGGCGGGGCGGATGGTGTGGGGGTTAAAATCTGACATCGTCACTTTCTTTCCAACAACGCTTGCACGGGCTTAAAATTGAGCTTGGCATATAGCCCCAGCCCCTCGCGGCCTTCACGAGCCAGGATATGCTGCGCGGCTGACTGGAGCGCACGGATGGCCGACGCACCCGCAGGCAACCCACCCCGCAAGCCTGCCTCGGCCCCTAAGCGCTGCAACTCGGCGGCGAAACGCGCCGTAGCCAGAATCGAAGCCGCTGCCACAGCGATACTCTGCGCCTCAGCGTGGTGCATCTGGGTCGGACGGGGTAATCCGGCTTGAGTAAAGGTGCCATCCAAGCGCTCGGTACGCTGCGCAAACTGATCACACACCACCCGCTTACAGCCCGTCGCCTGGCACACCCGCGTTGCCGTCTCGGCATAGAGTTCGGCCAGCAGGATATTGACATTGTTCGACTCGGCATAGCGCCGGTTATAGTCGCTGGGAGCCAGCACGGTGACATAGCGGGCAGTCGCCGGAACGAGTTGCTCAATACGCTGAACCAACTTGGGCAGGGTTGCCTGATCAACCAGCTTACTATCGCGCACCCCGGCTTGCTGCAAGGTGGCTTCAGTCTGCGCATCCACATAGACCGCCGCAACCACCAGCGGGCCATACCAATCGCCCTTCCCCGACTCGTCCATCCCCACATGTGCGCCGCTGATACGTGGGGCGGCTGCGGGTTTGGGGCTGGGGGCGGGGCTACTCCCCGACTCTGTCATCTCTTTGAGGCGGCGGCGCAAGGGCGAGTCGGCCCCACCCACCACGCAATGCCCGTGTTTGGGGTAGAAATTGAGCGTGGCCTCGTCAGTTCCATGAGAAATGATGAGTTGGGAACCATGGGGAATCGGCTTACCCTGACGCCATCTCCAGCCCAAGGATTCAAATGTACTAATCATTGCGCGCAGACGCGGGTCGTTCATAAAAAAGACTCCTGCCACAACAAACAAAGAGGCGCGCCACTGCAATAGTGACGCGCCTCTTTGTTGATTGGTAGCGGCGACAGGATTCGAACCTGTGACCTTCGGGTTATGAGCCCGACGAGCTGCCACTGCTCCACGCCGCGACGGTTGTGAGGAGAGGCAGAAGAATGAGTAACGTGACCCATATCTTCTGCCTCCCATCGGAA
>NZ_GL501402.1:0-28092 GCF_000152145.1 Oscillochloris trichoides DG-6
TTATGCCGGGTTCCTTAATCAGCCGGTGACGTTGGCATACACCGGGGCGGTGTGGCGGCCGACGTTGGCCGAGCTTGGCCTGATGTTCGATCCGGCGCTCTTGGCGGATCAGGCGGTGGGGGTCGGGCGGCGCGGTGATCCGATGACGTGCATGCGCGAGTTGTGGCAGATCTTTCGGACTGGGATGGATCTCACGCCGCGGGTGTTGGTGGATCAGCGTCAGCTCCAGAACTATGTGTTGCAGGTGGCGCGTGATGTGGAACGCCCGCCCCAGGATGCGGCGCTCAGTATCGCCGGAGCCAAGGTGGTGGGTATTCCCAGTACCCCCGGTATCCCAGGTCTTGGTTGATGCGACCGCCAATGATGTCTTGCTCGCCGCCCAGTCGCTCGCGCCCCAAGAGGTGATCAGAGGTAGGTCGTCATCCCGCCGCCGGACTGCGCCAGCACCTGGGTCAACGCCGTGTTCAGATCGAGCGTGAAGTTCGTGCGGCTACCGTTCACCTCCTGCCAGAGTCGGTCGCCGTTGCTGTTATACGCAAAGGCGGGATAGCCCCGCGAACGCGACCGTAAAGCTACCCCATGGTGTCAAGAAGGTTCTTTCGTGTCGTCGGCTTGCGCTGATTGGTCTTCTCGTGGGTGCGACCCAGGATCCACAACGCCCAACAGGCACAACCAAACCCCATCAATAAGATCGTTACCCGTGGCGGATGCGTTACTTTTCCGCGCTCCCAATTGAAATACCCGCTCTTCAACAGCTTATGGGTGCATTCTTGCCACCAGCGACAGGCATATTCGACAAAACGAGTCGGGTCTCCTTCACGACTGGTGACAATATACCACGTGGTAATCCTCCCATCCGCACTCCGTTGGCGATGGAAACCGACCGTCGCGCGACAATCAGAGGTTTTTCAGATACAAACATTGCGAAAAAACCGCATGCGTCCCGCCCGTTGCCGGAGATGACGCATTTCTTGCCATCCATCACGCTCCGTTTCAATGAGGGTGTCCTCACACCACCAACGTTCTCCTCGGAGAACGAGATTGGGGCGGCAGTCTCTGAAGCCCAAGCCCTCGGGCTTGGGAGCCGTCACATCTAGCGCTGCAACTGCTCGACCAGAAACTCACGCAATGCGCGCGCCGCCGGTGAAGCCACGCGGTCGCCGCGCCACACCACACCCAGAGAGCGCTCCAACTTCTGATCGGCCACGCGGAGCGGCACCAGATCGGAGACACTCTGCACGGCCAAGCGCGGCACCAGCGCGATGCCCAAGCCTGCGGCCACAAAGCGCAACAGCGTATCAGTCTCACCGCCATCCAGCACCACGCGGGGGGTAAACCCGGCGCGTTCACACACACTCAGCGCCGCCTCGCGCAACTCGTAATTCTCCGGCGAGAGTACCCACGGCTCATTAGCCAACTCGCTGATACTCACCTCGCTGCGGGTAGCCAACGGGTGCCCGCGCCAAACGGCGATCACCATCTCCTCGGTAAAGAGCGGTAAGACCGTCAGGTTCTCATCATCCACCGGCAAAGTGACGACCGCCACATCGGTCAAGCCCGTCTCCAAAAGATCGAGCAACGTCTGAACACCGGCTTCGTGCAGGCGCAGTTCAATCCCGCTATAACGCTGGTTGAAGATCGCCAGCGCTTGGGGCAACAACTGATTCCCCACCGTGGGCGGGGCACCCACGGTTGCCCGGCCCTTGCGCAACCCGATGCGCTCGGCCATCTCGGCACGTGCCGCCTCCACCTGGGCCATCACCGCCCGTGCGTGGGGTAAGAGCGCCTCACCGGCTTCGGTCAAGCGAACATTACGCCCCACGCGATCAAACAACGCAACGCCTAACTCATGCTCAAGTTGGCTAATCTGCTTACTCAGGGCAGGCTGGGCGATATGCAGTTCAGCCGCCGCACGCGTCACATGAGAATGGCGGGCCACCGCCTCGAAATAGCGCAGGTGTCGCAGTTCCATAAAGATCCTACGGCCTAGCGGGTTGCAACCCGCATGAAATGGACGGCGATGTCCGCTAATGCTCAAAGCAAGTATAGCAGATCAGGCGGATCTGTAGGCATACAGGGCATGGGCAAAGAGCATGCTATAATCGCAGATCGAAACCGCGCCCAGCCGGGAGACATTGGTGCCTGCACGTCCGTTTCTGAAATGGGTCGGTGGCAAGGGGCAACTGCTGCCCGAATTGCTCCGCCGTACCCCACCGCTGTTTGGACGCTATCACGAGCCATTTGTGGGTGGTGGGGCGTTCTTTTTTAGTCTCTGGAATCAGCAGCGCCTGGGTCGCGGGGCCGTCCTGAGTGATATGAATCATGATCTGATCGCCTGCTATGAAACCGTGCGCGATCAGGTAGATGATCTGATTGCGGCGCTCCAGCAACATAAAGCCCACGCCCACGATCCTAACTACTTCTACTCCATCCGAAGCTGGGATCGTGAACCAGATTTTGAGCAGCGCAGTGCGGTCGAAAAGGCGGCGCGGGTCATCTTCCTCAATCGGACTTGCTACAATGGCCTCTACCGACTGAACAAGAAGGGCAAGTTCAATACGCCCTTTGGCCACTACAAAAAGCCACTGATCGTTGATGAAGAGAACATGCGCGAGGTGAGTCGTGCGCTGAAGAATGTTGAGCTAGAACAGCGCGACTTCGCCACGGTTCTTGATCATGCCGAGGCAGGCGACTTTGTCTACTTCGACCCGCCCTATGTGCCGCTCAGTCCAACCGCCTCCTTCACCCACTACACCCGGCGCGGTTTTGGCGAGGAAGAACAGCACCGCCTAGTTGATGTCTTTCGCCAACTGGTTGAGCGTGGCTGTTATGTGATGTTGAGCAATTCAGCAACCGATCTGACGCGCCAGATCTACCACCCCGAAGCCATCCCCAACCTTGTGGCCCAGACGGTACGCGCCAGCCGCAAGATCAACTGTGATGGTACCAAGCGCGGCTTTGTGGATGAATTGATCGTCTGCAATTATGATCTCAGCCTGAACAACGTGCAACAAGGAGTAACCCCATGCGTACCAGCATCTGGTTAGTGCGTCATGGACAGACCCAGGCCAACCGCCAGCGGCGCTATTTGAGCCATAGCGACAGTCCGATCACGAGTTATGGTGAGCAGCAGATTGCCGCCTTGGTCAAGCGCCTCCGTCCACTCCCCTTCAATTTGGCCATTACCAGCCCCCGCGAGCGCACCCAACGCACCGCTGGGGCGATCTTGGCCGGGCGTGGGCAGGCAGAATTGCTCGCAGACCCGGCATGGGCCGAGGTGAGCCATGGCATCTGGGAGGGGCTGACCTACGCCGAGGTGATGGAGCGCTTTCCGCAGCAGGCACGGGCACGCTGGGCGGCGGGGGTGGATGGTAAGGCTGAGGGCGGCGAGAGTTTGGTCGAGGCAAGTGGGCGGGTTCTGCATGCCTGGAATAGTTTGCTGCAAACCCATCCCGGCGGGCGCATCCTGATTGTCACCCATGCCACCCCGATCCAGATCATTCTCTGTGCAGCAACTGGAGTACCGCTGCGCGACTATTGGCGCTGGCGGATCGATCTGGGGAGCCTGACATGTCTGGATGTCTACCCGACCGGGACGATTATGCGTATGGTGAATGAGGTGCCGGAGATTCGGTAGTGGGGGGCCGCCGCCCCCGCTACCCCACCTGACTCAACACATCACTCAACACGGCAATCGCGGTGCGGTATTCGCTGATCGAAACATGCTCGTTGGGCGTGTGGTCGAGTTGCGAATCGCCGGGGCCATAGGCCACAATCGGGCAGCCCCAGGCCGGGCCGACCACGTTCATGTCGGCGGTGCCGGTTTTGTGCAGGAAGCCCGGTTGTCCGCCCGCCTTGCGGATGGAGCGCACAAAGGCGCTCACCAGCGGGGTGGTGCGCGGGCTGCGGAAGGCCGGGCAGCCACCTTCGCAACGCAACGTGGCGGGCATGGCCATGGCTTCGAGTTCATCGGCGAGGGCGTCGGGGTTGACCCCTTCGGGGAGCCGGATACCGATGGTGGCCTCGACCCAATCGGTTAGACCATCACCACCGCTGGCGACGCGGCGCAACGAGGGGATCATCTGCTCGAAGAGGCGGGTGTGGCCAAGGTTGTGCTTGGCACACAGCGACTGTACCGAGGCCCAGAAATCGGTCATGTGCTCTGGGGCGGAGCGCTGCTCTCCGGCGCTGTGGGCCGAGTCCTGCTCGTAGCGGTAGTGGGCCAAGAGTCGCCCCTTGTAGCCCAGGGTGATGCGATCCCAGCCACTCGGCTCGCCGATCACGCAGAGTTGCGGGGCATACTGATCCTTGGCGTAGTGCGCCCCGCGTGAACTGGCCGCCTCCTCCTCGGTCGCACCGACCAGAGCGATGCGACAGCGCAGATTCCCGGCCAATTGGGCACGCCGCGCCGCCATCACAAAGGTGGCAAAGGGGCCTTTGGCATCCACCGAGCCGCGTCCATAGAGCAGATCGCCCTCGATACGGACGGGAATATCACCGGGGACGGTATCAATATGACCCAAGAGGACGATCAGTGGCCCCGTATCGCCCAGGTGGCCAATCGCACTCCCCGATGGGTCAACATAGGCTTCCCAACCAAACCCGCGCATCTGCGCAACCAGGAAGTTGGCAACTTCGGCCTCCTGGCCAGAGAGTGAAGGGATGCGCAGCATGGCGGTGAGAAAATCTACTTCATTAATATCCACGGTTCTTGCTCCTCTATTCTTCCCAAAACTGACGCACCCAGCCACGTTTGGCCAGATCCTCACGCAGATCGAGCATGGCGGTGTAGGTCGGCAACAGGTAGAGAGTCGCCCCGGCGGGAAGTGCGGCTAGGGCGGCATCCAGCGCAGCAGGCAGATCCTCAACCGTCGTCATGCGTTCGGGGTTCAACCCAGCATATTTGAGCCGCACAGCCATATCCGCCGCCCGCGTACCGCTCACCGTCACATGGGCAGCGTCGGCCAGGGCTTCAAAATCGGCATCCCAGAGCCACGAGACATCCGTCCCATCGGCGAAACGGTCGTTGATAGCGATCAGCAAGTGCAGATCGCGCCCGCCCGGTGCCTGTTCCACCAACATCCGCACCGTCTCGCTGGCCCCCACGGGATTCTTGATCAGCGCGATGAGCATGGGTGGCCCCCCCGTTCCGGCCACCACCCGCTCGATGCGCCCGAAGGCAGCACTGAAGGCTTCGAGGGCTTGGCGCGTCTGCGCCGGAGGGACAGCGAGGCTATACGCAACCGCCGTGGCGGCCAGGGCATTCAGGGCATTATAGAGACCGGGCAGGGGCAACCCGATCTCCACCGCCCCACCGGGGTAGGTGATCGCCAAGTGGCTGCCGGTCGTCCCGCGCAGATCGAGGCGCGCCAGGGCCACCGCCGGTTGGGGGCGCTGGTGGCCGCACTGCGGGCACTGGTAGTGGCCAATATGGGCATAGAAGGCCGCACTGAAATGGTAGCGCGTGCCACAGCGGCGGCAAAACTGCGAGTCGGCAATATGCGCGGCAGCCCCAGTGGCATGGCGGGTATCCTCCAGCCCATAGTAGATCACCCGCGCCGCCATGTCGCGCCCTAGATCGGCCACTGCCGGGTCATCGGCATTGAGCACGAGGGTAGAAGAGGCGGGCAGGGTAGCCAAGGCCGTGCGCCAGTTGGTGGCGACTGTATCCACCTCACCATAGCGATCCAATTGGTCGCGGAAGAGGTTATGGATGAGTACAAGGCGCGGGCGCACCTCGGCAATCGCCTGAGGCAACGCAGCCTCATCGGTCTCGAAGAGGCCCAGCGTCGCCTGGGGTTGGCCCATCCAATTGGTGGCACTGATCACGGTTGTGGTCAGGCCACTGATCAGATTAGCCCCGGCACGGTTATGCAGAACCCGCTCGCCGTGGGTACGCAGGATCTCACTCAGCATGCGGCTGGTGGTTGTTTTGCCGTTGGTGCCACTCACCAGCAGAGCGCCGTGGGGCAGGCGAGCACTCAGGTCGCGCAGGATAGCCGGAGCCACCCTGCGAGCGAGGCTACCGGGGAGCGTCGTGCCACCCCCGGCTCCCAAGCGGCGCGAGAGTTGGCCAGCAAGTTTCCCCAGGGCGACCGCGATCAGAGTCGTATCAAGTGGCATGGGCACGATTCCGTACTAAAGACACCTATGCCTTCATAGTAGGGTAGGTTGAAGGTTTCGGCAAGTAAGGAATTTGCCCACGCCCTGGGGTTGTGAGATTCTCCCTTGCATCCCACCGTGGTGCATAGTACAATTTCTGTATACGGAATCCGATGATTCACCTTCTCGCGTCACGACGTTGTGGCGCAGCGCGAGAAGAAGTGAGAAGCGATGATCAGAACCAATCGCTACCACACTTCAGATCGCGGAGCTTTGTGATAGTAGACAAAGCCCCTAGACACTGCGTGTGTTTAGGGGCTTTTGCCTACTCAACGACCGCTCTGGGGCGACGGTTATCGCGTGTAACGCCCCTTTACCCGGATGGAGGACCGTAATGGATCTCACCGTCAAAAGCCGAAATGGAAAGATCACCGAGCGTCAGCGGCAACACATCGAAGAGAAGCTCGGCAAACTTGGACGCTACATGGACCAAATCACCAGCGCGACGGTCGAAATTCGCACCGAACAACAGCGCCAGGCGGGCGAGGTTCATCGGGTTCAAGTCACCCTCACCGGCGACCGTGGGGTCATCCTTCGCGCCGAGGAGCAAGCCTCGGATCTCTACGGCGCGATTGACGAGGTACAAAGCGTACTCCAGCGGCAGATTCAGCGCTACAAGGAGAAGTACTGGCGCCGCGAACGCCAACGCCGCCAGCCGGACAAGCTGGCTGTGGTTGATATGCCCGCTGTGGCGGTAGAAGAACCGCCACCCGTTGAAGAGACCGAGCGCCGTGATATGGAGGTCATCCGCACCAAGAAACTCACGTTGCGCCCGATGTTCGTTGATGATGCTATCGAGCAGATGGAGTTGCTCGGTCATAGCTTCTTCGTCTTCCAGGATGCCGAGACGGAGCAGGTGAGCGTGCTCTATCGTCGCCGCGATGGGAATTATGGGATGTTGGTTCCTGATACCATCTAAGATGGAAGATCCACCTTCGGAGGCGGCGCAGCCGCCTCCGAAGAAGTTTTTTTCGCGTATATTGGCGGCTTTACCGCCAGTATACGCGAAAAAAGTTTTGTTATCTGGTGGCTTCGACACGCTCAGCCACCGCTCCTCCGCCCCTCCCGACTACGAGTCGGGTATAATAGAGCCTCGCACACCCCCAGTGAAGAGGCACCCATGGCATCCCAATCGCTCTACCGCAAATGGCGCTCGCAAACCTTCGCCGAGCTGATCGGCCAAGAACATGTTGTCCAGACGCTGCGCAATGCGATCATTGAGGAGCGTGTGGCCCATGCCTACCTCTTTACCGGCCCGCGTGGGGTAGGGAAGACGACGATGGCGCGCCTGTTGGCGAAGGCGGTCAACTGCACCGACCCCAACCCAGCGGCGCGGCCGTGTGGGCAGTGCCCCGCATGTGTGGCGATTGCCGAGGGCCGGGCGGTTGATGTGATCGAGATGGATGCCGCCTCGCACACCTCGGTCGAAGATGCGCGTGAGATCATCGAGCGGGTGCAGTTCCGCCCCGCCGAGATGCGTTCCAAGGTCTATATTATTGACGAAACCCACATGCTCTCCACGGCGGCCTTTAATGCGCTGCTCAAGACGCTGGAAGAGCCACCCGACCACGCGATCTTTATTCTGGCTACCACCGAAGTGCATAAGGTTCCCGCCACGATCCTGTCGCGCTGCCAGCGCTTCACCTTCACCCGCCACGGCATTGCGGCCACCAGCAACCACCTGCGCCAGATCGCCAGCGCCGAGGGGCTGAGCCTTGAGGCGGGGGTGCCCGAAGCGATTGCCCGCGCTGCCACCGGCAGTATGCGCGACGCCCTAGGTGTGTTGGAACAACTGGCCTCATTTGGTCAGGGCATGATCACGCTCGAACAGGTTCACAGCCTCTTGGGCATGACCGCCGCCGCTGAGGTGCATGCGCTGATCGAAGCGTTGCTCGATGCGGATGTGGGCGCTGCGCTGCGCGCCGTGAATGGCGTGTCTGAGCAGGGTGCCGATGTGCGTCAGTTCACCCGCGATGTGGTGGAACGGCTGCGCACGCTGCTGCTCTTCCGCGCTACCAATGATCGTTCGCTGCTTGATGTGGGCGAAGACGAACTGCGTAACCTGGAGGTATGGGCGCAACGGGCCGAACCAGGCGATCTTGTCGAGTGGATCAAGTTGCTGAGTGGGCTGGACTATCAGTTGCGCACGACCCCGTATGGCCATTTGCCCTTGGAGTTGGCCGTAGTTGAGGCGCTGGTGGCCCCCAAACGCCCAGAGGTGAGTGTCGCCCCGCGTCCCTCGCCCAAGCGCAGCGAGCCAGCGCGCCGCCCAGAACCCAGTGCGGCTGCGCCGGAGCCACCCCGGCAGCGCGAGCCAGATCCACCCCCGGAGATCGTGATAGAGACGGTGATTATGCCCGTAGCCCCAGAGGTACTCGATCAGGCCGCGCCACCCCCACGCGCAGCCCGTGGGTTAAGCGCCAGCCCAGAAGAGTTTCAGGCCGCCAATGCGGATATGAGCCTCTTGGAGCGGATTGAAGCCGAATGGGATGAGATCAAACGCAATGTGCGCCCGCACAGCCCAACGGTGCAGGCTCTGCTCAACAGCATTCGCCCAATTGATGTTGAGGGCAACACGATAGTCCTACTGGCCTCCTCACCCTTCCACAAAGACAATCTTGAACGCGCCTCGAACACCAAACTGGTTGAGCAGGTCATCAACAAGCAGTTGGGGGGTAACTTTGCCATCCGTTGTACCATCGAAACCAAACCCGAAGCGCGTGATATTCGCGGCCAGATCCGCCATGCACGCAATGATGAACATGTGCGCGCCGCCCTCAACATTTTTGAAGCCCGTATCGTTGATATTGAGGAAGAAACTGACTAAACCTTGTCGAAATATCTTGCTTTGTGGTAAGCTATCCAAATTCAGTTACATCACGCAAGGAGCGACTTCATGAACCCACGTCAACTGCAACAGATGGCCCAGCAGATGCAGCGCCAGATGCAGAAGATCCAAGAAGAACTCGCCGTCGCTGAGGTTGAGGGCAGCGCCGGTGGTGGGGCGATTACGGTGAAGATGAACGGGCATCGTGAATTGAAGGGCATCAGTATCTCGCCCGATGCGATTGACCCGGATGATGTTGAGATGCTGCAAGACATGCTGATGGCGGCCTTCAATGATGCCTCGAAGAAGGCCCAAGAGATGGCCGAGCAGCGGCTTGGCCCGCTGACGGGGGGAATGAAGGGAATTCCGGGGTTGTTTTAGCGTTTTCTCAGTTTCCGGGAAGCTAAAAGCTTCCCGGAAACTGCCTACGGGTAAGAAGTATGCGTGCAGAGAACGCCATCATCGTTGAGCCGGTGGCCCGGCTGATCGAGGAACTGAGTAAGCTACCCGGAATCGGCCCCAAGACCGCCTCGCGGCTGACCTTCTTCTTGTTACGTGCTGAAGAGGGCCAGGTGCAAGCTCTCGCCCAGGCGCTCCTGGCGGTGAAGGAGCAGGTGCGCTTCTGTACGCGCTGCTTCAATATCACCGTGGCTCCGCTCTGCCCGATCTGCCAGGATACCAACCGCGACCAGAGCAAGATCTGTGTGGTTGAAGAACCCCTTGATGTTTTGGCGATTGAACGCACCGGCGCGTATCGCGGCCTCTACCATGTCCTGCACGGTCATATCGCCCCGCTTGAGGGCATCTACCGTGAACACCTGAAGATTGACGAACTCATCACCCGTGTGCGGAGCGAACCAGTGGACGAGGTGGTGTTGGCGATGAACCCCAACACGGAAGGTGAGGCGACCGCCTTTCTCTTGCTGCGCGATCTGGCCCCTCTGGGGGTACGGGTGACCCGTCCGGCGCGTGGCCTTCCGACTGGTGGCGATCTGGAATGGGCCGACCCGGAGACGCTTGGCTCCGCCATGCAAGGTCGGCGTGAGCTATAGACCAAGGAAGCATCCCTATGAGCCTAAACGAGATTATCAATGAGGCGATCAGTACTACCTCTGGCGCACTCTTTGCCGGTGTGATTAGTACCGACGGGCTGGGCGTGGAGATGGTCTTTGCCGAGAGTGATGATCACCTGGATCTGGAGTTGGCCGATCTGGAATTGAGTAGCCTTGCTTCGGCAGCAGCGGCGGCCTCGGATCGGATTGGATCGGGTCACTTGCTCGATCTGATGCTGGAGACCGAGGATGTGACCTACCTGACCAGTGTGATTACGCCCGGTTACTACGCCTTGATGGGGGTCAACCCCGATGCGAGTTTGGGCAATGCACGCTTTGCGGTGCGCCACATGGTGGATCGGATTAAAAGGGAATTGTAATACTGGCAGCCAGACGCTCCAGCACAGCGACGGGATCAGCACAGAGGCCCACATGCACCTCGGAGGGCTGGATGACCGCGCTGCGCGGCGCACTGAGCCAGCGGAAGCGTTCGTGGGCGGGTAGCTCGCCAATCGGGCCAGCCGCCCGCCCCCCGGCACAGATGATCGGGATGTGATCAAGCTGCGCGCGCAGAGTCTCAAGATCGAGGCCGGGGGCAAGGGCCGCGAGGCGCGCCGGGTCGAAGACGAGCCGTGCGGCCAAGAAGCGCCGTTCGCGGCAGAAGAGTACCACGCCAACATTGATGAACTCATCGCGCTCGACGCGGGGGACGGCGCGGATGAGGGTGTACTCATAGGCGCTGGGTGCGGGCATGAACCGCCTCCTCGACAAAGTGGCGGGGGGCTTCAATGCGTTGGCTGAGGTATTCGCCATAAGCGGCACGCTCGCTTTCTGCCTCCAGCCAATCCGCCGGGATGGCGGCGGTGATGGCGGCGATCAGCTCCGGGGTGATCAGCGGGGCGAGTGCGGCATCAGCGGCGGCGAGATCGCTGGCCCCAGCGAGCAAGATGTGGTCGCGGATGGGCGTGAAGCGGCCCTTAGCGCGGGTGTGCCAGTCTGCGCCGGTGTGGTGGATGTAGATCGCTGCGCCGTGGTCAATCAGCCAGAGTTTGCGGTGCCAAAGCAGCATGTTGGGGTTGCGCGGCGTGCGGTCTACATTGGAGATGTAGGCATCAAACCAGACAATCTGGGCGGCCAGATCGGGCGCAACCTGATCCGCATTCAGCGGATCAAAGTTGAACGATCCGGGCAGGTAGTCGAGCGCCAGATTGAGGCCCGCACTACGCACCACCAATTCTTGGATCTCGGCGTGGGGTTCGTTGCGCCCCAGGGCACCATCAAATTCCACCAACACCAATTCGGGTACCGGCAACCCCAGGGCGCGCCCGATCAGGCCGCCGATCAGTTCGGCGATCAGCGCCTTGGGGCCTTGGGCTGCGCCACGAAATTTGAGGACATACATCCCGTCATCATCGGCCTCGATAATGGCCGGGAGGGAGCCACCTTCGCGCAGTGGGCGCACATAGCGAGTGGCAGTAACGGTGCGGATCATGATCAACCTATCTGGGTAGAATATATCGCAGCGCAGTATAGCATGGCCTATACCTCCCCACCAAAGGATTCTATGCGCAAATACCTCAACCTGCTCCGCCTGCTCTGGAGCCTCGCGCTGAGCGGCATGGCGAGCCTGATCCTGATCGCTTCACCCAACTTCTTCGTTTGGCGCATGGTGCTGCTGGCCAGCGAGTGGAGCCACTGGATTGCGCTGGCCGGACTACCAACCCTACTCCCCGGTTGGCGACGCAGCCGCGCCGGGCAGATCGGTGGTGTGTTGGGGTTGAGCGCAACCCTAGTGGCCCTCAGCCCGCTGCTGCGCGCCCTCCCGGTGGCTCGTAATCTCCCGGCGCAGCTCGCCACTGCCTTTGGTTCCCCGGCCATCCCGTTGGGTCGCCCCGCCCCATTGAGCCTGCGCGAGCTGTTTGTGGGGGTCGCTCATCCCACACTGACACCCCAGACGCTCGTGTATAGCGAACAGCCCCACACGGTCTTGGATCTCGATCTCTACCCCGCCCAGGGGCCGCAGCCCGCCCCATTGGTGGTTGTGATCCACGGAGGTGCCTGGGAGGGTGGCGATAAGAGCGAAATGCCCGCGATCTGCCACTACCTGGCCGGGCGCGGCTATGCGGTGGCTTCCATCAACTACCGCCTCGCACCCGCATGGCCTTTCCCCGCTGCCCTCGATGATCTCAATAGAGCGCTCGACTACCTGGAACAGCGTGCAGCGGGGCTGGGTATTGATGCCAATCGTATCGTGCTGATCGGACGTTCCGCCGGTGCGCAACTGGCGCTGCTGGTGGCCTATACCCGCCACGATCCCGCCATTCGCGGGGTGGTAGGGTTCTATGGCCCAACCGATCTGCCCGATCTGGCCGCGCATCCGGCCAATCCGGCCATCCTCAATACTGATACCATGTTGCACAACTATGTCGGTGCGCTCCACACCGATGCGGCCCGCTACCATGACGCCTCGCCGATCAATTATGTCGGCGCACACACGCCACCGACCCTGCTCATCCACGGCCAGCGCGACGAGATGATCGGCTTTCGCCAGAGCCAGCGCCTCGCCACGCAACTGGCCCAGACGCACCGCCCCGTCTTCCTGCTCGATCTGCCCTGGGCCAACCATGCCGCCGATTTCAACATGAGTGGGCCGAGTGGGCAACTCAGTCTCTATGCAGTGGAGTATTTTCTGGCGACACGATAACACCCCCACCCAGATCTATGCTAGAATCCCCCCGGTCTACCAATCGGCGCGCCGCAGTTGCGGCGCACGCACGTCTTAAGGAGTAGCTATGTCCGAGAACTATCGGATCGAAAAGGACTCGTTGGGCGAGATGCAGGTTCCTGCCGACGCCCTCTATGGTGCGCAGACCCAGCGCGCCGTGCTGAATTTCCCCGTCAGTGGGATGCGCCCCTACCCGGCCTTCGTCTGGGCACAGGCGGTAGTGAAACGCGCCGCTGCTGAGGTCAACTGTGATCTGGGGTTGCTCGATGCGGAGTTGGCCAAGGCGATCATGGCCGCCGCCGATGAGGTCATCGCTGGCAAGCACGCTGATCAGTTTGTGGTTGATCCCTTCCAGGCCGGTGCGGGTACTTCGCACAACATGAACCTGAACGAAGTCATCGCCAACCGCGCCAACCAGATCCTGGGCTTTGAACTGACCGACCCCAAGAAGCCGGTCAGTCCCAACGACCACGTCAATATGGCCCAGAGCACCAACGACACCATCCCCACCGCGATCCGCCTGGGGTGTCTGTGGCGTTTGCCCGAACTGATGGCCGCGATTGATGACCTGGCCGATGCGCTGGAGCAGAAGGCGGCTGAGTTTGATGATGTGGTCAAGTCGGGGCGCACCCACTTGCAGGATGCTGTGCCGGTGCGTTTGGGGCAGGAGTTTGCCGCCTACGCGCTGGCGGTGCGCAACGATATGGAGCGCATCGAGACGGCGGCGAACCGTGTGCGCCGCTTGGGCATCGGTGGCACCGCCACTGGCTCTGGCCTGAATGCGCATCCTGAATACCACCCGCGCATGGTCGCCAAGTTGAGCGAACTCACCGGCCATGAACTGCGCTCCTCTGGCAACCTCTTCGAGAGCATGCAGAACATGGGCGACGCCGCCGACTTCTCGGCCAGTATGCGGGCGCTCTGCATCACGCTGGTGCGCATCGCCAACGATTTCCGCCTGCTCAGCTCCGGCCCCACTACCGGCCTCGACGAGATCCGTCTCCCGGCGGTGCAGCCTGGTTCCAGCATCATGCCGGGCAAGGTCAACCCGGTGCTGGCCGAGATGCTCAACATGGCCTGCTTCCATGTGCAGGGCAACGACTTCGCCGTCTCGTTGGCGACCCAGGCGGGCCAGCTTGAGTTGAACGTGATGATGCCGATCATCGCCCACAACCTCTTCGAGATGATGCACGTCCTGATCGGGGCGATCAATGCCTTTACCACCAAGTGTGTGCTGGGCCTGACCGCCAACCGCGAGAAGGCGTATGGCTGGCTGGCCAAGAACCCGATTCTGGTGACGGCGCTCAACCCGGTGATCGGCTACCTGAATGGGGCCGCCGTGGCCAAGGAGTCGCTGGCCACGGGCAAGAGCATCAAGGAAGTGGTGATCGAGAAGGGGCTACTCGAAGCCGAGAAGGTGGATGAGTTGCTCGACGTGCGCGCCATGACCGAGGGTGGCATTATGGCTGGGGGCGGCGGCGGCGGCGGGTAGGAGTGGCCATTCGGCCCTCACCCCCCTGCCCCCCTCTCCCGCGTGCGGGAGAGGGGGGTATTACATTACATATCCAACAACTGACGCAACAGATCATCCGCATCGTCTTGCGCGGGCGGGGCGGGGCGGGCTGGGGGTGGCGCAGCCGGTTCGGCTGGCGGCGGCGGCGTGCGCTGGCGCTGGTAGCTCACCCCAGAGGCGAACCGATCATACGCGCTGCGCCGGTAGCGGTAGCCCGTGCGCGGCTTGCGCTGCCGATGGGCACGCCAATCACTGATTGCAAAGCCGATCAGTACCGCTAGTGTGGCCAGCAACCCAATAAAGGCGACCGTCGGCAACCAACGATCAATCCCCTCACCCAGCCAAGCAAGTTGTGTCGTGATCTGCATAGTCGGCGATACTCAACCTGTAATTACCCCAGCGCCGCAATCGATTCGCCCACAATCTGCACGATCTGGTCAATCTGTTCGGGGGTGGTGCAGAGCGGCGGAGCTAACAAGACCGTATCATTAAAGACGCGGGTAAAGAGTCCGCGCTGCATCAACTCATTACCGAGGCGCACGGTAATGTTGGCCGAGGCGGGGAAGAGTTCCTTGGTCGCCTTATCGGCCACAAGCTCCACACCGGCCATCAGACCCTTGCCGCGCACGTTACCAACGTGCGGCATCTCTTCTAGTTCCTGCAACCCGGCAATCAGGCGTGCCCCTTGCTCCTCGGCATGCTGCACCAGCCCTTCGCGCTCGATGATGGCAATGTTGGCCAGCGCCACCGCACAGGCCGTGGTGTGGCCAGAGTAGGTGAAGGCGTGCATCCAGCGCTTTTCGGGAGCCACCGTGTTGATCGCCTCGCTGATCGCATCAGAGACCCCAATACCACCCAGCGGAATGTAGCCAGAGGTGATGCCCTTGGCAAACTGGGCAATATCAGGCTCGATACCATAATGCTCCAGCCCAAACCAGCGCCCGGTGCGCCCAAAGCCGGTGATCACCTCGTCGGAGATAAGCAGCACCTCGTACTGATCGCAGATCTCACGAATACGCTTGAAGTAGTCATCTTGGGGCGGAATGACACCACCCGCGCCCTGGATCGGCTCGGCAATAAAGCCCGCCACCGTCTCCGGCCCCTCGCGCAGAATCGCCTCTTCGAGCAGATTCGCCGCCGCCACCCCATCGCTCAGTTCGGGAGTCGGATTGACGAAGCGGTACGGGTAGGGCGACTCAATATGCACAAAACCGGGCACACGCGGCTCAAACATCGGCCAGTAGGCAGTTAGGCCAGTGGCACTCATCGCCGCCAGCGTCACGCCGTGGTAGCCGCGCATGCGCGAGATAAACTTGACCTTCTCCGGCTTGCCCTTCACCTTCCAATAGAAACGCGCCGTCTTGATTGACGACTCGGTACTCTCACCACCACCACTGGTAAAGAAGAAGTGGTTAATACTGGGGTAGATCAACTGGCTAATCTTCTCGGCCAACTGGATGGCAGGCAGATTGGTCGAACCCGTATAGGTCGAGTAGTAGGCCAACTGCTTCATCTGGTTATATGCCACCTGGGCCAACTCTTCACGCCCGTGGCCAACGTTCACATTCCAGAGCGAACTGAGACCATCGAGGTAGGTATTGCCCTCAATATCTTTAATCACCGCGCCCGTACCCTCAACCCAGATCTTGGGTGACTGGTGGCCGCTGGGATGGTAGAGCGGATGAATGAGGTGGGCGAGGTCGGACTGAATGAGTTTGCTCTCCGCTGTCACGGTATGACTACTACTTTCTAGATACCCCACAGGCATCGTCAGCCCATGATACTGGGCGCGAGACTTCATTGCTAGTATAGCAGCGCAGGGTACAGGATGGGTGCAACATCCACCTCTGGTGGGAAGATCTTTTTTTGGTAGTATTTGGCGGCTACGCCGCCAAACACTACCAAAAACTAGGGTATGGGGCTACGCCCCATACATGATCACACCGGGGTATTCGAGCGCGCCAACAGCGTCTGAATCTTCTCAATCAGGCTGGTAAAATCTATCGGCTTACTCTCAAACGCATCACAGCCCACATTAAAGGCGCGTTCACGATCCTCCTCCAAGGCATACGCCGTGAGCGCAATAATCGGCGTCTGGGCCGTCTCCTTGCGCGCCCGCAGACGTTGAGTCGTCTGCCAGCCATTCAGCTTGGGGATACCCATATCCATAATGATCAATTCGGGCTGCACGCTGCGAACCTTGGTAAGCGCATCAATCCCATCCACCGCCAGCTCTACGGTAAAACCAGAGAGGCGCAGATAGGTCGCCACCATCTCGCGGATCGTCTCGTCATCTTCGACTACTAAAATACGCGGCATAGGCGTACCTCATGGATGGGCAATCCGATCATGGTTGATCTGCACCAGTGATCGCGCACAGCGCACCAGATCATTACCTCGGAATGTCCCTTTATGCAAGACTTGCTCAACAGAACGGCTCAGGTGATCCTGTTCAGCAAGCGTCAATTCTTTGGCCGTCACCACCAAAATAGGCAAACTCGCACCCCCCGGACGATCACGGATGGCCCCTATCAGACTGATTCCATCCATACCCGGCAACATCAGATCAACAATTGCGATATTGGGCATTTGCTGGTCAAAGAGATCGAGGGCAGTTACACCATCACCGGCAACCCGCACCAACCAGCCATTCTGCTCTAGGGTTCGGCGCAAATACTCAGATAATTCCGCATCATCCTCAACAAGAATGACATCCATCGGTGCAGCGGTCGGATTGAGGAGCGCCCGCATCTCCTGGGCTAATCGTAACATATCTACTGGTTTGTGTAGCACCCCAGCCGCGCCCAACACCAAGCCATGATCGGCATTGGGATCAATACTCTGCATCAGCACCGGGATGGTGGCCGTTTCGGGATTGGCCTTCAACTGGCGCAAAACGTCCCAGCCATCCAGTTCGGGCAGCAAGACATCAAGAATGATCAGATCGGGCAGCAGCGCAGTTGCCAACTCCAAGCCCTCAGCCCCCGTCGCTGCCGTCTCGAAGTGCAAACCGGGGTGCGCCAGCACACGCGGCACCAGATCCAGCACAGCGGGGTCATCGTCAATCACCAGAATAATCCGCGTCTGAAGTGTACTATCCTCAGCAACCAATTCGGTCTTGCGCGGCGCTTCGCCACTCGGCATGGCCACATCACCCTCGGCCAGCGCCATCGTGCGCGGCAGGCTCAACGTGAAGGTGGAACCCTCACCCAAAGCACTCTCTAGGGTAATATCGCCCCCCAACAAGCGCGCCAAGCGGCGGCTCAAGGCCAAGCCCAGGCCGGTACCACCATACTTGCGGGTCGTGGAAGCATCCACCTGCACAAAGTCGCGGAAGAGCTGCTTGGCCTGTTCCGGGTGAATACCGATACCCGTGTCGTGAACCGCAAAATACACCATCTCCGGGGTACCAGAGATGCGGAGCGTAATCTGGCCATTGGTGGTGAACTTGCCCGCGTTACTCAACAGATTGAGCAAGATCTGGCGCACATGCACCTCGTCCGTCACCATCAAGCCAGCATCATCCAGCCCCTGCACGAGCAACTGGTTGGTGTTGCGGACAATCACGGGCTGCACCGTATCCACCACCGCTTGGACGAGTTTATCGAGGCGAACGGGAGCCGGATGCACCTGCATGTGGCCCGCCTCGATCTTGGAAAGATCGAGCACATCATTGATGATCGCCAACAGATGGGCACCCGCCACCTGGATGCGGCGCAGATCGTGCATAACCTCATCGTTGGCGATGGGGGTAAGGGCACGGTTGAGCAACTCGGCATAACCGATGATCGAGGTCAGTGGCGTGCGCAGTTCGTGGCTCATGGTGGCCAGGAACTGGCTCTTTGCGCGGTTGGCCGAATCGGCAGCTTCTTTGGCCTCGCGCAGCGTGCGTTCAACCTCCTTACGCTCGGTAATGTTGCGCACGATCAACTCCGTGGCGGGAGTATCCTCATCAACAAAGGCCAGAGCCAGCAATTCGGCCTCGATCACACTGCCATCGGCGCGGGTAATGCGCTGCTCTTTCAGAATCGGCGTCCCATCGGCTTGGGGCACCACCGCTGCCAGGGTAGGATCGAGCGCCTGCCCGACATGCACCTCGTTGCCAAGTACTTGGTGCCCCGCACTATTGATGTAGCGAATCTGCTGGCCATCATGGACAATAATCGCATCGGGAGTCAGTTCGATCAATTGGCGATAACGGCGCTCATTTTCGGTAATGCGGCGCTGCGCGTGGGCCAAACGGGCCAACATCTGGTTGATCGTGGTAGCCAAATGCCCGATCTCATCGTCGCCGCTTAGGGTCACTTGGCTGCCCACCTGGTTGGCCTCAATCATCCCCACCTGACCACTGAGCGAGATGATGCGCGCCAAGACGGTACGTTCGAGCATGGCGAAGATGAGCGCCCCAAAGACGAGGCCGACGATAAGCAACGCCAACGTATACTGGCCCGTGGCTTGCCGTCCCAGCAGCGAGACCTCACGTGGCAGATCGAGCGACAGCAACACACCGGGCTGGCCCCACAGATCACGAAGGGTGGTGATGCCACTGATCCGCTGCGGATCAAGTGGGGTGATGACAACCGCCTTACCTGCATTGATCTGCACCAAGGCTTGCTGCAACACCGCGCTCAGATCAGGATCATCACTGCGGGTGATCACCAATGGCAAACGCATCACCGCACTCAGACGCTCGACTTCGTGGGCATCCAAGCGTCGCCCCATAATGAATGTGCCTGTAGCTGGACCTTCATTCTGGCTGGTAAGAATAGGCCGCGCCGCGAGCAACCAGGGGCCATCGGCAAAAAGGACTAACCCCGAACGCTCACTCTCAGCCGTTCCCGTATGTTGGAGTAAGACCGCCATCGGGCCAGTAAAATCCTGGAGTTCAGGCGGGAACGGTATTTCTTGCTCATTCACCAGATCAAATGCACGCGCATGAACCACTTCACCAGCGGGATTCACAATCGCTATTAATGAGATATTCAAACCCGTAAAGACGCTATCATTCATGTTCTCGACGATATAGGCATCATTCGGGGCTTGGACAAATTCATAGCTACTATCCCAGAAGGCATAGTCACGCGCACTGCGGCTGAGATTGACGACACTATCCTCAATTACGTTCACGGCCTGCTCAACCCGTAGCACCGTGGTGCGTTCTTCCAATGCGACAAAGCTCTTACCGATGATCTGTTCGGCAAGGAAGAGCAAGCCCGCCACTAGTGCGACCAACATGGCCAGCATGGCGAGCATCGTGCGGGTACGGAGCGAGCGGATATTGATCATCGGCATAGCAGATCACTCAATGATGATAGAGGAATGTAGCGAACTATAGCATAGTGTGATAACAATGGCTATACCGAAAGGGTGGGGGTACGGGGGCGGCTGCGCCACCCCGAAGATCTTTTTTGGTAGTGTTTGGCGGCTGCGCCGCCAAACACTACCAAAAACTAGGATCTACGCCGGTAGGAGAATTTCCCGTTCCCGAATACCGATCAGAAAAAGCAAGCCATCGAGGCCCATATCCGAGATGGCGCTGCTGGCCTGTTGGCGCACCACCGGCTTGGCATGGAAAGCGACTCCCAACCCGGCGATACTGAGCATCGGCAGATCGTTCGCGCCATCGCCAACCGCAATCGTCTGTTCAAGGCGCAGACCTTCGGCGGCGGCAATCTCGCGCAGCAGCGCGGCCTTACGTGGGCCATCAATAATCTCACCCAGCACCCGCCCAGTCAGCCGCCCCTCACTGATCTCCAACTGGTTGGCGTGCATATAATCAAAGCCGAGTTGGGTCTGCAAGCGCCGACCGAAGTAGTCGAAGCCGCCGGAGATGATGCCGATCTTATAACCCAGGCGTTTGAGCGTACTCGCCACCAATTCGGCCCCATCGGTCAGACGCAGACGCGCCGCCACTGTCTCCAAGGTTGTGGCGGGCAACCCGGCCAACAGCCCCACCCGCCGGGTGAGGCTCTGGCGAAAATCGAGTTCACCGCGCATAGCGGCGGCAGTAATCGCAGACACCTCGGCCCCAACCCCAGCTTCTTTAGCCAATTCGTCAATCACCTCGGCCTGGATCAAGGTCGAGTCCATATCGAAGACCACCAGCCGCCGATTGCGGCGGTAGATGTCATCGGCGTGGAAGGAGATGTCTACCCCAATCTCCATCGAGAGCGGCAGCAACTGGCCACGGATGGCGGCCTCATCGGCCAGATGGCCACTGACGGTCATCTGCACACTTGCTTTGGGCATCTGCGCTGGGTTGAGCAGCGAGGGCCGCCCGGTCAGGCGGGTGATGACATCTATATTCAGGTTGTTGGCGCTACAGACAGCCGCCACGCGTGAGATCTGGGCCGCACTCAGTTTACGCCCCAAGAGCGTGATCACATAGCGCGACTTGCCCTGCTCATGCACCCACTCTTCATACGCTTCAAGCGTTGTCGGGCGGAAGCGCACCTCAATCCCCAGTTCATGGCCGGTAAAGAGCAGATCCTTGATCATAGATGATGCCTGTTGGGGCGCGGGAATCTCCACCAACAGGCCCAACGAGATGTAATCATGGATAACGGCCTGACCGATGTCGAGCACATTCAGATCGTGCTCGGCCAGCACGCCAGTGATGCGCGTCAGTAGCCCAGGGCGGTCTTTGCCGGTGATATTGACGAGAATGATTTCTGACATAGGGCCTCGTTCCTGCATAGGATCATGTTGTGTGGCCAACCAACTGTGTCCACGGCCCTGAGTATACCTGTTCTCGGCATCATCTGTGCTGCCCCCACCTGCTATAATGCACTTCCACAATTTTATATATAGCGAGGAGTGACCCAATGTCTATTGACGATTTCCGCGAACAGGCGCGTCAGATCCTGGGCAATCTCCTGAGCGAGACCCCCAAAGCCGACCGCGAGCAGCTTCTTGATGCCTATGCCGATCTCCTAACCCAGTTGCACACCCACCACTCCCACCAACTTCTCTCCGAGGTGATCGAGGATGCCCGCACGCGCCTTGATGCGCGGCTCTCCCCCGATCCCGTGCGCCAGACACTCGCCGGGGTGCAGACAACTATTCAGGATATTTGGAATAGTTTGTGGAAATGATGCGGGGATGGGAGACTCACCCCACCCGCCAGATCTGCGCCCCCACTGCCCCCAACCCCACCAGCGGCAAGTGGCCTCCCGTCACCTGGGCCTCGGCTCCACTCAGCATCTCGCGCAGCACCGTGCCGTCGGCGAGGCCCGCATGGCGCACCGGCAACCGCTGGAGGCCATCGTCGCTACGGCGGGCCACAATGATCAGCCGCTCCTCTGCCGTCTCGCGCTGGTAGGCCAGGGTGTCACCAGCAGCGTAGAGTTGCTGGAAGCCGCCCCAGCACAGCGCCGGGGTGGTACGCCGCAACCGGGCTAACCGCTGGAAGAGCGCACGCAGATCATGCTCCCACTCATGCTCGTCCCACGGCATACAGCGGCGGTTATCGGGGTCGCCTGCACCCTGCATGCCCACCTCATCCCCGTAGTAGATACAGGGCACACCAGGGTAGGTAAAGAGTAATACCGCCGCCACCCGCACCCGCTCCAGCGCCCCGCCCATAATGGTACGCAGACGTGGGGTGTCGTGGCTGCCCAGCAGGTTGAATTGCTGCACCGCGATCTGCCAGGGGATGGCGGCGCGGAAGGCGCGCATCTGCGCGGCGGTATCGGCGCTACTCAGCGGGTGCTGATCTACCGTGGGGTGGCTCGACGGCTGGGGGTTAGCCGGGGCCAGCCAGTGCCAGATCGGGAAGGTGAAGCCCTGATAATTCATCGTGGCGTCGAGTTCGTCGCCTTGCAGGTGGGGTGTGCCATCAAAGAAGTGTTCGCCGAGGAGGTAAGCGGTAGGCTGCTCCTCCTTCAAGGCGCGCCGCATACCGCGCCCGATCTTGTGGCCCAGGTTGGATGGCCCTTGGCGACCGAGCATGTTGGCCACATCAATCCGCCATGCGTCAATGCGATAGGGCGGGCGCAACCAGTGGCGCATGATCGCCTCTGGGCCGGCATACATCAACTCGCGCAACCGCTGGCTGCGGTAATCCAACTTGGGTAGACTGTCCACCCCCAACCAGGACTCATACACATCAGGATGGCGGCGGAAGGTGAAGAACTCCACCTCCGGCACGTTGAGATCGGCTTGGGCAGCCACAAACCAGGGATGGGTCGCACCGCAATGGTTGGGCACAATATCCAACATCAGGCGCATATCCAAGGCATCGAGGCCGCGCCGCAACGCGATCAGCGCCGCATTACCGCCGAGGTGCGGATCTACCTGGGTATAGTCGGCCACATCATACTTGTGGTTACTGGGGGCAGTGAAGATCGGGTTGAGATAGAGCGCCGAAACACCGAGATCCTCCAAGTAATCCAGTTTCTGCGCCACCCCCTGCAAATCACCGCCGAAGAACTCACCCGCCCCGAACTCCTTGCGCGGTGCGGCCCCCCACGGGCTGGCATGCACCGTCCGCCCCCGGTAGATATAGGCTCCGCTACGCACATTGTTGCTCGGATCACCATCGGCGAAGCGGTCGGGGAAGATCTGGTAGAAGACCGCATCGCGCAGCCAGGGTGGAGCGGCATAGTCGGCCAGGAGCGTAAAGTCGTTGGCATCGGTGGGGTAGTGGCCCACCACACCGGCCGCGTTGTACCAGCGCACCCCGATCTGGGTACGCAGCAAGAAGCGGTAGTTGGTGTGGCGCATCTGAAGGGGGAGATCGATCTGCCACCAACGACAGACCCGATCCTCTTCGGCAAGATGCATGGGGCGCAACGACTCTTCACCGTCGGGGCATGTACGCAGAAAGACCGCCTCAAGCGGGGCTTCCCGATCTGCGCGCAGCCGAATCGTCACCACCGCGCCGAGATCAAACGCGCTGCCACGCACATACATGGGCGAGCCGTCGTGGTGGATGGAGGTCAGCCAATCGTGCATTGTCACCTCCAGTGGGGGGGATCATAGACATTCGGTTAAGCGTCCTCTTGCGCCCCGGTTGTTGACCGCAGAGGACGCAGAGGAACGCAGAGGAAGAACCAGCGGTCGTAACCACAGGTAGCGAGAAACCCATCCCTCTGCGTATCTCTGTGTCCTCTGCGGTTGATATATGGCCCCCCTACTCTAACGCCGCCGCCGCATCAGCCACCCGCGCCATACAGCGTTCGCGCCCCAACACCGCAAGGGTATCGAAGAGGGGCGGGGCCACCGTGCGCCCGCTGACCGCCACGCGGATCGCGCCGAAGAGTTGCCCCGGTTTGACGCTAAAACGCTCGACGAGGGTGCGCAGTTCCGCCTCTAGCGCCGCAGTTGTCCATGTCTCGATGGTATTGAAGCTGGCATGCACCGCCCGCAGCATATCCAGCGTGCGCGCAGCATCCATCTGCTTCTGGATCAGCAACTTGGGATCGTAGGACGGCACCGCCTGGAAGAAGAAGGCCAGCAACTCCGGGGCCTGCTGCAACTCCTCCAAGCGCTCGTGAATGAGCGGTACCAGTTGCAGCACATAGCTGAGATCTTCGGGACGCGCCGGATCGCTGATCATCCCCGCCTGCACCAGATACGGCACAATACGATCCGCAATCTCGGCGGCACTCATGCTGCGGATGTAGATCCCGTTCATGTCCTTGAGCTTGTCGGGGTTCCAGCGCGCCGGTGAGGCCAGCACGCGATCAATCGTAAAGCGCTCGACAATCTCATCACGGCTCATGATCTCGGTCTTATCGTCGTAGCTCCAGCCCTGAAGCGCCAAATAGTTGAACATCGCTTCGGGCAGGTAGCCGCGCTCCCAGAAACGGTTAGTCGAGACATCATCCTTGCGCTTCGAGAGCTTGCCCTTGCCATCCTGGCGCATAATGTTGGGCACATGCGCAAAGATCGGCAACTCCCAGCCAAACGCCTGGTAGAGCAGAATATGGTAGGGCGCACTCGGCACCCACTCCTCACCTCGGATGACATGGGTAATCCCCATCAGGTGATCATCAACCAGGTGAGCGAGATGGTAGGTGGGCATGCCACTCGTCTTGAGCAGCACCAGATCATAGAGATCGGCATGGTTGATGGTGATGCGATCCCCGCCACGAATCAGATCACTAAAGCTGGTGGCCCCATCAAGCGGCACCTTCAGGCGGATGGTATAGGGGCGACCACTCGCCTCGGCCGCAGCCACCTGCTCCGGCGTCCAATCGCGCTCCGGGCCACGGAAGCGGAAGCGCTCCGGGCGCTCGCCCTTGGCCGCCCAGGCGGCCCGCATCGCCTCTTCCTCTTCGGCATTGACGAAGCACTTATACGCATGGCCAGAGGCCACCAACTGCTCGGCATGGTGCTGGTAGATGCCGAGATCCTTGCGCTGTGACTGCACATAAGGGGCGTGCGGGCCACCAATATCCGGCCCTTCATCCCAATCAACCCCCACCCAGCGCAGCGAAGCCATAATATCATCAGCCGCACCCTGCACAAAGCGCTTCTCATCGGTATCTTCGAGGCGCAGGATGAACTGACCACCATAGTGGTGGGCAAAGAGCCAGTTGAAGAGGGCGGTACGCACCCCGCCGATGTGCAAGTACCCAGTCGGACTCGGCGCGAAGCGCACCCGTACCGGGCCGGTGATCTCAGCCATAAATCCTCATCTCCGAATCAGTGACGACATTGCTGGCGGCTATTATAGGGGAAAAAGCTCCTCCTTGTGTGCCATACTCCTGATAGAGTATAATATCCCTAGTATGCGACATCCTCCTATAGCCTGAAAGAGAGTGCGCCCGCCTTGTCTGCCGAGACGATCCAGCTTATCGCCCAGGAAGTACGTACATGCACCCTGTGTGGCCTCGCCAACGGGCGCACCCGTGCCGTCCCCGGCGAAGGGCCGGCGGATGCGCGCATCATGGTGATCGGGGAGGGGCCGGGCTTTCACGAGGATCGCCAGGGTCGCCCCTTTGTCGGGCCGTCGGGCAAGTTCTTGGATGACCTGCTGGCCATGGCCGGTCTCAGCCGCGAGACGGTCTTTATTGCCAATGTGGTCAAGTGTCGCCCACCCCAGAACCGCGATCCGCAGCCCGATGAGATTGCGATCTGCACCGAACACTACCTCTACCGCCAGATCGTCGCGATTGACCCGCCCGTGATTGTGACGCTGGGGCGCTTCTCGATGAGCCTGTTTATGCCCGGCGAGCGGATTATGCGCGTCCACGGCCAGCCACGCAATATTGATGGCCGCTTGGTAGTGCCGATGCTACATCCAGCCGCTGCGCTGCATCAGCCCCAGAATCGGCCGCTGATCGAAGCCGATTTCCGGCGCTTGCCAGAGATTCTGGCCCAGGCTGAGGCTGCTCTGCGGCCTGCGGCCACTGAACCCAAGGCGAGTGATGAGCCGCCCTTGGAGCAGTTGAGTCTGTTTTAAGCGGGCGGGCATTGCCCATCCCGTATCTATAAGCGTTGATCTATGAAGACCTATCGCCTCTCAGCCGCCGGGCGACGCTCGACGCTGGTACTTATCCTGAGTGCGCTGCTGCTGGCTGCCTTCGCTCTGTGGAGTTTGATCAGTAGTGTGCAAACCAACTATGCGCAGATTCAGAGTCTGAGCATGGGGCATGTGTTGCCCGCATTGCTGATGCTGATCTTGCTGGTGGCCACGCCCTTCCTGATCTGGAATCTGCTGGAGGAGTGGGCAGCAACCTACCGCACTGATGCTGATGGTCTCAGCTTTGAGTCGCTCGGTATCAGCATTCATGTTCCTTGGTCGGTGGTGGTTGGGCTGCGCCCCGCCGATGATGATAACGATGATCCGCTCGATACCATCCTGTTCAATCAGGATGTTGGAGCGCAGATTCCTAACCCGATTCTGCGTTTTTTGCATCGTCAAACCTATGGCGCACGCAGTCTGCCGGTCTATCCCGGCCTTGAAGCCCGTAGCGAATTGCTCGCCGCAATTCGCAGCGCCATTCCGGCATGAGATGTCGTTCTTGTGTGTAGTTGTACGCGTACATGGAGTATAGAGCCGCCGGTTCTGATGGCGCTCTGTCAATAGACTGCAATCTTGTGGCTGCGCTGGTCTACCCCACGTAGCCCGAATCAGAAAGGAGATGAAGTCGCTACTGGTTGTTCGACTTCAAAAGGAAGATTATGGCAAAACAGCGTATTCGAGTTCTGCCCCTCGGTGGCGCCGGTGAGGTCGGGCGCAATATGTGGGTGCTTGAGTATGGCGATGAGATCCTCATTCTCGACTGTGGGGTGATGTTTCCCGACGCCGATATGCTCGGCGTGGATTTGGTGCTGCCCGACATTACCTATCTGCGCGAGAAGACCGATAAAGTGAAGGCGATTCTGCTCACCCACGGTCACGAGGATCATATTGGCGCAGTCCCGCACCTTGTCGCTGATCTCGGCTTTCCTCCCGTCTATGCCACCCGCTTGACCCACGGTATCTTGGGCAATAAGCTCAAGGAGCATCGTCTGCTCGATAAGGTCAATACGATCACGATCAATGATAAAGATGCCTTCCAAGTGGGGCAGTTTACCATCGAGCCGTTCCATATTGCCCACTCCATCCCCGATGCAGTCGGTTTTGCGATTACCTGCGCGGGTGGGTTGGTGGTCTATCTGACCGACTGGAAGCTCGATCATACCCCGGTAGATGGCAAGCCCACCGATCTGGTGAAGTTGGCCGAGTTGGGCCAGCGCAAGCCCCTGGCACTGATCACCGATTGTGTGCGCGTGGAGAGCAAGGGCTACACACCGAGCGAGACGAGTGTCGGCGAAGCCTTCGACAACATCTTCGCGGTGGCTCCGGGGCGCGTGATTGTGGCCACCTTCGCCTCCAACATCAGCCGCGTCCAGCAGGTGATCGAGTCGGCTGAGGCGTATGGGCGCAAGGTGCTGCTGCTGGGGCGCAGCATGGAGAACAATTCGCGCATTGCGCTGGAGATGGGCTACCTGAGCGCCAGTGAGGGTACGCTGATCCGCCCTAATGAGATGAATGCCTATCCCGACGATCAGATCGCAGTCGTCTGTACGGGCAGCCAGGGCGAACCGATGGCGGCGCTCAACCGCATGGCCAACCGCGACTACCCGCACGTCAAGATCAAGCCCGGTGATACCGTCGTCGTTTCGGCCACGCCCATCCCCGGCAATGAGGTCTCGGTCAATCGGGTGATCAACAATCTCTTCCGCTTGGGGGCCGAGGTGGTGTATGGGAGCCAGGCCCACGTCCACGTCTCCGGCCACGCCGCCCAGGAGGAACTCAAGTTGGTGTTGGCGCTGCTGCGCCCGGAGTATGTTATCCCCTTCCACGGCGATTATCGCCATGTGATGCTCTACCGCAAGCTGGCCACCAACCTGAACGACATGTACACCGATGAGAATGTGCTGATCGCCGAGGGTGGCTCGATTATGGAGTTTGCCCCCGGCTTCGGCAAGATCACCGGCAAGGCCCCGGTGGGCTACATCTATGTGGACGGGACAACAGTGGGGGATGTGGGCAACGTGGTGGTGCGCGACCGCCAGATGCTGGCCAAGGATGGCATGCTGATCGTGGTGGTGAGTATTGATGCCACTACAGGCGAATTGGTCGCCGGGCCGGATGTAGTCTCACGCGGCTTCGTCTATATGCGCCAGAGCCAGGATCTGATCGAGTCGACCAAGAATACGGTACGCGCCGCCCTCACCAGCCAGAATGGTGGGCGTGCCATCCAGGGTGACAGCCAGTTTGTCAGCCGCAAGATCAAGGACGTGGTGGGCGAATTCCTCTACCGCGAGACGCGCCGCCGCCCCATGGTGCTGCCGGTGGTGATGGAGGTGTAGACTT
>NZ_GL501402.1:28127-77882 GCF_000152145.1 Oscillochloris trichoides DG-6
AACTTTTTTTCTCATAAGTTGGCGGCTTCGCCGCCAACTTATGAGAAAAAAGCGGGTCTGGGGCGCAGCCCCAACGTTAGAACTGGTTAGCGCTGCAACACAAACGGAGCAACAACCACCCGCCCACTACGGGTACCCTGACCCACCAAGGCCCACTGGCCGAGGGGGTCATTTTGTTCGGTGCGCAAACCGATCAGCACATAGCCGGTGCCATCGGCGATGGCCTGGTAGGGCAACGCACGGGTGGTGCCGTTGGGCAGGTTGAACCACATACTCACCGGCTCGTTCGGTTCGTAGCCTTGGGCCTCGAAGCCGAGGATGGTGCCGGGAACGCTCACGTTCGGGTAGACCCGCCCACTGGCGTTGACGTTGGGCAGTTTCTTGCAGTCGTTAGGATCACCCTGTGGCACCGGCCCTGGCGGCGGGCTGTTGGGCGGTAGACCGGGGCGCAGTTGGCAGGGAGCCAGCGCCGTGCCGAGGAGGCCCAGGTGAACGCTGTTGCCCACCATTTGAAAGCGGGCGCGCTCGAAGTATTGCACCGTGTAGTTGTTGCCATCCTCAAGCTGCTCGGTAATCTCCTCACTCAACGGGAACCCGAAGATGTCCAAGCTGCCCCGGCTCTCCCAGAAGGACTTGAAAGCCCCGCGCAGCGTGTGGCCAGTTTCGGGGAAGTAGCGCACATTCGGCTCGTTGCGTGGCGCGGCAACGCGGGGAAAGCCCAGCCCACGCATGTTCATGTAGTCAGCACCGATGAGCCCCAGACCAACAAACGAACTCGTGCCACTCGTGATGACCTCGAAGCGGGCGCGCTCAAAGTACTGCACGATCCGCCCATCACTCTCCTGAATAAACTCCTCGGTGATCGGATAGCCGAAGATCGCCAATCCACCCCGCGAATCCCAGTAGCTCCTGAAACTGCCGCCCAGATAGTGGCCGGTTTCGGGGAAGTAGTACTTGGCATCCTGTGCCTGACTGATGCTTGGGGCAATACTTCCCAGCATGAGCAGGACACCCAACAGGATCAGCAGACTCCGCCAACCGCGCTGTTTTGGTTGCATACTCGCTCCTGTTTAATAGAAGAAGAAGAAGAATAGGGCATCTGTAAGCCATACTATATCATGAACGACAAGCGTTGCGTAGCGGGTATAATGCCCGTAGCGGGCTTGCCCCTACGGGCCGGGAAGTTGGGGCTGCGCCCCAGACCTGCTTTTTTCTCTGATGTTGGCGGCTGCGCCGCCCCCGCCCCCCGCCGGGAGGCGTAACTTCACAACTGGCGTGTAGCTGACGAGGTACCCATGATTCCCATCTTTGATGATCTTGAACGTGCGCGGGCTGGATTGTTGCGGCGCAGCCTGTTGGATGATGATGGAACCACAAGTGCGGCGGTTGCGGCGATTATTGCCGAGGTGCGACGTGATGGGGATGCGGCGTTGCGCCAGCTTACGGCGCGTTTTGATCAGGTGGAACTGACCCACCTGGAGGTACCGCCGCAGCGCTGGGCCGAAGCGGCAGCCGCCATCCCTGCCGATCTGCGCGCGGCGTTGGAGTTGGCAGTCCAAGAGATTCGCACCTTCCACCAGCGCCAAGCGCGCAACTCTTGGGTGGATTTTGGCGTCGAAGGAGCACGCGGCCAGTTGGTGTTGCCCCTCGAACGGGTGGGCATCTACGCCCCCGGCGGGGCCGCGCCCCTGCCCTCCTCGCTCATCCACGCGGCGGTGCCCGCGCAGGTGGCGGGGGTGCCGGAGATTATTGTCTGCTCGCCACCCCAACGCGGGACGAGTGAACCCGCCGAGGTGGTGATGGCTGCCGCGCATATTGTGGGTGTCAGCCGCCTCTTTGCCGTCGGTGGCGCCCAGGCGATTGCGGCCATGGCTTATGGCACGGAGAGTGTGCCACGGGTGGATAAGATCGCTGGGCCGGGGAATCGTTTCGTTATTCAGGCTAAACGGCTCGTCTTTGGCGCGGTGGACATCGAGAGCCTACCTGGCCCCACCGAGACTCTGGTGATCGCCGATCCTGCGGCTAATCCACGTCTGGCAGCGGCGGATCTGCTGGCTCAAGCCGAGCATGTCGAGGCCAGCGCCATCCTGATCACCACCTCGCGGGATCTGGCTAAGGCGGTGCAGGTGGAGATAGGGCGGCAGTTGGAGGCACTCCCCGAACCGAATGCACGGGCAGCAGCCGAAGCGGTGAGCCAGCGCGGCGGGATTGTGTTGGTACCCGATCTGGAGACGGCCATGGAACTGGCCAATGAGTATGGCCCCGAACACCTCTGTCTACTCGTCGCCGACCCCTGGCCGTATGTGGGGAAGGTGCGCAATGCGGGCGGCATCTTCTTGGGCGAAGAGTCGTTTGAGGTGTTGGGCGACTATGTGGCCGGGCCGTCGCATATTATGCCCACCGAGGGCACCGCTCGCTTCGCCTCGCCAGTCAATGTGGACGATTTCCGCAAGGTGATCTCGCTGGTGGGCCTCAACCGCGCCGGTCTGGAGCGCATTGGCCCGGCGGCGCGCCGCATTGCCGAGGCTGAGGGGCTGTTTGCCCACGCGGCGGCAGTACGGGCGAGGTTCGAGGAGTAGTTTTTTCATCTATCGAAAGGGACGTTCATGGCCGGTTTCTTAGCAACCTTTATCGATCTGCTCTTTAATGCACTACTCTTCGCCATCCTGGGGCGGGTGCTCATCTCCTGGGTAGACCCAATGGGGAATATGCGTATCACCCAGATCCTGCGCGAGATCACCGAGCCAATCCTGGCCCCCTTGCGCAGCGTCTTGCCGCCGGTGGGGATGTTCGATCTCTCGCCGATTGTGGCCATGTTGCTGTTGCAGATCCTGCATACGATGCTTCTACGGGCGATCTAGATGCGGCCAACAACTTCAACCAGCGACCGCTTTCTCTTGCTGGTCGTCTTTTTGGCTGGGGTAGGCACGCTCGGTATCGAAATGGTGATGCCGCGCTTGTTGGCCCCCTTCTTCGGCACGTCGCAGCCGATCTGGGCGGTGGTGATCGGGATGACGTTGGTCTATCTGGCGATTGGCTACCGCCTGGGTGGCACGCTGGCCGACCGCAACCCCGATGAGCGCCTGCTTTACCGCCTGATCGCCTGGGCCGGGCTGATCTGCGCGGGTATTCCGCTGGTGGCGCGTCCGCTGCTCAGCCTCGCCCAGTTCTCGTTGCGCTACGTGGTGGCGGGCGGCTTCATTGGGGCGCTGCTGGTGGTGGTGCTGCTCTTTGCCGCCCCGGTCATCCTGATGGCGATGGTGGGGCCATTTGCAGTACGGCTCCAGATTCGCCGCTGCGAGGATGGGGTGGCGGCGGCCGGGCGCACCGCTGGCACCATCTCCGCGCTCTCGACGCTCGGCTCGATTGTGGGCACCTTCCTCACCGTCCTGCTGCTCATCCCCGCGATTGGCACCTCCGGCACGATCTTCCTCTTCGCCACCTTTCTGGTGCTGCTTGGCTTGGTCGGGCTGCGCGATTGGCGCTATGGCCTGATGTTGCTGGCGGTGCTGGGCTTGGCCGTGGCCCACTATACCCTGAGCAGCACGATCAAGAGCGCCGACTGCTACAACTGTACACTCTTGGCCGAAGCCGAGTCGGAGTACAACTATATTCAAGTCGCCCGCCAAAGCGTGGTCTATGCGAATGACACCGTGGACCCGCGCCATGTGCTGGTGCTGAATGAAGGCCAGGCGACCCACTCGATCTACCGCCTCAAGTACCGTCAAACCGACGATCCGCTCGATCTGCTCACCGATGGTGGCCCCTGGGACTACTTCACAGTTGCGCCCTACGTCTACCCCAACCGCGATCCGGCGAGTGTCCAGAGTCTGGCGCTGCTCGGATCGGCGGCGGGGAGCATCCCCAAACAGTTTCTGGCCATCTACGGGCCAGAGACGATCATTGATGCGGTCGAGATTGACCCCCAGATTGTGGAGATGGGACGGGAATACTTCGATCTTGAAGACCAAGACCCGCGCTTCCCCAACTACACAACGCATATTGCCGATGCGCGGGCATGGATCGCCACTGCCGAGCGCAAATATGACGTGATCGGCATGGATGCCTATCACCAACCCTACATCCCCTTTCAATTGACTACGGTCGAATTCTTCCAGCAAGTGCGCGACCACCTCAACCCGCAGGGGGTGGCGGTGGTGAATGCCGGGCGGCCCGCCAGCGGCGATGACCGCCTCGTCAATGCGCTGGCCTCGACGATGCTGGCCGTCTTTCCCCAGGTCTATATGATTGATACGCGCTTCTCTAACGCCATCCTGATCGGCGTGAACGAGCCGGTGGGGGATGGCGTGCAGAACTTCACGGCCAACGCCGAGCGCATGTCCATTCAGGCGCTGCAACTGGTGATGTACTGGTCGGTGAATGAAGGCCGCTTCGGGCCGATCCGCGAGTTCAGCCCAGCCCAGGCGCGTTACCGCCCCTTCACCGATGATCATGCGCCGGTGGAGCAGTTGATAGATGGGCTGATCTTGAACGAGGTGACGCGGTAGCATAAACTATCTATGATACAATGGGGCGCTTGACAAGATACCCAGCTTCTCAGAAGCGTAACCATAACGACTGATGCTCTCCAAACGAATCTTGATCAGCGCGGCCCTGGTTTCGATCCTGGTCGGAATGCTGGGGGTGCTGATCTTCACGCAACAGCGGATCGCCCGCTGTTCCCCTGTGCCGCTCCTCGCCGCTGAGTTGCTGCCCAACCACAATTTCGCCCGCCCCGGCGAGGTAGAGGGCATGCCCGCCGGATGGAGCCGCGCCGCTGGTGGCGTACAACTGCGTGGCCCGGCGGTGGATGGTGAGGGCTTCGACCTTGATGGCGATGGCCGCGCACTGCAACTGATCGGCATCGCCAACGCGGTACAAACCCCGATCACCCCGGTCGAACCAGGGCAACGCTACTGTTTCAGCGGCTTCGCGCTGACCGACTCGCCGCTGGGTTCGCCCACCCGCGCCCGCTTGGTCTTCGAGTGGCACAACGCCGCTGGCACCCCAACCGCCGAGGCAGCTACCATCTGGCAGCCGGTGCGCCTCTGGACACCCGATCTGCGCGGCTGGTCGGCGTTGCAGGGGAGTTTCGTCGCCCCCCCCGATGCACGCAACCTGCGGGTGCGTATCGAGGCCGCCTCGGATGATCGCCTCTACCTCGATCTGATGCACCTGCAACGCGGCGGAGAGGATCTGGCCGATCTGGCCGCCGCAGAGCCACCCATCCCCCAAATCGCCGCGTGGCCCAACGATCGCCGCGCTGCGGTCGCCTTCACCTTCGATTGGGAGACCACTATGGGCGGGCTGATCCACTCGCGCTCACTCGGCGACCCCAACGCTGACCAAGACCCGCTGGCACGCGGGCTGCGCATGCGCGAGGGTGTCACCACCACTATGCAGATCTTTGCCCGCTATGATGTGCGGGCAACCTATTTTGCCACCGGCTACAATTTCCTCCTGGGGAATGTGGAACAGCGCCAGTTCATGAACAACCCCACCTTCACCTGGGCCACGCCGGAGAATGGCTGGCTGGCCGAGCGTTGGCGTGATACCCCCTGGTTTGCCGATGACCCATACAGCACGGTGCAGAGCGATCCGGCCTGGTACTTTGGCGATCTGGTGCCGATCCTGCGCGGGGCGGGCCACGAGATCCAGAGCCACACCTTCAGCCACTTTTTTGGTGGCTATGTGGATGCGGCCACTTGGCAGAGCGATCTCACCACCTGGAACCAGGTTGCTGGCGAGGCGAACGTGCCACCAGCCCAGGCACTGGCCTTCCCGTGGAGCAGCAGCGCCGGGATGAGCGAGCGATCCTGGGATGCGCTTGAGCAAGCCGGGATGAGCGCCGTTACCCGACTGAGTGATCAGGCCCAGTACAACCTCTTTCCGCTCGACGAGCAGGGCTTGGTGCAAGAATCGCGCTGCCGCTGGTTACCGGGGCGCGAGGGGCGCATGCTGGCATGCCCGGATTTCTACTTGCAGCCGGAGCTAACCGATCTGGCGCTGGCGCAGATCGAACGGGCAGTGGAGCAGGGTGGCATGATTGACATCTGGGCGCATACCGAAGAGGTGATCAGCCCAGCGCAACGCGCCGCCTGGGAACGGGTGGTGCAGGCCGCCGCCACCAACCCGGCGGTGTGGGTGGCCCCCTTCAGCGAGATCGCCGCGTGGCAACGCGCCGTGGCGCAGGTACAGATTGAAGCGTTAGGAGCGGGGCGTTACCGCCTGCATAATCCGAGTGATCTAGCCTTGCCGGGGCTGACGCTTCAGCTTGGCGACCAGCGCGTGCAGGTGGATCTGGGCGCGGGCGAGATGTTGGAGGTTGGAACATGAAAAGTACATACTCTGCATTCTTTACGTTCTTTCGCGGCTTTCGCTGCCTACGACACATTCCGATGACAGGAACATCATGACCGGCCTGAAGTCTATTGTTGGCAACCTGCGCTTCTACCACTGGATCTGGATGCTGCTGGCACTTGTCGGGGCATTGGCCGTGGCCATGCCGCGCATTCTGTCCCAACCCCAAATCTACTACGCCACCGCGCAGACTCAGTTTGATATGCAGCGCTACGGCGGGATCTATGGCCTCGTCGGGCCGGCGCGTACCGGGCTAGACGTAGCCATCAGTGATGCGGCGGAGACCCTGCGCCAGAACGCGCTGGCCCGCCGCGAGCTACGCCTGGGGCTGCCCACCTTTGCGGTCAGCTTCATCCCCGGCGAAACGCCCGGTACGGTGTTGGTGCGCGGGGTGGCTCCGACGGCGGTAGAGGCGCAGACGTTGGCCAACGAGGGGGCTGCTGAGCTGGCGCGCCAGATTCGGGCCGCTGGTGGGCGCGAGATCCTGCGCAATATGCTGGGCTGGGAACTCTGGATGGCGCTTGATCAGCAAGCCCTCAGCCTGAACGAATTTGATCTCTTGCTGCGCGAGATTGTGCGTACCCAGGCATTCCCCATGTCGCGTGATCTCGAACCCTTCTCCGAGCCGCGTAGCTTAGAGAGCATGCCGCGTGAAGAGATCCTCGATATTGCACGTGCGCTCGAATCGCGCTACGACCTGTGGCGCTTTGCGATCAATACGCGCAATGCCACTCTCGACGCCTGGTGTAGCAGCGCCGATCATCCCGCCCGCGAGGCGGCTCTGGCCACCTGTGCCACGAATGACCCCAAGGTCAATACCGAACTGATCGAGCGCAACCGCGAGATTGCGCGTATGCGGGCGATTGAGGCCACCCTGCGTTACCTGTTGCGCACCCATGACGCGGCCTTCCTCGTGGATCAGCCCGGCGCGGTACAGCGCATCGTCGCCACACTGCCCACCAGCCCCGAACCACGCTACACCCTGCAACTGATCGGCCTAGCACTCGGCTTTGGCCTGCTCTTTGGCGTAGCCGGAGTGGCCGTGGATCGCACGGCGCACCTGACCGAAAAGGTACAGGAGATCTGGGCCTACCGCGAGTTGATCCGCAACCTCGTCATGCGCGACATGCGCACGCGCTACAAGGGCAGCGCCCTGGGCTACCTGTGGACCCAACTGGCTCCGCTGGGCATGATGCTGGTCTATGTGGTGGTCTTCAGCGTCCTGATGCCGGGCGGCATCGCCCAATTCCCGGTCTTCATTATTGTCGGGTTGCTGCCCTGGAACTACACCGCCGAGGCGATCATTGGGGGTACGCGCAGCATCATTGACAGCGCCGCGCTACTCAAGAAGGTCTACTTCCCGCGTGAGGTCTTACCGATTGTCAGTGTCTTCTCCAGCCTGGTCAACTTCATCCTCTCGCTGCCGATGATGTTTCTGGTAATCGCCTATGTACAATGGAGCAGCCTGGGCTACCTGAACCTGAGTTGGAGCGTCACCTACCTACCAATCCTGATCATCATTCAAACCGCGCTCTTAGCCGGGATCGCCATGTTCCTGAGTGCCGTGGCGGTCTTCTTCCGCGACGTGGTGCATCTGGTCGGAATCGTGATCAACATCTGGTTCTTCCTGACCCCGGTGATCTACCCGTTGAGCAACTTTGGCGATGGGATGGGCGTGCGCCTGATACGCTGGTTTAACCCGATGGCCTCGCTGATCGAGTTCTACCGCGAGACCATCTATGGGGCGGCGGTAGCGGTAGGCCAGATCCCGACACCGGCAGTTCCGGCGCTATCGAGCATGCTGCGCGTAGGCATTACTGCCCTCGTCATTCTTGTTGCGGGCTACTGGGTCTTTGAGCGCACCAGCGGCAAATTTGGGGAAGAGATCTAAATGGCACCAGTGATCGAGTTCAACAACGTCTCGAAGCGCTTCATCCTGCACCGGGATCGCCGCGACACGATTCAGGAGCGCGTGGCGGGTCTACTCAGCCGCCGCCCCCCCGGCGAGGAGTTCTGGGCCACACGCAATGTCAGTTTTAGTATTGAAGAGGGGCAGAGCCTGGGGCTAGTCGGCCACAACGGGGCGGGCAAGAGCACCATCCTCAAGCTGATGACGCGCATCCTCGAACCAACCAGCGGCACCGTGCGGACACGTGGGCGTATCGCGGCACTGCTCGAACTGGGTAGCGGCTTCCACCCCGAACTCTCCGGGCGCGAGAATGTCTTTCTGTACGGGTCACTCATGGGCTTAGGCCGCGAACAGATGGAAGCGCGCATGGCGGAGATCATCGCCTTTGCCGATATTGGTGATTTCATTGACACCGCCATCAAACACTACTCATCGGGCATGTACACCCGCCTCGCCTTTGCCGTGGCCACAGCGGTAGATCCCGACATCCTGATTACCGATGAGGTACTGGCCGTCGGTGACGAGGCATTCCAGCGCAAGTGTATGGAGCGCATCTACAGCTTCCGGCGCGCCGGTAAGACGATCATCTTCGTCTCGCATGCGCTCGAAGTGGTGCGCTCGCTGTGTGATGTGGCCGTCTGGCTCGATCACGGCGAGATGCGGGCGAGCGGTGCTGCTGGTGAGGTAATTGATGCCTACTTGGCCAATGTTAATCGCCAAGAAGAAGAACGCCTCGCAGCCGAACGGCAAGCGAACCCTTCTCAAGCCGAGTATAACCCCTTTCGGCACGGCAGCCGGGAGGTAGAGATCACCAACGTCCAGCTACTTGATGCAGCGGGCATGGAACAGGCTACCTTCCATAGCCACCAGAGCCTCACCATTCGTGTCCACTACCACGCCCACCAACCCATCCAAGGGCCAGTCTTTGGGGTGGGGATCTATACGGAGAATGGTATCTGGCTGACGGGGCCAAATACGGGTTTTGATCAGTTTCAGATCGGGAGGATAGAGGGCAGCGGCAGCATTGACTATACTATCCCCAATCTGCCCCTTCTTACTGGCCATTATCGAATCAGTGCAGCGGTCGTTGATTCGAGCCAACTACACACCTACGATCATCATGATCGCATCTATTCCCTTGTTGTTCACAGCGACAATGCGCGTGAGCGGTATGGTATATTCTCCATTCCTGGTGCGTGGCACTAGGAATAATAAAAATAATAGAGGAGTGTATGTATGACCGATCCGAATATACAAAATCTTTACAATGAATACTACTATGCAACGGGTTGTGGTGCGCCCTACTGTCGTAACGAGCACTGGACAACCTTCTTTGGACATATTGCGAATCAGATTGTTACGAGTATTGGTCCCCAGCGGGTACTTGATGCGGGCTGTGCGCTAGGGTTATTGGTTGAGCAACTCCATCTACGCGGAGTTGAAGTTGCGGGGGTTGATATTTCAGAATATGCCATCAACACTGCTCCTGAAAGCATTCGACCATTATTGCGAATTGGTTCGATTACTGAACCATTTGGCCAACGTTACGACCTGATCGTCTGCATTGAAGTACTCGAACACATGCCACGTGCCGCAGCCGAGCAGGCGGTGATCAATTTTTGCCAGCATAGTGATGATATTCTCTTCTCCTCTTCACCGCTCGACTTCAAAGAGGCCACCCATTGTAATGTGCAGCCGATTGAATACTGGGCCGATCTCTTTGCGCGCCAGGGCTTTGTGCGCGATGTGGATTTTGATGCCAGTTTCCTGACTCCCTGGGCGATTCGGTTTCGGCGTAGCAGCGAGCCACTGCATCGGATCGTGCGCGACTATGAGCGACGTTTCTGGGAACTCTGGAAAGCCAATACCGACCTGCGTGAACTGGCCGTAGAACAACGGCAACAGATGGAAGCCCTGAATCAACAAGTGCAACATCTGACGACGGCACTTCAGATGACCACTGATCAGATGCATGCCCAATACCAACAACTCACAACCGAACATCACGCATATACCGCACGCATTGAGCAGGATCTAGCCGTCAAAATCAATCACATTCAGCAATTGAAACTCGCGCTTGAACGTCTGGAGTCGGGTCGAGTCATGCGCATCATGCGCGCCTTTACGCGCCGTTTGCGCTAACATCCATGGCGAATATCATGTCCAAAAAACTCCTCATTATCAGCCATGATGTGGTTGGCCAGATGATGGCTGGCCCCGGCATCCGCTACTGGGAACTGGCATGCGCTCTTGCTGCGCATGCTCATGTTACCCTGGTCGCACCCCAGCCGATAGATCTGGTTGCACCAGGGGTAACGACCGGCAGTTACCAGTGGGGCAACCCCGCCAGCCTGCAACCACACCTCGCCCAGCATGATGTCATCCTCGCCAACGGCTTTGCCGTGGCCACCCATCCTGAAGTTGCCCAGCATCCTGGCGCACTGATCATTGATCTCTACGACCCGACCCTGCTCGAAAATCTCGAACTCTACCGCCACCAACCCGCCGCTGTACGGGCGCAGCATGCCCAAACCGATGTCGCGTTACTGCAACGTCAACTGGCAGTCGGAGACTTCTTTCTCTGCGCAACCGAGCGCCAACGCGATCTCTACATCGGGGCATTTATGGCGCTAGGCCGCATCACTCCAGAACAGGTGGATCGTGATCCGCTCCTGCGCCACCTGATAGATGTGGTGCCGTTTGGTCTACCCGCCCATCCCTCCACCCGCAGCGGCCCTGGCCCGCGCAGCCTCTTCCCCGCCATTGGCCATGATGATCCGCTCATCCTGTGGAGTGGCGGCCTTTGGGATTGGATGGATCCGCTGAGTCTGATTCGTGCTATGCCCCGTGTGGTGGCGCAGGTTCCCAATGCACGGCTCGTCTTTATGGCTGGCAGCCATCCCGGCTTGGCCGGAGCCATGCGCACCCCCCAAGCAGCCCGCGATCTAGCAGCAGAACTAGGTTTACTCGATCAACATATCTTCTTTTATGCTACCTGGGTTCCTTATGCTGAACGGGCCAATTTTTTGCTTGATGCAACGGTTGTGGTATCATTGCACCGCCACCACCTTGAAACCGCCTATGCAGCCCTACGTTCGCGCATCCTCGATCACCTCTGGGTAGGGTTGCCCAGCCTGCTGAGTGATGGCGATCAAGCGGCACAACTTACACGCCAGCACGGGATTGGCTTGGTTGTCCCCCCTGAAGATGAAGCAGCAATCGCCGATGCGCTGGTTGCCCTGCTGCAAGATGCAGATTTGCGGATGCAGTGTGCAGATGCTGCGCGGAGTTTAGCGGCCCACTTCACATGGCCAACGATTATCCAACCGATTACCACCTTTCTTGCGTCCTGTTCACTTGATACGATGCAGCAGAGGAGCATTCCTCCGATGGACACGCCCCAACCACAGGCACCAGCACCAGCCGAGGATGTTGCCCAGATTGAGCATGAACGCCTCCTCCACGCAACCCGCAATGCGGCGATTCAAGCCCTTGAACAGACCTGGAACCTCAACAACCTGCCCACTGCTGCCCCTACAAACCGTATTGAACGGCTCCTTCAGGTGGTGCGTACACGAGTACTCTATCCATTGTTGCAGCCGCTGATGCTGCGTCAACAGGAACATAATGCCGCACTGCTGCGATCCCTATATGCGATTGCCGAACATAACGATCACCAACGCAGTCTGATCGAGCGCACATTCCAACTCCATGATCATCGTCTCTTGGAAGTCAATCTCCGCGCTCAACACCTGCTTGAAGGCTTGCAAGGTTTGAATACGCGCACACTGCAAGAACGGCATCTGCTGGCGCAACAGTTGCGTGATGTGGCCGATCAGATTGTGGTACTTGAAGAGTCAATCCTCCAAGCACGGGCACATGCACGGGGGCCACTACCACCACCGCCGGTAACCATCCCCCTGGAGGAAGATGATGCGTAGTGCGGTGGTTGTTCTGGCCTGGAATGCGGCTGAAGCGGTGCAGGCATGTCTGCACGCACTCCAGCAATTGAATCCAGCAGCGGATCAGATCGTGGTGGTGGATAATGGCTCGCACGATGGTAGCGCCGATCTGGTTGCCACGCAGTTTCCAGAGGTCGTGCTGATTCGGCACACCCAGAATTTGGGTTTTGCACTGGGTATGAATGCCGGTATTGCCCATCTCCTGGCCCAACCCGCACCACCAGAGGTGATCGTGGTGCTGAACCAGGACACGCTGGTTGATCCCGGCTGGTTGGCGGCATTGCTCGCGGTGATGGAGTCTGATGCGCAGATTGCCGCCGTCGGCTCGCAGATACGCTACCCCGACGGAAAGTTGCAACACGCCGGGGTGACACTCGCATGGCCGCGTGGAGTGGCGCAGCATCGTGGCCTCCACACCACGGATCACTACCAATCTGGTGATTATGTCACCGGGGCAGCGTTAGCACTGCGGAGCACGGCCTTGCAACAGGTGGGCCTCTTTGACCCCGGCTATACGCCCGCCTACTATGAAGATGTGGATCTGTGTTGGCGGTTGCGCCAGGCAGGGTATCAGATCCGCTATGCCCCCGCTGCCACGCTGGTGCATCAGGAATCGCTCTCGATCAGCGATCCGATTACCCGCAGTGCCTACTATAATCGTGGTCGCTTGCGCTTTGTGATCAAAACCTATGCCTGGGACGATCTGATCGGAGTGTTTGCTCAGGCGGAAATGGCCTTTGTGCGCCAGTATGCCCATACCTTTGAAGGTACGGTGCTGCGCTGGGCCTATGATGCCACCCTGGATACACTCGATGCGATCCTCGCCGACCGCCAGGCAATTGGGATGCTCACCCCAACCGATGCCCATGCCCAACTCACTCGCATCTTGATCGGGCTGCGCCGCGCCTTGTTCCATAGCCTCTATCGGCGTAGTATTGCGGCCGTCAATACCTTGGCATCTCTATGACACAGCTACCCACTGCCTTTGCTGCCAGTTACCACCTCATAACTCGCCTCCCCCAACACCTCTTTCATGGGGAGATGCTGCTTTTACAGATCCGTATCCAGAATCATGGCTATGTGCCCTGGATGATCAATGGCCCCTTCCCGGTGCGGCTGGGCTACCGCTGGTTTAGCCAGCATGGGGCGGTCTATGATGGTGGGCGCGCCTTTTTGCCCGTATCAATCCCACCTGGGATGTCCAGCCAGATTGAGTTGCGGGTTGAACCACCACCCCATCCTGGCCACTATAACCTCCAGATCGAATTGCTGGAGGAGGGGCAGGCATGGTTTAGCCAACGCGGGGTCGAACCACTACGCCTCGATCTGCACTATGCCCCCGTCACCGCGCCACGGGTGGCGATTATCAATGGTAACGTGGTGGCCCATGATGCAGTGGGTAGCCATGTGATCGCCCAAATGCAGACCCTCCAGCGCGCTGGGTACTATGTGCTGCTGATTACCGAGTTTATTGATCAGCGCCTACCCGCAGAGTTGCGCCGCTCGATGCGGATAGCCAATGGTGATGAGTTGCGCGACCCGCAATCGGGGAATCCCGCCTCAGCCTATCTGCGGCAGGCCGATATTGTTATCTTTAACTATTCGATCTACTACCCACTGATCGAGATGATCCGCGACATTCAACGTGCAGTGGTCATCTTTGATTACCACGGCGTCACCCCACCCGAATTGTGGGGTAAAGAGCAACCGGGCTATACCGATCTGGTGCGTGGCCGCGATAATCTGCATCTGGTGCGCTATGCCGATTATGGCATCGGGCATAGCCAGTATATCTGTGATGAACTGATCGCCACTGGCGCAATTGCACCTAGCCGGGTTTCACTCTTCCCCTATGCGGTGATCGAACATTCTGGCTATGCGGGTGCGCCCGATCCGGCGGTGGTGGAACGGTTTGGCCTTGCGGATCATTATGTGCTGCTCTATGTGGGGCGCATGGCGCGCAATAAGCGCGTGATCGATCTGATCGAGGCCATGCCGATGATCCGTGCCCAACATCCGCATACGCGGCTCTTGTTGGTGGGTGAAGATCGCCATCCGGCCTATCGCGAGTATGCCGATGAGATGCAGCAGCGGATACGCGATCTGGAATTGAGCGAGCACGTCATCTTTACGGGCCAAGTGGATGCAGCTACCCTTGAGGCGTGCTACCGTGCGTGTACGATCTTCGTCACCGCGAGCATCCACGAGGGCTTCTGTATGCCGGTGGTTGAAGCTATGGCCCACGGACGCCCAGTGGTGGCGGCGGACGCCACGGCTATTCCGGGCACCCTGGCCGGGGCGGGGCTGCTCTTTACCCCCGCCGATCCCCACGATCTGGCCACAAAGGTACTCATGCTGCTCGATGATCTGCCCAACCCCGGCGATCATCAGAATCCCATGGCGGTACATCATGTGGCTCCGGCTACGCCCGCCGAGTTGGCCGCACTGCGCCAAAAACCGATAGCGATTGTTACCCCCCGCTATGGCCTGGAGGTCTTGGGCGGGGCCGAAACCGGCATGCGCAGTTGGGCCGAGCAGCTTGTCGCGCATGGCTATCAGGTTGAAGTACTCACCACCGGGACACTCAACATGGGTAACTGGGGCGATCAGCTTCCCCTGGGTAGCCACGAGTTACACGGGGTCACGCTGCGCCGCTTCGCCACCGCACAGGTCGAGTCGGGGCAATTCCACCTGATGATGCTGCGCGCCCACCAGGGCCAACGCTTGCGCTACGACGAAGAGCAGCAGTTTATGGCCCATAACCTGCGCAGCCATGAACTCGAAACCTATATTGCCGAGCATGGCGATTCGTATGCGTGCATACTCTATGCCCCGTACCTCTTCGGCACCACCTACTGGCCAATTCGGGCACTGCCAGAACGATCTATCGTTGTCCCCTGCTTGCATGACGAGCCATCAGCCCATTTTGCGATCTTCCGCGAGATGCTGGAGTCTTCGGCGGCGATCTTCTTCAATGCACCCGCCGAGGGGCGTCTCGCCGCTGAGGGGTTGGGGGTTGCCAATCCCTACCAGACCAGCCTCGGTTTTGGGTTTGCCGATGACTACTCCCACGGCAATGCCGAGCGCTTTCGCCAACGTACCGGCATCAGTGGGCCATTCTTGCTCTACAGCGGGCGGATTGAGGTGGGCAAGAATGTTCACCTCTTGGTGGAATGGTTCACCCAGTATAAAGCCAGCCACCCCGGCCCACTCAGCCTCGTGCTCACCGGCACGGGCACCTTTGAGACCCCGGAGCGCCCCGATCTGGTGCGCTTGGGAATGGTGAGCCATGCGGAGCTACTTGATGCCTATGCAGCATGCCATGCCCTCTGTCAGCTCTCGTGTAACGAAAGTTTCTCGATTGTGATCATGGAGGCGTGGCTACACGGACGCCCGGTGATTGTCTCGGCAGATAGCCCGGTGACCCGCGAGCATGTGGAGCAGAGCGGTGGGGGGTATGCAGTAGGCAATGCAGGTGAATTTGCCCAGGCACTCGATCAGTTACTTAACGATCCGAGCCACGCCGATGCGCTCGGTGCGCAGGGCTATGCCTACGTGCAGCAAGAGTACCGTTGGAGTAACCTCTTCCCACGCATTGCGGCCGCGATTGCCGCCTATAGCCGCCCGCGTCCCCTGTATGCGCGGCTTGCCCAACGCGGAGTTGCGCGCGCACTCGCCTTTACCGGCCCGCGTTTTGAGGATGCCCTACTCGAACTTGTCAGCCGTGCCTGCGCCGATCTGCCCCCCACCTTCCAATCTATACAACAAACCCATCTGCACCAAATCGCCGCAGTCACCCGCCCCAACTATCACGTGCGCTCTGGTCTGCCCGTGATCGGCGCGGCAGTTGCATGGCTCCGCCGCCAGATCACCGCCCACCTGAAAGAGCCATACCTCGACCCAATCCTTGCCGAGCAAGAACGATTCAATCGTGAACTGCTGGAATCCCTTGTCCCCGCCCTTGATGCGAGTCTGCGTGAGCAGCGCCGCTTGCGTGCTGAGGTTGAGTTATTACGGTCACAGGTTACCCCGCCCGATCAGTCTGGAGAACATGATCCGTCTTTACTCTAGCTCCTAAGGAGTATCCCCCATGGCGCATCTGAAAGTCTTTGGCAATCTCTTCTTCGAATATGCCCGTCTCCGCGCAACCCAACCGCAAAGCGATGCCGAGGATATGCTTAACGCGGTCTATCGGGCCGTCCTGCAACGCGAGCCAACCCCCTACGAACACGACGAGTGTCTGGCTCAGATTCAAACTGGACGGCTGCACATGTTCAACTTGGCGGGCCGTTTAATGGCCAGCCGCGAGTTCCAGCAGCGCTTCGGTACTACCCCGCCCGCTGCGCTGGCTCCGCTGTCCCCCCCAGGTTGCCCAAGCCTACCAGCAGGTGGTCGCGGCATGCCCGCATCCTGACATCAGCCACGACATCTTTATCGAGACCGCCTACCAGACTCTGCTCCAGCGCGATCCTGATCCAGCCGCATACGAGGCAGCACTGAAGGGCTTGCGGGCGGGCACACTCAGCCGTCGTGATCTGATTAGCTCACTGGTTCATTCACCTGAGTATACGCAGTGGAAGGTTGGCAACGAGGCAGCGCAGGAAGTGAGTGCACAGGCCACCCAGAGTGCGGCAGAGATCTACCAGCGGGTACTGCTGGCCAGCGCCGAGGATGTGCCGGATGAGGTCTTTCTGAAGCATGCCTACGCAGTAACCCTCCAGCGTGCGGCAGATCTGACCGGGAGCAAATACTTTTTGCGCCTCCTTGAGCGCAATGCGATCACCCGCCAAGAGGTGATCGAGTCCATCATGGCCTCGGCAGAGTACCAGTTCTGTATCGGGAACCTGATCTCGCCGATTGGTGCCCTCCACCAGATGCGGATGCTGCTCTTCCAAGAGCACCTGCCACCCGCCCGCCGGATTCTCGATCTGGGTGGTGCGGCCCACAACCACGAAGAAGGCTCGCTCTTGGCGATGGGCTACCCCCATCAGCCCGAAGAGATCACGATCATTGATCTGCCACCCGAAGCCCGCATTGGCGGCACCGAAGCGGCGGAAACCCAACGCGAAATTGTCGTGGATGGTGTCCGTATTCGCTACCTCTATCGGTCTATGGCCGATCTGGCCGATATTCCCACTGCGAGTATGGATCTGATCGTTTCAGGGGAGAGTATCGAGCATATCAGCGAAGCCGATGGCGAGATTGTCTGCCGCGAGGCGTTCCGCATCCTCGCACCGGGCGGATCATTCTGCCTCGATACGCCCAATGGTGCCCTGACCCGCATTCAGTCGCCTGATGAATTCATTCACCCTGAACATCAGAAGGAGTATCTGGTGCAGGAGATCCGCGACATGCTCGTGCGCTATGGCTTTGAGATCGTGAACGAAAAGGGCGTCTGCCCCATGCCAGAGAGCCTGCGCACCAAGGTCTTCGACCTCTCGGAGATGAGCAAGAAGATGAGCCTCTCGGACAACCCGGAAGAGGGCTATGTCTTCTTTATTCATGCCATGAAGCCACAAGCCTGATACAAACGTACCTATGAAACAGCCTGCCACAACCGATACACCATCCGTCAAGGCGCAGAACCCAACCATCATCACGACGATCAGTGCCATCATTGTGGCCCTGATCGTCATGTGGGGGTGTTGGTGGTATCTGAGTAGCACACCGCTGCAAACAAAAGACCACTTCTCATTTGGGAGTATTGCGAGTTTAGGCTTGCAGGGCTTCTACGACGCCGAGACGGATACGGAGTGGCGTGGGTATCGGTGGACCAATGGTGCAGCAACCCTCGATCTGGACGTTCAGGGTGATGGCGGTCATATTTTGGCCTTGACTCTGGCTGCCCCACAGCCAGATGCCACAACGGTGCCAGTGACGCTCACCCTGAATCAGCAGCCTCTGGCCACCTTTGACATCAGTCAGAGTCGGCGTCACTATCTGGTGCTTGCTCCAGCCGAGGCGGTCTCACGGGGCAGCAACCAGCTTGGCATCAACAGCCCCACCTTTCAAGTAACCGGCAACCCCCACGATCTCCGCAAACTAGGGGTTGTCGCCTTCGATCTGGAGTGGCAAGCAACCCAGTTTCCGGCGTGGATGCTCCCCACCCAAGCCGTGGCGCTGGCCATCACAGCCGCGCTGTTGTTCGTCTGCCTCCAACGCGCTGGTATCCCCTGGCTCTTCAACCTGATCACGATCATCCTCTTCCTGGCCATCTCGATCAGCATGCGCCATAGCGATGTTCGCTTTCTCTACCGCTGGCACGCCCTCCTCAGCACCGGCGGTATCGCAGCACTCTTGGGGCTGAGTACCCTCGTCCTTCAACCCCAACCCACGCCGCTGGTGCTGCCATGGCGGCAGTGGTTCCAGCACCATTGGCAGGCACTGGTGGGGTATACGGTGCTCACCGGCATCATGCTCTACCAGATTCTTCAGAATTTCACCACTGCGATTCCGGGTTATCATGGTGATGCCTACGAATATCTGTGGAAGTTCCAGGTCTTTAGTGATTATCTGATCAACAAACATCAGACCCCGACCTTCTTCTCCTGGCTGATGTACCCGGAAGGTTTTGAGTTAGCCAATAGTGAGATCACTACGGCCAATACCCTCCTTGGCGTACCGCTGACGTGGCTCTTTGGGCCTACGGTCAGCTTTAATATCCTTGTCCTCATCTCAGCGATCAGCTCCGGCTTCCTCACCTACCTCCTAGCATGCCGTTTAGGTGTCAGTCGGCTAGCTGCCTGGGTAGGGGCGATTGCATTTGCCTTTGCAATCCGCCGTACTCAGCAGATGATGGGCCACATGCCCCTCATGCCGACCCAATATCTGGTGCTGGCGCTGTATGGGCTTGAGGGCATGATCTCGCGCCGCCGCACTTGGGATGCCTTCCTAACCGGGATGGGGTTGGCCCTAACCACATGGGCTTCGCTCTACTACGGGGTAACGTTTATCTTCATTTATGGCTGGCTATGCCCTCTTACGGATTGGGTGGCGCAATGTTGTGCCCTACCTGATCAGTATGTGGCGCACATTGTTGTTCAGCATTGCCGTCTTTGGCGCACTGACGATCCCGTTCCTACAACCCTATCTGGAACTGCAATTTTCAGGAACGTCAGTCAAGCACCCACTCATCCACCTCCAGATACACAAAGTCTATCTGCACGAGTATCTCTTAGGCAACCCCTTCCACCCGATCTGGGGCCAATGGATGGGCCAGTTTTACCGCCGTGATGGTGGTGAACACATGGTCGCGCTCGGCGCAAGTGTGATCATCCTCAGCCTGCTTGGGATCTGGTTTGGGCGACCGCGTCGGTTGGCCTTCACCTTGGCGGGTTTGAGTGCGATCACCATGATCTTCACGCTGGGGCCAGATACCACGATTGCAGGGATCAATCTCAACCTGCCAGTGCGCTTTATCTATGACCATGTGCCCGTCCTGAGTGGTATCCGGGTCTGGAATCGTTTCGCTATCTATGTCGCGCTGGCAGCCGCACTCCTGATTGGTATGGCCCTGAGCCGCTTACGTGGGCGTCAGTACTATGTAGGATCTGGAATTGCCGCACTGGTACTGGTGATCGAATTGGCGATCTGGATACCCAGTTTTGTGACCGGTACGCCACGCAATGTTGATCTCTGGCTGCGCGAACAACCTGAGATCGGGGCAGTGATCGAGATGCCCTACCGCTACCATGGTTCAAATGCCTACAATGCCTATCAGATTGGCAAGCCGATGGCAACATGGTCAGGAACATTCGATCCGCCGATTTATCGTGAGTATTTTGGCCGCCTCAGCACCTTCCCCAGCCAACAATCACTCGCAATCATCCAGCGTTGGGGGATTGGCTATGTGATCGTCAACCGCTACCTGATCGAGAAGCAACGCCCGGATTGGCGCACGGCAATTGAACGTTACCCCGAATATACGCTGGTGTATGAACAGGGCGATTACTTGGTCTATCGCTTGCGCCACGGGGTAATCCGTGAGTAATGAGGCGGGTGTAGCATCGTAGTTGGGCCAGAGTGTAGGCTACCTGTTGCTAGGTAGTATCTTTGATGGTGGCCCAATAGCGATCAAGAAAAGTAGGTTTGCGATGCCGATGTTGCTTGTTCCACAATCCACCATGCGCCGTTTTTCGCTCTTTATTCTCATTATTCTTATCAGCCTCGCACTCATCGGCATCAGCCCTACCTATGCTGGCCCCCGTGATCAGCCCAACCCCCTGCCCGGATGGACGCACTCGCCCCGCTTCGCCGATGATACGTCCCAACAACATGGGATTGTCCTCGCTGGTAAGCCCATCGAACGCGGTTCGCCGCTGATCGCAGAGGTTGATGGCAATACCAGTAATGGTAATGAGGTGGTGGTGGGTGGCCGCGATGGCCGGGTGTATGTCTACAAAGCTAATGGCACGCTGCTCTGGTCGAAGAATGTCCCGATTGTGGGCTGTGCCGATACCGCCCTCATCAATGGCCAAGCAACGGTCGGTCTGCTCAACCCAAGCGACACCTACCCCTCCGTGCTGATCGGGTATGGTGGAATGATTACGACCAATCGCGCCTGCGATGGTGGCGTGATCGCCTATCGTGGCAGCGATGGCGCAACGGTCTGGAACTTTAGCCAGCGCACCTTTGATGATAACGTCACCCCTGAAGGGCCAGAGCAACTGTATGGGGTGATGACCTCACCAGCCCTGGCCGATGTGGACGGGAATGGATCACTCGAAGTAGCCTTTGGTGGCTTTGACCGCAACTTCTACATGCTGAACAGCAATGGGAGTGTACGCTGGTATTACCATGCCGCTGATACGATCTGGTCTTCGCCACTCTTTACCAACATTGATGGCGATAATGATCTGGAAATCATTGTTGCCACGGATATATCGGCCAATCCGAACATTGTCCCACCCACCCAAGATGGTGGCTTCCTGCACGCCTTTGATACCCAGCAACGATCTCCAGTCCGCATCGCCTTCCAAACCGGGTATATCTGGCGCGTCGCAACGGATCAGGTACTCTACTCCTCGCCGGTCGAAGCCGATTTGTTAGCCAGCAACACGGGTACTGAGATTGCAATTGGCTCAGGCTGCTACTTCCCCACCTCTTCAAGTAGTAAGCGCGGTAAGTGGATCAAGATCTTCCGCCCCTCCGATGGTACGTTGCTCCAGACTCTCAATGCCCCTGCATGTGTTCAATCATCACCCGCCGTGGGCGATATTGATGATGATGGGCTGTTAGAGATCGTGGCCACGGTGAGTGGTGACGCCTCGATTGGTGGCGATGGCAAGAGCGACATTGTCGCCTGGGACCCGACCAACGCCAATCCGAAGTGGACGATGTCGCCGGGTGATCCCAATTCGGGTTCTAACGATGCCTTTGGTGGTGACTTGCAATCCCCCGTGATTGCCGACCTCGATGGCAACGGCTCGCTAGAGGTGATCGCCGCCAATTTCTGGTCGGTACATATCCTACGCGGAAGTAATGGCCAAGCCTTAACATACCAAGGAACAAGTGGCCCATCACTCTCCCTCTTTGCATGGGGGACGCTGAAGTCTACGCCTGCGGTGGGCGATATTAACAATGATGGTAAACTGGATCTGGTCATCGGTGGTATGAATGTGAATAACGATTCAAGGGTTATTGATCATGGTCTCCTCTATGCGTGGACCGATTTCCATCTGGTTCTGGGCAGCTCGGCGGGGTCACAGCGTGACTATAGCGTCCCGTGGCCACAATTCCGCCGCGATGCGCGGGCGCGGGCGGTCTTTACCAATCCCGACATTGTGGTATCGTATTCCAAGCCATGGACAATGATCATCCCTACGGGGCAGCAGACTCTGTCAGCTATCGTGACCACCGGCGATCATACACCACTCTCTTGGACAGCCGCACTGGGCACCAATCCTAATGGCCTGCTTACGCTCACAACGACAAGCGGTACCTATGGTGATGCGCTTCAGTTCCAGGTTCATGGGAATGGACGCGCTCTTGGAACCTATACCGGGACTATCATTGTGAGTGCGCCGGATCTGCCCGATAAAGAGATAACCGTAACGGTTGAAGTGGTAGAGACGGTGCATTCGATCTTCCTGCCGCTCGTAGTCCGCTAAACCACAGGAATGTTTGGGGCGGCCCAGCCGCCCCACGAGATGCTGCTCTATGCCAGTGAATGAACCATCTCCGGCTAACCCGTTCTTTCTTGTCCCGCACACGCCCGATGAGCCGATCCTTGATGCGGTTGAACGTGGCTTAATGTCTGCACCTGCGCCCCTTGAGCAGCTATCAACACTGGGCGATCTGGTGCAGCATGATCCCTTCTTCGCCGAGCAGTTGGCGGCTCTCCATACCACCTGGGAAGTACGCCCGCAACCAGCCCAAGGCTGGTTAGCGCGCCTACGCCTACGGCTCGCTTGGTGGTTGCTTGGGCCTGAGTTGGCGCAGGTGACTACCACCCACGCGGCGTTGGTGCGCGTCATTGATAGCCTGACTGCGCACCTTGATGATGAACGCATGGCGCGCACGCGCCTTGAGGCTCGCCTTGCGGCATTGGAACGGACACGATGACCGATCTGGTGTGGCACTCCTCCTTCTCGTCACTCACTGGCTATAGCGGTTCTGCATGTGCCTTGATCGCAGCGCTTGAGGCCCAGGGCGTGGCCGTTCGCCCGCTCTATCTCTTCGATTCGGATGACCGTGAAGCGGCCCTCTTTGGCCCGCCCCCGCCCCAGATTGCCCGCCTCCAGCAGCAACGCCCATTACGCCGCGATGTTCCTCAGGTGGTCTATGGCCGGGGTGATCTCTTTGCCAAGAATAGTGGCTCCTACCGCATTGGGTTCACCATGCTAGAGGTGGATCGCTTACCCCCCGCGTGGGTAGCCCAAGCCAACCTGATGGATGCGATCTGGACGCCGACCGAGTGGGGGCGGCAGGTCTTTATGGCAAGTGGGGTAACACCGCCGGTTGCCGCCATCCCGCTGGGGATCGATCCGCAAATCTTCACTCCAGGGCCACCCCGTACCCGCTTGCAGGAACGCACGATCTTCCTCTCCGTCTTTGAGTGGGGGGTGCGCAAGGGCTGGGATATTCTGTTGCACGCCTACCGCGCCGCCTTCCGCCCCACCGATCCTGTGTTGTTGCTGATCAAGCTCGATTGCCGCCAACCCGCCACCAATCCGCTGCGTGCCATGCATGAGGTATTGGGTGATAATGCGCCGCCGGTGGGCCTGATCTACAATCGGCCACTCACACCTACCCAACTCGCCGACCTCTACCGCAGTGCAGATTGCTTCGTCCTGCCTAGCCGTGGCGAGGGCTGGTGCATGCCCGCCTTGGAGGCGCTGGCCTGTGGGATCCCCGCTATCGTCACCGATTGGAGCGGCCCAACCGCCTTTCTCAATACCGAGGTGGGCTACCCCTTAGCGATTCGCGGCTTGGTACCCGCACCACCAAGCGAACCGCTCTATGCCGGGGCGAACTGGGCCGAACCCGACCACGATCACCTCGTTGATCTGCTACGCCACGTCCATACCCAGCGGAGCGAAGCTGCCCGCAAGGGCCAACGCGCCGCGCAGATGGCCCAGGATTGGACATGGGCGCGTGCCGCCTCCCAGATTATGGCGCAGTTACCCTAACCCCACATCTGCTATAATCCCAACCTGTGCGATCTCTATTCCATAGGAAAGACCACCTATGCGCCACTTGATCACCGGCGGTGCTGGTTTTATTGGCTGTAACCTCGCAGATACCCTGCTGGCCCGTGGCGAGCAGGTGACGGTGCTGGATAACCTTAGTCGCCCGCGTACTGATCTCAACCTAGCGTGGCTCCAACAACGCTATGGCTCACGTATGCACTTCATCCACGCCGACATCCGCGATGCTGAAGCGATGCATGCCGCTGTTCCCGGCCACGATACGGTCTTCCATCTGGCCAGTCAGGTTGCGGTGACGACCTCGGTGCTCGATCCGCGTACCGACTTTGAGATCAATGCCCTGGGGAGCTTTAACATCCTGGAGGCAGCCCGGCTCGCCCCACACCCGCCGATCATCTTCTACTCCTCGACCAACAAGGTCTATGGGGGCATGGAGCATGTAGGGGTGGTTGAGCAGCCTACCCGCTACGCCTACCGCGATCTGCCCAAGGGCGTGAGTGAGACGAATCTGCTCGATTTCCACTCGCCCTACGGCAACTCCAAGGGCGCTGCCGACCAGTATGTGCGCGATTATGCGCGCATCTACGGCTTGCAGACGGTGGTCTTTCGGCAATCCTGCATCTATGGCCCGCGCCAGATGGGGGTTGAAGATCAGGGCTGGGCGGCCCATTTTGTGATCGCGGCGGTCACAGGGCGTCCGATCACGATCTATGGCGATGGCAAGCAGGTGCGCGACATGCTCTATATTGACGACCTGATCGCGGCCTATTTGGCCGCGCTAGAGCGGATTGATCAGGTCTCCGGGCACATCTACAACATCGGGGGTGGCCCCAGCAACGCCCTCTCGGTCTGGGCCGAGTTTGGCCCGCTGTTGGAGGAACTCACCGGCAACCAGATCGAGGTGCGCTATGGCAACTGGCGGCCCGGCGATCAGCCGGTCTATATCAGCGCCATCGAGAAGGCCCAGGCCGAGCTAGGCTGGCAGCCCCAGATCAGTGTGATCGAGGGCATGAGTCGGCTGGTGGCCTGGGTCAAAGCGCACCGCAATCTGTTTGAATAGCGGGCTACACCAGCATATTATCTATCAGGCGCACACTCCCCAACCGCACCGCCATCGAGAAGAGCGCCCCGTGGCTGATCGTCTCTAGCTCGCGCAGACTGAGGGGATCGGCCACACTCACATACTCCGGCTGTACGCTCGGCTCACCTGCCAACACCATCTGCATCACCTCGCGCAGCACCGCAGCGCTACGCTCACCCGCCGCATAGTGCTCGCTGGCCGCCCGCAGAGCGCGGTAGAGCACCGTCGCCGTCTGGCGCTGCTCGGCACTCAGGTAGGTATTGCGGCTACTCAGTGCCAACCCGTCGGCCTCGCGGATGGTCGGCGCAACCACGATCTCATAGGGCATATTCAGATCGCGCACCATCTGGCGCACCACCACTGTCTGCTGGGCGTCCTTCTGGCCAAAATAGGCGCGGGTAGGTTGAAGGATATTGAGCAGCTTACACACCACCGTCGCCACCCCTCGGAAGTGACCGGGCCGCGCCGCACCCTCCAACACCTCCTCGGCTGCCGCCAGCACCACCTCGGTGCCAAATCCGGGCGGGTAGATCGTACTCGGTTCTGGGGTAAAGACCAGATCCACCCCCTCAGCCTCCAAGAGACTCAGGTCGCGCTGCATATCACGCGGGTAGCGCCCAAAATCCTCATTGGGGCCAAACTGGGTCGGATTGACAAAGATACTCACCGCCACCGCGCCACACTCCTGGCGCGCCTGACGCACCAAGCTCAGGTGGCCGGCATGGAGGTAGCCCATCGTCGGCACGAGACCGAGTGTAGGATAGACGGCCCGCGCCGTGCGCACGGCCTCTATGGTTGAAATGACCTGCATAAATCCCTCTACTCACCCAGCCCGTAAACGGGCGGGCTACACAATGCAAAGCCCGCCTTCGCGGGCTGGTTCTAGGCCGCGAAGGCGGCCTTCGCCGGGTGATAGCCCGCCCGTTTACGGGCTGGGTACGGACGTTGCCCATGCCCTACCCGTTACTCCCCCGTTTGGGCCAGCGCCGCCTGAAGCGCCTCTTCACTCATCTTTGAACTATGCTCATCACCGGGGAAGGTACCGGCACGTACCTCCTCGGCGTAGGTCGTAATGGCCTGCTCAATGATCCCAGCCAAGTTGGCATACGGTTTGGCATGACGCGGCTTAAAATCGGTATACAGACCGAGCATATCGTGCCAGACCTGCACCTGGCCATCACACCCGGCCCCGGCACCAATACCGATCATCGGGATACGTACCCGCTGCGCAACCACCGCCGCCAACTGGGCCGGGATGAGTTCGAGCACCACCGCAAACGCACCGGCGGACTCAAGTTCCAGCACATCCTCGATCAACTGGGCCGCATCGGTGGCATTGCGCGCCTGCACCCGCGTGCCGATCTGGTTGACCGACTGCGGCGTAAAGCCGACATGCCCCATCACCGGGATGCCCAACTCCACCAGCCGGGCGATGGTGGGAGCCATCGCTGCTCCGCCCTCCAACTTGACCGCATGCGCACCGGCTTCTTGCAACATCCGACCGGCACTCTGGATCGCCTGCTCGGTAGTGGTATAGGTGAGGAAGGGCAGATCGCCAATCACCAACGCCCGCTGCGTCCCGCGCACCGCCGCACGGGTATGGTGCAGCATCTCATCGAGCGTCACCGGCACGGTAGAAGTATGCCCCAACACCACCATCCCCAACGAGTCACCAACCAGAATCATCGGCACCCCGGCGCGATCCGCAATCTGGGCCGAGGTATAGTCATAGGCCGTGACCATCGGAATGCGCTCGCCGCGCTGTTTCATCTTCTGAATATCGAGGATCGTGGTTCGCATCACACAGACTCCTTCTTATTTGGAACAGACCGCCCGCCAAAGCGCGAGCGCCTCGGCCTCTAAGCTACGGTAGGCGGTACCAAGTTGGTGGATCCAGACTTGGCGATCCTGGGCGCTATCCCAGAGGCGTTCCAACTTGGCTTCAGATTCATTCAGATCGGCCAACCGCGTCTCTAGGCGCGCCAACTGCGCCGCTTCGCTGGGCGTCAAGGCGCGCGCCGCAGGCAGATCGGCGCGGAGTTGGGCCATCTGCTGGCGGGCACGCTCGGCGCGTTCCTGCTGCGTAGCGCGGGTACCGATCAGATCCTCTACATCGGCCATCCACGAATCGTAAGCCGACCGCAACGCCCGCAACTCGGCCAGATTCTCGCTCTGCGCCAACGTGAGGCGACGGGCATTCAGCTCATCAAGCGTCTCCTGAAACTCCTTAGGCGGGCGGATCTGGGCCAACAAGTCGCGTACCTGCTGGTCACGCTCGGCAATCCGGGCCTGTTCGGCATCAAGTTGCTGGGGAAGAGGCTCTTGGGGCGTCTGCCGTCCGGCGGGCAGACGCTGCCAGAGCCACGCCGCCAACTTGCCAGGAATAGACGTAGGTTCTTTCTGATCTGCCATCATCACAACTCTGTTTTAGTCATGAGAATATGTTTGGGTATTATACATCAGTCCCCATCCAGCTTTCGGGAATCACTTGAACTTCTTGGGGCTGCGCCCCAAACCCCACTACTTCCACCGCCACCAACGCTCGCGCCGCTGCCACAGCACAATACCCAGTGCAGGCAGATAGGCCGTCGTCAACGCAAGTTCACCCATATCCAGGGTAATCCCGATCAGCAAGCCCAGCGTCATACAGATCAAGAGCAGCAATGACTGGCGCGGCGTCTGGGGAATGAGCCAGAGCGCCAGTTGATCATAGACCAGACGCTGGGGCACAAGTGCCATAGCGAGCAACAAACGCGCCTCAGTATGCCGCCAGAAGGGCAGGGCGAGCAGCAGCAGCGGCCCATACCAGGTGAGCAGCGGGATATAGTTAATGTGCGTCGAAAGATTGGCCAGCATATCCCAGGGCCATGTCGGCAGCACGATCAGGCTAAGCAGCACGAGCGCGGCGCAGAGCAGCCACTGTTTGCGCGAGGGATAGACAAGCAGCATCGGCAAGCCCAGGTTGGGCTTGGCCGAGAGTACCAAGCCCAAGCTAGGAATAAAAGCCGCAGCGGTGATCAAGGGTGACCACTGGCCCATGAGCAGGGCGAAGAGGTAGGGCGGGCTGAAGAAGAGCACCAGACTATGGTACTGTTCACGCTGCACCAAACCCCAGGCGAGTAAGCCCGAACCCAGCCCTAAGAGGATCGCCCCCGCCACTGGGCCGGGCAGCCAAGCAACTGGCACTGCGAGCAGCAAGGCCGTGAGTGGGTAGTAAAGAAAATCGTTATACGGATACGCGCCGGTTGGGCGGATCGTTTGGTAGGGGTTCTCGCCTGCCAACAACACCTGCGCCCCGCGCCATGCCCAGGTAAAATCCGCTGCCACCAGATCCGCCACCACCAAACGCACATACGCGGCAATCGCCGCCAGCAACCCGATCCCCACGGCCAGCGCGATACGACGCTGGGGCGGAGCAAGGTATTCACGCATCGTCATAGACGCACCCGCGCATAGATTCGATAGACACCAAACTCCTGAAGCAGTTGGAAGTGGCCCGCTTCAATAGAGGGCGCATAGAGTTGCCACGCCTGCTCTTGGCGGCCCGTAACAAGGTAATCGGGATCAGCAAGAAGCGGATCATAGGTAAAGGGAACGGCTTCGCGCAGAAGCAGGCGCTGATTGGCCACCACATGCTGCTGGTAGGGTGGGAAGTGATAGGGCTGATCGAGGCTGACGAACAACTCGGTCTCATTCGTCTCAACCCGTGCATCAGCCGGTACGTGGGCCTTGATCCACGCACTCGTCGCCAAGAGCGGCTGGTCGGTACTGATCGGGTAGGTAATGATTTGGTGGAAGATCGTGGCCGGAATCGCCACCCCCAGCAGCGCCAGCGCCACCAACGCCGCCTGCCCAGCGCGGCCACCCGTGCGCAGCCGTTGCAGCACCTCGGCGGGTCGGAAATCACCCGTCCAATCGGCCAGCATCGCAGTCGCAAATATCGCCCCCAAAAAGACCACCGGGTAGAGATAGCGCGCCCAGGCGACGGCCAAGAGCAGGAACCAGCCCATCCAACTCAGCACAAACGCCAGGATACTGAGGCGCACAATCTGGTTCGGATCGCCCCAATCGAGTTGCGGGCATTGGCGGAACATGCCCCAACCTGCCCATGCCATACCGAGCAGGGCGGGAACCGCAATCGCGCCGGTAAATTCGAGCGCCAATTGGCGACTAGCCAGCGTAAAGACCGTGGCCAGAGTACGGGTTAATCCCACCACCTCCGGCACCGGCAGGGTCGGATCGAGCATCCAGAGGTTCCAGGCCACAGTGATCAGCCGCGCCGCGCCCAAGGAACCAACGAGGATGACCAGCAAGCGCACGAGCATGGCCCAATGGCGACGCCAGAGCAGCAACAGCAGCGGCGCGAGCAGCGCCACGATCCAGAAGGGCTGGGTTTGGGCCTTAGTGATCAATGCCAGACCGAACAAGCCCACAGTGGCCAACATCCAGCGCCACGAACCGGCGAGTGCCGGGAGCATGGTAAAGAAGGCCAGACAGAGCAACAGCATCAATGCCGGTTCGCCCATAGCCTGCCGCCCCACAAAGAGCGGGTTACCCGTGGCGTGGATCGTGGTTAGAAGTAGGATCGGAACCACCATGATGCCCACACTGGCCCCATAGAGGCGGCGGGCCAGCAACGCCAATGCGGCCAGCGAAAGCAAGTTGAGCAACGCAATGCCCATGCGGCCCTGCCAATACCCCACCCCCAGCAACTTAAAGGCCAGTGCCACCGGCACCACAGTAGGAAACGACGCCGCCAGACTGGGCGCGATCAGCGTGCCATCAAGCGGCTGCGCATACACCCCCTGTTCCACCCATGTCCGCGCCAAACTCATCGTCCAGCCCTCGTCCCACTGCGGTTCGGGCGAGTGCAGCATACTCAGCCAGAGCGCCATGCCGAGGAGCGCAGCCAGAATGAGCAGAAGTTGGCGGATCTTGATCAGCACCATGCCAGAACCCACCTAATCAAGAAGCGTGATTGCGTCCCTAGAATCTGTCATGTGCATGCCATACTACCTATACAGGACGACGGAAAGTAAATTCATTACATCCTGAGCCATAACTTGTATTCAGATACATCAATTCAAACCCCATTTCTTTATGCAAAAAAGTAAAGATCGCCCCAGGATTTGCATATTCATAAGGATATCCACCCAACCAGTCGCGCACATCGTGCCAAAAATCCATTCCGCGTTGCTCATCACGATTATAGCGTTGGATTGTTGTCAGTGGATTATGAAATTTTGCCGCATCTACCGCAATAAACGCCGCTGCGTAGAGTGCCTCCAGACCACGTTGTACCAAAGTTGGTGCCTGGTTATAGAAACGTTTCAGTTTCAACCAACGTGCTGATGTCATGATCGGATTGTGTACCTCGTTATAGATAGAGAGCGCAAAGACTCCACCCGGTTGTACTTTCTGAGCAGCAGCCTGAATTGCAGCCCACATTGATCCTGTATGATGGAGAACGCCCCAAGAATAGACAACATCAGCCATACCAATAGTCTGCATAAACTGAGAATCAAGTACTGACCCTTGCTGAATATGCCACTTTTCCACCGCTATTCCATACCGTTGACGTATAGCCAGTGTTGCCTGAACTGAATTTTGATCGTAATCGAAACTTTCTACATATTCGGCACCTAACATATTCGCAGCCAAAGAGAAGATACCGCTTCCACAACCAATATCTAAGAAGCGACACCCGGTTAAGTCATGCTTACCTAGCATATACTGCATCGAATCAATTGCATGTTGAAGTCTCTCCGGGCTAAATGCTGTATCAATATAACTCTGCCAATTAGAACCAAATTTGTAACGTAAGTCGTCTAATTGTGATGGATTTTTCATACATAACTCCTCTATTGATCCGAAGAAGGTACATCCTGTGTCTTCGTATCAATATACGATTCAATTGGAAGATACAACATAATGAAGAGATTAAGAAGATAGAGATAGATTCGTGAACTAATCACCAAAGGAGCTAATTGTTCATCAGGAACTCCAACCAACGCATAAAGATAAATGGCAGTAATTTCATAAATCCCCAAGCCACCGAAAACATGGACTGGAATAATAAATAATAGTTGAGTTACTGCAAAAACAAAAACCAATTCCCAAACCCCAATAAAAACACCAAACATATATTGAGTTGTATAATTAAAAACAACATTCACAAGCAATAATACCATCGAAGAAAACAAGAAAGGCCCAAATGACGCTTTAATTTGTTGAGGCGACTGTTCAATGAGTATTGAAATTTGCCCCACACTACGCCGAATAAGATCAAGCCTATCCAATCGCGTTATATGAAGGATGCTCTTGAGCAGATGAAGAGCGGGTTGGCGAAAAATATACACAAGAAAAATTGAGACCAACACCACAAAGAGGAGAAAGATAAGAATGCCTATAAGCCAATGTAACGGAGTAATCTGTGACCAAATAAGTATACTTGCACAGACTAGACCTAAAGTAAGCCCGATGAGATCGCCAAGACGCGAGAGTAGTACTGAAGCAATACCGTGGCTCAGTTGAACGGAGTGTCTACCTCGCAGGAGCATAATATAGCTAATAGCACCTGCACTACTGGCAAAAAAATTACCAATGATGGTTTGGATGACTGTCATCCCAATAGCATGTACTTGATGAATTTTACGATCAACCAGAATCCAATAGCGAATTGCAGTAATCCAAATAACCATAAGATAGGATATCAGACTAATCGGCAACCAGTACAAATTAATTCCCTGCCAAAAATTCAGCAAATCTCTCGGATTAACTTGAAAAAACACAATCACAATTAATATCATTGCCAATAAAACTTTCAACACAACCCAAATGTTTGTTTGTTGAACAATTTTTTGCAACTTAATTTGGATTTTAGCAAACAACACCCCCATCACAAATCCCCTTTTTTTGGAACAAAAGCGCTTTTCAAACAACATTTCCCAAGATTCCACCATCTTTTTAATACTAAATCGTTTTTCAGCCCGTTGCTGTGCCGCAATCCCATACTGTCGTGCAACTTCAGGATGAGCTAGGGCAAAATGGATGGCATGGCTCAACGCAGCCGCATCATCCACGGGCACCAACCAACCACTCAGCCCATCTTCGATCAACTCACGGCTCCCATCGGCGGCGGTGGCAATACACGGGCAACCGGCTGCCATGGCCTCAAGCAACGCATTCGGCATCCCCTCAAAGCGTGCGGGGTGAACATAGAGATCGAGTGCGCCCAAAATACATGCTACATCACGCCGATAACCAGCAACATGCACCCGTTCGGCGATGCCTCGTGATTGGGCCAGATCCCGTAAGGCGGCCTCGGTCTCTCCATGGCCAATCAGTAGCAGATGAACATGCTGCGCTTCAAGTTGGGCCAGCGCCTCAAGCAGAAGATCTTGCCCCTTCTGCGGAGTGAGGCGGCCAACACAGCCGATCACATACTGATCTGGGGCAATCCCAAACATGGCCCGCAGTTCTGCTCCTGTGTAGGGCTGGCGGTAGGCGCTCGCATCTACCCCGTTGAGGATGACCGTGGTGCGATCAGGATGCGCACCTTCGTGTTCAATCGCCCAGGGTAGGGTGGTGCTACTATTCACCACCACCGCATCGGCGAAGGGCATTGTTGCCCGTACCAGTGCCCGTTGCCAACCGGCATAGTTGGTGTTGCGCGCACGGATCGAAGAGATAATGCGCGGTACCCCGGCGAGGCGGGCAATGATGCGCCCCAAGACATCTGAGGCAAAGAGGAGGGTAATCGCAACATCATACTGTGGTTGGCGCAGCCAATACCAGAGGTACAGAATGCCATAACCAGTGATGAGACGCCAACGCCCGACTATCCGTACTTCGGCTCCCATCGCGCGCAGATCGGCAACTAACTGCGCATCCCATGAGGAATTGAGGCAGATCACTGCAATATGGTGTTGGCGCGTTCTTAAGCCTGCAACCAGTTGCTTCAGAACTTGTTGCGTCCCGTCATGCCGCAGATGATCAATGATGAAAACGACCCTCATCAGCATTGCCCCTACATCCGCTGTTCTGCCCATACCGCTAACATCAGTAAGGCCCAGAGCTTCTTGCCGTGGTTGACCTTCCCGCTGGTATGTTCATTCAGCAAACGGCGCACCGCCTCCGGGCGCAACCAAGTCTCTAGGGTGGGGTTGTGCAGCAGCCGTTCTGTTGCCCAGCCGCGCAACTCCGTGCGTAGCCAGTCACCAACCGGCACCCCGAAGCCCTGTTTGCCGCGTGCGGCCACTTGGGGCGGGAGTTTGTCGCCGAAGGCGGCTTTGAGTAGCCATTTGCCGTTGCGCCCACGTACCTTGAAGCGCGCCGGGAGCCGCGCTGTCCATTCGACCCACGCGGCATCGAGGAAGGGTGCCCGCGCCTCTAATGAATGGGCCATGGTGGTGCGATCCGTTTTGGGTAGCAGATCGCCCGCCAAGTAGGTGACATGATCCACTGCCAGCGTGCGATCTAGCAGGCTCTTGGCCCGCGCCTGATCATAGGCAACTGCTACCCAATCGGCGGTATCAATGCTGGCCAGTTGGTCGTGCCACTGCTCAGTATACAAGCCGATCTTTTCGCTCTGGCTGAAGTAGGAACCCCAACGCACCAGCGATGCCTTGTGGCTGACCGCTGCAAACTGGTTCAGCCGCTTGAGGCCGGTGATCGGGTTGCGGTCTTCAGGGAGCCACCAGATCTCCGGGATGAGCGCGGCGAGGCTGGGCACAAGCCGCTGTGTCACCACCTGAGGCAGCAGGGTGTAGGGGCGTAACCAGCCATCTAACATGTAGCGCCGATACCCGGCCAGCGTCTCGTCGCCGCCATCACCGCTCAGTGCCACCGTCACATGGCGGCGCGTCTGACGCGCCAACTCGTAGAGTGGGAGCGCCGCCGGGTCGGCAAACGGCTCATCCACCGCTGCCGCTACCCCCTCGATCACCCGCACCAGATCGGCGGGGCGGAAGATGAACTCGTGGTGCTCGGTGGCGTAGCGTTCAGCCACCTGACATGCATAGTGGGTCTCGGAGAAGTGGCGTTCCTCAAAGCCGATGGAGAAGGTGCGTACCGGCTCGCGGGTACGCTCGGCCATCAGTGCGACGATGATCGAGGAATCGATCCCGCCGCTCAGAAAGGCACCCAGCGGTACCTCGCTCACCAATTGGCGCTCCACCGCTGCGGGTAGGAGCCGCCGCGCCTGCTCAATCGCCTCGGCATCGCTCAGAGCGATCTTGGGTTCAAAGGCCAGCCGCCACCAGCGCTCAACCCGTGGTGCGAGGCCCGCCTCGACTACCAGTTTGTGCGCAGCGGGCAGTTGGCTGATTCCGGCATAGATGGTGAGCGGATCGGGGGTGTACTGGAGGGTGAGGTAGTGGTGCAGCGCCAGTGGGTCAATGCGCCGCTCCACCCATGGAGCCGCCAGCACCGCCTTGGCCTCTGAACCCCAGACGAGGCCATGCGCACGACTATGGTGCCAGTAGAGCGGCTTTTCGCCCATGCGGTCGCGGGCGATCAGCAGGCGTTGCTGCCGCGCATCCCAGATCGAAAAGACAAACATCCCGTTGAGGCGGGGCAAGAGCGCATCGCCCCACTGCTCATAGGCATGCACAATCACCTCGGTATCGCCATCGGTGGCAAACTGATGGCCGTGTAACAACAACTCGGCCCGCAACTCGCGGTAGTTGTAGATCTCGCCATTAAAGACAATCGCCACACTGCGATCCTCGTTGAAGATCGGCTGGCTACTGCCACTCAGGTCAATAATCGCCAAGCGCCGCATCGCCATGCCCACCCGCCCATCCACAAAAAAGCCATCACTATCCGGGCCACGATGGATGATCTGATCATTCATCTGGCGCAACAGATCGGCATGAACCGGGCGCGTATCAGGATGCAGGATGCCACAGATACCACACATAGAGAGGCTCCAAGGATTAGGGTCGTAACGTTTGCAAACGATACACGACCCATTGCCCATCCAAGGTTGTGACTGGCGTATAGTCAGTCATCAGATTATCGCAGAAGGCGAGAAACGCCGGATCAACCCCATCAGACCAACCATAAACCAACCATTGCTGGCGCAAGGCAGGATCGAGGGGCGGAACCATAGGATTAGTCGCTGCTGTGTCAATAATATATGCGGGACGATGAGTGAGATCCTGCTGAAACTGGCTGAATACCCGATCAGATGGATAACCAGGAGTGAACAACGGGTAGAGGTAGGGAATGCGCGTCGGAGCTTGGCGTCCAGTGGCAACATAGATGCTCGTCTCAGCTCCCCACAGAAGTACCTGCTGATCGGCTGGTATGCTCGTGGTGATGTACTCCACAGCCGCAGCACTCGCCGTATTCAAGGTACTTCGGTAGGAGAGATAGAGATACCAGACCGAGAGCGAGGAGATGAACATTATGCCGGTCATCAAACCTACACTGAGCGTAACAAGGCGGGAATTGAGCCTTGTCTGATTGATCAGCACGTAGCCCAACCAGCAGAGCAACACCGTCGCAGGCCAGAGCATGCCGGTGAAGTAGTGGTGATAACCGCGTGCCGGTAGCAGACCCACCATAAGCGTGATCGGCCAATCCAGCAGCGCGATGATCAGGAGGGTGCGCAAGGGGGCAGCCGACACTCGCCCACGGACAAGCGCCACCATGGCAACACAACCAGCCGCTATGCCAACCGCATTGATCTCATGCTGCCAGACAAAGCTGGTCAACATTGCCCAGCGTTCGGCCCATGTTACATGAGAGTAGGCTTGATTGTAGACAAGTACCTGGTCAATACCGGCGGAGATTGCCCCGTGCATCGTCAGGTAGCCCCACACTAAGCCGCTGGGCACCAGCCCACCAATGAGGAACATTCCCACCCACACAAGCCACTGGCGCGGGCTGATCTTCCGCATACTGAAGAGAACCACCAACACCACAATGATCGGTGTAGTCGCTAAGGGTGGCTTGAGTAACAGGGTATACGCACTACAGAAGCCCAAACCGAGCCAGAGCCATGGGGCCGACTTAGCGCTAGGCGTGCGCAGGATCTGCATACCCGCCAGATAGGCAGCGATCTGAAACGGCAGCGCCGACATCTCGGTGAAGAAGGGGTCACGTTCATAGAAGTAGGTGAGGCCAACCACCCACAGGATCGTACCAACCAGGGCGATGGTCGAGCCAAACTGGTGGCGCAAGAGCCAATAGCCCATGCCCGCCGCAACACTCAGCGAGACGAGCGCCATGAGCCATGGCCCCCAGTACCACCCACCCGAAAAGAGCAACCCCAAGAGCGGGATCATATATGCCGCTAACGGCTTATGATCCCACACATCCACATAAGGAGCCCGACCCTCAAGCATCTGCTGCGCAACATACCAGAAGACCCCGCCATCCCGTGCTGGCACCGGCATGATCGCCGGGGAACCCGGTAGGTAGATCAGAGTGCAGAAGGCAATGATGAGGAAGATTGGTAACCAACGACGACCGAGGCGTATCATCTGTTTACCTTGTCGTTGATCTCCCCAAACATCGCCACATAGCGCTCGGTTGCCGCATCCCAGGTAAACTGCTGGGCACGTACCCGTGCCGCCACCCCCATCTGCCGCGCCCGGTCGCGCTCTGTGGCCAGCGGAGCGATGCGGGCCACCAGTGCCTCTACATCGGCCCAGGCCACAATATGCCCGCTTACCCCCTCGGCCACCAGATCTTCCGCCCCACCAGTACGGGTCACAATCGTGGGCAAACCAGCCGCCATGGCCTCCAGGGTGGCCACGCTCATCCCCTCGTTGTAGGAGGGCAGCACAAAGGCGTGCGCAGCAGCATAGTGGGCGGCGATCTCTTCACGCGGGACATACCCGGCAAAGGTGACGCGATCCATCAGCCCCAAGTTGCGCACCAGGGCCACCAAGTTATCATAGGCATCACCTTCACCCACCAACTCAAGCACAACATTGTGGCCCGTATCTACCAAGCGCCGCAGGGCTTGGATGAGATAGTGCTGCCCCTTGCGCTCGATCAGGCGCGCCACACAGATCAGGTGCAGCGGGCCAGCATCGTCTATCGGTGCGGGGCTGAAGCGGGCCAGATCAACACCGTTGGGCACCAGATCGATTCGCATCCCCGGCTGCACCGCCAGCATCATGTCGGCCTCGTCCTGACACTTGGCCACCAAGCGGCTGGCTCCGCGCCAGATCGCCTTGATCGTCGGGGTGAGGATGGGGTACAGGGCACCATAACGCTGCTCAAAACCGGGGATATCCGGGCCACAGACACGCAGGATATAGGGCAACCCGGCCAAGCGGCGCAACGCCAGCGCCACCCCACCCGCTGGTACCGCACTCCACGCAAAGACGAGATCGTAGCGCTGTTTGCGGTGGAGCCGCAGCGCTTGGGGCAGCGCCAACCCGGCAAAGGTGAGTAGCTCGCGGTTACTGGAATGGTGGATGTTGCGGTTGGCCACGGGCACCTTGAACATACGCACCCGCTCGGCCAACTGCACGCGCTCAGCGCGCATGCCCAGCGCCGAGGTGATCAGATCGATCTCCAACTCTGGGCGCTGCGCCAGCCGTGCTAGGATGGCCTGATTCACCGTGCCGGTGCCGCCACCCAAGGGCGGGAACTCGTTATTCAGCATGAGGATGCGCATCATTCTCTCCCCCACACCTTGCGTACCACATACAACGGACGCCCCTTCACCTCCTCGAAGATGCGCCCCACATATTCACCGATCACCCCGATGGTGATGAGTTGGATACCGGCGAGGAAGAAGGTGGCCACCACCAGCGTGGCAAAGCCGGGTGGCGAGAGGCCCACGGTCAGCTTCTGGATGGTGTAGAAGATGGCGATCAGAATCGACATGATCGAGACCCCCACCCCGGCCAGCGAGATCATGCGCAGGGGCAGGTAGCTGAAGGAGATCAGGCCATCTAGGGCGAGGTAGATCAGGCGTGTCAGGGTATACTTGGGTCGCCCCGCATAGCGCGCATGGCGTGCGTAGGCCAAGCCGGTCTGACGCAGGCCGATCCAACTGCGGATGCCACGCACAAAGCGGTTGCGTTCGGGCATGCCGTTGAGCAGATCCACCACCCCGCGATCCATAATACAGAAATCGCCCGCATCGAGCGGAATATCAATGCTCGCCACCTGCTTGAGTAGGCGGTAGAAGAGCGTGTATGCAGTACGCTTCAACCAGCCCTCTTTACGCTGCTCGCGGATGGCATAGACGACATCGTAGCCCTCGCGCCACTTGGCGATAAACTCCGGCAAGACCTCCGGCGGATCTTGCAGGTCGCCATCCATAATGATCACCCCGCGCCCCCGGCTATGGTCCAACCCAGCACTGATCGCCACTTGGTGCCCGAAGTTGCGTGCGAGATCGATCACCACCAGACGGGGATCAATGGCTGCCATCTGCTGGAGCAGGCTGAGGGTCGCATCGCGGCTGCCATCATTCACAAAGATGATCTCGTACTCCAGATCGAGCGGATCGAGCGCCGCACGCAGCCGCGAGTAGAGTGTGGGCAGGTTCTCTTCCTCGTTATAGGCCGGGATCACCACCGAGAGTTGGGGAGGATCGGGAGTCGCTGTTGGTGCAGCCTGCGCCGTTAGTGCCGCCAAGGCGCGGCAAAACCGCAAAGCTTCCTGCGCATCCTCGGTGGGGATTGGGGGCACGGGACGCTGCTCAAGAGCCGCACGGTGCATGCTGGCTGATCCTTCTGCAATTGAGACCGCGACACCAACAGGTTCTATTATAAAGCTCTAACATACCAGGGTAGCTATTCCTGGTGAAGTGTGTTACAATAATTGTGCAAAGTATGTGCAAAATCTCATCCGATGCGGGATAGATGATATATTCTCAATGGAGCAACCAACCATGACTCAGACACCCCAATCTGACACCTTTACCGCCCTGAACAAACACCAGTACGCCAACCTCTTCACCTACCGCAAAAATGGTGAGGCGATCAAGACCCCGATCTGGTTTGCCTTAAAGAACGGCAAGATCTATGTTGTCACCACCAAGAATGCGGGCAAAGTGAAGCGCATTCGCAACAACGGGCGCGTCATGATCGGCCCCTCGGATGCACGCGGCACGCCCCTCGGCGAGACGATGGAGGCCAGAGCACGCGTCCTTGGCCCCGATGAGGTCGAGATCGCCAAGGCTGCCCTTGACGAGAAGTATGGGTTGTTCAAGGCGGTCTTTGACTTTTTTATGACGGTGCGTGGCGTAGAACGCGATTGGGTTGAGATTACTCCGGCGTAAGAAATTTGTGTGGTTCGTTGTGGCGGCGACGCCGCCACAACGAACCACACAAACTATTCCTCCACACAGATCTCCTTCTTCCCCACCGCCCGCAGGGTCAGACCGAGCAGGGTAAGAATCAGCAGACTCAACAACGAGAGCAAGATATAGGCCAACCCTTGGTGGAAGGCCAGCTTGCTCTTGCTGTACATGAAGATCGTGGCGATGGTGAGTGCCGCCATCGGAAACGAGTAGGCCCACCACGAGAGATAGAACTTGATCTTGAGGAATTGACGGTACTGAACTGCCAAGAGGATAAAGAGGAAGAGTGCAAAGGAGTAGAGGATCTTGGCAAAACCGTCTAGCCCGAAGCCGCTCACCTCATGCCCCATCAGTTTGACATAGGCGATGAAGCCAATCGCGGGCGGCGCGATCATAATAAAGAGCGTCGGTACCATCCGATCTGCCAACGGCGCATGAAAGATGATGCGGTTAAAAAAGATCGTGAAGAGTGCCACCCAGAAGATTAGCCCGATACTGAAATAGAACCACGAAATATCACTGTGGAAATGTTCCACACCCGCGATGGGGACTATCATATTCCCCACTACCGGGATGAACCACGAGGGGTTGGAGTGCTGAATCTGGAACATGTTGTGCTGCATCCAGACCGAGAGGATGCCCAGGGTGAACAGAGTATGTACTGCTACCCCAATAATCCACAAATAGCGCGAGACATCGCGCTGTACCTCCAAAAAGACTACGCTGAAGAGCAACAGACTGATCGAGATGGTGGGAAAGAAGTTGATGCGGATGGGATGGGTAAACTCGTGCTTGACCGCCTCAGGGAAGCGTAGCAACTTGGTGGTGTAGATCACTCCGATCATGACGAAGAGGCTGAGTGCCACTACCAGAACGATTCCGCTTATGCTGAAGGGCATGCCCAGGATGCGTTCGGCACGCTGGAAGGCGATGCTGGTGCCCGCCATGCCGAGAATGACCGCAAAAAATGAGATCGGAAAATTACGCAGCCGTAGCTGAATTTCACTCAGGTTCTGGCTGAGTGTCGGTTGCTGCTGGGCTTGGCTCATGGGTGTGGTTCTCCGTGAGGGTTTGGGTATCTGTTGGGTATTGTAGCACCGTATCTGCGAACATTCGGGGCGTAGAGACGGCCCGACGGCCCGACGGCCCGTCTCTACGGCTGCGCTTCTACCTCAGATCCCCCGTCACCAACACCTCTAAGCTACTCCCCGCCGGGTAGACCTGCGCCCCCGGCGGCACGATCAGCAAGCCGTTGGCCCCGTGCATCGAGAGTAGCCGCGAGCTGCCCTGGTTGCCGGTGCTGGTCGCCCATAGCTCCGCGCCGCGCCATGCCAGCCGCACACGCTGGTATTCAGGGCGGTCGGGTGATGGGCGAATGGCCGCGTCTATCCGCGCTATGGCCCGTGGCCGCACTGGCTGCGGGTCGCCCTGGAGGGCGCGCAGTGCCGGGCGCACAAAGACCTCGAAGGCGACCAGCGACGAGACGGGGTAGCCCGGTAGCCCAAAGACGAGCGTGTCGCCTACGCTGGCAAAGGTGGTGGGTTTACCCGGCTTGAACTTGACGCGTCCAAAATGGATCGTTCCCAACTCGGCCAGGATCGGCTTGATCAGATCGCGGGTACCCATACTCACCCCGCCACTGGTGAGCAGCACATCGGCCTGGGCGATGCCATCAAGGATGGCGCGGCGCTGGATCGCCGCATCATCACGGGCAATACCGAGCGAGATCGCCACCCCGCCCGCCTCGCGCACCGCCGCCAACAACGCGTAGCGGTTACTATCGCGCACTGCCCCGGCTGGGCGCGGCGCACCCGGCTCATACACCTCATCGCCGGTGGCCAGCACCGCCACGCGGGGCTGCCGGAAGACCGCCACCTGGGTGATGCCGAGCGTCGCCAGAATGCCCACCTCTGCCGCATTGAGCCGCGTACCGCGTGCCAACACCAGTTGCCCACGTGCAAGATCCTGGCCCACCGGGTGGACGTGCTCGCCGGGGCGGATCGCCCGGTCAACCACGAGCATCCCATCGGTTTCACGCGTCAGTTCCACCGGGATCATCGCGTCGGCCCCGGTAGGCATGGTAGCCCCGGTCATGATCCGGCTGGCCTCGCCAGGGCCAACCAGCAACCCCGCGCTCTCTCCGGCGGTCAGTTCGGCGATCACGCGGCGGGGCAGCAGGCCATCGCTGGAGCGCAGCGCATAACCATCCATCGCCGCCTTGGGCAGATCGGGCAGATCTTCGGACGCCACCAGATCCTCGGCCAAGATGCGCCCTTCGGCACGCAACGCATCCACATGTTCCAGCGCCAATGGCGCAACATGCGCCAGTACCGTGGCCAGGGCCGCTTCAACATCCAGCATTGGGTAGGGTGATTCACGGAGCATAGGGTTCATATTCTGTATATGTGGCGGGGGTTTGGGGCTTCAGCCGCATGGCTTCGACAAGCTCAGCCTGCGGTGCGGTGGCTGAGCCTGTCGAAGCCAACCAACAAAAAGAATCCTAACACATCTTCCTTGTCGCCGATGGTTGCATCGGGTACAATTGCGGCGCGGTTGAACAGATGGCGTCATGAGGGAGAGGTGGCAGGTGAGCAGTCCGATAGAGGCAGTGCGGGGGATGCGCGATGTGCTCCCTGATGAGCAACGCAGACTGGTACAGGTGCGCCGCAGCCTAGAGCAGACGCTGGATCGGCACGGGTATCGGATGCTTGACCTGCCGGTGCTTGAGCAGCGCGAACTCTACCTGCGCAAACTGGGCGAGGAGTTGGTCGGTAAGGTGTATGAGTTCAATTTTGGTGAGCGGCACTTGGCGCTGCGCCCAGAATGGACTGCCTCGGTACTGCGCGCCTACATCACCCACATGCAGGATCACCCGCTGCCGCTCCGCCTCGCTTATGCGGGGCCAGTCTTCCGCTACGAGCAACCCCAAACTGAGGCCACGCGCCAGTTTACCCAGGTCGGGGTGGAGTTGGTGGGCTGCGCCGCCCCCCGCGCCGATGCCGAGGTGCTCGCCTTGGCTTGTGCCGGCTTGGAGGCCGCCGGGGTGCGCAACTACCGATTGGTGGTGGGGCATATCGGCATGATCCGCGAGGTACTGGCCGGGCTAGGGCTAGAAGAGCGCACCCAGGGCATCCTGGCCTGGAGTATGGAGCGTCTGCGCAGCGAGGGTCTGGCGGCGGTGCGCGAGCGCATCAGCGAGACGATCAGTAGCCCCCCGGAGGGGATGGCGCTACCGGCGGGCCTCGATGACGAACAGGCAGCGGCGTGGCTGTTACACATGCTCGATGCCATGCAGATCGATCTGCGTACCGGCACTCGCAGTCCACAAGAGGTCATCCAGCGTCTGTTGCGCAAACTGCGCCGGGGTGATCCGCAACCGGCCATAGATCGCGCCCTCGAATTGCTCGTGCGCCTGGTTGAACTGCACGGCCCTCCGGCGCTGGTGTTGCCCCAGATCAGTGCGCTGCTCACCGAATACAACCTCATCTCACCGGCGGCCAACGAGCTAGAAACCATTCTCACCCTGCTCACTGCGCATGGGATCGATCAAGAACGAATCGTGATAGATCTCGGCCTAGGGCGGGGCTTGCACTACTACACCGGCCTGATCTTCGAGATCTATGATGCTGATGCGCAACACCTCGGCGGGGGAGGGCGCTATGATGATCTGGTGCAGACCTTGGGGGGTGACCAGTCCACCCCGGCGGTCGGCTTTAGTTATGTTCTCGAACGCATCACCCGCGTGGCCCAGATCGCCGCTACCGCCCCAGCGCCACGCATCTTGGTCGCCGCCCAAGAGGCCATTACCTACCCGCTCGCCATTGAGGTAGCCCACCAGTTGCGCCAACAAGGATTTGTGGCCATCATGGATGTTGGTGTACCCGGAGATGTGTCACCCGCAACGGCACGTCTGCGTGGAGCCGACTATCTGGCGCTGGTGGGTGATGCCGATCTGGTGTGGCACGATCTGAAGACCGGCCAGCAGCAGCAGCGGCGCATAACGGAATTGGATCGCTTGCTGTAAGACGCCGGTCGCGTTGAGGCCAGGAGATGACTATGAGCGAGGCACCCATCTGGGGTCGTTATGTGGAACTTCGCCCAGACAAACTCGCGGCTATTCGCAGCCACGCCCCGGTGGCTTATGTCCCATGGGGCGGCATGGAGTGGCACGGCCCGCACCTGCCGCTAGGCATTGATGGGATTGTCGCCGATGCGGTCGCCCTGCGGGCGGTACGCCGCACCGGCGGGGTGTTGCTGCCAACCGTCTGGTTGGCGGCGAATGTGTTGCCGCACCCCGACTCGATGAGTCTCTCTAGCGGCCTCTTGAGCCAGTTGCTCGATACGATGCTGGCCCAACTCGCAGCCGCAGGCTGGCGCGTGGTGGTACTGACGAGCGGCCACTATGGCCACGCCCACGAGTTGACGATGATCGCGGCGGCGGAGCGCGCTATCCAGCAGCACGGGCTGTTGGCCCTCGCTGCGCCATGTTTCGCCCTCGTTGATGAAGCCATGCAAGATCGCGCTGCCCTCTGGGAAAGCTCGATGGCGCTGGCGTTGCGCCCGGAACTGGTTCACCTCCAGAGTCTGGGGTTGGCACCGCTGCGCCCCGAAAGCAGTGGCGTCATTGGGCGTGATCCCCGCGATACGGCCTCGGCTTCGTTGGGGAATAGTGCGCTCAATCTGGCCGGGGAACGCCTCGCGGCGGCGGTGAGTGAGCTGTTGATTGCCAATAACACTGCGCCGCTTCAGGCGCTCTATACCGAACGCCGCGCCCGTTGTCACTCCTTCCTTGAGCGTTTTGGCACCGATCTTGATCAGGCAACCCAGGCATGGTGGGCTGATCTTATACACGACACATCGGCGGAGAGTTGATCATGCTACGTTTTGGTATCCCGTCTAAGGGTGGCGGCTATGATGCAACCCTGGCCCTGCTAGAGAGTTGTGGCCTGCGCGTTACCCGCGCCAATCCACGCCAGTATACCGCGACCCTGCGCGGTCTGCCCGATACGGAGGTGCTGCTGCATCGCCCTGCCGATATTGTCGAGAAGGTGGCCAGCGGCAACATTGATATTGGGGTGAGTGGCCTCGATCTGATCCACGAGCAGCGCAGCGATGATGCTGACCTGCTGGTCATCTTCGATGACCTCGGTTTCTGGCGCGTCGAACTGGTCTTTGCCGTTCCCCAGGGGTGGGTGGATGTGGACTCGTGGGCCGATCTGGCCGACCTGGCCGTCGAGATGAAGGCGCGTGGCCAGCGGCTGCGCATCGCCACCAAGTATGTGGATACGGTACGCAATTTCTGCTACCGCCAGGGGATCAACGACTTTGAGTTGGTCGAATCCCACGGCGCAACCGAAGCTGCGCCGAGCCTGGGGTATGCCGACATTATTGCCGATATTACCGAGACGGGAACGGCCATCCGCGAGAATAAGCTGAAGATCGTTGGTGGGCCGCTGCTGCGCTCGCACGCGGCACTGATCGGCTCGCGGCGCAGCCTGCGTGGCGATCAGGCCAAACTCGCCCTGGTGCGCCAACTCCTCGAACTGATCGAGGCGCGCCGCCGGGGTCGCCTCTTCTATTCGCTCACCGCCAATGTCCCCGGCGAGTCGGTTGAGGTGGTTGGGCGCAAAGTGACCGCCAAGCAGGAACTGGCCGGGCTGCAAGGCCCAACCATCTCTTCGGTCTGGAGTAAGTTTTCTACGGAAGAGAGCGCCACATCGCCCTGGTATGCGGTTAATGTGGTTGTGCCCCAAGAAGAACTCTTACCCGCGATTGATCACCTGCGTAGTATCGGAGCCTTTAGTATTACCACCCTTCAGGTGCAGCATGTCTTCCGCTCGCAGAGCGAGGCGTTTGAGCGCCTGTTGGCGGCATTAGCATAACAAGGAGCTTCTATGACCGATTCGTATTCAGCGGCGGGCGTGAATATCGCCGCCGCCACACGCGCAAAAGATCTGATGGCGGCGGCGGTACGGGCCACCCACGGCCCGGCGGTGTTGGCGGGGATGGGCGCGTTTGGGGGTTGTTTCGATGCCGCCCTGGCTCTGGCCGATATGAGCGCCCCGGTCTTGGTGGCGAGTAGCGACGGCGTGGGAACCAAGACGCTGGTGGCCGCCGCTGTCGGGCGCTATGATACCGTCGGCCAGGATCTGGTCAACCACTGCGTTAACGATATTCTTGTCCAGGGGGCGCGTCCGCTCTTCTTCCTCGATTATGTCGCCTCAGCCAAGCTCGATCCCGAACAGGTGGCGGCGGTGGTCGCCGGTGCAGCTACGGCCTGTCAGGCGGTGGGTTGCGCCCTGTTGGGCGGCGAAACCGCCGAGATGCCGGATGTCTATGCGGCGGGGGCCTTCGATCTGGCCGGTACGATTGTTGGGGTGGTGGATCGCGCCGCAATGCTGCCACTGCCCACCATCGCCGCCGGGGATGCCGTGCTCTCCCTGCCCGCCACCGGCCTGCACACCAACGGCTACTCGTTGGCGCGCCGCATCGTCGAGGCCGGAGAGGGCTACGCCGCCCGTCCGGCCATCCTGGGTGGCCAGAGTCTGGGTGAGGCGCTACTGGCCATTCACCGCTGCTACCTGGATGAAGTCGCCGCCTTACGGCAGGCCGTCACCGTGAAGGGGCTGGCGCATATCACCGGCGGCGGCATCTTCGACAACCTGCCGCGCATTTTGCCGGAAGGTTTGGGGGCCGAGATCCAGCGCGGCACCTGGGAGATCCCGCCCATCTTCACCTATCTGGTCGAGCAGGGCCAGATCGCCGAACACGAAGCCTACCACGCCCTCAACATGGGCCTGGGCATGCTGGTGGTGGTCGCGGCGGATGCGGTAGAGAGCGCCCTGGCGGCAGTGCCAGTGGCGCGCCATGTGGGCAGCATCAGCGCCGAATCTGGTGTGCGCTTGGTATAAGCGAAGGAGTACGTTATGCAACTCGGAGCACCAATTGCCGAGGGCAAGACCAAGATCATTTACTTGCACCCCCACGACCCCAATTTGGTGGTGATCTGCCACAAAGATGGCATCACCGCTGGGGATGGCGCACGCCGCAACGAGATCCCCGGCAAGGGCGCGATTGCGGGCCGCACCACCGCCAATGTCTTTGCCTACTTGGAACGTGAAGGCATCGCCACCCACTATGTGGATGCCCCCAGCGACGATATGACCGTGGCCCAGCGTTGCGCCATGTTGCCGCTGGAAGTGGTGATGCGCCGCCTCGCCACCGGCTCCTATCTACGCCGCCACCCGGAGATCGCCGAGGGTCACGCCTTTGAGCCGCCCCTGGTCGAGTTCTTCTTCAAGGACGATGCCGCCCACGATCCGCAGATCAGCGAAGCCGAGATCATCGAGCGCGGCCTAGCCAGCCCCGCCGAGGTTGAGCAGATGATCAACACCGGGCGCGCCGTCTGTACGGCGCTGGCCCGTGCCTGGGCCGCCCAAGACGTAACCCTGGTGGACATCAAGATCGAGTTTGGGCGCAGCCCGAACGGGCAACTCATTGTCGCTGATGTGATAGACAACGACTCGTGGCGCATCTGGCCCGGTGGCGAAAAGGCCCGCATGCTCGACAAGCAGGTTTACCGCAACGCCTCCGAGGTAGACGCAGACCTACTGGCGGCGATCAAAGATCGCTACCAGCAGGTCGCCGACATGACCGCCCAGTTTTAATGATCTGGTGGGGGAACCTTTTTTACGGGGTGTGGCGGCTTCGCCGCCACACCCCGTAAAATCTATTTCCGCAACACCACCACACACTCGATATGCGGAGTTTGGGGGAAGAGATCTATCGGCTGCACCAGATCCAAACGGTAACCGATGCGCAGCATCGCCCCCAGATCACGGGCCAAGATACCGGGGTGGCACGAGATATACGCCAACCGGGTTGGAGCTAGACGGGCCAGTTCCTCAATCACGGCGGGGTGGCAACCGCGCCGGGGAGGATCGAGGATGGCCGCATCAAACTGGCCTTCAAGTTGCGGCAAGACTCGTTCAGCCGCGCCGCGCACAAACTCCACATTCGTAATCCCGTTGAAGGGCAGACAGCGCACCCCATCGGCCACGGCGGTTGGGTTCTCCTCCACCGCCACCACCGCATCCAAGCCCTTCGCCAGCGGCAGGGCAAAACTGCCCACCCCACTATAGGCATCGAGCAGCCGTTCACCCGGTTGCAGATCCAATTCCTGGCCGATCAGATCGAGCATCCGCTCGGCCTGGGGCGTATTCACCTGAAAGAAACTCTCCGGGCTGAGCATGAAGGTCACACCCCCCAGATCGTCATGCAGATGCACCGGGGTAGGCTGGACATAACCGGGCGCTTCGGCGGCTACCCCCGCCAGATTGGGCGTATGCGCCATCCAGGCGGCCCCTAGGTCGGCCAGATCAGCCGGAGAGGTATTGGCATGGCCGTGCAACAGCGCAATCGCATAGCCATAGCTCGCACTTGCCCGCAGTGTCACGCCTTCAATGGCCTGTTTGAAGGGCGGCAGAACCTCGCGCAACCCGGCCAGGGCCGTATTCAACACCGGCAAGAGCAGCGGATCGCTGGCCAGATCGGCGACCTGCCGACTCCCCGAATAGTGGTAGCCGATCCTCGTTCCGGCCACATGCAACCGCGCCGTATTGCGGTAGCCCCACGGCTGCGGAGCCGGAATAATCGGGGCTAGTGGCGGCGTCTCCAAGCCCGCCAACTTCGCCAACTGCTCGCGCACGATCTGTTCCTTCAGCCGCAACTGAGCCGGGTAGGCCACATGCTGCCAAGCCGCGTGGCCATCATCACTGGTGATCGGCGCAATCCGATCCGGCGCAGGTGTGACCACCTCCAGCACCGTGCCGCGAATATAGGTCTGGCGGCGCTCACTCACCCGAATGTGCACCACCTCACCCGGCAGTGCCCCGGTCACAAACACCACCATGCCATCCAACCGACCAACCCCGTCACCGCCCTGGGCGATGCCGTGGATCTCTAGGAGTAATTCTTCCATGATCCTACCGCATCTCAAAGACCTCTTTATCCACCACCTCAATATCTACCGGGTACTCGCCAGTAAAACAACCCCGGCAGAAATTGCCCGGATCGCGGCGCGTCGAACGGATCAACCCCTCCAGACTCAGGTAGGCCAGACTATCCGCACCGAGATGGGCTTGGATCTCTGGAATCGTGAGGCGGTGGGCGATCAATTCAGGGTAGGTGGCCATGTCCACACCGAGGAAACATGGGTGGCGGATGGGAGGTGAGGAGACACGCACATGCACTTCAGTCGCCCCGGCATCACGTAGCAAGCGGAGGATCGGGCCAGAGGTATTCCCGCGCACGATGCTATCATCAATCAGCACCACACGCTTGTTGGCCAGATTCTCGGCGAGTGCGTTAAACTTGAGCGAAATACCCAATTTGCGTAAGCGATCATCGGGCTGAATGAAGGTACGCCCGATATAGCGATTTTTAATCAAACCCTCGGAATAGGGAATCCCCGACTCCTGGGCGTAGCCAATCGCGGCGGGGACGGCACTATCCGGCACCGGGATGACCACATCGGCATCACATGGCGACTCACGCGCCAACTCGCGGCCCTGGGCAACTCGGACCGCGTGCAGGGTCGCCCCGTACAACACACTGTCTGGGCGGGCAAAGTAGATATACTCGAAGAGGCAACCGGCTTGATGAGAAGCCGGCATGCGCGTCACTGTCTGCGGGCCATCCTCCTCGGTGAGCATCAGAATCTCACCCGGATCAATCTCGCGCACAAACTCGGCCCCAATCGTCCCCAGCGCGCAACTCTCCGAAGCCACCACCCAACCCGTATCTCCCAGCCGCCCCAAACAGAGCGGATGCAACCCCCACGGATCACGCACAGCAAAGAGCGCATTGCGGGTCAACACCGTCAGACAATAAGCCCCTTGGGCGCGCACCATAAAGACCTTGAGTTTCTCTTCCCAGGTGCGCCCGTCACCACCGGCGAGCATCTGGGTAATCACCTCCGAGTCGCTGGTGCCAGTCAAGCCCACTCCACGTTGGAGCAACTCACGCCGCAGCGCGGCCGCATTGGTCAGATTCCCATTATGCCCCACCGCCAACGGGCCAAGCACACTCTCGACCACAAACGGCTGCGCATTCTCAAGCTTAGAAGAGCCGGTGGTGGAATAGCGCGTATGGCCAATCGCCATGTGGCCCACCAATGGGCGCATCTTCTCCTCATTAAAGACCTGCGAAACCAGGCCCATCTCCTTAAAATAGCGTAACCCGCGCCCGTTGGATACAGCAATACCAGCGCTCTCCTGACCACGATGTTGGAGTGCGTAGAGGCCAAAGAAGGTCAGACGGGCGACATCAGCGTCGGGAGCGACAATCCCAAAGACCCCGCACTCATGCGCGGGTTTGTCGTCTCGCGCGAATGGGTCTACCTCGGGTATCGCATCCCGCATGCGGGAGCTCTCCATGATGCATGATCCTCCACGGGCGCGCGGCGCCCGCAACCCTACCCTAGACAGTTAAAGCAGGACATGTACACATTCACCTCC
>NZ_GL501402.1:77926-124952 GCF_000152145.1 Oscillochloris trichoides DG-6
GTTTGTTGTTTTTTGGCGGCGTAGCCGCCAAAAAACAACAAACATTGGGGTTTGGGGCGTAGCCCCAAGGACGTTGCACATGTCCAGACCGTTAAAGGAAAGTATAGCACAGATAGTATGCTCGGTATGGTACAATCCATGCTGATGTGGGGCCGCCCCACCTGCGTATGCGACGGAGCAGACAGGCCGGAGCAGATCCAGAGGATGCCTGTGAGCGCCAGAAAGATCGGCGTGTTGGTTGGCCGTGAGTGGTCGTGGCCGCCTGCCTTCATCGAGGAGGTCAACCGCCGCAACGCTGGGGTGCTCGCCGAGTTTATCAAGCTCGGTGGTACCCGCATGGCCGAGGTGTGCGAATATGATGTCATCATTGACCGCATCAGCCACGAGATTCCCTACTATCGTACCTTCCTCAAAACAGCAGCCCTGTGTGGCACACGGGTGATCAATAACCCCTTCTGGTGGAGCGCTGATGATAAGTTCTTCGGCGCAAGTCTCTGCTCGCTGCTCGGTATTCCCCACCCCAAGACGGTGGCCCTGCCTTCACATTCCTACGCCGAAGGGGTGAGCGAAGAATCGCTACGCAACCTGCGTTACCCCATCCCGTGGCAGGATCATGTGGAATATGTGGGCGGCTTCCCGGCTATTCTCAAACCGATCACCACCAGCCACTTTAAACGCGTGTATAAGGTCAACAACTTTGATGAGTTGTGGCGCGCCTACAACGATACCGGGGCCGAATGTATGCTGCTCCAGGAGTATATCGCCTGGGAAAAGTATGTGCGCTGCATTGTGATCGGCCAAGAGCATGTGATGACGATTAAGTTCGATGCCAATGCGGCTTGGCCCAATCGCTACTTCCGCGATGACCATTACCTCACCACTGAAGAAGGCCATCTCGTTGTTGATAGTTCCTTGAAGATCAATCGGGCCTTAGGGTATGACATGAATACCATCGAGTTTGCCATCAAAGACGGCATCCCCTTTGCAATTGATCTCACCAACCCCGCCCCCAACTTCGATGTGAATACACTCACTCCACACTACTTCGATTGGGTCGTCAAGACGATGGCTGATGTGGCGATCAGCATGGCGCTGGCAGGGCGCAGCCAACCCAAAGAGTATGCCTGGAGCCAAATGATCGGGTATGGGGCGAACACCACCACAGCCCCGGCACAGCCTAACCGGGGTGAAGATCTGACTCTGATCAACGGTATTGGCTCGACCTACGCCCGCCGCCTCGGTGATGCCGGGATTACCAGCTTCGCCCAACTTGCCGAAACGAGTGTGGATCAGGTGCGCGCCATTATTGGCCCCACCCAACTCCCGATCAATGTGGAAGCATGGGTCGCCGAAGCGGCCCAGCGTGCGGGGCGGGGCTAGATCTCCTCCGGCTCAATCCGCAGCGGCAAGCTGATCACAAATTGGCTACCTGCATCCGGCATGCTCTGCACCGTGATGCTCCCTCCATGCGCCTCGACCGCCAAGCGGCAAAAATAGAGTCCTAGCCCATTGCCACGCCGCGCATCGCGCTGGGTGGCTTGGTAGTAGCGCTCAAAGATGTGCGGGATCGCGTCGGGATGAATGCCTTGGCCTGTGTCATGCACATGGATCGCCAATTCGGTTGCGCTCTGCCGTCGTACCTCGACATGGATAGAGCCGTTCGCCGGGGTGTAGCGAATCGCATTACTGATCAGATTTAAGAGTACGCGCTGGAGCAGCGTGCGATCAATCCAGATCAGCGGCAGATCAGGCTCAACCGCGTGGTGAATTGGCGCTTGATCAGGGCGTGCCGCAAGTTCGAGAGGCGCACAGACCTTGTGAATCAGCTCGTGCATAACGACTGGTTGCAGATTGAGCCGCCACCGACTCGTCTCTAGACGGGCAACATCAAGCATCGTCTCGGTCATATTCAACAAATAGTTGGTTGTCTCGCGGGCCACTTCGAGTAGTTCGCCCTGCACCTCACTCGCAAAGCGCTGCAAGGTCTTGATGCTGATCTGGAGCGTGTGCAGCGGGGTGCGCATGTCGTGGATGATCATGTGGGTCTGATCTTCATGGCTACGAATGCGCTCCCGAAGGCTCAGATTAATGTAGGCAAGGCGCTGTTGCTGGTAGGTACTATCTGCCAGCAGTTCCCCACTCAGTTGAAGTAAAAACGTGGCCTCTGGCACATGCAGGTGATACAAACGTGGAAAGACCGGCGCATCTATCACCCCACGCAACACCTCATCCAAACTGCGCAACACCTCAGGATGACAACTCCAGGCCACGTCATACAGGCGCAGATTCGCGTCATCCTGCGCGGCTTCACTGGGTATCGCCACCACGATGAAGCCACAACTTGCACCGATTCCAATGATGCCACACCCAGATGCCGGATCATGGCTCGCCACCAATTCGATTCGTTGCACCGAGGCCGCCACGTCCTCCATTGCCAGATGCACCCAGTCGGCATGATGATGGCCAATCACCCAAATTCCATCCGGCGTATCGCGCAGAATGATCCGATAGAGACTCTGGGTGAGGTGAACCAGTGTTGCGCAGGTGTAGTATCCACTGATCCCGCCCTGCGCAGCCTGCCGCACCCGCCCCATCAACTCACTGATTGGAAGCGCCATCCCCCCGTCCTCCTCGTCGCTACTCGTAGCGCAATGCAACCAGCGGATCAAGCCGGGCTGCCCGCGCTGCCGGGTAAAGCCCCGCCACCACCCCGATCAGGGCCGCGAAGACGAGTGCGGCTAATGCCAGCCACCACGGGGTGACAAAAAAGGTCGCCTCAATGGGCAGATCTTCATACGCAATGTACCAGTTGATGGCATGGTTGAGCAGAATGCCGAGCAACCATCCCCCAATGATGCCGACAACCCCACCCAATGCCCCGATCATGCCCGCCTCGATCATAAACAGGTTACGGATGTCGCTGCGCGAGGCACCTATCGCCTTGAGTGTGCCGATCTCGCGGGTGCGCTCGTAGATGGCCATGATCATGGTGTTGATGATGCCCAAGCTGGCGACAAAGAGCGCCAATCCGCCAATCGAGGAGAGCATCACATTGATCAGCGCAAAGACCCGATTGGCCGTATCGAGGATCAATTCCAACGACTGTACCTCGAACCCCGCATCGCGGAAGGTGGGCAGCAGTTGGCTGGCCACGCGCACATCATTGGTGCGGATCATCACCGTGTCATAGCCCTGGCTCTCTAGGTAGTTGGGGGTGTTGAACCACCACGCCTTCATCGCCGCCATATCCACGGCGCTCGTCTCCACCGAGGTGCGCTGGTCGTTACTCACACCCACCACCCGCAACGCAAAGCGCTCGCTCTCGCCGCGTGGGCTGCGCAGCATAATCGTGATGCTGCTGCCCACCAGATCTTCGGCCCGCATCCCCTCCGGGATGGCTCCTTGCGCCACCACCACTTCGCCCGGTTGCTCAACCACGATCCGCCCTAGTACGACGCTGGCGGGCCGCTGGAAGGGGTTGGTCATGAAGACCTGTGGCCCGCGCACTGTCACCGAGCGGATCTTGCCGTCGGGCCACTCGATAGCACTATTCACCCCGGCAAGGCTGATGGCGGGCACCACCCCTACCACCCCCGGTAAACGCTCCCACTCACTAATCACCGTTGGGGTGATCGGGTTGCTGCGCTCTGGAGTGCTGTAGCGCGTGAAGAAGTCGCTTTCACCATCTTCCTTGGGCGAAACATAGAGATTCTCTAGGCCCAAGGCCGCAAACTGCGCCCGCACTTCACTCTGCACCCCAACACCCAACGAGACCATGGTGACAATCGTCAAGATCCCGACGATCACCCCGGTCGAGGTGAGAATGGTGCGCACCTTACGCCGACCGAGGTTTTCGAGGGCAGTGACGAACATGTCGCGCAGGGTCATAGATGCGTTTCCTTCTTAGGGATTCTCCACCGTTACGTCCACATAATCGTAGCTGAAGTTGCCAGCAATATCACGCACCAGGAAGCCCATCACATAATCGCCATTGATCGTGGGGCCAAAGCTGGCACTCAGTGGCGTATCACCAAAGGTAATCGTCTGCCCGGCCACCCGATCCGCTTCAAGGTTATCACCCGTATCGGTATAGCTGCGCGTATAGGCGGTGAAGGTATCGCCGGGGGCGGGGGTCAACTCGTAGGGCTGCGCTTCCTGCTTGTCCTTACCCTTGGGGAAGCCCCAGATACGCACCAGCGTGCCCTGGGTGCCCTGCACATCAAAGATCAGACCGGCATCAATCTTCTCGCCGGTGGCTTTGGAGGTATAGACACCCTCGACACCATAATAGCGACTGCCATACTTGATCGGCCCCACCAACGCCTCGATCTGATCACGGCCATTGCTCAGGTACCAGTTGGTGGCGTCCCAGGTCAGGCTCAGATCAAACTCGCCATCGGGCCACACCGGCTCGGTATCGTTCTGGGTCGCCCCTGGCGGGTAGATAAAGTCCACATAGATCAAATCCACACTATCACGGCTGGCATTGGGAATGCCGATGAAGGCGAAGACATAGGCAATATCGCTGCCACTCAGCTTCCCGCTTAGGGTGGACAGGCGATCCATACTCACCACGGGGCTATCCAGATCCAAGCCACTAATCGTGGGCTGGGTAACCGCCACATCCCCCGTACCGTGGTAGGTCTTGAGGAAATCGGCCCACTTGGTAGCGCGGGGCAAGGGTGATCCGCGCTCATAGTCATCCACATAGAGTTCGGCCAACTGCGGGAAGTAGATCGAAACGCCACTCGCGCCACGATGGTAGCTCCCCGCAACATTGGCGATGCGGGCATCTTGCAGCGCGGCATTCACACGGGCAGCGGCATCAGCCACCTCGCCCTTGGCCCCATGTTCGGGGAGCAGTTCCACAAAGTGGCCCAGGTCTATCGCGTTAAACTCCTCGGAGTAGGAGGGCGCATAGACATCCACAAACGAACGTGCCTGCCCAATTGCGGGATAGGAGCCACGCATATCGGCGATCATCGCCTGGGCAAGTTGGTTGACCTCGGAGGTGAGCGGATCGAGCTTCTCCAGATCGAAGGCCGAGAGCGTCACTTCATCGGCCATGCCCAAGGAGAAGGAGTCCATGTAGGTCTCCACGATCACCGAGGCTATTGCGTGGACATCCTGCTGCGGATCGTTGGCCAATTCCTGCAACCATGCATCCCACGCCCATCCCGTATTCGGCTCCAGTTCCGCCGAAGCCACCACCACCTGAGCGTAGGGCTGCACTGCCACAAAGACATCGAGTTGGGCCATGAGGCAGGCATCAAAACCGATCAGATCGAGCGTGCCGTAGCCGCTGCGCTGGCGTGCCGTTTCCAGTGCTGCGCTCAGTTCGGGCAGATTGAGGACATCCCCGGAGGTATCGTCACTGGCGATGCCCAGCCACGAGGCCCCATGATCCCAGAGGATCACCGCGTAACGCTGCGCGGGGTAGGACTCCACGCCCCAGGCAATAAAATCGGCCAGCACATCCGGGTCGCCCATGTTCAGTTCGCCCAGATCCTCCAGTGCATTCTCCTCGGTTGGGCGCATACCGGGTTCAACCAGAAAGCGCTTGGTACCATCCCAATCGCCCGCACTCGTATCGTCCCACGACTCGGACGAGGCCACCCGATCAAGCTGCACCACGATATTGATCTGGTCATCGGAGCCAACCCGTGCCATCTCGGCAAAATCGGTCAGCGCATCCGACTCCAGGTTGTTATCGCCATCCAGATAGACCATGACCGTCCAAGCGGCCTCACTCCCCTGAGCCGGTTCGCGGGTGGGTGGTGGTGCATTGTTATTGGTACCGGCACTATTCGGCACCCGCGTCGGGTTCGTACCGAGAATGCCGCCCCCAGAAGTCCCGCCACCACCCGTCGGCCCACCTCCACCCCCACGGGTATACCAATAGACACCGCCGCCAAGCCCAGCGCCAGCCACACACAGGAATAAGAGACTCAGCGCGAGGCATAGCGGCCAGCGTGAGCGTTTACGCGGCGGCGCTGAAGCAGCACCGGCAGGAACACTAAAATTCGGCCCCGCCACAGGTGGCGGCGGCAGCGGTGCCGGGCCAGCCTGAGCCAACGGCGGAAACCCGGCTCCCCCGGAGAGCTGCGTCGGTGCGGGCTGCGGCGTGGCCAGCAAGGTCTTATCCACGGCTGCAATCGGGGCATCGAAGCGGAACGACTCATCACCAATCGTGATCACATCACCAGGGCGCATGCGTTGCACCTGCACCCGTTGGCCATTCAGCAACGTGCCGTTGGAACTATTCAGATCATAGAGCACATAGCCACCGCCCTCAAAGCGCAGCTCGGCATGGCGGCGCGAGGCCAGGGGGCTACTAATCACAATCGTATTTTCTGGCGTGCGCCCGAACGAGAGCGGCCCACTACCAAGCGCAAAGGTACGACCGGCCAAGGGGCCGCTGAGGGCAACAATTTGGAGTGGCACGCTGGGCCTCCGATCTACAGCGCAGGCTTGCGGTGTGGCAACACCACCAACACAGCCTCATTGTAGCAGACCGCCGCTAGGGCATGTGGAAAGTCCTCAGCACATTTTCCCCCCAGCCCGTAAACAGGCGGGCTAGCACCCGGCGAAGGCCGCCTGCGCGGCCTAGAACCAGCCCGCGAAGGCGGGCTTTGCATCGTGTAGCCCGCCCGTTTACGGGCTGGGGAACGATGTGCTGCGCGGCTACGCCACCCTTACCGAAGGGGTACGCTATAATAGGCGTATATCCTCGCGTCAACTAAGGTACTTCTCATGACCCTGCTAAGTGTCGGTGGTTTAACCAAATACTACGGAGCCGAGCTGATCTTCAAGGATGTCAGCTTTCAGGTGGCGAAGGGCGACAAGATCGGCCTGGTTGGGGTGAACGGGGCCGGTAAGAGTACCCTGCTCAAAATGATTGCTGGCATCGAAGCGGCTGATGCAGGCATCCTCGCGCCTGCCCGTGGCACCCGCGTGGCCTATCTGGCCCAGGAGGTGCGCTTCCCCACCGACCGCACGCTCTGGCAGGAGATGGAAGCCGCCTTCCTGCACCTCGCCGATCTGCAAGCCGAGATGACCGCCTTGGAGCCGCTGATCGCCGATACCAACGCCCCCGGTTGGGAGGCCGCGATGGAGCGCTATGGCGATCTCATGGCCCATTATGAACATGGCGGCGGCTATGAGATCGAGCCGCGCATCAAGCGTACTCTGCACGGCCTCGGTTTTACCGAGGCCCAGCACAGCCAGCGCCTCTCGCAGTTCTCCGGCGGCCAGAAGACCCGCGCCGCCCTGGCGGCGACGCTTCTCTCTGACCCCGATCTGCTCCTACTCGATGAGCCAACCAACCATCTCGATATGCAAGCCCTGGAGTGGCTCGAAAATTTCCTGCGCGGGTGGGACGGGACGCTGATTGTGATCTCCCACGACCGCTACTTCCTCGACCGCGTCACCAAGCGCACCCTAGAGATTGCCTTCAATGTGCTTGAGGATTACCCTGGTGGCTACAACAAGTACCTCGAACTGAAGGCCGAACGCCTCGAACGGCGCTTGAAGGAGTTCAATGCCCAGCAGGAGTATATTGCCAAGACCGAGGAGTTCATCCGGCGTTACAAGGCGGGGCAGCGCGCCCGTGAGGCCAAGGGCCGCGAGAAGCGCTTGGATCGCCTCAAGCGCGACCAGATGCTCGAACGGCCCAAGGAGCAGGCCAAGCTGCGCCTCTTCCTCGATTCGAAGTTGCGCAGTGGCGAGTTGGTGTTGGCGCTGGAGGGCATGGTGATCGGCTACCCCGGCGACCAGCGCAAGGATGCCCAGCCCCGCGTTCTTCTGCGCGCCGATGGGATGGAGATCCATCGTGGTGAGCGCGTGGCCCTGCTTGGCCCCAACGGCAGCGGCAAGACGACCCTGCTGCGCACGCTGATCAACGAACTCACCCCGCTCCAAGGCGCACCGCGCCTGGGCCATCAGGTGGTGATCGGCTACTACGCCCAAGGCCACGATATGCTCAACATGCAGGCCACAGTGCTTGAAGAGCTGACGCGGGCGAGTCCCACGCTGGGTGAAGCGGCGGCGCGCAATCTGCTGGGGCGCTTCCTCTTCAGTGGTGATGATGTCTTTAAGCGCGTCGGCGATCTGAGTGGTGGCGAGCGCTCACGGGTGGCACTGGCCCAATTGACGCTGCTCCCCGGCAATCTGCTGGTGCTTGATGAGCCAACCAACCACCTCGATATTGGTGCCCGCGAGGCACTCGAAGGCGTACTCAAGGAATATCCCGGCTCGATCCTCTTTGTTTCGCACGACCGCTACTTTATTGATGCGCTGGCCGATAAGATCTGGTATGTTGACCAGAGCCGCATTCGTCAGTTCATCGGCAACTATAGCGAGTTTAGTGAACATCTCGCCGCTACGCCCCAGCCCGAACCGCAGCCCGAACCGGCTAGCCCCACCCAAGCGAGCAGCCCCGGACGCCTGCCGCCAAGTAACGAGGAGAAGCAACGCAAGCGCCGCCTCAACGCCTTGGAGAATGAGGTGGCCATGCTTGAACAGGAACTTGGGCGGCTGCGCAGCGCCTTGGATAAGGCGAGTGAGAGCCAGGATGTGACAAAGATCACCGCGCTGGGCAAGCAGTATGTGGAGTTGGAGCAACTGCTGGCCGAGAAGTATACACAGTGGGAGCAGTTGGCAGTCTGAGGCTACCCCAGCACATGAGCCGCTGCCGCCTCGCCACTCAGAATGGCCCCCTCCACATACGGCCCACCCAGATAATCCCCGGCAAAGCCTAGCCCCGGCGGGCCGGGGGGGTGTTCGGCCAAACGGTGCAAGTGGTGGAAGTGGCCCACATCAAACTCCGGCAATGCTTCCGGGCAGCGGTAGAGCCGCTGGAAGGTCGCCCGCGCCCCCGGATCATACTGGGGAGCCACGCGGCGCAATTCACTCAACATCACCCGCGTGAGGGTCTGGTCATCATAGGTGTGCAGCGCGGCCATCGCCGGGCCAGACATGTGCAGTGCCAGGGTATCGCAGCCCTGCGGGGTCGCAAAGACGCTCTTCACCGCCTGCACGGTTGCCGAGGCCAAAAAGGGGCTTTCACGGCGCGGAAAGAGCAACCCATAGAAAGTACGCGGCAAACGCCCGTGTAGCCCGGTTGCCAGCAGTGCCGTACTGGAGTAACGCACCCCCCGAAAAAAATCGAGCGCCGCTGGTTCCAGCCAGGGGAAGAGATGCGCCACACTACTAGCCGTCGTCGCACAGATCAGGCGCTCGCAGCGCAACGCTGGAGCACCCGCCACCCGCACCAGGTACCCGCCCCCCGGCTGATACTCCACCGCCTCCACCCGGCTTTCCAGGCGCACATCCAGCCCCTCGGCCATACGGCGCGGCAGTTGGCCGATACCTTCACGCAAGGTATAGAGGCGCAAGCCGGTCAGTTGGCTCAACCCGGCACGCAGCACCAACATCAACAAGGCCCGCGAGGTACGTTCGGGTGTCCAGTAGAAGATACCGGCGAGCGGTGGTTGTAGCAGGTACTCCAACACCTCTTCCGAAAAATGCGCCCGCGCATACGCACTCACCGAGCAGTCATCGAGGGGGTAGGCTTTCTGGAAGGCGTGCAGATCGAGTTGGGTACCATGGCGCAGCAACGAGGCCAGCATATAGGCGAGCGAGAGTTTTTGCGCCACGCCCACCAATGGTGTGAGCACAACCCGTGCATTGGCCCACAGTGAGTAGAAGCGCCCATTGCGCAGAATCGCTGAACTACTAGGGATGTGGCACAGATCAGCGCGCAGACCCAGTTCATCAATCAGCGCCATGGTGCGGGTATAGAAACTGGCCAGGAACTCCGCGCCGAGTTCGATCTGGCTGCCCTGCACCAGCACGGTACGTGCCCGCCCTCCCAGTGTGGGTTCGGCTTCCAAAACAATGACGCGCAACCCGTGGGCTTGCAGACGGCGCGCAGCGGCTAACCCGGCCAAGCCCGCGCCGATTACAATGGCTGTTCGATCTGTGGCCATGTGAGGTGCTGATTCTATCCCAATAAGAGGATCGGGACGAGGTTACTGATCCACATCATGCGCATAATTTTGAGGGTCAAGGTAATCATGGCATCATCGTGACGATAGGCGAGTAATAGGATGACGGCAATGTTGGGCAACACCGCACACGCGAGTATGGCAAAGAGATAGAGGTTGCTACTCAGACCGAGCATCCAGGGCAAAAGGGCAACCCCAATGAAGAGTGCGGCCACGATCTGAAAGATGCGGACAGCCCCACGCACCCCCAGCACCGTTGCCACAGTGCGTAAGCCCGCCTTCCCATCGCCCCACCAATCGGCAGTCGTCTTCAAAATCTCGTGGCTAAAGTCAAAGAGCCACATCAGCCCAGCCACGATCCAGATCAAGGTCGTCGGGCCACCCGCAGCCATCCCACCATAGATCGGGATCAGCGCGATCAGCAGCGCCATACACGCATTGCCCCACAACACCGTACTCTTCAGTTGGAGTGAGTAGAAGGTGGCAATGAGGATGGTACTGAACGCCACCAGCGCAAAGCTGAGGCCAAGCAGGAGCGCGATCAGAAGGGCGGCGCTGGCCAAGCCAATTGCGAACCTGAGCGCCGTTGTGCGGCTAATCCGCCCCGATGGGATCGGGCGCTGTGGTTTGCTGTAGCTGTCAACCGTGACATCCACATAGTCGTTGATCACAAAGCCGTAGGCGACAATGATTCCTACAACCAACGCCGCTTGCCAACTGATCAATTGGCCAATGCTGGCGGTTCCTCCTACCAGATAGCTCCCGACAAGAGCGTAGACCCCGGCATAGATCGTGTTCGTAAAACGGGTGATCTGAGCGAAATTTGTGGCCTGGTAGCGGATGTTGCTGACAATCACGATGCGTTCCTCTGCCCCTCGGTCGGTGGCTTGAGGGTATGATACCATCATTACTTGTTATTCTGGCGGTACAGAATCGTCGCCATTACCTTGCTACTCTCGGCTATCGCATCAATCCCTTGGACACCACTACTCACATTACTCCGCATAGCCACCAGCATATTCACCAGCGCATCAAGGCGATGATTCGTGTTGATCTGCTCTTCCAACATCTGTTGCATAAGCCGTTTCAGATCCTCGGCTGGGGGTGCAGCGGTTCCTGTGCGCATGTTCATCGCGGCCATGCGGGTATTCTCTTCAATTGCCATAAAGACCTCGATACCCTCGGCGACTAACCAGCAGAGTCCTCCTATGGCTACACCACTGAGGATGGTACTCAGCATCGCGAAAAAACCTAGCATCCCCAACCGGATAGCCACCAACTGGTAGATTCCTACAATAACGCTCCCTGCTAATACGATCACCCCAACAACCTTATAGAACCCTACCAAGAATCGCAGAGTCGGATAGCGGCGCTCAATCGTGGGTGGGATGTTGAGCATACTCACGGAACCTCCTTACTTAGAAGATGATCACCTTATGTATATGTGTCTTAGAAAAAGATTGATTATACAGCCAAAGAGTATAGCATGATATAGTTTGAAAATCCAATGTATTAAATGTTAATGCAAGGTTAATGGTCATCTTAGTGCGGTGCGGTGGCTTCGACAAGCTCAGCCACCGCGTCGCTGGCTGAGCTTGCCGAAGCCACGCGGCGCATACCAGTTTTCCCAAAGCTTTTTCGCGCTAGACCATTTTTGTGGTACTCTCAGCAACAACAAAAAGACGATACACGTTTATGGAGGCTCTCTGATGTATGACGATATGGCCCGTTTGGCAGCGCTCTCACCCCTTGATGGGCGCTACCGCAATGATGTTTCAGGGTTGGCGAGCTATTTTAGTGAAGCAGCCCTCTTCCGCTACCGGGTGCGCGTCGAGGTGGAGTACCTCATCTTTTTGGCGCGTTCGCCCCGCGTCAACTTTGTGCCCGCCTTTGATGTGAGCCAGCAGGCGAGCCTGCGCGCCCTCTACCGCCAGTTTACCGACGCCGATGCGCTGGCTATTTCGGCCTGGGATCGCAAGGTCAACCACGATGTGAAGGCGGTAGAATACTGGCTGCGCGAGCGCCTCGATGCCTTGCAGATGGGGGCTTGGAACGAGGCGATCCACTTTGCGCTTACCTCCGAGGATGTCAACAACCTCGCCTATGCGCTGCTGGTGCGCGATGCCCGCGATAGTATCATGCTGCCCGCCCTCGGCCAGATCGAGACCCGCCTGCGCGACTTGGCCGTCAGCGAGGCGGCCACGCCAATGCTGGCGCGTACCCATGGCCAACCGGCTACCCCCACCACCTTCGGCAAAGAGATGAATGTCTTCTTGTCGCGCTTGCGGCGCGCTGTAGCTGCAATTAGTAGCGCCCCGCTCACCGGCAAGCTCAATGGGGCCACCGGCACCTTCGCCGCCCATGTCGCCGCACTGCCAGAGGTGGACTGGCCCAAGTTCAGCACCGCCTTCGTGCGTTCGCTCGAACTGGAGCCGGTGCTGCTCACCACCCAGATCGAGCCGCACGACACCCTGGCTGCGCTGTGTGATGCGATCAAGCGCGCCAACGCGATCCTGATCGATCTGAGCCAGGATTGCTGGCGCTATGTCAGTGATGGCTATCTGGTGCAGGCTCCTAAGCCGGGTGAAGTCGGCTCCTCGACCATGCCCCACAAGGTCAACCCGATTGACTTCGAGAATGGCGAGGGCAATCTGGGCCTCGCCGGTGCCCTCCTCGAACATATCAGCCGCAAACTGCCTGTCTCGCGCCTCCAGCGCGATCTCTCCGACAGCACCGTGCTGCGCAGCCTGGGCGCGGCCTTTGGCTACAGCCTGATCGGCTACCAGCGCATCCTGAAGGGCTTGGGCAAGGTGGGCGTGCGCCGCGATGTGTTGCTGGCCGATCTGACCGCGCACCCAGAGGTGTTGGCCGAGGCAGTACAGACCATCCTGCGCCGCATTGGCTACCCCGAACCCTACGAGGCCCTCAAGCGCCTCTCGCGGGGCCGCGCTATGACGATGGAGGATCTCCAGCAGTTTGTGGCCGAGCTAGAAGTGGAAGACTCGGTCAAGGCGGAACTGCTCGCGCTCACCCCAGAGGGCTACACCGGCCTCGCCGCGCAGTTGGCGACGGTGCTAGAGGGGCGGTAGTCATGGCCTGGCCGCCATTTTTCGCCCAGAGCCTCAGCCTCGGCAACCCCGGAAGCGGGGTTGCCATCTGTCTGCTCTGGACACCGCAGGAGCGCGTGTTGCCCGCGCTCAACCCGGATGAGTATGCGCTGGTGGGCAATCTCTACTCCCGCGATGGCATCAGCTTTATGCTACGCACGCTACTGGCGCGGCCCACCATCCGTACTATTCTGCTCTGCGGCAAAGACATGACCGGCAGCGGAACGGCGTTGCTCGATCTCTGGGAAGGGCAGGATGCCGTGCGCCTGCACCCAGAGATCCCGCCCGCAGCGGTGGATCTGGTGCGCCAGAACGTCACGCTCCACGATGCACGTGACCTCGTGCGCCCGGAGGAGATCGCCGCGCTCCTACACACGCTCCACTGCCCGGCACAGCCCTTCGCACCAGCGGCGCAGGAGTTCCCCTACGCTGAACCCGTAGCGGCCTCACTGCCCGCCGCCGCCTGTGGGTTACTCGTGCGCGCCGCCACTGTGCGCGAGGCGTACCTGCACCTGATCTGGAATGTACTCAGTTTCGGCGTACATGGCGGCACCCAGCACAGCTCCAACCAGCGCGAGATTCTGGATGTCCTCACCGTGGTGAGTGCCGAACCGGGCGATCCGGCTGCCTTCTCACATGCCGAATGGATGCCCTTTACCCGTGCGAGCTTGGGCGAACGTCTGCCCAATGGTGGCTACAGCGGCTACCTAGGCCAGATCCTCACCGCCAACCCCGCCGAGGGGGTGAGCTACACCTATGGTGCGCGGCTGCGCACCTTCGACGGCCAGATCGATCAGGTGGCCGCCATCTGCGCCGACCTGCGCAGCGCCGCGACCAGCCGCCGGGCGCTGGCGGTGCTCTGGAACCCGCACCAAGATGCGGGCAGCGCCAATCCGCCCTGTCTGAATCTGGTGCAAGCACGGCTCCGTCCGGCCCCCGGCGAGGCCACGCCGCGCCTCTTCCTAACCGTCTACTTCCGTTCGCACGACATCTTCCGGGCATGGCCCGCCAACGCCTACGCGCTACGCGCCCTGCAAGCGCTGATCGCCGAAGAGTTGGGCGGGGTGGAACTGGGCGATCTGGCCATCCTCTCGCACTCGGCCCACATCTACGCCCACGACTGGGAAGCCGCCGCTGAGCTACTTGCCCAGCACTACCGCCCACAGAACCCGCGTCTCATCCACGATCAACGCGGAGCCTTCGTGATTGTGCTGGAGCCACCCGTGATCAGCGTGCGCCACTACAGCCCCGCCGGGGAGCACCTCCAGACCTTCCGAGGCAACAGCGCCCGTGAGCTGAGTCGTCAAATTGCGCCATACATTGGTGAAATGAGCCACGCCCTCTATCTGGGCCAGGAGCTTCAGAAGGCCGAAATCGCCCTCGCCCTCGGACGCCCCGACAGCTTCCACCAAGATCGTCCCTTAACCCTTGAATCGTAAGTAAGGCTGCGACTATGAGTATCAAATCCGACCGCTGGATCAGACGAATGTCCCTTGAGCATGGCATGATCGAGCCATTTGTAGATGAGCAGGTACGCAGTGGGATCATCTCCTACGGCCTCACCTCCTACGGCTACGACATGCGCGTCACCAACCACTTCAAGGTCTTCACCAATGTCTTTAACGCCTTGGTTGACCCGAAGAACTTCAACCCGCGCTCCTTCGTAGACATCGAAGCCGATCATATTGACATCCCACCCAATTCGTTTGCGCTGGCGCAGTCGTTGGAGCGTTTCCGCATCCCACGTAATGTAAGTTGTATTGTGATCGGAAAATCCACGTATGCACGTTGTTTCAGTGCCGACACCCGCGTCGCCCTCGTGGATGGCACCGCCCCAACTCTTGAAGAGATGGCGCGGCGTGCTGATAATGGAGAGTTGTTCTGGGGGTATAGCATAGGCCCAAATGGGCGGCTTATTGTGTCTCTCCTCGAACAACCACGCTATATCGGGCGTGATAGTCTACTAGAGGTCACACTCGATAATGGCGAAAAGATCAACTGCACACCCGATCATATCTTCCTGATGCGTGACGGCAGAGAGACCAGTGCAGATCAACTAAGACCCGGCGATTCACTCATGCCCCTCTACCGCGATTACCATCGTGGTTATGAAATGGTGTATCAGCCACTCAATGGATTCCTGAATCCAACCCATCGTTTAGCTGATGAATGGAATACCCGCTACGGTATCTATCCTGATGTCCCTGGTACCCATCGCCATCATAAGGATATGAACCGGCGCAATAATAACCCCTGGAATATTGAGCGCATGGAGGCCAGCGCCCATATTCGCTTACATAATAATGTCATCCACGCGTTCAAAGGCATCGCTGTACGTAACCATAAGGTAACGGCAATCCGCAGCCTTCCTGGCACGCATGATGTGTATTGCCTAACCGTACCAGAGGCCGGTAATTTTGCACTTGAGGCAGGGGTTTTTGTTCATAACTGCGGAATCATCATAAACGTAACGCCCCTGGAACCCGAATGGGAGGGCTTTGTTACCATCGAGATCAGCAATACCACCCCGCTCCCGGCGCGTATCTACGCCAACGAGGGCATCGGCCAAGTGCTCTTCTTGGAAGGGGATGAGCCGTGCGAGACCTCGTATGCCGACAAGCGCGGCAAGTATCAGGGGCAGGTGGGGATTGTGCTGCCTCGCATTGATGGATCGGCCCAAGAGGGGTAGGTTCTGACTTAAACCGCAGCGGGGGTTCGGGGGCCTGCGGCCCCCGAAAAAACCTCACCCCAGCAAACTACTCCGCGAGCAGCGAATCGATCAACTGGCGAAAACTCCCTATCGGCAACGACCCGCGCAGCAATGTCCCATTCACCATAAAATTGGGCGTTGAGTTGATCCCCAACTGCATCGCCGCCTGCATCTCGGCCTGAACCGCCTGCTCGGTGGCCGGATCATCGAGACACGCCGTAAATGCCACCGGCTCGATCCCGATCTGGGTCGCCAGATCGATCAGCGTCTCCCGATCCCGCTTGGGCACCCCGCCCCACTCCACCTGATGCGTCTCAAAGAGCGTCTCATACATCGGCCAGAAGTTCTGCTGGGCTGCTGCGCAATGCCCAGCTACTGCCGCCAGCATCGCCGAGGCATGAATCTCTAGCGGGAAGTCACGCGCAACCAGGCGCACCTTCCCCGTCTCCACATACTCGGTAATCAGTTGGGCGCGGGTTTCGGCATAGAACTGCTTACAGAAGGGGCACTCATAATCGGTAAACTCGTAAATCGTCACCGGCGCATTCGGATCACCCATGGCACGCGGATCATCCGCCGAGGTGGCCAGCACCTGCGGGAAGGGGCGCGGCGTTGGTGGCGGCGTGGTCGGTACCGGGGCAAGGGTCGGGCGCTCACTCAGCGCCGCACTCGTCTGGCGCTGCTCCACCGCCGAAACGGTAGGCGCAGGTGGGGCGGGCGTTCCGCACCCGACAAGGGCGAGTGCGGCCAAAATGATCAATACAGGAAGATGTTTCATGATCAAGATTATAGATCAACCGCCGCCAATGATGCCGCACGGGTTTTGCGCGCCTCTTCACTCTTCGCAAAACCGGGCACATCAGTCTTGATCACCAACCAGATACAGGCCAGCAGGCCCACCGCCTCAACAAAGAAGACCGTGCCATAGGCAAGCGTGTGTGCGCCAGTCAGCCGATAGAAGAGATCATAGCCCGCACCGCCCAGGAAGATCCCCAGCCCCCGGAAGACCAGTTGGGCCACCGTCCACAGGCCCAGGTAGGCACCGGCACGCCGATCGGAGGTCATGGCCATGAGCAACGAGAGCGCCCCGACCGTATAGATCCCATAACCCAGCCCAAACAGGAAGAGCACCGGCACCAGCATGCCCCGGTTGGCCGTGACAGCAACATAGCCGAGCAGCACCAAGGCCAGCGATGTGACCACCAGACCAATATGGTTGGTCATACTCTGCTCGTAGGCCATACGTCGGCGGGTAAAGAAGATCGTGAGTGGCAGACTGATCAACACGCCACCGCCCCAATAGGCATTGAAGCGGGTCGTCTCACCAGCCGACATATTAAAGACGTGGAAGCCAAAGGGTTCGAGAATCGCATCCTGCGCCGAAGCGCTAGCTGCGCCCAGGGCGAGGAAGAGGAAAAAGTAGCGCGTGCGCGGATCGGCCCACATCTCACGCAGCAGATCCATAAAGGGCAAATGTTCGTGGGGTTCATCCACCACAATCCCCTGGCCCCGGCGCTCCTCACCAAAGATCGAGAAGAGGAAGAAGAAGGCCGCGATGCCCATGCCAGCCAGCACAATCTTCCAGAAGGCGGCCGGATCATAATGCGGCAACATACGCCCATAGACAATCGCCGCCACCGGGAAACTGACAATCAAAAACATCTGCACAATACTCATCGCAATGCCGCGTTTAGCCGGCGGATTCGTATCGCGCACCAGCGCCAAGAAGGGGCTACCAGAGAGCAGCGTACCGACTCCATAGACCAGGAACGAGATCGTAGCCAGCGTCCAACCCAAGATCGAGCGCGGATCTGCGGCGAGCAGAACAGCCACTAGGGGCAAGAGCGGCAGCGAAATAACCATCGGCAAGCGCCCCAACCAGATGTAGGGCAAACGATGCAGACCGAAGATCGGCTTGGTATCGGAGCGATAGCCTGTCCAGATACTCAACGGAGCCAAGAGGTAGCGCAGGGCAGAAAGAAAGGCCACCGGCGTAGCCGCAATACCCAGATCACCAATCAGAACCCGGTTGAGCACGCCCGACGTGAGCAGATCGGTAAAGGCCGAACCAATATGGAACGAACCGATCTTCAGTGTACGCAGGAAGCTGAAGCGTTGGGCCACGTCTCTGTCCTTTGCATCAATTGACAGTATGTTTAGGACTACTGCCCTAAAATCCACGCTTGGGGCTGCGCCCCAAACCTGCTTTTTTCTCGTAAGTTGGCGGCGAAGCCGCCAACTTACGAGAAAAAGAGTTCTTCGGGGGAGGCACAGCCTCCCCCGAACCCCCGCCAGTGGGATGTCTATGAATCAATCAACCTCTGGTTGTTCGCATTCATCATCGTCTGATAGTGTGCCGCCACCACCAGATGCACCTCATTTGCCACGCGGCTAATCCGGCGTAGCAAGCGAGCGCTCGCATCGGGGCGAATATGCGATTCCTCAGGCATATCCATTGCTGCCTCCACCAATGAATCGCGGAAGTAGAGTGCCGCTTCGAGTGCGGCGGTAAGCGAGAGACCCGTAGCCAACGCATAGTGCGCATAATCGGCCCCGATCATGCGCGCCTCAGCCAGCAAATTCTCGTCCTCATCGGGGCTGTTAATATAACGCAGCACCACCCCCATCAGCTTATACCCAGTACGCCGCCATGTTGCGCGATCATCATCAGGGAGTTCATTCACCCAGTAGAGGCGGGTATTACCGAGCGCCAACTCGGTGCGAGTGGTTGCTAATGCCTTGCGCGCCCATGTGGTACCGATAGCCTGGCCGGGGATGGGGCGGCGCGCCGCGAGCGCCTCGATGTCGGCGCGGGCAAACCGGCGATGCCCGCCGGGTGTGATGTAGACCGGCACGGAACCGGCATCGGCCCAACGGCGCAGCGTGGTGCTATGGACACCCAGCATCTCACTGGCCGCCGAGAGTGACAGGTAGATGGCTGAGGATTCGGGGGGCATTGGTAAATTTTGGGTAAAACGGGCTATGCGATAGGTGGATTATAGGGGGCAGGGGGGATCATGTCAATGCACTGCGTAACTTTCTCCATAACCCAAACGGTATAGCAATAACCGAATCATCAGCAAGGGAGATTGTCTATGCTGTTACCCATCAACCAGATCACCCAGGTTCTTGGTAGTTCGGATGCACTGGCCACGGGTGGACTATTAGCCCTCTCTATCGGCTTTCTCACCCTCACTACCCAACGCCTCTCGGTGATCGGCTCCGCCTTGGGCGCGATTGGCCTGCCCTTCATCCTCTTCTTTGCCGTTGATTTGCTCCCCGTCTCATCATTAGTATCGGTGAGCCTGATAGCCAGCATTGCCGCCATTCTGGCCGCGATCTACACAGCCTGGATGATGCACAACCACAGCGAAGACGGCCAACTCGTCTGGACATTACTGCCACTCGTGATCATCCTGAGCGGACTGAGTGTTCTCACCTCGCTCTTCTCTTCCCAAACCGCATTCGTCACCAATGCCATCGTGATGGGCATTGCCAGTTGGATCTTCTGGCAGATTCACCAGGGCCAACTAGAGCGTCTGGGCGTGTGGCGTAGCCCGGTAGCGGGTCTGGCCTTGCTGGGGTTTATCATCGTACTGCCTATGTGGGAATTGGCCATCTTCAACTCGCTAAACGCCCCCTACGGGCTAACGGTTTGGGCGATAGTGCCCGTCATCCCGCTCTACCACTGGGCCGCCAATACATGGCCGGGAAGACTCAAGGTGGGCTACCGTAAGATACTGCATGCTGTAGCCTTGGTGATAACCTTCGGGATGGGAGTGTTATTGACCTTCGCCCCATTCAAAATGTTCTTTTTTGGCTTGCTGCTGCTGATATGGTTCTGGGAGGCCAATCTGAACAAGAGCAAGTTCTGGATCGTGATGGCTGCGCTACCGGCGGTTCGATTGATCTTGTGGATGTTTAGTATGGTAGGGTGAGGGTAATTCCTCGTCCTTGGGGCTGTGCCCCAAACCCCAATGTTTGTTATTTTTTGGCGGCTACGCCGCCAAAAAATAACAAAAAAAGATGTTCGGGGGCGGCCTAGCCGCCCCCGAACCCCCACCGGAGGTAGTACTAGCGCGTAGACGCAGCAATCTGGGCAATAGCGCGCTCATACTGATCATTCAGATCCTGGGGCGCACTCACCTGAAGCGAAAGATCCTGGAGTAAGCCGTCGGCAATGTCATAGATCAGGCCGTGAACCGTCACCCGCTGGCCGCGTTCCCATGCGTGCTGCACGACCGTCGTCTGACACACATTCACCACCTGCTCAACCACGTTCAGTTCACACAGCCGGTGAACCTGCAGCGTCGTATTCGGACACGCATTGATGATCGCGGCATGTTTGTTACGCACATCCTGCACATGGCGCAACCAGTTGTCCACCATGCCAACCCGCGAATCGGCCAGGGCGGCCTGCACCCCACCACAACTGTAGTGGCCACAGACGATAATGTGGCGCACCTTCAGTACCGTTACACCATAGTGTAAAACCGAAAGACAATTCAGATCCGAATGAACGACAACATTGGCGATATTCCGATGAACGAACATATCACCGGGCTGGAGACCAACGAGTTGGGTTGAGGGAACTCGGCTGTCCGAACAGCCGATCCAGAGATAGGCCGGACTCTGCTGCTTGATGAGGCGCTGGAAGAAATCGGGATCTTCAGCGGTCATCTGGGCCGCCCATTCGCGGTTTTTGTACAGCAGTGGACTCAGATCGTCAGTGTTGTGTTCCATAGGTTCGTATCTTAGCATGCGGTGTTACAATGTGATGTGCTGCCACCTGCGGTGGGGGTTTGGGGGATGCTTACGTTCATATCAAAGGAAATCTCTCGTGGATACGCATGCTATAGCCGCCACAGTTCTAGCAGATACACCATACCGCCAACTGATCGCCGGGGAGTGGGTCGAGGCCAGTACTGCGGCCCGGTTTGCGGTGACCAACCCAGCCACGGGCGCACAACTGGCCGAGGTTCCCGATAGTGGAGCCACCGAGGCCCAAGCCGCGATTGAGGCTGCCAGTGCTGCATTGCCGGGTTGGGCGGCAACGCCTGCGCCCCAACGCGCCATGGTGTTGCGCCGCGTCGCCGCCATGATGCTGGAGCAGCAGGAGCGGTTGGCCACGATCATGACCTTGGAGCAGGGGAAGCCACTGGCCGAGGCACGCGGTGAAATTGCCTACGCAGCCTCCTTTTTTAGCTGGTTTGCCGGGGAAGCCGAGCGTATCTATGGCCAAACTATTCCGGCGACCGTGGCCAACAAACGCCTGTTGCTGCTGCGCCAAGCGGTGGGGGTGGTAGCCCTGATTACGCCCTGGAACTTCCCCAGTGCCATGCTGGCCCGTAAGTTGGCGGCGGCACTGGCCGCAGGCTGCACCACTGTTTGCAAGCCCGCCGAACAGACCCCGCTCTCCGCACTGGAACTGGGCAAGATCGTGGAGCAGGCTGGCGCTCCGGCGGGGGTGGTTAATATCGTTACCTGCCGTGACCCTCAGCCCTTCGCCGATACGATCTTCACCGATCCACGGGTGCGCAAGGTGAGTTTCACCGGCTCCACCGAGGTGGGCAAGATCCTCATCCGTCGCTCGGCAGAGACGGTCAAGCGCGTGTCGCTGGAGTTGGGTGGAAATGCGCCCTTCATCATCTTCGATGATGCCGATCTCGATGCGGCCATCGCCGGAGCGATCAGTTCCAAGTTCCGTAACGCGGGCCAGACCTGCGTATGTGCCAATCGCATCTTTGTGCAACGCGGCATCTACGCGCAGTTTGCCGAGCGTTTCGCGGCCCAGGTACGCAACCTGCGCGTGGGCAACGGCCTCGAACCGGGGGTACAGATCGGTCCCTTGATTGATCGTGCCGCCCATGACAAGGTGCAGCAGCATGTGGCCGAGGCCAGCGCTCAGGGTGCCCAGATCATCGTGGGCGGCGGTGCTGCCATCCCCGATAGCCTCTTCTGGACGCCCACGGTGCTTACCGATGTGACTGCGGAAATGCTAGTAGCACGGGAAGAGACCTTTGGCCCGGTGGCCCCGCTTATTCCCTTTGAACATGAAGCAGACGCCCTGCGCATGGCCAACGCCACCGACTATGGCCTCGCAGCCTACTTCTACACCCGCGATGTCAGCCGCGTCTTCCGCGTGGCGGAAGGGCTGGAGTATGGCATCATTGGGGCCAATGATGCCCTTCCCTCCACCGCCCAAGCTCCCTTTGGCGGTGTCAAGCAGAGTGGCATAGGGCGCGAAGGCGGCCCCCAGGGAATTGATGAGTACTTGGATGTTAAGTATGTCTCGCTAGGGGTATAGAGCCACCTGCGGTGGGGGTGCGGGGGCGGCTGCGCCGCCTCCGCACCTCTTTTTTGTTGTGTTTTGGCGGCGTAGCCGCCAAAACACAACAAACATTGGGGTTTAGGGCGTAGCCCTAAGAACTTTGCCCTTGCCCTGTCATAATTCCTTGTGAAAGCAAGAATTATTTATTTTCTATTAAAATAACCCCTATTGTCACTAGCACATAAGGATATGATTAGCCCCAAAAAACAGATCTCAGGGCTTCTCAAAACTAACACACTGTGCTACACTAGAGATGTTGAGCAGCGTCACGTCGCCGCGAGAGTTCTCCTTCTATGGTCTCCTCGGCCCGCACGACCTCCGCGCCTGAGGCACAGCACGGGGACGTTGTGAAACGACAGTGCCACTCGCCATCCGAGGCGTGGCGTGGTTGGCGTGCCAAATTGGCGTGGTTTGGTTGTAGTAGGCGTCGTCAGCAGGGTTCGCCCTGCGAATGCAATGCTAGGATGTCCCTGGCATATTGAGGAGTGAGACCGGAATGCAAGTGAAGCTCTTTGTCGGCAACCTCGCTTGGAGTATTGATGATCAGAAGCTGGAGAGCTTCTTCCGCGCCCATGGCAATGTCCAGAGTGCGCGTGTGATCCACGACCGTGATACCGGTCGCTCGCGTGGGTTTGGGTTCGTAGAGATGGATGTCAACGATGTCAGCGCGGTGATTCGGGCCACCGATGGGGCCGAAGTGGATGGCCGCCCGATCCGGGTGAACGAGGCGGAAGATAAGGGCGGCCCGCGTGGCCCGCGCCGTGACCGCGATGATGGTTACAGTCGGCGCTACTAGGCTGTCTGGCTTGAGCTGGATTGAAGCCTCGTCCAGTTCCTGAACGTATACGATGATCCCTCTGCTCGTAAGGGCAGAGGGTTTTTTTGTGGCTGCGCTGCCTGCAAGTCCCACCCTGGGTATAATGGGATCATGGCGTGTCGGCGCAATGGGCGCTCGGCGATTCGATGTAGGGGCTATCGCATGAGCTTCATAACCGTTGTGCTCTTTATCGTCGGCATTGTATTGCTGATCTTTGGGGCCGATCTGTTAGTGCGCGGTGCTTCGCAGCTCGCGGCTGGTTTTGGGGTTTCGGCACTGCTGATCGGCTTGACCGTGGTGGCCATGGGGACGAGTGCCCCGGAATTAGCAGTCAGTCTTCAGGCGGCAATGATCGGCGAAGCCGCGATTACGCTGGGCAATGTGGTCGGCAGTAACATTGCCAATGTGCTGCTCATCCTGGGAATTGCATCCCTTTTTGGTGGCCTTACTGTGGCCAAGCCCTTGATTACCCGCGATGTCCCGGTAATGGTAGTGGCCTCTATCGCCACCCTCCTCCTGGCTCTGGATGGCTACCTGAGCCGGGTTGATGGCGTACTGATGTTGCTCGGCTTGGCGGGTTATATGATCTTCACTATTCGCGGGGCCATGATCGAGAGTGCGAATAGTACCGAACCGCGCCCGCCGATTACGCTGATCATGCTGGTGCGTAACTTGGGTCTGATTGTGGGTGGTTTAGCGCTGCTGATCATCGGAGCCAACTGGTTGGTGGATGGGGCCAAGATCTTTGCGCTGCAACTTGGGGTGAGCGAGTTGATCATTGGGTTGACGATTGTGGCCGTGGGTACCTCGCTGCCCGAAATCGCCACCTCGGTCATTGCGGGCCTGCGTGGTGAACGTGACATCGCCGTCGGGAATGTGGTGGGTAGTAATACGCTCAACCTGCTCTTGGTGCTGGGTCTGACGATGGTGCTCAGTCCCACCGCCTTGGAAGTGCCACCCACCGCCTTGCGCCTCGATCTGCCGGTAATGGTGGGGGTGGCCTTGCTCTGTCTGCCGGTCTTCTTCACCCGCTATCTGGTCTCGCGGCGCGAAGGGGTGATGTTGCTGGGCCTCTACATTGCCTATACGCTCTACCTCATCCTGGGCGCAGCGGGCAGTGCGCTGGTTGGCCCCTATGGCCTGCTCATGCTGCTGGTGGTCATTCCATTGGTAGTGGCGTTGTTGGTGGTGCGGACGTTGCATTTCATCGCTACTGAGCGTCAGCGCGGGGCGGAGAAGTAGTAAAGGTTTTCCCATGAAATTTGAGACTATGGCGATCCACATGGGGCAGACACCTGACCCCACAACTGGCGCGGTGATCCCGCCGATCCATCTCTCGACCACTTTTGAACGCGCCGAGGATGGTTCCTTTCCGCAGGGTTATATCTATACTCGCTTGGGCAACCCCAACCGCACGATGCTCGAAACATGCCTGGCCGCGCTTGAGGGTGGTGCCGAGTGTGCCGCGTTTAGCTCCGGCCAGGCGGCGGCGATGAGTATCTTTCAGACGCTGCGTCCCGGCGATCATGTGGTGGCTCCCGATGATGCCTACCACGGCATTACGCGCCTGTTGCGCGAGTTGATGACCAGTTGGGGTGTAGAGTATTCCCTGGTGGATATGAACGATCCGGCCAATGTGCAGGCAGCCCTGCGCCCCAATACGCGCATGGTCTGGATGGAGACGCCATCCAACCCCTTGTTGAAGGTTGCGGATATTGCCACCATTGCGGCGCTGTCCCATGCGGCCGGGGCCGTGTGCGTGGTGGATAACACCTGGGCGACGCCGATGTTGCAGCGCCCACTGGAACTAGGGGCCGATCTGGTGCTGCACGCCACGACCAAGTACCTGGGCGGGCATAGTGATGTTCTGGGTGGAGCGGTGATCGGGCGCGAGGTGGGGCCACTCTGGGAGCGGCTGCGCTTCTTGCAGGCCAATGGCGGCGCGGTACCTTCTCCCTTCGACTGCTGGCTCATCCTGCGTGGCGTGCGTACCCTCGCCTACCGCATGCGTGCCCACTGCACCCATGCCCACCAGATCGCCGAAGCTCTCTCGCAACACCCGCAGATCGAGGCGCTACACTACCCCGGCCTACCCAGTCACCCCGGCCATGAGGTGGCCGCCCGCCAGATGCACGATTTTGGTGGGATGCTCTCGATCCAGGTGCGCGGCGGTGAGGCGGCGGCCATGCGGGTGGCGGCGCGGGTCAAGATCTTTACCCGTGCCACTAGCCTGGGTGGAGCCGAGAGCCTGATCGAGCATCGCGCTTCGATTGAGGGGCCGCACAGCACCACCCCGGCCAATCTGCTGCGCCTCTCGGTGGGGCTAGAGCACCCTGACGATCTGTTGGCGGATCTGGAGCAGGCGCTGGCAGAGTGACGGCAATAATCGTCACCCCATCCACCTGGTACACGACCTCAAAGCCGGGGTGTCCCACAAAGATCTCCGGCTTCAAGGTACCAGCATTGGGGCCAAAGTAGAGGTAGGTAATCTTCTCACGGACGATCAGATCGAAGAGTGCCTGTTCATTGCCCGGTGTGTAGCTGGCAAGCTGTTGCTCTAACGCCTGGACACGCGCCACATAAGCAGGATCGCCATAGATGTAGAGCACCGGCGGGGTGGTGGTCTGACGCCCGGTAAGCGGCAGCAACCACCAGCCACCATCCACGCCGCGTTGCGAGCCGGGTAGCCAGCCGCTATGGTTAATCAGGAAGAAGGCGTCGGACGGCGTGTGGCTCGCCACCCACGTAAGTGCGGCGTAGTCGGCGGGGGTAGCCAGAATCGTCACCTGGTTGATCACACTGCGCTGGGCCAGCCCACCCCACAAGCCGAGGCCCAGCAGCAGGGCGCTCGCACTCAGCCTGAGGATGCGCGGCTGCCACAGAGGACGCACAGAACGCAAAGGGAGAGACTGGGGCTGAGGCAGGGCGCTCGCACTCAGCCTGAGGATGCGCGGCCAACGCAAGCGCGGAGCAATTTCGTCCCAGCAGAGTGCCGCCCCGCCACCAATCAGCACCGCCAGCGGGACAAAGAGGCTAATAATCACCACATCGTTGGTGATCAGCCAGAGGTAGGGCAGGGCCACGAGCCAGGGATTGAGCAGCAACAACCCCAATGCGATGATGCCCGCAGGCCAGTTGCGCCCACGTATCGCCCAGAGGAGCAGCACCAACCCAGCGGCGGGCGCGAGGTAGGTGAGTAGCCAGGGGTTACTCAGGATGAGCAGCACACCCGCCCAGAGCAGCATGATCAGGGCGGGTTGCTGGCGTTGCCCCAGGCCGATCAGGGCAGCCAGCAGGGCCATTCCCACCAACCACTCATTCTGTCCCGACCAGAGCAGACCGCTGCTGAAGTCATTGTAACTGCCCCCTCCGGCCAATCCGTTACTGGCCAGGGCGGGCATGAGCGTGCGGCGGGCCAGCAGCCAGAGCCAGGGCGTGGTGAGGAGCAGGGCGGTGAGGCTACTTAAGAGCATCATTCCAACACGAGCGAGCCGCCCGCGCTGCCAAAAGAAGAGTGACGCCTGCACCGCCAAGAGCGCCAGGGCGAAGATCAACACGCGGAAGTGGACGAGGCTCAACCCGGCCAGTTGGAGGGAGACGAGCGCCCAGTGGCTGCGTTGCCCACCACGCAGTGCCTCGGCCCAGGCGATGGCTAAGCCGGGGAGGAGTAGCAGCCCACTCAGTTGGGTGTAGCGCCCCCAGGAGACATAGTAGGCGGGCATGATCGCGAGCAAACCCACCACCAGCAGCGCCCCCAATGCCGCCACCGGACGCCGCCAGAGGTAGTGGGCCAACCCGGCCACCACCACCCCCGCAAGCGTATTGAGGATCTGCCCCGGTAGGAGCAGCAGCGTCACCAGATCCAGCCCACTCAGGCGCATCAGCGTCGCCATCAGGACGTGGTAGCCCCAGTGGTAGGGGAGATCATCCACGGGCAAGTAGGGGCGCAAGGAGAAGGGTGCTGCACCCTGCTCGGCGGCGACGCGGATCATCAGCGCGTGGTGTACCGAGTCGACCCAGGCGGGGAGCGCGAGATCCTTGATCTGCTCCAGCCGCACCCAGAGGGTGAGGAGGAGAAGCGCGAGGGCTAGCACTATGTTGCCCCCACCCCAACCAGCCCCCGCTGGGGGCGGGAGCCGGATTCCTCCCCCCAACGGGGGGAGGTTAGGCGGGGGGGAGCCAAGATCGTGCCATGCAGCGGCCATGCTGCCCAGCGCGAGGAGGATGGCCAGCAGCCACAGGAGCGGATCGTTCAGGCGCAGGCCGAACGTGGTGAGCCAGAGGTAGAGCAGCGGCCACAGGCTGAGACTCAGCCCGATCCAGAGGGTAAGGCGCGGCAAGAGTGGCAGATCGCGGCTGGCACTACGGCGCTCGATCAGATAGCCGGGGGCGAGGAGCAGCAGGGGAAACATCAGCACCATACGCCCCAGCGGCCCCATGAGGCCCAGCACCCCGGCACACAGCAGCACCGCCAGCAGTGCCCGTCGGCGGGCGGTGAGGGTAGTAGCGGTCATAATTGCAGGCTTACCCCAACGCCGCCAACGCCTGGGCGACACTCTCAGCCGGTTTGACCTTGATCGCGGCAGCGATGATCACCCCCTGCGCATCAATCACAAAGTGGGAGCGCTCGACGCCCATATACTTCCTGCCGTACATACTCTTTTCGACCCACAGCCCATAGAGTTCCGCCACTGCATGATCAGCATCTACCAGCAGCGTAAAGGGAAGATTATGCTTGGTCTTAAACTTGACATGCGACTTCACCCCATCGGGGCTAACGCCGAGCACCACAGCATGCTGTTCCTCAATCTGTGGGTAGGCATCGCGGAAGCCACAGGCTTGCGTGGTACACCCAGAGGTATCGTCCTTGGGGTAGAAATAGAGGATCACCTTCTGGCCGCGCAAGCTAGAGAGCCGCACCGGCGCACCACTATCACTGATCAGTTCAAAGTCGGGGGCCAACATGCCAACGGTTATCCGAGGCTCGGACATGGGGCGGCTCCTTATTCAAATGGGGGCTTCTTGGATGATTCTACACGAACATGGATCTGGGTGAGATTCGGTCTGGTTACGGACACCTCGGAGCCAGTGGGATACTCAACCCCGGCGGCGGGTAGCGGCTATAGAATATCAGATCGCGGCCTAGAAGGATCTGGCCGGGGTTGTAGGCGTCGCAGGGGAGGAGCCAGAGCGAATAGACGTGGCCCCCAATCGGGGGGGTGTCGAAACTGAGGTGACGTCCGTTGGGGTTGCGCGTGATCAGGAAGCCACTCAGGCCGCACAGGCTGAGGAGCAGAACGAGGCCGAGGCTGAGGGCGATCAGAACCGGGCGGGTTGCCATCATGAGCCTCCTAGAATCCCGATGATGCGTTCGCCCCCCTCTCCCACGCCGTGGGAGAGGGGGCTAGGGGGTGAGGGCCACAACTACCTTACTCCAACACCGCCAGCACCTCCACATGCGGCGTGTGCGGGAACATGTCATAGCCGGTGAGGTGGCGCAGCCGGTAGTGTGCCCCCAAGATGCGCAGATCCTCAACCAAGGTGATCGGGTTGCACGAGACGTAGACGAGGCGCTGCGGGGCGATGCGCAGCAGTTCGGCGCACACCTCCGGCCCCAATCCGATGCGCGGTGGATCAACCACTGCCACCGGCCACGCCGCCGGGGCTTGCGTGCGTAGGTAGCTCAGCACGTCTTGGTTGATCGCCTGGAGGTTCGTTACACCCTGGGCCACACTGTGCTGCGCAGCCAGCGCGGCGCTCTCGGCTACCTCCTCGACACTGATCACCTGCCCGACCTGGGGAGCCAGGTGCATGCCGATGGTGCCCACGCCTCCGTAGAGATCGGCGACGCTCGCCACTGGCCCCACCGCTTCACCCACAGCGGCCAGCAGGTGATCGAGTAGGTGAACGTTGTTCTGGAAGAAGGTGTTGGGGCCGATCATCAAGTGGGTGGCCCCGACCCGCATGGGTAGGGTTGCAGCGCCCCAGTGTTGCAGCGGGCTGCCGAAGGAGAGATCGGTGCGGGTGTTGTTGAGCAGCCAGTGGAACCCGACCACCCCCGCTTGGGCGAGGGCGGTGCGGGCCAGTTCTTCCGCCGCCTCCGCGTAGGGGCCTTCGGCAGTCACAATGGCGATGAGTAGCTGATCGTCGGGGCTGCGCCGCACCACCACATAGCGCAGGAACCCCTCGTGGCTGCGGATGTTGTAGTCGGGTAGCCCCAACTCGTTGGCGCGCACCCAGACCGCATGGGCCGCCGCGAAGGCCGCCGGGGGGATGAGGTGGCAGGTGCTCAGTTCGATGATGTAGTTGAATTTGCCGCGTGCGCGCAGCCCGAAGCGCCCCTTGGTGGCCACGTAGTCCATGCGCGTGCGGTAGGTGTACGGATCGGGCGACGCGACCACCGCAAAGGTAGTCGCGTCGTAGCCGATCTCGCTCAGCCCCGCTGCGGTAAAGAGGCGCTCCAGCGCCTCGCGCTTGGCCGCGACCTGCCCCGCATAGGCGCGATCTTGGTAGGCACAGCCGCCACACTCGCGAGCATGCGGGCAGCGTGGCTCACAGGCTTCTCCGGCCCGCACCAGATCCGCGACGAGGTTGCGAAATTCTTTAGAACGCATGCCGATCCTTTATCCCATCCGCTCGGCGATTACCCGGCGTACTGCGTCCACATCGGCGGGTAGCTCGATGGGCGGGTTGGCGAAGTTACTCTGCACTCCGGCCAATGCACCCTCGTGGTAATCCACCTTGAAGCGGCTGAATTTGAGACCATGGGCGGTTGAAATGACCACCACCCGGTCGCTCTTCTTGATCTCGCCCCGCTTGACCAGCTTGATCAGCGCGGCCAGTGCCACGCCGGTGTGTGGGCAGGCATACGCCCCGGTGCGATCCGCCCGCGCCGCCGCATCAGCCAGTTCTTGCTCGCTGGCCTGCTCGACTACTCCGTTGAAGTGAGTCAGGGTGCTGATGGCGCGCCGGATACTGACCGGGTCGCCGATCTGGATGGCACTGGCAGCCGTGCTTTGGGCAGCGATAGGCTCGTAGTTCCAGTTGTTGCAGTAGGCGCGGTAGAGCGGGTTGGCACGTTCGGCCTGCGCACAGACGATGCGCGGCAGACGGTTGATCATGCCCAGGTCGTACATCATCTGCATGCCCTTGCCGAGCGCAAAGGTGTTGCCGAGATTGCCACCCGGAATGATGATCCAGTCGGGGACATCCCAATCGAACTGCTGCACAATCTCGATGCCGACCGTCTTCTGGCCCTCGACGCGCAGCGAGTTGAGCGAGTTGGCCAGGTAGATGCCGCTATCCGGGTGCGAGGTGACATCGCGCACCACGCGCATACAGCCGTCAAAATCGGTATCGAGCGCCAGCACCAACGCCCCGTGGGCCACCGGCTGCACGAGTTGGGCAATACTGACCTTGCCCTTGGGCAGGAAGACAATCGTGGGGATGCCCGCTGCCGCCCCGTAGGCCGCCAGGGCGGCTGAAGTATCGCCGGTCGAGGCACAGGCCACAGCGCGGATGGGCTTCCCATCGCTGATCATCTGCTTGACCACGCTCACCAGCACGGTCATGCCCAGATCCTTGAAGCTGCCGGTGTGGCTATTGCCGCACATCTTGATCCAGAGATCGTCTACCCCGATCTCCTGACCGAGACGGTCGGCCCAGAAGAGGTTGCTGCCCCCCTCGAACATACTGACGATGTTCTTATCCTCGATCTCCGGGCAGACCCACTCCTTCTTGCCCCAGACGCCACTTCCATAGGGCCAACTGGTACGCATCCAACGCCCCTCGAAGAGCTGCTTCCACTCAGCGGCGCTGCGCTGGCGCAGTGCGTCCATGTTGTGCTGCACCTCCAACAATCCGCCCGACTTGGAATAGTAGACGACCTCGGTTAATGGATAACGCTCATTCGGATCGTCCTGCGCGGCAAACCATGCGCTGTAATTCATAGAAGGTTGCTCCTCAATTGTTCGATCTGTTGCAGTGCCTCGGTGCGCCAATAGCCCGGTTCTGCAAGAGTTACATAGTATGCTAAATCTACCATTGCGGCATGAGGATCGCCATGGTAACGCTGCAAGAGACCCCGATGCAAATAGGGTTCGGGCCATGTGGGATCGAGAAGGCTAGCCTGGCTCAGATCCTCAATGGCGGCTTCCGGTTCACGCAGTTCGCGGCCGCGAATGATGCCCCGCTGGTAGTAGGCGTGGGCATAGGTAGGCCAGATGCGTAGCGCACGCCCAAACGACACCACCCCGGCCTGGTAGAAGGCGCGTTCACAAGTGCGATTGCCGGTATAGCAGAGGCTAAGCCCCCAGACATACCACCAACGGGCATAGAGCTGCTTCCAGAGGGGGAGAGGTTCGGACATGGACAGGCTCCTCGGCGAAAGATGATACGCTATTATTGACATTTCTCACAGGCTCGTCTATAATCCCGCACATTGTAAAACATCATGTTGACATCCGCCACGACCAACCCTGCGAACAGTATCGCGGAGCGGGTTGGAAACAAGAGTTGCGGTCTCTACAGTGGGCACATCGGTTTAGGGTGTCTTTTCCGCTCAGTATGAGTTGAAGGGCCACCACGCAAAACAAAAACGCGAAAACCGTGCCGCGCCTGTCTGTATCGCAGAGGCGCTTTTTTGTTGGGTTGTCGCGGCGGGGTCGCACCAAATCTCTCGGCAGGAGGCACATGTAGCATGTCAGTGCAAACGGATCAGGTAGTGTTTGAAGAACTTGAGGAACTGGACTGGATTAAGCTTCTTGATGAGTATGATTATGCCCGTCCGCAGCGCGGTGAGTTGCGCGAGGGGATGATCATGCAGATCGAGGATAATGGCGTGCTGGTCTCGATTGGCACCAAGCGCGAGGGGGTCATCCCGTCACAGGATCTGCGCCAGATGGGTGATGAATTCCTCGGTACGCTGCGCATCGGTGAGATGATCCAGGTCTATGTCCAGGAACCTGAGAACCGTGAGGGTGACCTGATCCTCTCGCTGACCATGGTTCAGGTGGCCAAGGACTGGGAGACCGCCGAGCAGATGTTTGGTGAGGGTGGCATTGTGCGCTGCAAGGTGATCGGCTTCAACAAGGGTGGCTTGTTGGTGCAGTTCAACCGCATTCGCGGCTTTGTCCCCGCCTCGCAGGTAGCCCAACTCCACGGGCGCACCGCCGCCGAAGAGCGCCAGCAGGCCCTCCAGAAGATGGTCAACCAGGAGATCCCGCTTAAGGTGATCGAGGTTGATCGCGAGCGCAACCGCCTCGTACTCTCCGAGCGCAGCGCAACCCAGGAGTGGCGCAAGGCCCAGAAGCAGCGCCTGCTCACCGAGTTGCAGCCGGGTGATGTGCTCTCCGGGCGCGTCAATCAGCTCACCAACTTCGGTGCCTTCATTGACCTGGGCGGTGCCGATGGTCTGGCCCACATCTCCGAGCTCTCCTGGCAGCGCGTCAACCACCCCCGCGAGGTGCTCTCGCCCGGCCAGGAAGTTAAGGTGGTGGTGGTCGAAATTGACCGCGACCGCGAGCGCATCGGCCTCTCGCTGCGCCAGTTGCAGGCCAACCCGTGGGACACGATTGACCAGCGCTACAGCCTAGGCCAGTTGGTGAGCGGCCCGGTCACCAATGTCACCCCCTTCGGAGCCTTCGTGCAGGTGGAAGATGCGGTTGAGGGTCTCATCCACGCCAGCGAGCTGGATGTTGATCCGCAGACCCAGCCGCGTGATGTCCTCCAGCCCGGCCAGCAGGTGACGGCCAAGGTGATCAGCCTGGATCGCCAGCGCCAGCGCATGGGCCTCTCGCTGCGCCGCGTCAGCGAGGGTGAGAAGGGCGATGCCACCGAGCCGGTGGCTGAGGTGCCCGCCGAGGCGTAAGAGCAAATCGGGGCGGCAAGCCGCCCCCGCCCCCCTAAAGCACACCCCGTCCGCCATGCGGACGGGGTGTGCTTTATTGTATAATTCTCACCTATTCACTATACACAAGGAGTGTCGCCTTGAGAAATATCTGTGTCGTTGGCACAGGCTATGTCGGCCTGACTACTGGGGTCTGTTTTAGTGATCTCGGTAATACCGTGAACTGTATCGAGATCAACCCAGAGAAACTAGAACTGCTGCGCAGTGGCAAATCACCGATCTATGAGCCTGGTCTGAGTGAATTGCAGGAGCGCAACATGCGTTCCGGGCGGCTGCGCTTTACCGATGACTATGCCTTTGCAATGGCCGAGGCCAGCCTGATCTTCATTACCGTGGGCACCCCCATGGGTGATGATGGGGCCGCTGATTTGAGCCAGGTGAAGGCGGCAGCGCGCAGTATTGGCCAGCATCTGACCCGACGGGCGATCATTATTGATAAGAGTACCGTGCCGGTGGGTACCGGCGATATGGTAGGGACGATTATTGCCGAGCATGCCCGCCCCGACATTGAGTTTGCGGTGGTCTCCAACCCGGAGTTCCTGCGCGAAGGTAGCGCGGTCAGCGATTTCTTCCACCCGGATCGGATTGTGCTCGGCTCAACCAACCGTGCCGCCGCCGAGGAGGTGGCCGAACTGCACGAGCCGCTGGGTGCCCAGGTGATCATCACCGACCTGCGTACTGCCGAGATGATTAAGTATGCCTCGAATGCCTTCTTGGCGACCCGCATCAGCTTTATTAACGAGATCGCCCAGATCTGCGAGCGCCTCGGTGCGGATGTGAAGGAGGTGGCGCGGGGCATGGGTGCCGACAAGCGTATCGGGCCACACTTCTTGGATGCAGGGATCGGCTATGGTGGCTCCTGCTTCCCCAAGGATGTCCTCGCGCTGCACCACATGGCCGCCAGCGCCGGCTGCCACCCGCAACTGCTCCAGGCGGTGATGGACATCAATCAGGATGCCCGCAACCGCTTTGTGACCAAGTTGCGCAAGTTGCTGGGTGAAGATCTGAACGGGCGCATGATCGGCGTGCTCGGTCTCTCCTTCAAGCCCAACACCGATGATATGCGCGAAGCCCCCAGCGTGGATATTATCCGCGCCCTCCAGCATGCCGGGGCACGCGTCAAGGCGTATGACCCGGTAGCGATTGAGCGGGCCGCCGAGTACATCCCCGAAGTGACCTTCTGTGCCACGGCCTATGATGTGGCCAAAGAGGCCGATGCGCTGCTGCTGATCACCGAGTGGAATGAGTTCAAGCAACTCAACTGGGAGAAGATCAAGAGTTTTATGCGCACCCCCAACATCCTTGATGGGCGCAACCTGTATGATCCAGAGGAGATGCGCGAGCGCGGCTTCACCTATTGGGGTGTCGGGCGCGGGAATTACCAGCCGACAGTGGGGGAGTAGGATCGTTGTTAGCGGCGCGGTGGCTGAGCGTGTCGAAGCCACCGCGCCGCATCCCACTACCGCTGCACTAAGGGCAGGAAGACGCGGTACTCCATTGTTGCTGCCTGCATATTCTCCGGCATAACGAGCGGTGCCATAAGACTATCATTCGGCAAGCCGGGGAGGTCACCGGCTAGTTGGGGTGGTAGCCCTTGGCCCAAGAAGCGTGTCCAACCATTGTCGCGGGTGTTGGAGAAGAGTTGGTGCTCAACATAGCTCTTATAGGCGCTATTCGGGTTAGTGGTGGAACGTGGTGGGTAGTAGATGCCTAGCCCGTGGGCGTTGTTCAGTTGGATGTTGTAGATCCGCTCCCCGCCCCGAAAGGGATCAACATAATCGAAGAAGCCACTCGCGTGCGATTCATACGCGACAAAACGCTGGTTGTTGGGGTGTGCCAGCGCTAGGACTTGATCTGCCGCCGTTCGCACCGCTGCATCTGGCACTGCTACTTTGATCTTCTGGGCAAGATCAACCAGATCCACATAGCTATCTTCATTGTCTGGCTCGAAGGGTGTCCCCTGGCTCGATTCGTACTTCTGTATCGTCTGGCGCGCATTTCTGAGCAGCGTGCGGCGGGTGGACAGATCGGCTTGGACATAGGTGAGCAGGCTTTGCCCAAACGCGCTGATTGCACTGTTCAGGGCATCGAAATGGGCCATATCAAAAACCGCGATGGTGTAGGGGAGTTGCTCGGCATTGACCCGTTCGGCATAGCGTTGCGCCACACTGAGAGCGAATGCCCGTGGGGTAGCCGATTGGGCCGCTAATCGGCGGTACGCCGCATAGTCAAAGATGCCCCAGCCGGTGTTGGCGGAGGCGATCACAAAGTTGGTCAACCCGGCGACAATGGCGGCATTCTCGAACAGCCCGAATGAGCAGCCATCATACTGCACCACATCAATCTTGCGCGCCCCATCATCGGTGGCCTCCAGCAACGCCACCCGCACATCCAACGGGGTCAAAAATGGGAATGGATTTTTATCACTGAGACTCGTGTCATCCTGCCCAATACCCACGATGCCGTTGGCATGATCAACTATCGCCAGCGCATAATGGTCGGTGGGCGGTAAGCCACTCTCGCGCTGCCCCCAGAGGATAAAATCGCGCAGCGTCGCCATCTCGTTCATACGCGCTTCGGGTTGCGGGGTCTTTATCCATACGCCACTGGCACTCAGGGTGTAGCGGTAGGTATCGTTGACGGTCGGGCCATCATAGAGGATGGCCACCTGCACATTCGGCTGCGGGCCAGCGCGCTGGAGGCGGTAGAGCATGCCATCCATATCGGCATTTTCGCCCATCCAAGGGGCAAGGTTGTTGTCGCCAATCGCATAGATCAGCAGCGTCCAACTCGTATTTACAGCCACCGCCCCGCTGCTGTTGCGGATGTAGATGGTCTGCTCGATAGCGGGTGACCAATCACCCTCGTCGTCTTGCACCTCAAAGCGTACCGTCTGGGCACCGAGCGGAAGATCGGCGGCGGGAATGCTAAAAGTGCGTGCGGTGCTGATCACCGTACCACCGATAGACCAGCGATACGATGTGATCATATTGCTGGAGTCGGTATCGGCCCCACTACCCTCAAAGCTGATAGTGTCGGTACCCTGGCGGGCGTCGCGGGGCAGGATGCGGTTGATCGTGGCGATGGGCATCGGTCGCATGAGTGTGCCGTTGGCGCGGTGCAGTTGCGTGTCGCCAAGCGGCACCCCGGCATCGGTCTCGCCACCAAAGGCGATCAATTCGCCACGGTAGGCATCATAGGCTGTGGCCATGCGCAGGCGGGCGGTCAGTGGCGTGGTGGCGATGCGCTCCCGCCAGGTCGTACCATCCCACTCCCAGGTATCATTGCGCACACCAGCAGCATCGCGCCCGCCCGCCACCACCACAACGCCCTGGTGGGAATCATAGACGGCGCTATGCCCCATGCGCGCTGCGATGGGTTGCATAGGGGTCACATTTGTCCATGTCGTGCCATCGTACTCCCACACATCGGCCAGCAAGCCAGCCGCGTGCTGCCCACCAACCAGCACCGTTACACCCCGGCGCTGGTCGTAGGTAAGAGTAGCCCCGATGCGGGCGGGCGGCGCACCCGCCGGGCTAATCTGTCGCCAGGTCGTGCCATCATACTCCCACGTGTCAGCCAGATAGGCTCCGCCCGCGCTGGCACCGCCAAAGAGTACCCAGACACCCCGGCGCGTATCAAAGGTCAGGCTATGCGCACTCCGCGCCGGGGGGCGGCTGGTAGGAGCCTGAAGACGCCAGTCAGTTCCATCCCAGAGCCATGTATCATCCAGGGCAGCCCCACCTGCACCCGCGCCGCCGAACATCAGCAGGCGACTCCCGTCGCTGTTGCGGGCGATCTGGTGTAACTGACGCGGCGGCGGCACTGTGGCTGGATCAAGTTGAACCCAGCGGCTCCCCTGCCAGTGGAAGGTGCGCCCACTTAGGCTCCCGTCTGTCGCACGCCCGCCGAAGAGTAGGCTGAGGCCGTTATGCTCGTACTCTAGGGCGGCGGCGGAGAGTGTGCTAGGCACGTAGCTATCATCGAGCATCTCGTGCCAAGTTGTGCCATTCCAAATCCAAGTATCGTCAAATTCGGGATAGAAGTCTTCTCTGGCTCCGCCAAACAGCATGAGTTGATTAGGAAGCGAGACAAAGGCATAACGTATTCTTTGATTTGGCATCGGCGTTACTTGTCGCGATGCCCAAGTGCTGCCATCCCATTCATACATTTCATGAACACAGTAGGTAGACCTTGCATAATTCAATATCATCATACGATCACGAGCTTCATCATACACCATTGGCCCTGCTTGAGGAGAATTAAAGCATGAAGATGGACGAGACGATGCAACTTGAGACCAAGACACCCCATCCCATATCCAATATTTATAGCCATAAAGTAACATGACTTGGCCGCGAACTGTATCATAAGCCATTACCAAGTAGGGAAAATAGGAATATGTACCCTCAGGTGACACTGTAGGCGTGACGTTTGTCCATGCCGTTCCGTCCCACTCCCAGGTATCATTAACAGAGTAAGGCGCACCTGATACACGCCCTCCAAAGAGTACAATGCGCTGACGGGCCTTGTCATACACCATTAAGTGTTCGTCACGCGGAGAAGGTGCAAGCGTGAGGGAAGGTTGAGTCCAGGTATGTCCATCCCAAATCCATGTGACGTTAGAAGCTTTTCCGCTCTGGATTCCTCCAAACATGAGCGTCTGTTGGTTCGCCTCATCATAGACCATCTCAGCCCGATCGGTAAATGGCGGGCTGGTAGCCGGTGTGCGCTTAGTCCAACTAATACCGTCCCACTCCCAGGTGTCATTACCAACAGATCTGCTCCCATAACCACTAAACAGCACCACACGCTTACGCTCTGGCTGGTAGGCCATCTGGTGGTCGTAGCGAGCGCGGGGACTCACCCTCGGCCCGCGCTGGTTCCAGTCAATCATGTCCAGTTCCCACGTCTCACCGGGGTAGGTGGTCGCCGTCGCATCGCTGTAGCCCCCAGCGAGGATCGGCAGGCTACGGGTGCTGTCATAGACTAGCAGGCTGCCCGCCCGTGGTGGCAAATCCACCCGCAACTCGGCCCACGCCGTACCGTTCCATGCCCAAGTATCCTCCAGCGGCTTGCCGGTCGCGTCTAGGCCACCAGTGAGGAGCACCTGCTGGCGCACAAGGTCGTAGGTCATGGCGTGGCCACTGCGGGCGCTTGGCCCGGTGAGCGGATAGGCGCGTGCCCATGTGTTCCCGTCATACTCCCAGAGATCCTGTTGGAGCACGCTGGTACGTATGCCACCAAAGAGCACGAGCCGATCACGCTTCGCGTCGTAGGCGAGGTTGAAGCCGGTGCGGGCGGGAGCGGTAATCTGCGCGGGCTGGCGCGCCCAACTTGTCCCGTCCCATGACCAGACACTGAACTGTGTGGGGTTAGCGGCATCGGCGGCAACCAGGAGCGACCGAGCACGGGTGGTGTCATAGACCATCAGCGAGCGGCCACTAACAGCGGGAGCGGTGACACCCTTGCGCTCCTGCCAGCTTGTCCCATCCCACTCCCAGGTGTCGGTGAGGGCAACGCCGCCTGCACCTGTGCCGCCGAAGAGCACGATCCGCTGCCGCGCTACATCATAGACCATGGCGTGATCTGAACGTGCGGACGGAGCCATCATCGGTGCCAGCCTGATCCAACTCCGGCCATCCCAGGCCCAGGTTTCGGCCAACGGGACATCGTTATTGCCTTGGCGCTCTAGCCCGCCGAAGAGAATGAGGCGCTGACGGGCGGCGTCGTAGGCCATCGCCGCCGCCTTGAAGCTAGGATCAGCCCGCCCAGCAGCCGCCCAGGTGGACTCGAGGGCTACCTGAGGCAGCACCATATCCTCTTGGCGTCCGCCCTCCTGGGCGGTGAAGGTGCGGCTCTGGGTCTGCCCGCCCGCAGTGGCGGTGATGGTGATGCTGTCACCCGGTTGGGCTTCGAGAGGTTCCGCATTGAGGCTGGCGCTGTAGTAGGGCATCGGGCTACCCGCCCCACTCTGGGTGCGCGTCACCAAGCTGCGCCCCGCCACCGTGATCGTCACCTCGGCGTTGTCCACCGGCACCCCGTTCATGTAGACGTAGCCACTCACACAGCAGATCGCCTCGGCAAAGTCGTTGAGCGGGGCACCACCGATACAGGAGCGCGGCAGTGGCGGAACACCGACCGCAGTGGGGATTGGCGAGTCACTCGGTGGGGGCGGTGCCGCGTTCAACGGACGAGCGGCGGGAAGGAGTCCGAGCAAGCAAACGATCAGCAGCAGACGGTGCAGCATCAGGACACCCCTTAATACGACGATGTGGCTATTATATGGGTAAACCTTTGGGATGAGACAATTTGGAAATTCTATCCCCGCACCAGCGCCTGGAAACTGGCCCAGTAGTAGGGATGGCTATACCCGGCAGTGCGCAGGTGCGCTTGGGCATGGGCGAGGGCTTGGGAGATCGGCTGACCGGCTGATAACCCGGCGTAGAGATGCTCCATCATCAGTGCAGTGGCGGTATCGTCAACCGGCCACAGGCTGGCCACAACCGCCTGCGCCCCGGCGGTCAGGAAGGCACCGGCAAGTGCCAGGGCCACGCCACCCCGTTCGGGGGTGGTGGCAGTATCGCAGGCGCTCAGTGTCACCAGGGCGGTGCCATAGACATGCAGGTTGAGCACATCGGCGAGTAAGAGCGCCCCATCGGCGAAGATGAGTTGCGAGAGCAGGGGCGATTGGGGGTTGATGTGGCCATGCATGGCGAGGTGCAAAATTTGGGGTGCGGTTGTCCAAGCAAGATCGCCTAAACCTGCCGGATTGACACACTGAGTATCTGGGAAGGAGTGCTGGATAGCAGCCAGTTCGGTTGGCACATGCACCAAGGGGGGATGCCCGGCATAACCGAGGGCCAGCGGAGCCGCATTGCTTGGGGGGATGCGCGGCAGAGCGAGCAGCACCGCTGAAGGGAGAATAACCAACTCATGCTCTTCGGCAAGGTACTGCCCATGGGGTTGGTTCCAGAGGGCTGCCCACGGCAAGCCAAAGAGCAGTCCATCGGGCACAATGGTCAATTGCGCGGGCAGTGGCGCTAAGGGCGCAATCAGCAGATCATAGAGTTCGCCCAACAGCCGCAGGGTACTTGGCTGCTGCGCAGCGGCACTCTGCTGTTGCTGCTCAGGAGAGGTGCTGCGCTGTAACCCGGCTCGCTGGAGCGCCAGCTTGCCTAGCCGATCCACCACGGGGGTAAGCGATCCCAGATCGATCCAGCGCGGTGCGGTGTGGGGGCTGATCAGGCAGGCAAAGAGGCGCGGGGCCGCAATGACATATTCAATCACCATACTCTCAGCGCGCATGGCATGCTGGATTGCCTTGATGTTGGGCAGCGGCAACGCTTGACGTTGCCGGGTCTGCTGGCGCGCAAGGTTGAGCAGGGTCGCCTCGGCTTGCTGGATGCGTTCCCGGCGCAACGCATCGTGCGCCGCCCCCTGGGGAGCCTCATGACGCCAGTAGTCCAGTTCGGCTTTGGCGCGAACCCAGGTCGGATCATGCACCTGGGCCATGTCCTCCGCTTGGCCAGCCGATAGCGCCAATTCGGCCCAGAGTTGCCCCTTAGCAACCAACACGGTCTGGGATGCGGCGAGGGGCTGTTTCGCTTTGAGGTAGGCAACGATCAGCCGCGTATAGAGCGGAGCCAGCCCGCTCAGGTAACTCGCCTTCAATTCTTCAATCGGCATATTCTGCTGGGCGGCAAGCGCGAGATCTACCGCCCGTTGCAGCGCGGCGGTGGCCGCCTTGGGGCGCAACAGATCGGCACAACCAACCAGGGCATGCTGTTCGATCATGCTCAGGCCGTGGGTCGCAGCACTCTCGGCGATCTGCTGGAACTGGAGCACCGCCGTCGGTTGGCGCAACGCTGCCGCCAGTTGCGCGGCGATCAACCCCACCTCAAGCTGCTCGACCGCCCCACCGGCTGCGGCTAACGCTGCACAGGCTTGAGTCGCCTGCGCAAAGGCGCTGGTGCGCGCATCCGGGCTACGCTGAAGTTGCGGATGGGCCGCATACCCAAGCAGCAACCCCTTCAGGATGGGGGTAAGGGCCGAGGCGACCTGCTGGGCGCGTTCGAGTTCGCGGCGTGCCAGCGTCGGTTGTTCGAGGATGAGCGCGATGCGCGCCGCTTGTAACAGCGCCTCGGCATGCTCCTGTAGCAATCCCGCCCGCGCAAACTCCTCGGCAGCCGCGAGGGCAATCCGGCGCGCCTCAACCGGCAGATGCAGCCGCTCATAAAGGCTGGCCTCCTCGATCATGACCGTGGCCTGATCGAGATCAATCTGCGCAGTCGCAAAATCGGTGCGCGCATGTTCAAGGTAGCGCAGTGCGCTAAACAGCCGCCCTCGGTAGGTCTCCAAGCGCGCCAGATTAACCGCCACCCGTGCCGTCAGTTCAGCCGAATGGCATGCCTGGGCCGCCGATTGGGCCTTGTGCAACGCGGCTTCGGCGCTAACAAACTGCCCCAGAAAGAGCGCCGCAAATGCCTGGTTGATCAACGCCTTGGCCTGCAAGGCGATCTGGTTGTGCTGGAGCGCCAAGGCTTCAGCCTGGCTTGCCGTTGCCTGCATATCGGCATAACGCCCCAAACGGCCCTCGATATCCGAGCGGTTGAGCAGCAGCACTGGCAACCGATTCTGAGCCTCCGGCACATCCGCAAGGCATTGCGCGGCCTCCGTGATCACCTGTTCGGCATGTTCGAGTTGCCCCAATTGGCCGAGCAGGCCGGCACGACCGATACAGAGGCGGCCTTGTTCATAGCGCCGGTTTTGGGCGGCAAAATAGGTATAGGCAGATTCAAGATGCTTCAGGGCCGAAGTAGCATTGCGGTTCAGCAAGGCCAATCCTTGGCACCAGTGCGCCATGGCCGCATCTTCGGGGTGGCTCGTGGTAGCAGCCAGTTCCCACGCGCATAGAACCGCACGCTCGATAAGCGCCACATCATCGCCATCAAGGAGTTTGAGGATAGCATCACGGATCTGCGGCAGAAGCTCGCGCACGCTCATCTGATTGATCGCAACCCACTGCCTAATCTGCCCAGGATCATGAGCCAGAGCGAATAGCTGGTGGAGCGAAGGATCAATCATGGTTCAGCAGAATAGATGGCAGAAACAGCATGCCATCATCAAAACGAACCTGTAGTTGGTATACACCGGCTTGCAGACGGGCAAAGGTGAAAAAGCCATCCGCATCGGTGTGGCGCGGGCGGGGGCGGGCATGTTCCGCCCGCAAACTGATACGCGCCTGGGCTACAGGTTGCTCATTACGGGTCACAAAACCCTCGATCCGCCAGCGATCATCTTTTGGTGGCAGAATGCGCACCACCACCTGCGCTGCAAGCTCGGTGGCGTAGAAGGACTGTTCGGGTGCAACCGGCTCCAGAGCGCGCAGACTCGTCGCCAACACCTGGGGCAGGGCAATAAAGCGCGGCAGGCGCAGGCGCGGTGCGGGGGTTGCTGCGGTGATGAGATCAGCGAGATCCTGGCGTCCCTGCGGATTGACCCGCACATACGCGGCGACGCGTAACTGCTGTTCGGCACTTGCCTGCCCGGTGGCCACATCAACCAGATCCTGCGGATCGGCCAGTGCCAGATCCGCAAACACGGCTTGGAATCTGCGCTCAGTCTGGCGCAGATCCTCCAGTTCTTGCCGTAGCTCGGCTGAAACCTGAAGCGCCTGCTCAACATGGGGCAGTTGCACGCCATCCAGATAGGCCATCAGATCGCCAGGTTGGATTGAGGTAAGATCCATAGTTGTGCTACCGTGGTTGGAGAAGATATGTACCGTAGTTTAGTAAACCCATCAGTTACTCGTTTTCCCCCATCGACTCGAACATCTCACGCACCTCAGGATCACTCTTCAGCCGCCGCACACTATCCTCTATGATGCGATAGACCTGATTCCTGGTTATCTCAGGGTAGCGATCTTTGAGCGCAGCCACAATATCCGCAACCTCCTCATGCTGCACCATACGACGGCGGAAGATCTCGCGATGCAGCGCATGAGGCAGGAGCGCCTCGCAGCGATTAAAGAGCATGTGGCGCAGGACCTCTTTGGTCATCGAAGGTGACGGTATGTTGGGATGGAATTCTAGCGAGGCGTGTTTGATGTCGTGTGAACGATGCAGATTTGTACAGACATTTTTAATAGTAAGATTAACATACAAACGATAGCCAGCAAAACTACCCGCCTGGTACGGAGATGGTGAGAGGCGCAATCTTCGGAACAGGCGCAACCCCACCTCCTGTTCAATATCTTCCAGGAATGGGCGGCATTGGGGCGGGCATGTTTGCCGAACAAAGGCGGTTGTGATATGCCAGAGGAGTGAAAATGCAGCATCATCACCATCACGATTCGCAGCCCGGCGTAAAATCTCCTCGCAACTACTACTATCTTGTTGGGTATTGCGTGAACGCCGAAAGGCGGCAAGCTGCGCTTCGCACTGCTGATGCAGATCAGAGAGCGATGTGGAGTGGAGATCAGCGGGGCTGTGATCGGGTGGCTGCATTGGTGTTATACAGGTTGTTGCTTAAGTTGGAAACTAGTCTAGCAGGCAGATAGTATCTGGTCAAGCCAGAGATAGCTGCATTCATCAAAAGCAGCATGCTATAATCCCGCTAGATCGAGGCTTTTTCTATGATCGAGGTACCCCATCATGCGATCAGCACTCCTCGCCCTGCTGCTTCTCGCCCTCATACTGCCCAGCATCGCCCATGCCCGCCCTAGCCCCCCCGATGGCTTCGCCGACTCCACCTTCCGCCAGATCTGGAGCGATGCGGATCTGGCCATCTTGGCGGGTGAGGCGAGCCGTTCTTGGACGTGGGGCAATCTGCCGGGTGAGCGTCGTTATGAGCGCTACGATCCATCTCCCGGCGCGGCGCGGCTGGTGCAGTATTTTGATAAGGCACGTATGGAGATCAGCGACCCCGCCGGGGATCGCCGTTCGCCCTGGTTTGTGACGTGTGGATTGCTGGTGGTCGAGATGATCGCTGGGCGCACGCAGGTGGGCGCGAATGCGTTTGTGGCGCTGCCACCGGCAAGTATCCCTCTCGCCGGTGATCCAGAGGGCAACCCCGATGCGCCGACTTATGCGATGCTGGCTCCGCTGGCGGCGATTGATGGCGGCAACCGTGCGCCTACGCGTACTGGCCAACTGGTGAGTGCCACCTTTGGCCCCCAGGGTGTGGGTGATGACCCGGCGCTGGCGCGTCCAGAGACGATCATTGTTGGCTATGATGAGGTGACAGGGCGCAATGTGCCGCGTGTCTTTCAGCGCTTTATGGATCAGCAGCGCCCCGCCTTTGAGCCGCTCTTTGTCTTTGGTCGCCCGATCACCGAGCCGTATTGGGCCTGGGTGCATGTGGCCGGAACCCGCGTGCCGGTGCTCTTCCAGGCGTTCGAGCGCCGTTTGCTCACCTACAATCCGGCCAATCCCGATCCGTGGAAGGTGGAGATGGGGAATGTCGGCCAGCACTATGTGCGTTGGCGCTATGGCCATCCGCTGCGCTATGCCCAACAGCCGCTGGCGCAAGCCTTCAGTATCCGCGAGACGAGCCTGAACATCCCGACCTACGATCTCACCGCCGCACTGCGCCCCACCCAACCCGGCGACGCGATCTTCCCATACAATCGCCTCGATCCCAGCCGGGTGGGGGCGCTGCAACCACGGAGCTACCGCGCTATTGTGGTGGAGAACCGCTTCCTCACCCTCACCTTCCTGCCCGATCTGGGCGGGCGTCTGCTTCAGGTGGTGGATCGCGCCAGCGGACGCCCGATCTTCTACCAGAACCCGGTGGTGAAGCCTAGCCCCTTTGGGCAGCGCGGGTGGTGGTTGGGCGTGGGCGGGCTGGAATGGGCCGCGCCCACCGAGGAGCATGGCTACCTGGAAAATCTGCCCTGGCAGATGAATGTCACCCCCACGGCCAACCAGGTGACGGTGCAGGCGCAGATCAACGAGCTACAGACGGGTATGACGGTGCTGGGGAGTGTCACGCTGCGCGCCGATACGGCCCAGGTGGGGGTGCGCATGCAGGTGCAGAACCCGACCGCCAGCACCCGCCCGCTTCAGATGTGGACGAACGCCATCCTCAGCCCTGGCGGGGATAATCGGGTTGGAACGCGGCTGCGCATGGTCTTCCCCAGCAACCAGATGATCGTGCATGCCACCATGGATCGCGGTTTGCCGGGGGCGCATGGCCAGATCAGTTGGCCCCACTATGCCGGACGCGACCTGAGTTACCCGGCCAATTGGACGGGCTATCTGGGTGGGTTTGCGCCCAACCCGATCCCCTTTATGGGTGTCTACGACGAGCAGGCGGATAGTGGCGCGGTGGTGGTGCATGGCGCGGGTACCCAGGGCGGCAAGCTCTTCGGCTTTGGCCCGCCGGTGGATCGTCGCCTCTATACCGACGACGCGAGTGAGTATGTGGAACTATGGAGTGGTGCGCAAACCACCTTCTGGGACTACCCGCCGCTTGAAGCGGGGGGGCAGCGCAGCTTCGAGAGCAGTTGGCAGCCACTGTGGGGCTTAGGCAGCCTCGTCTCGGCCACTGTGGATGGGGCCTTGGGCCTGATGCAGCGCCCCGATGGTGGGTTGAGTGTGACGCTCAGTAGCGTGCGGATCGTTGACGTACCGAATGTGGTGGTGCACCTGGATGGCCGCGAAGTCTTCCGCAGCGCCGCGCTCACGCTGCGCCCGGATCAGCCATTGACGATAGATCTGCCGCCGGGGAGCGCGGGGCGAGTGGAGGTGGAGGCGGGGGGGATGCGATTTGGGTCATAGTCAACACGGGAGGTAGCGATGACCGCGCCATCAAAACATGCGATGACCAGTAGCGAATATCTCGCCTTTGAGCGCAGCAGCAACCAAAAGCACGAGTATCTCGCTGGAACGATCTATGCCATGGTGGGTGGCAGTGCGCGGCATAATCGCATTGCCGGAAGCACGTATGCAGCCCTGTATGCACAACTACGCCAGCGACAATGCTCTATTTACCCCAGCGATATGCGCGTCAAGGTCGTTCAGACCGGCCTCTACACCTATCCTGACATTACCATTGTGTGTGGTCATGAACTGTATGAGGATAACCGCGAAGACACACTACTCAATCCGGCGGTTATCATCGAAGTTTTATCACCATCAACCGAAAAATATGATCGCGGGAAGAAATTCCAACACTACCGCAGCATTCTTTCATTGCGCGAATATATCATCATCGCCCAAGATACCTATCATATCGAACGCTTTGCGCGCCAAAGCGACAACACATGGGTCTTATCCGAGGCCAATAGCCAAGCCGAATACATTGATATACCCAGTATTCAATGCACACTGCAACTCAAAGAGGTCTATGAGAAGGTGACATTTTCAGAAGAAGAGGAGGAAGAAGACAGAACATGAAGCCCGCCCCCACTCGCACACAGGCTCGCCCAGATATACGGTAAACCCAGTTCCGATCCTTGGCGGATCGCGTTGCGTTGGGCATGCGCAAGTGCAGTGGGGGCATCGCAGCCACTCACGAGTGCGGTGTAGAAGGGTTCGAGCAACGCCAGCACCATGGTGTCGAAGAGTTCCCACAGACTCGCCACCACATCGGTGGCTCCGGCGGCCAGGAAAGCGCGGCTCAGGTTGAGCAGATCTTCACTGGGCAACGCCTCACCCAATGCGCCCTCGCAGGCGGCCAGCACCACCAAGGCGCGGCGCAGTTGCAGATCAACAATCTCATCGGCCAACAGATCATCATCGAAGAGCTTGAGGTGGGCCAGCAGGCCCCGCCCAGCACTCAGTTGGCCGTGGGTAGCAATATGCAGCAGGGCGAAGGGCTGAAGATCGGCGCTACGCAGGGCAGCCCGCGTCACCTCGGCATTCTCCCAACGCGTTGTTGATCCCGGCCAGAGGCGCTGCACCAGATCGAGCGAAGGTAACGCACTCGGCAAGGGATCGGCGCGCGCGCCAAAATCCTGCACCCCGATCAGGCACGCTGCTCGCGGCGCGTGCGTATCTGTGGGTGCGCACGGCTGCACTAACAGGGCATGTACAAAGTCCGATTCCCCCCTCCTAACCTCCCCCCGTTGGGGGGAGGAATCGGCTCCCGCCCCCAGCGGGGGCGGGTTGGGGTGGGGGCAACAACGACTTTGCACATGCCCT
>NZ_GL501402.1:124972-128055 GCF_000152145.1 Oscillochloris trichoides DG-6
GGCTGCACCAACGCCCGCCACACCTGGAGGCTAGGCAGCAACTGAATAACCGCCTGCTCGATCAACCACGCCGCATTGAGCCGTAGGGCTGCCCAGGGGAGCGTATGCAGAGTGTCGGCGGGAATGATCAAGAGACGGTGGTGGGGTTGCAGATGCGCCCGCACATGCGCCGGAATGAGCCGTTCGCCCAGGTACTCCAGCGTGGGCCAGGGGCCGTGTTGGTAGATATGGCGACGGAAACTGGGCAGACATGCCCGCTCCAACTCGCGCCGCATGCGCCGATCCAGGCTGATTGGGGTCAGATCGAGCCTGTAGGCATCAAAACTCAGCAGCAGCAGCGTCTCTTCCAACCGCAGATAATAGAGCACACTCCATGCCGTACCATAATGGGCAATCAATTCAGCCCGCAGTGCATCAAGGTCGAGCGGAATAGCGGGCCGATCAGCCGCATCAGCGCCATAGTGGCGGGTATAGAGCAGGTTCTTGATATAGTCTTGCAGCGCCGCATCCATCTCCGCGCCATGCACCTCGGCATCAATCAGGCTGCGCAGGCGCTGCCGACTCTGCTCGTAGCTGGCCTGCAAGCTCGCGGGCAGCCTGACGGGGAGCCGCCGCATCTGTTGGTAGAGCGCCAGTGCGCGTTGCTGCTCGGCCAGTTCGAGGAGTACACGGTACTCCCCGTGGGCCGAGGCCAGACGTAACGCCGCCGTATAGAGGGCTTGACCTTGGGTAAAGAGCGCATTGGAGGCTTGCGCCTCGGCCATGTGTTGGCGCAGGTGGGCCACCTCATGGCACGCCTGTTGGTAGTGCTGCAACGCAACCCCACCCGCATCCATGGCCTCCGCACATAGCCCTAATCCATACAGCGCCTGCCAATAGTAGAGCGGACTACTGGCCACCTCCGGCGCCGCATGCTGAAAAGCGGCCTGGGCAGCCGCGCTATCCCCCTGATCCAGCGCAATCTCCGCCTGGGCAATATGCACCCGACCCACAGCGATCTGTTTCTCTAATCGGCGAAAGATACCTTCTGCCTCGCGCAAAGCGGCCAGTGCGGATGGCAAATCGCCACGGATACGCCGCACCTCGGCGAACAGACACAGAATCTCGCCATGATCGAGCGGCGAATGAAGCGCTACGACTTCCGGGATGAGCCGCAGCAAGAGGGCTTCGGCTTGCGCTATGGCCCCCATACGCAGATAGGCTTCGGCTTGATTGCGGCGCGTCACTAATGTTAAGAGCGGCTGACCGAGTACGAGGTATTGATCTTCAGCCTGACGCCATGCACTTATGGCAAGTTCATACAGACCACTATGGTACGCCACATTGCCCAGGTTAAGATCACAATCGGCACAATGTGCGGGCATATCAATAGTAGCAAAGATGGCACGGGCTTGGAGCAGGGTGGTAATGGCTCGATCTATATGACCAATGTAGGCTTCGGTTATTCCAATATTCTTCTGGCAGAACGCAGCCGATATCGGCAATCCAAAGCGCTCAAAGCATGCCAACGCCTGTTGTTGGTAGCGCAGTGCCGTTGCATAGTTGGATTGGAGGAAAGCCAGCCGTCCGAGTTCAAACCATGTTTTGGCCTGTTCGACAGGCAAACCCAGTGTTGCAAAGCGCTGCTCGGCCACGCCCAGGTGGCTCATTGCCGCCGCATAATCACCCACCTGAAGGTAGGCAATACCCAACGTATGTTCAAAGAGCGCCTGTGCCGCCGGACTACCATAGTGGACAATCTCGGCTTGAAGGGTTGCAACTTGGGCTAAGAGTTCGGCTGAATGCCCAAGAAACGCCAAGTGGCGTAAGCGTCGCACCTCCACATGGATTGCCTCATCACGTGCGCCTATTGCCTGGAGTTGGGTTGCCAATGCACTCCATGCGCCTTGTTGTTCAGCCGAAGCTCCTGCAATATAGGCCACAAAGAGCAATCCATGACGCGCATAGAGTTCAGTTGACGCGACCTCGGATTGAACAAACGCAGCACGAGCGGCATCCAACTTCTGCTGGCTCACCCAGGCCCAACCCAGAGCCAGGTAGGCCCACGGCCTATCCGGGTGGTCGGCGGGCAGTTGGGCCAGCCAACGCTGGGCCAATCCGACCGCCCGGCGCGGGCGGCGGTCACTCAGGGTGCGAATGCGGATGCTGCGGGGGGGGATGGTGGGGGGCATCTGTTTTATGCTGCAGCATACCCAGTAAATGGACGCACCTTTGGATCGTGAAATCCAAGTACAATATGCTCTTTTGGTACTCCTGATTCTACAAGATGATATGTTATTCCTCGATCTGTATCATCTCGTTGTACCCATACTTTCTCATCAATAATTTCAACATGAACAAGGCATCCATGAATACGCCTTACCCCATCCCACCCCTCGGTAATAAGCATAAAACTGTTTCTTATCGTATCAAAAACAGGTTTACATTGAATATCACCACGCGCATAGGGTGTTTTTGTGTATTCAAGCAAGACTTGTTGAATAATATCTCGATAATGAGTTATGGTATTCACTGCACAACCTCCTCCTGATCGGGACTAAACACGATAAGTCGTAGGTGTTGTTGTTGGACGAGTAATTGGCCAACGGGCTCTTCAAAAATAGCAAAATAGGTTGCATCACGAATTGCAAGATACAACATTCGTTCCGGCTCGGTAGCTTCAAGGATTGTGCGATATAGAATGAATTGCCCAAGTGCATTACGAAGATCTTCTATCTCTGACGGGCCAATGAAACTTTTAATCTCAACTGCAATCTTTTGCCCTTGCTGTTCTGCGGCAACAAGTTCTTCGGCACCCAAATCAACATACATATCTTTCGTCCCCCACTGTAAGCGGAATGGATCATAGGTGATCTGCCATCCAGCTTTTACTAACGCATGGGTGACGGCATTGTGATAGATGTCACGTGCGGGCATAAGCGCCATCCTCATCATCGTTTCTCGAACGATTCATTACTCATCATTATACACATACCCCACGCATAGATACCACCATTCAGGTACTAATCAGGATATGATATACCCAAATAAAAGATGCTCGATACCTCGTTACGCAGACAAGCAGGGCATGGGCAAAGTTCCTA
>NZ_GL501402.1:128325-133173 GCF_000152145.1 Oscillochloris trichoides DG-6
GAACAATAGGCTAAGGACTTTGCCCATGCCCTACCCAGACAAGGAGCCATGCCATGCACCAACGTCGCTTCATGATCGTCGTCGCTCTGCTCGCCCTGACCCTGACCCTGCTGCCCACCACACCCACCCGTTCCGCCCCGTTGGCCGCCCCACTCAGCTCGGTCTTTGGGATCAACTCGCACATCGCCAGCCGTTACCCGATCTACGAATCACTCGCAACCCCCGCCGATGTGGTGGCCAACATCGGCGTCGGTTGGGTGCGCGAGGATTTCCAGTTTGCGCGTATTCAGCCCTCCCGCGACAAGTTCGATTGGGGTTGGCATGACCGTATGATCGATCTGATGAGTGCGCGTGGTATCCAGGTGATCGGCTTGCTCAATGCCCCCACCCCTAGTTGGGCATCGGGGCAGCCGGGTAACACCTTCTACCCGCCCGACCCGCAGACCTTCGCCAATTTTGCCAGCGCCGTCGTCACCCGTTATCGCGGGCGGATCAGCTACTGGCAGGTGTGGAACGAACCCGATAATGCCCACTATTGGCAGCCCCAGCCCAACATTCCCGCCTACGCCGAGCTACTCAAGGCAACCTACCGCGCCATCAAGGCCGCCGACCCCAACGCGCAGGTACTAGCCGCCAGTGTCGTCTCGCCACAACCCGCCGGTGACTTCCTGCGCCAGTTGCATGCCCAGGGTGCCTGGAACTCCTTCGACATCATCTCGGTTCACCCCTACACCGAACCTGCCGGCCCCGAAGAGGGCCAGATCAATGTCGCGGGGATCGGCAGCATCCAGGGGGTTGCCGCCAACTACGGCTCCAAACCGATCTGGGCCACCGAGTTTGGCTGGTCGGCGGGGCCGTCGGATCGCACCGGCGGGCGGGCACTGATTGATGCCCAGACTCAGGCCAATTACCTCGTGCGCGGGTCGGTGCTGCTGCAAGCCGCCGGAGCCGAGCGCATCTTCTGGTACAACCTTAAGGATAGTGGCTCGCAAACCAACCTGTATGGCCTCGTGAGCTATGGCAATGGCCTCTCCGACTTTGGGGGGAATGCGCAGAAACCGGCCATACTCGCCTACCAGGTGATGCTGCAACAGCTCGCCGGGACGGGCCAACCCAGCCTGATTGACCTCAGCACCCCGGTGGTGATGCTCGACTTCGAGGCTGCCAGCACCTGGCGACGCGGCGGCGAATCGGATGGCACCTTCACCCAGACGAGTGAGCAGGTTCATAGTGGCCAATCCAGCGCCCGCCTGACCTACAACTTCACCCGCCCGCAGAACGACTATGTCTCCTTCATTCCCTCCAGCCCGATCAACCTGCCCGCCAACACCAGCAAACTGGGCATCTGGCTCTATGGTGATGGCAGCGGCCACGCACTCAAAGTCCTGCTGCGCGACAGCCAGGGCGAAGTGTTGCAATACCGCATCGCCCCACTGGGCAGCCCCGGCTGGCAATTCGTCTCCACCCCACTCAGCGGCCTCGTCGAACCGGGCAACGTCATCACCAACGGCCAGAACCGACGCCTCGACCTGCCCGCCAGCCTGACCGCGATCATCATTGACGACGACCCCGACTCGACCACCGGCTCCGGCACGATCTACATTGACAACATGACCGCCATGACCGGCCCGGAGACCTACGCCGTGCGCTACCCCAAGGGCAACAGCGTCGTAGACGTGATCTGGGCACCCAGCGTGAGCCAAGTGGTGCTACCCACCCAATCCAACCAGATCCAGCGGGTACGAGCGTGGGGTGAAACCAGCAACGAGGCGAGCAGCAACGGACGCTACACCTTCAGCGTCGGCCCCGACCCGGTCTACATTCACCACACCCCGGCGGCGCTGGTACAACCCACACCCAACCCCGTCCCGCCACCCGCACCCGGCCCCGACGCACGCTGCTTCCCAGAGACAGGCCAGTGCATCAGCGGGCGCATCCGCGAATACTGGGAACAAAACGGCGGGCTACCCGTCTTTGGCTACCCCACCAGCCCGCAGCGTGCCGAGCGGATCGAAGGCAAGGAATACCAAGTGCAATGGTTCGAGCGCAACCGGCTCGAACTCCACCCCGAAAACGCCCGCCCCTACGATGTCCTGCTCGGTCGGTTGGGCGACGACCGATTGGTGCAGCAGGGGCGCAACTGGCAAAACTTCCCCAAGAGCAACCAACAACAGGGCTGCCGCTACTTCCCTGAGACCGGCCACAACGTCTGTGGCGCGATCCTCAAGGCGTGGCGCGCCAACGGCCTGGAACTGGACGGGCGGCGCGGCAAGACCGAGAGCGAAAACCTCGCCCTCTTCGGCCTACCCCTGAGCGACGTACAGGTCGAGGTGATCGAAGGCCGCGAATACCAAGTGCAATGGTTCGAGCGCGCCCGCTTCGAACTCCACCCCGAAAACCAGGCCCCGTATGATGTGTTGTTGGGCCTGTTGGGGAACGAGGTGTTGGGGAGGTAGGGGAAGCAACATCTTGCCGCTCCAAACACAATGGGGGAGAGACGCAACATCTTGCGTCTCTCCCCCATTGTTACGAATCAATCGCAAACAATAAGCGCTTCTAGCCACCAATCGTAACAAACTCTATGACGCGCTCATTGCGTCGCTCGATCTGCCTTGCTTTGGAGGACGCATGATTGCTCCAATAGCCAAAAAGTGGCCTGTGCCTGACCGCATCTATATTACCCGTTCTGCGCTACGTACCATTAAGGAGGAGGCGTGCCGCAATGGGACATCTACGTTGGAGAATGAGACCGGCGGTATTCTCATTGGGCGGCGCTTGGATCGTACCAACCGTATTGAACTGTTGATTATTGGTGCGACTGGCCCTGGCCAGAATGCCTATCACCATCCGGTCGAGTTCAATCCCGATGTGGACTATGTCAACCAGCAGTTGCGCGAGTATTACCAGCGCTATCCGCGTACCGACTATATCGGTACGTGGCATAAACACCCCCTGCGTTACCCCACCTTTAGCTCAGGCGATGTGGCCACTGCACATGCGGTCTTTCAAGACCCGGCCTATAAGGTAGATGAGATCATCAATCCTATCATCTGGGTTGATCAGGGCAAGCCCACGATGCGCTACTACTATATGAGCCGCCAGATGGCGGGGCAGCGTGAAACCTTCTATGAGGTTCCACCCAATCGCATCGAGATGATCGAGGATGATGGCGAGTTGGTACAAGCTGAACGCGCCGAGGTCGCGGCGGCTGCACTCACAACCAGCACCAATCCTCTGATTGATGATCGTATGAGTGATGAGTACCAGCGCCTGACTCAGCAGGGTTATATGGTCAAGGTGCGCCACCAAGGGGTGATGTATTACTTTGAAGTTACCCATGCCAGTTATCCCGATCTCTTGATCTATCTGGTGACGCCGACTGGCTATCCCGATGTGCCGCCGACCCTCATGGTTGAGCGTAGTGGTCAGGCTATACCCGCGAATGATGGTGGGGTGATCAATGGCTGGACGTTCCAGCCAGGTGCGTTCCACTTGGTTGATGTCGCCAATGGGGTCATTAACACCCTCCTGCCGCCCCGGCTGATTGCTCCGAACCCGGCACCTGCGCCGATTGAGGTGCCTCCTGATTCTCAACGTGGGCGAAGAACACGGCCTAAACCCAAAAAGAGCGAAGGCCCGCTGATCCTCGGCGCAGTGATCATCATTATGATCCTCGGCGCTGCAATTGGTACTTTTTTCTGGCAACACCAACAGCAACAAACCGCTGCGACACAGGGTGCCACCCAGACCGCAGCGGCCATCGCCCAGCAGACCCAGACGCTAGTTGATCGCTGGGCGGCCATCAGCGACATGCCCGTCGCCGAGCAGATAACCGCGCTGCAAAATCTCCAGATCGAGGGCATCACCCACGATCCGCAGGGGACGCCGGTGGCGCAACTGCTCTTCAATGCCCGGCTGGCCCGCGCCACCAACCTGTCCGATCCCACCAACCCCAGCCCGGACTATCGCCAAGCCCTGGCGCTGGTGGCCCAATTGCAGCAAGCCGCCACCGATGATGCGACGCACCAGCAGGTCTACCGCCTGCACGCCAGCATCCTGATCGCCAAGGCGCGGGCTGAGTTGAATGAGAAGAAGGTTATTGCGGCTGAAAATACGCTCAGTGCGTGGCAAAGCGCACATGATGCGCAGCTTGAGGCGGCGCAACTTGAAGCACTTACTGCGCTGCGCACAGATATTACCACTGCCAAGCAGAACCTATCGCTCCCCGAACAGATCGCCGGGGTCTGGCAGAGCTATGACGCCGCCGTGCAGGAGCAAGACTGGGAGCGTGCCGTGCGGCTGCTTGATGACCTCCAGGGGTTGCTGGCAGGCCAAGACCCCGCCACCTTCCAGCCCCCCGACTATGAGCCACGCACCCCACAGGTGGTGGCCATCCAGGCCGAGGCGCGCCTGAACTACGCCCAAGCCCTCTGGGCCAAGGGCGAGTTGGACGCCGCAAAGGCGCAACTCGACGCTGCCCAGGGGGTAAGCGCGCAACTCAGCCCCGACGTGGCCCAACGAGTAACAACGATGCTCGGCCAACAGGCCCAGATCGAGAACCTGTGGGCACAAGTGGATGCGCAGCGCAGTGCGCGGCAGTGGCAGGCGCTCCTCACCACCCTGAATGCCCTCGAACGACTCGTGGGCACTGCGGGCCTGCGCCCCACCTCGCAAGAGACCTTGGCCCAGATCCGCAACGAGGCCACCCGCGCCATTGCCCAGGCGGATGCTGCGAACCGCCCGCCGCCGGTGCAGCCGGTGAAGCCGCCGACGATAACGCCGGTGACGCCGACGGTGCCGCCAGAAAGTACGACAAACGAACCGCCGAAGCCACCAGATCAGAATACA
>NZ_GL501402.1:133477-181468 GCF_000152145.1 Oscillochloris trichoides DG-6
TAGGACATAACCCAACATCATCGTGGGGATGGGGTGGGGTGAGGTGGCTCTCACCCCGCGTGCGGGAGGGGGGAGGCGCGAGTGCAAGGTGGTGCGAGGGATAGGCTTTAAGAATGGATGGGTTAGCACGAAAGAATTCGTTAGCACGAAAGAATTCGTTAGCGCGAAGAAGTCCTAGGAGTACTGTAGGGATGCCTCGCGCATGTCACGCTGAGCGTAGCGAAGCGTCCCGGCCGGGATTCCTCGCTGCGCTCGGAATGACCAACGCTTCGGCAGGCTCAGCTACCGCCAGCGGCGCGGTGGCGGTGGCGGTGGCTTCGACAAGCTCAGCCACCGGGATGGTGGCTGAGCTTGTCGAAGCCACCGTGCTACAAACATCACTACCAAATGTCTGAAGGAGAAACCCGAACCTATGCTGGCTGCAATGGTCATTCTCGTCACATGCCTCTTCTTCCTGGGGGTTGGGCTACTGATCAGTACCAATCCCCTGGTCGTGCTCGCGCTGGCGGTCATCGGGCTGATCATCGGAGGCATAGCTGGGGTACTCCTCCTACGCGGGCGCGTTGCTCAGGAATACCACTGGTCTATCTTCGTTGGGCCAGCCGCGTCGGCAATCGTCTTTATGTTGCTGTGTAGTGTGCTCAACGTCTTAGCCAGCGATAACCTGGGGGTACGTATGGGCGGGTTGCGGATGTATAGCGTGGCCCTCCTGCTTGGCACCGCCCCCGGTTTGGGGATTGGCCTGCTCTTGGGCAGTTCGCTCAGTGGCCGCCCGAACCGTAAGCAGCCGCACAAACCGAGCTATGGCGTGCAGCCGCCCCCCAACCCCGCCAAACCGAGCCTGAGTGCGCCCTTGCCACCCCACGCCGCTATGGCCGGTGGTGGCGCGGCATGGCCAACCGCCAGCGCCATGCCCGTGGCCCCCGATCCGAACCTGCTGCAACACCTCAACCAAGAGCGCACGAGCCTCAACTCCTTCGGCAGCGTCCAACTGCTCGATATGCGCGATGGGACGGTGGCGATGGTGGTTACGCGCCTCGCCGACAATACCGCCTTCTATATGGTCTGTACGTCGGCCTACCCGCAACAAGCACCGACGGTGCGGATTGAGCGGGGGGGGCAAGAGATCCGTCTTGGCCCAACGAATATCCTCTTCCCGTGGAACGCGAATAGCCGGTTAGAGCAGATTATGGCCGATCTTATGCGGCGCGTGTGAAACTACTATGAGCCAAGCAACCAATCTCCCCCCGCATTTGGATCAACGCATCGTGCAAGAACGGGCGCAAATCTATGCAGCGGGGTATGTCAATACCCTCCAGAGCGATACGCATGGGGCGCTCATCCAGGTGGAGTTGCCACCACTCGGCACCATGAGCTATCGGCTCGAATTTCGCTGTAGCTTGCACTACCCAACCAATGCCCCCGAATATACGATTGTTGAGAATGGGATAGATAGCTACGGGGAACTGCGGCAGGGGACGCTGATCATGATCCTGCCCCAGATCAACCGTTGGAACGAGGAGATCCGGCTGCTTGATCTGATACTTGAGGCCCAAAAACGCCTCGAACAGGGCGAGTTCTTCCGCCCACCGAGTAGCACCCCTGCGCCCATCCCGCAGCCTCAGGCGGTGGTTAGCCCGGATCTGCCACCCTTGCCGGTCACTAAGCAACGTCCACCGATCACCAAGAACCGACCCGCCACCTCGCCGATCATGCCCAACCGCGAGATCATCCTGATCGCCGGAGCATTGATCATGGTGGTCATCCTGGTGGTGGCGATAGTCGGGTTGCTCTGGAATCGCCCACAACAACAAACCGCCGCCACACCGAATGCCACCCAGACCGCAGCGGCCATCGTCCAGCAGACCCAGACGCTGCTGGATCGCTGGGCGGCCATCAGTGGCATGCCCGTCGCCGAGCAGATAACCGCGCTGCAAGATCTCCAGATCGAGGGCATCACCCACGATCCGCAGGGGACGCCGGTGGCGCAACGGCTCTTCACTGCACGGCTGGCCCGCGCCACCGACCTGTCCGATCCCAACAACCCCAGCCCGGACTATCGCCAAGTCCTGGCGCTGGTGGCCCAGTTGCAGCAAGCCGCCACCGATGATACGACGCGCCAGCAGGTCTACCGCCTGCACGCCAGCATCCTGATCGCCAAGGCGCGGGCTGAGTTGACTGAGAAGAAGGTTATTGCGGCTGAAAATACGCTCAGTGCGTGGGTAGAGGCGAATAATGCGCAGCTTGATGAGCAACAACGTGCAGACCTTACTGCGCTGCAAAGCGAAATTGCCACTGCCAAGCAGAACCTATCGCTCCCCGAACAGATCGCCGGGGTCTGGCAGAGCTATGACGCCGCCGTGCAGGAGCAAGACTGGGAGCGTGCCGTGCGGCTGCTTGATGACCTCCAGGGGTTGCTGGCAGGCCAAGACCCCGCCACCTTCCAGCCCCCCGACTATGACCCACGCACCCCACAGGTGGTGGCCATCCAGGCCGAGGCGCGCCTGAACTACGTCCAAGCCCTCTGGGCAGAGGGCGAGTTGGACGCCGCAAAGGCGCAACTCGATGCCGCCCAGGGGGTACCCAACGTGGCCCAACGAGTAACAACGATGCTCAACCAACAGACCCAGATCGAGTACCTGTGGGCACAAGTGGATGCGCAGCGCAATGCGCGGCAGTGGCAGGCACTCCTCACCACCCTGAATGCCCTCGAACCCCGCGTGGGCACTGCGGACGGACGCCACCCCAGCCGGGATGAGAGCATCGCCCAGATCCGCAACGAGGCCACCCGCGCCCTTGCCCAGTTGGAGGCTGCGAACCGCCCGCCAACGGCACGTCCGGTGGTTAAGCCGCCGACGATTACGCCGACGGATACGCCGGAGCCGCCGACGCCGACGTATTGGGAGTGGCCGACGGATACGCCGGAGCCATATTGGCCGACGGATACGGCACCCCCCGATTGGCCGACGGTTCCCGACGTGCCGACGACGACGGACCCCAACGAGCCGCCGACGACGCCGGATCCCAACGCGCCACCGCCGTCGGCGGACCCCAACACGCCGCCGCCGAATCAGACGCCGCCACCAGATCCATACTGGCCGGAGGAGCCGACGTATCCACCAGATGTATCACCGACACCATCACCATAGGAACGAAGCAGCGGCCATCGAAATGCCTATGCAAAAAATGCAAGACAACAGAAGTAACGCTGTGATGTCATTGGGAGCGCCGCATGGCTTCGACAAGCTCAGCTTCGACAGGCTCAGCTTCGACAAGCTCAGCTACCGCCAGCGGCGCGGTGGCGGTGGCTTCGACAAGCTCAGCCACCATCCCGGTGGCTGAGCTTGTCGAAGCCACCGCACCACAGTTTCTCAGGAGCGCAGCGAGGAATCCCGACCGAGACCGTTCGCTGCGCTCAGGGTGACAACATTATTGCTGCTCTACTGCCAAAAGACCTACCGCGTGAATGAAAGACTCAGCTATGACACAACAACCAGCGCTGACACCCGACATGGATCGTGCCGAACGCATCGGCTACGAAGTGAAGGCTATCCGCGATCTCGGCTACACCTGCGATGTGCAACAAGATCGTGAGGGGCTGCACTACATCACCGTAAACCTACGCCGCGACACCATGGAGGGGCCACAACCAGTCCAACTCTACCTCAAACTGTTGCCAACCTTCCCCCATGGCGCACCAGAGATGATCGTCACGGTCATATCGCCTGCCTCAACCAGCAGCGGCGAACTGCACGAACTCCAGATCGAGACCGAGTCGAAGGCGCGGCTCAGTTGGCTCTGGAGCAGTCGGCTATACGAGATCGTGCAGGACGTACAGGATAGCGTGCAGGGGCCGAATTTGCGGCTGGCCTCAGCGCCACCGCCACTGCCAGTCCCCCAAGTCATACCGGGCGCGATTCCCGTCCCACCCGCAGCAACATCCATTCCAGCCATGGCTCCCAGCCGTTCACCGAACCGCCCGATTGTCCTCATCACCGGGCTGATCGTGATCGTGCTGATGCTGGCAGGAACGGGCATCTACTTCGCCTTCTTGCGCGACCCGTGCGGCGAGCAGCGCAACACCGCCCAGCGCGCCCTCCAGAGTGGAGATCCCACTACCATGCTCCAGGCCGTCACGCTCTACGAGACGATGCGCAGCCGGGGGCAAGCTGGTGAAGGTGGCAGTTGTGGTGGCCTCGTCACCGATCCAACCCCGCTCCGCGAAGCCTACGAACAGACGGCGGCGGCGCAGTTTACGGCGGGCGAACTTGAGTCGGCGCAGAACCTCTACCAGCAGGCACTCGCCATTGATCCCCAATCCGTAAGCGCCAACGAAGGTCTCACCAAGACCATCACCGCCCGCACCCGCCCGCTGTGGAGCGCAGTAGAGAGCAACTGGTCGATCAACTCAGAACAGAGCTGGGGCGAAGTTGTCAGCAGCCTGGATGCCATCCATAGCCTCAACCCGGAGGCGCTCAACCCTACCAATAGCATCTCCGTCACACTCCAGTTGCACGACGCCTACATCGCCTGGGGCGATCTCACCCTGGATAGCGACCCGCAGGCATCAGCCGAGCATTACGCCGCCGCCCTGGCCTTGCAGATCGATCCCGTTCTGGTGACCGAGCGCCAGGGCTGGGCCGATTGGGCCATCCGGCTCCAGGCCGCCGATGCTGCCGATGTGGCCGCCCTGATCAGCGAACTCGACCAAACCGCAGGTGAGAACCCCGATCTGCGCGATCCGCTGGGGCGCTCGATAGACCAGTGGCGCTACTTGGCCCATGTCGCCTATGGCGAAGCCCTGGTGTCTCAGGGTGGCGCGGTTGGAGAAGAGGCAATGGCCCACGCCAATGCCGCCCTAGAGCTTGTGCAGTCGGCCCCGGATAGTGGGCGGGCCGCACGCTTGCTCAAAGGCAAGGCCGAAGAGTTACGCGCTACGGCAAGTGGCTACAAACTGAGTGCCAATCAACTCGATGCCAATGCATGGAAAACCCTGCTCAAAGAGCGCCGGATCTCTGCCAGTAGCAGCGGCAAACCCGTCAATCTGCTCATCATTGCCCCCAGCGCCAACATGCTGATCACCATTGTCGGTACGGGCAACCAAACCCAACTCGTCACTGATCGCACCGGCGTCGCCTATGCCGCCCTGCCGAGTGGGCGCTATGTTGTGGCAATCAGCGACAACCCCGATGCGGGTGAAGTCTCGGTTGATCTGGCAACGGGAGCAACCTATTTGGTGCGGGTCACACCGCGTTAGTGACAGGAGTGCTTGTGGATACGACCTCGATCATGCTCTTGGTGGTAGGTGGCATCGTGATCCTCATGATCGTGATTGGCGCTGGCGTGATTCTCATCCAGCGCACTGGAGCCACACGCCGCAACAGCAGTGACGCGAAGAGCCTATCCAGTAGCTCAAGGCCGCGCTCTGGTACCTATGTGCCACCGGCGGCGGCACCACCCTTACGCCCACCAACCGCGCCACCCAACCCCCATGTGACCACCATACCGCCCCGATCTGTAGCCTGGGGATCGGGGACGAGTGGTGTAACTGCACCAGAGGTTACGAAGCCAACCCTCGATCTGCGCGGGCAGCTTGAGCAGGAGTTGGCCAAGCTTCGCTCGAATGGCTATAGCGCCATCGCCCTTAACCGGCGGAGCAACCCAGAGGAGTATTGCCTCCAGGTGCGCGTGAACCGCAGCCAGGGTGAAAATGTCTCCATCCACCTCATCTGCCCACGCAGTTACCCAATGACACCGCCGACTCTCGTCTCGACCATCGAGGTGTTGAACAACCACGGCGAGATTGCCGAGCAACAACTTGCGCTCGAATCGAAACTCATACAAGTATGGAAGCCTGATACCTCACTCTTTGCGATCATCAACGAGGTCTTCAACCAGCTTCCCTACGCCCAACCCAACCAGACTCCACCCGCAGCGGAGCCGATCTTTAGCCGTTACCCGGATCGTATCGCCTAAATCACCAGTAAGAAGGAGCAACCCGTATGACCACCCCGCAGCCACCGCGCAATCCGCAGACCAGCCTTGAGGAACTGAAGAAGCGCCTCTCCCAAGCCCAAGAGGTCGTTGTCGGCCCGGATGGCAAGATGCATGCCCCCAACGATCCCAAAGTAGCCCAACTCGATCCCCAGTCCAAGACCGTGGTCAAACCGCAACGCTGGTTTAGTGCATAGGGCCAACACCCAACCAGCATCGTATCGCTGTACCCTTGAAGCCTTGTACAACTGAGGATACGCAACCTATGGATCTGACAACCCTTCGCCCTATGCGCTGGCATGCCACCTGGTATGATCAGAACCCAGCCCGTCTGATCCTCGAAAAGCGCGCCATGGAGAGCCGCTTTCCCCGTTTTCAGCTCTTCAATGATGGTGGCCAACTGGTTTGGACGGGCAAACTCGAGAGCAATCGTGGCAACACCTACGAGATTGCCCTCTACTACCCAGAGAGTTTTCCCAACGAGCCACCCCTAGTCTTTCCGATCAACCCGGTTATTACGGTCTATAAGGATGAAGTTGCCGGACGCCTGAAGCACCAATACAACGACGGGCATCTGTGCCTCTACTACCCCGGCGACCGCACCTTTGCCGCCAACACCACAGCGGCAACGGTGGTGGCAGTAGCGGCAGCCTGGTTCTTCGCCTATGAGTCCTGGTTGGAATCGGGCAAGACCGAGTGGCCAGGGATTGAGGCGGACTAAGATGCCTGCACCACATAACGTCTTCATTGCGCGTACCGATGCCTACCAACGCATCCAGGACGAGTCGTGTGACAGTCCTGGGCGCGAGACGGGTGGCATTCTGGTGGGGCGGATGTTTCATCTCAGCGACGGCCCCTACTTGGTGGTGGTGGCCGCATCCGGGCCGGGGGGCAACGCCGACCGCCGGTCCCATACCTATGCCCCCGACACCCTATCGCGCCAGCAGGAATTGGAGAGGTGGCGCACGCAGTATGCGGCCTTTCAGGTGGACTATGTGGGCGAGTGGCATAAGCATCCACCCGGCATGCGCCAACTCAGTACTGGCGACACGCTCCAGGTGATTGACATCCTGAGCGATGACTCCTACAAGTTGCCGGATGGCATCTTTACACCTTTGGTGACGATAGAGGACACCGTCTTCTACCTGCACACCTACTACTACCCCCGCGAGACCCTCCGCCCGGTGGCGGTTACGTATCAAGTAGTTGATGACGACATCACCGATGTACTCACCACACTGAGTCAACTGGAGGCCCAAGCCTATCAACAATCTACCACATCAACCCCTAGGGGGCGTTGGGGGGTTGATGTGGAAGCACTACGGGCGGAGCGAGCGAATCTTCAGGTTCCTATGGCAGAGGTTGTGGGAAGCCAAGAGCAACCCAGACAAGATCGAATAATTGATCAGCATGATTTCGCAGCGCCACCACCCAAGCGGGTTGACCCGGTTGAAGTACCACCAATCCCGCCCTTTCCTGGCCCCCCCAGCCCGGAAAGTATCCCAGAGATCGCGCCGCTACCTAGTCGTGCGGCCCGCGAACAGCACGATCTGGCCCAGTTCTGTGCCACCCGTCATGCCCAACTGGTGCGCCATGTGCGTGATGATGGAGCGGTCTGGTACAGCATTCACCTGAACAGACCGATCAGCATCGACTCGACCCAGATCAGCCCTACCCCCGAACGTCAGACCGAGGAAGGGGTGATCATCAGCGAGATCCCAGAGGAAGAGAACCTCCTCGCAGTGGTAGAGATCCATCTCGATCCGTGCCGCGACTTCCCACAACAACCACCAGAGATGCGGGCGCGCCTGAGCGATGATCGTTGGTTACGCATCCATGTGAACCAACTCTTTCCCTATGGATGGCGCAGCCATCTGCGCCTGCGCGATGCCCTGCGGGCGCTCATGGATACTCTGAGCCAACCACGCGCCCCCCAAGAACTGAGTGGCATGCTGGAGTTCTATGGCCGAATAGCCATTCGTCATGTCGAAGTAAGTTTCCGTACTGCGGCTGATATCTGTGCCGATCTCAATCGTAACTATAGCTTCCAGCAGCCCGAAACCTTAGGCACACTGGATGAGCAACAACCGGGAGTCTAAACCAATGTTTCTGACCATCCCCGATACTCTTGTCACCCAAGCGCTGATTGATACGGATCGTACCGAAGGCCAGATCTACGGACGCCTCCTTGATGGTGGTGATGTGGCCCAGGTGATGGGATTCAGTGAGACGAGCGGGAGCTATCTTGGCTGTTGGCGGCGGATAGAGAGCAGCACTGCCGCGCCCAAGCATGATCTCTCATACTCCGAAGGCGAAATCCTCCTCCTGATCATCCCTGGCCCGCCCGAAACAATCACGGCCCAACGGCGCACATCCGATGCATGGGAAGAGGTTGAATGCAATATCGTGCGCCTCCATGCCGACTACACCTCGCGCTTGCACGGCATCTTCGAGGCCGATCACCTCGCCAACAAGCGGGTGGCGGTGATCGGGCTAGGGTCGGGTGGTTCGGTTGTGGCCACCCAACTGGCCCGCTGCGGGGTTGGTCACATGCGTCTGGTGGATTTTGATCGCCTCGAAGTGCATAACATCGCCCGCCATGTGTGTGGCCTGCACGACATCGGGCGCTACAAGACACGGGCGATGCGCGATCTGCTCTATGACATCTCACCCGCCATCCAAGTCGAGACCTTTGAACTCAACATTCTCGACGATCTTGATGCCTTGGGCGCGATTGTCAGTGACTGTGATCTGGTCGTCGCCGCCACAGATCGTGAGGAATCAAAGGTAGCCATCAACCGGGCATGCTGGCCACGCGGCGTAGCCGCAGTCTATGGAGCCGCCTATAACCGCGCCTTTGGCGGCGATGTCTTTCGCGCCATCCCCCCCGATGGTGCCTGTTACGACTGCTTCCAGGCGGTTGTCACCGAATACTTTGGCCCGCCCCCAGCGGCCACCCAGGACTTCTCGGTGGGGTATGAGGACCCCACGCGGCTCCCCGACCTGATTGCCGAGCCGGGCTTAGGGATTGATGTGGGCATGATCGCCCTGCTCATGACGCGGGTTGCGCTACTGACCCTGCTGCGCGGGAGTAATACCACCCTCCCCGATGTAGAGAGCAACTGGCTCCTCTTTGGCAATCGTGCCGAATGGATCTTCCAGAAGCCATTGGAGAGCCTCTTCATTGAGGTGGAGCGCCAGAACGATTGCCCCACCTGCCAATATCGCAACTATGTGGCCAGCAACCTTGACGGTATGAGTGTTGAAGAAGCTGCCACGGAGGCCCAAGAGATTCTGGGCAGCCTGCCAAGCATGCCGAGTCCATTGCATCCACACCCCTAAGTTATAGGAGAAACCTCAATGCCAACCAATCGTTCAATGACGATCCCGCTCAACCGGCACTTAGTCGTAGATGAAGAGGCCCAGAAGAACCAGGGGCGGCTCGATGCCTTCCTCCAGGAACGCTTTGCCAACCCTGCTACCTCGCCGCTCATCTTTGGCCCGGTGCGGGTTAATAACAACATCTTCAGTAGCCTCTTCCGCGTCTTCCGCGTCATGCCGGGGACCTCGGTAGTGGTGGTGGGAAATGGACAGGTGCTAGAAGTCCTTAGTGAAGGCAGCTACCATGCCCTCTCCTTCCCCGTCATGAACCGCATTGACCTCTATGTGGTCAACGTCCGCGAGCGCACCCTCGACATCGAAACAACCCAAGAATTCAATCTTTTCTACCAGTCTCCCGACAACACCGAAATTGCGGTACCCGTAGACATGAACGTGGCCGTCACCTACCAGATCATGGACCCTGCGCGGGTGGCGCTCTTTATCGAGCAACCGCTCACCATGCTCTACGACACGGTGATGGAGTCGATGCGTTCGATTGTGGCCTATGCCAAATACCGCGACTTCCAGGCCGGCGGGCAGGCGGGCTACATGATCGCGCAGCAGATCCAGCAGCGCGGGGTGCAGGAGAGCATGGGCATGCGGGTGATCAATGTTCAGATCACCGGGCTACGCGGGGGCGAAGAGCTTGATCGCCAGTTGCGCGATGTTGTGCTCAAGAAGCGCGAAGCCACGACCCAGGCGGAGGTCGCCCAGATCCAGGCCCGTACCCAGGCCGAGATCGCCATGCTCCAAGCCACGACCAACATGAACATTTCGCGCATGATTGAACTCACGCCCGAATACCTGCTCACCACCAACCCAGAGATGTATGCCAAGGTGTTTGGTGATCGTGCCCAGACCGATGCGCTGCGCTTGCAGGCGCTGACCGAGTTGGCCAAGGTTGGCATGTTGCCGATGGGCACGGGCGGTAACAATAACGATCTCAGCAACGCCTTGTTGGGGGCACTGAGCGGACACACCGCACCCGCACCGGGTGGGATGAGCCTCCCCCCTATAGCACCCGCACTACCGCCGGTACATAGCTCGCGTTTTGGTGGTGGGGATGCTATGAGTCGGCTACGCGACGAAGTACGGGCACTGCTCAACCAGGGGCTGAGCGCCATCCTGCGCGAAGACATGGGAGCCTACTACATCACCGTCAACCTGCGCGATACCATGGGGCATACCCTCGACATCTATTTTGCCTGCACAGCGCGCTACCCCCAAGAAGTCCCGACCATGTTCGTCGAACTTGATGGGCAACCACAACCCTTCATGCCGACAGCCCTGGCCAACTGGACACCCCAGAATGATCTGCTCATGCTGGTTGAAGCTGTGACCAATGCCTACGTCTAGACCAGACAGGAGCGCGGATCATGCAGGAACCGTTTATCTACGTCAGCAACCCGGATGAGTTGCACTATGCGGATAGTCCTGGCCCCAATGGAATCCAGGTGACACAACAACAGGGATCGCATGCCATCTTTGCGGTACGGGTTCCCTTTATTCCCAGTTTTATGACCAGCGACTTCACCCGCACCCTAGCCGGTGCGGAGATGAGTCGTATCAACCTGATCACCCTACGCCAAGTTCGGTTTCTGAATGATCTGATCAACGCACGCATCATCGCAGATGGGAGTTCCGCCTTTGATCTGCGCTTTATTGCCCAACCATCCAGCATACCCGGACGCCCGACCAGCATCGAGATTGTCTTTCTGGGCAAGGTCTTCCATGCCAACCGCAACCAAGCCAAGAATCTCTGCTGGAACCTATGGCGCAAGTTCCGCAGCCACTACCCACTCGAAGACCCCTTCAACTACCCACTCGCGCCGGTAACGAGTGAAGAGGAGTTGCTGTACTACCTGCTCCCCATCCCGATAGAGACAGTGGGGCAGCGCCAGATCTTGGAGTTGCGTAAATTTGAAGATGTTGATCCCTATGTTGGGGACAACATGACCGGCTACTTCCCGCATCCCTTTAGCCCAGTGGTTGATGCATCAGCCTTTGGGCGCTTCTTAGAGACCCTAGCGCAACAGGAACAGCCATGTGTGGTGAGCATCTGTTTGCAACCCACCGCCCTCTTTCAAGAGGAACTGTTGCTAATCAACCAACTCCTTTCGCGCTACCGGGCGATCACCGCTACCGCCACTGCCAGCCACGGGTGGGTGGAGCTCTACCGCAAAGAGCGCTTCGAGGATCTACAACGCACCTTCGCGCCACTGATCAACAAGCGCAACCACCTCTTCAAGATCAAGATCCAACTCATAGGGGCCAACTACGCGCCAGAAGATGTCTTGGAGGCGCTTGGTTCCGAACTGATCGAGAATACAACCCCCGAACCACGTCAGTGGGTACGCGAAGCCCCATTGAATGATCACGAACTCGAAGTGGCGCGCTACAACTTCGCCTTTCTTGAGCATGGCCCATGGGGGAAAACCCAGGTGGATGGTGTCGCCGCCCGTATCCGCTACCTCGTGGATACCATGCAAGCAGCGGGCGCATTTCGCTTGCCCATCCCCCCAGAGAGTGGCTACCTCCCCGGCTTGGAGGTACGGGATGAGCCGTTTGTGCTACCGCCCAAGCGCCCTGACAACAATGAGGCCCACATCAGTTTGGGGCAGATCATTCACCGGGGGATCATCACCGAGCAACCCTTTGAGATCAGCGTGCGCGAACTGAACCGGCACGGCCTGATCGCCGGAGCCACCGGCAGCGGGAAGACCAATACATGTCTGCATCTGCTGGCCCAGCTATGGGCGCAACACCAGGTACCCTTCTTGGTTATGTACCCGATTGATAAGCCCGACTACCGGCTCTTAATGGCAGACCCGCAGATTGCCGATCAGTTGCTCATCTTCACCCTGGGCGATGAGACCACGACGCCCTTCCGGTTCAACCCGTTCCATGTGGCCGAAGGCATGCTGCTCAAAACCCATCTGAGCCTGCTCATGCGCTGTTTTATGGCCGCCTTCTCGATGTGGGATCCACTCCCCGCGATCTATCGGGCGGCGTTACGCCAAGTCTATGCCAATGCGGGCTGGAATCTTGAGCATGGCAAAGGTGGATGTGGGTTGCCCACCCCGACGATGGCCGATTTCTACACCACCCTGGTAGCGGTGAGTGACGCTATGACGGCGGGTTATGACGAAGAAGCCAAGGGGCGGGTGCGGCAATCTGCCGAGATTCGCATACGCGATCTGCTGTTGAATGCAGGAACCGTGGTCAACACCAACAGCCCCGCACCACTCAGCGAAGTCTTAAATCGGCCCACCATCATGGAACTAGGGCGGGTCGGTTCACCAGAGGATAGCGCTCTGATCATGGCCTTCCTGCTCGTGCAACTCACCCAAGAGTTGCAGAGCCGCTACAAGCGGCTGCCGGTGGCGCAACGGGGCCAGCAACTCCACATCACCCTGATCGAAGAGGCCCACCGGCTGATGGCGGCAGGCCATGGCAAGAACGAAGATCTCGGCGATGCACGCGGGCGGGGTGGCGAAGATTTCGCCAACATTCTGGCCGAAGTGCGCGGGTATGGCGAAGGCATCCTGATCGCCGAACAGATCCCCACCCAGTTGGTAAGCGGGGCATTGGGCAACACCACCCTCAAACTCATGCACCGCCTCGAAGATCAGGAGAGCTTCAAACTCTTCTGCGAGGTGATGAACCTGAACGAACGCCAGCGCGAATTTGTGCGCTCACTAGGGCAGGGCCAGGTGATTGTGCGCGACCACGATAGCCGCCCGGTCTTTGTGCAAGTCGGCAACTACCTGGATCGCTTTCAGACCAGCAGTGATCTGCCCCTGATTGACGATTCGGATGCGGCCGTCAAAGCACTAATGGCTCGTTGCGGCATCACGATTGGGACTGCCATCCCCTGGGAGCCACCAGCGGTTACGCAACATACGGAAGGCGATCTCGCCCTCGATCCGCAGACAGCCGCCAGAGAAATACTAGCGCGTGATGGGCAGGTTTTGCCCGATGCGTTACAAGATGCGCTGAGTGGCATGGGCAATAGCATGAAGCTACGCTCACAGGTCGAGCAGGTATGTCGGCAACGCTTTGGGCAACATCCCAACTACCCGCAAGTGCGGCGCGCCTACCTGCTCCTCGCCGCCGAGCGCATGCAGCGTTCGGGCGTCCCGGTTGATGATCGCATCCTGAACGATCTGGTCGGAACAACCCCATGAAAGGATCGCCGAAACCCAAAACCGGCCCAACCCAGCCGAACCGAAGCGATGCGCGCCGGGCAGGTCAGCCAAGACCTGCCCCGGCCGCCTCCAAACGCCTGAGTACAACCCAACTCAAAACGGGTGCAACGCGGGTTGCAGCGCAAAAGCAGAAGGTGCAACCCAAGCCAGTCAAGGCGACCCGCGTTACCCAACCAAGGCCAGCGCCACCCACCGCAAAGAGCCAAGTGGCGCAGAAGACACAGAAAGCAAAATGGTTCAAAGGATCGCTGAACTCAGCCAAAGCCTATGCTGCGGTCAGTTTCGTAGATGGAATGGTTGGATTAGCCACCATGGCCAATCTCTTTATGCCCTCGCCCCAACCAAACATGCCAAGCTACAACGATATTGTGCAAGATTTTGCGGCAGTACAGATCCAGGAGCGCAACCAAGAGCATATCGAAACAGCGCGACTCATGATGCGCTCTGCGGGCAAACCCAAAATTACACGCAAGAAGTAGGGAAGAGGCGGCAATGAAGAGCAACCAACCCAAAAGCGTCAAGCCATCGAGCGCAGCCAAACCGATTACCCCAAACCGGGTAGTTGCCAAAACAACCCTACAACAAAAATCACGCGATCTCGCCAAGACCAGCGTCTCACGCCAACAGCCACGCCCTAGTTCGGCAATTCAGCACAAAACAACCAGCGCCAAAGGTATTCCCAAGAATTACCAACCCAAGCAGATGAGTAATCAGCAAGTAGGTGCAAAAGCCGAAAAGATCGCCCGATCCTTTCTGAAGAAAGAGGGTTTTAAAGTTGTTCCTGGGCAGCACAATAAGATACACGGAATTGACATTATTGCCTTCAAAAACAACCAACCCGTCTTCACCGAAGTCAAAGGCGCACGGGATCGAGTACGTTCGTTTTCGGACATGAAACACCAAGTAGCACCCACGTGGATTCGAGATCGGTATCAAAAACTCGAAACCAGTACTCAGAAGACAGAGAAACAAGAACAAGCGATCAAACAGGTACGGCATGCATTTGGCCTAGATCCCCAAGCAGCACTGCCCAAGGCCGATTCCAAAAAGTGGAAAGGCCAGGGTGTAAGCGTCAATCTCGCCAATAACACCGTCCGTCTCTATGATCAACACGGAAAGACCGTCAAGGAAACTCGTATCAACAAGGATTGATGAGAGAAAGCCTAAGGAAGCCCCATGGAACAACCACTCATCTGGCTCAAGCACCAATTTACGCGCCATGAATTCGACTTTGAAGTTGTGAATAACGAGGCCATTCGTTCAGGGTTTCGGATCGAACTGGCGAGCGGTCGCATGGTTGAGTTCCCACTGCTCGCCTTTGAGTTTGAGGACATGCTGGGCAACAGCTACATCCGGCTGAGCATCAATCCGCTCGTGGAGCGCCATGATCAGCCACTTCCAGCCGCTATGGCACAACGGATTGCGCATCTGAACCATGAAGCGGCATGGGTGCGCCTGACCATTGATAGCGATGGCGATCTCGAACTCTGTGGTGACCTACCAATCGCACTGGCGCATGAGCAGGCGTTTGACCTCTTGCTACAAGCCCTGGTTGATTATGCCAGTGTCATCTATGAACCGGCGCATGAATTTATGGATGGAAGGGAAGAGGAATCTGCACCAAGCAATGATCTCCAGGGTTTAGCTCAACACTTCGCCCAACAGTACCATACTGAACTGAATATGGACTACAGTGTTGAGAGTCTCGAACGCTTTGAAGCCAACATTGACGACGAATACCGCGATTTCTTACGCACTGAGGGCTTGTTAGACGCCAATACCGAGGCATTCGGAGCCTATATTGGTGAGGTACTCGTACATCAAGGAACAGGTGCTTGGAACATCAGCGAACCACGCACCGAGAGCAGTGTCGAGGTTGGTTCGCGGCGCTACCAACCGCTACGCATGGCACGCGCCTTTTTGGAGAGCAGCGAAGCGTTGCGTCCCTCGGCGCTCATACGGCGGGCACTGGTACGCTAAACCCTATACCTTCTGAGGTTCTCTATGCCCACATTCAATGAACACGGCGAAATCAACAAAGACGATGAAGACATCCTGCGGCTCATGCTTGAAAAGCAGGTCGGCCCGATCAGCATACCAGAGACGCCAGTATCCCGCTCACCAACGCCAGGAACACAGCCCCAACGCATGTTCCCGCCGATTGTCATCGGGGCTAGCGTTGGTGGCTTGATCTTGCTCATCCTCATTGGTGTGGTGATCGGGATGAATCTGATCAAAGCGCAAACCACGGCAACTACCAATGCACCAGCGCAAGTAGGGGTAGTCATCACGCCCACAGCACGGGCAATAGGTGTGGCGAGTGTAACAGAAACACCCGTTACCCCAACGCCTGCGGTGACACCAACCCTTGATCCGCAGGCGAAGATGGCACTAGCCTATACCGATGGCGTTGAAGCCTATGCCCAACAAGATTGGGATAAAGCGATAGAGCTCTTCAAGCGCGTCTATAACCAAGACGAAAACTACCTCGATATTAGCGAAAGATTGAGTGCAACCTACTATAACTGGGGAGTGTCACTCCTTAACACACGCCAATATGTCGAAGCTCTTGACAAATTCAACGCAGCCCTCTCGGTCGAACCAACTCATCAATTAGCATTAGCCCAACAAACACGCTTAGCATTCTACTTGGATGCGTTGGGTGCGTATGCAAATGGACAACTTCGTAATGCTGCGATCAGTTTAGAGGAATTACGGGCAATTCAAGCCGATTATCTCGACAGTACGAACATGCTCTACACGATCTATATGGAATATGGTGCCCAACTAGAGCGACAACGAAAAATAAGTGATGCCCTACGTATCTATCGGAAGGCGGCCAAACTACCGCTTGAGGATGTACGAGCAGCCCAGACGAGAATACGCGCCCTGACTACTCGATAAATTGTCCTGGGGCATGTTACTGGCACACGAAACCCTACACCTTGCGAGGTTCTATGTCCACATTCAATGAACACGGCGAAATCAACGAACACGATGAAGACATCCAACGGCTCATGCTTGAAAAGCAGGTCGGCCCAATCAACATACCAGAGAAGCAGATCCCTCGTCCACCCCGGCCAGGAACACAACCCCAACGCATGTTCCCACCTATCGTCATCTGGACTGCAGTTGGTGCGGTGATCTTGCTCGTCCTCATTGGGGTGGTGATTGGGATGAATCTGGTCAAACCGCAAACTACGGCAACTACCAATACCAACCCGCCAGCCCAAGCCGAGGTAGCCATAACCTCCACGGTACGCGCAGTGGCGGTGGCGAGTGCGACAGCCCCTCCCGCCACCCCAACGCCTGCGGTAACACCAACCCTTGATCCGCAGGCGAAGATGGCACTGGCCTATACCGATGGCGTTGAAGCCTATGCCCAACAAGATTGGGATAAAGCGATAGAACTCTTCAAGCGCGTCTACAGCCAAGACGAAAACTATCTCGATATTAGCGAAAAATTGAGCGCAACCTACTATAACTGGGGAGTGTCACTGCTCAATACTCGCGAATTCGTCGAGGCGCTTGATAAGTTCAATGCAACGCTCTCGGTGACACCAGATCATCAACTGGCGTTGGAGCAACAGACGCGCCTAGTACTCTACCTTGACGCAATGAGTGCGCAAGGGAATGGGCAACTGCGTGATGCTGCGGTAAAGCTAGAGGAGTTGCGTGAGATTCAGGCCGACTATCTCGACAGCACCGATATGCTATACACGATCTATATGGAGTATGGTGCCCAATTAGAGAATCAGCGCAAGCCAACAGATGCCTTACGCATCTATCAGAAGGCCGTCAAACTACCGCTTGAGGATGTACGGGCAGCCCAAGCCAAGATCCGTGCCCTGACTCCCACGCCCACCCCGGTTCCGGCCAACCCGCCCAAGCTACGCTTTAGTGTCTACAACTACAATGATGATCCAACCTGTATTTCAATTGGGATCAATGGGATCAGTACAGGCGGATGGTATTTTACCGTGGACGGGGTGCGCGGGGTGGTTGGGTACTTTGACGGTGGTGGCAATGCGCGTGCGTGTGGCTTAGGCTATGGCCAAGAGGTAACGATTACCGTTCACGATGGCTCTGGACAAGGAGTACCGGGAGGTATGGGCGTTCCTTCTAAGGGCAGTGCGATTATGGGAGCGACATGGCGCTAGAAGAAATACAAGACTGACTCGGTTGTACACTACCAAAAAAGCGAGGGCACTATGCCCTCGCTTTTTTTCCCCCTCACCCCACCTCTACCTCCCGCTCCCGCCCCCCCCGTATATACCCCTCCAAATCACTGCGCTGCACCCGCCAGCCCTTGCCGATCTTGAAGGCGGGGAGACGGCCCTGTACGCACCAGCGGCATACCGTGGCGCGGCTGACGCGTAAATACTCGGCGACTTCGTCAACGGTGAGCACGTCGCGCATGGCTTGTAGTTCAGACATACAACTCCCTACCTTCCTTGGTATAATGGTTCCGTTTTGGGGCGCACGTTCCCCTCTACTGTAGTAGTTACGTTTGTGTCTCCTAAGCGCTTGTTGCAAATCGTTCAGATTTCGTACCCCAAGTGACTCTTGTGCTGTAGCCGTCTTTTTGCTAAACTTACGCGCAGTGATGACGAAATGACATATAGAGAAGTAGAGCAATCCAGTTGCGAAGCATAACCATTGTCCTATCTCTCATTCAGACACTTTCGCATCATTCAACACAGAACATTTTTGTGCTATTTTACGCATAGAATATGTCTGTGCTGGTAATGGCGCTATTCTATCCTAAATTCTCATCCCGGTAATCTCTTCATACCCGGTTCGCTACCGGAATCTGCATGGCGCAGTACTGTTCTCGGTTCAGAGGGGTTCTGATCCCCTGGATCATTGTTGGTTTCGGTTGCGCGTGTTGCTTCGTTACCTGCTACGCGATAGGTGAGGTGTTGCGATGAATCAGGGCGATGACGCTACGACGTGTTGGACTACCCGGATCATGGCGCTGAGTGCGGAGTTGGGTTGGGGGTTGTCGCCAAAAGAGGCGGAGAGCTATGCTCATGCGCTTCAGTCCCTGCTGCCTCATGATGCGAGCTACGCAGAGTTCCGAAAGGTGTGTGCGTATTACCACACCAATCATGCACTGGTCGAGGTGTTGCGCAATCATGGGCATCCCTCTAATACTCATGAGTGGCAGGTATGGGAGGTGAATATCGCCCAGATTCTGCATAAGAATGGCTTGGCTTGGTCACGCGATGGGGCAGTTGAATTGAAGGATCTGATCCAGATCGCTCAGGCTGCCTTGCTTGCGTCTTTGCCCTCTTTTCGCTATAAGAGTAGCTTTTATACCTGGGCCTACAAAGTTGTAGTGCTCTGTATACGTCGCCATATACGCGATACCAAGGCGACCAAGCGCGGTCATCAGGCCGATTCGTTAGATGAGAATCCTGAGTTAGATTTACCTGATCCGCGTCAGATTGATCCTTCAGAGCAGTTGATGGGGAGTATGTTGCATCATACTATTCATGCTATTTTGCTTCAGCATGGTGATGAACGTTTAGCGAAGATCTTTGATCTGTATGCGGTGCATGATCGCCCTACTGCTGAGATTGCCCGTACCTTTGATCTCCATCCCTCCCGCGTGCGGGCCTTGCTCACCGATGCACGCAAGGTTTTGCGTAACCATCCAGAGATGCAGGCGTGGCGTTGAGATGAGGGGGCGTGTCGTGTGCGCCCCTATAGTGTGAATATCCGCAGAGCCGACCCTAGTGGGTCGGCTCTGCCGATTCTCGTCCCCAAGCACTTTGGCATGCCTTCGGTTACTAATTTTGCAAGCAACTTTGTTGCGCCTTCAGACGTTTAATAAATTGAAAGAGCGTGGTATGATGCTACTTGATCCCTTTCATAACCACTTTTATACAAATGGTGTCATGCAATTACTCGGTGCTGACTCAGTGTTGAGTGGCAGCGTGAATGATATGAAGAAACTTTCTTGTCGCCATCTGCACGCCTATCTGGCGGAGCATCCCGATCTGGCACTTCCGCAGGATGTTGCTTACCTTGGGTTGATTGATCATGTCTCTAGCTGTGAGCGCTGCCAGCGCGTGTTGCTCGATCAGGTGGTGCATCGCTTGGGCACCGATCTGGATCTTCAGCCGGTGGATTGTGATGTCTGTGATGAGGATTTGCCCGCCTATATTGATACCGAACGTGATGAGGGGACGCTCGCGGCGATTGATGCCTACCCCCATGTCTGGTGGCATCTCTGGACGTGTAGTGAGTGTGCTGCGTCCTATCAGATGATTCTGGTGCTTCAAGCGGCTGAAGCCTCTGGTGAATTGCCGCCGCTGCCGCTGGCGAGTCTGATTGCGCCCCAGCCGATTATTCCACGTTTTGTCTTGCAGCGCTCGCTCTTTGTGCGTACCCTCGTGCCCCAGTTTGGGGTGATGTGGGGCGGTAAGCCGACTGAGACGATCATCCATGATGATGACCACGCTGAGTATGAGGTGCGGGTCAGTGTGCGCCAGACGGCGGGGCGCTGGGCGGTGGTGGTGCAGGTTGATCCGCCGGTGGTGGGCCACGCGGTGGTTACGATTGGTGCCCATGTCTTCCGCGCTCCGTTTGATGCGGCGGGAAAGGCGAGCCTGGAGCCGATCCCCCAGGATCTGTTGACCAGTTCGGTGGGTGCCGATATGGTGGTGGGGGTTGAGCGGTGATTCTGATTACGGGTTGTGCTGGGTATATCGGGCAGGCGCTGGCACGGGCACTGCGTGCGGATGGCTTCGCGGTGCGTGGGCTTGATCGCGTTGCGGCGGCGGATCTGGCCGATCTGGGAGTGGATGCGCTTACGGCTGATGTCACCAATCGCGAGGCGTTGCGCTCAGCCTTGCAGGGTGTTGAGGTGGTGTTTCATCTCGCCGGTTCGCCCCTGGGTTCGCCCGCTGAGATTGTGCGCGGGAATGTGGCGGCGGCGCAGGCGGTGGCGCAGGAGTGTGCCGCTCACCCCACGTTGCGGGCACTGGTCTTTGCCAGTAGTGGTGCCCTCTACCCCAGCGGTGATGCATGGCTCACCGAGGATGTGCCGCCTGCCCCGGAGTTCCATTATGCGCGTGCCAAGGCTGAGGCGGAGCGGGTGTTACTCGATGCTGCCACTTCCCAGCACGTGCCGGTGCTGATTGCGCGTATTGCGGGGGTGTATGGCCCCCACGCTCCGGCGTTGATGCTGGATCAGGTGCGCCAGGGCCGCTTCCCGCTGATTGGTGGCGGGCTGGGCTTTGCTTCGTATATCCACATTGATGATACGGTAACGGCGCTGCGGGCCTTGGTTGAACGTGGTACCCCTGGCCAGATTTATAACCTCGCCGATAATCGCCCGGTGCTGATCTGCGATTTTTATGCCGAACTGGCCCGTCTGTTGGGTGGCCCGCCGCCACGTTCAATCTCGCCCCGCCTCGCCCGGCTCATCCTGGGCGTGATCACGCGCCTCGCTTGGCTGCGCGGTCGCTCGTTGCCCTTACCCCCCGATCTGGTAGATATGGCGGCGGTGTCGCATCGTATGGCCAACCGCCGGATGCGTGAGGAGTTGGGCGTGATGCTGCGCTATCCGTCCTATCGCGAGGGTTTGCCAACATGCGTCCCCCCGCACCTCCACCAAAGGTAATCCAAATCACATGGTGTTTGTGATCTGGTTCCCTTGAATGGCCTGATCCCTAATGTTATAATACACACGTTATCGGGATGGAGATAACCCAAGGGGGCTGTGTCCCTTCTATGTGCATGGGGCCATTGCCCCACAGAGAGGCGGATCGGGTGTATGAGTGATAATCGCTGGCTCAAAAATAGTTTTGTCTATCTGATCATTCTTGTTGCTGCGCTCGCGCTCTTCTTTCAGTATTTTGGTCAGACCTCGAACCAGAGTACCGAGAAGGGTATCGCCGAGGTGATCGCCGCTGCCAAGGCCGGGAAAGTTGAGAGTATCGAGGCGCAGGCGGGCGATGAGCAGATCATCGTCACTTTTACCGATAATACGACCGTGCGCTCGCGTATGGAGAGTGGCGATAGTATTATGTCGCTGCTGGCGGATTATGGCGTTGGGCTGACGGGTGATGATGGCAAGCAGTTGAAGGTGACGGTTAAGCCTGCTCCGGCCTGGGGGGGCTTGCTGAGTATCTTTACTATTCTGTTGCCGACGATTCTGCTGATTGGCTTTTTCGTCTTCTTTATGCGCCAAGCGCAGGGCAGCAATAATCAGGCGCTCTCCTTCGGCAAGAGCCGGGCGCGGATGTTCGCCGGGGATAAGCCGACGATTACGTTTGCTGATGTGGCAGGGCAGGAGGAGGCTAAACAGGATCTCACCGAGATTGTGGAGTTCCTGAAGTTCCCCGATAAGTTCGCCGCTCTCGGTGCGCGTATCCCCCGTGGTGTGCTGATGGTTGGCCCGCCCGGTACGGGTAAGACGCTGCTCTCACGCGCCGTTGCCGGTGAGGCCGGGGTGCCCTTCTTTAGTATCTCTGGCTCCGAGTTTGTGGAGATGTTTGTGGGTGTGGGTGCTTCCCGCGTTCGCGATCTCTTCGATCAGGCCAAGCGGAATGCCCCCTGTATCATCTTTATTGATGAGATTGATGCGGTTGGCCGTCAGCGCGGTGCTGGCTTGGGTGGCTCCCACGATGAGCGTGAGCAGACCCTGAACCAGATCCTGGTTGAGATGGACGGCTTCGATACCAATACCAATGTGATCGTTGTTGCTGCCACGAACCGTCCCGATGTGCTCGATCCGGCCCTCATTCGCCCCGGTCGCTTCGACCGCCAGGTGGTGCTCGATGCGCCCGATGTGCGCGGGCGTATGGACATTCTGAAGGTACACGTCAAGGGCAAGCCGCTCTCTGAGGATGTGAATCTTGAGGTGATCGCACGCCTGACCCCCGGTTTCTCTGGTGCTGATCTGATGAATGCGGTCAATGAGGCGGCGATCCTCGCAGCACGTCGCTCCAAGAAGCGTATCGGGATGTCCGAGTTGCAGGACTCCATCGAGCGCGTGGCGCTGGGTGGCCCCGAACGCCGCTCGCGGGTGATGAGCGACCGCAAGAAGTTGGTGGTGGCCTACCACGAGGCGGGCCACGCCGTGGTGGCCGGTGCCCTGCCACGTGCCAATAAGCTCCAGAAGGTGACGATCATTCCGCGTGGGCGCGCTGGTGGCTATAACCTCTTCCTGCCCGATGAGGATAACCTGGGCTTGCAGAGTATCGCCTACTTTAAGGCCGATATGACCGTTGCCCTGGGTGGCCGCGCCGCCGAAGAGATTGTCTTTGGCCCCGAAGAGGTGACGACGGGGGCCTCCGGCGATCTGGTGAGTGTGACGCGTACCGCCCGTTCGATGGTGACACGCTATGGCATGAGTAACCAGCTTGGCCCGATTGTCTTCGGTGAGAAGGAGGAGTTGATCTTCCTCGGACGTGAGATTAGTGAGCAGCGCAACTATGGTGATGCGGTCGCCCGCCAGATTGATGAGGAGGTGCGCCGCCTCGCGGGTGAAGCCTATGAGGCTGCGTTCCAGATCCTCGTCACCAACCGTGCGGTGCTTGATGATATGGCCAATACGCTGCTCGAATTTGAGACGATTGAGGGTGAGCAACTGGCTGAGTTACTTGGCCGCGTCAAGCCGCTGGCTCTGGATATGCCGCGCCAGGTGACGGGGACGAATCAGTCTTCGTCGTTGGGGAGTTCGGGGGCCATGTCGGCATAGAGATACAAAAAATAGAGGGGTGTGTGGCGGTTTTGCCGCCACACACCCCTCTATTTTTTACTCCACATTATCAATCTGCGCCCGCTGCAAACTGCCACTGAAATCTATATAGATGCTCTTCCACTCGCTGAAGACATCCAGCATGGTTGGCCCAGCTTCGCGGTGGCCGTTGCCGGTGGCCTTGACCCCCCCAAAGGGCAGGTGGATCTCGGCTCCGATTGTGGGCGCGTTGATGTAGACGATGCCTGCCTCTAGGGCCAGCATGGCACGGTAGGCGGCGTTGATGTCACGGGTGTAGATCGAGGCCGAGAGGCCATAGGCGACATCGTTGGCTACGGCTATCGCTTCCTCCAAGCTCGCCACTGTGATCACGCTCAACACTGGCCCGAAGATCTCCTCGCGGGCGATGCGCATCTGTGGGGTGACGCCGGTGAAGACGGTGGGTTGCACGAACCAGCCGTGCGCCAGATCGCCCTCGGTTATGCGCCCGCCCCCACAACGCAGTGTGGCTCCCTCTTGCTGGCCGATCTCAATGTAACTGAGGACGCGCTGCATCTGTTTCTCGTTTACCAATGGCCCCATCTCGGTCTCTGGATCTAGTCCGTTGCCCACCCGCAGGTGCTGGGCACGCTCGATGATGCGGGCAACCAGTGGCTCGGCCACGTCTTTATGCACGATCAGGCGGCTGGTGGCGGTGCAGCGCTGCCCAGTGGTGCCAAATGCTGCCCACACCACGCCCTGCATTACCAACTCCATATCTGCGTCGGGCATGACGATGAGTGGGTTTTTGCCGCCCATCTCTAGGCTGACACGCTTGATCTGCCTAGCCCCCAATTCGTAGACGAGCCGCCCGGTGGTGGTGCTGCCCGTAAACGAGATGAGCGCTACATCAGGGTGTTCCACCAGCGGTTGGCCCGCGCCGGGGCCGTAGCCGGTGACGATGTTGACGACCCCCGGAGGGAGGCCCGCTTCGGTCAGGGCTGCGACGAGGTTGTAGGTGCTGACCGCCGCGTCCTCGCCCGGTTTGATCACTACGGTGTTGCCCGCCACCAGCGCGGGCAGCATCTTCCACGAGGCGATGGCCATGGGGAAGTTCCAGGGGGTGATCAGTCCCACTACTCCCAGCGGTTGGCGGATGCTCATCTGGAATTTGTTGGGTAGCTCTGAGGGTGTGGTGACGCCGTGCATGCGTCGCCCTTCACTACCCGCATATTGGGCCATGCCAATCGCCTCGACAATATCGCCCCCGGCCTCAAAGAGTGGCTTGCCCATCTCGCGGGTGAGATCGTGGCTGTACTGTTCCTTGCGGGCCTCAAGGATCGTCGCCGCTCGCAGCAGGATCTCGCCACGGCGCGGAGCCGGGATCTGGCTCCAGGCCGGAAAGGCGGCTTTGGCCGCCGCAACGGCCAGCCCGACATCTTCAGCATTGCTCTGCTGGAAGACCCCCACGATGTCGCGGGTATCCGCCGGGTTGCGCCGCTCGAAGGTCTGGCCGCTACGGCTGGGGAGAAATGCACCACCGATCAGATTCTGAAAGATACGCGGATTGGACATGGGTCTGCTCCTTGTTTGTCATTGAGGCTACGCCCCAAACACCAGTTTTTGTTGGTAGTTGGCGGCTGCGCCGCCCATTGACATGAACATAAGCCTCCTGGCGGGGGTTCGAGGAGGCTTCGCCTCATAGGCGTTCGGTTAAGCATCCTCTTGCGCCCCGGTTTTTGACCGCAGAGGACGCAGAGGAACGCAGAGGAAAAACCAGAGGTCGGAACCACAGGTAACGCAAAACCCATCCCTCTGCGTACCTCTGTGTCCTCTGCGGTTGATAGGGTGTACCACCAAGGATGATGTCCTCCGAACCGAACACCAATGCGGCTGCGCCACCAAACACTACCAAAAAAGCTCTGCGGTGTAGCTTCGCCCCTACAAAAACGGCCACAGGGGCGCAAGCAACAACTCCGAGGCGCGGGAGGCCCAGGAGCGCCGCGCCCAAACGTGGGGCTGGATCTCGGTTGCATTGCTCAGGTCGCAATGGAAGATCGCCTCCATCGAATGGGCCACATGGGTGTTGAAGATCTCCATATTCACCTCGTAGTTCCCGGCAAGGCTGAGGCGATCCAGGTTGGCGGTGCCGATCATTGACCAGATCGAGTCAATCGTGGCCGATTTAGCGTGGATCATCGCGCCCTGGTAGGCAAAGATGCGGATCCCGTTGCGCAGACAGAGATCAAAGGTGTGGCGCGCCAGCCAGTCGGTGAGGACGTGGTTGCTCTGCCATGGTACCAGCACACGCACATCTACGCCGCGCCGCGCCGCACGGATCAGGGCATTCAGAATGGCCTCGTCGGGGATGAAGTAGGCTTGGGTCATGTAGATGTGGCGCTGGGCCTGCTCAATCGCCTCGATGTAGATCGAGCGGATGGGGAAGATCATGCGTACCGGGTCGTTGCGGTAGGCGCGTAGCTCCGCCGACCAGGATCGCGGTGGCATGGGGATCTTGGGCTGCTGGGGGCTGCGGTTGGCGTTCCAGAAGTCTACAAACGATGCGCCCAGATCGTCGGCTTCGGGGCCAACCAGGCGCAGATGGGTGTCGCGCCAATGCACGCGGTAGAGTTCCCCAATGTTGTAGCCGCCCACAAAGGCGATGCGCTCATCCACCACCAGGATCTTGCGGTGGTCGCGTCCGTAGCGGCGGAAATCGAAGATGTGCCAGGGGCGTCGCCATGCGCGGTAGGGCAAGACGTGAACTTCGGGTGGGAAACGGAAGAAGCGCGACGGCACGACCATGTTGGCGAAGGTGTCGTAGATGAGATAGACCTGCACCCCCGCCTGGGCCTTGCGGATGAGCGCCTGTTTGAATAGCTCGCCGAGTTCATCGCCCTTCCAGATATAGGTTTCGAGGTAGATCGTCTCGCTGGCGGCCTCGATAGCCTCTAGCATGGCCGCGAAGAGCACCTGCCCCTCGCTATAGATCTGCACCTCGGTGCGCGAAACGGTGGCGGGTGGGGGATGGAAATGGGGGAAGCCTTTGGGCGGCACACGGTTGCGCCGCACCTTCGCTTCTGCCATGAGCACAATGATGAGGAGAACTTGGAGCGTGAAGATGCCACCAAAGACCAGCAACGGTATGCGCCAAACCGCAACATCCACGGCTATTCCGCGAGGCGTTCAGTTAGCCACTCCTGGATCAGCCGCAACCCCTCCATACTGATCGTGTGGCCTATCGGGTACTCCTGGTAGGTGTGGCGCTGCGCCACTGGACGCAACATCTCCTGGGTGCGCCGCGCTGCACTGATCGGGATGACCTCATCCACCGTACCGTGCATTTGCAGGATCGGCAACTCGGCTAACCCCTGGGGTAAGGGGGCATCCAGCAAACCCGGATCGAGGTAGCCACTGAGCGGGATGATCCCGGCGAATAGCTCCGGCTGCATGGCGGCCAGCGCAAAGCTCATGATCGCCCCCTGGCTAAAGCCGAGCAGGTAGGTGCACTGCGGGTCGGTGCCGAGGCGGGCAGGCAGATCGGCCACGAACTTGGCCAGGACGCTGCGCGCCTGTGCGCGGCTGGTCGGGTCGGGGACGAGGTTGCCGGGGGTGCCGCCGAGGTGGTACCAGGCAAACCCGAAGCCCAGATTGAGGATGCCACGCGCACTGACAATGTGCAGGCGCGGATCAAGATACTCGCCGAGTTCAAAGAGATCGTGTTCGTTGCTGCCATAGCCATGCAGCATGATCAGCAACGGCGCGGGGGTGGCACTCTCCGCCCGTGGACGGCGCTCGATGGTGTGGATCTTGGTCATAAGTATTACGGAATGATCAACTCCTGGCCGACACGTAACGCATCGCCTTGGGCGGGCGTCAGGTTGTTGGCCTGGAGAATGGCTTCGATTGAGACCCCAAACTGTTCGGCGATACTGCGCAGGCTATCTCCAGCCGCAACGGTATAGGTGCGGCCTCCCGCCGGTGGCTCCGGGGTGGGCGTGGGTGGCTCCGGGGTGGGCGTGGGCGTCTCGGTCGGTGTGGGCGTTGGCAGCGGCGTCGCCGTTGCGGTGGGCGTCGCCGAGGGGCGCGGGGTGAGCGTGGGCAACACCGAGGGCAGTGGGGCGGGTACGTCACTGCCTTCAACCTGCACATTGACTGGGATGACCACATCCGCGCCGGGACGCGTACCGGGTAGCAGGATGCTCACATCACCAATGCGAATCAGCGCCACGTCACTCCGGCTGAGTGCCAACACACTCAGCATGGCGACAGCGAAGAGGGCGGCGGTGGCCCCCAGCAATTGGCGCTGGTCGAGACGGGCAGCCAAGAAGCGCAGCCCCATGGCCCCAAAGACGGGCAAGACCAGGGCCAAGAAGAGCAGTAGGTAGACAAGTAGCTCAGGCATAGCGCAGCCATTGTACCATGCTTGACTACCGCTCGACCAGATTGGCTACAGTGACACCATCCCCACCGTCGCGCCCAGCCGCCGAATGGAACGAGGCGATCAGCGGGTGGCCTTGCAGCACATCACGCACCACCTGCCGCAAGGCCCCGGTGCCTTTGCCGTGCAACAGGCGCACTTGGTGCAATCCGGCCAGATAGGCATCGTTGATGTAGCGATCCAGTTTGTCGGCCACATCATGGGCGCGCCACCCACGCATGTCGAAGGTCATCGCCACATCATGGGCGGGGGGGAGGTTGACGCTGCGTGCTGCTGGGGTGTAGGTGCGCTGCGCGGGTTGGTTGGGGTTGCCCTTCTCGCGGCTCAGTTCGCGCAACGCAACATTCATGCGGAAGCCGCCGCACTGTACCGCCGCGCTGCCCTCCTCGGCATCAATCGAGACAATTTCGCCCTTCAGCCCTACCGAGCGCACCATGACCGTATCGCCGGGTTGCAGCGGGCGCGGGCCAGTCGGGGCGGGTTGGGCCGGTTGCGGCTTGGCCTGTTTGGCCATCACCGCTTTGGCCTGGCTACCCGCTTCGGCCATGCGCTGCTCGGCCTCTTCGAGCCACTGGCGCGAAAGCGACACACTGCGGAACTCGTCGCGTAGCCGCCGCAGTTGACCGCGCACCTCGCGCAACTCATCCTCAAGCTCCTGGTGCGCGGCTTCGATTTCGGCCTCGCGCTGCGCTTCAAAGGCGCGTAGTTCCGCCGCCAGACGATCCCGATACTTCTCACTATCGGCGCGTAGCTCCTCGGCGCGCCGGATCTCCGCCGCCGCCGCCTCGCGCTCATGGTGAATCCCGGCCAACAGATCCTCGATCTGGGCTGCCTCGCGGGTGATCGTGCTGCGCGCCCGCTCGACCAACTCGGCGCTTAAGCCTAGGCGGCTGGCAATTGCCAAGGCGTTGGAACGCCCTGGCAGGCCGATACTCAGGCGGTAGGTGGGGGCGAGGGTCTCAATATCAAACTCGACCGAGGCATTCTGCACACCGGGGGTGTTGTAGGCAAACGCCTTCAGTTCGGCATAGTGGGTGGTCGCCACCCCAAAGACCTGCAACTCCAACAGGCGCTCGATGATCGCCCGTGCCAGCGCCGCCCCTTCCACCGGGTCAGTCCCCGCACCTAGCTCGTCCAGCAAGACCAGGGCTGGAGGCGGTTCAAGCGCCCAATCCTCTGGCTCTTCCAAGGCACGCAAGACGCGGATGATATTGCTCATGTGCGAGGAGAAGGTACTCAGGCTCTGCTCAATACTCTGCTCATCGCCAATATCGGCGAAGATATGGCCGAAGACGGGAATGCGGGCGGGCAGACTGGCCGGAACCTGCAAACCGGCCTGCGCCATCAGGGCGAGGAGGCCGGTGGTTTTGAGAGCGACCGTTTTACCCCCGGTATTTGGCCCGGTGATGAGCAGCAGCCGGAAGTCGCCCCCCAACCAGATCGAGGTCGGCACGACGGTGCGCGGGTCGAGCAGGGGGTGACGGGCTTCAGTGAGGAAGAGCGGGGCATCCGCACCCACCCCGATCTCCACGATCTCTGGGCGCACGGCACGCAGGGCGCAGGCGTAGCGCGCCGCTGCCAGGGCCAGATCAATGGTAGCCAAGGTCTCTACGGCGATGACGAGCTGGGGCGCATTGCTGGCCACCAACTGCGAGAGGGCAGCCAGGATGCGCTGCACCTCTTCGGCCTCGGCTGCCTGCATCTCGCGCCAGCGGTTGTTGAGTTCCAGCACCGCCATCGGCTCGATATAGAGCGTAGCCCCGCTGCTGGACTGATCATGGACAAGGCCACGCACATCCTTGCGGTGGCTGGCCTTCACCGGGATGACATAGCGCCCATTGCGCACCGTAATGATCGGTTCCTGGAGTGCGCTGCTATATGCCGAGGAGGTGATCAGGTTCTGCAACTTCTCTTGCAGACGCCCAAAGGCGATCCGAATTTCGCGCCGCAGGTGGGCCAGTTCGCTACTGGCGCTATCCAGAACATCGCCATCCTCACCAATGGCACGCGTAATCTCGGCCTCTAGGTGGGGCAGATGGGGTAAAAAGGTCGCCTGTTCCACCAGCAGCGGGAAGAGGGTCGGATCGAGGCGCGTCAGGCGTGCGCGTAGCGTATGGGTGGCGGTGAGCGTAGCGGCAATCTCCAAGAGGCTCTGGCCATCCAGCACCCCACCGCGATCCGCATGGCGCGCCGCCCGCCGCACATCACGCGCCCCACCAATCGTGAGATCGGGCACCTCATCAACCAGAGTCCGCGCCTCGCCGGTCAATTCTTGGCGTTGGCGCACCTCGTGAATATCGGTGCTGGGCTGAAGATCAAGCGCCAACTCCCGCGAGGCGGAGAAGGCGGTATGGCGGGCTAACTGCTCGCGGATCTTGGGAAATTCGAGCGTATGCAGGGTTTGGGATGCAATAGGCATAGTAGTCTCTTAGCGCTTCCGGGAAGCTGAAAGCTTCCCGGAAGCTAGGATAGCATAGCTCCCGCGCTTCCCCATCCATCGCGAGAATGATCCGCTACTGGGCCATAAAGATGATCTGGGCTGCCTGAGGAAGTATCGGATCAAGAATTGAGTAGACCAGACTCAAGAGATCGCGGGCGAAATACTGCAATACAAACGAGGTCGCCACCGAATCACCCAACCAGCGCATGAGGGGCAGATCAATCCGGGCACCACCGCGCACAATCATCATATTGTAGAGTACCGCCGCAAAGGTACCGATAATAAAGGTGCCTAGCAGCATCCCTAAGATCATCCCTCCGGCATGGTCGAGATGGCGCAGACCACCGGGGAGGTGGGCATAGCGGAAGGTATAGAGTCCGGCGGCTGAGAGAGACAAGAAGCAGAAGAAGAGGACAAGCGTAAAGCCCACGTATTGGCCCACGAAGCGATCCGCACTAAAGGTCTTCACCAGCCACAGACCGACAGAGGTGTAGTAGAGGCTGGCCAACACCAGACTCAGGTAGAGGGTGACAAGGAGAATCGCTTGCCGGATCATTCCCTGGAAGTAACCGGCTATCAAGCTGCCAACAAAGAGCAGCAGGAAGAGAATATCAATCAGGTTCACGGGTGTGCCTCCAGAGGTGTGAGAGACTGCCGAAAGAGTGTAGCGATTATAGCATAGCACCCACCAAGCCAGCCTAACAATTAGCTCTCTGCTCGCCCCTGTTCGTCTTTGGGTGACTCTTCTTCCTCACGGAAGATGCGCTCGATAGCAGCGCGGCTGAGGGCACGGTAGATGTTGCGCAAGGCCAGTTCGCTATTAGCCGGAGGCGAACCATAGCGCCGGATGAGCGCAAGTTCCACTTCGGGGGCAACAATATGCGGCACTATCGTGGACAACTCTGGGCCGGGTTCATCGAAGGTGGCGATCTGGTCGGCAAGGGTGGGTACGGGATCAACGCGCACCAGCGGGGTCTTGACTGGCCCGGTGGCTTCGGCACGGCGGGCGCGCAGCGCAGCAATGATCTGCTCTTTGGTACGCCCGCGTAGTTCAAAGATTAGGAAGGGATCTTCGTCAAAGCGCTCACCCAACAAAAAGTAGACCGCCGCAATATGCTTGCACGGGTTGGCGAAATCGGGGCAGGAGCAACTCGTCTCCAGATCGCCCGACCGGGTCGGGAAGAGGGCCACGCGGGCAGTAGCGAAGGCTTCTTCGATCTCGTGCGGCATCTCTCCGGCCAGCAACTTGGCGGTAAAGATGGCCTGTTCAGCCATCGCCTTGATCGCGTGCCGCCACTGCGCATCGGTGAGCGGGGCAATCGAGAGTGTGACTTTGTAGGGGGTGCGCTGCGAACCCTGCACCCGTGCCGTCACCCGCCCTGGGGTGATGTCTATATTGAGAACCGCGCCATTACGCGCATAGTTGCGCCCACGGGTGAGGCGCGTACCATACCCGAAGCCCTCTAAGATCCCGATCCAGCGTTTGGCCCACCACGACTCACCAAAATCGCCGCGCTGGCTCTTGGCGCGGATGCCATTCGCCGGAAGGCGCGGGCGGCGCTCTGGGCGGCGCTCCGGGCGGCGTTCGGGCCAGTTCTCATTGCTTCTCCCGCCTCTGCGTCGCGGCATACGTCTCTCTCCCTACTCCGCCTCGCGGCGCAACGCTACCAATTCGCGCAACTGATCGGTACTCAACTCGGTCAACCAAGCTTCGCCTGCCCCCAAGACCTGCGCCGCCAGAGCGCGTTTGCCCTCGATCATCTCGTCAATCTTCTCTTCGAGCGTGCCACTACTCACAAACTTATGCACCTGCACATTACGCGTCTGGCCAATGCGGAACGAGCGGTCGGTGGCCTGATCCTCCACCGCCGGGTTCCACCAGCGATCAAAGTGGAAAACGTGCGAGGCCCGTGTGAGGTTGAGACCCACCCCGCCCGCCTTGAGCGAGAGGATGAAGATCGGTGGCCCCTCTGGGGCTTGGAAGCGGCGCACCATGCCATCGCGGGATCTGGTGGGCGTGCCACCGTGGAGGAAGAGAATTTCTTGGCCTAAACGCTGGCTCAGGTGGGCCTGGAGCAGTGTGCCCATCTCGGCAAACTGGGTAAAGATGAGGGCGCGATCTTCTGCCGCGACCACCTCTTCCAGCATCTCATCGAGGCGCGCCAGTTTGCCGGAACGTTCGGCCAACTGTGAGCCATCCTTGAGGAAGTGAGCCGGGTGGTTGCAGATCTGCTTGAGTTTGGTGAGCATCGCCAACACCAAGCCGCGCCGCCGCGTCTGTTCCTCCTCGCTCTCGGCATCGGCGATCTCGCTCAGGGCCTCGCGCACTGTCGCCTCGTAGAGCGTGGCCTGCTCCTGGGTAAGCGGCACAAAGACCTTCATCTCCAACTTCTCTGGCAGATCGTTGATGATCGTGCGATCCGTCTTGAGGCGACGCAGGATGAAGGGCGCAGTGAGGTGGCGCAGTTGCGCCGCCACGTCGGCGTCTCCGGCGCGCTCGATGGGCCGGGCGAAGTTGCGCCGGAACTCAGTCTCGCCGCCCAGGTAGCCGGGGTTGAGGAAGGCCATGATGCTCCACAACTCAGAAAGCCGGTTCTCGACCGGGGTGCCGGTGAGAGCCAGCCGCGCATCGGCGCGGATGGCGCGGGCGGCCTGGGCTTGGCGCGTATCGCTATTCTTGATGTTCTGGGCTTCGTCGAGGATGGCCATACGCCAATCCAGCGCCGTCAGGCTCTCGCGGTCGCGGGCCAGCAGGGGGTAACTGGTCACCACCACATCGTGGGCGGCGGCCACCTCTTCCAACCGTTCACCCCGGTGGCGCTCGGCACCCTGGTGCAGATGCACGCGCAGCGAGGGGGCGAAACGCGCCAATTCGCGCTGCCAGTTGCCCATCACCGAGGTCGGACAGACCAACAGGGTGGGGCCTGCCTTGGGGGCAATGCGGCGATCATGGAGCAGCAGCGCAATCGCCTCGGCGGTCTTACCGAGACCCATGTCATCGGCCAGACATGCGCCCATCCCAAAGCGGCGCATGAAGGCCATCCAGGCGAGGCCACGTAGCTGGTAGGGGCGCAGCGTGCCGCTAAAGTCGGCGGGCTGGGGAAGTTGCTCAATCGTCTCGGTATTGGCCAACGAGCGTAACAGATCGCCCAGATCGCCCTCGGCATCCACACCACCAAAGGCGAGTCCGGGCGGGAGATCATCGGCCACCCCGGCTAGGCCCATACGCAAAAGCTCGGCCATGGTCAGTTCGCCACCGCCCTTGGCAAAGAGATCGAGCGCCTTGCGGGTCTGATCGGGATCGAGCACCACCCACTCACCGCGTACCTGCACCAGCGGCTGTTTGAGCGCCACGAGGCGTTCAAATTCGGCCTGATCAATCGGCTGCTCACCGACACTCAGTTCCCAGCGGAAATCTATCATACTCTGGAAACTCAGCCGACTCGGCCCGCGCCCATTGCTGCGCTTCATCTTGCGCGGTGCCGCCTTGGCACGCGCCTTGAGGCGGCCCGCATCGCCCCACCAAGAGGGCACGAGGACGCCAAAACCGCTCTGTTCGAGCAGTGGCGCACCATCCTTGAGAAAGGCAAACGCCTCCTCAATACTCAGGCTGGCATGATCGGGGGCTTTGTCGCGCAGACTGCGCTCAATCGCCGGGACAAGCCGGGCGGCAAAGGCGAGGCCGCGCAGCATGCGTTCCTGGGGGTGGGTAAAGCGGCGATCCAGGTAGATAAAGTGCTGGCCGCGTTCACGCCAGATCTGGGTGGCCGGAATAAGCAGGCTCGGATCATCTATCGCCTGGAGCATATAGCGCAACGCCCAGGGCGAATAGGGGTCGCTGGGAGCCTCTAGGCGGAAGGTGATGCGGAAGGTCTCATCCCCAGCCGCCTGCTCCTGACCCGCCCACGCCTTCCAAGCCCGAAACAGCTCATCGGCCTCGCGGCCACGCAGATGCAGACTCGCATCGCGGTCGAGCAGCGCCACCATCCATGCCGAGCCGGGCGAAGGTGGCAGACTGCGCCACGCGGCCAGTTGGGCCGCAGCAGAGGGATCGTTGATCGCCACCTGGCGCACCAGCGCATCCACACTCGCCGCCAAGAAGGAATCGAGCAGCATACGCGGCGCGGGAGCCACATCCAGGTTCTCGGCTAGTGCCCGACAGAGCGGCGGCATCGCGCTGCGCAACGTGGCAATCTTGCGCGCCAGTGCTGGCACGGGGCGCGGCTCCCAGCAGGCGCGCAGGCCACCGCCATCACGGATGAGCGCGGGGAGGATCTGCTGACCCGCAACCAGTTCGACCGCCAGCAGTGCGGCCACGCGCCACACGCGCAGATCGGCCCCAAAGCCATGATCCGAGACCGGCGGCAAGAGCAGATCGAGCGCCTGGGCCGCAGTAAGCAGCAAGCCGCGCACACGCCAGGGCGCAAGCGTCGGCTGCCCAGCCGGAATCTCGGCACCGGCTTGGCGCAATTCACGCAGTGGTAGGGGCTGACCCAGCACCGACGGCAACCAGATCGTGCGCTCGGCAAAGGGCGGCGTGCGCGTACTTGCCAGCAGATCGGCCACACGCGCCTGTAGCGCGTCGGTGTGAACTTGGGCCGGGTGGGGCGGATGGCCAGGACGGCGACGGTGACGCGAGCGGCGCGGCATCCGTTCGGCCAATTCCCCCCAGACAAAGAGACGGCCCTCAGTGGGCAGCCAAGTGCCGTGCAACACGGCGGGTGGGGCTGCAATCGCCATACGTCTGTTTCACACTCTTCACACTATAACGTAGGCAGCATGGCCTACGGTGCATGTTCTTCAACTCTTCCGCACGCCTACGGGCGCGGATCAAGCACCAACTGGACATCCAGCAACTGACTGGCGCGCATAATCGTCAGGGTGATCGTATCACCCACTTGGTAATCGGCATCCAGATAGCCCACCAGATCATCATTGCTTGCCACTGGCTTGCCACCAATAGCGAGGATAACGTCGCCATCTACAGGAATTTGCGAGCCATTATAGCGTTCAAGACGCTCACCCACCAATAACCCGGCGCGGGAGGCGGGGCTATTGGGCTGCACACTGGTAATCAGCACCCCCTTGGTGCTGGCGATGCCGAAGCGCTGCGCGGTGAGGCTGTCCAGGGCAAACATACTAATCCCCATCCAGGGATGATCATAGCGCCCCGTGCTGATGAGTGCAGGTACCACCTTGGACAGTGTGGCCGACGGAACCGCATAGCCTACACCTTCAAACGTACTGTTGCCCAAACTTACCGCAATCGCGGTATTGACTCCGATCACCTCGCCATTGATATTGAGCAAGGGGCCACCCGAATTGCCCGGATTGATCGCCGCATCGGTCTGGATGATATTGGGGATACTGAAGCGGCCAATCTCGCGGCTCGGCCCCGTGAGGCTACGCCCCAGGCCACTAATCACCCCTACTGTGAGCGTATTCTGCTCCCCGAAGGGGTTGCCAATCGCCACCGCCATTTGGCCCACCGCAACACCACGCGAATCGGCCAGCACCAGCGGAGCCACGCCGGGGGGCAACTCGGCCACCTTAATCACCGCGAGGTCACTATCCGGGTCGGTACCGATCAGGCGCGCCATGCTGGTGGTGCCATCATAGAAGCGCACCTGGAGCGTATCGGCATCAGCCACCACATGGTTGTTGGTGACAATATAGCCCTGATCATCATACAAGAAGCCGGAACCTTGCGAACTCGGCCCATCGGGGAACATACCCAGCGGCGGGTGGCCTTCGGGCAGATCGGCACTCGGCGCACTCACCACCTCAATACTCACCACCGCCGGACTGGCCCGCTCATAGATCGCGGTCAGCAACTGCTCCTGGGTACGCAGCGCCGAACCCAGGGCCGGATCGAGCGGCAAGGGAGTAGGGATACTCGGTAGTGGCGCATCGGTTGGTTGCGGGCCACGCGGCGTCGGCGTCGCAAAGGGCGCGGATGTCGCGCTGGCCTGCATCGCCGCCACCTCGGTCTGGATCGCCGCGATGGTTGGCTCAGGGCCGGTGGCGGCGGGGGCAACACTACAACCAACCAGGGCGAGTGTGGTGAGCAGAAGAAAGACAGGGCGCATAGGGGTACCTATCGCAAAGTAGATGACATCCTTGTGCGGGCATGGGCGTCGGCTTCGACAGGCTCAGCCAACGCGCCGCTGGCGGTGGCTAAGCGTGCCGAAGCCGAGCTTGCCAAAGCCAACCGCACCATCAATATAGCTAAAACTTTCGCACATCAAACCAGAGTCGTGGCAGACGCGCCAGCTTCTCGTGGAAGGTCAAGTAGGCCCGCCGACTATACGAGTCGTAGTTATGGGCCACGAGATTATCCAAGATGCCTCGGTAGACGCGTGCAGCGGCAGCGACTGAGAAGCGGCTATCCTGCGGCAACAGGCCAATCCCAGCCCAACTCTCGTCATACAACTGGTAGGTACGTTCAACTTGGAAACGCATCATGGCGCGGAAACGCTCATCATAGACGCGGTTGAGGATGTCATCGTAACTCAGCCCAAAGCGTTCCAGATCCTCCAAAGGCAGATAGACCCGCCCGCGCTTCACATCTTCGCCCACATCGCGCAGAATGTTGGTCATTTGCAGCGCCACCCCCAGCTTGATCGCATAGGGCGCGGCTCCCGGCGCGGCTCCCGTCACCTGCATACTGATCAAGCCTACCACCGAAGCGACGCGGTAGCAATAGAGCCACAGATCGGCAAAGCTGGTGTAGCGGTTGATGGTAAGATCCATGGCCATTCCGGCCAGCAACTCATCAACCCAGGCTGCCGAGAGGTTGTAGGTGGTGCGGGTGTCGTGCCATGCCAGCAAGACGGGATCATCAGCGGCCATCTGGGGCGAACGCACGCGCTGCACCCACTCGGCCAGCGTGCGTACCGGGTCATCAGTGGCGGCATCAACCGTATCATCGGTGACGCGGCAGAAGGCGTAGAAGGCGCGTACCGCTCGCCGTTTGGCCAGCGGCAAGAACTGGGTACTGAGAAAAAAACTCTTGGAATGCTCGCGGATCACCTGATCGCAGTAGCGATACGCCTCAGCGATGCGCTGCGGAGGCTGGGGAGGGCGATCATCTGCCCCTACCAGGGGCGGCAATTCGGTCAGATGAAACAGCAGCGCGAGTTGTTCTTCGGCGGGCAGTGGATGGACGATAGATGAGACCCCTGGTCGCATACCCTGCCTCCTACTCCCTCATGTATCTAGATTATCTGCCGCTGAGAATATCCGCGACGGCATCAACAACCTCTTGGGCATCGCGGCCTAAGAAGGTTCCCGGCATGCGATTGGTCAGTTGGGGGTTCATATTGAAGGCCCGCCCGCCATAGCCAAAGGCCGGGGCCGGAGCCGGCATGGCCAGAACCGCCCGCCCAATTTCGAGCAACTGGATCGCGGTCTCGGTGGTCGAAGCAGCCATACAGACCAGATCAGGCTGGAGTTGGCGGATCGTCTCAAGGAGATCGCGCATCGGGACTTCAGAACCGAGGTACACCACCTGCCAGCCGTGGCGCACCAGGAAGACGGCGATCATCAGGGCACCCAGGTCGTGCTGCTCACTTGGCGCACAGCCAATCATCACCAACCCGCGCCCATCGGTAATGTTGTAGGTATTGAATAGCCCCGACAACTTGCGCCGAATAAACTGGGTCGCAAAATGCTCGGCGGTGACACTAATTTTACCACTATGCCACTGCTCGCCGATCTCGATCATCATCGGCTGAACCAGCTTGAGGAAGACATCCTCCAGCGGGTAGATCGCAAACGCCTCACCCAAGATCTGTTCGGCACGCGTAGCATCAAAGTCTATCAGTGCGGCATAGAGCCGACTATTCAGGCGATCCCATGTGTGTGGCTCGGTATCCACCGCCGTATTCAGCCAGCCCAGACTCGACTCGGTGCCGTCGGTCATCAGCGCAATCGCCTGGCTGATCGTCAACCCCTCGGCGGTACGGTCACGCAACCAACGAATCGTGGCAATGTCACGCTCCGAATAGAGCCGGTGACCACCCTCGGTACGCTGGGGGCGCGGTACCCCATAGCGGCGTTCCCATGCCCGGAAGGTATCGGCGGGGACACCCGTCTCCTGAGCCACGGCCTTGGTATTATAGCGCGGCTTGTCAGAGAATTGGGTCAAGAAATGTTGCTGTGCCATGCCGGTTACCTTCTCCACGAACTGCGATCCAACCTCATCGCATAGGTTGCAGAGCGTGCTACAATGATAATCGCATTGTACCACGATGCACAAATAGTGTCAATGTAATGCACATATACCTTGCGCATTCTAATGCGCTAAATGCCGTTTCAACCCTCGGCGAAGGGTGTTCATCCGACGCACAATGCACAGGATTGCCCACCCCTCTGTCCGCAAGGACGAAGCGGCCCACTCTTCTATGCGCGCACTCATTACCGGCATCAACGGATTTGTTGGCGGCCACCTTGCCGAATACCTACTCCAGGTAGGCGGCTGGGAGGTTTGGGGTCTCGACCGTTCATCCAATCTGAATCTGACCAGCCTGCATGGCCAGGTACATGTCGTCTCTGCCGATCTTGCCGATGCGGAAGCGACGGCCCAGGTACTGCGCACGGTACGCCCGGAGGTCATCTTCCACCTCGCCGGGCAGGCGGCGGTGCCCGAATCGTTCCGTGATCCGGCGGCGACGCTGGCCACCAATACGCTGGGGGCGCTGCACATCTTCTTGACGCTCATCGCCGAGAAGTTGCCCTGCCGAGTGATTGTGGTAGGAACAAGTGAGGAGTATGGCCAGATCCGGCCAGAGGATCTGCCCCTGCGCGAAGAGGCTCCGCTACGCCCCACCAGCCCCTACGGGGTGAGCAAGGTGGCCCAGAGTCTGCTTGCGCTCCAGTACCACCTCAGCCACCACCTTGATCTCATCCGCGTGCGCCCCTTTACCCACATTGGCCCACGCCAGAGTGACCGTTTTGTGACCGCTGCCTTTGCACGCCAGATTGCCCGCATCGAGTTGGGGTTGCAAGAGCCGGTGATGCGGGTGGGAAATCTCACTGCGGCGCGTGATTTTACCGATGTGCGCGATATTGTGCGTGGCTATGTCCTGCTGGCCCACCACGGTCAGGCCGGGGAGGTCTATAATTTGGGCAGCGGGCGGGCGATCATGATCCGCGACATCCTTGAAGCGCTGTTAGCCCAAAGTCATGCCCAGATCGCGGTGGAGCCTGATCCCAGCCTGATGCGGCCGATAGATATTCCGCTGATTAGCTGTGATGCGACGAAACTGCACGCGGCGACGGGCTGGCAACCACACTACGCAATTGAAGCTACGCTGGCCGATATTCTCAATTTCTGGCGCGAATATGAACGCGCCACCCAAGCCTAAGGGAGAACAATGAAAGCCGTTATTCTCGTCGGGGGTCTCGGTACCCGCTTGCGCCCGCTGACATGTAACACCCCTAAACCGATGATACCGCTGGTCAATCAGCCCTTTATCGAGGCCATGCTGCTGCGGCTGCGTGACCAGGGGATTGATGAGGTGGTGCTGGCGGTGCAATACCTGGCCGACCGTTTTGTGGCGGCGCTCGGTGATGGTTCGCGGCTGAATATGAAGCTGCATATCATCGAGGAGCCGGAGCCACGCGGGACGGCTGGTGCAGTCAAGAATGTGGAGCATCTGCTGGATGGCACCACCTTCGTCTTTAATGGCGATGTGATGACTGACCTCGATCTGCGGGCGATGCTGGCCTACCACCGCGAGAAGCAGAGTAAGGTGACGATCTCGCTCACCCCGGTGGATGATCCGACCCAGTTCGGGCTAGTGGAGATGGGCCGTGACAACCGCGTCAGCCGTTTCCTTGAGAAGCCGCGTGCCGAGGATATTACGACCAACCTGATCAATGCCGGTACCTATATCATCGAGCCAGAGGTGCTGCGCTATGTGCCTCCAGCCCAGTTCTATATGTTCGAGCGCGGCCTCTTCCCGGTCATCCTCCAGACTGGCGACCCCATGTTCGGCTTCCCCTCACGCGCCTACTGGACTGATATTGGCAAGCCGCAGACCTACCTCGATGTCCACCACGATATTCTGATCGGTAAGGTGCGTTACAACTTCCAGGGCCAACAGATTGCCGACCGGGTCTGGCTGGAGGGTGACGCCGACATCCATCCTTCGGCGCAGATCGTTGGGCCGCTGGTGATCGGGCATGGGGTGAGTATCGGTCGCGGGGCGCGCATCATCGGCCCCTCGGTGATTGGCCCCAACTGCACGATTGGCCCCGATGTCTCCATCGAAGGCGTGGTACTCTGGGAGGGGAACCAGATCGCCGAGGGCGCGGTGCTGCGCAACTGTGTCTTGGGTCGCAACAACCAGATCGGCCCCAAAACCCAGATCAGTGACGGAGCGATCATCAGCGACGAGTGCAATCTAGGCGGCGACAATCGCCTCGAACACGGTATTCGGATCTGGCCCGGTACCCAGTTGGGCGAGCAGGCGATTTCGTTTTAAGATGGCCCTCTTGACGGAGAGCGAAGCCGTAGAGACGGCCCGCCGGGCCGTCTCTACCAGCAGACGCAAAACGTATCGGAAATCGAGAAGATCTCTATGCCTATCACACTCAAATCAGCCAAGCAGATCGCCCTCTTGCGCGAGGCTGGCCAATTGGTACGCGCCACCTTCGATCTGCTGCGCGACCATGTCCGCCCCGGCGTGACTACCGCCGAACTCGACGCCATCGCCGAGGAGTTTATCCGCAGCCACGGGGCCGAGCCGGTCTACAAGGGTTACGTGCCCGCCGGACGGCGCGGGCCTTCCAAGATCCCGCCCTTTCCGGGCACCATCTGCGCCTCGATCAATGATGTTATCTGCCACGGAATCCCCAGCAAGAAGGAGCGTTTGCGCCAAGGGGACGTGATCGGGGTGGATATTGGCCTGCGCCTGAATGGTTGGATCGGTGATGCCTGCGAGACCTACCCGGTGGGTGATGTGGATGATGCCACCCACCACCTGATCGAAGTCACTAAGCAGTGTCTGACGTTGGGCATCGAGCAGGCCCGTGCTGGCAACACACTGCGCAAGATCGGGGCGGTGATTCAGCAGCATGCCGAGTCTAACGGCTTCTCGGTGGTGCGCGAGTATACCGGCCACGGGTTGGGCCGCAATCTGCACGAGGAGCCATCGGTGCTCCATTATGACGATCCGCGCAACACGCAGAAGATCATGGTGGGGATGGTCTTTACGATTGAACCGATGGTGAATGCGGGCAAGGCCAGCACCAGGTTGGAAGCCGATGGCTGGACGGTGCGTACCAGCGATGGGCAGCGCTCGGTGCAGTTTGAGCATACCCTGGCCATTACCGAGGAGGGGCCGATCATTTTGACGGCGTAAAAAGATTGGAACATCGCGTAGGGGCGCGTCGCGACGCGCCCCTACATCAGACAGGACTCCCCCATGAGCGAAGAACTCCCGCCCGAATTTGATCTGGTAGACGCGCTCCTCGCCGGTGATCACGAGGGTGCGCGTGAGATTGCGCGTAGCCTCCACCAGCGCGGGTTGGACTACGCGACGATCAACGAAGCCTTACAGGAGTACCCACATCTGGAAGAGGCGCTCTGGGCTGTGCTGAGCGAGGTTGTGCCGCTCTCGCGGCGGGCGGCCAAGCGGCGGGCTATCCGTGCCGCCGAGGAGCGCGATTGGGGCAATTGGCAGGCAGGCAAGAAGAAGCTCTAAGCGATGTACCGACGCGTATTCTTGGTTGTACTTGGGGCCGTCGAGGCGCTCTTACTGGCGCGTTTGGTGGCGCGCATCTTGGCGGCGCGCCCCGATAGCCCCGCCTTTATGCTGCTCTACAACCTGACTGCGCCGCTCGTGGCCCCATTGGCATGGCTCGATCTGCACCAGCCGCGCTTCGGGGCGGTGTTGGAGCTCTCGACGCTGGTGGTAGTCGCGGGGCTGGCGATCCTCGCCGGGATCGCAGGTGGCATCCAGCGGAGGCGCACATGATCCAACTGCTGCCCACCGGCCTCACCGAAATTATCTGGGTTCTGCTGGCCCTGATGCTGGTTGCGTTGCTGATCGCAATCATCGGGCTGGCGCTGATCTTCCACAAGATCCGCGATCTGGATGTGCCAGAGGATGCCGGGTTCTTCACCACCATGCACTACATCCCGCTCATCCTGGTCATTCTGCTCGATCTGCTCGACTTTGGCCTGGATGTTTTGGCTGCGCCGATCAGTTGGATCGTGCTGGATCGCATGGGGCTGCGCGGCCTGCGCAACAAAGCCGCAATCGAAGCCTTTATTCCCTTCACCCAACCTATTCCCGTCTTCACCCTCGGCTGGGTGGTGGCGCGTAGCTTGAAGCTGGGGGATGAAGGGAATTAGGCATACGCCTCCAAGAAGCGCTTCACCACCATCAAGAAGGCATCACCCTGGGCACCATCCAGCACGCGGTGGTCGAAGGTGAGCGCGAGGTAACACATCGGCTTGATCGCCAACACATCCTGCCCCTCATGCGTCACCACCACTGGGCGCTTGGTGATCGCGCCGATCCCCAAGATGCCCGCCTGAGGATGCGCGATGATCGGGGTGGCCAGGAGGCTGCCGGTGCTGCCATGGTTGGTGATGGTGAAGGTGCCGCCCTGGGTCTCGTCGGGCAGGAGCCGCCGACTGCGGGCACGCACGCTCAGATCGTTGATCGCCCGTGCCAGACCGAGCAGATTCTTCTCTTCGGCGTGGCGCACCACGGGCACCAGTAGCCCATCGTCGAGGGCTACCGCCATCCCCAGGTGCATGTGCGGCGCATAGACGATCCCCTCTGGGCTAAAGCGGGCATTGAGTTGGCGCACGCTCTGTAGCCCCACCACCGCCGCTTGGAAGAAGTAGGCGGTGTAGGTGAGGCGTACCCCTTGCGCAGCAAAAGCGGCCTGGTTGGCGTTGCGGTGCTGCACCACCCGGCTCAGATCCACCTCGAAGATCGTGGTGGCCTGCGGCGCACTGCGCACCGAATGTTCCATGTGCGCGGCAATCGCCTGCCGCATCGGGCTGAGTGGGACGAGATCGCCCACAGCAGGCTGGGGTGGTGGTGTGGAGGCGAGATCTGGAGCCGGAGCCGGATCGGCAACGCCTTGGTCGCGCTGCTCCAAAAAGGCCAGCACATCGCGCTTGGTGATGCGCCCACCCTGGCCCGTGCCCACCAACTGATCGGGATCAATCTGGTGAACTTCAAGCATACGTGCCACCACCGGCGAGAGGAAGCGGCGCTCTGGAGCAGCCGGTGGTGTAACGATCTCACTATCGCCATCCCCAATGTGGGCCAGCACCGTCCCGACGAGTACCGTCTGCCCAACGGGCACCAGAATATCCAGCAGCCGCCCGGAGACCGGCGCGGGGACTTCGGTGTCCACCTTATCGGTAACGACATCCAGCAGTGGCTCGTACTTCTGCACCAGATCGCCCGGTTGCTTATACCAGCGCGCAACGGTACCCTGGGTTACGCTCTCACCAAGTTGGGGCATTGTGATCGCTGTACTCATGGCCGCCTCCTAAAACTCGCCCGCAAAATGGCACGCCGCCCAATGCCCTTTGCGCTTCTCGGCAAATTCTGGGTCTTGCTCGCTACAGATCGGGCGGGCGATCCAGCAGCGCGGGTGGAAGCGACAACCCGCCGGTGGGTTGATCGGGCTGGGGACATCGCCCTGAAGCACGATGCGCTCACGCCGGGCCGTCGGATCAGGGTTGGGGATGGCCGAGATGAGCGCCTTGGTGTAGGGGTGCAGCGGTTCGCGGAAGAGATCTTCGCGGCTGGCCAGTTCAACCAGTTTGCCCAGGTACATCACCCCCACCCGGTCGGAAATATGCTCCACCACACTCAGATTGTGAGCAATGAAGAGGTAGGTGAGGCCAAATTCGCGTTGCAGGTTGCGCAGCAGATTGAGCACCTGGGATTGGATGGAGACATCGAGCGCACTCACTGGCTCGTCACACACGATCAGCTTCGGTTCCATAATCAGGGCGCGGGCGATGCCGATGCGTTGGCGCTGACCGCCGGAGAACTCGTGGGGGAAACGGTTGATCTGGCTGGCGTGCAAGCCCACCTTGGCCAACACCTCCCGCACGCGCTCCTCGCGCTCCTTGGGTGTCCCGATGCCGTGGATCACCAACCCCTCGGCGACACTTTGGCCCACGGTGATGCGCGGGTCGAGTGACGCATACGGATCTTGGAAGACGATCTGCATGTCGCGGCGCAGCGCCTTCATCTGGCGGCTGCTCGCCTTCAACACATCCTTGTCCTCAAAGAGCACCTCACCCGACGTTGCCTGCTCTAAGCGCAGAATCGTGCGCCCGGTGGTCGTCTTGCCGCAGCCACTCTCACCCACGAGGCCCAACGTCTCGCCCCGGCGCACCGTAAAGCTGACACCATCCACCGCCTTGACGGTTCCGACCGTATGGCGCAGAATCCCGCCCTTGATCGGGAAGTATTTCTTGAGATTATTGACTTCAAGCAGATGCTCGGTATTCGCTACAGCCATACGGCATTACCTCTTCTCGGCATAGAGCCAGCAACGTACCCGCCGCCCCTCGGCAAGTTCCAGCATGGCCGGATCACGATCACAGGCTTCAAACCGCTGACTACAGCGCGAAGCAAAACGGCAGCCGCTGGGCGGATTGATCAGACTGGGAACCGTACCCGGAATAACCGCCAATTCGTCGCGCACATGGCCGAGCATGGGCATCGAATTGAGCAAGCCCTGGGTATAGGGATGTTTGGGATCGGTGAAGAGCGAACGTACATCGGCATATTCCACAATCTGGCCCGCGTACATCACCGCCACACTATCGGCCATCTCGGCCACCACGCCCATGTCGTGGGTGATCAGGATGATCGAGGTGTTGATCTTCTCGCGTAGGGCACGCATCAGATCGAGGATCTGGGCCTGAATAGTCACATCAAGCGCCGTGGTCGGCTCGTCGGCGATCAGCAACTCCGGGTTGCAGGCCAGCGCCATGGCGATCATCACGCGCTGACACTGGCCGCCAGAGAGTTCGTGCGGGTACTGCTTCATGCGCCGGTTGGGATCGGGTAGCCCCACCATGGCGAGCAGTTCGCGGCAGCGGCCACTGGCCTCTTCACCCTTTAGCCCTTGGTGGATCTCTAGGGTCTCGATGATCTGATCGCCAACGCGAAAGACCGGGTTAAGTGCGGTGGTGGGTTGCTGGAAGATCATGGAGATGCGGTTGCCCCGGATGGTACGCATCTCTTCGTCATTCAGCGTGAGCAGGTCTACCCCATCAAAAAAGACCGTCCCCGCCACCACGCGCCCCGGACGACTAACGAGGCGCAGGATGGAGAGCGAGGTGACACTTTTACCCGAACCACTCTCACCCACAATACCGAGCGTCTCGCCTCGGTGTAAGACAATATCAATCCCATCTACCGCCTGAACGACGCCCTCATCGGTAAAGAAGTGGGTCTTGAGACCCGTGACGCGCAGAATTTCCTGGCTGGGATCGGTTGAACGGTGCGGTGCGGTCGTCACAAAGGCTCTCCTTTAAGCACGCTGATGCGGATCGAGGGCGTCGCGCAGACCATCGCCAATATAGTTGACTGCCATTGAGCAGAGCAGAATGGGCATGGTCGGAATGAGCGGCATCCAGGGATGTTGGAACATAAAGCTCTGGGCAAAGTTGACCATATTGCCCCACGTGGGGGTCGGATCTTGAATGCCAAAGCCGAGCACACTGATCGCCGATTCGGCCACCAGGAAGCCATTCACACTCAGGGTAAAATCCACGATCATCGGTGGCAGCGCATTGGGGAAGACATGGCGCGCCATAATACGGATGTTGGAAGCCCCCAGGGCACGCGAGGATTCGATATAGACATTCTCACGCACCGAGAGCACCATACCACGCATCAGGCGGCATGTGCCAGTCCAACCCAGCAGCGCCAGCACCACAATGATCATAAAGATGATGCGCGATTCGCGTTCGGTGACGGCAAATGCCCACGACATGAAGGCGTTAAGAAAGCCGGGAATAGGAATCGCATTGATATTCTGCACTGCCACCGAAGAGAGGATGAGCAGAATAGGCAGGGTAGGAAAGCTGGCCACCACCTCTAGGGTGCGGCTAATCGCAATATCCACCCAACCACCAAAATACCCGGCCAACATGCCCAACACAATGCCGATGCTAGAGGCAATGACCGTGGCAAAGATGGCCGTACCGAGCGAAGTACGCGAGGCATAGAGCAAGCGGGTGAGATAATCCCGCCCCAGGTGGTCGGTACCAAGTAGATGGAAGCCACCATCACGATCCACACTGAAGGGCGGGAGGGTGCGTCCGGCCAAGTTGGGCGTATCACGTGGGTAGGGCGCGATATAGGGAGCCAAGATGGCTAAGAGCAAGAAGAACGCCAACACCCCTATCGAGATCATCGCGATCTTATGCTTGCGGAAACGGCGCAGCACAATCGCCATCTGGCTCTCGGAGGGCCGCTGATCAGCCTCATCGTGGGGAAGTGCCGTACTGGTAGTTGTCATTGCCCCCTCCTATGAGAGCCTGATACGGGGATCAACAATGGTATAGAGAACATCGGTGATCAGGTAGCCCAAGAGGAGCAAGATCACATTGATGAAGAGAATCGCCATGGCCACATTGTAGTCATTGCGGCTGAGCGCATCAACAAAGAGGCGTCCGATCCCCGGCCAGTTGAAGACCGCCTCGGTGATCAGTGCCCCTGAGAAGATGGTGACGAGAACCCCGGCCAGCAGCGTTACAAAGGGGATGAGCGAGTTGCGCAGGGCGTGCTTGAGAATGACCACCTGCTCGCGCACGCCTTTGGCGCGGGCGGTACGTACATAGTCTTGTTGCAGCACCTCGAGCATACTGCCGCGCACAAAACGGCTCCAACCGGCCAAACTGATGATCGTCAGCACCCCACACGGCATCAACACGCGCAAGAAGCGGTCGAGGAACGACCCCGCCTCGACCATACCGATCAGGGGGATGGTGTAGTCGCGCACCCCCACCGCATCACCGGGGGGGAGATAGGGCAACCCGGCGCGTTGCGCCAATACCGAGAAGAGCAAAATGAAGAAGATACCGAATACAAAACTGGGAACCGAAGTTCCAATAAAGGCAATTGTGGTGACAATATAATCAAAACGTGAATACTGTTTTACGGCTGAATAGACCCCTAAAGGCACCGCCAGGAGGATGGCGAGCAGTGTCGAGCCACCCATGAGGTAGAGGGTATAGGGCAAGCGCGACCAGATCAGGTCGGTGACGGGGCGACCGCGCAACATCACCTGACTCTCGCCAAAATCGCCAAAGACCACCCCCCCGCTGACTTTACGGCCTTCGAGATCGGCCAATGTCACGGTTTTTTCGCAGCCCTCTTCAACAATCTCAACTCGGCCATCGGGGTAACGCAGGCGCACTTGGCCCGGAGTAGCACAACCGACCACCCAATCCGCGCCCACTGAGCCAAAGATCGGCCCCTTAGGCCACCCGATCAACCAGCGGCTAAAGCGCACGGGGACTGCCAGATCGAGTTCAAAACGCTGCATCACGCGCTGAATATCCGCTTCGTTAATGCGGTTAGCACCACTATTTTGGCGCTCAGCGAGCAACACATCAATCGGCCCACCTGGCTGCACATAGAGCAAGCCATAGGAAATAACTGCGGCCACGATGGTGACCAGCACCATCTGAATGAGGCGTCGGATCAGAAAGGTTGTCATGGCAGTCGTGCCTTTAGCATCCCCAAATTAGGGTATGTGCAAAGTCGTTGTTGCCCCCACCCCAACCCGCCCCCGCTGGGGGCGGGAGTCGGGTTCCTCCCCCCGT
>NZ_GL501402.1:181585-213069 GCF_000152145.1 Oscillochloris trichoides DG-6
CAAACTTTGCCTATATCCTCTACTTCACGAAGAGGTTCATATCAATGTGCTCCCAGGTCGGGCTGGCAATCGTAAAGCCCTGCACCTCACCGGCCTCAGCGGCCTTAAGCACCGTCTCAACCTCGGCACCGGCACCCAGGGTCTCGGTACCCAGCACGTCCACCTCGCCGGTCAGCAACTGGGCCACAGCCTGCTGCGTATCGGCAATGAACTTGATCACGATCTTCTTCACCTTCGGCTCACCACCATAGAAGTTGGGGTTAGCGACAAAGGTCATGCTCTGCCCCTTCTCCCAGCTCTCCAGGATGTAAGGCCCGATGCTGAGCGGGTCTTCGGTGATCTCCGGCAGGTTCTGCCACTCGCTGGCCGGCACATCAGCCAACTTGCGGCCATCGGCCAGCACCTGATGCGACGGGTAGGCACTCAAGGTGTAGATCATGTACTCCGGCCACTGTACGCCCGGCAGGTAGGTAACGGTGTAGGAGGTGTCGCTGGTGAACTCCACACCCTGGCGTGACTCGCAGATGCTCAAGCTGACGGAACCCGATGCGGGATCGCAATCAATCTTGTTGCCCAACTCAAAGTCAGCCGACTTGAGCGACTCGCCATCTTCCCACTTGATGCCATCCTTGTAGGTGAAGGTGACCGCCAACTGCTTCATGGTCACGCTGCCACTCTCGTAGGTGACAGTCTCGCCCGCCGCGTTGACGATCTCGACGCCGGGGGCCAGTTCAACCGCCTCACCAGCGGTGTTCCAGACCTTATCACCAGCGGTGACTTCGACCTCACTGTTGACCGCGCCACCATTCTCCAGCGTCGGCAACTCGGTCAGTGCCTTGGCCTGGTAGTCGTAGCTATAGCTGGTGAAGGCCCAGCCCTGTCCGCCATTGTTGCCGGTCAGGTAGCCAGCCACGCGCTGCACGGCGGAGCTCTCGATCAGCGTCCACATCGAGGCGGGTTCCTGGGTCAGACCGATAACGACCGTATCGCCATCGCTGACCGCCCACTCCTCGACGTTACCAGTCTGGTACTCGGTCGGATCGGGCTTGAAGTTGCTCAGGCGGTTGGTGGCAGCAGCAGCCTCACTGCGGTTAAACAGGGGCAAGCTCACCATATCCTTGGTGAACTCCTGCTGGAAAATGCCATACTGCTTGATGCGCTCATCGGTATCGAGGGTATTGTTGGCGGCAACAATCGCGTTACTCGCGGTTTCGTTGCACCAACCCATGTAGTTCTGGCCTTCCCAGTTGTTGCTGGGCAGAGGAATCTGGTTACAGGCGTAGAGCGTACTCCCCTTGGGATCTGTCTCACCGACCCAAGCATACGCACCAAGCTCAAAGTCGCGGCGGGCCAAGCCAGTGCTGCTGCCAAACCACCATGAACCGGGGGCATAGGTGGGGATGATCTGGATGCCACAGGCAGCCATCTGCTGAATAAAGACCGCCGACCAGGTCTGGCGGAATTGGGCATTGGTGGTCGTGAAGCTCAACGAGAGCGGAGCGCCATCGGCATTCTCACGCACCTGAGCACCTTCTGGCAGGGTCCAACCGGCCTCATCCAGAAGTGCTGCACCCTGAGCCGGATCGAAGGCGTAGGTGGTGATGCCATCGGTCGCCGCCGCCCAGTGGCCCTTGGGCAGATTGGTATCCATAACCAGGGCCGCCTGATCCTCTTCGCTCAGCCAGGGGTAGACCGAAGCGATCAGTTCGGGGCGGTTGGTGCAGTAGGCGATTGCCTGACGCACCTTCGCATCGCTCAGGATGGGATGGGGCGTGCTGAAGGCTTCGCCAACAACCGGCTGCGCAGGGTCAGCCGTCGCCTCAACCACCACTGTCTGAACCTCAGGGGCCGTCGTCTGGATGACCACGACCGTCTCTTTGATCGGGGCGGCTGCCGGAGCACCGCCACAGGCAGCCAGCACCGGGGTGAGCAACCCCAGCGTCATGAACTTTGCGATGGAGCGTTTGGAAAACATACTCATCGTCGTTCGATCCTCCTTACACAGACACAGATTCGATACACATACGGATAGTACCCCGGCACACGCAGATGGCCGGTAGGTGAGGAGATACGCCTGGCGCTACCCTCCTTTCCCACAGCATGAGGAGATTGAACATACCAGTATGCTGTATTGTGATTACGCAAGATAAAGACGAAAAAAGTATACGGTGGAATAGTAGTGGTGTCAAATTTTCTAGGCCGAAAAATAGGGACATTTATCGCATTACAAAGGCTTATCAGCCGGGTTGATCTGCATACAATTGTGGCGCTTGATGGACGCAATATAAGCCTCCTGGCGGGGGTTCGGGGGCGGCTGCGCCTACCCCAAGCAGAAATCCCATCCCAACCGGAGTTGGCATAGAGATGCTATAATGCTCTAAAGACCCTCAACGGCGGGCCACTGTTACCACACACTGTTGCCAGGAGCATCGCTGTGTCTGCTCCAACTCTGCCCACGACCGCAAAACTGGCCCAGTGCCTCAGTGCCCTTTGTGCGCAACCCACTGGCACCGGGCAGCTTGACGACCTCCGGGCAGGGGCGGAGATGGTGGCCATACAGTTACGCAGCATCGGGATGCATGTACGCATGTTGAGCCATGAAGCTGCCCCGCTTGTGGTCGGCTACCGCCCCGGACGTAGCCCGCGTACCCTCCTGCTCTACCACCACTATGATACCGCCCCACCTGGCCCCTGGCGCGATTGGTCGCACGAGCCGTTCCAGATCGCCGAACGCAGCGGCTACCTCTTTGGGCGCGGGGTGGTGGCGGGTAAAGGGCCATTGGCGGCCCATATCCAAGCGCTGCACACGCTCATCCAAGAGGATGGGGATCTGCCATGCGGGGTACGCATCATCGCCGAGGGCCACGGTATGAGTGGCAGTTCCGATCTGGGCGATCTGATCCGTATTCACCGCGAACTCTTCGCGGCTGATGCGTGTTTGGCCAGCCAGGGTGAACGTGATTCGCATGGTGCCCCGCTCTGTTACAGTGGAGCCAAGGGGTGGCTCCAGGTGCGCTTGCATGTGCAGGGTGGCCCCTACCCCTTAGCCGCCGGCATGGCCTCGATTCTGCGTAATCCGCTCTGGCGGCTCACCTGGGCGCTCGGCTGCATCAAGGGTGATGATGAGGATATTCGCATTGAGGGCTTCTATGATAGTGTCGAAGGTCCCTCACGCGCCGAAAACGCACTGTTACGACTCATTCGTATTGATGAAGCGGGCCGCCTGCAAGCCTGGCAAAGTAAAGAGTTCCTCTTTGGGATGAGTGGCGCAGCATTGGTACGCGCCGAATCTACTCTGCCAACCTGCAACCTGAGCGCGATCAGTTGCGAACCGCACGCCGATCTGGCCTTCATTCCGGCCAGCGCTTCGGCCATCATTGACTTTCAGTTGGTGCCCAATCAACGCCCCGAAGTTGTCTTCGATCTGCTCGGTCGCCACCTGCGCGAACGTGGCTTCACCGATGTGATGGTCGAGCGCATGCCCGGTGGCTACCCAGCAACCCACATCCCCCCTGAAACCCCCTTTGTCCAACAAGTGGCCACCACCGGCGCGATCCTGTATGGCAGCACGCTGCACACGGTCCCGGCTGGCCCACTCAGCATCCCGCTCCAGATCTTCGCCGAACAGCTCGCCATCCCCTGCACCTCGGTGGGCCTCAGCCGCCCGGATAGTGCCATCTATGGCCCCGATGAGCGTGTCCCATTTGAGGATCTGACCCGCCACGCGGCACTGCTGAGTGAACTCTTGTTACGCTTTGCGTAACCTTATTGGTTTGACGTGCTGTGTCACGGATGCTATGATGCCGCCCAATCAGCCGTTGGTGTAGAAAGGGGCAGGGTTGCCGCGTATGGATCAAGAGCAGGTTGTTCTCTTCCGTCAGATCTACTGGAACATTGATCACACAGTTGGCCCAGCCTTCCTCTACGGGATCATTCTGATTACTTCGATTGTGATGACGTGGGGGATCTTGCGCGATATTGCCCGCTGGCGCAAGGGCCGCCCTGAGGCACGCATCAGCCAGATCCCTGCCCGTGCGCTAGAGTTCTTCACTCAACTCTTCGGCCAGAAGAAGGTGCTGCGCGACCGCCGCCCCGGCATGATGCACGCGCTGATCTTCTTCGGTTTCCTCACGCTCTTCATCGGTACCGATGTGATTGCGGTGGAGGAGGATTTCACCATTCCGCTGATGGGTGAGAATGCCGGGCGCATTCTGGTGGGCGGCTTCTACCAGAGCTTTGAACTGATCCTCGATACGCTCGGCCTCGCGTTTGTGGCTGGGTTGATCTGGGCCACCTGGCGGCGCTATCGCACCCGCCCCGACCGCCTCGATAATCGGCGCACCGATGGCTGGGTGTTGGGGGTGTTGCTCTTCCTCGGTATTGGAGGCTTTTTGATCGAGGGGCTGCGCATTGCTAACCAGCAGTTTGATGGCCTGTGGGTCTATGAGCAGAGCTGGGCGCGGCTCTCCTATATTGGGTTTACCCTAGCAACCATCTTCCGCGCTATTGGCTTGGGTCAAGAGAATTTCTATGCATTGCGGTTGCACGAAATTCTCTGGTACACCCACGCGACGGCCACGTTTGCCTTCATCGCTACGCTGCCCTTCAGCAAGTTCCGCCACATCTTCTATACGCCGCTCAATACCTTCTTCCGCGACACCAGCCCCAAGGGGGCGCTCGATGCTATCCCCGATCTGGAGGCGGAGATCGAGAAGGATGAGCCGCGCCTGGGTGTGGCGACACTGGGCGATCTGACCTGGAAGCGGCGCATGGATTTCGATGCCTGTATGCGCTGCGGACGCTGCCAGAGTGTCTGTCCGGCCCACACCAGTGGTGCGCCGCTCTCGCCCAAGTACATCATCTCCAAGCTGGCCGATCTTCAGCGCAGTGAGCCGATCCACTTTAAGGATGGCTCGGTCAAGCTGGTCGCTGATCTCGAACCGGCGGAAGAGGCGAAGCTGGATATCGAGACACTGCCACTCTATGGCAACCTCTTCAGCGAGCACGAGCTGTGGGCCTGTACCACCTGTTATGCCTGTGTCCACGAGTGCCCGGCGATGATCGAGCATGTGGACGATATTGTGGATATGCGCCGCAACCTGACCATGATTGCCAGCGATGTGCCACAGGGCGTCAAGCGCGTGCTGGAGGGCATCGAGCGTCAGGGCAACCCGTGGCGCTTGCCTGCCCGCGAGCGTACCGCCTGGGCCGATGGCCTCGATGTGCCGGTGATGGCCGAGAAGGAAGCGGCCGAGGTGCTCTACTGGGTTGGCTGTGCGCCCAGTTATGACGAGCGCTCCAAGCGGGTGGCACGAGCTATGGTGCAACTGCTCCAGGCCGCCGGGGTGGATTTCGCCATCCTCGGCGAAGAGGAGACCTGTAACGGTGACCCGGCGCGGCGTATGGGTGAAGAGATGCTCTTCCAGGCCCAGGCGCAGCAGAATATCGAGACTATGAAGCAGTACAAGTTTAAGCAACTTGTGACGACGTGCCCCCACTGCTACAACACCTTCAAGAACGAGTACCCGCAACTGGGCGGGGGTGCCGGGGTGGATTACGAGGTGATCCACCACACCGAGATGCTTTCTGGCCTGATCCGGGCAGGCAAACTCAAGCCGGTGCGCGAAGTGGATGCCAAGGTGGTCTACCACGATCCCTGCTACATCGGGCGCTATAACGACATCTACGCGGCTCCGCGCAGTGCCCTGCGCGCCATCCCCGGTGTCTCACTGCTTGAAGCGCCGGAGCGCAACCGCGAACGCGCCATGTGCTGTGGTGGTGGTGGCGGTAATGTCTGGTTGGAGGGCGAAGGTGAGCGCGACATCAATGCGATTCGACTCGATCAGCTTACCAGTGACGAGCCAGATACGTTGGCGCTCGCGTGCCCCTTCTGTATGGTGATGTTCGAGGACGCAGCCAAGAATAGCGGCCGCGATGAGACGCTCAAGCGGCGCGATATTGCTGAGTTGCTGCTAGAGGCGATCACACCCGCACAGAGCTGAGTGCCCGTGGGCATAGCCACCATCGGTGGGGGTTCGGGGGTGGCATAGCCACCCCCGAAAATCTTTGTTTGGTCTTATTTGGCCGCTTTGTTACCAAAAGAAGTTGCTTTTTGGTAATACGAGGATGTATAGTATAAAAAGGTATGCTTGCTTTTTACCAGGATCATAACCAATGAATGAAGCACCCCCAGATATATCTGGTTTACCCATAGGCCACACGCTGTGGGCCGAACAGCCGCCAGATCTTGCGGCCAGTCTGATCGGCCCCTATCCGCCCCACCACATCACCATTCTTTTGGTAGATGACGAGCCAGATCTGCGCAGCCTCCTCGTGCGCGTCCTGCGTCGCGAAGGCTACCAGATCGTTGACGCCGCTGATGGACTCGAAGCCCTCGACCTCTTCGCCCACCTCTCGCACCACCCCATCCACCTGCTGATCACCGACCTGGATATGCCGCGCCTCGGTGGCCTCGATCTCGCCCGTCACCTGCGCGAAACCAATCGGGTGCAGCGGGTCATTTTTATGACTGGCGATATGAACCGGGTTGGCCCGCATGCCCCCGAACATCATGCCCTGTTGCAGAAGCCCTTCCACCCGCGTCTGCTGGCCCAAGTCGTCAATCAGATCTTGGCACAGTTGCAGCTAACGCCGCCTACTGGCTATACACCTCCGGCTTGAGGATACCAATATAGGGCAGGTTACGGTAGCGCTCGGCATAGTCTAGCCCATAGCCCACCACAAACTCATTGGGGATATCGAAGCCCAAATAATCCACCGGCACATCGGCCTTGCGGCGCTCCGGCTTATTCAGCAGGGTGCAGATACGCAGGCTGGCCGGGTTGCGGCGCAGAAGCTGGCTGCGTAGGTAGGCGAGGGTTAGGCCACTATCAATAATATCTTCGACGATCAGCACATGGCGTCCGGCCAAGTCGGTCTCAAGATCCTTGATCATACGCACCACACCACTCGACTCGGTACTGGCCCCATAACTCGCCACCGCAATAAAGTCGAAGGTGAGCGGCAGGTCTATCGCCCGCGCCAGATCCATCATGAACATGGTGCATCCCTTCAACACCCCCACCAACAAGAGATCACTGTTCGCGCCATAATCAGCCGCGATCTGCGCCCCCAATGCCTCTACCCGCGCCTGAATCTGGGTCTGATCAATCAGCACCTTGGCAATATCGGCCTGCATCGTCTTCCTCCTCCTCACGTAGACATCCAATCCAGAAAAGATCCTCATCCGTTTGCCGCGCCGTTTGGGCAGCCGCACGCAGCCCTACAACCCACACAATCTCTGCGCCGTGTACCAGGATTGGCCACGCAGCCCGCAGATGTTGGGGCAGTTTCCGATCCACAAAAAAGTCTTGCAGCCGCCGACTACCCTGCCCGCCCAGCGGGCGGAAGCGGTCGCCGGGGCGACGGGGCCGTAAGGCCAGCCCGGAGGCCAAACGGGTGGGCAGCGCCAACCACCAGTTGCTCGGCACCTCAGGTGGGGTGGTGCGCAGCACACACACCCAGCCCGCACCAAGCGGGTGGTGGCCCGGCAGGGTCAGATCGAGCCAGGGCACGGCCAGTTGGGGCGCAGCGGTGGGCGGTTGGGGTTGCCCAACAACCCAGACACGCGCATGGGTTGGTGTGATGGTCAGGCGCAGCCCTTGGGCAAGATCGAGTTGGGTTGGTAGCGCAGCATCAAGACAGGCACGCGCCGCCTCGACCTGGGCAAAGCTGAGTTCCTCCACCCCCAAGCTACTTGCTGCACGCCGCAGGGCATAGCGGCGCAGAGCCGGGTGCAACGTCTGCCACCGCGCCAGATCGATCTCGATTTGGGTCGGCGTCACCTGCACAAGGTCGGGCCAGATCTGATCGAGCATGACCTGGATATAGGCGTAGTCCTCAGCACAGATCTGGGCGGTACGACTGAGGGCCGCCACCACCTGGGGGTTATCGCGGGCCAGAACGGGCATGATCTGATGCCGCACGCGGCTGCGTGCATAGTGGAGCGCCCGGTTACTCGGATCGTCAGCGGGTTGGAGTTGGTACGCAGCGCAATAGGCCAGGATTTCGGCGCGGGTGGTGCTGAGCAAGGGGCGAACGAGATCCGCCGCGTGTACCACGGAGGCTTCGATCTGCCACTCGTGCGCCGCAACCCGCTCGCGCATCCCGCGTAGCCCCGCCGGGCCAGCCCCGCGCAGCGCGTGGAGCAGCACCGTCTCGGCCTGATCGTCGGCGGTGTGGGCCACCGCAAGGGCGTGGGCCTGTTGCTGCTGCACCAGATCGGTGAGGAAGGCGTAGCGGGCTTGGCGCGCCGCCGCCATCTTGCCGCGCCGCAAGCGGCGCGCCAGAGCGGGGCCATCCACCCGCCCGATACTGATCGGCACGCCCCAGGCGGCACAGATCTGCGCCACCTCGTCCGCCTCGGCTGCCGACTGGGGGCCGCGAAAGCCGTGATCAAGGTGCGCGACATGCAGCAGTGGGCCACCCTGGGCCTGGAGTTGCACCAACACATGGAGGAGGCAGAGCGAATCGGGGCCGCCCGACACCGCCACCACGACCCGACGGTTGGGCGTAAAGAGTTGCTGTGCCTGTAAGAAGGCCCGCACCCGGTTGATCAGCCGATCATCCATACATAAAAAAAAGTGTTGAGTGTTGAGCCTTGCATTACTCAACACCCAACACCCATAGAATGGTGCCGAAGGCGGGATTCGAACCCGCGACCTAACGATTATGAGCCGTTTGCTCTACCACTGAGCTACCTCGGCGAACGCGTTCTATACTACCACGATGGGGGCGGATGCGTCAAATTTTTGGTTTTGTGTGGCAGGGCATGGGCAAAGTCCGTACCCAGCCCGTAAACGGGCGGGCTACAATAGGCAAAGCCCGCCTACGCGGGCTGGCTCTAGGCCGCCTACGCGGGCTGGCTCTAGGCCGCGTAGGCGGCCTTCGCCGGGTGCTAGCCCGCCCGTTTACGGGCTGGGGGACAATGTCTTATAATGGTAAACAAACCTAGCGATGGCGCGACGTGCGGTGTTTCTAGCGCGAGAACACGATGGCACGCCCCAACCTCCAGCGTACCATCTCCACCTGCTCGTGGTAGAAAGAAGCCCCGTATGCACAAAGCTCGTTCCCTCGGCGTTGGCTCTAGCGCGCCGGTCGCTTTGAGTTCGGCTTGGGCCTGGATGCTGATTTCGCTCATGGCACATACTGGCTGGGGTGCCTACCCGGTTTTGGCCCGCTACCTTCAGACAGTTAGCCATATTCCGAGTATGGCCCTGTTGGCTACGGCCAACATCGTGGCATTGGCGGTGCTGATCCCGTTTGTGTACCGGCATCTGGATCTGCGCCAATTGCGCTCGCCCATCTTGTGGGGGCTGGCGGTCATTGTAGTGCTGCGCGCCATCACCAATCTGTTAGCGGCGCGCTATACCCACGCCATCTATGTCCAGTTGATCACGCTCATGACTCCGCTGCTGGTGGCCCTGATGAGTGCCGGTCTCTTTCGTGATAAACTCCCACCCTATACGCTGCCGGCCATCGCCTTTTCGTTACTCGGCTCGTTGCTGATGATTACGGGCGATTTGGGCGCAGGTGAATTGACGCTGGTGATGGGTCTGCACGACTGGATCGGGATTGGTCTGGCGGGCATCTCCACCTTCTGTCTGGCCAGTTATATGCTGCTCGTACCCCGGATTATGCGCCAGTCGGTGCCGGGTGAGACGGTGTTGGTGGTGCAGTTGAGTGCGCTGCTGGTGGCGAGTCTGATGATCAGCCTCGTTATGGGTGAGGATTGGGGCCACTTTGCCAGCCTGGGGGTGAGTGATTGGGCGCTCTTCCTCGCCTTTGCGCTCTTCGTCCAACTTGGGGCCAATCTGGGCCAGATCGCCTCGCTGCGCAACCTGGGTGCCCCGCTGGTGAGTAGCACCATGGCCTGGCGGCTCGTGAGTACCCTGATGATTGCCGCACTCCTCCTGGGCGAACGGCTCACCTCGCTCTGGCAGATCCTCGGTGCCGCGCTGGTGCTGGCAACCATTACCACCTATCTCTGGCGACAACGGAGCATTGGCTGACATAGCATAATGGATAGGAGCATATACCGATGATCGCACCGACAACAATCCGCAACCTGCACGTCGAGCGTCTCGACATTCCGCTCCTCACCCCTTTTGGCATCGCTGGTGGTGCCCAGGATGTGGCGCGTAATCTCTTGGTGACGGTGGAGTTGGCCGATGGGACACGCGGCTATGGTGAGGCTGCGCCCTTCCCCGCCTTTAATGGCGAGACGCAAGAGAGTTCCCGTGCGGCAATTGAACGTATGCGCACCGCAATTGAAGGTGCTGATGTGCGTGAGTGGCGGCCACTGGCTATGCTGTTGCGCGCCGGGATTACAGCGGCGGGTTCGGCGCGCTGTGCGCTTGAGACGGCGGTGCTTGATGCGCTCACTAAACGTGCCGGTATCCCCTTGTATGCCTTCTTCGGTGGGGTCTCGCGGGCGCTTGAAACCGACATGACCATCACCACCGGGGGGGTGGAGCATGCCAGTATCGCAGCCGAGGAGATCCGTTCGCGGGGGATCTCAACCATCAAGGTGAAGATCGGGGGCAGTACGCTACAACACGATCTCGACCGGCTACGCTCGATCCGCATGGCGGCCCGCACGGCCCCGCTCATCCTCGATGGGAATGGGGGCATGAATGCCGATGAGACCCTCGAACTTCTCGGTGCGCTCGAAACCCATGGTATTCGCCCCGCCCTGCTGGAGCAACCCGTCCCCGGCGATGACTGGGCGGGCATGATCCGCCTCGCCGCCTCCGGCTTCGCCCCGCTCGCCGCCGATGAGTCGGCAACCAGCAGCGCCCATGTGTTGCGGATTGCCCAAGAACGCGCCGCCCAAGTGGTGAATATCAAACTCATGAAGTCGGGGGTGGTTGAGGCGCTCGATATGGCCGCCTTCTGCCGTGTGGTCGGGCTGCGCCTCATGATCGGCGGGATGGTCGAGTCGATCCTGGCCATGACGATGTCGGCCCACTTTGCCGCCGGGCAGGGCGGCTTCGATTTTGTTGACCTCGACACTCCCATGTTTATGGCCGAAAACCCCTTTGAGGGCGGTTTCCGCCAAGTTGGCGGACGCTTAGATCTGAGCCATATCACCGCTGGCCATGGTGTGCGCCCCCGATAACAGATGCACAATCCAGTCTGTACATCATGGCCATAGTCAATGGGTTTGTATCCACGTATACTAGCATTGACTATATATCTATATTGCACTGAAGCCCCTTCAACGCCCATCATGGCGTCGCATGGGGCTTTCTGGTATTGAGGAAACGAACGATGGAGACTCGCATTCTGATTGCTGATGACGAGGCCCTGATCCGCATGAATCTGCGCGAGACGCTCCAGGAACAGGGCTACCTGGTGGTCGGTGAGGCTGGTGATGGCCAGAGTGCGGTCAATATGACCCGCCAATTACGCCCGGATCTGGTACTCCTCGATGTCAAGATGCCGCACATGGATGGATTAGCGGCGGCACGGGCGATCCATACCGAGGCGTTGGCCCCCGTTCTACTCCTCACCGCCTATAGCTCCCGCGAATTGGTCGCCGAGGCGCGTGATGCGGGGGTGTTGGGCTATCTGATCAAACCCGTGCGCGATGCTGAATTGATGCCGCTGATCGAAGTGACGATGGCGCGTTGGAACGAGCAGGCAGGGCGCAAGAAGGAGTTGGCCCAACTGCGCGACCGCCTTGAGACGCGCAAGATGATCGAGCGCGCCAAGGGCTACCTGATGGATAGCCAGAATCTGAATGAGGCCGACGCCTTCCGCAAGATTCAACAGTTGGCGATGAATAGCCGCAAGACGATGCGTGAAGTGGCCCAGGCGATCATGTTGGCGCAACAGTTGGTTTCGTAGTTGGGTTTGGGGCATGGTACACTACAGCTACTATGCACCCACACGGCCATACCCAACCCATGATCATTGCCCAAGGGCTTGCTAAACAGTACGGTACCACCCTCGCCGTCAAGGGGGTGGATCTGCACGTCAACCCCGGCGAGATCGTTGGCTTCCTCGGCCCCAATGGGGCGGGCAAGACCACCACGATCAAGATGCTGATCGGCCTGTTGCGCCCCACGGCGGGCCTGGCCTCTATCGGTGGCTTCGATATTCAGCGCCAGCCACTTCAGGCCAAGGCGCTGCTCGGCTATGTCCCCGATCAGCCCTACCTCCCCGAAAAGCTCAGTGCGCGTGAGTATATTGACTTTATGGCTGGGTTATACCAGCTTGATCGCCGCAGTGCCCGCCAACGCGGCGAGGAGTTCCTGCACCTCTTCGGCCTCACCGAGCGCGGCGATGAACTGCTGGGCGGCTATTCACACGGCATGCGCCAAAAAGCGGCCCTCACCGGGGCGCTCCTGCACCAGCCCCGCGCCTTCTTCCTTGATGAGCCAACGGTAGGACTCGATCCGCGTAGTGCGCGGCTGATTAAGGATATTCTGCGCCAACAAGCCGAGCGCGGTACCGCCATCCTGATGTCTACCCACATCCTTGAGATTGCCGAGCGTATGTGCGACCGGGTGATTATCATTAACAAGGGGACGATTATTGCCGCCGGGAGCCTGGAAGAGTTGCGCGCCGGTGGCGATTCCTCGCTCGAAGACATCTTCCTCAATCTCACCGGCGACTCTGCCGATGTGGCGATTGCCGAAGCGCTCTGATATGCTCAACGCGATCTGGGTTCTTATCCGTACCCGTCTGATTATTACCCGCAATGCGATCTGGCGCGGCAGCCTACGCCGCAAGATCGGCTGGATCGTGCTGCTCGCGCTGATGGCATTTGGCGCGTTTGGGATCTATAGCTTTGTGAGTGTGGTGGTGTGGGCGTTGAGTAGCCCGGAGTTTCAGGCGGCACTCCAGGAGATGGCCCTAGCGAATCCCGGCATGCCGAGCGATTTCCGCCCCTACCTCGATGCGCTGCCCGGTCTGGTGCTGCTCGGTACGCTCTTCATGCTACTGCTCTCCAGTTTCAGCAGCCTGCTCAGTTCGCTCTACCTCTCCGGCGACATGGATATGCTCCTCGTCGCGCCGGTACCGATGCGGGCGGTCTTTACGGTCAAGTTCTTTGGGGGGCTAATCAGCCAATACATCATCCTCTTCGCCCTGATCGGCCCGGTACTCCTCGGCTATGGCCAGGGCTTGGGCTATGGCCCGCTCTACTTCGTGTGTGCCGGGGCGGTTCTGCTGGTTCTGCCGCTCTTCCCGGCGGGTTTGGGGACGCTGCTGCTCATGGCGGTGGTGCGCGTCCTGCCCGCCCGCCGCGCCCGCGAGATGGTGAGTCTCTTGGGCGGGATGATCGGGATTGGCTTCTACCTCACCAGTCAGTTTAGCGCCGAACTGGCCCCGATGGTGGCCAGCCCGCAGAGCCTGCAAGCCCTCTTAGCCACCAATCTGCCCGTGCTGCCCTCGGCATGGGCCGGGCGTACCCTGGTGGCGGCGGGCCAGGGCGATCTGCTCAGTCTGAGTTTCTATGGTGGGATCTTCATCAGCGCCTCGCTGCTCGTCTTCATTGCCTGCATGCTGGTGGCTGAACGCCTCTACTACAATGGCTGGAGCAACATGGCCACCCAGGGCGGGCGGGTGCGCACCCGTGCGCCGCGCCGCGAGGCGCAACTACAGACGCTCCCGTTAGCCCACCTGCTCCCTGCCCCATCCCGCGCCCTGCTGGCCAAAGACCTGCGCCTCTTCGGGCGCGATCTGCGCAACCTCCAGCAACTCATCTTCCCGCTGGCGATTGCGGCGATCTGGACGTTCCGCATGATCACCACCCCCGCCGAGCCGGAGTTCGATCAGGCGCTGCCCGGTTTTGTCGTGCAGTTGGGCCATTTTGTCAGCGCCGGGATTGCCTTCTTCATCTGTCTCTCGCTCTCCACCAGCCTTGCTGGTACCGGCATCAGCCGCGAGGGGCGCGGCTTCTGGATCATCAAGGCCGCGCCGATCAGCCCCTTCCAGATCCTGCTGGGCAAATTCGCCCTGGCCTATTTGCCCTACCCGCTGGTGGGGAGTGCCTTCCTGCTCATCCTCAGCCTCTTGCGCCACACCGCCCCTTTGGTGCTGCTTGAACAGTGGCTCTTGCTGCTCGTTACTGGATTGGGCTGCACCGCCTTCTCGATGGGCCTCGGCGCGGCCTTCCCCAAACTGGATTGGGAGAATCCGCAACAACAAGCCACTTGGCAATCGGGCTGCATCGGAACGCTCTTCTACCCCGCGTACCTCACGCTGGTGGTGGGCTTTATTGTCACCGGCACCGCCGTCGGCGATCTGCTCGGTGGCGACGTGTTGGTGGTACTGGGTATGCGCCTCCTGGGCTGGGTGATCGCGCTGCTGATTACGCTGGGGGTGAGTTGGGTTGGGGTGCTGATGGGCACACGTGGGTTAGAGCGGATTGAGGTGTAGGGGTTCTAACATTCCTCTTATTGCAGACTCCCCCTGATCCATGTACAATAGGAGCCGTCGAACTGAAAAAAATTTACGACCTTCAAGGAGGGTTGTAGCCCTATGCCGACTTACGTCTACGCCTGCGATAGCTGCGGTAAGCAATTTGAGAAATTCCAGAGCTTCAAAGATGAGCCGCTGACCGTCTGCCTCTGTGGCCAGGAAGGTAAAGTACGCCGCGTCATCCAGCCCGCTGGGATTGTCTTTAAGGGTTCTGGCTGGTACATCAACGATAGCCGTGGCAGCAGCAGCAGCACGGTTGGGAGTGAGCCGGTGAAGGCTGAGACGACCCCAGCCACCACCGAAGCCGCCAGCACGAGCGAGAAGAGCGATAGCAGTGCCCCCGCAACGTCAAGTTCGGACGAGTAACACCCCCTTTACTATGGGCGCAGATCACTACGCTTGGTCTGCGTCGCCCTCTTGCTTCGGGTGCGTCTGTAGTTAGGGGTGTCGCCATGTGCGGCACCCCTAACTTCGTGTGTCACCGCCGCGCTCTGTTTCCTCAACCACCCTTAGCAGGAGTATTCAAATGTCGCTCTCTAGTGCGTTGCGCACGCTGCGTGATGATGTGCGTGCGATCTTCCGTAATGATCCGGCGGCGCGTAATCTGGCTGAAGTGCTGCTCTACCCCGGCCTGCACGCGATCCTCTTTCACCGCCTCGCCCATGCCCTCTGGAAGCGGCGCATCCCCTTCTTACCACGCTTCATCTCGCAACTAGCACGCTTCTGGACGGGGATCGAGATCCATCCGGGGGCTAGGATCGGCCATGGCTTCTTTATTGACCATGGCATGGGCGTGGTGATTGGCGAGACGACCGAGATTGGGCATAACGTTATGCTCTACCAGGGCGTGACGCTGGGTGGTACCGGCAAGCAGCAGGGCAAACGCCACCCCACCCTCGAAGATGGAGTCGTGGTCGGGGTGGGCGCGAGTGTGCTGGGGGCTATCACCATCGGTAGGGGGGCACGTGTAGGCGGTGGGGCCGTGGTGGTCAAGGATGTACCGCCCTACGCAACAGCGGTGGGGGTGCCGGGGCGTATCGTGGCTACTCGCGATCCGGCCACCGGCGTGACGCGCCGAATTGAAGAGTTGCCCGACCCTGAAGGTGAGATGTTGCGCGGTCTGCGGGCGAAGGTGTTGGAGCTAGAGACGCGCCTGAGCGATCTTGAAGATGCCACCCATACCCACCACGCCGAGCATCACCTGAGTTATGATGCCCTCCCGGCGAGCCTGTGGCGCATTCTTGATGAGAACATTGTTGATGAGGAGTATAATCTAGGGGCTGGGATTTGAAATACTATTTGTTCTGTTTTGGCGGCTTGCCGCCAAAACAGAACAAATGAAAGATTTTTGGGGACGGCTGATGACGATTCAGATCTATAACTCATTGACGCGCAAGGTCGAACCGCTGGAGACTGTCGAGCCGCAGGTGGTGCGGATGTATGTGTGTGGTGTCACCGTCTATGATGATGCCCATATTGGCCATGCGATGTCGGCGGTGGTGTTTGATATTATCCGCCGCTACCTCGAATTTCGTGGCTATGAAGTACGCCACATCGTCAACTTTACCGATGTGGACGACAAGATCATTGCACGCGCCGCCACGCTGGGCCGCGATCCGCTCACTATGGCGGCGCAGTATGCCGATGAGTTTTTGGCCCAGTTGGAGCGCCTGAATGTGCTTCCGGCAACCGCTTACCCGCGTGCCACGCATACCATGGCCGAGATTATTGATTTTACCGAGCGCCTGATCGCGGCGGGTCACGCCTACCCCGCTGAGGGTGATGTCTACTTCCGGGTGGCCAGCGATGCCGATTATGGCAAGCTCTCCGGGCGTTCGCTCGAAGAGATGCTCACAGGCACGCGCTTCGAGGTTGATCCGCGCAAGGAGTCGCCCGCTGATTTTGCCTTGTGGAAGGGGGCCAAGCCCGGTGAACCGGCATGGCCTAGCCCGTGGGGGAATGGCCGCCCCGGTTGGCATATCGAATGCTCGGCGATGAGTATGAAGCACCTGGGCGAAGAGATTGACATTCACGGCGGTGGCAATGATCTGGTCTTCCCGCACCACGAGAACGAGATTGCCCAGAGCGAGTGCCTGACCGGCAAGAGCTTCGCCCGTTACTGGGTTCACAATGGCATGCTGCAACTGGTCAATCCAGAGACGCGCCAGGTGGAGAAGATGTCCAAATCGTTGGGCAATGTGGTCACGATTGACAGCTTCCTCAGCCAGTATGATGCCGATGTCTTCCGCCTGATTGTGTTGAGCAGCTACTACCGCAGCCCACTCACCTATAACACCGAGATCGCCGCCGATAATGCGCGCAAGCTGGATCGTTTGCTCGGTGCGCTCTTGCCCGCGCTGGGCAGCAATGCGAGCGGGCCAGCGGTGGAGAGCCTGAACCAGAGTGTTGAGCGTACCCGCAGCGCCTTCCTGAGCGCCATGGATGCCGACTTCAACACCGCCGGGGCGCTGGCGGCGCTCTTCGAGTTGGTGCGGGCGATCAATGTGGCCCGTGATGCCGGGGTGGGTGGGGATGCCTTCAGTGCGGCTCAAAATAGCCTGCGCGAACTGGCCAGTGTCTTGGGGTTACGCCTCAACCCGCAGCATGCCAAGCAGCAAGAAGTGGCACCCTTCATCGAGTTGCTGATCGAACTGCGCACCAGCCTGCGCAAAGCCAAGCAGTTTGAACTGGCCGACACCATCCGCACCCGCCTCGCCGACCTAGGCGTGACGCTGGAGGATGGCCCGCAGGGAACGCGGTATAAGGTGTAGATTGACGCCAAGGAAACAATCATCATCATGACATGGCTCGAACTCTCCGTCCAAGTTGATAACGAAGCGGTCGAATCGGTTTCGGAACTGCTGGCTCGCTATGGCTACAATGGGGGTGTGGTGGCCGAACCGGCCTGGATTCCCGGCGATGAGGGGCCAGAATTTAGTTACGATCCCAACCGCCCAGTGACGTTGCGTACCTATATTCCGCTCGATGCGCAGGCCGAAGATGTGCGCCAGCGACTTGAACAGGCACTCTGGCACTTTAACCAGATCCGCCCGCTTGGTCCGCTCCAGACGCGCCAGTTGGAAGAAGAGGACTGGGCCAACGCATGGAAGCAGCACTACAGCATTATGCGGGTTGGCCAGCGCACCGTGATTGTGCCCTCGTGGCTGGAATACAGCCCCGCGCCTGATGATGTGGTCATTGCGCTAGATCCCGGTATGGCGTTTGGCACCGGCCTACACCCAACCACCCAGCTCTGTCTGCGGTTGCTCGAAACATACGCCCAACCGGGCCTGCGCACGCTCGATCTGGGGACGGGCAGCGGCATCCTGGCGATTGCAGCCGCCAAACTGGGCGCGGGGCCGGTGTTGGCGATTGATAACGACCCGGTGGCGGCGCAGGTGGCGGCGGAGAATGTGCGCATCAACCAGATCGAGCATGTGGTGACGGCGGGTGAGGGCAGCCTGGGGGCGGGCCAGCACATGGGACACTGGCTCAGTGGCGATTTTGGTGAGGATCATCCCGCCGACGCCAGCACACCGCCCACCACCCCGCAGTTCAACCTCATCGCCGCTAATCTGATCGCCAAGGTGCTGGTCATCCTCGCCAATGACCTCGCCGCCGCCCTGATGCCGGGTGGCATCCTGGTTAGTAGCGGCATTATTGACACCAAAGAGGCGGATGTCGTAGCAGCCTTCGAGGCGGCCGGGCTACGCCAACTCGAACGCCACGTTGAGGGCGAGTGGGTGGCGCTGGTGCATACGCGGTAACAAAAGATCTTCGGGGGCAGATGCACTGCCCCCGAAGATCTTCAAAAATCCGATCTACCGCCCCTGCTGCTGCTTTAACTCCGCAATCAGCGCCTGAAGCGCCAAGTACGATGGGCGCGGACTCCAATCTGGATTGAGGATGGCAAACGATGCCTGCTCATGTAGCGGATCACCGCGCTCACCCCACAGCACCGCAAAGTTGATGTTCCACAAGAACATGTTCGTTACCCACGGGTACTGCTCGTAGGTGCGCCGGATTGCCCCGGTAATGTACTCGGCCTGCTGCTCCATACTCACCTGATTACCAAACTCGTAGCCAGGGGTTGTGTTCTGGGTAGCCCAGCCATACTCGGTAATCCACATGGGCTTATCGGACATCCCATACTCTACCATCCACTTGTGCACTTCCTCAATATGCCGGAAGTAGAAGGTTGAATGGGTTGTCCAGCCATCCGCCGTACTGGGGTTGTCTGGCCAGTGGGTATCGGGCGGGTTGGCCGAACCACCCGGATGCACCGCCTGCACATCGAAGTAGTTGCGCACCTCGCCACCATTGTAGGTATACATTGCCCGGTAGAACTCCTCGTCCGAGAGCGCAATCGCTGGGTTAGTAACCCCACTCGATGAGGAGGCCGCCGCCAACACAATCGCATTCGGGTTGATGGCCTTAATGCGCGTGTAGGCTTCCTTGAGGATCTCGACATAGTGGCCGACATCCTCCGGCACAATGTTGCCACCATTCTCGTGGGCCAAGTTAGGCTCGTTCCAGATCTCGTAGGCGTCAATCTTGTCGCCATAGCGCAAGGCCATCATCTCTAGGAAGTTGCCCAACGCCTTGGGATCATCGGGCAGACCGTTGGTCGCGTTATAGGCCGTCGGCGACTGCACCACATTCACCAAGAGCCGTTGTCCATAGGCATCCACCGTATTGACGATCTGGTCAAGCTCTTCCCAGCCATAAATTCCGGCCACCGGGTCTTCAATATCGCGCCACACCACCTGCTGGCGCACCCAGTCAAAGCCAGCATTCTGGGTTAACTGCAACACCCGGTCGCGGTCGGTGTAGTAGAGATGGGCCACAATCCCAAACTCCAAGTACGATCCTGCTGGTGGCACGGTGGGGGTTGCCGGAACCTCGGTGGCTTCCGCCGTTGGCGATGCCTCAACCGGCACTGCTGTTGGCACCTCGGCCAGTGTCGGAACCGGCGTTGCGGCGGGTGCCGCCGTATCTGGGGTGGCGATCACCGCTGCGGTGGGGATAGTCGCAGGGGCACTTGGCTGGCTATTGCCACACCCCACCAAGAGCGACCCAAGCAAAAACAGCAGCAAGAGGCTGCTGTATCCACGTAAAGAACGCTTCATATTAGTCTCCGCCAAACACATGGTGCGGGGTGGCGGCTTTAGCCCGCCACCCCGCACCACTGCTTCTAATCCTTATTCATCGCCTGAATGGCATACCACGCCGGGCGCGGACTCCAATCACCATTGAGCACCCCGAACGACGCCTGCTCGTGCAGTTCGTTGCCCTGGTAGCGCCATGGCACGGCAAAGTTCAGGTTCCAGAGGAACATCGCGCCGACCCACGGTGCATACTCGCGGCGGCTCTTCTGGAAGCCGCGCACGATCCAATCCGACTGAGTCTGGAACGAGATGCTGTTGCCGTACTCATAGCCGGGGGTATTGTTCTTGGTGGCCCAACCAAACTCCGTCACCCAGATCTGCTTATCGGCCATGCCGTTTTGCACCAGCACATTGCGGATGTCCTCAATGCGCCGGAAGTAGAACTCACGGCTGGTGCGCCAGTGCGGGCCAGGGCCGGGATTGTCCGGCCACATCTGGTCGGGCGAGTTGTAGTGGCCACCCGGATGCACGCCAATCGCATCCACATGGCTACGGAACTTGGGATTTGAGGCCATCGAGGCCATGTACGAGGTATCGCTGAGGGCAATATCGGTGCGGTTAGTCTCGGTCGAGGTCGGCGCACCACTCACCACAATCGCGTAGGGATCGTTGGCCTTGATCGCATCATACGCAGTTGCCAAGAGATCAACATAGTAGTCGGCACTGGCAACCACGCCGCCCGTACCACCAGCCGTGGCACAATCGCCACCATTCTCACAGGCACGGTTCTGCTCATTCCAGATCTCATAGGCTTGGACACGGCCCTTATAGCGTGCCGCCATCTGGCCCATAAAATCGGCAAACTTGGGGAAGTTCGCCCGTGTCGGCATGCCGTGGCTGCCATTGCTGGTAGCCCAACCCGGTGCCGCCACGATACTCAACATCAGGCTAATGCCATTGGCCTGGGCATCACTGACGATATTGTCCAGTTCGCCCCAGTAGATCGCACCCGAACGATCATGCAGATCCATCCAGCGCACCTGCTGGCGCATCCAGGTGATACCAGAGTTCTTCGAGACCTGCATCACCCGATTGCGATCCTGCCACGGCGTCCCCTGGCCATACAGATGGACATTGTAGCCATACACAAACTGGTTGGGCATCGCGTTATCTGCCGAGCGGTAGTTGAAGGCGTTATTGCCCCGGTGGTGGCTATCGCGGTACTCGTTGCCCAGCAGACCGAGCATAATCCGGTACTTCGAATCGGCCTCATCAGGGTGCCACTCCATGCGCTGGCGCTCGAAGTACTGCACCCAGTAGGTCTTCCCATCAGCGGCATTGACCTCTTGGAACTGCTCAGAGAGCGGCTTCCCGAAGACACTCAACCCGCCATTGTTCAGCCAGAAGTCGCGGAAGGGGGCCGGGCTGTTGCGCAGCGTATGGCCAGTATCGGCATCGTATGTGCCATCGTTGGGGTTCGGCACACGCTGGAAGGGGCCATCGGTACGCCCCTTGGCCAACTGGGTTCCCATCAAGCGGCCCAGCACATAGTACTTGTTCTCCTGCTGGCCAAAGTTCTCTGGATGCTCTTCGAGCACGGCGCGCTCAAAATACTGCACCCGATAATACTGGCCGGGGTTGGTGAAACTCTCCTCAATGAAGGGCTGCGAGATGGGGTAGCCCAACACAAAGAGCGCATTGGGCGTATTCTTCCAATACTCCAAAAACCAATTGACCGCCGAGTGGCCCGTCTCACCGAAGTAGCGCGCCTGATAGGGCGGGTAGGTGGCCGCAACGCCCGACTGTGCCGCACTCGGCTGCGGGCGCGCCGCAAGGGTGGCAATCGTCGCAACGAGCGCCAAAACGAGTAACATTCGCTTCGCCATACTCTCTCCTCAGGGGTTTCCTTCTCGTACACACGGACATCCTAGGCATGATTGTAGCAACGATGGATGTAAACGATATGGCACGTTGCTGAAAGCCACGTTACACGCCTATGACCGCGCTTGTTCGGCGAGGCGTAGCGCACGTTCAACGGCTTCAGCAGGCGTGGTGGCAAGGATGAGGGTGTCTGGATGGCGGGGATCATTCAAGGCCCACGTCTCCAGACCAATCACAGGGCGTCCACATGCACGGGCGAGAGCAATCTCGGAAAGGGTACCGTAGGCACCACCCACGGCAATCACCACATCAGCAGACTGCACAATGATCGCGTTGCGGGCGTGGCCTATCCCGGTGGCCACGGCGATCTGCACATAGGGGTTCGCATCAATGCTGGTATCACCCGCCATAATCCCCACCGTGACACCTCCAGCCGACAGGGCACCACGGCATGCAGCCGCCATCACTCCGGGGCCACCACCACAAATGACGGTTGCACCATGAGCGGCCAATAAGCGCCCGACTTCTTCAGCCAGCGCATTGCTAGTTGGCTCTTCAGCGCTGCTTCCACACACCGCGATCATCGGGCGGCGCGGGGGAAGTATCGGTTGTGAAGCGGGTGTGTCTACCATGCGGGGGGAGGGGCGGTGAGGCACCGCTGCCTCTACCGTCAACATTGAATCCACATAGGACGCCACTGATTATACGGGGGGGGCCGTCCGGCGTCAAATAGTAGATCTTCCAGCAACACAAAAACGCGGAACCCTCTTACGAGGGTTCCGCGTTCTACTGTGGAGCGGGAGACGAGACTCGAACTCGCGACAGCCTGCTTGGGAAGCAGGTACTCTACCAACTGAGTTACTCCCGCACTACGACGGAAAGTATAGCATCAGGAGGGGGGATCTGTCAACCGACGAATCGGTGACGGGTGTGGCGGCTTCGCTGCCACACCCGTCGCCATTCCCTCCTACGGCAACAGCCGATACCCAACCCCCCAATCGGTTAACAGGAGGCTCGGATTGCGCGGATCTTGCTCAATCTTGCGCCGCAGGTGCCAGATATAGACTTTCAGATAGTCATTATCACGCGAATACTCCTGGCCCCACACCGCCCGCAACAACGTATCATGCGCCACCACCTTGCCAGCCTGCTCGGTCAGGATGAGCAGCAACTGGTACTCGGTCGGGGTCAGATCCACGACTTCACCACGTACCAGCACCTCACGCTTCTGCTGATCAATCTGAATCTGGCCCTCACCGGCATGCAGCGGGCGATAAACCGGCGGCACACGCCGCAACAGCGCCCGAATACGCGCCGAGAGTTCATTCATATTGAACGGCTTGAGTAAGTAGTCATCGGCTCCACAATCAAGCCCCTGGATGACATCCTCACTCTGCACCTTAGCGGTCAGCATCAGTACCGGCAAGAGCGAAAATTCACGCAGCTTCGTACACGCCTCGACGCCATCCATCTCTGGCATCATCACATCCAGAATGACCAGATCGGGGCGTTGATCACGCACCAACTCAAGGCATTGGAGCCCATCGGCAGCCTGAATGACTGTGTAGCCTTCATGCTCTAAGTTGATACGGATCAGCTCACGCAGGCCATTGTCATCGTCAACTACCAAAATAGTACGCTGCTCCATAAGCAATCCTTGATTTAAGAGGTCGCGTCGGCCATTGCACTCGATTGAAGTTCGGTAAAGCGCGCAATGATGTCATTCAGCGTTAGTTCACCAACATGAACGTAGCGGATCTGACCTTGTGGGTCAATGAAGAAACTCGTAGGCAACGGGAAGACTCGGAATGAATCAGTGACGCGTCCGTCACGATCCAGTGCAATCGGGTAGCTCAGTTGGTACTGTTCAACAAACGCACGAATGTCATCCTCGCTACGCCCTTGGGTACGCTCATCATCAGTCAGGTTGACCCCAATAATCACCAGACCTTGCTCCGCGTAGCGCTCATTGGCGCTTTGCAAGGCGGGTAGCTCGCGCTGGCATGGCTCACACCATGTCCCCCAGAAGTTGACGAGCACCACCTTGCCTTGGTAGTCGGCTAGGCTCACCTCATTGCCATCAAGTGTTTGAAGCGTGAAGTTGGGGGCTGGCCGGTTGACCTCGCCCATTGGCTGGCCCTGCACCTCCGCTCCGCGCCCGGTAAAGATCCATATCCCGATAATCAACCCTACAGCCACCAGACCACCAATGAGCACCATATTCCGTTCGCGGGCGCTGAGTTGGCGGCGGGCTGTAGCCTGTGGGGGCGCGATCTTGCCGATCCCTAGCTGTTGATCATACTGCTGACGGCGTTGCGCATCGCTGAGAGTGCGATAGGCTTGCTCAAGCTCGGCACTACGCACTTCTGCCAAACGTCGCATATCCGGGTCAAGATCAGCCACGCGCTCAGGATCGTAGCGTTGGCGCTGCTGCTGGTAGGCCGCCTCAATCGCCGCATAGGTCGCATCTGGCTCAAGGCCCAGGAGTGTATAGTAGGTACTCATAGTTGGTGTTGGGTTGGCTGGGTTGACTCTAGAGTACACCACAGCCCATATTTTATTGTAGCATAGATACTTTAAATTTTGTTGAACTCTGACTTCCTGGATAGGGCATGTTTGTGGCTTCGACACGCTCAACCAGCGCGCCGCATGGCTTCGACACGCTCAACCAGCGGCATGCTGGCTGAGCGTGTTGAAGCCAGCGGAATTGAGTTTACTGGCTATAGGTGGTAATCAACTGGCGGGCATGCGTTACTAACCCCGCATCAACATTGGGCAGAATAACGATGCGCTGCCACTGCTCTAGGGCCGCTTGGGTCTGCGGCGGGTCGGTCATGATCAGGCAGACGCCCTTGCTGAGCAGGGCGCGGCCCTCTTCGGGGGCTAGGCTTAATGCGCGGTCGGCCTCGGCCAGCCCCTGTACCACATAGCTCTGATCATTCACCCCGGCACCATAGTAGCAGAGGGCTGCTGCCATGTCGGCACGCACAATCGCGTCGTCGGGCTTGAGTTCCAGTGCCTTGGTGTAGGCATCCCGCGCTTCGAGCCAGCGCGGCAGACGCTCAACATACAGGGCTTGCAGATCGGTGTGGCCACTATCTATCAACTCGCGTACAATCACGGTGCTGTCAAAAAGCGCGTTGCCCAACTCAACCCACGCCTTCGGGTTGTCCGATACCTGCAACGCCACCTGGCGTGCCATAGTGATCTGGCCTTCAAACTGATTAACCATCTGGTCGGTTGAGGGCGGGGCTGCCGTCGGTGTGCCGGCTTGGGTTGCAGTCGCCTGGGTTTGCGGGCGGGCGACAGTCGTAATCAGGGTGATCAGCACAATCGCAAAGGTAGACACCGCCACAATCAGTACCGTGGGCAGCCAAACAGGGAAGCGCGAGTTACTCTGGATGCGGCGGCCACTGCGCCGAGGCGCTTGGCTCGGCGGGAGGTAGGGCTGGGTATTGAAGCCCTTGGGCCGCTCTTGGCCTTGCGCCGGTGACAGTGGACGATAATCAATCAGATCGTCATCCTGCGGGTCAATCCCGCTCTGATCGGGACTACTCCTGAGCGTGCGCTGCTGCAACTCTTGATCAAATCTGGCCCGTTGGGCGGGATCGCTCAATACCGCATAAGCACGCTCTATCTCCTCACGCCGCTGACGGGCCAATTCGCGCAACTCATCGGCAGCCCCTTCGAGCAGGGCCGCCGCATAACGCTGCTGCAAACGCTCATAGGCCGCCCGAATTGCTTCGGGATCGGCCTTGGGGTGGACTTGCAGGGTCTCGTAATAGTCTTGCATAACTCCCTAATCACCATTGGCTGGGCGAACCACACGCTGGGCACCCAAGCGTAGCACCAAGCCTTTCGGTAAGCGGATGGGTTGCCCGGCCAGCGCGGCACGCCCCTCAAGGTAGCGCCGCACTACCGCAATTGTTCCGCCTAAAATTCCAACCACAATTCCGATCCACACAAAAATGACCAACGGCTTAACACTGACCGCAATCACGCCCTTAGCTGGCACCACCGGCAGATCATCCAAGCCCGGCCCCTTGCCTTCGAGCAGCACCATGCGGTTGGTAGGATCAACTTCAACGAGGTTGAGCGTCTGGCCACCGGGGAGGGTCGCAGCAATATACTCGATGCGCTGATCGCCAGTGGCTTCATCGGTTACCACCTGGATGGCCGGTTCTAGTTCAACCTGTTCACCCTCGTAAGAGACGAGTACCTTAGCCCCGACCCGAATCGGCCCGCCGTTGGTCATCGCATCGGTATTGAGGTTGAACTGCATAAAGACCATCTCATACGGCCCCATACGGGTGCCTTGGCCTTCGCCCAAGATCGGTCGCGCCGGATTCTCCTCTGGATCGTAGCCTACCGGCGAGATATAGACATCCTGGTAGAGCATGCTATGGATCGAGGGGGTCTGAATCGTCGAACCCATGCGCGGGTTGAAATAGAGGAACGGCTGGGCACTATAGGTTCCACCGCGCCCATCAGTGACGGTAAAATCGAGCGTACCGCGCTGTTCGGCATCCAACTGGTAGCCATTAAAAGTGAAGTCGTAGCCATAAATGCTGGCTGTCTCACCGGGAGCGACCACAAGGCGCTGCTCAGGAGTGGCATAGGCACTCGACCCAACCATGCCAATCATGGCGAGGCTAAAGCCAAGGTGGGCCAAGTAGCCACCGATGCGCAGCCAACCACTGCGCAGGGTACGGATAATCATCACCAGATTGGTACCAATCGCAAAGGTACCACCAGCCACATAGGCCAACGAGACCAGATCGCGCACATCAATCAGCATGGCGACAATCGCGGCCCCTAGTGCGGCTAGGGCTGGCCAGCGCAACGCCCGCACGAGGTTGCGCATGTTGGAGTCGCGCCAGCCAAGCAGCGGCCCGATGATCATCAGCACAATCACCACCGCCCCTAGTGGCGGCACAGTACGCTTGTAGAAACTGGGGGCCAAACTGAAGCGCCCATCGGTAAAGGGCTGCGCGTTGGGATCCATCAGCGTGCCATCATCCAGTTCAAACGCCGATCCCATCCAACCCTGGAGCGTATGCCCCACCCCTGGAATCGCCGAGATCACCGGCATGGAGGTACCCAAGCCCACCACCAGCGCAATCACCACCAACCCGATCAGGCCCAGAATGAAGAAGCTATCCCGCGAGAAGAACTTATCGCTCAGGGCGCGGGCCGGAATGTCGCGCCAGCGCCATGCCAGCACCGCAAGGCTCCCTAAAGTCAGGAAGAGCAAGAAGCCCACCAGCGTCTCATAGATCCCCTCGGCCACAAACGAGTGTACCGAGAAGTTGGCATACACGCCACTACGAGTGAGGAAGGTGGCATAAAAGACCGCCACATAGGTTGCCAAGGCGAGGGCCAGATTGGTCTTGCGCAGCCCCCCCTGAAAGCGCTGCACAAGCATCCCGTGGATCAGTGCCGTAAGCGTCAACCAGGGCACCAGCGACGAATTTTCCACCGGATCCCAGGCCCAATAGCCACCCCAACCGAGCGTCTCGTAGGCCCAATAGCCACCGAGCAACAGGGCCAAACCCAGTGTCGCCCATGCAGCCAGAGTCCAGGGCAAGGAGCGCAACACCCAGGTGTCATAGTCGCGGCGGATGATCGCACTGATGGCAAAGGCGAAGGGCACCACCGCTAGTGCATAACCAATGAAGAGCACCGGCGGATGGATAATCATCCAGAAGTTGTGCAGCAACGGATTAAGCCCCTGGCCATCGGCAGGATTGGCGGGGAGGCCCGTGGTCGCATCAATCAGTGGGGCAAAGGGATTCATGATCAGCACAAAGACCAGCAGGGCGGCCTGAATGATCATCATGACGATCTGCACGTAGGGTTCAAAATGCTTGGTTTGGCGCACCAACAACGCGGCTGTGGCCCCTCCAAAGACCGTCCAGATCAAGAAACTACCTGATTGCCCGGCCCAACTCGCCGCGACCTTAAAGAAGGGGTCGAGGTCACGTGAGCTATAGTTATTGACATATTCAATATCAAAACGATGGGCTAAAAAGAGCGTCATCAGCAACGTCCATGCCATCAGGATGATACCAAAGCTGGCATAGACGCCCAAACGGGCATACAGCAACGCCAAGCGTTGCCCGCGTAACACCAGTGCGTAGCTGGTGATCGCAAGCAAGGACATGGCAATGGAGGTGACAATCAGAAAGGTGCCAAGGGGGTACATAGCTGCGCTTTCTAGGGGAAGGGGAGGGTTAGGTATCGGAGCTTCCGGGAAGCTTGAAGCTTCCCGGAAGCTAGGGAGCAACACTACTGACTAGCCTGAACTTCTTGGTACTTGGAGGGGCACTTGACTAGCAGATCCTCGGCCATGAACGCCTGTGCCGAGGCATCATAGTAGCCAATCGCAACGACACTGGTGGCATGTTCAAAATTGGCCGGGCGCGGATCGTTGGAGATGACCTTGATCATCTTCTTATCGGCGTCTTGGAGCATAAAGGTGAAGCGGCCCTGGGCATCCATCTCGCCGGTTGAACCGAGGAAACCCGCCAACTGGATGCTGCGCGAACTGCTCATGGCCTCGTCCACACTGGTGGTATAGGCCCGAAAGGCATCCTTAAAGCCGAAGAGGCCATAGACCACCGCCAGCAGAATGATTCCGAGGCCGGCGATATGCAGCGGCTTCAGCTCGAAACCACTGCGACGAACTGGGGCAGGTACTGAGGCCATAGACAATCCTCGTCATCTTCCAAAGGCCCGTCGTGGGGCCATACCACTATTTTTCAACCGGCTCACCCGTGCGTACCCGTGTCACTTTGGATTGCGGGGCCGACGCAGGTTCGCGCCGTTCCTCACGTTCAAGCGCCTGTTTGAGTGCCCGTGCCTGGGCATCAATACGCCAGAGATAGACAAAGATACCAATCCAGACCGACAGTGTTACGGCGACGGCAACATAGACCGCCGCGCCTGCTTCGAGTGCCACATTCATCCATGTGCCCCTTCTCTACGTGCGAGTGCCCATTGCACGCCGAGCAGGGTGGCGCGCACATACAACATCCAGAAGAAGAGTGCCGTAAAGCCAAAGATCGCGGCCAGGAAGGTGAAGAGGGTGCGCCCATTATCGAGCAGACCCGTGCCGGGGGCCTCGATATTCAGCCGAATACGGTTATTGGCCAGATCAACCTCCTGAATGATCAGGTGGTAGCGCAAGCCGGGGAAGTTGGGCCGATCCAGGATCTCCTGATCAACCATATTGAATGATGGGGTCAGCAGAATATCGCTACTCAAACCCGGTTCGCTCACGAGTACCTCAGCCGTCACTACATCACCCGTTTGGCTCAGGCTAACCAGTTCGATCTTGCGATCACCCAACAACCCTAGTTTACCAACTCCAATTTCAATCCCCTCACAGGTACTGCCCTGCATAAAGGCACAGTTGGGATGCAGCGTACTCTCACTGATACGCGGAGCGATAAAGATCAAGAAGGGCACGGTGACAAAGGCAAAGAGCGAATAGACCGCACTCAGTTGGCGGCGGCGGCTAGGATCGTCAATCGCTGCGCGCAGTGCGAAGAGGGCGGCATAGATGAGCAGCAGGACGAAGATCGAGGTCTGGCGCGGGTCCCAGTTCCAATAGATGCCCCACACCACCTGCGAGAAGATCGCCCCGGTGACGGTGGCGAGCACCGTAAAGAGAAACCCACTCTCAGCGGCGGCGATGGCATAATCATCATCCTGAGTACGCCCGCGCCAGAGGTAGAGACCGCTAAAGAGCGCCGAGACGGCAAAGGCCAAGACGCTGACCCATGCCGTGGGAACGTGCATGATAATAATGCGCCCGGCATTGCCCAGCCCCTCGTACTGTGGGAGGAACAGGAACATGGACACTGCCACCCCGCCAATCCAGACGCCAATCAGGAGTTTGACCGCTTGGGCCATACGTTGCGCCATTGGCCAACGCCTTTCCAGTCCCTTGTGATGGGCAACACGATTCTTTGGTGTATCATACTACGCGCCTTCGCGCTAGACAACAGCAGTTTGGAACCATAAGGCGCATTGTATCATAGGCAGCGCCGCAGACTCACAAGCGGGATGGGGGGCAGCAACAATGTTGCCGCCCCCCATCCCGCTTGTCGTTATGTGTGGGTCTACTCGAAAGAGGTGAGCAACTCAACCAGCAGATCCAACTCCTCTGCCGAAAGGCGCTTCTTGAAGTCACGCGGCATCAAGAAGTCTTGGCACTCGCCCAATGGGCAATCGGTTGCGATATACTTCGAGGGGCTAATGATCGACTCGCGCATAAACTCGCTGACGGTCTTGGCTTCGCCGCCGCCCTGCTGATACTCAGCCGAGGCCAGAATGCTGACCGCCTCCTCAGCAACGTGGGTAAGTTTGGGACCAACCACACCGCGTGCTTCGGGATAGCTCTCCACGGTGTGGCAACCAACACAGCCCTGAAGCGTGAACAGATCGCGGGCCTGGGCCATGCGCTCTGGGCTCATGCTGGGGATCGCGGTTGGAATCGGCTTCGCCTTCGCCATAGGAACCGGCGTCGGAACCTGCCGTGCGGTCAATTCCGCCGCTGCGGTGGTGTTGCTGCCACAACCCGTGACAAAGATCATACCGAGCAGAGCCATGCCAATGAGCGTAATAAGTCGAAACAGCGAGCTACCATTCGTCTGACATCCATTGGTGGTCTGGCTACATGCTGAGTGGCTCACGAGATCGCATCCTTTCCTTACCGGGGGGCTAGTATCATCAGGTCATGCGAGGGGAGGGACGGGAAACCCTCCCCGACGGACAGCTCCTTAGTTGCTGCTAGGTGGCGGCTCATAGGGCGGTGCGGGTTCGCCCTTAGGCCCAAGGCTGACGAAGAAGCGGTAGAGGGCAACGAGATCCTTCTCGTTGAGGTTGTGATAATTCATCCAACCCATTGGCAGGTGCTCCTCGCGGGTGCGCATCATCTGCACAAACTCCTCTTCGGTCATCTGCTCTGGCAACAGGCGCAGGTTGCTGGCGTAGGCTACGCCCCCGGCGCTATTGAAACGGCGACCACCAGTTAGCCAGTCGCTCTTGGGCATTGTCGGCTTCCAGTCGGTGGTGTGGCAGGCGTTACAGTGGCCAATCCAGACGAAGTACTCACCGGCCAGTTCAGGCGAAGCGGCCTGGATGAAGGCATTGCTGGGCGGCAGCGGGCGCTGATCTTCCGGCACGCTGGTCGCAGTCGGTGCAGGTGTCACCTCTGGCGTAGCCGTTGGCTCAGCGCTGGTCGGCACCGGGGTGGGCGACTCGGCGGGTGGCGGCACGAAGGGCGGAGCCGGATCACCCTTGGCACCGAGGCTCTCTAGGTAGGCATAGACGGCCAAGAGGTCATTTTCGTGCAAAGTACTGTAGTGCGCCCAGGGCATCGGTGGGTTGGTGGTGCGGGTGCGCATCATCTCCACAAACTCTTCGGCAGTCATGTTCTCTGGCAGTAGGCGCAGGTTAGAGGCGTAGGTTGTGCCATAGGCACCATTAAAGCGCCGTCCACCCGTGAGCCACTCGCTGGTGGGCAACGTGCCACCCGAAGACTCCCAAGCCGAAGTGTGGCAATCGTTACAACCAGCCAGCCAGATAAAGTACTCACCCGCCTCGACCTGTGAAGCAGCCGCGACAAAAACATCTGCGGGGGCTACCTGCACCTCAGCCGGAGCTACGGTGGGAGCTACGGTGGGAGCCTCGGTCGGAACTTCCGTGGGCGGGACTTCGGTCGGCGGCACCGCAGTGGGAGCCGTCGTCGCCACCGGCGCGGTAGTCGCCTGAGCAGCACTCTGCGGGGTGGCCGCTGGAGTGCTCGTGCTCTGCCCACATGCACTGGCAAAGAGCAAGACAAGCGCTGTAACAAATGAAGGCACCAACATTGACCGACGCATGCAACTCTCCTTATACGGTTCAGAACCGGCGGATTTGCTCCGGGGCTCCAGAGCCATCGTTAGGGAAGTGGTGATACGTACTCTTTTGATTCACCACAAACTCAGAAGGGAGCTT
>NZ_GL501402.1:214011-262257 GCF_000152145.1 Oscillochloris trichoides DG-6
GGGTGCATCCCAAATTGATACCTAAACGGTATTTAATTACTATCTAATAGCTATGTAACCCTACCTTAAGCGAAACCTCACAACATGACAAGTAGGTTTTCATTAACCATAGCAAAGAAACCGCAACAAAAGGCTTGCCAAAGTGCGATTTCGGGTGTATTATTTGTTTTTTGTATCACAAAAACAAGATATTAGGTGAGAATAATAGGAATGAAACAAAATACTAGGTGAAGATCGTTATGCTTCCCACACAAAACGGAAGAGCATAAGCGAGGCCACAAAGGTGGCCACGGCATAGGAGAGGAGGGTGCCCACCCCTGGCAAAGCCACGCCGAGGGCGTTGTTGCCGAGAGCAAGGGCGGTGGATTGGATGGCGATGATCAGCGGGGGGACGAGGAGGGGAAAGGCGAGGACAGCAAAGAGGGCGCTCTTGAAGCTGGCACGGGCGATGATCGCGGCCAGGATGGTGGTGGCGGTGGCGAGGCAGAGGCCACCAGCGGAGAGCACCAAGATGAAGGCGAGCGGGCTACCAACTTCAACCCGTACCATGATGATGAAGAGCAGACATGTGACGGTATCGAGCAGCACAAGCAGGGCGAGGTTGAAGAGGAATTTGCCCAGATAGACGGCGATGGCAGGGGCCGCCAGACGCAACGCGGCAATCGTGCGCGTCTCTTCTTCATACACAAAGCCGCGTGAGAGGCCATTGAGGGCGGCGAAGAGCAGGGCGATCCAGAGCAGTGTGGATTGGATGAGTAGGTATTCTTCGCTACGGCGTACCCCAATGAAGCCAACCCCTAGGCTCACAGCGACCGCTGCACTGGCAGCAAAAAGCACAAGGGCGTTGATGGCGTAGCGGGTGCGCAGTTCGCTGCGCAGATCCTTGATGAAGATGGCCCATGCAGCAGCGAGCAGGGCGGGCAGGCGAAGCGTGGCGGGTTGCTGCATCGTGTTGCGTGCCTTATCAAGCAAAGAGGATCAGGGTTGACCGAACTGGAGCAGCAGATCGGCGTAGCGCAGTTCACGCGGGTCGTTGGTGGCCACCACAACAATACCGTGTTGACGTTGGCGAGCGATCACCTGATCAACGACCTCGGCTCCACGGGTGTCAAGCGTCACGGTGGGTTCGTCGAGCAGCAGCACCGGCGGGCGGTGCAGCAGCGCGTAGGCGTAGCGCAGGCGGTGGGCCATGCCAGAGGAGTAGGCGGCAAGACGATCATCGCCGCGCCCCCCCAGGCCGATCTCGTCCAACAACGCATCAATCGCGGCATCATCTATTGCGACCCGCCGCACCTTGGCGAAGAAGCGTAGGTTCTCGCGGGCGCTCAGTTCGCGGTAGAGCGCGAGATCGGGCGCGACCCAGCCGATCAGGTGGCTGGCGCTGCGGGGTTCCCATGCCTCCCCAGCGTAGTGGTAGTGGGCACTGCCCGCAGTGGGCGACTGTAGCCCGGCGAGGAGGCGCAGGAAGGTGCTTTTGCCACTTCCATTGGCCCCACTCACGACCAGAACTTCGCCGCGTTCAACCCGCAGACTGACCTGCGCAAAGACGGTGCGCGGGCCGTAGCTGGCGGCGAGGTCGGTAACCTGTAGGCTGATCTCCATGGTGCAGGATTGTACCATATTGGAGTCTGGTTGGGGTGCTGCGGCGCGGTGGCTTCGACAGGCTCAGCCACCGCGCCGCTGGCTGAGCCTGTCGAAGCCATATTCTCTTAACGCGGCAGCACCACCAACGCCTCGCGGCCCCCTCCGTTGGGGTTGAGGAGCAGGATGCCTTGTTCGCTGCTCCCCTTGTCACCATGATCACGGATGAGGTAACTTGCGGTTGTCTTGGCCCCCAGGCTGATCTGGGTGAGTGGTGGGGTAGCCGGTTCAGTACCGACACTGTAACGCTCGTTGAGTAGCCCCATGGTGGCGCGAATCGTTGCGCTGGGTTGGTGGGTAAAATAGTAGTTGTCGCGGGTAGTAGCCACTACATCAATCATGCGTCCGGCATCAGTGCTACGCAAACCGACTTGTTCACCACACACGGTGAGGATGAACGTGCCACTGTTGGTACCATGCTGGGTGAAGAAGGTGGATGTGTAGGGGCCACTGATCGGCCCCGCATACGTAGCATTGCGACCATCAGCCGCAAAGTTGCTGGCCCCATCAAACTCACTGGTATAGATGACCGCGTCGGGTTGGCCATCGCGGTTGGTGTCGAGTTGCAGGTTGATCTCGACGGGGTAGTTGGCATGGGTGATGGGCTGCCATGTCTGGACGCCAAATTGGAGCAGTAGGCTAGAACTACAGATGCCGACTGCCGGATAGCTGGCAGCACCGAGGTAACGGGCGGTGATGTTGAGATCCTGACTGCCCGGTTCGCCACTCTCTGGGGCTACTGGGTTCTCACCGAGCAAGCTGAAGGCTTGGTAGGTGGCGCTGCCCACGCCAAAGTTCTTGAGCGTGAAGGGGGTGGTATTCCCCTCGGCTGGGCTGGTACTGGCATGCAGATCGGGTGAGAGCCGGGGCAGAACGTGCCATGCCATGTGCAGGTTGTGGGCCGGATTCTGCGCATCGGTGAAGGTGAGGTAGCCATCATACTCTAGTTGGTTGAGACTGGTACTTATGCCCCCACCCGCGCCAGAGTTGAGTGTCCAGGGGCGCAGTTTGGTAGCATCAATCTGCAATTCAACCCGGAAGTAGCGCGAGAGGTAGGCAGGCACCTCAATCCGGCGGCGCAGCGGGCGTACCTGAACCGCCCCGTTTTCGGCATCGTCGGCATAACGGAAGGTGCTGTCAATCTGGTAGGTAATCGGCTGGTCGGTATAGTTCTTGACCTCAATCACGCGGTAGATGATCATCTGTTCCTGGCTGACATCGAGTGTCCCAAACGAGAGCGCCGCTGCTGAACCAAGGAACTCCCAGGCGGCGGTATCAGAGGCCAGGGCGCGATCAATACGCAATTCGCCGTTGCCAATGCGCGTAATCGGAGCCAGAACGCCGGGGGCCGTGGCCGGGTTGAGGCTGATCGCCGTTTCGGCGCTATTCATCAGGCGCGCCTTGATCTCGAAGGGTGGGGTAATCTCCGAGGAGTTGGCGATCAGAAGCGCGGCAGCCCCCGATACAAGTGGTGCGGCACTCGATGTTCCGCCGAAGGGGGCCGTGGCGCTACCGCTCCCCGCCACTGCCGAGATGGTATTACCCGGTGCGGCGATCTCTGGCTTCACCAACTGCCCATACTGGTAGTTGAAGGGGTTCCAGGGGAAGGCTTCGCCCGACGATGGCCCGCGTGAGGATGAGCCGACCACGCTGCCCACCAGGGGGATCGTGTTGCGCTGCGCGAGACTGACACTCACCCCGGTGCTGCCCAGCGCCGAACGGATGCGATTTGCATCGTTCCAGGTGATCACCAGCGCCGGGGCGCAGGTGCCATTCGCAGGGCTAGGACATTCACCCGTGTTGGTGAAACTCAGCGCGTCGCCAGGGCCACTCAGGGCAACCAGTACCCCAATTGCGCCTGCGGCACTCACATGGGCCACCTTGGCACTCACCGTACAGTCGCCGCGCTCGACTAGCGCAATCTGGCCCGCGAGGTTGGTGGGGAGGATGGCAGGATCACAGGCCCGACCAGCAGAGACGACCGTCCCGCGCACATCAGTGGTGATGGGTGCCCAATCGAGGGTGGCGGTGTTGGCATACAAACCCGCCAGCGCCGGAGGGCTGGTGATCTCTAGCGGGAAGGCGCGCGCACTCGGCGCATGCGTCTGGGCAACGGCGAGGGCCGAGGGGGCGGCGGCGGGGCTACTGATGATGTAGGGGCGGTCGCCATTATTGCCCGCCGAGGCCACCGTGAGTACGCCGATCAGGTCGGCATGTTCAACCGCCGTAGCAAGTTCGTCGAAGTAGCCCTCGCCATAGGCCGAACCGAAGGACATATTGACAATATCTACATGGTCATCGGTCTGGCCATCGCCATTGGGATCAACCGCATACTCCATCCCCAACAGGATGGCCGCGCCACTACACGAGCGCGAGACGGTGGAACAGACCTTAACGGCGTAGAGATCGGCGGCGGGGGCCACGCCATTGGCCCCTGCGATGATGTCGGCAACGTGGGTACCGTGGCCATCAATGTCTATGGGGTCGGGATCGGGGGCCAGCGGGCCATTCGGCCAGGTTTCACCCACAAAATCGTAGCCACCAACCACCTTGGCCGTCGGGAAGAGATCATCAAGGCTGGTGTGGCGCGGATCATCCGGGCCAGTGCCGTAGGCTTGCTGGTAGGCTGCGAGTGTGCCGGGGCCACCCAAGGCCGCGTGGGTGTAGTCAATTCCCGAATCGAGAACCGCAACACGCACTCCCGCGCCGCCCGCAGCCGCTTGCTGGACAGGTGGTGTAGCTCCGATCAGGGGCAGGTTCTCGCCCTGTTCACGTTGGAAGTTGACCACCGGGTTGATCGTCACCACCCGTCCATCCTGGGCCAAGAAGGGAAGGCGGCTGGCATCCATCTCCACGATGAGGGCATTGAGCAAAATTTGGGTACGCCCCAAGAGCCGTGCAGTGGGATCGATCTGGTTGATCTGGGCCAGAAGCGCCTCTTGCTCGGTATTGACGGCCGCAACCTGGTGGCTTTGGTTGCCCATAAGCGCCGCTGGTACGCGGCTGAGTTGCACCACCACCTCGGTGCGGCCTGCGTTCAGATCGAAGCGTGGGTTGAGTTTGCGAGCAGCGCTAACTGGCTGATCGAGCCTGAGACTCTGCACATCACTGGGTAGGGGGCGATCTCCCCCTTGGGCGCTACTGGGTAGCGTGGGGATGATGAAGAGACTCAAAAAGATCAGCACACTGATAGCGCTGACGAGTACGTGGCTTCTTCTGTGAAGCATATCGGTTGTCCCCTCCTTCAAAGCAGATGCCCCCGTTTCCATAGTCTCTGATGAAACTATCCCCCCGGATAGGTCATCATGGCAACTACGGTATGGCAAGGAGTGGTGTGGGTAGAGGGAGTATGGGGTAATCTCCTGCTACAATGAAGATCTCTTATTTCTGGCAAGTTGTCAAGCGATCAGCGGGCTGGATAACAATACCGTCATCTTTATGTGGTAGGTGCCATGCGACGAAACCTCGTGCTCATTCTTCTGGTTGCGCTGGTGCTACGCGCATGGGCGGCGCTGGTGTTGCCGATAGATTTTGATGAGCCGATCTATGTAGATGCGGCGCTCGGTTATGCGCGGGCACTGCGGGCGGGCGATGTTGGGGAAGTGCTCAATCCCGCACACAACCGCGAGCATCCCCCCCTGGTGAAGCTGCTCTATGCTGCGGGGGCTATGGGGTTGGGTGATGCAGCCAATGCGACCAGTGTGCTCTACACTAGCCGGGCCATCAGTGTCGTAGCGGGGGTGGGGGCGGTGGCCGCAGCCGGGTGGGCATTCGGGCCACTGGCGGCGGGGTTGCTGGCCATCCATACCCTCACGGTCAAATATAGCGCCCAAGCCTACCTGGAAGCCCTGCCCCTGCTGGCGCTGCTCCTCGCTCTGGGGGCGGCGCGACGCCCACACATGGGGTGGCTGGTCGTGGTGGGGTTGGGCGTGGCAGCAGCGAGTAAACTGACCTATCCGCTCATTCTGGCTCCGGCTGTGTTGGCGTTGTTGGGCTGGCGGCAGGGGCGCACGTTGGGGCTGCTGATCCTCGCGGGGCTGGTGTTTCTGGGTCTGAGTCCGAGTCTGTGGCCCGATCCACCCGCTCGCATCGCAGCGATGTTGGGCTTTCATGCCGCCTACACCCAGAGTGCCGCAGTCGAGACGGCCAACTACCCATGGCTGCAGCCGATCATCTGGCTGGCGACCTCACCGGCTACGACTTGGCACCCGGAGGTCTTCTTCTACCCTGGGCTGGACGGGCTGATCTTCTTCTTTGCGCTGGCGGGTATCCCCCTGGCATGGCGCGAGCCAGAACGGCGTTGGCTGGTGATTGGCCTCCTCGGTGGGCTACTCATCCTGCTCGTCTGGCCGACCAAGTGGCCGCAGTACACACTCCCGTTGGTGCCGTTGGTGGTGGCGCTAGCCGATCCAGCCATCCGGCGGCTGGTGGCCCGCCTGCGTGCCTGGGACGACTATTGGGGTTGGAGTCGGGTGATGCTGCCGCATCCACCGCGCTATGCCTGGATTGCGGTGGGCCTCTTTGCTAGTTTTGTGGCGGGAATGTACATCTACGGGATGGCCGGGGTGGCACTGGGCAGCATCGGCTGGTCGCAGATTGCGCCCGCGAGTCTACCATTACCTAGCGGGTCACTCAATGCACTGCTCGTCATGCCCGATGGGCGGATGGCCATCGCCGGTGATGGCGGGGTAGCAGTGGGGCAGGCGAATGGCCCCTGGCAGGCGCTGCCCAATCCGGGGGTGGGCCGGGTGCAAGCCTTGGTGCGCGATCAGGGCGGGCACCTTTGGGCGGGTGGCAGTGACGGCCTTGCTGAGTGGGATGGGCACAGGTGGCAGACGCAGACGGGTGCGGGCAGGATGATCACCGCGCTGGTGGTGGATGCGCGGGGGCAACTCTGGGTTGCCAGCCAGCGTGGGGTACGCATACGCACAGCGGATGGACGCGGCTGGCAGAACCTGGATGCGGTGGGTGATGCGGTGGTGTTGAGCATCGCCATGCAGGGCGAGGTGGCATGGCTGGGGGGGATGGGGCAGGTGTGGCGGATCGAGGCCGGGGCGGTACGCCGCTTCGCCGGGGCGGAGGGCTTCGGGAGTGCGGGGGTGAGCGACATTCTGGTTGATGCGCACGGGCAGGTGTGGGCGGCCACCCTGGGGGATGGCCTAGCCCATTGGGATGGCGCGGCCTGGTTCTGGATGACCCCGGCCAACTCCGGGTTACCCTCGGCGATAGTCACTGCGCTGGGGAGCAGTGGTGCCAATCAACTCTGGGTGGGGACGGGGCGGCCCCTGGAGGTTGGCGGGAGGTTGGCGCGCTATGATGGGCATTACTGGCGTCAGTATCTCCCGCGCAACTCCGGCTTTTCGGGGGCCGAGCCAACTGTTATCCAGCTCGGCAGTGATCGACAACTCTGGATTGGCACACGTAGCGGCGGGATCGAGCGCTACCAACCCTAGAACATGCGCCGCAGAAACCGGGCCAACCAGATCCCGATACGGTGGTGCGGTATCGTATACTCATGGGGATGGATCGGCCACACCCCAAAAAGTGTGGCCACCAGCCGACTGATGCGCCGCTTTGTCCTCAGCATAGGCACGCTCCCGATCTACACCGTTAGGCTACGCATATAGCGCAAGAGAATCACTTCGCTGATGTCACCTGGAACCATCAGCATCACTCGCCCGTTCATCACCACCATAGGGGTGGGCATCACCGCGTAGCTCTCAGCTAGTTCGGGAAAGGCCCGCACTTCTATCGTATCTACCACGATCCAACGCGAGAGATGGGCGAAGGCATGGGCCAGCACCACCACACTAGAGCATGCCGGATTGTCGGCACTGACAAAGATCTGGATGTGGATGGGTTTAACCAGTTGGGTAAGGAAGGTCGTGGTTTGTCTGCTCAGGACTGCACTGGCCATCCCTCCCATACGCAGAACCGCATCCAGCAACGAACTAAAGGTGTGCCCACTCGGCAAACCATAAAAGCGGATATTGGTTTGGTTGCCTTCGGCATTGCGCACTAGGATGGCAGGCAAGCGCCCGATGCCAAAACTGAGTGCCAGGCGCATATCATCCTGGGTATCGTACACCTCTAGGTGCAGGTTGGGATTCAGCCCGACAAAGGTTTCGAGGAAATCCTGAATGATCAGGCCATACTCATCATCCACTGTCGGCATAAAGAGCAGCAGATAGACCGGCTGTTGCAGCGCTGCCAAGATTTGGATCACTGCGTGGCGTTCATGGTCGCCAAAGAAGGCGATTTCACCAACCGAATGCGCGCGAGGAGGAATGGTAGAGGGTAGAATTAACGGGATGTGCATAGAGCCACCCAAGAAGATAACCAATAATTGTCTGACCCTACTCTACCATCGTGATCATGTGGAAATCATTAAGTATGCGCTCAAAGGCATGTGGTGTTCATGTGGTAGACCCAGAGCATGGGCAAAGTCACCTTCGGTGGGGGTTCGGGGGCGGCTACGCCGCCAAAAAACAACAAAAGTGGGGATTGGGGCACAGCCCCAAGGATTTTGCCCATGCCCTAGTGGTCGTCCGCATATTGTGAAGTAGTCTATAATGGAATGAGTGATCTTAGCCCCTTGCGTAGAGGCCACGCATGAGTGCCCGGCTCCTCTTAGCCGATAGCGAACCACAAATTGTGCGTATGCTCAGAAGCGTGCTGGGCACCGAAGGCTATGTGGTGCAAGTGGCTGCGGATGGCCCCATGGCACTCGATCTGGTTGCCAAATGGCGGCCCGATCTGATCCTGATCGAACTCCGCTTACCCCTACTTGATGGACAAGAGGTGTGTCGGCGCATCCGTGACTGGTCGCAGGTGCCGATCATCGTACTGACCGAGTGTACTGGTGAAGATGAGAAGGTCGCGCTGCTCGATCTCGGTGCCGATGACTACATCACCAAACCGTTCAGCATGCGCGAACTCTTGGCCCGCATCCGGGTCGCCCTGCGTCATGGTGCGCGCTTACACCAAGATGGCGGATCGGTGGTCAATTTTGGCAGCCTCCAGATTGATCGCTCGCGGCGATTGGTTACCCATGATGGCCGCGAACTGCGGCTGACTCCCACCGAGTACAATCTGCTCGTGTTACTCAGCGGGCATGCGGGCAAGGTGCTGACGCACCGCATGATCCTGCGTACCATCTGGGGGCCACATTCCGAACATGATCTCAACACCCTGCGCGTCTTTGTCACGCAACTACGGCGCAAGATCGAGGTCAACCCGGCAAACCCCACCCTGATTCTGACCGAGCCAGGCGTGGGGTATCGCTTTCGCCCCCCGGATCAGTAGGGGGATATTCGTTTTTCTTCGGCAGGCCAAGAGGTAGTCATGGTGTACGATCCCTCATTTCCAGTCGATCTAACCACCTGTGATCGTGAGCCGATCCATATTCCAGGTTCTATCCAGCCCCATGGGGCGCTCATGGTGCTCAGTGAGCCGGATTTGACGATCATCCAGGTGAGTGCCAATACTCCAGCGCTTTTGGGGCACATGCCCCAGGAGTTACTCGGTCAATCCTTCAGCCTTCTGATGGGGCCGGAGGCGTTGGCGAATTTCCGCGAGAGTCTGGCGAATGAGCAGATCGAGTCAACAGCGCTCTATCTTCTCACGCTGGCACTAGGGCGTGAAGGCCGCATGTTCGATCTGATCGCCCATCGTATGCAGGGCATGCTAATCGTAGAACTGGAACCATCCACCCAGAGTGATCAGAGCGTGATCTTGCGTGTCTACCGCATGGTGCGCAGTGCCGTGACCGCATGCCAGCGTGCGCCAACATTGCGGGCGTTTGCCCAGAGTTTGGCCGGGGCGGTGCGCAAACTGACATGCTTTGATCGGGTGATGGTCTACCAGTTTCAGGCCGATGGCTGTGGGGTGGTGATTGCCGAGGAGAAGGACGAAGCGTTTGAATCCTACCTCGATCTGCACTACCCAGCCTCGGACATTCCGCGTCAGGCGCGGGCACTCTATCTGCGCAACTGGCTGCGGCTCATCCCCGACGTGACCTACCAACCAGTGCCGATGTTGGCTATCAGCCCCGATCATCCCAGTATCCCCCTCGATATGAGCTACGCAGCGCTGCGGAGTGTCTCGCCTATTCATATCGAATATCTGATCAACATGGGGGCTAAAGCCTCAATGTCCATTTCGCTGATCAAAAATGGGCAACTCTGGGGGCTTGTGGCCTGCCACCACCATACCGGCCCGCACGACCTACCCTACGACATCCGAGCCGCTTGCGAGTTCCTGGGGCATGTGGTCTCGCTCCAGATCGGTGATAAAGAGGCCGCCGAAGAGGCCGCCGACACCATCGCCTTCCAGGGTATCCAGGCGGCCCTCGTGCAGCAGATGAGTGTGGCCAATGATGTGGTCGCCGGACTGACCCAGTTTCATCCCAATCTGACCAACTTTATTGATGCGGGTGGGGTGGCGGTGTGCTTAGAGGGCCAGCATGTCTTGATGGGTACGACCCCGCCTGAAGCGGTGGTACGCGAACTGATCGAGTGGCTGGGCCAAGAGGTGCGGGACAGTATCTTTGCGACGCACTCCCTCCCCCAGCACTACCCGCCCATTACCCCCTTTACCGCCATCGCCAGTGGCCTCTTAGCGGTACGGCTCGACCGTACCCGGCCCAACTATCTGCTCTGGTTCCGGCCTGAGGTGATCCAGACAGTGCGTTGGGGGGGCAATCCAACCAAACCGGCTGAGGTTCAGGAAGGGAGTGCCGTACTCACCCCGCGCCGCTCCTTTGAGGTCTGGAAGGAGCGGGTTATCCAGACTGCTATCCCCTGGCGTAGCTGCGAGGTGGCTGCGGCCCGCGATCTGCGCCGTGCGATCATTGATCTGGTGCTCTACAAGGTAGAGGAACTCTCGCGGCTCAACGAGGAGTTGACGCGCAGTAATATTGAACTCGACTCGTTTGCCTATGTGGCTTCGCATGATCTTAAGGAGCCGCTACGCGGGTTGCACAACTATGCCCATTTCCTGATCGAAGATTATGGTGATAAGCTCGATGCCGATGGCAAAGAGAAACTCATGACCCTAGTGCGCCTGACTCAACGTATGGAGGCGCTGATCGATTCGCTCCTCCACTATTCACGTGTCGGGCGGGCCGAACTAACCTGGGTTGAGGTTGATCTGCATGCCGAACTGCATGATGTGATCAACCTGCTGGCTCCGCGCCTGCAAGAGAGTGGCGTCGAGATCCGGGTACCACATCCTTTGCCGCGTGTACGGGCCGACCAAGCACGCGTGCGCGAGGTCTTTAGTAACCTGATTGCCAATGCGATCAAATATAACGATAAAGAGCAGAAATGGGTCGAGATTGGTTCCTCATGCCTAGAAAGTGAGGAGAATGGGCCACACTATCTCTTTTATGTACGCGATAATGGCATAGGCATCCCTGAAGAGCATCAAGAGGCGATTTTCCGCATCTTCAAGCGCCTGCATGGCCGCGATGAGTATGGTGGTGGGGTGGGGGCAGGATTGACGATTGCCAAAAAGATTGTCGAGCGCCACGGGGGGAGTATCTGGGTAACATCGCATGTTGGTGCCGGCACAACCTTCTGGTTTACCCTGAGCCGGATTGATACCCAACACATACCGGGGCGCACGTCAATGGAGTATCTGTAGAAGGTAGATGGCGATTCTATGCGTGAGTGGCATATTCTTCTCATCGAAGATAGTGACGAGGATGTTGCAGCAACCATCCGTGGGTTGCGCCGTGAGGATGTCGCCCTCGTCATTCACCGTTGTACAACGGGTGACCAAGCCCTCGACTACCTCTACCAGCGTGGGCGCTACCGCACCCCAACCCAGGCTCCACGCCCGCATCTGATCCTGCTCGATCTCAATCTGCCCGGTACCGATGGGCGCGCACTCCTGGCGGTGATCAAGGATGATGAGGATCTCAAGGCCATCCCGGTCGTCGTCCTCACCACCTCGAACAACCCCAAAGACATCGCGAGTTGCTACCAACGTGGAGCCAACAGTTACCAGATCAAGCCGGTTGACTATGCACGCTTCAAACAGTCCGTCCAGACCTTAATTGACTACTGGTTCCAGATCGTCACCCTCCCCGAAGACGACTCGGCCTTTCCGCGTAGTTATTAGGTATCTCCTGAGAGGGGGGGGAATGCTTTTTTGCTGCTGAAGCGCACGCTTTGCGTGCGCTTCAGCAGCAAAAATATCTCACCCCTCTCCTAATTCTCCACCCGGTGGAAGATCTCGGCCATCGGCACCCCAAAGGCTTGGCCGCGCTCCACCGCCCACGTGCGCACCCGCTCGGCCAGTTGGGTCTGGTCGGTGCCGAGCTGGCTGACGTGGCAGGCGAGGGCGGCCAACTTCTGCTCAAAGGTGGCGCTAATATCCACTGCGTAGTTGTGGTGGGGCGCATTGACGATATAGATCTCCTTGACCCGGCTAGGGGTCAAACCCTCGGCCATGAGTTCGGGGAAATCCCAGGGGTTCTGGGCAGCCGGATAGACCGCCGCCAGCGTGGCCTCGCCAGCCGCGAGGTGATCGGGATGGAAGCGCCCAATCATGTACTGGGGTTCCCAAACCCGATCCGGGGATTGGCAGACCACCCGATAGGCGCGGGTCTGCCGAATAAGGCGCACGATCTCGCGGCGCAACTCGATAGTCGGCATCAGCGTCCCGTCGGGGTAATTCAGATGGATCACCTCGTGGATGCCGAGCACCTTGGCCGCAGCAGTCTGCTCACGTTTACGCGTGGCACTCAACTGATAGCGCAGTTCATCGCGCACATCGGTAGCCTCATCCGGCCCGCCCGAAGAGCCATCGGTACAGATCACCAGCGTAATCTGCCAGCCCTCTTTGGCCCAGGCAGCCAGCGTGGCACCACAGCCAAACTCGGCATCATCGGGGTGAGCCACAACAACAAGCGCGGTCTTGCGATCAATTGGTTCGGGATTGGTAGACATTGATCCGTATGTCCTTATGCAGATCTAGCGACGTTCCAAGACTTCATCTTCGGGAACAAAGGGCAACAACACGGGCTTGGAAGGTACTGGCTCTTCCAACAAATGTTGGAACGCGTTGCGTTGCTGATTCGTCCCCAGCACGGCGATCTGATCACCAGCCAACATCAGCGTATCAGGGCCGGGGTTACTGATCAAGGTGGTGTCGCGCAGCACCGCGATCACCGAAGCCCCACAACGCTGGCGGATGGCGCTGTGGCCAATACTACGTCCGGCCAGAGGTGAATCTTCGGGCAACAAAAACCACGCAATTTCGAGTGAACGGCGGGCGCGGCGCAGTTGGCGCAGGAGCGGCGCACTCGTCTGTGGGGCTTCGATGGGGCGGTAGTGTTCATTACGCACACCATCACTCAGGCGTTCAATATCGGCAGGCGGAAAATCAAAGTGCAACAAGACCTGGCGCACCATCTCAAGGCCCGCCTCGAACTCTGGTTGCACCACCTCGTGGATGCCCAGGGTACGCAACACTTCAAGCTGGCCCAACTGGGTGGCACGAGCCACCACATGCAGATCGGGGTTGATGGCCCGCGCCTGGCGTACCACCGTCTCGGCATCAATCGCCGCCGAAACCGCAACCAACAACAGGCGCGCCTTGTGCGCTCCGGCGGCCTCCAACACCACCGCACTCCCCGCATCGCCATAGATCGCCGGTTGGCCAAGCTGCTTCAGTTCATCCATGCGGCGCTGATCACGCTCGATCACCACACTGGGCAACTCCAGGCGGCGCAACAGATCGGCGGTATACCGACCGACCCGGCCATACCCGGCGATGATGATGTGTCCAGCCAATTCGCCCTCAACCAATGGCGGGTTGGGGGTGGGCTTCCGCCGTCGCCAGCGCTGAATGGCGGTATAGACCGGCCCACTCAAACTAGAAACAAAGGGCGTAAGCAGCATGGTGGTGAGTGCCGCCGCCAAGACCAGACCATACTGATCCGCGCTAATCATCTGCTTATTAACGGCGGTACGCGCCAGCACAAAGGCAAACTCGCCGATCTGGAAGAGACCCATCCCCACCGCAATGGGCAACTCGCCACGATAGCCAAAGGCATACACCACCCCGGTAAAGATGATCACCTTGCCGATAGTAACCGCTGCCACCAGCAACAGGATCGGGCCGATATTGGCGAGGAGGAAGGCCGGATTGATCAGCATCCCCACCGAGACAAAAAAGAGCATACCAAAGATGTCGCGCAGCGGCACAATATCGCTCAACGCCTGGTGGCTATAGTCCGACTCGCTCAGGATCATGCCCGCCACGAAGGCCCCAAAGGCGAAGGAGAGACCGGCCAAGTAGGTGGCATAACTGGCCCCCAGGCCAATCGCCATCACCGCGATCAGGAAGAGTTCCCGCGAACCCCAGGTAGCGATATGCTTGAGAATGAAGGGAATGACCCGCGTGCCAACCACGATCATCGTGGCCAGGAAGAGGCCCGCCCGCAGCATAGCCCAGCCCAAGTGGGACATACCCTCAGCCAGATTAGCCAGTTCGGGCAGAATGATCAGCAGCGGCACAACGGCCAGATCCTGAACGATCAGCATGCCGAGCATGACGCGGCTATCGAGCGTCCCCAGTGTCCCCCGCGCCATCAGAGTCTTAAGGATCACCATCGTGCTAGAGAGCGCGATCATAGCCCCCAGCCACAGCGCGGCATAAGGACTCCAGCCCAACGTCACCCCCAGGCCCAAACCGAGGAGCATAGTGAGGATGATCTGCAAGGGGGCACCGAAGAAGGCCACCCAGCGCACGCGGGCAAGACGAGTGACATTAAATTCTAGGCCAAGGGCAAAGAGGAGCAGGGCTACGCCAATCTCAGCCAGCAGTTCAATATCGTGCGTCTCGACGACCTTAGGGCCATCGGTATAGGGGCCAACCAGAATACCGGCAACAATATAGCCCAAAATGAGTGGCTGGCCGAGGCGCTGGGCCACAAAGCCACCGAGCAGTGCAGCAATGAGGATCGTAGCGATGTCGGCGGCAATACCCATAGATCACCCCTCAACTGAGGAAGGATCGCAGTGCAGCGGTGAAATCATCGGGGCGCTCCAGATTACTCAGGTGGCCAGCACCGGGAATGATCACCAAGCGGCTTGTCGGTATCGCCTCGTGCATCACCCGCGCCGTATCGAGCGGCGTGATGGCATCATCCGTCCCCGCGATCACCAGGGTGGGCAGCGTAGTGGACTGAAGAGTGGCGAGCGAATCGGGGCGCAGCGCCAAACCGCGCAGGGCGGATGCAATCCCAGCGGGCGGATTAGCCTCGATGATCGTGCGCAGCATGCTGCGTACATGGGCATCGGCGTGGGGAGCGACAAGCGCCGGGATCATCATATCGGCAATCGTAGATGCACCCTTGGCCTCCGCAATCGTCGCGTTGATCTCGCGCTGGGCCTGAGCCTCTAAGGAATCGGCATTAGCACGGGTATTGGCCAGCACCAGCTTAGAGACACGGTTAGGATGGCGGCGCAGCAGCGCCATCGCAATATAGCCACCCATCGAGAGGCCACACAGCGCCACCTGATCGAGACCGAGATGATCAAGCAGCGCGGCCACATCATCGGCATGCTGCTCCATCGTGGTGGGGCCGGGGGTAACATCGGTGGCCCCGAAGCCGCGCAGATCGGGCACAATCAGGCGGAACTGATCACTCAGGGCGGTGCGCTGCGGTTGCCACATCGCCCCGGAGAGCGGGAAGGCATGTAAGAAGAGCAGCGGTGGCCCGTTCCCTTCATCGGCATAATGCAACGTAATTCCATTGACAGTTGCGTCGGGCATAACATCTCCTCGCTCAGCGGGTGGTTGGGGTATTGTAGCATGGCCCCAAACCCCATGTTGGGGCTGGTGTGGCGGGGGTTTGGGGGCGGCTTCGCCGCCCCCAAAGATCTTTTTTGGTGTTTTTTGGCGGCTGCGCCGCCAAAAAACACCAAACATTGGGGTTTGGGGCTTCAGCCCCAAAGACTTTGCCCATGCCCTGATATATCCACAAAATCCCTATTGCGGATAAGTAAAAAAGGCGTATAATGAGTCACTATCTGGGACGGCTTTGGCATACGCGAACGGGAGACTCAGCCCCGCACCTCACGAGGCTGGGATTGACGAATCTGCTCGCTACCCAGGCGCGGACCAACCTCGGTGTTAGACCCATTCAAGGAGTAGCGAGCCATGAGCTTCGCGGACAAGACCCTGACCTGTCGGGACTGTGGGATGGACTTTGTGTTTACGGCTGGCGAGCAGGAATTTTACGCATCGAAGGGCTTTGTGAACGAGCCGACGCGCTGCCCGTCGTGTCGGCAGAATCGCAAGGCGCAGGTCGGCGCTGGTGGCGGCCGGGAAGACCGCGCCCCACGATCAGGATCAGCATCGTATGCTCAGTCCGCCCCACGGGAGCGTGTATCGTACAAGGTAACGTGCGCCAACTGTGGTCAGGAGACGACGGTGCCCTTCATTCCGCGTGGCACGAAGCCAGTCTATTGCAGTGACTGTTTCGACCAGATGCGCGGCGGTTCAAGCTCGCGTGCGCGGTACTAATGCTGAGGTAGGTGGAACAAGAAACGGGGGCGGCCAGTTGGCCGCCCCCGTTTGCTATCGCTAAACCCCAGCCTATTCTAAATAATCGCGCAGGTGTTGCCCAACATCAGGGCTACGCAACCGGCGCAGCGCTTCGGCCTCGATCTGCCGGGCACGTTCGCGGGTCATGCCGAGGGTACGCCCAACCTCTTCGAGGGTACGGCGGCGACCATCGAGCAAGCCATAGCGCAGATCAATAATCCGGCGTTCACGCTCATTGAGATGATCGAGCGCCGCACAGAGATCCTGGCGCAACAACTGGGCCGAGGCAAAATCGCCGGGGGTAGGCAGATCATCATCGGGCAGGAAATCGCCCAGCGTATGCTCACCCTCATCCCCGACGGGGGTTTCGAGCGAGACCGGGCGGCGCGCCGCCTCCAACACACGCTCGATACGCTCCGTGGGTTGACCGAGCGCAATCGCGATCTCCTCAGCACTCGGCTGGCGTTCGAGCGACTGCGAGAGGCGTTCGGAGGTGCGCTTCACCTGGCTGACTGACTCACTCATGTGGACAGGCAAGCGAATAGTACGCCCCTGCTCGGCAATCGAGCGCGTCACTGCCTGGCGAATCCACCACGTCGCATAGGTACTGAAGCGGTTGCCCTTACGATGATCAAACTTCTCGACTGCCCGCATCAGGCCGATGTTGCCCTCTTGGATCAGATCGAGCAGCGAGAGACCCCGGCCAACATACTTCTTTGCAATACTCACGACGAGGCGCAAATTGGCCTGAATCAGATGGCGACGGGCATCATTGCCTCGCTCCACCTCATGCTCAAGATTGCGGCGCTGGGTACCACTCAGTTGATCCTCGGTTGCCAAGCGTTCTTCGGCCTCATCACCCCGTTCAATACGCTCGGATAGTTCAACCTCCTCATTGGCGGTCAGCAGAGAGACCCGCCCAATCTCCTGGAGATAGTGCTGCACGGCATCGGGTGTTGGCTCAGCGTGCTTGGGCTGTTCTGGTGCATCATTGGCCAACTCATCAACATCAGCCAGTCGCTCAAGATCCGACTCGTGCTCTTCCTCCGCCGAATCGGCCATGCCCCAAAGCATCTTCTTTCGCTTGAGCATCGCTTCTGCGCTCCTAGCCTAGCTGCAAAAGACACAACGACGGCTCCCCCCCCGCAGAGGAGGAGCTGCGCCCTCTTCGCAGATCTTCAGTTGCACTCAACAACGCGGGGTTAAGCGCATAACGGGCGTTACTTAGGGGATTGTACGTACAGCAGCCACGCAGACTGATATGCGCCTTAAAAAGTATAGGTATAATAACCCATTTTGTCAAGGCTGGATTTTGTCATGATTGGCGATAGTACGGCCTAGATACGGTTTTGGGTTGCAAGATATAACGTGGGGATATAACAACTATCGTAGCAATCACAAAACTACTGTTTGCTACAATGGAATGCAAAAATGGCCGATCTACGGCCATTTTTGTATCAGTAGCGATCTGAGCGTGAAAGCCCTACATGCGGAACACCCCAAACGTGGTCTTCTCGCTCGGTGCATTCGCGGCGGCGGCGAGGCCCAAACCGAGTACCATGCGTGTGTCGGCGGGATCGATCACCCCGTCGTCCCACAGGCGGGCGCTGGAGTAGTAGGGGCTGCCTTCGCGCTCGTACTTCTCCAAAATGGGGGCCTTGAAGTCCTCTTGCTCCTCGACGCTCATATCTTTGCCCTTGGCGATCAGGTTGTCGCGGCGCACCGTGAGCAGCACGTTGGCCGCCTGCGGGCCACCCATGACGCTGATGCGGGCGTTGGGCCACATCCAGAGTTGGCGCGGCTGGTAGGCGCGCCCGCACATGCCGTAGTTTCCCGCCCCGAACGATCCGCCGATGACGACGGTAAACTTGGGGACGCTCGCGCAGCTTACCGCTGTCACCAGCTTTGCGCCGTCCTTGGCGATGCCGCCATTCTCGTACTGCCGCCCGACCATAAAGCCGGTGATGTTCTGCAAGAAGAGCAGCGGGATGTTGCGTGCGCAGCAGAGTTCGATGAAGTGGGCACCCTTCAGTGCGCTTTCGCTGAAGAGGATGCCGTTGTTGGCTAGGATGCCCACGGGCATGCCCATGATGTGCGCAAAGCCACACACCAGGGTGGTGCCGTAGCGGGCCTTGAATTCGTGTAGGCGGCTGCCATCCACGAGGCGGGCGATCACTTCGCGCACGTCGTAGGACTTGCGTGTGTCACGCGGTAGGACGCCGTAGATCTCGTGTGGATCGTAGTGCGGAGCTTCGGGCGTGACGATCTCCCAGGGCGGGGTCGGCTTGCGCCCCAGGTTGGCTACGATGTCGCGCACAATCGCTAATGCCTCGCGGTCATTCTCGGCGAAGTGGTCGGCAACGCCGGAGATGCGGGTATGTACGTCGGCTCCGCCGAGATCCTCGGCGCTGACCTCTTCGCCGGTCGCCGCCTTGACCAAGGGTGGGCCACCCAGGAAGATCGTGCCGTTGCCCTTCACAATCACTACCTCGTCCGACATGGCCGGCACGTAGGCTCCGCCCGCTGTACACGAGCCCATCACCGCCGCGATCTGCGGGATGCCGCGTGCCGACATCTGGGCCTGGTTGTAGAAGATGCGCCCGAAGTGGTCGCGGTCGGGGAAGACCTCGTCCTGCATGGGCAGGAAGGCCCCACCACTATCTACGAGGTAGATACAGGGCAGGTTGTTCTCCTGGGCGATCTCTTGGGCACGCAGGTGCTTCTTCACCGTCAGTGGGTAGTAGGTGCCGCCCTTGACGGTGGCGTCGTTGGCGACGATGACGCACTCGCGCCCGCTCACCCGCCCGATGCCCGTCACCATGCCTGCGCCGGGCACATCGTCGGGGTAGACGTTATGCGCAGCTAGGGCACCGATCTCCAAGAAGGCGCTGCCCTCATCGAGCAGGGTATCAATGCGCTCACGGGCCAGCAACTTGCCGCGCTCGGTGTGGCGCGCCCGCGCTTCACTACTTCCCCCCAGCGCCGCCTGGGCGCGCAGGGTGCGCAACTCTTCGGCCAAGGCGCGGTGATGGTCGGCATTAGCAAGGAATTCCTCGCTATGGGTGTTGATGTGGCTGTGGATGAGTGACATAGTCCTTCTTTGGTCTACTAAATTGAGGCTTTAAGCTGCTCGGCAGCCCGTTTGGTCATCCCAGGAACAGCGGCGATCTCATCAATTGTGGCTTGGCGAATACCATCGAGTGAGCCAAAGGCTTTGAGCAGCGCCTTCTTGCGCTTTGGCCCGATGCCCGGAATCTCTTCCAGGGGCGAGGCGAAGGCGGCCTTGCTGCGCAGTTTGCGGTGGTAGGTGATGGCGAAGCGGTGCGCCTCTTCATCTATGCGCTGCACCAACCCTAATGCTTTGCTGTCACGCGGCAGGACGATCAGATCCTCGCGTTCAGCACAGACTAGATCGAAGCGGTTGCGATCTACCCCTTTGGCTACTCCCACTACCGGGATCTGTTCGAGGTTGAGTTGCCCTAGCGCCTCGCGGGCAGCATTGAGTTGGCCGCGTCCACCATCAATCAGCACCAGATCGGGCAGATCGGCCCAGGTGCCGCTCTCTTCCGCTGTGGCACGCTTGAAGCGGCGGCTGATCACCTCGTGGATCGAGGCAACATCGTTGGCCCCTTCAACCGTCTTGATCTTGAAGCGGCGGTAGGCACTGGTTTTGGGTTCACCACGTTCAAAGACGACCATGCTGGCGACGTTCTGTTGGCCTTGGGTGTTGGAAATATCATAACATTCAATTCGCTGCGGCATTTCAGCCAGATCGAGCAGTTCGCGCAGTTCGGCCAGCGCGGCAACGGCGCGTTGTTCGCTGTTGAGCCACTGGGTGCGGAGTTCCTGCAACTTCTGGCGTGCATTCTGTTCGGCCAGTTCGACCAGTTGGCGCTTCTCGCCGCGCCGGGGGACGCCGATCTCAACGCGATGACCACTCTTCTGCGCCAGCCAAGAGGCGATGATCATCGGTTCTTCCACATGCTCGGCTAACAGTAGGTTGGGTGGAATGTTGGGCGCTCGTTCGTAGAACTGGGTCAGGAACGAGGCCAACAGATCGGCATCGCTCTCATCCTCGGTGCCCTGGAGGGTGAAGGGTTCGGCGTTGATCAACTTGCCGCCGCGCACAAAGAGTACCTGCACCACCGCACTGCCATCTTCACGCGCAAAGGCGATCACATCCTGATCGGTATCCACGGTGCGCAGTACCTGCTGGCGCTCCATAATCTTCTCAATATCCTGAATGCGGTCACGCAGATAGGCGGCGCGTTCAAAATTGAGATCCTCGGCGGCCTGCTCCATCTGGCGGCGCAGATCGCGCACCACCTGATCGCTCTTGCCATCCAAAAAGCGGCAGACTGAGTCTATCGCCTGGCGGTAGGTATCGGGTGCCACCAGATCGGGCACGCACGGCCCCAAACAGCGCCGGATCTGGTAGTAGGTGCAGGGCCGCCCCTTGCGGCGATGCTCATTGAACCAGCTATCCGAGCAGTTGTAGGAAGGGCGAAAGCCGAAGAGGCGGTTGAGCAGATCGAGCGTCTTATAGACCGAGCCAGCACTGGCGTAGGGGCCAAAGTAGCGCGCCCCATCATCGAGGACGTTACGGGTGGAGAAGATGCGCGGCCATTCGTCCTGCACCGTCACCTTAATGAAGGGGTAGCTCTTATCGTCCTTGAGCAGAATGTTGTAGGGCGGGCGATGCTGCTTGATCAGGTTCATCTCCAGCAGCAAGGCTTCCAACTCGCTCTGGGTGACGATGATCTCAAAATCGGCGATCAGGCGCACGAGGCGGCGATTCTTCCCGCTCATGCCCTTGGGCGAGCCGAAATAGGAGCGCATGCGGTCGCGCAGGCGCTTACTCTTGCCCACATAGAGCAAGCGGCCATCCTCGCCGCGCCACAGGTAGACCCCCGGTGCTTCGGGGACGGCGCGTAGGCGCTCGGTAAAGGCGGCAGGATCAGTGATGGCGGTGAGGGAGAGATCCATGAGATTGAGAAGTAGTATCCTATAAACGATAGAGATGTACCTAGACCGATGATCTCATCCTCTACGTGCAATCAGGCGATCATAGTCGGTATGGGAGCCAATCCAGAACCAGATCAAGGCATCAGGCGTCTCAACCGCCAACGCCCGATACCCCAGACCCACCCGAACACTCCAAAAGCGGCCAATCTGCTTCAGGTGCAACGAGGGATGTTGTGGATTTTCTTTCAGCAAAGCATAATTTTTATCGGCGAGATGCTGAATAGCGGCGGGCAACTCTGCATAATGCTGCCAGAATTGAGGGCTTGCAACATGTCTCATAGTTCGGTTACTTGGCCCTTCTGGAAGGCGCGAATAGCCGCATCAGCTAGGTCATCCAAGCGACCCGCAGCCACATCAGCTTCAAGATCTGCATCCCACTGTTGGGCGTCCCAATGCTCATACCATGCCCGCAACTCGCGCAACTTCTCATCGGGTAAGTGGGTAATAGCGGTTTTAATTTCTTCAACACTGGTAAGGATCATCATCATTCCTTTCGTCTAACCACATGGTTGCCCCTCAGGGAGTAGTGCAGGGCAATAACAGTGTACCGCATACGCGGGGAAAGCGCATCTCTCATCCAGTTCTCACAGCAGATTAAAACGTCTTTTAGGCACTGGCCGCATACTGTCTGTTAGGCATGGTTCGTAGGTACTTGACCGTTTGCCACTACACAGCCCTCACCCCCAGCCCGTAAACGGGCGGGCTACAATATGCAAAGCCCGCCTACGCGGGCTAGTTCTAGGCCGCGTAGGCGGACTTCGCCCGGTGTTCGCCCGCCCGTTTACGGGTCGGGGGACATGTTGGTTCGGCCCTTCTGAAACCTTGTCTTAGTAGAATCTATAACAGGAACATGCCTATGGAACGCACAGATCATGTTGGCCGCTACGTCGCCATCGTGGCGGTAATTCTGGCGATCATTATCAGCATTGTGGGTGGAGCCATTGCCGGGGGTATTGCTGGCTACTATGCTGTACAGCGCAACCTGAGTAGCCAAACCGTCACTGCATCGCCCATCAATGCGGCTCCAGTTGCAATGCAGAACAGTACCGCCCCGGTCACAAGTAGCAGTTCCGAGGCGATGGTCAATGCCGTGCAGCAGGTTGCACCAGCGGTGGTAACGATCCTCAGCACCAGCCGCCAGGGCAACGGGAGTGGGAGCGGGGTGATCATCAGCGAGCAGGGCTACATTCTCACCAATAACCATGTGGTGGAAAATGCGCGTAGCCTCGCGGTAGTGCTGAATGACGGCACCCGGCGCGAGGCAAACCTGATCGGCACCGACGCCATGAATGACATTGCGGTCATCCAGATTGATGGCGATCTGCCCGCTGTGGCCCAGATCGGTGACGCGGCGGCACTGCAACCGGGCGAGCAGGTGTTGGCGATTGGTAGCCCGTTGGGCGATTTCCGCAATACGGTGACGGCAGGGGTGGTGAGTGCGCTCAATCGCTCGGTGGGTTCGATGGAAGGACTGATCCAGACCGATGCGGCGATCAATAGTGGCAATAGTGGCGGGCCACTGATCAATCTGCGCGGTGAGGTGGTGGGCATCAACACCCTAGTGGTGCGTAACGAGCAGTTCGCCTTTGGGGCGGCCCCAGTGGAGGGGCTGGGCTTCGCGGTACCAAGCAGCATCTTCCGTGGGGTGGCCGATCAGTTGATCGCCAATGGCAAAGTGACCTACCCCTTCCTGGGGGTGAGCTACATCATGATTGACGGCAGTGTGGCCGCCGAACTTGATCTGCCTGTCCAGAGCGGGGCACTCATCTATAGCAGCCAGGGTGGCCCAGCGGTGCAACCGGGAACGGCAGCGGCGCGGGCGGGGCTGCGAGCGGGCGACATCATCACCGCGATTGATGGTGTGGCACTCGATGGCAACACCTCACTCCGCCAACTGTTGCTCCAGCATCAGCCCGGTGATAGCATCACCCTGACGATTCTGCGCGATGGTGACCAACGTGAGGTGCAGGTGACATTGGGCGAGCGGGAGGTATAATATTTCGGGGGCGGCAAGCCGCCCCCGAACCCCCACCAGGGGCGGCTGTCAGCCGCTTGTCACACATTTTTCAGAGTCTATGGTATAATCCCTCCCGGCTACCCCGATGTGGCCGCTCTACCAAGCTCGTAGAATACGGAGGGACGTATTGAGGTCTACGCGTACCTACTTGCGCTGGTCACGGCTGGTACTGGGGTTATTGCTCAGCACCATGCTCCTCACCACGACGACGACCTACGCGGTCGGTTCGGTCAGTTCAGAACAACGCCCCTTCGCCGCCAGCTTGCTTGAGCACAATGGCGTGCCGGGCATGGCGGACAGGATCGCACCAACCTCTAGCTCCACTTCGGCGGCGAACACCGCCGCACCCGCAACAGATCCCTACGCAATTGCACCCACGTTTCGCATCCGTGCCACCCGTCAAGGTATGGTGGGCGGGCGTACCGCCAACGGCTATATCATCCCACCCAATGCGCGTTTTGTTTCGCTACCTTGCCGCTGTGTGCTCTCCAGCAAGGGCGGCAACGAGTACCAGGTGCGCATCACCTACCGGGGGCGCAGCACGGTTGTGCCGGTGTATGATGTTGGCCCCTACAGTGCGCGTGACGACTACTGGAACCCGCAGCGCACCGGCTTCCCCGATCTTGAGTGGGGTTGGCCGATGGATCATGCCGCCTACTACGAGGGCTACAACGGTGGACAGGCCGACAAGGGTTATGTGCGCTTCCCGACCGCGATGGATGTGGGTGATGGGGCGTGGATTGATGATCTCGGCATTGTGGGTGATCAGGCCGAAGTTGAGGTAACGATGCTCTGGATGGGGCAAGATCCGCTCGCCGGGCCACCCCAGCGTGACCCGAACCAGCCAGAGATTCTGGTAGACGAACTGGGCGGCGATTTCTGGCACAACAGCCCCGATCTGGGGAGCAGCGCGGTTGGGTGCGGGTATGGGCGGCACGCCTACCAGACGCGCAGTGTCAGCAACCCCAGCCAGAGCAGCCAGGTGGTGCGTTGGCAGCCCAACCTACCCACCGAGGGCGAATACGATCTCTACGTGCATGTGCCGATCTGCCCCAGCAAACGTGCGCCTACCACCTCAGCGCGTTACCTCATCCAGCACCGCGATGCCGCGCTGGAGGTGCTGGTAGATCAGAGCACCCAGACCAGTTGGGTCTACCTGGGGCGCTACCCGTTTAGTGCCGGTAGCAACGGGTTTATTCAGTTGGCTGATGTGACGAGTGAGAATGGCAAGACGATCTGGTTTGACCAGGCACGTTGGGTGCGCGTGAATCCGTAAATTGTGGAAATGCGGCGCGGTGGCTTCGACAAGCTCAGCCACCGCGCCGCATCCCAGAAACAAAGATGTTCGGGGGCGGCTTACGCCGCCCCCGAACATCTTTGTTTCTACGACCTAATCCTCACTCCGCTCCTGGATCACATAGAGCAACTCAAGCAGAATATTCTTGACACTCTCACGATCTGAAGCCACGCAGGGCAGCACCTTAACCTGAGGAGGTTGGCGCAGCGCCAAGCGTAACTCATCGGGAGACCAAGCATTCGGGCGATCCTGCTTATTTGCCGCGATCACATAGGGTGTATCACGATACGAGACGAAGAAATCAATGATCCGATTCGTCTCGCGGAATGTCTCCGGGCGCGTGCTATCGACCAGGATCACCAGACCGAGCATACCCTCGGAGAGGATCTCCCACATAAAGTCGAACCGCTTCTGGCCAGGAGTGCCAAACAGGTGCAACACCAGATCATCGGCGATAGCGATACGACCGAAGTCCATCGCCACCGTCGTTTCTTTCTTGATCATCTTGGTATCATCGGTCGCACGTCGTTCAGTCGAGACGACTTCGATCTCGCTGATAGCCTTGATGAACTCGGTCTTGCCCGCGTTCACCGCCCCACTGATGACCATTTTTACCGTCTGCACACCAGCCCTCCGCTACGTCCGCTACGGTGCTGTGCCCTGGCTGAGCAACATCGGCTACATGCCACGAATACGATTGATGATGCGGTTCACCAGGCTCTTCTTTACCCTTGGCGCTTCCGCTACGGCGCCACGCGTCCCTGCCACCGGACGCGGTTTCTTCATCACATCTACCAGACCTGCGGTTAAGAACCCGTAGACAATCCGGCAGACATCGAACTCACTCAACGAGGTCTTCTGGGCAATCTCGGCAAGGCTATCCTTACCATTGATACGAGCGAAGACCCGCCACTCCTCAGGAGCCAACTTGACTCCTTTGGCCTTCTCACCCGGCTGATCAATGAATTTGACGATCATATCGGTCGAGGCGATGCGATCCTTAATTCGCCCCCATTCATCAATCCGCCGCACGCCCTCCATGATCAGGTTCTCGACCGACACCGGGGTCGGCATGGTCGGAGCATCGGGGGCAGGGCGCTGGTTCTGCTCGAAGCGGAACTCCCCCTCAGGCCAGCCGAAGAGGCCATAGACAGACTCTTCGGTATGGGTCAAGAGCGTACTCTGAAGTTGATCCTGGGCGATCAATTGCTGATCCAGAATGACCTGGGTCAGCGTTGTCCCCTTCCCGCCATTGGCCAGGGCTTGGCGGGCAGTTCCCAGTTGGGCCTCATTGAGCAGGCCCAAGCGCACCAACAACTCCGGCTGCTCATCTTCGGGCTTACGCGAGGCCAATACCAGCTTGCCCTTATCGAAGAAGAGCAGGGCCGTCTCCTGCTCATGCGTCAGGTGCAGGCCGCCGGTCTTATAGCCGCGATCGACCAGATAGAGAAAGTCGGAGAGGCCGAAGTCTCGGATATTGCCAACCAGGGCCATTGCAATCCTCCGTAGGAGGCTCTTCTGCGAATAGGTGGCGTCAAGGGTGCATCGGGGCCACCCCTAGCGGCCAACAGAGACTAGGTGGAGAGAGCGAACTCGGCTTCAGGTCGAGCCACCAAAGGATCGCTCACGCCGTCGGCGGCGAGAACCGGAAGGAGGGCAGCAATCGCAGCCGCGATCATCGCATCATCCGGCTCACGGGTGGTCAGGTACTGAGTAGCCAGGGTGGGTGCCAGAAGGCGGCGCACCCAGGGCCGATGGTAGTGGGCTGCCGTGAAGCGCAGGAATTCGAGTGCGACGGCTGCCACTAAAGGAATAAGTACAATGCGGGCAAGAATGCGCTGCCAGAGTGGCAGGCCACTAACCGCGAGAAAGATGACAAAGCCGATGAGGGCTGTCACCACCAGGAAACTCGTGCCGCAACGTGGATGGATGCGGCTGAAGCTGCGAACCGACTCGACCGTCAACGGAGCACCGGCCTCATAGGCGTTGATCGTCTTGTGTTCGGCTCCGTGGTAGCCAAAGACGCGTTGAATGTCGCGTATACGGCTAATGGCATAGATATAGCCAATTACCAAGCCGAGGTTGATCACGCCTTCGATCACTTCACGGAGGAGGATACTGGCTCCCATCTGGCGGGCTTGATTGGCAATCAGGGAGGGGAGGACAACGAAGATCCCCACACCGATCAGCATCGTTACACCAAAGATGGCGGTTTGCGCCATTGGGGAGAGTTCGGCATCTTCCTCAGTCACGGCTACTTGGGCGGAAAAGTCGAGCGCCTGCTTCCCAACCGTAAAGGCATCCCCAAGGCCAACCAGGACCCGAATGATCGGGAGACGCATCCATGCTGGGCGTTGGGCAACGGGGATGGGGATATGCTTGAAGGCCAGTCCCCCATCAGGACGATGCACCGCGACCGTCGCCATGCGACGGCCTCGCATCATCACCCCTTCGAGGACGGCTTGGCCGCCATAGGCAAATCGCTCGTTGTCCATGAAATCCCGTTACTGAAATGGAAACCCTTGCGGCTCTATCATACCATGTTCAGTGGCATTACGACAATAGTACCTGATCCAACGATCCAGAACGTAACCTAATCTACTGGTCGTTCCCAAGTTGTTCGGGGGCATCACGCCGAGCTAGGGTAGTAGCAGCAGCCCGTACCCCGGTGACAAGGCTAGAGATACGAATAATGGGTGTTACTACCCGTTCGGCCATAAAAGCCGTGGTTTGGGTGGCGGTGCTGGCGCTATCGCGCACGTTGTTGGTCAAGCTGCGGGTACTATCGAGCACCTCATTCAGCTTGAGCATGGCATCATCCACCTTGGGCAAGACATTGTTTTTGGCCAACTTGTTGAGCTGGTTGATGGCGAAGAGAACGGCGAAGAGGATCGCGACCATCAGGATCGCGCTGATCAACTGAAAGACCGATACCACCACGATGACGATGTCACGGGTGCCAGCGCGAAATTCTGCTGGGGCAAAAGCCGCGCCGACAACGAAGGCAAGCAGCAGCGCGGTGAGCGTCCCAACGCCAATTCCTACCCACTTTAACACAGGCTCGCTCCTCTGCGTGTGGCCGCATACGGGTACAGCCAACAGCGTCTATCCAGTATCCGTGAGGGAATTTTGGGCCGTGTAAACAGGGCGATTATATCACACTCGTAGGCGTGAGACAAAAATCAGTAGCAGCCATGCGAAGAGGATCGATTCGAGTAGGGGCACTCCGGCGGGGGTGGGCAGGGTGAGTGGGAAGCGCAGGCCGAGGCCGTAGACGATCAGGCAGCCGACAATGGCAGCTAACCAGAAGATGGGGAGTTGCCGCCATGCGCGGCCGAGCAGGACGTGGGCTAATGCGGCGCAGGCGGTGGCGGTGAGCAGGATGAGGATAATGGCTGGTGCGATCATGGGGCCTCCGGGCGGGCAATCGTGCCGCCGCCGATGACGCGCTCGCCTGCGTAGAGCACCGCCGCTTGGCCGGGGCTGATCGCCCGTATGGGGCTTTGGAGTTGGATGTGCAGCCGCTCACCAGGGTGAGCGGTGACGGTGGCGGGCGCGGTTGCGCCATGGGCGCGTACCTGCACTTCGCAAGTAAAGGGCGACTCTGGCCACGTCGCGGCGACGCTACTCGCGGCTTCGACCCAAAATTCGTGGCGCAGCAGGGCTGCGGCGGGGCCGACGATGAGGGTGTTGCGGGCAGTGTCGAGGCCCGTGACATAGAGTGGGGTTGCAGCGTAGACGCCTAGCCCCCGGCGCTGGCCGATGGTGTAGAGCGGTAGCCCCTGGTGTTGCCCCACCTCACGCCCGTGCTGATCCACAATCGGGCCGGGGACGAGGCTGGCCGGAGCTTCGGTGCGCAGGAGTTGGCGGTAGTCGCCATCCGGGACAAAGCAGATGTCCTGGCTCTCTGGGCGATCCGCGCTCTCTAGGCCGCGTGCGGTGGCCATTGCGCGTACTTCGCTCTTCTGGTATTCACCCAAGGGGAAGAGCAACCGGGCGAGTTCGGTTTGGCCGAGCATATAGAGGACGTAGGATTGATCTTTACCGTGATCATGCGCCCGGAGGAGTTTATATTGATTCGCGTCCGTGACGCGCCGCCGCACATAGTGGCCCGTGGCAACATAGTCGTAGCCAAGCTGGTTGGCGCGAGCAAGCAGGGCGCGGAATTTGATCTCGCGGTTACAGGCGATGCAGGGGTTGGGGGTGTAGCCATGGCTGTAGGCATGCACGAAGGCATCAACGACGGCGCGCCGAAATTCGCGCTGGTAGTTGAAGACATAGTAGGGGATGCCGAGTTGGTTACATACCCGCCGCGCACTGGCGGTCATTTCGAGCGAGCAGCAAAGGCTCTCGGCCAGGTGATCGTCGTCACCGTCCCATAGGTGCATCGTGACGCCGACCACCGTGTGGCCCTGTTCGTGGAGGAGTGCGGCGGTGAGGGAGCTATCTACGCCCCCGCTCATTGCGACCATGATCGTTGCCATGGGGGCATTATATAGCAATCCTATCGAGATCGTACACCGCGCCCCTTAACTGGCGAAGTATCGTCTATAGTAGCCGCAAAAGAACGCAAACATAGGAACACATAGCAGATTGATTAGGTGGGGGCATATTAACCGCAGAGGACGAGGAGGGACGCAGAGGGAAGACACTCGGCTTCATCCTCTGCGCTCCTTGGCGTCCTCTGCGGTTAAATCTCCCCCGCGCACACGGGCACCAATGCCACGCGCACGCGGCTGGCTCCGGCGGCCTGGAGCGCATCGGCTACCTGCTGGCACTGGTCGCTGTGGGCCAGCGCGATCATCACGCCACCCCACCCGGCCCCAGAGAGCTTGGCCCCTAACGCCCCGGCTTGGCGGGCGGCATGCACGAGGCAATCAAGTTCGGGTGAGGAGATGCCGAGTTCTTCGAGCAGGGTTTGGTTGGTGTTCATGATCTGGCCCAGAGCGGCCAGGTCACCAGCGGCCAGGGCTGCACGCGCCTGGGTGACGACTGCCGCCACGGCGTCGAATCGTGCCTCGTAGGTGGCAGGCTCGGCCTGCCAACGTTCGCGCAGATCGCAGACGGGCCGGTGGGTGGCACTGCGCACCCCGGTATCGCCGATAACAAGAGTGAGTGGCGTGGCCACGCGGATGGGTGCGATCAGGGGCGCGGTGTCGGGGCGGCGCTGGAACCAGATCGCCTGCTCGTAGGCGATGACGGTGTTGTCAATGCCGCTGGGGGTGCCGTGGTAGCGGCCCTCGCTGGCATAGACGAGCGCCGAGACCTCGGCGGGGGGCAGGTTGTGCCCCAGCGCCTGCGCAACCGCCCGCACGAGAGCTGCGCCAATCGCGGCACCGCTGCCCATGCCCCCGGCGATGGGGATGTCCGAGCGCAAGGTGATGGTCAGATCGGGAGCCGCAGCACCCAGGTGATCTAGCACCGTGGCGGCCAGTTCACTCAGGGGGTGCTGCGGATCACTACTGAAGCTCCAGGTTTCACCCAGGTCAGGCGCGACAAAGTACAACCCCGTTCCGGGTGCGGTCGGGGTGGCCTCAGCGTAAGCCCGTACATCGCCCAGGGGCAGGGCGATGGCCGGGCGGTTATAGACAACGGCATGTTCACCACAAAGGATGATCTTAGCCGGGGCGGAGGTTGTGATCATCGCCGTACTACTCCCACTCAATCGTCGCTGGTGGCTTGGAGGAGATGTCGTAGACCACCCGGTTGACCCCGCTGATCTCGTTGACGATGCGACTACTGACGCGGGCCAGGAGATCGTAGGGGAGACGCGCCCAATCGGCGGTCATGTAGTCTTCGGTGGTGATGGCGCGGATGGCGATGGTGTCGGCATAGGTGCGCCCATCGCCCATGACGCCGACGCTCTGCACCGGCAGGAGGACGGCGAAGGCTTGCTGGGTAGCGCGGTAGAACCCAGCGGCGCGCAACTCCTCTAGGAAGATCGCGTCGGCACGGCGGAGGGTTTCGAGGCGTGGCCAACTGACCGGGCCAATAATGCGGACGGCCAAGCCGGGGCCGGGGAAGGGGTGCCGCCAGACCCACTCTTCGGGCAAACCAAGTTCGAGACCCGCTGCGCGCACTTCATCTTTGAACATGTAGCGCAGCGGCTCCACCAACTGCATCTGCATGTCGGCGGGCAAGCCACCCACATTATGGTGGGTCTTGATCGTCACGCCCTTCTTGCGGTCGGGGGCGCTACTCTCGATCACATCGGGGTAGAGCGTCCCCTGCGCCAAGAACTGGGCACCATTGAGGGCACGGGCTTCACGCTCGAAGATGCGGATGAACTTCTCACCGATAATTTTGCGCTTCTGCTCCGGGTCGGCCACGTTCTCTAGGGCGCTGAGAAACTCATCGCGGGCATCTACCGCAATCAGGGGGATGTGGAAATGCTCGCGGAAGGTGGCGATTACCTGTTCAGCCTCGCCGAGACGCAAGAGGCCATTATCCACAAAGACACAGGTGAGGCGTTCGCCGATAGCGCGGTGGATGATCAGTGCGGCCACTGCCGAATCCACACCACCAGAGAGGGCACAAATGACGCGCCCCTCTTCACCCACCTTCTCGCGCACGCGCTCGACCGCATCGGCGACGAAGTTGGCCGGTTGCCAGGAGGAATCGGCCCCACAGATGGTATGCAGGAAGTTGGCCAGGATAGGCTTCCCGTGAACCGTATGCACCACCTCCGGGTGGAACTGGACGCCATACCAGCGGCGTTCATCATCACCCATGGCGGCGAAGGGAGTGGAAGGGTTGGAGGCCAGGGTGCGGAAACCGGGCGGCAGGGCATCAATACGGTCGCCGTGGCTCATCCAGACCATCTGGTTAAGGGGAGTATTGGCGAAGAGCGGATGTTCGCCGGTGAGGGCCACATCAGCCGGGCCAAACTCGCGGTCTTCGGGACTGAGCACGACACCGCCCAGAGCATAGCTGATCAACTGCATGCCATAACAGATACCCAAAACGGGTAGACCCGAATTGGGCAACCAAGCGGGCATCTGCGGCGCGTCCGGCTCATAGACACTGGCAGGGCCACCAGAGAGGATGACCCCCAGTGGATTGAGCGCTCGCACCTGTTCTTCGGAAACATCGTGGGGCAAGAGTTCGCTATAGACGCCTAACTCGCGCACGCGGCGCACAATCAACTGGGCCGTCTGCGAACCAAAATCTAGTACAGGAATACTGTGAGACATAAACTCCTCATAACATTGGTATAGGGCAAGGAAGGCATGTCTGCTTCCTTGCCCTATCAATAATACCTGATTCTTGGTGATGCGCCGGTGGGGGGGCGGGGGAGATCAGTTTGAACGCGCCAAGCGCATCTTGGGCTGGCTAAAGTTCAGCACATGATCAGATTCGCGTTCAGCTAGTTCGATCTGCTGGGCATCATGCTCAAAATCGGGCGTCATCACCACCGAATTATCACCACCAAAGGCGTTCGGTTCATACCCATCGGCATTCCAATCATTGTGCCACTCATTGCCATTGTGGAGGTAACGATACTGGAACGAGCAACCGGCATCGAGTTCAAGCGTTACCATCCAACCAGTCTCGGTTTGTCGCATGGGGGTGGCACGTTCATCCCAATGGTTAAAATCGCCGACCAGATAGATTGTATCCGCCCAGATAGCAGACGGCAGTGCGAATGTCACCCGTACCTTTCCGGGGGGGCCGGGCATCTTGGTGATCATGATGGCAGCGCTCCTTTGAGGCCACATGATGCCAACGCCATTGTTGGCAGTATTTGGCGGAATTATAGCACACTGCCTTTAGAACATGAAGTACTTTATTAACGCTTGGTGTCACGGACATAGATGATCACCTCACCATTGCCGAAACTGATCGGGGTGGCGAACTGGGCAAATTTGGCCAGGCTTTCGGGGGGGTAATCGGTGCGTTCAAGATCGCCCACATAGATGTAGCGCACCGCATACTGATCGAGTAGGCGTTGGGTTTCTGCGAGGTCATTACTGGTATAGATGCGGTAGACATCGGCACAACGCGGGCTGAGTTGGGCCGCAGCGCCCGGATCGCCGCCGCGCCACTGACTCTCGTGGCCCGCCCAGCCGAGGATGGTGGGCAACCCGGTGGCCGCCGACACCCCGGCGTAGCCCTCCGGGTTGTAGGAGCCACCACAGTTGGGTGGGTGCGCATAGAACAGCACCTCGGTCATGTTGGTGATCTCGACGGCCTCCAGAACGACACTGCCAGGTGCGGCATTATGTCGCAACCAACTGATCGCCTCGGCTTCGGCACTGCTCTGCTCACGTGGGGTCGGCGCGTTGAGATCGCGCTGCTGACCCAACTGCATGTCGCGCAGTGCCAGCACGGGGTAGACGCTGGCACCAACGAGGAAGAGAGCGCAAAACGTCGCGGTCGCAATCCCCACCACGCGGCGCAGGCCACGTGTACGCACGAGGATGTACCAGAGCGCAAAGGGCGTCAGTGTCCCCCAGAGCAACCAGACTTGGTAGTAGAACTTGAAGATGGTATTGAAGCGCGCCGACCAACCTTCAAAGACATCGCGGATGTAGATGATCTCGGTACCGAAGATGATCGCGCAACCCAGCGTGGTGAGCAGCAGCGCGAAACGCTGCGCCGGATCGTGGGGATGATCGAGGGCAATGCTGAAGGCCAGCAACCCCAAGCCAAAGATGGACAGCAGTGGGAAGCCGAGCAGCAGGCCCGCGAGGAGCAGCACGGGCGGCAACCAGCGCACGATGCGGGGCGTGGAGGGTTGGGGTACGAGGTACACCAGGGCGATGATCGGCAGGGCGAAGAGGCCGAAGATGATCAGGAAGGCGTGCAGACCGCTGCGGGTGGCGGGGTAAAAACCGATGATGCTAGAGAGTTTGCTGAGGATGGGCAGGTTGATCAGCGGATCGGCCCCGCCCACCAGCGAGCGGAAGGTGAGGTAGAAGGGCAGGAAGAGCAGGAAACTGAGCAGCACCACCAACCCCAGATGGCGTGTGAAGGTACGCCAGGGGAAGGGTGACGCACTACGGTAGGCGAGCAGCATCGCCCCGGCGTAGAGCAGCATATAGGTGGGCAGATCCCAGCTATTGATTGCATACAGGCTCCCCAGGACGAGGCCACTCAGGAGCAAGGTAGTAGCACGGAGCAGAGGCGCGGAAGCGGCAGAATCCTCGCTGCGCTGCACAGCAGCGGCTAGAGCCATCGCCAGCAAGCCAAAGGGAAGCGCCATCACATGCGGGTGCATGTCGCCGAGGCGAAAACTGAAAAAGGGGAACTCGGTAATCGCATAGCGCAACTCCTCGCGGGGTGGTTCTTCATCCCGCAACGTATAGCGATCCCAGAGTGAGCGCGAAGGCCACCACCAGTTGAAGGCACCGGGCACGGCCATATCGCGGCGCTCCCAGCCACGCAGGTCGCCAAACTCGCCGGTTGGTACCGGGCTGGCAAGTTCTATCTGGGTCGCTCCGCCGAGAACTTGGCCCACCGCTGTCAGCAACTGTGCGCCATCGAGTACCACCGCCCGCTCATCTCCTAGGAGTACCTGGATTGCCCCCGACTGATTGCCCGCAACCAACACCAACACGGCACCGAGCCCCCCGGCCAGCCAACTTGGCCAACCGCGCCCCCCGGCCATAGCGATCATACTGCGCACCAACCCGACTACCCCCTGGGCAGTCAGAGCCACAATCAGGGCCAGAGCGAAATTGTAGGCCAGATTGGGCGCTAGGCCACTCAGTTGGGCCATCACCGCCATGAGTAGGTAGCCGAAGTAGTAGTAGTTGATGCTATAGCCCGCCAGCCAAGGATCGAGGGGCGGGAACGAGGGGCTACGCTGGATGGCATTGAAGAAGGCAAAATCCATGGCCCGCTCGGTACCCCAGGGAGTCGGATCGTAGCTACGCATCCAGAGGAAGGCGAGCAGGGCCAACAGGAAGATCGCCTCATAGCCGATCAGGTTGGCGCGGGTGGGTAGGGGGCGGGTGGGGGTGTGCCGCCAGAGCCAGATGCCGAATCCACCCAAGAGCAGGATGCAGATCACCAACAGCGGCACGCCGAAGCGGCCAAGCCCCAGCATCGCCAGCAACCAGGCCACGTAGCCCAGCAACAACAAACCAAGTGGCTTCGCAAAGGGATAACCGGCATCGGGGAGGTGGCCAAAGAGGAGGCGTACATAGGGGAGGCCCAGCAAGCCCACGGCTTGGGCCACTAGCCACCAGATCAGAATTGCAGTAGACATCTCCAGCCTTCATTGGTGCCGCTGGCGGCTGTATGTAGACGATTTTACGAAAAAGTATAACATGCTGCGAACGTCTATCGGTATCACAGGGTGTTGACACCCCTCCCAAGGGCTGCTATACTCCGCCCAACAATTCAACACGCGACGTTGAACAGGACAAGTAGGCGTCATACGATGCACAGCGAGTCGGTGGGTGGTGGAAGACCGACGCATACGGTGATACTGAATGGCCCTGGGAGTTGCAGGATGAACCGACCGGCTGTGCCGGTTTGCAGTAGTTCTCGCCGGAGACGCCACCGTTATCAGGGCGCTGGGTGTGGAGCGGCTTGGCCCGACAGCACCCGTTAAGTGTGTCGTTCCCGCGAGGGGCGGCAAACGAGAGTGGCACCACGAGTATTCTCGCCTCTCGATCCAATCAGGATCGAGGGGTTTTTTGTTGTGGCGAAGGATGTTATCAGGAGGATCTCGAACGATGAACACGATCAAGTATCTGCTCGATGAAGACAAGATGCCGACCCATTGGTACAACGTCGCGGCTGACCTGCCGACTCCAGCGGCTCCGGCGTTGCACCCCGGTACGGGTCAGCCACTTGGCCCGGCGGATCTGGCACCGCTCTTTCCGATGGCGCTGATTATGCAGGAGGTGAGTACCGAGCGGAGTATCGAGATCCCTGATGAGGTGCAGCAGATCTATCGCCAGTGGCGTCCCTCGCCGCTCTTCCGCGCCCGCCGCTTGGAAAAGGCGCTCGATACGCCCGCGAAGATCTACTATAAGTATGAGGGGGTTAGCCCGGCGGGCAGCCATAAGCCCAATACGGCTATCGCCCAAGCCTACTATAACAAGATCGAGGGCACCAAGCGCCTCGTCACCGAGACTGGCGCGGGCCAGTGGGGTTCCTCGCTCGCCTTCGCCGGGGCGCTCTTCGGCCTGGAGGTCGAGATCTATATGGTCAAGGTGAGCTACAACCAGAAGCCCTACCGCCGCGCCTTGATGGAGGTGTACGGGGCACGTGTGGTGGCTAGCCCCAGTACCGAGACGGCATGTGGGCGGGCGATCTTGGCCGAACATCCCGATAGCACCGGCAGTCTGGGCATCGCCATCAGTGAGGCGGTGGAGATGGCGGTGCAGCGCGATGATACCAAGTATGCACTGGGAAGTGTGCTGAACCACGTGATGCTGCACCAGACGGTGATCGGTGAGGAGGCGATTGCGCAGATGGAGATGGCCGGTGATTACCCGGATGTCATTGTCGGCTGCACCGGGGGTGGCTCCAACTTCGCTGGCCTCACCTTCCCCTTCATCGGGGCGAAGTTGCGCGGTGAGCGCGATGTGCGCGTCATTGCAGTGGAACCGGCCGCTTGCCCCACGCTCACCAAGGGCAAGTTCACCTATGACTTCGGTGATACCGCACACCTCACCCCGCTGGTGAAGATGCACACCCTGGGTAGCACCTTCGTGCCGTCGGGTATCCACGCGGGTGGGCTGCGTTACCACGGCATGGGGCCGCTGGTGAGCCACTTGCTCGATCTGGGCACGATAGATGCGGTGGCGGTACAGCAGCTCGAAACCTTTAGCGCTGGCCTCCAGTTCGCCCGCACCGAGGGTATCCTGCCCGCGCCCGAGTCCAACCATGCGGTGGCGGCGACCATCCGCGAGGCGCTGCGTTGTAAGGAGGAGGGTAAGAGCGAGACGATCCTGTTTAATCTGAGTGGTCATGGGCACTTCGATTTGCAGGCGTATATGGATTTCCAGGCCGGGACGCTGAAGGATTTTGAGTATTCGGACGAAGAGGTGGCGATGGCGCTGGCCGGGCTGCCGAGTGTGGGGTAGGGGTACCCCAAATCTTTGTTGTTCTGTTTTGGCGGCTTCGCCGCCAAAACAGAACAACAAAGATCTGTGGGGGCGCGTCACGACGCGCCCCTACAGCCGGTGCTACCTTTAGAACCGTACCTGTACCTGAACAATTGGCCCACTGGTGGGCACGATCACATACCGGCTTAGGCCGATGGTCTCGATCTGGATGGGGATGCTCTGGCCATTCAGGATGACCTGCTTGACCAGGCTGCGGGCGGTGGCGGGCAGGAGGATGCGTAGGGTGCTGGCGCTACCACTACCAGTCGCTTCGATGCTGATGCTCTCGATGCCACCCTTCTTGGGGGCGGGTTGGTAGCTCCAGCGGTAGGCGGCATAGGCGTTGCTGGCCGCGTAGCGAGCTACGACATACGCATCATGCACGCTGTCACGCGGGGAGGCGGGCCAGCGCGGGCTAATGGTGGGGCTGTCGAGGAGGGGATCATGATCTTCGATCCCGGCTGCACCTTCGATTAAGGCCCCCAGCATAGCGCTCGATCCCCAGCCGTCGGTGGCGAGGTACTCGTTCACCGGGGCAATGCCGCCGGTGGGGTAGTACCAGAGGTAGGTGGCGTTGTTGCGGCGAATGAGCGCAGCGTAGCGATCCAGGATGTCGAAGCCGTAGGCTTCGTAGCCGTAGCGGAAGGCACCGCGTGCCAGTTCACCGCCGACCAGCGGCATCACGCCACCATTGACGTATTCACCGGGGCGCTCGCCGAGGCGTCCGTCTAGGCCGAAGGAGCCTGCCGGGAAGGGCGGGTCTATGCTCCACCACTCGGCAAAGGCGATGCGGCCCGGAGCTTGCAGACGGCGCAGGTATTCCCCCACAATCGCCTGACCCTGCTCAAAGCTGAGCACGCCCCGGTTGAGCGCCAGCGCGTTGGAGAGGCTGAGTTGTTTGGCTTCATCCACCCCCGGTACGTCGTAGGGGATGAGTTTGACATGGTGGGTGTAGAAGGTGCCGTTCCAGCTCAGGTGGTTAAGACGCTGCATAATCTGGTCGGCAAGGTGGTTGTGTTCGTAGGCGGTCTCCCACAACCCGGCCTGTTGCTCCATCACCGCGAGTGAACGCAGCGCCTCGGCAAGCCCGGTGTTGTCACCGTGGAAGATGCCCCACTTGGTCTGGTCATCTATCCAGTGGCGCGGAGCCGGGCGGCCCGTGTCGGGATCGGTCGTTGTCGGGCCATACTCAAAGTCCCAGGTGTCAATCGTGAAGGGGCGCTTGACCAGACCGAGGTGTGGTTCCCAGCGGATGGGGCTGGTGAGGGTATAGTCTATCGCCCGTTGGGCTGAGGGCAGCAGCTTGAGCATCCAATCACGGTCGCCGGTGGTCTGCCAGGTCTCGTAGATGAGTTGGACGTAGAGGTATTCAACATCGGCCTCGACGGGGGTGCGGAAAGCAGGAATCCGCCACTCTGGACGCGCCAAAAAGTCGGGGAAGCTGCCATCTTCGGCCTGCGCACGCGCAAAGGCTTCGGGGAGGCTCTTCAGATCGGTCTCGAAATAGCGGAAAGCACGATTCTGGTAGTAGTGATCGCGCAACCAGAGCAGCGGGCTGTCGGGCGAGCGGTAACCCGCCACCTCACTGCCATCAAGCCGATAACTAAGGCGGTCATGGGCCATGAATGCCTGCACCTTGGGGTAGAGGGTGTCAAAGGTGGGGACACCGGTTTGCACGGTGGTGCTGGCATCCAGCGTATAGATCGTAGCGGCATAGATCTGGGTGCCATTGACGAAGAGTGCGCCCCAGTGGGGGCCGAGGCTGCCACGGGGGTAGACCTGCACTGCGCCATAGCCAGCGTCAAGTTGGAGATCGAACACCCCCGCTGCGCGCCCGTTCGCATCGAAGATGAGCAGTTGCGCCGGGCCGCTGTAGTCCTGTACATGCACGTAGATGAGGGCTGGGCTGAGCGGGGCCACCACGGTCTGCTCGCTGGTGAAGGAGGCCACGAACTCGGCGCGGGTGGGTGTGATCGGCCAGAGGGTAACGAGCAAGAGGATGGTCAGGGTAAGGAAGATACGACGCATAGGGTTTTCTTTCAATCTCAGGAATGGCGGCAGTATACCATGGGGTTCTCTGCCTCTTTGCATACAGGAGTAGTGGGTTATGAGCAGTAAAAAGCGTATTCTCACCGGCGACCGGCCAACCGGCAAGCTGCATCTGGGACACTATGTGGGTTCGTTGGCCAACCGGGTGGCGCTTCAGGAGACTTACGAGTGCTTCTTTATTATTGCCGATTTGCATGTGCTGACGACCAAGCCTAGCCATGAGGATATTGCGGCCATCCCGCAGAATATCCGCGATCTGGTGTTGGATCATCTGGCGGTGGGGATTGACCCCAACAAGGTAACGTTTTATGTCCAGTCGGCAGTGAAGGAGATCTACCAGATCAACCTCATCTTCGAAATGATGGTGAGTGTGCCGCGCCTCAGCCGGTTGCCGAGCATCAAGGAGATGGCGCGGAATGCGCATATTGACGAGGAGCAACTGCCCTTCGGTCTTTTGGGCTACCCGGTCTTGCAGGCGGGCGACATCCTGATGCCACGGGCGCATCTGGTGCCGGTGGGCAAGGATAACGAGGCGCATGTAGAGATCACCCGCGAGATTGCGCGTCGCTTCAATGGGTTGTATGGCGAGGTCTTCCCGGAGCCGGACGTGCTGGTACCTGATGTGGGCACGCTCCCCGGCACCGACGGCCAGGGCAAGATGAGCAAGAGCGCCAATAATGCGATCTTCCTCTCGGATGACGCCAAGACGGTGGAGCAGAAGGTGCGCGGGATGTACACCGACCCCAACCGTATCCGCGCCGATATTCCGGGGAAGGTGGAGGGCAACCCGGTCTTTGCCTACCACGATGCGTTTAACCCGAATCTTGAAGAGGTGAATGACCTGAAGGATCGTTACCGGCTGGGCAAGGTGGGCGATGTGGAGGTGAAGCGCAAGCTGGCAGCGGCGCTCAACGCCTTCCTCGATCCGATCCGCGAGCGGCGCGCCCACTACGAGGCTAATCCGCAGATTGTGGATGAGATCATTGCGGTGGGCAATGCGCGCACGCGGTCGGTGGCGGCGGAGACGGTGGCCATGATGGAAGCGGCGATGGGGATGACCTATTTTAGATAGGGGAATATGATGTACGCACCTTCGCTTGAGGAGTTACGCGCCCTGACGAGCCAGGGCAACATCTGCCCGATCTACCGCGAGATTATGGCCGATCTCGAAACGCCAGTTTCAGCCTATCTGAAGTTGGCCCAGAGTGGCCCTTCCTTCTTGTTGGAGAGTGTCACAGGCGGGCAGAATGTGGGGCGCTACTCGTTTATCGGGAGCGACCCCTACCTGACGCTGCGCATGCACGCGGGGCAGGCACAGGCGATTCAGGGCGGCTATAAGCAGACGCTGCGCTATGATGATCCGTTGTTGGTGTTGGATAGCTACCTGAGCGCGTACCGCCCGGTGCGGCTGCCCAACCTGCCGATCTTTGTGGGGGGCGCGGTGGGCTATTTGGCCTACGAGGCGGCGCGCTACTTCGAGCGGCTGCCGGTACCTGAATCCCGCGCCTATGATATGCCCGATAGTTGGTGGATGTTTGTGGATACGCTGCTGGCCTTCGATCATGTGCGACATAAGATCCTGGTCATCTCGCATGTCCACCTAGACGCCGAGGATCTGGCAGCGGAGTATCTGCGGGCAGTGGGGCGGATCGAGCATGTCATCTCGCGGCTGCAACGCCCATTACCGCAGGGCACACCCACCCAGGGACGTAACTATGAGCCACATAGTGTGCCGCCACCATCACCCGTTGCGGCCACGTCAAACCGCACCCAAGCGGAGTTTGAAGCGGCGGTGCTGGCGGCGAAAGAGTATGTGATGGCGGGCGACATCTTCCAGGTGCAGGTTTCGCAGCGCTTTAGTAAGCCGACCAGCGCCGACAGCTTTACGATCTACCGAGCGTTACGCACGATCAACCCCTCGCCCTACATGTTCTACATTCGCACCGGCGAGGGCGATCTGGTGGGGGCATCGCCAGAAATGTTGGTGCAGGTGCAGGAGGGTCAGGTGGAAACCCGCCCGATTGCCGGAACGCGCTGGCGGGGCAAGGATATGGCCGAGGATGAGCGGCTGGCTGCCGAGTTGCTCGCCGATGAGAAGGAGCGCGCCGAGCACCTGATGCTGGTTGATCTGGGGCGCAACGATATTGGGCGCATCAGTGAGCCGGGGACGGTGCAGGTGCCCACCTTCATGGTGATCGAGAAATATAGCCATGTGCAGCATATTGTGTCGGCGGTGACGGGACAACTCCGCGCTGACCTGAAGCCGCTCGATGCGCTGCGGGCCTGTTTCCCGGCGGGCACTGTGACCGGGGCACCCAAGATTCGCTCGATGGAGATCATTGCCGAACTGGAGGGCCAGCAGCGCGGTATCTACGCCGGAGCGGTGGGGCATGTGGGTTTCAATGGTGATCTTGATCTGTGTATCGCCCTACGCACCATGGTGGTGAAGGACGGCGTGGCTTATGCCCAAGCGGCGGCGGGGGTCGTGGCGGATAGTACCCCGGAATACGAGTATAACGAGAGTTGTAACAAGAACGCGGCTTCGTTGCGGGCGATTGATGCGGCTGAGGAGATTGCAGCTATGTAGTATACTGTTTATACAACATTCGTTGCATAAGATTTTACTGGGTAGATGCAAAAACCTTGGGGGCGGCAAGCCGCCCCCCGAACCCGCACCGAAGGAGTTGGCAATGGTACGCATCGCCGCGTCACGGATTCTCCTCTTTGTCGCTGGTCTGTTGGTTCTGTTTATAGCCGGATTGATGAGCATCTCTGCACCGGTTGCGGCGGCTCCTATGCTCCTGATCACCGAGACTTCTGCGGCCGAACCACCGACACGTACTCCTACCCCTATCCCAACCAATACGCCAACCAATACGCCTATCCCAACCAACACACCGCCACCAGAGGATCGTCCGCGACGTAACACGCCAACCCCGACCAGTACCCCTAGCCCAACACCCACAGTAACCAGTACCCCCATCATTCTGATTGCTGATCCGATGATCACCAAAGAGGTGAGTGTGGGCGCGGCATTTATTGGTGATACGGTCAGTTATACCCTGACGGTCACCAATCCAGGTGATGGCGTGGCGACTGATGTGGTGGTAGAAGATACGGTGCCACCCTTCTTGGCGCTTGAAGGGGTGAGTGCGACACGCGGTGAAGTGACGGTAAATGGGGCCACGATTCGGGTGGTGATCGGCGATCTTGCTCCTGGCGAGACGGTGACGATTGCGGTGATTGCGCGGGTGGTAGCGGCGGCGGAAGCCCCCGATAACCGCAATATCGCCTTCTTGACGACAACCAGTTCGAGCGATAATCCACTGAATAACAATAGTGAGGTGTCGCTGATCATCACGCAGCCCGTACCACCACCCAATTTGCCCAACACGGGTTCAGACAGCAATCTCTTGCTCCCGTTCCTGTTGATTTTGGGCATCAGCCTGATCACAGCGAGTCTGTTGAGTCGACGGCGTCCGGCATAATTCGTCCTTATTTGGTGCTATGCACGGGGAGAGGGTAGCATTCTTGACGCATCCCTGCCTCCTGCCTGCTGAAAGATTATGATGCGACTGCGTTTTCTTCCTCTCCTCATCCTGCTCTGTCTCGTGCTTGCTTCAACGTCACGGGTAGATGCCATCACCGCTCCAGAGGGTGGGATCATCCTTACCAACGCTAACGGGGGGATAGTGCTGAGTTGGCAGCCTGATGCGGCTCAACAGGCACTGATGGATGCTGGAAAGCCACTTCCACAACAGGTAATCGCTCTGCGCCTGCTCGCAAATACCGAGCCAAGTCCGCAGATCCAGGTGTTGGAGACGCGGCCATGGGCGGGTACTCTGCCGGATCTGCCGGTGCCGATTATTGCCGAGGATGCTGGTGCGCTTCCCGCACCGGGGTATAGCCCACCTAGTCACCCAACATCTGCACTGAGCATCCTGCGGTCAGGGTGGTTGGATGAGCAGTACACGGTGGTCTATGCGATCAACCCGATCTATTTGGAGCATGGCACCCCACGCTTGATCACCCAGATCCGGGCGTTTGTACCGGCAGCGCAGGTGCTGGATGCAACCGCAAGTTCGCTGGAGGCGTCACCCGACGCGGATTGGAGTTCACCCAGCTCGCTGGCCAACCGAGCCTCATGGGAGATGAGTGTCACCCAAGCGGGGATGCAGTCGCTCAGTGCCGCCACGCTGAGTGGGGTGGGGGTATCCATTGGCGATCCAAGTCTGCTGCGGGTCTGGTTTAGAGGGGTGGAGGTGCCCCTTGATCTGCGTACGACAAATGGCTCCCTGACCGAGTTGCGCTTCTATGCGCCTACGCCCGGTGATCGCTATAACAGTCTGGATCGCTATTGGCTGACGGTCGAGAATAGTGCGGGGCCGACGATTGCGAGCATGAATGCGACACCATCGGGTACGGTCTCATGCAAGGCAACCGCACTAGGCCGGGGTGAGTGGCGTAGCAGTAAGAGTTATGAGTCGCGCCTACCTGGACCAGATGGGGATCACTTCTTTGTGGGGCAGTTCCAGGTTACTCCGGCTCCTTCAAATGAGGATACGGCTACCGCAACCTTCACCTCGGCCTTGCCGTGGGCTACTGCGCCCACAACCATGACCGTCACGGTGCATGGGGCGAGTCTCTACCTTGGCACGCATACGCTGAAGGTGACGCTGGGCGCTCAGCAGCAGACAGCGTCATGGAGTGGAACCGGCAATACCGCCCAGCAGTTTGCCTTTACCACCAGCGCATCCCAAGCGGTGGTGGCACTGGTACCAGGGAGTGTGAGCGATGGCGTGCATCTCGACAGTGTTGCTTGGGAGTCGCCGGTGCAACTGCGCTTTGCGTCCAAGGGGGCGCTCTTTGTGGGCCATAATGGGCAACAGTGTTATAGCCTGAGCGAATTGCCCAGCGGGGCGACCTTCTATGATATTACGGTGCCATCTGCCCCGGTACGCCTCTCGGCCCCTAGTAGTAGTTTTGAAGTGAATGCAACGGGTGGCCATACCTATTTGGTGACGGGGCCGGGGACACTACACACGCCTGCGATCCAAGCCCGTACTCCTGTGGATCTGGCCACGCCACTGAATGCCCAGGCGATCTATATTGCGCCCAAAGCCTTTGTGAGCGCCCTGACTCCGCTGGTAAACTATCGCCGGAATGCAGGCTATAGTGTGGCCGTGGTCGAGACGCAGGCGATCTATGATTCATGGTCGGGCGGCCAGGTAAATCCGAACGCGATCCGCGAGTTCCTGCGCTATGCCCGTGGTACCTGGACAACTAAGCCGGTGGCGGTCATTCTGGTCGGGGATGGAACCTCGGATGCACGTAACTACCTGGGGATCGGGCAGACCAATTGGATTCCGCCCTACTTGGCAACAGTTGATCTGTACATAGGTGAGACGGCCTGCGAGAATTGCTTTGTCCAACTCAATGGGGTTAGTCCGCTCGATGATTTGATGCCCGATCTGATGCTGGGGCGTCTTCCCGTCAAGAGCGCCAGCGAATTGACCAGCCTGATACAAAAGATCATTGCCTATGAGACATCAGAAGCGATAGGATCATGGCGCGGTCAGGCTGCGTATATTACCGATAATCCTGATTATGCGGGCGATTTCCCGCTCATTGCGGATCAGAGTATTGCTTCACTTCCCACTGAAGTGAAGGCATCCCGGATGTACTATGATCCGAATGCTCCGACAGATCAACCATGGCGGGTGAAGGACTCATACACTGCCTTCCAAGAGACGATGCGCACGATCAATAATGGTGCGCTGACGGTGAGCTTTATTGGCCATGGCTTGCCGTATCAGTGGGCGTATACCGGCCCATCAAGTCAACCGAATGCACCATCTGATATTCGTTACTTGCTGGGCGTAGATTTTGCGAGTGATCTGCGTAATGGGGTGCGCCTACCCATTGTGTTAAGCCTGACCTGTCTCAGTGGGCAATTTCAAGTGCCCTCGTATCGCGGTACAACGATTGATGAGGCGCTGGTACTCAATCCGTATGGAGGTGGTATTGCGACCTGGAGTTCCACCGGGGCGGGTGTCCTCCACGGCCACGATGCGTTGCAGCGTGGGTTTATGAATACGCTGTGGGCCGATCCCCATGGGGAGTATCCGCTGATTGGGAGCCTCACCATGGCTGGGTATGAGGAACTCTTTACCAAAGCCTATTGCTGTGAGGATGAGTTGCGTACGTATGTCCTTTTGGGCGATCCGCTCACACCAGCGAAGATTGAGGTGGGGCTTTTTGAGGTGATGCTACCGTTAGTGGTGCGCTAACGGCAAAAACGACGCCCGTGTGGAGACGGCACAATACCGTCTCCACACGGGCGTTGCTATGCCTGTACGATGATGGAGGGAATGGGTTGATCGTTGTCATCCGCGATCATCACGTTCATGAACCAGAACCACGGGTCTTCACCGGCGAGGTGCTGGCTGATGATGAGGAGGCTGCTCGTCCCGGCGGGTAGCTCCACCGGGATGCTGTGGCTCCAGTCGGTGTTGATACGGTACCGAGCGGCGGGGATGTGTTCTTCAATGGGTACCGCTTGACCATTGAGGTAGATCTGCGGCGGACGTGGGGCGTGGTAGGCAACCCGGACGGTCTGAGCTTCGCGGCTAGTAAGCCAGGTACGGGCGTACCCATGAAGGGTGCTGCTGTCGGGGTGAGTACGGGCATGGGCGCTGAAGTCTATCAGGAAGCGCTCGGTGAGGCTTTGAAAGTCAGCCTCCTCTGGGTGAAGCTGCGCCACTTCCCAACCCAGATCGCCGCCCTGATCGAGTAGCTCGTCTAGGGCAAGGTGCTGCTCGGCGGGCTGGACAAGGATCTGCCAGTAGCTGATGGTGGGAAAGAGTGGTTGGGCCTGGAAGTGGTGTTTCCCCTCCATCTCGCCCCAGTACATGATCAGATCGAGTGACCAGCAGAGGGTCTTGGTCGTTCCATCCCATGCAAAGGGGCAGCGGATAATCTCATCTTCAATACTTGACCTCACCCTACTCTCATACTCGCGCACGCCGTCTGGCCCGTTCATGCGCCATGTGAGCACGCCCTGCATCGAGCCACCGCTATGCACGGTGGGAATGATGAGGCTGCCCAGGCTTTTACGCGCATCTTCGGGGGTGGTGTGCTGGTAGACGCGTACCCACAGGCTGCTGGAAGAGAAAAGCGTGCGGCGGCGCAGCGATCCAAGCTGCATACCGTATTGCCCAAATGCGACACTGATGCTGACGGCCTGCTCGCGACGGCGCGGGGGCAGGTTGCAGATAACCCGCTCATGCGCCGGATCATAGCTCCAGTCGCTCCATACTTCTCCATCTACCTGGATCACGTCGGGTTGGACGACAAATTCGAGGTGCAGACGATCATGGCGTAGCGCGGGGAGATCTGGGCAGGTGCCTTCGCCTGCGCCAATGTCAATCTGTATGCGGCGGCCACCTGGATCCATCCGCATACTCACGGGTGTCCATTCGTAGGCTCCGTCGCGGTAGCCTTCGCCTTCACCGGCATCGGCATAGATACGCGTGGCTCCCGCCAGGCCGGGGAAGATACTGAGGATGAGGGTGTCGGCGGGTTGCTGGTGGCTCCTCAGCGCGGGCGGAGCGAGGGGCAGGATGGCACCGGCACGCACCAGTTGGGGTAGGCTGTCGAGTTGGCCTTCGAGTCGCACCCAAGCGGGGCCATGGAATATCTCGCCGCTGTTGCGCTCGAACCACATGCCCGGCGGCACCCAGACATCAGCATGAGCTAGGCCGCTACGAGGGTCGCTGGGATGCACAATCGGAGCCACCAGCATCTGGTCGCCGAGCATGTATTGTTCGCGGGCAATGTAGGCTGAGGGTTCCTCTGGCCATTCGTAGTAGCAGGGCCGACACGGGGCGAGGCCGGTATCGGTGTGGATACGGGCCAGGGTGTAGAGGTAGGGCAACAGGGCATAGCGAGTGGCGAAGGCGGCTCGCGCTGCGTCCAGAATTGCGGGTGGGAAGGCCCAGGGGCGACGTTCAGCCCAAGCGGATTTGGTTGAGTGCAGGCGCAGCATGGGGCTGAGTGCGCCAACTTGGACCCAACGGGCGTAGAGTTCGGGTTCGCAGGCGTCAAAGTGGGCACCGATGTCATGGCTCCACCAGCCGTAGAGGACGTTAGCGGCGGTGGCGGTAAAGTAGGGCTGAAAGCGCAGGGCTTCCCAGGTGGCGAAGGTATCGCCTGAAAAGCCGATGGGGTAGCGGTGGTTGCCTAGCCCGCCCCAGCGGCTGAAGGTGAGTGGGCGGCGACCCTCACGCCGCTGCATGTCGCGGGTGTGCAGGTGGTTGAGCCAGGGGAGCGGGTCGAGGCCGGGAAGTTCGCATGTACGCCCCTGCTGCCAGTCGAGCCACCAAAAGTCTACGCCTTCGTCTTCTAACGGATGGTGCAGGTGGTCGAAGTAGGCTTGGATGAAGGTTGGGTCACTGCTGCGGAAGGGGATGGGCTGCGCTGCGGCAGGGTCATGGCCGCAGGCCGCCGCAACCGCCGGGTAGGCAGCTTCGTGGGGATGCACGCCATCGGCGGGGTGCAGGTTGAGGGTGACGCGCAGCCCTTGCTGGTGGAGCCATGCGAGGAACCCAGGTGGATCGGGGAAGAGATCGCGGTTCCAGGTGTAGCCCGTCCATCCGGGGAGGTGCCAGTCCATGTCTATCACGAGGGTGTCGAGTGGAATCTGGTGGGTAGTGAAGTCCTCCACCAATGCCCGCAACTCCGGCTCGGTGTAGGCGTGGTAGCGCGACCACCAGGCACCCAGTGCCCAGCGCGGGATCATGGGAACAGGCCCACCAAACTGGGCATAGTCGGCAATCGCGGCGGTATAGTCATGGCCATACCCGAAGAAGTACCAGTCTTGTTGTTCGCCCGGAGCGGGCGGTTGCACCCAGCCACTCTCAGGATCAAAACGCACGCTACCACTCTCATCAACCAAGACCCACCCATCACGCGAGATGATGCCCGGTTCTAACGCCGCCGCGCCGTGACATCCATCAAGGGTGCGGCGCGCACCGCGCAGATTGTCGTGGTCGGGGGTGCCGGGTCGCCAGCGGATGGTGTCGTCCGCAACGCTCAGACGGATCTCTAAGCTAGTGGAATCGAAGCGCCCACCACGGTAGGTGATGCGTAACGCCCCGGTGTTGATCTTGAGATCGCGGCGGGTGCTTGTAGAGCGAAAGCGGGGGGCCTTGGCATAGCGGTTTGGGAAGGCGTAGCTGGGGCGATCATCGTGGTGGCCATCGGCAGCCCATTGCATACGCACCAATCGCGGGGTCAGTATGGTGAAGCGGGCATTCCCATGTTTCACCACCGCTGCTGGATTGGGTATGGGGGTGCCGTGGAGGCCAAAGCGGGTCGTCGCGGATTTGGGCATGGCGCTGCTCCTAGCATTTTTTTGTTGACGCCAAGTGTGCATATTTACCTTATGCTATCATACTCCGTAGACAGATCGCTACTTGAAGATATTTCGTGGCAGGGTATAGGTAAAGTCCTTGAGGCTACGTCCCAAACCCCAATGGTTGTTGTTGTTTGGCGGCTTCGCCGCCAAACAACAACAACCAAAAAATCTT
>NZ_GL501402.1:262423-264961 GCF_000152145.1 Oscillochloris trichoides DG-6
CGGCTACGCCGCCCCCGAACCCCCATCGGAGGTGGCTTTACCCATGCCCTGTATTCAGCAACAAGGAAAGATCATGGACAAAGTCGTCTACGTGGTAAGTGACCTACACCTAGGGCCGGGATGGCTGCCGGATGGGACGCTCGATCCGTTGGAGGATTTTACGGCCGGGGATGATTTTGTACGTTTCCTCGATCATATCGGTACTAGTGGTAACCCGGTTGAACTGGTGATTGCCGGAGACTTTTTGGAGGTTCCGCAGACGTTGCCCGATGTGGGTTTGGCTGCGCCCTCGGATTATCTCGGTACGACGGAGCAGGAGTCGCTGCAACGGGTGCGGGTGATCATGGGCAAGAACCCAGAGATTGCGAGTGGGCATCCCCAGGTCTTTGCGGCACTGCGCCGCTTTATGATGGAGGGCAACTCGATCACGATTATTGCCGGGAATCACGATATTGATCTCTTGTGGGGCGAGGTGTGGGCCGAGATCTTTGATGCGATCTATCCTCCGGGTGCGGCCGGCGATCTGATGCTCTATGAGTATTGTTACACGCTCGGTGCTGCACGTCAGGGGCGGGTCTATATCGAGCATGGCCACGAGTATGATAAGGCTAATTGCTTCGGGGATCGGATGACGATGCCCTTTGCTTTGGATATGAATGGGGTGCGCCGCCTGAAGCGCTGTTGGGGAACGCTCTTTGTGGAGAAGGTCTATAACCAACTGGAGCGTGAGCGCTGGTTTATTGATAATGTGAAGCCGATCCCGAAGGTGATGAGTCTGGGTTTGCGTCACGATTTCCGTTTTACGGCAACGGCGCTGGGCTTGTTGGCCACGTTCTTGCTCACCAGCCGCTTGCCGCCGATCTTTGGTGGCGGTGGGGTGTTGGGTGCCTCGGCAGAGGCGGTTGCGCCGCCTACGGATGAGGTAGTGGCGGCATTGGCCGAGGATGCGTTGCGGACGCAGATCGAGGCCCAACTTGATGATCCGGCTTTCCGGGCCGAGTTTGAGCAGGCGTTGCGCGGAAGTGATCCGAGTAGTCTGGGTGCGGCGGTGGCGGGCGCAGCTCCGGCGATGAGTCTGGATGAGGCGGCGGGCGACACGCTGGTGCTAGGGGGATCGGGGGCCGAGGGGGATGAGTATCGCCGGGCGGCGCGGGCGGTGCTTGAGCAGGATGCGGCGATCACGACGGTGATTATGGGCCATACCCATGGCCCGATTGATGGCTATACCCAACCGATCAGTCTGCCCGATGGGCGCACGGGCTACTATTTTAATAGTGGCACCTGGACGCGCCATCTGCGGGATGTGGGCCGGGAGTATGACTGGAATGAGATTGCTGATCCCGATAACTATCACTCCTCCAACACCTATATCAAGCTCGAACCCCAGGCTGATGGTTCGTACCGGGCGACATTGGGAAGTTGGAGTGGCTAGAAGGAGTCTCTGATGCGCTACCGACGGCTGGGCGATGCGGGCATGAAGGTGAGTGCGGTTTCATTGGGCGGCTGGATCAATTTTGGTGAGGGTAAGACGCCCGCCGCTGCGGCGCGGGAGGTGGTAGTGCGCGCCTATGAGCGCGGGGTCAACTTTTTTGATCTGGCGGATATTTATGGGCGGGGTGAGGCGGAACGTCAGATGGGGGCGATTCTGCGTGAGTTTCCGCGCCATCGGTTGGTGATCTCTAGTAAGGTCTTCTGGCCGATGAGTGATGATGTGAATGATCGTGGCTTGTCGCGCAAGCATATCTTCGAGAGTATTGATAAGAGTCTGGCCCGCTTGGGTACGGAGTACCTAGATATCTATTTCTGCCACCGCGCCGATCCTGAGACGCCCCTAGAGGAGACTCTACGAGCGATGGATGATCTGGTGCGCATGGGGAAGGTGCTCTATTGGGGTACCTCAGAGTGGGAGGCGTCGCAGATCGCCGAGGCGTATGCGCTGTGCGAGCGGGCGGGCTGGGCCAAGCCGAAGGTGGAGCAGCCGCAGTATTCGATGCTCTACCGCGAGCGGGTCGAGAAGCAGATCTTGCCCATCACCCAACCGCGTGGCATCGGGTTGGTGGTCTGGTCGCCGTTGGCCCAGGGGATGTTGAGTGGCAAGTATGATGATGGTATCCCCGCTGATTCGCGTTTTCAGCGCGAGGCATGGGCACGCGAACGCTATCTGAATGAGCAGAATGCGGCGCGGGTGCGGGCGCTCAAACCTATTGCCGACGACTTAGGCATCACGCGCTCACAGTTGGCCTTGGCCTGGGCCTTGCGCAATAATGGGGTGAGTAGTGTGATCGTCGGGGCTACCCGCGCCGAACAGGTGGAGGATAATGTGGCGGCGGCGGAGGTGGATCTGGGGGCCGATGTGCTTGAGGCCATTGAGGCGATTCTTGCGTAAGCATATTATCCCCCCAGCCCGTAAACGGGCGGGCTACCACCCGGCGAAGGCCGCCTGTGCGGCCTAGAACCAGTTCCCCCTCCCAGCCCGTAAACGGGCGGGCTACCACCCTGCAAAGGCCGCCTACGCGGCCTAGAGCCAGCCCGCGAAGG
>NZ_GL501402.1:265135-296493 GCF_000152145.1 Oscillochloris trichoides DG-6
ATAGATCCCATCAAAGCCTTTGCGTCAACACGAAGTTTCTTCTAGCCACTTGCATTCCCCCGCGCTGCGCTGATCGCGGCGCGAATGTTGCGCTCAGGTGTGGGTATCGGCATCACACAGCCGGGGGCAGCGATATAGCCAACACCGCCGGTCTGGGCAATTCCATCCGCCACCTGGGCGCGGACTTCCTCGATACTGCCTTGCAGTAAGGCTCCCCACTGACCAATTCCGCCCGCAACCGCCTTCGAGACGAGTGCTTGTCCTTCACGCAGCGACGGTCCGGCGCGCCGGTCGTCCCAATTGAGTACCTGCACAGGGTAATCGGCCACGAGCTTGAACATCAGATCTTCACCGTGGATGTGTAGGACATTGAACCAGCCTGCACGGGCCGCCGAGAGGACTTCGAGATCGGAGGGGCGGCCCCAGCGCATATACTCCTCCTCGGACATGCGCCGGTAGGTGGCATCCGCCGTGGAGAAGAAGATCCCCGCTGCCCCGGCACTGATGACGGCTTCCACGAAGTTGCGCCAGGTCTCGATCAGCATGGCAAAGCCGCGCTGGAAGATTTCGGGGTACCGCCGCCGCCAAAGAATGGCCCGTTCGCCAGCCAGACATGCCGCCACGGTCAGGGGGTTGAAGATGGTCTGAATGACGGGTGTTTCGTTCGCACCCGCAATGACGAGTTGGAGACAGCGGAGCTGCCGCGCCAGTGCGCCCTGCTGGATCGTCTGGGGTCGCAGGGCTTCCCACTGTTCAAGGCTGGTAATGGGGGCCGCGTTCTTGACCAGATCGCCTTCGGGGTTGCCCTCGTACACACCAGTAAGGCCCGCATCCTCGGCCACAAAGACCTGCGAGGGGGTGAGTTTGATAAAATCGAAATCGTAACGCTGTTGGAAATCGAGCGTGGCACGGGCGAGATCCTCGGCCACCTGATCTTCGGCAGGCCAGTGACGCCAGAGCGCAATCGGAATATGCGGAGTCGGTTTGCGGGCAATGGTGGCCAGAAGGAGATCATGCTTACTGAGCATAGGGACTCCAGTCTTTAGCTCGACGCGGCGAGACTCAAGAGCAGCAGCGCATGAAGGCCGCGTCCAAGGTTTTCGGGCAAAATGAATTCATCCGTCCGATGGGCGTTACCCCCATCGGTGATACCGATACACACAGCCGGGATGCTCAGGCTGAGTGGAATGTTGGCGTCGGTGCTGCTCTGCTGAAAGTTGATGGTAGCCCCAACCAACTGATACGCACTCACCGCTGCCTGAACGAGCGGATGTTCACGAGCGATGGCCCCTGAAGGCCGATCTCCTACACTTACGGCGCTGACACGTACATGGGCATGTTCGCTGTTGGCCATGCGGATCAGGCGATCAACCTGGGAAACCAAATCAATCAGTGCGGGGGCGCTGACCGAACGCATATCGAGCAGCATACTGGCGTGTTGGGCGATAGTGTTAACCGAGGTACCGCCCTCTATCGTTCCGATATTGAAGGTAGTGCGTGGATTGCGCGGCACACTAATGTCGGTGATGCGCGTCGCCAGCCGCACGAGGGTATGGATCGCGCTGGGATTACCAAAATTGCCCCACGAGTGGCCGCCGGGGGCCGTGGCTTCAATCCGATAGCGGCGCACACCGATGGCGTGGTGGTGCAGTGTGCCGAAATCGCAGCCTTCAAGCACAATAACGTTGCTGATGGTAGGGCGCAGGCGCTCAATCACTGTGCGCATGCCGCGCAGATCACCGAGTCCCTCTTCGGCGATATTGGCAACAAACCAGATGTCGCGCTGATTAGGGAGATCATGCTGCGTGTAGAGTTGCGCGAGGTGCAGTAGCGCAGCCACCCCGGTACTATTATCGCCAATTCCCGGCCCATAGATCCGTTCCCCAACACGGCGGATGGTCAGATCGGTCTCTTGGGGGAAGACAGTATCAAGATGTGCCGAGACGAGCAATCCCGGTTGTTGGGTTGTGCCTGGCCTGCGTGCATAGACATTGCCCATTTCATCTTGAACAACATCATGCAAGCCCAGACTGCGCAGCCGATCCGCGACTAACTGACCCCGCCGCTGTTCGGCGAAGGTCGGGGCAGGCACCTGTTGGATGGCAATCACCGTCTCAAGAATGGGCTGGTAGTTGCTGAGATCGGCGATGGCCCGTTGTACAGCGGGGTGGGAACGCCAACGCTGAATATCCATAGCCGTCCCTTGGGGTTCAAGTCGGGGTTGTCGTAACCTTGATTATGGCCCATTCTCATCGGACTGTCAATTTGCCACGCCATGGGACTCGTGGCATACTGACGCATTAAACCACCTATGAGTGAGCGAGAGGAGTGGGTTATGTCGTTACTGGCGACGACCTCGATTGCCAAAATTGCCGACTATGCTGACCAGACGGTGACGCTGTCGGGCTGGATTCATAACAAGACCGAAAAGGGCAAACTGATCTTTCTGATGCTGCGCGATGGCAGTGGAATGATTCAGTGTGTCGTCTTTAAGAAGAATGTAAGCGAGGCATGTTTTAGCCAAGCCCAGCAACTCACTCAGGAGTCGGCGTGCCGCATCACTGGCGCGGTACGCGCCGATACGCGGGCACCGAGTGGGTATGAACTGGACGTGCAAGAAGTCGAGATTATCAGCCTGACCCAGGACTATCCAATCTCACCCAAGGAACATGGGGTTGAGTTCCTGATGGAGCATCGCCATCTGTGGGTACGTTCGAGCAAGCAGCACGCGCTGCTCCGCATCCGGGCGGAGGTGATCGCAGCGGCCCAGGAGTGGCTCAATGCGCAGGGCTTCATCCGCTTCGACACGCCTATCTTGACAGCGACGGCGGCTGAGGGAACGACCAACCTCTTTGGAACCGACTATTTCGACCTTGGGCGGGCCTATTTGGCTCAGACTGGCCAGCTCTATGTTGAGTCGGGCATGATGAGCTTTGGGAAGGTCTATTGTTTTGGGCCGACCTTTCGCGCCGAGAAAAGCAAGACGCGTCGCCACCTGACCGAGTTCTGGATGATCGAGCCAGAGGTGGCCTTTGCCGAGCATGCGGACAATCTGGTGCTTCAGGAGCAGTTTGTGAGTGCGATTGTGCAGCGTGTCCTAGAGCGGCGCAGCGAGGATCTGCGCGTTCTGGAGCGCGATCTTGAGCCACTCAAGCGGGTCGTGCCACCCTTCCCACGCCTCACCTATGACGAGGCGATAGATCTGATCCGCGAGAAGCACCATGAAGTCGAGGGATGCCTCCCGCTGGCGTGGGGTGAAGACTTCGGAGCCGCGCATGAGACCCTGATTGCGCAGCAATTTGATCGCCCAGTCTTTATTGAGCGCTTTCCGAGTGCGATCAAGGCGTTCTACATGCAACCCGATCCCGACCGCCCAGAAGTGGCGCTCTGCGCCGATCTGCTCGCCTCGGAGGGCTACGGCGAGATTATTGGTGGCTCGCAGCGCATCCATGATCCAGCGTTGCTCGAAGCACGCATCCGCGAGCACGGATTAAGCATCGAAGACTACCGTTGGTACCTCGATCTGCGTCGTTACGGAACGGTACCCCACAGTGGCTTTGGGATGGGTATTGAGCGTGCGGTCGCCTGGATCTCTGGAACGCGGCATATCCGCGAGACGATCCCGTTCCCGCGTCAGTTGTACCGGCTCTACCCGTAGGGCATGCGCAGTGGCTTCGACAAGCTCAGCCACCGCGCCGCTGGCGGTAGCTGAGCCTGTCGAAGCTGAGCTTGTCCAAGCCCTGCGGCGCATCCCAGAACTTCTTCGCGCTAACAAAAAAATCGAGGGCGGCAGTGCCGCCCCCGATTTTTTTGTTAACGAATGACTGTTCGGCGTAGATTGGAGATTGCCCCCTGAGCCGTCGTAATATACGCCTTATAGACGTTTGCGCGTCCAAGAATGAGAGGGGTAGCAACTCCCACCAAGAGAATGGCTGGGATCCAGAGCAACACCCCCAGGAACTGCGCCAACCAGGCGAAGATCAGCCCACCACCAACCAGCAGGTTTAACAGGGCGGTACTGCCACGCTGGACATAGGCTGCGCCAATCACCTCACGCAGATTAGCAATAATCAACAGCAGGCCCGCAAAGGCCCCGAAATGGAGGGTAAAGCTGGTGTTGAGGAAGCGGATCAGCATATAGATCACCACCACCAACAGCGCAGCACCCGCCACATAGAAATAGATCGGCTTAATGCGGAAGCCCCCGATCATGATGGAGCCACCATTCCCATTGCCGTTATACATCGTCGTTTCCTTTCCTTCGGTTATTGTCTGGCACTATGACGATGTATAAGCGGTGACAGTTGCAGGCTACTCATCAAAAACCGCTTGCACCCGAAACATCCCCTCCTGAGCATCGGGTGCATTCGCCAGCACCTGCTCCAGAGACAGCTTGCCAACCACCTGATCGGGGCGCAGCACACTGGTCAAGCCCGTCACCTGGGCGGTGATCGGCACCCCAGTAACGTCTACTTCCTGAAGCATGGCGATATAGTCCAGAATATCCGAGAGTTGACCGCGCATCTCTTCAAGCTCCTCAGGGCTGAGGCGCAGACGGGCGAGGCGGGCAACGTGGGTCACTTCGGCCGTAGTGAGCGACATAGGGAACCTCATGGCATGTAAAAAATGTTCAACACCTACATCATACTCGAAACTTCGACATGTTCGGTTGAGACCTATTTGCGCAACATCCGCCGGGTATAGTTCAGCCGTTGCACGGCAGTCAGGTGCGACGCCACACCAACCATAATCACCGCCCATCCAAGGATTGCCACCTGAGGGAAAAGGGGCTGCAACAAGAGGCCCAGGATCAAGAGTCCTAGCTTCTCCTGCCGCCCTGCGAAGCCCACGTTACACGAGGCAATACGGCCCGTTGCTTCAGCGCGTGCGCGGACATAACTCGCCATCACCATCCCAAAGATCGCAAAGATTACCCAGATTGGCGGAACCCACCCAGAAAGCATTACCCCGGTCAGGATGAAGAACTCCGCGTAGCGATCCGTCACATGATCCAACACCGTCCCATATACACTCGCCGTCTGCGCAGCACGGGCGGTCGCCCCGTCCAACACATCAGCCAGGCCAACCAGCAAAATCCCCACGATCCCCCACCAGAAGAGCGACTGGGCGATCAGGTAACCCGCAACCAGACTGAGGGCGAGGCTCAGGTAGGTGAGCATATTGGCCGTCAAACCCAGGCGCATACAGAAGCGCCCTAAGGGCAACGTCATCTGCTCATACGACTGGCGTACCCGTGCAAGCAGCGGCACCATAACACCCTCGTAATTAGCACCCTGTTTCACAACCCGTTTGTGAAACAAGCGGCAAATTTCACAACTGGGAATGTAGATGCGGTAAAAAGATTAGCACCTAGCCCAACGCCACCAACCACGCACAGCGCCGCAGTACCTCGGCGAGTGGCAAGGCCACCTCCGGGCCAGTATCCTCGATCCAGAGCGAGGCTACCGCCGCCCCCATACAGCCGGCACGGTAGAGATCAGCGGGATCGGCCAGATAGGCATGGATAAACCCAGCCAGATACGTATCACCCGCCCCGGTTGGATCGCGCACATCCGTCGGGTAGGCCGGAATTGCCCATTGGCGCTGGCCATCATCAATGAACGAACCCGCCTCAGCCAAAGTGACAATCGCAATCTCACAGCCTAGCGCCCGCAACGCCCGTGCAGCAGCGGCTGCATCCTGGCGCGGATCAATCCCGGTTAAGACCCACGTCTCTACCTCGTTGGCCTTGACCACCCGGCACAAGCGTGCGACCTCGGCAATATCTGGCGGGCAATAGTGTTCGATGCGCCCATCGGTACCGATACGTCGCAACATCCCCTGTGGATCGAGCATCATCGGCGCATGGGTCTGGGAACGGATCGCGTGCCACAACGCTGGTGGCGTCTCCTGCAAGATCGGCCCCATCACGATCAGATCGGCCTGCGTGATAGCCGCCGGAATATGTGTCACGGGATCAGCAACCCCCAACACATCCAGCGTCCGATCACCCCGCTGATCGTAGATCAACCGAAAACCGCCGGTCTGGGATGCAGGCTCAACCCATGCCTGCACCCCAAAGCGCTGCATATCGCCCCCAAACAGGGGCTGAAAATCGGCCCCAACCCGCCCAACCAGCCCGGTCTGATGGCCGAGGCGGGTGAGTGCCAGACATGCATTAGTCGAGCATCCTGAAAGCACCCGCCCAGGGGTCGCGACACGCGGAGTACGGATCTCATCGTAGACCGGGTTACCAAAAGCGAGAATGGTGCTCATAGTGGTCGAACAGAAGACAAGCCTAGCAAGTGATCCTACAATTCATCCTCACCACCCAAGCGCTCATAGATTTGTTGCAGTTGATCGTCAGTATAGAGCGTAATGGTGAGCTTGATCGTCCCGCCGGAGCGCACGATCTGCACCGGCGTCCCCAACAATGCCTCGAAGATACGCCGGGTCTCGGCATCCTGCGCCCGCGACTCGGGTGTTGAACGCGGGAGATCGGCGTCCTCATCCTCCACCTCACGCGCCGAACGTACCCCATCGGGGCTTGAACGGGGAGCCTCGCGCTGCGGTGTTGGTGTCAGGGTACCACCCAACAAGATCTTGCGTTCCCGCACCTGCGAGAATGCCGACTCGATACTTATCCCTTCAGCCACCAAGCCACAGAAACGATCCGTCTCACGCGCACTCAGACCAACCGAAAGGGAAACCTCCAATACCCGCGACTGTTGGCGGACATCATCAATGCGCAAGAGCGACTGCGCCTGTGACAGCGTGATCGTCCCATGCAACAGGGCATGGCGCACATCGGGGGCGATCTTGGTCTGAAGGGCAATATCGGCGATGCGTTCCGAGTCGCGGACACTCAGCTCGCGGCGCAGAATCAGATCGAGCATCACCGCTTGGGTGTCGGCATCCTCAAAGCGGAGCAAGACACGCCCATGACCCGCCGAGATCTTATTGTCAAGCAACGCCTGCCGCGCTGGTGTACCCAGTTTAATCAGGCGGCGCATATTCACCACCGCCACCCGGCTCTTGCCCACGCGCTTGGCAATCTCATCATCCGAGAGGCCAAAGTCATCCCGCAGGGTCTGGTATGCCTGCCCCTCTTCAAGTGGGTTCAGATCCGAGCGCTGAACATTCTCGACCAGGGCTAGTTCGAGCAACTGTTGCGGCGTGGTGCTACTCTTCACCAAGGCCGGAATCTCGGACAAGCCCGCCTTACGCGCCGCCCGCCAGCGGCGTTCACCAGCGATCAGTTCAAAATTGTCTGCCCCATCCTCACAGACAATAATCGGTTGGATCACCCCATGCTCACGGATTGATGCCGCTAACTCCTCAAGCGCCTGCTCATCAAAACGTGTACGGGGCTGACTGCGATTCTCCCGAATGCGGTCAACCGAAATCATGCGTACCGTCTGCGTCTCTGGCGTCGCGTTCCCGATCAGTGCATCAAGGCCACTGCCAAGACCACGTCTGCGACTCATGGAGCCTCCCGCTGTAACACTTCGTCGGCCAGGGCCGCGTAGGCCTGGGCGCTACGACCCGTAGGATCGTATTCTGCAATTAATTTACCGTAGCTGGGAGCCTCGGAGATGCGCACACTACGTGGAATAAGGGTACGAAAGATCAGGCGCGGGAAGTAGCGCTGTACCTCCTCCACCACCTGCTGGGCCAAATTGGTGCGCCCATCGTACATGGTCATCACCACCCCAATGATGCGGAGCGTAGGATTGAGACTATCGCGGACACGCTCAAGCGTGCCCTTAAGCTGGGTCAGACCCTCAAGCGCCAAATACTCACACTGCAAGGGGATCAACACACTCTGCGCCGCACTCAACGCATTCAGCGTCAGCAGGCCCAGGGAAGGCGGGCAATCAATAATGATATGATCATAGTGCGGAGCCAATTGCTGCAACGCATCGGCAAGACGGCGCTCGCGGCGATCAGCAGCCACCAACTCCACCGCTGCCCCGGCCAGATCCTCATCGGCAGGCACCAGATCAAAATGCTCGCGCCCAGTCGGAACAACCACCTGCTGCGGAGCAACCGTCTCCATCAGCAGATCGTAGGTCGTCGCCGTCAGATTGCGCTTGGCAATTCCCAGGCTCGTGGTCGCATTGCCCTGAGGATCAACATCAACCAACAAAACCCGCTGACCACGCCGAACCATCTCACCCGCCAGATTCACCGCCGTAGTCGTCTTACCGACCCCACCCTTCTGGTTGGCAACCGCGAGAATAGGCACATGTCGAGACTGAGAAGCCGGTTTTTGCATAAGATCTGCTACACTTCAACAAGGGCGGCAGCCACACCATAGCCCCAAAATGACACAACAGGTGCATTGTAACAGATCAGGGCAAGAGACTCAGCGGATTGACGGCACGCCCATTCACCAAGATCGTAAAATGCAGATGTACTCCAGTGGAATAACCACCACCGGCGCGATCATAGGTACTGCCCATCCCGCCCAGATACTGCCCAACCGCTACCTCATCACCTGCTGCCACATCTGGTTGGGCCACCAGATGGCCATAGATCGTCTCGACACCCCCAGGGTGACGGATCTTGACGCAATAGCCATACCCGCGACACCAACCCGCCTCACGCACCACCCCGGCCCGCGCCGCCACAATCGGTGTCCAAGCGCGGTTCGCAATATCAATCCCGTTATGAAAGCCACCCCAACGTGGCCCAAAAGGCGAAGTGAGCCGCCCCCGCGCTGGCCAGACCCAACGCGGCGGGGGAGGTGGAAAATCATTCGTCTCTGGCAATGCCGCCACGAGATCGGCATTGATCCGCAGCAGATCAGCGCGAATCCAGCCCAACGTATCCGCAATCTCCACCTTCAGCCAATCCTCATGCCGTGCGCGCAACGCCACCTGCCGCCCACGTTCCAGCTTGATCTGACGATCATACTCGGTACCCGGCCCCTGGCGCAGATTAGCCTCGTCCACCTGCAACACCCCCACCGGCTCCGCACCACGTTGGGCCAAACGTGCCAACAGATTCGCATCAAGCGGCAACTCGCCACCCGGCACAAAGATCTCCGTCCCGGACACAAGATCCTGAGACGTATCGAGATGGTTAGGGCCAAAGGTGAGGATCGCCTCCGGGGCAACCGCCATCCGATCTGCCAGCGTGGCAACATCATCACCGGGGCGCACCACATAGACAACCCCAGAGACACGCGGGATACGCAGTGGCTGGCCCAGCATCAGCGCATCACCGCGCTCCAAGCCATTCGCCCATACCAACGTTGCAAGACTCACCCCATAGCGCTCGGCCAGATCGCCAAGGGTCTCACCCTCAGCCAAGAGATGCCGCGTGCGAAACGCATCCGTGACTGCAAGTGGCTGGCTCACCGCCGGAACCAAGGGATCAGCCACCTCTTGAGTGAGCGCAACATAGCGCAACATCGCCCCAGCGATGGCGGAGCCGGTTTGCGGGGAGGGTGGCTGCGTAGCGTGTACCAGATCGGGAGCCGGGTTGAGCAACCAGCGCGACCAATGCGCCTGCACTTCACCCACACCGATCAGCACCACCAAGGCGATCACACCAAGATGACGGGTGCAGATTGCGCCCCATTCCCGCCAGAAGAGAGCAGCACGCAGCAGATGGGGTTCGGGTTCAGTGGAAGGCAAGTGGGCAGCACGCCCCGTCTGCACCAGATCAAGAGCCACACGCGCCAACAACGCCCGCTGACGTGCCTGACGCCAGCGCTGAAGGGGAAGCAAAGCAAACCGAGAAGAGACGCGCATAGGCTCATCAGAAATTAACTTATGGGTAGTAGGCGCAGGTGAGGATACACCCGCCCGAATGGTTTGTCAATCATATCTGGTTCTACTTTGGCGGCGAAGCCGCCAAAATAGAACAAAAAAAGATCTTCAGGGGCTGCTTTGCCGCCCCCGAACCCCCACCGGATGGAACCGTCGTCTACGTTCTACGCGTCTTGACGCCGACTAAAGCATCGTGCTAAGATACCATTATTCCCGTATCGGTCGTCCCCACCCGACACACACCTGGCGGGCTCGGCCGTCCCCGCACTCCATGAAAGGCCGGCAGATGATCCGTGTAGTTGTAGACAGCATCCGCGTCAGTCTCCTAACGCAGAATCGCGTTGTCGTACTGCGCGAGACGGATAGCACCCGCTATCTGCCGATATGGATCGGCCCGTTTGAGGCGGAAGCAATTGCCATGGCCATCCAAGGCCACGAGCCAGTCCGTCCCCTTACCCACGATCTTCTCAAGTCTCTGATTGGGGACTTGGGTGGGCAGATTAGCCACATCTTTGTGAATGACATCCGTGACAGCACCTTCTATGCGCGCATTGTGATCGAGCAGGATGGACGCACGATAGAAGTAGATGCTCGCCCCAGCGATGCCGTGGCGCTTGCGGTACGCACCGAAGCCCCCATCTACGTAGAAAACCACGTCATTGAGCAGGCTGGGATCTACTTTGATGAGGATGAACAGACCACCGCTCCCGAACACACCCCTGCAAGCCCCGAAGGTGAGGTTGGAACCGAGCCGGATGTGAATGATGAATCCATGTCAATCTTCCGTGACTTCATCAATACGCTTGACCTCGATAACCCAGAGCAAGGCGGCGATACATCCAAATCCTAGGCTGTGGCGTAAAATCGAGCGCACTGTACTGTAAGGCTGGTGGCACATGCCCCAGCCTCTTCTCTTAGTTGCACGCATCCGCATGACATAAATTGTGGATAAGTCCCTTCCAATTGTGGATAACTTGCACCAATTGTGGATAACTCATGAGTAAAACCTGTGGAAGAACATGGGATAAGCGTGGGTAACTCATGCCGATTCGCTCCGTCATGGGGATAATGTGGAAGAACTTCCACATGCTATCCACAGGCGATTCATGCCATTCTTATGCACTCATGCGGCACGTTTTCCACATTATCCACATGCCTACTACATGTACGGGATTCCTCTCTCCTTTTTTCAACATGAAAGAATCATGATAAACATGGTGAAACGAAAACCGTGCTACCGGCCATGTGAACCGTATTTGCCACAACCCGCGCCCATCGTGTATAATGCCCAACGGCACTGAAGAACGGCAGACACTTACTGAACCCCGCCAGGGCCGAGAGGCAGCAACGGTAGGTGAGTTCCTCTGGGTGTTTGGAGGTGCCATTCCTTTGAATCACAACGGCTGGCGATGCCCACGCATCACCAGCCGTTTTTTGCGTTCAGACAACCGTGTCTAGTCCACTTCGGTAAGTTGTCGGGGGCCAAAGCCAAAGGGCAACAGATCCTGCGGCGTAACAATCCGCTCCACCCCTTCCATGTTGAGCAGCAAGATCGTTGCCCTAGGTGCCAACTCAGCAATCACCTGGCGGCACGCACCACACGGGCTGGCCACGTCGGTGGTGGGAGTTACCACCGCCAAGGCGACGATCTCGCGCTCAGCGGCCGCGTAGGCACTAAACAGGGCGACCCGTTCGGCACAGATCGTCATTGGGTAGGCCGCATTTTCGATATTACCCCCCAGGAAGATTCTCCCGCTGGCGCTCAACACTGCCGCCCCCACCAAAAAGCGCGAATAGGGCGCGTATGCCCGTTGGCGGGCCTCCAGAGCTGCTGCGCGGAGTGTCGCGTAGTCAGGTTGGCTCATACAACTCCCCCTCCTTCATTGCCCGCTGCTCTACAGCTTGGGCCACTTCCGCCAACGCGGATCGGCGCACGATACGTAACTTCTGGGGGCGGATACCCTTGACCGACAAGACGGTGATGGTCGCCTCTTCTAACAGCAACTCGTCACCGACGCGGGGGACGCGCCCCAGTTGCTCATACACCAAGCCCCCAATGCGGTCGGCACTATCCGAAGCCAGTTTGAGGTCGGCTAGGTAGTTCACATCATCAATCGCTACCCGCCCATCAACGATATAGATACCCTCATCAATCGGTTGGATTGACGGATCTTCGGTATCATACTCGTCTTGGATTTCACCCACAATCTGCTCGATCAGATCCTCAATCGTGGCCAAGCCAGCCGTGTTGCCATACTCATCAACAATAATCGCCATGTGAACCTTACGCTGCTGAAGATCTTCTAGCAACGCATTGACGCGCATGGTTTCGGGCACAAAGTGGGCCGGACGGAGCAGAGTATTGATCGGCATGTGGCGCTGGCCGTCGCGGAGGGCGGGAATCAGATCCTTGGCATACAGAATACCCACGATCTGGTTCACCGTCTCGTTATAGACGGGGATACGCGAATGGCCGCCACTAATCACCACATCAAGTGCCTTCTCCAGCGGCGTATCAACTTCGAGGGCCACAATGTCTACGCGGGGCACCATAATTTCGCGCAACAGCGTATTTCCGAAGGCAATCACTCCCTCGATCATCTCGCGCTCATCATGCTCGATTAGCCCCTCTTCTTCACCCACATTGACCAACAAACGTAGCTCTTCTTCGGTGACAAGCGGCGACGGATAGGAGGTATGGCCGCTGATCATGCGGAAGAGCGGCGCGGTGATTAGGTTGATCAGCGCGATCAAGGGCCAGAGGATCTGACCGAGTAGGCGCAACGGGCGCGCCAGTGTCATGACTGTCGCATCGGGGTTCCGCACTGCCAGCGCTTTGGGCAGCGCCTCGCTCATAATCAGTACCGCGAAGACCAGCAAGGCCAAATCGAGCGCCTGCTGCCACGCAGGAAGGTGCAGCGTAAGGCGCAGCGTAAAGACGGTTGCGGTAATGAGGCTGGCCGTATTGAGGAAGATGATCGTGGATTTAAAGTGGTAGGGGTCATCAATCAGGCGCGAGACGGCGCGGCGGGTACGTGGGGCACCCTCGGAGAGAAGCTGATTGAGGCGGTGGCGACTAATCGCGGTGAATGAGGCATCAACTGCTGAGGTGAAGGCCAACATCAAGAGACACAGCCCAACACCGATCAGCAGCAAACTAGGTTCTGGGTCCTCCAACAAGGTGAGACACTCCTAACACTATGACAAGGCTTCAGGGCGGTAGGATTTACCTACAAGAGTTATGGGCCTGAAACCCCATCTTCTATGCGACTCAGCCGTCATGCCAACGGCCCCAAGCCAAGATGTGCGTACTGCAACATCGGCACTCGGGGCCGTGCGACGGGATTGAGGGCGCTACTTACGAGAAGAGCGCACTTAACGACAGATCCTTATGAATCCGCATAATCGCCTCGGCAAAGAGCGGAGCGACACTAATAGTACGAATGCGTGCCTCGGTCAGATTGCCCGTTTGCGGAATCGTATTGGTGACAATCGTCTCCACAAGATCCGAGCGCCCAATAATCGGCACCGCATCTGATGCGAAGACCCCATGGGTGGCACAGGCATACACACTGCGTGCCCCACGATCCAAGAGGGCTTGGGCCGCCTCAACCAGCGTTCCGCCAGTCGAGATCATATCATCCACGATAATCGCCGTCTTGCCCTCAACATCACCGACCATCTCCAGCACCTCGGCCACATCTGGCTCTGGGCGCTGCTTGGCAATGATCGCCAACCCGGCCCCGATGCGCTCGCGGAAGCGGTTGGCACGACCCACCCCACCCGTATCGGGTGAGACCACCACTGGATTGGGCAGATTCAGGCTACGGATATAGTCGGCGAGTTGCTGCGCCGCCTGCAAATGATCCACCGGAATATCAAAAAAGCCCTCGATAGCCGGGGCGTGGAGATCCATCGTTAAGACTCGATCCGCACCTGCCGTGCGGATGAGATTGGCCACCAACTTGGCCGAAATTGGCTCGCGCCCAGAAGTCTTCTTCTCCTGCTTGGCGTAGCCATAGTAGGGAATGACTGCCGTCACGCGGGCGGCAGAAGCGCGCCGCAGAGCGTCAATCAGGAGCAGCAACTCCATCAGATGGTGATCAACCGGCGAACATGTTGGCTGCACCACAAAGACATCACAGCCGCGCACATTATCCTGAAGCTTGACCCGCGTCTCACCATTCTTGAACTGCCCGACTAATGCCCGCCCTAGACCGATGCGCAGATTGGTGGCGATCTCACGGGCTAACGCCTCGTTGGCGTTCCCGCTAAATACAAGCAGACGACCGTCCATCGCTGATCTCTACTCCGCGATACTAAAGACGATGCAGCGGAGCATTGCTCCGCTGCTGAGAAGGTGGCCAACCAGATGCCAATGTGGGAGATGGTGAGCTACTCAGAACGTCGTGGTTGACAGCCATAGCTGGCATTCTGTGCGGGCGACCATCCCACGGGGTAGTGGTCGTATGGCTGCCGGGCCAGGATTCGAACCTGAACAGACGGATCCAAAGTCCGCCGTGCTACCATTACACAACCCGGCATTAGCTAGGGCCTATTATACCATACTCAGACACCCATGTGGCGGGCATGCTATAATCTGCGCAGGGTCTATGATTGCCAAAGGAGCCGTGCGTGCCAAGTTGGAATGATCTGGGGGCTGCCTTCAGTACGCTGCGCGAAATAGACGTTGCTGCGATCCGTGAAGAGAGCGAGCAACCCGTCGTCATTGCCTGTTTGGGCGAACAGCCAGCCTTAGCACGAGCAGTGGGCTTGTTGAGCCGCTGTGAGGGGCAGCGTTATGGGCCGGTGGGCCTCAATCCGTTGATGATTGCCACCTTGTCCGAATTGCACCGTGGCGGCATCAACACCGAACGGGGTGACATCCTTCGGCGCGCCGATCTCCTTCTGGTTATCTTAGATAGCCGTGAACCGATTGCGGCACCTTCTGCCGCCGTGCTAAAGGTGCTGGCCGATCTCGCACGGCCCACGGTGATCATTCTGACCTATGCGCAGAACACCCCCGCCCCGCTCGATGATCCGAGTCGGGCACTGAGCTACGCCCATGTGGTGGCGCTGCCCGATCCCGATGCGCCCCAGGCTGCGGATCTGTTGGCCGAGGCGATCTATGAGCGCCTCCCCGCTGAACTGCACATGGCCGCTGCCCGCCGCCTTCCCGGCTTGCGCTCCGGCTATGCGCGCCAGATCATCAATGCTACCTCGTTCACCAATGCTACCTACGCGCTGGCTTCCGCCCTGCCCGAACAGTTGCCCATCTTCAACATTCCCTTTGCCGCTGCCGACATCCTCGTTCTGACCAAGAATCAGGCCATGTTGGTGTATAAACTTGCCCTGGCCTATGGTGCCCCGCCGGAGTTCCAAGCCCGCATCCGCGAGGTGTTGCCGGTGCTTGGCGGGGCCTTCGTCTGGCGGCAGTTGGCCCGCACCATCGTCGGCCTCATTCCCGTCTGGGGGATTGTACCCAAGGTGGCCATCGCCTACGCTGGTACCTATTCTACTGGCATGGTAGCTTGGCGCTGGTTCGAGAGTGGCGAACTGATTTCGGGTGCCCACCTCAAGGAGATTACCGATGAGGCCATGCGCACCGGGCGCGAACGGGCCATGACGCTGGTTGCCAGTGCGCGTGAACGCGGTACAGAGGTGGGGGGAAGTGTGTTTGATGAACTTGGCCGCCGCCTGCGCTCGATTGTACCGCGCAAGAAGTAGAGACACCATTACGAGGAGTTGTGTTGATGGAACGCTTTGTCATCGAAGGTGGCCACCGTCTCAGTGGGACAATCTCCCCTTCAGGCAATAAGAATGCTGCCCTGCCCCTGCTCGCAGCCACCCTCCTGACCAGCGAACGGGTAGTGTTGCGTAACCTCCCCGATATCGGTGATGTGCGGATCAAACTGGCGCTCTTGGAGCAACTCGGTGTGTTGGTGGAGCGTCTTGATGCCCACACCTGCGCTCTTACCACTGCCGCCACCCCAACGGTTGACCCCGATGTCGCGCTGGCGCGCCGCATCCGTACCTCGCCGCTGCTCGCTGGCCCGCTGCTCGCTCGGCGCGGCTCGGTCACGTTGCCCCGCCCCGGCGGTGATGTGATCGGACGGCGACGTCTCGATACCCACTTTCATGCCCTCACCGCCCTGGGTGCATCAGTCGAAGTCACGCCCACCAGCTACATCCTCAGTGCGGATCGGCTGCGCGGAGCCGACATCTTCCTTGATGAGATGAGTGTGACCGGCACCGAACAGGCGGTGATGGCGGCGGTTCTGGCTGAAGGCCACACCACCATCGGCAATGCCGCCTCTGAGCCGCATGTGCAGGATCTTTGCCGCTGCCTCAACCAGATGGGCGCACGCATCAATGGGATCGGTACCAACCTGTTGGAGATCGAGGGCGTAACGCACCTCAGCGGTACTGATTTCAGCATCGGGCCTGACTTCATGGAGGTCGGGTCGCTGATTGGCCTCGCGGTTGTCACCCGCAGTGAGCTACGCATCAGTGGGGCGCGCCCGCGTGACCACCGTATGAGCCGGATCGCCTTTGGTCGCCTCGGTGTCACCTGGCGTGATGAGGGTGAGGATATTGTCGTACCGGGTGATCAGGAACTGATCGTCAACCACGATCTGCACGGGGCTATCCCCAAGATCGACTCGGCACCCTGGCCCGGTTTCAACCCTGATCTGATCAGTACCGCCTTAGTGGTCGCTACCCAGGCACGTGGAACGGTACTCATTCACGAGAAGATGTTTGAAAGTCGGCTCTTCTTTGCGGATCGCCTGATCGGCATGGGGGCCAAGATCGTTCTGTGCGATCCCCACCGGGCGGTGGTGGTTGGCCCCTCGCAACTCTACGGCGAGCCGGAGGGCTTGCCTAGCCCGGACATCCGCGCCGGGATGGCGCTGCTTACCGCTGCGCTGTGTGCCAAGGGTAAGAGCGTCATCTACAACATCGGCCAGATAGATCGCGGCTACGAGCGCATTGACGAGCGCCTCGCAGCGCTAGGGGCGAAGATCGAGCGGGTGTAGGGGGCGGTTTTTAACCGCAGAGAACACAGAGGAACGCAGAGGGATGGGTTTTACGCTACCTGTGGTGACGACCTCTGGTTATTCCTCTGCGTCCTTTGCGTCCTCTGCGGTCAACAACCGGGGCAAACGAAGACGCTTAACCGAACACCAATGAGTTAGGACTTATCCTCGTCCTCAATATCTAGGCGCGTCGTCTCGCCGGTGGAGGGCGGAGCTTGCGTGCTGCTCTGCAAGCGCGTCACGAAGGCCGAAAGCTGCTCATTCAACTGGGTGATTCCGCGAGTGAGCACCTCTTGGAAATCCTGGGCCGCCTGGCTATGCTGGGCCTGACTGAGCGCCTGCTGGCCACGCTCGGCCAACTCACGTAGTCGCTCATCCTCTTGGATGGCCTTGAGCGCCGACTGCACCTGGCTGCCGATCTCCTTCATGCCATTCATAATATCCTTCTGGAGCTGCTGCGTGCGCTCATTCTCCAGGGCGGTGCGTACCGCTTGTTCAATCTGATGCCCAAGTTCACGCAGTTCACTGCCCAGATCCGGCTGCTGCGGCTGGCTATTGGGGTCTTCGGGCTGGGTCATAGTAACGTTCTCCTTCTGTAGTAGACGAACCTTCCCATTGGACGACCGCGAAGCGCAAAAAGGTGCAGGCCATCATGATCGGCGACGCGCCAACCAGAGGAAGATGGCGGCGAGGATGAGCAGGAAGCCCAGTTTGATACGTTGCTGTACCCCACCCTGCTGGTAGTATCTGATCAGTTCAAAGAGCGCCGCACTGTCCAGCGCCTCTTGGCCGCGCTGGCTGTTTACCTCGACTTGGGTGACGGCCATCCCAGCACGGTAGGCGCGGGCATAGATCTCGCCATGGGCTAAACCATCAGGAACGTGCGCGGGGAGCAATTCGGCCATGTCACGCCGAAAGAGAGCATAGCGTAGGCTTGGATCGGTCAGTGCAACCCCCAGTAACAACCGAACCAGGATCGTGTAGAAGAGCGAAAGTGGCGAGGTGGAGCGTTGGGCGCGGTAGCCGAGTACGACCGCATGGGCATCATGCTGCATCAGTAGGTGCGGCAATTCGTTGATCGCCACCGGGCCATACGGGTTGCTGGCAAACAGATACTCACCCCGTGCCACCGCCCATGCCGCCCGCAGTGCGGCCGCATAGCCGCGTGGTTCGGGCATGTGCAGTACCATCACGGGATCATAGCTGAAGGCGAGATGATCGGCCTGCTGGCTCGTGCCATCATCACTGCCATCATCCACCAGGATGATCTCATAGTCGGTACAATGCTGACTAGCGACAGCCATACACTCAGCAACCATGGTTGCCAGTGTGGTGGCTTGGTTGCGTACCGGCAGGAAGATCGAGAGTGTCTGCATTGATACCTCATCAGCCCATGGGTGGTGCAAGGAAATTATAGCACAGACGTTAGGGGAACTCCGGCGCATGTGCCAGCGTTTGATTGGTACACATTCAAAAAGTAAAGCGGTTGGCTTCGACACGCTCAGCCAACGCATCGCTGGCTGAGCGTGTCGAAGCCAGCACAAGGAGGCTCTTTATGCGGCATTTCCTAGCCTTGATTCTGCTAACCCTGGCACTGACGGCATGTGGCACCACCCCACAGGCGAGTCTCCCCACGGTTGCACCCATTCCCACGGCAACCGCCAGCCCCCTGCCGCCCACCGCTGTCCCAACGGAGACGGCGGTTCCGCCACCGCCACCGACGGCGGCTCCGACGCAGACCACCATACCAACCCCACCGCCCCCACCAGCCCCGACTCAGCCGCCGCAGCGCCCGTTACCCACCGATCTGCCCCGCATCACCCCGCCAGCCCCGGCGACTGTGGGCGAGGTGCCGGCTGATCTGCTCAACACGCTCATCGCCGATGCTGCGCAGCGCAGTGGCGTAGACGCGGCGGCGATTACGCTGCTACGCGGCGCGGCAGTGGAGTGGAATGATAGCGCACTCGGTTGCCCCCAACCCGATATGGCCTACCTCCAGGTGATTACGCCGGGCTACCAGGTCATCCTTCAGGCGGGCCAGCAGACCTACGACTACCATACCGATACGCGGGGCTATTTCATCCTGTGTACGCGCTAGAAGCCTAGCGAATCACCGTGCCGTGCCCTGCCACGGCACGCGTCACACACTCGGCAACGCGGGCATCACCCAAGATGACCTGGCCTACCCCTTGGGCCAGGGCTTCTTGGGCACCCAGCACCTTCTTCTTCATCCGCCCTTCGGCGAAGCCGAGGTAGGACTCGACATCATTGCGGGGGATGTGGGTAATCAGCGAGGACTCGTCGGGGAAGGCGCGCAGCAACCCTGGCACGTTCGAGAGCAGCAAGAGCGTATCGGCACCCAAAGCGGCCGCAATCGCGGCGGCGGCACGATCTCCATCCACATTCAGCGCCTCGCCGCGCTCCGAACAGGCCAGCGGCGCTACCACCGGCAGATAGCCCGCATCGAGCAACGTGCGCAACAAGCCACTATTCACACTCTCTATCGTCCCCGTCCAATCATCACGCAACATCTTCTGGCGGCCATCCTCAACAATACGGATAGTCGCTTTACGCTTGCCCGCCAGAATACGCCCATCCAGCCCACTCACCCCCACCGCATTGATCCCGCGTGCCTGCAAGCGCTCCACCAGACTCTTATTCACCACCCCGCCCGCCGCCATCATGAAAAACTCCAGTGTGCGCCGGTCGGTGTAACGGCTGGTGTAGCCACTCGGCGAGGTCACAAAACGCGGCGGATGCCCCAACGCCTCCCCCAGCTTATTCGTCTCGTCCGACCCGCCGTGGACGAGCACCACCGGCCCGGCCGCACTCCCGCGTGCCGCCAGATCATCACACAGCGCATCATAGTTATTACCGGCGCTCCCGCCGACTTTGATCACCAACATCTTCTCATCCCTCTCTCAGCAGCGTATGGTACAACGGTATCATCTTACACCAAACCCTGAAAGAATCTGTCTATGTTGCGCCGTATCATTTTCCCCCTATGCCTGATCTTCCTGGTGGGGTGTACCCAAGCTCCGCCGGTGGCACTGGCTCCCACCGGCCCGATCATCCCCGTGGCCGAAGCGGCGGGGATGGTGGCCCCAACCCCGCCGCCACTGACTCCCACCCTGCTGCTGCCAACGCCAACCCCCGTGGAGCCAACGCGTATCCCCACCCCTGCGCCGCCACGTGTGGGCTTACAGGTGGGCCACCTCAACGCCGACGAACTACCCGACGAGTTGGCGCGCTTCCGTACCTCCACCGGGGCGCGCTACAACGATGTCACCGAGGCCGAACTGAACGCAGATATTGCCCGTCGGGTCCAGGTACTCTTAGAGGCCGAGGGCGTGCTGGTGGATCTGCTGCCCGCAACGATCCCGCCCAGCTATGCGGCCGACGCCTTCATCACCATCCATGCCGATGGCTCCAACGGAACCGCTGCACGCGGCTGGAAGGTGGCCACCCCCTGGCGTGCCTCACGCGCCTCGCAGCAACTTCTGGCCGCTGTCGCGGCCAGTTACGGGCCAGCCACCGGCCTGCCCGAAGACGTAGGCGGCATCACCGTCAACATGCGCGGCTACTATGCCTTCAACAATCGTCGCCACACCCACGCCATTGCCCGCACCACCCCGGCCATCATTATCGAGACCGGCTTTATGACCAACGCCGCCGACCGCGCCGTCCTCTTTGGGCAGCCGGATCGTGTGGCACGTGGCATCGCCGAGGGTATCCTCACCTACTTGGCCCAGCGCGACCCCCACGATAGCGCCGCGCTTCTCCCACCCGAACTGCCCAACCTGCGTGTCAGTGCCGATGGCGCAGTGATGCGGGTGGCCCCCAACGATGAGGCCCGCCGCATCACCAACTTGGAGCCGGGGCAGCGCATCTTCGCCCTCGATCAGCGCGATGGCTGGTACCAGATCTTCGCCCGCGATTACCCCAGCGCCCCCGGTTGGGTGCGCGCCGATCAGGTCGAGGTCTCTACCGAGCCGTTTCCCTTCCCGACGACCACCAATCCATGATCACCCTTCAAGGAGCGACTGCGGAAACTCGCGCAACTGGCGCGCCCCATCCACGCACACAATATCCACGTCCGCTTCTACCAACACCACCCCCTGGCACTCGACCCGTTGGCGGAAGCGGGCGCGGTAGGGCGAACTCATGCTCACCGTTGTCACCACCTCGATCAGATCGCCCAACCGCGCCGCTTGCTTAAACTTCATGCTCAGACTATAGACGACAAAATTGTAGCCATCCTGGTTCCACGTCTGGATGGGCCGCCCCTGCGCACCCACCCACTCGGTACGCCCGCGTTCCAAATATTTGAGGTAGTTGGCGTAATACACCACCCCCAAGCTATCGGTATCTTCGTAATAGACCTTGTACGCGACACGATGCTCCACAGATCCTCCTTCGCCTGCGCGGTGCTACAATACAGCTATTATCCGCTATTGGCGAGGAGATGTCCTATGCGCCAGATCGTTCTCTTGCTCACTCTGTGTACCCTGCTGCTCATCTCAACGCCAACCGCACGTGCCAACACCGCCGCTGGCAAGCCGGTCTTCTTCCCTGAAACGGGCCATACCCTGGCCTATAGTTTTCGCGATTTTTATGATCGGCAGGGTGGATTGGCCATCATCGGTTTGCCCCTCAGCGAAGTCTTTCTTGAAGATGGCCGCCCGGTGCAATACTTTGAGCGTGCGCGGCTGGAGTGGCATGCCGATCTTGGTATTACCCTCGCCGGTCTTCTCGGCCACTGGGTCGCCGAGGGCCGCACTACTGAACCCGCATTTCTCCGGGCTGATGCCGCTCCTCCCGGCGACACCTACTTTACCGAAACGGGCCACAGCTTGGGTGGGGTCTTCCGCGACTTTTGGTTGGGCAATGGCGGCCTCGCCACCTTTGGCTACCCCATCTCTGAACCCTTTGTCGAGACGAATCCCCAGGATGGCCAGGACTATACCGTCCAATACTTCGAGCGCGCCCGCTTTGAGTACCACCCCGCCAATCCTGCCCCTTATCAGGTACAATTGGGGCATCTAGGGCGGCAATACCTAGCCGCACATCCCGCCCCGGAATGGGCCATCGCCCCGGTGCAGAGCGCCGCGCAAGCCTGGGATGCTCTACGCCCCACCCATATCCGTATTCCGCGCATCGGCCTGAATACCGATGTGGTCAGTACCGGCTATTCCCAGGGTGCATGGGATGTTCCGCGCTACACCGCCGCGCACTACTGGCCCATCTCCGCCTACCCCGGTACCGCTGGTAATATCATCCTGGCCGGACACGTCGGCTATCGGGGCATCATCTTCAATCAACTCCCCAACATTGCTGTTGGCGATACGATCTCTGTGAATGCCGGTGGGCAGGAACACCGCTACCGGGTCGCTGAAGTGTTGACCCTGCTCCCCGAAGAGACATGGGTGATGCAGCCAACCCCCACCGAGACCCTCACCATGATCACCTGTGTTCCAATCGGCGTCTACTCCCACCGTCTGATTGTGCGTGCAGTGCCAGAATGAACAGAGGGGTAGCTATGCAACGCAAACAGAACAATAATAGCTGGATCGGCATTGTCATCTTCTTGCTGATCATGTTTGGCTCGCCGATTACCAGATTTCTGTCCAGTGTGATCTATCAAGCCACCGGCCTCCAGGTCAACCCCAGCATGCTACTGGTGGGACTGATCATCCTGAGCGTCATCGTCTCTTCTATCGTGCCCCTGCTGCGGGGCATCGGTGGGGAGAACCGCAGCAACGAGACCCGTTTACCCACCGGGCCAACCAGCATGCCCCCGATGCCGCCGCCGATCAACCCGACATCCATGACGCCCCCATCCACACCGCCGCAACTCTCGGCTACTCCTCGCTTCGACCCGATCATTGATCCGCGCATCCTGCTCTTTGGCGTGATCGGCCTCGTCTTTTTTGGTGTCATCTTCTTATTTATGCTCTCGATGACCGGCGTTATCTAACTTCTATGTATACCTACGATCCGTTTGCCCGCTACTACGATGCCGATTTCCGCGACTATATTGAAGACGTACCCTTCTACCGCGAACTGGCCCGCCGCGCCAATGGCCCCATCCTCGAACTGATGTGTGGTACCGGGCGGGTGCTCATTCCCCTCGCCGAAGCGGGCTACATCATTACCGGGGTAGACATCTCCCCGGCCATGTTGGCGATTGCCCGCCAGCGGCTAGAGGAAGTGGGGCAGCAGGCGACCCTGATCGAAGGTGATGTGCGCCGCGTTCAGCTACCGGCCCAGACCTTCGGTTTGGCCTTTGTGGCGGTCAACTCCTTTATGCACCTTGAGAGTGTGCGCGACCAGATCGAGACCTTAGAGACGGTGCGCCACGCCCTGAAGCGTCGGGGCACCCTGATCCTGGATCTCTTCAACCCCGATCCGACCGACATCGCCCGCGAGGATAACCGGCTCGTCCTGGATCGCAGCTACACCCTCGATGGGCGGCAGGTGCAAAAATTCATCGCCATAGACAGCGACGCCGCCACCCAAACTTCACATGTCACCTACCTTTACGACGAGACCGACGAAGAGGGCCGCCTCCAACGGCGCACCATGCGCTTTGTGATGCGCTGGTTCTACCGCTACGAGATCGAACACCTCTTGGCGCGGGCCGGTTTTGCTGTGCGCGCCGTCTATGGCAGTTACGATCTCGACGAGTACGCCACGGGCAGCCCGCGCATGATCGTCGTCGCTGCACCAGCAAAATAGAATCGAAGAAGCTGCCTGGATTACTCCAGGCAGCCGGTTAAGAGGAGATAGGGGGCAGTGATGCAGAAGAAGTGGTATCTATCGTTTGGCGCAGCTTCGGCTCACCGCGTACCGTTCGCTTTGCTCATCTGCCAGGCAGTATAGCCGCCCAAGGTTAGAACTGCGTTAACGGCGTATAAGTTCTGCGTGAGCAGAATCATCAGCCAGTGCCAGCGCACTGAGGACTACCAACACTACCCAGACCAGATCGGCAAGCAGCAGGTGGATGATCTGGAGCAAAATCGGGGCCATCAGCACCAGATTGATCGTCCCGATCCCCAACTGAGCCAGGAAGAGTAGCAGGAGTGCCAGATTGGCCATACGTGCCTCACGGCTAGGGCGTTGACGGGCAATAATCTGGCTGATCACCAACAGATAGACCCCGGTGGCTGCGGCCAAGAGCGGGTGCCAGACGCGTAGACGCACCAAGAAGTGAGCTGTAGGATCAAAATCCTGCGCCAAACCGGCCCGCAGCGAATCGCTGGGAAAGAGCGTATCGCCCAGTGCCGTCATCGCCCCGGTGGCCCCCAGCCCCAACACGGCCAGCACCGCCACCCCCAGCATCCAGCCGATGGAACCCTGGCCACGCAGCCGGATCGCCGCGCCCCCGCCTGCCCACCACGCCGTCAGCGTGATTGCCCCAAGCAGCAAGAGCGTATTGATCAGATGGATGCCTCCCGCCAGTGAGCGCGCAACCGAGGTATTCCCCGCCACCAAACCGAAGACCACCAACCCGGCCCCCAACAGGCTCTCGACGATGATCAGGATCATACTCCAACTCGCCCCCAAGCGCGCCAAGTGACCCTTGGGGAAGAGCCGCAATGCCCAGATCAGCATCCCCACCACCATGAGCAGCGCCAGCCCACTGGTGGTGCGGTGCATAAACTCTACCAACGTCTCGACCTCTTCGGCACGCGGGATGACCTCGCCGTTACACAGTGGCCAGTGGCTACCACATCCGGCACCCGAACCAGTGGCGCGCACGTAGGCCCCCCACAAAATCACGAGGATGTTGTAGGCCAGGACACTCCAGGCAAAACGGGCGAAGCGTTGCTGCGGCATGATGGCCCCCCTTGTGATCGGTCTCCTCTAGGCTCTTTTCATGTTAATTGATGAATTTCTCCAGCATAAATATGGGGATAACATGTGGAAACTGTGGATGAAATAGGATTATTTCCGCATGGCTAGAGTAGTGAGCGTAGCAGCAAGCGCAAACCCCGCGATAGTCTGGGCCTCACGGTTCTGAAGCGCGGCAAAGCCCAAGAAACTGGTTGCGCCCAGATTGGCCGCCTTACTCATCACCCCAGCAGTTGCATCACCGCGCAGGCGCAGAATATTGAGCATACCCACCAAGGTCAGGGCCAACCCTGATCCCGCAAACCATGCCTGGTTGATGCCCGTTTCATGGCCATAATAGAAGGGCGTAAGCGCCACATGACCTAGCCCCCCCACGCTCAGTGCCGTGGAGAGGGCCAGATCGAGCGCCGTGATCGGATCGTTGGGCATGCCCAGCAACTCAAGCGTAAAAGGTGAACGCGCACTATGCATGCTGACCTCTTCTAGCCCCCAAAGGCGAACATCACCAGAATGGCAATCAGCGCCCCACCGATAGAGCTACTCGCATTCACGACATCGTTATTCATCCAGGCCCAACCACGCACAAACGTGGTCGGCTTACCCTGACGATCCATACGTCGCTCAGTCTCGCGGCCATCGGAATAGGCATAGATCGCCTGAATAGTGGCCCCGAAGAGACTATCAATCATCGCGCCACTAAACCCGCCCGCCAGTGCGGCCGGAATGACCCAGATCGGTGCTTCTTCACCAGAGAGCTTGAGCAAGACGAAGAGACACACCCCGATCAGGCCGGCACCCATCGCAGCGGCACTACTGCCAAAGAGCGTAATCCCGCCCGACGTACCGGGTTCTACCGGGCGGCCATTGGTGATCAGGCGCGGGCGGTGCGGGCTGAGCACGCCCAACTCAGTGGCCCAAGTATCGGCGTTTACCGTGGCCATAATCCCAGCGAAGGCCGCCAACAGAATCATCGGCTCGCCCGTGAAGGCATAAGCCAGCGCACACAGCGACGAAAGCCCGCCATTGGCCATCGTCTGGGTGAAGTCGCGGCGTCCGCCCTTGGAAAACTTCTCGGCAGCGCGGCGCTCCTTGATCGATTCCTTGTAGTGCGAAAGAATGCTACTGCTGATGAAGAAGATGATCAGCGTAAAACCCCACGCCCAGCCACCAAAACCAAGCGTGATGCTCCCAACGACGATAGCACCGATCCAACCACTCACATCCAGCGAACGTCGCCAGTACGCGAGGCCACCGATTGCGGAACTCAGAACCAATCCGAGACCAATACGTGTGAGGTCGAGCATAGGCATGTGAGCGGGGCATGCTCCGCCCGGCAAAAAGAAGCGGGACACTAACATCAGTGTCCCGCGATTATACCAGAAAGATCGAGCCGTGCCGGGTTCGCACCCTCGGCGCTCTAGGGTGCATCCTCCGCCCAGAGCATCCCCACCCGCTCGGCACTGACCACAATGACCCCATTATCGAAGGGCGCGGCACTCAATGAACGCCAGCCCAGAACCTCTCCGCCAGCGAGATCATAGACCGCGAATGGCCCACTACAAGCCCCATTGGTAAAGTAGCGGGCCGGTGGGTTGAAGAGACTCAGAAATTGGTTGGCGAGATCGGTCGCCGGTTCCGTTTCGACTACTTCGGTCGGATATGCCAACTCACTGGCGATCAGATGGGTGGCGATCTTGAGCGCAATGCGGCGCGGCACCTCGATCCAGTTGGTACCCAGTGGCTGGTAGCCCTCCTCACGGGCCAAAGCATCGAGAATGTCGGTGGGGTTCGGTGGGGCATCCGCACCCAGCCGCCGCATACTGAGCAACAACGGGTAGCTCTCGTTGCGGGCAGCGTCAATCGCATCGAGCAGCGCCGGAATGGCGGGGTCGGTGTCAGTGAATAGGAAGGTCATAGGTTTCCTTTGATTATGGTGTTGACGTATCTATCCCATTTCGTGTATACTTATGTATATAGATAATGATCATGATACTCTGGTTTTGCTGCTTGATGGTAGGGTATGGATACATAGGAACTGCGATGCCAACAACAGAACTCATCTTACTGGGGGTAGCGGGGCTGTTGGCCATTAGTGTGTTGGCCAGCAAAGCCTCAAGCCGGACAGGTATTCCGGCACTGCTCCTCTTTTTATTGATCGGGATAGTAGCAGGATCGGAGGGGCCAGGGCGAATCGCCCTGGATAACCCTGGGTGGGTGCAATCAATCGGTGTGGTCGCACTCGTGCTTATTCTCTTCTCTGGTGGCTTAGACACGAGTTGGTCATCAGTACGCCCAGTGTTGGTAGGAGGATTTACCCTCGCCAACCTGGGCGTTTTGATCAGTGCGGCTGTTATGGGGCTGGTTGCATGGCAGGTGTTGGGCTATACGCTGCTCGAAGGCGTGCTGCTAGGGGCGATTGTCTCCTCAACCGATGCAGCGGCGGTGTTTAGTGTGATGCGGGCGCGTGATGTGAACCTGCAAGGTAATCTCGAACCGCTGATCGAGTTTGAATCGGGTTCAAATGATCCGATGGCGGTCTTCTTAACGATTGGGCTGACTGGATTACTTATGAATCCAGAGGGTTCGATCTTCAGCTTGATACCGGCCTTCTTCTGGCAAATGACCCTGGCCACCATCTCTGGCTATGTCATGGGCCGCTTTATGACATGGGCGATCAATCGGTTACGCCTCAACCAAGAAGGACTCTACCCTGTTCTCACCCTGGGCTTAGTGCTGCTCACCTATAGCCTGACGGCGGTTTTGGGGGGCAATGGCTTCTTGGCCGTCTATCTGGCTGGAATCGTGATGAATGGGCAGAACTTTGTCCATAAGCGTAGCCTCATGCGGTTCCATGATGGTCTGGCATGGCTGATGCAGATTGCAATGTTCATCACCCTAGGGTTGCAGGTCTTCCCCTCGCGGCTCATCCCGGTGGCGGCTGATGGTTTGTTGATGGCAGCGGCGCTCACCTTTTTGGCGCGCCCGATCAGTGTCTTTATCTCGCTGGCCTTCACGAAGCTGAATGTGCGCGAGAAGTTGATCGTCTCGTGGGTGGGGCTGCGCGGAGCGGTGCCGATTGTGTTGGCGACCTTCCCGCTGATGGCCGGGGTGCCGCATGCGGATGAGATCTTCCATATTGTCTTCTTTATTGTGATCAGTTCGGTGTTGCTGCAAGGCACCACGATTACCCATGTTGCCAATTGGTTGGGGGTACGCGCAACGAAATCGGCGCAGTACCACTACCCGCACGAGTTTGTACCGAGTATTTCGATGTGTAGCCGCCTCATGGAGTTGCATGTGAGTGCCACGTCTCCCGCGCTGGGGCTATCAATTATGGAACTAGGGTTGCCCCATGGCGTCTTGGTAGTCTCGATCATCCGTGATGATGTGACTCTCGTACCAAGTGGGGCTACGGTTCTGGAGGCGGGTGACCAAGTAATGGTGCTGGCCGAAGAAGAGTTGTTGGAGACGGTGCGGGCTGCGGTATTATAGGCGAACACTGGCAGTATGTACCCATGATGGGGAGGATCTTCCCCCCGCATGGTGCCGAAGTGCTCGTGTATAATAGGTGTAGCCCCCCTATACAAAATTTCAGAGGAGATGTCCATGAGCGAGACCACAGAGATGTCGGGCTCTACGTCCGAGATCGACCAGCGCTGTGCGAACGCGATCCGTGCGTTGGCGATTGACGGGGTTCAGAAGGCCAATAGCGGGCACCCCGGCCTCCCGCTTGGTATGGCGGATGCGGCCTATGTGCTCTGGGCCAAGTTTCTGAGCCATAATCCGTCCGATCCGCACTGGCCGAACCGTGACCGCTTTATCCTCTCGGCGGGGCATGGCTCGATGTTGATCTATGCGCTCTTGCACCTGACCGGCTATGATGTTTCGCTTGATGACCTCAAGCAGTTTCGCCAGGTGGGTAGCAAGACGCCCGGCCACCCGGAATATCACGATACCCCCGGTGTTGAGATGACGACTGGCCCGCTCGGTCAGGGTGTGGCTACTGCTGTGGGTATGGCACTTGCCGAGCGCTGGTTGGCCACCACCTTCAACCGGCCGGGGATGCCGATTGTAGATCACTACACCTATGTTCTGTGTGGTGATGGCGATCTGATGGAGGGGATTTCGCAGGAGGCGGCCAGTCTGGCTGGGCACCTCAAGCTGGGGAAGCTGATCTACCTCTACGATAGCAACAACATCTCACTGGTTGGCCCTACTAGCCTCGCCTTCTCCGAGGATGTCGCCGCCCGCTTTGCGGCGAGTGGCTGGCAGGTGCTGCACGCCGATGGCCATAACATGAGCGAGGTTGGGAGCGCACTGGCCGAGGCCAAGGCCGATACCGAGCGCCCCTCGATCATCATCTGCACCACCCATATTGGCTATGGTAGCCCCAAGCAGGATAGCCACGGTGCCCATGGCGAGCCACTGGGGGCGGCCAATGTCGCCAAGACCAAGGAGTTCTTCAACTGGCCTACCGAACCCGATTTCTTCGTTCCTGATGAGGTCTATGACCAGATGCGGGTGGCGGTTGAGGTTGGCGCGGCGCGTCAGCGCGAGTGGGAAGCGACTCTGGCTCGCTACAAGGAGTCCTACCCGGAGCAGGGCGCACTCTGGGATCGGATGCTGTCGGGCGATCTGCCCGCCGATTGGCTCACCAGTCTGCCCACCTTCCCGACTGATCCCAAGGCCAAGGGTACCCGCGTGGCGTCGGGTGATGTGCTCAACGCGATTGCGGCCACGGTGCCGTCGCTCCTAGGCGGCTCGGCAGATCTGCACACCTCCGATCAGACCTACCTGAAGAACTATGGCTCGATCACGCCGACCGACTTCAGCGGGCGTAATGTCCACTATGGCGTGCGCGAGCATCTGATGGGTGCGGCGATGAACGGCATGGCGCTGCACGGTGGGGTCATTCCCTACGGTGGCACCTTCTTCGTCTTCAGCGACTACCTGCGCCCAGCGATCCGGCTGGCCGCGCTCATGAAGCTGCGCGTGGTGTATGTCTTCACCCACGACAGCATCGGAGTGGGCGAGGATGGCCCGACCCACCAGCCGGTGGAGCATCTGGCGGCGCTGCGGGTTATCCCCAACTTGTATGTCTTCCGCGCCGGGGATGCCAACGAGGCGGCGATGGGGTGGCGTTTAGCGTTGGAGCGGCGTGATGGCCCAACGGCGCTGATCTTCACGCGCCAGAATGTGCCGACGCTGGATCGTGAGGTTCTCGCATCTGCCGAGGGTTCGCTCCGTGGCGGCTATGTGCTGCGCAGCGTGGAGAATCCGCAGGTGATCCTGATCGGTACCGGCTCGGAACTCAGCATGGCCCTCGAAGCCGCCGATCTGCTGGCGGCGCAGGGCGTGGCGGCGCAGGTGGTCAGCCTGCCGTGTTGGGAACTCTTCGAGGCCCAGGATCAGGCATACCGCGACAGTGTGTTGCCACCCAGCATTAGTGCCCGTGTCGCCGTGGAAGCGGGTGTCTCGATGGGTTGGGATCGCTATGTTGGCCCGCAGGGAGCCGTAGTGGGGATGAGCAGCTTCGGTGCCTCCGGCCCAGCCCCGCAGCTCTATGCCAAGTTCGGCATCACTGCCCAGCAGGTGGCGGCGGCAGCTATGCGGGTGCTAGAGAAGTAGACCTCGGTGCATACGTAGGGGCGCGTCGCGACGCGCCCCATGCCCCACCTTGCTATCTGCGTTCTTTGTGGTAAACAAACGGGGGGCGGCACATGCCGCCCCCGTTATGTATTACACCACCTGCGCACGAGCTGAATACTCGCGCACCACCTGCTCGATCAGCGTTTCGGGCGGCAATGTGGCCTCAAGGGCGAGGCGTTGCTGCAAGTGTTGGGCTAACTGCGCCGCCATACGTTCACGCGCCTGAAAACCGAGGCGGCGGCGGCGACGCAGAAACTCCTGGGCAACCCCATACTCATCGGGGGTCAGGATCTGCACGTTGGCGAGTGCGGGCAGATCAGGGGCGGGTGGGGGCAGAACGAGTGGCTCCACCTGCGTCGTGAGCTGATCGAGCGTCACCGTGGCCCCCTCGCGCACCACAAGCGTCCCGGCAGCCAGATCGCCCAAGCGGCGCGAGCGCGGGTCGGCAAACATGACCAACGCCCCCAGACCATAGCCGAAGGGTAAGAAATCTACGATGCGAATCAGATTACGGATGGCCGAAGTTGCCGCCGTGATCGGGCGTCCACCTTCGCGTACCGTGCGCAGCCCCAACAGACGCTTGCCAGGAGTCTGACCGGCCCAGATCACCTCGAAGAGCATGTAGTAGCCCCACATACTGGCAAACGAGATGATTGACCAGAGGGCCAGCACAAGATCACCGGCGTTGGCTGGTATGACCTGGCCCAGCGTGATGAAGATGGTCGCGCCGAGTGTACCAAGAAAGGTGAGCAGGAGCAGCGTATCAATGGCGGCGGCCAAGCAACGCGACCCCAACCCGGCCACATCGTAGGCCAGATCGACAATCTCCGGCGTTTCGACCAGATAACGGTCATCCATAAAAAGACTCCTACGTTATAGGGAGTACGCCAATGCCACGGTGCGGGGACTGTCCGCCTTTAGGCGGCAGGGGAAGCACCGGGCTGTCAGTTTCTCATAGATACTTGACAGGCACCGAATGATTCGCTATACTTAGCACATGAGTTCTGTACGCTACATCCGGCACGCGGGCGGCGTCTCT
>NZ_GL501402.1:297319-310927 GCF_000152145.1 Oscillochloris trichoides DG-6
TGATGAACGCATTCCTCCGCCACGGTACTATCGGCAGGCTCACGCCGCGTTGCGGTTGGCGCAGCGGCGTGTTGCACGCCGACAACAGGGCAGCAACCGCCGCAGGAAAGCCGTGCTGATACTGCAAAAGCAGCATCAGCGGGTCGGCAATCTGCGGCGGGATTTCCACCACAAGACGGCGCGTGCCTTGGTTTCGCGCTACGGTATAGTTGTTCACGAAGATTTGAATATTCGGGGTATCGCCCGCAGTCGGCTTGCGAAATCCACCCATGATGTCGCGTGGGGCGCGTTCCTGACGATCCTGGCGCACAAAGCGGAAGAAGCTGGTGTCACCGTGATCGTCGTTCCGCCTCATCATACGACTCAGAGGTGTAGTCGTTGCGGGAAATTGCCGCTGGTTGCTAAGACGCTGGCAGATCGGGAACATCGTTGCGCTCACTGCGGATATGTTGCCGATAGAGACGTGAACGCCGCGCAAAACATTCTCCGGCTCGGATCGAGCCTTCAGGACAAAACGTGTGCCGATGGGCAGTGCGTGTCCTGAGAAGCTGTCTGCTTTAGCAGACAGAGTGATCACCAGAGTGCGGGTTGTTCCGCATCATCAGGCGGCGCAGAAGCCAATGCGGGATCGGCAACCGCTTCCAGATGACGCATATCGTTAATACTGAGGATCTCCCACATATCGCGGCCACAGCGCATAACGCTGATCGAGGTATTACCGATGTGCGGGAAGCGCTTAAAGCCATCACCAGGGAAGCCCTCGGCGTGAGCGAGGAGCATACGAATACAACCACCGTGGGTCACGAGGGCAATCGTCTCTTCATCGCGGTGGGCGATGATGCCCTCCAATGCCTCGACCACGCGTTTGCGCAACGCCGAGAGCGTTTCGCCCCCCCCACGCGGAATATCCTGGCCCTCTTCGAGCAGACGCGCCTCGATGGGAAAGCGCTCGCGGATCTCGTCATAGCGCAAACCACTCCATGCCCCCAGATCAATCTCGCGCAGGGGCGGATAGAGTTGGACCGGCACACGCACAGCCGCGCCGACCTCCCAGGCTGTCTGGTAGGCACGGGCGAGATCGCTGCTATAGATCGCATCAAACGTCACTCCCTCAGCCTGAAGCCGTTGGGCCAACAGTTGGGCTTGGCGCTGCCCAATCTCATTCAGTGGAATATCGGCATGGCCCTGCCAACGCCCCGCGAGGTTCCAGTCAGTCTCTCCGTGGCGGATCAGATAGATGGTGCTGCTCATCAATGATGCTCCTCACTCGTCGCACAGATCGAGAATGGCGTCCGCTGCCGCCACGCCCTGCCATGATACCATAGAACGTTGGGGAACTTTTGGTTGGTGTTATACGGTCTATAGAAGAACATAGCCCTTGAAATCAGCGAACTAGTGTGCTATACTAGCACACATGTCCATGTCCTGATGACGGTGCATCTCCCGTATAAATAGAGTATGATGAAAGGGCAAACACGAGTGGCTACGCAAAACGGAGGAGCGCCCGCGATGGCAATCTCACCTGAAAAAGAGAAGGCCCTGGCTGCGGCAATGACGCAGATCGACCGCAAGTTCGGTAAAGGTTCGATCATGAAGATGGGCGAGGCCAGTTCGCGCCTAGCGATTGAGGTCATCCCAACCGGGGCCATCGCGCTAGACATTGCGTTGGGCGTCGGTGGCTTGCCACGCGGACGCGTGACCGAGATCTTTGGGCCGGAGAGTAGTGGGAAGACCACCCTGGCGCAACATATTATTGCCGAGGCGCAGAAGATGGGCGGCGTGTGTGCGTTTATTGACGCTGAACACGCCTTTGACCCGATCTATGCCCAGCGCTGTGGCGTGAAGATTGATGATCTGCTCGTTTCGCAGCCCGATACCGGCGAACAGGCGTTGGAGATCTGTGAGACGCTGGTGCGCTCGAATGCCCTCGATGTGATCGTAATCGACTCGGTGGCCGCGCTGGTTCCGCGTGCCGAGATCGAGGGCGACATGGGCGATTCGTTGCCCGGTCTCCAGGCGCGCCTCATGAGCCAGGCGCTGCGCAAACTCTCCGGGGCGATCAACAAGAGCCGCACCGTAGTCATCTTCCTCAACCAGTTGCGCATGAAGATCGGGGTGATGTTCGGCTCGCCCGAAACCACCACTGGCGGCCAAGCGCTCAAGTTCTATGCCTCGGTGCGCCTCGACATCCGCCGCATCGAGACGCTCAAGCAGGGCCAGGAGGCCATCGGGGCACGCGCCCGTGTCAAGGTGATCAAGAACAAGGTGGCCCCGCCCTTCCGTCAGGCTGAGTTTGATATTCTCGCCAACGAGGGAATTTCCCGCGAGGGTAACATTATGGATATTGGCGTCGAGATGGGCATCATCCGCAAGAGCGGGGCATGGTTCTATCTGGGCGAAGACCGCCTCGGCCAGGGGCGCGAGAATGTGCGCGAGTTCCTCAAGGAGAATAAGGCGCTCACCGATGAGATCGAGCGACTGGTGAAGGCCCAGGCGATCAGTACGGCCAATGCGATTGCGCTGCCCAGTTCCGGCGATGATGAGGCCGCCGAGGATGAGGACGGTCTTTTTGAGGAGTAGGGGCTGCGCCCCAAACCCGTTTTTTCTGTTCTTTTGACGGCGAAGCCGCCAAAAGAACAGAAAAAAAGTTCTTCAGGGAAGGCGAAGCCTCCCCTGAACCCCCGCCGGACGGTCTATTATGCCCACTGGAACGATTACCGCCCTGCGCGCTCAGGCCCACGATTCCCAACGCGTCAATCTCTTTATTGACGACGAATTTGTGCTCGGCATTAGCCTCAACACCCTGGCCCGCGAGGGCTTGGCGGTGGGGATGGTGGTTGATGCCGCTACGTGGGAGCGCCTAGAGGCGACTGAGCAGGCCGACCGGGCGCTGCAACGGGCCATACGCCTCCTCGAACAGCGCCCGCGCTCGGAGGCCGAACTGCGCCAGCGCCTCCAGCGCCTGGATTTCCGCTCGGACGCGATTACCTATGCCCTCGACCGACTGCGCGACCTGGGCCTCCTTGATGATGCCGCCTTCAGCCGCACATGGATCGAGAACCGGCGCACCTTTCGCCCACGCGGCAGCCTTGCGCTGCGCGATGAACTGCGCCGCAAGGGCGTGGCCCGCGATCTGATCGATGCGGCCTTGGCTGACGCCGATGGTGAAGACGAGGACGCAGCGGCAGCCCAAGAGATCGAGCGTGCCCGCGATATGGCCCAACGAGCCATGCACCGCTACGCCAACACCCCCGACTGGCCCACCTTCCAGCGCCGGATGGGCGGCTACCTCCAACGCCGAGGCTTTAGCTTCGATACCATCCGCCCCATCCTCAAGGAGTTGTGGCAACCCACCCATAATGGTGATGACCCCGAGTCCGATCCAGTGCTATAATAGGAACTATACACTTCAAGGAGACTTGCGTGCCCGACGTGCAATATCTTGGACACTCATGCTTCCGCCTGCGTGGGCGTGATGGCATCGTCCTCTGCGATCCCTACAACCGATCCATCGGCATGGATCTTGGTCGCCCCTCGGCCCATATCGTCACCGTCAGCCACAATCACGCCGACCACAACTTTGTCGCTGGAGTCAAACCGCTCCGCGAGCGACTCTTTGTGGTTGATGGCCCCGGTGAGTATGAGATCAATGGGGTGTTGATCACCGGCGTGCGTACCGCGCACGACACCCAAAAAGGGGCCGAACGCGGCTTCAATACCGTCTTCGTCATCCACCTTGATGATGTGGTCTTTTGCCACTTAGGCGATCTTGGCCACGAACTGACCCAAACCCAGCTTGAAGAGATCGGCGATGTAGATGTGCTCTTCGTGCCGGTGGGTGGGGGTGAAACCATTGGCCCGGTTGAGGCCAATAATGTTATCAGTCAGATTGACCCCAAAATTGTCGTGCCGATGCACTACGCCGCCCCGCAACTCTCGTTTGAGTACCAGCTTGCCCCGTTGGATAAGTTTACCCACGAACGGGGTATCAAGGAGATCAATTTTGAGGAGAAATTGACGGTGACAACCGCCAATCTCCCCGCCGAGAGTGAAGAGACTCGCGTCGTCATGTTGCGTCCCGTCAATGAGTAGATGATTGGGACAAAGATGACAACGTGATGACCACCACAACGATGTAGTAAAAGCCACGACGATGTGCGTTTGTATCTGTAACTTAGTGCCCACACAACGTCGCGTAGTCATACGCAACTTCCCCCCTTCACCGGGGCAAGGCAATAGCAACAGATACACGAACCACACAACCGTCACTCTGGCTGATGTGGATCTGTATACGATCCAGTAGGCAACCATCACATGCCTGGTAAGGACGTTTGTGTGGGTCGGTGCAACCCCTTGGTTGCCCGACCCATTTTTGATGTAGCACCACGCTGCCTGAAGGCACCTCAAGCAGCAGGAGTCTTTCACGAGCAGGCAATACATAACAATCCACACAAGGAGATTGGTGAGCATGGCGAAGTACATCTTTGTAACGGGGGGTGTGGTCTCCTCAGTCGGCAAGGGCATCAGTGTCGCCTCTATCGGGCGCTTGCTCAAGAGCCGTGGCCTGCGCGTGTCGATTCTGAAGCTCGACCCCTACCTGAATGTAGACCCCGGCACGATGTCGCCCTACCAGCACGGTGAGGTCTTTGTGACCGAGGACGGGGCCGAGACGGATCTCGATCTGGGCCACTATGAGCGCTTTATTGACGAGAATCTTTCGCGTCTGAGCAATGTCACCACCGGCCAGATCTATTCGGCGGTCATCCAGAAGGAGCGCCGGGGCGATTATCTGGGCGGGACGATCCAGGTGATCCCGCACATTACCGATGAGATCAAGAGCCGCATCGCGGCAGTGGGCAAGTCGAGCCACGCCGATGTGGTGATCGTGGAGATCGGCGGTACGGTGGGCGATATCGAGGGGCTACCCTTCCTTGAGGCGATTCGGCAGATGCGCAAGGAGTATGGCCGCGACAACGTCCTCTACATTCATGTCACGCTGTTGCCACACATTGGCTCCACCGAGGAACTGAAGACCAAGCCGACGCAGCATTCAGTGATGGCGCTACGCGGGGTGGGTATCACCGCCGATGTGATCCTGTGTCGCGCCGATTTTGCCATCTCCGAAGAGATCCGCGACAAAGTGGCCTTTTTTGCCGATGTAGATACGCGGGCGGTCATCCCGGTACAGACGGTCGACTCGATCTATGAGGTACCGCTGGTACTCGAAGAGGCGGGCCTGGGTGAGTATCTGTGTGATCGCCTAGGTCTGGTACGCGATCAGCCCGATCTGACCCAGTGGCTTGAGTTGGTCAAGCTGATCAAGCAGCCCAAGCGGGTCGTGACGGTGGCGCTGGTTGGGAAGTATGTGGAGCTGCGCGACGCCTACATGAGTGTGGTGGAATCGCTACGCCACGCGGGCTTGCACCAGGAGTTGGATATTGATATTCGCTGGGTCGCAGCCGAGCAGATCGAGCGCGAGGGGCCGGAGCGTCTCTTGGCCAACGTCTTTGGGATCGTGGTGCCGGGCGGCTTCGGGGATCGCGGCATCGAGGGCAAGATCATGGCCGCCGACTATGCCCGTGTGAACAACATTCCCTACCTGGGGTTGTGTCTGGGCATGCAGTGTGCGACGATTGCCTTTGCGCGCCAGGTGCTGGGCACCAACGCGGTGAATAGCACCGAGTTTGACCCGCAGGTCGAGCACCCGGTGATTGATCTGATGCCCGATCAGCGCGACGTGACCAACAAGGGCGGCACGATGCGACTGGGGATCTACCCGTGTGTATTGGAGCCGGGTACCCGCGCCGCCGAGGCGTATGGTGAAACCGAGGTGCAGGAGCGTCACCGCCACCGCTTCGAGTTCAACAACCAGTATCGCAGCCAGCTTGAGGCGGCGGGCTTGGTGATCAGTGGCCACTCGCCCGACAACCGGCTGGTGGAGATTATCGAGTTGCGCGATCATCCCTGGTTCGTAGCCAGCCAGTTCCACCCCGAATTTCTCTCGCGGCCGAACAAGCCGCACCCGCTCTTCCGCGAGTTTGTGGCCGCCGCTGCGCGTACCCTGCGTGCCGGTGAGGTGGAGCAGTTGCGTCTGAGTGAGCCGGAAGATAGCCATGCCGTGCGGGCATGGGTTGCCCTTGAGATGTAGCCCCGGTTTTTAGCCGCAGAGGAACCCGGTAGAGACGGCCCGCTGGGCCGTCTCCGTGCGTTTGGGGATACCCTAATGCCCCGGTTTTTAGCCACAGAGAGCGCAGAGGAAGAACTATCGGAGGACATCCCCTCTGCGTTCCTCTGTGTCCTTTGCGGTAGATGAACATGGCCCCGGTTTTTTACCGCTGAGGACGGGGTGGCTTCGACAAGCTCAGCCAGCGCCACCGCGCCGTCGGCAGTAACTGAGCCTGTCGAAACCAGGCGGCTCTAACAAAAAGTTGTTCGGGGGAGGCGAAGCCGAACTGGCGTTGGGCGGCTCGCAACCCGAAACGCCCATGCCGCACCGCAATATCAGTTCCTGGCTTGCTTCCAAAATATGGCTATGATACACTTGTTTCACTCAGTCAAACTGATGAAGGAGTATCCTATGAGTCAAATCGAATTTGAAACGCTGGTAGACAAGGGTGCAATCACGGTACCATCAGAATACCGTAGTCGCGTTCATGGTCGTGTCCGCGTCATTATTATCACTGATGAAGCAGAAGACGATATTGATATGATCGAATATCTGATGCAACATCCACTAAAAGCGACTGATGCCACACCGCTTACACGAGATGAGATATATGACCGAGTCAAATAACTCCCAGACCGTTTTTATCGATACAAATATTTGGATATACGCGTTCGTTGATGCACAAGACACGATAAAGACACAACGCGCACGAGTCCTTATTCGTCGTGAGCGCACGATTTGCCTGAGTACACAGGTCATCAACGAGATAACGAACAACCTCCTGCGAAAGTATCACGCGACAGAGGATGTTATCCAGCGTCTTGTCCGCACGATATACCGTAAATATCAGGTCTCTACATTCACAGAAGACATCCTCCTTACGGCATCACGTCTTCGGAGCGCCTATCAGTTTTCCTTTTGGGACAGTACCATTGTTGCAAGTGCGCTTGAGAGTGGAGCAACCATCCTCTACTCAGAAGATATGCACGACAGCCTTATCGTCAACAACCAAATCCATATTAAAAATCCTCTTAAAGAGCCATTATAAAGTAGTAGCTAAAATGTGTAGATTCGAATCGCTCCGCCTACGGCTCCGCTCAGCGTGACAACACCCTTTACCCCAAGGGTGAACCAGGACGCCGCTGGCGGTGGCTGAGCCTGCCGAAGCTGAGCCTGCCGAAGCCCGCTGCCTTCGATAAGCTCAGCTTCGACAAGCTCAGCCACCGGCGGCGGAGAAAGAACGCAGAAGAGCGCAGAGGGAGAACTATCGGAGGACATCCCCTCTGCGTCCCTCTGTGTCCTCTGCGGTAGACGAACATGGCCCCGGTTTTTTACCGCTGAGGACGCGGAGGTGCGCAGAGGATGGGAGGGCGAGGCGCTAGGAAGAACCATCCCCTGCGGAGGGCGGTGCATCGTGACGAGCAAGATGCAGCTCGATGCCCGCGAGGTTTAGCATGGCTCCCAGGATATGTGGGTGGTTGTGAGGAAGCCGCAACCTGAAAATATCCAACGCCCGGCGCAGCATGACGGCTGCCGCCGCGTACTCCCCCACCTCACGCAGAATCTCGGCCAAGTTGTTAAGGCAGGTGGCGATAGCGGGATGATCGGGGCCGAGCTTCGTCTCGGTAATGGCTAGGGCGCGCTCGGCGAGCGGGCGCGCCGCCGCGTACTCCCCCAATGGTGAATGAGAGGGGCAGATCGCCGGTAAGGGTAGCGAGATCGCCAAGTTCGCCATCATATTCACTACTGGTGATTCCGGCATGCTCGCGCAGCAGCGTCACAGCGTCAAGGTGCTGGAGTTTGGGCACGGTGAAGATCTCTTCTTGCGGATGAATTGCCGCACCGAGTTGATCAATCACATCCTGCTGGCGGGTGGTGATCAGCAGCGTCGGCACGGCGATCAGGGCTTGGAACGTCGCCAGATCCTCAGCCGCCCAGAGATCATCGAGGATACAGAGCCAGGGCTGCGCATCAGCGGCGAGGTGCTGGCGCAGGCGTTCCGCTTGGCGCTCAATGCTCCATGATCGAGCATCCTCATTCGGGAAGATCGCCCCAAACCAGCGGCTAATCTCCAACTCAAGCATGGGGGTTTCGCCCAAGGTCGCGCAGAGGATCCCCCCCTGGAAGTGGTCGCGCAGAGCCGCATCGTGAAAGAGCGCATTGGCAAGGCGGGACTTACCCACACCGGGGATGCCGATCAGGGCGACGCGAGCAGCCGGATGGGCGGTGAGACGCTCACGGATCTGAGCCACGAGACCCTCACGCCCGATGATGCGGCTTTTCGGGGCAAAGCCGGGATGCGGATCGTAGATGGGGCGCTTGGTATTGCGCGTCTCTGCCACCCACAGCCGCCCATCCGTCCGCAGCCAGAGCGTCGCCTGCCACCAGGGCTGGTCTGGCCCCAGGGCGGTGCGCGCCGCCGCCAGTGCCCGGTCAATCTGGCCATCGCGGCGCACCTCGCGGATGAGCGCGGGCAACAGCACCTTGACCGTACTCATGGCCACGTTGCCTTGGAAACCGAGGACGGCCGGTACGCCAATCTGGGCCAGCGCTGGCCCCAGCGCCTGGAGCGTGTCGGTATAGCCGCGTCCGGCACTCTCGCAACTCAGCAGAGCCAGCAGCAGAGGGCGGGCGGGCAGGCGCGCCACGCCATCCACCAACGCCGCGCCCTCTACCGAGTGGGTCGTGCCATCCTCCTGCTCCAACCAGAGCAGCGGCTGGCGGTTGTGCAACGACCCGTGGGCGATCAGCAGCACCAACGGGGGAGCATCACCCAGGTGGGTCAGCAGATTGGCCAACGTCGCCCGCCCCACCGCATCGGGGTGATCGGCCAAAATACGCAGCCGAATATCACCGAGGGCAGCGCGTGTACGCGCCACCTCCCCATCAACATCCACCTCGGTCAAATCGAAGCGCGCCAAATCGCGCGGATTAGCCACCAACACCAACGCCCAGAGATCGGGGCGGGGCCGCAGGCGCACCGGCGTCAGATCGGGGCTGGCGAGGGTGCGCACGAGGCGCACGCGCTGATGGAGCGCAAGCGGGTCGGCGCGCTCTGGATCGGAGAGCATCTCCCAGTGGATGGTGTGCAGATCGGGATCGAAGGGATCGAGGTGCAAACGCAGTTGGAGATCGCCAGTCGCAGCATAGTCGCGGGCGGTGCGCCACGCCTGGTGGAGCTTGGGATCGGCGAAGAGTTGCGCCGCCAGCAAGCGCCCGTATTGTACCTGATCGCCGCTCAGCGCCCGTAATGCCTCGGTATTCAGTTCCAATGGGCACTGCGATGCCAGTTGGCTCACAGCCGCACTCTGATCGCTGCGCAGCTCCATATCCACCCAGTGGGTACCATCGGTATGCCTGCGGATCATCAGGTTGAGCGTGGTGAGTGGCATAGCTCGCTCGGTGGATCAACACGCGGATCTACCGATATGATAGCACAGGGCATGCTGCAATAGGTCTGGAAAGACCTATTGTAGGGTCACGGCAAAGTTGTCGGTATACCACCACCCAGCCCGTAAACGGGCGGGCTACAATAAGCAAAGCCCGCCTACGCGGGCTGGTTCTAGGCCGCGTAGGCGGCCTTCGCCTAGGTAATAGCCCGCCCGTTTACGGGCTGGGTACGGAACTTTGACGTAGACCTCAATCCCTACCCCGCATCCTTAATGATCTCGATATCAATACTAATATCTACATCATCGCCGACCAGGATGCCACCCGTCTCTAGCGCCACGTTCCACTCCAGCCCCCACTCCTTACGGTTGATACGCGTCGTTGCACTGAACCCGGCACTCGTCGCGCCCCACGGTGACTTAGACTGGCCGTTGTATTCGGTACTCAACGCTACCTCGCGGGTGACACCCCGGATGGTCAGATCACCATAGATCTTGCCTCGATTGGCACTCACTACCTCGATGCGCTTGCTCACAAAGGTCATACTAGGGAAGGTCGCCACATCCAGGAAGTCGTTCGATTTGAGGTGGGTATCGCGCTGCTCGTTCATGGTGTTGATGCTGGCGGTATCAATGCTCACATCAACCGAGGAGTTGACCGGGTTCTGCTCATCAAAGTTGACGGTACCCTGGAACTGCTCAAACCGGCCATGGGTGCGGGCGATCATCAGGTGGCGCACCGAGAAGGTCACTTGGGAGTGGGCGGTATCTATGGTCCAGCTCATGGTGAAGGCTCCTTATCATCTATGCTGTGCTTCGTGTCGAAGAGCGTGTCGCTCGTGTGATTGCAGCATAAACCGGGGCCGTTAACGCGGCGTGAACAGTGGCGTGAACAGGAGTAACGCCAAAACGCAAAGACGCAGAGGCGCAAAGGCATCAATAAAATCTTTGCGCCTTTGCGCCTTGGCGTCAAAATCACATACGCTCCTCCAACGCCTCAATCTGAGCCAGAATGCGGCTGCGCCCGGCGCGTTCAGCACTGGCACGGGCTTCTGCCAGCAGGGTGCGCCGCTCGTCGGGGGCGGTGAGGGGGGCCAGCCAGACACGGATCTGCGCGGCGAGGTGGTGAATACCGAGATCATCGGCGCGGCTGAGGGCCGCCCGCAGATGTACGCTGGCCTGTTGCGGCTGGGCGCGGCGGATGGCGAGTAGCCCCTGGTTGGCGCGTAGCCCAGCAATCCGTTCGGGGATGTCCAGGCGCTCGGCCAGATCGAGGCCCAGCCGGAACTGCTCCTCGGCCATGTCCAGATGCCCGCGTGCCAACGCCACTTCACCGGCGGTTGAGCGTAGATAGGGCAGCAGCGTCAAGGCCCCGCGTGCTTCGGCCAAGGCCAACCCGGCACGAATCTGCGCTTCGGCCTCTTCTACGTTACCCAGCAGATGCAGGTGGTAGGCCAGATTGTTGTGCGCCAGGATGCGCCACTGTTCAGCCCCCTGACCGGCCTGCTCGGCCACCGCCAGCGCCTCACGGTAGAGCGCAATCGCCTGGGGCAGATCGCCCTGCTGGGCCAGCACGCTGCCCAACTCGAAGCGCACTTGGGCCAGCGCAACGGGATCGGCGCGCACCTGCTCCCCGATCTGCGCCTCGGCGCGGCGCAAATGGGCCGCCGCAGCACTCAGATCGGCCCCTTCAAGCGAGAGCGCCGTACCCCACAAAAACTCGGCACTGATCGCATCGTTGGCAAGGGGGCAATCATGCAGCGGGCGCACCAGCTCGATCATCTCGGCGTAGCGCCCCTGGGCCAGAATGGTGCGCGCCAGGGCCAGTCGGGCAGCCCGTTCCTCGGCGGGGCTAACCGCTGTTGCCAGGGCGCTGCGCAGATGCTCAACCGCCGCCGCGATCTCCCCGGCGTTGTGCAACGCCTCACCCAAGGCGAGCAGCAGCGGGTGGCGCTCGGCGTCCGGGGTTCCTGCCAACGCCTGGGTGTAGAAGGCGGCCGCTTCGGCCCACGCCGCCACGCGGGCGGCTTGCTGCCCCGCCCGTAGTGCGTAGGTGGCGGCGCGTTCGATAGCCCCGCCGCGTGTGTAGTGTGAGGCAATCAGGCCAGCCACGCCATCCAGACGATTCCGATGGAGTGCCTCTAGCGCCTCGCCCACCCGCCGGTGCAGCAGGCGCTGACGGGGGGCCGCGACTTCACGTTCGGCCACTTCTAGGGTCAGGCTATGATCGAAGGTGAAGCGGCCATCTTCCAACGGCAAAACCAAGCGCGTTGCACACAACTCGTCAAGGGCATCCAAGGCCGCCGCCTCGGAGAGCGCCGATGCTCGCGCCGCAACCTCAAATTCAAACTCGCGCCCCACCGCCGCCGCCGCATCCAGCACCCGGCGCGCTTCGTCCGAGAGACGCAGCAGGCGGTTCTGGATCAGGCTGTAGACCGTCTGTGGCACCACCACCCCCTGGGCCAGCATGGTCAGATTAAGCGTCCCATTGGCCAACAAGAGGCCAGTGTGGCGCGCATGATCCACCAACTCATTCGTGATGTAGGGGTTGCCCTCGGCATGGCGCTGGAGCCAATCGGCCAGCAGGTTAGCATAGACCGGGCTGAGGTTGCGGGCGATACTCAGGGTATCGGCTGGCGTGAGGCGACTAAGCGCCACGCGAGTCAAGCGGCCCTCGCGCAGCAGCGTCGCCGCCAAGATCGCCACCCCCGAACGGGGCGCGGCTGGGCGGCTGGTGGCGAGCAGCGCAAGGTGCGGGCCAGGGCTGCGGCGCAGCAGGTAGCCGATCAGCCCCAGGGTGCTACTATCAGCCCACTGGATGTCGTCGAAGACAAGGGCGAAGGGCTGAATCTGGGCCAGCGCCCCCAGGAAACGTGCCAGCGCCTCCCACAGACGCGCCTCATCGGGCGGTGCGAGCGGCGCAGTTTGAGGATGTAGCTCAGGCAAGAGCCGCGCCACCTCGTGCCACCAGAGCGGATCGAGGTTGATCCGAGCGTGCAGTACGGGCCAATCGGGGTGCGCGAGCAGCGTGCGCAGCGCGGTTGCGAGCGGGTGGTAGGGCAGACTCTGTTCTAGTTCGTGGGCCTCGGCGAGCAGCACCAAGCCCCCCCGGCGCTGCGCACACTCGTGGGCCAAGCGGGTCTTACCGATGCCGGGTTCACCCTCGATCAGTGCGAGGTGGCCCGCCGCCAGCGCCGTTTCGAGCAGCGCCAACTCGGTGCCGCGCCCAGCGAAGGGCAGCGTGGCGGGGGGCGGCGGGGTCGCCAGTAGCGGGCGGGAAGGGAGCGGCGGCGGATCGATCTGGAGCGAATCGGTAATTACCGCATCATAGAGCGCCCGCGTCTCGGCCATAGGCGGCACGCCCATCTCCGCATCGAGCAGATCGCGCAACTCCTCGTAGCGGCGAATCGCGGCAACGCGATCCCCCAGTACATAATGCAGCCGCATGGCGGCGCGTTGCAGATCCTCTTGCAATGGATCAAGATCCAGGGCTTGGAGCAGCGCCGCCAGCGCCGCCGCATACTCCCCCCGCGCCTCGTAGAGCCGCGCCAAGCGACCCAAGCCACGCAACACCAACAAGCGCACCCGTTCGCGCTCGGCAAGCAGCCACTCCTCAAAGGCGGGGCTATCTTCCACCTGCACCCCGGCCAGCAGATCGCCCTGGTAGGCCGCGAGCGCAGCCGCCAAGGCCGCCACAGCATCCCCCTGGACAGCCGTGGCCAGCAGGCGCAGATCGACATGCACATCAGCGCGCAGGCTCAGTTGGTCATCGGTGGTGATGAGCGTGTCGCCCAACGCCTTACGCGCCGCGTGCAGGCTCGTGCGCAGCAGTTGTTGGGCCGCGCCGCGCTCATGATCGGGCCAGAAGATGGCCAGAATCTGCTCACGCCCAACCGGGCCGGGTTGGGCAGCCAGATAGTAGATCAGATAGCGCGGGCGGCGACGAGCGATCTCAACCGGCACGCCATCCCGCAGGATGCGGGGTGAACCCAGGAGAAGAATAGAGAGCATAGATCTATTATAGCCAGAGTTCGTGCTGGTGGCTTGCCCCAA
>NZ_GL501402.1:311081-322257 GCF_000152145.1 Oscillochloris trichoides DG-6
TGGTTATTCATTGACGCTGATAGCTGGCAACCGTATAATGCCGCCAAGTATGCAGAAGGCTTGGGGGAGGCGCTAGCCCATGAAACTCCTGATCTTTGTTACCGACGACGTTCACGCCGATGCAACCGTGAATGCACTGGTTGAACAGGGCCTACGTGTTACCCAACTGGCAACCACGGGTGGCTTTTTACGTCGCGGCAACACCACCTTGCTGGTGGGGCTAGAGGATAGCCAGGTTGAGCGCACGGTAGGCATTGTGCGCCAAGCAGCGCCGGGAGCACTGGCATTGACGATGGATCTCGAACGCTACGAGCGGCTATGATCAAACGAATTGCGATTGTTGGGGCCGGGGCGATTGGTGGCTATATGGGCGCACGGTTGGCCCTCGCGGGGGCCGATGTCACCCTGATTGCGCGCGGTGCCCACTTGGCGGCGATCCAGCGCGATGGGTTGGTGGTGACGTATGCCGATGGCCACACGGAGGTCGCGCACCCAACATTGGCGACGGACGACATGGCGGCGGCTGGCCCGCAGGACGCGGTGATCGTAGCCGTCAAAACCCAAGCTCTGCCCGCTCTCGCCGCTGCGATGCGGGTACTCTACACCCCCGACACCACCGTCATCTTTGCCCAGAACGGCATCCCCTGGTGGTACTTCCTGGGCCACCCTGGCCCCTACGCAGGCCACCGCATTGAGTCGGTAGACCCCGGCGGCCAGATTGCGTCCGCCATTGAGTTTGAGCGCGTGATTGGCTGCGTAGTCTACCCCGCTGCGGCCATCGATAGCCCCGGCGTCATCCGCCACATTGAGGGCAACCGCTTCACCCTCGGCGAGCCGGATGGCAGCCGGAGCGAACGCATTCTCGAACTAGCCCAACTCTTCAGTGCGGCAGGCATGAAGGCTCCCGTGCGCCCCGACATTCGGAGCGAGATCTGGATCAAGCTGTGGGGCAACCTCTCGATTAACCCGATCAGTGCGCTTACCCGCGCCACGGTTGATCGCATCATTGCCGACCCCGCCACCCGCGATCTGCTGCGGGCGATGATGGGCGAAGCCCAGCAAGTCGCTGAAGCACTGGGTGTCCAATTCCCGATCAGTATCGAGCGCCGCATCACCATGGCCGAAGTGATTGGTGCCCACAAGACCTCGATGCTGCAAGATATTGAGGCCGGTAAGCCCACCGAGGCCGATGCGTTGGTGGGTGCAGTGGCTGAATTGGGCCGTCTAGTGGGGGTGCCCACGCCCCATATTGATGCGATCTATGCCAGTGTGAAGCTGCTAGAGCAGGTGGTAACTGCCGGTAGCTGAGCGTGTCGAAGCCACCGCGCCCGATGTTTCTCTCTGCCGTATAATAAGCCTTCATGTTAAACGCTCGTTAAGGCAAGGAACCCTCAATAGCCCCCTCTGCGATAACCTTGTTAGAAGAGCAAAAGTAGGACTAGAGTCATCCTCGGCCATGCTAGGCGGGGATGATCGCTTATGGTAAGATCAAACGTGTGCTCGCTCAATGGCGCGCGGGTGCTGCAAGCAGACAGGAGCCGTCATGTCGTCCGATCGGATCTCGCGCCGCGTCCACACAGTCCCTGCGTCCGGTATTCGCCGCTTCTTTGACATTGCGGCAACGATGCCCGATGTCATCTCACTTGGCGTGGGCGAGCCAGACTTTATGACCCCCGCAGATATTCGTGCTGCTGGGCAGCGTTCGATTGATCTTTCAACTGCCTATACCTCCAATTCGGGTCTGATTGAGCTGCGCGAAGCGCTCTCGGAGCACCTGTACGCGAAGTACGGGATTCGCTACGATCCCGAAACCGAGTTGCTGATCACGGTTGGGGTCAGTGAGGCGATGATCAACGCCGGGTTGGCGGTGCTTGATCCGGGTGATGAGGTGTTGGTGCCGGAGCCATGTTTTGTCGCCTACACCGCCAGCATCATCTTCGCCGATGCCAAGCCGGTCTTTATTCCTACCACCGCCGCCGATGGTTTCCAGGTCTCGGCGGAGGCGCTAGAGGCAGCGATTACGCCACGTACCAAAGCGATTCTGATCGGCTTCCCCAACAACCCGACCGGGGCAGTGATGAGCCGCGAGCGTTTGTTGGAGGTGGCGAAGGTGGCCGAGCGCCATAATCTGCTGGTGATCTCGGACGAGATCTACGACCGGCTGGTCTATGGGGTCGAGCATGTCTGCTTCCCGGCCCTGCCCGGAATGAAGGATCGCACCATCCTGCTAGGTGGCTTCTCCAAAGCCTACGCGATGACGGGCTGGCGCTTAGGCTGGCTGGCCGCTCCCGAAGACATCACCACGGCGGTGCGCAAGGTTCACCAGTATGCGATCATGTCGGCACCAACGATGAGCCAGCACGCCGGGTTGTACGCGCTGCGCCATGGCGATGCGAGTGTGTGCGAGATGGTGGCCGAGTATGATCGTCGTCGCAAGGTGATTGTGGCCGGGTTGAATAGCATCGGCTTGCCCACCTTCGAGCCGCAAGGTGCCTTCTACGCCTTCCCCTCGATTGCCCACCTGGGGCTAACGAGCGATCAGTTCTGTGATCGGCTGTTGCACGAGGAGCAGGTGGCGGTCATCCCCGGCGACTCGTTCGGGCCGAGCGGGGCTGGCCATGTGCGCGCCTGTTATGCGACCTCGATGGATAAGATCGAGGAGGCATTGGATCGTATTGATCGCTTTGTACGGCGGATTTCGTGAGCGGTTGAAGTGCAACAGGAGGTTCTCGTGGCAGACTCGACTGACTCGTCCATCACTCCAGCGGTGCAGCTTGAAAGCGATCTCCACTGTGCTTTGACGGGACGGCGGCTCCGCCCCGATGAAGCCTATTGGGCACCTCCGCTCATCACGACGAGCGAGTTGATCTCGACCATCTGGCGGACTCTACTCACCAACCCGAATAACCTCAGCCATATCCTAATGGATGAGCCAACCAACGTTCCCTACGCACCCGAAGCGCGCCAGGAGTTGGCGCGCCGTCGCTCGACGGAACAGGCGAAATTGTTGGGGGTGTTGTTGCTGGTGGCAGCGCTGGTGATCATCCCCATCGTGATGTTGATGATGTAACAATCTTACTTGGGGCTACGCCCCAAACCCTCATGTTTTGTGGTGTATGGCGGCGTAGCCACCATACACCACAAAAAAATTCCCCCAGCAGAATCAAAAAGGCCCGCGTTACCGCAGACCTTCTTGTCGCCATTATGGCGGACCCGACGGGATTCGAACCCGCGCTCTTGGCCTTGACAGGGCCACATGTTAACCGCTACACCACGGGTCCAATAAGGCTTGGTGACCCCAGCGGGATTCGAACCCGCGATCTTCACCTTGAGAGGGTGACGTCCTAGGCCGCTAGACGATGGGGCCGCTCTCACAACGTTGCGGAGTATACCACACCTTCAAAAATTTTGCAAATCGGCAATTCTTCTCTGGGGCTGCGCCCTAGACCCTAATTTTTGTGGTGCTTTGGCGGCGAAGCCGCCAAAGCACCACAAAAAAAGATCTTCGGGGGTGGCGCAACCACCCCCGAATCCCCACGATTCAGCATTGGAATGAGCTGAACAAGCAATCATAATGATTGACATTGAAGCAATTTTCGGCTACTATAAGCGAATATAAATATTCTGCATCCGAACCTTTGAAACCTCAGCTAGAGGCAGGTGTGCGCGGGCAGGCATGGCTCGCTCTATGCGTATGGAGGATGGTATGTCCCACCTACAACAGCGGGCGGCCTGTGTCTCCAACATTAGCGATGTCATGCGCCAAATGACCTGGCAGAGCCAGAAGCAACTCCTGCGTACCCTCAGTCGGCCCGATATTGGGCTGACGATGCCCCAGATGATTACCCTCTTTGCCATCCGTGATGCCCAGATGTGCCGTATGAGTGAGTTGGCCGATATGACCCAGCAGTCGGCGGGGACGCTGACCGGCATTGTGGATCGGCTGATCGAGGATCACTTGGTGGGCCGGGTGCGCGATGTCGAAGATCGGCGCGTCGTGCAGGTGACGTTGACGCCCTTAGGTCAGGAGCGCGTCGCCCGCGTGGAGCGGGTTCACCACGAGGAGATGCAGCGCATGCTCCAGCACGTTGAGCTTGGCCAGTTACACGATCTCGATACCATGCTGCGGCTCTTGCTTGATGGTTTGCAACAGATGTGTGGTGATGATTCCCATGCCGTGACATCATGTTCCCCGATGCTCACGCCGATCCAGCCGGTCTGATGGTATGCGTATAGTGATCACGGGTTCTAGCGGGCAGATCGGAACCAATCTGGCGCTACGCCTGCTCGCTGAGGGCCATACGGTCTTTGGCGTTGACCGGCGGGTGAATCCGTGGACACAAGCCTTCCCCACGCTGCTCCAAGATCTGGCTGCCCCCCAACGCGATTTTGCGGGCGGTATTGGTGGTGCGCCCTACCCAGCTTGCGATCTGGTGGTGCATCTGGCCGCTAATGCCAAGGTTCACGAACTGGTTGAGCAACCCCATCGCGCCCTCGAAAATATCAGCCTCTGTTTCAATGTGCTAGAGTATTGTCGGGTGCAGCGCCTGCCGATCATCTTCGCTTCTTCGCGTGAGGTGTATGGCGATATTCATCGCTACCTGACGAGTGAGACCAGTGCCGATTTTAGTTATACTGAAAGCCCCTATTCGGCCTCCAAAATTGCGGGTGAAGCGTTAATCTATTCCTATGCGCGCTGTTATGATCTGCCCTATCTGATCTTTCGTTTCTCGAATGTCTATGGGCGCTATGATAGCGATATTGAGCGTATGGAGCGGGTGATCCCGCTCTTTATGCGCCGCATTGCTCAGGGCGAACCGATCACGATCTATGGGCGCGAGAAGATCCTTGATTTCACCTATGTTGATGATTGTGTAGATGGGATTGTGCGCGGCATCGAACGCCTCCACGCGGGGCGGCTGCGCAATCGCACGATCAACCTGGCCTATGGCGAGGGTAACAGCCTCGTGCGGATGGCCGAACTCCTCGGTGCGGCGCTTGGTCGCCAACCCAATATGATCGTTGAGGCCAGCAAACGCCCCGGCGAAGTGCGCTACTATGTCGCCGACATCTCGCTGGCGCGTGAGTTGCTCGGTTATACGCCGCAGGTCAACTTGGCCGAGGGTCTGCGGCGGGCAGTGGCGTGGTGGCAATCCTGGGAGGCATCCCAATGAGTCCCAAGTCTTCGCCGCGCAGCAAACATCCCCATACCATCTCTAGCCAGGTGATGAATCTCTTCCAGGCTGCATCAAGTCTGGTGGCGATTCTCGACCCGGACGAACTCTTTGTCACTCTGCTGGCGCGGGTGGTCGAGGCGCTGCCGGCGGTGCATGGCGGGGTGCTCTGGATCGCCGATCCGAAGAGCGGGCGGCTGCGAGCAAGTGCTACCGCTGGGTTGCCCTTGGATGCGCCGGGACGCCAGATTTTGCTCAGTGCCGCGCTGCGTAGTGGCGAGGGGGCGGCGGGGATGGTCTTTCTGCGCGATGAACCCCGAATTGTGGAGACGCGCCTGGGCTACCGCGATATTCTGGGTAATCTGCCGCCTGCGAGTGCTACCCTCTTCCAGCAGATTAGCGAGCAGTTGCCCCGCCGCTTGGTGTGTGCGTGTGTGCCCATGCGCGTCGGTAGTGAGGTGATCGGGGTATTGGAGTTGCTCACCCTGGGCAACCCGGTCGAGATGCCCGACGGGCGGGCAATTGAAGTTGAAGATTTGCCCATGTTGCAGATCTTCGCCAATTTGGCTGCCTCGGCGATTAAGAATGCTCAACTTTACCACCAAGCCCAGCGCAGTGAGCGCCGCCTTAAGGCGTTTGATGCGGTGGTTACGGCGATCAGTACTGCAGCCGATCTGTGCGATCTGGTGCATAGTGTGCTGCATGTGGTGATGGGGCTGATTGATGAGACGAGTGGGGCTATCTTGTTGCTCGATCCGGCCCACGACCGCCTCGATCTTGGGGCGCAACATAACTTGCCTGCGGCATGTGTCGAGGTGCTGAAGCGGGTGCCGGTGGCCATCTCGCCGTGTGAGGAGGTGGTACATTTCGGGCAGCCCATGTTGCGTCCCTTGTTGGAAGAGCGCGGCGAGGCCGCCTTCCTGGATGCGGGCTTCCAGGGTTGTGCCTACTTCCCCCTACTGGCGGGCGGTACGGTCGCCGGGGTGCTGGCGCTCTACGGCGATGCTGATCTGCCCATCCATGCCGACCGCGAGATGATCCTGCCGATCTGTAACCAAGTCGGGTTTGCGGTGGCCAATGTGCGCCTCTATGCGGATAGTAGCAGCGAGCGGCGTAAGCTGCATACGGTGGTCACTTCGATTGCCGAGGGGGTGCTGCTGTGCGATGGGCGCGGGCGCTTGACCTTGGCCAATGAAGCGGCGCTCACCCTGCTGCGCCTCGACTCGTTGCCTTTTGAGCAGCGCCTAGCTGATATGCCCGATTTCTACCGCATGCGCGATCTTGATGGGCACCGCCTGACGCTCGATCAGTTGCCATTTGCGCGGGCGCTGGCCGGGGAGATCTTTCAGGATTACCGGCTGATGCTGAGTGGATCGAGCGGCGATGAGACGGTGATGAGCTTTAGTGGTGCGCCCGCCCGCGCCGATGATGGCCAGATCGAGGGGGCGGTGGTGGTCTTTCGTGATGTGACTACGCACCAAAAGCTGGAGCAGGCTAAAGATGAGTTCTTGGCTGTGGCCGCCCACGAGTTGCGTAGCCCGTTAGCGGCGGTACGTAACTATGCCGATCTGTTGCTGCGCCGCGAACAGCAGCGCAGCCAGGCCGATTCGCGGGATGTGCGTGGCTTGACGATTCTCACGCAGCAGGTTTCGCACATGTTGCGGATGGTAGACAATCTGCTCGATGTTTCGCGTATTGATGCCGGACAGCTCGATCTGCAACTCCAGCCGGTCAATCTGGTGGCGTTGGTCAATCAGGTGATTGATCAGCAACGCCCCGCCGCTGGCACTCGCGAACTGATCCTTGAGTATCCCGACACCGAACTGCTGATCGCATGTGACTCGCTGCGTATTCATCAGGTGATGACCAATCTGATCAATAATGCGATCAAGTATAGCCCCGAAGGTGGCCGGGTGAGTGTGCGGCTGCGGGTAGTGCTTGGCGAAGAGCGCCATATCTTTGCCGATCAGCCATCGGCGGAGGTCGAGGCACTCTTGCAGCGCAGCGCGGAGCATGGCCTGGTGGTGATTACCATCACCGATGAGGGCGGCGGGATCACGCCGGAGCAGCAGGCACGCCTCTTCGAGCGCTTCTACCGCGCCCGCAGCCAGCGCGCCGAGGGGTTGGGGTTGGGTCTCTATCTGAGTCGCCAGTTTGTGCAGATGCACGGCGGGGTGATCTGGGTGGAGAGTGTTGAGGGGGCGGGGAGTACCTTCGCCTTTGCGCTACCGATACGAGTATAGGATCATGCACTATAAAGACCATATTCTGAACCTGCCGGCCTACAAGTCGGCAACGCTGTTGGCCGGGCCGTCGGCAGAGTTGGTGAAGCTCTCCTCCAACGAGAATCCCCTGGGCCCATCGCCCATGGCGCTGGCGGCGCTTGGTGATGCGCTGCACGGCATCCACCGCTACCCCGATTCGGGGGCGGCGGCACTGCGCCACGCCCTGGCTGCCCGTGATGGCCTCGATGCACGCCAGGTCACCTGCTCGAATGGCTCGGACGAGATGATCCTGCTGCTCTGTCTGGGTATGCTCAACCCCGGCGATGAGGCGGTAATGGCCGATGGCACCTTCATCAGTTACCTGCTGCGCACGCTGGAACTGGGGGGACGGGCGGTGCGCGTGCCGCTGCGCAACTACACCCATGATCTGGAAGCCATGGCCGACGCGATCAACGAGCGAACTCGGCTGGTCTTTGTGTGTAATCCCAACAACCCTACCGGAACGAGCAACGGGGCCGAGGAGATGCGCAGCTTTTTGCAGCGCGTCCCTGATGATGTGCTGGTGGTGATGGACGAAGCCTATATCGAGTTTGTCGAGCGCCCCGACTATCCCGATCTCTTAGACGAGGTACGTTCCGGGCGTCCCAATCTGATTCTGCTGCGCACCTTCGCCAAGATCTATGGCTTGGCGGGGCTGCGTCTGGGCTATGCCTACGGCGCACCAGAACTGATCAGCTACCTGGATCGGGTGCGCCCGACCTTCAATGTGAACCTGCTGGCCCAAGTGGCGGGCCTCGCGGCTATCCAAGATACCGAGCATGTGCGCCGTTCGCGTGAGCATGCCAGTGCCAGCCGCGCCTTCTACATGCGCGAACTGCGAGCGTTGGGCCTCGAACCGATTGCGAGCGAAACCAACTTTGTGGCCTTCGCCATCCCCGGTGATGATGCGGCTATGGGCGAGGCGCTACGCCAACGCGGCTACACCGTCACCACGCTGGCCGGGTGGGGCCTGCCGGGGCATATTCGTATCTCCTTCGGCACAGACGCGCAGAACCAGGGAATGATCGCCGCCCTGCGTGATGCTCTGCACGCCTAAGCGACGATGCCGAGCCAACGCTGCCCGTCATGTGGTGCGCCCAACCCGGCCACCCACCGCTACTGTAGCCAATGTGGGGCGGCCCTCCCGCCGCGTGCGGGTCGCCCCTCATGGCTGGTGCTGTTGGGGATTGGGAGCTTGGCGGTTGTCGGGTTGCTGCTCGCCTGCGCCGGATTGCTCATCTTGGGGTTGCGCAGTGGGCTGGGTAGCACCTTGATCATGAGTACGCCCATCCCACCCACGGTGATGGCGCTACCCACCCAGCCCACCCCAGGCAACCCCAGTCATAGCGTCTTTGTCTATGATGACTTTAGCGACCCGGCGCTGAGTGTGCTGAGTGCCGATGAAGATACCACTTCACGCACCAGCTTTGTCGAGGGCACCTATCTCTTTGAGGTGAAGGCGGCGGAGACCCTGGCCTGGGCGATCAGCGAGCGTGTGTATCATGATGCAGTCGTGGAAGTAGCCAGTGAGACCCCACCCGACTCGGCGGTGGTGGCGGCGGGGGTAATCTTCCACTATCAAGATGCGCGCAACTTCTACCTCTTCAGTGTAGCCAACGATGGCTATTATGCGCTAGAGTTACTGAAGGATGATACGTGGCAGACCTTGATTGACTGGACACAGTCGGACATGATCCATCCACGCTACAATATGCTGCGGGTCGAGACCAAAGGTGAACGCATCACCCTGAAGGTCAACGGTTCACTGCTTGAGGCCACCGAAGATAGTGCGCTCAGTGGCGGCAATACAGGGGTGGCGGTGAGTAGCTTCGAGGATGGCCCGGTCATGATCCGCTTCGACAACCTACTGATCACCAGGAGTCCCTAATGCTCCCAGAGCGTCTGACGGCCTATCTGCGCTATTGTACCCGCTTGGCCTTGCAAGCCCCCAACCGCTGGGATGGTTTCGATCTGCATGCCCCCGATGCGCGCCCTACCGCCCTGCGCAACCAGATCTTCTTTGTTGGGTGTGCGCTGGCGGCACTGGCGCGGCATCCGCACGCCGCGCAGGAGGAACGGGCAATGGCAGTGGATGCACTGGCCGATCTGACCGACCGCATGATCCAGCGGCGAGTCTGGGCGGCATGGGCCACCGAGACCGAGCGCACTAGCCTGCGCCCCGACCCGGTGGATGCCGGGTATGGCACCTACACGGCCCCCTTGGCGATGCTGTTTGGCCTGCAAGGGGTTTTGGGCGGCCAGGTACGCTATGGTGAAGATCCCTTTACGCTGCGTTGGTCGGCGGATGTGCGCAGTTGTTACACAGTACGCGAGTTGATCGCGGCGCTCGCCAAGCAATCCCAGGATTCGCCGGAGGGGGCGATCCGCTGCGAGGGGGATCTGGCCACGCCGAGTGCGATGGCGGCGTTGGTGTGGGCCTTGCGGCTGCACGATCTGGCCTATGCCACCGAGTATGGCACGAGCGGAACCACCTGGCTGAAGACCCTGGGCGAACGCATGGCGATTCGCGGGCCACGCCTCTTCAACCGCCATACCCTCGCTGCGGGGTGGAATATCGCCAACCGGCGCGCGAGTGGCTCCGCCGATGGCCTAGAGGATGCATGGGCCTTGGCCCTGAGTGCGCCACTGGATCGGGAGTTGATCGCGGGCTTGGCCGAGCGCTACTGGGCCGGAGCCGACAAGCTGCGTGAGCGTGGCGATGCCTTGAGCCTCGGTTTCAGCTACCTGTTGGCGGTAGAGTTGGGTGAAACCCAACTCGCGGCGAGTCTTCTGGCCAGTGCCGAGCAACGCTTCGGGTTTGACGAGGATGATGAACAGGGCCGCAGGATCAAAGATAGCCCGGTAACCCCCTGGGTCACAGCGCTCTTCGCCATCGGCGAGGCTGGCGGCATGGCGCGGCTGCTCGAAGCGGCGCTACCGCCCCTGCCCCAGCCGGAGATACCCGCGCCAGGGTGGCCAGAGTGGCCGGAGTGGCCGGAGTGGCCGCCCTTAGACCTCGCCGAGCCACAGCTTGAGCAGGATCAGGCTGAAGAGCGACGCGATCAGGCTGCTGAAGAAGAGGGTTGTTAGAACTACACACACCAGACAAACTATTGACATCCCTTAACTGACGTGGTATCGTATCTTTGCAAAGTATTGACAAAGAAGCCGGAAATTATGTGCATTTTTGCACAAGCCTCACAATATTGAGAGGAGACGGCCCATGATCACAGTTTCCCGCCGCAGCTACATTGAAGCAACCAGCCCCGAAGAGGTCTTCGCGGCCCTTGCTGATCCGACCCAGATCGGCACCCTGATGCCGCGCTTCGAGAAGGTAGAGTTGCTCAACTATAACGAGGAGGCTCGCACCGCCCGCATGGTGACACACATGGCGATGGGAGGTATCTTCGGGACGATCCGCTGCGAAGGGGATCTGACCTGGGTCGAGCCGAGTGAGATTGTCTTTAAGGTTGAGACGCCGGTGCCAGTGGAGACACGCTGGATCTTGACCTCAGAGACGGGTGGAACCGATCTCTTTGCTACCATGTCGCTCGATCTGGCACCCATGCTGGGGCCAATGGTCGCTTTTGTGCCCAAGCAGTTGGTGAGCGACATCCTCGCCGGAGAGCTTGAGTCGGCACTAAAGACAGTGAGCGAGAATAGTTCGCGCCAGCGCTTACAGTCGCGTGCTATTGCGGCGTAATGCCATATTGTAGGGGCGAAACAGAACCCTACTTG
>NZ_GL501403.1:0-40419 GCF_000152145.1 Oscillochloris trichoides DG-6
GCATGTCGCGGGCCTCCGTGTCTTTGTGGTGGCGCAGTCGCCACACTCTTCAAAATCACAAAAAACTGGGTTTGACAGCCCGATGCCAAGGCGATATACTCAAAACTGAGTATTCAAACAAGGAACGAGACAATGTCTATGGATCGTCAACTCCTCCTTCTCGGCCTGCTGCGCGCCCAAGAGATGCATGGCTACCAACTCAACGAGTTTATTGATCAGCAGATGAATTTCTGTGTGGATTTGAAGCGCTCAACCGCCTACTACCTGCTCGATAAGCTCTGCCGTGATGGCTATGTTGAAGAAGAGGTCGAGCGTGAGGGCAATCGCCCCGAACGCAAGGTCTATCACATTACCCCCACCGGGGAGACGCTCTTCCAGGATCTGCTGCGCCAGAATCTCTCCGTCTACGCCCCGCCCTTCTACCCTGAAGATATTGGTATCATCTTTGAACACCAGTTACCCCCCGCTGAGAGCCTCGCCCTCCTGCATACCCGCCGCGAGGCGATCCTGCGCCATCGTGAACGGGTGAGTGTACTCTATCAGCATCTGCCTCCGTCGCACACGGCGGTGATCGATCACCATATTCTCCACCTTGAGGCCGAACTGACCTGGGTGGATCGCCTCATCGCGGATCGCTCCGCCCGTCTGCCTACTGCCGATGGGGCATCTGCTGCGCCTGCCATCCCCTGCGTTGCCGATTCAGAATGATACGAGGTCTTCTATGACTGAGATGGCGATTGAGGCCCGTGGTCTTGTGAAACGCTATGCTGAGGTGACAGCGGTTGATGGGATTGATCTTCAGGTGCCTGCGGGCATGATCTATGCCATGCTTGGCCCTAATGGGGCCGGTAAGACCACGACGATCAGTATGCTTACCACTCTGGTGCGCCCGACTGCCGGTGCGGGCCGTGTGGCTGGGTACGATCTGCTGCGTGAAGCCCCACAGGTGCGCACGCGCATCGGTGTCACCTTCCAAGATATTGTGCTGGATAACGATCTCACCGGGCGGCAGGTGCTCGATATTCATGGCCAACTCTATCGCCAACCCGCCGATCTGCGCCGCAAACGGATTGCCGATCTGGTTGATCTGGTGCAGTTGGGTGATGCGATAGATCGCTTGGTTAAGACCTATTCCGGCGGCATGAAGCGGCGTCTCGAACTGGCACGCGGCTTGATGACCGATCCCGCCATCCTCTTCCTCGACGAGCCGACTCAGGGCCTCGATCCCCAAAACCGTACCGGCATCTGGGGCTACCTGCGCGAACTTAACCGCCAGCGCGGCTTGACCGTCCTGCTCACTACGCACTATATGGAAGAGGCTGAGGCACTCGCCAGTCAGGTCGGTATTGTTGACCATGGCAAACTGGTTTCTCAGGGCCAACCCACCGAACTCGTCGCCGCCATGGGGGCCGATGTGATCCGGGTGCGCGGGCATGGCGATTCTGCCGCGTTTCTCAATCAGGTGGCCGGGTTGCCCTTTGTGGAACGTGTCGAGACGGATCGTGCCAGTGGCCACCTCTCGCTCTATGTAGATCAGGGCAGCCGCCGCTTGGTCGAGATCATTGCCGCCAACACCAACGGCTACCAGATCGAAGATGTGACCATCGCCCGCCCCACACTCGCCGATGTCTTTCTGCACCATACCGGCCACGCCCTGCGTGACGAATAAGGAGTTCCTATGCACGCCACCTATGTGATTTGGTCGAAGCACATGACCAAATTCTGGCGCAGCACCGAGGAGTTGCTGGGTCTTGCACTCCAATCGGTCTTGTGGGTCGTCCTCTTTGGCGTCGGTATGCGCGGTATGATCAGTAACGTGGAGGGCAGTGACTACATGTCCTACATCCTCCCCGGCATCATCGCCCTGAGCGCTCTCGGCGGTGCCGTAGGCGGTGGCATCGTGCTGCTCGACGAGCGGCTGCGTGGGATTACCAAGGAGTATCTGGTGGCCCCGATCCCGCGCCTGAGCATCCTCCTCGGCAATGCCAGCAGTACCGCTACCAAAGCCATGATCCAAGCCGCGATCATGTTGGTGGTTGGAGTCTTAATGGGCGCACGCCTGAGCCTCAACCCCTTCGGCTGGATCGCGGCACTGCTACTCCTCGCGCTCTTTGCCATCGGCTTCAGCGGCCTCGCCCTGGCCGTCGCCGCTATCTCGCGCTCAATTATGGGCTACCACGGCATGATCTTCCTCTTCAACCTGCCGCTGCTCTTCGCCTCCAACGCGCTCTATCCGCTCTCGGTACTCCCCGGCTGGATGCGCGTGATCGTCATGCTCAATCCCACCACCTACCTGGTTGATGCGGTGCGTGCGCTCGCCTTCGGCGTTCCCGCCACCCTCCCGTTGCTGCTCAGTGTGGCAGTCGTGCTGCTCTTTGCCGTACTCGGTACCTGGCTGGCGTTGAGCCTCTTCCAGCGCAGTGTGTTGAAGTAGCGCCTAGCGCCCCACCAACCCCGTCGGATCGATATTCGTCGCGCCCCGCCACACCTGGTAATCCAGGTGTGGCCCGCTCGAAACCCCGCTACTCCCCACCATCCCGATCACCTCGCCGGGGCGCACCTGCTGCCCACTGATCACGGTTACGAGTGCCAGGTGCGAGTAACCCGTTCGCCAGCCGCTCGCTTCATCGCGCACCCAAACATGATTCCCCGCCGGGTAGCTCTCCAACTCCACCTCCACCACCCCGGCATGGGTGGCCACCACCGGCGTGTACCACGTCGCCCCTGGGTCGGCGTAGCCGTCGCCATCCCCATCTACCGCCAGATCCACTGCCCCCCACACCTCCACCGGTGCGTGGCTGCCCACCCCATAGCCTTGGGTGATCACGACTGTCCCGCTGCTCGGTTGCAATGGGCAGCCACGCGGCCCTGCTTCATCTAACCAGAATGCAGGTGGTACTGGCTCTGGTGGGGCGGGGCGCAGGATCAGGTTGGGGCTAGGTATCTCTGGGACTGCCTGCGGCCCTGCCACCGCAAACTGGGCTGCTTGCTGCCCGGAGCGTGGGCTGAGGCTGCTGAGCATCTGGGCGGCGCGCACGGGTTCCGGGGGTAGAGGGAGATTGAAGTGGGGCAGATCACCCTGGAGCGCCGCGCTGGCCAGCGTGGCCGCGAGGGTCAGGGTGAACAGAGCCGGGGCGGCCTGGGTGATCGGCTGCGGCCAGGCGAGAATCTGAGCGTCTGCAATGGGCGCGGTTAGTTCATTCGGCCTAATTCCGAAGATGAAGGCCAGTTGCTCGCACTCTTCCCATGCCAACGGGCGCACGCCATACTCTGCTTCAGCTAAACGGCGCGCCGGCAGATCGGCTAAACGGGCCAACTCAAACAGAGAGAGGGCACGGTTCATGCGCAGGGTGCGCAGGGTGGACATACAGCCTCCTGGCAAAGTGGGCGGTAGCGTGTAGCTCTAGGGTAGCACGCACCCCGCGCTCACGGCCCGCCCACAGATGACAGGAAGCCTACAGGAAGATTACGGAACCGTTAGTCATCGCTGCGGTCAATCTCTTCGTCGGGCAGCGGATTGGCCCTAATCTCGGCCAGTTTGCGCACATACTCGCGCCGCTCCAGCACCTTGAGTGTGATGTAGGCCAGCACCACCGACACAAAGCTGCCGGGCCAGATCAGCCACTCAAAATCAACCCGAATACTGAAGAAGAAACTGGCCGTGAACCCAAAGAGGAAGACCAGCCCAGTAGCCATGTAGACCTCAAAGCTGGTGCTCGTGAGGTAGATCTGGTCGCGGCTGCTGATGCGCTGTTCCTGAACCATACCAAGACTCCTTCGGCTAAAGGGACTGCCGCTCAAGCCAGGGCAGCAGAATATCGCAGAATTCTTGCGGCGTCTCATCAAAGGGGCAATGGCCACTCTCTGGGATGATCGCAATCTCTGCGTGGGGTAACAGGTGCTTCTTGAAGGCGTGGGCCATCCGTACTGGCACCGAGGCATCACGGTCGCCCCAGATCAACAGGCTAGGCACCTTGACCTCGTTCTTCTCGAAGGCGATATGTAGTTCGTGGAAGGCGCGGCTCACCGTCAAGTAGGCTTCACGGCCACCTTTACGCCGCAGCGGGGCACTGAACTGCTCGATCAGTTCGGGGGTAATGCGCTCCTTGCGGTGGTAGGTTGAGAATAGCCCCTGTTTCGCCCCGACGATATTCCCAAACAGATTGGCGAAGACCTCGCCTACCCCCGGTGATTGCATCACATTGCGGAAGATGTGATCGACATCGGGGAGCGGGATCAACTTGGGCACATTCAGGCCGATACTATTTACCAGCACTAGCCCGCGCACCAACTGCGGGTAATCGTGTGCCGTCTGGGCGGCGATCATGCCACCCAGCGAATGCCCGACCAGAATCGCTGGCCCATGGGCCGTCTCGGCGATCAGTTCGGCAATCTGATCGGGCCACAGTTCGCGGCTCGGCTTGACATGCGGAATGTTCGATTGGCCGAAGAAGTAGAGATCGGGCGCAATGATCGTATGTTCCCTGGCGATCATACGCATCACGGAGCGCCAATGTTCGAGCATCCCGCCATAGCCGTGAATCAGAATGACGGGGATACCATGACGCGGCTCTGAGTGCCAGTAGCGCATCGGGCCGTGTAGCCCTTCGAGCCAGTACTCAGAGATATGGTGGGTTCGGGTTGGAGAGAGCGCTTCTACCATGGGATAACGGACTTCTCCTCTAATATGAGAAGCGATTGGGTTAGAACGAAGTGATCGAACTGCGATAGAACTGCTCGATCCCCTTCTTGAGCAACTGGATCGTATACCCAGTTACGGGCATCCCTAGCGGGGTGCCCACACCATCATCGGGGCCAAGCGAGACCAGTTCACCCAGCTTGAGTGGCTGGTAGGCCCGTGCTGCGCGCCCCTGGATCTCATCAAAGAGCGCCTCGGCCAGATGTTCACCCTGACGCATCGCATAACTCGCGGTTGCGGGAACGGTCTCATCGCCCAAGCCGGCTGGAATAGCCGCACAATCACCGAGGACAAAGATGTCTTCACGATCCTCGACTCGCAGGTAGCGATCCACCCGTGCGCGGCCCATCTTATCGGTGGGCAGACCCGCCTGCGCGATCAGATCGGGGGCACGCACACCCGCCGCCCAGATGATCGTTCCGGCGCGCAGCACGCGGTTGCCGCTCACCCGCAAGAGTTGCGGTTCGACCGCCTCGACATCAATGTTCAGGTAGATACTCACCCGCTGACGATCAAGCACTCGCTCGGCCACATCATTCGCCCAACGCCCAAACTGGTGCAGCAGGACATCGTGGCGATCCAGCAGCGCAATGCGCACCTCACTGCGCGGAGCGCCGGTATCGCGGCAGAGCCGATCCACCCAGACCGCAAACTCACCGGCGAGTTGGCAGCCGGTATAGCCGCCGCCGATAATCGCCGTAGTCAGGGCAAGGCGCTGCTCCTTTGCATCACGCATCTCGGAAGCAGCCTTAAACTGGGCAATCACATGGTCGCGGATGGCTACGGCATCGTTATAGGTACGCAGCGGCAAGGTATGTTCAGGTGCTCCGGGTACCCCATGGAAATCGGTGATGCTGCCCAGGCCAATCACCAGCCGCTCATAGCTGATGCGCTGTCCATCGTTCAGCACAACCGCCTGCTCACCCGGCAGGATCGCCTCAACCCGGCCACAGATAAACTCAATCTGCCGCCCGCGAATGAGTTGGTCAATTTCATAGATCGCAGCGCGGCTATCGCTCCCATCGGTGGCAGTATGATGAAGTTCCTGGATCAGTTGATGATAGGGATTCTGATCGATCAGGGTGATGACCGTATCCGTCATCTGGTGGGCGCGTAGCAACTTCTCCAGATTCATCGCGGTACGCAACCCGCCATACCCAGCCCCAAGGATGACAATCTTCATAGTAACACCACCACACAGAGCGCGAAAGCCGTAGTGCTGTCAGAATACCACATAATGCCACAAGGTGACAAAGCGACACACGCACCGCGTGTGGCACCCTGCCACCTTGTTCACCAACAACAAGCGCCAATTACGCCTTGGGCTTCTCGACCCACTCATCAACACGGGCAGCGGTGCGCTCCACCTCGCTCACAGCGCGGTCGGCGGCGCGGCCCAGGCTGGTGCCGAACTCATCGGCGGCGCGGGCGATGCGATCCGTGAAGGCGCGGGCGCGCTCACCGATCTTATCCACAGTGGGGATGTTCAGGGTTGGCTCGGCCCCAGAGAAGACCTCCTCAACCACGCGCTCAGAGACCACCGAGATCTCCTTGGGAATAGCGACGATGGCACGTGCCGTCTCGACCATCGCGGTGCGCACGCGGCGGCGCGTGGTGGTGGGCAGCAGCCCTAGCGGGGTCGAAATGGCCGACAGGCCCAACCGGATGGTGCCGCCTACCAGGGCAGCCCCGGCACCGATCAGCGGATTCTGTTCGGTATTGCTCATAGAGATACTCACTTTCACTGGGGGTGCGCTGCATACGCACCAAACAGTCTTTAGTTCGCGCTCAACTCGTCCTTCGGCGCAGTCTTGGCCGCTGGCTCATTCTCAGCCTTGGCCTCCCACTCATCAATCACCGTGCTCGCAACCTTGGCCAGATCGCCTGGGATGCCAACCACCGCCGTCAAGACTTCCTTGGCGGCATTGCGCAGGTGCTGGCGCGAATCGGCGGGGAGCACCGCGAGGGGCAGCGTGACAACCGAGAGACCTACGCGGGCGATCCCGCCCCCGACCCCGATCACCGTCTCAACGAGGCTGTCGCTCCGCGCTGTGCGGACGCTGCGCACCCGTACTTCACCCTGAGTTTCGGACATTGGAGACCTCCCTTACTTATCACCGACTGAACGTCTCGGCGGCAGAACCCTCCCAACGACCCAGGGAGGCCCGCAATCAGCCGAAATACCCACCCACAAGAAATGCCGAGACTATTTGGATCAGCGCTACAAATGGGTTGGTGGCAATCAGGTAGCGCATGAAATTTTTGTGGCTTGCGTCGTTGTAGAGCTTGATCTGGCTATAGATCGGGGCGATCACCGCAAAGGCGATGAAGGCCGCCACCCAATAGTTGCCCCACATGACGGCTAATACCAAGAACAGTATCTCACACAAATTGATGATCGTATAGGCCACCAAGAGGGCTGGCTGCACCCCAATCGCCACGGCGAGTGACTTTAGCCCGTGCTGGCGATCTCCCTCGACACTCTTAATGTCGTTGAGTACCAGCATTCCGGCCGTCAGGCCACCATTGATCATCGCTACCGTGATACTCTGCCAGGTGATCGGCGCAAAGATGATATGCCCGACCATCCAACTCACGGTCACATACCCGATCCCAACTGCCGGTGGCCCCAGCAAGTAGTTCTTCTTGAACTTGATCGGCGGCATGCTGTAGAGTACCGAGAGGATGATCCCGAATACTGCCAGCGCCGTGATCATCGCATCTTTGAAGATCAGCGAGACGAGGAACGTGGCGAAGCCCAGGAAGAACCAGTTTGCCCGCGCCCCATTCAGGCTGACGAGGCCAGCCGGAATCGGGCGTGTGGGATCGTTGATGGCATCAATCTCACGATCATAGTAGTCATTGATGCTCTGGCTAAAACCAGTGCCCAATGGCCCGGTCATCAGGGCACCCAGCAGAATCAGCCCCCAATGGGCACCGTTCCACCACTGGAACCCGGTGGCCGTCCCGGAGGCCAGCGCACCACAGATGCAGATCATCGCTGGCGAGATCCAAGTAATGGGATCGGCCAGTTCGATATGCGCCCGGATACGCTTGGCCAACGGGATCTGTTGTTCAGAAGTCGTGATCATATCGCCCAATCACTATGGCTTGACGGCCTGGTAGAGCACATGATCATAAGCCGCATGCATCGTCACGTCGGTGAAGCCAATGCCTTCCAGGATCTTGGTATAGAGCTCGTGATCCTTGAAGTCGAGTACCGAGAAGCCCATACCAATCGAGCAGATGTAGTGGGTCAGGTAGTCGTAGTTGGGCTTGTTCTGATCGCTGATCACCATGTCGAGGATGAAGATCCGTCCACCCGGCTCAATGGCATCGAACGCCTTCTTGAGCATCATGGTGCTGAACTGCTCGTTCATCGGGTAGAGGATGCGCGCAAACATCACCGCCTGAGTCTGCGGGTAGGGCTGCTTGTACATGTCGAGCGCCAGCGGGGTGATGCGCTCGGCCAACCCACGCGATGCCACATTCTCGGAGACCAGTTCGACGGCGCTGTCCAGGTTGATCAGCGTGACGTTCAGCTCCGGGAAGGCTTCGCACAGTGCCGAGGAGATGTCGCCGATGCCACCACCCACGTCGAGCAGGCGGGTGATCCCCTCCATCTTCGCATGCTCGCGCAGCAGACGGATCGGGAAGTGGACATTGCTGCGGTGGATCGTCTCGTAGAAGACGTTATCCTCGCGGTTGCGCGGCGGGTAGGGCACCAAGCTGGTGAAGTCCATCTTGCCGCGTACCACGTCGGCCAGGTTGACATAGAAGGTCTGCACCAAGCTGCTGATATAGTCCACGAAGGGAACCATCGTCAGGTTGCGATGGTGCTCCGGGTCGGTGAAGAACTGCACGGCAAAGGGAGTGAGTGCCCACTTACCTTCGACAAGGCGGGCAATCCCGATCTCCTTCAGCGTGATCAGAAACTTCTCCAACCGCATGGGGACGGTGCCGGTGGCCTCAGCCAAGGCATTGAGTTCATGCACCCCATCACCCATCGCCTCGAACAGCCCCAAGTCTGTTGCTGCCTTGACTGCGAAGAAATCAATCGTGCCCTTAAAGACAATGTCATAGGCCCGCTCGGAGCCAGCAAACAACTCGTCTTCATTGGCGCTGCACCGGCAGCCAGGAGTACAGGGGGTGGTCGTCACAGCGGGGAGATCTTGTACGGTCAGGTTGCTCATGATACGGTTACTTTCCTTACTGAAATCCCAGTGGTCATGTCTATAGAATCATGGCTGCCAGCAGCAACCCGCGCCTTCTGGGGCGCACGGGGCCTATAATTTGCTGGGCGCATGCCCTCCACACCATGCGTTTGTATTATAGTACAAAAAAGGGATCTTTCAAACAACAACCAATAACGGGTAGCACACGGTACTGGTGGGGGTTTGGGGGAGGCGAGGCCTCCCCAATCATTGCAATACCCGATCCCAGAGCGGCAAACCGGCTGGCTCGGCATACCAGGGTTGCCCATGGAAGGGTGAGTGGGTCAATCCCGGCACAACCAAAAACTCCGCGCCCTCTAGGGCGGCACATTCAATCGTGGTCACCCCATCGCCCCAGGCGTAGTCGGCTTGGAGGCCAGAGACGCGCCGGTAGCTGCTACTCGACATGCGCTCGACGATATTCCCTTTGGGGTTGCCCTGAATGGCGCTCCCAACCACCGAGGTGTAGTGAATATCGGGGTAGAACGCACCGGGGTAGGTCTGGTTGATGAACCCGACCGAGGTGCGTGTCCAATACTCGATGCTGTGGTGGGGCGTACCGAGCATAATCAGGCGCTTGACGTAGCGCCGCCCCGCATAGATCTCACCACAATAGGCTTCTTCACCCAAGTACATGCGCGCCACACTGCCACCCACACTATGCCCCAGGATCGTCACCTTCTCGGCTCCGCTGCGCTCCAACGCCTGCTGCACCGTGTCGCGCAGATGGTTGATCACCGGGCGAAAGTCCCAATCGCGGGTGATCGCCCAGCGCCAGCGGCTGATCGGGGTGATCGAGACATCATAGTTGTAGGGCGGAGCCGCAAGGGCGTGCGCGAGGTTGGTGAAGTCACTGGGGCCGGTCAGGTAGCCCCCGATGATCACAAGTGGTTGTCGCATGGGCTTGTTCCGTCATTCATACCAGAGCGGTATCACACTACGCGCACCGTACCAGTTGCTGGGCGCGTTGTAGGGTGCATGGCGCGCCCCCTTCAACACGAGGTTATCCGCACCGGCTAGGTAGCAACTCACCGTGGGGATGATGCCATCACCAATCTGCTCGCCATTCCCAAAGGCGGTTTCATAGGACTGATAGGCCAGCATCTCTTCGGGGCTGCCGTACTTGCGCCCCTTGACGCTCTCTCCTGCTACTGAGCGGTACTGGATATGCTCGTAGTACGCACCGGGGTAGAACGCATTCACCTGGGCGGCAAATTCCTTCACCCAGACCTCGTATGTTTCGTGGGCGGTGCCAAGGGTGGTGAGGCTCGCAACATAGCGTTGACCATCATAGACAACCCCCGCGTAGGGCTGATGACCGAGGTAGGCGCGGGCAACCCGCCCACCTGCACTATGGCCGATCAGATCGACGCGCTCCGCACCCGTCTCCCGGAGGGCGAGTTGTACAGTATTGGCGACCACATCGAGGACGGGGGAGAAGTGGGGATCACGTAGCGAGGCCCATTCGAGGCGGTTAATGTCGGTGATATAGACAACTCGGTTATAGGGGGGAGCAGCGAGGACGCGGGCCATCGCGGTGTAGTCGGCGGGTGATGAGAGCCACCCACCTACGATCACAACCGGCCGGTTCATAGGTTTTCTCTTTGCAAACACTGATGATCTGGTAGGGCGGCGGCGCCTTGGCTTCGACAAGCTCAGCCAACGCGTCGCTGGTGGTAGCTGAGCCTGCCGAAGCTGAGCCTGCCGAAGCCATGCTGCGCATCCCAGGACTTCTTCGCGCTACCAATCTTTTTTCTCTGCTGTTGGCGGATTCGCCGTCAACAGCAGAGAAAAAAGGTTTTTTGGGGGAGGCGGATTGACTACGCTTCGACTTTAATCGGCGTCTCTTCCTGATCGCCGTTGGATACCATCACCTTGATGCGGCGCGCCTGGGTACCTTGGGCAGGTCCAGTCGGCAGCAGATCGGTCACGGTCTTGATGACGCTCTGCCCCAGCTTCAGCACGTCTTCGGTCTGGAAGAAGAACCAGCGGCTATACATATCGAAGACGCTGCGTGTGGTGCCGACAAGTTCTTTGCTGAATTGCTCAACTCCCTGGGGGGGCAAGGCTCCATGGACGAAGCCCCGCAGTGCCCCGGTGATCGAGAGCACATCAAACTGCCCCGAAACTGCCGGGCTGCCGCCATTCCCCGTCGCTGGCTGGAAGGTCGGGGCACTGTAGCCGGACGATGCGGGGGGCGTGTAGCCCGACATGTTGGAGGCTTGGAACGACGGGTTGCTCGGTGCTGTCCAGCCGCTGCTCGCTGCTGGAGCCGGGGCTGCGCTGTAGCTGGCCGCCGGGGCCGTGCTGTAGCTGGCTGCACTGCTGCTGCTACCCGTTGCTGGAGCATCGTCATACTCCAAGTTCAGGAAGCGACGCAGCCCTTCGGGCATCCAACTGTACGGCTTCTTCTGATCATAGTTGGCCATAACTCTACCTCTTCATTGCGAACAGATGGCGCGATGCGCCGGTCGATCATCCATTCCTTATGAACCAAACGCGAGCAACCGCCGCCGCTGGCGGGTGTGCGGTGCAAAGCAGAAGTCGATGATCTGATCCAGATCGTCATTCGGGTAGCGGCGATCAAGGGTGGAGATCGACTCCAGCACATAGCTCAGTTGATCGGGCGAGATCTCGCGTGGGCAACGCACCAACTGCTCGATCAGGTGGCGACGGTAGCTCAGGCTGTAGCGCAGACTGACCACCGCCAGATGGTTCAAGATCCCATCGCGTAGTTCGATATCTTCGGTGTAGCGCTTCAGCCAACGACCCAGACCGAGATGTTCGCTGCGATCGAGATAATAGTTTACCAGATCTGACAGCCCTACGTCGCTGGTAATGTTGGCGATCTCTTCCCAGCGCTTACCAAAAGATTGCCGCCCAAACCCAGACATACCATTTAGTTGGTTGATCAGGTTGCTGGCGGTGTAGTAGGGTTCACGCTCGAAGGTGCGATGCAACCCGGCCTCGTTCTCTGCGAGCAGTGAGAGCGCTTCGCGTAGCACCCCATCGCTATGATCATAGCCGCCGTGGCGCATGTGCATCTCGTGGGCCAGTTCGTGCAGGGCGATCCCCACGCTCCCGTCTTCGTCCCAACGCCCCAAGGTGACGACCGAGCCGCTACTGGGCGAGAAGCTCCCGCTATCGCTCCAGGGACTCATCGCCGCCACGTTGTCGAGCGCCTCAAAGACCAGACGCTGCTCAAGAATACCGGGGGTAAGGCTATTGCCCCACATCTGGGTTGCCAGACGCCGCACTTTGCGCGCCATCTGGCCCGGACGGTAGGTGTACTCACCGACCTGTACCGTCTGGTTGCCAGCCTGCTCCATGTCTATCAGCATGCGCTGGCCACCCGAACGAAAGAGTAGTTGCATAGTTACCCCCTTACACCACGTAGAAATAGGCGCAGGATCTGTACGACCTGCTCAGGTAGCTCAAAAAGGATCAGATGCCCACATTTGGGCACTTCAAGATAGGTGCCGTGTTGGGCTAAGGCCATCAATTTGCGTCCATCATTGGGGCGCATCACGGGATCACCGGCTCCGGCTACCAGCAATGTGGGCTGTTTCACCCGGCGCATCTGTTCGGGAACCGCATCGAGCACTTCACGCCGGGCGAGTTCGTGGGTTGAGATGCGAATTGCAGCCGGTTCGCAGTAGCGCAAGCTCAGGGTACCGAGTTTAATATCTCCAATCGTGGGGGTATTTTGGGCCAATACCAGCCGTGCATAGACGAAGGGCAATGGCCAGAACCCGGTACGGGTGATCGGGCGTAGCACCCGATTGAAGATCGTATCGAGGGTGACGGGTAACACCGCCGATGCCACCCGATTATAGCCCATCAGGCTAAAGTTGAAAAAGGTGAGCGAGCGCACCCGATCAGGAACGGTTGCCCCATAGTGTAGGGCGATGAAAGCCCCTAACGAGAACGAGGCCACATGTTGCGGTTCCAACTTCAGGGCATCACCCAACGCCCGCAGATCCTCACTGAAGCCTGCCACCGTATAGCCATGCGCCGGGTCATTGTCGGAGAAGCCGTGACCCTTCAGATCATAGTTGATCACCCGATACCCTGCCGCTGCCAAGGGATCAATAATATGGTGCCACCAGAAGGCCGAACAGTCCCAGCCATGCACCAGCACCAGTGGCTCGCCATCACGGGGGCCAACATCCTGGTAGTGGTGAACCACCCCGTTCAGCGTGATGAACTGGGCACGTTTGAGCAACTCATATTCATGTTCAAGGCGGCGACGCTCACCGTGACTGAGCTTTCCGGCCAATTTGGCTTCGACCTCGGCGCGGTACTCTACATACTTTTGCGTTGGCAGAGTTGAACTTGGGGCGGGCGCGGTCATGATCTGGCCGTTCATTGCCAATCTCCGTCAAGAGCAACGCGTAGATCGCTGTGTCGTTACTCAACCCACAGGCGCAGCGACTCACCCTCAACACGGGCACGCAGGCGTCCACCTTCACTGAGGCCGGGCAGTAACAAATGGCGGCGGAGTTGTCCGATACGGATGACCACTTCTTCGTTGGCAATGGCGATGTCGAGCGCTTTGGCATCAAGGAAGGGAATACCGAGCCGCAGTTCGCGTTCGCCAACCGCAGGGAACGGCGTTGGGGTACCGATGTCACCATCGCGGTAGAGCGCAGCCCCGCGCAGCGCCCACGTATCGCGGTCGGCGGGCGAGGTGGGCAATGGCCCAAAGTGCAGTGCGGGCCGGTAGGGGCCAGCCTCCGGGCTGAAGGTGTGGCGCAGATCCGCACCAACCTCACTTGCATCGGCAGGGACGATCACCTTATCAATCGCGGTGCCATACAGGCCCAGCGACATTAGATCGTTGCGGATGGGGGGCAAGTGGAGTTCTTCAGGTGTGGCGACGAGGCGCACCCGCGCCCCCGTGCTTGCGTTGAGGCGTGCCCGATGCTCCTCAAACTCAGCGCGCAGATCCTGGAGTGGTGCCGTCGTGCTGGGAGGAATGAGCGCCATCGGAATGATCGCCGTCTCTTGCGAGGTGCGCGAGCGTCCGGGGCCACGGTCGAGGCCAAAGACGAGCCGCAGCAACCAGCGCATGGTGTCGGAGAGCGCCATTGCCCGCACGAGCGTATCGGGGGCCGGGCCATCCACCACCAGCAGATCAAACTGCCCGCCCTGAATAGTGCGGGCAGCCACCAGCAGTGCGCTAACAGCATCAATGCCGGGGAAACAGGGGATTTCATCGCTGCCAATATCACGCAGCCGAGCGGCCAGACCACTGCGCAGCGAGGGGCGAATCTGCTCCCAGCGATTGCCGATCTCATCAAGCGGGCCGATCTCAACCGCCGAGAGATTCGGTTCGAGCTCCATGGGGTGCGTGGTCAGATTCTGACCGAGTAGAGGCCCGATCAGATGATTAGGCCCAGTGGAGGCGATCAGCACCCGCTGGCCGCGCCGGGCCGCGTGGACTGCGGTGGCCAGAGCGGCGGCGCTCTGCTGAACCATCGTATGGCCGGAGAAGATCAGTAATTGCATAGTGTTGCATTATACGTGTTGAGTATTGAGTGCTCAACACTCAACACGCAACACACAGCGTTGGTGCTAGGCGGCTTCGACACGCATATTGTCGGCAGACTTGGGCGTCCGTTCGGATTGGTCACTGCTGGGGTTCTCAAAGAACTCCAGCCGCAGCACGCCATCTTCGTAGCGATTCTTGCCCAGGATGCAATCGTAGAGGATACGCGGGAGCGAGATGGTGCGGTGCAACCGCCCAATGGTGAGGGTCAGATCGGTGCCATTGCGCACAATCTCGATGTCATCGCTATCATCAATGAAGGGCAGGCGCAGACAGAGATCGAAGAGACCAGGTTGGCCTTCCTCGTTCCACTGATCGAGCCAGATGGGCCGATCTTCAAACAGCATCGCCCCCGGATCGGCTTCGCCAAAGGTGGCGCGTGCAATTCGTTCGAGGGCATCAACCCCAATCGGTTCACCCTCTTGGAGCACCGTGCGGAAGATCGGGGTAGGGGTGAAGCTGGTATCAATTTCTTCGAGGTAGCCCTGCTGGAGTGCCACCCAGTAGTCGAAGTAGGGGCCAAGATCAGAGCGGCGCGGCAGGATCTTATTCACCATCACCGCATCGAGCATCAGGCCATAGAGATTGATGAAGGTATAGGCGCGCCGCGTTTCGAGCAGCGGCAACTTTTCAGGATTGAGCACCAAGCGCAGGCTGACATCACCACTGAGCAGGAAGTTGGCTAGCCGCTCCATCTTCTCTAGCAGGCCACTCACCTCATCGAAGAAACGATCTTCGGGCATATCGCGGCGGAAGGGGCGCGCCACATTGGCAATCCCGCGATAGACGCGGAAGAACTTCTTGCCCACATCGCCACCGATGATCAGTTCGGGGTAGGCCAGCAGGCGCAACGTATTGCCGGTGGGAGCCGTATCAAGGATGATCGCATCCCAGCGCCCACTCTGTGCCTCGGCCATCACACGTTGCAGCGCGAGGATCTCATCAAGGCCGGGCTGGTTGGCTAGTTCAGCCGCAGTTGAGCGCTCAACCCCACGATTGGAGTAGGTTGACGTAACAAACTGCTGGAAACCACTAAGGTTCTGACGCCACTCATAGAGCGTATCAACCTCAAGCCCATACAGATTGGGACTAATCAGCGTTGGGCGGTCGCGGCTAATCTCGACCCCAAGGGCATCAGCCAGCGAGTGGGCAGGATCGCTAGAGAGCACAAGGGTACGCCGCCCCATCCGCGCCAAGAGCGTTGCCGTTGCGGCGGAGATGGTCGTCTTACCCGTGCCACCTTTACCAGAATAGATAATGACTCGCGTCATGGTGCCTTCCGAGAAGTTGCGCCCTTCCCGTGCAACCCCGCCCCACGCAAGCGCGGGGCGGGGCAGGAGCGGGAGTGGATGTAGGGGGCCACACTACGCATCATCGCTGACTGCGACCGCAGCCGGTGATTGCGCATCGGCTACTGGTGCAGGTGTCTCATCGTTGCGTTTAATCGTCATTCGACGTACCGGAACCCGCACTGCGGTTGGGGCTGCTTCCACCGGCTCGGCGGCGGGCGGGGCTTCGGGGGCCGCTGTGCCATTGCTGCGCTTGACCGCAACCTGCTGGCGCACGGCGATGCGTGCCGAGGCGGGCATCGAGCGTGTCACCGGCGGCGGGCTATCGGGCATCGCCGCTTCGGCTTCGTTCGCCTCAACGCGGCGCACGTTAATACTGCGACGTACCGGCGCTTCGCTGGGTGTACTCTCGGCGGCGGGTACCGCCGCGCCATTCAGTGGCTGGCTGGGCGGGCTACGCCGGGGGGCTGCTGCCGTCGTCTTGATCTGGAGGCGGCGCGACGCCGACGTCGTTCCAGCGGCCCCTTCGCTATCGGGAAGTGGCTCAACCAGCCGCACTGCCGCACGCAACACGGGTGCTACCGGGGCGAGCGGGCCTTTGTCCATCTCCTGCTGCGCTGCCGCTTGGTAGATACCCATCATCGCCGTGCGGCGCACCTGTGGGCTTTGCAAGCCACTCACCAGATCAGTCGCTCCGCTCATCATCTCGCTGGCGCGCCGCATACCTGTCATCAGGCGGCGCGGAGCCTCAAGGAAGAGTTGGATTGAGCGGCTCATCTCATAGACGCTGGGCTGCTCCATCATAGATGGCAGCGGCGACATGGGTGAGCCAGCATCCAGGGGTGGCTGATAGGTTGGTGTCCCGGAGCCTGCCGGTTGGCTACTGCGGCGGCTCTCGTAGGCATTGATCAGATTGCTGCTATTGGGTACTAGTGGCTCTTCCGATTCGCCAAAAGCGCGCTGCCACCAGTTCTTGCGTCGCTTCTCGACCTCACGCGGCGGTGGCGGGGGCGGCGGGGGTGGCTCTGGGGCGAAGAGGTTCGTCTGGACGGGACGATCCGGGGCCGGGAACTGATCCATAAACCCACGGATGAGTGTCTCACCCACCACCCCCGACACCACCTGATCACCGACCCAGGCGACCATATTGGCCAGCGGGGTCACATCCTCAGCCGGCATATAGTCGAGCGTATTGGTAATGACCCGCTCGTCCTCGGCTTGGCCAGTGGCCGAAATGCCCTTGACCACAATACGGCGGCTGCGGGGTGCAATTGGGGGCAAGCGGAAGGCCAGAATGACGCGGCCATGCCAAGGATCCCACGTCTCAGCGCGGGCAATATCAACGTCCTTCCAGACGAAGCTATCAACCGTATCATTGAAGAGGCCCCGCGCCCATGTCACGAGGCGCTTATCGGTCAGAGCGACATAATCGGAGAGCGCGACGCCGCCGATACGTCGGCGATTCTCGTCCAGCAACACACCGTCAAAGATGGCCAGCAGCGTCTCATCCTCTTCGAGGATACCGCGATGGCGCAACTCATCGGCGCTCGCTGGAGTCACATGGCTGCCGAGGTACGGTCGGATCAACATCGTCTTCCTCCACTTAGGACTGCGGGCAGGAGCAGATCGGCGGGGCCAGACCGATCTCCAAGCCCCTACTATGAACGGGCTTCATCACCATCGGCATCGCCGGAACCGCTGATCGAGACAGGAGGGCGTGGACTCGCACCACTCGTCGTCGGCCCGCGACGGCGCAGGGGGATCTCACGCCGATCCGGGGTGGCTGGAGCGGGAGCAGGAGCCGCCGATTGGGTGCTAGGAGCCACGGTTGCGGAGCCAGATCGCTCACGGTTACGGAATGGAATCTCGTGATACGGTGGCGTTGCCCCTCCCTGGGCCTGTGGCTCTGGAGTTGGGGCTGAACTGGGTGCTGGGCTCGGTGGTGCCTGATAGGGAGCCGGTTCAGGTGCTGACCGACCCGTCTGGCGATTCAGGAAGGCCATTGCCATCTGCTGGGCACTCGGATTAGTGGCAACCGTCTGCATCAATTCATTGACCGCCCGAATCGTCTCGGTCAGATCGCGCAGACTGGTCGTATTGAGTGCATTCAGGTCAAAGGGCAGATCTGCATCGCGGATCGAGCGGCGCAGCGTATCCCATGCGGAGCGAGCCAAGCGACTGGCGGCATAGATCCGTTCGGGTGGCAGACTGGCCGCATCTTGGTTAAAGCTTGCCACCGGCGTGAGTTGCTGGCCAGATGCACCAGGCCAACGATAGGGTGACTCACCGGGGCGCAAACCATCCACATGGCCATAGATCTGTTCGCTCAGGATGGCAAGAATATCGGGGCCAGCCTCACGGGCACTAATTCCGGCGTTCAACAGATCGCGGGCCGTCTCTGAGGCATTGCGAAGCAGAGCCAGGCCAGGCTGGAGATTGGCGACCGGAAGCAGAGCGAGGCTAAAGCGCTGTTCGCTTTCATCTTCTTCAGCATCATCAAGGGCGACGAAGGTGAAGGTGATCTGAGCGTGCAACGGATCAAGCCCTTGGCCCTGAATCGAAGCCAATTCCGCAAGGGGGAAGGCGTAGCAAATGTGGCCGCCGTAGTCACGTGCCCAGAGCAGAATGCGCAGCGTCGTGATCAGGCAGTAGTCATGAAGCGTTGGACCGCTCAGGCGTTTACCGTTGCCATCAAGCAACACGCCATCGAGTGCGACGAGCACCTGCTCATCACGCTCTAGCAGCCCCAGCGTCTCAAGCTCTCCGAGGTGGGCGGGGACGACCGTATGGCTATAGTAGAGCAGGTTGATCATCAGGGTGGTGTACCAGGATATAGGATACAGGAGATAGGGCATAGGAGACAGCGAGGAACCCCTCGTCTGCCCCCTGTTCCTAACTCCTGTACCCTATAACCCGACTAGCGATTGAAGCGCGAGCGAATGCGCTTCGGGCGGAAGCTGCTCACGGTCGGGGCGCTGAACGAGCCCTCGCCGCTGCCGCTGCGGGAGATGCCGGGGTACGCGTTGCGGTTGATGGTCTCAACGGCTGCCGACGTTGCCTGCAGCGCATTGGAAACCCACTGCCAGTGCCCCTGGAACATGATGTCGCCAATCTGAGCGACCTGACCAGCGGACTCAGAGAACCAGCCTCGAGTGGCCATACAAATACCTCCTTAAGGTAGACCGGACGCTCCTCATTATAGGCCACGGGGCGGAGCCCCGGTAGACCCCTGTTATCGGGTGATGCCCTGTGGGGCGTAGAAGGGTACGATCAGCCAGGAATCTTCCATCTCGGCCTGACCTGCCTCCAAGCCAGCGAGGCTGAGTGGCAAGGTCATAATCCGGCGGAAGTCCCCGATCTGCACCACCAGCTCATCGCCGTTCTGGAACAGATCGAGCTGACTGACATCAGCGAATGGCAGCTTAATGCGTACCCGATAGCTGCCATCGGCCGCTTTACTGATGTCCATCGGCGATTCTTTGTAGACAAGCGCCGCCGGGTTCAGATCCCCGTAGACATCGCGGCCCATCGCCCGTAGCTTCTCGATACCGACTACCTCTTCGGGGTAGTACGGTACATGGCGGATCGGCAACGGATTGAATGAGTGGTGAACATCCTGGAGGTAGCGCTGCTGCACATCCTTCCAGTGGTTCAGATAACCGCTGTCTTTGTCGACCGGCAGGATCTTGTTCACCACCACCGTATCGACCGTCATCCCATACATCGAAAGATAGGTCAGAGCGCGCTGGCTCTCTTTGATGACCATCTTCTCAGGATTCATCACGAGACGCACAGAGGTCTCCAGCGGATTGGTCAGGATCTCCGTGACGCCAACCATCTGGGCGAACATATCGTCCACCGCCTCATAGACCTCGGTCGGGGCGATCATCTTGTTGAGTGACGGATTGAGCTTGCTCATGGGCCGCAGCAACGGCTTAATGACAAATTTCTCCGCCCCGCGCAGCATGCCCATCGCCCACTTGAAGGTCTCCGGCGAGGAGAGCAGACGCAGTGTCTCACCCGTCGGCGCACAGTCAACCACGAGTAGGTCGTAGTCACCTTGGTCCCGATGCTTCTTGATACGGATGAGCGGGAAGGCTTCTTCCATTCCCGGCAGGATGCTCATCTCATCCGCCAGCATCCCCTCAACCCCTTGCTCAACCATCAACTGGGCAAAGTGCTCGCGCACGACACCCCAGTTGGATTCAATATCATGGTGAATGCTCACCTCAAGCGCATCAAGATGCGAGGTAATCTTCACCGGTTCTGGCCCCAGTGAGCCGTCAATGTCGAGCGAATCGGCCAAACTATGCGCCGGGTCGGTACTCATAATGAGAGTGCGGAGACCCATGTCTGCGGCCCGCAGTGCGGTTGATGCAGCGACACTCGTCTTGCCTACGCCGCCCTTGCCGGTAAAGATAAGAGTACGCATGTGTGCCTTTCCAGGTTCGGGATCTGTCAACGATCAATGTAACTAGCAGGTAGCCCAAGCCAGCCATGCGACGGCACCACGGCCGTTAGAGTGTGCGTTGCGATGATTGCTCGGCCTTTTTGCTTAAATGCCAAAAGCGACTTGTCTCGAAATGATTGTAGTGCCTTCCTGACTGTGCTGCAATAGTACCACGATTGCGTAGCAGTGTCAACAAAAATAGCTCTTGTCAATGGGCTATGCCTAGGTTACAAGGTGTGGCTCTGACGCGGCGAATCTGTCTGTACAGTCAGTCTAACGCACTGCATAAGGCTGGGGCTGATGTCATTATTTCCCGCTTGCTGGGCTATCGTCTTGGCGAGAGGTTGTTGACCTTTTGCACCTTTGGGCGCTCTTGCCGTTGTATGATTTGTAACCTCGCACCAGTGATGCGTGGTTATTTTGCAACTCTGGATCAGGCTCGTGGAACACTTTTCAGCCACTCAACGTCTTATGGCTACTAGCCATGTGCGGCACCGAAACGCGCTGCTTGATTACTAAAGATACTCGCTCTCTTTCGGCTTTGTGGTTGTTGGTTCGATGCTTTTTGTGTGGCTATAGTTGAGATTGGACTACACTTTGCAGGGGAGGTCGGTCATGCGTCAACGCTGGGTCTTCTTTCCCATAGGACTCCTCCTGGTGATCGGCGTACTCTTGTTTATACGTCAATCGGCACCACTTCAACCTTCGACACTTGATCGGGTCAGCATCACGCAGGTTGACACGAGCGACTACCCGCAGGTGGTGCTCTATGTTCGGGTGCATGATCCTGCGGGTAGCCTTGAGCGTGATCTGGGGAGGGCTGATTTTTCGATTATCGAGGATGGGGTTGCGGTACCTGTGGCCGATTTTGTGGGTGCGGGCGGGAGTGCGATCCGCAGCGTGCTAGTGATTGATCGCTCCGGCAGCATGGATGAGGGCAACAAGATAGATGGAGCACGTGATGCGGCGCAAGCCTTTGTAGGCATGGTGCGCTCCGATGATCAGGTGGCCCTGATCGGGTTTAATGATCAGGTGGTGGTGCTAGAGCCATTCACGGATGATCAGGCGATCCTTGAAGCGGCTATCCGCCGCTTGCGTGCCGATGGTGGTACGGCGCTCTATGATAGCATTGTGGAAGGTGTTGATCTGCTGCGCGATCAACCGGGGCGGCGGGCGTTGCTGGTTCTGACCGATGGCCAGGATTGCCGCGATCTGGATAGTTGCCCTGATGATGCCGGGAGTAGCCACACGCTTGCGGAGGCGATTGCCTATGCGAACGCGGCTAATCAGCCGGTGACGCTGATTGGCCTGGGTCAACGCGGCAGTTCTGGTGATGACGGGATTGATGAGCGGGTGTTGCAGCGTATTGCCACCGAGACACGCGGCAGTTATGCCTATAGCCCCGATGCTGCTGCCTTAACCGATCTCTACCGGGAGATTGCGGGCGGCTTGCAGAGTGAATACCGGCTCACCTACCATAGTCCACGCCCCTTCTATGATGGTACGCGGCGTGATATTCGGGTTGTAGTAGCGGGTGAGCAGGCGGCGGCGACCTATACCGAGCGCCATCTGATCACGATCACTGCACATCCATTGGTTGGCTTGGCGCTCTTGTTGCCGTTACTCGGTTTGCTGTTCGTTCCTAGGTGGTTGCCAAAACCGAGCAGCGCGAGTGCAGCAACCGTGTTGCCTGTGAAGGAGGAACTGCCCACGCCCCACTGCATCCAGTGTGAGGCACCATTGCGCGCCGGGGCGCGCTTCTGTGGGCGCTGCGGGACACCCCAGCCGCAAGCGGAGCCGGAACGGCGCATCTTTTGTGATATGTGCGGTCGTCCGATCCCGCCGGGGGCACATGTCTGTGCGCTGTGTGGCGAGCCAGCCCGTACACAGGAGCAAGGCGATGAGTAAGCAACTCCAGATCTACTACTCGGCGGTCTTTGGCGGGTTGGGGGGGCTAGCCAGTTGGTGGTTGGTGGGCAGCGTGGCCACTCAGACGTGGAACATCTGGGTGGCGGCGGCCTTTGTGGGGGCGGGCTTGGGGCTAGGAATTGGGGCGCTGGTGGCGGCTGCCGATGGGGCCATGATCAAACACAAGCCCCAACGGGCCTTGCGTGATGGTATGATGGGAGGTGTCGCCGGATTAGTAACTGGCACACTCGGCATGCTAGTGGCGCAGTGGCTCTTTTTGGCCTTGCTGGGCGGCTGGTTGGGGCGGGCGCTGAGTTGGATGTTGTTGGGCCTGCTGATCGGCCTGGGTGATCTGCTCGTGCATCGCCGGGTGCAGCGAGCGGCGTATGCTGGTTTGGGCGGCCTGGTGGGTGGCCTGGTGGGTGGCCTCTTCTATGAGAGTTTAACCCAGATCTTCTTGGCCCAAGCCGGAGTGGTACAAATCGTCCTCAGTGGGATCGGCTTGGTACTGATAGGGGCCACGATTGGTGGCTGTATTCCTCTGGCACGCCAGGTCTTTGCGCGGGCGGAACTGCATGTTGTGGCGGGCGAGCAGCATGGTTTGGTGCGTGAAGTGACCGACACGGCGACGATAGGGCGTTATGATGGCAACGATCTCTATCTGCCCGATGCTGGTGTGGCGTGGCGGCATGCGCTGGTGCGGCGTACCGATGATGGTTTTACGCTGACAGTGCTGCCCAATGTGGATGGGCTAACCCAGGTGGCCGGGGTGGGCCTCGATCCGGGGGCGGTGCGGGTGCTTCATCATGGGGATCGTATTCGTATTGGTGGCGCTGAACTGGAATTTGTGGCTAAATAGCCATTGCAATCGCTTACGGGCATGCTATAATCTTGTGAAGGTGGTAACTAATTAGGTCGGAGTGGCGCATCGCGATTGACCCAGGAAGGTTGCCCATGATATTTACCTGGACACTGCTCGCCGTGATCGCCCTTGTACTCATTGTTGGGCACATCCTTCTCTTACGCTCAGCATGGCGCTTGCGCCACCAACATGATCTGCCCGCCAACATCCCGCAGCGTGATCCCCGGCGTGAGGTTGGTTGGAGCCTCCTCACCGCCTTGGGCACGATGGGCCTCCTCATTGTTGTGGTGCAGTCGCTCGTGACTATGGGTGGCTGAGACGGGTTTTGCTCGTCGCAGGCGCTCTTCCACTGCTTATGGCTCCTACTCCCCTTCGTCGCTGGTTCACGTCCGGTACGCCGTTGGTTATCCACGACTACCTCAGTCTTACCAAGCCGAAGGTGATCTCGCTACTGCTGGTGACAACGCTGGCCGCGATGTTCATCACGGGGGAGGGTGTGCCATCCATCAGCTTGATCTTCTGGACACTGCTGGGGGGCTACCTTGCCGCCGGTGGCGCGGGGGCGATCAATTGCGCCTTTGATGCCGACATTGACATCAACATGGGGCGGACTAGCCGACGGCCCGTGCCAAGTGGGCGTATTCCCCCACTCAACGCCTTCATCTTCGGCCTGCTCCTGAGTCTGCTCTCGGTGGGGGTGTTGTACACCTTCACGACGCCACTGGCGACCTTAATCTCAACCGTGGGTATCATCTATTATGCACTCTTCTACACCCGTTGGCTAAAGCGCAGCACATGGCAGAACATTGTCATCGGGGGTGGGGCGGGGGCGCTGCCGCCGCTGGTGGGCTGGACAGCGGTGACGGGCGAGTTGAGTCTGGCGGCGATCCTCTTAATGGTGATTGTCTTCTATTGGACGCCACCGCACTTCTGGACGTTGGCGCTAGTGAAGCAGAAGGACTATGCGCGGGCGGGGGTGCCGATGCTGCCGGTGGTGGCTGGTGAGCGCGAGACGCGCTGGCAGATCCTGGTCTATTCGGTGATGTTAGTGGCCATCTCGTTCTTACTCACACCCTTAGGGGTGATGGGGTGGCTCTATTTGGGTTTTGCGGCGCTCTTAGGGGCGATCTTCATCCGTTCGGCATGGGCGGTTTGGCAGCAGGGTGATGCCCAGGCGATCTGGGGCTTGTACAAGTATTCGTTGCTCTATTTGGCGCTGCTCTTTGTAGCAATGGTGGTGGATCGGGTGTAGGGGCAGTAGCGTTGGCTTCGACAAGCTTAGCCACCGCGCCGTTGGCTGAGCTTGTCGAAGCCAGGTAACTGTTCACACTTGGGGTAAAGGATGTTGTCACGCTGAGCGAAGCGAAGCGTCCCGGTCGGGATTCCTCGCTTCGCTCGGAATGACAAACCAGCGGGCTGTGTAGGAGAAGTGTGAACAGTTACAATTCTACGTAGGGTATACCGTAGCGAAGATCTGGTATACTTGTTAAAGGAATCTCTCGAAACAGCGATCATCCGTCCCCAAACAATACCAGTGGTGAGGAGGTAGTGAGATATGACGACGACCGAGCAGGATTTGGTTGAGGCGACTGAGGCTCAACCGATGATTCGGTTGACTGAGGCGGCCCTTGATCAGCTAGTGGCCATGCAGCGCGAGCGCCAGGTAGAGGGTTATCCGCTGCGGGTGTTTGTGCATGGTGGGGGCTGTTCTGGCTTCCAGTATGGCATGATCTTTGATAGCGAACCGCCCCAGGAGAATGACCACGAGTTTGAGGCCGGGTCGCTGCGTGTTCGGGTAGATTTGCAGAGCGCACTCTATCTGACGGGGGCCTCGATTGATTTTGTGGTGGTTGATGAGCGCAGCGGTTTCAAGATTGATAACCCCAATGCCGTAACGAGCTGTGGCTGTGGCCACTCCTTCCGCACCGCCAGTGAAGGTGGTGAAGAGGGCGCTGAGGATAATGCGGCGAGTGGCTGTGGCGGTTGCTGCGCCTAGGTTCAGATAGTACGGCTGGAGAGAGTTTAACTCTCTCCAGTTTTTTTATTCTAATTATTAAAAAGTTTAGATATTTTTAACTATTATATTTGGAATGCTAGGTTGACTGTGCTATACTTGAGGGTTAGAAGAGCATTGAGAAGAGACATTTTTATCTTGTCGGAGCACAACAAGGTACCCGGATGTGTGCGATGGAAAGGCCACCACTGTGTCAGCAAAGATCCTTGTGGTCGATGATGATCCGGCTATCCGCGATATTCTTGTGCGTATCCTTCAACGCGAGAACTATACACCGATTACCGCAACCAATGGGCTTGAGGCACTCGATAAGGTCGTTCACGAATCACCTGACCTGATTCTACTTGACGTAACCATGCCGATCTTGGACGGCTTTGAGGTCTGTAGACGCCTGAAGGATAATGAACGCACCGCGTTGATCCCGGTGACGATGTTGACGGGCCTTGATGATCGTGAGCATCGGCGACGCGGGGTTGAGGTAGGCGCGGATGATTTCTTGACCAAACCGATTGAGCAGAGTCTGTTGCGGGCGCGTTTACGTTCGCAGTTGCGTATTAAGCGTTTGACGGATCAGCTTGATCGTACCGAGAGTGTCATCTTTATGTTGGCGCTGGCGGTGGAGGCGAAGGATGCCTATACCGAGGGCCATTTGCGGCGTTTGTCGAGTTATAGTGAGCAGTTGGCCCTGGCGGCGAATCTGGATCAGCACCAGGTGAAGGCGATCCGTTTGGGTGGTTTGCTGCACGATATTGGCAAGATCTCGATTGATGATGCGATCTTGGGCAAGCCGAGCCAGCTCACGGAAGAGGAATACAATCATATTAAGCGCCACCCGGAAGAGGGGGCGCGGATCGTGGCCCCGATGCGTTTTGCAAGTGAGGTGGGGCCGATCATTCGGCACCACCACGAACGTTGGGATGGATCGGGCTACCCCGATGGTTTGCGTGGGGAAGATATTCCGATTGGGGCGCGTATTGTGGCCATCGTTGATGCCTATGATGCGATGATGACAGATCGCCCGTATCGGAAGTCGCTGGGCTTAGAAGAGGCGTTGCGGCGTTTGCGGGCCGGGCGGGGGCGTGAGTGGGACCCGGATCTGCTCGATCTCTTTATTCGGCTGATCGAAGACGGACGTTTGATCGAACCTGAGAGCGAGGATAGTCGCTCGCGGCTGGAACGGCAGTTGTAGATGTATCCTGAGGCGTTGGCCTACCTGCGCTGCCCGCGTCACCCGGCGGTGCCGTTGGTGTTGGAGGAGCGCAGGCTTACGGCAGCGGACGGGGCTATTCTGCGCGGGGGGATGCGTTGTGCGCAGTGTCGTCGGCGCTACCCGATTACGGAAGGCATCCTCGATCTGTTGGGGCCGCTGGCGCTGCCCGCAACTGCTACGCAGCTTACCAATGCGTTACCGTTAACCGCGTGGGGCTATGAGCGGGTATGGCGGCCACGGGCGCTATCGTTGCTGGCGGGCCAGCCGCTGGGCTATACCTACGAGCTGCCGCTGATTGCAGGGCTGGCCGCGCCCCAACGGGGTGGGCTGTTTGTGGATGTGGCATGCTCAAATGGCCTGTATGCGCGCACGCTCGAACAGGCCCGTGCCGGGGCCGTAGGCGTAACCTTTGGGATCGATCATTCAGGGCCGATGCTGCGCCAAGCGCGGGCGTTTGCGCTTTCTGAAGGGCTGCGCATCAATTATGTGCGCGCTACGGCGCAAGCCTTGCCCTTTGCGGCGCAGAGTGTGGCTGGCTTGACGATGGGCGGCTCGCTGAATGAGATCGGCGCGGTGGATCGCGCTCTGGCCGAGTGGCGGCGCACCTTGGCCCCCGATGGGCGCGGGGTGATGATGAATCTGGTGCAGGCGGAGCGTTGGGTGGGGCGGGCTGTGCAGGGGATGTTGGGGTATGCGGGGGTCTCTTTCTGGAGCCTTGATGATCTCAACCGGCGCTACGTGGCAGCGGGCCTGCGCTTGCGTGCCCAGTGGCAGTATGGGGTGGTGGTGTTTAGTCAACTTACCGCAGGGGCTACAGCCCCACGGCTTGTACCTCACTCCTGACGCCGAGGCGTCGGGGCGGATACGATTGGCTGGTTGACGGGCAGCCCGCCAGCATCACGTCTAGCGATGCTGGCATGGTACGTGGCCGCAATGTTCCGCCTCGGTAAACAGGCGGCTGGTTTCCGTAAGGTTTTGTTATGGCTTTGCGCCTTGGCGTTTTTGCGTTAAAACCTGGAAGCTAGGAGAAGTGTGAATAGTTGCGCAGTAAGGCGTTTGCCCGCGCTGCTTGTGCTACAATACCCGCGCAGCCTGTATGCAGAAGGGGGGGCGCGATGGATGTGCTCAACGGCAAGCGGATTGTGCTTGGGGTATGTGGCAGTATTGCCGCCTACAAAGCGGCGCAGTTGGCCCGCGACCTGACCTTGGCAGGGGCGCAGGTTGATGTGATCATGACCGAGACGGCGACCCGTTTTGTTGGCGCGGCGACCTTCCAGGCACTCACGGGACGCCCGGTGTTGGTGAATATGTGGGCCTTGCCGGAGGATGGCGCGGTGGGCCATGTGACGTTGGGGGCGCACGCCGATCTGGTAGTTGTGGCTCCGGCAACTGCGAACCGTATCGCCCATATTGCGGCGGGCCTGAGCGATGATCTGTTGACCACGACCATCTTGGCTACGCGTGCGCCAGTGCTGATCGCTCCGGCGATGAATCCGCAGATGTATGCTGCCCCGGCGACGGTGGCGAATGTGGCTACGTTGCGCTCCCGTGGCTATTTCGTTCTCGAACCGGCTGAGGGGCGTATGGCCGAACAGGTGGTGGGTAAGGGGCGTTTGCCTGAACCACCAGTGCTGGAAGCCGAGATTCGCGCCTTGTTGGGGCGTCAGGGTGGGCCGTTGGCGGGGTGTCACGTGGTGATTAGTGCCGGTGGTACCCAGGAAGCGATTGACCCGGTGCGCTATATTGGCAACCGTTCCTCTGGGCAGATGGGCTATGCGCTGGCTGCCCGCGCCCGCGATCTGGGTGCGCGGGTGACGCTGGTGAGTGGGCCAACTGCGCTGACGCCGCCGGGGGCGGTGAATCTGGTGCGGGTTGAGACGGCACTTCAGATGCAGGCGGCGCTGCTTGAGGCGCTGGCTGAGGCTGATCTGTTGATTATGAATGCGGCGGTGGCTGATTTCCGCCCTGCCCAGGCGGCTGAAGAGAAGGTGAAGAAGCAGGGTGATGCCGGTCTGACGCTGCATCTCATCCCCAACCCGGATATTGTGGCTGGTCTGGCGGATCGCCACGACTTCTTCAAGGTGGGGTTTGCGGCGGAAACGAACGATCTGCTGGCCAATGCGCAGAGTAAGTTGGAGCGTAAGGGGCTGGATCTGATTGTGGCCAACGATGCCATGTCGAGCATTGGTCAACCAGAGATTACGTTGACATTGATAGGCCGGGCGGGAACAATCAACTTACCACGCCAGCCTAAGGCGATGGCGGCGGCGGCGTTGCTCGATGAGATTGTCGTGCGTTTTGGGCAGTGGCGGGCCGCCCGCGCTCAGTGAAGGTAGTGGCGACGATACTATGACGACAGAGCGTAACGAAACGCCCCCGAAGGAACCCGCTTCGAGTGGCACGACCCAAGTTGGCCCGGTGGTGGGCGGGCTAGAGCGTTTGACGCGGCGTTTGCCTACGACACGCGCTCGCCGCCCGCGCCCCTACCGCGCTGGGCGAGCGGTGTCGCGTGAACACCTGACTGAGCTTGTCGCCGCGTTGGGCGATCCGAGCCATCCATCTCACCCTACAGCTGTAGATCAACTAGTTGAGATTGGGAATCCTGCAGTTGCGTTGATCTGTGAGCAGATAAGCGCTCAAGGCTCCTGGCTTACTGTCTACCGCGCATGTGAAGCTGCCGGGCGGATTGGCGATGGGCGGGCAGCCGGGCCGTTGTTGAGTGCGCTCAAGCACCCCAATAGTAATGTGCGTTGGAGTGCGGTGCGTGCCTTGATGACGGTGGGGGATATGCGGGCCATCTTTGAGTTGCGCCGTATTGCCCAGCATGATCAGGGGCGGACGAGTTGGGGCGAGCCGGTGGCCGGGGCGGCCCAGAGTGCGCTCGATCAGCTTAGCCAGCGCAGTGTGTGGGGCCAGAGTGTTGAACTGGTTAAGACGGCGGTGACCTCGGTGCTCATGATTCTTGCGCTGACACTAGCGTTTAGTGTGGTGAGTACGGTACGTGCCGAGTGGGATCGTTTTGGGGTGTATGTGCCGGGCCAGACCCAGGTGCCGACGTTGGTGGTGCCGACACCCGAACCGGCGGCGCTGGTGCCTGTGCCCACAAGTGCGCCGACTCCAACCCTGGCACCGACACCGACGGTGGTGGTGAGTGGAACCGTGTTGCAGATTTCGTTTGTGCGTCCGCAACCCAACACGAATAACAATCCCATTGGCCAGTTGAACCAGGGTGATACGATCATCTTTCTGGGGCGCACGGCGAATAACCAGTGGTATCTGATCCGTATGGGGGATCGCGTCAATGCGGCTTCGCGGATTGATAATCCTGATGGGAGCGGCAGCGGCTGGATCAATGCGGCGCTGGTGAGTGCTCCCGGTGGTAATCTGCCGGTGCAGGAGCCGACGACGGCCCCATGACGCACGTTGCTCCTTGGGTTCGATCTTTGCTTGCCGCATGCGCGGCGGTGCTGCTGATTACCCTGCTCTCCCAGTTCCCGGCCCAGCACCATGTGGATGTGGGCGGCTATGATGCGGCCTACGTTCAGGGCTTCTTTGAGCCGGAACGGCCCACTTCGCCCTACCTTGCCGATTCGGATGGGGCGGTGCGCTGGTCGCGGCCGGAGGTGGCGGTGCTGCGCTTTCCGCTCGCGGGCACACCGGGCAGCCTGCGCGTGCGGCTGCGCGGTTGGCGTAGTTCCGGGGTTCTGCCTCTGGTGACGTTGCGGCTGAATGGTACTCAGGTGCTGGCTCAGTTCCAGACCAGTGGCGCGTGGGAGGAGCATGTGGTTGCGCTTGATGCGCCCATGCTCAAGGCGAACGATTTTTTTGTGCAGATCGAGGCGATGCCGACGACTTCCCTGGCCGATGGGCGGCAGGTGGGGGTGCTCGTAGATTCTGCCACCTACACGCTGCGTGGCCCCTTCGTCTGGCCTGCGGCGTCGCAGGTGGTGTATGCGGCTCTGATCGGGGTGTTGCTGGCCGGGTTGCTGGCATCGTGGCGACAGGTTCTGGCCGCGCTCTTCCTGTATGGCCTGCTCTGGTTGATCTTCTACCACGGCCCGCCGCCGCTCTACCCCTACCCCTTGCGTGGCTTGCCCCCGGCGATCTGCCTCGCGTTGGCCGGGTTGCTCCTGCTGCGGATCGGCCCCGATCTGGTGGCGCGTTGGCCGCGTTTGCTCACCTGGGTGGCGCCGGGGGTGGTAGTGTTGGGCTGGACAGCGGCGACCTTGCTGGCGGCGCAGTCGCATGTGACGCTGGCGCGTCCGGGGGTGGAGAACGATTTCCGCGTCTTTGCGACCCGCGAGACGCTGGCGCAGGTCTTTCAGGCCGATGGCTTCTACAATCTGGGCTACCCGTTGTTGCTCTGGTTGGCGCGGCCCTTCACCGACCAGAACGCCTTTTTGGCCGGGCGGCTGGTGGCGGCGCTGAGTGGGGCGATCTTTTTGTTGGCGGGGTATGGGCTGGCACGGGCGATCCTGCCGCCCGGTGCGGCGCTGGTGGCGCTGCTCACCATGGCGCTGAGTGGCTTTGTGGCCCAGTATGGGCTGTATGTGGGCAGCGACATGCCCTTTGCGGCGGCGCTGAGTCTGGGGGTGGCGCTCCTGGTGTGGGGGAGCCAGGAACGCCGCCACTGGGGCTGGTTGTTGGTGGCGGGGATGTGTGCCGGGCTGGCCTTTCTGATGCGCCATTTGGGCCTCGTGGTGCTGATCTGGGGGCTGGGGACGCTCTGGCTGCTGCGCGGGCGGGCGGCGGGGCGAGCCGTGCTGCTCTTTGGGCTGGGGTTTGGGTTGGTGGCTGCGCCGCAGGTGCTCGTCAACACCATGCAGACGGGTAGCCCGCTCTATAACCAGCAGGCCAAGAATGTCTGGCTGGCGGTGTATGCCGATACGGATTGGGGCCGCTGGGATGAGGTGCCGAATACGATTGGCTTGACCGAGGTGATTCTGGCCGACCCGGTGCGGTTTCTGACTAACTGGAGCCGTAATGTGGTGGGGTTCCTGGGCAGTGGCGCTGAGGATACGAGCGAGTTTGGGCGGGCGGATCAGTTGCGGTTGTTAGGGTGGCCGGCCAATTGGTTGGCGCTGGGTGGGTTGGTGGCGGGGGTTTTAACGCAAAGACGCAAAGGCGCAAAGCCTTCAACAAAACCTTTGCGTCTCTGCGCCTTTGCGTTAACTTCTTTATGGTTCGCCCTGGGCGGGTTGATCCTGCTCTATGTGGTGGTGGTGGGCATGGCCTTCATTCTGCCGCGCTTCTTTTTGCCGCTGGTGCCGATCTATGCGCTGGGGGCGGCGGCGGCGCTGCATTGGCTGACGGGCGGCGGGCGACGCTTGCTCGGTGGGGGCTTGGTGCTGAGTGTGGTACTATGGGGCGGTTGGTCATCTGGGGTGGGCTATGCGCTGGGCCTCCAGCCTGTAGATGAGGTTGCGGCCATCCAGATGGTGCTGCGTGAATTGCCCGCTGATGCGCGTCTGGCAGCGCGGGTGCCTGCGCGGGTGCCGCTGGCCAAATACTCCGCCCTCGCCCATCGGGTAGTTGCGTGGCCCAATGCGGGTGACGCGGCGGATCTTGATCTGGTGCGGCAGCAGGGGGCGGCCTTTCTGCTCTGGGATACGACACTTGGCACGCCGCCTTTGGCTGATCCAGCGGCAGCCCTGCTGGCGCGTAGTGGACGATATAGCATATACCGGCTTGGGCCGTAGGGTAGCCACAAATCTATGCGGACATCCTCGACAGATCGTATGCGCCAGGAATCGCGGCGCTGGCGCTACCGGCGTCTTGCGTTCTCCATTGGTATGCCCGAATGGCGTATCGCTTCACCTGATCTCCTGCTGCTCGTGCTGCTGATGCTGGGTGGGGGGGCGCTGCGCTGGCTGCTTAGGGCACCGCTCACGCTGGAAGATGCGCTGGCTGTGGTGCAAACTGGCGGTAGCGTGGGCCAAACCTGGCTCTTCAGTGTACCGGGCTATGCGCGCTTCGTCACCTTCTTGCTGGGCTTTGATCTGCTCTGGCTCCAGGTGGTGCAGATGGGGTTGAGCGTGTTGCTCATTCCGCTGGGGTATGATCTGGCGCGGCGGCTCTTTGATGGCCGCAGCGGGCTGATCTTCGCCACGCTGCTGACGATCTGGTTGCCCTTGGTTGATCTGCCGGGGCGTCTGTTGAGTAGCAATCTGATCCTCTTTTTGTTGGCGCTGCACCTCTGGTTGCTGGTGCATTGGCGCGACAGTTACCGCGCTGACGAGCCGAGTGTCGCTTGGTTGCTTGGGGCCGGGGTGGCGCTGGCCTGCGCCACGCTAGTCTATGCGCCGCTGCTGTGGGCCTTGGGTTGGACGCTGCTCTTTATGCTGATCGAGGTTTGGCGGCGTTTGGCGGATGATGAGGTGGTGCTGCGTGGCGAGTGGGTGCCAACCAAAGACGTGCGCTTCGATGCGGGTGGCCGTCAGCCCGACCGCTTTACCGGGCGGGTGCGCGGCTGGAGTTGGCGACTCTCTGGGCGGCGCTGGCTCTTTGCGGTGGTGCAGCAGGGTCTGATCCTGCTCATCGCCTGGGCTGTGACGCTCACGCCGTGGATGCTCACGGCCTACCGTGCCACCCAGCAGTTCATTCTGATAGATACGCAGAGCCTCGTGGATCTTGCGCTGGGGCTGCACGCTGCCACTGGCCAGACGGCTGCGCCCATGCCGAGCGAGCAGCCCCAAGGGGTGTTGCTGGCCGAGATGGGGAACTTGGTACGGGCGCAGCCGCTGGCCATCCTCGCGGGGTTGTGGGCCGAACGCGACAGCCTGTGGGGAGCGGGGTTGACGCGGCTCCCCCTGGGGGGAGTTGCGGGCTGGTTGGGCATGCTGGGCAACCTGATCTGGATGCTGGTGGCCCCGTTGAGTCTGGTGGTCTTTGGGACGCGGCTGCGCGAAGGGGGCGTGCGGGTACTGGCATGGGCGTGGCTTGTTTCGGCCAGCCTGATGTTGTTATTTGGCCAGGGCGTGGCGCAGAATCTGGTACTGATCTGGTTTTTGCTGCTGCTCTACGGCGCAGTCGGTCTTTATGGGTTGGGAGCTTGGGTAAGCACGCTGCGTGACGGCATTGCGGGGAGCCTGGAAGATGCGCGCTACTTCCTGAGTACCCCTGGGGTGATCGTCGGTTGCATACTGATGCTGGCCCTCTTGTGGCAGATCGGGCGTATGTGGATTGGGTAGGCTATGCAGCAAGATGTGATCGGTGCGCCGGAAGTGGCCGCGCCGTTAGAGATGTGTCACCCCTACCCGTTCCGGGTAACGGTGGTGATGCCGGCCTATAACGAGTCGCACGGGATTGCGAAGGTGGTCGGGCGGGTACGCGAAGCCCTGCCAGCGGCGGAGATCCTGGTGGTGGATGATTGTAGCCGCGACGATACGGCGGCGCAGGCGGCGTTAGCCGGGGCGAGGGTCGAGCGCCACCCGATGAATCGCGGGAATGGCGCAGCGGTCAAGACGGGCATACGGCGGGCGCGGGGTGATGTGGTGCTGCTCATGGACGCCGACGGCCAGATGGATCCGTGCTACATCCCGGATATTCTGGGCAAACTGGCCGAGGGCTACGATATGGTGGTGGGGGCGCGTTCACGCACCACCCAGGGCGACAACATTGCGCGACGCTGGGGCAACCGGGCGCTCGATGCCCTCGGTGGCTACTTGGTTGAGTCGCCGGTACTCGATCTGACCAGCGGCTACCGGGCGATGCGGCGCACGGTGATCATGGAGTTCATCCACCTGCTGCCCAACCGCTACTCCTACCCGACCACCAGCACCTTAGCGCTGCTCAAAGGTGGCTATAGCGTCACCTACGTGCCGATTGAGGGCCAGCGCCGCCAGGGAGGGCAGAGCGGCCAGAAGCTGCTCAAGAACGGCGTGCGGTTTGGGCTGATCATCCTGCGCATCGTCTCGCTCTTCGCGCCGCTGCGGGTCTACTTTCCAGTCTCCATCGTCATGGTACTGCTGGCACTGGTCTCGTTCATGATCAGCTTCTTCATCACCGACCCATTGCGCTTCCATATTCCCAACTCAGCGGTGGGTCTCTTTGTGGGCAGCATCATCGTCTTTATGTTCGGGTTGAACGCCGAACAGATCGCCGCGTTACGTTTCCAGCGGCGCGAGGAGTAAACGTGTATGCGGCGCTACCTGCCCTGGCTACTCAAGCTGCTCGGCCCACTCTTGCTGATCATCTTCTTGGCTAATGCGAACCTAGGGGCATTGATCGAGACACTGCGCAACGCAGCGCTCTGGCCGATCATCCTCTCGTTGCTGCTCATGCCACCGTTTGTGATCATCAAGTCGTGGCGCTGGGTGCGGCTGCTGCGCGAGATGGATCTGCACCTCGATATGCCGACAGCAATAGCGCTGTATACGGTCGGCCTCTTCTATGGCGCAACCACACCGGGGCAAGCGGGCGATCTGCTCAAGGCGGTCTATCTGCGGGAGCGCGGCCAGCCGATGGCTCCGGCGATGTTGAGTGTGGTGTTGGATCGCCTCTTCGATCTGATTATCATGGCGGTGCTGGGGACACTGGGCATCTTTGCGCTGGGGCAACTGCTACCCAGCCGCGAACTCCAGACGTTGCTGGTGGTGCTGATGGGCGTGGGTTTAGTGGTGTTGACGGTGGTACTGACGGCGCGTGGCCCGCGAGAGTGGGTACTGACGGGGCTGTTGCCACGGGTCGCACCGCGTTTGAAGGAGCGCCTCGATACCTGGAACGCGCAATTATCAAGCCTCACACTACGCCCGGCACTCATCGGGGTGATCAGTGGTGCGACGCTCATTTCGGCCAGTTTCACCTTTGGGCGGCTGTGGCTCCTCTTTTTGGCGTTGGGTCTCACGGCGGTGCCGCTCTATGTGGTGGTGGGGGCGGCGGCACTTACTTCGGTATTGCAGGTGCTCCCGATCTCGATTGCCGGGGTGGGCGTGCGCGACGCGGTGCTGATTGCGATTGTGATGCCGTATGGCTATAGCGCCGATCAGGCGTTGATTCTCTCGGCGCTCTTTTTGTTGATCAACCTGGAGCATATTCTGGTGGGATTCATTGTCTCCTTCTGGTACCCGTTGGGGAAGGAAGGGTAGTCCGCAGATTACGCAGATTACGCAGATTTTTTAGGGTAAAATAAAAAAATAAGTTAGCGCGAAAAAGCCTTGGGATAGCCGGTCGTGGCGGGATGCCCAAGCGTTGGTCATTAGTGCCTCAGTGTGGAGGGTTGCATGGATCTCACCGAAGCGGCTCGGCTCGTCCTCGTCTACATCTCGCCCCTGATTGCGGCTGGTGCGCTGGCCAAGATTGGCGAGGATGCGACCGATACTACCACCGAACTCCTCGGACGGGTTTGGGATACCCTGGCGCGTCGTCTTCAGGGCCACCGGAAGGCCGAGGCTGCCCTGACGCTCTACGAGGATGAACCGCATAACCCGGCACTTCAGCAGAAGCTTCAGCAGGGTATCGTTGAGGTCTTCAAATCCGACCCCGCCGAATTGCTGGACTTGGCCCAATCCATCGCCGCGCTTGGTTCGCAACCCGTCCCACCGCGCCAGCACAACCAGAATATTAGCGGCAACGCCAATGTTGCTACTGCTATCGCTGGCGACTTCCATGGCAACCTCACAATTGGCGCACTCGACATGAGCCGCAACAAGACTGCTGCTCCCTCCCAGCCCGTTCCGCCCGCGCCCACCCCGCGTCTGCGTATCAGCGACCCGACCCTCAGTGCGGACGGGGCGACGTTCAGTTTTGGCCACGCGCTCATCATTGGGGTTGGTAGCTACGCCCAGCCAGGTCTGAGTGTCCCCGGTGGCACCACCAGTAACGATGCCCGCGCCCTCGCTGCGCTGCTGCGCGACCCGCAGGTGGCGGCGTATCCGCACGATCAGGTGCGGGTGTTGCTTGATGCCAAGGCGACGCGAACGAGTATTCTTGATGAGTTGGAACTGTTGGCTAAACGTGCCCATGGCGGTACTGCGCTGATCTTCTTTGCGGGCCATGGTGAGGCGTTGGGCGGTGGTGGTTATGCGCTGTTGCCCTACGATGCCGATCTGCATAACCTGGAGGCCACCAGCCTCAGTGCCGAGATCTTTCAGCAGCGTGTCGCTAAGGTGCGCACCAGCGCCAAGCGGCTGATCGTGCTGCTCAACTGTTGCCACGCCGGTGGGGTGGGCGCGGGCGTCCTCGATCCGGCTGCGGCGCTCCTCAGTGGGGCCGCGCCGCCCGCCACCTTCTACCAACCCCTAACCCTTGGTAGCGGCCAAGCCGTCATCTCCGCCTCGCGCCCGCAGCAGAAAGCGGGTGCCCGCGCCCAGAGCAACCCGCAGCATACCCCCTTCGGTGCCCAGTTGCTGACTGGGTTGCGCGGTCAGGCACCGGGTGATGGGGCGGGGGTGGGGGTCTTCGAGTTGTTCGCCCACTTGCGCACCCACGTCCCCAGCGATGCCCTCCACATCACCTACCAGGGTGCGCCGCTGCGCCAAGAACCGCTCTTCTACGCTGCGGCCCTCGATGACAACATCCCGCTGGCGCTACGCCCCGGCTGGAATGGGACTACCCTGGGTGATGCCACGCTCAGTCTTGCTCGCCGCCTCGCCGAGTTGGAGATCGCCGCCGAGTCTGTGCCGCTCACCCCGGCGCAAATCGCTGAACGCGATTCACTCTTGGCTCGGATCAAGCAGACAGGGTGAGCGTGTCCGATGATATGTCCGCAGATGACGCAGATAATGCTTTTTAATAATCTGCGGATAACCAACGCGATGTGCCCAAACAGATCAACCGCAGAGGACACAGAGGTACGCAGAGGAAGACAACATACCATCTCTCTGCGTTCTTTTGCGACAATATGGCCTATCCTCTGTGCCCCTCTGCGTCCTCTGCGGTTAACCTCCAATCTCCCCATTGGTGATGCTATAATCAAGGTCATTCCATACCGCCTCTGAACTGGGGAGTTTGTGTATGTCGGATGATCTCGCTACGACGCTTCAGCAACTCCGCGATCTGCTCGCTAAAGGTGTGTTGGACGCGGATGCGTATGCGCAGACACTTGATCGCCTGCGTAGTAAGTATACCCCCGCAGCGGTCAATGCGCTTCTCGCTACCGATACTTTACAAGTTGCTCCGGCTGGCAATACCCAGGTTGTTAGTGACGAGGCCAATGTTGGCGTGGCTATTTCAGGGGATCATTATGGCCACATCTTCATCAATGGCCAGATCTCCAAGCCCCATACGCAATTGCTGGCTGAGTATCTGCAACGCCTGATTGATGACTGTAACGAATTACCGCTCCAGTATCTGCGCGAGCAGCGCGATGTGCATGATGGCTTGCCGATCAGTCTCGATCAGGTCTACACGCAGTTAGCGACGACGCAGGATGTTGATCGTGAGCGGGTTGCGGTTGCCGATCTAACCGAGGCGTGGCTGGCTGAACATACGAGCATGGAGTGTCTGCCTGCGGTGTTACGCACCGGGCTGCGGGTGCTGGAGCCACCCGCAGCGCGGCGCGATCAGGATGGGGCGTACCGCAGCCGGGATCTGGCTGGCACGCGTCCGAAAGATCTGCTGCGCGAACTGCAAGATGGTAAGATCACCCAGGTCATCTTCCACGGGCCGCAACTGGTGACGGAGGCCATCGTTGCGCAGCCGCACCTGGTGTTGCTGGGCGAGCCAGGGAGCGGCAAGAGTACCGCGCTACGCTACGTGGCGCTCACGCTGGCGCGGGCGGGCCTCGATGCCACGGTGGATCGGGCGGCGCATTTGGAGGGCTGGGCGGCGCTGGGTGATGCGGGCCATCTGCTGCCGATCTTCGTGCCGATCCTGCCCTTCGCCAAGCAACTCCAGAATCTCCGCTGTCTGGCGGGGGAAAAGGAACTCTGGAACTACCTCGCTGCGCAACTGGAGTCGGCGGGGCGCTACGCGGGCTTGGCTGCAGCGGTTCACGAGGCCATTGATAACGGCAATGCGCTGCTCATGCTCGATGGCCTGGATGAAGTTGCCGGGGATAATTCGCGGCAACAGGTGGTACAGGCGGTGGCTGACTTTGCCCGCACCCACAAGCACTGCCGCATTGTGGTGAGTTGCCGGGTGCGCTCCTATGTGGGTGAGAAGAATGCCGCATGGCAACTGCGTGGCTGGCCCACTGCTACCCTGGCCGACTGGATACCGTCCCAGATGGTCGCATTTGTTGGGGCGTGGTATAGGGCGGCGGCGGCGGTCACGAACATGCCTGCGGCGAAGCGCGACGACCGCATCACGAAGCTGCGTGCGGCGATCCGCGTGCGCGAGGATCTGCGCCGCTTGGGAGTGCGCCCGCTGCTGCTGACGATTATGGCGCTGGTGCATCTGAACGACCCAGAGGCGAAACTGCCAGAGGGACGGGTGGCCCTCTATAGCCGCTGTGTGGATCTGCTGCTCAAACAGTGGGAATTGGCGCGCAAGGATGGGAGCGACTACGGCTCGCTGATGGACTATATCGGCTTGCCCAATACCGATACCAAGGCGTTACGCCCGCTTTTGGAACAGCTTGCCTTCGATGCCCACGCGGCGCGGAGCGCAACCAGCCCTGGGATCTTGGGGCGTGCGGATCTCAAAGAAAAGATCCAGGACTTTCTCAAACAGCGTGGTCATTCCAACCCCTATGAAGGAGCCATTCGCTTCCTGGAGTATACCGATCTGCGTGCCGGGCTGCTCCAGGCCAATGAGGTGGGCGATGCCTATGGCTTTCCGCACCTCACCTTCCAAGAGTACCTGGCTGGACGGTCGTTGGTGAGTGGGCTGGACGTGGCTGATCGTATCCTGAAGCTGCGCCACGATGATCGCTGGCGGGTACCGATCCTGTTGGGTGTTGGTGACCATGTGAGTGAGCAGAAGTTGGAGATGCCCTTTTTCTTGCTGAGCCAGTTGATTGATATGAAGGATCGCCCGCTGGCGCAGAGGTGCTACGATCTCTTCCTGGCCGCCGAGATCACGAGCGATGTGGGCTGGGTTAATTTGTTGGCGGTGAAGTCGAGTAAAGATAGCTTCGAGACCTTGCATGGCAATCTCACCCGTGCGCTGGCCGGGTTGATCGAGCAGCGCGATCTCCCCGCCGCCGAGCGCGTGCGCGCCGGAGCGATCCTGGCGGATCTGGGCGACCCGCGCCCCGGTGTGTGTACGTTGCCCCCGCCCATGGTGAAGATTGCGGGGGGCAGTTTTGTGATCGGGATTACTGCGGAGGAACATAAGCGGGAGTATGGAGGGGATGATTGGTACAAGGAAGCCATCAACACCCAACCCGTCACCGTGGCAGCGTTTGAACTGGCGCGCTACCCGGTGACGAATGCGCAGTACAAGCTGTTTATGGACAATGAGGGCTACAACCCGGATCAACCCTGGTGGAGTGCTGCTGCCCGCGCATGGCTGGCTCGTGATGATCAGGCGACGGAGGGGCTTGAATCGTGGCAGCGTCGCCAATACAAAGACCGGCCTGAGTTCTGGGATGACCCCCGTTTCGGCATTGCCCGCCCCAACCACCCGGTGGTAGGCGTGAGTTGGTACGAGGCCACGGCCTTCTGCGCGTGGCTGACCGAGTACCTTGGCGATGGCTATGTCTACTGCTTGCCGAGCGAGTCCGAGTGGGAGTTTGCCGCACGCGGTGTGGAGCGGCGCATGTATGCATGGGGGAATGCGCAACCCGATGCGGAGCGGGCCAACTTCGAGGGGATATATAACGGCACCACCGCCGTGGGCTGCTTCCCTGCCGGAGCCACCCCTGGTACCGGGCTGCTCGATATGACCGGCAATGTCTGGGAGTGGACGCGTAGTGAATACCGGGCCTGCCCGTATGCCCCCACCGATGGGCGGGAAGCCAGCGGCGATGTAGCGAGAAAACGCTTTGCACTTCGCGGGGCTTCCTGGCTCAATCGATCGCTCTTCCTGCGCGCGGCCTACCGCTACCATAATTCGCCTGACAACCACAATCTTAATGTTGGTTTTCGTCTTGCCCGGCGCCCTCCAGTGTAAAGCGTTTATGTCCGTGTGCTGGGTGCTGTGTTGAGGCGTCAGGAATACTTTGCGGATGTGGAGGATTCGGATAGCGGGGGAGGTGTTGGGGCATCTCGGTAAGTGTCCGCAGATTACGCAGATTATATGGTTTCAGCAGGGGCTAGGGCTATTTGTCCCCAGCCCGTAAACGGGCGGGCTACACAATGCGAAGGCCGCCTACGCGGCCTAGAGCCAGCCCGCGTAGG
>NZ_GL501403.1:40531-89055 GCF_000152145.1 Oscillochloris trichoides DG-6
CCGTTCGGTGCGAGATGGGGTATAGGGGCTTCGTCGCGACGCGCCCAGGGGATGCACGGCGTTGGCTGAGCCTGCCGAAGCCAACGCGCCGCCGGTGGTAGCTAACAAAATAATCTGCCTCGTCCTCCAATCCTCAAAAGATCTCACATCTATTCCAAACAAATTTTAAGGAATGCCTGATATTCTTACATCATAAGGTAAGGATACGAGAGGAGCATTCCAGATGAATCAGCGTAGCGCTCTACTAATTGCCGCCGCCCTCACCGCCTTTCTACTCGTGCTTGCAGGTGGCTTGGCGAGTCGTCTATCGAGTAATGTTGGGGCCACGGATGTCACCCCAACCGCCATAAGCACCCTTGAACCAACTGCACTGGTCAGCCTTGATCCGACGGTTGAGGCCCTGATCCAGCAGCGTGAAGCCGCTTACCAGCAGGCACTTGATGAAGCTAATGCACGCCTAAATGCAGCCAATGACCAGATTGCCCAGGCCAATAATGAGATTGGCAACTTGGAGCAGAGCCGCCAGCAGATTGCTGATCAAGCCTCGCAAGCTGTGGCGGTAGCGAGCCGCCCAGTGGTGGTGGCTCCGGCGGCAGTGGCCCCAGCGGCCCCAGCGGCCCCAGTGGTGGTACCAACTGCGGTTCCCCCCACCGATGTACCGGCCCCAGCAGCTCCGACCTATGCGGTCTCTGCCGACCAGGCGCGTGATATTGCGCTAGGGGCGGCCGATGCGGGGGCCACGCTGCTGAAGGCACCCGAATTGGTCAGTTACCAGGGTGTTGCAGCGTATGAGGTGACACTGGATAAGGGCATGGTCTATGTGGATGCCCAGACCGGCGCGGTGCTGTTCAATAGCGCGGTTGCCCCCAAACTGATCAGCCAAGAGCAGGCCATTCAGTCGGCCCAAGCCTATATGGGTGGCGGGACTGTGCAGAGTGTGCAATTGCAGCAGGATCAGGGCGCACAGACCTATGTGATCACTTTTAGCGATGGCAGCAAGATCTATGTTGATGCGCTGAATGGTCAGGTTGTGTATGCCGAGATCCGTACACCCCCACCGCCGCCTGCGCCGCAGTATACAGATGATGATGATCACGAGGATGATGATCACGAGGAGCGCGAGCACGAGGAGCGCGAGGATGAGGGTGATGATCACGAGGATGAGGGTGATGATCACGAGGATTAGTTACGCCGTTTGTTGTCACTTGATACCCGAACAATACAACAGTGAGAGAAGGAGCATACTATCATGACACAGCAGCGCAATCCGCGTGTGAAGGGTGCCCCTGGTGTAAAGGCTCTGGTGACGACCACGGCACTGGCGGCGACGATTGCTGGGTGGGCCACGTTCAGTTACGGTACCACCGAGATCCAGGCGGCGACACTGCCAGAGGTGGTTGCAACCCCAACGACGGTTCCGCCACCGGCGTGGTTGATGGAGGCTCCACCGATTGGTGCGCCACCACCAGTGGCAACGGTTCGCCCGGTGGGAGCGGCTCCAGTGGTGCATATTCCGCGTCAGGCTCCGGCAGCAGCAGCCCCGGCAGCAGCAGCCCCGGCGGTAGCGGCTCCAGCCGCAGCGGCTCCGGCGGCAGCGGCCCCGGCAGCTCCGGCGGCCCCGGCGGCTCCACCAGCCCCGGCGTTGCGCGAGGCGGCTCCACCACCCCAACCGACGGCGCGGCCAGCAGCACCCCCGCCACCTCCGCCGCCACCGCCTCCGTCAACCAATACACGTTCGTCGCGGTAAGTATTCACACTGTTTGATCTATTCTGGCGGCACAGCCGCCAAAATAGATCAAACAAGATCTTCGAGGCGGTGCAGTCGTCCCTCCTCTCCCCCACACTAGTGAAAGGATCTCTGCGATGACCGAAGAGAAAGCAGCCCGTTTGGCAGCCATCCGCGCCGCGAAGGCGGCTGCTAAAACCGAAGCAGCAGTGACCGATACGACCCAACTGATCCCCCCGGCTGCGCCGCAGCGGGTACGTTCTAAGCAGGCTGTCGAACCAATGGTTGATGAGGATCTGCTTGCCATGTCCTTCCCCACCCTGTTGCTGATGCTGTTGGCGGTTGGTGCGGGTGCTTTAGGTGCCGTGGTACTTGTACCACTCTGGTTGCCCGGTCTCACGGCCTCGTTATTGAGTGCAGAGCCGAAAGCCTATTGGTATCTGGCGCGCAGTAGTGCCTTTGTCTCCTATGGCTTGCTCTGGTTGGCGATGATCTTTGGCCTGTTGATGACTAGTCGCGCCGCTCGGCTCTGGCCGGGGGGGCCGGTGGCCTTCGATCTGCATCAGCACGCTAGTCTGCTCGGTTTGGCCTTTGCCCTCTTTCATGCACTTATTCTGTTAGGCGATGCCTACATCCAGGCTGATCTGCGTCAGGTGTTGGTGCCCTTTGCCTATACGGGCTATCAGCCGCTCTGGGTTGGCTTGGGTCAGGTGGGCTTCTACCTGATGTTGATCGTCAGCCTGAGTTTCTACCTCAAGGGGATGCTCGGTCGCACGGCATGGCGCGTCATCCATACGCTCAGCTTTGCGATGTTTGTTCTCGCACTGGCCCATGGGGTGTTGAGTGGCAGCGATAGTGATACGCTGTGGGCGCAGCAGATCTATTGGGGTACCGGGGGTAGTGTGCTCTTCCTCACGCTCTATCGAGTCTTGATGGTGCAGCGCAAAAACGTCATCGCTTCGCCTGCATCGTGAAGAAAGAAGGGGTTTTTGAAATGCTGAAGCGCACGCTTTGCGTGCGCTTCAGCATTTCAAAAACCACCTGAGAATTACCAACTACTTGGTGTCGGAGGTACTGGGAAGGGCAACGGATCGTTCGGGGGTGCGGTGGGCACCACCGGCGCGGCAGTGGGTGGAGCCGGGGCCGGAGCCTCGTCCGGGGAACGAATCCCCAGGATCACCGTCGTCCCCGGCATGATCCAGTCGCCCGCTGCGGGTAATGTGCTCACCACCGCGTAGGGCGCGAAACGGTCATAGTCGCCGGGGATACGCTCGCGGGTCTGGTAATCCACATAGATCTGCCAACTGGGGATACCTAGTGCTGCTAGGCGATCCTTGGCTTGGTTCTCGCCCAGACGGCGCAGATCGGGCATGAGGATGGCCCCAGCCACCGGCGGCACTGGTACGGGTGGCTCGAACATGGTTGGGGTGCAGTCGGGCAGGCTGGAGAGGCTGACGCCGCCGGATGCCGCTGAACCGCCGCTCCACACATAGCGTACCCGTTCGCCCAGATCGGGAGGCGGGATCTTCCAGATGAAGATCGTCTTGCGAAGCCCTTCAGGGTAGCTCTGATCCGCGATCGGGCGGCAGTAGTTGCCCTGGCTGAGAATACTCATGTCCGAGCCGGTTTCGGGATTCTGGATCTGTAAGATGCCGTCGGCAGTCCATTCTTCTTCACTTGGAATACGCACCACATCGGCCTTGGTGAAGGCGCTGCATGGAATCTGTATGCGGTTTAGACGTGCATCCAACTCCGGGCCGGGGGCCAGGGTGTTGGTCGGGGTGATCAGTGCGGTGAGCATGGATTTGGTGAAGAGTTCCTCGTTGTAGCCCCCAAATGGCCCCGGCAGCGCACAGATCGGCCTGCGAATGACCGAGCCATCATCAGGGAGTGTGAAGTTGGTGGGCATCGTGGCTCCCGCAAAGGGGGCGGCGAAGAGTTGCTGGTAGCGCGGTTTCTCGGCGATCCAGACGAAGATCTCCTCCATCACATTGCGCCAGATGATGCCACCGCCGGTGAGGCTCTCCACCTTTTCGGTCGGTTCGTTGTTGTTGTTGCCCGTCCACACCGCCACGGTGACGAACGGCGTAAACCCGGCTGCCCAGGCATCACGCCAATCGTTGGAGGTTCCCGTCTTTACCGCCGCTGGCAGGGTGAGCTTGAGCGGGCTATTCAGCCCCCACACCGGCGCACGGGCGCGGTCGTCGCTCATCATATCGGTGATGATGGCCACGAGGCTAGGATCGACCACCTGCGGGCCTGGTTCGGGGCTGAAGCGTTCGAGGATCTGACCTGAGGCGTCGCTAATCTCTAGAATAGCACTGGGGGCGTAGTATAGCCCGCCACTAGCCAGCGTGTTGTAGGCGGTGGTCAATTCTAGCGGGGTCACTTCACCGCCGCCCAGCGTGAGCGAGAGACCGTAGAAGGACTCGCCGCGCTTGAGACCGCTCTTGATGCCCACCCGGTCGAGGAGATCGAGGGTGTTGGTAATTCCGGCCAACTTCAGGGCGCGCACGGCGGGAATGTTGAGTGAATTGGCCAGTGCGTTGCGCATACGCACCGGGCCATTAAACTTGGCGTTGTAGTTGAGCGGGGCGTACCACTCACCGCCACTCAGCGGGAACTCGGTCGGTACGTCCCAGAGTACCGTTTCGGGATTGATGCCCTGCTCCATTGCCGCCAAGTAGGTGAAGGGCTTGAGCGCCGAACCGGGCTGACGTTCGCGGGTCGCTACATTCACTTGGCCGTCAATCACATTGCCGCTCTCGCCGGGGGTGCGGGTCGCTTCGACTGCGTTATAGTCAATGCTGCCCACCATGGCCAGGATCTGGCCGGTATTGGGCTGCATCACCACCACGGCCGCATTGTGGATGTTGCGCTCACGGATCTCGGCGATGCGCTCGGCGGCGGTGCGCTGCACCATCATTTGCAGATCGAGATCCAGAGTGGTGGTGATGCGCAAGCCGCCGCCGGTAAGCGCGTCTTGGCCATACTGCTCCTGGATCAGATCACGTACATAGAAGACGAAGTGCGGCGCGTTCAGCGGCACCTCTTGGGGCGCGAAGCGCAGCGGTTGGCTGAGTGCGAGGCGTGCCTGATCGGCACTCACATAGCCATCCTCGACCATGCGCCGCAACACGGCGATCTGCCGCCAGCGCGGGGCGCTCAGGTTGGCAGGAAGTTGATAATCGGGCTGCTCCCAGCCTGCGTTGAGGAAGACACCCGGTAAAAAGACGCCCTCGGCGTCGCGCTCCAGATAGTTGATTGGGTTGTAGACACTGGGAAGCTGGGGTAATCCGGCCAGCAGCGAGGCTTGGTTGAGGTTCAGATCTTTGGCATGGATACCAAAAAAGACTTCGCTGGCGGCCTCAATGCCATAAGCCAGGTTGCCATAGAAGTTCTCGTTGAGGTAGAGTTCGAGAATCGCTTCTTTGGCATACGCCTTATCAAGCTCTTGGGCCAGAATAATCTCTTTGATCTTGCGCTCGTAGCGCCGATCCGGGGCACGTTCTTCATTGGTCAGCACATAGTTCTTGATCACCTGCTGGGTGATCGTCGAAGCGCCGCCGGTCTCTTCACCCGCTTGCAGGCTGCTCATGGCAGTACGCACAATGCCGTTGAGGTCAATCCCCTGGTTGGTGAAGAAGGTCTTGTCCTCAATCGCCACTGTGGCGTTGATAAGCAGTGGCGAGATCTGATCGAAACTGATATTGGTACGCTTGCCCGCATCAAAGAACTCGTAGAGCAGCGTCCCATTGCGGTCGAAGATACGCGAAGTCTGGAAGAGATCGCGCTCACTGAGCGCATCGAGGCGCGGTTTGAGGCTGGCTGTTGTTTGCGCATACGCGCTATAGGCCGCTCCCAACACGCCACTGACGGCCAAGACCATCAGGAGGATGCTGGCGACCAGAAGTTGGGCTAGGATGTGTGGGAGCCGCGCTGGTGGACGGGGCTTGCGTCGTAGGAGACGGGGATGGGCGGGACGCCGGGGAGCCGAGTGTCCGCCATAGCTGCGGCGAGTAAAACGATCACGCGGTAGTGACATAGGCGCTATTATAGCATAGGCGCTATGCTACAATAGCACCTATGCTGAAGTCGCTCATCAACCAGCGCCTCGGACGTTATGAGATCACCGCACTCCTTGGCCGTGGCGGGATGGCGGCGGTCTATCGTGCCACCGACACGATTCTTCAGCGGGCGGTTGCCCTCAAGGTACTCTATCCACAGTATAGCGATGATGCAACCCTGATCGAGCGCTTCACGCGTGAGGCGGTGATTGCCGCCAGCCTGGAGCATCCCCACATCGTCCCGGTCTATGATGTTGGCGAGCAGGATGGTATGGCCTATATGGCCATGAAGTTGCTCGACGGCGAGACGCTTCAGGAACGCTTGCAGCGTGAGGGTACGCTTTCTCCCACCGAACTCTGCACCCTGCTCCAGCCCGTCGCGGCTGCGCTCGACTACGCACATAGTCGTGGGGTGATTCACCGCGATATTAAGCCGGGGAACATCTTTCTCTGCCAGACACCGGCTGGCCCGCCCCAGGTGATGCTTACCGATTTTGGGATCGCCAAGCGCCTCGATGCTCCCGGCCTCACCACCACCGGCTCGTTGTTGGGCACCCCCGACTATATGGCCCCGGAGCAGATCGGCGCTCGCCCGGTGGATGCGCGTACCGATGTCTATGCGCTGGGCATGCTTGCCTTTCGCGCCCTTACCGGGCGGCGCGCCTTTGAGGGCACGACCCAGGATGTGTTGCTGGCCCATCTCTACCAGATGCCGCCGCTGCCGAGTAGTGTTGCGCCGGGACTTCCTCCAGCATGCGACCCGATCATTCTGCGGGCGGTGGCGACCGATCCGGCCAACCGTTTTCCGAGCGCGAGCAGCTTTGTGGCTGCCCTCGCGGCGCTTGATGTGGGGGTGGCCACAGCGGTTGGGGTTGCGCCATTGGTGCAAACGGCATCCGCCGCCCACTCTGCGCCGACGCGTCGCCCGCCGGTGGTGCCGGTCATCACGCCCGCTGCGACACCCCCGCCCCAGACCCATACCACCATGACGCAGATGCCCGCTGAACGGCGGCCCAGCAACCTGCCCTGGATCATCGCCATCATCTTGGCGCTGGTGGCGGGCGGCGCGGCGGTGGGGATGGGGATGCTCATTGGCCGCTCGACCAGTGGCCTGCCGTCCAGTGTGGCCCTGTTGGATACACCTACCCCAACGTTGAGCGCCGTGCCTACCCCGGTGCCGACTCTGGCTCCCAGCCCGACCATGACCCTCACCCCGGAAGTGGCGGTGGTTGCTGTATCGCCTAGCCCTAGCCCCACCCCTAGTGCCACCCCCATACCCGCCAAGCCCCCCACACTGGCCCCGGTGGTGGTGGTGGTGACGGTCATCCCCAGCCTGACGCCCGTGCCACCCACGGCAACCGCGATGCCCACCGCGACGGCCACGCCAACCGCGAGTGCAACGCCTACGCCGACGGTGGATTGTACCGAGGGCATGTTACAGGGCGGATTTGGCCGCCTCTACCACGAGAATGTGAGCATTCGTGAGCGCCTGGGTTGCCCACTTGTGCCTGAACGCGGGGGCCATGCCGCGATCCAGTTCTTTGAGCGCGGCACCATGTTCTACTGGGGGCTGAATCCGACCAACCTGAAAGATACGATTGTCATCTTCTATGGCTTAAATAGTGGTGATTATTCGTTGGTTGATCCGAGAGAAGCTGCTTCCTACCCCGATGTTACGCCAGAGCCAACCCCCAACTACCCCGTGCGCGGGTTTGGGCGTGTCTATTTTGGGAAAGCTGGGGTGGCCGAGGCGCTGGGCAATTGGCGGAGTGGTGAGATCGAACTTAAGGAGGCAACCCAAGGTGTGATCCAATTCTTTGAAGGTGGCATCATGATCTTTACCCCGGTCTACCAACAACCAGGAGCAGGTAATCGCGCCATTTTTGTCCTCTATACAGAAGAGGTATTTGAAAGGTATAATGACCCATAGGTCAGTAGCTCTGCGTGGGTAGCGCCTGCCCGCCAATTTCTCGGAATATTCCAGAGCAGAGACTCCTTATGACTGAGGCTGTTCAGCACAACAGTGGGGTAATGCCCCCAATGGCGCTTTTGCCACTCAAGTTCGCCCCGCCGCCAATGCGCAGCGAGGTTCTGTTACGACCCGATCTCCATGCATTGTTGGCTGAGGTGCGCCTCCGTCCGGCGACGCTGGTGACGGCACCCGCAGGTTATGGGAAGACCACCCTTCTGACCCAGTGGGTGGCCGACTTGACTCGCACTGGGGCTGATGTCTGCTGGTTGAGCCTAGATAATGGTGATAGTGACCCCGGTCTTCTGCTGGCCTACCTGATCAATACCTTTCAACGTGTACTACCAACAGTAGGAGCTGAGGCATGGCGCTTTTTACAGAGTGCCGCCAATGTGACCCGTGATTGGCCGTTGGTGGCGAGTGCGTTGCTGAGTGATCTTCAGAGTAGCCTGACTACCCCAACTTTTCTGGTGATTGATGACTTTCACCAGATCGCCGATGGGCCGATTACGGCGGCGTTGTTGGGCTACCTCTTGCGGACGGCACCACCAGCGTTGCACATCATCATTGCCTCGCGGCGGCCATTGAGTGCGGCCCCCTTGCCGCGCATGCGCGCCGAGGGGCAGTTGGTGGAGGTTGAACGTGCCGATCTCTCGCTCACGCATGCCGAGGTCGCCAACCTTTTAACCCAGAGTGGCGTTGAGTTGGCGGCGGACGATCTGCAACTCTTACTCAACCGCACCGAAGGTTGGGTACTCAGCCTACAACTTGCGGCGCGAGCATTAGCCCGTCAAGCCCCGGAACAGCGTTCGGCCTACCTGCACGCCCTCGACAACAACCAGCAGCACCTCTTCGACTACCTCGCCTCCGAGGTGATGGCCGATCTGCCCTCGGAACTGGTCATCTTCCTGAGCCACGCGGCGCTTGCGGCGCAGATGGAGAGCGATGTATTAGCCGAGGCGTTGCAGATGCCCGATGCCGAGCAACTCTTAGGGCGCTGTCTGCAACTTGGTTTGCCGATCACGGTGGTGGAGACGAGCGAACATCCCGTGCGCAACTACCGTTTGCATCCGCTGTGGCAACGGCTGTTGCGTGAACGTGCCGCCCACAGCACTACCCGTGAGGCACTGGTTGCCCTGCACCAGCGCTACGGGCGCGCCTTTGAGCAACGTGGCAACCTGGAAGCCGCACTCAGCCACTATGTCCAGATCGAGGATCACCATGCCATCGCGCATGCCATCCGCAGCCATGCATGGCCGCTGATCAACACCCCGCAGCGCGAGAGCATCCGTGCATGGATCGGGCGTCTCCCGGCTGAGATCCGCGATCATGATCCAGAGTTGCTCCACATGTGGGGCCAGAGCTTTGCGGTAGCCAGCCGCAAACAGGCCATGGAGGCGATCAGTCGGGCTGCCGATCTCTATCAGGCGCAGGACAACGCGCAGCGCGAACTCCGGGCGCTCAGTGATATGGCCGCACTCATCTTCTGGGAGGATCGGCCCACCGAGTTTGCCACGATCTGTATTCGGGCGGTACGGGCCGCCAATCGCGAACGGGATGACTGGGCGCGTGGGGCAGCCTTGGCGAGTGTGGTGGCGCTGCTCTATAACCAGGGGCGCTACGCGGCGGCGTTGCGGGTGGCCAACCAGGCGGCGCGCCATCCACGCGGCGTCTTTTGGCAGTGGCTCTTGGCCATGATCGTCAGTTCGATCCATATTGAGCAGGGCTACCCGGCGGCGGCGCTGGTGGTGATTACGGCGGCGCTCGAAAGCCCCCAGATTGATCGTGATGATCGCATGCGCCAGAACCTGTTGCGCCTTCAAGCTATGGCGCTCTATCTTCAGGGCCATTTGCAGGAAGCGACCGGGGTGGCACTGGATGTCCATCGCCGTCTGAGTGATTTTACCAACGAGGGTGTGCTGGGGCGGAGTGCGCTCTTCCTTGCGCTGCTCATGTTTGATCAGGGGCGCACCGAAGAGGCGAATACCTATTTGGAACGCGCACGGGCAGTGGCGAACCGGGTAGGAGCGGGGGCCTTGCTCACGCGGGTGCAGGTGCTCGATACCTACGCGCTGCTGAAGACCGATCAAGCGGCGCAGGCTGCGGCGGACGCTGGGCATCTGTTGCGTCGCATGCACAGTAGTGCCGCTGATGCAACTCCCGAACCTCCATGGCATAACCATCCTGAAGCTACCGAATCGCCCTTCAATGCGATGGCCAACCACGATCTTTGGATGCAGTTGCTGCTGCTGATCGCCTTGGGTGAAGGTGGTGAGTTGGATCGAGCGGCGCATTTGGCTAATGATCTGGTGGCTGAGATGGCCTTGCGGGGTGATGGTCTCTTCCTGGCGCTGGCGCGTTTCTACCGCGCTGCGCTCAATCAACGCCGCGATGACCTGAACATGGTTGATGAGGATATGCAGGATGGCTGGCAGATCTGTGATGAGTATGGTTTTGGCTATCTGCCCTTCCTGCCTTCGGCCACGATTGAGGTTGCCGCCGCCCACAACCTGCGCCTCGGCATCGCCACGCGGGCGGTGGGGGATGTGTTGCGCCGCCACATGCCCACCGAAGCGCCGAATCTGCTGGTGCGGATGTTAGAGTCGGGGGTTGGCCCAAGTGCGCGGGTACGCATCGCGCAGTTGCTCGGTGACGCCGGAGCGGCGTCGGCCTACCCGGCGCTGCGGGCGATGCTGAAGGATCGCCATGGGCCGGTGCGGCTGGCGGCGGAGCAGGCGATTGAGCGGCTGGTCTATCGCCCGTCCTATACGCTGCATGTGCGTAGTTTGGGCGGTTTTGGCGTCTGGCGCGGTGATGTCGAGATCCGGGATCGTGACTGGCGTAGTATTAAGGCGCGCCAGTTGCTGCAACTGCTCTTGGTCGAGCGTGGGCGTATGTTGCCCCGCGACCGCATCATGGATATGCTCTGGCCCGGCCTTGAGTCGGAGGCGGCGGCCAATAATCTGCGTGTAACGCTTTCGCGTCTGACCAAGGCGATAGAGCCGTACCGCCCTGAGGGTGCGCCGACCTACTATGTGGTGCAGCAGGGTGACACCTACGGCTTTAATATCGAGAGCGATCATAGTTATGATGCGGCTAATTTTTCGGCCCAAGTTGAACAGGCGCGCAATGTGTTTCAGCAGGGCCGACGTGATGAGGCGTTGGTGCTCTACCAACGCGCCGTGGATCTGTATGGCGGGACATTCCTGCCCGATTGCCTCTACGAAGATTGGTCAGTCGTGGAGCGCGAGCGGCTGAGTCTGCTCTTTACCGAAGCCTCAATCCGTTTAGGTAATCTGCTGCTCACTGATGGCCATCCTCATGCGGCGATTGGTTTGGCTTGGCGGGTACTTGAGTATGACCAGGCCCAGGAGGAGGCGTATCAGTTGTTGATGCGCGCCTATGGTGGTTTGGGCGAACGAAGTACGGCGTTGCGCCTGTATGCGCGTTGTGTGACGGCATTGGAGCAGGAGTTGGGAGTGGAGCCGCTCCCAGAGACGTTGGCGATCTATGCGCAGATCAAGGCGGGTGGAGGATCGTAGCTGCGGAGCAGGTAGCCGAGGTATACAGAAGGAGAAAGAGGACCGGCGAAGGGGCGGGGGAAGAGTATTGTCTGGGGGTTGGGTGGCTACCTGCTCACACTGACCACGATCATACCATCATTCAGCCGTGCTGGTCGGCTCGAAGGTGAATTCACGCGAAACTCCATGGCCGCTGAGGTGGTTGGAGATAAAAGCTACTGCCTGAGCAAGCTCATTGATCTGCTGCTCGGCCCCACTGGCAACATGTTGGATGCGTCCGCGCCACTGGGGTGGTTCGGCCCGTGATTCGTCCGAGACGACAATCCGTAAAAGAAACGACTCAATCCGTCGCGTTGCCATGGGCTTCCTCTTTAGGTACGGTGCGTTCTATACGCTACAGCGTAGTTGTTTCCTCTGTGCGCAGTATAACCAGCAAAAGTTACCCGTTCGTTACCACAAGAGATCGTGTGGTATCATCGGGGGCATCATTCGGCTTGATATTGAGAGGTTGTGGACGTGGATTACACAATAACTGCCCTACCGGGCGATGGAATCGGCCCGGAAGTGGTGGCTGAGGCGATCAAGGTGCTGCATGCGGTGGGGGCGCGTTACGGCCATACCTTCACCATCCGTGAGGCGCTGATCGGTGGGATTGCGATTGATCAGACCGGTACAGCCTTGCCAGAGGCGACGGTAGCGGCTTGTCAGGATTGTGATGCGGTGTTGCTCGGTGCCGTGGGTGGCCCCAAGTGGGACGACCCCAACGCCAAGGTGCGCCCCGAACAGGGTCTGCTGGGTATTCGTAAGGCGCTGGGGTTGTATGCCAACCTGCGCCCGGTGACGTTGCATCCTTTGTTGCTCGATGCCTCGCCGCTCCGCCCGGAGCGCCTAGTAGATGTGGATCTGCTGGTGGTGCGCGAACTGACCGGCGGGATCTATTTTGGTGAGAAGCGCCGCGAGCAGGATGCGCAGGGCGAGTGGGCCAGTGATCTGTGTGTCTATACCCAGGCTGAGGTGGAGCGGATTGTGCGCCTCGCGGCGGGCTTGGCACGTCAGCGCCACGGCCACCTGACGTTGGTGGATAAGGCCAATGTGTTGGAGACGAGCCGCCTGTGGCGCAGTATTGCCACCCGCATCATGCGCGAGGAGTTTAGCGACTTGCAGTATGATTGGATGTTGGTGGATGCCTGTGCCATGCATCTGCTGCGCCGCCCCAGCGATTTTGATGTGATCGTTACCGAGAATATGTTCGGCGACATCCTGACCGATGAGGCTTCGATGCTGGCCGGTTCGATGGGCATGTTGCCGAGTGCCTCGTTGGGCAGCGGGAAGATGGGGCTGTACGAGCCGATCCACGGCAGTGCCCCGGATATTGCCGGTCAGGGTAAGGCTAATCCGCTGGCCACCATCCTGAGTACGGCGCTGTTGCTGCGCTACTCGCTCGGTTTGGAGCAGGAGGCGCGGGCGGTAGAGGCGGCGGTCAGTGCAGTGCTGGAGGCGGGGATCGTCACCGGCGATATTGCGCGGGGTGAGCAGCGCGCCCACAGTACGGTTGAGGTGGGGAGCGCGGTGGCGAGTCGGATTTAGGTGTGGTGTTTGGGGTAGCACCGGCTTCCTGCCGGTGCTACCCTATAGCTAAAGCGTTTCCAACAGGTCTGTAATTACTGATTTTAAGTTTGTTAAGTCATGTTCTATAACATTCCAAACTGCGGTGAGATCAATACTTGCATATCTATGGATTAGTACATCACGAAAACCGGCTATACGACGCCACTGAATATCTGGGCGAGACCTCGTAAGTTTTGAACTGAGGCGTTTTGTAGCCTCCCCGATGATCTCAAAGTTACGGACAACAGCATCCTGGATGATGGGCGAGGCCATAAATGCAGCCTCTCCATCACGAGTATAGTCTTCGATGCGTTGAATGCAATCAATGATGTGACCAAGATAGGTGCGGTCATCAGTCATAATGCTACCGCTTCGCTCAAGACGCGATCACGAATACGTACATGCAGCCCGCGTTCGGTAATCACATCAACCTTGCAACCTAAGAGATCCTCAAGATCTTGCCAGAGGCCAACAAGATCGAGCAGGCTACGGTCATCGGCTAGGGTCACGAGCAGATCAATATCACTCGTAGGGCTAGCTTCACCACGGGCAACCGAGCCAAAGATACGTAGGTTGGAAGCACCATGTTGGGTCGCGATGGCGAAGATTTCGCTCCGTTTAGCATTGAGCAGTTCGCTATACTCCATGGTATCCTCCGATCTTGATCGGGTAGGTGCTGCGCTGTAGAGACGCAACTGTTGCGTCTCTACAGCACCGCAATGCCTAAATGAACCCCTTACCAGCCGTCTTGGTGATGCGGACATCAAGGCTGCCTGCAAACGCCTTGAGGCTCTCGGCATCTAGCGCTTCGAGCGCCTCCAACTCTTCGGGGGTGAGATCATACCCCTTGCATGCCTCTTTGGCGTTGTCAATCAGTTGCTGGCGGAACGCGGCATCGGTAACGGCGCGGCCAATGATCTGCTGTACGACTTCCTGGGACATGGTGTTACTCCTGTCTCTGTTGGCTATTGTGATAGTTTATCAGATGGCGTAGTTCGGCGTTGGCTTCGATGCGGCGGAAGGTCTCTTCGGCCTGTATAAGATACGCAGTTGCGCCCGTAGCGTTACGGGTATATAGATATTCGCCGTAGGTCGCCCAAGTGCGCGCCAGTTCGAGGCGGCTCTGGATCTGTTGGAAGGTCGCTTCGGCGGCGAGGAAATGTTCGTCTGCGGCTGCATCGCCTTGGGCGGCGCTGATCTGGCCGAGGAGGCGGCGAGCTGTGCCGTAGTTGGCGCGGCTGCCAATCTGCTCGGCCAGGGTGGCGGCTTGGGTGGCCTGTGCGGCGGCTTCGGTCAGCGCGGCGCTGCGCAGGTCGGCTTCGGCGAGGGCGATGAGTGCCTCGACCAGCAGTTGCGGGGCTTGGATGCGCTCACCAATCACGTAGGCTTGTTGGGCCAGTTCGCGGGCCTGCACCGGGTTGCTTAGGGCGTTGTGCATAGCGGCGATCATTGCTAGGGTGTTGCCCTCTTGGTAGCTGCTATCGAGTTCACGGTGCAACCCTAACGCCGTCTGGTAGTGGGCTAGGGCTTGGCTATATTCGCCTCGGCTATCATCAATGAGTCCCAGGGTATCATACACCTTCGCGATCCCATCGCGGTCGCCCATCTCCTGGAAGAGCGCCAGCGCCTCTTTGCAGGTGTACTCGGCTTCGGCGTAGCGATCCAAGCGACAGTAGGAATCGGCCAGATTGAGTAGCACACTACTCAGCACATACTTGGACTGTACTTTGCGCGCCAGTTCTTGGGCCTGTTCGTAGTGGCCCACAGCGCGTTCATAGTCGCTTTCCAACTGGGCCAGATAACCCAAGTTATTGTGGGAACGGCTACAGCCGAAGAGATCGTCAATCTCCTCTTGGGCCGCTAGGGCATTCTCGAAGTGGAAGCGCGCCTGATCATACTGGCCGCGCATCGCGTGGATCGTGCCGATCTGGCGTTGCAGATCGGCCTCAATGCGCTCATCTTCGGCACTGCGGCGATCATTACGGATCTTGGCCAAGCCGGTCTGACAGATACTTAGCGCCTGCTCATACTCACCCAGGCGGAAGAGTACCATGCCCATATCGGCATAGATCGCCGAGAGCAGTAGCGGCGGCACGCTATTCAACGCCTGCTGGCAGATCGCTTCGGCTTGGCGCAACTTCTCCAACGCCTCGGCGTAGCTCCCCTGCTTCTCCAGCGCATCGCCCCAGGAGCGCAGCACCTCGGCGGCAACGGCGGACGGTAGGGGCGTGTCGGTTGCCACAAGTAGGGCGGCGTATTCTTGTTGGGCCTGATCGTAATGGCCCAGGGTACACAACACATCGCCCATTGCCTCGCGGGCTTCCCACACCTGCGGGCCAAACGCAGCATCACCAAGCGCCTCCAGCGCCCATTGGTAGAACTGAAGCGCCTGTTCGTTGGCGTAATCGTCGCGGGCAATATGACCAGAGAGCAGTAAGTAGGGCACCGCACGGTCGGGGCGGTCGCTATTGCGGTAGTGGTGCGCGAGCAGGAAGATCGTATTGCCATTGGCGCGGGCGGTGCGGCTGAGGAGCGAGCCATTACGCCCGATCTGCACCAGATATTCGCGGCTGGCGTCGCCATACTCGGCATTCACCTGGGCCAACTCGTGTTTGTACTGCTGCTCCAGGTGCTCACCGATACGGCGGTGCAACTCACGTCGCCGCGCATAGAGCAGACTCTGGTAGATCACCTCCTGCATCAGCCCGTGGCGGAAGAGGTGGATACGGTCGGGAATCTCGCGTTCGAGGCGGGTGAGTTCCTGGGCATCCAGATCGGCAAGTTGGTGTAGCAGGGCGCTCTGTTCTTCCAGATAGATCGCCCGCAATACCCCTAGGGGGAAGCGCTGGCCGATGACTGCTGCGACGCGTAGCAGGGCGCGGGCGCGCTCGTTGAGGCGATCAATACGCGCCAGGAGCAGCCCGCTGAGGCTATCGGGGAGGGCATCGAGGGCGGTATTACTGCTGCGCAGGGCGTGCAAGAGTTCTTCGAGAAAGAGGGGATTGCCACCCGCACGGGCAATAATCTGGTAGCGTAGTTCATCACTCAAACGCTGATCACTGGCGAGGCTGGTGAGGAGAATCGAACAATCGCCATCGGCGAGCCGCCCCAGATCCAACTCCTCCGCACCATCCCCCTGGGGTCCACCACCCCAGTTGAGTTCGCCGCGATGCAGCCCAAGGAGAATGATCGGCATGTCGGCCAGATTGGCGGCTAGGTATTGCCAAAGATCGAGCGAGACCTGATCGGCCCAGTGCAGGTTGTCGAAGAGAATGAGCAACCCGCGCTCGGTACGGGCCACTGTATGCACCAAGCTGGTGATGATCTCGAAGCGGCGTACTTGGCGTTGTTGCGGATCGAGCGCCCGGATGATCGCCGAGTCGCTAATCTCAATCCGCAGCAATTCGGCTAAGAGCGGTAACCAGTCGTCAGATGGAATGTTACTCGCATCAAGCGCGGTACTGAGGCGGGAGACACGGGTAGTATGGTCGTCGGTCGGTTCGACCCCACAGATCGTACTCAATAGTTCGGCCCAGGGGCTGTAGGGCGTATTGGTATTGAAGGAGAGACAGCGCACATGGATGGTGTGCAGGTGTGGATAGGCATCGAGCAACTCCCCCACCAAGCGGGTCTTGCCGATACCCGCCTCGCCGCTCACCCGCACCACCCGGCCACTCCCGTTCAGCATCGCGGCGACATGCGCGTGTAGCCAGGTCAGTTCCCGCTCGCGCCCCACTAGAGGTGTGCGCTGCGCCAATTCTTGCTGATTTACCTGGCGCTCACCCACCAAGCGCAGCAGTTCGAGTGGTTCGGCCTTACCCTTCACCGCAACATGCTGCGGATCTTCGCACTGCAAGCTATGGCTGATCAGCGTGGCAGTGGCCGCCGAGCAGCGGATCTCGCCCCATGCAGTCTTAACCATGACACGAGCGGCGACATTCACTGCGTCGCCCATGACGGTGTACTCCTTACGTTCGGGCGTCCCGACATTGCCCGCAAAGACATTGCCGGTATTGAGGCCGATACGCAGTTGCAGGGGCGGGAATTGACCGAGGATCGTTTTGGAGAGTTGTTCACCCTGGAGGATGGCCTGCATGGCCATGGCAGCGCGGGCGGCGCGTTCGGCGTGATCCTCATAGGCAATCGGGGCACCAAAGATGGCCAGCAACTTATCGCCCTCCTCGGCCAGATCGAGCTTATTCACAAACCCGCCATACTGCTGCACCGCCGCCTGGATTGGTTGGAGGAAGGCATCCACCGCCGCAGCGGCATGGTGAGCGGGGAGTTGCTCGACCAGCGTACTCAACCCGATCACCTGGGCGAAGAGCACCGTTACCGGGCGCAGATCGGCCTCGACCACGGGGCGCTGCGGGTCGGCGAGGATGCGCAGCATCAGGCTGGGGGGCAAGTAGGGGCTGAGTTGGTCAATCTGGGTTATGAGCCGGGTGATGGCGTTGAGATCGAAGCTACTTATCGGCTCATCAAGTGGAGCCGGAGTGATCGTTGCGGCACTCTGGAGATCCTGCACCCGCACATAGCCACTCGTTACCTCTTCACCCTGGGCCTCAGCGGCAACGATGGGCCAGGCAAGTGGCCCTAGCACCAGTTCGCCACGCCCGCCATAGCCTTCGGCCAGCGCCACACAATTGACGGTATGGCCCATGGCGCTGTAGCGCAGCGCCTGGGGTTGACCGGCGCTCACCAGCGCCACTCGCCCACGTTCGACACCGATGTGCATGCTGAGTGGGAAGGTGCCGATCCCCGGTACATGGCGCTGGAAATCGCTCAGTTCGCGCAGCAGGTTCAGGGCGGTAGCGGTGGCCACGTGGGTATGATTGGCACCCTCGAAGAGTACCAGCAGCGCATCGCCGCCAAAGGTGATCAGATCGCCACCAGCGCGCTGGATACTACGGATCATCGTCCCGAAGTAACAGTTGAGCGTATCGGTGACAATCTCCGTCCCCTCGCGGCCCAGCGTCGAGAGGCGTTCGGCCAGTGCCGTGGAACCGCTCACATCGGCAAAGAGCAGCGTCCCTTCAACCCACTCCAGCCAGGGCTGGGGGCACTGATCCTGGAGTTGGTGCTGGAGCAGGCGACGCGGGAGGTAGGTAGTGAGGGCGTAGCGCACACTCGCCAGATGCGCCACCGCAGCGAAGTAATCCTGCTCGCGGGCGCTGCCACTGAGCAAACGATCTGCGAGATCCGCACCGAGATAGCGGCGCAGAGCGTCGGGCGTAGAGGCAGTAGGAATGTGGCTACGCTCAGACATCAGGCAACTCTCGATACGAACCGGGGCCGCCCCGGTGTGGTTAGCGGGGCGGTGTGCAAGAGGGTGCAGCCGTTAGCCATGGCTCAAAGAGGATATTGCTACCCACCGAATCGCCTCGGCCCTCTGGGTTAGCATCAGGCTCATAGGGGCCAGAGGCATCGCCCCACCAATTGTTGCGCATATCCAGTAGCACCTCGCTGGTGGCGGCACGCCCCAGGCCATACTTGAGGTAGACAGGATCAATCGGGGGGATATGCTCATCCATCAGATTCTGACTGACATTCAACTGGGCGAAGGGCGGTTGGCCATTCGGGGCAACCTGAATGGTCTGGGTACGCAGCCCAAAACCGAGGCCATCACCAACCAGGCTATTACAGGTGACATTGCCCTGGATGGGGCCATTGGTGAGCAGTTGCAGATTAGGCGCACCACCGCGCACCAGATTACCAGCGAGATCGAGGAGCAGGGCACTAAAGCTACTCTGGTTAGCAATACGCACCATCGGAGCGCCCTCACTCAGCCGGTTGCCAGCGATACGATTGCGGTGCAGCGTGACATTCGTGCCCAGGCTATAACTGGCATCGAGGGCCGCGCCAAAGGGCACATCATTTCCGGCGATCTCGCTATCCTTCACTTCTAACGGCGAGTCATTCACCAGCACGCCGCCACCATTTTCGGTGATGCGGGTATTGCGCAGCGTGAGGCTGCCCGACTCAACCGCCATGAGCGTGCCACCGGCTCCACCGCCACTGATCTGGGCATGCTCCATCACAATGAAGCTACCGGGGCGACCAAAGATGCCACTCCAGCGGGCGCGGGTACTGCCGACAAAGCGCACCGGCTGTTGCGCCGTACCCATCACCAAGAGGCGGCCACCATCCACATAGATCGAGACCCCCGGATCGAGGCGCACCTCTACCCCTGGCTCAATCACCAATTCGGCACCGGGCGGAATCTGGACATCACGGCGCAGGGTGATCGGGCTTTGGCCGGTCTGCCAATGCACATTCCCTTGAACCACATCAGCCGGAACCTGCGTCGGCAGCACCGGGGTGGGCGTGCGGGTTGGTGGTGGCTCCTTGGGATCGGCGGGGATGGCCGTACTCACCGGGCTATCCGCAGCCACCACCGATTTGGTTGGGGTCGGTGGTGCAGTCGGCGCAGGTGGCATCGTCGGCGCAGGTGACATCGTCGGCTGCGGCATGCGAGTCGGTATGGGGGCCGGAGTCAGAGTGGGCGGAATGGTCGGGCTAGGCCGCAGGGTTGGCTGGGTTGGTGGTGTGCCTTCGGGTTCTACGATGGGGTAGGCGCTGCTACTACTCGTGGGTGATTCGAGCGCACTCGCGGTGGCGAGTGCGGCTTGCGAGGTTGCGGTGGCATCGAGGAAAGGGTAGCCGCTCGTTGGGGTATTCGAAGTGACCGGGCTAGGATAGGCCGAGGCCAGATCGGTGGGTGTGGGGATCATGCCCACCATGCCGGAATCGGTGGGTGTGATCAGGGCAATATCCGATGGTTCCAGCAGCCCTGGCGTACTGGTGGGAGGGATGGGCGGAGTACTCAGATTGGGAGTGAAGAAGAAGGTCAGCCCCAATGAAAAGAAGAGAAAGACGAGCGCACCGATCAAGATCAACCGTTCGCGGCTGAACAGCGGCGGAGAGGGTGGAGTTGGCGGTGGCGTCTCTTCCTCAAACACGGGGGCTTTCCTTTGTGGCATGAAGCTTCCCAGAAGCTTAATTCAGATCCTCAACACTATTGGTAGACAAGAAGATGACCCGCTCGCCAATGTTGGTGGCGCGGTCGGCGGTGCGTTCGAGGGCGTGGATCGCATCGAGCATATCAATCGCGGCCTCGACCTTTTCGGGATCATCCTTGACCATCGCAATGACCGCACTCCGCAATTGGTCTTCGAGTTCATCAACCCGCTCATCGCTCTGGGCCAGGCTATGGGCGAGATCAACATCTTGGCGGAGGAAGGCTTCGAGGCTGGTATTGAGCATCTGGATGGCCAGGGTTGCCATCTCCTTAATCGCCGGAGGCGGAGTCACGAGGGCTGGGCGACGGGTAGCCCGGCGGACGCGGCGGGCGATGATATTGGCATAATCGCCAATGCGTTCCAACTCACTCGCAATCGCATTGGCGACGGTGATCAAACGCAGATCGCTGGCGACAATTGGCTGCTGCGTAGCCAGCAGGTGGATGGTACGTTCCTCTAACGAACGCCAGATTTCATCAATCTGCGCATCATCATGAATGACTTGCGTGGCTATCGTCGAGTCCCACGTATCGAGGCTAGTGATGGCCCGCAGCAGGGCTTGTTCAACCATGCTGCCCATACGCAGCAGGTCTTCGCGTAGGCTGCCGATCTGCCGGGTGTAACGCTCGCGCACCATGGGCGTTGCTCCTCAAACTCAACGAGACGTATGCCCATAGGATAGCACATTTTTTATAGCTCTACTATCTTGACAAGCCCCTTTGAAGGTACTATAATTAGTGTCAATAATACACTAAAACCAATCGGAGGTTCATGATGACCCGCCAACTCAACCTCAGCCGCACAGCGCTACCCTTTTTGGCCTACCTTGATACGTGGTACGCCAACCTCCCCGCCGGGGATCTGGCCGCTCTGGTTGGTACCCAGCCGGAGCGGGTAGCGATCTTCTCGATTGATATGATCAACGGCTTTTGCCGCATTGGGCCGCTGGCTGGGCCGCGTGTGGCGGCGCTCATCCCCGGCGTGGTTGATCTCTTCACCCGCGCCTATGCGCTGGGGGTGCGCAACTTCGTGCTGACCCAGGACACTCACGATCCGCAAACCCCAGAGTTTGCCTATTACCCCCCGCATTGTGTTGCCGGGACGGCGGAGAGTGCGGCGGTGGACGAGTTGGCGCAGCTTCCGTTTGCGGATCAGATCACCACGATTGCCAAGAATTCGCTCAGTTCGCATCTCGGTACGACGCTGGATGCTTGGATGGCGGCACATCCAGCGGTGGATACCTTTGTGGTGGTGGGTGACTGCACTGATCTGTGTGTCTTTAGTGCGGCTATGCACCTGCGCCTAGAGGCCAACGCGCTCAACCTTCAGCGCCGGGTGATTGTTGCGGCGGCAACGGTGGATACGTTTGATACGCCGCTCGCTGTGGCCACCGAGTTGGGCATCATGGCGCACGATGGTGATCTGCACCACGTTCTCTTCCTGCACTCGATGGCCCAGAATGGGGTTGAGGTCGTGGCGTCCCTGTAGGTGCTACTCCTCAACAATAAAGACGCTCCCCGGCATGTGCTTGGCGCGCTTCTTGGGTTCGACCGAGCGCTGCGCAACTTCGCCGGGGTGGCTGGGGTGGCGCAGCCGCGAACTGACCGCGATGATTGAGATACTCACCAGCGGGTAGATCGTCGGCTGGCCCTGGCGGTCGTGGCCGCTGATGTAGCCGCGTTGGCGCGCCTCGCGGTCGTAGAAGAGTGGGGCGGTGGTGTCGAAGCGGGTGATAGCATTCTGCCCAATGGTTTCGAGGCGATCCAGGCTGGTGATGATCACAAAGTCATCGCCACCAATATGGCCCACAAAATCGTCTGGGTTGCCAAACTCGCGCACGGCATCGAGCAGGATCTGGGCGGTGCGTTGGATCACCGCATCGCCCTTGAGGAAGCCATACGTATCGTTGTAGGCTTTGAAGTTGTCAAGATCGCAATAACAGACCGCAAAGGGGACATCGCGCTGCTCAATACGTTGGCTGATGGCGCGTTCGATAGCGATATTCCCCGGTAGGCGCGTGGAGGGATTGGCCCCACCTTCACGTTCGCTGCGCCGCATGGCGGCCTGTACGCGGGCGTTCAACTCCACATCGCTAAACGGCTTGGTAATGTAGTCATCGGCCCCTAACTGCAAGCCGCGCACCTTGTCGGCGGGTGAATTGATCGCCGAGAGCAGGATGATCGGGGTGAGTTGGGTTTCGGGTTGCACTCGTAGCCCACCGAGGACAGTAAAGCCATCAATATCGGGCAGCAAGAGATCGAGCAGAATCAGATCAAACTGCTGCTTGCGTACAACCCGCAACGCCTCTGCTCCACTACTCACCACCGTCGTCATGTAGCCCTCGCCAGCGAACTGCGCCGCAATCAGGTAGGCGATGTCAGGCTCGTCCTCAACGATCAAAATGTGCGGCAGACTGCGGTGCTGGTTACAGCTTAGGTGCAAGCATGCCTCAATTTGTTCGAGCAGCCAAGAGTCATCGCTATTCGGTTTTTGGGGGGCATCGTGCAGCAAGATGAGCGGGATCATCTTGGTCTCTGGGTCTTCATTCAGGATCTGACCCACGAGGCTGGCTTGGGCATCCAGGTGCGGATCGAGAATAATGATGCCGGGGCGCATGTGGCGGGCCAGATCGATCCCTTCGCTGGTGTCGCGTGCCCAGATCAGGTGGTGCCCGCGCACTTCTAGCTCCATGATCAGATTGGCCGAGAGGCTGGTTGGCGCGACGATCAGGAGCAGATTCTGCTCTTGGGTGATCAGGTTGGGGTTTACGAGCGGGCCATTATAGCGGCTAGAGACCGGGTTGCGCTGGGGTGTGGCGGGCTGCACTGGGTGCGGCGGGCTATGTGGGCTGCCGATCATGAGCGTGGGTAACTCGATATGGACATGATTATCCACGATCTGGGCATGGTTCAGAATCTGATCACAGGCCAGCCGCAGGCGTTCGATATTGCGCTCAATTGTCGCTAACAACAGCAATGAACGCTGTTCATCTTCACGCGAACGGCGTAGCAACCCTACGGCTCCTTGGAGGGCGGTGAGGGGCGAGATCAGCGTATGGACAAAACGATCCAGATCGACCGAGCTAGAGTTCATGGTGGTTCTCGTCCTGCATCCGAGGCGACATCACCATACTGATTAGCCGCTCGTAGGTAATGGGTTTCTCCAGATAGCCGTCGGCTCCCAGACGGAGTACCTGTGATTGGAGTGATTCGCCAAGATCATTGGCAGTTAGGATGATCACCCGTGTCATGGCCGTCAACGGATTCTCTTTGATCCGGCGCAGAACTTCGGTGCCATCAATACCGGGCATCTTGACATCAAGCAGCACCACATCGGGGCGCGCCTGCTCAATGATCGTCAGTGCGGTTAATCCGTCGGCCACATTGGTGACACGAAAGCCATGACGTTGGAGGAGGCGTACTAGTACCGGGCGTACATAACGATCATCATCCACCACCAGCACATGCAGTTGGCGGGTGGCCACCACGCTGAGGGCAGCCTGAATGATCTGGTCAACACTGGCGTCGCTGGCGATCATCTTGATGCCGGGGCGCGTCGGGCTATGCGGTTGGCCCAGGGTGAGCAGGGGCATCCCCCGGCTGATCTCGTTACTACTGAGATGATCGAGCAGGGCTTGGGCCGCCGAAGGATCGTGGGGTAGCACGGCGATCAAGACGTGGGCAGTGGGGAGATCGACCAGTCCGCTGAGATCATCAACCTCGCGCACCTGCCAGCCAACCGAATTGAACTGCGCACACAGACGGGCGGTATCGTTAGTGAAACCAAGCAAGAGCGCCAACGGCTGGTTGCCACTCGGCTCAGTGCGGGTGGGCAGCCCCGGTGCGACCGGCAGGGTGAAGGTGAAGGTGCTGCCGCGCCCAAGCTCGCTCTCCAACCAGATGCGTCCGCCTTGTTCTTCAACCAGCGCCTTAGAGATAGAGAGTCCTAGCCCTGTGCCACCCACATCACGGGTGGCGGAGCTGTCAATCTGCACAAACTTCTGGAAGATGCGCTCCTGATTCTCCAGATCAATCCCGCGCCCCCAGTCGCGCACAGAGAAGTAGACCATACTGCCATCGGTGCGGGCGCTCAGGAGCACCGATTGGCTGCCCACTGAGAACTTGATCGCATTGGAGAGCAGGTTGATCAGGATCTGGGTGGAGCGGTCACGATCTGCCAGCACACTGGGCAGCCCCGGTTGCAGATCCATATCAATACTCATCCCGCGATGATTGGCGAAGGCGTGCATCTCGGCAACCGCAGCGCGGCAGAGATCTTCGACGCTCAAGGTCTCGCGGCGTAGCTCGATGCGCCCCTGTTCAATTTTGGCTACATCGAGAATATCGTTGATCAGCCGGATCAGGCGTTCGGTATTGCTCAGCGAGACATTGAGCAGATCGCGGGCGCGTTGGGGTAATCCCTCACTCCCAGAGCGCTTCGGCCCCAACACCAATTGCAGCGTTCCTTGGATGCTGGTTAATGGAGTACGCAATTCATGCGAGACATTGGAAACAAACTCGCTCTTCATGCGCTCCACCTCGCGCTCGCGGGTGATGTCGCGGAAGACCAAGATGCGTCCCAGGTAGCGGTCGTGGAGATCCATCACCGGGGCCGAGAAGCACTGTAAGAGGCGCGCTTCAGGGCGAATGATGCGGAACTCGGCCACTACCCGTTCGGTCGGCGAGCGTAAGAGTTGGCGCAACCAGCCGTGGAAGCGGGGCGGATCTTCAAAAATACGGTTGAAGATGATACTGAGTTGTTCAAGATCCTTCTCCTGCAACTCGCGCTCCGAGATTCCGAAGAAGAAGCGCGCGCGCCGGTTAATGATCATCACCCGGCGGCGCTCATCGAGCATCAGGATGGCATCGTTGGTCGCATCAACCACCGCGCTGGTACGTTCCTGATCGTTACGTGTCTGGGCGAAGAGGCGTGCATTCTCTATGGCTACGGCCGTTTGGCGGGCCAGAATATGCAGGATCTGGGATTGATACTGGTTGATCGGGTTGGCATCGCACACCACCACCTGCAAGACGCCGGTGAGCCAGCCGCCCGCCAAGAGCGGCACGCTGATCAATTGCGTCACCCCTAGGCTGTGCAGATGGCTCAGGAAGAACTGATCCTCACTGCTACTACTCGCCAACACTTGGCCCTGGTTGGCGGCTTTGCGCGCTTCGGCGATACTGGTAGGCAGGAACGCAGCTTGCCAGAGGCTGATCAGGTCGCTCTGCTGGCCATGGTGGCTACTCACCAACGCCGAGGCAACTTCAAGATCCTCACTCTCATCGTTATAGATCAGGATGGCCCCGGCGGCGAGGTTGAGGGCATTGAGGATCTGGTTCAGGATCGCATTCAGCATCTGGTCAATCACATTACTGTAGAGCAGACCAATATCAGTAACGGCATTGACCGCAGCCAAGATGCGGTTGGAGTGGCTCAGGCTGGCATCGTGCCAGATCGCTTCAGCACGGGCGATGCGATCCAGTGCGCGCACGGCATCACTTACCAGATTGATCAGCGCGAGGTGTTGATGCGGCGCAAGTGGCCCATTGGGCAGCGCCAGGATCAACAGGGCGTGGGGTTGGGGCGGCATGGGGATGGGGAGCACCAACAATGGCCCATGCGTGTTCATGCTGGTGGCCACATTGGCCCATTCGGGTGCACTCTCGCCCTGCACCAGTGCCCCGCGCATATCTAGCATCGCCAAGACCTGGGGCGAGAGATGCAATTCTTCGCGGGCACCCTCTGGAAGCTGGCATCCCGCCACGCGTAGCAGCCGTTCCGCTGTTGCTGTGGAAGTAAAGAGTGCATTGGGGGTGGCGGTGAGTGCGCACACGCCCTTCACCAACAGATCGAGAATCTCGTTGCGGTTGGTGGCACACGCAAATTGCCGACTCGCCGCATAGAGGGTGCGGAGTGCGGCTGATTCAAGGATGTCGAGACTAGCCACCCATTCAGGGTCGCCGCCCCCACACCCCTCTGATGGGCTACGTGGTGGAATGATCATGGTAGGTTGTGGGTTGGCCCGCGATGGAACCGCTTATGCGCTCTGCTTTCCGAGGATGGCGTTGATGCGATCAACGAGACAAAAGACATCGAATGGCTTGACAATATAGCCGCGTGCGCCCATCTCCAGTCCCCGTTGCACCTCAAGTTCCTGCGATTTAGCCGTTAGGAAGATGACGGGCAGATCGCGGGTTTGGGGATCGGCATGCAGGCGCGCACAGGCGGTAAAGCCATCAATGCGGGGCATCATCACATCGAGCAGGATGACATCAAAGTTTTGGTTGCGTACCTGCTCAAGAACCGCTTGGCCATCCCCAACCGCCACCACCGAGCAGCCGCCATCTTCGAGCGCCATACGGGTGATCATTTGGATGTCGGGTTCATCTTCGGCCAAGAGCACTCTCATGACTCACTGCCCTCCATTAAGGTGAGTTGGCGGGCAACCTCTTCAACCGCGATGCGCTGTTTGCGATAGAAGTCCGACTCACTCATGGATAAGCGATGGGCAACATCACGCACGGTCTTGCGTTGCAAAAAACGGCCCTCAAGAAGATTATAGAGCAACCACTCCTGCGCTGAGGGGTCAAGTTGCTCGTGAGGGCGTAAATTGGCGATAGCTTGACGTAATACCGACTGGAGCGCCCGTGTGGGGCTACCTCCCTGCTCGTGCAGGAGGCGCTGCACGGTACGCAGGCCGAGCAAGGGGCTGTCGGAGAGTTTGGGGCCACCCCAGAACTGGGTGAGCGCATCCTTGACCATCTGCGAGAAATCGGGGTTGAGCACCAGATCGTTATCAATTTTGGCCAACTCAGCCGGGGTGGCCTGCTCAATACGTGAAGAGATCTGTTGCAGCGACTGGATCTCCGGGCTAAGCCCACGCAGCGCATCGAAGATGAGTTGCTGCATCTGCACCGTCGAGAGGGCTAGTTCCATCTGGTGGGCCAAGACGCCGATCAGGTGGCGCACACTGGGATCAATGCTGCTCGCCTGGCGCATCTGATCGGGGGGTAAGGCGATGCCCAGTGCGCCCAAGAAGGCCCCATCGGGGCTACGCAGCGGCATCAGGCAAAAGCCGTCACAGTCGAAGAAGGCATCGGTGGGCAGCAAGCCCTCGGTATCGTGGGGGGGCAGGCGCTCGATCTGGGGCACCAGCGTTTCAAGCGAATGTTCGCCAATAAAGCGTTTCACCTCGCGGCGCGAACCAGAGATCGCCTTGACCGTAAAGCCGTCATCGCCGGGAGCCACCACAAACCCGGTCTCAACCCGTAGCGCCCCACAGATAGCCACGAGTGAGTTTTCAAGCAGCGAACGCAGATCGGCGCGGGTGAAGGTGCTACGCGGCAGGTTGCGCAGATAATCAATCTCGTCGTGGTCTTGATGGTAGACCAGCGCATCCAAGAGGGGCCGGATGCGGCTCACGAAGATCGGCATCAGCACGGTCATGATCATCACCCCAAAGGTGAGCAGGGTGTCACGCGGCAGCCCCAGCAGCCGTTCAAAGACGGGCATAGACTGGATGAAGAGGATGATCATGATGCCCACAAAGGGGCCATACAGCCACCAGCGGATAAAATCCTGTTTGATCAGGCGATCCGGGAGCAGCACGCCATGAAACGCGACACTGTAGGTCATCACGGTAATCATGATGATGACGGTCAGGCTTGCCAGTGCCTGAAGGATCAGGATGATGCTCTCCGGCAGAATCGAGGGTATCCCGAAGACCAAGAACGGGAAGACCCCGATGCCAGGGGCGGCAAAGGTGGCCCCCAGGTAGCTCATGCGTCGCCGTTGGGCCGGGGTGAGGGCGCTGCGCCACGAGTCGATCACCGCCAGCAGGGTACTCACCACACCGACCAGGAAGAAGAGCGTATAGGACCAGAAGAGCGGCCCGGCGCTGAATTGGGCAATCGGCCCGCTCGGCAGTTCGCCACTGATGATCAGATCGGTACCGAGCAGCACCAGACCCAAAAAGACGGCACTCCCGGCATACGCCAGCCAGACTAGCCAGCGCAGCCGGATGGCGATCTCGCGGTGTGAACCGAGCGCTAGTAAGGCGCTGGCGAGGTGGATGTAGGCCGCTGGGACAATCGTAATCCCAAACCATTGGCTGCGCCCCAGGAAGAGCATCGTGGCGGTGTTGTTGGCGCGACTGATGAGGAGATCACCACCATAGACGACCACCACGCCACTCAGTAAGAGTAGCAGGGCGCGAGTAATATCGTTACGCCAGTTTTGAAGCGTGATATAGGCTAAGAGCGAGAAGGTGACAATCAGGACTGCTGCGGAGAGCAGTTGATTTAGTTGCTCAAGGACGTGTGTCATAGAACATCGTTCAGACGTGATGACGGTGCCCAATAACCGCCGGGGGTAGTAGGATGCCCCGATTATACCATAGTGAGTTTCCCTGAAACTTCAATCTTCCGGGAAGCTAGGGGAATTTGGGGCTGCGCCCCAAACCCTCATTTTTGGTATGTTTTGGCGGCGAAGCCGCCAAAACATACCAAAAAAAGATCTTCGGGGGCGGCTCGTGCCCCCGAATCCCTATTTGTGCTATACTACACCCTATACCCCTCCCCTCCAGGGGAGGGGGCAAGGAGCAGCCAGCCAATGCGCAGTGAACACCAACAAGACCTGATCAATCGCCTCAAGACTATCGAGGGCCATGTGCGGGGTGTGCAGCGCATGGTTGATTCGCATGCCTACTGCATTGATCTGCTCAAGCAGACGCAGGCGATTCAGCAATCTTTGGCCAAACTCGACAGTATCATCCTGGCTGAGCACCTACGCACATGTGTCACCACGGCTATTCGGAGCGATGAGATCAGCGAACGCGAACGGGTCGTCAATGAGTTGTTGCAGGTCTTTGAGAAGTTGCACTAAGGAGGTACCCCAATGATCAGTGAGCAGTTTTTGGTGCCCGCCGTCTCGTGTCAGCACTGTGTGCGCGCCGTGACCAACGAGGTCAGTTCGTTGACCGGGGTGCAGCGGGTTGAGGTGAACCTCGATACCAAGGTGGTAACGGTTGAGCATGACGAGGATCTGGGTGCGGCGACGATCATTGCCGCGATTCAAGAGGCGGGCTATGACGAGGTGCAGCGGCTTGGTGCGTGACATGCCGCTTGCGTAAACGAGGCTTCCTATGTCTGAGCAGATCAACATTCCTGTCACCGGGATGACCTGTGCCTCCTGTGTGATGCGGGTGGAGCGGGCCATAAAGAAGGTTCCGGGTGTCTTGGAGGCGCGGGTCAATCTGAGTACCGAGGGCGCGAGCATCACCTTTGCGCCGGAGCACGTCGGGCCGGATGAGATCAAGACGGCGATTGAGCGGGCCGGGTACGGGGTGATCGAGACGCGTGTTGCTGATGCGACACCGCCGGAGGATGTCGAGGCGGCGGCGCGGGCGCACGAGTTGGCCGATAAGCGCCGCAAGCTGACGGTGGGTGTGGCGTTGGGTTTGCCGCTCTTCCTCCTCTCGATGAGCCGCGATTTCGGCTTGCTCCAGCCTTGGTGGATCGGGGCTGCGGCCAATATGGCGGGCCACAGCGCCATGGAGTCGCTCCCCGCCCGCGATGATCTGCTCAACTGGTTCTTCTTACTTCTGGCGACGCCCGTGCAGTTCTACAGCGGGCGCGACTACTATGTGCATGCCTGGAAGGCGCTGCGCGCCCGCACGGCCAACATGGACAGCCTGATCGCCATGGGTTCTTCGGTGGCCTATCTCTACAGCCTGTTGTTGCTGCTGAGTGGTGCGGCGGGGCATGTCTATTTTGAAACCGCCGCAATGATCATCACGCTCATTCTGGTGGGCAAGTACCTAGAGGCACGCGCCAAGAGCCAGACCGGCGCGGCCATCCGCGCGCTGATCGGGCTGCAACCCAAGCTGGCGCGGGTGTTGCGGGGCGGCCAAGAGGTGGATGTGCCGGTGGCCGAGGTGCGCAAGGGTGAGGTGGTAATTGTGCGCCCCGGCGAGAAGATCCCGGTGGATGGGATGGTCATTAGTGGCGAGTCGGCGGTGGATGAGAGCATGGTGACGGGTGAGAGCCTGCCGGTGGAGAAGCGCCCCGGCGATCAGGTGATCGGGGCCACGCTCAATCGGAGCGGCAGTTTCCAACTGCGTGCCCTGCGCATTGGTAACGAGAGCGCCTTAGCCCAGATCATCCACCTCGTGCAAGAAGCGCAAGGCTCGCGTGCCCCGGTGCAGCACCTCGTGGATCGCGTGGCCGCCGTCTTTGTCCCGGCGGTGATCGGCTTGGCCCTGCTCACCTTTGTGGGCTGGTGGGCCATCGGCGGGGTCGGGGCTACCCAGGCGATGCTCTTTGCCGTGGCGGTGCTGGTGATTGCATGCCCATGTGCGCTCGGCTTGGCCACGCCTACTGCGATCATGGTTGGTACCGGCACCGGGGCGGCGCACGGGGTTCTCATCCGCAACGCCGAGAGTCTCGAACGTGCCGCGCACATCCAGGCGGTGATTCTCGACAAGACCGGCACGCTCACCCAGGGCCAACCGGCTGTGACCGACATGATCCAGGTGGCACAGGAATCTCAGGTGGATCTGTTACAGCTTGCCGCCTCGGCGGAGAGTCGTTCCGAGCACCCCTTGGGGGCGGCGATTGTGGCGGCGGCGCGGGCGCGAGGACTGAGCCTCGCAACCCCCACTGAGTTTCTGGCGGTAGCGGGAGCCGGGGTGGTGGCGACGGTGGATGAGCGCCAGATCATAGTGGGGACGCTGCGGATGCTCCAGGAGCGCGGGGTCGCCCTGGGCGATTTGCCCACCCATGTGGAGCGGCTCCAGTCGGAGGGCAAGACGGCCATGCTGGTGGCGTTGGATGGTCAGGCGCTCGGCGTAATCGCCGTTGCCGACACGATCAAACCGACCTCACCGGCGGCGGTGGCGGCGCTGCGCCAACAGGGCATTGCGGTGGCGATGCTCACCGGCGATAACCGCCGCACCGCCGAGGCGATAGCGGCCCAAGTGGGGGTGGATCGGGTCGTCGCCGAGGTGCTGCCACACGAGAAATCTGCCGAGGTCAAGCGGCTGCAAGCCGAGGGGGTGGTCGTGGCCATGGTGGGCGACGGGGTGAACGATGCGCCCGCACTGGCCCAGGCCGATGTGGGCATCGCCATCGGCACCGGCGCAGATGTGGCCATGGAGGCCGCCGATATTACCCTTATGCGCGGCGATCTGCACAGCATTACCCAGGCCATTCGGCTCAGTCAGGCCACGATGCGTACCATCCGTTGGAATCTCTTCTGGGCCTTTCTCTATAATGTGATCCTGATTCCCGTAGCGGCAGGAGCGCTCTACCCCTTCACGGGTTGGCAACTCAGCCCGATCCTCGCTGCTGCGGCGATGGCCTTCTCCTCGGTGTTTGTGATCAGTAATAGTTTGCGGCTGCGCTGGGCTTTGGGGTAAATGTGTTATGCTCTCCATACCCTATTTTTGTGGTGTTTTGGCGGCGAAGCCGCCAAAACACCACAAAAAATATCTTCGGGGGAGGCGAAGCCTCCCCCGACCCCCGCCAGGCGGCGCAGCCTCGTCACTACCATGCGGAGACGCACCATGAACAGCCCATCTTCCCAACAACTCTGGATCTACATCACCGAGAGTGACACCCACCATGGTCGCTCAACCGCCATGCAGATTATCGAGGCATTGCGCGAGGCTGGTTGCCCAGGGGCGACGGTGTTGCGTGGGGTGGCTGGTTATGGCAGCCACCATGTGTTGCACAGCGAATTGGTGTTTGAGGTAGCCAGCCACCTGCCACTGGTGATCACGCTGATTGATCGCGCCGAACGGATTGCCGCGCTCTTGCCGACCCTGCGCGGGCTGGTGCAGGATGGCATGATCACCATCACCCCGGTGGAGGTGGTGCATGTGCGCCACCGCGAGCGCGATCCCTTCCCCCGCCACCTCATGGTGGGTGATGTGATGAGCCGCACGGTGGTCAGCGTCTTCCCCGATGATTCGCTCAGTACGATTGTGAGCCTGTTGATCGAACGGCGTCTGCGCGCCCTACCTGTGATAGATAGCCAACGCCGGGTGGTGGGCATCTCACCGATGGCGATCTGCTCAACCGGGGCAGCCAGGGCTTGTCGGTGCGCTTACAACGCTGCTTACCGCTCACGATGCACCTCGCCCCAGAAGATGCAACAGCGCATCCGCAAACCGCCGCTGATCTGATGACGCCCAACCCAGAGACGTTGCCTGAACACATGCCCTTAGCCCAAGCCGCCACGGTGATGGCGGGCCACGACCGCAAGCGCATGCCGGTGGTCGGGCCGGGCGGGGTGTTGGTAGGCATGGTGAGTCGCTATGATCTGCTCAAGACGGTTGCCGAGAGTATGCGCCAACATCCCGACGAGTCGATCCAACTTCCCGAAGGCGCACCTTCCACCATTGCGGATCTGATGCTCATCACCTCGGCCAGCGTACCGACCAACGCCCCGGTGGTGGCGGTACTCAACGCCTTAATGCTCTCGCCATTGCGGCGGGTGGTGGTGCTGGACGACAATCAGGTGGTGCAGGGCATCATCACCGATGGCGACGTATTGCGGCGCGCCTCGCGGCGGATGCAGCCCAATGCGCTGGGGCGTTTGGTGGCATGGCTGAGTGTGAGTAAAGCCCCGCCCGCGATTCAGGTTGAGGGCTATGAGCGGATGGCCTCGGAGATCATGAGTTGCCCCGCGATCACCATTCGCAGTGATGCCCCAGTGACCGAAGGCGTGCGCCTGATGATGGCACATAAGATCAAGGCGCTGCCAGTAGTAAATGCGAGTGGGGCCTTTGTGGGCATGGTGAACCGAGCCGGGCTGTTGGCGGCGCTGAGTAGCCCAAACAATTTTTAACGCAAAGACACAGAGACGCAATGGTATACAAAACTTTGCGTCTCTGCGCCTTTGCGTTAAAAAACGCATGCCCTTTTACGTCAACATTACCAACGACTCACCCTCCAACACCACCTCACCATCCTGGTTGGTGATGCTGGTGCCGAGCGTCGCAATCGGCTTATCATTGCGCAACTCCTTCACCTCAACGGTGGTGGTTACGGTATCGTTGATATAGATCGGGCGACGGAAATTCAGCGTCTGCTTCAGGTAGATCGTACCGGGGCCAGGCAATTGCATCCCCAACACCGCCGAGATCAGTCCGGCGGCGAGCATGCCATGGGCGATCCGGCGGCCAAAACGTGAGTCACGGGCGGTGAGTTCGTCGGTGTGGAGTGGGTTCATGTCGCCAGTGACACAGCCGAAGAGCACCACATCAGCCTCGGTGATGGTCTTACGGATGCTGGCCTTTTGTCCAATGTAGAGTTCGCGCATTGCAGTCGTCTCCGTTAGGCAAGGTTGTTATCGTTCAGCCACGCTTGAATCGCCGCTGCGGTCGCGGCGGGTTGTTCGAGCGGTACCATGTGACCGCCATCCAATTCAACGTAGCGAGCCTGGGGGAGTCGGTGTTGGAGTTGGTACCAGGAGCGATCAACGAGCAGATCGGAGCGTTGCCCTCGGATGATCAACAGCGGCAAGCGCAGGAGATCGAGGGCGTGCCAAGTATCTATCGGCACCAAGCTGAAGATGTGCGACTCCCAGGCTTTGGGCCATGCCAGCGTCACCCCATCGCCATCGGGCTTGAGACCGCCATCCAGGTAGCCCTCTAGGGCAGCCGCATCGAGATCGGCAAAGATGCCACGCCCGGTATAGCGCGAACGCGCCTCCTGCGTACTGGTGAAGCGGTCGCGGCGGCGGGCAGCACCTTGGGCTAGGGGTGAACGGTGGTGCTGGCCGATCTGGCGCAAGGCCCAGAGCAGTGGCAGCATGTGGCGTGGCATCACCACCGGGTCAATCAGCACCAGCCCACGGAAGCGTTCGGGTTGGTGGACAGCGGCATACAGGCTCAGGATGCCCCCCAGTGAGTGGCCGAGCGCAATATAGGGGCCATCGCTACGCGCATGCAGATCGTTGAGCAGATCCACGGCCAGATCGCGCCACGACGAGACCTCAGCCGGATCACTCCCCGGCCAGAGCGGGCGCGGGCGGTAGCCGATGACGTGTAGGTGGCTGCGAAGGGCGTGGGCAAGTGGGCGATAGGCTTCGGGGGGGAAGCCATTGGCGGGAGCCAGGGCCAGCGTCGGGCCAGTGCCGCCAAAATCGAGGAAGTGTTGCATAGGAGATACAAAAGGCGCAGCCGATTGCGTCGGCTGCGCCTTCCACATCACTAATCACGTCGTCGCGGACGCGGACGGTCGCCCCGGTCGCCCCGGTCGCCCCGGTGCTCGCCTCGGTCGCCCCGGAAATCGCCCCGGTCACGCGGCGGGCCACCCTCACGCGAACGGGGTGCTGCGCCTGCGGCCTTGCGGTCTTCCGCCGACTCACCCGTGAGTACAGCGCGGCGGCTGAGGCTAATTTTGCCACTGACGCGATCAACATCAATCACCATGACATTGATCTCATCACCAACCTGAATGACATCCTCAACATTCTCGATGCGGTTCTCCGAGAGCTCGGAGATATGCACCATGCCGTCCTTACCGGGCAGAATGCTGACGAAGGCACCGAAGGGCTTGATGCTGACCACCTTACCCAAGAAGACATCGCCGATCTTGGCCTCGCGGGTGAGACCTTCCACCATCGCCAGTGCCTTCTGGGCAGCTTCGCCATCAGAGGTGGCAATAAAGACGCGCCCATCGTCCTCAACATCAATCTGGGCACCCGTGGCCTCAATGATGCTGCGGATCGTCTTGCCGCCCGGCCCAATCAGGGCACCGATCTTCTCCACCGGGATCTGCACGGTGATGATGCGCGGCGCGAAGGGCGATAGCTCGCTGCGCGGGCTATTGATCACCGCATTCATCTTATCCAGAATGAAGAGGCGACCATCGCGGGCCTGCGCGAAGGCTTGGCGCATAATATCGTAGGTAATCCCGGTCGTCTTGATGTCCATCTGAAGGCCAGTGATGCCTTCCGAAGTTCCGGCGACCTTAAAGTCCATATCACCCAGGGCATCCTCAAGCCCCTGAATATCGGTCAGCACCGTCCAGCGGCCATCGGGATCGGTGATCAGGCCCATGGCGACGCCAGCCACCGGGCGCTTAATCGGCACCCCGGCGTCCATCAGGCTGAGCGAGGAGCCACACACCGAGGCCATCGAGGATGAGCCATTCGAGGAGAGCACCTCAGAGACGAGGCGCATGGTGTAGGGGAACTCCTCCAAGGTGGGCAGCACCGCATAGAGCGAGCGTTCGGCCAGCGCACCGTGGCCAATATCGCGGCGGCGCGGCGAGCCCATACGCTTAGCCTCGCCGGTGCTAAAGGGCGGGAAGTTGTAGTGATGGATATAGCGCTTGCTGGTCTCGATGCCCAGATCATCCAGGCGCTGCTCCTCACCGGGCGAACCGAGCGTCGTCACCGTCAGAACCTGAGTCTGGCCACGGTGGAAGAGGCCGGTGCCGTGGACACGCGGGATCACCCCGACATCCACACTAATCGGGCGGATCTCGGTGGTAGCGCGGCCATCCACACGGATACCCTCATCCAGAATGGCGTTGCGCACTTCTTCCTTGAGCAGCTTCTCAAACGCCTTACTCACATCCTTGATGCGGGTGGGCAGTTCCTCTTCCGGCTCATCGGCGCTAAAGTGGGCCACCACTTCCGCCTTGAGCGCTGCGGTGCGCTCTTCGCGCTCCTGCTTGCTCTTGCTGCGCACGGCCTCACGCAGCCGCTTGCCCATCCAGGCGCTGATCGTCTCTTCCAACGAGGTATCAACCGCTGGTGGCACAAACTCGCGCTTGGGCTTACCACACAGGCGCACCAGTTCTTCCTGCAACTCACACAGTTGCTTACAGACGGCATGGCCCTGCATGACCGCCTCCAGCATCTCGTCCTCTGTCAGTTCATAAGCCCCGGCCTCAACCATGAGCACCGCGTCCTTGGTACCGGCAACGACCAGATCGAGGCGGCTGCGCTCCAGTTCCGACATGGGCGGATTGGCGGCGACTTTACCATCGAGGTGAGTCATCTGCACGGCACCGACCGGCCCCTTGAACGGGATGTCGCTAATCGCCAGAGCAGCCGAGGCACCAATAATCGCCATGGGGCCGGGATCATTCACCATATCAATCGAGAAGGTGGTAATGATCACCTGGACTTCGTTATAGTACCCTTTCGGGAAGAGCGGGCGCAGGGGGCGGTCGGTGAGGCGCGAAGTCAGGATGGCGGTAGTCGTCGGGCGGCCTTCGCGCTTAAAGAAGTTACCCGGAATCTTGCCTGCCGAATACATCCGCTCCTCATAATCCACGGTGAGCGGGAAGAAATCAATACCCTCACGCGGCTCCTTGGCAGCGACGACAGTCGCCAGCAGCACGGTATCGCCATAGCGTACCGTTACCGCACCATCAGCCTGCTCGGCAAAGCGACCTGCCTCCAGGGTGAGGGTACGGCCAGCGATCTCGGTACTGACCGTATAGACTTGATGCTCGGTCATCTGAATACAATCCTCCGCATAGCACAATACTCGGCCAGTATGGCCGGGCCAGCGACCCATGTCGCTTGGCCGTTGCCGGAGGGGAGTTCGGTACTGGAGCCTACAAACAGCCAGTTGCTCTTTGCACGCTCCAATCCCGAACCTTCACCCTCCGACGTTACTTTATCAGCAGCGGATGGGAGGCTCAAACGCGCAAGAGCACCGGCGAACTGATTCGCCAGTGCTCCTCCATCATCCGCAATTGCTGGGCATAATGTTCCAAGATTAGCGGCGCAAACCGAGACGATCAATCACGTTGCGGTAGCGCTCCTTGTCGCGGCTCTGCAAATAGTTGAGCAGGCGACGACGGCGGCCAACGAGCTTGAGCAGACCGCGCCGGGAGTGATGGTCGTGAATATGGGTGCGCAGGTGCTCGATCAACTGGTTAATCCGTTCGGTCAACAGCGCTACCTGCACCTCAGGTGAGCCGGTATCGTTGCTGTGGACCTGATAGTCACCGATAATCGAACCCTTCTCATCTTTTTCAAGCGCCACAGGAGTTTCTCCTTCGGTAATCGCGCACAGGCCGGCGCAGCCTGGCGTTCTGATAATATGGTTGGCTGATTATACCATAGTTTTGGAATCGTGTTGACAGCCCTACCTCTACGAACCTAAATTCTGAATCGCCCACAGCGCCGCCTGCGTCCGATCTCGCACATCCAGCTTACCCAGAATACTACTAATATGATTCTTGACCGTCCCAACACTAATCATCAAGGCGGCGCTAATCTCCTGATTCGAGCATCCCTTAGCCAACATCTGAAGGATGCTACGTTCGCGTTCGGTGAGGAGTTCGGCACGTTCGGAGTGGGGTGGGGCGGTTGTTACTGGCGCTGGTGCTGTTTGTTCGGCCAAGCGGCCCAGGTAGGGCAAGATCTGGGCCGTAATCTCCGGGTTGAGCAGCGCCCCCCCCGCCGCCACGGTGCGAATAGCATCGGCCAAGGCGCGGTGATCCACGTCCTTGAGCAGATAGCCGCGTGCCCCGGCGGCGATACCACGAAAGACATACGTATCATCGCGGAAGGTAGTCAGAATAATCACCGCTGCGCGTGCCCCCGCTGTCACCAAGCGGCGCGTCGCTTCCACCCCGTCCATTCCCGGCATCATCACGTCCATCAGCACCACATCGGGATCATGCGTGGCGACCATCCGCAGTGCCTCGGCACCATCGGCGGCTTGGCCCACCACCTCTATATCGCTCTTACGGCTCAGTAAGGTGTGAATGCCGGTACGGATCAGGGCTTGGTCATCCACAATCAGGACACGGATCTTCTTCTCACTCATGGCGCTCCCCCTCAACTGGTAGAACCAGCCGCAGGCGGAAGCCGCCTTCAGCAAGCGGCCCAGCTTCGCATCTCCCCCCCAGGGCTTCGGCACGTTCACGTAGCCCCAGCAGACCATAACTGCCGGAGTTGCTCGGCTGGTGGGGCTGATCGGTGTTGGGTTGGGTGTCATTCCAGATCGTCACGCTGATCTGGGCCACTTCTTCTTGGACTGCAATGTTTATGTGGGTGGGGCGGGCGTGCTTGCAGGCATTGGTCAGGCCCTCCTGCACACTGCGGTAAATCGTACATGCCGCTGCGGGGCTGAGATCCTCCAAAGTGGCGCGGATATGCAGATCGAGCACACTGTTCATGCTCTGGCGTGATTGGGCCACCAGATCTTCTAATGCGCCACGCAGACTCGGCCCATCAAGTGGCAACTCGGCATCTGCCACCGCCAACACACTCCGCCACGCCGCTCGCAGGTGGTCGCGGCTAATCTGGAGTTGGGCCAGCGCTTCATCAGAACTCTCATTGATCAGATCTTCGGCCAACTGAAGTTGCAGATTGATCAACATCAGCCGCGAACCGAGATCATCATGAAACTCGCGGGCCAGCCGTGAACGCTCGGCAGCGACGGCGAAGGCGCGTTCTTGGGCGGTCTGCTGCTCGATCTCACTGGCCAACAGCGCAGCCCTCAGTTCGGCTTGGTGCCGCCGTTCGAGTTGGCGGCGCGCCAACAAGAGCGGCCCCGCCACCGTCACCGCCGCGACAGTGGCGATGAGCAGGCTATTCGCGTCCAGGGCCAGCGACTGGGTACGCACCAGCAGCAAGCCGATCATCGCTGATGCACCTGCGAGGAAGATGATTATTTGGGCCAACGGTAAGCGCAGGGCGATCTGCCAGAGCACCAATAAGAGGCCCAGCAGGATCGGCAGCGCCTGAGTCATAATCGCCAACGCCATCACCGCCAAGGTCTGGCCAGTTAGGCCAATTTGCAGCAACAGCGGGTGGCGCGCCCGCTGGGTATAGATATAGGCCAGCAGGAGCAGCGAATCGAGTAACAACAGAGCGAAGAGCAGATCGGGCGTCAGGGCATGTTGCGTCAGCGTGACCAGAAGTGAGAGGGCAATAAAGATGATCGGCAGCACCCAACTGAGGATGCGGTAGGGTTGCGAGGCAATAACCAGTTCATCGAAGGGGCTGGCGATATTGAGGGCAAGGATCGGTGCGGTTAATGGCTGATCGGCATCCTCGTTCTTGCGCAGCATCGTAATCGCACTGCGCAGGCGATCCACCGCTGCGCCCGCCGAGTCACGCGTCTGGGTGATCGTGCTCTGCAACCATGTAAGGTTATTCTGTGCCTGACCGAGCGCAGTTGCAATTGTCTGCTCGGTACGTGCCAGGGCGGCCTGCACCTCGTTCGTCAGCATCTGGGCCAAGCGGCGGCGCTCTTCGAGGGCAACCATCTGCTGCATCTCGCGCAGCGCCGTCGAGAGGCTATCGTAGCGCTGCTGCATCTGCTGGAGCATCTGTTGGGCCTGCTCACTGCGGCGGTGCTGGCGCAGGTAGATGATCGCGGCAATAATGGCGCAGGTGGCCGGGAAGGCCAGGGCGAGGTTGCTCTGTACCCACTCCAGAACACTGGCCGTAGCCATCATCACCCCACCACTCCAGATCGCCCACACCCCCAAGGCAAAACTGAGCACCAGCCAGGGCGGAAAGAGTACCAGGGTTTGCAGCACAATTACAAGGTAGACATAATCGAATAGTGGAGCCGGAAAGAGCGCTTGCGCAAGCGCGCTACTGCCCACCTGAAGCGTGAGGTAGAACAACTGGCCCCAGCGCGGCATACGGCGAGCGGGAATCGTGAGGGTGGTGAGGAGGTGCATACCGATCAGGAGGCACATCATCCAATAGTCACGATTCCCGGCATTGGGCATCGTCGAGCCACTGATCGGGGTCAAGATCAGCACCAGCGCAATCACCCCCTGGAAGACCAGAGGGTAGGGAATGCGGCGTTCGATACGGTTGCGAATACTGGTGCCCATGTTCACTAGTGTAGCATAGGTGGGGGATGCCATTTGAGCATGTGTTGCGCCAGTTGCAGGCGCGTGATGTGCTCGAACAGGTCTTTACGCTCTAGCGCAGCGCGATCGCGGATATCCAGCCGGTAGGTGTATTTGAGATCCTGGAGCTTTATGGTGCCTCCGCCAGCGCGCCGTTGGCTGAGCGTGCCGAAGCCACCGACGCGCTGGCGGAGGAAAACTTCTGTCACACCAGCACAATTGACACCACTTCGCCGTGCCGCGTACAATAGATCTTAATGTCTTCCAAAAACCAACCCTAACTAACCCACATGATCTCCCTCACCCAAAAAGCCCGTGGCGTACTCCAGATCTTCCGCCCAGAGCTGCCCACCGCCGCAGGTGTGTGCGTCCTGCTGGGGCAGGTGCTGGCGCTCGGTGTGGTTCCCGCGCTGCCCGTCCTTGGGCTGGGCTTTGCCTGTGGCTTCTTGCTCTCCGGCTCGGCGCTGATTACCAATGACTACTTCGACTTAGAGGTGGATCGCATCAATGCGCCGCAGCGCCCGCTGCCTGCGGGTATCCTCACGCCCACCGAGGTGATGACGCTGGGCCTCATTACGGCGCTTCTCGGTCTGGCCGCCGCCGCCGCTTTTGGGCCGCTGGCACTTGGCCTCAGCCTGATCATCTGGCTGCTCGGTTTCCTCTACAATTGGCGGCTGAAGGCCGCAGGGCTGTGGGGCAACCTGATCGTGGCTCTCTCTGTGGGGATTACCTTTGTTCTCGGTGGGATTATGGTGGGTCTGCCCTGGAGTCCTACCGTTTGGACCTTCGCACTCATTGCGCTGGTCTTTGATCTGGCCGAGGAGATCGCGGGGGATGCCATGGACGCTGAGGGCGACCGCCAGCGCGGTTCGCGTTCGTTGGCGCTGCTCTATGGGCGCACGACGGCTCTGCGTATCTCTGGGGCGCTCTTTGGCATGGTGGTGCTGCTCACGCTGTTACCATGGGGAACGCTGGGCCTAGCCTACCGCATCCCCATCCTGCTCATGGATCTTCTTATTGTCTTCTTTGTGATCCGGCTGTTGCGCAGCCAGACACCGACCGAGGGCCGCGATGCCATGCGGGGGCTGTATATCAGCGGCTCCCTCGGTCTGTTGGCTTTTCTGATCGGCTCGCTGCTGGCCGCCTGATGCGCCTATTCTGCCCTGATGTTCAACACAGTCGCCCCCGCATTTCCACCGCTAGTTATAGACTATAGGTCGGCGACGGCGGGGATGATCTGCTCCTTGAAGACCGTGAGCGGGGCCAACTCGGAGACGTTCGGCATGTTGAAGATGGCGTGGTGTACGCCGAGGGCGGCCAGAGATTTACAGTGGGTGATGATGTCGTCCGCACTCTGTGCGCCGGGGGCGAGGTGGGCCGTGCCGAGGGTGGTCACCTCGATCTCCTCATAGGGCCGCCCCAGTTGCTCACAGTGGCGCTTGAGTACGTCGAGCTTATGGCGGATCGCGTCGGCACCCATGCGGTCGAACAGGTTGCAGGCGTCGGCATACTGAGCCACCATGCGCAAAGTCTTCTGCTCGCCCGTGCCGCCCACCATGATCGGCGGACGTGGCTTGCGTACCGGCTGGGGCTGGTTCAGCGTTTCGGCCAGATGGAAGTGCTTGCCTTCAAAGGGGGCTACCGTGCCTGCCCACATCTGGAGCACGATCTGTAGTGCCTCCTCTAACTGCTCGAAGCGCTCCTTAAGCGGCGGGTAGGGCGTGCCCAGACCCTTCGCCTCACGTTCGTACCAGCCCGCCCCGATCCCCAGCCATGCGCGGCCGCCCGATAGCACATCCAGGGTGCTTACTGTCTTAGCGAGGATGCCGGGGTAGCGATAGATCACGCCCGTGACCAGCGTGCCGAGTGTGACGCGCCGAGTGACGGCGGCCAGAAAACTGAGCGCACTATAGCCCTCCAGCATTGGGTCTTCGACCGGCCCAGCGAACTGGATCTGGAAGAAGTGATCCATCACCCATAGGCTGGCGAAGCCAGCCTCATCGGCGCGCTGGCCGATCTCGGCAAGGTGCTGGCCAATCGCGGCGTCGCCGCCGGGCCAGGTGAAGCTTGGGATCTGTAGGCCGATTTTCATCTCGCTGCTCCTATCTTGCTACAGATAATGCGCAGCCGCATAGGCATTCGGTTAAGGAATACCGCATAGGGGCGCGTCACGACGCGTCCCTGGCGTACCACGGTGCTACCTTCGGGCGTAACCGAACGCGTATGCGGCTGCGCCGCCCCCGAACCCCCGCAGGCGCACGATAGCTAGTTCTACTCGGCCCTGATGCTCAACACATACAGGCTCTGCTCGTGCCAGATGCCGACGACTTCAACGGCACCAAAGTGGGCATTGCCACTCGCTTGCAGTCGCTCCAGTAGCGCCCCGCGCTCAATCGCGCCGTTCAGTTTGATCTGGCGCGCACTGGCATCAGGGACGCCACCCGCTCCAAGTGCCTCCACCAGCAGTGCCGAGGACTCGCTGATCAGAACTTGGGCGCGGATGCGTACCGCCTGATTGGCATACTTGCGCGAGGTACTTAGCAGTTGCTCAATACTCAGATCGTTGATCTTCAGGGCTTGAATGCGGATCTGCTCCAATTGGTGCGTGTAGGCACCCTCCGGCCCATAGCTGCCGGGCGCACTGATCACGCCGCCCACCTGAACCAGTTGCCACATTGCTGCGTTAGGGCTGGCGGCAGGAAAGACGCGTAGACCGGGCAACCAGAGTGTGCCCGACTCCTCAAGCGCTTGCGGTTCACCATGAGCAAAGCTTAACCCGCCCACCAGAGCGGCCCCATCATTCATGGGAACCAGAAACCCAATCGCTTCAACTGCCTCTTTCGGGGGACGCTCAAGCACCTCCACCAAACCAGGGATGGTTGGCTGGAGTATTGGAGTGGTACTTGTGGTGCCTGGTATAGGGCTACAACCCACAAGCCCGATAACGATGAGTAGAGCAAAAAACCAGCGCATGGGCCTATTGTACCACGTATCTGGTAGCCTGAGACAGCGGCTTGATAGGTTTTGAGAGCTTTTTTAAGGCTTTGAGAGGCGATGCTGTGCTAAAATCCTTCGCAAGTGTCCGAGCGGTACGTCACCAAATCTCGTTTAAGGACTGATGGAGGATAGTCATACACTATGGGCACCAAGAATTCCCGGCTGCAAGGGTTCTACCAGCTCAACCCCTTTGAGCGGCTCCAGATGGTCAAGTCGTTCGACGGCCTGGTCGATGAAGACCTGAAGGCGCTTCACGGTGGACATGGCGTGCTTTCGATTGAGCGCGCTGATAAGATGATTGAGAATGTGGTTGGCACATACAATCTGCCGCTGGGGATTGCGACCAACTTCCGTATTAACGGTGAGGATTACCTGATCCCAATGGTGGTTGAGGAACCATCTATTGTGGCTGGGGCCAGCTACGCTGCACGTATGGTGCGCGCCGGTGGTGGCTTCAGTGCGGATAGCACCGATCCCCTGATGATCGGTCAGGTACAGTTGGTTCATGTTGCTGCCCCGCATAGCGTTCGTCACGATATTTTGGCTCGTAAGCAGCAGATCCTCGATCTTGCCAACGCCCAAAGCCGCTCCCTGATTACGTTGGGTGGCGGAGCCAAGGATGTCGAGGTACATATTTTCCCCACTAGCCCCATGGGGCCAATGCTGGTGGTTCACCTGGTGGTGGATTGCCGCGATGCGATGGGGGCCAATGCGATCAATAGTATGTGCGAGGCGGTTGCGCCTCTGCTGGAAGAGATCTCCGGCGGACGGGCCTACCTGCGCATTCTCTCGAATCTCAGCGACCGCCGCCTCGCCCGTGCTCGCTGTGTGGTGCCGGTCTCCGCGCTAGAGCGCGATGGCCTCTCTGGCGAAGCGGTGGCCGAAGGCATTATGTGGGCCTACGCCTTCGCTGCGGTTGATCCCTACCGCGCTACGACCCATAACAAGGGCATTATGAACGGCATTGACCCGGTGATCGTTGCTACTGGCAACGATTGGCGCGCCATTGAGGCCGGTGCCCACGCTTATGCCTCGCGCAGTGGTACCTATACCTCGCTCAGCACCTGGGAGCGCGATGCTGATGGCAATCTGGTTGGTACGCTAGAGATGCCCATGGCGGTCGGGATTGTTGGTGGTGCTACGAAGGTACACCCCGCAGCCCAGACGGCGCTTAAGTTGCTGCACGTCACCTCTGCCAACCACTTGGCTGAGATTTGTGTCTGTGCCGGTCTGGCCTCCAACTTGGCCGCGATGCGCGCCTTGGCTACCGAGGGCATTCAGCAGGGCCACATGGGCCTGCACGCCCGCCAGATCGCCATGGCGGCCGGTGCCCACGGCCATCAGGTAGATGAGATCGCTCGGCGTATGGTGCAGGAGCGCAATATCAAGCCTGCTCGTGCCGAAGAGTTGGTTGCTGAGTTGCATCACTAAAAAAAAGATCTTCGGGGCGGCAAAGCCTCCCCCGAAGATCTTTTTTTCTCTGTTTTTGGCGGCGAAGCCGCCAAAAACAGAGAAAAAAGCGGGTCTGGGGCGCAGCCCCAATATGGGTTTTAGGGCGTTAGCCCTAAAGTTCATGTCAATGGGCGTAACCGCTCACAAAACTCCACCGAATATGTCCCATAATCTCAAACAATAGCTTGCAGCTTGCAAGCCACTGTTTGCTGTACCCTTGATTCCCTGCCCTGGGCGCTCGCATGGTAGCGCCTAGCTTGCTCATACCCGTTGTTTGGTTCGTAACCCAGAAGGAGATGCCGCATGATGAAGCCGAGTCGCCCTGTCGGCCTGATTGGCTATGGGGTGTATGTGCCACGCTATCGGATCGCCGCGAAGGAGATCGCTCGCATCTGGACGGATGGCCACGGGCCGGTGCCGGTGGAGGCGAAGAGTGTCCCCGGCCCCGATGAGGATACGGTGACGATGTCTATTGAGGCGGCTCGCAACGCTCTGGCGCGTGCCGGTATCCGCGCCGAGCAGCTCGGTGCGGTCTGGATCGGTTCCGAGAGCCATCCGTATAGTGTCAAGCCCTCTGGTACGATTGTGTCCGAGGCGTTGGGTACCTCACCCTGGATCAGTTCGGGTGACTGGGAGTTTGCCTGTAAAGCCGGGAGTGAAGCGCTTACCGCTGGTATGGCGATGGTGGGTAGTGGCATGGCCGATTATGTGATGGCGATTGGGGCCGATACTGCCCAGAGCCGTCCCGGTGATGCGTTGGAGTATACCGCTTCGGCAGGGGCGGCGGCATTGCTGGTTGGCCCGGCTGATCAGGCCCTGGCAACCATTGATGCGACCGTCTCTTTTGTGACTGATACGCCCGACTTCTTCCGCCGCGCTGAGCGCCCCTACCCTAGCCACGGCAACCGCTTTACGGGTGAGCCAGCCTATTTCCGTACCATTCAGTCGGCGGCGAAGCGCCTGCTTGACGATCTGGGCCGCACGCCCTCCGATTTCACCTATGCGGTCTTCCACCAGCCAAACGCCAAGTTCCCCCAGGCGGTGGCCAAGCGCCTCGGCTTTAGCGATGCCCAGATTGCCCCCGGTCTGCTCTCGCCCCAGATCGGGAACACCTATTCGGGCGCGGCGCTCTCTGGTCTCTGCGCTACGCTGGATGTGGCCAAGCCCGGTGATACCATCTTTGTTACCTCCTACGGCAGTGGGGCAGGCTCGGACGCCTATGCGCTCACCGTCACCGAGGCGTTGCTCGAACGCCGCGAACGCGCCCCGCTGGCGGCTGCGTATCTGGCTCGGTCGGTCTTTATTGATTATGCCGTCTACGCCAAGTGGGTCGGTAAACTGGTGATGGGGTAAACAGAAGATGAACAAGACATCTGCCAATGCCTATATCATTGGGGCGGGAGCCACGCAGGTAGGCGAGCATTTTGTGCGCAGTTTGGCCGATCTCTCCAGTGAGGCGGTGCGCAACGCGTTTGCCCAGGTGCCGCAACTCGATGCCCGCCATGTTGGAATGGTCTATGTGGCCAATGCGCTGGGTGAGATGATGGCCAGCCAGGGCCAACTCGGCCCCTATCTGGCGGCTGCGGCTGGTCTGGTGGGGGTGCCCGCGTTACGCATCGAAGCTGCTGGGGCGAGTAGTGGGGTGGCGTTGCACCAAGCGGTGCAGGCGGTGCAGGCGGGGGCGTGTGCCGTCGCCGTGGTGATCGGGGCCGAGAAGATCACGGATCGCCTTGATGCGCCGCTGGAGGCGGGGTTGGCCCTCGCCGCCGACGCTGAGGCTGAGGGTATCCACGGGGTTACGCTCACTGGCCAGTGGGCCTTGTTGATGCGCCGCTATATGCACGAGCATGGCTATAGTATGGATGCCTTCGCCCCCTTCCCGGTGAATGCGCATGCCAACGCGGCCAAGAATGCCCAGGCGCTCTACCGCTTTGCGATCAGTGCCGATAAGTACCGTAAGGCCAACCCGATTGCTTCGCCGCTGAATATGCTCGATTGCTCAACCGTGGCCGATGGTGCCGCAGCGGTGATCGTCGCCTCCGAGGCGATTGCACGTGAACTCCCCGGTCCGCGTATCCGTGTCGCCGGTACCTCGGTCGCTACCGATACGCCCACGCTTGGTGCGCGCCGCGATCCGCTCGATCTGGTGGCTGCCCGCACCAGTGCCCAGGCCGCACTCTCCCAGGCCCAACTCAGTTTGCAGGATGTCCAGGTGCTCGAACTCTGCGACCCGCACGGGATCGCCGCAGTGTTGGCGCTCGAATCTATGGGCTTCTACGAGCGCGGCACTGCCCCGCGTGAGGCGGCTGATGGCGCGATCAGCCCGACCGGGCGCACGCCACTAGCCACCGCAGGCGGCTACAAGGCCCGTGGTGATGTCGCCGGGGCGAGTGGCATCTACCAAGTGGTGGAGTTGGTGCGTCAGCTCACCGGCAAGGCCGGGCCAACCCAGGTCGCTGGGGCGCGTGTGGCGCTGGCCCAGGTGCTCGGTGGGGTTGGGGTGACGGCGGCGACGACGCTGTTGGTTGGCGAATAAGTAGCAATTCGAGGAGAGCAGAGACTTATGGATATCGCACGACACTGGCGTGGACACCCGGCCCGCTACCGCCTCCAGGGCGAGCGCAACCGTAACACCGGCGAAGTTCGTGTACCGCCCCATCCGTTGGCCTTGGGTGAGACTCCTGATACCTGGGAGCCGCTCAAGCTGAGTGGGCGCGGTGAGATCTACAGCTTTAGCGTGCTGCGCCAGGTTCCCGAAGGCTACGAACTCTTCGCCCCCTACCCGATTGCCCTGGTGCGTCTGGAAGAAGGTGCCCTGATCACCGCCCAACTCACCGATTGTGCCGAAGCCGATCTGGAGATCGGTATGCCGGTCGAGATGGTTACCCGCCAACTGGTAGATACGGGTGCCGATGGGGTGCTGGTGTATGGGTACAAATTTCGCCCAGTGGTACAATAGGCGGTAGGATACCGCCGTATAGAGATGGGATACCCACCCGGTGGGGGTTCGGGGGCGGCGTAGCCGCCCCCCGAAGATCTTTTTTGGTGGGGTTTGGGGCCTCAGCCCCAAGGACTTGGTACACTCCCATCCCTATAACTTGACACCATTGGACACCCATGAAGCGATTACCTACGATCATCCTCGGTCTCCTCCTTCTTCTCCTTACTGCGTGTAGTTCTGCCACCCCCAATGTGACTACTCCAACACCGCGTGCTGTGGGTGGTGCGCAACTGCCCGCCCCGCTCTATGTGCTCGACAACGGCCAGATTGCGCGTATCGAGCGTGACGGCACCACCCGTGCGCTAGTCACATCCGAGACAATCGAGGTGCAGGGCTTCCCGCCGGTAGCCACCTTTGGGATCTCACCCCAAGGCACGCTGGCCTTTGTAGTGGGCGATCTCAAGGCGGATCGGCTGGTTCTGAGCGGCCCGAAGGGCGAGGATCGTCGTGTTCGTTATGAAGTTGAAGGCCATGAACTGAGCGATATTGTCTGGTCGCCCGATGGCAGCCAGATCTATCTGCGCCTGTTGAACAACCTCGATCCGCCCGACATTCCGAGTGGCATCTATCGGATGGCGGCTGCCGATGGCCCACTCGAACTGCTACTCGCGGATGAACCGCTGCCTAATGCGGCCAATTCCATGCAGATGGCGCGTGAATATCGTCCGTTTATGATCGCACCCGATGGCAGCCGCTTGCTGGTCGAGGTTGATGATCTGACCCAGAATAGCTGTACACTGGCGATCTTGCCGCGTGATGGCAGTGCGCTCCTGAATCTGACCCCGCCGGATGGACTCGCCATTTACTGTGGCGACGCCGACTGGAGTGCGGATGCGGCTCGCGTTGCGCTGTTGGCCGGAGATGGGGCAGGGCCACAACTCTGGCAGGTGGATGCGCAGAGTGGAGCGATGCTGGCCTTGGCGACCACCAACGTCCTGGCGCGTGCGCCACTCTGGATGCCCGATGGGGGGCTGCGTTTCATCTGGGCCTCCCGCGAGGGCGGGCAGGGCAAGTTGCAGTTTGCCTTAGCCCAGCTCGATGCCGCCCAGCCTACCCCCGCGATGATCGGCCCGATCTTCCGCGAACCGCTGGGGCAGGTTCTGTGGGCGGCAGATGGAAGTGGCGCGGTAACGGTGGTAGCGCCTGAGGATCAGGTGGTGGATCTGCGCTGGATGCCGGTGAATGGTGAAGCGCTGGTGCTCCCCAACACCAAGCAGCGCATTGGTGATATTGCCTGGGGGCCAGTGGAGTAGGTGCGAGGAGCCAAGCCATCGCTTGGCTCAATCATCCAGGGCATGGGCAACGTCCGTA
>NZ_GL501403.1:89228-117340 GCF_000152145.1 Oscillochloris trichoides DG-6
TATGCTTGTTGGTGTTGGCGCGCATTCCGATTCCTCCGCAGCCCTCGATTTTCCCCCACCACATACTCCAAGCACTCAATCCTGGACGTTTATTGCTATTACCATTGCGGCAGTAGCCATACTGCTCTGGTTTTCCTTCTTTACCACCATGCGCCCCTCGCGTATCCAGGCATACCTTCCAGCCTACGCCAGGGCCGACTCCAACGCTTGGAGTACCAATGAAAAGTTAAAATGATAAAACTGTTAACCAACGAGGGAATGTCGTACCTAGCCATTATGCGGCATGTTGTAGTACCATAGGATATGCAGTCAGAATGATGCGAATGTTATTCACGGAAAGTGCTTGGTATGAGTGCGTTTCCCCCTACGGCCATATCAGAGCAGCAGCGGGAGGAAGCCATGCCGCAGCCTGATCATAGTTTGCTGCGCGAGGCGTTAATAACCGCCTACGAGGGTCAGTGTGCGATTACTGGGTGTGCAGTTGCTGAGGCGTTGGATGTGACGTTAATTGATCCCAAAGCTCCTGCCGAGACGAGTAACGCGCTGCTGTTACGTGCCGATCTCTGTCGTCTCTTTCGGGCAGGGCTGATTGCGGTTGATGCAATAAATCTGAAGGTTGCGGTAGCACCTGAGGTTGCTGCTGCTCCTGAATATGCCACACTGAATCAACAAACCTTGCGTCAGCCAGCGCGGATGACGATGCGCTGTAGTCGGCAGTTGCTCGATGCCCATTACCGGCGCTTCAATCTGCGCCAGATGACTCAGCGCCCCTCGGTTGTCAGCCCCTTGCCACCCACTCAGACGTTGCATCCCGTCCAACGCCGTACCATTTCGGTGAAGAGTTGGGTGAATAGCATTGCCTATAGTCGTGATGGTCAGCATCTGGCGACTGGTTCGTGGGATGGGGTGGCGCGCATCTGGCGTGCCGATGATGGCTATCTTCTCCACACACTCCAGGCGGATCTGGGTGAGGTAAATAGCGTGAATTTCAGCCCCGATGGGCGTGTGCTCGCCGCAGCGGGGCGCAATCAGGTGGTGCAGGTTTGGCGTGTGGCGGATGGCACACCTCTCTACCGCCTCCAAGGCCCAGGTGGGCACAGCGGCGCGGTCTTTAGTGTCAGCTTTAGCCCCGATGGTGTGCATCTGGTGAGTGGCAGTTGGGATCATACCGTCTGCCTCTGGAACCTGATTGATAAGCAACCCATCCGTCGCTTTACCGACCATGCCGGGGCAGTGAATAGTGTCGCCTTCAGCCCCACCGGGCGTCTGATTGCTACTGGAAGCCACGACCGCAATGTGCGTATCTGGCGTGTGGCCGATGGGACGTTGTTGAATACGCTCCAGGGCCATACCGATGCGATCTTTAGTGTGGCCTTTAGCCCCGATGGGCGGCTTTTAGCGAGTGCCGGTACCGATGGCTCGATCCGGCTCTGGCGCGTGGCTGATGGCTCACTGCTCTATGTGCTGCAAGCCAATAGTGGCGCGGTCTTTAGTGTGATCTTTAGCCCTGATGGTATGACGATGGCGAGTGGCGATTATAATCGTTCGGTACGCCTCTGGCGGGTGATTGACGGCACCCTCATTCATACGATCAGTGCGCATGGTGAAGGGGTTACTTCGTTGGCGTATAGCCCGGATGGTAATTGCCTTGCCAGTGGCAGTTTCGATGCTTCCGTGAAGCTCTGGGATCTGCATGGAGAACCCAGTTGAGCTAGAGGAGTTTGTTGAATGACCCCCGACGAGTTCCGTCGCTACGGGTATGCGCTGGTTGATTATATCGCGGGCTACCGAGCGGGGATCGCCGATCTGCCGGTCTGGTCTACCATACAACCCGGTGAGTTGCGTGCGGCGTTGCCATCCGCACCACCTACCGAGGCCGAGCCGTTTGCGGCGTTGCTGGCCGATCTGGATCGGTTGATCGCTCCCGGTCTTTCCCACGTCCAGCACCCACGCTTCTTTGGCTATTTCCCGGCCAATGCCCACCTCGCCTCGGTGCTGGGCGATCTACTCAGTTCGGGTTGGGGCCAACTGGGCCTCAATTGGGCCTCTAGCCCCGCGCTTACCGAGCTTGAGGAGTTGATGACCGACTGGATGCGCCAGATGCTTGGTCTCTCTGCTGCATGGCGCGGCGTGATCCAGGATACCGCCAGCACCAGTACGCTGGTGGCGCTGCTGTGCGCCCGCGAACGTGCCAGCGGCCATAGCCAGGTGCGCGGCGGGTTGCAGGCTGAACCGGCTCCGCTGCTCGTCTATACCTCTTCCCAGAGCCATAGTTCGGTGGAGAAGGCCGCGCTACTGGCTGGTTTTGGGCGTGAGAATGTACGCTTGGTGGATCTGGATGCCAACTATGCCATGCGCCCCGATCACCTCGCCCAACTCATCGCCGCCGATCTGGAGGCCGGACGCCGCCCATGTGCCGTCGTGGCTACCGTGGGCACGACCGCGACCACCGCGATTGACCCGATCAGTGACATTGCCACGATCTGTGCCGAATATGGCCTCTGGCTGCATGTGGATACCGCGCTGGCCGGTTCGGCCATGATTCTGCCCGAATGTCGCTGGATGTGGCAGGGGGTTGAAGGGGCGGACAGTATCGTCCTCAATCCGCATAAATGGCTCGGTGCAGTCTTCGACTGCTCGCTCTTCTATGTGCGCGACTCCGACCACTTGGTGCGGGTGATGTCTACCAACCCCAGCTACCTGCGCACCGCCGCTGATGGGCAAGTAACCAACTACCGTGACTGGGGCTTGCCGTTGGGGCGGCGTTTCCGGGCGCTCAAACTCTGGTTCCTGATCCGCTTGGAGGGGGTAGCAGGCTTGCAGGCGCGTCTACGCCGCGATCTGGAGAATGCACAGTGGCTCGCATCCCAGATCGAGACCGCCACTGATTGGCACATCCTCGCCCCGGTGCATCTCCAGACGATCTGTGTGCGCCACACCCCACCCAGCCTGAGTGCTGCCGAGGTGGATCAGCATACCCTGCGCTGGGTGGATCAGATCAACACCTCCGGGGCCGCGTTTGTCACCCCGGCCATGCTCGATGGCCACTGGATGGTACGCATCAGTATTGGGGCGCTCACCACCGAGCGCGAGGATGTGGCGGCTCTGTGGTCGTTGATGCGCGAGGCAGTGGCGTAGATGCTGGTAGTGTTTGGCGGCTACGCCGCCAAACACTACCAGGTTTTCTTCCTAAGACAAGGTTCGTAGGCACTTGACCGTTCGCTGCCGAACGGCTCTCACCCCCAGCCCGTAAACGGGCGGGCTCTAGGCCGCGCAGGCGGCCTTCGCCGGGTACTAGCCCGCCCGTTTACGGGCTGGGGTGGGGTACACGGTTATGTTGGCCCAACCCTTCTTCCTAAAGATGAATCGGATTCCCATGCTCCAACGCATGCGCCGCCTCACCCAACGCCTCGTGCAAGGTCGGGTGGGCGTGGATGGTGTTGAGCAGGCTGGTGCTGGTGGCCTCGTGGCTCAGGGCCACCGAGGCTTCACCGATCATCTCGGTGGCGTTGGGGCCGATCAGATGGATGCCGAGAACCTCATCATACTGGCGCTCGGCCACGATCTTCACGAAACCAAAGCGGTTCTGGGCTAGGGCACGCGCCTTCCCGTTGGCCGAGAAGGGGAACTTGCCCACTTTCACATCGTAGCCCTTCTCCCGCGCCTTGGCCTCGGTCAGCCCAATGCTGGCGATCTCTGGCGTGCAGTAGGTACAGCCCGCGATCTTGCCGTAGTTGATCGGGTTGACGCTGTGGCCCGCAATGTGCTCGACCGCTAGGATGCCCTCGGCACTTGCCTTGTGGGCCAGCCAGGGCGTGTTGGCGGTGCAGTCGCCTACCGCGTAGATGCCCTCGGCACTGGTGCGCATATACCCGTCGGTGACAATGTACCCCCGCCCATCCAGGTTTACCCCGGCATCCTCTAGGCCAATACCGGCTGTATTGGGCAGAATGCCAATCGAGACGAGCACCTTCTCGACCCCAATCTGCTGGGTCTTACCGGCGCTATCCTGCACCGTCACCACCACTTGCTCGCCACTGGTATCAATCTGCTCCACCTTGGCCCCAGCCAACGTCTTGATACCCCGGCGCTGGAACGCCTTCACCAGCTCTGCGCTGACATCCTCGTCCTCATTCGGCACGATGCGCGGCAGCGCTTCCACCACCGTCACCTCGGCCCCAAAGGCGCGGAACATCGAGGCAAATTCGATCCCAATTGCTCCGGCCCCAATTGCCAAGAGGCTCTTGGGTACCTCAGTCAGCTTGAGCATGTCGGTGGAAGAGAGGATGCGCTGGCGGTCGAAGGGCGTTCCCGGCAACGGGCGCGGGCGTCCGCCGGTCGAGACAAGGATGTGTTTGGCCTTGAGGGTCTGTTCACCGCCCGCGTTCAGCTCGACGCGCACCGTGCCGCGCCCGGTAATCAAGCCACGTCCGGCGACAACATCCACCTTATTCTTCTTCATCAGGAAGGCGACACCCTCGGTACTGGCCTTGACGACCGCATCCTTATGCTTCATCGCCCCGGCCAAATCAAAGTTGACATCGCCGACCTTGATCCCGAAGCGTTTGGCCTCGCGGATCTCATCAAGGACATCGGCGGCATGCAGGAGTGACTTGGTTGGGATACAGCCCACATTGAGGCACACCCCGCCCAGCGCAGCGAACTCGACAATCGCCACCTTCATACCAAGTTGGCTGGCCCGAATAGCGGCTACGTACCCCCCCGGCCCCGACCCGATGATGACCAGATCGTACAGCGCATCGCTCACTGATTGCCACCTTTCCTCATAGCGCTCACTCTGCGGCTATTGTAGCACGCTTGGGGTTGGGGGTTTGGGGCGTAGCCCCACGTAGCGCAGCCTTCGCTACCTAACATGTTATAATGCCCCCGGATATTATGCTCTCTTGAAGGAGAACGTTTCTCATGCAGAACTATTGGCATGATCTAGAGCCCGGCCCGAATGTTCCTGATGTTATCCAGGCTGTGGTTGAGATTCCGAAGGGCTCGCGTAATAAGTATGAGTTCGATAAGCGCATCGGCGCGTTTAAGCTGGATCGCGTGCTCTATTCTGCGGTGCAGTACCCTGGCGATTATGGCTTTATGCCCCAGACCTACTACGATGATGGCGATCCGCTAGACGTGCTGGTGATGACCAATCTGCCCACCTTTACCGGCTGTATCGTTGAAGCGCGCCCGCTGGGCCTCTTCAAGATGCTTGATAAGGGTGATCATGATGATAAAATCCTTGCCGTTCTGCATTATGATCCCTTCTTCCAGGATTTCAAGGATTACACCGATCTGCCCACCCACTTCCTCAAGGAAGTAGAGCATTTCTTCACCGTCTATAAAGACCTGGAAGGTAGCCGGGTCGAGCCAGTGGGTTGGGAGCATGTTGATGTGGCCAAGGAACGCATCCTCTATGCCGTCAACTCCTACTGGGACATGCGGGCGGGCCGCTTGACGAAGAAAGCCTGATGGGGCATGTCCTCACGCGCCAATAGACCAAACCTCCATCGCACCGCCTACTCCGCTGGGGGCGTCATCTATCGAATGGTAGATTCGCAGGTGGAGGTTGCGCTTATCGCTACCGAGCGTGGCGGACGCTGGGGCTTGCCCAAGGGGCATGTCAACCGTGGCGAGACGGCTGAGGCGGCAGCGTTGCGTGAGGTTGCTGAGGAGACGGGGCTTTCGGGCGAGATTGTGCGCTACTTGACGACGATTGAGTACTGGTTTCGGGCTGGATCATCGCGTATTCATAAGTATGTTGATCTCTTCCTTATTCGCTACGCCAGCGGTGAGCTCTGCCCCCAAGAGGCTGAGGTTGATGATGCGCGTTGGTTTTCACTCGAAGAAGCCGTGCGCCTTGTCTCGTTTGAACGCGAACGTGATGTGATTGTCAAGGTGGCGAATCTATTTCGCGAAGAGTAGAGACGTGATCGTCTTTTAACGCAAAGGCGCGAGGACACAAAGACTATTTTGCGTCCTCGCGCCTTTGCGTTAATACGCTATATTTGGAGCTTCCGTATGCAGCATATTGTTGAAATCTCACTTGCCGAGCAACTTGAAGGCACCCTACCACCCGACCTGGATCTGAATTTGGTGCAACAGGCCATTCTGGCGGTCTTCGCCTCTGAGCCGGGGATAGCGGCATGTGAGGTGGGGGTGCTGATCACCGATGATGCCCACATCCATACCCTGAACCGCGATTATCGCGGGGTGGACGCGCCCACCGATGTGCTCTCCTTTGCCGATGATGGCCCGCCCTCTGCGTTTGTGGTGGCCGGATCTGGCCCGCGCTACCTGGGCGATATTGCCATCTCGTACCAGCGCGTGCTGGCACAGGCCGCCGAATATGGCCATAGCCCCGCCCGTGAACTGGCCTACTTGGCAACGCATGGCACCCTCCATCTGCTCGGTTATGACCACGAGCGTGGCCCGGAGGATGCCGCTGCGATGCGCCTGCGTGAAGAGACGGTGATGGCCGAACTCGGTTTATCACGCGGGGCGTAACCGCCGCTTGCCGATCAACGGGATGAGCGGCAGCGCCATGCCGATGGAGAAGAGGCCGCCTACCGCAAATAGCGCCCCCCACGATGATCCGTGATCGAGCATCCATCCTGCCACCACCGGCGCTAACATGCTGCCCCCAAAGCCAATAAAGGCTTGGAAGGCTTGTGCTGACCCCAGACGCTCTGGTGGCGACCACTCGGTGATCGCGGTCGAGTAGATCGCCGAGTCGGCGGACATGAGCAGGCCAAGCAGGCAGCCCACCACCACGATCAGGGGCCAGGGTGAGGTGTGCAGGAAGCCGAAGCCGAGCGAGATGACCCCACTGGAGATGGCGATCACCAGGGCGGCGCGTGCCCGCCCCATGCGGTCGGAGAGCCAGCCACCCAAAAAGACGCCAGGGGTGCCCAGGCCCGCCATCAGCGCGGCCCACTGGCTGCCCTCAGCCGAGGCACTCGTCGCATCCATCCCGTGGATGAGCAGCGTACTGGCCAAGAACGCAGCCAGCCAACTGCGCGAAACGTACAGTTCCCAGGAGTGGCCCGTATAGGCACTGATCGTCCGCATCACCGGCCCATCGCGCAGCACGCCCATATCGAGGCTGCCGCGCCGCCCCGGTGGGGTACTGGTGCCCCGCGTGGCATAGATCGCCAAGGGGATGGCGCTACTCGCCACGATGCCCAGAATGAGCGCCGCCGTCGGCCATGCAACCCGCGCAATCAGTAGCCCGCTACTCCACAGCGAAAGCGCCCCGCCCAGGTAGAAGGCCGAGACATACGCCCCCACCGCCAGCCCGCGCTTTTCGGCGGGGACAGCGAAGGCGACCACGCGGGTACCCGGCATGTAGATTCCGGCCAGCCCGATCCCGGCGAAGAAGCGGAAGAATGCCGCGCTCCAGACATCACGCGCCAGAAACGGGAAACCCAGGAAGGCTAGGCTACTCACGATGCTACAGCCGATGATCACGCGCTGGATCGGAATACGATCCGTCAGCGGCAGCAGCACGATCACACTCAGCACGTAGCCCGCTTGGTAGGCCGCAAAGACCCAGCCAATCGCGGCGCTACTTGCATTCCAGTCGCTGCGTAACAGGGGCAGGGCCGCAGCGGTAAAACTCGCCGGTAGCAACACCAAGGCGAGTACCGAACCCAGCAGCATGATCCGCCAATAGCCCATCGCGCCCGAATTAGGCGGGGAAGTCGTCGTCATCGTCATCTTCGGTATAACGCGGCGTCGGCGGCGCAACATAGCGTCGCACCGGCCCCTCTTGGCGCACATACTCCTGAATCGTGGCGGGCTGACCGAGCACGATGACTCGGTGCTTGTCTAAGGGCTTGAGGACGCGAGCCGCCCCGTAGCGCGCCGATTCGAGAACCCGCACATTCCCGGCCAAGACCACCAGCCGCCCACCGGGGCGCAGCACACGCGCAATCTCGGCCAGCACCTCGCGGTAGAGCGTGGGCAAGACCGACTCATCGGCGATCTGCTTACCAAAGGGCAGGTTGACCGCCACCTTGTCCACTTCGCCATCCTGAAGTGGCAACTTGCGTGCATCCCAACGGCTCAGACTGATCTCGCCGCGTGTTCCACGCAGATTCACCTGCATTGCCGCTAACGCATCACCATTGATGTCACCACCGTGCATCTCGGCGAAGCGCCCGGCAGCGGCGCGTTCAAGCAGGATCGTTCCGGCTCCGGCCATCGGATCGAGGAAGACATCGCTGGCCGACGGGTAGGTGAGTTGCACCATCGCCGCCGCCAGGGCCGGGCGCAGCGACGCGGGCAGATGCTTGATCTTGTCGCGCTGACGCATACTGGCATCAGAGAGCCGGATGGAACACAAAAGCTCGTTATCAATCAGGGTGGCCCAGATCTCCAGATCTTCGCCCTCCTCAACCGGGTGCCAACGCCCTGGCCAGCCATCGCGCACCGCATCAGCAACTGCACGGCCCACATCGCGGCGCATAAACTTGTGCTTGCCCACAGTGCGCGCAATCACCCGAAAGCTACCATTCTTCTTGCTACTGCCGGTGGCACTGCGCCACACATTCAGTGCATCCTGCACCGCCTCGGAGTTGCGCACCGCCGCGTGGATCTGGCGCAGCCCACGCTCATCGTAGGCCACCTTGAAGCCGCGTGCCGCCACCACAAAAACATCTTCACTCACGCGCAGCTTCAGCAGCGCCTTGGGGCCTGCGCGCATATCAAAGACGACCAGATCGTCACGTCCCGGCACTGCGCGCAACGCCATCAGGTGTGGTGCGCTCCGTTCGTCCTCGACGGGGACACTCTGCTCAACCTCGCGCCATGCGAGTTGACCCAGGCCGGGGATGGTTTGAAGTACGTAGATCATGCTAACCGATCACATCCATAATAATCTGATACAAGGTAACTAAACTAGCCACATCCACCCACTCATCATCGGAGTGCAGGCCCGCGCCAATTGGCCCGAAGCAGACCGCCGGTATGCCAGCATGGGTGTAGTAGCGGGCGTCGGTCGAGTAGTGTTCGCGGAAGAAGCGCGCCGCTGTGCCAGTATGCTCCGCAATGATGCTGGCCAGCCGCTGCACCTGCGGATGGTTGGGGTCGGTGCGGAGCGGCACGGCAGGGCGGGTGCAGAGGATCTCGGCATCCGGGAAGGTGGTTTGCAGAATCGCCGTGATCGACTCGACGCTCTCATCGGCGGTGAAGCGCACATCAAAGGTGAAGGTGGCTGAGCCAGGGATCTGGTTGTTCGAGCCAGCGCCAACCTGAATGAGTGTGGGTGAGACGCTGGTACACCAACTATCGGCGCTGGGCAGCGGGAAGCGCTGTTCAAGTTGCGTAATGCCCTGGGCCAGCGCATAGACCGGGTTGTGGCCTTCCCAGGGCCGCGAACCGTGGGCAGGCGTCCCGTGTATGCGCATATCAATCCACATTGCGCCCTTGTGCTCATAGAGAATACCCAGATCGGTCGGCTCCAGACAGAGCATAAAGCCACAACGCCAGCCCTCTTGCAGCAGGCGGGCGGTACCCAACTCGCCACCAATCTCTTCATCGCTCACAAACTGAAAGCCGACATCGGGGCGCTCGCTCCGCGCCGCCAGATCACGCAGCAGCCGCAGCATCACCGCCACGCTACCCTTCATGTCCTGGGTGCCCCGGCCATAGATACGCCCCTCGCGCACTTGCGGATCGAACTGCGCCGGATGACCTACCACCACATCCAGATGGCCATTCAGCATCAGCGCCGGGCTGCGGGTTGGGTGCAGGGTGGCCACAATCGCAGGCTTGCTGCCCGCCTGGGTGCGTTCAACAAAGATATTGGGAATCGTTGCCAGATATGCCGCAACATAGTCCATCACTGCGCTCAGATTCTCTGGGCGACTGGCAATCGACTCGATACGAACGAGATCGCAGGTGAGTTGGGTCAGGTCGGCGGCGAGATCTGGCTGCATGTGGGTTCTCCTGTTGTGCTGCCGCTAGTCTACCATAAAGTCGGGGTGGGTGTTTTTTGTCCGCGTTTTACCTTAAAAAATCTGGGCGCGCCGCATGGCTTCGACAAGCTCAGCTTCGGCAGGCTCAGCCACCGCCAGCGGCGCGGTGGCTGAGCCTGTCGAAGCCACCTCAGCCAGATCGATCCGCCCGCCCCCCACCGTCAACGCATCGGCGCTGCCACATGCCACCCCCAGCCGCAACGCAGCCTCCAGATTCTGCCCGCGTAACAGCCCGGTCGCCAAGCCCGCTAAAAGCGAGTCGCCACTACCGATGGTGCTCACCACCGCAATACGCGGCGCGGCCACCCAATAGACTCCACTGGCATCGGCGGCCACTGCCCCGTGTGCCCCCAGCGACACCACCGCCACCGCGATTCCCATACTGTGGAGTTGCGTTACCGCCGCCTTAGCCGCATCCACATCGGGGATCGCATACCCCAAGATCGCCCCTAGCTCACTTGCATTGACCTTGATTCCATACGGACGCGCATCTATTGCGCTCTGTAACGCTGCGCCACTCGTATCCACGATCACCCGCCGCCCCGCTGCGTGTAGTTGGTGGAGCAACATTCCCAACTGGCTCGCTGCTACCCCACGTGGCAGACTCCCCGCCACCAGACAGAGACTCGCCTGCGCCGCCACTTCCACCACCAACCCGGCAAAGCTGGCCCAATCTGCCCCACTCAGAATCGGCCCCGCCTCGTTGAGTGCCGTGGCATCGCCGCCACTACGGTTCACCAACAATACACAGGTGCGCGTCTCTCCGGCATTGTGCTGGCTCCAGCGCCCCTGCATACCCTCCGCCGCCGCCAGATCGGCCAGCAGCGCCCCACTGTGCCCGCCCAGCGGCGCACACACCAGCGCCGCCTGCCCCAGCGTCAGCGCAGCACGTGCCACATTCAGCCCCTTCCCTCCCGCAGTCACCAACACCTCGTCGGTGCGCTGCACACTCCCTAGGTGGAGATCGGTAAAGACCATCGTGCGATCAATGGACGGGTTCGGTGTGATGATCAAGAGCATCAAATGTTCCTTATTGTTACCAACTACCGTTTGTGGTAGAGTGTATTTCCTACGCTTACCATATCACGCTGCATGGAGTAACCAGCTATGCCTATTGCACTTGTTGTTCACGGTGGCGCTTGGGATATTCCTGATGATCAGGTTGAAGCCCATCACGTCGGTTGTCAAGCGGCGCTCAAGGTTGGCTGGCAGATTTTGTCGCAGGGAGCCAGCGCCCTTGATGCCTGTGAAGTCGCTCTGCGGGTGCTGGAAGACAACCCGATCTTTGATGCGGGAACAGGTTCGGTACTCACAGCGGCGGGCACGGTCGAACTAGACGCGGCAGTGATGGACGGTACAACGCTGCGTTATGGCGCAGTGGCCAATCTGCGCCACATCCGCAACCCGATCTCCTTAGCACGCAAGGTCTTGGAAGGCCCAGCCACCATGCTCGTGGGTGAAGGTGCCGAACAGTACGCGCTCGATCATGGTATCGCACTGATTGACAATCACCAACTGATTGTCGAGCGTGAACGCGCCCTTTGGGAAGCCTGGAAGGAGAGCGGGGAGAGCGCTGTCGAGCCTACCTATGCCTCGGAGGTGGGCGGCCACGATACGGTAGGCGTGATCGCCCTCGATCAGCATGGCAACCTCGTCGCCGCCAACTCGACCGGCGGGACGCCGTTTAAGCTACCCGGACGTGTGGGTGACACGGCCCTAATCGGGGCCGGACTCTATGCCGATGCCCACATCGGCGCAGCCGTCTGTACCGGCTGGGGCGAGTCGATCACCCGTGTGGCGCTGGCCCGCCGCGCCATCGATCTCCTCGAACGCGGCCTCGCGCCCCAATCGGCGGCTGAAGTTGCCATCCGCAATTTGGCCCGCCAACCCTCCGGCGGGCGCGGCGGCTGTATTCTCCTCACCCCCAGCGGCCAGATCGGCATGGCCTGGAACACGCGCCGTATGGCCTATGCCTATCAGGTGGAGGGCTAGAACACCGGGTAGAGCCGCAACATCTTGCGGCTCTACCCTTTCATCCCCGCTACCGGCAACGTAAAGAAGAAGCGACTCCCCCGCCCTAATGTGCTCGTCACCCAGATCCGCCCGCCGTGCAGCTCCACCAATGCACGGCTAATACTCAATCCTAGCCCGGTGCCGCCGATCTTGCGCGTGTTGGTGTTGTCTACGCGGTAGAAGCGCTCCCAGATACGCGGTAAATCCTCTGGTGCCATCCCAATCCCTTCGTCGCGCACGCTCACCACGATCCATTGTCCAAGCGGGTGATCCCCCGGCAGATCGCGCTTTTGCGCCTCGCGGATCGTCAACTGGATCTCGCCGCCATTCGGGCTATACTTGATCGCATTGGTCAATAGGTTGAAGATGATCTGCTTCACCTTGTCGCGGTCAGCATAGATCGGCGGGATCTCGCCCGTAATGTCAATCAACAAGCGGTGCTTGATCAGCGACGTATTGAGTTGGGTGGTCAGTTCGTAGACGATGTTGGTGAGCGAGATGACCCAACGGTTCAGTTTGACCTTGCCCGCCTCAATGCGCGACATGCCGAGCAGATCTTCCACTAACTGCGAGAGCCGTTCGGCTTCATTAAAGACGGTCGTAATGAATTGTTGGCGCTCTTCGGGGGCAAACTCGCGGGTGCGTAGCAGTTCAGTATAGCCCAGGATTGACGTGAGCGGGGTGCGCAGTTCGTGCGAGACAATCGAAACAAACTCGTTCTTCAGCCGATCCGCCTCGCGTTCACGCGTCACATCACTCACCGCCCACAGCCGCCCGGTAATCCGATCCTTGCTGTCACGGGTGGGCACCGAGCGTAGTTCGAGATCCTGACGCGGATTCATCAGATGCACCGTGGTGAGCAGATCATTCCCTGGTGTGCGCTGCATCTGCTCGAAGAAGGTGGTCAACTTGTGCGGATCTTGCAAGCGCGGCAACAGGTGCTCAATCAGATCCAGCGTGACATGAAAGGTCTCGTGGCGCGCCACCCCGTGCAAGCCCCAATGCAGATCCCAGGCCGGATTAGAGCGCAGCACCTTCCCGTTGATGTCGAGCAGCGCCAAGCCGGTAGGCAGATTACTAAAGACCTGCCCCAAATAGAGCGCGTTCTCTATTGCCTCCTGGTAGCGCAGCGCCCGACTGAGCGGCAGCGCAGCGCGGGCGCACAGGGCGCGCACAAACGACAATTCATCCTCACCGAAGGCATCCGAACGCGGGCTACTCAGAATCAATACGGCTGCGGTGGCGTTATTGATCATAATCGGTGCGGCCAGTTCGGCGTGCAGACCCGCGCTTGCCGCGTGCAAGCCCGGTTCCAGCGTCACATCGCGCACCAACAGGGCGCGCTGGCTGATCGCTGCTTGCCCAGCCAACCCGTTGTGGATACTCCAACGTTGGCGCGGATCACTCTGCAATGTTGGACGCACCTCGGCACTAAAGCCCTCAAAGGTATGCAGCACCAACTCATCCTGCTCGTGGTCTACGAGCGCCACCGCCCCCGCCTCGGCCCCACTCGTCTCCATCGCCTGCCGCAACAGCAAACTGAGCATCTCGTGCAGGTCAATCGCCGCATCCAGATTGCTGCGCAGCGCAAGCAACTGCTGCTTGTCGTCACTCCGCAAGGTGATACCCGTAGGTGTATCACTACTCCGTTCGGTACGCAGCCGATACTCTGGTTGTGTTCCCTCCGCTGCAATTGCGGCGGCCAGTTGGGGCACAAGGCCATGGATCAGCGCATCAGAGACAGCCTGCACATCCGCAGCATCCTCGGCGCGCAGTTCGAGCACCCCCCACAAGCGCCCGCCCCAACGGATCGCGGCCCCCAGATAGGCCGCCCGCGCCGCCGGTAACTGCGAACCCGCCGTGCCCCCAATCCCCAACCCGATCATCCGCCGCATGATCGCATCCTCACGCGCCACGGCCCGCGTCAACGCGTCATTCCAGGGGTAGGGCCAGGCATCGGGCGAGTAGAAGTGCTGCCGACTACTCCCCGGCCGTGCCGACTGTAACCAGCAGGTGAGCCGCGCATCACGGTAGTGAATCTGCTCACGCAAGAAGATAAAGAAATTGTGCAGTCGTAGCGCTAACGGCTCCTCGTTCGCTAAGAGCCGTGCCGCACGATGAAGGAGGTTCAGTTCCTGCACTGATTGATCGGCCTGCATCATCATCGCTACTAACCTATAGAGAGGGTGTGCGTCTCTATTGTATCCTAAGATATGCCCGTATAGCCCTAACCTCAACGCATATTCTTGCCGAAATAACCTATCGGCGCGTATAATACCCCCCATCCGCTACACCTTGGAGGCAGATAATGTTTACCCTGATTGACCATATTGGGTTTGTGGTTGCCGATGTGGATGCCGCGATTGAACACTACCGTCAGGCATTCGGGATCATGGAATGGGAACGTATTGCCCTCCCCGAACGCCATGCCGATATTGGCGTGGCGCGTATGGGCGACACGCTCCTCGAACTGATTGCCCCTACCTCCGAGGAGGCCAGTTTCGCCAAGTTCCTACGCGAGAAGGGGCCAGGCATGCACCACATCGCCTACCGGGTTGATGACATCGCTGCTGCCCTCGCCGAGTTGCGCAGCCGGGGCGTCCCCATGATTGACCGCGAAGCCCGCCCTGGTATCCACAACACCTTAGTTGCCTTTGTCCACCCCAAGGCGGGCGGGCAAGGCGTTCTGGTTGAATTGGTACAGCACCAGTCGAATCATCACGGGGAAGCCCACGCATGACCAGCGACCAAGACGAGAACCGCCGCCTGCTCTGTAGTATGAGCCTAGGCTATACCGCCTACCACGTCTGGGCGATCCAGGCCCGCCGCGAGCGGCGCTACAACATTGCGCGCTTTTTCGAGGCTTCCAGCATGGTCAAGCGCATCCGCGCCGAACGTGCCTTCGAGGCGCTTGGCGAGGTGGGCACCACCACGGAGAACATCCGCCGCGCCCTAGAGGGCTTGGAGCCAGAGACGGTGGCGACCGGCCCGGTGACTGGTACAACGCCGCTCTCCCGCGATCTGATGACCCGTGCCACCCGCGCCCTCGCCGAGCAGCGCGATCTCACCGCCGAGGAGATCGGCGATCTGGGGGTTTGCAGCAACTGCGGCGAGATGATCGAGGGCGATCTGCCCGATGTCTGCGCTATCTGTGGTACCGTGCGCGAGGGCTTCATCCGCTTTAGCGCCGCTGAGTCAATGGGGGTCTTCGGCCCCAGTACGATTATGCGCCGCTTAGAGCAGACTCCAGCCACGCTACGAGCCATAGTCGAGGGTCTGAGCGATGCCCAGCTTGCGCATCGCGCTGTTAGCCACTCACTCAAAGAGTTGATCGGCCATCTCACCGATATGGATGTGGTCTTCCGCGAACGGGCATGGCTGATCCTCGAAACCAAAAATCCGCGCCTACCCAGCGCCCACCCGCCCAGCTTGGCGCGGGCCAAACCCTACAACCAGCACCGCATCACCGATCTGCTCGAAGCGTACCAGACCAGCCGCCAACAGACCCTCAACCTGCTGCGGGGCCTCACGCCTGCCGCATGGCATCGCACCGGCTACCACGAGATCTTCGGCACCATTCCGCTTACCCACCAGGGCAACTGGGTCATCGAACATGAGCGTGGCCACCTGATCGAAATGGCCCAGATCCGCCATGAACTCCTGGCCCATCAGTCCGATCCCAACCCGCTTAAACTGCCCCAGAGCGTCATTCCTGAGGTGCTACGCGGGGAGTAGGCTATCCTTACTTAGGGCATGAGCAAAGTCGTTGGGGCACAGCCCCAACGACTTTGCTCATGCCCTAACTTTATACTACCGAGACCTACCAAGCTTTTGGTTTATGGAACGTACCGACATTATCGGTAAGTGAGGGCGGGAACTGGCTATTACGGAGGATGCTTTGGCGGATTGGTTTGACGAACGAGGCGTACTGATACAATTGTCGACTCAGGTTTTTGTCCGGATAGAAGATGCCAATAGGTAAGTGCAACTCATCGCGCACAATGCGAATCGGTTCGCAGAGATCAGAGTCGTTGGTAACAACCACTGCCTTCTCAAATCGTTTGCTATGTGCATCATGAACAAGGTGCGTAGCGAGGTTTACATCAGACCCCTTCTCACTTGTAGCCTGTCCCCTTCAGTGCGCGGTAATATAGCAGAACCCCCATCGAGTACCGATGAGGGTTCGCGCCGCACCACCGAAGCGATGCGGGGAGTGTATATTCATGCTATCAGATCGGCATCTGTATGTCAAATAGAAATTGGCATACTACAGTTAACTATACATAACTCCGCTTCAGCAAGCGCCGCAACACCTTGCGTGGCCCGCTGCGCAACGTCCGCGCCACCAGCGCCGCAAAGAATAGCCCGATCAACTTGGGGGTAGAGTGGCGCGCCGCCACTAAGGCTCGCAGCGCCTCCGGGTCACGCAGCGGCAGCGGCGAGTCCTCGCGCACCTCCACCTTCAAATTGCCCGTCTGCCACTCGCGCTCCACCCAGAAGAGATCGGGCATACTGCGCTGGAAGAAGTAGTAGGCCGGGTTATACTCGTACATATAGTCGAACAACTCACCAAATGGCTCCGCCGGCTCCTTGGGGTGCAGCACTAGCGTCTCACCCACCAGATTCACATACCAGCGGTGGAACGACCAGTGGAAGAGCCGCTCGGCAATCTCGGAAGGGCTTTGGATGTAGCCCGCCTTACAGGTGCGCTGAAGCTCATTGGCAAACTGTACCGGGTCATCCATGTGCTCTAGGATGTGCGAACAGATCGCATACGCAAACGCCCCGTCCTTAAACGGCAACTGGTGCGCATCGGCCACCACAAACGGGCGATCCACCACCAAATCGCCGCCCCGTTCACGGTTGTCGGAGCCAAGAAAACGATCCACAAGCACATTCGAGCGCGGATTGGGGTTGTCGCCACTACCAATCTCTAATACCAGTCCAGTCGCGGGGGGATTGAGTTTCTGTTTCATAATTAGTTTAGGTCATCCCCGCTGAGGCTATCGCGCAGGATGTCGATATTCTCCAGGGCTAGGCCGGTACCAATTGCCACGCACGAGGCGGGCTGATCAGCGACATAACAGGGAACTGCCGTCACCTCGGTGAGCAACTCGTTGATCCGGCGCAGCATCGCCCCGCCACCTGTCATCACCATACCCTTGTCAATAATGTCCGAGGAGAGTTCGGGCGGTGTCTCGACCAGTACGGCGCGCACCGCACTCACAATCGCCTCCAGTGGCTCCTGGATGGCATCGGTAATCTCGTTACTATCTACTTCAAGCGTGCGCGGCAAGCCCGCCACCTGATCCCGGCCACGCACCTGCGCCGTCAGTGGGCGCTCAAGCGGCAAGGCCGAACCAATCTCGATCTTGACACTCTCGGCGGTACGTTCACCAATCAGCACGTTATACTTGCGCTTGATGTAGGCCGCAATCGCCTCATCAAACTTATTGCCACCCACACGCACCGAGGTACTGACCACAATATCATTCAGGGAGATGACCGCCACCTCGGTGGTGCCGCCGCCAATATCAATGATCAGGTTGCCAGAGGGTTGGGCCACCGGGATATTGGCCCCAATCGCGGCTGCCAACGGCTCGCGGATCAGCCATGCCCGCGCCGCCCCGGCCTCCAGCGCGGCATCGCGTACCGCTCGCATCTCCACGCTGGTGACTCCAGCGGGGATACAGATCATCACTTCAGGTTTGGAGAAGCGGAAGCGCCCCATGGCTCGCCCGATGAAGTACTTCAGCATCGCCTCGGTCACTTCATAGTCGGCAATCACGCCGTTGCGCATCGGACGCACCACCTCGATGCTCTCTGGCTCACGCCCCAGCATCGCCAGCGCATCCACACCTACCGCCTTCACCCGGCTATCCCGCTTGGAGAGCGCCACCACCGATGGTTCCGAGAGGACAATGCCCTTCCCCTGGACATATACCAGTACATTGGCTGTGCCCAGGTCAATCCCGATCTTCCGCGCCATAAGCCCCTCTATATTCGTACAGACGTATGTGTCTGCGTGTAGTGTTGTGGTGCCATACTATGGCAGAGCAGGCGTCATTATACACCACAACGGGCGAGAGGTTGCCCTCTCGCCCGTGGGGGTTCGGGGCGGCTTGCCGCCCCGAAGATCTTGTTTGGTGGTGTTTGGCGGCAAAGCCGCCAAACACCACCAAAAGAGTCTACTGCCGCCGAATGTTCTTCATCTGCGCGACTTGGAGGCGCACAACCTCCTTGCGCAGCTTGACTTCGGCCATTGCAATGTCGCGGTCGGTCTGCGCATTCTTCAGCCGCTCTTCGGCCAGCGCACGCGCACGCTCGGCACGTGCCTCGTCAATCTCGTCGGCGCGCTCCACCGTGTCGGCCAGAATGACCACCCGGTTCGACAAGATCTCCATAAAGCCGCCCGAAACGGCAAAGGGGATGCGCTCACCATTCTTAATGATCGTCATCTCCCCCGGCTTGAGGATGGTCATCAGCGGCTCGTGACGCGGCAGCACGCCGATCCGCCCATCGCGGGTGGGGGCGTTGATCTGGTCAACCTCTTCCGAGAGGACGACCTTCTCTGCGGTCACGATCTCAAGGTGCATAGGCATAGATGTATTCCTTGTGGTGGGCTAGGGGTGGCCATACGCCACCCCTAGAGCGCACCCCTACTTCTGTGCCGCGTCGTAGGCCGCCAGAACCTCGTCGAAGCTCCCCTGCATGTAGAAGAAGCCTTCGGGGATGTGGTCACCCTCACCGGCCAACACGCGGGCAAAGCTCTTCACCGTCTCGGCGACCGGCACATACTTGCCGGCGCGCCCGGTGAACTGCTGGGCCACCGTGAAGGGCTGCGAGAAGAAGAGCTCGATCTTGCGGGCACGCGATACGGTCAGCTTGTCATCGTCGCCCAACTCCTCCATACCGAGGATGGCGATGATGTCCTTCAGGTCGCGGTAGCGCTGCAACACGCGCTTGACATCCTGTGCCACGCGGTAGTGCTCCTCGCCCACCACGTGCGGGTCGAGAATGCGCGAGGTCGAGGCCAGCGGGTCTACGGCCGGGAAGATGGCGCGCTCGGCGATGCTGCGCTCCAGCGAGATGGTCGCGTCGAGGTGGGCAAACACCGTGGCCGGAGCCGGGTCGGTGTAGTCGTCGGCGGGCACGTACACCGCCTGCATCGAGGTGATCGAGCCGCGCTTGGTAGAGGTAATGCGCTCCTGCAACTCACCCATCTCGGTGCCCAGGGTCGGCTGGTACCCCACCTGCGACGGCATACGACCGAGCAGCGAGGAGACTTCCGAACCGGCCTGCACGAAGCGGAAGATGTTATCCACGAAGAGCAGGATGTCGCGGCCTTCATCGCGGAAGTACTCGGCCATGGTGAGCGCGGTCAGACCGACGCGCAGACGCGCTCCGGGCGGCTCGTTCATCTGGCCGAAGACCATGACCGTCTTGTCAAACACGGTGGTCTTGTCGTCAATCTGGGCTTCCTTCATTTCCGCGATCAGGTCGTTACCCTCACGCGAGCGCTCGCCCACACCGGCGAAGACCGAGAAGCCCGACTGCTCCTTAGCGATATTGGCGATCAGTTCCTGGATGACCACGGTCTTACCCACACCGGCACCGCCGAAGATGGCGGTCTTACCACCACGGGTAAAGGGGGCGATCAGGTCAATGACCTTAATGCCCGTCTCGAAGACCTGGGCCTCGGTGCTCTGCTCCTCAAACGAGGGTGGTTCGTTGTGGATGGGGCGGCGCTCGACACTGGCAGCTACCGGCCCAGCACCATCAATCGGCTGGCCAAGCACATTAAACACGCGTCCCAGCGTAGCCGGCCCAACCGGCACCGCAATCGGGCGGCCCGTGTCAATCGCCTCAAGCCCACGCCGCAAGCCGTCGGTCGTACCCATCGCCACCGCCTTGACGTAGCCATCGCCCAACTGCTGCTGTACTTCACAGGTCAGTGTCGTGCCATCGCCTAGCGGAATATCCAGTGCGTTATAGATTTCGGGGATCTGGCCACTTGGAAACTTGACCGTGACCACCACGCCGATAATCTCGACGATTATGCCTTTTCCGTGCGACATTGTTATCCTCCGTCCGAGGGCTGCTTGTGCCCTCGTTGGTTGTTACTCTGCGAGGGCGGCCGCGCCAGACGCGATCTCGCTCACTTCCTTGGTGATCGCGGCCTGACGTGCCTTGTTGAAGGTCAGGGTCAGTTCCTTGACCAGATCCTTGGCGCTCTTGGTAGCATTGCGCATAGCGACCATCTGGGCCGAGTAGAAGCTGGCAATCGACTCGAGGATGGCCTGGTAGATCTGCGACTCGACATAGCGTGGCAGCACCTCGGTCAAGACCTCTTCCTGGCTCGGCTCGTAGGTGAAGTCGGCGCGGGCACCACTCGCCGGGGCCGGAGCCTCAACGGGGGCCAACTGCTTGATCGTAGCACGCTGAACCAGGGTATTGATATACTCGCTATAGACAATATAGAGCTCGTCGTAGCGACCAGACTCAAATCCCTTGACGGCTTGAATCGCCACGCCCAGAATATCCTCGATCTTGGGGGCATCACCGATCTTCACCATTTCGCCCGCCAGCGGATAGCCTGCGCGCACGATGAAGTCACGACCCTTCTTCCCGTATGTGAAGACATCAACCTCGCGGCCCATAGCCCGCTGGTCAAGAATGAAACGTGTTGCGCGTCGCACCACGTTGGCGATCAAGCTACCACACAGGCCACGGTCAGGGGTGACGACAATCAGCCCCACGCGCCGTACCTGGCTGCGCTTCTCAAGGAGTGACCCCTTCTTCGCCGAACCAACCACGCGCACGGTCAGTTCACCAATCAGATCGCGCATCCGATCAGCATATGGCCGGGCTGCCAGCACATTGCGCTGGGCCCGGCGCATTTTGGAGGCTGCGACCATCTCCATTGCGCGGGTGATCTGGGCCACATTCTTGACTGAGCGGATACGCCGCTTAATTTCTCGGCTACTCGCCATATCTCACTCCATTGCAGATGGTGGATGGTGGAATGGTTCAGCACCCACCATCCACCCCCGCAATTAGTTGTTGTAGTTGCTTGTGGCCTTGAACTCTTTGATCGCCGACTCGAGGGCCTTCTTGACTTCATCGCTGGGGAACTTGCGATCCAGCTTGTTGTCATCGAGCAGCTTGCGCACCTCGGGGCGGGCCGTCTTGAGGAAGGCGATGAAGTCGTCGCGCCACTGGGTGATCTTGGCGACCGGCACATCCTCAAGGTAGTTGTTGTTGGCGGCATAGAGCATGGCCACCTGATCGGCCACCGGCAGCGGGTTGTACTGGAGCTGCTTGAGCAACTCCTGGAGGCGCTGACCACGGTCAATCTGGGCCTTGGTGGTGGCGTCCAGATCCGAGGCGAACTGGGCGAAGGCCGCCAAGTCGCGGAACTGAGCCAACTCACCCTTCAGCTTGCCTGCCACCGAGCGCATCGCCCGTGTCTGGGCCGAGCTACCCACGCGGGAGACCGAGATACCGACGTTGAGCGCGGGGCGCTGGCCGGCATTGAAGAGGTCTGACTCCAGGTAGATCTGGCCGTCGGTGATGGAGATGACGTTGGTCGGAATGTAGGCCGACACGTCGTTGGCCTGGGTCTCGATCACCGGCAATGCCGTGAGCGAGCCGCCACCATTGGCTTCGTTGAGGCGCGCAGCGCGCTCCAACAGACGCGAGTGCAGGTAGAAGACATCGCCGGGGTAGGCTTCGCGGCCAGGAGGGCGGCGCAGCAACAGCGAGACCTGGCGGTAGGCCACGGCATGCTTGCTCAGATCGTCATAGACGATCAGCGCATCCTTGACCAACTTGCCGTCCACCATCACACCATTCTCCATGATCTCCTCACCCATCGCACAACCGGCGTAGGGGGCGATATACTGGAGCGCCGCCGACTCAGAGGCCGAGGCGGAGACAACGATGGTGTAGTCGAGCGCACCGTACTTCTCCAGCACACCCACCACCTGGGCGATCTGGGCACGGCGCTGACCGATGGCGACATAGATACACACCATCCCTTCACCCTTCTGGTTGAGGATGGTGTCGAGTGCCACGGCTGTCTTGCCGGTCTGGCGGTCGCCGATGATCAACTCGCGCTGACCGCGACCCACCGGGATGAGGGCATCAATGGCGACGATACCCGTCTGGACGGGGGTATCCACCGACTTACGGGTAATAACGCCGGGGGCGATGCGCTCAATTGGGCGCAGCGTATCGCTCTTGATCGGCCCCTTGCCGTCTACCGGCTGGCCGAGCGGATTGACCACGCGACCGAGCAGGCTCTGGCCGACCGGCACGGAAATGACGCGCCCGGTCGAGTTAACCTGATCGCCCTCTTCGATGGACTGGGAGTCACCGAGCACGATAGCGGCGACGCCATCAGACTCAAGGTTCAGCGCAATACCGAAAATCGCCTCACTGCGCCCAGCCTTGACGGGGAATTCCAACAACTCGGAAGCGACGACGTTCTCAAGCCCCTCAATACGAGCGACACCGTCGCCGACGGCGACGACCGTGCCGACATTTACCTGGCGTGGTTTGAGATCAACGCCCGCAGTAATCCCGGCCTTAAGCCGGGAGATAAGCTCTTCAGTGATAGTCATAAAGTGAATCTTCCTGAGTGAAGTGATAGGACAGAGGGGACAGGGTGCAACAAACAGTTCTGGTGATTGAGCGCATACGCCCCTCCGAACCCTGTCCCCTGTTCCCTATCCCCTAACTGGTGAGCATATTCCGCTGAATGGCGCTGAGGCGTGTTCGCAGGCTATTATCGAGCACCCGGTCGCCGACGCGGATAATCAGACCGCCGAGCAGCGACTCATCAACCGCAAAGGTGGCGCTCAAATCATTCCCATAGCGTGCGCGCAGATCGGCAACAATCGTGGCCTGCTGCTCGGCACTCAGGGCAACAGCACTGGTAACAACGGCGGCGAGCGCCTGGGCGGACGGATTGGCGGCGAGGGCACTGAATGCCTGGGCCACATCGGCGACCCGGTCAATCAGCCCTTCTTTAGCCAGGCCAAGCAGGAAGTTACGAACCTGTGGCAGTGCATCGGCGGGCAGGGCGGCACTGATCTGCTGCGCTACATCACCGGAGGGGTTAGCCACCTTGGTGGCTACCGCCTGCAACTGCTCAGCGGCTGCGCCGAAGAGCGCATCGTAGAGTGCCCCTGCAATCGCCTTGGCATCAACTGTAGTTGCCATATCGTTATCCATGAGGCTTGCCACCCATTGGCAGCGCGAAGGAAGCTAGGCTCCCTTCGTCAGCCGCAGGGTGGACACAGCCCGCTAGTTCCGGCGATCCAGGGCGGAGAGCGACTCGGCGATCAGCTTATCGTGGCCCTTGGCCTGCAACTCAGCGCCGATCACCCGCGAGGCGGTGAGCGTCACCAGTTCGGCGATCTTGCCCTTGGCATCGCTCAGCAGCGTATCACGCTCCTGGGATGCGTTGGCACGGGCCTCCTCGCGGATGCGGTCGGCATCGCGGCGGGCCTGGGCAATGATCTCGGCCTCCTGCACCTTGGCCCGCTCGTGGGCCTGAGCCACAATCCCGGCGGCCTCCTGGCGTGCCTTGGCCAGTTCAGCCTCGTAGTCCTTCTTCGCGTTGGCGAGTTGCTGCTTGACCTGATCAGCCTCAGCCAAGCTGTCCTGTACACGCCGGGTGCGCTCACTGAGCATATTCAGCACCGGCTTGTAGAGGAACTGGCCAAGGAGCCAGACCAGGAAGATCACATTGAAGAGCTGTCCTATCAACAAGCCCCAATTGATACCCAACTTGTCCACTGTATACTCCTCATTTACGCCCGTTGCCACTCGAAATGGTCGCTAACGGGTGGGTCTGGTCGGATACAAATTAGATAATCTTGAAGCCGATCAGCAGACCGAACACGAGGCCGAAGATGAAGAGCGCCTCGGTAAGAGCGAAGCCAAGGAACATATAGGTACGCACGAGGCCCTCAGCCTCAGGATTGCGGCCCATTGCCTCGATTGCGCTACCGAAAATCACACCGATGCCCGCACCTGGGCCAACAGCGCCGATACCAATTGCCAGCGCCATTGCGAGAAGCCGCAGCCCGTCGTCAGTCATTGCCTGATTCCTCCTAAAAAAGTGTCTCTACTAGAATTGAGAGTGTCGCGAATAGCCCAACAAAAAACGCGTCCTAATGAGCCTTGGCCTCATTGCCAGCGTGGCTGTGGTCGTCACCATGATCACCACCGTGAGCCTGCACTGCAAGTGCGGCGAAGACGACGGTCAGCACGGCGAAGATAACGGCCTGAATGAAGGCAACAAAGACCTCAAGGCCGTAGAAGGGTAGCGGCAACAAATAGGAGAAGAGGAAGATCATCACAGCCAGAACCACCTCACCACCAAAGATGTTGCCGAAAATTCGGAAGGCGAAGGCGACAATACGCATGATCTCGGAGAAGAGCTCCAGCAGACCCACCAGGGTCATGATCACGCCTTCCTTAGCCGGGTTAATGAAGAACTTGCCCAGGTAGCCAATACCCAGCGCCTGGAAGCCCCAGAACTCCACCATAAAGACCGCCACAATGGCGAAAGCAAAGGTGACGTTCAGGTCGGCAGCCGGAGCGCGCAGGAAGGGAACCATGATATTCCCCTTGTGGTCACACGCGCCGGGGAAGGTGGCCAGATCAACAATCGTGCCACTGCTGTGCTCTTCAGCAGCTACCTCGGTTGCCTCTGTCCCGTGCGCACCCTCAGCCGTCTCGGTAGCTGCGGTGTTGTGGCTCTCTTCCGCCGCATACGGGCGGCAGACACCGATGCTACCAACGCCGGGGACGAGGGCGAGCATGTTCCCAAAGAGGAAAAAGAGGAAGATGGTCATCGGCAGGGCAAAGAACTTCGCCACGTTCTTCTTGTCCACTCCACGCGCAAAGTCGTAGAAGAACTCGATCAGGAACTCGATGATGTTCTGGAACCCACGAGGTACCATCTGGAGCCGCTGACCGATGCCAAATGCAATCCCGACGAGAATAGCATCTACCAGCAACGTCATCAAAACCGCGTTGGTGAAGGGCAAGATCGTCCCTGGCGAACAGTGCTTACCCTCAATCGTGCCGCCGATGCAGAAGAGCGGCTCTGCGGCAGCCGAGATGTGTAGGTCTTCCTTGGTCATCCGAAAGCCGAGGAAGTACATGACGACACCAACAACCGCCAGTACTCCCAAGACTGTGAGGATCCGATTTCGCATCGTGGCGATCCCCTCTCCCTTTGATTAAATTGAGAACTCTTTCACAAACATTCCGCCTAAAGCGCAAAAAAATTTCAACTGTTCGCCGCTAGTCGGGAGGGTGAGCAGTTGATATTTCGATGAGATGCTCGGCAGAAAATCGCCCGGAGTATACCATAGCTCATTGGGTGCTGCAAACGGAGGGCTTTTTAGGGCATGGCATGGGCAAAGTCACCTTCGGTGGGGGGGCGGGGGCGGCTGCGTCGCCACCCACGAACCCCCACATGCCTATCAGCGAATGACAACGGGCAGATAGATCGTATGCGTTGGCCCTAGCGTGGGCACGAAGGCATATTCAACCCGCGCCGGTGGTTGGAGAATGACTCCGTTGGCCTCATCGGGGTTGGCCCCTTGGAGTACACCACCCCAGCGATACGCGCCTACTTCCCAGAACGAGTAGTTGTTCATCAGCGGTGCGCGTTTGCGCATCAGGATGCCCACATACTGTGCCGAACGTGTACCGATGGGGTAGACGTAGCGCCCTGAATCAGTGATGTTGTAGCAGTACATCTGGGCCATGGTGTCGCCATCCGACCACCAGGCGATGCAGTGGTTGGCGGCATAAGCTGCTTCCCAGGTAACGCGCACTTCGGTGATGTCTTGGCGGTTGCCAATCCGTGTCCACCACCATTCTTGGCCCAACGTGCTACTGACGCGGGATGACCAACGGCTGCTCGTATTACCATCATTCCCATTGCTCGCAACCCAGTCACGATCAACTGTGTAGGAATATGCGGGGCTTTTTAGGGCAAGGTTGACGTTCCAGAAGAGCTGTGCGCTTGCACCGCCAAGGCGCTCATAGTATTCAACCAGGATCTCGTGGTTGCCAGCCTTTACACCGCGTGTAGCGCGGTATTGGGTTGCCGGTTGATCCGCCCATGCATCAATGATGCGTACCCCATCAATACTGACCCGAATTCCGTCATCGGCAGTGGCCACGAAGGCGTAGGTACTGCCCTCGAAGGTGTGAGTGCCACGCCAGCGTACCGAGAAATTGTCGTTATTCAACCCGCGCCCCGGCCCACCTTCGCCCCAATTGGTATTGATGCTGCTCTCGCAACTGATGAAGGTTGGGCTGCCACTCAGGGTGGCATTGTTGAAGTATTCAGCGCGATAGGTGCCTACCGGGCAGGTGATATTCGAGCCACCAAAATACTCGGTGATTGCATCGCTAATCGCCTGCGTGACGATGCTACGAAATGTAGCATTCTGGAGGGCTTGGTTGTCCGATTGGGTATCCATAAAGGCGAGTTCGATCAGCACTGCCGGGCCATTCACGGCGCGGATTTCACCGTAGCCACCATTCGAGCCTTTGACGCCTCGGTTACACCAGTTGGCATTCCACTGCGCCCGCACGCGCTCGATGATCTTATTCTGGATGCGCGTCGCCAGATCACGACTCTGGTTGGCGTAGGCGTTGGAGGTGTCGTACCAAGTCTCGGTGCCACAACCACCCCCACCATTATTGTGGATACTGATCGTCGCCGCTGCCCCCACCCAGTTGGCGAAGTAGGGGCGGGCCATAATGTCATTATTGATGCCACTCGTACTCCCCGCATAGACCGAGGCCGGGGCACCAATATGTTTCGTGTAGGCGGCAGCGCCGACTTCCCAGAGCGGTTTGCCGCTACTCGGATGGGTTCCCGCCGCTTGGTTGAGTTCACGGGTGGCGCGCACCTCGGCCCCCACATTCACCAGCCGATCCCGCAACTGCATGCCCAGTTCGAGGTTAATAAAATCCTCGACGATGCCCCACCAAGAGCCGCGTTGTAGCCGCCACGTACTGCCATCGTAGTACCAACCATGCCCAGGGTTGATCACAATCCGTTGGCCATTGATCAGCGCCAGGTTGGCCCCATCACCCACTGGTAGCGGCTTTTCGGTGGGGCTGAGTGGCTCCCCGGCGATCAAGAAGCGATAATCAAGACTGCGCTCTTCACCCAATTGGGCATGCTCAAAGACGCGATTAACCGCGATGTTGATCGGTTCCATCACCTCATAAAAGCGGCCCGCATCGGCGAGGCTGCGCGCAGCACTGCTCAGATCAATCGTCAAGGTTGTCCCATCAAAGTCGAGCGCAAGCAGACGAACCTCACCGCCCAATTCACTCAGCACCTCAGTCACCACTACCCGCAACTGACGCTCCAGATCCTCAAAGGGGCCACTCTGCGCGTGGCCCGGCTGCGGGCTGATCAGCGTCAGCATCCCGGCTAACAGGCTCAATAAGAGCAACGCATGAATCTGCTGGCGCATGGTCTACTCCTTACGCTTGTGGGCAATCTCTATCCTACATATACAGACGCAGCGTATTACCGTAGCATGTGCAAAGTTCTTGGGGCTACGCCCCAAACCCCAATTTTTGGTGTGTTTTGGCGGCGTAGCCGCCAAAACACACCAAAAAAGATCTTCGGGGGCGGCTTGCCGCCCCAAACCCCCACCGGGGGTATCTTGCATCGCACCTCCTCCATCGGGTATAGTAGAAGCGCAACACCCCCTGCTCGGTACATATTGTAAGCACTGGGAGTCTCCTCTATGTCCAAGCCGACTAGTGCCCCCTGGCCCACTCCCGAATGGATTGAGCGCATTAAGGCCAATGATGGAGAAGCATGGGAAATGGTCGCTCGTATCTGCCTACAGAAGTGTCAGCAGATGTTTTCTGGTTGGTCGAGTGATGATCAGTATGATCGGGCGCTGGATGCAGCCGACCACATTATCAGAAAATTGCTAGACGGTGCTGTTGTCAGAAGTTCGTTGCAAGCGTTCATTTTCCAATCAGCGACGAATTTCTACATAGATTATTTCAATGATCATAAGAACCTCAAAAAGGCTCCTCTTGATCCTG
>NZ_GL501403.1:118286-119991 GCF_000152145.1 Oscillochloris trichoides DG-6
GATCATGATGCAATCCTTGCGGTTGATGTTCGCACAACCGAGACGCCGATAGAGGCCGATGCACGGGGTTATGCGGGGTATGATCAGTTGATGGCCGTTCTCCATACCTGTGTGGAACGTTTGAAATCCGAGATTGATCGCCAGATTTTGCGCCTCTTGCGTGAGAATCTCTCCCATCGTGAAATTGGCGCACGTCTCCAACCGCCCATGAAGCATGGCACGGTTACAACACGTATTTGCCGGGTTGCCAAGAAGCTCTACCCGTGTCTAGTCGAGCATGGCTATGACAAAGATCAGGCGATTGCCATTATGCGTGAAAAGGGAGTAGAAAAATGATCAATCAACCCGATCTCCGCCTAATCCAGGCGATTATGGCCGCGACGCGCATTGAGGAGCACGAGCTAGATCGTGAGGCTGCCGAGGCGGCGTTGGGCGAGTATGTGGAGCGTGAGTTGGCGGGTGAGGCGGTACGTGAGACGATGCCACTCGTAGCCTTCTATATTGCCACTGATGCCGATATGGCGCGCCAGTATGCGGAGTTACGCGCCGATCTGATTGCCTTTGAACACACAGAACTACCCGAAATAGCCTTTGATATGGCTGCCGCCCAAGCCCGTGTGGCGCGACTAATAGAGATTGCCCCTGAAGATATTGTGCGTCCTCTGCCCACCACCCCATCCCAAGAGACCGAGCAGGACTACTTGCGGCGGCTCTTGCCGGTGTGGCAGCGCAGCCTGCCGGTGTATGGTGGGGTCTTTATGTCGGGAACGGCACAGCCTCTGCTTCAGCCGGTTGATGTACCCGATCAAGCTATTCCAACCCAGATGGATATTGTTCTTGGTCAACACGAGACAGGGGCCGTTATTAATGGCCGTCTCAAACCCCGGCGTTCCGATCTTGTAGGGGTGCCAGTACGCCTCTACCGCATCGAGATGCAGCCCCAACCGACACCGATCTGTGTCGCGGAAGTTCCGCTTGATCGCTTTGGGCGTTTTGCATTTGAGCAGTTACCCCATGATCGCTATGTCATTGTGCTCTTTATTGAACAGCAATTGATCGGTGTGATGTGGATTGATCTCTAGTTGGTGGAGCGATGCTATGGATATCAATCACCTTATCAGCCTTATCCACGATCCCGTTCTCTCTATTGACGATGTAGCGCATGAGATTGATCAACACCTCCCACCAGAAGTGATTACACCTGATCTACTCCTGAAAGTACGCGGTAGTTTATATGTAGAACCTGATCAGTCCAAAATCCTGCGGGGCATGTTGCTTGGTGCTCGCTTATGCCCCCAGGGGACTGCCTCGGCACTGGATATCTATGGGATGTGGGCGAATCGGCTTAATGTTGCCTACATTGATCCCAACCTCTTACGGGTAGCTGCTTGGGCTTATCACTGGGCGGGGGATAGTATCGGATGTGCGCGTGCCAAAGTGAATCTGGCCGAAACCCTCTATACTCGTGATTCTTTTGAACAGGCGATCCAGCTTGCTGATGAGGCACTAAGGGTCTTTCAGATGCACGCTCATCAAGCGGGTATGGATAAGGCCCGTTTGATTAAGGCAAATACCTGGGTTGAATTGCAAAATATGGCCCAGGCTGAGCCAATCTATCTCCAACTACGCGAAGAGTGGCGTGCTGAAAAGGATGATACTGAGCGTCTGATACGTTATATCGAATTACTTGATGTCTATGCTTATG
>NZ_GL501403.1:120936-178448 GCF_000152145.1 Oscillochloris trichoides DG-6
AGAGAATCTGAATGATCAGTTTGATGTAGCGCGTGAACTCTACAATGAAGTTGAACAATTGATAGATCATACGGATATCTATGCTGCATGTGTATTCCGACTCTACTTGAATCGATCCGTTTTAGAGATGCGTCTAGGTCGCCATGCCCATGCCCGTGCGCTGCAAGAACAAGCTTCTCTTTGGTTAGTTCGAGGTTTGAACGTCAAGAAATTGTCTTTGTCTGATGCTTATGATTTGTATCAATATCAATTTATTCTGGCATTATTATTGGATAATTATTTATATGCAGATATTATTATTAAAAAACTTATCGATCTCGGTGATCAGGGTGAGATCTCACCTAAACAACAAGCCGAACTGCATCGTCTTCACGCTCTTTTGCTTGATGATTTTGACCAAGCCCTACCATTAATGCAAAAGGCTCGAAAAGAATTCGAGCGATTAGGTGCAAACTTGTTAGTTTTGACGTGTACGACAGAATTAGCTGAACGTGCATATATTGCTGGACGCTATGAGGTTGCGCGAACGTGTTTGGTTGAAGCCGAAGCTTTGTTAGCTGGTGTTGATCTGCCGCGTCGTCAGTTGGAACTGCGCCGTATTCGTGCCCAATATGATCCGTTGGTTCCGCTTGCAGAGCGAGTTGCTATGTCCGAGGTGCTGCTTCAGGCTGGGGATTATCTGGGCGCAACGGCAGTCTGGAGTCAGATCGGTAGGTACTATGAAGGCGCAAAGGAGACCCAATCAGCTTACCAAGCCTATCAAGCGGCGCTTGATGCGGCGGCCCATGCGCGTGGTATGGTGCGGATGAGCCTCCACACACTACGTCTGGGTCATGTATATCGTTATGCTGCTGAACGGGCTTTTGTTTTGGCTCCAAGTGCAGAAACGTCATGGGTGGTGAGTGAGCGTTTGCGTGCCCAGACATTGCTTGATGAGATGAGTAATGCGGGTATTTGGCGTCTCTTGGATCGTGACGATCTGGCCGAAATTCGTGAAGCGTATGAGCAACTGCGCTATAGCCAAGCCCGCTTGAGCTTAGGCGAGAGTCGTGTGCGTCGCCCTACTATTGCGAGTGAGGATGCCAAGAATCAACCTCGTTTGAATGCGGAACGCCACCAAGCCGAAGCGCACTATTTTGCGACCCTGAACCGTCTGGCAACCACCAAAATGACTCAGGTTGGTTGGATGACGGGCCAACCCGCCCCAACCGATGCGATATGTGCTGCGCTTCCTGCGGGGGCACTCCTCGTGGCTCTGACACTGGTCGGGAACATGACTGATGGGGCGTTGTGGGCGACCTTGCTGTATGATCAGGGGGTTCTGGCGCGGCTTCAATTGGCTGATCAGACTGAGTGGAAGGCGTTTATCAAAGCTTGGCCAACCGATCAGCAGATATCAGATCTTCCTACGCTTAGTGCTCAACAGGATGTATTAACCGAACTCTATATGGTGTGCATCGAGAAGTTGGAAGATTATCTGAATGATGCTACGACACTGATCTTTGCGCTTGATGACGCCCTTCCACTCTACCCCTTGCACGCGGCCTATGATGGTACTCACTACCTGATCGAGCGCATGCCGGTGAGCTATATCCCTAGTGGTACTGTCCTCACCTTATTACAGACACGCCAGGCGCAACGTTCGCCGCGCACCAAGCGCATCTTCCTTGGCTATGATGCGGTGGCTGAGGCCAACTATGCCCCACTACCCAATCTCTCCAACGAACTGGCCCATCTGGCCACGCTTGTGGATGCGACGGCCCAGCCTGGCCCACTCACCCCGGATGCTCTCCTGGCTCATCTGGCCGATGCACAGATGCTGCACCTCAGTTGCCACGGTGAGTTCCCACCTCATGCTAGTCCGCGCTTTGCCCAGTTGATCATTGGCCCGCAACGCATCTATGCCGATGACCTCTACCGCGCCGATCTGGCGGTTGAGTTGCTCTTCCTTGATGCCTGTCACAGTGGTCGGGTGGGGCCGGGCCTGCAAGGCTTTGTGGGTGCGGCTCTCGTCGCTGGGGCGAGTAGTGTCATAGCGGCCATGTGGGAGGTGGAGTATAACGTCGCTCGCTCCCTGGTGCGTACCTTCTACCAACACTGGCAGACCGGGATGCCATGTGCGGCGGCGTTGCGTCAGGCCCAGCTTGCCTTGATTGCGCAACCGCCTAGTCTCTGGGCGCATTTCTTTTTGACTGGATTATGATCGCGAAATGATCGCAAATAGGGTGTAAATGCACAAATAGGGTGTGAATGCACGAATACTCGTGTATTCACACCCTTATTTTGGACGTAATTGTCATCCCGATTGTCACCTTTTCGTCCTTGCATCTTTATTGAGGATATGTCATATTATGCACAATAGTTGATCCCTATAGAACCAACCAGCGACAAGCGAGGAACTATGTACCGCGCCACTCCCCGTCTCGCCCTGGGAATCTTCCTCTTATGCATGCCCCTGCTCGTGCTGCTCGCTCCTCTTCATGCGGCTCCGTTGACCAACACGTTCACGACTGGTGAGGGCATTGCGAATCCCTTGCTGCAAGGCTGGATTCCCGAAGTGGTGAATGGTACGGTTGGGGGGATCTATAGCGATAGGCTGTTTGCGCCGCTGTGTGCGCAGGTGAATACGCCGGGCTGTCGCAGCGATCAGCATGCAACGCCGCATGTGGTTGGCATGAGTGTGCAGCGCAGTGTGAATGAGTCGGTGCGGCCACAAGATCGCCTACCGGCCCGCCTGCTTCAGATGGGCTATCAGACTGAGACCCAGGATCTGCACGGCTATACGGTGCAGCGCTTGACACCGAGCACCAATGATGCCTCCTTTGCGGTGGTCTATAGTCTGGTGATTGATGCGGTAGAGTATACGATTACTTTTAGCCCCAGTTTCCGCAGCGATCCTGATCTAGTCAACCAGATTATGGCCGGGTTTGTCTTTACCCCGGCTGAGGCTCCGGCGGCCTTTGTGCTGGCAGATCCTCAACCACCACCCACTGATCCGGGAGCGGCACTGCCGTATAGAGTCTATCTGCCGCTGGTGGCCAATGCGAATACCTCGCCAGCCACCTCTAGCCCCAAGGCAATACTCACCCAGTCAACACCGAGTGTAGCCACGCTGACGCTGGCCTCGCCGAGTGCTGCCCTGATGAGTCAGCGCACACCGAGTCTGAGTTTTCAGGTCAGCGATTTTCCGCGTTTTGAGTTTAATGAAATGCCTGAGTTAGCTAAAAGTAATGCAAAGAGCCATACTAATCCTTACAAATTTGTTTACAAAGTTGATGGTGTTGATTCTGGTAATGGGGCGCTCTTCATTGATTGTGTCCTGCGCGAGTCAGGCTATGAACCAGCATGGTGTGGTGAGATGCCTGATGGCTCAACCACTCCTGATGCTCCTAGTCTAGATAATGCCTATATTAGGGTGAGAGACTTACGCTTAATGCTGCTGAATAATGGTTCAGTGGAGATTGAACAAATCGATGAAAAGACTGTTCAATCGGGTGATATTCTCATCTTGCAATATTCCAACCGTGCTGATTATTGCTGGGATGGTATCGTAGTCGAGAAATCAGATGATGTGTATGTGGCAACGCGGTCGGAGGATCATGAAAAAGTAGCAGCGAGCAGCCTCCATTGCCACTACCCCGATGGCACAGAGGACTCCCATCCCATCCGCTCCTACATCCGCCTGGATAGCGCCGCCCCCAGCGCTACCTTCCTCACGCCCAGCAATGACGTAGCACTCAAGATGGTGCCCGGTGATCAGTTGTTCAGTTACGTAGCGACTGAGTCTACCAATGGGCCACAGTCGGGGGTGCGCGGGGTGACGCTAGCGGCGGTGATTGATGGCCAGTTGCAGCGCTGGCTCGACCGTGATCCGGCGACGAGTTACACTGCCGATCTCGATCTTCCTTGTCGCCAGATTGATCTGATGGCGCTAGCCTATGATGTGGTTGGCAATGCCGATCTGGGTAAGGCCGACTATCTGGCAGGGTGGTTGCTCATCCGGGGCGATGCTGATGGCGATGGCCAGATCAGCGAGGCCGACTATGCTGCCATCCGTGCCGCCGATGGCCTGAGCCGTGCCGATGCGGGCTATGCGCCGGGGCTTGATCCCACTGGTGATGGGATGATTGACGCGGCTGATCGCCTCTTTGTCGAGAATCTGTTGCTGCACACCTGCCCGCAGCCCTAAGCCACGAAGGAATTGTGCCATGCATCGCCTATCTACCCGCTTCTGGCTGCTCGTGTTGGTTCTGTTCGTGGTGGTGCCCGTGCTGCCCGTCGGGGCGCAGCAGGTTCCTGCCTACCGCTGTAACAACTATAGCCGTGATCCGCGTGCGCCCTTCTGCTTAGAAGTGCCGGTGACGGATGCGGCTGGTGCGCCACTTCCTGGCGCATTGGTGACAGTGAGTCTGGGCGATCTCTCTATGACTGTCCCGGCTACCCAGACGGTTGATGGCTCTTTGGGTGAGGCAGTAGCGACATTGCCGCTGGAGCAACTGAACGTGCAGCCCGGTGATCACCTGGATGTCGTGGTCAGATATGCAGGTGACCAAGTACACGAAGTGATCGGCTATAGACCCGATCCAGTAACGCGCACCTACCGCACCGACCCGATCCGCCTGAGTCTGCCACCGGCACCGGGGCCACTCTACGGGCGGGTCTATCTGCTCGATCATGAGCAACCCCAAGCGGTGAGTGGCTATACCCTCAAGCTGTTCAAGGATCAGCCTGAGGGTGATCCGATTGCCAGCTTTGATGCGGGTACACAGCTCGATTTTACACTTGATCCCGGTACGGTGCCTCATGGCACTATCCTTTGGATCGAGGCGCTCAAGGATGATCTGCATTCGTGGGTGGCGGTGCGGTGGGAGAATAAGCCGATTCCGTTACAGATTGTGCTCAACTGGCCGTGTACCGGCATCGCTCCTCATGGTGGGAGTGGTAATCAAGTCCCGCATGGTGGAAGTGGCAACCAAGTCCCCGATCCCTTCTGCGTGATCGGTAAGGCCACGCTTGATGGCCGCCCCATGGCCAATGTCGAGGTGACGGTCGAGGTGTTGGATGCCTCGGTAACGCTTGAGTATCCGCTGCGCGATACGACTGAAGTGCGCAAGGTGTTGGAGAGCCAAGTTCCACTCTACATAATTGATATTGGTGCTATCGTCAGAATGAAGTTGCCCCAAGCAACCCGGCTGCGCTTTACGGCGCGTAGCGGAACGCTGGTGGGGGTTCAGGAGGTGACGTTAGCGCAATTGCGCACCGATAAAGACTGGGGTACCCGCAATGTGGATATTGTGCTGCGCCAGGAGCATAGTTATAGCCCCATGCCCTATGGTGGCCAACCGAGCTTAGTCACTATCAGCGGTAGTGGGACTGATCTGATCTACTATGTGGCCACCCGCGATGGGGTGCTGGTGCGGCGCATGCCGGGGATTGCGACATGGATGGCGAGTCTGGGCAATGCGGCGACGATGCGCAGCCAGCCTGAGTTGTCCGCTATCGTGGCACTTGAGAATAGCTTGGTCGCGGCAACCCTGAGCGGTGAGGTGGCGATCTCAAAGGATGCTGGCGATACTTGGCAACGTGTCACTAGCCCGCTGGGGCCGATCCAGGCGTTGGCTACGGACGCCAACGGCATGTTCTTCTTGCTGGGACGCAATGGGCAACTCTCCAAGACCAACTTGCTCGATGTAGATCAGGTGCTGCCTGCTCCACCGAGTGGCATGCTGGCACTGGCCATTCAGGGCGACGATCTCTTTGCCGGTGGCGCGGCGGGGCTGTTCGTGCTGCGGGCGGGTACGAGTATCTGGCAGATGTTGCGTAGCGAGGCCGTGCGTGCCCTCGCTGTGGATGCTGCCGGGACGATCTGGGTGGGGACACAGACGGGATTGGTGGCCACAGATAGCACAGGGAGCCAGTGGCTGCCCGATGCCACGCTGACTGGCCCGATCTCCAGTTTGGCGGCGAGTGGCCTTACATTGGTGGCGATTACTGCTGAGGGGTTGCTGGAGCGCACCGCGCCCGATCAGCCCTGGCAGACGCTGGCGCTGCGTGAGGCGGCAACCCCACAGATGAGCTTGGGCGCACCGACGGTCTACGAGTTGCGCACGGTTGGGCCGCGTACCTACGCGGCGACGCAGCGTGGGGTGATGGTGAGTGCTACGGGGGGGGTGAGTTGGGAACCCTTCAACCCCGATTTTATTCAGGATGTGCGCTCGTTGGCGCTACTCAACAACGGCAACCTGCTGGCCGTGGGGCCGAGTGGGCTGTTTGAACTGAGTCCAACCACGGCTACTCCGATCAGCCTGCCCAATGCGACCAGTCTCAACCCAACCGAGGTGCGCGTCAGCAACGACGGGAGTGTCTGGTTGGTAGGGCGCGGGGCTGGCCCCGGCGATTCGCTGCGCATCTATGATGGTAGTTGGAGTAGCCTGAAGGTGGGCGAGGGGCGCGGGATTAGTAGCATCGAGTTCCTTCCGGGGAGCCGGGGGAATAGCGAAGCTGTCCTCGCAACCCTGGGCGATGGCCTCTGGTTCTGGCAGCGCGGCGTGGGCCTCAGCGCCTTCCCGGCCTTGCCTACCCCCGGTGGGCAGCGCCTACGCAGCGGTGCGCTCTGGGTGTCTGACAGCGAGCCGTGTCTGATCATGCTCGGAACCAACAGCCCAACTACAGGAACTCCAGCGGCGATCTATACGCGTGCCTGTGATCTGAGTAGTGCGTGGAACGGGCCGTATGATCTGGTGCATAGCAATGGTACCAGCGCCCGCACTGTGACGGCCATAACTCGCACGCCGTTGGGGCGCTACTTTGCCGCAACCGATATTGGCTTCTTCCAGAGTGAAGATGGCTCAACCTGGGAGAGTATCTTTGGCTTGCCCATCCGCCCCTTGGCCTTGGCACCTGCGGCCAACTATGCCGAGGAACGCAGCCTGCTCACGGGTGGCACCCAGTCGGGGGTGATCCGGCTCTTTGATGCCACACCCGATCTGCAACTGGATTTGGAGTGCCCCGATAGTGCGCGTGGGAATACGCAGCTAACGTGTACCCTGCGTGCTACCAACCAGGGCTTGTTGGCTGCCGAAGGGGTGGCGATTGATTTGAACTCTACGGGAGACATCAAACTTTTGGCGATTAACCTTGATGTTCCCAGCCTACCCTTGACCATCCCCAGCCTCAATCCGGGCGCGACCCAGACCTTCCAATTGCTGTTTGATGTTGAACGCGCTGCCCGCCCAGGCGAAGTGCGGGTTGAAGTGCAGGCACCCAAGGTGCCCCAGGAGGTCTTTGCGGCCAACAACAAGGATCGCGAGAAGGTGCGGATTGACTACCGCGACGCCCCCGATCCATCGCTGGTGATTGGTGGCCAGTTGATGAGTCCTGCTGAAACCTCGGCGACGCTGCGCATCCTGGTCAAGAATCGCGGCACCCAGCCAATGACCAGCACAGCGCAGGTGGATCTGGTATTCCCGCCGGGGGTGCTGGTTGAGGCAGCGCTAGGGGCGACCGAGGTGGCAGCGGGGAATTTCCGCTGGGCAATTCCGGCGCTCGCAGTTGATGAAGAGTACCTACTTGAGCTGACCTACCAAGTTCCGGCGAGCATTTCAGACGCCCCGCAGGTGACGGCCAGCCTTCAGAGTAGTGGCGATGATCGTGAAGCGAACAATAATCAGGATCGTGCCAAACTACTCTTCACCCCGGTAACACCCGTAACCGTTGTTGTCACCAACATGCCCCGCTTGGCACAGCGGGGGACAGTAGAAGAGGTGCGTACTGCGCTCAGCAATTACCTCGCCATGAACGGTGGTATGGAGATCGCGCTTGATGCCGCACTCCCGTGTGACGCGGAACCTGATGGCCTGAGTTGCGCTTATGCGGCGTGGGATGCAGCGGTAGCGGCGGTAGCGCAGGCGGTTAAGGATGAACTTTCCGAAGGCGAGATTATCCAGTTGGCTGAGGAGGCGGTTGCTGCCCGCAGCACCCTGCAACTAGCCATCGAGGCGTATGTAGCGGCCCAGATTGGCGCGATTGATCCCGCACCGAGCTACCTCTACCTGATCGGTGATGACGAGATCATTCCGTATGCGGCGATCCAGGACGAGAAAGATAGCGATCCGCTTGTCTACCCTGAGTCCCACTATGCGGCGTCTATCCCGCTTGATGACCCCTTCTTTAGTCTCTTTCGCGCCAACGCCTATCCTTCGGATCGTCCGTATGATGATCTGCTTGGCAATGCGAAGCCGCTAGTAACGGCGCGCCAGCCGGGTAGCCCGCAGGCGATAGCGGCGGTGTTAGAGGGCTTTGTCGCCCAGGGTGGCACGATCACAATGAGTAAAGGTACGGTCTCTGGGGAGGCCAAGAATCTTACCGGTGATACCCAGCGTGAAGTGTGTGAAATTCTGGCCAGCCAAGGCTTGATGAGTGCGGCAAGCTGCACGACCATTCCAACCACAGTCTCTTCAGGTATGGCAGCATTGCAGCAAGCGGGTGGGCTAATCCATCTCAGTGATCATGCCGCCCGCCATGTGATTGGTGATGTGGGCGTGCAGGACATTGCCAAACTGGCCCAGGATCAGGTGGCGATCAACCTGATCTTGATGCTCGGTTGTCATAGTGGCGTGAGCGCCGGGCTGAGTATGACATCAACCTTGGTGACAGAATGGGCGCTGCATGGTTTACCCAGCTTTGGTTATACGAACTACGCCTTTGCCGGTACTGTAGATGTGGAAGATTCGCTGGCCTATTCCGAGCAGATACAGGTTGCACTCGTTCATGCATTGCTGGCGGATGAAGAAGGGGTGACTCTTGGCCAGGCGCTGCGCTCGGCACTGTTGGACTATGCTGGTCAGAACAGTCTAGTCTCTAGCCACCGCCACGCCAAGACCTATGCCGGTATCCAGCTCTTTGGCCCGCCGGACTACGTGGTACGGCAGGCGAGTCGCAATCCCTTGGTGCAGTTGCTCAATGTAGTGAGCAACCTCACCACTACTACTTCCAGCCTGCCTACTGCGGGCAGCACGCTCAACCTGATCTTCGCGCATACACCAGAGAGCAACCCGGATGGCACCTACTACCGGGTGCAACCGAGCAGTGGGATCAGCCTCTTCCTCTCTGATGCGGGGTTGCCGATACAGCCAGCGGTGGATGTTGCACTTGATCCCATGGTGGGTGGTGCATTATTGCGGGGCGGCAGCTTCAGCACCATCAGCGGGGTTGACCCGGTGATCCAGAGTGCTGCGCCGGTGGGCGAACCCTACACTTACACCGAGCGTGCCTACATGGGGAAGCGCGTGGATCGGGGGGGCTTCTTCAATGTGTACCCAGGTGGGGACGGCAACCAACACATGATCATCGCAACCGGCCAGTGGTCGCCGAACAACAATGAAGAGCGCCTGATCACCAGCCTGCAATTTGAGCTCGTGGCCAAGGCCGAGGGCGATCCACCCGTCTTGGGTGGGCGGGCGAGCATCTGCCGCCTCAACCAGCGCGTGCGGGTGAATGTGCCCGATGGCTCCGGGGTGGCACGGGTAGAGGTCGTCCTGATCGAGGATGGCAAATTTACGGTCTACCCGATGCGGCGGGTGGGGCATCGCTGGACGGCGACCTTTGCAGCCCAGCCATGGTCGCGGTACATCATCCAAGCCGTGGGCACGAACGGTGGGGTGGTGGTAGATACGAATGATGGCGCGCTCTACATCGTGCCGGACGAGCATGCCCCGTGTGGTCCGGCGTGCGACATCAACAGTGCGCTGGATGACTTGGAAGTGACCTTCCTGGCCGATGGGCAGGCCCAGATCCAGAACTACTCGCCAACCTGCCGCTATGAGGCTGGGTTAGCTTCCTACAGCGTCTTTGGGCCAAATCTGATCCAGCAGATGCTCTTCGACACGGACAAGAAGTTGCTCCAGCCGGATAGCACATACACACTCTTTGTTCTGCTACCGAGTTGTACAACCCAACTCGACGCCTTTTATGGCTCGGCGATTGCAGATCCGGCCCCGCCGCGCTATGCAGATCGGCTCTTACTCAGCCGCGTGATTCCCAAGGGCGGGTATTGTAGCCCGTAGGGAGGGAACCCAGCACCAGGGTGAATCTTAGTAGCGACGGCCCGCCGGGCCGTCGCTACTAAGATTCGCCATATTCTCATTCCTCTGCGGTAGCTACCGTTGGCCGCAACGGGGCCACCCAACGTGCTTGGCGGGCCGTTGGTGTAGGGGCGCGTCGTGACGCGCCCACGGGATTCCGCATCATTGCGGGGGCGCATCACGACGCGCCCCATATGTGTCATATCCCCATCCCTCTGCGTACCTCTGTGTCCTCTGCGGTTGATAGGCTGTACCACTGAGGATGATCCCCCCCTCACCCCCGCTACCCCATCCCCACCTTCTCGTAGACATCTGCGAGCGCCAGTGAGCATGCAATCGAACCGATGGTAATCCGCGACTCAAGACCAATCGCTTCTTGGAGCAACCATTGGCCATGCTCCTGGCGTGAATAATGCTCAATATGATAATAATCTTGGGCAATAAAGATATAATCCTGTAGTGTTTCGATGGTACGATAATGCTGCGCTTTCATCCCTCGATCATAGCGTTCAGTTGATGGTGATAAAATCTCAATCAGAACTAATGGATTGATGAGGGTGTCCAGCGCGTCGTCGGTGTATTCAGGCTCACCACATATAATCACAAGATCAGGATAGGTGTTGAGACCGGTACGCATGACTCTGATGCGCATATCACTGGGGAAGATCTGGCACGGCTTGTGGCGCAGTTGCCCATGGAGTGCTGCAAGGGTATTGCCTGCAATAAGGTTGTGGATTCGTGATGCACCGCTCATTGCGTAGATTTGACCATCAAGGTATTCATGCTTGTTGGTGCTTGTACGCTCAACTTCAAGGTATTCTTGTTCAGTGATATACCGTTTTGGTTGTGCAGTCATCGTATACCGCCTTTTGCATACCGCTGAGCAGAAACGAGTAGGGTGTGCATGATAGCCGCTTGGCTCTGCTTGCGCAAATAGGTGAGAAATCATGCCCACCCACCCATCCGACGACCAGCCGCCCATGGTTGATGCCCAGATCAGCATTGTTAGCGCGAAGAAGTCCTGGGATGCGCCGCATGGCTTCGACAAGCTCAGCTTCGGCAAGCTCAGCCACCGCCAGCGGGCCAGCGGCGCGGTGGCTGAGCTTGTCGAAGCCCCGCGCTGCCACCTCTGTGCAATTCTGCGTTATTATCAATAATATAGGTGAGCCATCCTGAACCTAGAGGAGCGCAGTATGGAACATGTTGGGGGTGCCGTCCGCAGCGTGGAAGATTGGGAAGCCCAAGAGGGCGCACCGGCCCCGCTTGGTGCCACATGGAACCATGCCCGCCGGGGCTATAACTTCGCCCTCTACTCGCGCCATGCCAGTAGTGTTACGCTGCTCTTCTACTCCAAGGATGATGTCTTTAACCCGTGCTATAAGTATCGCCTCGATTACCTCAACCATAAGACCGAGCGCGTCTGGCATTGTTGGATACCAGAAGCCTTGATTCCTGATGCGCACTACTACGCCTATCGGGTGGATGGGCCGAATGATGTGCTGGCGGGTCATCGTTTTGATCGGTCGAAGATTCTGCTTGACCCGTTTGCGGTGGAGGTCTTCTTTCCCGAAAGCTATGATCGAGCGGCCACCTGTACGTCCGGCCTACGCACTGATGGCCGCGCACCCTTGGGGGTGCTGCCGCAGCGTATCCCGCATAGCCTGGTGCCGCCCTTTGATTGGGGTGAGGATGTGCGCCCGCGCCATACCTCACAGACCATCGTGTATGAATTGCATGTGCGCGGCTTTACAGCGCATCCGAGTTCGGGGGTGGCCCCGGAGCGGCGCGGTACCTTCCTCGGCCTGATTGATAAAATTCCCTACCTTAAGGAATTGGGTGTTACGGTCGTTGAGTTGCTGCCCGTACACCAGTTTGATCCCCAAGAGGGGAACTACTGGGGCTACATGACCCTCAACTTTTTTGCGCCCCATTCGGGCTATGCGCTCGACGATCCGCTGGATGAGTTTCGTCAGTTGGTGCGCGCCATGCACGCGGCGGGGATCGAGGTGTGGCTGGATGTGGTCTATAACCATACCAGTGAGGGCGATCAGAATGGGCCGACCTACTGTTTCCGGGGGATTGATAATCGTAGCTATTACCTACTCAAGCCCGACCGTCGTCTCTATGTGAATGATACGGGAACCGGCAATACGCTGCGCTGTGCCAATCCTGGCCCACGGGGCTTGATTCTGGGTAGCCTGATGCACTGGACCCACTATATGCATGTGGATGGCTTCCGCTTCGATCTGGCCTCGATCCTAACCCGCAATGATGATGGCTCGGTCAATACGCTCGATCCGGCCGTGGTGGCCGAGATTAGCCGCATCGCCAGCTATAACGATATTAAACTTATTGCTGAAGCCTGGGACATCGGATCGTACCAACTGGGGCGTACCTTCCCCGGCCAGACATGGTTGCAGTGGAATGGTAAATTCCGCGATGATGTGCGCTGTTTCTTGAAGGGCGATCAGGGCTTTGTGCCCGCCATGATGCGCCGCATCTATGGCAGTGATGATCTCTTCCCCGATACACTCCACGATGCATGCCGCCCAACCCAGAGTGTCAACTTTGTTACCGCGCATGACGGCTTTTGCCTCTACGATCTCACCGCCTATAACCAGAAGCATAACGAGGCCAATGGTCTGAATAATACCGATGGATCAGATCTGAACTATAGCTGGAACTGTGGCTGGGAAGGTGACGAGGGAGCGCCAGAGGAGGTGTTGGCGCTGCGACGGCAGCAGGTGAAGAACTTCTTTACTCTGTTGATGCTTGCCAACGGTACGCCGATGTTCTGTGCCGGTGATGAATTTCTGAATACTCAGTATGGGAACAACAACCCCTATAACCAGGACAACGAGATTACCTGGCTCAACTGGGAGTTACGCGCAAAGAACCACGACATCTTCCGCTTTTTCCAGCAGATGATCGCCTTTCGTAAGGCCCACCCGACGATTATGCGTTCGCGCTTCTGGCGCGATGATGTGCGTTGGTATGGGGTGAATGGCCCACCTGATCAAGCGCCGCATTCGCATACGTTGGCCTACTTCCTGCGTGGAGCTACCGTCAATGATGATGATCTCTATGTGATGATCAATGCCTACTGGGAGGATCTGGACTTTCGGATTGCCGAGCGCCCCAGCCATCCCTGGCTGCGCGTGGTAGATACCAGCCTGCATAGCCCGCAGGATATTGCCCTGCCCGGCCACGAGATCGAACTGCGTAGCCAGCACTATCTGGTTGCGGCACGCTCGATTGTGGTCTTGCGTAGCCCACATGTATAGATTGCTTACATATTTTCTTTGCGCATTCTCACGCGGTTTGTTTTTGATTTGTACTTGCTGCCTATGGCTACTTTCGGAGTGCGGTAGGCCAGTAGTTATGCTATATTGTACATACACTGTATATACATTGTTCATACACGAGATGAAGGAGACGCTATGCGTAAGCCAACAACATTTCGGTTGAAGGAGTCTACCTATACCCTGTTAGACACCCTAGCCCAGCAAGAAGATCTCTCACGCACGGCCATGTTAGAACTGCTGGTGAAGGAAGAAGCAAAGCGGCGGCATCTTGCGATCCCTCTTACTCCCAGCCAGCGGGCAGCACTTGATGCTGATGACCAGGTGGCGGCGGCACTGGCACGCTTAGATACCGAGGAGTCCTATGTGCATGCCGATCCTGATGGTGGGCCAGGGGTGATCCCCTTCGTTCCTGATGCTGCTGCCCGCCCGGTAGATAGTCAGCGTCTTGCCGAGCTTGAAGGGTAGGGGTATGCAGATCATTATCGCTTGGAGTGAGAACGCTGCTCGCCAATATGCTGCTCTGACACCGGCTCAGCAAGTTAGCGCCCGCAACCTCGTGCAAGCAATCAGGTTGTCACCCCGTGCGGGACACTACTACCACATAGTCACCCAGCGCAATGGCCGCACGCGTGCGGTGTGGGTTGCATACGGGCTTGCCGTGCGCATCCTGTTCACACTTGCTGAAGATGGGCGTGGCCTCATTGTTCAGATCTTTGATGTGGCCTCGACCGACCTTCCCGGTATCGCCGACTATGAAGAACAATAAATTGGCCCTTGTTCTTAACACACCCTTAACCAAATAGGTACACCATTTTAATGCACATGGGCTATCCTAAGCCCCGAATGATATGTCAGCACACTAACCAGATATGCTACACCACGCGGTGCTGCGGGCGGGCTTGATACAGCCCGTCTCTGTGTGTGCGTGACAATGATTCGCGGTGAACGCTTCTGTGTTTAAGGAGTAAGATTCTCATGGTCGTGAAACGTCTGACAACGTTGGTTCTGATGCTGGTGCTGGTGTTGCCGGTGCTGGCGGCGTGTGGCGGTGCTCCGGCAGCGACTGCTCCGACAAGTGCTCCGGCGGCAGCGGCGACGACGGCTCCTGTGGCGACTGAGGTTCCGACTGAGGCGGCGACCGAGGCCCCGACCGAGGTAGCGACCGAAGTCGCAACTGAGGCTCCAACCGAGGCGGCGACCGAGACGGCTACGGCTGACGTGACTCTCCCCGATGTTGATCCGGCCACCGTGACCGGCGACATCATTGCGGCGGGGTCGAGCACGGTCTTCCCGCTCTCCGAGCGCATGGCCGAGATCTTCAATGATGATGGCTACACCGGCCAGATCACCATTGACAGCATCGGGTCGGGTGCCGGGTTCGAGCGCTTCTGCGTGGCGGCTGAGACCGACATCGCCAATGCGTCGCGGGCCATCAAGGCCGAGGAGATCGAGGCGTGCAAGGGTAACGGGCGCACCCCGATTGAGTTCCGCGTCGGTACCGATGCGCTCGCGGTGGTGGTGAGCAGCGAGAACGACTTCCTGACCGGGTTGACCATGGAGCAGCTCGCGGCGGTCTTCTCCGGCGAGGCCAAGACCTGGGCCGATGTTGATCCGAGCTACCCGGCTGAGGCTATCCAGCTCTTTAGCCCCGGCACCGATAGCGGCACCTTCGACTACTTTGTCGAGGCGGTGTTGGAGAAGGACGAGGCCAAGATCCTGGCCGCCAACCCGCAGCTCAGTGAGGACGACAACGTGCTGGTGCAGGGCATCGAGGGCAGCCCCTACGCGATTGGCTACTTCGGCTATGCCTACTACCTGGAGAACAAGGGCATGCTGAAGATCCTCGACATTGACGGCGTGACCCCCACCGAGGTGACGGCAGAGGACGGCACCTACCCGCTGTCGCGTCCGCTCTACATCTACTCGGATGCCACGATTATGTCCGAGAAGCCCCAGGTGGCGGCCTTCATCAACTTCTACCTGACCAACGTCAACGATGAGGTGGTGGATGTGGGCTACTTCCCGGCCAGTGCCGCAGCCCTGAATGCGGCCAAGCAGGCGTGGCTCGACGCTCAGTAGACGAGATTTAGGTCTTACTTGTCTGTTCTGGTTGGGCGGTTGCACCGCCCAACCAGAACAGACAAGGACTTTACTGCTTTTTGGCTAGAACCAAAACAAACCAATGATTTGCTTATATAATCAGATTGTGACTCTACCCACTCCGCTTTATCTAAGGAGAACCTTATGGCGGATCAAGCTCGTGTAGGGGTGGTAGAACGTACAGTACCCCTCACTGACGCGAATACCCGAATGATAGACCTACGTAAACGCCCACGGATTGGCGAGTCGCTGATCCAGATCATCCTCTTCATCTGTGGCTTCATCTCCATCTTCACCACGTTGGGCATCGTCTTTGTGCTGGGCCGCGAGTCGTTGCTCTTCTTCGCGCATCCCGAAGTCTCCCTGGTTGAGTTTGTCACCAAGACCGTCTGGCAACCGGCGATTGATGAGTTTGGTATTCTGCCGCTGGTGAATGCCACGCTGATGACCAGCCTGATCGCCATGCTGGTGGCGGTGCCGCTAGGTTTGGGGGCGGCGATCTACCTCTCCGAGTATGCTTCGGAGCGGGCGCGCAGTATCCTCAAGCCACTGCTTGAGATTTTGGCGGGTGTGCCGACGGTGGTGTATGGCTACTTCGCGCTGACGTTTGTTACCCCGTTGTTGCGCAACGCCTTCGGCAAGGACGTGGTACAGATCTACAATGTCGCTTCGGCAGGCATTGTGGTCGGCATCCTGATCATGCCGCTGATCGCCACTTTGAGCGAAGATGCGCTCAGTTCGGTACCCTCGGCACTGCGCCAGGCCGCCTTTGGGTTGGGCGCAACCAAGTTTGAGACCGCAGTGCAGGTGGTGGTTCCAGCGGCACTTTCGGGCGTGATCGCGGCCTGTATTGTGGCCATGTCACGCGCCATCGGCGAGACGATGGTGGTGGCATTGGCGGCTGGGGCCAGCCCGAACTTCACCTTTAACCCGTTCCTGCCGGCTGAGACGATGACCGGCCATATTGCGCGTATTTCGGGTGGTGATCTGAGCTATGGCTCGATTGACTATGACTCGATCTTTGCGATTGGCTTGGTACTCTTCTTTATCACCCTGATCCTGAACATCCTGAGTCGCTGGATCGTCAATCGCTTCCGAGAGGTCTACGACTAATGTCTACTGATACTGCACCCCGTTCGCGGGGCCGCTTGCCCGAAGGTGATGAACTGCATCGGAATGTGGTTGGTCGCCAACGAGTAGGCAAGATTTGGCAATCGGTGCTACTGGCGTGTACGATTCTGGGCATCATTGTACTTGGCTTGTTGCTCTTCAATATCATCAATGACGCCTTTGGTGGTGTTGCGGTACAGAGCGTGGTTCCTGAAGAAGAGATCTTTACCAACCGTGATCCAGCCAGCCTGAGCCAAGCCGAGTTGATCGCCATCCTTGAGGAGCACCTGCGTTCACGTATCTTGCGCAACCTTGAGCGCGAACAGCCATTGATCGAGCGCAGCAATGCGGATCTGATTGAACTGATCAATGCCGAGATCATTAAGCCAGAGATCGTGGCGGTCTACCCACTCAACGAGTATCTCTTCAACCGGGCGGCGATCACGGCCAGTTTGGCCGAGGAGCATCCCCGCGCCGAACTGAGCTTTAAGAGTTGGTTGAGTAGCGACTTTCTGACCAGCCCCATGTCGAGCCGCCCGGAACTGGCCGGGGTGCGCACGGCAGTCATGGGTAGCCTGTGGCTGTTGCTGATCACGGTACTCTTCGCCTTCCCGCTGGGAATTGGTGCGGCGCTCTATTTGGAAGAGTATGCCACCGACAAGTTGTTTGATGAGCGTAGCCCGGTAGGGCGGCGGCTGAATGCGATTCTGCATCGTGGTTCGAGCATCATCCAGACCAACATCTACAACCTCTCTGGGGTGCCCTCAATCATCTATGGTATGCTGGGCTTGGCGATCTTCGTGCGCGCCTTAGAGAGTTTCACCAGCGGCAGTTTTCTGGGCGCAACCACCGACGCCACCGCCAACGGGCGCACGATCATGGCGGCGGGTATGACCATGGCGCTGCTGGTCTTGCCGGTGGTGATCATCTCCTCGCAAGAGGCGATTCGGGCGGTGCCCAACTCGCTACGCCAAGCCAGTTATGGCTTGGGGGCCACGCGCTGGCAGACGATCTGGAAGGTGGTGCTGCCCAATGCGCTGCCCGGTATTCTTACCGGCACGATCCTGGCGATTTCGCGGGCGATTGGTGAGACTGCGCCGCTCATTGTGGTGGGGGCCTCGACCTTCATCGTCACCGATCCAAGCGGCCCCTTCTCGAAGTTTACCGTTCTCCCCATCCAGATCTACAACTGGACCTCGCGCCCGCAGGTGGAGTTTCGGGCCATTGCGGCAGCAGCGATCATTGTGTTGTTGATCATCCTGCTCTCCATGAATGCGCTGGCGATTATTCTGCGTAACTACCTACGTTCCAAGAGGGTGTCATGACCACAACCAACCCGGCAACGATGTCTGCCGAGCGTTTTGCACTAGAGACGCGCAATATGCACATCTACTACAGCGCCTTTCGGGCGGTAAAAGATGTGAGCTTTGGAGTTGAACGCAACAAGATCACGGCGCTGATCGGCCCTTCGGGCTGCGGCAAGAGCACCGTTCTGCGCTCCTTCAACCGCATGAACGACCTCGTGCCGGGGGCTAGGGTCGAGGGGGATGTGCTCTTCCGTGGCCAGAATCTCTACGCGCCTGATGTAGATGCAGTTCAGGTACGCCGAAGAATCGGCATGGTCTTTCAGAAACCCAACCCCTTCCCGAAGAGCATCTACGACAATATCGCCTTTGGCCCCAAGATCAATGGCTGGAAGGGCAATAAGGGCGAGATGGATGAATTAGTGGAGCGTTCGCTACGCGGTGCTTCGCTATGGGATGACGTGAAGGACAAGTTGCAGCAGAGTGGCCTTTCGCTCTCCGGCGGGCAGCAGCAGCGGCTCTGTATTGCACGGGCATTGGCGGTGGAGCCGGAGATCATCCTGATGGATGAGCCTTGTTCGGCGCTCGACCCGATCTCGACCCTGCGGATCGAGGAGTTGATGTTCGAGTTGCGTCAGCACTACACGATTGTGATCGTCACCCACAACATGCAACAGGCGGCGCGCGCCTCCGACTATACCGCCTTCTTCCTGATGGATGCGGATCGCGCCGGGCAGTTGGTGGAGTATGACCACACCGAGCAGATCTTCCAGAACCCGAAGGATAGCCGTACTGAGCAGTATATTTCGGGGCGGTTTGGGTAGGGGTTTCCTAGCTTCCGGGAAGCTAGGGTCACGTCAAAGTTGTCGGCATACCACCACCCAGCCCGTAAACGGGCGGGCTATCACTCAGCGAAGGCCGCCTTCGCGGCCTAGAACTAGCCCGCAGCGGCGGGCTTTGCATTGTGTAGCCCGCCCGTTTACGGGCTGGGTACGGAACGTTGACGTCGCCCTATCCGGGAAGATTAGAAACTTACCAGGGTGTTCAGTTTCTGGAGAACTTCTGTGATTACTGCATCCGGGAGTGTGGCCAGAAATACTGCATTCCGACTGCGCCAGTCAAGATTCTTGACCTGATCGGCTAAAATAACGCCAGTGACACCCACCTCATCCGGGATGGCAACTTCAAATGGGTACCCTTTGCGCTGATTGGTAATTGGGCAGAAGATTGCCAGACCAACCCGGCGGTTATAGGCATTCGGAGAGAGCACCACTGCTGGGCGTCGCCCCGCCTGTTCGTGGCCTGCTTGGGGTGTGAAGGTTAACCATACCACGTCACCACGTTGAGGAACGTAGGCCATTACCACACCTCATTACCTACTGCTGGTTCGGTAGACACCTCGTGATGCAGATTATCATCAGTAACCTCTGCAAGTAACGCATCAAGGCTGTAGGGGCTTGGCGAGATGCGTACCACCCTCAACTGCCCGTCAACCACGCACAGATCGACCTCAGAATCATCTACGAGTCCTATCTCCGAGGCGAACGATTTGGGGATACGGACGGCTAGACTATTGCCCCACTTTTGAATACGTGTACGCACGATCCACCCCCTTGTGTCATACCAGTAATGTATATACAATGAATATACATTATAAGGTGTGACTTTGCAAGATACGCGTATTGTTCATTTCCGACAACCTAAAGTTGCGCTTTCTCACCTTGCGCTCTGCTAGGGTTTTATGGTATACCTTAGAACGTAGAGATTTTAAGGTATACCATAATCTTGATATGTGTGGAGCCAGTTCTTATGATGCAGCCTGTTCAGCGTACACTCCCCTTGGCGATGGCCGGTACTGGTGCGCGTGTCCGTCTGGTTGAAGTGACGGGCAACCAGCGCAGTGCGCGCCGCCTCGCCGAACTTGGTATGATCCCCGGTAGCCACCTGACGATCATGAATGATCATGGTGGTACGCTGCTCATCGCAGTGGGCGATACCCGTTTGGCGCTTGGCGCTGGGGTCGCGCATTCCGTCCTGGTCTCCGCACTTGATTAAGGTACACCAAATATATGGCCGACCTAACCATTGCTCTTGCTGGCAACCCCAATGTCGGCAAGAGCACGGTATTTAATGCGCTCACTGGCATGCGCCAGCATGTCGGCAACTGGCCGGGCAAGACGGTCGAGCGCAAGGAGGGGCAACTGACCCTCGGTACGCATACCGCCACGATTGTTGATCTCCCCGGTACCTACAGTCTCACTGCCCGCTCACTGGAAGAGCAGATCGCGCGCGATTTTATCATCCGCGAACGCCCCGATGCGGTGGTGAATGTGCTTGATGTGGCCAACCTGGAACGTAACCTCTACCTCACGGCGCAGTTGTTGGAGATGGAGGTGCCACTGGTGTTGGTGTTGAACATGGTGGATGTGGCCGATGCGCGTGGCCTGAAGCTGGATCAACCGGCGTTAGCGGCAGCGTTGGGGGTGCCGGTGGTGATGATGGCGGCTAGTCGCGGGCAGGGCATGGACGAACTGAAGCGCGTGCTGAGTCAGTTGATTGCGAGCGCCCCGGCTCAGGCACGAGGAGGGATCGCATGACGGTGGCACAGCTTACGCTCCCGACGGCTCAGGTGTCCTATGATGCGCCGATTGAGGCCGAACTGGAGCGTTTGGTGGAACTCTTTGCGCTCCAGCCTACTTTGGCCGCTGCCTACCCGTTGCGCTGGTTGGCCGTGCAGATCTTTGAGGGTGACGAGGGCTTGCTGGCCGAGGTGACCGCCGCTGGTGGCCCCAGCCTTTCCGCCGAGATCACGGCGAGTATGCAGCGCCTGCAAGCCCGTTATGGCGAGGATCTGGATATTACGCTGGTGGATCAGCGCTACAGGTTTGTGCATGCCTTGGCGGGTAAAGTGCTGACGCGCCCTGGTTCGGTGCATGATCTCACCATGTCGGATCGGGTTGATAAAGTTCTCACCAACCGCTTCTTGGGTGTCCCGTTTTTCTTTGCGATGATGTGGCTGGTTTTCAAGCTCACCACTGATGTTGCCGGGCCATTTGTGGATTGGGTTGACGGGGTGATCAATGGCCCGATCAGCAATTGGGTGATCGGGCTACTGGGCGTGCTGGGTTTGGCCGGTACCTGGGTCGAGTCGCTGCTCGTGGGCGCGGTGCTGGCCGGAGTCGGCGGGGTGTTGGTCTTTGTGCCGGTTCTCTTCGCGCTCTACTTTGCGCTGGCGGTTCTGGAAGATTCGGGCTATATGGCGCGGGCGGCCTTTGTGATGGATCGCTTCATGCACCGGCTAGGGCTGCACGGCAAGAGCTTCTTGCCCATGATCGTCGGTTTTGGTTGTACCGTACCGGCGATCTATGCCACCCGTACCCTAGATAGCCCGCGTGACCGCCTGCTGACCGGGTTGCTGGTGCCCTTCATGAGTTGTAGTGCGCGCCTGCCAGTCTATGTGTTGGTGGCCACGATCTTCTTCCCCGCGCAGGCCGGGTTGGTCATCTTCGGCCTCTACCTGACCGGGGTGGTGATGGCGATTGTGATCGGTATGCTGCTGCAAAAGACGCTCTTCCGCAACCAGCCGCCCTCGCCGTTTGTGTTGGAGTTGCCACCCTACCGTATCCCGGCATGGCGGACGGTCTGGGTTCAGATGTGGTCACGCACGGCCTCGTTTGTGCAGAAGGCGTGGACGATCATCTTTGCGACTAGTATTGTGATCTGGTTGCTGCTAGCCATTCCTGTGCGTGGTGCAGGCCAGTTTGCCCAGGCCGAGATGGATCAGAGTGCCTTTGCGCTGCTGGCGCGTGGTGTCAGCCCGATCTTTGCCCCGCTCGGTTTTGGCAATTGGCAGTCGTCGGGGGCGCTCACCACCGGCTTTGTGGCCAAGGAGGTGGTGGTGACGACGATGCTTCAGACCTACCACTTGGATGGTGGTGAGGCGGAAGGGGCCGTGCCCACGACCTTTATCGAGGATGTGACGGGCATCTTCACCAGCTTTGGAACGGCGGTGGTGGATGCGCTTAAGGTGATTCCGCAGATGGTGGGGCTGAACCTGGGTGCAGCCGAGGATGAAGAAGAGTTCGTGCCAGAAGGTTTGGCCACCGCGATTCAGGCCAACTTTGCGGCCAGCAGTGGTGGCCATGCGGGGTTAGCAGCTTTGGCCTTCCTGGTCTTTGTGCTGCTCTACACGCCCTGTATGGTCGCCACTGCCGCCGCCCGCCACGAGTTCGGGCCGCGCTGGATATGGGTGAGCATTGTGGGCCAGTTTGGGGTGGCTTGGCTGGCCGCGCTGATCGTCTTTCAGGGCGGGCGGTTATTGGGCTTGGGGTAGGCGATAGATCCAGAATATCGGCTGCTCACTACCAGGAAAATAACGCCCAACTTGGGGCTGGATGCCGATCTGTTGCGCGATGTGGCTGCGCAGATCGGCACTACTATCTCCCGCCAAAAAGAGGCAGGCACCGGGGGGGAGTTGGGTTGGTGGGGCTTCTGGCTCAAAGGCGCGCACCTCATGACCCGTGGCTAAATAGCGCAGCACCTCAGTTGCGGCGAATTTTTCGGGCACAAAGGCTGGCCCGGCGCATGCACCATCATGAATCGCTTGGCCCATGCCGGTTTCGTTGGTGTAATGGAACGCCTTCCAGACACGGGGATCGTAGGGGACGTGGCCGAAGTAGGACGCGGCATTGATAATCCCGATGATGGCGACGCCAACACTGATCATGCTGCGCCGCAGCCGAGCGGGTTGGTCGGCGAGGGCTGTGGTAAGCCGCAGCCCCGCGTAGGTGGCGATGAGGAGCGCCGGGGCAATCGCATCTACGGTGCGTACCGCGTGCGGAGCCTCGGTTGAGAGCATGCCGGGTATGAGACCGACCCCCAAGAGTGCGAAGAGTGCCAGACCGATCTTCGCTTGGCCTTTGCGCAAGAGGAGCAGCAGCCCAATTAGGAAGAGGAATCCAGTGAGCGGATCGAGCATGGGGGTGCCAGGGATATTATGCCGCGCATTCTCTTCACCCTGGACATGCCACATGAGGGTGTAGCGCACCAGATTCTGGTTGAGATCGGTTGTGAGCGCAAATTCACTGTTCGTGCGATCTAGAAGGCTTACCTGTCCAACGCGCTGATTGAAGTCTTGGGTGCGGGTGAACCAGTAGTTTAGCAGGGGACTAACAATCAGTAGGGCCACGACTGCGGTGGTGATGATGCCGGGGAGGGCGCGCCGCCATGCGGCCCAATTGCGACCTAGGTTAAGGGTAATCCAAAGCATTGCCGCCAGGGGCATGAGCCGTGCCGGATGGTAGGTATAGAGGCTGAGTCCAAGTGCCATACCGGCACCAAAACCAGCAATGATGCTATCACGTCCGCTGACCCGGCCAACAATGATGCGCCAGAGCAACCCTAGTCCGATCAGGCTGAAGAGCGGATCAAGTACGGCAGCGAAGGCGAGGCGACTGAGCCAGACGTGCCATGTGGAGGTGGCGAGGAGTAGGGCAGCGGTTAATGCGGCGCGGCCTCCCCAGATTTGATGCGCGACATAGGCAATACTCAGCGCACTCAGCGCGCCAGCTAGTGCCGGAACGATGCGCACCGCGAAGGCGGTGGTGCCGAAGAGGGCAACACTCCAACTCTGCATATAGAAGAGCAGGGCGGGGATGTCGGCTTGGGCTACATAGATGGGGCGGTAGCCGGGATTATTGAGGATGCGTAGGGCGAGTAGGCCGTGACGGGCTTCATCGCGCCACATCCCCACGGGGAGATGCTCAAGATCGAAGCTGCGTAAGCCGAGTGCGAGGATCAGACAGGCGATTAGTCCGAAAATATACCAGTGTATTCCGATCTCTTTTGGTTTTTCTTGTGGTTGTTGTTTGATAATAGCCGCAGTAACCAGTGCTGCTCCAAGTACAAGACCAATGAAGCCCAAGATGGGCCACTGCTTGGTGTATACGAGCAGGTTGCCTACCAAGCCAACGCCACTTCCAATACCCAGCCAGCGGAGGGGATGCTGCATGGTAGAGATGAGATAGTTGGTCATTTGGTAGAGCGCGATACTGCCAATTGGAATGAGCACCCCGCCCCACAGTGGCGGCAACCAGAAGCTACTACTCGTAGGATCGATTCGTACCCAGAGCAGAAGTGCCCCACCAACGCACAGGAGGCTACCGACGCCCCAACGTGGGCCGAGTAGCCAGTGGGTGCTATACCAGATCAGCCCAAGGAGGAGGCTCAGAAAGAGGGCATATTCCAGCCCGGCCAGCAGGTGTAGCCCAGCAATGGGTTGGGCGTAGACTTGGCTGATTGCGACGCCGACTTCACGCCCATCATCAGGCATGGGGCTTGTGAGCGTCCCACCCACCAATACCTGGGGGGTATGCCAGCCTGGTGCATCATTGGGTAGGAGGAGGTGGTAGGTACGCCATGTTCCTGGGCTAGGCACCTCAACCAGCGCTTCCCCTTGATGCACAAACCGAATAGTGGTCTCTTCGCCGCGTATCTGTACTGGGCCAATCAGCCGGATACTGATCTGAAAACTCGATACCCGTTCGTACCCAAAGAGGCGCAACCAACTCTCACCATCGCTCCAGCGATACATACCTTCAGCATTACTCTGTGGGGGCCAGAAACTATAGGTAAGATGGCGCTCGCTGGGGCTGCCGATGGCATACCTAGTGGCTTGAGAGGGTTGGAAGGCAATCAGACATGCCAGCACCACAATGGCGAACGGGATATAGATTTTCATAGCGATCTCTTCATAGGTACAGGAGCGGCCATGCGGCGGGCAAACCAGATCCAGAGCAGCAGCATGCCAATGGTGCGGTACGATCCAAAGAACATGGCCAAGCGCTGCACGTCCATACTGCTCACTGGCCAGATGTCGCGGGAGACGCCGAAGATGAGTAGGCTGTAGGCTCCCAACCAGAGGAGTAGATCAGCGTTGGCTTGGCTAAGGCGGTTCATACTGACCAAGAGGGGCAGGAGGAGTAGGGCTTGGTAGTGATCCCAACTGACCGGGATGATCAGGAGTACGGTGCAGGTTATCAGGCCACTTGCCTCCCAGAAGGATGCATCCGTATTGGTTTGCATGTGCTTCCAGATCAGAAAGGTACTCATTATATAGAGGCCAGCACCGAGGATCAATGCCAACCCAGCCACGCTACTGGGTATGTTGCCACCGCCACTATAGGTTGTTGGCTCCACGAGGCGGGCAAGTAGCCCGTACAGGGCAAGGTTTGAAAGGCGACCGTCACGCGCCCCCAAACTAGGGAAGAGATCGCGCCAAAAGACGAGATCCCAGCCGGTGAGGAGGTTACTGAAGAGTGACCAGCCGATGATCCCGACCCCAAATGCGCCCATCCAGCGCCAGCGCCCACGAATGAGGAGCGGTAGGGTGAAGAGGAGCGGATAGATCTTGGCCAGAGCCAAGAGTGCCCAGAGTAGTGCGCTGGCCCAGGTGCGTTTATGCAGCAGCATGAGGCTGGCGATCACCCCGCCGGCAAAGATGAGCAGTTCGGGTTGCCCGAAGCGCAGTGATCGGCTGACGGGGGAAAGGGCAATGATCAACCCGACGCCAATAGCGATGCTCGTGCGCGAGGTCGCCTGCTTCTGAAGGGCGATAACCCCTACCACCGCCCCAAGCCCACACAGCAGCCGCCAGATTGCCCCGGCGAGGGGGAAGGGGAGTTGAGCCAGTGGGCTGATCAGCAAGGCGGTGATGGGCGGGTATTTGTAGGTTGTCGCAAAGGCATTGCTGGCTAGGGCTTCGAGATCGTAGAGCGGCTGGCCAGTGAGTAGGTGTTGGGCTGCGGTGTAGTAGGCGTAAAAGTCAGAGGGCGAACGCAGCAACACATCGGGGTAGGCGTAGAGTCCGGCCCAGACGAGGGTGGCGGTTGCGGAGATTATAGCGAGGATGGGGCGGGCAGATGCTACCCGAAACGCGACACTGCTCAACACTGGGATCAGGAGCAGGAGCCATGCTTGGGGCAAGGCACTGGCTTGGTTGGTGATGACCAAGAAGAGCGGGATCAGGCTAAAGCCCAGGCTGAGGAGCAAGACCAAGCCGGGCCAGGTGGCAATGCTGCTGCGCAGTTGTTTGAAGAGTGTCCCAGCCGCAATGATGATCAGGAGACCGATCAGCAGGTTGGGGGCTAAGGTTATGGTTGGGATGCCAGTGGTGGCATAACTGTACCCAACCACACTCCCCAGCGCAATAGTGCAGATCCAGCGCCATTGGCGCAGTTCCCAGATTGCGCCAGCCCACAGACTCAGCGGCGCGATCAGGGCGAGAAGAAGTAGCCCCACGCCAGGTAGAGGCGCGGTTTGGGCTAGGTGTTCAACATGGCTACTGCGCACAATCATGCCCAATGAGCGCGGATCATGCGTACTTGGCCCAATCGGAGGGAGGGCAAAATCAATCTCAGCCCATCCGGCACGGATGGGTAAGAGAACCATGTAGCGGCGGGTTTGCCCTGCGGCAAGGGTAATGTCAAGGGTATGACCGGCACTCTGGAGACGCAGCGGGCGCGCTTCTTGTCCACTACTTAACTCCTGGTGCATGATCACCGTCGCACTCCACCAGCGCAGGGGTATCTGCATTGTGCCGTGATCGGCTGTCCAGTGGTAGGTGCCTAAGAAGGTGTTGCTTTCGCGGGGATAGAGCGTACCAGGGGCGAAGGTGCTGGTAAGGGTAGTGTGGAGTGGTAGCCACCAGATGAGGAGCAGGAGGAGCAGGAACGCAACCACATTGAGGCCAACTGCCCGAAGCAGCGAGGTTGACATACACGAACCTAACCATTGGTAGCCTACATGACGTTGCGGATTATAGCACAGCACACGGGTTGAGCATTCGTTTAGATCAGTGTAGTATATTCAGTATGAATCCCATTGATACGATTCTTCAGAACTTTGGGCTAGTGATCCTCGATGGCGCACTAGCCACCGAACTTGAACGGCGCGGAGCCGATCTGAACGATCCGCTCTGGTCGGCACGCTTGTTGTTGGAAGAGCCGGATCTGATTCGCGAGGTTCACGCCGACTACTTTCGAGCCGGGGCGGATTGTGCGATCACGGCCAGTTACCAGGCCACCTTCCCCGGCTTTGCCCGTCGCGGCTTGGGGCACCAGGCAGCCAGTGAGTTGATGCGGCGCTCGGTGCGCCTCGCTTGTGATGCACGCGATGCAGTCTGGGCGACGCTGGATCATACGCGGCGGCCACATCCGTTGGTGGCGGCTTCGATTGGCCCCTACGGGGCCTTTCTGCACGATGGCTCGGAGTATCGTGGCGACTATACGATCAGTGACGCCGATCTGCTGGCCTTTCACCGCCCGCGCATGGCGGTGCTGAGTGATGCCGGAGCCGATCTGCTGGCCTTGGAGACGATCCCCTCCTTCCGCGAGGCGCAGTTGTTGTTGCGTCTGTTGGAGGAGTTCCCCCAGACATGGGCATGGATGAGTTTTAGTGCCCGCGATGGGCAGCATATTAGTGACGGTACGCCCTTTGCGACGTGTGTGGCCGAGATTGCCCAACATCCGCAAGTGGCTGCGGTGGGGGTCAACTGTACTGCGCCGGGGTATGTGGCCGAGTTGTTGCGGGTTGCCCGCGATCTTACCACCAAGCCGCTGCTCGCCTACCCCAATTCGGGTGAGATCTATGATCCCGCCACTCATGCTTGGTGTGGGATCGCATCGGTTGGCGATTATGCCGCCGAGGCGCAGAAGTGGTATGCAGAAGGGGCTAGCATTCTGGGCGGCTGTTGCCGAACGACGCCCGATCATATTCGGGCGATTGCGGCCTGGGCGCGTGCGGCACATCAGGGAGCAGAACGGGTATAATGCCCAGACATGTTCTTGTTGAATAGACGAGGAGCAGATCTTCATGGACATCGCAGGCAAGGTCTTTCTGGTGAGTGGCGGTGGATCGGGGCTAGGCGCAGCAACGGCGCGCATGCTGGTTGAACAGGGGGCCAGCGTGGTGCTGGCTGATGTCAACCAGGTGGCCGGGGAGACGGTAGCTGCCGAGTTGGGTGAAGCTGCACGCTTCGTGAAGACGGATGTCAGCGATGAGGCCAATGTGCAGGCGGCGATTGGGGTGGCGGTGAATGAGCTAGGTGGCCTGCACGGGGCGATCAACTGCGCTGGAGTTGTGCTAGCTGAGCGGGTTTTGGGGCGGAATGGCCCGCACAGCCTCGATCTCTTTGCCAAGGTGATTCGGGTCAACCTGATCGGTTCCTTTAATGTGATCCGTTTGACCTCCGAGGTGATGCAGAACAACGAGCCGGGGCCGAGCGGCGAGCGCGGGGTGATCGTCAACACCGCCTCGGTAGCCGCCTTTGACGGCCAGATTGGTCAGGCGGCCTATTCAGCCTCCAAGGGCGGGGTGGTGGGCATGACCTTGCCGGTTGCGCGCGAACTCTCGCGCTTCGGTATCCGGGTGATGAGCATTGCACCGGGGATCTTCGATACCCCCATGATGGCCGGGCTACCGGCGGCGGCGCGTGAGTCATTGGGGCAGCAGGTACCCTTCCCCTCGCGCTTGGGCAACCCGGCGGAATATGCCGCCCTGGTGCGCCACATCATCGAAAACCAGATGTTGAATGGCGAGGTGATTCGCCTCGATGGGGCCATCCGCATGGCACCGCGTTAATCGTAAGGAGGGCTGCCCGATGCCATTCTGTCCTCAGTGTGGAGTTGATAACCCGGCTGCGGCGCGCTTCTGTGATCAGTGTGGTGCCCAATTGATCCCGGTAGGGGCGGCACCACCAGCACCGCCCGCGCCGCCTGTGCAGGCACCCCAGGCAGCAATAGGGCCAACCATCATTGCTGGGCCGAGCACCTGCCCGCAGTGTGGAACCTCGGTCATTCCGGGCGAGGCGTTCTGTGATGCGTGTGGGGCTTCGTTATTGGCGGGGAGTGTTGCACCAAGTGCGGCACCGCCCGCGTTGCCCTACGCTGGGGTGCCCGCCCAGCCCAACTATCCGCCGCCGCAGCCGGTGGTGCCACCCGTGCCACCCGCGCCGCCTGTTGCCCCACCCCAACAGATTTCGCCACCCCCGTTGGTCAATCCGCCGGTGCAGCCCCAAGGGCGACCGAGCTTGGCCGGGATTAGCCTCGTCGTACAGTCGAATGCGGCGAACCTGCCCTTACCCGCGAGTGGCCAGGCGGTGATTGGGCGTGCCGACCCAGTAAGCAATGTCTTTCCCGACATTGATCTTAGCGATCAGGGTGCCCTAGAGCGCGGGGTAGGGCGGCGTCATGCGCGCATCTTCTTGCAGAGTGGCCTCGTGCTGATTGAGGATCTGAATAGCACCAACGGCACCTTCCTGAATACCACACGGGTGCAACCGGGCCATCCCCAGACCCTGCGGTCAGGTGATGAGGTGCGCTTGGGAACCCTGGTGATGAAGGTTCAGATGTAGGCACCTATGGTTTTGGATGTGCGGTTGGCCGCTCTGCGGCCAACCGCACATCCAAAACCGCATATTTCAAAAAACACCAAAAACTATTGAATTGCAGGCAAATAGACGCGAAAACGACTGCCTTGCCCCACCTGACTATGCACCTCGATCTTACCGCCGTGCAATTCTACCAACTGTTGCACAATCGCTAAACCTAAGCCACTCCCACGCTCATTGTTCGTGCCGGTGGGGTGGGCGCGTTGGAACTTCTCGAAGATGTGCGGGATCGCCTCGCCAGGAATACCCAGCCCATTGTCGGCCACCTCGCAGCAGATGTGTTCACCCTCTGGCTTGATCGTCACGGCGATCCATCCACCCGGCGGGGTGAATTTGATCGCGTTGCCAATCAGGTTGCTGAAGACCTGTGAGAGCTTGTGCCAATCGGCGAGGACGACCAGATTGGTGGGGCTGACCTCTAAACTTAAGTGAATCTGTTTAGCCTCGGCACTGTAGCGCAGATTTTCGATCACCTGCTCAACAATAAAACCAACCTGAATGATGATCGGCTCTAAGACGACTTTGCCCGCCTCTAGGCTTGAAATATCGAGAATATCAGCCACGAGGCTGTTGAGTTGCTCGGCGGAGGACATGATCGTCTGGACGGCGCGGCGGGTTGTCTCCGGGGTGGCGGGATTATCCAGGATCAGTCCGGCGATATTCTGAATGATACCTAGTGGTGAGCGCAGATCGTGTGAGGCGATCATGAGCAGATTGTCTTTGAAGGCATTCAATTCACGTAGGCGCTCATTAGCGGCGGCCAGTTCGGTGGTGCGTTCCTGCACCCGTTGTTCCAAACTGGCATTGAGCGTTTCAAGTTCATTGACCTTTTCGGCCAGTTTATCAATCAAGAGCCGCTGGTGGGCGCGATCAAACTCGGCACTCGGCATGGTATGCGCGGGTGGGGCTTCAATCCCCAGTGCCGACTGCACAACACTCAAGATCTGCTCTGGTTCGGCGGGCTTGGCGATCACATACTCAACCCCACAGGCGGCGGCGAGCATGCGCGCTTCTGACTCGACATAATTGGCGGAATAGAAGATTACCCGTGTGGCGGCAATCGCTGGAATGGCGCGGATACGGCGCACAAACTCAAAGCCATCAATCTCTGGCATCAGAATATCGGTGATCACCAGATCGGGGCGCTCGGCATAGATGATAGCTAACGCCTCAGTTGCCAAGCCTGCTTCGAGCAGGTGATGATTCTGATACGAGAGTAGTGTCATCAAAAATTCGCGATTGACTTGGCGGTCATCAACGATCAGAATCTTGGCCAAGAAACGCCTCCACTTGCTGCACAAAGCACTCTGGATTGATCGGCTTGGGGATATACCCATCAAAACCGACCTCCAGGATACGCTCACGGTCGCCTACCATTGCTTGGGCAGTGACGGCGATGAGGGGAATGTGGCGCAATGCAGGATCGGCTTTGAGGCGGCGTGCAAGAGCCAAGCCATCAAGGTGTGGAATTTGGATGTCGCAGACAATCACGGCGGGTGGATCATGCTGGATCAATGTTAGTCCCGTCATGCCATCAGTAGCACTGCGTACTTCATGGCCAAAGGCATCGAGTAGGTAGTGCATAAGTTCGAGGTTGGCGGGGTTATCTTCAATAATCAGGACGACGGACATCGAGTACCTCTAGTGTTGGGGAATGCAGCAATATCGTATGCTCTTACCCCTCCGGCAACGCGGGTAGGCTGCGCTTTGGACGTGGGCCGAACTCTGGTAGTTGGGGTGGATCGCTCTCCATGATGCGCAATACTTCGGCGATGGCGCGTTCGAGTTGCGGATCATGTCCGGCGACATAATCTTGGGGCGCAATCTCGACCTCAATGGTCGGTTCGGTGCCATAGTTCTCTACCCCCCAACCCACATCGGGGAACCACGAGGAGTATTCGGGTTGGGTGGTGGTGGTACCGTCGGCCAGCGAGTCTATCGGATTGATGCCGATCACTCCGCCCCAGGTGCGCTTGCCGATCAGCGGGCCAAGATCGAGTAGCTTAAAGACATGGCTGAAGATGTCGCCATCCGAACCGGCATGCTCGTTGGTGATCGCTACCATTGGGCCAAGGATCGAGTCGTAGGGGTAGGGCATGGGTTGGCCCCAGCGTGAGACCTTGTAGCCCAGGCGGCGGCGGGCCAGCTTTTCGATCAAAAGTTGCGAGACATTGCCACCACCGTTATAGCGAACATCTACAACCAATCCGGCACGGGTACTCTCCATCAGGTAGCCCCGGTGAAACTCGGCAAAGCCCCACGCCTGCATGTTGGGGATGTGTAGGTAGCCGATGCGGCCATCCGAGGCGGCATGGACGGTAGCGCGGTTGTTTTCGACCCAGTGGCGGTAGCGTAGCATGTGCTCGGAGTTGAGTGCCTTGATGGTTAGCGTGCGTACTTCACCACCAGCGGCGGGGGCGATGCTGAGGAGCAGATCGGCTCCTGCCTGGTTGACCAGCAGCTCGCCGGGGCTGCGCGTGGCGCTCAGACGCCGCCCGTTGATGGCCACGAGGCGATCTCCCACCTGAAGGCCCAAACCGGGGCGGCCGAGGGGCGAAGAGGCGCGTTCATCCCAGGTGTCGCCCCGCAGAATGCGGCTGATGCGGTAGCTGTCGGTTTCGGGATCATAGGCCAGATCGGCCCCCAAAAACCCCTGGCGGTAGAGCGGGCTAGGTCGGTAGTCGCCACCCATTTCGTAGGCGTGCGAGGTGCCCAACTCGCCCTGCATCTCCCAGATCAGATCCGAGACCTCACCCCGGCTGGCCACGCGGTCTATTAGGGGCAAGTAGCGCAGATAGATCGCCTGCCAATCAATGCCGGACATATCCTCGCTCCAGAACTGGTCGCGCTGCATGCGCCACGCCTCGCGGTACATCTGACGCCACTCTTGGGGCGGGCTGAGGTCAACTTTGATCCGGCTCAGATCAATCCAGCCGCTTTTACGGCTGGGGGAACCATTCTCCTTAGGCTTCTCGGCGGTCTTGAGGACACGCAGTTTACGCCCACTTCGGTAGATCATGGCGCGGGCATCGGGGGTGAGGCTAAATTCGGCGATGCCATCAAGGAGAAATTCGGAATTGCGCTCGGCAAAATCGTACACCTCCAAGCGTGCCAGATCATCGCCGTTGCCACTGATTGCGCCGCGCAGCGGGTAGTTCGTGTAGATCGCTTTGCCTTTGATTCCGGCGACTTGACCATAGTTTCCGATGGGCACCGGGAAGGCGAGGACGCGATCCTGAATACCATCGAGGTCAATCTGTAGCCGTTTCTCTTCGGGTTTTTCGGGCTTTTCGGCTTTCTCTGGCTTGGATTCTTCTGCGGCTGGCTCAGGTGGGGTGGTTGGATTTTCCTTGGCCTCTTTGGTCTCCTTACTCTCCTTACTCAGCCCTCCAGTTTCAAAGGGTGAAGTAAGATCGGCGCGTAGCGTAATCAGGAAGGGCCGCGACATACGCGGGAAGCCCCACGCAAACTGGGCTTGGTCGCGCACGGGATCAAAATCGCGGTAGCCAATGAAATAGAGATAATTCCCCTCTGGGTCCCAGGTCGGACTGGTATCATAGAGGAGTGTACGGGTGATGGTATGCACTGCGCCGCTACTCACCTCACACAGCCGGATTACGCGGGTACGGCGCGTATCGGGGTAGCTATAGGCGAGCCAGCGGCCATCGGGCGACCACTCGGCGGCATAGATGCGGCCATTGGGGCTATGATCGAGGCTGCGTAGCGTACCGGCATCGAGATCCACCAGCAACAACTCGTGGCGCTGATTGGTGAGGGCGGCTAATTCGCCCTTGGGGGCGGGCTGCAAACTAAGGGGGCGGCCAATATCAAGCCCCGCGAGGCGGCGCGGTGGGGTTGCGCCATCCAGGCTATGGATTTCGAGCGCCTCTTCACCTTCAGCATCACTCAGGAGCAGCAGACGTTTCCCATCATTGAGGAAACAGGTGAGGCGGGTACGGCCCTGCTCATTCCCATGCTGCACGACGGCACCTTCCCAATTGCCCATGGTGAAAGCACGCCCGCGCACGGTTAGGGCCAACGAGGTTGCATTGGGATGGATCGCATAATCATCAAGGAAAAATTCGGGGGCCACAAAACGGCGCTTGCGTTGCGGTTGGGGGCTATGCAACTCAACCGCAATGATGCGGCGCTGATCGTTGGTAGGATCGAGCACCCACAGGTCGGCCCCGGCGTGGTAGACAATGCGGCGGCCATCGCTGGAGGGGTGGCGCACATAGAAATCGGTGTGATCGGTATGGCGGTGCAGATCGCTGCCATCGGCGCGGCACGAATAGATATTCGCAACCCCCTCGTGGTCGCTGACAAAAAAGATCCGTTCACCGATCCAGATCGGCGCGGCCAGGTTGCCATCTAAATGGATGAGGCGTTGCCATGCCCCCTGGCCGTTTGGGTCAACCCACAGATCGCCGGTGCGCCCGCCACGGTAGCGCTTCCAGCGGGCCAGATCGGTGACATTGCGGGCGATGACGGCGGCACCGTGTGGCCCGTAGCTCATACTGACGGCCGGGCCAGTTGGGAGGAGGCGCGGTTCACCGCCCTGATGGGGAACGGCATAGAGTTGCGACATCCCGGCGAAGGGCTGGCTGGCCTCACTAGAGAAGATGATCGTCTGGCCATCGGGCATCCAGCCTACCACCTGGGTACGCTGCGCACCCAGAAAGGTGAGGCGGCGGGCCGGGCCACCGATAGCCGGCATCACATAGACTTCGGGCACACCCTCATCGCGCCCGGTAAAGGCCAACCAACTGCCATCGGGCGAGAGCGCGGGGCGGAGTGCCTCACCGGGGTTTGCGGTTAAGCGTCGGGCCACCCCACCTTCAACCCCAACCGACCAGAGGTCGTCTTCGCACACAAAGACCAGCGTGTCGTTGTGAATCGTCGGAAAGCGGTAATAGCCCTGGGTCATAGGTGTGTACTCGCACTACTGGCACATCCTCACTGATATGCCTGAATCCAATTGTAGCACTGTATGTGCAACACTGCTTCTGGCGGCGCAGCCACCCCCGTGCCTAATAAATAAACTCCCCAATCTGGTAGAGGGTGACGCGAGTCCCTGGGCCAACCACATGCCGTGCCGCCGTCTTGAGCTGCGCAATCTGAGCATTGATCGCGGCACTATCGAGGTTGGTGCTACCGGCGGCGGCGAGGGCATTAGCGTAAGTACCGTTTGCGGGCACTACCAACGGCGAGAGATAGACAATATCACCTGCTCCAAGCTGCATCGCCTCAAGGGCGGCGAGCGAGTTGGCCACATGCTGCGCGGCGAGGCGGGTACCACCGGCCCCGGCAAGTAAGATCACCCCCACCTGAATCCCGGCGGCCTTGATCGTCTGAACGGCCTCGATACATGCGGCGGGGGAGCCGGGCTTGTTGAGCAGTTGGAAGACCCCATCATCGCCGGTTTCGAGACCAATATAGACGCGGCGCACTAGGGCGTCATGCAGTTCGCGGTAATCATCCACACGCTTCTGCTCGGCCCCAAAAATGTCGAGGAAGGCATAGATCCCTTGCAAGGAATCGCGGCTATTGAGGGTAAACTCCTCATGCACCACCTGGATGAGTTCACGCAAGCGGGTTTGGGGCACAATCAACGCATTGGCATCACCCAGAAAGATCGAGCGGCGCATACTGATCCCCGCGCCTAAGAACGCCTTCACTTGACGCACATGGCTGCGAAACTCGGTGGGTGTCTTGATGCGGAAGCGCCGATCCAAATAGAACGTACAGAAACTACAGCGGTTCCAGCTACAGCCTTCGGCGGCTTGCAGCACTAACGAGAGATACTGATCGGGAGGCAGAATACTGACTGGTTGGTAGATAGTACTAAAACGGATACGTTCATCACTATAGCGACCCACATTCCATGCCAAAATCCGATCCATCCATGTCGCAACCTCTTTACCCTGATCGGCCAAGCCCAAATCACGCAGTTGGGCCACATGGGCTAAGACCACGGCGATTAGGTTGCGGGCTTCTGCATCGCTCAACATCTGGCACACCTTGGAGCCATTCGCCACGACCTGTTTCTTCAGGATCGCCCCACTCAAACCGCGCTGATAGTTGATGCCTTGACGGAAGGCACTCAGTAGCCGCCCTTCGGCATCAAATGCGTAGGTACTGTGCAGATCCTCTGAAATAGTCAGGAAGTGTGGCTGGAGATTGATGTAGAGGTGACGCTGATCTGCGGTAACAATCTTCTGTGCCGAACCCATGACACACGCTCCCATCCTAGCATCGCATGCGCACCGTTGCGCATAAGTATCATAACATCTTAACCGCCTAACAACCATATCGAATGGTATAATAGATTGTTAAAGCGCCGCCAATGACAGAAGGAGCGTCTAGCTATGGCCTCAACCGAAAGCCTGATTGCGATCTTCGAGGCGATCACCCAGAATCTTCAGCGTGACCAGCAGAGCCTCAACACCCTTGATCGTGACAATGGTGACAGTGGCGACAACATCCTACATAACTTTGGACGCTAATATGCCGCAAACACTGACACCTACCGAACATCGGGTTCTGGCCGCAATAGATATGGATGGGTTGATCGCCTACCTGAGTGAGTTGGTGGCGATACCGAGCCTAGGGGGTAGCCCCGAAGAGAACCTTGCCCAAGAGCATGTGGCGGCACAATTGACCCGCATGGGCTTCGAGGTTGATAGCTGGCAGATCGATCTGCCAACCGTGCAGGCGCATCCGGCATGTTCGTGGGAGGTGGCACGTGAGGCGGCGCTGGGGGTGGTGGCGACACTGCCGGGGGCGGGGGACGGGCCGAGCCTGCTGCTGAATGGCCACGTGGATGTGGTACCGGCAGGCGATGTGGCGAGTTGGCGCTTTCCGCCTTGGCAAGCCAGCATCGAAAATGGGCGCATCTATGGGCGCGGCGCACTGGATATGAAGTCGGGCTTATGTTGTGCCATCTTTGCGGCCAAAGCGATCCAAACTGCGGGGATACGTTTACGCGGCGATCTGCGCATCCAGAGTGTGGTAGGAGAGGAAGATGGTGGCTTGGGAACGTTGGCCAGCTTGCTGCGTGGCCATCGTGCCGATGCGGCGATCATTATGGAGCCGACGGAACTGCGGGTGGCTCCGGCTCAGGCGGGGGCGCATAACTTCCGCATTACGGTGCGCGGCTTGGCCGCGCACGGGTGTGTGCGCGAAGAGGGGGTGAGTGCGGTGGAAAAATTTGTCCCCATCCAGCATGCGCTCCTCGAACTCGAACGTCGGCGCAATGCCCGTGATCATGGCCCGCTCTTTATGCACTACGAACTGCCAAATGCGATCTGTATCGGTACGGTGCGGGCGGGCAACTGGGCCTCGTCGGTGCCCGATACTTTAGTGGCCGAGGGCCGTTACGGAATTGCCGTGGGTGAAGATCCGTTGCTGGCGCGCCACGAACTAGAGGCGGCGGTGGCTCAGGCGGCGGCGGATGATTCCTGGCTGCGTGATCATCCGCCCACGGTGGAGTGGTGGGGCGGTACCTTTGATCCCGGCGCAACCCCGGTCGATCATCCAGTTGTTGCGGAGTTGGCATCTGCGCTCACCGATGCGACGGGTGCCCCCGCCATCCTCAACGGGATGACCTACGGCTCAGATATGCGCCTGCTGGTCAATGTGGGCCAGATTCCGAGTGTGCTCTTTGGCCCCGGTGATATTCGGCGCGCCCATTGCCCTGATGAGTATGTGGATATTGCCGATCTGCGCGCGGTGACACGCACGCTCGCGCTCACGGTGTTACGTTTCTGTGGGGTGGTGTAATCGCTCTACACCACCGCTTCTTGTGAGGGGCGGCTAAGGGAAAGGGTTTGTTGGAGCTGGCGCTTCAGGCGGGTACGGCTCTCTTCGTCTAGATAGAGATCATCGGTATTGATGCTGATCACTGGAACGGACGTAAGGAGGGGATCGGCTTTGAGTGCGGCCTGGATGGTCATACCATTTTCAAGGTTGGGCATGTGCGGGTCAATGATGATCAGTTCCGGATCGAGATCGTGGGTGAGCCGAATCCCGCGTAGGCTACACGGAGCATGCACAATGTGGACGTGTTCAGGGGCGAGGAGATAGTTGAACATTGTGCTCGCAGCCGAATTATCGTTGATGACCACAACAATTTTGGCTCCGGCTGCATCCATGGCGCAGGCGGCTGGCCCAGGTTGGGGCAGGCATGCTGAGGTGCTCGGCGCAAAATCACTGTTTTGGAAGCAGAGTGGCAAGCGAACGGTAAAGATCGAACCAACCCCTAGCGTACTCTGAACACTAATCTCGCCACCTAACACCTCGCACAACCGGCGACACAGCGCCAGACCTAGCCCGGTACCCTCGTAGCGTCGGTTAAGGGCTTCATCTACTTGGACAAAGGGATCAAAAATACGCGGAATCTGGCGCTGATCAATCCCAATCCCCGTATCGGCAATCTGGAAAATGAGGGTTGGGACTTCACCCTGTGGATCATAGATGGTTGTGAAGGTGATCTCGCCATTTTCAGTAAACTTGGCGGCGTTATTTAAGAGATTCAGGATAATCTGCCGTACTTTCAAACTGTCCGTGATGACAATAGGAATATCCAGCGGGCATTCAATCTGAAGTGTATTGCGGTTGCGTGTCACCAATGGGCGTACCATTGAGACCGCTTCGGTCACGAGGTCTACGATATTTACGGGGCGCATATCCAGATTGCGTTGCCCCGAATCAATACGTGAGAGTTCGATCACATCGTTGATCAACGCCAGTAGGTGTTTGCCTGAAGTGTAGATGTGGTGGAGATCGCTCTTGACCCCTTCGTAATCGCCAACGGTCATCAACTGTCCGAGGAGTTGACTATAGCCAATAATCGCGGTCAGTGGGGTACGCAACTCGTGGCTCATCATCGAGAGGAAGGTACTCTTGGCGCGATTGGCAGCTTCGGCATCTTCCTTAGCACGTAGCAGGGCTTCAGAACGGTAGTGGCGCTCGGTGACATCCTGCACGATGCCCAGAATCTGGGTTGGGTAGCCCTGGGCATCACGTACAAAGACGGTATCGCGGCGCAGAAGCCACAGGTTCGATCCATCCGCTTGCTGAAGCCGATATTCAAGGCTACACACCTGCATATCAGCCGCATTGATGATCTGGGTAAGATAGGCTTGCCGGGTGGCCAATTCCCTTGCACTAAGGTCAGCGTCGGAGGTACGCCCAATGATCGCCGTGAGCGGCATGCCCCCTGGCCCCTGTTCCATGTTGGTGTAGATGACCTGATCGGTTTGCAGATCATAGACATAGATCAGATCGGGCGTGGCTTGAGTGACGCGCTGAATAAAATGTTCGCGCTCCTGAATTGTGCGCAGCGTCTCCCACTGGCGGATCGCCGCTGCGATCATATCGGCTGCGCTGCACAGAAATTTGATCAGCGGTGCATCCCAGACCTGATCGCTGCGGCTACTACTGGCCCGCAGGATGCCCCACCAGCCATCGTTACCATACAGGGGCAGGAGTAGCAGATCTTCAACCCCACCCGTTTGGAGTTTCTGGACTGTGGCAGGGAAGGCGGCAAAGAGTTGGCCTACTGGCCCACACACCAACTGCCCGGCGATCAGTTTATCGCGCAGGTGGGGGATCTGCGACCATGGAATACAGTATTCGAGAGGAAAGGCGGGGACATCAGTATGGTGCTCTTCGGCCACCGTATGGGCGGCCAATTCGCCATTCTCGTCCAACATATTCTGGCAGATGTCAATCCGGGTGACACCGGCGGCGCGCCGCAACATACCAAGGACGCGATCAATCAGGGTTGAGCTATTGATCGTCGGTTGATTCTCGCGCAGAAGAAGTTGCGAGCAATCGGAGAGCACTTGTTGGTAACGCGATTGACGAGCGGGTAGGGTAATATCACGCAGGACGATGAGCCATCCGAGGGGGCTATCGTGTCCATCGTGGAGGGCGGTAATATCGGCCTCCAGAATAATCGGTGGGGACTGATCGAGGCGAATTTCGGTACGCCCACTCAGATCGGTGACGGCGAGGAGGGGAACTAGGGCAGGAATGATGGTCGCAACCGGCTTGCCAATGATGCTGGTGCTGGGCGGCTGGAAGAGTTGGCATGCCTGGGGATTGGCATCCAAGATCCGCCCTTTGACATCGGCAACTAATACCGCATCGTGCATCTGCTCGATCAGCAGTGTGCGGGCAATCGGCACTGTCTCAAGCGTTCGCTTCCGCACCAGCGCCCACGACAGCATGCCCGCTGACATATCAACCAGCCAAGAGAGAAACGAGAGCGGCATAAGGTCAACTTGTGATGCGACCCAGAGTTGGGTATATCAAGACGGAGGATAGATACACGTCCCCACGAGTTATGATAGCAGAGATTATTTGGATTGTCTGTGGTGTCTGTGTGTCAGTTTTGGCAAAAGAGAGTGTGGGGTTCGCCTTGAAGCCTGCTACAATATGGGGCGTGTCCTGTGGTTTGGAGTGATTCTTAGCATCTAGATTTTGACGCAAAGGCGCAAATTTTCAAGCGCATGCGCCCTTTGCGTCTTCGCGCCTTTGTGTCAAAAAGAAGCTACGTTGGTGAGAGGAGTACAATGTATACCGAGCGTGCGCGAGAGATCTTATACGAATGGGTGAAGAGCGAGAGCCTGCGCAAGCATTGTGAGGCAGTAGCAGCATGTATGGGCCACTTTGCCCAGCGGGCTGGAGCCGATGCTGATCTATGGGTGGCAGTGGGCTTGCTGCACGATATGGATTTTGAGCAGTACCCGCACATGCCCGAAGCTGGCCCGGCCACCACGGCGGTCTCCGAGGCGTTGATTGCTGGTGCGGCGCTCCCCGATCCGCTGCCGGGCCACCCGTTCTATGGCGTGGCCCATCTGCGGGAAACCGGCTGGTCGCCGGAGGTGCTGCGGGCGATCCTGAGCCATGCCGACTACACGGGCATTGCCCCCGAATCGCCCCTGGAGCGCACGCTCTACGCGGTGGATGAACTGAGCGGTTTTGTGACCGCTGTGGCTTTGGTGCGCCCCGATAAGAGCATTCATACTGTTGAGGTAACATCGGTGCGCAAGAAGATGAAGGATAAGGCGTTTGCGGCCAAGGTGGATCGCGCCGGTATCATCCACGGGGCCGAGGTCATTGGGATGCCGCTAGAGAATCTGATCGCCGAGGTGATCGCGGCGTTGCGCGCCGAGGCGGAGCGTTTGGGCTTGGCCGGGGTGGCGGCGTAGAAGTGCCGCCCTGCTAGTAGTGCCGCAAGATCTTGCGGCGCTACTGGTACAATAACGCGCATGAGTGACTATGACGACCTGATTCAACATCTGCGTGCCAATGGCCATCGCCTTACTCCCCAACGCCGCATGGTGCTAGAGGCGTTGCAAGCAGGCGATCACCACATGAGCGCGGATGAGATTGCCCAGCAGATTACGGCCCGTTATCCGACGATTTCGATTGATCTGGCCACGATCTACCGCACGCTGCGTTGGTTGCGCGATGTCGAGTTGGTGAGTGAGACCAGCCTAGGCCAGAACGCGATGATCTATGCGCTGCGTGGTCGCCACGATCATCATCATTTAGTGTGTACGCAGTGCCATACGGTGATCGAGATTGATCCTGAAGTTTTGGAGCCGGTGCGAACGGAGATCATGGCGCGCTATGCTTTTGCGGCGCGGCTTGATCATATTGCGATCTTTGGCCTATGTGCTGCATGTCGGCAGGGGGATGCACCATGAGCCAGGAGCAGCGCTACCCCATCCCGGCTGGCCCGGCGCGTGCCGAGATTATGGTGATCAACTCGCGCTTTATTGCTGCTGCTGCGCCCACCCCCGATCTGGCGACGGCCAAGGCATTTATTGCTGCTACCCGCGCCGCCATGCCCGATGCGCGGCACCACTGCTTCGCCTACCTGATTGGCTATGGCTCTAGCGTCACGGCGGGGATGAGCGACGACGGCGAACCGTCCGGTACGGCGGGCCGCCCGATGTTGGCGGTGCTGCGCGGGGCAGACTTAGGTGATGTGACAGTGGTGGTGACACGCTATTTCGGCGGGACGCTGCTCGGTACGGGGGGGCTGGTGCGCGCCTATAGCGATGCGGTGAAGGCGGTGTTGGAGGTTCTGCCGCGTGGTGAGCGCATTGCGCTCCACACGTTGATGGTGCAGGCCAGCTATGCCGATTATGCGGCTGCCCGCCGGGTGATCGAGGCCCACGCCGGGACACTGACTGACGAGGAGTTTGGGGCTGAGGTTTGCTTAACGGTGAGCCTGCCCCTGGCTCATGTTGCCGCATGTTGTGCCGAGTTGGCCGAGGTGAGTGCGGGGCGCGTAGTCGTAATTGATGGAGAATAGTTGGTGTTGCCGATGGTGGCGGCAACACCAACCAAAATCTTACCCGTGGGTGATGCACACCTTGCCAAAGTGCGCCCCGCTGACCAGATAGGTCAACGCTTGGGGCAGTTCCTCAAAGGTAAAGACGCGATCCACCACTGGGCGCAGTTGGTGTTGGCTGATGGCGCGGGCCATTGCCTCGAAGCTGTCGCGGCTGCCTACGGTGATGCCTTGCAGCCGCACTTGGCGCGTGACGATCAGGCCCAGACGCGCCTCCATGGAGGGGCCGGAGAGCACCCCGATCATACTGATCGTCCCGCCGGGGCGGATGGCGCGCAGTGATTGGGGCAGAGTCTGTTGGCCGCCGACCTCGACAATATGGTCTACCCCATCACCCCCGGCGATGTCGCGCACACTACGGCCCCACTCCGGCGTCTCGCGGTAGCTCAGGGTGGCATCGGCCCCCAAGGCTCGCGCCCGCTCCAGCTTTTCGCTACTGCTCGAAGTGACAATCGTGAAGGCCCCCAGCATCTTGGCAAACTGGAGCGCAAAGAGCGAGACCCCGCCGGTACCCTGGATCAGTACCCGGTCGCCCGGCTCGATCTTGCCTTCGGTGACGAGAGCGCTCCAGGCAGTCAGCGCGGCACAGGGGAGCGTAGCGGCCTCGACATCGCTCAGGTGCGGTGGTGCGAGCGCCACCCCTTCAGCATCAATCAGCATGTACTCCTGCATCACCCCATTCAGCGGGCCACCCAGCGTTGCCCCTAGCCGCGCAGCCGTCGGGCGGCCACCGATCCAGTTGGGGCTGAACATCGGACAGACTCGATCACCAATCTGCACCCGGCTCACCCCCGCGCCCAGTGCCACCACCTCACCGACCCCATCAGAGACCGGGACGAGCGGCAGTTGGCCGGTTTGTGAGCCGTAGCCACGCTGGATCACCACGGTATCGCGGTAGTTGAGTGAGGCAGCTCGCATTCGCAACACGATCTGGCCAGGGCCAGGTTCGGGCATGGGCCGCTCGGCGATGACGAGGTGGTCAGCCGACCACCCACCTTCAAGTTGGAAGACGCGCATCGTTGGGACTCCCTCGTTATAGACAAGCGTTCTCATCACCACTGGTGGGAGGCGGGGCGGCTACGCCGTTTAGGGCTGCGCCCTAAAACCCACGCTTGGGGCTGAAGCCCCAAATCCGCTTTTTCGCGTAGGTTGGCGGCTTCGTCTCATACGCGTTCGGTTAAGCGTCCTACTACGCCCCGGTTTTGACCGCAGAGGACGCAGAGGAGCGCAGAGGGAGAACCACAGGTAGCGCGAAACCCATCCCTCTGCGTACCTCTGTGTCCTTTGCGGTTGATATGGTGTACCACCGAGGAATATGCCCCCCTAACCGAACGCCTATGCGGCTGCGCCTCCCCCGAACCCCCGCCAGGAGGCGTAAGTTCATGTCAATGGGCAGCTACGCCCCTACTAGTATACCCGATCCAGCCAAATTGCCTCTTGACTTTTTGTTATTCGTACACTATATTTAGTGTCAGATAGATACTAAGTCTGAAGGAAGGGCAAGGGCGATGATCCGCAGCCTGAATGATCTGATCGAGCGCCTGCTCCAGACCACAACCGCCGAAGATCTCTTTGGGGTCTTGGATGGGCGTGATGGGATGGAGAGTCTGCGGCGCAAGTACCGGGCGCTGGCGCTGGTGGCACATCCCGACTACAACCCTGGCCAGTGGGCGGCGGCCAACGAAGCCTTTCGCCAACTTCAGGAGTGGTACGCAGTGGCGCAGCAGAAGATCAGTGCGGGCGTGTATGGCCAACCCGAACGCATCCGGGTGATGAGTGGCAGCGCCACTTATGTGGGCTATCAGGCTCCATGGGTGGGCGATCTGGGCGATCTCTACCCGGCCCATGCGGATGGGGTGGCGGTACTCCTGAAGGTGGCGCGTAGCCCGCGTAGTAGCGATCTGATGCAGGCCGAGGCCCGCGCCCTGAGTCGGCTCAACCAGGAACTGCATGATCAGCCGGTGCGGGCGCACTTCCCGGTTTACCGCGAGTCGTTCCGTATGCGTGATGCGGCGGGGCTACAGCGCATGGTGAATGTGCTGCACCAGGAAGCCGACACCTTCTCACTGGCCGAGGTGCTGCGCCGTTACCCCAAGGGTTTGCACCCCGCCGATGCGGCTTGGATGTTCAACCGTATGCTGGCGGCACTGGCCACCAGCCATAGCCTGGGCTTGGTGCATGGGGCCATCGTTCCCGATCACGTCTTGATCCGGCCTGCGGATCATAATGGCATCCTGATTGACTGGTGCTACAGCGTGAATAGTGGCACCCCGATCAAGGCGATCAGCCCGGCCTACGCCGACGACTACCCGCCCGAAGTGACGGCGCGCCAAGCGGCAACGGCGGCCACCGACATTTTCATGGCGGCACGTTTGATGGTACGCTTATTGGGCGGGCAGGCTGGGCAACCCCCGGCCAGCACCCCCAAACCGATTCACGCCCTCCTGCGCGCCTGTCTTATCCCTGCTCCGGCGCGACGCCACCAGGATGCGTGGCAGGTGCTGGATGATTTCCGGGCCATCTTGGCGGAACTGTATGGCCCACCAACCTTTCGTCCGTTTCGGATGCCCTAAACACAGAGGAGGAGTACCATGGGACACTCAGATTGGAGCGATGCCGCATTTAGTGCCCGCCAGAAGCACCGCAGCGCCACCAACACCAGCGCCTTCACCTATGATGACTATGTGCGCAATACTGGTGCGGTCAAGGTTCATGACCAGATGAACCCCCACGGGGTCATCCGCGAGAGCCGTGACAGCGCGGCGCACCCGGAGTCGTTGGCAATTGCGGTCATCTTCGACGTGACTGGCTCGATGGGCAGTGTGCCCCGCGTGATGCAGACCAAACTGGGGGCGCTGATGCGCGTTCTGATCCAGCGTGGCTACGTAGCACACCCGCAGATCCTCTTTGGTGGTGTGGGCGATGCCACCTGTGATCAGGTTCCGCTCCAGATCGGCCAGTTTGAGTCGGGGTTGGAGATGGACGAGGATCTAGGCAAGATCTACATTGAGGGCGGGGGTGGCGGGCAGGTCTATGAGAGCTACGAACTGGCCATGTACTTTATGGCCTACCACACCTCGATTGACTGCTACGAGAAGCGCGGCGTGAAGGGCTACCTCTTCACGATTGGCGATGAGAAGCCGTATGCCAAGATCAACCGCAAGATCGTGCAGGAACTTTTGGGCGACAACCTCCAGCGCGATCTGCCGCTGCCAGAGGTGATCGCCGCGCTCCAGGAGCGTTACAACCACTTCCATATTGTTCCCACCAACACCAGCCATGGCAGCAACCCGGCCATTCAGGAACACTGGCGCGGTTTGTTGGGCGAGCGGGTGTTGATGCTGAATGACGAGAGTGCGGTGTGTGAGACGATTGCACTCACGATTGGGCTGTGCGAAGGTACGGTGGATGATCTGGCGCTCGGAGCCGAGGATCTGGTGGGGGCCGGGTGTGACCCCAACGCGGCCAGCACCGCCATGAAGGCGCTCACCCCCTACGCGGCCAGTTTGCCCCCGGTGGCGCACAGTGCGGTGGGGCTGTTGCCCCCGGCGGGATCGTCCGGCGATGCCGGTCGGTTATAAACATCGTGGGGGTTCGGGGGCGGTTCTACCGCCCCCGAAGATCTTTTTTTGTTCTGTTTTGGCGGCGAAGCCGCCAAAACAGAACAAAAATGAGGCTTTGGGGCTACGCCCCAACAATGTTATCGCTGCCCTGAGTAAGAAACAGGACTACGCTAATGCACCAAACCTTTCTCACCGTCGATCTCGGCTTTGGCGATGCCGGTAAAGGCTCGGTGGTAGATTTTCTCTCCCGTACCTATGCAGCCCACACGGTGGTGCGCTTTAACGGTGGTGCCCAAGCCGGGCATCGCGTAGTGACACCCGACGGGCTAGAGCATGTCTTCTCGCAGTTCGGGGCGGGGGCGTTGGCAGGGGCAGCAACGCATCTCTCGCGCTTCATGATCATGGAGCCGCTGGCCATGTTGGCTGAGGCAGCGCATCTGCGCAGCCTGGGGGTTGCCGACCCCTTCGCGCAGACCAGCATTGATGTGGGGGCGCTGGTGATCACTCCGTTTGGACGGGCGATCAACCGGCTGCGCGAACTGGCGCGTGGGGCGGGGCGGCACGGCAGTTGCGGGATTGGTGTGGGGGAGACAGTCGCCGATGCCCTGGCGCAGCCGGAGATGGCCTTACGGGCGGGTGATTTGGTTGAAGAGGATCGACTCTATGCTAAACTGAAGGCGTTGCGTGATCTGAATCTGGCCAAACTAGCCACCATTCAGGCCGATCTCCCTGCGAACCCACAGAGTGCCGCCGAGTTGGAACTGTTGCTCGATCCCGACTGGGCCGACTGGTTATTGCCCGCCTATACAGAGTTTACCCAGCAGGCGCGGCTGGTGTCAGCCGAGCATCTGCACCGCATCCTCAGACGCCCCGGCACAGTGATCTTCGAGGCGGCTCAGGGCGTACTCTTAGACGAGTGGCGCGGCTTCCACCCGCATACGACATGGAGTACCACCACCTTACAGAATGCTGAACGTCTTTTAGCCGAAGCGGATTATCTAGGTCGGGTGCAGCGCATCGGGATCACCCGCGCCTACGCCACGCGCCACGGCGCTGGCCCGCTGCCCAGCGAGGACGCCACACTGAGTCGGGGGCTGCCCGATGCTTGCAATCAGTTGCATCTGTGGCAACAACACTTTCGTATCGGTTGGCTCGATTTGGTTTTATTGCGCTACGCCAAAGAGATTGTCGGCCACCTCGACGGCTTGGCCGTCACCTGCCTAGATCGCCTCGCCGATCTCGACATGCTCCAGATCTGCCAGCGCTATCAGTTAGGCCCATTGCAGATAGATCGGATTATCCCCGCATCAGACCCGCACGATCTAACCTACCAGAGCCAGATCACGGCGGCGCTGCACACCTGCCAGCCCGTCTTGGAGCCACTTGATGGCCCCGATGCGCTGCTCCAGCGCGTGGCGGAGACGCTTGGCGTGCCGGTGTGGCTCACCTCCTACGGCCCCCGCGCTAGTGATAAAGTTTGGCAACTGTGATAGTCAACACACGCCTGCGCGTTGTTGTTTCAACCGTCTAGCTGTGTCTGAGTTGCTAGAAAGGTAGCATCCTGTAGGGTATCCGAAGCAAAAAAGGCATCACGGCCATCGGCGACGTGGTGCTCAATCCGGCGAATACATTCCAGGATATGCCACAGATAAACACTATCGTTACTCATAGCGGACGGGCTTCCTGGAGTACATGCTCGCGAATGGCCGGGTTTAGTGCGCGTTCAGTAACGATGTCAACCCGTCGCCCAAGCAGATCTTCAAGATCAAGGATCAGACCCGCAGGGAACCAAGCGCTGATTTCAGGGCCGGTCTCCACGAGCAGATCGATATCGCTATCGGGTGTCGCCTCCCCCCGCACGACTGAGCCAAAGACGCGAACACGGATGACACCGTGGTGGCCAGCAATCCTGGTAATCGCATCGCGATGTGGTTGTAGGATGTCTTGTTCACCCATATCAAACACCTCCTGCTTCATTATAGCGCAGCCGCGCAATTGTTAGCCAGGGCGGGTTATCTAGATCCTATCTTGCTCACCTCCTACGGCCCCCGCGCTAGTGATAAAGTTTGGCAACTGATGTGATATTTGATAACTAACTATTGCATGGCGTAGGCATGATCGTTTATGCTTGGGGCTGGCCCAAATTAACCCAAACAAAATTCATAGCCAAAGGCAGGCAGGGGCATGCACCAACACCGCATTATCATTGTCGAAGATGATGGGGTTACTCGGCTGATGCTGCAACTTGAGCTTCAGCAGGCGGGCTATCTCACCATTGGCGTGCCAGACCCACAGACCGCGCTCGATTTCCTGCGCCACACCCACTTTGATCTGCTGATTACTGATCTTGATCTTCCGAGTATGAACGGCCTTCAGTTCATTAGTGAAGCTCGTACCCTTGTGCCCCAGATCGCGGTGGTCATCCTCACGGCCACCGCCAGCCTGAGTTCAGCGGTGGCTGCGCTGAACCAACAGGTGCAGCGCTACCTGATCAAACCGATGGCCCCGGATGTGTTGCTCCAGCATGTCAATACGATCCTTGCGCAACCAGCGCGGATCGCGGAAGGGCGGCAACTGTATCAGACCCAACACCGCCTACAAGCACACGATGCGATTATCCAGGTTGGCCCCTTACGCATTGATCCCTTGCGTCATCGGGTGACGGTGGCGTGTAATGGTGAGCAGATTGCGCTGAGTCATGGGGAATTTGAACTGTTGCACTACCTTGCAACCCACCGGGGCCATGTGGTGTCGGCCCAGGCGATTGCGCATGATGTGTTGCACTACCCCTGCTCAACGCAAGAGGCCCGCGATCTGAGTAAGAGCCGCATTCATAGCCTGCGGCGCAAGTTCGCCGGGCACGCCTGTATAGCGCACCTGATCGCGAATGTGCGCGGGGCGGGTTACCGCCTGCTTGACGATGATGAGATTGAGGCGTGCCAATCCTATTGACATTCCTTCGTTCCGTGTGCTACAATTCACGCATAACGCGATGCGTTATTGGGCGTCAACACCGGCGTTGGCGTCCGGCACGCGGAACGGAGGAACCACTATGGCACCCGTCTCTCTCCCCTTCAAGAGCATGAACCGTCTCCTAGCGCACATGCATCTGCCCGATGTCATGCGTAATCTGAGTGGCGTCACGCCCCATGAGGTTGGTTTGGCCCTCAAACGATTGGCGCTCAAGCGCCGCTCGAAGGGTGCGCCGCCGATCAATAGTGATTTCTACGATCTCCGTGATCTGCTCGGCCCCGATGATGTGGCTGTGTTGACGAAAATTCGCACTTATATGGAAGAGCGTGTCCGCCCGGTGATTGGTGATTACTGGGAGCGGGGTGAGTTTCCCCACGAGTTGGTACCCGGTTTTGCGCATCTGGTTCAGGAGACATGGGCCACCCGCCCGTATGCGATTGATAGCCTTGGCCCGCTGCTCTCTGGTATGGCGTGTATGGAGATGGCGCGGGTTGATGCCTCGATCTATACCTTCTTTGGTGTGCAGTGGGGCTTGGCCATGGGCTCGATCTCTATGTTCGGTTCTGAAGCCCAAAAGGCGCACTGGCTGCCCCAGATGAGCCGCTTTGAAGCGATTGGCGCGTGGTCGCTCACCGAACCTGATGTTGGCTCGGCTACCGCCGCTGGTCTCACCACTACCGCCCGCCGCGAGGGTGACACTTGGGTGATCAACGGGGCCAAGAAGTGGAGTGGGAATGCGCCCTTCGCTGACATTCATGTGGTCTGGGCGCGTGATCTGGCCGACCAGCAGGTGAAGGGCTTCTTGATCGAGCGTGGTACGCCCGGCTTGCATGTCGAGAAGTTGCCCGGCAAGATCGCGCTGCGGGTAGTACAGAACGCCGACATCCACCTAGAGAATTGCCGCGTTCCCGAACGCAACCGCCTGCCCAACGCGCACAGTTTCCGCGACGTGGCGCGCCAACTGGCGGTGGCACGCGGTGGGGTGGCCTGGGCCATGACCGGCGTGGCGATGGGGGCGTATGAGCATGCGCTGGCTTATGCCAACCAACGCCAGCAGTTTGGCCAGCCAATTGCCGGTTTCCAGATGATCCAGAACAATTTGGTTCAGATGTTGGCCAACGTGACCGCCATGCAGGTACTCTGCACCCGCATGGCGCAACTGCAAACCCGTGATGGGCGCATCTCGCAGGAACGCGCCTCGCTGGCCAAGATGTTCTGTGGCGAGAAGATGCGCGAGACGGTGGCGCTGGCACGCGGCGTCTTGGGCGGCAACGGTATTCTGCTCGAACACCATGTCGCCCGCTTCTTCGCCGATGCCGAGGCGCTCTACTCCTACGAGGGCACCCACGAGATGAATACGCTGATCGTCGGGCGGGCGATCACCGGGATTGGGGCGTTTCTGTAGCTGCCAGTGGCAGATCGCGGGCCAGAAGATCCTCCTCGGTTTCGCGGCGCTGAATCACCTGCACCTGGCCCGCGTTGAGTAAGAGCAGCGCGGGCCGGGGACTCATGTTGTAGGTGCTGGCCATACTCAGGGTATACGCACCTGCCCCGGCTACGGCCAGCACATCGCCCAACTGCGCCGCAGGCAACGGCGCATCACGCAGCAGAATATCGCCCGACTCGCAGTAGCGTCCGGCGACACTCACCGGGGCGGTGGGGGGCGCATCGGCGCGATTGGCGAGCAGCGCGGTGTAGCGCGCCGCATACAGCGCCGGACGGATATTGTCGGCCATGCCGCCATCCACATGCAGGTAGAGCAGACGGCCATCAGCGGCGAATTTGCGCGCTACCACCCGATAGAGCGCTACCCCCGCCCGTGCAATGATCGAGCGCCCCGGTTCAACCGTCAGCAGGGGCAGGGGGAAGTTGTGGGCCGCGCATGCCTGCTGGGTTGCGGCGGCGAGTGCCTGGGCATAGCCATCAATATCGGTGGCGGGCATCGCGTCGGTATAGGGCACCCCCAACCCACCGCCGGGGCTAAGTTCTTCCAACGTTACCCCATACTGGGCGCGGATCTGTGCCAGCGCCGCTACCAACACCTGCACCGTGGCCGCGAGCTGGCCTAGCTCGAAGATCTGCGAGCCAATATGGGCGTGCAGGCCACGCAAGTGCAGTCCCGGCGCGGCCAGAATGCGCTCGATGGCAACGGGCAGCGCCGCCAGGGGAAAGCCGAACTTGGCATCCGCCGCGCCGGTAGCAATATGGGCGTGGGTATGGGCGGCAATGTCCGGGGCGACGCGCAACAGCACGGGCTGGGGCTGGGGATGCCCCGCACTCAGCGCGATCAGGCGCTCCAGTTCATCCAGGTTATCCACCACCACCGCCCCGACGCCCCAATCAAGGGCGCGGTGCAACTCGGCGTCGCTCTTGGCATTGCCGTGCAAGTGGATGCTGGTCATATCCACCCCGGCGCGACGCGCCACCAGCAACTCCGCCGCCGAAACCAGATCGAGGCCCAGTCCCTCCTGCTGGGCCACCTGTGCGACGGCGATATTGAGCAGCGCCTTACTCGCATAGTGGACACGACTGGGCGCGGGGTAGTGGCGGGCGAGGGCATGGCGGTAGGCACGCATCGCCCCGCGCAGCGTCACCTCATCAATGATGTAGAGTGGGGTAGCATAAGCCTCGGCGAGGGCGGGCAGCGCAACGCCACCCACCCAGAGCTGACCTGCCTCAAGGCGGGCAGTATCGGGCCAGAGATGCGGATTGAGCATAGGATGATCCTGGTTGCAAAACTGATACGCCTATGCTATTCTAACAGCGGCGTGGGCCGGTAGCTCAGTGGATAGAGCATTAGTCTTCGGAACTAAGTGTCGGGGGTTCGAGTCCCTCCCGGCTCGCCAGTAACCTCCGTGCATGGCACGGGGGTTTTTTCTGTTGTGGAGAGCGGCGGGGCTACCACCGGCTCAGCTTTCTTGCCTATCTTCAAATTGATTGACTAGGCCGCTTTACCGATTACTGCATATTCAAACGTAAACGGTTTCTCCGCACGCTTCGAAGCATCTAGGATCTCGATGCTCACAATCTGCCCGTTCGCGTCGTAGTCAATGATGATCCCTGGCTTCTCTTCGTCGCTCTCATCAACTGGTTCAGAACTGAAGACCAGCCGCAGAACATCAACCTCGGTGTCATAGGTTGCTTTCATGGTTCTCTCCAATACTTCGCAATCTTGCTGGTACGATAGACTGTGACAATTACGGGTGGGTCAGCATCTTCCGCAACCAACACACGGATGAGAAAGAGACGCCCTTCTTCCACGCATTGATGTTCGATTAAGCGTTGTATTGCGCCCTGGTTGTTGACCGCAGAGGACGCAGAGGACGCAGAGGAACGCAGAGGAAGAACCAGAGGTAGAGCGTGCTTTGCCCCCACAAATATCGCAAAACCCACCCCTCTGCGTACCTCTGTGTCCTCTGTGGTTGATAGTAATACACTGTACCACCAAGGAAGGGGCTTCACCAAACAACAAAAATGGGACTTGGGGCTACGCCCCAAGAACTTTGCACATGCCCTACCCCACCGCCCGCTCGCGCACCCAGCGCGCCACAAAGGGGACTTCGCAGCGGTAGCCACCATTCACCTGCTCGATGGTGTGGTAGCGCAGCAGCCGCTGGAGCGCCGCCTGCGCCGCCGGGGTCTCGCTGGCGGGGAGGGGTTGCTGCTGGGCGACGGCATGCAGAATTGCCCGTCCGGCCTGTACTTCGTCGGGGCTAGTGCCGGTGTACTCGTCCCACAGGTTGGTGAAGTAGGGTTCCCCGGCGGTCAGAGCGGCCTCGAAGGCGGCATCGAGGAGCGGCAGGGTGAGTAGGCGCGTCTGGTGCTGGTTGGCCTGGCGCACCATCGCTTCGCCGATGAGTTGGAGCAGGTAGGGCTGGCAGCGAGTCACCTCAATGACGCGCTCGACCACCCCTGCGGCGTAGCGTAGCGCGAAGGCCGGATCGGGGTTGGTGAGCAGTTCGTAGGCCGCATCTGGCTCCAGGTAGGTCATCTCCATCGGGCGCACGCTGATGAAGTAGTTGCTCCAGTTTGGCCCTAGCTCGTTGAGCGTCTGCACGCCACAGAAGAGGAACGAGAAGTGGCTATGCTGGATCAGGTCGCGTAGTTGGTCGAAGATCCTACGCTCCACCTGCCCCTGCGCCACCGCATGACCCAGTTGTTCAAACTCGTCGAAGCAGAGCAGCAGCGAACGGGTTGCGAAGATAGGTGTGGCGGCATCGAGCCAATCCTCCAGCGCCGTATAGGGTTTGGCCTGGAAGGTGGTGCGCTCGGCATCGGGGGTGCTGATCCCCTGGCTACTCAGGTCGCGTCGGATTGACCGCACCAGCCCATAGCAGAAGTCGCCGGTGCTACTGGTGGCAGCGGGGGTTTGCAAGCTGTAGTAGACCGGCAGCACATCGCTGGGCAGCAGGCGCGGCAGGTTGAGCAGGAAGGAACTCTTGCCACAGCGGCGCGGCCCGTGGAGTACCAGGGTGGGGCGGCTGGTGTCGTAGACCGAGCGAAGCACATCGTTGACAAACTATGCGTCAAGGTCATGATTTCTCGAATGGCCCTCACCCCCCTAGCCCCCCTCTCCCGTTCGCTGCGCGAACAGGCGAGGGGGGAAGAGGATCGGAGATCCATCAGGATAGTGCCCCCCTCTCCTGTGGGCGTAGCCCACGGGAGAGGGGTTGGGGGTGAGGGCCATTTCAGCGCATCTCCCTACAAATCCCGTACCCATTCACGCAACACCGAACTAAAGAGCCGCCCATCGGCGCGCAGCAGGCCGTGGCGCTGGAGTTTGGAGCGCACACCGGGCGGAGGCGCGGCGAGGCCGGGTATCCCGGCGGTGTGGCGTAGGGCGTGCTGTTCGTCCGTGCGCAGTTTCTTCCAGAGGTGGGAGAAGTGGGATGCGACCTCGCGGGTAAACTCAGCACGGGTGCGGGCGTGGTCGTTGTGGCTCCAGAGCAACTGGGCGGCCAGTTGGGTGTAGTAGGGCAAGCCGCCCGCCAGATCATCAATCAACTCGATATCGGCGCTACTCACATGCTCCGCCCCAAAGCCGTCGCGTACCAGTGCCTGCCACTCACCGCTACTCAATGCGCCCAACTCGATGGTGGTGAAGATATTGCCAAAGGGCGAAGTCAGCCCCAGATCCTGATAGATCGCATCAATCGGGTGCAGGCTGGCAATCACCAGCGCGAAGTAGCCCTGGCTCGCCTTCTCGCGCCAATCGCCGCCCCAGCCCGCGAAGGCCGGTAGGCGATCCTCAATCGCCTCAAACTCATCAATCAGCACGATCAGCCGCCGCCCCCGGTCGCGGAGGTGCTGGAGACCATCATCCACCGCCCAGGGATCATCATTCTCCTCGCGTCGCCAGGGGGCAGTGCCGGTCTGCTGCTCGATGCCCCGCCGCAGCCCCTCGGTGATGCCCGCAGGCGTCTGGAAATGCGTAACTTTGAGGTTGATTGGGATAACCAGCGGTTGCTGTTCGTGTGTGCAAAATTCGGAAATACGCTGCTGGATATAGTTCAGTAGCGAACTCTTGCCGCTGAGCCGGTAGCCAACAATAGAAATACACTGCGGAACAATACTACCGATGCGATACTTAATCGCCTGGATCTGCTCGCGTCGCCCCCGCAACTGATCGGGCGGCACAGTTGGTCCGGCAGTAAACGGGGGATCTCCGGCACGCGGCGGGCGCAGCGGAGCCGTACCGTTCCACACCCGGCCATCAGCCACGCGCATCGTCAGCGTTGGACGCCACCAATCGGCGTGTTCGCGCTGGGCAGCACGGCGCGCCGCCGCCAGCGCCAAGTCAATCTGTGGCTCGCGGCGTAGCTCCGCGATCAGCGTGGGCAGCAGCGCCTGCACCGCTGCAATACTCACCTGGCCTTGCATGGCCACCACCGCTGGCACTCCGCCAGCCACCAACAATGGCCCCAGCGCCGCCAGTGCCTCGCGGCCATCATGATCACGCCCCGCGCCCTCACAGGCGGCCAGGATGGCCAGTTGCGGCCGCCGCGCCGCCCCTTCTAGCGCGTGCTTCAGATCCGGCCCCGCTACTGGGTCGCTGGTGGCATCGGCTTTTTCCAGCCAGAGGATCGGCGTTCCATGCTGCTCGAAACTGCCGTGAGCCACAATGATCAGCAACTCATAGCCAGCACGCAGCTCTTCAAGCAGCTTCGCCATGGTGGGCGGATGGTCGGTTCCGCGCACCAGCAGCGTCGCCTGAATTGGCGCGAGCGCGGTCATAAGGCGCTGCTCTTCAGCACTAAGATCAAGCTGCGCCATACCAAAGCGGTTCAGGTCAGTGGGACTTGCGATCACCACCAGTGCGCGCAGGTGCTGAACATCGGGCAGCGTCACCGGCTCGCCACGACCACCAAGACGTAGCGCGAGAGCAGCACACGTTCATTGAGCGCCAACCATGTCGCATCATCAGGATCTTGGAGCCACTCCCAGCGCACGCTATGCAGCGCCGCATCCTGCGGGTCGAGCGCCAAGCGCAGACGCAGCGGCGCGTTATGGCTACGTGCCTGTGCGAGCGCCGCGCTAAACCCGCGCCGTATCTGGTCGTCGGCGAAGAGCGTGGTGGTGAGCAACTGCCCGTAGGCGTGCGGATCATTGTGGTGGCTACGCAGCGCCACATGATCAAAGCGTACCGGGTTACAAGATCGCGCCCCAGCATCCTCCTCGGCGGCACTCGTACTCAGGCGTGAACGGACTCGCACCCGATACCCATCACTATGGGCTTCGCGCTCCATGTTGATGCTGAGATCGACATAGGTAGGAGTGGGCATGGAACTTCTATGCTCGTTACACACCAGACAGTGCTATAGGACGCCTTCTATTCACCTATTTCACCCGCAGCAATTCGTTCGGTATGGATCAGTGCTGCAAGGGGTGCTTGTACCATTGGCAAATCGTCCGTCACCGTTTGCCAGAGAATATCCAGATCAACCACATCGTATTGGTGGATCAAGCGGTCATGCATACCAGCCATGAGCCGCCAGGGTATTGCAGGATGACGCATACGAACCGCTTCAGGAACACGCTTTGCAGCTTCGCCCATCACCTCTAGAGCGCGGGTGACAGCATAGACTGTCTTGAGATCAGCCTTGAAACTACGCACATTCATATCTTGGACAAAGTCCATTGCGCTGTCCATGGCTGTAGCAATGTCTTCAAGGTAATCTAGATAGGTTCGTGACTCACTCATATTAAGATCACTTCGCTAAGAATGCGGGCCGCAATGCGTGGGCGTAGCGCACTCTTGACTGCCAAATCCACCTTGATATTGAGCAACGCACTAAGATCGTCTTCAAGTGCCACGAGCTTGAAGAGACCTGGCGTTTCACTGAAACTGACTAAGACATCAAGATCGCTCGCTGGATGTTGCTGGTTACGCACGTAGGAGCCAAAGACCCCGATCTCGGCGATCTGATAGCGGGTGCTGAGATCGGTACGGTGCGTGCGTAAGTGTTCAATGTAGCTATGGACTGGCCAATCGGTTGGTGGTACGCTCTTGGTGATCGCGGTTGCCATGATTGCCCCTTCCGTTGGTTGGAGCCTCTGCGTCGGTATGTTCAAGTATAACATAGTGGTTTGGGCGGTAGAGACGCGGGTTGGGTACAGACTTTGCCCATGCCCTGTTTTTCGTGCGAACAATGTTTTGTTCCCCCCAACCATGCTACAATATCCCCAATATCCCCGCATACAAAGGAACACCACTATGCCGCATCGGTTGATCATCACATGGATTGCGATTATCGCCTTGGCCGGTGTTATCATTCCCCACGCCACATCTGCTCAAACTGATGAGCGGTGTTTCCCCGAAACCAATCAGTGTATTCGTGGCCCAATTCGGGCCTATTGGGAACGCAATGGCGGTCTGCCCGTCTTTGGCTACCCCACCACCGCCCAGAGTGCTGAGACGGTCGAGGGGCGCTATTTACAGGTGCAGTGGTTCGAGCGGGATCGCCTCGAAATTCAGGCTGATGGCCTCGTGACGGCTGGGCGCTTGGGTGCGCAGCGCCTCGAACAGTTGGGGACGCCCTGGCAGTTCCGTTCGGGTGGGCGCGCCGATCCTGGGTGCCGCCTCTTCCCAGAGACGGGCTATCAGATGTGTGGGGCAATTGCGGATTATTGGAATCGCTATGGTGGGCTGGAGCGTTTTGGCTTCCCGCTGACCGATCCGTTCCAGACGGAGCTTGAAGGTCGGATGTATACGGTGCAGTATTTTGAGCGCCGTCGCTTCGAGTTGCATCCTGAGATTGGCCCCAATGCGGTGTTGCTGGGGTTGTTGGGCAATGAGGTGCTGGCCTTCCGTAACGGTGGCTCGCAGCCCACGCCGGTGCCCACCACGGTGCCCACCACGGTGCCCTACCCTAGCCCGGCACCGTCGTCGGCACCGACGGCAACGCCGACTACCGCGCCCAGCGCTACTCCAACCAACCTCCCCACCGCCACGCCATCGCCGACACCCACCAGTGCCCCGCAACTGCTGCCCGATACCTGGCTGGAGCGGGTGAATGCCTACCGCGCCCTGGCGGGGGTTGCGGCGGTGAGTGCCGATGCGACGCTCAACGATAACTGTTACCAGCATGCCCGCTATATGGCCGAAAATAACGATCTGACCCACAATCAGAACTCGCAGTTACCATGGGCCTCGCCCGCTGGGCAGATCTGTGCCGAGAAGGGCAATGCATGGCTGGGGAGTGGTACGGGTTGGCAACCCCGCGATGCGGTTGATGGCTGGATGTCTTCGGTTGGCCACCGGCTTTGGTTGCTCTACCCCACCACGCCGACGTTCGGCTTTGGCTTCTACACTACGCCCAATGGTCAGCGCAGTGCGGCGGGCTTGGATGTGCTTTCGTATGCCAATTTCAATGCCGATAGCGGCTTTACCCAGTGGCCCGTGCGCTACCCTGCCCCTCGGCAGATCAGTATCCCTGCGACGCAGTATGCGATTACGCTGCTCTGGCCCTACTTTAAGGATACCCCCCAGATCCGTAGTACCAGCCTCAGCACCCAGGATGGGACACCCGTGGCGCATAGTGCCAGCAACAATCTGCCCGCTGGGCATAAGGGCATTCTGATCAAGCCCAACGCCAACCTTGCCGATAATACGATCTATCGGGTGCAGGTTGAAGGGACGTATGCGGGGCAGACGTTTAGTTATTCGTGGTCGTTCTCGACGGGGGATACGGCGATTCCGTAGTAGACGCGAAATCGCGCCTTTTTCGCTTGGCGCTACATCCCGAACTGATAGTTT
>NZ_GL501403.1:178540-210114 GCF_000152145.1 Oscillochloris trichoides DG-6
CGCTACATCCCGAACTGATAGTTTTGGTGGTGCGGTTGGCCGCTTTGCGGCCAACCGCACCACCAAAACACTATTTTTCGTGGGGGCCTGCGGCCCCCACACCCCGGCCATGATCACGCATCCCCGCTAGGATTGCTACCGCCCGTGGCCCAGCCTCTAGCGGCACAAAGAGGTGATCGTGGTAGTAGCCCGCGACCACATTACAACTGATCCCGGCCTGACTCAGCGCCTGCGCCACCGCTGCTGTCAGGCCGACGGCATCGAGGGCTGAGTGGATGTTCAGGGTGATCCATGCACTGACGAAAGTGTAGCTCAGCCCGTGTTGGTCCGCGCTGTCACGGGGCAGAATCAGGGTTAGCCCCGCATCCTCGCGGAAGGTGCCGATCACCGTAGCGGGGATGCTGGGGCTATCCGGGGCGACGCAGCAGAAGACATACGCGCCGGGGTGGAGGTGCGGCTGCATCTCGCGGATCAGACGGGTGAGGTTGGTTTCGCCGGTGGGGGGCATGGGTAATTCCAGAAGACACAAACGCCGCCCGGTAGAGGCGGCGTGGCTGTGATTATGGCGGGGAGAGAGAGATTCGAACTCTCGAGGGCTTTTTAGACCCTACTCGTTTTCGAGACGAGCACGTTCAACCGCTCCGTCATCTCCCCGCGATTGCAGGCGCTATTATACACAGGTTGCGCCCTCGGTGCAAATCTGCGACTTTGCGTTACCCTCAAACGGTATATCATGGGGTAGCTACGATCCTTCATACCAATGGGTGCCTATGCTCCATCTCACCGACCAACAACACCAGATTGTTGCCCACTCCCACGGCCCGGCACTCGTCTTTGCGGTGGCCGGGGCGGGTAAGACGACCGCGATGGTGCATCGGGTTGAACGCTTGGTTCGCGAGCGTGTCTTTGCGCCACGCCGGATTCTGCTCAGTTCGTTTAATCGCGCAGCCGTGGATACGATTGGCCAAGCCTTGGATCAGTGGCCGCATTGTAAGACGGTCACGCGCCAGACTCTGCATGCCTTGGGGTTTAAGATCATCCGCCACGCCGCGCAGCATGGCGCTCTGCCCGCCATCCCCGCCGATGGACTCAAGACCAATGGTGAGGAGCGCACGCTGCTCTGGGCCGCCCGCGATCTGGCTCGCCAGCGCGGTGTGGTGAGCAATGAGGATCTCGATGCCCTTGATGAGCAGGATTTTTTGAGCTATGTCGCCGCTTGTAAGAGTAATCTGCGCTACCCCGATCTGGAGGCGGCGCGGCTCCCCGCTGCGGCACTCGCCCTGGCGACTCAGGCTGAGCCGCCGCCGGGGCTGCCCTACTACCGCGATCTCTATCGCTTCTATGAAGAGCTGCGCCACGAACGCGGGTGGATCACCTTTGATGATATGCTCCTGCTTGGTTGGGAAGTACTGGTGCGCCATGCCGATCTGCGCCAGCATTGGCAGCAGTCCTATGATGCCGTGCTGGTTGATGAGTTCCAGGATGTGAGTCTCGCTCAGGCCGAGATGCTCGATCTCTTGGTGGCCCAGCATCGCAATGTGATGGCGATTGGTGATGATGATCAGACGATCTATGGCTTTCGCGGTGCCCAGATGGCCTTCTTCCGGGGCTTCGCGCAGCGCTATAACGCCAAGATCTATGAGATGACCGATAATTTCCGCTGTCGGGTGGGGCATGTCATCCTCGCCAATCGTGTCATCGCCCAGAACCGCGAGCGCCACCCTAAGACGCTCGTGGCGGCGCGGGGCTGCGGCGGCCAGACGCAGTTGCACACCGCGCCTACCGATGTGGCTATGGCGCGGCGTCTGGTGGATACGGTGGCTGCCGCCCACGCGGCTGGCTATTCCTATGCCCAGATTGCGGTGTTGGTGCGCCTCAATGCGCATACGCCTCTGATTGAACAGGCGCTGATCACGGCCCATATTCCCTACCACATGGCTGCTGATGAACCCTTCTTCCGTCGCCGCGAGATTGCCGATCTCTTGGCCTATGCCGATCTGGCTGCCTACAACCAGCGCCTACTTCTGCGCCAGCCGCTCAGTTCAGAGCAGGCGGAACGGCTGACGCTCGGCTGGCGGCGGCTCTACAACCGCCCCAAGCGTTACCTCAACCGCCAGTTGGCTCAGGAGTGCCTGACGGCGGCGCTGCACCAGCAGCAACCCCTGAGTACCACCCTGCCCACGCTGGCGGATCGGGTGTCGTCACGGGTGGCCCACGCGATGCACGATCTGGCCGATCTGCTGCTCTGGTTGGGCGAGGCCCAATCCACGCTGCCCGCCGCTGATCTGCTGGCTGAACTCGATGCCCGCTTGGGCTACCAGGACTTTCTCGCTACCCAGAGCGGCTTCCCCGAAACGGGTGCTGGTTATGCGGCCAATGTCGAGGCATGTATCACCTACGCGCAGGGCAAGGGCAGCTTGGCCCAGTTTCGCGCCCATCTGGCGCAGCTTGAAACCGAGCGTACCCAGCTTGATCCCCAGGCTGATGCGGTCGATCTGCGCACGATCCATCGCGCCAAGGGGCTGGAATGGCCGGTGGTGCTGCTACCCTTCTGCAATGCGGGCCACATGCCCTTCCGTGGGGCTGAGGATCTGGAGGAGGAGCGGCGTATCTTCTATGTGGCTCTGACGCGGGCGCGCGAAGAACTGCACCTCTATGCGGTGGAAGATCGCCAGATTGAACTCTCGCCCTTCTTGCGCGATGTGGGCGCGACCGTTTTGCTGCGTCAGGCGGAACAGTTCGCGGCTCTGTTGGAACGCGATCCGCGCACCTGGAGTGCCGCCGAGACCCTGAATGTGGCCACCTTTCCGCGTGAGTATGGCCAGGAGCGCCTGCTGCGCCACTGGTGGCAGGTACCCCCAGAGCTACGCCGCCAAGTGGCCGGGCGGGTGGTGGCGTTGCTTCAGCAGCTTGCGGATGCTCAGGCGACCCAGCGCCTCGGTCTGCACCCCGCCGACCAGGATCTGTGGGCGGAGTTGGCCGGGTCGGATGCGGCCTTGCCAGATGCTCCTTTCAGCGGGATCGAACACCTGCTCAAGCCGCCGCCTGCCCCCAAACCTAGCCCCGAACCCAGCCGTCCCGCGCCCTACCGGGTCGGTGAACGGGTGCAGCATCCCCACTTTGGCCAGGGTACCGTCATTGCGGTGGAGGCGGGCCGCACGGGGCGCACGCTGGAGTGGTATCTGACGGTGCGCTTCAACGGGCGAGCGCCGGTGAAGTTGTTGGCTGGGATTGCGCCAATTCGTCGGGTTGAGGCGTAGGATGTTTTTTGACGCCAAGGCGCAAAGACGCAAAGGGTTTCCTTGGGGGTCTATCTTGAAGGCTTTGCGTCTTGGCGTCCATCCTCGGTTATGCTACACCTGCCACAAGCGCACCGTTCCATCACTCGATCCACTCACCAGCAGATCACCGCTGGGGTTATACGCAAGATGACTAACCTCCCCGGCATGGCCGGGGATCTGGCGCAGCAGGCTCGGTTCATTGCGGCGCATCTCGTTCTTGCCGCGCTGCTTGCCCGCCAACGCCCACACCAGGATGCGCCCGCTGCTATCCCCGACGGCGAGGCTGCGGCCATCCGGGCTGAAGGCTACCCCCACGCAGGCTGGCCCCGGCCCCCCCAGGGTGCTGCGCAGGCTGGCGTTCTGCACCTGCCAGATCTGTACCTGGCCCGTGGCGCAGCCGGTGGCGAGGCTGCTTCCATCGGGGCTGAAGGCGAGGCTGCGCACCCGTCCGGCAAGCCCCACCAACACGGTCTGCGGGTGCAGATCTGCCGCACCGGCATCCAGGTGCCAGATCTGGAGTGACCCATCTTCCACACTGATCGCCAGCCGCTGCGCATCGGGGCTAAAGCCGAGTAACCCTGGCCGCCCGCGTAACCCGCGCAACACGCGCCAGAACTGGCCACCACTGGCATCCAACTGCCAGATCTGCACCGTGGCCTCACCATCGCTGCTCGCCAGCCACTGCCCGCCCGGTGCAAGCTGCGCGCCGTGGTTCGGCCCATGCGTCTGGAGCAGAATCCGGCACTGCCCCGTGGCGATCTGGTAATCCCGCACACTCCGATCACTCGCGGCACTCAGGAGGCGTGTACCATCACCACTAAAGACGATACTTCCCACCGGCCCGCGATGATCATGGTACTGGCGCTGCGGCCCACTCGCCTGGTAGAGCGGATAGAGACTCACCGCCCCATCGGCTCCACTCACCGCCAGCCCTTCGCCATCTGGGCTGAAGGCCAAGCCGGTGACGCGCCCACTCAGCGGGCGCAGGCTGCCCACCTCGGCCCCATCCGCGACGCGCCATACCAGCAGACGATCATCATCGGCTACGCTGGCCAGCCGCTCACCCTGCGGGCAGAAACTCACCCCCATAATCGCGCCGCTATGCGCGTTCAAACTACGCACCAGCGCCGCATTCTTCACCTGCCACACCCGCAGCGTCTGGTCACTCGCTCCGCTCGCCACCAGTTGCCCATCGGGACTCCACGCCAGCGTCTCCACCGCCCCATTATGCCCGTCTAGGCTGTGCAGCAAGCGCCAACTGGCCACCCGCCACAGGCGCAGGCTGCGCCCGCGTGATCCGGCTGCCAGCAGGTTGCCATCGGGGCTAAACGCGAGTGTCTCCACCGCCCCACCATGGCCACTCAGCGTCTGGACGAGGCTACGGTCGAGCATGCGCCAGATACGCACGCTACGATCTGCACCGCCACACGCCAGCAAGCTGCCATCAGGGCTGAAGGCCAGACTGAGTACCTGATCAGGGTGGGGCGGCAGCGTGGCCAACAGGGGCGTAGCGCGATCCAGAACATCGTTGCCGGTACGCCAGAGTGCAACGCAGCGATCATCACTTGCACTCAGCAGGTAGTGTTCATCAGGGCTGAAGGCCAGGGCCAGAACGCTACTCCCAGCGTTCTGGATCTGGTTGCGCAGGCTGCCGTCGTGCAGATCCCAGAGCCAGATATGATCCCCGGCGGCAAGCGCGAGCAAGCGGCCAGTTGGGCTGAGTGCGGCATGGCGCGTGGGGCAATCTATCGCCCAGAGCGGCTTCGGATCATCAAGTGCGAGTAGCGTCGCCCCGCCCCCGGCAATCATCAATACATGGTGCGGGCTGAGTAGCCACAGGTTGCGCGCCACCCCGCGCCCCAAGCGCCCAAGCTGGCCCGCATCGGCAAGGCCGGGCAGCGCAAAGCGCCCACGCAGCGCCAGCGCCGGATGCGGGGGTGGTGGCGGGGGTGGGGCAGGTTCAGGGAGCGGCAGTGCGGGTAGCACCGTATCCTGGAGCAGATCGAGCAGGTGCAGATAGCCGCGATAGGCAAAGAGATCACACACCAGCGCCCCATCGAGTGCAGCGGGAAGATCGCACGCGGCGAGACGTAGCACCAGCGGTGGCGCAGGCGGCGGATGCAGGGCGATTAGATCGAGGAGGCGGGCAATATCGGCGGCGGGCTGGCCTTCGGCATGAAACGAGCGCCGCGAAAGACAAAAGAGCACCCCATCCGCAGCGGCAACCGCTGCCCGCAGTGGGCGCAGCGCATCGGATTGATCCGCCAGTTCATCACCGATCAGCCAGGGACTCAGCCCATCAACCCGCAGCCGCTGGGTCAATGCGCGCACCGCCGGAAGATCTTCTGGGGCACATGCCAGCACCAGCCGAAGGGGGTGTTCTGTGCGCTGGGACATATAGTCTCCCGGTGGGGTTTGGGGGCGTAGCCCGAAGGCATGGGCAAGATCCTCAGCACATCGTTCCCCAGCCCGTAAACGGGCGGGCTATCACCCGGCGAAGGCCGCCGACGCGGCCTAGAACCAGCCCGCGTCGGCGGGCTTTGCGAGTTGTAGCCCGCCCGTTTACGGGTTGGGCACAGACGTTGCACATACCTTGGGGCTAGTATACCATGGGCTATCTGGCGCAACCCAAGAAAGGCTAACCCTATGAAAATCCCGGATATTCCTATCAGTCAGCGGCGTCGCCTAGAGATGACCGTCCTGATGACCCCCGATACCGCCAACTTCTCCGGCAATGTGCATGGCGGCCACGTCCTCAAGCTGCTCGATCAGGTCGCCTACGCCTGCGCCTCGCGCTACTGTGGTGGCTACGTGGTGACAGGATCGGTGGATCAGGTCATCTTCCGCGAAGGCATCCATGTGGGTGAATTGGTCACGTTTTTGGCTTCGGTCAACTACACCGGCAACAGCTCCATGGAGATTGGTGTTCGCGTCACCGCCGAAGAGATTATCAGCCACACCGCCCGCCACGTCATCACCTGCTACTTTACGATGGTTGCCGTGGGTGAAGACGGGCGGCCACGCCGCATCGAACCACTCACCATCACCAATGGTGAACAGCGGCGGCGCTGGGCAGCGGCCCAACTGCGCCGCGATCTGCGCCGCGAGATTGAAGCGCGCAGCTTGGAGATTCGGCAGCACCCAGAGGATCTGCTACTCGAACGCGATGAGGCGTGTTAGGGCGGTAGAGGCGCAACGTCTTGCATCTCTACCCCCACAAGACCCCTATCTGTGGTACAGTTTCCCTGCACACCATATAACCACAGCCAAATGACGAGACCCTGATCAACGACGATCCCGCTCGCTATAGGCGTATCGTCGTTTTTGTATGCGCTGTAACTGTGGTGAACGATAGGAGAGGGAGACACCATGAGCACCTTTCATGATCTGCACCCCGGTCCGGATGGTACGATCAATCTACGCGTTCCGCTGCGTGGGCATCAGATCCTCGACACGCCAATGCTCAATAAGGGCAGCGCGTTTAGCGAAGAGGAACGCCGCGATCTGGGCCTGCTGGGCCTGTTGCCGCCCCACATAGCGACGTTGGAAGAACAACTGACGCGTACCTACGAGAATTATTGCCAAAAGACGACCGATCTCGAACGCTACCTCTTCCTGACTGGTCTTCAGGATCGCAACGAGGTGCTCTTCTACTGCCTACTCCACGAGCATATTACCGAGATGCTGCCGATCATCTACACCCCGATTGTCGGCGCGGCCTCGCAGCACTATAGCCACATCTACCGTCGCCCACGCGGCCTCTATATCGCCTACCCCGATGCGGCCAACATCGAGCAGATGTTGCGCAATATCCCCTACTCCGAAATCCGGGTGATTGTGGTAACAGATGGTGAGCGCATCCTGGGCCTGGGCGATCTGGGCATTGGTGGTATGGGTATCCCCATCGGTAAGTTGGCGCTCTACACGCTGTGTGCCGGGATTCACCCCGCGACGACGTTACCGATCACCCTTGATGTCGGTACCAACAACCAGAGCCTGCTCGATGATCCGCTCTACCTGGGCTGGCGGCATCCACGGGTGCGCGGGGCCGAGTACGCGGCCTTCATTGAGCAGTTTGTGGCGGCGGTGATGCGCGTCTTCCCCGATGTGATCTTGCAGTGGGAGGATTTTGCCAAGCAGAATGCAGCGACGCTGCTGGATCGCTACCGCGACCGCCTCTGTACCTTCAACGACGACATCCAGGGTACCGGCGCGGTGACGCTGGCGGGTTTGCTGGCCGCCTGCGATGTAGCCGGGGTGCCACTGCACCAGCAGCGCATCGTGATGTATGGGGCTGGCTCCTCGGTTCACGGCATCTCCGATCAGATCGTGGCGGCGATGGTAGACGAGGGCTTGACTCCAGATGCGGCACGGGCGCAGATCTGGTTGGTGGATAGCCGTGGCCTTGTGCATGCTGGTCGCACCGACCTGAGTGACGAGCCATTCAAGGTGGCCTACGCGCAGCCCGCCAATTGCACGGACGAGTGGGTACGGGCTGAAGATGCCAGTGGCCCCTTCAGCCTGACCGAGATCGTGGCCAATGTGCGCCCCAGCATCCTGATCGGGGCGGCCGCGCAACCCGGTGCCTTTACCGAGGCGCTCGTGCGCGAGATGGCGCGCCATGTCCAACGCCCGATCATCTTCCCCATTTCCAACCCCACCTCGAAGAGCGAGGCCATCCCTGCCGACCTGCTCACCTGGACGGACGGGCGTGCCCTGATTGCCACCGGCAGCCCATATACGCCGGTCTTCTACGATAACCGCCTGATCACCATTGGACAGTGCAATAACGTCTTCATCTTCCCCGGCGTAGGGTTGGGCATTCTCGCCTCTGGGGCGCAACGTGTCACGGATGGCATGTTTGTGGCCGCCGCCCGCGCCCTCAGCACCCTCTCACCCGCTCGCCACGATCCGCACGCCTCGCTCTACCCCGCCCAGACCGAGGTGCGCCACGCCTCGCGTCATGTCGCGCTTGCCGTTGCCCACGAGGCCCAACGCGCCGGAGTGGCTGCTGCCTGTGCTGCTGAGGAGTTGGCGCAGCGCGTGGATGCGCTGATGTGGGAACCGCGCTATGCGCGTTTGCTCCCAGCGTAGGATGTCGGTAGAATGGTAGGGGCGATGCTTACGCCCCTACCTAATTCCGTCGTGGAGGCTTCACATGACCGAGAATCCATCCAACCCCGCCGACGAGATCGTCTACCCGGAACAGATCAATACCGATTTCTTGATGGCACTCTTCCAGAATGCCTACCTGAAAGTCAGCCGTGATGATGTTGGTGATATTTTCCTCAAGGAGAACTTCACCACCTGGATCTTCCCGCAGGAAGATGGTCTACAGATCCGCTTTATGGCCCAGTTTAAGGCCAACCTTGATCTGCCGCGTATTCCCAAGCTCGAATATGCCAACATGATCTGTGATCGCATGAAGCTGCTGCGTGCCTATGTTGATGCCGATGATGATATTGGTTTTGATTATCATCTGCTGGTGGAGGGTGGCATCACCAAGCGCAATATCGTCTTTGCGCTGCGCACCTTCATCAACTATGTGCAGGTGGCCTTGCAGCGCGATACCGAGAATGTGATCAGTTAGGAATGGGCTATGCCCAAACCCCAATGTTGGTTGTTTTTTGGCGGCGAAGCCGCCCATTGACATGAACGTAAGCCTCCTGGTGGGGGACGGGGGAGGCTTCGCCTCCCCCGAAGAACTTTTTTTGTTCTTTTGGCGGCGAAGCCGCCAAAAGAACAAAAAAAGTGGGTCTGGGGCGCAGACCCAGAACCCCCACCGAAGGTAGCGATGAGGAGCTATTTTTGTGAGCGACGCGGTACAGCGTGACGCACTCAAGCGTCTGGCTGCCGAACAGGCGGTCACTCTGATCCAATCGGGAATGGTTGTTGGGCTGGGTGTGGGGAGCACCGCAATCTTTGCGATTCGGCGCATCGCCGAGTTGTTGGCCAGTGGTGAACTGCGTGATATTGTGGGGGTTCCGTGTGCCCTGCGGGTGGAAGAGGAGGCGCAGCGCTTGGGTATTCCCCTGACCACGCTGGAAGAGCATAGCCAGGTGGATCTGACGATTGATGGTGCCGATGAGGTTGATCCGCAACTCAACCTGATCAAAGGCGGTGGGGCGGCGCTCCTGCGCGAGAAGATCGTGGCCCAATCGAGTCGGCGCGAGGTGATCGTGGTGGATGAAGCCAAGCTCTCCCCGGTACTTGGCACCCAGTGGGCCATTCCAGTCGAGGTCGTCCGCTTTGGCTGGGGCGCTCAGGCGCGCTGGATCGCCAGCCTGGGGGCCGAGGTCGCGTTGCGCCGCCAGCCCGATGGGGAACCGCTCACCACCGATCAGGGTAACTATATCCTTGATTGCAACTTCGGCCCGATTGCCGATCTGACTACTCTGGCTACCCAACTCTCACTGCGCACCGGCATTGTGGATCACGGCCTCTTCCTGGGCCTCGCTACCGACCTGATCGTTGCTGGGGCCGATGGTATTCGGCATATTCAGCGCCCGGCCTCATAATGTATGATCTACAGAGGAACCCATGCATATTGCACCATCTATTCTGACCGCTGATTTCGCCCACATGGGCGATGAACTGACCGCGATCTTCGATGCGGGTATTCGCTGGCTGCACCTTGATGTGATGGATGGCCGCTTTGTCCCCAACATCAGCTTCGGCCCGATGTTGATTCGTTCGCTGCGCCCGATTGCCGAGCAGTATGGGGTCGTCCTTGATGCCCACCTGATGATCGCCGACCCGGATCGCTACGTGGAGGAGTTCGCTGCCGCTGGCTGTGAGTACATCACCGTGCATGCCGAGGCGTGTACCCACCTGCACCGCACCGTCCAGCACATCCGCGCCCTCGGTAAGAAGCCGGGCGTCGCGCTCAACCCGGCTACGCCGCTCAGCGCGATTGAAGAGGTGCTGCCCGATCTCTCGCTGGCCCTGATCATGAGCGTCAACCCCGGCTTTGGTGGTCAGCGCTTCATTCCGGCCAGTATTGACAAGATCCGCCGCCTGCGCACCATGCTGGACGAGCGCGGCCTGAATGACGTTGTGCTCCAGATAGATGGTGGGGTCAATAAGGATCTCATCGCCGCCGTGCGCGATGCCGGGGCTACCTGTGCCGTCACGGGTTCCGCCGTCTACGCGCCGGGGCGCAACCGCGCCGAGACGGTGGCGGAGTTGCGGCAGGCGTTGGGGGAGTAGGGGCGCATCGTGATGCGCGGTATAGCGCTCAAGAGGAGAATCTACGCCCCAGGAAACGTTCCAAATGCGCGATAGTATAATCGGCTATCTCCATGGAGATAGCCGATTATTTGATCAAGCGATTATAGTCGGCATGGGAACCAATCCATACCCGTAAATCCTATCTTCACCACGTTGCCCGCATGTTTCTCGGCACGCGCTTGCTTCGCCAAGCGTGCCAGGACATCGCCAGATTGCGCAAACGTCTGATCCTATCGCGCTTCATCCGCTAATTCTTCCAAAATGAGCGTCGCTATCGCATCCTGCTGCATGGGAGAAAGGCGCTGCATTTCGGCAAGTGCTTGTTCGAGAAGGGCAGTCATCGGTTTCTCCTTTGGGTATGCAAAGTCACTGCCTCTTCAGATAGTATACCGCATAGGGCATGGGTATGGTGTTGAGATTTGATCGATCCTAATTCCCACCCAGTTGTGAATTTTGGGCGCGTTGCAACGCGACCATACCCGCATCCTCTGCGTTTTTTGGGATTCATTTGTGCCCTCTTGGTTTGGTATACTTCTCCCCATAGATTACCGCTACTTCAGGGTAACTTATGTACGATCAGCAGCCGGAGCGTCCCTTACGCTCTATCCGCGAGCATCACGCACCTGATGGGGTGCCCTATATTCTCGATAATCACGCTGAGGGTATGCTGCTCGACGAGGCGCTGCGTCGCTTGATGCACACCTCCACCTGGGCCGATATTGCAACTGGCTATTTTGCCCTGAGTGGCTATGCCCTCGTGGCCGAGGCGTTGGAGGGGTTGCGCGAGTTGCGTTTGCTCTTCGGTGAGTCGCGGGTGGGCGAGGAGATTGCCCGCGATCTGCGCCGCGAACGCTATCGGGCACGCACGCAGGCGCTGGTTGAGCGCCTGCTGGCCTTCCTGCAACGCCCGCCGCTTGATGGCAAGGAGGCTGTGCAGATCCGCCGCTATGGTGAGGGTGGCGGCGGGCCGGGCTTCTTCCACGCCAAAGCCTATATTGTCCAGGGTGCGGCGGTGGTGGGGAGTAGTAACTTTACCGCCAATGGCCTCACCAGCAATACCGAACTCAACGCGGTGCATCGCGATGCCCCGGTTGTGAATGACTTCTCGGCTTGGTATGAGCGCATGTGGAACGCACCCCAGGCGCTCGATTGTAAGGCTGAGTTGATTGCGATCTTGCGCCGTTCGCAGTTTGGCGATTTTCCCTATACGCCCCACGAGATCTATATTAAGACGCTCTATGAGTATTTTAAGGATGATCTCGAACAGGAGGCAGCGCTTGACCCGATGCGTTCGGTGGTGGAACTGGCCGCTTTTCAGCACGAGGCGTTTCAGAAGGCGCAGCGTATTTTGCGCCGCTACCACGGGGTGATGATCGCCGATAGTGTCGGTTTGGGGAAGACCTATATCGGTAAGAAGTTGCTCGAACTCTTTGCCTACTATCAACGCCAGCGGGCACTGATTGTGTGTCCGGCGCAGTTGCGTGAGATGTGGCAACGCCAGATTGATGAGAGCCGTATTGCGGCGACGATTCTTGGGATGGAGGAGTTGGGTCGCTCGGATTTTCCCGTGGCCCAGTATGCTGATGCTGAGTTTATTCTGGTGGACGAAAGCCACAATTTCCGTAATCCCCAGACCCAACGCTACCAGAATTTGAGCCGTATCATTGCGAGTGGCGAGCCGAAACGGGTTGCGTTGCTTACGGCCACGCCGATCAACAATAGTCTCTGGGATCTCTACCACCAGATTGCGCTCTGGACACGCGGTAATGACGGCTATTTCCGTGAGATTGGTATTCGTTCTCTGCGCCAGTATGTCAAGGAGGCCGAGACGCTGGGCGGGGCGGGTGGGGCGCTCTTTAATCTGCTCGAAGAGGTGGTGATTCGCCGTACTCGTGCTTTTATTCAGGAGCATTATGGCGAGATGACGATCAATGAGCAGCCGCTGCGCTTCCCGCAGCGCGCGCCGCTCCAAACGCTGCGCTATAGCCTCGGTGATACCTACCACGGGTTGTTTGGCCAGATTACGAGTGCTATCGAGAACCTTGAACTGCCCGCCTATAACCCGGAGAGCTATCTGCTGGCTCCGAGTGCCAATGATAAGCTGCGGGCGCTGACCAATGGCGGGATTGTGGGTCTGCTCAAGACGACGCTGCTCAAACGCTTTGAGAGTAGTGTGGTTGCTTTTCGGCGCAGTATTCACCGGCTGCGCAGCTTCCAGGCCAAGTTTCTCGAACAACTGCGCACCGGGCGTCTGCTGCATAGTGGTGCGCATCGGCGCATCTTGCGGCTGGAAGAAGATGATGACCCGGTGGGTCTCGATACGCTGCTGGAGAGTCTCGAAGTGGTGGATCTGGCACGCTACCGTATGGCGGCGATTGAGCAGGATGTGGCCCACGATATTGCGCTGCTCGATACGATTATGGCGCGGATTGATCCGCTTGGCCCAGAGGCGGATACGAAGTTGCACTGCTTCCTTGATGCACTGCGGAGCCTGGACACTGCCAAGGTGGTGGTCTTCTCCTACTACCGCGATACCGCCCACTACCTCGCTGCGCAGATCGCGGCGACCCCCGATCTGGCCCACCGCCGCGTGGCGGTGCTGAGTAGCGATACGCCGCCCCGCGAACGCCAGGCGCTGATCGAGCGCTTTGCGCCGCTCAGTAATCGGACGCGTATCCGTGTGGATGCGGGCGCTGAACTTGATCTCTTGATCGCCACTGATGTCTTGAGTGAAGGCCAGAATCTTCAGGATGCGGGCTATCTGATCAACTATGATCTGCACTGGAATCCGACCCGTATGATCCAGCGGAATGGCCGCATTGATCGACTGGGGAATCCGCATGCGCTGATTCAGATTAGCAATATCTTTCCGACCGATGATCTCGAAGCCTTGCTGCGGCTGGTTGAGCGTATCCAAGCCCGCCTGAATGCGATTAATGAGACGATTGGCCTGGATGCAAGTGTCTTGGGTGAACTGGTGACGCCGCGTACCTTTAATACGCTGCGTGAGCTTGCCGCTGGTGATGAGAGTAGCCTGATCTACTGGGGCCAGGTGAGTGAGTTGGCCGGGAATGAACTGATGCGCCAGCAGTTGCTCGCCTACCTGCGGGCCTATGGTGCAGAGTTGGTGCGCGATCTTCCCGGCGGGATTCATTCGGCGCTGCGACGCGGCCAGCGTCAGGGGCTGTTTGCCTATTACCGTTATCAGGATCGCCATTTCTGGCGCTTCTATGATACGCGCAATCACTACAGTAGCGACAATCGTTTCGAGATCCACGAACTGATCCGCGCCACCCGCGAGGAGCCGCGTGCCGAGGATTGGCTTGACGCGGCGGAAGCCGAGCGCATTCTGGAAGTGCTGGCTGATGATATTCTGACCACGCTGCACGAGCAGCGCGGCGCGGCGGCGTTGGGCCAGACCCTCGATAAAGTCCAGCGCGATTTGAGCCAGATTGTGCGCGCCGGTTGGGCGGCTCCGGGTGTTGATCGCGCTCAGGCGCAGGCGGTCTTTAGTGCGCTGCGGATCCCCCTGCCGGCCACGTTCCTCAAGGATCTGCGTGCCATTGCGGCACGTTACCAGCAGGAGAAGGATTATGGCCTTCTCCTGGCGTTGCTCCAGCGCCTCTTTGATGCGTTTCAGATTGCGAGTACCCCTACTAATGCGCTCAGCCCGGAGAGTGAACCGCTTACCCGCGATGATCTGGAGTTGGTGTGTTGGATGTTGATTGGATAGGATGCTGCACTATGCCGACGACCTTAGCCACAGTTGCCAAGACCTATCTGGACGATGCGGATTTTCAGGCTGCATGGAAGGGCTTTATCGCCAGCCGTGATCAGAGTCTTACAACCATTCGCCCCATCCTTGATCGCTTCATTGCTGGCCAGCGTACTCTGGAGGAGTTTCGTAGCGAGATTACCCATGCACTTCTTTCTACCGACAATTGGGGGGCAACTGGTACGGCATGGCTGATGGAGATCAATCGGCTGGCAAATTACTATGAGCAAGCTGGTGAGACTGAGTTGCGTCGCATTCTGACTGGCCTGAATGCAGCTAATCTGGGTGAGCGGATTGAGGCATTCTATACCTTTGTGGTCAATCAAAAACCGATCCTCAAGGCCAATAATAAGCCGAATGGTGCCTCGGTTAATCCGCGCAATAGTGCGGTTATTGTTTCGCTCTTCGCCTTCTGGCTGGACAAAGATGCCGCCCCGCCGATATACTATGTCAGCTTGCGGCGTGGATTGCGCATGCTGCTCGATGCGGGCCTTCTGCCGCCCTCATCAGGGCTGGCGCTCTATCATGATGCGATTCAGGTTACGTCGAATGAACAGCACCGAGCCGTCGTTCAGGTGCTCGATCTGATTGCGGCTACCGAGCCACGTCTGGTTGACAATCCCTACTGGAAAGAGCGCTTCCTGTTTTGGGTACGCGAGAACCCAGATGTGTTGAGCGATTCAGTAATGATAGATGATGATGGTACGGAACCGCAGATCAGCACCGTCATCCCCCACACCCCCCTCCCAGCCACGCCAGAACTGCTGCTCAACGATCTGATCGCGGCACTGCGCTCGGATCTGCTGATTGATGACGAGCTGATCCGCCGGATCTACCACGCGCTCTTGGCGGGCCACGTCATCCTGAGTGGCCCGCCCGGTACCGGCAAGACCGAGCTTGCCCGCCGTTTGCCCGAACTGCTCTGGCAGAGTGAGGTGGAGGCGGGGGCTAATCACAATCCGCTTGGCCCGGCGATGCAGAAGCAGAAGGTGATGACGAGTGCCTTCGCTACCCTGCTCGTGACGGCGACGGATGAGTGGAGTGTGCGTACCCTGATTGGGGGTCTCGCGCCGATCAGTGAGGGCGGCAAACCCACCTACCGCATCCAGTATGGCTACTTGACTCAGGCCATCTTGGCTAACTGGGCGGTCAGTGAGAGTAACCCGGACGGTTGGGGGTCGCCCCAGCGCAAGAGTGTGCGTGCCCCCAGTTTTGTCAGCGGGGCCGAGCAGGAGTTCCGGGGCTGTTGGTTGGTGATTGATGAGTTTAATCGTGCGCCGATTGATCTGGCGCTCGGTGAGGCACTTACGGCGCTGGGTGGCAGCGGGCGGCTGCGGGTGCCGGTGGATGGTGGCAGTACCGAGTTGCCGCTTCCGAAGGATTTTCGCATCATTGGGACGCTGAATAGTTTTGACCGTAACTACCTGAATCAACTGAGCGAAGCCCTTAAACGCCGCTTTGCGTTTATTGAGATCCCTATCCCTACCCGCCAGCGCCGCCAAGAGGAGCAGGCTATCGTTCTGGCCAAGGCGCTGCGCGAGATTGCCCATCTTACGCCCCAGGTGACGCATTATCCTGATGGTGGACTCGCATGGCCGGGGGTGGTGACGATCTCCCGCTCGCAGGCCGGTCTCAGTCTGGCGTGGGCCAACCCAGATCTGCCCCTGGCACGCATCTTCACCTTCCTCTGGCATGTCTTTGAGGTGATCCGCATCTACCGCCAGCTCGGTACCGCCCAGGCGATTGCGCTGCTGCGCCAGATGCTGATCGCTGGGGTGGTGCAGCCCAGCATGAACCTGGAGCGTTGGGTGGCGCTGGCTGACCAAGCATTGTGCGATACGGTGGCCGATCAGCTTCAGGTGCTGCTGCCCGATGAGTTGGAGGTGCTGATTGCGGCCTTCGATCCGACCGCGAATGCCGCCACTTTCACCGTCAAGCTGAATACGATCTTGTCGCGGCTGCGCAGTAGCCCGCGCCGTTTTATGACCCAGGCGTATGCCCTGAATGCCATTGTGCGCCCGGATGGTACCGCCATCGTCAACCTGCAAGAAGATGCCGATCTGTATGATGATCAGAATATGCCTAGCCTGAGTGAAGCGCAGGTGATCGAGCTATTCCACTGGCAAGATGGCGGCTATCCCCTGCCGCTCTTCCTCAGGCGCTTGCGTACCTTTAAGGTGGAGCGTGGGCTATGAGTACGCCACGCACCAGCCCGCCCGACGATAGACCGATCATTGGCCCGGTGGCCGAGGAGGAGCGCCGACTCTGGTCGCAGCGGCTCCAACGGCGCGTCATGCGCTTGCTCTTGCTGCACGACCAGCGGCTCTTTCAGGGCCAGTTCCGCACCTTCTATACCGGCAGTGATGTGGCTCCGCTCTTTGCGCAGTATGATCGCTTCCTTCAGTTGCGCACCCTGAGCGATGAGTTGCTGCACGATATTATGCCGCGTATCCGCCGCCAACTCAGCCTGCAAACCGATCAGGCGCGGTTGGTCGAAGCGGCTCCTACGCGGGGCGATATAGATTGGCCGCGCACAATTCAGCGCGGTTGGCGGGAGAGTCCCGGTTTGCCCCCGATCACCTTCGAGACGCGCCTGCGCCAGCGCAGTTCGGTGACGCCGGAGAATCTCTTTACAGTGGCGATCTTGCTCCACTACCACCATCTGGTACAGGCGGTGTTGCGCGAGGCACTAGATGGCGAGGGCTTGGAAACCGAGGAGCAGCAGGTATTGACGGCGAATGCCGAGCATGCCGAGCGCGAGTTGGCGGCTGCATACGCCCGCGCCTTGATCGAGTCGGCTCGCCACTGCGATCTTGAGGCTCTCGCGCAGCAGGTTGAGGCGCGCTTACGCCCCGGCTCCTCCCCCTACCGTGATCTGCTGGCGTGGTGGCAGCGCTTCACCGCCTTTCAGGTTGGCCGGGGGAGTGCGCAGCATGCCGCAACGCTGGCTCCCCGGCGTTATGATGAGAAGGCTGATGCGTGGCTCTATGAGATCTGGATCATGTTGGAGCTGTTGCACCTGCTTGATGCGACGGGCGCACTGGCAGGCGGGGCGGTGCAGGTGCGCCGCGACCATCTGGCGACGGCGTATACCTGGAACGGGCAGGCGCTGCTGCTCACCTATAACCGGCAGGCCGAGGATGCCAGTGGCGAAGGTGCGGGCTGGCGCAACGCGCCCGGTGTGCGCCCCGATTATGCCGTCACACGCCTACCCGCCCTGCCAGATCTGCGTGATGCCGAACAGCGGCTTATCTGGCGCGAGCCGCCGCTGCTGCTCGATGCCAAATACTACCTCTCCGGGAGTGACCCGGAGCGCACGCACGGGGCGGTGAAGAAGCTTCTCGGTGACATGGCGCTGCTGGGGGCGGCGCAGTGTCTGCTCTTCTTCCCCGCCCTGCCCGAAGCGCAACCACCCGGCCCGCACGAGTCGCGGCTGATCGAGCGCAACCCGGAGCGCTACCATGGTGGTGCGCCCATCCCGCTCCAGATCCGGCTCTACCGGCTTGCGCCGCGCATGCCCCAGGCCGATCTTCAGGCCCGTTTGCGGGCAATTCTCGATCACATCAGCGCCTACTTTGCCACGCGACCCACAAGCATCACCTGCCAGGGCGTCTGCCTCGACCCGGACACGATCAGCCCGACGGGTCGGCCCCTGCTCAACGCTGCGCAGATCCTCTGCCCCAAGCCCCATATTGGCCCCGGTGTCTATGATCTGGTGCGCTGGGAGGATTGTCTGCACAACCCGTACCTGTGCCATGTGCGCGACCAGACCCTGGTGCCGCCCTACGTGCTGCGGGGCAGCGATCTGCACGATGAAGCAGCAGGCTAACGATCTGCGTAGCCGCCACGACCAGCGCCTGCACGAGCACGAGGCGCACAACGACGATGCGCACGCGGCCCAGGCCGAACAGATCCGCAGCTACATCTTCACCAGGGTCGGCCAGACGATTGAGCAGTATGTCAAGCTGCGCGGGAACACCCACGCCATCGAGGAGTACCTTGAAGCATGGGTGTTTGGAGCCTACTGGCAAAGTAACACCACATGGGCACTCAGCCCAGAGAGCCGCGAGATGCTCAAGAGCGGCGAGTATGTCTGGCAGGAGTATATGCAGAGTGATGGCCTTACAGACTGGGCCGCCCCGGCGATTCAGTATTGTCGGGCGCTGGAACTGGGTGGAGCCATAGACAAAGCCACGGCGATCACGTTGCGCACGCTGGTGCTGGGTACCCGCGATAAGATCGGCATCCGGGGCTGGGTCGCCGCGCATGTGCAGCCGGTGCTTTGAGTCATGGCCCTATAGGCGTTCGGTTAAGGAGGGTATAATCCTCGGTGGTACGCCCTATCAACCGCAGAGGATGCAGAGGTGCGCAGAGGGATGGATTTTGAAATGGCGCAGCACTATGGGGGGTAGGTTTTTTGTCCGCAGATTTGGTATACTAAAGCCTCTGAATTATACGGAGCCTCGCATGTCTGTACTGAATCCCGCCCTGCTGGCTGATCTGTCCGATGCTGCTGCGCTGCGCCGCCTCTTTGTCGCGCTGGGCTTTACCCCCCAGGAGCAGATTCGCTACTCAGCCCAGACGCTCGATTGGCCCGATGCGGTGGCGGTGGATCTGCGTGGGCGTGCGTTTGAACTGCTCGCCGATACCGATTCTGGCTTCTTTCAGGTACTCTTGCTCCCGCCCGACCAAGATGCGCAGGGGTTGGCGCAGACGCTCCTTCAGCGTCTCTTTGCCTCGCTGGAACAGCGTGGCCACGAGGCCATCCTACTGCTCCCCACATCCGATTGGAGCCTGATCGATCTCGTGCTGCTCGCTGACCCCCGCCCCCTTGCGGAGCGTCAGGGGCCGCCGAGTCTCTTGCGTTGGAGTTTCGCGCCTCTCGCACTGCGCCCGCACCATCTGTTGGCGCTGGATCTGCTCGCTGTCCACGCCGCTGGGCCGGGTGAGGCGACGGAGTGCGCCATCCGTTCGTTCCGCCGCGCCCAGCAGGAGCGCTTCTTCCGTAGTGTCAACTTCTTTAGTACCTACTATTTGGAGCAGCGTATCGCCACCGATCCCACGCTTCAGGTGGGGACGACATGGCAGAATCTGTTGCCCACGCTCCCCGCGCTGCGCCCGACTCTGGCGGTTCATGATCCGCGTGCCATTCTGGCTGCCCTGGGCTGGTCGCTCGTTCCTGGCCAGGCTGGTGCGCCCGACCGCGTGCAGGCTGCGGGTGTTGATGCCGCGCTGGTGGCGATTCTGCCCCCCGATCATCCGCTCGATGCGCCGCTCTCGGCAACGCACTATCCCCAATTGGAGTTGATTGCGGCCCTAGAGCAGCAGCGCCAAAGCGGCGGTTTGACCTGGGCGCTGCTGACGAATGGCCGCACATGGCGGCTCTATAGCCACCTGACGGCGAGTATTAGCGGGGCATTCTATGAGGTGGAGTTGGCCGATCTCTTGGCGGTCGGTGGCGATGATGATCTGGCCTATTTTGTCGCCTTCTTTGGCCCAACGGGCTTGGCGGGGAACTTTGCCCAGGTGGTCTTTGCTTCTTCCCAGATGTTGGCGCGTGATATTGGTGAAGATCTGAAGCAGGTGGTCTTTCGTCAGGTCTTCCGGCTCTTGGCCAATGCGATTGCGGATGATCTGAAGCGGCGCGGTGCGTATGAGGGCAGCGTCGAGCAGTTGCAGCTCATCTTCCGCACGACGCTGATTCTGCTCTACCGGCTGCTCTTTGTGCTCTATGCCGAGAGTATGCGCCTCTTGCCGACCATGCACATGCCCTATTATCGGCATAGCCTCACCTTCTTGTTGAGTGATATTGCGCTCCAGCCCTTTGTGGCCACGCAAGAGCGTAAGCCGATGACGCCAACGGCCTATTGGGCATGGCAGCACCTGAAGGATCTCTTTGCGGCGATTGATGCTGGCCAGCCTACGTGGGGAGTGCCGAAGTATAATGGTGGGCTGTTTAGTGTTGGAGCCACGGACGCTGCGCATAAGGAGCCGCACCGCCTCTTAGCGCACCTCTCGTTGGGGGCGATGGATCTGTGTAAGGCGCTCGATCTGCTTGGCCGCGACGCGCAGGCGCGGGCTGCCCAGAGCCAGGATGAGGCGCGCCGCCTGATTGATTATGCTGGTCTCGATGTGCGCCGCCTGGGGGGTATCTATGAGGGCTTGCTGGAGTTTCAGTTGGTAGAAGATGCCAGCGGCACGCTCGAACTGAAGCATACGCGTGCGGATCGTAAGGCGAGTGGGAGTTACTATACGCCCGATTATATCGTGGCCTATATTGTTGAGCAGGCGGTTGGGCCGGTGCTGGAGGCGCGGGCCAAGGCGTTTGATAGCATTATGTGCCGCCTGCCCGCTGCGCGCCGCGAGTTGGAGCGCGCCACCCGCGATGAAGGCAATCAGCGCATCAGTATTGAGACCGCGAAGGCCAATAGCGATGCCGCCCGCACACAGGTTGAAAAGCTCGAACGCGAGGCGATAGAAAGTCTGCTCGATCTGAAGATTCTTGATCCCGCCATGGGCAGCGGCCACTTCCTGGTGGCAGCGGTCAACTTCGTCACCGACCGGCTGATCGTGATTCTGGATCGCTACCGCGAGGGCAACCCGGTGCTGGCGCGTCTCGATGCGATCCGCGAGCAGATCCGCACGAGCCTGAAGGAGCAGGAAATTAACGATCTGATCAGCGATGAGCAACTGAACAACCTCAACCTGCTGCGCCGCCTGGTGATGAAGCGCTGTGTCTTTGGAGTCGATCTCAACGACATGGCGGTCGAGTTAGCACGCCTGAGTCTGTGGCTCAACTCGTTTACCGTCGGTGCGCCGCTCAACTTCCTCGACCACCACCTGAAGTGGGGCAACTCGCTGATTGGGGCGCGGGTGCAGGCGGTGCAGCAGGCGATGGAGGGGAAGCATGTGGCCGGGTTGGGCACCCAGTTGGATATGTTTACCAGTGGAAGTGCCTTTGCCGAGATGCTGAATCTGGGCGGGATGATCGAGCAGTTGGTAGAGATTGCCGATGCCAACGCCAAGCAGGTAGAAGAGAGCGAGCGCCTCTACGCGGCCTACGAAGCGACGGTAGTGCCGATCAAGCGCCTGCTCGATCTGTGGGTGGCGCAGAGTTTTGGCAGCCGCGAAGCCGCCCAACTCATCCAGCTCTACAGCGGCGAGCGCAGCGATGTCGTCAACCTCGTGGATGCCCTGCTGGGCAAGCGGAGCCTCGATCCGGCCAGCCAGCGCGGCGTAGACTATTCCCGCCAACTCTTCCAGCGCCACCGCTTCTTGCACTGGGATCTCGATTTCCCAGAGGTCTTTATCGATCTGCCCAATAAGGCATGGAAGCCCGCCGATCAGATGGGGTTTGATGCGGTGGTGGGGAATCCGCCGTATGATGAGTTATCAGAAGATGAGCGTGGTAGTGAAATCGAAGAAAGATTATATTTTGATAAAGAACCTGTGTATAATGAAGCGATCTCAGGGCGAACCAATCTCTTTAGGCTATTTATTGCTCAATCTTTAGAGATTACCACGGCAGGTAAATACCATTCTTTTATCATTCCTATGTCATTGTTAGGTGATCGTTTTTCTTTGGAAATAAGAAGAAAATTACTAACCAAACATCAATTTGTATTGATTGAAGCATTTCCTCAAAAAGATGATCCTAATAAAAGGATTTTCTTTGATGCCAAATTACCGACCTGTATCTATGTATTAAAAGCCCACCAGAGCGAAGGTATTTCATTTCAGGTCAGAACTCACTCTGGTCGAAAAATAGACCCGAAATCTATTTCATATAAACCAACACCAGCAGAATTATTGAGTTTTGATACGGAAGGAGCAATTATCCCTTTAGCAGATAAGCAAACTTGGACGCTTTGTACAAGAATAAGCCAAGATAGATGTATCATCAAATGGTCAGAAGTTGCACGTATGATAACAGGTGAGGTGGTATTTAATCAGCAATTCCGACGATTTCTAACAAAAGACGCCTCAAAATCCCTTGTTTTGCGAGGTGGTCATATTCAGAGATATTATCTCCTAGAAGACCCAAAGCAAGGAGAGCCTGTTTATATTGATATGAATCTTTGGATGGATTCAAGTAAGGAAGGCTCTGGTGCGTATGCACACAAAAAAGCAAGAATTGTTTTTCAAGAAAGTGCAGCACTTGATAATTGGAGAAGAATAATTGCTGCTTATTTACCTGCTGGAAATGTTTGCGGTCATAAAATTTGCTACTTTGTTGATGTGAAGATAAGTGAGATGGCACTTTTGGCTATCTTTAATAGCCATCTTATTAACTGGCGATTCTCTCTCGTAAGCACTACAAATAACCTTTCTGCCTATCAGATTCATAATCTCCCCATCCGCCGCATCACCTTCACCACCCCGGCTGCCCAGCGCGAAGCGTTGCGAGAAGAAGGCCAGCGCCTCTACGCAGCGCGCGGAACAGCGTATGCCGGAAACTACGCACACTGGCGCGAGTGGCGGGAGTACTGGGCGGAGCTATGGCAGTGGGTAGATGCGCGTTTGCCAGAGGGGGGCAACGAGCAGAGCGACGTAGTGCATGATCTGCTGGCATACCTCGCAGAGCTGATGATCGCGTTCCACAAAGAGAAGCAGACCGAGGCGGCCAGTTTTACCGACTGGTTAGCGACACAGACGGGCAGCACACTCGATGAGTGGAGTCTAAAGACGGTTGTGCAGAGCTTCTGGGAACAGCCGTGGGAAGAGATCGAGCGCGCGGTACAGAAGAATCGGGGACGCATCGTCCAGACGCAAGGGCTACGCGGCAAAGCGGCGGAGGCGGCGCTAGAACCATTGTTGCGCGAGATACGCGGGAGATGGGCGGGGGCAGTGGGGCGGATGGGGCCGGTGTTGGCGGCCATCCAGGCCACAGACAGATTGATAGACCTGATCGTCTACCGGCTCTACGGGCTAAACGACGCGGAGATCGATCTGGTGGAGGGGTAGGATCGAAGTAGACATTGTTTCAACTTGGTATCGGTTGGAAAAGAATGTGCTATAATTAAAAAAGTACAATCTTAAAAAGACGGGAAGGTAGCAATGGAAGTTACTCATTCTAGTGCGGAGAAGATTCTACCCAAAGAACTTATTGACGCTGCTGAAGAACAGATTGTTGAGCAATCTCGTAGAATAGAGTTTTACCTCACTGAATATTCAATAGAACTACTCGCCAACAAGATGCACAATGGTGATTTTGAAGTTCCTGCATATCAGCGAGAATTCACTTGGGAACCTGAGCGAAAATCACGATTCATCGAATCAGTTATAATGGGGCTACCTATACCCTTCTTATTTTTCTGGGAAAATCCGAAGTCAGGCAGACTAGAAGTCGTTGATGGTTCACAACGACTGCGAACGATTGAGGAATTTGTTTTAGGAGATCTTATCTTAGGCGATTTGGAAGAATTATCTTTACTTACAGGATTTCGCTTTCGCGATTTACCTGAATCCAGACAGCGCAAGATAAAAAATCGCTCTATTAGGGGCATCGTGCTTAATGAGCATGCCGATGAAGAGTCGCGTTTTGATCTCTTTGAGAGAATTAACACCGGGAGCAAAATTGCCAACCCGGCTGAAGTAAGACGCGGTGCAAGAGGTGGGCCATTCTTAGATTTAGTTATTGAACTGTCTAAGGATGATACTTTTATCGAACTGGCACCAGTATCTGAGAAGTTACTTAACCTGAGAGAAAGAGAAGAGTTAGTAACTCGTTTTTTTGCTTACGGTGATGGATTGGAAGATTATAAAGACAGGGTTTCTCCGTTCTTATTTGCATACACAAAAAAGATGAACTCTTATTTTGAGAGTAACCCTGACAAATTAGAAAGCTACAGAACACGGTTCTTAGATACGATGGCGTTCATCAAGCGGAACTTTACATTAGGGTTTCGCCGAACGGTTAATGGAAAAGCAACCCCCCGCGCACGCTTTGAGGCTATTGCTATCGGTAGCTATCTTGCACTACGTGAACGGCCTAGTTTAGCTACTGAACAAGTGATTTTGGAAGATTGGTTACATAGTGATGAATTTTCAGATGTCACTGGTTCTGATGGGGCTAATGCTATAGGTAGGCTAAGAGCTAGAATACATTTCGTCCGAGATCGTTTGTTAGGAGTGCATGAGTAATGAGTGACTTTGTTCAGTTATTTAATGAGCGCCTTCAAGAAATAGAAGCTTATCTAGATCTTTTGGCCGCTTTAGAACAGCAAGTCCAACAAGGCCCACCAAGCATTGGGCGCACGGGGCCGGTAATTACTGTCCAACAACAGAAGATTCTTTATTCTAGCGTATATCTACAATTGTATAATCTCGTTGAATCAACAGTTTCCCGTTGTATAGAAGCCTTTTCAAATGCAGTGATAGAAAGGGGGCCGTGGTATCCCTCCGATCTTTCGACTAACTTGCGGCGTGAGTGGGTGCGCTGTACGGCAAGAACTCATACTGAATTAAACTACGAGAATAGATTGGCTGCTGCATTCGAACTATGTGAACATCTGGTTCAGTCTCTTCCTATATCCACTTTTAGGATAGAAAAAGGTGGTGGAGGAAATTGGGATGACAACTCAATACAAGATATTAGTTCAAGGCTTGGCTTAGTTTTACGAATAAATCAAGATATTTATAGATCAATAAAAAGGCCATTTCGTAATGATCAAGGATCTTTAGTTTTTATTAAAAATCTTCGCAATGAATTGGCACACGGAAGTCTGTCTTTTGCTGAATGTGGTGAAGGTGTTACCGTCAGTGATTTACGTGAACTTAAAGAGAGAACAGCTTCTTATCTCAATGAGGTAGTACAATTCTTTCAAAAATCAATTGATGATTATGAGTTTTTACTTCCAGATAGGCGTCCAAGTCATCCTAGTATTAGCGCTTAAATCAATTTTGATCTATGTCTGCATCAATACAAGATCTTTACCTAGTCGAAAACATCCCTACAATCAGGGGGGTAGATTTATTTTGTGGTGTTGGCGGGCTTACTCATGGTCTAATTCGCCAAGGTTTACACATTACTCATGGAATAGATATAGATCCTTACTGTCGTTTTCCTTATGAGAATAATAATAATGCTACATTCATTGAGAGCGATGTAGCAAATATCTCAGGTTCAGAATTGGAAAATATCCTTGGCGATGCTCAGTTGCGTTTATTAGCAGGGTGTGCGCCCTGCCAACCTTTCTCTACATATAGTCATAAAGGAAGAGTTAATCGAAATGATCGTAAGTGGGAACTCATTAAAGAATTTGGACGATTAACTCAGGAATTACAACCAGAGCTTTTAACTATGGAGAATGTTCCACAATTGATACACCATAGGGTGTTTGAAGAATTTCTAGAGGGATTAAATGGTTATAAGATGTGGTATGGCATCGTTGATTGTACGCTTTATGGAGTTCCGCAAACACGGAAACGCTTAGTGCTACTTGCTTCGCGCCTAGGTGATATTGCATTACTTCCACCAAGTAGTTTCAACTATCAACAAAAAAGTGTAAGAGAAAGCATATCTCATCTACCACACTTAGCAGCAGGCGAAGTAGATCCAAATGATCCGCTACATACTGCTCCCACACTCAGTGAACTAAATTTGCGTCGTATTCAAGCATCAAGACCTGGTGGCACTTGGCGAGATTGGGATGAGGAACTTATTGCAGATTGTCATCGCAAAGGTTCAGGAAAGACCTACCCTAGTGTATATGGACGTATGGAATGGGACATGCCATCTCCAACAATTACAACCCAATGTTTTGGTTTTGGTAATGGTCGATTCGGTCATCCAGAACAAGATCGCGCAATCTCATTGAGAGAAGCAGCTATTCTTCAAACTTTCCCTGAAGCCTACAATTTTGTAGCTCCAGGTGAATCTGTAAGTTTTAGTAGGTTAGGTCGGCTTATTGGAAATGCAGTTCCTGTACGGATAGGCGAGATAGTTGCTGTAAGTCTTCTTAAACACGTAAAAGACTGTTTGTATATTGAGAAGAATGTGCTTTCCCCCGCTTGAAAACATCCTTCTTCTAGTGGTGTGTGGCGGTTGTACCGCCACACACCGCCACATCAACCCTACACCAACGTCAATACCGCCCCCAGCGTTGCCGCCACCAATACCACCACCATCAGGCCCAGCGGTGAGTCGAGCGGGTGGCCCGATGCTGGGCGGCGGGTGGCAGCGGCGATCCCGGCCACCGTCGCGGGCAGCGCCACCGGGGTGGCAAAGAGCGCGAGACTCAGCACCAGCACCGCCGCGATCAAGCTGCGCACCCGTGCCGCTGCCGCCAACGAGGCGTGCTTGAAGGTCGGATCGAAGGCCACAATCAGCGTGATCGGGGCCGCAAAACAGGCCAGTAAATAGCAGATCGCATAGATCGCGGGCAGCGCCAGGGCCGAGGCATCCAACGACCAGATCTGCTCGACGGGCAGCACCAGACTCAGCCCGACAATGATCGTTGTGGCGTGGATGACCTGATCCAGTAGGAAGGCCAGCAATGGCGAGCGCACCATGCGGTCTCCATACGCGATCTTCCAGTGATCCGCGCCGTAGTGGACAACACTAATCCCCAACATCACCGGCCAGAGCGCCGCAGCGCGTGGCTCAAAGGGGATGATCGCCAACATACAGACCATCACAAACCCAACGTGGATGAGCAGGCCATACCAGTAACGTTTGCGCTGGATCAGCCAGAGCGGTTGCAGCATAAAGTCGGCGACCAGGTGGGCAAGGAAAAAAAGGTACAGCATAGCATGCCTCCATGTATTTCAAGGAGATCGAGTAAAGAAGATCACTATTTGGTAGTGTTTAGCGGCGCAGCCGCCAAACACTACCCACACTAGCTACACAGTCACCTGCTCAAGCTGGGCCAGATTGAGCACACTCAGCCGTGCGCGCTCGATCTGAATCAGCCCCTGCTCGCGCAGCCCCGCCAATACCCGATTCACCGTCTCGCGGGTGGTACCAGCCAGACTGGCCAGATCATCCTGGGTTAGATGTAGATTGATGCGGGTTGTGCCCTGCTCAATAATCCCGTGCTGATCAGCCAGATCGAGCAGGGTTCGCACCACCCGTTGTGGGGCCGAGGTACTGGCCAGATGCTCAATGTAGGTGTTACTGTGGCGCAGGCGGGCCGAAAGCTCCTCTAGCACACTCACCGCAATCTCCGGGTAACTGCGGATCGCATCCAGAAAGGCAGTGCGATGTAGAGTCAGCGTGGTAGTAGTACGCATCGCCACCGCCGAAGCCGAACGCTCGTGGCCATCGAGAAGTGACAACTCGCCAAAGAAGTCGCCGTCACGGAAGATCATGACCGAGATCTCCTGGCCGAGCTGGCTGTTGGTATAGATGCGCACCTGCCCAGAGACGATCAGGTAGAGCGTATTGCCCAGGCTACCCTGGCAAAAGATCGTCGCCCCCCGCCCGAAGGTCTGGCTGCCCAAACTTGCCGAGAGTAACCGCAGGTGAGCCGCATCAAGACGGGCAAACATCGGGACGCCGCGTAGAAGTTCGAGATTATTCATGGGGCGTCGCTCCTTCCCAGACATCCAACAGCCGCTAGTGAGGTGATACTTAGATTATAGAGAGATTGGGCCAAATCTTCTATGATCGCTATCACGCTTCTGGGAAGTTTATAACGCCACGCTCTCACTCTGCCACCCGCTGGCAAGCAAATTCGTCACTTGGTTGGCGCGAATGGGCAGACTGAAGAGGTTACCCTGGGCCAGATCGCAGCCGTGGTTGCTCAGAAACTCCTGCTGCTCGCTCTGTTCCACCCCTTCGGCAATAATCTTCAGCCCCAGCACATGCCCCATCGCAATGATCGCACTGGTGAGAGTTGCGGCATCAATACTCGTACTAATATCATTCACAAACGAGCGGTCAATTTTCACACTATTGGCCGGGAGCCGTTTCAGGAAGGCCAGCGACGAATAGTTGGTGCCAAAGTCGTCAATTGCAATATGGATACCGAGATCACTCAGTTGTTCGAGGGTACTAATCGTGCGCTCGGTATCGGTCATGATCGCCCGTTCGGTAATCTCCAACTGAATACTCTTAGCCGGAACCCCCGCCTCCAGAATGATGGCTTGGATCTGTTCAACGAGGCGCATATTCTGGAAATTGCGCGCCGAGAGGTTGACCGAGATACCGAGCGTGGTATGGCCCGCCTCATGCCAATGACGCAGATCGGCACAAGCCGAACGCAGCACCCACATATCAATCTGCTGGATCAACTCGGTCTCTTCTGCCAGCGGCAAGAAATCACGTGGTTTGACCTCACCCCGCTCCGGGTGTTGCCAGCGCACCAGCGCCTCAAAACCTTGGATCGCCCCGTTATCGAGTCGGATGATCGGCTGGTACGAGATGTGCAGTTCATGGCGGCTAATCGCATGGCGCAGATCAGCCTCAAGACGCAAAATCTCCATACTCTGCTGGTGCATCACATCATCAAAGATCATGTAGCGAGTACCACCAGCAGCTTTAGCTCGGTACATGGCCGTATCGGCCTCGCGCAACAGATCGTCGGGGTTGGAGTAGGTACTGCTGATCATGGCGATGCCAATACTGGCGCGCAACGCCACTTCAACCCCCTGCACCTCAAAGGGTGCGCCCAACTCCTCTCTGATTCGATCCGCAATCTGAATGGCCTCATCGGTGCCATTCAGTTGGCTGAGCAGAATCGCAAACTCATCACCACCCAGGCGCGCCAGCGTATCACCGCCGCGTACCGCTGCGCGTAGGCGGCGTGCGGTAATGATCAAGACCTGGTCACCGGCGGCATGGCCGAGGCTATCATTGACGATCTTGAAGCGATCAAGATCGAGGAAGAGAACCGCAGCGGTGCACTCTTCGCCAGCGAGATTCTTGGCGAGGGTGATCGCCAACTGGTCACTAAAATACATCCGATTGGGTAGCCCGGTTAGCGCATCATGCGTGGCCTGATGGCGCAATTGCTCCTCGATCTTCTGCCGTACCTGAAGACTCTCACTAAACAGATTAAACCAGCGCGTCAGTTCGGCAATCTCGTCATTGCCGCGCACTGCCAGCGGAGTCTGCCAGCCGGGGGCATCGGCGCGGTAGAGTTGGAAGCGCCGGGTGAGTTGGCGCAGCGGCCTGACGACGCTATAGGAGATCAGCATCGCGGCCAGTCCGGCAATCGTGAAGGCTGCAACCAGCGCGATGCCCATCGCAGTACTAATCGTTGCGGTACGCGCATTGAGCGTACTGGTCGGAATGAGACTAATCACTGTCCAATCGTAGCGATTCAGTCTCGCATAACTGACAAAGAGTTCTTGGCCGTCAATCGTGGCAATAAAATCGTCTTGCGTGGTTTGGAATTGCTGCGTCAGCCCCGCGCTGATTTGTACCCCGATCATCTGCTGATCGGGGTGGTAGACAATATGCCGGTCGCTATCAACAACGATCAAAATACCGTTGTCACCCAGATCGATATTCTGAAAATGTTGATAGAGATAAGTAATATCATAGTTGACCAGCAGCGCCGCAATCGGGCGTGTAGTGGGCGAGCCGCGTTCGGTGACACTAATCAGCCGCAACACCGTCAGTACCTGTTCGGTACTCGATGCGGTATTGACATTCTGCTCTATCCCCGCCCATATCTCCGATGGCCCTAAACTGCGCGCCCGCAGCACCAGGCGGTCACGGACATCAGTACGGATGTTGGAGACATCCAGGGTATCACCCACATGGTAGTGGTTGCCCCCTAACGTAAAGATGTCAATCGAGACCAACCCACGCAGATTGGCATAGCCATCAAGAATATAGCCAATCCGTGCCTGGGTTGCTAGGCGCGTATAGCTATCGTTCGCAGTGGGTTCTTCGGCTAATGCGTGAGTGATCGTCTCAACACTCGATATATTCGTGATCAGGCTCTCGATCTGATCGAGTTGCAGATCAAGATACTCTTGCTGTTGCTGTACAAGTTGGTTAGTTGAGCGTTTTAACTCACTATATAAACTAGTACGATATACTTCATAAGAGGACAGCCCAACGATCAGCAGCGGAATGATGCTGGCCAGGTGCAGGAAGATGATAAATTTGATCGTTAGGCTCAGCTTCATGGCTGACAGGTATTATTGATCTATCAATTGCACTGGTATGAGCGTCTCAGCCGGTAAGGTCTCTCCTGCAAGTAACTTGACGGCATACTGTACCCCCAAATAGCCTTGCTGGGCCGCCTGCTGATCAATCGTCGCTACCAGCCGCCCATTGCTGACGGCAACGCGTGCTTCGGGCAGGGCATCAAAGCCTGCGACCAAAACATCGCTGCGCTTGTTCTCTTCCAGATACTTCAGGGTACCGAGCGCCATCATATCATTGGCACAGAAGATGGCTTTGATCTGGGGATGCTCCTTCAATACCCGACTCGTGACCTCGTATGCCTCATCAATCTTCCAGTGGGCGCTCTCGACGGCAACAACCGTGATGTTGGCGTTTTCAGCAAAGGCTTTAAGCGCCCCATTGGTGCGATCTATTGCATTTTGGGCGGTGGAAATACCCTCTAGTACGAGCACCTCGGTGGGTGTGGTAATACGCTGGCTGATCGCATGGGCGGCTTGGTAGGCTCCATCTACATTGTCCACACTAATAAAGGGAACCCCCACCAGGCCCATCTCATACACCAGTGCTTCATCTAAGCGGTTGTCCACATTCACAATCACAATGCCGGCCTCTTGGGCGCGCCGCAACACCGGCACTAAGCTGGTCGAGTCGCCTGGGGCAACCACAATCGCATCCACCTGATCTAAAATCAAGCGTTCGATGATGGCAATCTGCTGATCAATCGAAGTCTCTTGGGCGGCCGTCTTCACGATCAGGGTGATCCCTAACTCCTCCTCGGCGGTACGTGCCCCGCGCTCCATCTCGGCAAAGAAAGGGTTGGTCAGGGTCTTCATCACCAGCGCGATGCGCGGTTTCGTATCGGCTGGTCGCTCTTGAGGATCCGGGCGCGTACTGGTAGGCTCGATCAGCGCGATATTGGGGGTAGGTTGGCTACAACCCACCAAGAGAGCTGTGAGTACAAGCAGTGTGGCTAAGATCCAACCTGTGTATCGGCGTGCGGGTTTCAAGTGATGCCTCGTGTGTGGGTTTGGGTAGTGTCATCCTACGGTTATACCGCAACCTGTATGTTACCAGCAATTGGTTGCTCATGGGAGACATATTGGGTGCATATCCGTTAGTTTGGCCCCACAAAACCCAACGCCGCCCCCCAGACTTGGCATGCCTGGGCCGTCAATAGAGTACAATACCTTCGGTGGGGGTTCGG
>NZ_GL501403.1:210301-238158 GCF_000152145.1 Oscillochloris trichoides DG-6
GACTGTTCAGATGCCCTGATACCGCCGGTGGGGGGGATTCACTATGCAACTACAAGTACCGCGTGATGTGCTGCGTTCACTGCTACACCCGCGCGATCTCACTGAGCGCAATATCCGCAATGTCTTGATTGACGGCATTGGAGTGGGCATTGTTACCGGCGTGAGTACCTTTTTGGCCGTCTTCTTGGCCCGTCTGGGAGCCTCTAGCCTTCTGGTGGGCTTGCTCACCTCACTCCCCGCGCTCACCGGCGCACTCCTGGCCGTACCCATCGGAGCCTTTCTAGAACGGCAACGCAATATCGTTCCCTGGTACTCCGGGATGCGCGTCTGGGTACTCTGGTCGTATGCGATCTTTGGCCTCTTGCCCTTCTTCATCCCGCTGGAGGCGGTGCCCTGGACGGTGATTGTGATCTGGGCGCTGGTGACGATTCCGGCGACGTTCGTGAATCTAGCCTTTACGCTAGTGATGGGTGGCGTAGCGGGGCCAAAGCGGCGCTTCTTTGTGATGAGTCTGCGCTGGTCGAGCCTCGGTGCGGTAAGTGCGATCACGGTCATGCTGGTGGGGGTGATCCTCGACCGCATCGCCTTCCCGCTCAATTACCAACTCGTCTTTATCGGTTCTTTCTTGGGTGGTCTGCTCAGTTTTCTCTTCTCACGCTCGATCCAACTTCCCGATAATCCACCCGTAGCCCACCCACCCATTCGCCTCCGCACCTGGTTCAACACCCTGGGCACGGCCATGCGCCATGCACCAGCGATATTCCGTAACTATGCGCTCAGCACCTTTGTCTTTCGTAGCGGCGTAGCCATGGCGCTCCCGCTCTTCCCGCTCTACTGGGTGCGCCACATTGGGGCCAGCGATACCTGGATCGGCATCATCTCCACCGCCAGCAGTGCGGTACTGATCATCGCCTACTTTATCTGGTCGCTGGCGGTGCGCAAACTGGGTATCGGCGTGGTGCTGCTGCTCACCAGTTTTGGCATGGCGCTCTACCCCTTCGTTACGGCGGCGAGTAATTCGGTACTCCTCTTGGCCATCTTTGCGGGCTTCTCTGGCTTCTTTGTCGCCGGAAACGATCTGGTCAATTTTGATCTTGTCTTGCGCACAACTCCCCAGGAGCATCAGGCGACCTACATCGGCCTCTTTCAGATGCTCCAGAATGTGGCCCTCTTCCTGATGCCCATGCTCGGTACTTTACTGGCCGATCTTACCAGCTTGCACCTCGCCCTCATTGTGGCTGGTATATTACGCATGGTCGGGTTTCTGCTCTATCTGTGGCTGCGTATAGGAATCGAGGCAAGCAATGTCTGATCCAAACTCATGGCCTGCACGGACGTTACGCCAAGCATTTCGCTATCTCAATTGGTGGATGCTCCTTATGTGGCGCTTGGGTCTCGGCCCTTGGTTGAGTTACATGCCCAAACTGACTGGCCGCTATCTGGTACTTACCCACATTGGCCGCAAAAGTGGCCAACGGCGACGAACCCCGCTCAATTTTGCTGAAATAGACGCAACGATCTACATTACCGCAGGTTTTGGATCGATCAGTGATTGGTATCGCAACATCCTTGCGCATCCCCAGGTTGAACTTTGGCTACCTCAGAGCCGCTGTCGGGCTGTGATCCATGAATTACCGCTGGATCATCCACAACGACTTGCGATTCTGCGTGAGGTACTCAAGGGCAGTGGATTTGTTGCGCCACTCTTGGGGGTGAATCCCTATACCCTGAGTGATGATCAACTCGCTACAGTTACTTCTGATTATCGCTTGATCGCTATGACCCCCACAGAACCCGTCACTGGCCCTGATGGCCCTAACGATCTGGCATGGATCTGGCTTGTGTGTGCGGCTGCTGCCACCCTGATCAGCCTACCGCGCCTGATACCGCCCCGCAACGTGTCTACCCGCACTGCGTCTCCTCCAGAATCCCATAGGCCCGCACCACCTCTGCCGCAACCTGGAACGGATTGAGGCGATCCGTATGGATCGTCCAGTCTGCCAGCGCATAGATCGGCTGGCGCTGCGCTTTGAGCCGCCGCACCTTCTCTAACGGATCTTCGGTTTCCAACAGCGGACGAATCGCATCCGGCTCATCGCGCTGCTGCTGCAAGCGCGTATGGATCAGTTCCGGGCGACCCTCCAAGCAGATGACCCAGCCTGTGGCCTGCATAAAACTGCGATTCTCTGGCCGTAGCGGCAACCCGCCCCCGGTGGCGATCACCGCTGCGCGCTCGGTGTCTAACTCGTGGAGTGCGGCAGTCTCATAGTCGCGGAAACTCGCTTCCCCCTCGCGGGCGAAGATCTCCGTAATGCTCATCCCGCGCCGTTCGGCAATGATCTGATCGAGGTCGTAGGCCAACCAGCCCAGTTGGGCGGCAACCAATTGGGCCACGGTTGATTTGCCGGTACCACTAAAACCAATCAAGTAGATACGTGCTGCCTTCATGCCGATTCTTTCAAGAGATAAGTTCGTGATCAATGATGCTACGGAACTGCTCTTCAAGCCATGTCCAGGCACTATCATAACGCATCTGGATGCAGGTCAGATCATTATGGAACGCGGGCGAATCGAGATTGTTGGCATGCATCTCTAGGGCAGCGCAGGCCGCCGCGACGCCGATGGCTCCGAGTTGCTGGCTTCCGCCGCGCAGCTTATGGGCTAACCGCCCGACCAGGGCGTGATCGCCGCGCTCAATCGCTTGCGCCAGCGCATCAATCTGGGTGGGTAGTTCGTGGATGTACATATCGCGCACCAATGCCACTGCTTGGCCCTTGGGCATCTGGAGCGAGATGATCAGCCGATCTATCGCCTCCCAATCCACTTGGGGCTCGCTCGCCCCCACTACACTCGGCATCGCACTCTGCGATGGGGCTAAACTTGGAGTGGGATCGCTCTGACCCACAGGACACAACACCCGTTGCAGATCCTCCAACTGCACCGGCTTACTGAGATAATCGTCCATCCCCGATTCCAGATAGCGCTCACGATCCCCGCGCAGCGCCGAGGCCGTCAGCGCGATGATCCGGGGTTGGATGATCGCTGCACCCAAGGCGCGGATGTGGCGGGTGGCTGCTTCACCATCCAGAATTGGCATCTGGATGTCCATCAATACCAGATCGTAGTTGGTCGCACGTACCGCACTCACCGCCGCTTGCCCATTATCAACCACATCGGGCATCGTACCGAGTTGCTCCAACATGCGCCGCAGAACTTTTTGGTTGATCAGGTTGTCCTCGACGATCAGGACGCGCTGTTGCTCTTGGGTACGTGCCGGGTGACTATCATGCCTCACCGGGGCAATCTCGGCCACTTCCATGCTGATGGTGAGTGTAAAGGTTGTGCCTACCCCCAGCGTACTACTCACCTCAAGCGTTCCACCCATGAGTTCAACCAACTGCTGGCTGATGGTCAGGCCCAGGCCACTACCTGGGGTCTGCTCGGTCATGTGATGATCAATCTGCACAAATGGCTTGAAGATCTGCTCGATCTGATCCGCAGGTATTCCGACGCCCGTGTCGTGGACAATGATCTCGACGTGATAGCGCTCTTCGGCCTGAAAATGGCCGCGCACGATCAATTCAACCACACCCTGCTCGGTAAACTTGACCGCGTTGAAGAGCAGATTGACCAGCACTTGGCGCAAGCGCCCGCTGTCGCCAATCAGGCTGGCGGGGAGATCGGGTGTGATCTGAAGGTTCAGCCGCAGCCGTTTATCATGCGCACTCTGTTGTACCAGATCGAGCGCTAAACGACACACTGCCCGCAGGTCAAAGGGCTGCATCACCAGATCGAGTTGCCCCGCTTCAATCTTCGAGACATCCAGAATATCACCGATCAGGCTGAGGAGCGTCTTACCGCCCGCATTGATGATCTGGGCATTCTCATACTGTTCGGGGTTGAGCGGACTTTCGAGCAGCAGGCTCGACATCCCAATGATGGCCGTGAGTGGGGTACGAATCTCGTGGCTAATATGCGCGAGGAAGGTAGATTTGGCCCGATCCGCCGTCTCGGCTGCCTCTTTCGCTTGCACCAATGCCCGTTCGGCAACCTTCTGTTGGGTGATGTCGCGCACCAGAACCATGTAGCGGTCGGCGACAATATGCACCACCCGCGCCTCAAAATTGCGCTCCTCCTCCATGCTCAGGCAATACTCAAACGTGGCGATGACCTTGCCTGTACTAACCTGATCGAGCGCAGTTAGCGCTGGTTGGCTCACATCGGGAGGAAGAACATCAACAACATTTTGGCCTAAAAAGGCACTTGGCTGAATAAAGAGTTGCGCCGATGCGGGGCAGTGGTAGTCAATAATCATGCCATCACGGCGCATAATAAAGAACATGTCGGGCATGGCATCGCGCAGAGCGCGCAATTGGGCTTCACTCACCGCCAAGGCTTGGCGCGCCTCCCAGCCGCGTTGCGCCGTGGCCATCATCTCGGCGGCGGTGCGCAGCAGTTGGATGCTCCCCATCCCCCATGTGCGTGGCTGGGTGCAGTCGTTGGCCTGGATCAGCCCATGCATCTCGCCATCCAATAGAATCGGAATCATAAGGCTGGATTGAATGCCATTCCGATCAAAGAGTTGCTGAAACTCTGGATATGCACTAAACCGCCCGCGCACATTCCCCGCAAAGCCATAGCCCGCATCGAGCGACTTCTTTAGGTTGGGTGGCATTGCCACGAGTTGTTCGGGCGTGGGTAGGATCGGTTCTTCCACATTCGGGCTAACAACACAGGTGACAATCTGAAATACACGTGTGTGGTTGCCTTCACCTCGCTGGTAGAGCACAACATGGCTGGCGTCGGTTGCTCCGCGCAGAATGTTGAGAATTTGCCGGATTAAGAATTGGCGTGCCTCAGGCGTCTCTTCACGTTCGGCCAGTAACATCTGTGAACAACACGCCAACGTCTCGGCATAGCGCAACTGACGGCTTAAATCATTACTTGCTTGCTCCAGTTTGAGCGTGCGTTCCTTGACCCGTTCTTCCAGCGTGGCATTGACCCGATCACGTTCGGCTAAGGCTTGTTCTGTCTCGTGGAGGCTGATATTGAGCCGATTGAAGGCCCAAAAGACTAAACCGGCCAGAAAGGCACTGATCGCGGCGGTAAAGACGCCCTGCGCAAAGAGCATGCCCGGATCGGTCATACTCAGTGCCACCTCGTCAATCAGGCTGGGCGGCTGGTTGACGAAGATCGTCAATCCCAGAATTAGGGTTGCCACGCCCAAAAGCCAGAAGATGATCGCCGGACGCCGACCGAGTAGCAGCGCCGCCATGATCACATCGGTGAAGATGCCGATGCGCCCGGTTGTAACGAGGCCGGTGGTCATCAGCAAGTAGGCATGGAACCCGATGCCTAAAGTAAGGAAGGTGGTTGCGCGTAGACGAAACGAGAAGTGGGGCACAAACGTGATGATCGCCAGGATACCGTAGTAGGTGACATCAGTCAGGATCTTGGTATAATCTGCCTTCGGGATGGCCTGAAGAATATCTACCACTAATGAGGGCAACGAGAAGATCAGGATCGTTGGAAGGAGGACGGCCAACGCCTTCTCACGCCATGCCCGCAAGGCGGGGCTTTCGGCTGGCTCAGGGGCAAAGAGGGTCTCCATACTAACCCTCGGCTGCTAGTGGTACATAGAAGGCAAAGATGCTTCCTACTCCGGGTTGCGAGGCTACGGCTGTCCAGCCCCCATGGCGGGTGATCAGCTCACGGGTGATCGCCAAACCTAACCCCGTGCCGGGAACCCGCGTCTGGTTCTGGACACGGTAGAAGCGCTCGAAGAGGTGGCCGATATGCTCTGGGGCAATCCCGATCCCTGTATCCACCACCCGCAGCCCCGCCCACGCCCCGCTATCGCTGGGGTTATAGTCGGGCCAATCCTGGGCGTTGAGGTCGTTGTTACTCGGATCAATCCGCCGACACTCGCAGCTAATCTGCCCGCCCTGAGGAGTATATTTGATCGCATTACTGATCAAATTGCGTACACATTGGCCCAGGTGCGCTGGATCGCCATGCAGGTTCAGTTGTTCATCTAACACCAATTCGAGGTGCTGATTCTTGCGCTCGGCCAGCGGGCGCAACTGCTCGGCCTCTTGGCGCAAGACATCGGCCAAATTCACCCGCCGATCCTCGATGCGTAACTGGCCACTATCAATCCGGCTCAACTCCAGAATATCTCCGATCAGGTCATCGAGACGCTCCACCTGCGCCCGCACCTCGCGGATGAGTTGCCGCCGCTGACCGTCATTCAGCCGATCATAAAGTGTGTCCAGGTTGCCACTATGCAGTGCGATGATCGAAAGTGGGGTGCGCAACTCGTGCGAAACATTCGAGATGAACTGATCCTTCATTCGCTCGGCCACTTTGAGTGGGGTAATGTCGCGTTGGATGCTCACCATGCCTATGGGGCTGGTGGTACGTTGCGGCTCAAAGATCGGTGCCACCGTTAAGGCGGCATCATAGGTACTGCCATCGCGGCGACTACTCAGCACCTCACCGCGCCACATGCGTCCCGTTCGCACATGGTTGCGGATGGCCCGATAGAGCAGCGAAGCACTCTCGTTCTGCTGCATCGTACACCACGAACGCCCGATCATCTCGCTACTGCTGTAGCCGGTCAGCAACGTCGCTGATGGGTTGACATAACTGATAATACACTCCGCATCGGTAACGATCACCGCTTCACCCAGAGCCTCCAGTATGGCCTGGGTACGGTCACGTTCGGCCTGGAGTTCGTTGGTGCGCATCGCCACGGTCTCTTCCAGATGCTCGGCATGGCGCTGGAGTTGCTGGTGCAGCAGCGAGGTCTCGATAGACTGACTGAGCGCACTGATCAGACTTTGGGCGAAGGCGCGTTCCTGCATATCGAGCAGACGATTGTCCGAGGGCAGCAGGGCGATCATACCCGCCACGCGCCCCTTAATCGTGATCGGTGCAATCAAAGGCGACTTGCCATAGTAGCGCATGAGCCAATCGGTGCTGGTGGCCGGTGCCGTATCCAGTGGTGTCCCACGCGCCACCCAACTGGTCACTGCTTCATCATGAATCAGCAACTGGGCCTGTTCGGCGCTGATCACCATTCTCTGCTGCGGTTCAGGGTTTGGCTCGTCACTGACGAACGCCTGCATCAGTTCGGCTTGTGGTTCGAGCAGCATCCAGCCCTCAGCACGCGCCAGATCAAGTGCCTGCACCAACACCGTACAGGCATGGTGCAACGACTCCTCGGCATGGTGGCTGGTCTGAAGTTTGGCCGCAGTAGAGATAATAAAGGCATTCAGCAGCGACAACTCGCGGTTGCGCCGCATCATCTCTTCTTCCACTCGTAGGCGCTGGGTGCGCTCTTCAAGCAGGCGGCGGTAGCGGTTGAGGCGCAGGATCGAACCAACGCGTGCCCGCAGTTCAATAAAGTCAATCGGCTTGGTGATAAAATCGTCTGCTCCGACCTCCAAGCTCCGCAACCGCGACTCGGCATCATTGAGCGAGGTGATCATAATCACCGGCACCTCGGCCAGTAACGGCTCGGCGCGGATGCGCTGACAGATCTCCAAGCCATCCGTATCGGGCAGCATCACATCCAGCAGGATAATGTCGGGTGGCTGCGCCAGGGCCGAACTGAGCGCCTCACTAGCCGAGGCGGCAATCATCACCTCACATCCCTGACTCTGCAAGGTACGTTGCATCAAATGACGGATCACTGGATCATCATCAACCACCAGCACATGACCGCTGCGGATCATTACACACATCCCTTCGGATCGTCACTCCGGCTCAACCAGCCGGTAGCCGACCCCACGCACATTCTCAATACAGCCCATCTCACCGGTTGCATAGCCTAGGCGGCGGCGCAGCAAGCGCACAATCGGGCGCAACAGACTACTCGCCTCGGCATCATCGGTGTTGAGCGCGTGGCTCATCTGCACGATCTCGTGTGGTGGCACCACCTGCCCGGCACGCCGTGCCAGATACTCCAACACCCGAAATTCACGTGCCGAAAGGGTAATCTCGGTATCTCGTAACCAGACGCGGTGCTGCCCCGGCGAGATACGCAGCGTCCCCACCTCGATCAGATCGGTAATCGCCTCACGCCCGCTACTCACCGGCTCGGCTACGGCAACCACCAATGGCCCCTCGTTCAGTTCGCGTGCCCGGCGCAACCGTCCCTCGACGACTGCCAACAGATCCTCTGGCTTGATCGGCTTGGTCAGATAGTCATCTACACCCAACGACTTGCCATACCGAATGTCACTCGCCATCGCCCGTGCCGTCAGAAAGACAAACGGAATCCGCAACAAGCGCGGTGTGGCCCGTACCCGCTCGAAGAGTTGATACCCATTCATCTCTGGCATGGCAATATCGGCCAGGATGAGATCAATCGTATCGCGCTGAAGGCGTTCGAGGGCCAGGTGTCCATCCTGCGCCGTGATCACCGTGTATCCAGCCGCTTCGAGCGCCATTTGGATGCCCATCAGCAGTTCTGGCTGATCATCAACGATCAGAATTGTGGCCTGGTTTGTCATACATCTCCATAGCTACACCTATGTTTGGTCTGTTCATCACGTGCTCTGATTTCACGTGAAGCGGCCCACACAGATTGCTTACTTCTACAATACCCTATGCTTGGCACGGGAGAGTGCAGCATCTTGGGTCACTGGCACATGCACCCGGAAGGTGGAGCCATAACCAGGGCGACTCTCGACACTGATCTGGCCGCCCATGAGTTGACACAGGTGGCGACTCAATGTCAGCCCCATGCCCAGCCCGCCATAGCGACGCGTAGAGGAGCTATCGGCCTGAATGAACTGGTTGAAGAGATCCTCGATCTGATCCGGGTGGATACCGATGCCGGTATCACGCACCGCAATCACCAACATGGTATCAGCTTCACTCGATCTGTGCAGTTCAACGATACAGGTGATCTGGCCATGATCGGTAAATTTACACGCATTCGAGATCAGATTGAGCAGAATCCGGCGCACCTTGGGGGCATCAATCATCACTAGGCCAATATCATTGGGGCAAACCAGCACTAGGCTATTATGGTTTAGGGCAGCTAAATTCTGGTTGGCATTGATCAGATGCTGCATAAACGATGCCAGATCGACATAACTGTAGCTCAGACTCATCTGCCCACCCTCAATCCGCGAGAGATCAATCACATCATTGATCAAATCAAGCAGATGCTGCCCAGCGGTGGTAATCTGATCAATACTCTCTTCAAGGTCGGGGCGCTTGAGTTGCTTAATATCCATACTCAAGATCTGGCTATAGCCCAAGATCGCATTCAGTGGGGTTCGTAACTCGTGGCTCACATTGGCGATAAAGCTACTCTTAGCCCGATTGGCCGCTTCGGCGCGATCCACCAGATCGCGTTGGTTCTCCAACATCTGGGCGTTGCGTAGGGCGAGCCGGATCTGATCGCCGGCAGCCTGCATCAATTCGGTGTGCGTGCTACGAAAATGGCCCACCTCACGATGCCCTAGGGTGATCACCCCCAGAATGCGCTCCCCATCTGGGATCGGAATCACCAGGGCCGAGCGGAACATGTCGGTCTGCACATCGCGCCACCAACGCGGATCTTCCCAGGTGTCGGCCACACATGCCGCTTGCTGCTCGCGGGCCACCCACCCAGCCAAGCCATGTTCGAGCACATGCTGAATGAGCCGTCCATCATGTTCATACTCGGTATCACCACTAGAGAAGAAACTCAGCATGGGGCTGCCATCTTCACGCAGCAGAATCATACTACTATACTCAGCCCCACAAATATCGCGCGCCGCTCGGAGCATATTGCGCAACGTAGCCAGAAGGGTCGGTTGCGCCGTGCCTGCCCGTGCCAGTGATACCAGATGCTCAAAGAGTGCCTTGCGCGCCTGAAGCTCTTCTTGGGCCTGCGTGTATAACGAGATGTCGCGCAGTACCACCAGATAGCCCATCAGCTCACCGTGCTGATCAGCAAATGCCGAGACTCGCACATCGAAGGTGCGCTGCTTACTGCCCTCACCCTGACGAAACTCTAGACACATCTCTGGCGCATGAATCTGTGGCAGGCTGATCGTTGCCCATAGCGGGTACATCTCACTAAATGGATGTCCGATCATGTTCTGGGTTTGCCAGCCAAAGATATGTTCGGCGGCCGGGTTGAGATCGACCACCTGTTGCCAGTGGTTGAGTACCACAACCCCGTCACTCATCTTCTCAATGACATGACTACGGGCGATGGGTACAACAGAGAGAAGGTGCATACGCTGATCGCCCCAAATAAAAAAAGAACCCGCTCAGTGGGAAGAGCAGTAGGGTCAGGTCAAACATAGATTGCGCATCCTAGCTTCCGGGAAGCGTCAAGCTTCCCGGAAGCTCACTTATTGCGACACTGCATAGGCCCGACTGAGCAAGCCATCCTGTTCCAACACTTGAACCAGGGCATCAAGCACCTGTGGGTCATAGCGTGTTCCCTGGTGGCTACGCAGTTCTTCCACCGCTCGGCTAATACTCCAGGCATTCTTATACGGGCGTTCGTGGGTGAGCGCGTCAAAGGCGTCGGCGACCGCCACAATGCGCGCCGACATGGGGATCGCAGTCCCCTTGATGCCATGCGGGTAGCCCGCACCATCCCAGCGCTCATGGTGGTAGAGCGCAATTTCGTGGGCCACTTGGAGCAGGGCCAAACGGCTCCCAGCCAATAAGCGCGCCCCAATCGAGGTGTGCGCCTTCATCTGTTCCATCTCTTCGTGGGTCAGTTTCCCCGGTTTGAGCAGGATCTGGTCGGGGATGGCGATCTTGCCCACATCATGCAGCGGTGCCGCTAGGCGGATCAGTTCCACCTGCTCATCATCCAATCCTAGCACCCGCGCCATCATCGCCGAGATACGCCCGACCCGCAGCGTGTGCTGGCCGGTGTTCTCGTCGCGGTACTCCACCGCTTGGGCCAAGCGGCTGATGACCTCCATCTGAGCTTCGTCCAGATCGCGCAGCCCCTTCTTCACCTGGACACCCAGTTGTTGGTTTTGGCGCTGGATCTGGCGGTAGAGAAAGCGCGTCTCAAGCAGGTTCCAGATGCGCAGCATGATCTCGATCTGATCAAAGGGTTTCGTTAAGAAATCTTTGGCCCCCAGCGCCAATGCACGCCGCCGCGTCTCCGCCGTTGAGTCGGCAGTCAGCACCAGAATCGGCAAGTACTCACCCTCCGAGATGCGCCGCCGCAGCAACTCCATGATCGCAAACCCATCAATGCCGGGCATCAACAGATCGAGCAAAATAATGTCGGGGTGGTATGAGGCAAAGGTGGGGATGACTTCATACGAGTCGGTCACACTACGGATGTTGGTAAAGCCTTCGCGCCGCAGCACCAGTTCCAAGAGCCGGATGTTGACATCCTGATCATCAACAATCAAGATGCGAGCAGAAAGAAGGGTGTCGGCTAAAAGCATATATGTACTCCCGCAATGTCTAGTAGTAGACGTAGTATAGCCGTTCGGTTCATTATATGGCGTCTGTATATTGGCCGAAATAGAGATAGGCCATGTGGCATATAAATACTTAAAAAAGGGTTATTTGAGCAACCCTAGATCTATCGCCCGCACGGCGGCTTGGGTGCGATCCGATACGCCGAGCTTGGCGATAATATGCTCAACATGAATTTTAACCGTTCCAACACTAATGTTGAGCAGTTGCCCAATCTCACGATTGGTCTTCCCCTGCGTAATCAGTTGCAGCACTTCCTGTTCGCGGCGTGTCAGTTGGATGCGGGGCGGGCTACTACTCTCATGCGTCGTTGCCAAACGTTGCAGTAATTGTACCGTCATCGAGCCATTGATGAAGGTCTCACCCCGCAGTGCTTGGCGCACCGCCGCCACAAAGGTACGCCGGGTTGAATCCTTGAGCACATAGCCCACCACCCCAGCGCGCAGCGCCTCGACCAAATAATCGGGGTTTTCGTGCATTGTCACTATCGCCACGCGGGTGTGGGGGGCAATCTGACGGATCAGGCGGGTAGCGGCGAGGCCATCGAGTTGGGGCATACGAATATCGAGCAAGGCCAAATCGGGCTGGAGGGCTTGACACAGATCAACCGCCTCTTGGCCATTGGTTGCCTCGCCCACCAACTCAAAGTCGGCCTCACTCTCCAGCATCGCCCGTAGACCAATGCGGGTAAACTCGTGGTCATCGGCAATAATCAGCCGGTAGCGTCTACGCTCCGTATGGCTGGGTGCTGTTTCGCTCATAGGTGTATTCTACGCCCGTTTCAAGCGCTAACGGCAGGGCAACCCAGATGTGGGTACCTTGCCCGCGCTGGCTTTCGATACGATAGGTTCCGCCCAAGAGCCGTACCCGTTCCTGAATACCGAGTAACCCGACATTATTGCCCGGTTCAGGCACTGCGTTCTTGGTGCGCGTATCAAAGCCACACCCATAATCCTGAATGCTCAACTCGATCCCATCTGCTCCGCGCTCTATGCGAATATCCGCCTGGGTAGTACGCGCATGTTTGCGGATGTTACTCAACGCCTCCTGGCAGATCCGAAACAGCGTCGCCTCCAATGCCGCTGGCAGGCGCTGCTCGCCGAGGTTCTCGGTATAGGCGATCTCCCAACCCTCATCGCGCAGGCTGCTCACCTGCATGTGAATAGCTTGGGCCAAGCCAAAGTCATCCAGCACTGTCGGACGCAACCCCGCAATCACCCGGCGCGTCTCGGTGACACTCGCTTGCACCATCTCCACTGCCCGATCCAGCGCTGCCCTGGCACGTGGGCTGCGTGGCCGATAGAGATCGGCCAGAATATGGAGCTGTTGGAGCGCCCCCAGCATCATCTGGCCGAGTCCATCGTGCAGTTCATACGCGATGCGGCGTCGCTCCTCTTCCTGCGCCCCGATCAAGCGATCAAACAACTCTTCTAACTGCTGCTCACGCTCACTCAAACGCGCTACCAGGGTACTCTCATCCTCGTGGTGCTGCACACTCTGGATCGCCGTCGCCAATTGGGCCGCCAGCAGATGCAATGCCTCCAGATCATCACGATCAGGTTGGTGGACGGTGGCCGGATTGAGCAGGAGGAGCACGCCCAGCGGGTGCCCGTTACTCGCAATCAGCGGCAGGTAGACATGCGAGATCTGGTGTTCGCTGCTGGTTTGGGGCGCGGTGCTGAGGATCATCGGCTCGCTGATCTGGAGCGCCCGCAAGACATGATGACTCACCCGAATCGCATGCAACAGATCGGCGCTGAGTTGGCTCTCTGGAGTTTGATCCTCACCGATACTGGCCCGTTCAACCAGCGTACCATCAGGGTTACGCAAGAAGACACTACCGCGCTCATAGCCACTAAAGGTCGTTGCCCGCACCAAGGCCAATTTGAGCAGCCCATCAATATCCCGCGCATTCACCAGATCATGGCCCATCTCCACCAAGAGCCGAAAGCGCACCGCCCGCTGTTCCGCAGCCCGGTAGAGTTCACGCAGTTCACGCGCATAGGCGACACTCTCGGCGTGCAGATGCTCCATCGCAGTCAGAAGCCTTCCTCAAGCGGGTAACTGCTCACCACAACCTCAAGGGATTGCGTATAGGTCTGGCTGATCTCCATCCCCAACCCAGCGATGTTGGCCAGCGTACTATGCTGGGCATGCTCAATCATCGTCTCGCACAAGGCCGTCAGGGCCAGGGCACCCAAGCGGCGACCCTGTTCAGCAATACAATGGGCGTAGACAACCACCAATTCACGATCTCCAAGCGTGGCGGCACTCTCTAAACTAGAAACCTGTAGCCCCAAGTCCTCGCGCCACAAGCGTAGCACATTGCGGATCGTCTGTTGCGCATTGTCGCCCATACTCGCCTCAAGCAGTGAGAACGCTCGCCAGTCAATCAGCGGAACGTGTTGGCGCACCGGGGGTGGCGGCGTTTCACGTACCACCTCGTGGGGTTGCCCTAGTGCGCGGATCAGCACTGCGCGCAGATCTTCAAGCTGGGCTGGTTTGGTCAAATAATCGTTCATTCCTGCCGCAATCGCCAGTTCCCGATCATCGGCCCGTGCCTGCGCCGTCAGCGCAATGATGTAGGGCTGCTTGATCCGGCTGCCATACTCCCGAATAGCGCGGCTGGCCTCATCGCCATCAAGTTCGGGCATCTGCATATCCATCAATACCACATCGTAGGGCTGGTTGGCAACCGCATCAATCGCGGCAATCCCATCTTCAACCACATCTGCCCGGCACCCCAAGCGCTCCAATAGGTGCAAGGTCACCGTCTGATTGATCGGATTGTCTTCAGCGATCAAGACCCGCAATGGTCGTTCGCGGAGCAACGTTTCCAGATCGACACTGCTCATCTCATAGGTGTTGGACACGACAGGAACATCTACCGCTTGCAGGCTAAGGCGCAGGGTAAAGGTCGAACCACGCTCCGGCACACTCGTGACCGTCAGCGTGCCACCCATCAATTCTGCCAGTTGTCGGCTAATCGCCAACCCCAACCCCGTCCCACCATAACGGCGCGTGGTGGAACTATCCGCCTGCACAAAGGGGTGGAAGATACGCTCTATTTGCTCGGCACTAATCCCGATCCCGGTATCCCGCACCTGAATGGTAATGTGGTGGTAGCCATTGGCTTGGGGTTGGCTTTCGGCGCTCAGTACCACCTCACCCCGGCGCGTAAACTTGATCGCATTCGAGAGCAGATTGACAACGATCTGGCGTAGCCGATTCACATCACCATACACCAGTGCCGGTAAACCGGGGCGTACCTGGCTCTTGAGCATCAGCCCATGGGTTGTCGCCGCATGGGCAACGATGCTCAGGGTCTCACTCAGGCAGGTATCGAGGCTAAACGGTTGTTGCTCTAACACCATCTGGCCCGCCTCAATCCGCGAAAGATCGAGGATGTCGGTAATCAGCGCCAGCAGCGTCTTACCACTCGTCCCAATTGTGGTGGCATACTCATGCTGCAATTCGGAGAGATCGCTATTGAGCAGGAGGCTACTCATCCCGATCACCGCATTCAGGGGAGTACGAATCTCATGGCTCATCATGGCCAAAAAGGCCGATTTGGCTTTATCAGCCGCCTCAGCCGCCTCTTTCGCCGCGATCAACGCCTGGGCCGTCTGCCAACTCTCGGCAAAGGTGATCAGCATCTCGGCTGCGGTGCGCACAAAACGCACCGTCATCGCATCCCACTGCCGCGCTTCATGATGATCATTGACACTAATATGGCCCCACCATGTTCCCTGGATGATCAGGGGTTGGAAGATGACGGATCGTATCTGGTTATCATCGAGGTAGCGCTGGAAGGCCGGATGTTGCCCAAAACGCTTGACCACGGGGCCATTAAAGTAGGATCGCGCCTCGACCAGTGCGACAAGCTCGGTGGGGAAATCGAGCATCTCGGTATAGCTTGAAGGGCGTTGGGGCGGCAGATCGGGGCCGTTCGCATACGCCAGCAACTGCATTGAGTGCACGCGCTCCGCCATCCCTGTATCGGCTTCAAGGTAGCGATATATCGTCACCCGATCCGCCTGCACAGTCTGACGCATAATCTCAAGTACGTGCGCCAACGTCTGCTGATAGGCATCTGGACTTGAATGGCTACTCAGTAAGACACTCGAACAGGTCGCCAACGCCTCGGCATAGCGTAATTGTTGCGTTACCGTCGCTTCCGCCTCAACCCGCGCCGTCACATCCGTCTGAAAGCCAATAAAGCCGCTACAACCATGTTGCGCATCAAAGATCGGACTAGCCGTCAACTCATTCCAATACGGCGTTCCATCCTTACGCTGGTTGCGTAGCACCACCGTGCATGGTTGTTGCTTCTGGATCGCTTCATCAAGGATGTTCAATGCCCCAAGATCTGGATTGGGGCTGCGCAACATTTCGACTGGCTGGCCGATCAGTTCCTCGCGGCTATATCCCGTCAGATGGCTAAAGGCCGGGTTGACATAGATAATCCGATGATCAGCGCCCTTCAATTGGGTAATAACGATCCCCACCGACATGGCTTCTAGCGCAGCATGGAACGTCTGGTTGCTCTGACCAAGTTGCTCAATCTGCTGCATCTGCTGCTCAATCTGGTGTACAAGGTGGTTGTAGTTTTGAGTTGTCACGCGGGTATGCTTGTGCAATTGACTCAATGCCAAGACGGGTATCCCAAGCTGTCGGGAAGCTAAGATATGTGTATCCTAGAATTGATCGCGGAGTGTGTCAATATGTGTTTTGTGACAGTTCGATAATCTGGTGCTTGTTCCACCTTCGACACACAAGCGTATCAGAAGCGTTACACAAGCGGCATAGATCTGCGTAACTTCATGCGGTATAGTGACCAACAACGGTAAGGCAAGCACGACGACGGACACTCAACCACAGCCTCTACGGCTCTAGCGACGGAGAAGAACGATGGCACTCGAAGGAACACTCACAGATATGCCCCTCGCGGATATGCTGGAGGTTTTTCATACACATCATCGCTCAGGGCGGCTTCTGCTTAGTCGGCAGGAGGAGCGCGGCCTGATCTTCTTCGGCGAAGGCCGTATGATTGACGCTCTGCTGGTGACGGACATTGAGGGCAACAACGTCATTCACGCCGAGGACGCCATCCTGCGCCTCCTCGAATGGCGCGAAGCCGACTTCTCGTTCGAGCACGATACGAGCGTGAACGAGCGTCCGCGCCGGGTTACTCACGACATTGACTGGTTCCTCGCCGCTGCTCGCAAGAGCAACCCGCCGCCGCTGAATCTCAGCACGCGCTTGCAGCCCGCCAAGCCCACTGCGGCTTCGGCTGGCCCCTTCACCCTGAACGCCGAAGAGTGGCGCTTGGTAGGGGCACTCTGGCCGCAGCGCACACTCGGTATGGTCTGTGTGGAACTCGATCTCAGCCCCCAGAAGGTCATCTCGCTAGCCGACGCGATGCTCCGCCGGGGTCTGCTCAGCGTCGCCGATGATGTCGAGGCTCCGCGTGTTGCGGCACCGCGCCCGGTTGCCGACACCGCCCGCCCGATGATGGCCGTTGCGCCGCTCAAGCATATTGCGCGCACGCAGCCCCAGTCTCCGCAGGAGACGATGGTACAGAGCCACCTCCTCAAAGCGATTATTCGCCGCGTGCGCACCTTGTAGCCCGCGCAGCAAGCCTAACCGTTGCACCGAGCGCCCCCGATTCTCACCTGAGGAGCGGGGGCGTGGTGCATGAGGGGGTTTGGGGGCGGCAAGCCGCCCCCAAAGATATTATTATGGATGGTGGTTGGCGGCGTAGCCGCCAACCACCATCCATATAATATTTGGTATAATACCCCCAACCTATGCCGGAGTGGCGGAATGGCAGACGCTACGGTCTTAAAAACCGTTGGGGGCAACCCCGTACGGGTTCGAGTCCCGTCTTCGGCACCAGTAAGGGCGCGCCGCCACGCGCCCACCGAAATGATCCTATCACCATCCCTCTGCGTCCTTTGCGGTAAACCAAATCAACCGCAGAGGACACCGAGGTACGCAGAGGACGAACGTAGTCGCATATCGCAGTTCCCCAGCGCCTACGCCGCCTTATCCTGCATGCCCAGATTCTCCATCAGTTGCTCGTCACCAACCAGGTTGACCCAACCGGCTTCGAGGACGCGCTGACTGAGCCGCAGGAAGGGGCCATATTCCTGCCACAAATGGGTTGGGATGGCTGCGTATTGCTCACGCACAAAGGCTCTGGTCTGCTCAATAACGCTACCGAAGTCCTCGGTATAAAACGCCGACAACAGATTCTTCCGCGTCTCAGGCTCATGCATTCCCATCGAATCACACAGCGCATTCAGGAAGCGCGGATCGCGCTGGTTGCACGGATTGACACAGAACTTGCCCCAACGCGTATGCCCCTGGTCAATCACCCGGTCACCCACCTCATCAAAGATGCGGCACGCCGCGCTGCCCGCTTTCAGCGCAGCCGCAATGCTCGGCGCACTCGATAGTACCAGCGCCACCGAGGGTAGGTGCGGGCGGGTGTGGCGCAGAACACTGTAGTTCATCGAGGCCACCGCGATAAACCCGGCATTCATCACGATCTGCTCGGCGTATTCCTCCGCATACTCCTCCCAGAAGGTCTCTTCCTCCACCTGAAGAAAGATCTGGTTGAGCCGTAGCACCCGTGCCTCACGCACCAGTGTGTCGTGAACGAGCAGATGCAACAACTCGAAGCGATCCTCAGGCCGTGCCATCAAGTTGACCTGCTGCACCATGCCGCCGAGCAGCTCCAGGTAGCGCTCGGCTTGGGCCTTTGATGGCGCACCATACCCACGCAAATCTTGGCTATGCGACAAACGCTCCAGCGCCCAGAGCATTGCCGTATCCCCGCGATCAATCGTCTGGTCGCCAAGGTAGACGATGGCCGTAGCAATCGCCGTTGCCGCGCAGCGTACTGGATCATCTACGTCATCTACCGTGAGGATGCCACAGAAGGCAACCGACTTGGGCGCGACCTGATCAACCAGTGCCCGCCGCGCATGCTCACTCAAGTCGGGGCGCATAGAGGTGATCATGACCAGCAGATCATCAGCGCAGCGCTGGTAGATGCGATTGATGCGTGTAAGCATCGGTTGACTGATCTGCGCAGAGAAGCTATTCCCAAAAACAGGGCTGCTCCAGAGGTTCGTGACCAGTTCGTTCAGTTTCGTGGAACAGGTGATACCGATGCTCATAGTGTACCTACTCGGTGACGAATGATCACCTTCTGGTGAGATGATCTGCATTCATCGTACTATTGAAGTGTAACTAATCTATTACTGACTAGTATACTACCAAGAGTAGTAGATATGACGCACAAAGTCAAGAGGTTTGTTAGTGTATCGGCAATATTACCTCCGCTGGGGGTTCGGGGGAGGCTGCGCCTTTCCCGAAGAACTTTTTGTTAGCGCGAAAAAGTTCTGGGAGTGAGGGCGTCCCGCCCTCAACTGATACGAGGGCGAGACGCCCTCGCTCCCAGACTATCCCAAGGCTTTTTCGTGCTAACAATCTTTTTTGGCGGCTACGCCGTAAAAAAATGCCACCAGATGTGTTAAGATCAGGACTGATGAAGATCAAACCTCCACGTTGAAGCATCGCTACGCAATCATGGCCTGCAAAGGAGGGCATGATGGATCGATCACAAAGCTTTGTTCTGGAATCACGGCAACAACTCATCCGCTTCATTGCCATGATGGTCGCAGGTGTCGGGGCTTTGGTGATGGTCATCATCATGATCTTGATCCTCGTTCTTCCTGATGGCTCTAGCTTGATCATCTACCCCTTCTTGTTGGGCATTGGGGTTATTGGTGGTCTGATCACGCTCTATCTGCTGCCCCGTGTCACCCTCGCCTATGCGATGCTGCCCCTAGTACTCTCGCTGATCGCCGCAGCGGTTGGTGGAGCGCTGATGTTCCGTGAAACGGCTCTGATTGCGGCCTCTTTTCTCACCATTATCACCCTATTAGTGAGCCTAGGCCAGCAACGGGTAATTGCGCTGCCCATAGGTACCTTGACGGTCTTCATCGGCATTGCGCTTGCCTCGCTGGTACCCCAGACGAAGCTTGCCCCTGATCAACTTACGCTTGGCTCGATATTACCCTTTGTGAGCATGGCTGGTATCGGTACCGTGATCACGGTGAGTTGGCTCATTGCCTTGCGCTTGATCAAGATCTCGGATCAAGCCGTTATGCTGGCTGAGGAACGCGCTGCCGAGGCTGAATTGGCGCATGCCGAAACTGAAGTTAGAGCAAACGAGTTGGTTGAACAGAATGCGGCCCAGCAACGCCTGATCGAACTGGTGGCCACACTTGAAATGCCGGTGGTCAGAATCGCCGAAGGAGTTATTCTGATGCCGCTCATTGGCCATATTGATACCCGGCGTTCACAGAGTCTCACTACTCATCTGCTAGAGGTGGTGCATACTACGAGGGTTCAGGTGGTGATCATTGATGTTTCGGGGGTGGCCATCCTCGATACGGGTGTGGTGCAGAGCCTCATGCGCACGATTACGGCTGTGCGGTTGCTGGGTGCCCGCGTGCTGGTGAGTGGCATTCAAGCTTCAATGGCCACAACGCTGGTGCAACTTGGTATTGGGTTTGAGGGCGTTGAGGTGGTGCGTACACCCCAGGAGGCGCTGGTGCATTTGGTGTAGTTCTCTCACCCCCGTAAGCGCCACGCCGCCTCTTCGGCGGTCATGTCGCGCTGCGCTTGGGCCAGCATCTCATACCCGACCATAAACTTGCGGATGCTGGCCGAACGTAGCAGCGGCGGATAGACGTGTGCATGCAGGTGCCATTCGGGGTAGTCGGCACCATCGGTGGGGCGCTGGTGAAACCCCATGGAGTAGGGGAAGGGCACCCCGAAGAGCGCGTCATACCGCCGGGTAAGCTGGTGCAGCACCTCCGCCAACCCCATGCGCTCCGTCGCATCCAGATCACTGATCGCTCCGTGGTGACGACGGGGGAGAATCAACGTCTCGAACGGCCACACCGCCCAGAAGGGCACGACCACCACAAACGTGGCATTCATATAGACCAGCCGCTCGCCGCGCTCGATCTCCAATGCTGCATAGTCGCACAACAGGCAGCGATCATGCTGGGTGAGGTAGCTGCGCTGCTGCGCCAACTCCTTGGCCGGTTCGTTCGGCAAGCTCGCCTGCGCCCAGATCTGCCCGTGCGGATGCGGGTTACTCGCTCCCATCTGTGCGCCGCGATTCTCAAAGATCTGCACGTGCCGCACCCACTCTAGCCCGCCAAGTTCTTCATACTGTTCCCCCCACACATCCACAACCTCGCAGATCTCGGCGCTACTCATCCCCGCTAAGGTCAGATCATGGCGCGGTGAGTAACATACCACCCGGCAGATGCCGCGCTCTTCCTCGGCGCACAGTAGCGGGTGGGTGCAGGGGAACGGGCTGGGTGGGGGTTCTGGTACTAAGGCACGGAAATCATTCTCAAAGACGAACGTGCTGCGATAGGCCGGATTCGTGATCCCGTTGGCCCGCTGATTACCGGGGCACAAATAACAATGCGGATCATAAGCGGGGATGTCGGCGCTGCTCACGGGTTCGACCTGGCCCTGCCAAGGCCGCGTTGCCCGTTGTGGTGAGACGAGGAGCCACTCGCCGTTCAGTGGGTTGAAGCGCCGGTGTGGCCAAGTGTACAAGAGCGAGTCATTCATGAAGATACTTATTTCTATGCCTGATGTTAATAACTTCTGAAAATCTGCTTGCTATGATACCCCCAGTGTCTATTTAAAGCTAAACCCTACACCTATGAAATCACCAAAACGCCAGCCCATCACTGCCCGTGCCAACCTGCTCATTGACCTACTCATCTTTGTTGGGTTCCTGCTCGCTACTGCCCCGCGTTTTACCGGCATTGCTATTCACGAATGGCTCGGTATTGCCTTTGGCGCAGCGATCATCACCCACCTACTCATCCACTGGCAGTGGATCATCGCCGTGGGCAAGAAGCTCTTCAGCCGTGCCCACGCTCCCGCCCGGCTCAACTATATTCTCAACCTGCTGCTCTTTATTGATGTCACCCTGATCACCTTCACCGGGATCATGATCTCTGAGGTGGTTCTGCCGCTCTTCGGCTTGCGCCTTGCCCATGCGCCAATCTGGACACGCCTGCATAGCCTCACCTCTGATGCTGGTGTCATCCTCATTGGGCTGCACATCGCTCTGCACTGGTCGTGGATCGTCAAAACAGCTACGCGCCTCTTTACGTCATTCTTGCCCAAACCCAAGGCCCACGCTGAGATGAACACCCAGGAGGTGGCCCAGTGAAGATCATCACCCGTACTCTCATCCTGCTTGCGGCTGCACTGGTTGTGGTTGGCATTACCTGGGGCGTCTCTTCGGCGGGGTTGCTCACCGCTGTTGGCTCTGGCGATAACCACGCCCGACCAGCCTTTAGCCAAGGTTCAGCCCCTCCCGGCTTTATGCCCAATACGACCCAAGAGCATCAAGAAGGCTTTCGCCCGCGTGGCGGCCATGGCGAGGGGCGTGGCCACCACGTTAATAACGAACCCAGCCTGCTTGGTGCAGCCGAGATCATCAAGAACCTGATCCTCACGGGAATTATCGTTGCCCTGGTCGTGTTACTCAGCCGCGTCTTTGGCGCGCTACGTGGTGCCCGCCAACAGGCAACGCCGTAGGTGGGGATTTGGGGAGGCACAGCCTATCAACCGCAGAGGACACAGAGGTACGCAGAGGGATAGGTTTCGCGCTACCTCTGGTTCTTCCTCTGCGTTCCTCTGCCTCCTCTGCGGTCAAAACCGGGGCGTAATAGGACGCTTAACCGAACGCCTGTGAGGCTTTGCCTTCCCCGAACCCCCGCCAGAATGCTACCGCACCGGCAACTCCAGATGCGCCACGCCCTCCGCCGCCGCCTCGGCCACCGTCCGCACCGGGCTGACACACGCATCCACCTGCGTAAAGATCCGCGCCCAATCTTCCAGCGGGCGCTCCACAATCGCCGCCGCCACCGCCGCCCCTAGCGCCACCTGATCCGCATCGTGCTGGTGCGCGGCCAAGTCAGGCCGCCCAATTGCCCCACACAACCGCTCCCAAAAGTGCGCCTCCAGCGCCGCCACGGCTAGGTGACGCCCATCCGCCGTGCGGTAGATGCGGTAACAGGCCAACTCACCGGCCAGAATATGCCCGTGCTCATGGCGCACCGGCACCCCTGCCTGCTCCACCGCGTACCACGGCTCCATCAACCAGCGCATCGCCGCATCCATCGGCACATCCACCACCCCGCCGCGTCCAGTCCGTTGGCGTGCCTGGAGCGCCCCCAGAATAGCCGTTGCTGCCATCAGCCCACTGGTCAGGTCGGCCAGTTGTGCCCCCGGCATTGCCGGTTCGCCCGCCACGCCGGTCATCGCCAAGAAGCCCGAACGCGCCACAAAGTTGAGGTCATGCCCAGCCAGCAGGCTATCCCCTGGAGCGGCCCCAAAGCCACTAATCGCACAGTAGATCAGCCGGGGATTGGCCGCACACAGCGTAGCCGCTCCCAACCCCAAGCGCTCTAACACCCCTGGACGAAACCCATCCACCAGCACATCCGCAGTTTGGGCCAATTCGCGCAGCCGCGCCACATCCTCGGCCAACTTCAGATCGAGCGCCAGATGCTCCTTGCCCCGGTTCAGCACCCGAAACTGGGGACTCTCGCCCCCCGCATCAAGCGGCGGCATGACCCGCATCGGATCACCACCGGGGCGCTCCACCTTCGTGACTCGCGCCCCCATTCCTACCAAAATCTGCGTACAGGCTGGCCCTGGAATATAGGCCGCTACCTCAATGACATGGATACCCGTCAGGGCTTGGGCCAACATAGCTGATACGTTTCCTTACGTTCTTTGTGCTCTTTGTGGCTAACCCTACGCCACCGCAATCCCTGGACGTGGCTGCGCCATCCCACTCGGTCGCTCCACCGGCAGTGCCGGTTGCGTGCGCCCGCCCACTGGCGGTGGCGGCAGATCCTCACCCCGAATGATCGCCTCCACCTGCTGCCGATCTATCGTCTCATAATCGAGCAACGCCTGCGCCAGCCGGTCTAGGGTACCACGATTCTCCGTCAGCAAACGCACCGCCGTGGCCATACGCTCCTCCAGCAACTGACGCACCGCCTCATCCAAGCGTGCCGCCGTCGCCTCACTATGATCACGCGGCCCGGCCATCTCGCGCCCCAAGAAGGGACTCTCCATTCCTTCGCTGGCAAAGAGCAAGCCCATCTCGTCGCTCATGCCCCAACGCCCCACCATCCGGCGTGCCAACTGAGTCGCCCGTTGCAGATCATTCTCGGCCCCAGTCGTAATCTCGCCAATCGCCACCTGCTCGGCAGCCCGCCCACCAAAGAGCGTCGCCAATTGGGTACGCAGATACTGGCGCGAATAGTTGAAGCGGTCACCCTCCGGCAGATACTCCGTCACCCCCAGCGCCCGCCCACGCGGAATAATCGTCACCTTATTCACCGGGTCAGATTCGGGCAACAGGCTCGATACCAGCGCATGCCCTGCCTCGTGGTAGGCAATCACCGTGCGCTCGTGCTCATTCATCAGCACTGGGCGCTCGGTACCCAGCACAATCTTCTCCAGCGCCTCGCGGAAGTGCTGGATACCAATCATCCGCGCACTATGCCGCGCTGCATGCAGCGCCGCCTCATTCACCAGATTGGCCAGATCCGCCCCCGCAAAGCCGGGCGTCTGGCGCGCCAGGATGCTCGTATCAACATCATTCGCCACCGGCTTACCCCGGACATGCACGCGCAAGATCGCCTCACGTCCGCGCACATCGGGCAAACCCACCGTCACCTGGCGGTCAAAACGGCCCGGACGCAACAGTGCCGGATCGAGCACATCAGGGCGGTTGGTCGCCGCAATAATGATCACCGGCATCGCACTCGTCTCAAACCCATCCATTTCCACTAGGATCTGGTTCAACGTCTGCTCGCGCTCATCGTTTCCGCCACCCATACCCGTACCACGCTGACGGCCAATCGCGTCCAACTCGTCAATAAAGACAATCGCCGGACCATTACGGCGTGCCTGGTTAAAGAGATCGCGCACCCGCGAAGCACCCACACCTACAAAGAGTTCGACAAACTCGCTCGCACTGGTGCTGAAGAAGGGCACCCCGGCCTCACCCGCCACCGCCTTAGCCAGCAGCGTCTTCCCCGTACCAGGCGGGCCAACCAGCAACACCCCACGCGGAATCTTGGCCCCCAGTTGCTGGTAACGCTCCGGGTTCTTCAGAAAATCCACCACCTCGGTCAGTTCGCGCTTCGCCTCCTCCGCCCCCGCCACCTCCGCGAAGGTCACGGTTGGGCGATCCCCGGTCTGCATCTTCGCCCGCGACTGCCCGAAGCTAAACGCCCCCTGTTGCCCGCGCCCCTGCTGGCGCATCATATAGAAGAAGAAACCTACAAAGAGCAACACCGGCCCAAAGGTCAAGAGCACACTCCACAAGACCGAACGCTGCTCCACCTCAGCCACAATCTGCACCCCCTGGGTGCGCAGCAGTGGTAGCAACTCCTGATCGCCCACCCCCGGAATGGTACTGGTGAAGTTGGTTGCCTCACGCGGTGCCACCCCCAAAGGCGAGCCACCACTGATCGTTGCCCCCGCTTCGGCGGCCACCGGCACCTTCAGCATGCCCTGCACCTGCTGCTCCCGCAGTTCCACCCGCTCCACATTCCCCGCCTGCACCTGGTCAAGAAATGCACTATAGGGTAGGTTGATCGTGGCCGGAGTAGGGCGTAGTGCAACGATATTCCAGACCAACATCAGACCCAAAAAGAAGGCTATCCAGCGCAAAAGCGGCCCATTTCCGAATGGGTTCATTCGCCCGCCTGGAGGTTGACGATCAGATTGTTGTGGAAACATAGCGCAACTCCTTGTATCTTCCGGCCTGCCTAATTTCTATCTCCTCATTCATAGTACGCTGAAAACGATCTTTGGGAGGGGCTGTAGTGTTAGTGGTGCATTAGAGATCTTTCTGGCGGGGGTTCGGGTGCGCAGCCCCAAGCGTGGGTTTTCGGGCTGCGCCGTATGGCTTCGACAGGCTCAGCCAGCCGCGCGGTGGCTGAGCCTGTCGAAGCCACCGCGTTACTGGTGGTATAGTACCCCCATGAATCTCCTCTCAATCGAAACCATCAGCAAACAATACGCCGAACGACCACTCTTCCAAGAGGTCAGTTTCGGTATGAATCGGGGCGAGCGGATTGGCGTCATTGGGGTCAACGGCAGTGGCAAGAGCACCCTGCTGCGCATCATTGCCGGTATCGAAGCCCCCGATAGCGGACGGGTCGTCTTGGCGGGGGGCACCCACGTTGCCTACCTACCCCAAGCTCCTCTGCTCCCAGAGCAACACACCGTTCTAGAGGCCGTCTTTGCCGGTGATTCGCCCACCATGCGCCTTTTGCGCCGCTACGAGCAGGTGAGCGCCGAACTTGCCGCCCACCCCCACAACCAGGATCTGTTAAGCCAACTCAACGCCCTCACGCCCCAGATGGATGCCCTCGGTGCGTGGGATGCTGAAGCCGCCGCCCATACCATCATCACCGAGCTAGGTTTGGCAGAATATGTGAATGCACCCATCGCCATCCTCTCTGGTGGCCAGCGCAAGCGCGTCGCCATGGCGCGTGCCCTGGTTGATCAGCCCGACCTGCTCATTCTTGATGAGCCGACCAACCATATTGACACCGACACCATCGCTTGGATGGAAGAGTACCTCGCCCGCATTCCGTGTGCGCTCATCCTCGTCACCCATGATCGCTACTTCCTGGATCGTCTGGTGACACGCATGCTCGAACTGGATCGCGGGCGTGTGAGCAGCTACATGGGCAACTATGCCAGCTTTCTTGAACAGAAAGCCGAACGTCTTGCCCGCGAGGCCGCTGCCGAGGAGTCGCGCCAAAATCTGCTGCGCCGCGAGATCGCCTGGTTACGGCGTGGTGCGCAGGCGCGTACCACCAAGCAGAAGGCGCATGTGGAACGGGTGCATACGCTCATGGCGCAGCGCCCCGATGCCGCCCAGGGCACGGTCGAGATTGATCTTGGCACTGGTCGCCGCATCGGCAAGCGCATCCTCGAACTCCACGCGGTTAGCAAGCAGTACGCCGAACGCCCGTTGATCAACCGCTTCAGCCTTGAGTTGCGCCCCAATGATCGCCTGGGCATCATTGGCCCTAACGGCAGCGGCAAGAGCACGCTCCTCAATCTCATTGCAGGGCGGGTTGAACCCGACAGCGGCGAGATTCGCATCGGAGCCACAATCCACATGGCCTACTACGACCAGGAGAGTGCCGGGTTAGATCCGTCTCTGCGCGTGGTAGATTACATCCGCGAGGTTGCCGAATTGGTGCGCGGGCGTGACGGAGCGCTGGTTGCGGCTACCCAGATGCTCGAACGCTTCCTCTTCACCCCAGAGATGCAGTGGGGCACTATTGCCACCCTCTCCGGCGGTGAACGGCGACGGCTCTATCTGCTACGCCAACTCATTCACAATCCCAATCTGCTCATCCTTGATGAGCCAACCAACGATCTCGATCTGCAAACGTTGGGCGTCCTCGAAGACTACCTCGACGACTTCAATGGCGTCGTCATCACCGTCTCGCATGATCGCTACTTCCTGGATCGCGTCGTTGATCGTATCTTTGCTTTCGAGGGCGAAGGGCGGATTGTCGAATACCCCGGCAACTACAGCCTCTACCGCGAGTACCGCGCCCGCCAGAGCAAAACACCCGCACCGGCCAAGCCGCGCCAAGCTTCGCCACCGCCACCACCGAGCGGCCCGCGCAAACTGAGCAGCAAAGAGCGCCGCGAGATTGACACCCTCGAACGCCGCATCAGTGAACTAGAAGCCCAGCGCGACACCCTAGGTGAACAACTCAACCAGGCAGGCAGCGACCACACCCGTTATGCTCAACTCGCCGCGCAGCTTGCCCAACTCGAAACCGAGATCGAAACCGCCTTCACCCGCTGGGCCGAACTCTCCGAACTCGTATAACACCCGCTTAACATGTTTATAAAATTCGTCCAAGATCAATCGCGCTCTAGCCCTATGGCAACCCTCATACATCCCCTCAGAACGCCAAAAAACCCTTTGTGCAAGTTTTATTTGACAAGATAGGGGGAGAGTGCTATACTACACACGTTGGAACGAACGAGGTCTCACTCAAACGAGGCAGACCGAACAAGTTAGGTAAAACATCCGCGAACCGCGCTGAAATCTTAATTTCAGAGACGTCGCCAGGAGCTTCAGCAACACTGAACGTATCCTGGTTTTGTTTTTGCCTAATGGTTCTCCAGCACGCACCTTGACAACTAAACTACGATAGCAAGTGGGTTCACGTAATACAAAGCTGGAGTAATGGCGCAAGCCAAGCTTCGGT
>NZ_GL501404.1:0-31678 GCF_000152145.1 Oscillochloris trichoides DG-6
ATGCGTCGCGGGCCTCCGTGTCTTTGTGGTGGATTGCTGCCCCCGCATCTCTTTCTTTTGGGGGGTGTGGTGGCATAGCCGCCACACCCCCCAATACTTCTACCCGTTAGGGCGTGGCTCCCAACTGCGCTTGAGCAGTGGCCATGCATGCCAGAGGTACTCGATCCCCGATACCAGCGTCCAAGTCACCGCGAGGGCCATCGCCAACCACCAGAGGTTGAGTAGCCCCACCAACGGCGTCACTTGGGCGAAGATCCCGCCTGCCTCCGCGTTAGCAGCTAAGAGCCGCCAGATGATCGCTACTACCTGTATCACCAATTTCTGCTTGCCTAACTTGCCGGCAGAGATGACCGTGCCTTCGGCGGCAGCAAACGAGCGTAGGCCGGAGATAACAAACTCGCGGATGACGATCACAAAGGCGACCCAACTGGAGATCATGCCCGCCTCGACCATGGGCAGGAGCGCCCCGGCAACAAAGATCTTGTCGCTGATGGTGTCGAGGAAGATGCCTAAGGGCGAGACGACATTCAGCTTGCGGGCGATCTTGCCGTCGGCCATGTCGCTGAGTGCCATGATGAACAGAAGCAGGATTGCCCACAGGTAGAAACTTGGCCGACCGGCAAGAATGAGCCAGACGAGGAGTGGGGTGGTGATGATGCGAAAGAGTCCTAGGAGGTTGGGGATGCTGCGTACACTGAAGAGCATATTGGTACTATTCCTCTTCTACTTGATACCGAAAGAGAGCGATTGTGTCCCGGCTTTGGCTTGGGCTGACGCAGTGTAACGCGGTTGGTCGGTGGCGTAGACGACCAGGGCACCGGGGGGGAGGGTGTCACGCAGGATGTTGCCCTCCAACGGTGGGGCGGCTTCACGCGGAATGGCGAGGCTGCGCGGCAGTGGCTGGCTTGGATCAAGGCTGTAGCGCCCCAGTGGGCGGCGCACTTCAATGTCACCCAGATCAAGCTCAAGTGGGTAGGCCGAATCGCTCAGGTTGTAGGCGATGATGCTCAATGCGCCGCCGCTGCCACCTACCACGGCGAGGCGCAAGCCGGGGCATTGGCCCCGATCACAGGTGTGCCCGTAGACGCTACCCTGCCGAGGGGTGTGCGCGGCCAGCATCTGCCAGGCGTAGTAGGCCGGTTTGAGTGCGTAGCCGCTCTCGTAGACGCCCCACAGCCCCCACGCTGGCATGTTGCTCGTGTTGTAGATCTGGTCTTGTACGTTCCAGACGAGCAGCGCCGCGAGGCCGTGGTTCATCCCGCTGATGACGAAGATCGGCAGTGAGCGCCAGTCGTCGTTCTTGCTGCTCAGTTCGCCAAACTCGGTCAGCCAAATCTGTTTGCCACTCGTGGCGGTTGCGTTGACTAAGCGATCTATGGCCGCAGTGTAGCCCGCCTCGAACGGAGCGGCTGCATAGTAGTGAAAATCATACACATCGAGCAGTGGGCTGAGACCGGGGGTGTTATGGGCGATCAGCAGCTCCTCGACGAAGCTGTCGGGGCCGAAGAGCGCCACCCGATCCGCGAGGCCAACTTCAGCAAGGCGGGTGCGCAGGTGGCTATAGGGACGCACCAGCCGACTGGCATCAATGCTCTCTAGCTCATTGGGTCCACCGATATAGGTAATGTTGCTGAAGTGTAAGCCCGATCCATCCATGCCGTAGAGGTGGCGCAGTAGATCAATGATCAGTTCAACCCATTCTTCCTCGTGCTCTGGATCGGGGAAGGCGATGGCCGGTTGGCGTTCGGTATTGCGGTAGGTCGGTGCATTGGCCGAGAGCCAGGGCGGTAATGACCAGATGGTGAGCATGACCTGGGTATTGTTGCGGTAGTGCAGGGCGAGGTTGGCATAGAGCGCCTGCATAGCGAGATTGTCCCAGTCGTAGCCGTTGGGTGTAGGGGCGAACCAACTCACATCAATGAACTTGCGCACGAGCGGCATGCGGAGCGCGCTCAGACGGGGGTTGACGTAATGCCTGGTATCATACGCCGGATTAGCCCCCGCTGCCCGGTTCGGCCCGCTCCAGAGCAGGTTGCTATCATCTTCGGCCCCTAGGCCCACAAAGGGGCCATTAAGGGTGAGGTGGCGCTGCTGATCAACCCGAATCACTGCCGGTGAGGATTGGGCCGCAACTGGTTGTAGCGTGAGGAGGGTGAAGAGAAGGAGGAGCAGGGCCGGGCGCATGACGCGGCATTGAATCATGGTAATCGCTCCAGTATGCTCGGATTGCGCCAAAATGATACCATGGATCGCTATATAATGATGGGGAAACCGCATCTTGGTATCAGAAAGAGCGTCTGTGGGATTTTATATTGATCAGACAAGTATGCTGGTGGCAGTGGCGATGGCACTGGGTGCAGTCTTTCTGCTGCTGCTGCTCTTCATCTTCATACGCCGTTCGCCGCATATCCAGAGCCTTGGGAATACCTATCTGGTAGCCACCTGTATGCTCGGTGTGGTCATGCTGCTGGATGCCGTGGGGGTGATGGGGCGCGGTTGGCCCTACGAATTGACGTTGACCATCCTGGTCATCATCTGGGGGTATGTGATCTTCGATTTGATCGAAGATCTGCTCTTTGAACGCACGTTGCGCCATCAGGGTATCGCTATTCCCCAGCTTGTGCGCGATATTCTGCGTGGGGTCACGGTCTTAGCGCTGCTGCTCGTGGCTATTAACCGCTTTTTTGGTGTTCCCTTCAGTTCCCTGATTATCTCCTCTACGGTGCTTTCAGCGGTTGTCGGTTTAGCTCTTCAGGATCTGCTCAAGGATGTGGTGGCCGGTATTGCCCTTCAAATTGAAAAACCCTTTGCTCCTGGTGATTGGATTGAGTTTGAGGGGCAGAATACACGTATTATCGAGATGAATTGGCGTGCTACGCGGGCGGTGAATGCGAATAATACCCATCTGATCGTGCCTAATGCGACGATGGCCGCAGCGAATGTGCGTAACTATTCGATTATTTCGCCCCTTCATGCCATAAATATCCAAATTGTGCTGGCCCCTGAACATCCACCGCATGCGGTGAAGGAGGTTTTGCTGAATGCCATTGGATCTGTAGAACAGGTGTTGCGTGAACCACCGGCTACGGTGCGCCTCCATACCTATGGTGAGTATAGTTTGACCTATGATGTGCGCTTTTGGGTTGGTAGCTTTGATCAAGCCATTGAGGTGCGTGACGCGGTGATGACGAGTATTTGGTACCATATTCGCCAAGCCGAATTTCGTCTACCGACGCCCTTGCGTGATGTCTATCTGCACGATCCTGAAGATCGGCTTCAGGCTCAGGTTGCTCTACACCAGGGCGATACCCAGGCTGGAGTGCAGGAGTGACGTATGACACCCGATGATCCCATCCGCTGGCCCAAGTTTTGCCGTCACTGTGGGCATGCATTACCACCGGGGCAGCCCCGCTTTTGTATCGAGTGTGGCGGTGATGTGGCTCCGCGAGATGTGCCGCTTGCTGCGCCGGTTGCGCTACCTCCTCCTTCTCCACCTCCACCTCCGGCGCGTGCATCTGGATCGCGGACTGCGCCGACGGTGCGCCTGGGGAATGCGGGGGTTGAACAGAGCGTCATCGGCGGGACGGTGCGGCTGCCCACATCGGGGGCGGTGCCGCCGGGGTTGTGGGTACTGGACGAGCCACCCGGCGCGGAGACGGTGTTGGCGATCTATGCGCCACTGCGGGCGGTGGTGGGGGGCTGGAGCGGCCTCGTCGGGAAGGGCTGGACACTCGATGGGAGTGAGGATCGCCCCGATGGGCGGGCCATCTTTCGCTTTAGTGCCGATATTGAGTGGTTCCCGGCGCGTGGCTGCGGGGCGGGGTTGCGGCTGCGGGTACGCATTGGGGCTGAGTCACGCGGGAAAGAGGGGCGTGAACGGCGTGGCTTCAGCTATAAAGCCCACCACGATGCGCCCATGACGCTACTCTCGGCCCAGTGGTACACCCCCGATGGGCTACCCATGCCGATGCAGCCTATCCCCCAGATACAGATTATGGCTCCACCGCGTGTGCCACGCGTCTCGGATTATGCTGAACAGGTGGTAACAATGTTGGCTGCTGAAGCCCAGATCTGGGCGAGTAAGAGCCAGGTGGCCGGGCTGTACCGGCTGGCGAGCGCGAGCATCCAGAGTGGGATGAGTAACCCCATGCAGACGCAGACTCCCGGTGGACGCGGGATTGTGCTGATACCAGTGGGGCGTTTGGAGAGCCAACTGCGTGGCATCATTCCGCAGAGTATTATCGGCTTTGGGCCGGGTGATCGCTTCCGGGTGCGCATGGAGCGTCCGTACAGTTGTGATCTGGCGGCGTGGAATCGCCAACTGAAGAAGATCCGCGCCGAGGCGCGGGATCTGGGGATGCCGATGGAGGCGGAACCGGCGGCGGAGTGGTGGTTGGATCGGAATGGCTACGATGGCCTGATCTTGACTAAGGCGCAGTCGCGGTATGCGGCTGAGCGGGCGGTGATCGCGTTTCGGCGTAGTCAGATCGTGCGGATAATGGCGTAGAGACGGCCCGGTGGGCCGTCTCTACCTGGGGCGGCGCAGCCGCATAGACATTCGGTTACGGAGGGCATCATCCTCGGTGGTACACCCTATCAACCGCAGAGGACCCAGAGGTACGCAGAGGGATGGATTTTGCGCTACCTGTGGTGACGACCTCTGGTTCTTCCTCTGCGTCCTCTGCGTCCTCTGCGGTCAACAACCAGGGCGCAAGAGGACGCTTAACCGAATGCCAATGCGGCGCAGCCGCCCCAAACCCCCACCTACAGCGCTAACTTGACGGCCGGATCGCCCAGTAGCGCGTAGTTACGCGCATCGTTGCGCGCCATCCAGAGCCGCGAGAGCACCGACGGATCAACCGTGGCCCCGTAGGTGATCGCCTCCAGCTCTTCGGTGAGGGTCATTGAACGTGCCCCCTGAATGACATTGAACTGGTCGGTGGCGCTCCCGGCGGGCTTGCCTTGCAGCAAGCGTCCCAGCACATCCTGGAAGGGCTGGACTTGGCGGGTAGTTCCGGCCTCGGTACCGCTGAAGGAGTAGGTCCATGCACGCTCCACATGGCCCAATACGGCCAAGGCACCCTTGGTGAGCAGGCGCTGGGGCAGTTGGGCGATGAAGGGGAAGGGCGCGATCACCGGGCGCTTCTTGTTGGCATCGAAGATGAACTCGTCCTGGTGGGGGCAGCCCGCACCATAGCAGGCGAAGAGGAAGGCGATCATCCCCTCCACGTTGGCCTTGCTCAGCCCATCGAGATCCTCACCGGCCATCCAGTGGTCGCGCTTGATGCTGCCGAAACCGCCAAAATCGGCAGTGACGAGGGCACCCTGGTGCATCACCAACTTGCTGTCGCTGAGGGGCAAACCGATACCGTGGCTGGCGGTGAAGAGCAGCGCCGGAGCCTTATCGGCGGTAAGCAGCTTCTCTAGGTTGCTGCGCGTGGCCTGCTCGGCCAGATAGACGGTTTGCGCAACGCCCTTCTCCACCGCGATCTTGCCGGTCTTGCTCCACTCCACGAGCGGGACGATCAGCTCATCGGCACTACGGATGGTAGAAGTATCCTCCTCGTGGCGTGTCCCAAAGAAGGCGATCTCCTTCTTGAGCCGCGAGGCAGCATCTTTGCGCTGCTCCCAGGCCACCACGCGCTCGGCATAGGTCTTGTAGTCATCGAGGCGGTGCTGGCCGGTGGCATCACTAAAGATCAGGCGGCCCACGCCCCAGAAGATGTCAAGTTCATACTGGAAGTTGAGCGGGATAAAGACCTTATCATCGGCGCTGAGCGGGCCGGGGCGCGCGACGATCATCAGGTAGAAGGGGACACCACGGGTCGGATCAACCGGCCCCTGGGCGACCCCGTGGCGCGCCAGCCATGCGTTGACACGCTCACCGGGGCGCACGAGCAACACCGGGGGCACCTCACCGGGCGCATTGGCCAGTGTCTTTTTGCCGCCATCGCTGTGGCGGTTGAGCCACGCCCCACAGTTGGCATCGCTGGCCTGGAAGTCAAAATCGAGCTTGGTGTAGCCCATCTGCTGCATACGGTGGCGGATGAGCGGCCAGAGCGCTTTGAGTACCTCGACGCTCTCTAGGGCATTCACCACCACCGCCCAGTGCGCCTGCTCGACCTTATCCTGATCAACATCGGCGACGGCACCGAAGTGGCCGCCACTGGCATCAATCTGCTTATTCTTGTAGAGATTCTTCATCTCATCCGGTTCGGGTTCGAGACCCTGAGCCAGACGCGCAGCGGTCGCGGCATCAATCTTGAGCAGTGGTTGGCCGGTATTACCATCAATGCCGTTGGGGTAAAGTTCTTCACTGCCCTCGCTCGCGCCGGTATTGATGAAGACCAGCGGCGCGGTATAGCCGCCCTCCTCAACCGGGGGCGCAGCTTTGGCGGCTGGTGCTGCTTCTACAACTACCGCCTCCTCGGCCACTTCCTCTCCAACCTCCGGCGCATCAACCCCCAAGAGGGCTTGCAGGCGCTCGGTGAGGCTATCAACCTGATCGCGGAGCATCAACAGATCAGCATAGATCGCCATCAGACTATCGCCGCCTTCGGCGGAACTGCCCAGGCGGGCACCGGCGCGCACGTTGCTCATCTTCTTGCCTCCGGTTGCCTTAGGCGGCGCTTTGGCAACCGTCTCGGTCACGACCCCATCAATCACAAAGGCGACCATATTCTGGCGTGCGAGCAGCAGGTAGGGCATATGGCAATAGCCTGATCCATCGGGGTTATCCTTGGCCCAATCGGTGCCCCAGCTATTGCGCACGATGAAGTAGCCCCCACCGGGCGCAGTTGCATCAGTGCGGTAGCCAACGACGCACATCGCGTGGCCACCCGCCTGGCGCTCACCGGGGAGCGGGAAGCGTAGGCGACCGAGCAGGGTGCCCTGGGTCGAGCCGCTCCAATGTTCATAGATCGGCATCCCGATCATGACGGGTTTGCCCTGGGCAAGTTGGGCTTGGATCTGGGCCACGCCCGCGCTACCCTTGGCGGGGATCTGGGTGAAGCCGGTGATGCGGCGGCGGCGCGCCTCGGTATAGGCGGGTTCAGGCGGCTTGGGGCCACCGGGTTGGCTGTTATCCGGCTCGGAGTGGTAGGGCCAGGTGGTTTCGCTACAGATGCCTTCACTCTGGAGCAACTGCACCGCTAGGGCCGGGTTAGTGCCCACATCGCCGGGGATACCGTCCTTCTCTTTGCAGAGGTAGTAGAGGAACTGCTCCGAGAGATCGGTGGGGTCATCACCGAGAATCTGCATGATCGAGGCCAGACTGAAGGCCACACAGGTATTGCGCTTGCCCTGATGGTGCGGGGGCGAAATATTCTTCTGCTTCGTGAGCGGTTCAACCGCATCGGGCAGATCAACCACCGTCGCGAAGGAACTGGCCTCGACATCGGTAAGGCCATCCATCAGCAGACCCGCCCCGACCTCAATATCGGCGGGGATAGAGAAGGGCGTATCGGCGGGGAGTGCCGCACGCACCGTATCGGCAAGTGCCTTGACTTGGGCCTCGTCCATGCCCAGAGCGACGGCGAGGGCTTTCCGCCCACTGCCATGCTGTTGGTTACTCGAACGAACAACACTATGGAACTCCTCCGCACTCGTGATCCAGAACTGATCGGCCAGCTTCTTGCAGAGCACTTCATCGAACCCGGCAATCGTATTGAGCGGTGTGAGCGTGTGTTCGGACATGTCCCCTCCTTCAGCACTTATCGTAGTGCGGCGATCCCCCCTAGAGATGCGCGAGAATACCCCGAATCAGAGCCGAAAAACGTGGTTTCGCCGCTTCACCGGCGGCCAGAACCTCGGCGTGGTTGGCTGGTGCGCCATCGGGCAGCGCCAGATTGGTGATCAGCGAGAAACCCAGCACCTGCATCCCGGCATGCACCGCCACAACCACTTCGGGCGCGGTAGACATACCCACGGCATCGGCCCCCCAGCCTTGCAACATGCGTAGTTCCGCCGCGCTCTCGAAGGCCGGGCCAGAGAGCATACAATAGACCCCTTCGCGCAGGGGTATGCCCTGGCTTGCCGCGACGGTATGCGCGATGGGCACCAGATCATTCTCAAAGGCCCCGACCATAGCGGGGAAGCGTGGGCCGAGGCGATCATCATTGGGGCCACGCAAGGGATGATGACCAGCCAACCCCGGCAAGAAGATCTGGTCGCGGATACGCATAATATCGCCCACATGCCATTCTGGGCGCAGGCCCCCGGCGGCGTTGGTGATAATCAGCGTGGTGCAGCCGATAGCCTGGAGCACCCGTACCGGGAAGGCCACCTCCTGCATCGAATAGCCCTCATAAAAATGAAAACGCCCGCGCAAGACTGCGACGGGCTGCCCGGAGAGGTGGCCAATAGCCAGTTCGCCCCGATGACCGGGTACTTTAGGGGCGTGGAATCCCGGAATCGTGGTGTAGGGAATCACCTGCGCATCTTCGAGGTCATCGGCCAGGGCACCCAAGCCTGAACCGAGAATCAGCCCGATCCGTGGCGTGATGCGCATCTGGCCTACGATTGAATCACGCGCCTGGGAGATCAGATCGTAGATCGATCCTTCTTGCATAATTTAGATCCTGCTGAGCAACTCGCGCTTTTTGGCTTCAAACTCCTCAGGAGAAAGGATACCACGCTTATGCAGTGCCGCCAACTCTTCGAGCATGCCCTGGATCTCGCCGGGTGAGGCAGCACGGGGTTGGGCGGCGGAGTAATTTTGCGGTTCGAGGTAGCCATAGCCACGTTCGTGGTTATGCTTGGCATCAAGCATCGCCTTTTTAAACTCCAGCGGATCTTCGATCCGATCCATCACATTCACACCATCATCAGAGGCGGTGAGAATCTCGACGGTACCGAAATTCATCATGCGCCCGATAAGGCTTTGGCGCAATTCAACATCATTGATCTTTTCGAGCGAAGAATCGATCACGCGCTTATTGATGATACCGTGTACCTGGATCACCCGGCGGTCGGTAATAATATACTGCTCGGTATTCCAGCGCAGATAATCAATAAAGCCACTGATCATCACAATAATGCTGATCGAAATACAGATCAATAGGATGAGACTACTTGCTGTAAGACTCCCAATAATGGGTTCCAGTCTATCCTTGAAGGCCCAATTAGAGGTAACACCAGCGGCGACCAAGAGCGCGATGAGTGACAATTCGGCCAAGATATTGGCAATGAGGACAAAGAGGTGTTGGCGGGCGATGTACAAGATCTGCTCACCCCGTCCGAGCAGTTGGTCAATATAGGCCATAACGGAACTCCTTTATTCGCCACGCATCACATGATGCAGAAATGCGACCGATTTGAGATCACGTTCAAGCACATGCCGCAGGTAGGCATGGAGAAGGGTTTCAACCTCGGTGCGCACCGTTGCGGAGAGGTGTAGATGCTCAAGGGTACTCATGGGCTGGGTTTGCAGGTAGCGTAAAAGCCGAAAGGCGGAACCGCCCATGGGTAGGGCGCGTGGATCGGAATGTTGATCATCGGGACAGAGTACTCCACCTATGAGCGGGCTAAAGCGATTGGCATCCTCGGTGAGTAGCGTGCCACACTGGGCACAATGGTGCAGATGAGGGCGATAGCCCGCGATCTGGAGTAGACGCAGTTCAAAAGAACGTAAAATCAGATCTGGATTGATACTCAAATCGAGGGCGGCAAATGTCTCCACGAGGAGTTGGAAGATGGGACGATTCTCTTCACCCTCCTCGGTCAAGGTAGCATAGAGATCGGCAACATAATAGGCGCAACTGAGGCGCGTAATATCATTGCGCAGGGTTGTAAAGGTATTGATGGCCTGACTTTGGGTGACGATATCGAGGTTACGCCCCACCGCTAACAAGAGGCTAGCGTGGGTAAAGAGTTCGATATGCCCAGCGAGGCGGCTACTGATTTTGCGTACACCCTTTGCGACCACCCGTACTTTACCGTTAGGGGTCGCAATGAGGAGCAAGCGATCTGCTTCGGCCATATCGCTCCGCCGCAGGATCAGGGCCTCAGTTCGATAAACGCGCTCACGCATACCATTTTTTGTATCGTTCGATGATATTTTTTGGAGGGATGGTACCCAAAAAACCACGACAATGGCCCTATTATAGCCATTGCCATGGGCATAATCAAGCTAGAGGCGGTGGGGTTAGCTATTGAATACCTAAGCCTTCTTAGGTTGTCGGTGCCTTGCGGCGCAATTTGCGCCATCCCCAGCGGATGAGCAGCAGCAACGGCAACCAGACCGGCGTCCATATAAGCAGGACAATACCGAGTTCGAGCAATCCTTGGCCAAAGCTGACCAGATCGCCGAGGGCTTGGCGGGCGACGCGTAGGGGTTGCCAGCCATCTTCGGGCACAATCGTGGGCTGGGGCGGCACGGGGCGCAGATCTACACTGATGGTGGCCATGGCGACACTATCCTTGAGGTACTTCATACGACCCTGAATGACCTCAATCTGGCCTTGGACATCGGTGAGGGCGGCATTGACCTGGATGGCATCTTCAACATCGGTAGCTTGGTTGAGCAGATCGAGCAGGCGGGTACGGGTGGCTTCGAGGTTGCGCAGGCGCGATTCGAGATCCACAAACTCTTCGGTGACATCTTCGCCGCCGAGGTTACGCGAGAGGACTTTGGTAGCGAGTCCTTCAACATCGCTGATGGCGGTGCTGTATTGGGCTGAGGGGACACGAATCGTGATCGAGGCGGTCTGATAATCGCCGCTGCCACTCGTCTGGACACTAACCACATAACCACCAAGCTGTTCGGCACGGGCACGAATACTAGCCTCGGCATCACTCACCTTGGGCACCTCAATCGAGAGGTAGGCGGTCTTGATGACCATACGCTGGCTGGCGGGCTGGTCGGAGGCAGGTTGCTGGCGAGCCTCTTCATCCTTTTCGGCATAGGATTCGAGGGCAGCGGGGGCACCGGGGGCAACGCCGCCAGTATTGCTCATGGTATCGGCGGCGGCGGTGGCCATCGGGAGTGGGGCTTCAGCGCTCTGTGCGCCACCACACGCAGTGAGGAGGAGGGTAGCGAGCAGGGCGAGGGTCAGGAGTTTGAGGGTACGCATGATCGTTCTCCGGGCTAGAGGGTTGCTATATAGAGAACGTTGGGGGCGGGGAGAATGTTCCTGGGATATGCAAAAGGCTCAGGTGGCGCAAGCCCCTGAGCCTTTGCACGATTGGCTCCCCGAATAGGATTCGAACCTATAACCCTCTGATTAACAGTCAGATGCTCTACCGTTGAGCTATCGGGGATTATGTTTTCGTCACAACGCGGCGTAGTATAGCATAAGCTCTCGAATCGTGCAAATTTGGTTGGCGGTGTAGCAGGGCATGGGCAAAGTCCTTGGGGCGGCTTTGCCGCCCCCGAACCCCCACCGAAGGTGACGTTGCTGAAATACCTGACATTGTCAGGTATTTCAGCAACTAGGAGGTGCAGAAAGCCCGCTATCTAGGCATCCTCATCTCTGCTATGCTATTAAGAGATGGATTAGCACCCTGATCGCCCCCTCTGTTTTCTCCCCATGCATTCCTCTTGTTGCTAACATCTCGTACCCGACCCTGTCGCGCCGAAAAGGCTGTCCATCAGGCTCTGGGCACACGGTGATTCGCTGTATGTGCGCTAGATCGTGAGAAAGGTAGATCCTATGCAGAATCTTGAATCGCTACGCTGCACGAACTGCGGCACGCCACTGGAACCACCCGCCAAGGGGGGATTTGGTGTTATCTGCCCGGTCTGCCAACTCTTCAATACCTTCGGTGTGCCCTTCCCCGATCCCGATCTCACCGCCGAGGTGTTTGAATCACGCCTAGGTGATCTGGTTGCCCAGGCTCGCGCAAGCGGCATCTCGCCTGATGTCATCGTCCATATTCTGCGTGATGAGCTAGAGTTCTCGGCTGAACTTGCTAATCATGGGCGGGATCTGTATGTGCAGATCATCGATCTTGGCCCTAGTACAAGCCAGCCCCTACGCCGATCCCAGCGTGACGAGAATACGAGGCTGCGCGGTCGCACTGTTGGAGGTTGAGCGCAATGCTTAGTCCAGCTTCCGGGAGGCTGCATGTTTCCCGGAAGTTCGGAAGGGATTTACCTTGATACGCAATGCATGCGCATTCGTTCGCTCGCTCGGCGCACGCTTGCGCCCGCACTCTGCGCTGGATCCTCTGGTTGAGCCTACGTTTGCGCCCTTGCTCGGCGATTTGCTAAGTGCCGAGTTGTTGGATTCGCTTGCCCTCACGCTCGCCAGTGACCATGCTGATGTTGCCGCGTTGCTGCACGGTAGCAATGTCTTGCGCCGCGCTCTCGATCATGATGAGTGGCAAATCGCCGAGGCGCATCGGTGTCTTGGCGAGGATATTCGACTGAGTGTGCCGATTAGTCCGGCTGCTGAATGGTTGATTGATAACGCCTACCTTGTGAATGAGCAGATCCGCACGATCCGTCACGATCTGCCCCAGGGTTATTACCGCCAACTGCCGAAGTTGCGGCGTGGCCCGTTTGCCAATCTGCCACGCGTCTACGCGATTGCACTAGAGCTGATCGGCCATACCGATGGTCGGGTGGATGCCGCAGTGCTGTTGCGCTTCCTCAGCGCCTACCAGTCAATCACTCCGCTCCAGATGGGTGAACTGTGGGCGGTGGCGATTATGCTGCGCATCGGGCTGGTGAAGAACCTTAGTCGGCTGTCGGCTCAGGTACTCCAGGTGCGTGCGCTGCGCCACGAGGCCGATACCTGGGCCGAGCAACTGCTCAGTGCGTCAAGCGAGGCGATGGCTACAGATGTGCTGCGTGCGCTTACGCGCCGCCACCCGGATTTGCCAATCACCCTCGCGGCCCAATTGCTGCGCCGCTTGCGTGCCCACGAGGGTGAACACGATATTGGTCGGGTGGTGACGTGGCTGGAGACCCAGCCGGTCACACCGCATAAAACGGTTGAGGCGCTCATCCACGAGGAACACCAGCGTCAGGCTGCGAACCAGGTTTCCGTTGGGAATACCATTAGTAGTATGCGCGCCCTGGGTGCAATCAACTGGCCGGATTGGTTTGCGCGGGTGAGCCAGATCGAGCTTCTGTTGTGCCGTGATCCGGCGGGGGCTTATGCACGTAGCACCAGTGCGACCCGCGACCGTTATCGCCACGCGGTTGAAGATCTGGCGCGTGGGGCGCACATGAGTGAGGATGAGGTGGCGCGCCGCACGGTTGCTCAGGCTGATGCGGCGAGTGGTGACGATCCTCGTCAGCGCCATGTCGGCTACTATCTGGTGGGTGCCGGGCGTCCGATGTTTGCGGCCCAGCTTGGCTACCACCTGTCGCCGCTGGAGCGTGTCCGTAACACGGCGATGGCGCACCCGACGGCGTGCTACCTGGGGGCTGTCGGCGTAACCACGGCGCTGATTGTGGCTGCTGGGTTGCGGCTGGCGCAGCGGAAGACGCTGCTTGGTGCGGCCCTGACGATCATTCCGGCGAGTGCGCTGGCTGGTGAATTGGTCAATCGCGTTATTACCACTATGTTGCCGCCGCGTGTATTGCCGCGCCTCGATCTTTCGGCGGGGATACCCGCCGAGTTGACGACGGTGGTGGTGATGCCGACGCTGCTGTTGACCCCGGATAGTGTGGGGCGTCAGCTCGATACGCTGGAGGTGATCGCGCTGGCCAACCAGGACCCGAACTTGCACTTTGCGCTGCTCACCGATTTTGCCGATGCGCCTGAGGAGAACATGCCTGAAGATGCCTCGCTGCTTGATGCTGCAGCCGAGCGCATGCGCCAACTCGCCGAGCGCCACGGTGAGGATCGCTTCCTGCTGCTGCACCGCCATCGCATCTGGAATGCGCGGCAGGGTCGCTGGATGGGTTGGGAGCGTAAGCGCGGCAAGCTGGAGGAGTTCAATACCCTGCTGGCCGGTGTGGGCGAAACGTCGTATGGCGTGATGGTCGGCGACCAGCGCGTGCTGGAGCGGGTGCGCTATGTGATCACGTTGGACGCCGATACACAACTGCCGCGTGATGTCGGCCATGCGCTGATCGGTACGCTGGCCCACCCGCTCAATCAGGCGCGGCTTGACCCGCTGACCGGGCGGGTGGCTGAGGGGTACGGCATCCTTCAGCCACGGGTCGGTATTGATCTGCCGAGTGCTACGGCGAGCCGTTTCGCACGCATCTTTGCCGGAAATGTGGGTATTGACCCCTACACGACCGCCGTTTCGGATGCCTACATGGATCTGTTTGGCGAGGGTATTTTTGCCGGTAAGGGCATCTACGACCCGCTGGTTCTGCGCACCGCACTGCATGGGCGTTTTCCTGAGAATGCACTACTTAGCCACGACTTGATCGAGGGTCTCTATGCACGCGTGGGGCTGCTCTCTGATGTGGAGGTGGTGGACAGTTATCCGACTACCTACGCGGCCTGGGCGGCGCGCCAGCATCGCTGGGTGCGCGGTGACTGGCAGATCGCGCCTTGGCTGCTGCCGCGCACGCCGTCGGCTGAGGGCTGGCAGGTGAATAGTCTGCCGCTGATCGCACGCTATAAGATCTTCGATAACCTGCGGCGTAGCCTCACCCCAGCTGCAATGGTCGCACTGCTGGTGGCGGGTTGGCGCTGGTTGCCCGGTCGCCCGGCGGTCTGGACATGCCTGGCGTTGGCACCGCTGACCGCACCGCTGGCCTTCGACTTGCTGGCGGCCGCCCGCGCCGCTGCGCTCGAACCGGGCAACATGGGCGCACTGCGAGCGAGGCTGCGCGAGCTTCAACTTAGCGCCCTGCGCTTGGTGCTCAATGTCGCCTTTCTGCCCGATCAGACCTTCCTCAATCTTGATGCCATCGCTCGCACGCTGACCCGCACGCTGATCACACGGCGCAACTTGCTGGAGTGGGAGACCGCCGCGCAGTCGCAGGATCGGCTCCAGTGTTCCCATATACCGATGCTGCGCCGAGGTGCCCCCATACTTATCGCCGGGGCGGCCCTGGTGGCCGCCCCTGGCCGCCGCTACGCCGAGGCTCTCGCTGCGCTGCCGGTGCTTGCCGATTGGCTCGCCGCGCCAGCCCTCGCCGCATGGCTCGACCAGCCGCATATTGATGCTCCGCTCCCGATCAGCGCCGAGGATCAGTTCCTGTTGCGGCGGCTGGCCCGCGCTACCTGGGCCTTCTTTGAGCAGTTCGTGCGCGCCGAGGCCAATTACTTGGCTCCCGATAACTTCCAGGAGACGCCGCGCCCCCTGATCGCCGACCGTACCTCGCCCACCAATATCGGGCTTCAGTTGCTGGCCGATCTGGCTGCCCACGACTTTGGCTATATTGGTATGCTTGAACTGACCGAGCGCACCGAGCGGGTCTTCGCCACGCTGGCGCTCATGGAGCGTTGTGAGGGTCACCTGCTGAATTGGTATGACACCCGGACGCTCCATCCGCTGCCGCCAACCTACGTCTCGACGGTGGATAGTGGTAATTTCGTGGCCGCGCTGCTTACCCTGCGCCAAGGCTACCTGGCGCTGCGCGATACGCCGCTGATCGGCCAGCAGTCACTCCTTGGGGTCGCCGATTCGCTCGCGCTGATGGGGCAGGAGATCGGCGAGCATGGGTCGTTGCGCAAGGCGGTCGCCGCGCTCTCCGACCTGCTCCACGATACGCCCGATACGGTGGGTGGCTACCGCGATCTGCTCGGCGAGGTGCTGGAGTGGGTGGAGGATCTTGATCCCGTCGGGCCGGTGGCTGCGTGGGGGGCGCGTATTGGCCGCCAGGCCCGCAGCCTGCTAGAAGATATTGATAACCTTGTGCCCGCAGCGGATCATCGTGAGCATCCGCCGACCCTCGGCGAACTGGCTGATGTCGGTGTTCCCACTGCTGCCGCGCTGCTCGCCCGCCATGCATGGATCGCCCGCGCCTGTGCCGATCAGGTTGAGACGATGCAGTTCGACTTTCTCTACGATAACCAGCGCCACTTGTTTTCGATTGGTTACCGCGTCTCCGAGGGGCAGCGCGATACCTCCTTCTATGATCTGCTGGCCTCCGAGGCCCGTTTGGGTAGTTTCCTGGCTATCGCCAGAGGTGATGTGCCGCAGGAACACTGGTTCCGCATGGGGCGCGGCCTCACGGCGGTGGGTCTGGGTGCTGCGCTGCTCTCGTGGAGCGGCACGATGTTTGAGTACCTGATGCCGCTCTTGCTGATGCGCCGCTACCCCGAAACGCTGCTCGATACCACCTACGCCGCCGCTGTCGCCCGCCAGATCGCCTATGGTAAGGAACGTGGTGTGCCATGGGGTATCTCCGAGTCGGCCTATAACGCCCGCGACTTGGCGATGAACTATCAGTACCACGCCTTCGGCGTGCCTGGGCTGGGGCTGAAGAGTGGCCTTGATGACGATCTTGTGATCGCGCCCTATGCAACGCTGCTGGCCATCTCGGTGCGCCCGGTCGAGGCGCTGGCCAACTTGCGGGCGCTAGTTGCCGATGGCATGTTTGGTAGCTACGGGCTGTACGAGTCTGCCGACTACACGCCCAGCCGCTTGCCCCCCGGTCAGCGGCGTGCAATTGTGCGCTCGTTTATGGCCCACCACCAGGGCATGAGTCTGCTCGCCTTGGCCAACGCGCTCCACGCTGATGTGATGCAGCGGCGCTTCCACGCCGAGCCACTTGTGCAGTCGGCTGAGACTCTGCTTCAAGAGCGGGTGCCGCAGATGCGTCCGGCGCAAACGGCGCGGGCAGCCGCACGCGAACCCCAGATCGCCTTTTTTGCCCCACCGGCACCACGTCAGTTCAACACGCCCTTCACCAGTGTGCCCTACAGCCACCTGCTCTCCAATGGTCGCTACCGCCTGATGCTCACTACTGCGGGCGGCGGGAATAGCAGTTTTGACGATCTGGCCATCACGCGCTGGCGCTCCGATGTGAGCCGCGACGATTGGGGCAGCTTCATCTACATCCGCGACGCCCGTAGTGGCGCGGTCTGGTCTGCCACCTACCAGCCGACCCGCCACCAACCGCAGAGCTACCAAGTAACCTACGGCCTGGATCGGGCCGAGTTTCGGCAGCGTGTGGCCGGGATTGATACGCGCATGGAGGTGGTGGTCTCGCCGGAGGAGCACGCCGAGTTGCGGCGGGTGACGCTCACGAACCTCACCAGTGCGCCCCGCGAGCTAGAACTGACGAGCTACAGCGAGGTCGTGCTGGCTCCACTCGCTGCCGATGAGGCGCATCCGGCCTTCTCCAACCTGTTCGTCGAGACCGAATTTGTCCCCGATCATGACGCACTGCTGGCCGTGCGGCGGCCACGCACGGCGGGTGCCGCCCGCACCTGGGCCATCCACAGCGTGAGCGTGCGCGGCCACGCCCTCGGTACCATCCAGCACGAGAGCGACCGAGCCGCCTTCGTCGGGCGCGGGCGCGATATGGCCGACCCGCAGGCACTCCAAGTCTCCCTCGGCGGCCATACGGGTGCCGTCCTCGACCCGGTGCTGAGCCTGCGGCGGCGCGTGCGCATCGCGCCGGGGGCCAGCGCCCAGATCATCTTCGTCACCGGCGTGGCCGGGGGGCGCGCCGAGGCGCTCGCTCTGGCCGCCCGTCTGCGCGACCCGGCCGCCGCCGAACGAGCCTTCGATCTGGCATGGACGCAGAGCCAGGTGGAGTTGCACGATCTCGATATTGACGCCGATCAAGCCCACCGCTTCCAACGCCTCGCCAGTGCTGCGCTCTTCCTTGATGTGCGGCGGCGGGCTGCAACCGCGACCCTCACAGCGAACACCAGAGGCCAGGCTAGCCTGTGGTCCTATGGCATCTCCGGCGATTTCCCGCTGGTGCTGGTGCGTGTCGGCGCAGACGACGAGCTACATCTGGTGGCCGAGTTGCTGCGTGCCCACGAGTACTGGCGGCTCAAGCGGCTGATGGTGGATCTGGTGATTCTCAATGAAGATAGCGGCGGCTACGCCCAGGGGCGGCAGGATCATCTGCTCAGTCTGGTGCGCAGTAGCCGCGCCGGGGCGTTGCTCAACCAACGGGGGGGCGTCTTTCTCCTGCGCGGCGATCTTGTGCCCGCTGCCGACCAAGTGCTGCTGGAGACGGTGGCCTGCGCCCTGCTCTCCACCCGCCGGGGTGACCTGGCCCAGCACCTGCGCCGCCGTAAGCCCGATGCTGGTCAGGCTCCCGCCACGCCGATCATTTCTACCGCACCTGACGCGCCGCTCCCGCCCATCACCCTGATCCAGCCCTCGCCCTACGGCGGCTTCACGCCCGATGGGCGCGAGTATGTGATTGACCTCGTCCCTGGGCGGCCCACGCCCGCGCCCTGGATAAACGTGGTTGCCAACCCCGGCTTCGGCTGCATCATCACCGAGAGTGGCGGTGGCTACACCTGGGCCGGGAATAGCCGCGAGAACCGGCTTACCCCCTGGGCGAACGACCCGGTGCGCGACCCTTTGGGCGAGGCACTCTACCTGCGCGATGAGGCCAGCGGTGCGATCTGGTCGCCCACGCCGCGCCCCGTGGGTATGGGCCATGTGCGCGTGCGCCACGGCTTTGGCTATAGCAACTTCGCCCGTCAGTGCGGCGACATCGCCAGCGATCTGACTATCTCGGTGCCCAGCGATGACCCGGTGAAGATCTTCCGCCTGCGCTTGTGCAACCACGGCATCCAGCCCGTCCAGCTCACGGCGACGCTCTACGCCGGATGGGTGCTGGGCGTCTTCCGCGCCCAAATGGCTCCCTACATCGTCACCGACTACGATGAAGAGTACGCTGTGCTGCTGGCCCGCAATGCCTACAACGTTGAGTTTGGCGGGCGGGTGGCGTTCCTTGCCGTGAGCGAGATCGTGTTGAACTACACCGGCGACCGCACCGAGTTTATTGGGCGCAACGGCGACCTCGGACGGCCTGCGGGCATGGCTGCCCGCACCCTCTCATGTCGTGTCGGTGCGGGGCACGACCCATGCGGCGTTATTCGTTGCGCCCTCGATCTGGCCCCCGGCGAGGAGCGCGAGGTGGTCTTTCTGCTGGGCCAGGGCGCGGATGCCGATGATGCGCGCCGACTAGCTGAACGCTACCGGACGCCGACGGCTGCGGCCCGCGCCGAACAAGCCGCCGTCGCGGGTTGGCGCACGCTGCTTGGGGCAACTCAGGTGCAGACACCCGACCCGGCCCTCGACCTGCTCCTGAACGGCTGGCTGCTCTACCAAACCCTGGCCTGCCGGGTCTGGGCGCGCTCGGCCTTCTACCAGTCGGGCGGAGCCTACGGCTTCCGCGATCAGCTTCAGGATGTGCTGGCTCTGACTCAGGCCGCGCCGGATGTGGCACGCGCCCAGATTCTGCGCGCCGCCGCACGCCAGTTTGTCGAGGGCGACGTACAGCATTGGTGGCATCCGCCGAGTGGGCGCGGTGTCCGTACCGGCTTCTCCGATGACTACCTCTGGCTGCCCTTTGTCACCGCCTATTACTGCGAGGTAACGGGTGATCTGGCGCTGCTGGATGCGCCAACGCCCTACCTGGATGGTCGCCCCAGGGAGCCGGGCGAGGCCGAATACTACGACACACCTACGGTCTCGGCGCATCAGGCCAGCCTGTACGAACATTGCGCACGGGCGATAGACTATGGCTTGGGGCGAATGGGTGCCCACGGCCTACCATTGATGGGTGCCGGTGATTGGAACGACGGCATGAATCTGGTGGGCGCAGGCGGTAGCGGCGAGAGCGTCTGGGTCGGCTGGTTCCTGATCGCGGTGCTCCACTCCTTCGCCGAGCTGGCCGCAGCCCGGGGCGACAGCGAGCGTGCCGCGCACTACCGGGCTGAAGCCGAGCGGCTGCGGGTGGCTATCGAGGCCAGTGCGTGGGACGGCGGTTGGTATCTGCGCGCCTTCTACGACGACGGCACGCCGCTCGGCTCACAGGCCAACACCGAGTGCCAGATCGACTCGCTGACCCAGTCCTGGGCGGTAATCGCGGGTGTCAGCGATCCGGCTCGTGCGCGGGCGGGCATGGAGGCGGTAGACAACCTGCTGGTTGATCGTGAGGTCGGGCTGATCCGGCTCTTCACACCGGCCTTTGACCAGGGCGAGCATAACCCTGGCTATATCAAGGGCTACCTACCGGGAGTGCGTGAGAATGGCGGCCAGTACACCCACGCCGCGATCTGGACGATCTGGGCCTGGGCTATGCTGGGCGAGGGCGGGCGGGTGGCCGAACTGCTGCGGCTGATCAGCCCGGTGCGCCACGCCGCCGAACATAGTCTCCGCTACATGGTGGAACCCTACAGTGTCGCCGCCGATGTCTACACCGCCGAGGGCCACGCCGGACGCGGCGGCTGGACATGGTACACCGGGTCGGCGGGCTGGTTCTACCGGCTAGGCGTGGAACAACTGCTCGGCCTACGCCGTCGTGGCGACACCCTGAGCATCACCCCCTGCCTGCCGCCGGAGTGGCCCGGCTACACGGCGAGCTACCGGGTTGGCGCGGCAACCTACCAGATCACCGTCGAACGCGGGGCAACTGCGCGGGTAACACTCGATGGCGTGGAGGTACCTGGCGGCCAGGTACCGCTACGCGACAATTTTGGAGCGCATGCGGTGCGGGTTGTCATCGTCGGGACGTAACCCTACACACTGTCAGGCATAGTGCTGATACGAGAGTCGGAGTTTATAGGCTATCGGCCCTCGTTCGCACTTGCTATACTAAGGTGACACATCCTTCTTTACATCATGTACGACGGACGATAGAAGCAAGCAACGTTCGACGAATAGTATAGAAGGAAGATGGCAATGATTCGCACCGTAACTGGACTCTTCGATACATTAGGTGATGCCCAGAGTGCTGCGAGCGAACTGATTGATCGCGGTATCTCGCGTGAGGATATTAGCATGGTGGTTCGTGACGCGAGCGACACGAACATCCAGCAGCACGAGGTAGGCGCAGAAAACCCAATGACTTCGGGCGCAGTAAGCGGCAGCGTCGTCGGTGGGGCAGTCGGCCTGTTGGTGGGTGCCGGGCTGCTCGCCATCCCTGGGATTGGCCCGGTGTTAGCATTCGGCCCCCTCGCCGCCGCTATCGGCACCATTGGTGCGACGGCGGGTTCCACCGCCCTCGGAGCCGGTATCGGCGCGGGTGTCGGTGGCCTAGCGGGTGCCTTAATGGGTAACGGAGTGCCCGAAGATTCTGCCCATATTTATGCCGAAGGCGTGCGGCGGGGTGGCGTACTCCTCACCGTGAGCGTTGATTCGGCCATGGACGAGCGGGTGAATGTTGATGCTGTCCTGCACCGCTATGGCGTGGTAGACATCAATCAACGCAGCAAGGAGTGGCATAAAACCGATTGGAATCCCCCGATGACCACGGGCACGGCCCCCTCGGACTTCACCCAGGGGCAACGCTCTGCGCCACCCACTCTGGACTTCACCCAGGGGCAACGCTCTGTGCTACCTACCCCGGACTTCACCCAAGGGCAACGCTCTGCGCCACCCACCCTGGATTTCACCAACACCACCAATGAGCGCGACTTCCAGACCCACTATCAGTCAACGCTGGCAGCGGGTGGACGGCCCTACAGCGACTATGCTCCGGCCTATACCTTTGGCACCGACATGGCCACCAACGCACGTGTTCATGGTCATACGTGGGATGCCGTTGCATCAGACTTGCGCCGTAGATGGGAGCAGAACTACCCGAATACCTGGAACGAGTTTGAAGCAGCCGTGCGCTATGCGTGGGAGAAGGCTCACGGACAACCCTAGGCCGCAACACTCAATCGAGTGTATAAAAATCTAAAAAATAGCCCTGTATGTTGATCGTTTTGTGTGAGATCATTCTTATCGAAAATGCAAAACGATATCAATGTATTGGGAGGAGTATCAGGATGAATTTCCGTAAAAATAAACCGACCACCAAAGCGCATGCCGAGGACACTGCCCACCAGGCAGCAGACTATTTGCGCTCCCATAGTGCGGATGAGATGGCCGATGATGTACGCGACAAAGTTGGGGAGATGACCGATGATGTACGCGACAAAGTCGGGGAGATGACCGATGATGTACGCGACAAAGCCGATAAGGTCGTTGGTACTGTCCGCGAAAAGTCTGACGAGATTGGAACCCATGCTTCTGCGAAGATCAACGGTGTGATCAGCGGTGCCAGCCAGAAAGTGAGCGACATAGGAACGGCGATTCGCAAGCACACCACCTGGAATCAATCCGACAAAGCCACCCTCTCCGATGCCCTTGAGCGGAGCGAACACTACCTGGAGGATCAGGATGTGGACGGAATACGCGGCGGTATCGAGACGTTCATCCGCCGTTATCCGATCCCAGTACTCGTGATCAGCGTAGTCGTCAGCTTCATCCTCGGACGCAAGATATTTCGCTAAGTTGCGACCAGGCAGCGACGCCAACCGCGTCCTTGGGCTGTGGTACCAAACCCCAATGCTTGGCGGCGCAGCCACCAAGAAATACCCCAACCAGCGATGGGTTTACGAGGGCCGCAGGCCCCCGTAAACCCATCGCTATGAAGCGTTACTCAACTCGGCACGAATGGCCGCCTCGGCGATACGTAGTTGGCGGCTGCGGTCTTCAAGCGTGCTGGCCATCAGGCGTGCCGCTGAGAGTTGGGCGGCGCGTGCGGCTGCCGTGGCCCCAGCAGGTACCTGCTCGGTCTCAAGGCGGCGTACTGTCTGGTGCGCACGCTCGATGCGCGGCTTGAGCGCGTTGATGCGGGCCGTGAGTTTCTCAAGACGGCTAGTGTAGTAGGTCGTGTCCATAGGCAGAGGTTACTCCAATAGATAACCCCATCACGTTCACCGTGATGGGGCCGGGGTTGCGGTGCCGGCGGTGCGGCTTCTGAGCCGCCCTCTTTCTGGGGCTAGTATACCATAGGCCATGCACCGCTTAGTGACCTACTGTTCGGCAGGGATGTGTTTGGCTAGAATCTCAGCTATCTTTTCGATCAGCAGGCCAGGGGTGAAGGGTTTTTGGATGAAGGCGGTCTCGGCTCTGACTGGGTCGGTCATTGCAAAGACTTCATCGCTATACCCCGACATGAGTAGGATGCTGATATGGGGATGACTCAGGCGGATGCGGTCGGCGAGTTGTATGCCATTGATTCCGCCCGGCATGATCACATCGGTTAGTAACACATCTATACGATCCTGATACTCGGCACAGACACGCAGGGCGGCGGTGCCATTCGCCGCCGTGATGACCTTCATGCCATGACTATGCAGGATCTGCTCGGTCAGTTGGCGTACCCGTTCGTCATCTTCAACGAGCAACACCACGGCGTTGAGGAAGGTGATTGTATTGGGAATCTCCGATATGATGCGCTGTGGAGCCTCCTGAAGCGCCGGTAGGTAGATGTAGAAACTGGTGCCTTGGCCGAGGATACTCTGAAAACGAATGATGCCCCCGCTCTGTTGGACGATGCCATGCACGGTGGCAAGGCCCAGCCCCGTGCCCTTGCCACGCGGTTTGGTCGTAAAGAATGGCTCGAAGAGGTGTTCACGCGTATGCTCATCAATCCCGCTACCCGTATCGCAAATACTTAAGAGGACATAATCGCCAGGGGGGAGATCATGATCCAATGTCACCTCGATCCGCACGTTTTCGGTGATGATCGTCAGTTCGCCTCCATGGGGCATTGCGTCGCGGGCATTGATACACAGATTGAGAATCACCTGCTCGATTTGACTAGGATCAGCCCGGATAGTGTTCAGCTTTGGGGCGAGGTGGGTATACAGCGCGATGTCCTCACCAATTAGGCGGCGCAGCATCTTTTCGATGGGGACAATAATCTCGTTGAGGTTGATCTGGACAGGTTGGAGGATCTGACGCCGACTGAAGGCGAGCAGTTGGCGGGTGAGTGCGGAGGCGCGCATCCCGGCTTGATAGATCTGATCCAGCCCTTGACGTACTTCGGGGCTGAGACCCGGTTCATGCATCATCAGATCGCATTCGCCCATGATCACGGTGAGGATATTATTAAAGTCGTGCGAGACACCACCTGCGAGCCGCCCCACGGCTTCCATCTTTTGGGCTTGACGCAGTTGTTCTTCGGCGCGCAGGCGTTCAGCAAGTTCGTTGCGAACCGCTTCGTAGAGGCGCGCATTTTCGAGCGCAATCGCGGCTTGGGCGGCAAAGGCGCTGGCGATACGGGCATGTTCGGGGGTGTAGAAACTCGGTTCGTACTTATCAATCGCGATCATCCCGATCAGGCGCTCGCCAAAAATCAGCGGCACCCCCATCCAACTCCGAATCGGATCGTTGCGGTAGGGTTCCTCGTTAAAGCGGGCATAGGTTTTGGGGGCATCATCGAGAATGATCGTTGTGTGCTGACGGGCAACTTCGGCATTTGGCCCTGGCCCGTGCAGCGGGAAGGTCGTTCCGATCAGATCTTCGGGTCGGGCTAAACCATAGGCTCCGATGATTTCGACATGATCCTCGCGCACAAGCTGAACAGTTGAGCTGTCATACGGAACAACGGCGCGCAGTTCTTGGAGAATGCGGTTGAGGAGTTGGTGCAGATCGAGAGTGGCATTGAGCGCAATCGCGGTACGGTAGAGGGTTTCGGCCTCGCGGCGGCGCGATTCGGCATTCTCGATGCTGCTGCGCAGACGCATCACGGTGTGATCGAGCGTGTCGGCCAAGGCTCCGATCTCATCGTGGCTGGTGGTGGTAATCGGGGTCTGAAGATCACCAGAACCGACCCGTTCAGCGGCCACTGCGAGGGCACGCATTGGGCGAACAATGCTGCGTGTAAGAAGATAACTGATCAGTAACCCGATCATGAGCAGGGCGATGGTTAAAATAATGTTAATAAGAAGTGATTTTCGAATCGGGGCAAGAATCTGTTCCACTGGACGATCATAGATCACGATCCATGTGCTACCGCGTTGATCAGGAAAATGGAGCGTATCGTAATTACTGAAGATGTTGCGGTAATCAGGTGGATCGATCAGTGTACCCCGGTATTGATGCAGGATTTCAATACTACTTTCGGGGCGATCATCGCGCAGATTACCCTCACCACCGAGAACGTAATCGCCATTCTGGTTGACAATAATGGTTTGGGTGCTTTGCTCAGGCTCAATGAGCAGGTTGAAGATCGGCTGGGCTGAGGTGTCGAGCACAATCTGGCCAATGCTGGCTCCCGATTCGGCATAGATAGCCGAGCTAAAACGGATGACGGACTGGGAATTGGAGATTGAGGGGCTAAACGTCCATGTATAAACAGGTGGAATATCATGGACATGATAGAGATTACTCGGTGGTAGGGCTTCAGCAGGTGGAACATAGCTCATGTGAGGAATGAGCGCTCCCTGACCATCTGTTATGCCCACACATAGCCGGTACGAACCGATATGATCAGCGACACATGCCCCCTGATAGCGTGATCCCGAACGCGATAAGAGGCTCATAAAGCGTTGGGTGATCTCTTCGCGGCGCTCATTATTCCGCATAAAGGTGGCGATTGCGGGATCACGGGCGAGGAAGAGCAGGTCGTTACGGATCTCATTGAGCACGCCTTGGGCCGCAGCAATCCGGGCATTGCTCAAGTTAAGTTGCTCCTCGCGGGTATAGGTGATCAGCATCTCACTGGCACTGTACTGGGTATAGGTCGAGATCAGCGTTAGTGCGACCAGCAGCACAACACTAAATCCCAGCATGAGTTTGTATTGCAGGCGAGATTTGATCCGTTCGACCATGGCGGTGTGCTCCGGCGAGCAATGACGAGGTAGGAAGTTAATGGTTAGTATACGTTGAGATGGGCATTCCCCACAAGCCGCTGTATATTGACGACAGGCTGTTCAGGGTGCTATGCTCTACCCACGCACTCATCGCCGACTACATACAAGAACGAGAAACAGGAGTTTTGTCATAGCCTTCACCAAATACCCAAAGCTGGACACACCTGCGCACGAAGGAGCTAACCGTGATCCGCGCCCACACGATTCGCCTCAACCCAACGCCTGAACAAGCAAACCTGTTCCGACAGGCCGCCGGGACGGCGCGGTTTTGCTACAACTGGGGTTTGCGGGCCATCAAGGACGCGCTCGATCAGGGGATGCCGGTTCCCACCCATCGTGCGCTGCGTGACACCTTCAAGCGCATCCGGGCGGTGGCGTATCCCTGGACATTCCAGGTCGGCAAGTCGGCGATTGACGGCGCGTTTGTCAACCTCGGTCGGGCGGTCAAGAACTTCCTCGACAGCCGCAGTGGGCGGCGCAAGGGAAAGAAGGTCGGCTTTCCCGCCTTCAAATCGCGGCGGCGTGGCTACGGGTCGTTCTACGTCGCCAATGACCGATTTTCTGTCGATGGGCACACGCTCAAAGCCCAGAAGATCGGCACGGTGAACATGACCGAGCCGCTGCGGTTCGTGGGGAAGATCCTTGGGGCAACGATCCGCTATCAGGCCGGGTGGTGGCGGATTAGCATCCAGGTGGAGGTTGCGCACACGCCGCCAACCCACACCGGCCCCGCGATTGGGGTTGACCTCGGCATCACATCGCTGGCGGTGACGAGCGAGGGTGCGGTGTTTGAGAACCAAAAACACCTCAAGCGTGCGCTCGCCACGGTCAAACGGCTGCAGCGGTCGGTCAGCCGCAAGGTGAAGGGGAGTGCGAACCGCCGGAAAGCCGTCGTAAAGCTGGCAAAGGCCCATTTCCGGGTCGCCTGCCAGCGCAAAGACGGGCTGCACAAGCTTACTACCGCGTTGGTACGGCATGCATCGCTGGTGGGTATTGAAGACCTCAATGTCGCCGGGATGCTGCGGAATCATCGGCTTGCGCAAGCCATCGCGGATGGTGCGTGGGCAGAACTGCGCCGCCAACTGGAGTACAAGGCTCCCGCCTTCGGGAGCCGGGTGATAGCGATAGGTCGCTTCGTGGCATCGAGCAAAACCTGTAACCATTGTGGGCATGTCAATGACGATCTCACGCTCGCAATGCGTGAATGGGCGTGTTCCAACCCTGACTGTCGCCTCCTGCTTGACCGCGATCTGAATGCGGCCCGCAATATCCGTGATGAAGCCCTCCGGCTTGCCAGTGCCTAACTGGTCGTCTCGGTTGTGGCTCCGTCGAGACGTAAACATGGCCTGTGGACTGGCGGTAAGACCATCCTCGGATGGCACGCTGGGATGAAGCAGGAATTTCATCCGCTGATCACATGTGATCACGTAGAAAGTAGCAGTATCTATGGCGAAGGCAGGGATCGTCTATGTTGGTACGAATGACGGCCTCGTAACCTACAGTGATCCTGGTTCAACTGGGCACTGGCGACGCATCGGGCATACACTTGTGGGGCATACGGTGCATGGCATCATTGCTGCCGATGGTGATGATGGGGCGTTGGTGGTGATTGTGAGCCTCGATGCGAATGATGCGCGCATCAGTTTGGATGGTGCTCAGACATGGGGGCCAGCACCTGCGGCGGAGGCTGAGGCGCTGCAAGATTTGCGCCAGTCGTCGCGCCCGTTGATTGCTACGGCTCAGGGTATGGCCCAATGGACGGGGGCGCATCCGCCAGCTCCAGGTGCGCAAGCGTTGGCGATGCTGGCTGGGAAGCAGGAGACGTTACTCGCCGCTATTGCGGAGGGAACGCAGTTGTTGTATAGCAATGATGGTGGTGCCAATTGGGTAGCAGCGCAGCTTACAACGCCACTTCAGGGGGCGATCACGGTCTTTGCGCCTTCGAGTTACCACATGGATACCTGCTGGGCGGGTACTGATACCGGCCAGATCCTGCGCTCTGATGATCGTGGCCAGTCGTGGGTTGAGGTTGCCCAAGAGGCCAAGCCGATCCACGCCATGGTGGTGATGCAGATCCGCTAAGACTCTTCCACCAGCCGCCCATCTTGCATGTGCAAAACTCGATCTGCATAGGCGCACATACGCGGATCGTGTGAGACCATCACACCAGCACGGCCCTGTTCGTGGATGAGATTGGCTAAAGTGCTGACGACCTGGTGGGCGCGGTTAGTGTCGAGGCTCGCGGTTGGTTCGTCGGCGAGGACGATGCTTGGTTCATGCACGAGGGCACGGGCAATGGCAACGCGTTGCTGCTGACCTCCAGAGAGTTGTGAGGGCAGGTTGTCCATACGGTTGTCGAGATCGAGGCGCTTCAGCAGATCCTGGGTACGTGTGCGCCCATTCCGATCCAGCTTGCCGTTGAGGCGCAGCATTAGCTCAACATTCTCCCGTACTGTGAGATAGGGCACCAGATTATTGGCCTGGAAGGTAAAGCCGATATTGGACAGCCGAAAGGCGGCCAATTCGGCTTTACGCAGGGTATGCAGTGCTTGCCCGTTGATACGGATCTCGCCCGCATCGGGATGCAACAGCCCCGCCAATAGCGCCAACATCGTGGTCTTACCCGAACCACTTGGCCCCATCAGGGCCACAAACTCACCCGGCTGGATGGCGAGCGAAATATCGTCTACCGCACGGATCTCGACCCCGTGCAGATGGTAGACCTTGCGTACACTATGGGCTTCGAGAGTCGGCATAGCCTTCTTCTTTTACCCGCCTAGCCCTAGGGCGCGGAGGGGTTCGATCTTCAGGATGGTACGTGCCGAGACCAACGAGGCAATCGGGCCAGACGCAAAGAGTGCCACAATCGTGATGCTGATCTTGGAGCCACTAAAGACAATCGGTACACTCGCTGGCAAAACCTGCGCCATCAGCCAAACGATACTGCCACCGATCAGCAAGCCCAGCACCATGGTGATCATGACCTGAATCAGCAGGGTCATGATGACAAGGCGACTCGAAGCTCCAATGGCCTCAAGCATGCCAATCTGGGCCACCTTCTGTAAGGTCTGAATCTGAAAGAAACTGCCGACGATCAGGACGACAATCAGGAGCATAAAGCCTTGCTGCATACTGATCGTCGAGATCATATCGTTGTAGCCCTGGGTGCTGGTATATGCGGTTACGGGATCGGTCACATCAACCTGGCTGACGCTGCGTTCGATTTCAGCGGCGACGACGGCGGTGGGGCTGGTCTGGTCGAGTTGCACCGCAGCCACATTGAAGATGAGATCACCATCATCAATACCGGGGTTCTCTTGGGGCCGGATGCGTTCCCAGCGTTTGAGTGGCACGAAGATGCTGGGAACATAATTGATTTTGCGCCCTTCGGCATAGCCGATCACGCGGAGGTCGTAGAACTGTTCTTCCATGCCCTGAACGACCTTGATCGTGATCATGGCTCCGATGGGGATGTTCAGGCGGGCGATGACGTGGCGATCTAGCACCACCTCGGCTGCGCGGCTGTCGCCAAGCGCTTCACCGGCATAGACGTTGGGGGCACCGGGTTGGCTGGGTTCAACCCCGATCAGCGCGACATCTATGTTCTCACTCGCTTCGTTGTTGATCGCGGTAATCGTGGTGCTACTCACTCCAATTGGCCCAACGGCCTCAATGCCGGGGATGCGGCGTAACTGGTTGAGGCGGGTTCGGGCTAACCGGCTGGCCAGGAGTTGATAGTCAACATCCTCTTGAAAGACGATCAGATCACTCCCCATGCGATCAAAGTATTCGCTGGCTCCTAGTGCCAGACCATCGCCAAGTGCCGCCGTAAAGAGCACGAGCAGGGTGATCATGGCCACGATCAGAAAGATGACGGCAAAGCGGCGTTTGTTGCGCAGCATCTCTTTTAGCGCGAGGTAGAAGGGGAGCATAGGTGGGATCGTGATGTTTGTCACGAGCTATAGTCAGGATTGACTATTCAGAATTATATAGATCGTTGGGCATACTGTCAAGTAGGGTGCGGGGGCAGCGTAGCCGCCCCCGCATCCCCACCGATAACTACTGCTTAATCTTGGCCGGATGCGGGTCTTCTTCGGCGAGGTGTGGAGTGTGGTGGCGGCGCGCCATGGCTTGCTGGTAGATCGTCTCGATCTGGCGCGCCGCCTGTTCCCATGAGAAGTCGCTGATGGCGCGGGCGCGGCCTGTTGCGGCGAGGTGGTGGGCGAGTTCACGATCATCTAGAGCTAATTCGAGCTTGGCGGCCAGATCTTCGGCGCTGCCCAACTGGGCATAGATGCCACAATCGCCCAAGATCTCGCGGCTCACCGGCGTCTCGAAGGCTACCACGGGTAGCCCCATCGCCATATAGTTGCTGATCTTCCCGTTCCCTTCGGTGAGGCTCATCTTGGGGGCCACGGCCACATCGCCCAAGGCCAGGTAGCTGTGCAGATCGCGGTAGATGATGCGGCCGGGGAGGGTGACATGATCGCCGACCCCTAGCGAGGCAGCGTAGGTGCGGTAGCTATGTGGGTCGGGGTGGCCCATGATCAAGAAGTGGACATCGGGGCGGCGGCGCACGAGTATCGCCGCTGCTTCGATGAGCACGTTTGTCCCCTGGTAGGGCGCGAGCAGCCCGATATAGGCGATAATGCGCCGCCCTGCCGGGATGCCCAGTTGGGCACGCAGTTCAATCCGTTGTGCCTGCCATGCTGGTGAGCCATCATAGGGCCGGAAGCGGTCAGTATCCACACTATCGGTAACGGCATAGATCCGTTCGTGGGGCACAATACCCGCCTGGCGCAGTTGATTGGCCGCGTTGTGGGTACTGGTCATGATCGCGTCGGACTTGCGGTTGATCATCTGCTCCACCGCAACGAGTAGCCGGTAGAGCGGGTTCTGCTTGCGCACAAACCCATGATCGAGCATCTCGCTGGTCATGCTGCCCTGGTAGTCGAGGATGAGCGGAGCGCGAAAGAGGCTGCGCAGGGGCAAACCAATCGCCGCCGCCTCGTGGGTATGCGCGTGGATGATGGTCGGGCGCTCTTTGAGCGCGACCCGCAGGGCACGCCAACCCAGGCCCACATCCAAGTAGAGTTTGTGGCGCGAAGACCCCACCACTGCCCGCTTGATCCACGGCACATCCCAGGAGCGTCGAATATCCAGCCCCGGCATATTGTCGCCATTGTGGTAGGTCGCCAGAATCAGGCGATGGCCACGTTTCTGGAGGGCGCGGGCCTCTTCCCAGATCCGTACATGATTGCCATAATCGGAGAAGAAGCTGGTGGAGGCCAGCATCAGAATCGTATGTTTCATAGATTGCATTGCCCAAATGTAGCCAGTGCGCCCTACTTTTCAAACGCGAGGTGGACGACCGCTCCCGTGGCTGCCGGAAGATCACCGGCAACCACCCGCGCATAGTCGTAGCTATCGTAGGGCAGGCCAAACTTGGCGATGAACTCTTCGGGGGTATGTTCAGGGTTAAAGGCGAAGAAGATGCTGCCATACTCACCATAGTAGGGCACCTTGACTTCACTATACTGCTCGTCAAGCGTTGTGCTGCCATCGTAGTGACCATAGGCCCACGAAACCCCATTGCCGCTGACTTCGATCCAGATAGCACGCCTACCGAGGTTGGCGGCCAGTGCCTGGGCCAAGGGGCGTTCGGCAAAGTAGCCCGGATCTTCCCAGATCACTACCCAACCCGCGACTGCTGGCATAACCAGGAAGTGGCGGAGGCGCTTGGCCGGGATCATAATGCGCGGATCGCAGTCGGTAGGATCGCGCTCCACGGCGACAAAACCGCGTGCCTGCATCTGCCGCGAGAGTTCGCTAATCACGGCATGATGATCGGGGTGTTCAATATAGATGGCACCACTATTATTCATCGTGGCTATTGTACGTCAGTGCCCTAGAGGATGCAAACCTGCCAGGTTTGCATCCTCTAGGGCATGTGCAAAGTCCTCAGCCCA
>NZ_GL501404.1:31863-49784 GCF_000152145.1 Oscillochloris trichoides DG-6
CAGGTACTAGCCCGCCCGTTTACGGGCTGGGTACGGACTTTGCACATGCCCTGGGTTTGCATCCTCTAGGGCATGTGCAAGGCTCTTGGGGCGTAGCCTCAAAACACCACCAAGATAAAGATCTTCGGGGGCGGCTACGCTGCATAGGCGTTCGGTTACGCCTGAAGGTAGCACCGGCTTCTAGCCGGTCACGATGCGCCACCGACCGGCTGGAAGCCGGTGCTACCTTTGTTGGCACTCTTTTCAGATGAGTGCTAGAATAGCTCTTGACAAAACTCCCAGCTTTGAGTACTATAGTCAACGGTTAGCACTCTCACTAAATGAGTGCTAACCGTTCTCAATGAACGTTACCTGTCTTGAATGGAGGAATAGCAGCTATGGCGGATTTCCGTATTCGGCCGCTCGGTGACCGCGTTGTGCTCAAGCCGGCTGAGCGTGAGGAGAAGACCCGGAGTGGCATCTTCCTGCCCGACACGGCCAGCAAGGAGCGCCCCATGGAGGGTACCATCGTCGCTGCCGGTGAGGGTCGCCGCGATGAGAGCGGCAAGCTCATCGCCATGTCGGTCCAGGTTGGCGACAAGGTCATCTTCGCCAAGTACAGTGGCACCGAGGTCAAGATTGACGATGTCGAGTACCTGATCCTGGCCGAGAAGGATATTCTGGGCGTCATTCAGGACTAATCCAGGCAGCGTGCCTGTGGATAGCATCCCTTCCTACTAAAGCAGTTATTTGGAGGATAGATAGCTTTATGGCTAAGCAGCTCTATTTCAACGAAGAGGCCCGTCGCTCGCTCAAGCGCGGCGTAGATATGGTCGCCGATGCTGTCAAGACCACCCTTGGCCCACGTGGGCGCAATGTGGCGATTGACAAGAAGTTCGGCTCGCCCACCGTGACCCACGACGGCGTCACCGTCGCCAAGGAGATCGAGCTGAAGGACCCCTTCGAGAACATGGGTGCCCAGTTGCTCAAGGAGGCCGCCACCAAGACCAACGATGTGGCTGGTGACGGTACGACGACTGCGACCGTGTTGGCCCAGGCGATTGTCACCGAGGGCCTCAAGGTGGTTGCGGCTGGCGCTAATGCGATGCTGCTCAAGCGTGGCTTGGATCGTGGTGCCGAGGCGCTCGTCGCCGCTATCAAGGCCAGCGCTACCCCCGTGCGCGACCGCGCCGATATTGCCCACGTCGCCACCAACTCGGCTGCTGACAGCGAGATCGGCGACCTGATCGCCGAGGTGATGGAGAAGGTCGGCAAGGACGGCGTCATCACGGTTGAGGAGTCCAAGGGTGTGGCCTTCGAGAAGGAGTACACCGAGGGCATGCAGATCGATCGTGGCTACATCTCCGGCTACATGGTCACCAATGTTGACCGCCAGGAGGCTGAGCTGGACGATCCGATGATCCTGATCACCGACAAGAAGATCAGCAGCATCCAGGAGATCCTGCCGGTGCTGGAGAAGGTACTCCAGGTCACCAAGAACTTCGTGATTATCGCTGAGGATGTTGATGGTGAGGCGCTGGCGACCCTGGTGGTCAACAAGCTGCGCGGCACGATCAACGTGCTGGCCGTCAAGGCCCCCGGCTTCGGCGACCGCCGCAAGGCGATGTTGCAGGATATTGCCATCCTGACCGGCGGCACGGTCATCTCCGAGGAGATTGGCCGCAAGCTGGACAGCGCCACCATTGAGGATCTGGGCCGCGCCCGCAAGGTTGTTTCGACCAAGGACGACACCACCTTCGTTGAGGGCAAGGGCGACGAGGCGGCCATCCGCGCGCGCATTGACCAGATCCGTGCCCAGATCGAGACCACCACCAGCGACTTCGACCGCGAGAAGTTGCAGGAGCGCCTGGCCAAGCTGGCCGGTGGCGTGGCGGTGATCAAGGTCGGTGCTGCGACCGAGCCGGAGCTGAAGGAGAAGAAGCACCGCGTCGAGGACGCCCTGAGCGCCACCCGCGCTGCCGTCGAGGAGGGCATCGTCCCTGGTGGTGGTGTCAGCCTGATCAACGCCATCAGCGCGCTGGACAACGTCAAGGTTGCCCACGAGGACGAGAAGGTCGGTCTGGCCATTCTGCGCCGCGCCCTTGAGGAGCCGCTGCGCATCCTGGCTCGCAACGCGGGCGAGGAGGGTTCGGTCATCATCGCCACCGTGCGCCGCATGCAGGCCGAGAGCGGAGACAACACGCTGGGCTACAACGTGCTGACCGGCGAGTACGGCAGCATGATCGAGCAGGGCATCATTGACCCGGTGAAGGTAACGCGCAGCGCGGTACAGAACGCGGTCTCGATTGCCGGGATGATCCTGACCACCGAGGCGCTGATCACCGATCTGCCCGAGGAGAAGTCGGGTGCTCCGGCGATGCCGGGCGGCGGCATGGGCGGGATGGACTTCTAGTTCTTCTACGTTCACTCCTGCACCCCTCGTTCCCCTTGTGGGGGCGGGGGGTGTGGTGTTTACGGCGTAGTCCCATAGAAAATCTCATCAAGCAATGAATCCTTCTTCGCATGAGAATCTGGAAATCAGCCTAACCCCAACTGCTACGGGGTATGCGCTTATGCTGCGTCTAATGGAACGCAACCTGAGCCGTGGCCCTTTTGCGGTGAGTGTGGAGCAATCTTCAGATCTTAAGGCGCTCTTTGTTGGTGAAGCGGGGCAGGCGTTGCGTGAGTGCCACGCAGCCGTTACTGGGTCTGGTAACGATCTGCATGTCCGCTTGCTGCTGCCTCCCGATCTACACAGACTACGCTGGGAAGAGCTACTCCTATCACCCGTTACGCAAAAGCCTATGGCCTGGAGTGGCGACCAGTGGCTCTCGCGCTACTTGAGTGGTGAAGGGTATAGACCTGTAGTACTCAGGCCCAAGGGCAATCTCCGTGCCCTGATCGCGGTGGCCGCACCCACTCCAACGCCACGATTCCCCCTCGGTATTATTGATGCTGACCAGCAGATCGCGCAGGTTGTGGCGGCTTTAGCGCAGATCCCCCATACCATTCTTGGTGATACCGAAAACTCGCGCACAACATGGGATCGTCTCGCGGATACCCTGCGTGATGGCTATGACATCCTCTACCTCGTGGCGCATGGGAGGTTCATCAATGGTGAACCCGTCCTATACCTTGTTGATGAGAGCAACGTCGTTGTTTCATGTACGGGCAGCCAACTTGCCGATCTACTGGAGAGCCTTGGTGCGCGTGTGCCGCGCCTCGTCGTGCTTACTGCCTGTGAGGGTGCTGGCGATGGCTACAGTGATGCGCTGGCAGCACTTGGTCCTCGTCTTGTCCGTGCGGGGGTGCCTGCGGTGCTGGCGATGCAGGGCACCTTCAGTATGGCGAGTAACCAGCGTTTCGTGGGGGTCTTCTTTCGGGAACTTCTGCGCGATGGCATCATCGCCCGTGCCGTGAATATGGCCCGTCAGGCGATCCAGAATTACCCCGATTGGTGGATGCCGGTGCTCTATACGCATCTTCCCCACGAGGTGCTTTGGGAAGCGGAGAAGGCGATCACCGCTCCACCAGTGAGCCACACCGATCCTGCGCCGCTCGTCTTTATGAGCTATAACCGCTTTGATGATGAGTTTGAAGCTGGGGCGATCACGCGCTTACGGGCCGAACTGGCTCGCACGCTTCAGTTTCTCAGCGGCGAGACAATCACGATCTTTCAGGATACCGATGCGATCCGCTTGGGGCAGAACATTCAGCAACGGGTGGATAATGCGCTTGCGCGTGCGCTGCTCTTCATCCCGATCATCACGCCGGGCTACCTGAAGAGTGCGGCGTGTCGGGTGGAGTTGCAGGCATTTCTTCAGCGTGAGCAGCAATTGGGGCGCAACGATCTGATCTTACCTATCGCGTATCAACGGGTTGTGCGCTTTGATGCGCTCGTGGCGAGCGATCCATTATTAGCACACCTGTCGCAACGGCTCATGCTGGATTGGCAGCAACTCCGTGGCCTTCCCTTTACGGAGCCACGGGTGCGTAGCGAGTTGGAACGGGTTGCCGAGCAGATTATCAGCCTGCTTGATGCGGTGGGGCCGGTGTGAGGTAACTATAACATATCGCCACCCAGCCCGTAAACGGGCGGGCTACATGATGCAAAGCCCGCCTACGCGGGCTGGCTCAAGGCCGCGTAGGCGGCCTTCGCCCAGTGATAGCCCGCCCGTTTACGGGCTGGGTACGAAACTTTGACGTGGCCCTAGTCACGATGCGCCCCTACAGCAACGCTGCTACCCGCTCGGCCTCGTACTGGTTGTCGAGTTGCGTGAAGAGGTGTTGGGCTGCCATCAGTTGCTCGCGGCTCTGTTCAGTTTCGCCCACCTGCTGGAAGAAGCGGCCTAGCTCCTTATGCATGAGCGCCATGTCCCGGCGGCACTGGCGGGTGCTGAGGAGGGTGAAGGTTGCGGCGATCTGTGCGAGTGCCGCTTCATATTGCCCCGCCCGCCATGCCACCCGCACCATACCCAGTTGGGCCTTGGCCCAGAACCTGGGATCATCGAGATTGGTGTAGATCTCCAGTGCCCGTGTGAAGTGTGCTGCCGCCTGGGTGTCGTCATGCGGCTCGGCGCACCAGCCTAGCCCGATGTGCGCCCTTGCCTCTAGGCGGAGGTAGGTCATGTCGAGTGCAGTCGCCAGCGCCGCCGTGAAGGATTGGACCGCCTGCTCCCTATCGCCCGCGAGGAGGGCCGTTTCACCGATTTCATATCCTACCAACCCCGCATCGAGGAGGCGACCGAGACGCACATACTGTTCCTGGCTCTGGCGTTGCAGATCAAGCGCCTCGCTGTAGCGCTCCTGTGCCTGGGAGATCAGCCCCATCTCACTCAGTGTATAGGTGTCGCGCTCGTATAACTCCTGCTCGTGCGCGATTTGGCGCGCCTCGGTGCAGCAGGCCAGCGCGGCTTCAAACTGGCCCCAATCGCGGTAGGCGGCTTCTAAATTGAGCCATAGGTTCAGGACATTATGCGGTTTGCCCAGGTTGGCATAGCGTTCGCGGCTCTCGCTGAGGATGCGGATCGCCTCGGCGTAGCTCCCCTGGGCATGGTGCAGCATCCCGATGTCCTGGATGACACTGGCGACATCTGCCTGTTGATCGAGCGCCACGAAGCGCTGGCGGGCCTCCTCGTAATGGGCCAGCGCCTCGCTGAACTGCCCGGCAATGCGGTAGGTGTCACCCATGTAATCCCACAACCAGGCAACACTCTGTGGTTGTTCCAATTTGGTATAGATCTCGCGGCTCTGGCGTAGGTAGTCGAGTGCCTGTGGGAAGTCGCCACGTAGTTCATAGACCCATCCAATGTCGCATAAGGTACTTGCTGCGCTTACTTGGTTGTCAAGTGTGCGATAGCAATCTAGTGCCTCCTGGTCATAATCCAAGGCTGCGTTGGCCTGTTCCCAATTTCGAGCGTTGATGCCTAAATGGTAGGTAAGAGTAGCAATGTTGATCGGACGTTCAAGCTGTATGTAGAGATCGCGACTCTGGATTAAGAGTTGCTCAGCCTGGGCATAGTTGCGCTGATCGCGATAGAGCGATCCCATTGCCCAGAGGATATTGGCGATTGCTGCGCCTTGATCGAGATCGTGGTAGCGTTGGAGTGCTTCTTGGTAGCAGGCGATGGCTTGCTCAAATTTGTTCCAAGACCGGTAGGTCGATCCCAGATGTTCGTAGAGTTCGGCCACATCCTGGGGCTGGTTCAAGTCCGCAAAGGCATCGCGGCTGCGGATGAAGTATTCTATCGCCCGTGCATACTGACCCTGATCGCGGTAGACTGCGCCTAGGTTACGCTCAAATGCAGCTACAAAGTCGGGCATATCCCGCTCTATGGAGAGTTTTATGCCCTCTTTATAACAGCTGATGACCTGCTCAATCTTGCCCCAACTCTCGTAGACAAAGGCGAGATCCGCTAGTGAGGTGATCACATCACGGAAATACCCCAGCGCCCGGTTCTCTTCGCGGCTGCGGCTGATGAACTCTACCGCCCGTGCGTAGTCGCCCTGGGCATAGGCGGTCTGTCCGATGGCCAACAGAATATCGGCGACCTGCCCGCGCTGCCCTAGTTGCTCGTAGCGCTGCTGGGCTTCGGCATAGTGCTGCAACGCCAGATCATATTTATTCCACAGCCGGTAGACTTTGCCTAGTTGCTGCCAGAGATTGGCCACACTCGATGGATGGTCGAGTTGGCTATAGCGCTCACGAGCTTGGGTCAGGTAATCAATCGCCTGGGCATAGTCGCCCTTTTCCTGATAGAGTGTCCCCAAATTCCAGAGCGTATTCGCTACACTCCGGGGCTGATCGAGCAGTTCGTAGCGGCGCTGGGCCTCGCTGTAGTGGCGGATGGCCTCGTCGTACTTGCCCCAGTTGCGGTAGACCGAGCCTAAAGCCGACCAGAGCAACGCAATCTTATCCGGCATGTCTAGTTGGGTTACGATCTCTAGGCTGCGGTTAAAATAAGCGACTGCCTGGGCATACTCACCCTTTTCGTTGTACAACCAGCCCAACCCATCAAGCACTTTGGCGCTTTCGGCGGGCAACCCCAGCGCATCGTAATGCCGCCGCGCCTCGTGGAAGCAATCGTTGGCCTGATCAAACTTGCGCCATGCCTTGTAGGCCCAGGCCAGAAAGTGCCACAGATTGGCAACCTTACTGGGCTGGTCAAGCTGGGCATAGAGGTCGCGGCTCTGCTCAAAGGAGGCTACTGCCTGGGCATAGTTACCTTGGGCTTGGGCGGTGCGCCCAATATCGCGCAGCAACCCAGCGACGCCATCTTGCAGACCGAGGGCAGCATAACGCTCGCGGGCTTGGGCGTAGTAGTCGAGTGCTGGCTCGAATTTGCCCCAGATATGGTGGGCAATGCCGAGGTTCCAGAGCGATTGGGCCACCATGATGGGGCGATCCAGGGCCAGGTAGCGCTCGTAGGCTTCGGTATAGCTGGCCACGGCACTCGCTTGGTCGCCCCGGATACGCTGGAGCATCCCTTGTGAGGCGGCCAGATCGGCCAACTTCTCCTGCGCATCCAGTTCAATGTAGCGCACCCGCGCCTCGGCATAGTGGGCCAGTGCGGCGTCGGGTTTGGCGTTCCAGCCATACGTATCACCAAGCATCCGCCACAGTTCGGCCACCGCCGTGGCCTGCCCTGCTGCCTGGTAACGGTCGCGGCTCTGCTCCAGGTAGTGGATGGCCTGGGTATACTCGCCCTTCTGGCGGTAGGTGAGGCCCAGATCAGAGAGAATATCAGCCGCCTGCCCATCGTTACGCAATTCATCGGCGAGGCGCAACGCGGCCTGGTAGGCATGAAAGGCATCCTCAAACTTGCTCATATCACGGTAGGTTTTGGCCAACATCTGCCACGCACCAACCAAACGATCCTGTTCGCTCTTCTCTTTGGCCAGATCGCATGCCTGCTGGAAGTAGCGCAGCGCCTGTGGATATTTAGCTTGATGATAATAGGTCTCACCCAGCGCCTGCAACAGATCAAGTTGAATAGCGGGGATCGTGTGCAGATCGTACTGCAAGCCGCGTTCCAGTAGGCTAATCGCCTGCGCAAAGCTACCCTGGAGACGGTAGGCATGGCCAAGTTGCACAATACAGCGCAGGATCGTCTTTTGCTCCCCAATCTGCTCGGCGAGATTCAGGGCCGCTTGGAGGCGTTCAATGCCCTGATCCCATTGGCCCAACTCAGCATCGCACATCCCTTGGTAGGCCAGCGCCAGCGCCGTCCAAGTCGGGTAGTGGTCAATGCGCGGGTGTTGCGCGGGCAGGCTGAGGCTGAAGCTGGTGGGAGCGGTGGTGGTGGTGGCCGGAGCGACCGGGGGAGGCGTGGCGGGCAGACTCTGCATTACTGCGATGATCCGTTGGGCGATGCGTTCAATCTCACTGCGCACCTCCGGGTCGGTCAGGCTGCGCTTGCGGAAGGGCTGCCAGTTGACCCCCATGCGCTGGGCGAGTTCGCGCACCAGCAGGTCGCTCATCTCTGGAGCCTGCTCAGGATGCTCACGCAGCGTATCGAGATCCTCCACCGGGTGGTAGTAGATCCAGATGATCAGGTCATTGCGACCGAGTTGGCGTTCGCGGTTAAGGAAGAGCGCGATGTCACGGCGGCATGCCTCGCTGGTGAAATAGTTCGGGGTAATGATCGGCACCAGAATCATCACCTCACGCAGCGAGCGGGTAATCCGCTCCTGAACGGGCTGCCCCAGATCCACCCCCGTACCCTCCTGAAAGATCTCCACCTCTTCACCGCTATGAAAACGCAGGGCGCGCCGCAACTCCTCACGAAACTGCGAGAGTGCGCCGGTCTCGTAGGCATCATCAAAGGCGGTGTAGCTCATAAAGACCAACGGCTTATTTGTCACACTCGTAGCCACAGTTGGTTGCTGCTCGCCGTTGCATGGCGATGCCGCCAGCGCGTAGGTATCACAGAGCGTGCGAGCAGACTCATAGGCCATCGTAAAGGCATTGCGTGCCGCGTCGTAGTTGGAATAGGGCCACTGCATGCGTAGATGACCGAGGGTCAGTGCGAAGAGGTAGCGTTGTGGGCGGGGCAGATCGAGCAAGCCCAGATCCGCCTCCAGGATGGCACACGCCTTTGCACTATCGCCACGCGCCAGCGCAATACAGCAGCGATCCAGGTCATAGAGATTCATCGTATTGACCGGCACTGTCCAACTAATCAGTTGGGTCAATTGTTGGGCATAGCGATAATTCCGATCATAGAGCGCCTCAGCAATATACTTAAAGAGCAGTTGCACCCCGACATGCTCATCGGCCTGAATATGGTGGTAGAGATACTCCTTGGTGAGCATCTGCCACGCCTCACTCTTCCGCCCTGCTCCTTCGGTATCCTGGGCAACCTGCTGGGTAAGGTAATACTCAGCAGCGCGATGGTGCAGTGATTCATAAATATCGGGGACGCGGTTCTTCAGGCTGCGCAAGATATAGTCACGCACCAGATCGTGGAGCATGAACCCGGCTCCAGCGCGCCGCATGAAGGAGTAGCTCATCAGGCACTTATACTGCTCTTTGGATAACCCATCGGCACCAACTAAAGCCAGCAGCCGCTCGTATGTGAAAGAGGTCAGCACCGCAGCGGCCCAGATCGAGAGCCGTTCGGCGGGTGGCACCTGATTCAGCAGGCGTTCAGTGACGTGATCCACGATCTGGAGGCGCTGTTCGTGGGTCGTGAGTGGCCCAGTTGCGAGATCATCACGAAAGAGCGCCAGCGCCTCCTCGGTAGAGGTAGTACGTTCCGCCGCATCAACCGCCAACCCGACCGCCAGTGGCCAACCGTGGGTGAAGTCAAAGATACGCTCGGCGAGATTGATGTCATGCAGATTGCGCTTCTGGAGATAATCGGCCACCTCTGGCTGCGTAAAGGGGCGCAGTTCAAAGAAATAGGTAAGATCGCGCCACGAGCCATCGAAGCGATCATAGAGCGACTGACGACCCGCCAGCACAATCACGCGCTCGATATTCAACTGGGCCAAGAAGGTATCCCGAATCGCCGGATCAAAACTATCCACCTTCTCATAGGTATCGAACATGAGGACAAAAACATTATCTCCACACACAAGTTCGAGCGCATCAGAAAAGGCCGCAACCAGCAGCGGTTCGGGCTGCATAAAAAACTCAGCATCATCAAGATTGCCGAGGATGCGGAAGAGCCACTCGCGCTTATCCTTGGGAGTTTTGCCATAGCCATCGGGCATCGCCAGTGGCGCATGCTCTTCGGCAGCGGGGGTCGGAAGGGCATTGCGGTCAGTGGAATGCACATAGGCCAACGCCACCTGGGTTGGTGTCTGGGGCGTCGCCACCTGCGGAGGCGCATATCCACCCGCCAACTGTTCGCGGCGCACGCGATCTTCCAGTTGCTTATAACGTTGGTAGGCCGTATCGAAGTCCGCAAAGGGATGTGACTGCATTACCTGTTGGAAGCGTGTCTGCGCAAAGTGGCCACGGATACGGCGCATCAGATCGATCAAATCAGTGATGCTATCGCCACCCTCCAACTGGGCATCAATAGAGACATACTCAATCTTCTCGGCCTGACAGATAGCCTCAAACTCGCGTAGCAGCGTCGTCTTCCCAATCCCACCCTGGCCATGGATACTAAAGACCCACCTCTCTTCGGGGGTGTCACTCTCCGGGTTGGCGAGGGCACGCAGCGTCTGAAGGAACTGTGCTGTCTCCTCCTTCCGCCCGGTGAAGAGATTGCGGCGGCGCTGCTGCATTTGGGTGGCAAGGCGACGGTCTTTTTTGGCGGGTTTATCACTCATGAGGGGGATCTCTCGTGTGTGGTATTGAACAGCGCCGCGTGGATCGGGCGTAGCGATCACTTCCCAGTGGTGCTGCTCCCTGTGATTTCAGCCAGTGCTTCATCTGGGGTAAGGACACGCACCACCGGAGCCGCTCGTTCGCGCTGTTCGCGGTCGAGTGAGACCAGGGTGCAGCCATAATGTCGGGCAACGGCAACATAGATGGCATCGGCACCACGTAGCGCCCGGTCGGCGGCGAGGTTGGCAGCTTCCTGCGCTAGTGCGTCATTGAGCGGGATGAACCGAATGGTATGCAGATCACGAAGCAAGTCTACTTCGAGTCGAGCTCGGATTGGATCACGGAAACTGCGGCTCAAGGCTCCGGCAATCTCTGCCAAAACAAGGTTGGGCAGCACAATAACCATACTGCGTTGATAGATTTGAGCGATCAGTGCGTGGCAGGTAGCGTGGTCTGGGTCGCCTGGACTTGCGTCGCGGACAAAGATGTTTGCATCGAGTGTATACATTATTCGTGGATTTTGCCTTCAAGCAGATCGGCACGATGCTGACGATCAAGATCGAGTTGTTCACTGACACTTGGTGAGACTGGGCCAAGTTGTCGGAATTCCTCACGTAGTTCGGCGAGGCGTGTCCATGCCTCGTGGGAACGGCGAAGGGTTGCATCATACTCGCTTGCAAGGTCTTGCACCACTTGAGCCACAAGCCGCGCTTGGGTGTTGCGGTCGAGGCGTCTGATGATCGTAAGTGCTTGATCATAGTCAGTGGTCACTGTCTGAGTTGACACGGTCATAGTGGTACCTCCGATTAGAAATCGTTGGGTTATCGTCTATACTGGAGTATAGCACGTCTATTCGGTTATTGTGCGCCACATGCACAATCTCGTACTATAACTGAGATACACTAGGATCGTTGAGGCTATCAAATGTTCATAGGAGTAGCCTCAGGAAACCCGTCCGTTTACGGGCGGGAGGAATGAGGCTTGTGCGGCCTCACTCCCTGGTAGGTGTTCGCCTCCGCGCCGCTTGCAGCGGCGCGGGGCAACCACGGTATCGAGCATGAGATCCGCTGGCATTCGAGGATGTATCGCTTGATCACATCGTACCAACCACAGTGTACTACGGCGTCGTACATCTTTCAACAACAATATTGTAATAATTCCTACTATATTGATTTTTAAACTGCACTGTGGTACGATTTGCCCTGGACAGAGGTGCGTTGTACTATCGGAGTATGCAAGTCGTGAAAAGCCACCTCAAAGTCTTGGTTGCTCACAAGGAAGTAGCCGAGAGTCGCCGCATCGGTATTCGTGTGATTGTTGACGAAAGCGGCGCATCGCGCAGCGCCGTTGAGCGGTTGCTCAACAATACGATCAAGAATGTTCCGCTTGATGATCTTGCGCGTCTCTGTGCTTGGGTGCCGTGTCAGATCGGCGATTTGCTCAAACTTGAGGAAGTAGCCAACTAACCCGTGAAACTCACCGCCCAAATCAAGCTCAACCCCTCCCCCGAACAAGCCGATGCGCTCCGACGCACGTTGGAAGCTGCCAACGCGGCGTGTGACGCCATCAGCCGCACGGCGTGGGCAACGCAGACCTTCCGCCAGTTCGCCTTGCACAAGCTGGTGTACTACGACATCCGCGACGCCTTTGGGCTGGCCGCCCAACTCACCGTGCGGTGTATTGCCAAGGTCGCCGATGCCTACAAACTGGATACGGACACGTTGCGCACCTTCGCGCCCTTAGGGGCGGTGGCCTACGATAGCCGTATCCTCGCTATCTACCCGGCATCGTCTACCATCTCGATGTGGACACTCGATGGGCTACAGGTGATCCCCTTCGTCTGCGGTGAACGCCAGCGGGCCTTGCTTGCCTCCCAAAAGGGCGAGAGCGACGTGGTGTACCGGGATGGCTCCTGGTACCTCTCCGCGACGTGTGAGGCGAAGGAAGCCGCTCCCCAGGTCGCAACCGAGGCGTTGGGCATCGACCTTGGGGTGACGCATATCGCGGTAGATAGCGATGGAGACATCCATAGCGGTAAGGCCATCAAGAACGTGCGCTACCGGCATCGGCGGCTGCGCACGAAGCTCCAGCGGAAGGGGACGCTGGGCAGTCGGCGGCGACTGCGGAAGCTGGCAGGCCAGGAACGCCGGTTCGCCACCTGGGTCAACCATAATCTCAGCAAACAGATCGTCACGAAGGCCGAACGCACGAAGCGGGCGATTGCGCTTGAAGACCTCACGCACATTCGCACGCGGATCAGGGCTCGCAGGCCGCAGCGCGTGACACTCCATAGCTGGGCGTTCTTGCAACTTCGGGCCTGTATTGTCTACAAGGCGGCGCTGGTGGGTGTTGCCGTCCATCTGGTTGACCCTCGCAATACCTCGCGCACCTGCCCAACCTGTGGACACTGCGTGAAAGAGAACCGGAAAACCCAGGCGTCCTTTGTCTGTACATCGTGCGGGTTCGCTGGCCTTGCCGATGCCATCGCGGCGGTCAATATTGGTCGCCGGGCACCCGTAAACGTGCCGTACTGCTCGGAGACCGGCTCGCCTGTCGCGCCAGAGCAAAGCCCCCGCCTTTAGGCGGGTGGTGGTTTACCTCACAGATCAAGCAACATCCGTAACGTCTCTTCCACACGCTGTAGTGTTGCCAAAGAAATACGCCCCCAAGGGATTCCTTTCAGCCGATCTTTTGAAATCGAACGTAGGGCATCACATAAGATGTAACTCCGATTGCTCACCCCGCCTTCGGGCGGATCAATCGGAATATGCGCGGGAATACGTCTATCGGTTCGGGTTAATGGCAGTACGAAGACCAATCCGGCAGGGCCGTGATTGAAAAGATCTGTTGAAATGACCAGAACGGGGCGCGTTCCTGCTTGTTCGTGTCCACGGATGGGATTGAGATCGGCTAACCAGACCTCCCCGCGTGAAGGCTCAGGACTCATGCCACGCCTCCAATGGATCTAATCCATCAAGGAGGGTTGCATCCCACGCGGCAAGCTCTGCTTGCTCCTCGGCATGCGCTGCAGGGTCGGTTTGTGCCGCCCAATAGGCTGCATTGAGAGCTTCAAGGTATTGACGCCGCCGATAGTGATCGAGGGCATCTTCAAGAACCTGCTGCATGGATGTACCGGCCTGATGGGCGAGGTTATGCAACAGGTTGCGTGTCTCTAAAGAGACGCGAATGGTTGTTGTGGACATACGCATGCTCTCAGTCGAGGTAGATAAAAATATCTACATAAGTATAGCATGTTGTGTCTACTGGGGGGTGTTTCACCCACCCCCCGGTCTATTTTTACGGTCGCCAGCGGTACTCCAATACCGGCGCGGGCGGATCGGTGATGTTGCGCAGCCCTAATGGATCGCTCGTTGCCTGTGGGGCGCTCAGGCGGCTGAGCAGGAGCGAGCGCAGCGAAGAACTGCTGGTGTAGCGTACTACTAAGGCGCTGTCGAGGTTGGCCAGCTCCATTGCCCCCGCGATGGCCTCCTCCAGATTGCCGAGTTCATCCACTAACCCCAACTCCAAGGCTTGCGCCCCGGTGTAGATGCGGCCATCGGCGATCTCCAAGACGCGCTCGCGGGGTAGCCCACGCCCCTCCACGATCACGTCCACAAAGCCCTGGTATGCCTCGTCTACCACGCGCTGGAGGACGGCGTTCTCCTCGGCGGTCGGCTCGCGTAGCGGTGAACCGATGTCTTTCAGGTTGCCGCTTTTGTAGACATAACTCTTCAGTCCCAGGTTATCAAAGGCTTCGCCATAGTTGGTTAGGCTTAGAATGACGCCCAAACTGCCGGTGAAGGTGTCTTTGTTGGCGTAGATGCGCTCCGCAGGTGCGCTGATGTAGTAGCCGCCACTGGCCGCAGTCGCGCCCATACTCACCACCAGGGTCTTGCCCGCCTCACGTAGTTTGACCAACTCGGCGTGGATCTCGCTGCTCGCCACCACCCCACCACCGGGGCTGTCTACCCGCAAGACGACAGCCCGCACTAGGGGGTCTTTGGCGGCCTGTTTGATCTGGCTCAGGATGTCGTTCTGCCCCAGACTACTGCCAAAAGGATCGCTCGCAACCCCAATGGTGCCACTCACCTCGATAATGACAACGCGATCTAACCCGCTGCCCATAACGGTCTGTTCTTGCCAGCGCGGGGCTGTGAGTGGCCCGCTTGAAGTACTGCCCCCATCGGCGAAGGCCAGTAAGAGCGCCATGCCGCCCAGGGGCAGGATCGCACATGACAGCACTAGGCCGATAATAATCGAGAGGGCGATCAACCAGCCGCGCCCACCGCGTGGTTTCTCCTTCGCTTTTTCTGTCTCTGTCTCCATAGAACCGACTCCTTTGGCTACCTTGAAGCGTTCCTAGGCAGTATAATGCACTCAGATGAACAAATGCCAATGATAGGCGGGGGTTCGGGGGAGGCGCAGCCTCCCCCAAACCCCCGCCGGGAGGCTTACGTTCATGTCAATGGGCGCAGCAGCCCCCGAACCCCCACTGGGGAAAGAGAAAGGGATCACCATGGAACTCGGCCTGATCGGTCTCGGTCGTATGGGGGCCAATATGAGTATCCGCCTGCTGCAAGGCGGGCATCGGGTGGTTGTCTATAACCGCACGGTTGAGAAGGCGCTTGAGTTGGCCAATACCCATGGTGCGGTGGCGGCGCACTCCTTAGAAGAGTTGGTGCAGGCGCTCACACCGCCCCGGATTGTCTGGCTTATGCTCCCCGCTGGTGCAGCAACTGATGAGTACCTCGCGGCGGTGGTTCCCCTGCTCGCTCCGGGCGATATTGTGGTTGATGGGGCGAATAATAACTATAAGGTGAGTATTGCCCACGCTGAACAGCTCGCTGCCATGGGGTTGCGCTTCCTTGATGCCGGGGTGAGTGGGGGGATTTGGGGCTTGCAGGTCGGCTACTGCACGATGGTCGGCGGTGATGCCGACACCTTCGCACATATCGAGCCGCTGCTCAAGACGCTCGCGCCTCCCGATGGCTACTTGCACTGCGGCCCAGCAGGTGCGGGTCACTTCGTCAAGATGATCCATAATGGCATCGAGTATGGCATGATGCAAGCCTACGCCGAGGGCTTCGAGATTATGGAGCGTTCACGCTATGATCTCGATCTGCAAAAAATTAGCCACCTCTGGAATCAGGGCAGTGTGGTGCGCTCCTGGCTGCTCGAACTTGCCGAGCGTGCCTTTAGCGATGATGCGCACCTCGATCAGATCCGGGGCTATGTGCAGGATAGTGGCGAGGGGCGCTGGACGGTGCAGGAGGCGCTCGATCTTGATGTCCCGGCCCCGGTGATTACGCTCTCACTCCAGACTCGTTTCCGCTCACGTCAGGATGATAGCTTTTCGGCCAAGGTGTTGGCGGCGTTGCGCAACCAGTTTGGGGGCCACGCGGTGAAGAAGGTGGAGGAGTAGCGCTACCTTGTTTCCACCTGCATAACCGCCACACCCACATACCATGGCGCACGCGCCAGATCGAGCAGATGGGTCGGGCTGCTGATCTGCATTGTCACCGCTTCGCCCTGCTCACAACCGGGCAGATCGGCGAGGCTGACCCGAACCTCCTGTTGGTTGCCGTCCAGAACGATGCGGGTGGGTGGTTGCGGGCTGCCCTCTACGTGTAGCTCCGCCACCTGCCCCGCAACTCCACGTAGCTGGGCCACGGCATCCCCACAGGTGCTGCGCAGCCGCACCTCAGCTACGCCGAGGGTCCACGCGCCTTCGGGCAGATCGAATGTCGCCGGGGCGAAGCCCCGATAATACCCCAGCATCATCGGGTCGCCCGGAATGACACGTTGGGGTGGCTCGCGCTCCACGGTATCCCATGCCCAGCGGTAGAGGTCGTTGCCTGCTCGCCAATACCCGTTAATCTCCGCCAACTCTGCCTGTGCCGTCTGGGTGTCGCCACGCTCGGCAGCCAGGATGATGCGCATGGTGCGGGCGTATTGGCTGCGCCCTTCAAGATCGAGCGCCGCTTGGTAGTGTTGATCGGCCACCTCCGCTTGGCCCTGGGCCAGTGCGAAGTCGGCGCGGGCGATGCTGCGCAACGGGTTGCTCGGATCGGCCTGTTGCGCGGCGATCAGCATGGCTGCGCTGGCCTCGCCATGCGCTTGCAGCGCGTAGCGTTCTGCCTTGAGCCAGGTGATGTAGCGCGTACTGGCGATCAGGCCGAGGAAGAGCAGCATACCGAGCAGCGCCGCGTAGAGACGCGGATCACGTATGCGATCCTTCAAACTGCGCCAGGTGTGCGCGAGTTGTACCAGGGCGTAGGCGGCAAAGGGAATAGAGACCGCCACCAGGGGCAGGCGTAGCCGGGGGTGCCCGATACTGATCGCCACTAACCCCACCGTGATGGCGGCCCACAGCAGCGCCGGGAGGGCGCGGCGGTAGGTGGGGGCGAAGGCAATCCCCACCATCCCCGCCAGCATGATCAGGATGTACTCGATATCGGCCAGGAGGGTGAGCGGCAGCGAGAGTTCGCCCGCGTTCTGTACCACTGGCCGCCCATCCGAGGCGATGGCGATCAGATCGCCTGCGGCGTAGTTGCGGGTTTGCAGCATCAGCAGCGAGGCGATTTTGTAGCGCATACGCACCACAAACGCAGCCGGATCTTCCTTTACCCGCTCCAGCGTCCAACGGTTGGCCAGTGCTTGGCGCTCGGCCAAGTTGGGGATGGCGAAGAGTTCAGCGTCACGAGCAGCCTTCTCCTCTGCGCTGCGCACTTGCCCAAACCAGACACTGATGCCGCCATTCGTGTCCACTAGGATCAGGTGGTCATGCACGAGGTAGTTGCGCATGGCCCACGGGCCGATCAGTAAGGTGGCTCCTAGGGCTAGGGCCAGCGCCAAACGCCAACGATTCAGATCGAGTCGCCAGCGGCGCTCACCGGCTTGCAGCACGAGGAAGAGTGCGGCCAGGGGAATGAAGAAGAGTCCGACCGCACGGGTCAGGGTGGCCGCTGCCAACACGATACCAGTGAAAAAGGCCGTGCGCCAACGGCCCGTCTCACCCGCCCGATCCAGCATGGTTAGCCCCAGGATCATCAGGGTGACAAAGAGCGCCTCGGCATAGATTGCACTTGCAAATGCGGCTAGGGGAATGAAGATGGCCCCGATCATGCCCGCTACCAGCGCGACATCGTGGCGGCCAAAGACTTGGCGCGCAAAGCCGCTAAAGACCAGCGCCCCCACGCCCATCAGGATGGCCTGGATGAGCGTTGCCAGCGCCATGTTCATTCCCGCCAACGGCATGATCAGCGCCAGCAACACCGGGTAGCCGGGGGGCCGCAGCCACTTGCCATCATCGTGGTAGCCACCCTGAAGGATATGTACCGCAGCGCGGTAGTACTCCTCTGGGTCGCCGGGCGGCACCACCCCGCTGGCGTTGCCCCACCACCAGAGGCCCACGCGCAGGATGATCGCCACGAGGACAATCAGTACCAAGCCCCAACGGTAGCGTTGGGGGTGGAAGGAGAGGTTTTGCATAGCCCCAAGCCCCAGTTTTTGGTCTATGTTGGCGGCTTCGCCCATAGACATGAACGTTAGGGCTATCGCCCTAAAAACGATGTTTGGGGCTGTGCCCCAAACCCGCTTTTTTCGGCGTAGGTTGGGCGGCGAAGCCGCCAACCTACGCGAAAAAAAGTTCCTTCGGGGG
>NZ_GL501404.1:49955-75851 GCF_000152145.1 Oscillochloris trichoides DG-6
ACCCCCACCGAAGGTGGATTCCCTACTTCTTCTTCCCACGCGGCACGCCTGCTCCCCCCCTGCCCACGTGGCGTGGTGGGTGCCTCAGCCGGTTTAACCTGTTGCTGGGCCTGTTGCTGGGCCTGATGGATTTTGGCCGCCTCAGCCGCAATGGCCGGGTTCTCACGCCGCTGTACGGGACGTGGCGCAGGTGCTTGTGCCGCTTTCTGCTGCGGTACCGCTTGGGCCTGGAGCAGATGCATGATCTCCTCTGGGCGATCAATATGGCAGTGTTTGAACTTCTTGCCACTGCCACATGGGCAGAGATCATTGCGCTCTGGCATGCGCACCTGCTTGCGCGGTGCCTTGCTCTGCTCTGTCTGCGCGGCTTGTTCTTCACTGCTGCCTCCCGCTCGCTGGGCCGTGGCTAGACGCTGCTGTTGCTCGGCCTCAAGTTGGCGTAGGTACTTCTCGTACTCAAAGGAGGTGTGCATCACGTTGTAGACAATGTCGTGGGTGATGTGATGCTTCAACTCATCAAACATCGTAAACGACTCGCGCTTGAACTCGTTGAGCGGGTTCTTCTGCGCGTAGGCTTGTAGATTGATAGACTGGCGCAACGCGTCCATCGCGGTCAGGTACTCGATCCACTGGCGGTCAATCGCGGCCAGCATGAGGCGGCGCTCGACATCGCGCATCAGATCGGGGCTAATTACCCGTTCGCGTTCGGCGTAGGCCAACTCCATCTGCTCAACCAGCCAACTCTCGATCTCGTCACGGATCTTATCCGCGAAGCTCGCCGGGGTAGTACTGGTGGGCAAGAGCGGATTGATCAGCCGGTACTGGCGCAGCAGCGTCTCCAGATCCCACTCGTCACGCTCCGCTTCGGCGGGCAAGTGCTCATCCACCAGCGCGGCGATCTCCTCGCCGATCATCTCCAGCACCCGCTCGCGCATATTGCCGCCATCCAGGATGGCGCGCCGGTCGGTATAGATGATCTGGCGCTGTTTGTTCATCACATCGTCAAATTCGACCGTGTGCTTGCGGATGTCGAAGTTGAAGCCCTCGACACGGGTCTGGGCACCCTCAATGGTGCGATCCAGCATGCCCGCTTCCAGTGGCAGATCATCATCAACGAAGCGGCCCATAATTTTGCGGATGGTATCCACCGGGCCGAAGCGACGCATCAGATCATCCTCTAGCGAGAGGAAGAAGCGCGACGAACCGGGGTCGCCCTGGCGGCCAGCGCGGCCCCGCAACTGGTTGTCAATGCGGCGTGCCTCGTGGCGTTCGGTGCCGATGATGTGCAAGCCGCCTAGTTCGCGTACCTTTTTTCCCTCTTCAGCTGTGAGGCGCAGTGCTTCCTCGCGGGCAGATTGCAACTGCTCTGGGGTCGCGGCATCAAAGGCGATGCCCTGGTTCGCCAGCAGATCATCTACCAAGCCATCAGGATTGCCACCCAGCAGGATGTCGGTACCGCGACCGGCCATGTTGGTGGCGACGGTGACTTTGCTCAGTCGCCCGGCCTGGGCCACAATTCCGGCTTCACGTTCGTGCTGCTTGGCATTCAGCACGTTATGCTCAACACCCGCCTGCTTGAGCAGCGCACTCACCCGCTCCGAGGTCTCAACCGAGGTGGTACCGATCAATACTGGTCGCCCCAGCTCGATCAATTCCTGCACCTCGCGCACCACCGCCTCAAACTTGGCCTGCTCGCTGCGGTAGACCTGATCGGCCAGATCTTTGCGCTGCATCGGCTTATTGGTGGGGATGATCACCACATCCAGGTTGTAGATCTTGCCGAACTCTTCACGCTCCGTGTAGGCCGTACCGGTCATACCGGCCAGCTTGGTGTACATACGGAAGTAGTTCTGGAAGGTGATCGTGGCCAGCGTGACATTCTCGTTCTTGACCTCGACCCCCTCTTTGGCCTCAACCGCCTGGTGCAGCCCATCGCTCCAGCGCCGCCCCGGCATAGCGCGCCCGGTGAACTCGTCAATGATCACCACTTCGCCCTCGTTGGTGATCATGTAGTCCTTGTCGCGGTGGAAGATGAACTGCGCCTTCAGCGCATTTTCGACATAATGGGTCTTCTCATAATGGTTGGGATCGTAGAGGCTCTCGTTATCGGGGATGCGCAGCAGACGCTCCAGCTTCTCGATACCCTGTTCGGTGAGGGTAATACTCTTGCTGCGCTCCTCGATCATAAAGTCGCCATCGGGTAGCAGCCCTTCCTCCTTCACCTGCTTGGCCGTCACCGTACTGCGCTTGAGATTGCGCACCAGTACCGCCATCTGGCGATAGAGATCGCTACTCTTCTGCGCCGGGCCAGAGATGATGAGCGGAGTACGTGCCTCGTCAATCAGGATGTTATCTACCTCGTCCACAATCGCATAATGAAGCTCGCGCTGCGACATCTGGGCTATCTCGTAGGCCATATTGTCGCGCAGGTAGTCGAAGCCGAACTCATTATTGGTACCGTAGGTAATATCAGCGGCGTAGGCTTCGCGGCGCTGGCATTTTTCCCAATGCACCAGGCGCTGATCCTCTGGATTGGCGCGTGGATCAATATAGTCAGGATTGTAGAGCGCACTGGTATCGTGGGCAATAAAGCCCACACTCATGCCCAGGAAGTGGTAGATCGGAGCCATCCAGCCGGCACCGACCTTGGCTAGGTAATCGTTGACCGTCACCAGATGCACGCCCTTGCCCGTCAGAGCATTGAGGTAGAGCGGCAGAGTCGCAACCAGCGTCTTCCCTTCGCCGGTCTTCATCTCGGCGATCTTGCCCTGATGCAGCACGATCCCACCGATCAACTGCACATCAAAGTGGCGCATACCGAGCGTGCGCCGCGACGCCTCGCGCACAGTGGCGAAGGCTTCGGGGAGCAGATCATCAAGCTCGGTACCCTGCGCCAAACGGGCGCGGAACTCAGCCGTCTTGGCCTGGAGCGCCTCATTGCTGAGTTGCTTATAACTCTCTTCCAGGCGATTGATCTCATCAACCAGGGGTTGGATCTGGCGTACCACCCGATCATTGCCATCACCAACTATCTTCTTGAGCCAATTGAACATGGCTGCGTAGTTCTCCGTAAACAACTATAAAATGGCAGAAACTGCCCACTGAGGCGCATTATACCCGACCCCAAGAGGATAGGGCAACCCTACGCCTTCACCCAACGGATCTCCGACTGCCCGCGTTCGGCAATTGCTTGGGTCAGGAGGCGTAATAAATTGCGATCTGCTCCTTGATCAGCTAACCAGTTAAGGGTTGCACGATCAATAAAGTAGGTCTCATCCTCATCGCTCTCTTCCTCAAGTTGATCGATCAGGAACTGGAGTTGGTTGGGGCTAATAGCCCCGATATAGACGCCGGTATCGTTGTGGTAGAGTGAGACCCGCGCATCACTGCTGGGGGTATCGGGCGAAGGGAGTTCGGCATCGCCACTGGCAGCAGCGATGATGCGGCGCAGATCGGCTTCGCTAAACTGGTGGGAGTCTTGGGTCTCTTCGAGCAGTTGCGCCACTACGGTATGGGCGGCGTCGGGGCGACCGAGTGCTAGGGCATTCTCGCGCATACGTTCGATACGCCCCGGCTGGGCAAAGATCTGATCGATCTTATAGGCCATCGTCATGAGTGAACGGCAACGCACCGCTGCCCCAGCTTCCAGCAGGTGATCGCTGTTGCGCTCCTCTTGCCCAGGGATGGGGTCTACGATCACCATGGGTAGCCCCGCTGCCATACACTCCGAGGCACTCAGGCCGCCCGGCTTGCCGATGAAGAGCGCGGCCACCCGCATCAGATCGGACATCTCGTGGGTAAAACCGAGTACCCGGAAATGCTCCTTGGCCCCACTGATCTGTGCCGCGATCTGATCGCGCAGCAGTTTGTTATGCCCGCACACCACCACGGTTTGCACTGGGGTCTCCATGCGCAAGATCTGGCCCACAATGTCACGTACTGGCCCTCCCCCAAGTGCCCCGGCTGAAACGAGCAGGATCGGGCGGTTGCTGCGCAGATCAAACTTCCTTAGCACCGCCTCGCGGTCTATCGGTTGTCCAAGGATTGGATTGACTGGGATGCCAGAGACGGTGATCCGCGTTGCATCTACCCCCAACTCGTTCAGATGTACTTTGGTTTCAGGAATAGCGACAAAATAGCGGTTAAAGACGCGACTGAGCCACATGCCCTGGAAATCATAATCGGTGGTGACAATCGAGAGGCTCGTATTCAACTTGCCCTGGCTAATGAGTTGTGCCACCACCCCAGCGGGCATAAAGTGGGTACAGACGGTAATATCCGGGTTGTAGTCGAGGACAAACTTGGCCAGTGGCTGCGAGTTGAGCGCGTTCCAGAGTTGCAGTGCGCCAACCTCGTTGCGGAACGGCTCGTCGTTTTGATCGTACCACCATCCCACCAGCCAGGGGTTCTCTTTCACCAACGCAAAGTAGACATCCGAGGCCGTCACCTGGAAGATCGTACTCGTCAGTTTGAGCGCATCCTGGTTGCGAACCTCAACCCCAGGTTGGCTCCGGCAGACCTGCTCAATTGCCGCTGCCGCCGATTTATGGCCTGATCCAACACTGGCCGAGAGGATAAGAATGCGTTTGGGCATAGGGGGGCACTCCGTTGGGTTGAGCTACACCGTCAGTGCATGGGCAAAGTCCTTGGGGCTGCGCCCCAAACCCGCATTTTTGTAGTGTTTTGGTGGCGAAGCCGCCAAAACACTACAAAAAAATATCTTCGGGGGAGGCGCAGCCTCCCCCGAACCCCCGCCATGAGGCACAGAAAGTATACACCATGATGTGCTATACTTAGGTGCTTTGTCTCCTACATGAAGGATATAGAGATCTCAGATGGCAACTGCAACAATTGAACCAACTGCGGCGACACAGCCCGCTGGTGAGCCAGTCAAGCTCAGTGGCCTGCGCTGTATCGCCTACGAAATAGCGCTGAATGGCTGGCGCATTCTCCGTGAGACGGTGAATGACTTTAGCCTGTGGCGTCTGATTGAATACCCCTGGTCGGCCAAGGCGCTGGGCTTGCGCCGGGGAGATCTGGTACTAGATATTGGTTCGGGTACTTCATCCTACCCCCACATGCTGGCCAAAGAGGGCGTAGATGTGATCGTCCTCGAACTTGATGCGGATCGGGTACGCTGGCAGTTGGCCAAGCGGCGTGCCACCGCCCGCCCTGGCGATGGGCGCTTCTTCCCACTGGTGGCGAGCGGTACAGCTATGCCCATCCGCAGTGCGAGTGTCGAGCGCCTCGCGGCGATCTCCTCGCTGGAACACATCCCCGATGATGAAGCGGTCGGTGCCGAGATCGGACGTGTCTTGGCGAGTGGTGGGGTGGCCGCGATCACCATTCCCTACACCAGCACTGAGCGCACCGACTTCTTTAAGGGTATTCGCAAGTTTATCCGTGTGCAACCCAACGCCTTCGTGCAGGAGGGTAAGGTCGGTTCATTCTTCCGCTTCTACACCGACTCTGACATCGAGCGCGTCTATGTCCGCCCCGCCAATGCCCGTGTGGTTGAGTGGCGCGGCTTTGGGCGTTCGTGGCTCAATGGGCGCTACCACGAGACCAAACTGACCAAGTACTGGCGGCGCTTTGTGCTTAAGGATCTCTTCTTAGCCCTGATTGTGCATCCCTTAGAGGAGCGCTACGACCGCAGCGATCCGCTCTATGTGATGTTTACCCTGCGTAAGCCGTGACAATGGGACGACTCGGGTGGTGGCAGCAGCGATTGGTTGGTGAACCTATGACAACCAAGGTTCACTCGCGTAGCCGTCTTTTTCCCCATGGGTTGCTCGTTCTGTCAACGCTCGTGCTCATGCTTGGCCTTATTGGCTGGGCACGGCTACAAGTAGCCAGTATTGATCTTGGCCTGCATACCCTACGTTTGGCTGGCCCGGCCTTCAGTGCTGGCTTCTATCCGTTCGAAGCGACACCCGCAGGCGAACCCTACCGTTGGACGAGTGGCTCGGCGGTGATTCAACTGCGCGGCGCGGCGAACCTCGCCCCGGCCTACCTCGTTACGCTGCGGCTGCGGGCCGAACATCCGGCGGAGCCGCAGCCACTCGATCTTATCTCGGACGGTCAGGTACTTGCCACCAGCCTCCCCGATACGCGCTTCCGTACCTACTCCCTGCTCGCACAGCCCGCACCAGATGGCGAATTGCGCCTGAATCTGCGCACTTCCACGTTTGTGGCGGCTGGTAATCCCCGCGCATTGGGTGTGATCATCACGGCTGCCAACTTGCGCCCCCTGCCCAGTATTGATTGGCCAACCCTGATCATCGCGGCGTTGGGCCTGAGTATCTTGGCTGGCCTGCTCGCAATGCAGGCAACCCCACTAGGCCCCATGATGGCTACTCTCGCCCTGGCTGGCATCGGCTTGGGCCTGGTGGCGAGTGGGCATCGCCCTCCCGCCATACCCTTCGCCCTCCTGAGCGGCTCGTTTCTGCTCGTGGCGATCTTCGTCGTCCACCTCGTGCGCCCTGCACTGGCCCGTCTGGGCCTGATCGGGTTGGCGCTGATCGTCACATTTAGTGGCCTACTCTGGCCTGCGTGGCTCTCCGACGATGCCTTCATCTCCTTTCGCTACGCCCAGAATCTGGTTGCGGGCCACGGCTTGGTCTATAACATTGGTGAACGGGTCGAAGGCTACACCAACTTTTTGTGGACGATCCTGGCCGCAGGTGTGCTGGCCATCGGCGGCGATCTGGTGCTCTGGAGCTACCTGAGTGGGATCGGGCTGGGCTTGGCGATCATGCTGCTCAGTTACGCACTTGCCACCCGGCTCTACGGGCCGTACTGGGGGGTAGCCGCAACGCTGCTCGTGGCCACCAGCCAAAGCCTGCTCCTCTATACTGCCCGTGGGGCGGGCTTAGAGACGGGCTTCTTTACCCTGCTCGTGCTTGCCGCAACCGGGGCATACCTGTTCAGCCAGACCCACCGTTGGTGGCTGATCGCGACCGGCTTACTGCTCGCCATGGCCGCCATGACCCGCCCGGAAGGGGTGTTGGTGTGTGGGCTGACCGCAGCCCACCTTCTTATCTTGGGGCCAATCCCAACCACACTGCGTACCCGCTTGGTGGCCTTGGGAACCCTTTTGGGCACCTTCCTCCTCATCTTCCTGCCCTACTTCCTGTGGCGTTGGAGCTACTATGGTGATCTGCTCCCCAACACCTTCTATGCCAAAACTGGTGGTGGATGGCGGCAGATCCTGCGTGGCTTGGGGTATGCGGCGAGCTTTGCCGCGACGCTCGGTGGCCCGCTATTGCTACTCATCTTCTGGCCATGGTGGAAGAATTGGCGCACTGCGCTCCACTCGTGGCGCAGCTACCTGTTGCTCCTCGCACTCACCTATAGCGCCTACATTATTGCCGTGGGGGGCGATCACTTCCGGGGTGAACGCTTCTTTGTGCCGGTGCTACCCTGGTTGGCGCTGCTCTTGGTTGATGGGATTGCCAGCCTGACACCACCCCAGCCAAAGCGGATCTATGCACTTCTTGTGGCCCTCGCCCTCGGATTAGGTGGGACACTGGCATTGCTGCGCACCACCCCGATAGACGAGACCATCAGCGGAGTGGATCAGAGCCTCTGGATCTGGCGCGAAATTGGCTGGTGGATGGCCGATTACAGTGAACCATCGGCAACCATCGCCGCGCAGGGGGCCGGAGCGATTGCCTACTATAGCCAGCGTTCGGTGATTGATCTCTTTGGGCTGACCGAGAAGCATATTGCCCGCATCTCGGTACCTACAATGGGTGAGGGGGTGGCCGGCCACGAAAAACATGATCCCGCCTATGTCTTACAGGAACGGCGTCCAACCTACATCCCCCAGATCTGGGAAGGCTATTTTGGTGGGCCAGCCGGGTTGCGTGATCACTATCACCTGATCACGATCACGACCCGTTCGGGTCGTGAGATGCAGATATGGCAACGTCAACCCTGAAATCGTTTGATGAGAAGATTCTCACGGAACTTTCTGTTATCGCCATTCGTTATATAGAGTACAATCCCTGTACCAACTGAGTTGGGGATACCATCGCCGCCATGCCTGCGGCGCTATTGCAACTATGCGACTACTCTACTTTATTCCGCGCTACGATAGCGCCGCCATGGGGAATCGCATCCATACCGAGGTCATTGCTGCCTGGCGTGCTGCTGGAGTAACGACTGATGTGATCTCTCTTGCATCGGGCATTGATCGCCTAACCACCAACGTTGAAGATGGGATTACCATCTACCGCTTACCCGTTAGTGCGAATCTCCCGACCAAACTTAGTAACCGTGCCCTGGCGGCGATCTGGCCCTACCCCTATTTGGCCGGGGCGATCAGCTATTATCGGCGTTTCATTCGATCTGCCCGTTACGATCTCGTGCATATCGAGACGGCATTTCCGTTAGGCTTGGTGGCTGCTCTCACTCCGCGCCGTGCCTCACCACCGTTAGCTGTCACCCTTCCAGGGGCCGACATTATGGCTGAACCAGCCTATGACTATGGTTATGCGCGCTTTGCAAGTGTACGGGCTGTGCTGCCGCTGATCTTCCGGCGTGCGGTGACGCTCCGTGCCGACTCGCCCCAGATCCGTGATTTGGCGATTACACGTGGGGCTGCGCCTGAGAAGGTGGTTGCCATCCCCTACAACATCACTGCCGATAGCTTCCCACCTAAAGGGCATGATCTGGCTGCTTTACGCCAAAGTAGCCGCGCGATGCTGATCGAACGCCACAACCTCGATCCGCAGCGCCCGATTGTCGTCAGCCTCAATCGTCTGCATCCTTTCAAAGGGATCGCCTACCTGGTTGATGCGCTGCCTTATGTGCGACGCAGAGGTATACACCCACAGGTCTTGATTGTTGGGCCTAATCGCACGACGCCCCGTTTTGGTGATTATGCCGCTTACTTGCGGGGCCGTGCTGTTGAGTTGGGGGTGGTGGATGATCTCCATCTTGTAGGTGGTATTCCGCATCGTGAGGCAATGGCCTACCTCGCAGGAGCCGATGTGGCGGTGGTTCCTTCAGTGGCCGAGTCCTTTAGTCGGGTGGTGATTGAGGCCGCTGCTGTTGGTACTCCCCCGGTGGTCACACGCACGACAGGGGCGAGTGCCTATGTTGCCGAGCAGCAGGCCGGGATGTTGGTTGAGCCATGTTCTGGCCCAGCCATCGCTGATGCCCTTGCCACCCTGCTTACACATCGGGAGGTCTGGATGGGCTATAGTCAACGTGCCGCTGCAATGGCACCAGCTTTTAGTTCGGCCCAGATCGCCGATGATCTCTTACGACTCTACCAGACCGTACTCTAAGGAGCAATGACAATGCAACGATCATCTTTGATCATGAGCGTGATAGTAGGGTTGCTGGTGTTGGGTGGGTTGGGCCTCGTATTGACCCAAGCCCCACAGGGGGCTGCTCAGACCCCTGCACCATTAGTAACCTACCCAGACTTTCCGCCAACCCCCACGGTTGGCCCCAACCCGACCGCTCCCGCTGGCTTGGCGAGTAACAATCTGCTCTTCCAGAGCGATTTTGCTGATGCCAGTGCGTTGGCTGCGTGGCAGTTTGTGGATCAGACCTACGTGCTTCCCGATCTGGCGGCGGCCTGGGAGGTGAACAACGGACGTTTGGTGCAAGTTGGATCAGGGGCGGCGCGTAACCCATCCTCAAATGAAGCGGCAGCATTGGTTGGTGATGCGGCGTGGCAAGACTATACGATCCGTACCAGTTTCTACGATGAGTATAACGGGGTGGTGGGCTTGATCGCTCGCTACCAAGGCACCGAACCGACCCAGTCCTCCTACTATCGGGTGCGTCTCTACTCGACCGAGCATCAGGTCAGCCCGAAGGTGGTACTGGAGAAGGTGGTGGACGGAGTTGCCACGACCATGGCCGAGTCCAAGACGACGAGTTTCAGCCCGCGCGCTTGGCACACCCTGGCGCTGAGTGTGCAGGGGGCCAACGTGCAGGTGCAGCTTGATGATCAAATGCTGGTAACAGCACAAGATACGAACCCGCTGCCCAATGGTCGGGCTGGACTCTTTACCTATGCTATTGGCGGCATCTTCTTTGATGATGTACGTGTAACTGCCCCGTAATACTAGGAGAATGCTGCAATGCGACGATATCTACTCGTCTTGAGTCTGCTGGCCTTGATTGGCCTGTCGGCCCAGATTAGCCCGGTGAGTGGGCAGTCCAACCCGCAACGCCAAGTTGAATTTACGATATCTAACTCCAATAATCATAAGTTTCCCGGCATTACCGCCTATAACGACAAGGTCTATATTGGTGCTGGCATCAACTCGGCTGGGGCTGGAGTGAAGGATCTTACGCGAGCCTGGTCGTGGTCGTTGGGAGATCAGGCAAGCAGTGTTTCTTGGGAAGCCCAGATTGGGGCGATGGATGGCTATGCGGACTACTCCTCGGTTGCTATGGCTGCCAGCAGCAACGGAGACATCTATGCAGTGTGGAGTAGTAGTAAGGAGAATCGCATCTACTTTAGTCGTTTGCCGAGTGGTGGAACTGTATGGGAAGGACGGCAGACGATTGCTTCTGGGCGCTTCATGTTCTTTCCCCAAATTGCGGTCTATGGCTCGGATATCTATGTGATATGGAACCAGTCCAGCCATCCGCTCTCGCTTATGGTGCGTAAGAATGGTAACTGGTCAGGGCCATACCTGACTCAGTATAATACCTACTCCGTGGCCGCCTCGGTAGCGACAGGGCCGAGTGGGCATGTGGCGATCAGCTACTCCACCCAGGATCTTGCTACAGCAATAGCCATTTTCAACGGCACAAGTCTCTCGAATACGAACCTCACGGGCAGTGCGCGGGGGGCTGACAGTTCGATCTCGATTGACGCAAACGGGAAGTACTATGCCGCATGGCGTGGTTTGGATTCCAGTGGAGCCTATTCGGGCGTCTTCCTTGGAGAGAGCAGCAATGGAGTTAATTGGTCAACTCGCCAGCTTGTTTCTGGGGATGTGAAGGGTGGTACCGTCAATGTGATTGTAGATGGTGGTGGCACACTACATCTGGGCTGGACAGCCCTCGTATCAGGATCATTACGCGGTTACTACACCTACCGTCTACCTGGTCAATCCAACTTTATGACCGCTGCAAGCACCAGTACTGCACCGCTCTTCAATTCACGTATGGCGATCAGTTCGGGCGGGCGCTATGCACACCTCGTTGCAGAGAACCACAGTAATTACCCACAGAAGGTTCTTTATACCCGCTTTGCTGGTGCGCCCGGAACAGGCATTTCGGCTACCCCGGTGATTGCGGGTGGGGCCAATTCGGTGGGGGTACAGGGCAAAACAAGCATCAGCGTCTCGTTTACCGATCTGCGCGTTGTGCAGAGCAATACCTACCAAGTGCGTTGGAATTGGGGTTCGGCACCTACCGATGCCAATCCTTGGCAAGCTCTGAGTCTCGCCAATCCTACGATTAGTGTGAGTGTGCCAAATGTTACTTCGTGTAGCAGCGCTACCCTCTACACCCAGATCAAGGATGTGACAACGGGCTTGGTTGAAGTACCGGCTAAGACCGACTCGGTAGTGATTGACTCGGATGTCCAAGCACGTGCAAGGGTCTCCAATCCCTATGTTGCGCTCGCCTCACTCAGCAATACTGATAGCCTCGCCGCAGAGTTGGCGCTGAGTAAGGGCGCGGTCGGTGCCGGTGATCCACTCCATACGCGCATTGCGGTTGTCTACTTGGATGCCTATAATGCCGGTGATTGTAGTGGGGTTAGCAGTGTTACCCTTTCGCATAATGGCAGTAGTGGTGAGACCTACAAGCTCGTGAATGATCGCTATCAGGGCTTTGTTCCGCTACCCGATCTCATGAACTTAGTAACCGGCGAATGGCCAGTGACGATCACCATTCAGGATGGGGCGGGGAATACGCAAGAGACGACCATTCCGATAGTGTTTGATGATCAAGCACCAGTCTTTAGCAGTGTTGGTACACCGACTGCTACTCCCAATCCACAAGCAGACATCCTTCAGGATCTGACCTTCCCGAATGTCGTGGTGAGCGACAATCTCTATCAGAATGGAACTCGCGAGTTCTGGGGGGTGTGGTTAGCGAATAGTACCTCGATTGTCGGCGATCCATCAACTCTCAATTGGATTTCTGCACCGGTTGAGGATGTCAATTCGACCACCGTGCGGGTACGCAACTGGAGTCTGACGGCGGGCTTAACTGAGCCATTGCCTACTCCCGGTGAACGTACAACCTATATCTATGTGCGCTTCCTGGATGGGGCGGGAAATGCAACAACGGCAACTCCCCTGCGCATAGACGTGACAAGTAACTTCAATCCTGTCAAGGTCAACTTGCCTGCTGTTATGCGCTAAGATACGGTGTGATGCTCACCTTTTGGCGGATTTTTGCGGGGGCCGCAGGCTCCGCGAAAATCGTGCGTGTTGGGGTGGTGGTTGGCGGCACACCCGCCAACCACCACCCCAACACGCTCTTGCTTGGGCAAAGTCCAGCGAGTTCTTTATTTCTATCTCACGCTGGTACCCAAAGCGTAGTAAAATGTGAAGAACCTCTTTGATATGTGACTTGTAATGTCAGGATATAGATGATGAAGCGATCTTCTAGATTTCCCCTTATGATGAGCCTTGTTGTGGGGGTATTGGTATTAGGCGGTTTGGGCCTAGTCCTTACCCAAACTCCACAGGGGGCAGCCCAAACACCCGCACCGCTGGTGACCTATCCCGACTTCCCACCCACCCCTACTGTCGGCCCCAACCCAACTGCACCGGCGGGTTTAGCGAGTAGCAATGTGCTCTTCCAGAGTGCTTTTGCTGATACTCGTGCGTTGGCTGAATGGCAGTTTGTAGATCAGACCTACGTGATTGCCGATTTGGCGGCTGCCTGGGAGGTGGCCAATGGGCGTTTGGTGCAAGTTGGATCGGGGGCGGCACGTAATCCATCCTCGAATGAAGCGGCTGCACTTGTTGGTGCGGAGACATGGCGGGACTACACGATCCGCACGAGTTTTTATGACGAGTATAACGGGGTAGTCGGCTTGATCGCTCGCTACCAAGGCACTGAACCGACCCAGTCATCCTACTACCGAGTACGCCTCTTCTCGACCGAGCATCAGGTTAGCCCGAAGGTGGTGCTAGAGAAGGTGGTGGATGGGGTGTCCACGACTTTGGCCGAAACGAAGACGGCAGGTTTTAGCCCGCGTACTTGGCACACCTTGGCACTGAGTGTGCAGGGGGCCAACGTGCAAGTGCAGCTTGATGGTCAAGTGCTGGTAGCGGCACAGGATACAAACCCACTGCCCAATGGCCGGGCTGGACTCTTTACCTATGCTATCGGTGGCATCTTCTTTGATGATGTTGCCGTTACGACACCCTAGGCATTGGTTGGCGGTCTCGCGTGTCCAGCGGTCCACCCCGTCCAACTCATTCGGAGAATACTATGCGACGATTGTTTCTCCCCCTGACGCTGCTTGCCCTTATAGTGCTTGCTCTTCAGATTCATCCTTCTTATGGCCAGTCTGGTACACAACTCCTGCAAGAGTTTACGATTGGTGATTCCAACTCGACGAAATTTCCCAGTGTTGCCGCACATAATCAGACTGTCTACATCGGCAGTGGGGTCAGTGCGAATAATTCTGGGGAGACCACCGATGCCATGATCTGGTCAATGAATGAGCAGGCAACCTCGGCAGGTTCCCGTTTTAGTATTGGTTCTGCGCTTGGTAAGACCGACTATTCAAGTGTGGCGGTGGCAACAGGGAGTGATGGGGTGGTCTTTGCGGCGTGGAGTAGTATTAACGAACGGCGTATCTTTATGAGTCGCCGCGATCCCTCTAGCGGAGTATGGAGTACACGTCAAGAGGTTACTGCGGCAGATTTTCCGATCTTCCCCCAGGTTGCAGTTGTTGGCAATAATCAAGCCTTTATCATTTGGCAAGGCGTAAACACCTACCTCTCCCTTAAAATTTGGAACCAAACAACCAATAGTTGGTCGCCTGTGTATAACACAACCCAGAAAACCTATTCGACCGCACCTGCGATCCGTGCAGGTTCGGGAGGACATGTAGGCATTGGGTTTACGACCAAAGATCTACAGGCAGCGGTTGCGATCTGGACTGGAAATGGTCTTTCGACTGAGATCCTGACCAGCGCAGGCAATGCGGCAGATACAGGTGTTGCCGTTGACTCGACTGGTAAATTCTACGCGGCATGGCGTAGTCTCGGATCGGGCATCTTCTACGCTGAACGCCAAGCTGCCAATAGTTGGGCCTCGGCGCAATTTGCCACTGGTTCGGGCAAAGGTGCGGTGAATGTTGTGGTGGATGCGGGTGGCACGGTGCATCTAGGCTGGATTTCGGAGATCTCTGGTTCTCTGCGCGGCTACTATAGCTATCGCCAATCGGGGCAGTCCTCATTTGTGACGGCAGCCGCTACAAGTGCAACGGTACTCTTTAACTCGCGCCTTGCGGTCAGTTCGGGTGGTGCGTATGCCCACTTGGTCGCCGAGAACTTTGCGGTAGGTCCGCAAAAGATCGAGTATGCCCGCTTCCGTGGCGGTACGCCACTGGTAACGGCTACCCCGAAAATTGCGGGTGGAACTGAGGTAATCAAAGGAGCCACGTCTGTCTCCGTCACTTTTGAGAATCCGCAGGGTAGCCCCGCCAGTATGATCTGGCGCTGGAATGCAGCACCGACCGAGGCAGTGAATGATTCGGGTGGCTGGCAGTCCTTTGCAACTACTAAGACGATTAATGTCCCTACCGCTGTTCTCGATGCTGCTTCGTGTCTCAAACCCTCGACACTCTATGTGCAACTCCGTAATGCCAGCCAAGTCACAGGCTTGGTTGTCTCGGATAGTGTCATCTTTGATACGGGTGTGACGGCATTTGTCACGATGATCAATCCTTATTCCATGGATCGTCCTACAACTTTTACCCCATTGGCAAACGAACTGGGTGACTTCAGTACCGATGGCGGCGCGAGCGATGGGCATCCTGGCTATACCCGTGAACAACAGATCTATATCGGTATTCAGGGGGTGAATGAATGTGGTGGCCTCAAGACTGTTGCGATTGGGCGTACCTCAACCTCCTTTGGCACCCCGATGACGATCACGAATAATCTTTTTAGCAATGTTCAGCCAGTACCCGGAACGTTTCCAGTTGGTAGCAATCAGGTCTGGATTAAGGTTACTGATGGGGTGGGGAATGAGAAGACGTATAATACGACGATTACCTATGACCCCAATATCCCCAGTTTTGGTGGTGGATCATTCACGGCAACCTCAAATCCCAATGCCACCATCTTGACGGCACTCAACTTCTCGAATGTGCTGGTCACTGATGACTATCCAGGTCGCCATTTCTGGGGCGTGTGGCTGGCCAATAGCCGTACTAATAACCCCACCAATACGGCGCTGGTCTGGTACCCGGTTGAGGCTCCTGGTACAACGAATAGCTTCACGATTCAGAACTGGAGCTTGTTGGGTGGCTTGAAGGCCAGTGATATATCTACCGGAACCTACTATGTCTTTGCGCGTATGCTTGATGGTGCTGGTAATCCAGTACCTGAAGCGGCAATCATGGTAGCAACAGTCAATCTGAGCGAGTTGACCTATCCGAAGATACATTTGCCGATTGTTGTGCGTTAAGCTCATTGCCGGAGATGCTGTTGAGATGACTCAGGTTTTGATGCTGCGTCAACGCCTCTGGGTTACTATGCTTCAGGGTGATCGTGGGCCGTGGTTGATCTTCTTCCTCTGTTTGGCGCTGCTGCCGTTAGCACTGCCTCGGATTGCCCTGAGTGATGAGGTGCAGTATTACGCCTATCTGCGCTCGGTCTATTTTGACCACGATCTCGATTTTCGTAATGAGTATACCCACTTTGCCGAGGCCGGTCTGCGGGTTGATGATCATGCGGTCGCCAATGCGCTGCTGCGTGAAGATGCGGTTAATCCTAACCCGGTCACGGGGCTGTTGCGCAATGTGGCCCCGGTTGGCTCGGCTATCCTTTGGGCACCCGGCTTTATCCTTGCCGATGGCTGGGTCATTTTGGCGAATCTGTTGGGAGCCGAGATCGCCCGCGATGGCTACAGCCGCCCCTATATTCTGGCTACTTGCTGGATGACGGCGCTGTATAGTATGCTCGGTCTGCAACTGACCTACCGCCTCGCCCGGCGCTATGTGGGTGATTTTGCTGCCACGCTGGCCACCCTCACCGTCTTTCTGGCTTCGCCGCTGCTCTTCTATACCACCATCGCCATGCCATGGTCGCATGCGAATGGGTTCTTCCTTTTCGCGCTCTTTTTAACTATCTGGTTGCCTGGGCGAGGGGCAGAACGTAGCCTGCGCACCTGGATCGGGCTTGGACTGGTGGCTGGCCTGATGGTGATGACGCGTGAGCAGTTGGGCTTGCTGTTGATCATTCCGGCCTTAGAGGCGCTGGCGGGCTATGTGGGGCTGGTGCGTACCCAGGCGTGGCGGCGGGTGGGGCGACAATTGGGGCAACACCTTGCCTTTGTGGCCACCCTCGTGCTGGCGGTGACGCCGCAGTTGCTCGCCTACCAGATCCTCAATGGCCACCCTGGCCCCTCTTCTACCGTGGCCGGTAAGCTGAACTGGCTCAGTCCACGCTTCTTCGACACGCTCTTCGATCCGGCCCACGGGGCCTTTCTGTGGGCACCCGTGCTGCTGATCGGTCTCTTCGGTTTGCCACGGCTGGCCCGCCGTGATTGCGGCTTGGCCTGGATGCTGCTCACCGGCTTTCTGGCCCAAACCTACATCAACGGAGCCTTCGGTACCACCTGGCACCTAAGCGGCTCGTTTGGTTTCCGGCGCTTGATCGAGTGTACCCCGATCATTGTGCTGGGGCTGGCCCTGCTGATCGAGGATCTGCGGCCGCGTTTGGGTACGTGGCCGCTCGTGCTACTCGCGGTGCTACTCGTCTATTGGAATGTGGGCCTGATTGCTCAGTGGACCTTCGTGCGTAATGCCGATGGCTTCCGGCGCGGTCTGATCTGGGATGGCATGCTCTACTACCAGTTTGTGGAGGTGCCGGGTCAGATCTTGGGTAAGGTCTGGGCGCTGCTCTTTGATCGCTGCCGCCTGATGACCAATTGTTAGCTACTCGGTTGCCTGCATTAGCACAATGCTGATCGGCCCACGCCCACTGGGATCAGGGCTTGTCGGGGCGTGCAGATCAAGCCGGTTGAGGCCAGGGGCGAGCATGATATGGAGGTTATGAGGGTAGCGTACTTGCGCAAGCGCAAGATCCCACTGCCCGATGTGGCTACCATTCAGGCTCAGATTGACCGCCAGAGCATTGGTGTGGCTTTCAGCCATGAGGCGTAAGCTGATCGCCATCGGCTGTGGGTTGGGGTTCATCAGCAGGATTTCACCTGTTTCGCGCATCCAACGCCAACGCAGCCCGTTAGCCTCTTCCTGCGGGTACCAGCCATCACCAAAGTAGGCGAAAGGCTGGCGCGAACCGACTGGTATGTGGTAAACCGCCGTGCCATCGGGGTAGGTTGTGGGTGCCATACCGGGTAGCACTTGGGCCAGTGCTGCCTCGGCGTCTGCGCGTTGGGTAGGGGGGATACGTGTCCAGTGGACGATAATATCGCGCACCTCGAAGGCATCAAGGACAGCGGGTATGCTGGTTGGGGTTAACAGATTGTCGGGTTGGGATTGAAGTTGGCGCAACTGGCGTAGGCCGGGGGTGAACTCGGCAAACGGGTAGGAGGGAATGCGTGCCAGATAGCCGCCCACGAGTGGCCGTTGATGGGTGATCTGGTCGTGGAGATCGCTACTGACATCAATATCTATCGGCAGCACCAGGATCGCTCCTGGTTTGCCTGCCAGATCGGCATAGACGGGATTGACGCTGAAGGTGTGGGTGGGCCACACGGGCGGGGCCAACTCGATCACTGCTACCGTTAGCGCGAGCATGATCGCTCGTTGACCATAACGTTGTACCAGATGGTGCAGCCCCAAGCCAGCCAGCGGAGCTAGGGCGATGCTGGTGAGTACCACAAAGTGGCTGGGGCGTTGGGCGATCTCCATGCCAGGGAGAAGCAGGAGTAGCCGATAGGGTAGTGGAATGCCGGTCTGGATGGGGCCGACCAGCAGTTGTGGGCCGAGGGCCAGCACCAACCCAGCCAGGGCCAGCACGAGCCAGCGGCGGGCTAGTGGCCATGCACGCACACAGCCGACAATTGCGAGGCCCAGCGTGGTATAACCGAGCGCATTGTTCCATGCCGAGATGCCAGGGTGCAGGATGGGGCCGAGTTGGGCCACCGCAGCCCCCCAGAGTGGGTGCAGGTAGCTGGGCAACCAGAAGTCGAGCAGGTTGGCCGAGCGCTTGATCATCAGTTCGGCCAGCATTGAAGAATCGCCCCCACCCCGGCCCATCGCGATCACCGTGCTGGCCAGACCGAGCAGGAGTGGGGCCATGGTCAGGGCGGCAGTGGCCGGGACGAGGAGGAGGCGCAGCAGACTCGTCAGCAGCGCTTTGCCACCGCTGCGCCAGGGTAGCCAGAGGAGCACCGCGACTAGGCTATACACCGCGCCATAGACGAGGTAGTAGAGGCTGGTATAGCCGACCAGTGCCAGCATGATTCCGGCCAGAACCGCCCATACAGCACGGCGTTCCTCTAGGGCTACCAGCAGCAACCATGCGTAGAGCACGAGCCACTGGAGCGAGGCCATTTCAAGCTGGCCATCATAGGCTTTGGTGGTATGGTAGGGCGAGAAGGTGAAGAGTAGCCCCGCAACAAAAGCGATCAGTGGCGGAACACCAACCCGTTGCGTGAGCAGGTAGGCCCCCAACCCCGATAGGGTGAAGGCGAGCAGCAGGGCCACATTGAAGGCCAGCACTGGCCCAGCGAGGGCAGTGATCGGGGCGACCATGATGCCACTGGCGATATTGACCGGGTGGATCGCTAAGTTGACCCCGCTAGGGTAGTAGAGCAGGTCGGTAAAGAGTGGGCTACTGCCTGTAGCCAGGGCATGTTGCGTCCACCAGAGGTGCCAGACATGCTGCCAGCCATCAATACCCGCCACCGGGCCGCCGGGAAAGGCGTGCGGCATTGAGGGTAGGGCAACGGCGAAGAAGAGCAGGCTGGCGGCCAAGTAGCCGATACATGCGCGAAGGTGTTTCAAGATGCGCTCTTTGTGCTTCCGGGAAGTTCGTTCTGGCCGACATACCGGGGGTATATCGTGATTTTGCTGGTGTGGTTGGCCGCAAAGCGGCCAACCACACCAGCAAAATCATGGGGGCCTGCGGCGCCCCTACGCACTACAGCGCCTTCTGGCCCTCGCGGGTGGTAGCGAGGCTCCCTAGGTGGCAGGCTTCGCTCAACGCGGCCAGGAAGGGCAGATCGTCGCCATACTCGATGATGCTGATACTCGCATTGGTGATCCAGAGCCGATTGATGCGATCCATCGGCATGGCGATGGCGTCGGCGACGAGGATCTTGACCACAACATCGTGCGTGCTGACCAGGATCGTCTCGCCCTTATGCTTGGCATAGACCCGTTCTTTGAAGTCGAGGCTACGCTTGAGCACATTGGAGAAACTTTCACCACCGGGCATCTGCGAGCGGGTGGGATGCTCGCGCCACTCGCGCAGGCCATCGGCATACTTCTCGGTGATCTCATCAATAAACTTGCCCTGCCACTCACCGTGGTGGATTTCGAGCAACTCTTCGGCATGCTCGAAGGGCACATTGGGATGGTGGGCAGCAATCGCCTCGGCGGTGCGGGCGGCGCGCTGGAGGCGGCTGGTGTAGATATGGCTAATCGGCTCATGCTTAAGGCGTTCGGCCAGCGCTGCGGCTTGGCGCAACCCCAATTCAGAGAGCAGTGAGTCGGATTGACCCTGATACCGATGGATGCGGTTCCACTCGCTTTCGCCGTGGCGAACAATGATCATGCGCATGGGGCGATCCTCATCAATACTAATTGTTCAGCAGTAGCCCGTTTGGGCAGGGGCTATTATAGCCCATTTATGCCGTGCCACCTCCGGTGGGGGGCTGGGGTGCAGCCGCCAAATACCACCAAAATAGTTACATCACTAGTGTATAATTTGTGGGGATACCAACACTGCTGCTCGTAGGAGCACAATGAGACGCCAGTATCTACAAGAGAGACCGCAAGCCCGTCCGGTTGATCGGCGTGTGGGGGCACTGGTAGCCTCCTTTGGATATGCGTTTGCTGGTCTCTGGTATATGTTTCGGACGCAGCGTAATGCCCAAATTCACCTATTGGTGGGGGCGTGTGCGCTGACATTGGGGAGTATGCTAGGGCTGGAGCGCTGGGAGTGGTTGGCGCTCGTCCTTGTGATTGCACTGGTGTTAGCAGCGGAAGGGCTAAACACCGCCATCGAGGCGGTGGTTGATCTGATCACCACCGCACGGCATCCCTTAGCCAAAATCGCCAAGGATGTGGCAGCCGGCACCGTCCTGATCTGTGCGATAACGGCAGTGATTGTCGGGTGTATTGTCTTTCTGCCCCACTTGCTTGTCGGTATGTAGCCTGAAACCTTCTGGCTGCATATTTTAACGCTTATGTGGCCACTTGTCCGCCAAGCGCGCTACCTTGGGCGCTACCGCGAGATTGCGCAGGTGTTGGTCGGGCACGGCTTCGGCTATGTGGTCGAGCAGCTTGGTCTGCTCTCGCTGCTCTCGATTCCGCGTCGGGTGGTGATGCGGGTGCCGCCTACGCCCCCACTGAGTAGCGCTGAACGGCTGCGCGAGGCGCTGATCGCGCTTGGCCCGACTTTCGTCAAGCTGGGGCAGGCACTCAGTACGCGCCCCGATCTGCTCCCCGCAGAGTTCGTGCATGAACTGGGCAAGCTGCAAGACACTGTACCGCCCTTCCCCAGCCATATTGCCGTGGCCACGATTGAAGAATCGCTGGGCAAACCGATCAACAAGCTGTTTGCCAGTTTTGAACTCCAACCCCTGGCGGCGGCCTCCTTGGGCCAAGTGCATGCGGCGACGCTGCCCACGGGTGAGTTGGTGGTGGTGAAGGTGCAGCGCCCCGATATTGCCGGGCGCATCATCACCGATCTGGCCATTCTGGCTGATCTGGCGGCACTGGCCGAGGAGCGCTTTGCGCTGGGCAGCCAGTACCGTTTTAGTGAGTTGGTGCGCGGGTTTAGCATCACCCTGCGTGCCGAACTCGATTACCGCCGCGAGGGGCGCAATGCGGATCGCTTCCGCCAGCTCTTTGCTGCGGTGCCCCAGGTCTATATTCCCACTGTCTACTGGGCCTATACCGAGGAGCGCGTGCTGACCAGCGAGCGCCTCTTTGGTGTCAAGGTGAATGATCTGCCCGCACTGACCGCCGCCGGGATTGACCCGGTGCAACTGGCGCGGGGTAGTATGCAGGTGGTGTTGCAGGAGATCTTCAATTTTGGTTTTTTCCATAGCGATCCGCATCCGGGCAACTTCTTCGCCTTGGATGGCAATCGGTTGGGAATTGTTGATTTTGGCCAAGTGGGTAGTCTGGATCGTCCAACCACGCAGGGCTTGGTCTTGTTACTCGGTGCCCTCGTAGAGCACGACACCCACGGGCTATTGCGCGCCTTGGAGCAGTTGGAGGTGATTTCGCGGCGGGCGATCACCCCGGCACTGCGCCGCGACATGGCCCACTTTACTGAGGGGTTTGTGGATCGCCCCTTGAGCGAACTTTCGGCGCGGGAGACGGTGAGTGAACTGCTCTCCCTGTTACGCCGCCACCAGATCTGGGTGCCGGGGCCACTGGCGATGCTGCTCAAGGCGCTGGTGATGATGGAGGGTATGGGGGCGCAGCTTGACCCCGATCTGGATGTGTTTAGTATTGCGCGTCCGTATGCGCGTCAGGCGATGGCGGAACACTTTTCGCCCCAGGCGTTGGGGCAGCGCGCCCTGCGCGAGAGCCGCCTGATTGGTGAGACGGCGCTGGAATTGCCGCACCAACTGAGCGACCTGCTCCAGAGTCTGGATGATGGTGATCTGAAGATTCAGACCCGCGAACTCGAGTTGCGCCACCTTAGCCATGCCATCCTGAGCGCCGCTAACCGTTTGGCCATCGCACTGGTGCTGGTCGCCATGATCCTGGGCGTGGGCTTGGTGGCAGTGGCGATGGGTGTGGGTGGCTGGCAAGGCACGTTGCCAACCATCCTGCTGACATTGGGCATCGCCGGGGTGATTCTGAGTTCATTTGTGTTGGGCATCGCCCTGTTGCGTGGGCGCGAGTAACTTATGTACAAATAGTACATAAAGACTCTTGGTTATTTCATCCAAACCAGAAGCCCCCTGTAAAGTGGTACAATTCCGACTGTATGATCATGCCGTCCTGTAAACGGTGGGCGGCCTAAGCTACGGAGGCCATGAACTTATGTCCGCACCGCTCCGCGATTTTCTAGAGATCCCCTACGATCAACTGGAAGAACTGAATCTTAAGGCCAAAGAGCAGCGCCGCAACCGCGTGCCTGCCGAGCAACTACGCGAGGAGCGCATGGCCTACCTCGCCGGTGAGAAGCGCATTAAGGCTGTCACGGTCTGTTTTACCGACCTTGAGGGCCGCCTGCATATGCTCGATTACGACAAGAAGTTCCTGTTGTCCTCCTACGACAACCTGACCTTCGATGGTTCTTCGATCCGTGGTTTCTCGGCCCAGGCCGAGTCGGATCTGCGTCTGAGCATTGATTGGCCGGCCTTCTACTGGTTGCCCGCCGATGTCTTCGGCCCCGGTAAGGTGCTGGTCTTTGCTGAGGTTCGCCAGCGCGATGGTTCGCCCTACCCCGGCGATATGCGCTCGAAGCTGAAGCTGTTCTTGGATGAACTCTACGAAAAAGAGGGCCTGACGGTCAATCTGGCCAATGAGATCGAGGGCTTCATCTTCCTGGGCCGCAATGCCGAGCAGCGCTACCGCGAGACGGGCGAGTTCACGATGGTGAGTACCTCCGGCTACTACCACTCGTTGCCCGGTGATCCGTTGCGCACCTTCATTGATATGGCCGCTGAGGCGCAGCGGGCGATGGGCTTCTCGAATGAGAAGGATCACCCTGAAGTAGCTCCTTCGCAGTTCGAGATGAACTACAGCTACACCGAGGCGCTGATTGCGTCCGATCAGATCCTGCTCTACAAGCTCATTTGCCGCCAGGTAGCCAGCCGCCTCGACATGACGGCTTCGTTCCTGCCCAAGCCGGTGACGGGTGTGAACGGCAGTGGCATGCATACCAACATCTCGATCTCCGGGAGTGATGGGGTTAACCTCTTCCACGATGCCAATGGCGAAGAGGGCCTTTCCGATTACGCCTGGAAGTTCGTTGATGGCGTACTCTACCACGCCAAGGATCTGTGTCTGTTGCTGAATGCCAGCGTCAATGCCTATCGGCGGCTCGACCCGCACTACGAGGCTCCCAACCAGATCAAGGCTTCGGGGATTGACCGTGGCTCGATGGTGCGTATCCCGATTGGGAATGCTCGTACCGCCCGTGTTGAGGTGCGTTCGATTGCTCCTGATGCCCACCCGCACATGGCGATCTATGCCATCCTGCGCGCTGGTCTGAGCAATGCCGAGACCGATCCGAGCATCCGCAAGGGCGAGGAGACGCTGCCCGACAACATCTACGATGCGATTACCGACTTCCGCGCTAGCGCGATGATCGCCGAGGTTCTGGGTGAAGAGGTTCAGGCCAAGTACGCCGACCTCAAGGAAGCCGTCGCTGATCGCTGCCCGCGCAAGCTGGGGACGTTGATCAAGCGCGCTGAGGTACAGTTCCACCACGAAGTGACGAACCAGTACCTCTGGAGCCGCTTCTAGCTCGGAGGGGAACCGGGGGCGGAGCAGCGTGGCTGCTCCGCCCCCGGTTTTTTTTAGGTGTAGATCGCGGCCATCCGCTGCGCATGGGTGGCGACTTCCTGCCGCAGTTCATCTGGGGACAGAACCTCGACATCGGCTCCCCAGCCCAACACCCAGGGCAGTATCTCGCGGATGCCCCCAATCGTCATACGTAGGTCGCAGCCACCATCGGCGCGATCTGCCATCTCTTGGCTGTGGTGCCAGAGGCTCTCGCGGACACGCGGTGCGGCTTGGGCGTTGAAGCGGAGATGAATCGCGGTCTTGACCTCGTCCATCACCCCCCAGGCGTCGGAGAGGAAGGTATAAGGATCGAAGTCGGGGGGGATCGTGTAGGATTCATCGAGCAGCATGGCGCGTTCAATGCGCTCGATCTTGAAGGTGCGAATCGCCCCGCGCAGCCGGTCATAGCCGATGACGTAGGCGGCGGGTGTACTGCGCGAAACCTCGATGAAGTAGGGGGCCACTTCGCGCTCGGTCGTTTCGCGGTTGGGGGCGCGGTAGCGCAGTTGCACCATGCGTCGGTCGGCCCAGGCGCGGGTAAGCGTTTCGAGGATGCGGATGTAGTCGGAGCGCAGCGGGCGCGCCCGTACCACGTTGGCGGCCTGGGCAATTGCGCTGGAGATGGTCTGATCGGGTAACCCAGCCGCCAGTTTGTCCAGCGCAGCCACAATATGTGGGTTATGCTCGTCGCTGTGGTGGGTCAGTAGGCGCGCCGCGAAGTAGAGCGCGATAGCCTCGTTCAGATTGAGCCGCACCGTTGAGAGGTAGCTGGCGCGGTCAATCCCGAAGCGACCCGCCAACTCCCAGACAGGAACCCCCATCTCATCAAGCGCCGCCAAGTCGCGGTAGATCGTGCGCCGATCCACGCCACACTCCGCCGCCAGATCGATCACCCGCATACCAGTTGGGCTGTTGTAGAGCCGATGCTCAATGCGCCGCAGCCGGGCGGCTTTGCTGCGGATGCGGTCGCTCTCCTCGATCATGGTGGTTAGAAGACAAAGGAAGCGGCGATCATCCCTACGAAGAGCAACCCGCCCCAGAGGGCAATCATGAGCAGATCTTTCTTCACATAGGTATAATCGCGGCTATAGTCGGGTGGCTCGACTTGCCGGGCGGGGGCGCGGCGCTGTTGGCTGCGCACTGGCTGGCGGCGGCGCTGGCTGCGCGGGGTGGCCATGGTTGTTTCTCCTGGTATCTGAACCTGAACGTGCGGCATTATACCATCTCCTTCCCGCTTGCGCAGCCTGCCAACTACCGCTATCATAGCCACCTATGACTCGACTAGGTATTTTTGGGGGCGGTCAACTCGCCCAAATGCTGACTCAAGCTGCCATCTCGCTCGGCGTGGAGACGGTGATCTTCGAGCGTAGCGCGGATAGCCCGGCGGGCCGCTTGACACATACCGAATTGGTGGGGGCGTGGGAAGATCCCGCCCTGCTGGCTACCTTTGCCCAGCAGTCGGATCTGATCACGTTGGAGAATGAGTTTGTTGATGCTGCGCTGCTGGCGCACCTCGAAGCCCAAGGCAAGCCGGTCTTCCCCTCGGCGGCGACACTGGCATTGGTGCAGGATAAGCTCTTGCAGAAGGAGTGCCTGTGTGCGGCGGGGCTGCGGGTACCCGCCTTCCGCCAGGTTGACAGCCCGGCGGATGTGCTTGCGGCGGCGCAGGATCTGGGTTGGCCGTTGTTGCTCAAGGCGCGCCGTAATGGTTACGATGGCTATGGTAATGCCACCCTGCGCACCCCTGATGATGTTGCCCCGGCTTGGGAACGCCTGACGCGTGGCGGTAGCTCCCTGCTTGTCGAAGCCTTCGTGCCCTTTGTGCGTGAACTGGCCGTCATGGTGGTGCGCGGGCGTGATGGTGAGACTCGCGCCTACCCGGTGGTGGAGACGGTACAGCACCACCATATCTGTCATATTGTGCGTGCCCCGGCGGCGATCAGTGTTGCCGAGGCCAATGAGGCAACCGTGCTGGCAGTGGCGGCGGTCGAGGCGGTGCAGGGGGTAGGCATCTTTGGGGTGGAACTCTTCGCGCTTGCCGATGGGCACATCCT
>NZ_GL501404.1:75971-79031 GCF_000152145.1 Oscillochloris trichoides DG-6
GAGATGGCCCCGCGCCCGCACAACTCTGGCCACTACACGATTGAAGCATGTGTGGCCTCACAGTTCGAGAACCACCTGCGGGCGGTGCTGGGCTGGCCACTCGCCCCGACCGATCTGCGTACCCCAGCGGCGGTGATGGTGAACCTGTTAGGGCGGCGCAACGGCCCGGTGGGGCGCGAGGCGCTACGGGCAGCACTGGCTATTCCGGGTGCCCACATCCACCTGTATGGCAAGCGCGAGGCGCGGGTAGGGCGGAAGATGGGCCATATCACCGTGTTAGGGCCGAGTCTGGCGGAGGCCGAAGCGGTGGCGTTGCAAGCGGCTGATCGGGTGGATGTGTAGTGGGTAGGAGAAGCAGCATGATCGGGATTGTTATGGGCAGCGACAGCGACCTGCCCACCATGCAGGGCGCAGCGGATGTGTGTCGGGAGTTTGGGGTAGCCTATGAGATCCGGGTGGTCTCAGCGCACCGCACCCCCCAGGACATGGCCGAGTACGGAATGAGCGCCCACACCCGTGGTATTCGGGTCATTATCGCCGGGGCAGGCGGGGCGGCGCACCTGCCCGGTATGTTGGCGGCCTACTCGCCCCTGCCCGTGATCGGGGTTCCAGTACAGAGTAAGGCGCTCAACGGATTGGACTCGCTGCTCTCGATTGTGCAGATGCCGGCTGGTGTGCCGGTCGCCACGGTGGCGATTGGGGGCGGGCGCAATGCTGGCTTGTTGGCAGTGCAGATCCTGGCCACCAGCGACCCCGAACTTCAAACTAAGATGATCGCCTACAAGCAGGGTTTGGCCGAGCAATCGCGGGCCAAGAATGAAGGGTTGGGCCAGTAGCCGATCACAGCGGCGGCTGCCAGCGGCTGCGGGTCTCCTCTTCGGCCAATGTCTGGCGCACAGCTTGCGAGGTGGTGATCAGTCTACAAACCTCAGCCGGGTCATCGCAGAGGGTGATCAGATCCAGATCACTGGAATCAACTTTGCCCTCATGGAGCATCTTCTCTTTGATCCAGGTGATCAGGCCGCCCCAGTAGGCCGAGTCATACAGGATCACCGGGAAATTGTGGATGCGGCTAGTCTGGATGAGCGTGAGCGCCTCGAAGAGCTCATCGAGGGTGCCAAAGCCACCCGGAAAGATAACAAACGCCGAGGCATACTTCACAAACATGGTTTTGCGCACAAAGAAGTAGCGGAAGCGGATTTCGAGATCAACATACGCATTGGCCCCGGCCTCAAAGGGCAACTCAATCGTACAGCCGATAGAGAAGCCATTCGCCTCTCGCGCACCCCGGTTGGCGGCCTCCATAATACCGGGGCCACCGCCGGTAATGATGGCGAAACCAGCTTCAGCCAGCCGTTTGGCCGTCTCGACCGCCGCATAGTAAGCGGGTTCATCGGCCTGGACACGGGCTGAACCGAAGATGGTGACAGCCGGGCCGATACCCGCGAGAGTATCAAAGCCCTCAACAAACTCACCCATGATCCGTAGGACGCGCCAGGGATCGGTGTGCGTAAAATCGCGCTTCATCTGCCGTTGCGGATCGTGTTGGAAGAGGCGTTCGTCTTCGGTGAGTCGTTTCATGGTCGTTCTTTCAACAAATAGAGATGAGGAGTTGCGGTGACACGTCCAAGTACGGGCGGGCGGATCGAAATCATCTGCGGATGTATGTTCAGTGGCAAGACGGAAGAACTGATTCGGCGCATGCGCCAGGTGCAGATCGCTCGCCAGCATTGTCGGATCTTCACGCCGCGTCTCGACACGCGCTACACCAGCAGCCAAGTGGCGAGCCACAGTGGAGCGCGGCTGGAGGCGGTGCCGGTGAGTTCGATCAAAGAGGTGATCGCCGGAGCAGAAGGGGTGCAGGTGATCGCGATTGACGAACTGCACTTCCTCGAAGATCGCCCAGAGGAGATTGTAGCAGGTTGCCAGGAACTTGCGGATCGTGGCTTGCGGGTATTGGTTGCCGGACTTGACCAGAACTACCGGGCTGAGCCATTTCCGGCCATGGCCCAACTCATGGCGTTAGCCGAACAGGTAGACAAGCTCTACGCGATTTGTGTGCGCTGTGGTGCGTATGCTACCCGTTCGCAGCGCCTGATTGACGGGCATCCCGCCCCAGCCAATGCCCCCACGATAGTTGTGGGCGGGCTGGATCTCTACGAGGCGCGTTGCCGAGCCTGTTATGAGGTGGCGGTCTAAAAAGAAAAAGACCTGTCAGGTGCGAACACCCGACAGGTCTTTATTCTTTTAAGCCTAGCTTATGCCCATGCGGCGCTTGAGTTCGGCCAGTTCGGAATCGATCTCCTGGCCCTTCTCCAGATCGCGGAACTTGGCCTCCAGAGAACCCTGCTCTAGCTTGGCCATCGCCTCGGCCTGAGCGAGACGATCATCAACCTTCTCCTCAAGCTGATCGAGCTTATCAATCGCTGTGATGCGGCCCATGCTGGCAGCGGTGCGCTGGAGGGCTTCCTGGGTTGCGGCACGATTCTTCTTAGCGATGATCAGCTCCTTCTTCGCCTTAACCTCCGCAATGCGCGTCTCAAGATTGACGAGGGCATCCTGGAGTGCTGCTACCTGCTCCTCTTGGGCCGTCTCTTGGGCGAGATACTGCTCGGCCAACTTCTGGGATTGCACCTTGCGCGAGAGGGCCGCCTTGGCCAGTTCCTCATCACCAGCGCGGAGAGCGGCTTCGGCCTTCATCTGCCACTGATCAACCTCGTGCTGGCTGGCAATACGGCGCTGTTCGAGCTTGGTCTCATCGGCCATGGCTGCCGCAACATTGGTGCGTACTTCGTACAGCTCATTGGTGAGCTGGCGCAGGTACTCATTGGCCATCTTCTCCGGGTCTTCAGCACCGTCCAGCATGGCGTTGATATTGGCACTCACAAGATCTTTGATCCGGCCCAGGATAGACATGGTCACTTCCTCCTTAAAGAGCGATTGACTCGCATCCGACAACACTGTACGGTAGTGTGGAGCACGTCGCCTTGTTCATTCTAGCATGCGCCTTGCGCTTCCACAATATGATATACGTGGCGCGGGTGAAAAGGTTGCAGCCTC
>NZ_GL501404.1:79164-179384 GCF_000152145.1 Oscillochloris trichoides DG-6
GTGACGATATCGGGTGCCTATTGCAATCAAAGACATCTTTGTGTTATGATGATTATAGGTTCTTACCACTATGTATTTATGGTTAATTCTTTGTTACATTGCGTCGCATAAACTGGCGACCAATGCGTACACGCTATGGCTATAAGCGACGACCCGGCATACCAACCACTTGATAAAGTCATCGAACTCCGCCTGCCAAGCAAACTTGGGTATGAGCGAGTGGCGATGGATACGGCATCGTCGCTGGCACGCCGGATGGGCTTTCATCCCGACCGGATTGAATCCCTCAAGACGGCGATAAGTGAAGCTGTGACCAATGCGATTGAGCATGGTAATCAGCACGATGAGGCGATGAAGGTGGTGGTGCTGCTGACGGCGCGTGATGATGGCCTAGTGATTAGTGTTGCCGATCAGGGCCAGAAGATTTTGCCTCAAGAGCATACAACCCCTAGCCCACAGATTGCTGATGTTATGGAGCGATCCGATAAGGGAGGGTGGGGGATCTGGCTGATTCGTGAGTTGATGGATGAGGTGGAGTTTACTACCGCACCAAGTGGTGGTAATCAGGTACGTATGGTGATTCATCTCGAACCATGACAGCTTCCCCTGCAACAACGATGTCTATGGAATTGACTCTGCCCAATCAGCTTGGTTATGAGTTGATCGCTCGTGATGCGATTGCGGCTTTTGCTCGCCGCCTGGGCATGCCCATGGATCGTGTAGATGACATGAAGACCGCATTATGTGAGGCATGTATTAATGCCATTGAGCATGGAAACCTGCTCAATCCTGATCTCCGGGTACACATTTTGTGTCATGTTGATGCAGAGCGCTTCGTGATCGAAGTGTATGATCAGGGATTACGCCGCTTTGTTCCACCATCTAGCCTTCCTAATATCGCGGATAAACTCAATGGTACAGGTTCCCTACGCGGGATGGGCCTCTTATTGATCAGCCAACTCTCTGATGAGTCGGGTTTTGTCCCGCGTGACGAGGCTGGGAACTGTTTTCGGTTTGCTTTTCAGCGCTCGGGAGCGGCGCATGGTTGTCGGTAGGCTCTTTCGAGCCTGACGCTGTCTGAAGATTGCATGTGGTCGTCTATGACGACGCGGTGATACGCTTGGAGGAGCGCATAATGTTGGAAGACGATCTGACGGTGACGACCCGCGATCAGGACGGGGTAGCGATCATCGATTTGGTCGGTGATGTTACGACGTTCGCTGAGGATAAGATCAACAATGCCTATCGTGAAGTGACGAACACGGGTGCGCGGTTTGTATTGTTGAATTTCCGTCAGAATGATTATATCAATAGTGCGGGGATTGCGATCTTGATCGGCATTGTCACCGAGGTGAATCGTAATAACCAGAAGTTGGCGGTGAGCGGCCTCTCACAGCACTTTCAGAAGATCTTCCGTATGGTTGGATTGGCGCAATATGCGGATATTTACCAGACCGAGGAGGAGGCGTTGAGCGGGTTTGACCGCTTTAGGGGTTAATTGTTTCTGACGCAAAGGCGCGAAGACGCAAAGATTTATATGCTTTGTATCTTCGCGTCTTTGCGTCTTCGCGTCAATACCGAAAGCCCCTACAATGCCTGAGCCAACTCGGTGGGGTTGACGACGGCGTTCCCCAAGCGGCGTACCACCAGTGCTGCTGCGGTGTTGGCGATCTGCGCGGCTTCCAGTGGGGCTAACCCCGCTGCAAGGCCCAGCGTTGCTACGGCGATGAACGTGTCTCCGGCTCCGATGGTGTCATACACCTCGCTCACCTGCACGGCGGGCAGGTGCTGGTAGCCCACATCCGCACCGATGATCGAGAGTCCTTGGGGGCCACGGGTGACGATCACCAACTGGGCGTTGAGTTCGTGGCGCAGTTGGCTCAGCCCGGCGATAAAATCGGCTTCAGTCTCTAAGCGGCGGCCCAGGGTGGCGGCCGCTTCTTGGTTGTTGCAGCGGAAGAGGTTGGCCCCGTGGTAGGCGTGCGAGTTGCCTTGGGCATCTACGGTGAAGCAGACCTTGTGGCGCTGGCAGAGGTCACGCGCTGCCGCGATCACGGCGGGGGTCATCATGCCAAGCTGGTAGTCTGAGCATATCAGCGCATTGGCCGTGGGGATCTGCTCATGGAGCGCACGGATCACTAGCGCTTCTTCATCGCTGCTAAGTGCGCCGCGCTCTAGGCGATCCAGCCGCGCCACCTGCTGGGGCAGGCGCGGCGCTTCTTCGGCCAGGATGCGTGTCTTGCGCGTGGTGGGGCGGCGCGCAGAAACGACGAGGCCGCGATCATCAATACTGGCTTGGCGCAACAGATCGCGCAGTTGCTGGCCTTCGGGGTCGTCACCGACGATGCTGATCTGGGCGGCTTGGCTGCCTAGGGCCACGATGTTGCGCGCCGGGTTGGCGGCACCGCCTAAGATGATCTCACGCCGCTGAAGCTCCAGAACGGGAATGGGGGCTTCCCGCGAGAGACGCGTGGCGCGCCCGAAGAGGTACTCGTCGAGCGACACATCACCAACAACCAAGATGCGTTGCCCGGCGAGGCGCGGGATGTGGCTGGCAAGGGGAGCGGGCATAGGTGTGCAAAACCTCAGTTTTTGGTATGGGGGTGGCGGCGTATCCGCCACCCCCATACCAAAAAAAATCTACCCCTTCACAGCGGCAATAAAGCGGCGCATACCCTCAACGATCTGCTCCTCGCTAGTGGCGTAGGAGAAGCGGATATAGCCGGGGGCACCAAACGACTCGCCCGAAACCGCCGCAATATGGGCCTCATCGAGCAGATAGTTGGTCAGATCGTCGCTGCTGGTGCAGACGCGCCCACCGCGTAGGGGCCGGTTGAGCAGCCCGGTGACGTTGGGGAAGACATAGAAAGCCCCATCGGGCACGTTACAAGTGATCTCTGGGATCTCGGCCAACAGCCCCAGAATAAGATCGCGGCGCTTGTGGAACTGGGTGGTCATCTCGGCCACCGTGGCTTCAATCTCCGCGCTCGGCGTATAGGCGGCGAGTGCGGCATACTGCGAGATCGAGGCTGTATGGGTGCTGGTGTGGCTCTGGATGTCCTTGATCGCGGTGATGATCGGCTGCGGGCCAGCCACATACCCGACGCGCCAGCCGGTCATGGCGTAGGCTTTGGCGGCCCCATTGACGATTAGGGTGCGGTCGGCCATTTCGGGGGCCACCTTCAGCCAGCGCGCATACTCGACATAACTGATGGCATCGTAGATCTCGTCACTGATCACGATGGCATCACTATCGCGCAGCACATCGGCCAGGGCGCGCAACTCGGCGGCGCTATAGACCGCGCCGGTGGGGTTGCTGGGTGAGTTGAGTACCACAATGCGGGTACGCGGGCTAAGGCTGGCGGCCAGTTGCTCTGGGGTCAGCTTGAAGCCGCTGGCATCGCTGGCCATCGGCGTGATCGGAGTAGCTCCGGCCAGCTTGGCCTGCTCGATATAGCTCACCCAGTACGGGGCGGGGATGATCGCCTCGTCGCCCTCATCACAGAGTGCCTGGAAGGCGAGGTAGAGTGCCTCTTTGGCTCCGGCCGTCGTCGTCACCTGGTTGATCCCATAGGTGACGCCACTGTCACTACTGGCGCGCTGGGCAACTGCCTTGCGCAGTTCGGCAATACCACCGGCGGGGGTGTAGTGGGTATAGTTCTGATTGATGGCGGCGATGCCCGCCGCCTTAATTGGCGCGGGGGTATCGAAGTCGGGTTCACCGACACTGAAGGAGATCACATTGATCCCGGCGGCACGCATCTGGGCGACCCGGCCGGTCATCGCAGCCGTTGCCGATGGCTCAAGCTGGGCGAGGCGTTTGGCTAGACGATAGGTTCTTGGGGCGGACATAGGTAGCACTCCCTTTCCGTGGCATACTCAGACGTTGTTGATTATACCAAGGATGAGGACTCAATGAGTATTCTGGCTTAGGAGCCATTCCGCACAATGAGACCTGCTACAATACAAAATAATTGTTGGATCTCGCACGATGATTCCATTCCCTGAGGTTGAGCATGCTGGCACCTGATTCCACCCTTCAGGATCACTATCGGATTACCTGCCTAGTTGATGACCACCCTGACGGTGCGATCTATCGGGCGGTTGATCTGCGCATCTCACTACGGGTGTTGATTGCCGAGTCTTCTCAGTCTGCTGCGTTGTTGAGTGCTGAAGAGATTGCGCAGGTAGTGGCCCCTAGCTCCTTGGCACTGCACGATCACTTTATGTACGCCAATAGCGTCTATCTCGTCATTGCTGATCCGGGCGGATCGGATGGCGAGCAGGAAGGCGCGATCCGGGCGCTTCAGCGCCTCAGGGCGGAGGTTGATCAGCGTGTGCAGCGCTCATGTTCGGTTCCGCTGACGACTCCGCTCTATGGCCCGCCTCCTCCCGCCTCTCCTTATGCTCAACCGGCTCCCGGTATCTATGCCGCCCGATCCCTTATGGCATCAGCGAGTCCCGTGGCCGCAGCACCCTTCAGCCTAGCGCGCATCAATACCGTTGCGCTGATTGGGTGGGGGGCTGGTCTGACCATCAGTGTTGCCGTGATCTGCTTTATGGGCGTCTTCATCAGTTATCGCCCCTTCGCTGGCATGAATCTCCCGATGATGGGTGGTGAGATGGTGGCTGGCTCGGTGGCCTCCAGTGTAACGCTCTCCAATCCTCCGGCTCCCACGTTGGGTGGGGTGGCGACAACCAGCGCCAGCTACTCGATTGTGCGCCAGATCGAGGAGGCTGATGTGGGGCCAGTGGTCTATGCGCCCAATGGCCAGATGATTGCCGTGGGTGTGGGCAAGGTCATCCAACTCCGCTTGGGCGAGGCGCTTGATGTGGGGCCAAGTCTGGTGGGGCATCAGAGTACGGTGAGTGCGCTCGCCTTCTCGCCCGATAGCCGTTGGCTGGCCTCGTCGGCCCAGGATGAACAGGAGGTATTGATCTGGAACGCGACGACGGGCCAGGAGCGTATGCGCCTTCAGGGGCATACGGGCTGGGTGCGCAGTTTAGCCTTCTCACCCGATGGTACGCTGCTGGCATCGGGGAGTATTGATACCACGGTGCGCTTGTGGGATGTGGCTACTGGGCGTGCGTTGGGCGTTCTGGAGGGCCACACCGATTATCTGGGCAGCATCGCCTTTGCCCCCGATGGCCGCCGCCTCGCCTCGACGGCGCGTGATGGTACGGTGCGGGTGTGGGATGTGGCGACGCAACAGCCGGTGGCTGGTTTTGCCTTCCGTGCGCCGATCAATCCGACAACCGGCGCACCCTATTGGTTGACGGGGATTGATTACAGCCCGGACGGCACGCATATTGCTGTCGGATCGGTGAGTAACAGTATCTATATTCTCGATGCTACCACTGGCCAACTGCTGCGTGAATTACGTGGCCACAAGGATTGGGTGGTTATTCGTGGTCTGAGCTATAGCCCCGATGGCAGTACGCTGGCCAGTGCCAGCACGGACGGTACGCTACGCCTGTGGGACCCCATCACTGGCAGTGAGCAAGCCGTACTGACCGAGCGTAGTATGCGGCTGCTGGGCTTCAGTTGGGCTACCGATAGCCAACACCTTGTTACCGCCAGCGATGTCGGGGGGGCGTTGACCGTCTGGAATACACAGACCCGCAAGATTGAGCGTACCATTCTGTTAGCCCAGGGGGTTGTCACCGCGCTGGCCTACTCGGATAGCGGGGCAGTGTTGGGCAGCGGTGGCGCAAGTGGTACTGTACGGCTCCACATCCTCGGCGATGATCGCCAGGTGAATATCAACGGCGGCTTACCAACCAACCAGTTCATCGCCTTCTTAAGTGATCGCGAATTGGTCGCGATCAGTGATGCGGGCGAGGTCGTGATCATTGATCTGTCGGGCCAGTACCGCAACCACGAACTCGCCGGACTTGAGGGCGTGGCGGTGAGCGTGGTGGTGAGCCGGGATCGCAAACTGATCGCCGCCGGGAGCAATACTGGCCAGGTGGTGATCTGGGATGCCCAGACCTTCAAACCGATCCGTACCCTCAGCGGGGTGCAGGGGCCTGCCGTGCTGCTCGCGTTTAACCGGGATGCTTCGCGGCTGGCGGCGGCGACCAATGCTGATGGCAGTGCGGCGATTCATGTGTGGAATGCGCAGAGTGGTACGGAACAGATCGTTATCCCGAACCCACAGACCCAGATTACCGCATTGGATCTGACTGCCAATGGTGATATGCTCGTGAGTGCGAGCAGTAACGGCAAACTCACCTTCTGGCGTACTGCTGATGGCTCGGAGGTGCGCAGCATCAATGCTCCCACGAACGAGCGCTGGTTTAGTAGTGTAGCTCTTTCGCCTAACGCAACCCTGTTGGTTACTGGCAGCCTGATCGGGACACTCGAATTTTGGGATGCCCAGAGTGGTACACGCTTAGGGGGCATCAGCCTCGCAACGGGCCAGGTGATGGCGATGGCTTTCCGCCCTGATGGCCGACAGATTGCGGTGAGTACCTTTGACGGTGGAATCTATCTTCTGGAAACGACCGAATAAGTAGGTAAGGGGGGAACGATGTTTGATAACCTGAAACGTCATTTCAGTCGTAATATTGCCGATCAAGAAGGCCGGGTGCCACCCGGTCAGTACGTGACTGAGAAATTCCCGGTGTTGCACTATGGCAATGTCCCCCACTATACCGATCTGGAGAAGACCTGGGATTTGCGGGTGTGGGGCGAGCTTGAAAGCCCGGCACAGTTCGACTTCAACCAATTTCGCAGCCTGCCCACCATCAGCATCACCACCGACATCCACTGTGTCACCCGCTGGAGCAAACTCGACACCCATTGGGAGGGAGTCCAATTCAAGGAGTTCCTGCACCATATTCCTGCCCTGAAACCTGAGGCGGCCTTTGTGGTGGCGCACTGCGATTTTGGCTTTACCGCCAACGTGCCACTAGAAGTCATGATGGATGACAATGTGCTGTTGGCCTACAAATACGATGGCCAGGAACTCAGCCCCGATCACGGCTTTCCGCTGCGGCTCTTAGTACCGAGCAAGTATTTCTGGAAGAGCGCCAAATGGCTACGCGGCTTAGAGTTTCTGTCCCAGGACAAACTCGGTTTTTGGGAGCGCTACGGCTACAACAACCATGCCGATCCGTGGAAAGAGGAGCGCTACGCGGAGTAAGCCTATGTGGCCAACCACAGCCGAGGCGGCGATTGCGATACAGCAGGAACTGCGCAGTCAGGTGATCATTGCGCCGACGCAGACACCTTTGCGTAGCGTTGCGGGAGTGGATGCCGGGTTCGAGGATGATGGCCGGGTAGCACGGGCGGCGGTAGTTGTCCTCCGTCTCCCCGATCTGACTCCCATCGCCTATGCGGTGGCGCGGCAACCCGCGCCGCTGCCCTACATCCCCGGCTTGCTCTCCTTCCGCGAGGCTCCGGCGATTCTGGCTGCGCTAGAACAGTTGGCCACCCCGCCCGACCTGCTGATCTGTGACGGGCAGGGGATTGCGCATCCGCGTCGCTTTGGGATTGCCAGCCACCTGGGGGTAGTGACGGGTATCTCCAGTATTGGCTGTGCCAAGACCTTGCTGATCGGGGAACACGACGCGGTGCCGGATGTGCGCGGGGGGCGGGTGCTGCTGGTGGATCGCGGGGAACCAGTGGGGATGGTGTTGCGCACGCGATCAGGCACCAAGCCGGTCTTTGTCTCACCGGGGCACTTGGTGAGCATCGAGCAAGCGGCGGATCTGGTGCTGGCGTGTACCACGCGCTACCGCTTGCCCGAAACGACGCGCTACGCGCACAACTTGGCCTCGCATGGCAAACTACCGCTGAAATAGAGGCGAAGCCTGTAGCCGCGCATACGCCTGCTCGATCAGCGTGGCCAACCCAATCGCAATCGTCATGGTGACAAAAAAGATCGGGAAGAGGAAGTAGCGATCCCAGTCTAGGGGCGTGAGCAGCGACGGGAATGAGATGAAGAAGCCCGTTACCATGATCGCAAGGAGTGCCAGACCACCAGATTGTTGGAAGGCATCAGTGCGAATACGCTTGATGATCGCATACAGCCCCAGAATGAAGAGCGCGAGATTGAGCAGCAAACCCTGTTCGGGCAACAGTGGCGCGTGGAGGGAGAAGATCCGCATCGAGACGACCCCGATACGCTTTCCTAGGCTATCAATCTGCTGTTCAGGAAAGACCTGCTGCTGATCGGTCATCTCGAAGGCACGTTGATCAAGCATATTCCATGTATGCATGATCGGATTGGGCCAGAGATAGGGATTGAGCGCCACGAAGGTCAGCAGACTACACACACCGACCACCAACACACTCGTGACCGCCATCAGCCCGCGATGGCGCAATGTGCCGGGATAGCGCGAGACCACACCGGCACCGACGAGTACCCCAACCATACCGAGCGCCAGACCATTGAGTTTGGCGGCCCCCGTAGCACCCACGCAGACCCCCACGCTGATGATGAGGAGCCAGAGGTGGCGCTGCCAGCGTGGGGTAGCCTGGGGTTGGCGGAGATGCATGAGGGTGAAGTAACTACTCAGAATCACCAGGACACAACAAAAGAGCAAGACCGAATCGGCCATGGCACGACTAAGATGCAGGTGGAAATAGGGGCTGGCGATGCCAAAGAGCATCCAGATATACCCGGCTAGTGGGCCAGCGGCTTTGCGAATCAACCCAAAAAGAATCGTCCACGAACCAACCGCTAACACTACCATCGGAAGCCGCGACCACCAGAGAACACTATCTGATGGTATTGCGCCATTCTGCTCATTCCTACGCAGATCGAGACTCCAATTCCAGGGTGTATTGATGTCTGACCAAGCATGGCCACCTAAACGCCGCCCCACACCAATCACATAGCGTGCAAGAGGAGGTTGAGTTCGTGTGACATAGGAGTCTGCAAAGTAGGGTGAATCGAACTTGCCACTGAAAAACTCCTCAAACACCTGACTTGTTCCAATCCAGCGTGATTCATCACGATGGAATTCGGTCTTTTCCTGGCTTATGGCGTATGTTATTGCCAGAATAGCGATCAATATCAACGATAATAAGATATCTATGCTGCGTTTCGGGTTCATATTTGAAGGTTTCCTCTAAATACTGCCGTGGGCGATTGTAATGTGTTGGGGGGTATTCGTCAAGATACGCGGGCCTAGATGCGGTTACTTAATGTCTTGACAACACTTACTAGCCGTCGTATACTCTCCCTACTGCTAATTGATGTGCCTGGCCGTGGGGCCGTTTTTTTACACGGGGCCATGGTGTAAAGAGTACACTATCTCCGTGGCGGCCACACGGTTTTCTTTCAGGTATATATAGTGTTGAAGTAACACTAATAACCCGGCATCAAGCCGGGGTTAAGCGGAGGTAAAGCGATGACCGGCGGTCTCTACCACACGCCCCCCGAAGTTGCTCGCGATCTGATCGCTGAGATCAATCACCTACGGGCTGAACGTCATGCGGTGATTCTCGCGCATAACTATGAGTATGGCGAGATTCAGGATCTGGCCGATTTTGTTGGTGATTCACTGGGGATGGCCCAGTTTGCCGCCCAGAGCGCGGCTCCGATTTTGGTGGTGTGTGGGGTGCATTTTATGGCCGAGACTTCGGCGATTCTTTCACCCGAAAAGATGGTACTCATCCCCGATCCAGAGGCGGGTTGCTCGCTCGCCGCTTCGATTACTGCCGAGCAGTTGCGCGCTTGGAAGGCCGAGCATCCGGGGGCGGTGGTGGTCAGTTATGTGAATACGACGGCTGAAGTCAAGGCCGAGACTGATTATTGCTGTACCTCTGGCAATGCCGAGCGGGTCATTCGGGCGATTCCTGAGGATCGCAAAATTCTCTTCTTGCCCGATATGTTCCTGGGCAGTTATCTGCGTCAGACTACCGGGCGCGATATGGAGATTTGGGCTGGTGAGTGCCATGTGCATGCCGCGATTAAGCCCGCAATGGTGGATCAGCAGCGCGCCGCCCGCCCTCATGCCGATCTGCTTATTCACCCGGAGTGTGGCTGTGTCACCAGTACGATGCACTACCTCGCGACGGGCAAAATTAGCCGCGAGGGTACCCACATTCTTTCGACTGAGGGCATGATCCGCCACGCGGCTCAGAGTCCCTTCCGTGAGTTTGTGGTGGCTACCGAGATTGGTGTTCTTCATCGTATGCGTAAGATGAACCCTGATAAGCAGTTCTTCCCGATTGATGACTCGATTTCGTGTCCGTATATGAAGCAGATTACCTTGGAGAAGATCCGCGACTCGTTGCGCGATCTGACCCACCAGGTGACGGTCGAGCCGGAGTTGGCCAACCGTGCGCGCACGGCGATTGAGCGCATGATTGCGCTGTAGGATAGGAGGAGAGGTACCATGATGGGGCAGACACCACGCTACGTCCTGGCAACGCAGCCACGGGTGGCCCGGGTGGAACGGGTGGGGGTGTTGGTGATCGGGGCGGGGGCGGCGGGGTTGAGTGCTGCGCTGGCGGCTGCTGAACGCACCGATGTGACGGTGTTGGTGCGCGGCGCATTGCCGGAGAGTAATTCGGCTTTGGCGCAGGGTGGAATCGCGGCGGCGCTCGATCTGCACGATTCACCCCAGTTTCATGTTGAGGATACGCTGGTGGCTGGGGCGGGTCTGTGTGATCTCGATGCGGTCACGGCTTTGGCCTATGATGCCCCTGGGCTGATGCGCGAGTTGGCCGCGCTGGGTGTGCCCTTTGAGCGTCAGCCGAATAGCCAGTTTGCCCTCGGTCTGGAGGGGGGCCACTCGCAGCGCCGGATTGTGCATGTCGGTGATGCAACGGGGCTGGCGGTCATTCAGGTGCTGATCGCGCAGGTGTTGGCGCATCCGCGTATCCGTGTCTGTGAGGGTTGGCAGGTGGCCGATCTGCTCGATCTGGGTGGCCAGGTGATTGGGGCTTTGGCCTGCGATGCGGCGGGTGCGTGGACGCGTTTCCTCGCTGATGCCACGATCTTGGCTAGTGGGGGTACCGGGGCGCTCTATGGCTTAACCAGTAACCAGCCGACGGCGCTGGGTGAAGGTATCGCCATGGCCTACCGTGCCGGGGCTGAGGTCGCCGATATGGAGTTTGTACAGTTCCATCCGACGGTCTATCGTACCCAGGCCGGGCGCGGGTTCCTGATTACCGAAGCTGCCCGCGGTGAGGGTGGGGTTTTACGCACCCTGACCGGGGAGCGCTTTATGCCCGCCTATGATCCGCGTGCGGAGTTGGCTCCGCGTGATGTGGTGACGCGTGGGATCTATGCGGCGATGCGGCGTACTCATACCGATCACGTGCTGCTTGATCTGACCCATTTGTCACCTGATCTGATCACGCACCACTTCCCGACTATTCATGCCCGTCTGCTTGAGGATGGAATTGACATAACGAAAGAAGCGATCCCGGTCGCTCCGGCGGCGCATTACCTGATGGGAGGGGTGCGTACCGATCTCTTTGGGGCTACCAATCTGCCCGGCCTCTACGCGGTCGGTGAGGTGAGTTGCACTGGGGTTCACGGGGCGAACCGGCTGGCGAGTAACTCGTTGTTGGAGTGCCTCGTCTTTGGTCGCCGCGCTGGGCGGGCGGCTGGCCGCCAAGAGGTGCGTGGCCACAGGCCGGAGGGGGCGTTCCAGCGCTTGGATCGCGCTACCCAACGGTCGCCAATCGCGCAGCGTGTGTCACCAACCTGGCGCGATGATCTGGCGGCAATTATGCTGGCTGCGGCTGGCCCGCTGCGCGATGGTGCCGGTTTGGCACGTGGGCAGACGGCGTTGTTGCAGCGTCCGATCCAGGCCGATCCTGATCAGCCGGATGCGATTACCGCCGCGAATGCGACTCTGGCGGCGCGCCTGATTGTTGAGTCTGCGCTGCTGCGCCAGGAGAGTCGGGGCGGCCATTTCCGTAGCGACTTCCCGCAGACGCGTGAGGAGTGGCATGCCCATACGCTGCTCCATCGTAGTCGTGCGCCGCAGTTGGTGGCGCTGATCGCGCCCGGAATGGCTCACGCAGCGGATTAGGATAAGGAGACCTCCATGGATCTAGCTCCCCATATTGTTCACGAGATTGTGGCGCGTGCCTTGGCCGAGGATGTTGGTACCGGCGATCTGACCAGTTTGGCGGCGATTCCGCCCGCTGTTCACGCCGGGGCGACGTTTGTGTTACGCGAAGCGGCGGTGGTGTGTGGGCTGCCGGTGGTGCAGGCGGTCTTTGCGGCGCTTGATCCGGCTCTCGAGGTGCGCGTCTTGGTGGCTGAGGGTAGCCACGCTGCCGCAGGCACCCCGATTGCAAGTGTCTCTGGCCCGGCACGCGGGATTGTCAGTGGGGAGCGCGTGGCGCTCAATCTGCTCCAGCGTATGTGTGGCGTCGCGACGCTTACCGCACGCTATGTCGAGGCGGTGCAGGGGACGAAGGCGCGTATTCTCGATACCCGCAAGACGACGCCCGGCCTGCGGGCTTTGGAGAAGTATGCGGTGCGTATGGGCGGCGGTACCAACCACCGTTTTGCGCTCTATGATGGGGTGATGTTGAAGGATAATCACCTTGCGATTCTGGCTGCCCAGGGCTTTGGTTTGGCCGAGGCGGTGCGGCGTACCCGCGCTGCGGTTGGCCCCATGGTGCGGGTTGAGGTGGAGGTCGAGACGGTGGAGCAGGCGCAGGTGGCCGCAGAGGCCGGGGCGGAGATGATCCTGCTCGATAATATGTCGCCTGAGAATCTGCGCGCTGCGGTGGCGGTTGTTGCGGGCCGGGCGCTGTGTGAGGCGAGTGGCGGGATTACGCTGGCCAGCATCCGCGCCGTGGCGGAGACGGGGGTGGATTTTATCTCCGTTGGCGCACTGACCCACTCGGCGCGGGCGGTGGATATTGGCCTCGACATGTGACACCCGCTGTCACAGTGATGTGCTAGGATAGGTCTGTCAGATCCGCCATGCTGAGGACGACAGGCCACCATGTCATCACCACTCACGACCGAGCAGGTTCTTGCGTTGGCTCCCGATGCCGCTTCGGCGAAGGCGGGGCGTGGCTTGGCCACCCCGCGCTCGTGGGTCTCTGTTGGGCGGGATGCGCAGGCGGTCTGGGGCGAGTGTCAGGGAAGTGGCAAGACTCCCTACCAGACCCAGATCGATCTGCGTGGTCCCGCGTTCCGTTGCTCATGTCCGAGTCGCAAATTCCCCTGTAAACACGGGTTGGGGCTGCTCTTGCTGCTGGCGGCGCAACCCGATGTGGTGGCACCCGCCACGCCGCCCGCGTGGGTGGCCGAGTGGTTGGCGAGCCGCATCCAGCGTGAGGAGCAGCAGCAGCGCCGCCAAGCTGCCGCCGATGATCCGGCGACTGCCGAGCAGCGGGCGGCTAAGGCGGCCAAGTCAGCGGCGGCCCGTGATGCCAAGGTGCAGGCCGGGATAGCTGAGGTGTCGCGCTGGCTGCGCGATCAGGTGCGCGAGGGGTTGGCCGGGATTCCGGCGCGCAGTCCGGCGGTCTTTGATCGCATGGCGGCGCGTATGGTGGATGCTCAGGCTCCCGGCGTGGCGCGCCGTCTGCGCGAGATGGCCGCGATCCCCGCCAGTGGTGACGGTTGGCAGGGGCGTTTGTTGGAACGTATGGCGCGGCTGCATCTGCTGGTGGAGGGCTATACCCGTCTCGATACGCTTAGCCCCAACGAACAGGCCGAGGTGCGCCAGGCGGTGGGCTTCAACCAGAAGCAAGAGGAGGTTCTGGCCGGGGCGGGCCAGCGCGACCGTTGGTTGGTGCTGGGTCAGGTGGTGGAAGATGAGGAGCCACTTCAGGTGCAGCGTACCTGGCTGTGGGCTGAGGCGGCGGCACGCCCCGCCTTGGTACTCGATTTTGCTGCTCCGGGTAAGCCCTTCGACCATAGTCTTGTGCCGGGGATGCAGCTTGATGCCGAACTCGTCTTCTACCCCGGCGCATTGCCGCTGCGGGCGCTGGTGAAGCAAGCTGATGCGCGTATGCCCGCTTCTTTCTTCCCCTCTAGCGACATTCATACCGCCCTCGGAACCTATGCGGCGGCGCTGGCGCGTTGCCCGTGGCTCGAACGCTACCCGCTCACGCTTGGCCCGGTGCAGTTGGCGCTTACGCATGCGGGCTGGTTGGTGTGCGATCAGGCGGGGCATAGTTTGCCGCTGCGCCCGCAGTTTGGGCGCAGTTGGGAACTCTTGGCGCGTAGTGCGGGCCAGCCCTTCAGCCTGAGTGGCGAGTGGGATGGGGATTGGTTTACCCCGCTTTCGGCGTGGGTGGGTGGGTTTGTTGATCTGGTTGGTGGAGTGTTGTAGCATAGGAGAACTCTAATGCCAGCAACTGCCCTCGATCTGACACACGCCCCGGACTGGGCCGATCTGGTGGCCGCAGCCCTGTTGGGTACCGAGCGCCGCCCGCCGGGGTTGCCCGCCGCTACCGGGGCGTTGGCGCAGCGCCTTGAACGCCTCGATCCTACCGCCGATGCGGAAGCGGCGCTGCTGAGTGCCTCGGCTTTGGTGAGTCTGTATCGCCGCGCCGGTTGGGTTCCCGCCGCTACCTCGCCTACCCCCTTCGCCCTGGCTCCCGCCGATGATCGGCCTGCCTGTACGCCCCAAGCGGCATGGCATCTGGCCCAGATGCTGGCTGGCAAGCATACGGTCGCGCTGCCCGAATGGCTGGCCGCCCTCGCCACTCGCCAGCAGACGCCCCCGCCTGAGTTGTTGCCCGCCCTGCTCGGTTATGGCCACACCCGTGCTGGGATGCGCGAGGCGATCATCCCGGTGCTGGGGGCGCGTGGGCGCTGGCTGGCCAGCCTCAATCCAGAGTGGGACTATGCGTTGCTGGGTGATCAGGCGCTAAACGATGCCGAGATCACTGCGCTCTGGGAGACTGGTTCACAGGCGGTGCGGTTGGCGCTGCTCGCTCAGGTGCGCAGCCGCAACCCTGCCCAGGCGCGTGATCTGCTCCTCACCACATGGGCCAGCGAGCGCGCCGATGAGCGCCTCGCTCTGCTCAAGACGCTGGCCGAGGGCTTGAGTATGGCCGATGAACCCTTCTTGGAGCAGGTGTTGGATGATCGCTCCGAGCGCGTGCGTAAGGCGGCGGCGGCGTTGCTCACCGAGTTGCCCGCATCGCGGCTGGTACAGCGTATGGTGGATCGGCTCACCCCGCTGCTGCACTGGACTCCAGGCGTTGGCCCGCGTCTGCCCGGTGTGGGCCAGATCAAGAAGCCGAGCCTTGAGGTGCGTTTGCCAGAGGAGTGTGACGCGGCCATGCAGCGCGATGGGATTGTGCTGAAGCCGGTGAGCAAGAAACTGGGTGAACGTGCCTGGTGGCTCAACCAGATGCTTGAAGTGGTGCCGCCTGCGGTCTGGGCGGCGGCGTGGGGTGCAACGCCGCAGGAGATCCTTACGGCCAAGATCACGAAGGAGTGGCGCGGCCTCTTGGTGGGGAGTTGGGCCGAAGCCGCCCGCCGCCACCATGATCTGACATGGCTGGAGGTGCTGGTAGATCTGGCCCAGAACGGCGAGAAGGCGCTGAGTCTGGAAGAACTGCTCCCTGCGCTGCCGCCCGCCCGCCGCGAGGCGCTAGTCTTGGCGCTGCTCAAGGGCGGCGAGACGTTGCATGGTGAAAGCCCGGTGATGGCGGTGCTGCGTATGCTGCCGGCACCGTGGAGCCATGAACTCTCACGGGCGCTGCTGAAGGTACTGGGCCAACGCCTGCGCCAGATTGATGCCCATCTGCGCACAGACTGGCACCTACGGGCGGCGCTCGAAATTTTTGCCCAGCGCATCCCCGCCGATCTCGCATCTGAAGCCACGGCCCAGATCACCAACGAGATGCGCGAGTTGCCCTATTGGGGCGCGGCAATTCATGAATTTGAGGAGTTGTTGGCCTTCCGCGATGAGATGTTGCGAGCATTGAACTAAAGGAGATCGCCCCTATGTCCAACCGCCTGCGCGAACACGCCGAACATCAGTATGCCGAGGAGTTGCGCGCCCTCGCCGCCCACGATACCCGCCTGCGTCCGCCCGGTTGGAACCTCTCGCCGTGGGCGGTGGCAACCTACCTACTCGGTGGCGAGTTGCCCGATGGTACGCGCATCGAGCCGAAGTATATCGGTAGCCGCCGGGTGATCGAGATTGCGATTGCGACTCTGGCCACGGATCGTGCCCTGCTGCTGATCGGCCTACCCGGTACGGCCAAGAGTTGGGTTTCGGAGCATCTGACTGCCGCGATCTCTGGCGATTCGACGCTGCTCATCCAGGGGACGGCGGGTACCAGTGAGGAGGCGATCCGCTATGGCTGGAACTATGCGCGCCTCTTGGCCGATGGCCCCTCAGCGGCGGCACTGGTGCCTAGCCCGCTCATGCGCGCCATGCAGGAGGGCAAGATCGCCCGTGTGGAGGAGTTGACGCGTATCCCCGCTGATGTGCAGGATACGCTGATTACGATTCTCTCCGAAAAGACGTTGCCCATTCCAGAGCTGAATAGCGAGGTGCAGGCGATCAAGGGCTTTAGTGTCATCGCCACGGCCAACGACCGCGACCGGGGGGTGAACGATCTTTCCAGTGCGCTCAAGCGGCGCTTCAATACGGTGGTGCTGCCCCTGCCCGACACGCTCGACGAAGAGGCCGACATTGTGCAGCGCCGCGTGGCCAGTATGGGTGCTGCCCTCGAACTGCCCGCCGAAGCCCCGGCGCTGGCCGAGATCCGCCGCATTGTCACCGTCTTCCGCGAGTTGCGCTCCGGCCAAACCGCCGATGGCAAGACCAAGATCAAGTCGCCTAGCGGCACCCTCAGCACCGCCGAGGCGATTTCGGTGGTGAATAGCGGCCTCTCGCTGGCGGCCCACTTTGGCGATGGGGTGATGCGGGCGGGTGATGTGGCATCGGGCCTCGTTGGCGCGGTGATCAAAGACCCGGTGCAGGATCGCTTGGTCTGGCAAGAATATCTGGAGACGGTCGTTAAGGAACGCGAGGGTTGGAAGGATCTCTACCGGGCATGCCGGGAGCAGAGTTGATGCAGCACGCAAGACATCACATCTTCGGCATCCGGCACCACGGCCCCGGCTCGGCGCGTAGCCTGCGCTTGGCTCTGGAGGCGTTGCAGCCCGATGCGATCCTGATCGAAGGCCCCCCCGATGCTGAGGCGGTGCTGCCCCTGGTGGCCCACGCCACCATGCAACCTCCCGTGGCGCTGCTGGTCTATGCCGCAGATCGCCCGCGTGATGCGGTCTTTTACCCCTTTGCGACCTTCTCGCCGGAGTGGCAGGCGATCAGCTACGGGTTGGAACAGGGGTTGCCGGTACGCTTCTGCGATCTGCCGCAGTGGCACCAGTTGGCCGAGGTGCCTGATGAGGCGGCAGAAGAGGCCGCTGCGCCGCTGGAATCGGAGGCGCTCACGCCCTATACGGTTGATCCACTGGCCTGGTTGGCCGAAGCGGCCGGTTTTAGTGACGGTGAGCGCTGGTGGGAGCAGATGGTCGAGCAGCGCCGCGAACGCGGCGATCTCTTCGCCGCCATCCTCGAAGCGATGACGGCCATCCGCGCCGAAGCGCCCCCCCCGCCGCCCCGCGAGGCGTGCCGCGAGGCGTGGATGCGCCAGAGCATCCGCGCCGCGCTGGCCGAGGGCTACCAGCGCGTGGCGGTGGTGTGTGGGGCATGGCACGGCCCCGCCCTGGTTGATCTGAAGGACAAAAAGGGCGATACGGCACTGCTCAAGGGTTTGCCCAAGATCAAAACCCAAGCCACTTGGGCACCCTGGACCTACAGCCGCCTCGCGTATGCGAGTGGCTACGGAGCCGGAATCGAGTCACCGGGGTGGTACGAGCATCTCTGGCAGCACCACGAACATGTAGCGAGCCGTTGGATGGCGCGGGTGGGCCGGTTGCTGCGGGCGCAGGATCTCGATGGCTCCTCGGCGCATGCGATAGAGGCGGTGCGCCTCGCCGAGAGTCTCGCCGCGCTGCGTGGTCGGCCCCTCCCCGGCCTGCCAGAGATGAACGAGGCGTGTCGGGCGGTCTTCTGTTTTGGCAGCGATATTCCCATGCAACTCATTCACACTGAGTTGATCGTGGGGGAACGCATGGGCGCGGTGCCGGATGAGGCACCGAGCGTGCCGTTGCAGCAGGATCTGCAACGCGAGCAGCGCCGCCTGCGCATGAAGGTGAGTGCCGATTTTCAAGATCTGGAACTCGATCTGCGCAAGGAGAACGATCTCGAACGCAGCCACCTGCTGCGTCGCCTGAGTCTGCTCGGTATTGGCTGGGGCGAACTGCGCAGTAGTGGCGGCACCGGCACCTTCCGTGAGACGTGGGGGCTTCAGTGGCGGCCCGAACTGCATGTGGCCCTGATCGAAGCCGCGATCTGGGGCAATACGCTCCGTGATGCGGCGGGCAACCGCGCACTTGACACGGCGCTCCACGCCCCCGAACTGCCCGATCTGGTGGCGGTGCTTAATCAGGTACTCCTAGCTGATCTGCCCGAAGCGGTACCGGCGCTGATGGATCTGCTCCAAGAGCGCTCGGCACGCACCGCCGATGTGGCCCAGTTGATGGACGCACTGGTGCGCGAAGATCGCATTACCCGCACCAGCCTGGTGTCCAGTATGCGCTATGGTGGCGTGCGCCAGACCGACAGCGCCGCGCTGGCGCACGTGGTGGATGGGATCGTCACGCGGATCTGTATCGGGTTGGCGGCGGTGTGCAGTTCTATGAACGACGATGCTGCTGAGGCCATGTTCGGGCGCATCATCGCGGTGGCCGCCGCGCTACGCCTCTTGCAGAACGCTGAACACTTGGCCGCATGGTACCAAGCGTTGCGCCGCGTAGCCGACATGGGCGGGGTGCATGGCTTGGTTGGGGGGCGCTGCTGCCGCCTGCTCCTCGATGCCGGAGAGATTGATGCCAGTGAGGCAGCCCGTCGGGTGGGCCACGCCCTCTCGCAGGCTGCCGAGCCACCCCAGGCGGCGGCGTGGGTCGAGGGGTTGCTACGCGAAAGCTCGGCCCTTCTGCTCCACGATGATCTGCTCTGGGGTATCCTTGACACCTGGGTCGCTGAACTCCCCGCCGATACCTTCCAGCCCATCCTACCGCTCATCCGGCGCACCTTTGCCACCTTCACCCCCGCTGAGCGCCGCCAACTGGGCGAACGTGCCCGCCGTAGCCCCACCCAGGTACGCCTCGCTACACCGAGCTTAGGTGATGCTGAATTTGTTACTGAACGTGCAGATCTGGTATTGCCATTGTTGGATCGGTTATTGGGGTTGTATGAGTAACACCTTTTTCGTGGGGGCCGCAGGCCCCCGAAAATTCTTTTTTATCGCTTGTGTTGGCGGCTTTGCCGCCAACACAAGCGATAAAAAATGGTATCATATACAACATTGAAATCATTGCCTAATCCTGAAAGTATTTACTATGGCACAACGTATCCTGGTCGTGGACGATAGCCCAATCAACATCAAGGCGGTGGCTCTGGCGCTAGAGGCAATTGGCTACGAGATCCTTGAGGCCACCGATGGCCGCATGGCGCTAGAGGTGGCGGCTGAGACGCTACCCGATATGCTCATCCTTGATGTGCAGATGCCCGAATTTGATGGCTACGAGGTCTGTCGGCGCTTGCGCCGCCAGCCCGCCTTTATGACGCGCCCGATCCTGATGCTGAGTGCCAATAATGCGCTGCACGAACGGGTGCAGGGGCTGGAGGCCGGGGCCGATGACTATATGGCCAAGCCCTTTGAGGCTGAGGAGCTTCAGGCGCGGGTGAAGGCGCTGTTGCGGCGTGCCAATCCGCCCCCAGTCATCACCGCGACTGCCCAGGGCAAGATGGTGGCCTTCTTCTCGCTGCGCGGCGGTGTGGGCCTCTCTAGCCTCTCCGTCAACCTCGCCGCCGGACTCAACCAGATCTGGGGTGGTGGTAAGGTCGCGCTGGCCGATATGGTCTTTACGGGGGGCCATAGCGCCCTCATGCTCAACCTGCCCCTGCGTACTAGTTGGAGCGATCTTGCCAGTACCGAACCCGATCACATAGATGAAGAGGTCGTGCAGCAGGTGATGCTCAACCACGCCTGTGGCCTGCGCGTCCTCCCGGCGGCACCGCGCCCCGACCAGAATGAACGCATTACCCCGGCGCAGGTCTCGCGGGTGATGCAGGTGCTGCGAGCCAAGTATGACTATACGATCATTGATGCACCGCATAACTTCAATGAGACCACCTTGGCCGCGCTCGATGCGGTTGATCAGATCGTGTTGGTCTTGGCTCCCGAAATCGGCTCAATCGTGGCGACGACGTGTGCGCTCGATGTCTTTGATCAGCTCGGCTATCGCTCCGACAAGATCACGCTCTTGCTCAACGCCACGTTTGAACGCGGGGCGATTGCGCGTAAGGACATCGAGACGGCGTTGCGTCGCCCGTTGGGCATGATCATCCCCTATGCCTCCGAGTTTTTTACGAACGCCCTCAACCGGGGCGCACCGCCAGTGTTGGATATGCCCACCAAGCCCTTGGGTGGTTTGCTGGAAGAGTGGGCCTTCTCCTTCAGTACCGAGGAGGATACGAAGCGCCCGGTTGAGCGACCTTCACCCGCATTGCAGCGGGTTCTTCAGCGGCTTCAGCAGCGGCGTAAAGGGCGGGCATAAACAAGGGGAATCTCAATGGCACCCTTTGGCAAATCGCGGCGTACACGCGCCATTCAAGCCGATGTTGCCCGCTTAACCCGCAAGCTGTATGCCAGCGAGGAACGTCTGGCCGCATTGCAACGCGAAGTTCGCCACCAAGCCAATCTGCTTGACCACTTGGAGCAGGTGCGTAGTGCTATTGGCCAGGCCGATACGATAGACAAGATTGTCCAGGTGGCGGTCGAATCGTGTGCGCTCACGCTTGGCTACCAATCAGCCGCGATCTATATGATCGAGGCCGACGAACTGGTTCTCAAACATGCGCTCAATCAGCCGCCGCCTTCGATCCGCGATCTAAGCCATCGTATGCCGTTCGGCCATGTGGTCGCTACTGCCGAGCCGCTCTTTATCCCGGATACCCGCAGTAGCCCAGTGGCGCTTGATCTTGCCGCGTCTGTGGGAACGCTGATCACGATCCCGCTGCTGGTCAGCGGGATTGTTACTGGCGTGCTGCATATCGAGCGCCCTACCCCCTGTGCGCTCGATGCGGATGACTTCAATCTGCTCCTGCGTCTCTCTGATCATATCGGTAAGGCGCTAGAGCGTACCCGCCTGCGCGGCGATTTGCAGCGCGTAGTGCGCGAAACCCTGGCGCTCAACCGGGTGATGAGTGCCATTTCTTCGGCCAGCGATACCCGCGAGGCGTTGCAACGCATCTGCGCCGATATGGCCGAGGCGTTCAATGTGCCCCAGGCGTTGTGCGCGTTGCTCAACACTGACCGTACCTCGCAGACGGTGGTGGCCGAGTATTCGAGTGATGATGAACCCTCGGTAATCGGCTCGGTCATCCCGGTGCGCGGCAACCTGCTGACCCAAGATCTGCTTGCCCGCCGCCAGCCGGTGGCGCTCTCCAACTTGCCCATGCGCCAGCGCCGCCGCCAGAATCAGCCCGCCAAGTCCGATCCGCAAGATCTGGTCTCGTTGCTAGTCGTCCCGGTACTCGTCCATGACGAACTGATCGGTACGATTGGACTCTCTTCCACCGAAGCGCACCTCTTTACCGCCGAAGATATTGCACTGGCCCAACGCCTCTCTACGACTATCGGCCAGGCCCTCACCAATCTGCGACTCAACGAGGCATTGCAGAGCGAACTCAATGAGCGTATGCGCGTTGAAGAGGCGCTGCGCCAGTCTTCCGCCCGCGTCACCAGTATTCTGGAGAGTATCGCCGATGCCTTCTTTGCGGTTGACATGGAGTGGAAGTTTGTCTATGTCAATGACGAAGCGGCGCGCCTGCTGGGCCAACCAACTACCAGCCTGATCGGCCAATCCATCTGGGATTCGGCTGCCGACCGGGTGGGTTTGCTCTATGCCGAGCTCTATACCCAGGCCATGGAGAGCCTCAAACCCATCCGCGACGAGGTCTATTTTGCGCCGCTTGATGTCTGGTTGGCCATGCGGATCTATCCATGGTCGGATGGGTTGGCGATCTATATCCAGGATGTGACCGCCGCGCATGCGGCCCAGGCGGCCTTGATCGAGGCCAAGGAGGCAGCAGAACACGCCACGCGGGCGCGGAGTGAGTTCCTCGCCAATATGAGCCACGAGATCCGTACCCCGATGAATGGGGTGATCGGTATGACTGGGCTGTTGCTCGATACGCCGCTGAATGAACGCCAACGCGAGTATGCCGAGACGATCCGTTCGAGTGGTGAGAGTCTCCTGACGATCATTAACGATATTCTCGATCTCTCCAAGATCGAATCGGGGCGCATGGAGTTGGAACAGCAGCCCTTCGAGATCCAGGAGTGTGTCGAGTCGGCACTCGATCTAGTTGCTCCCACCGCCTTTGCCAAGGGGCTTGATCTGGCCTATCTGATCGCCGCTGATGTGCCCATGATGTTGATCAGTGATGTGACGCGGCTGCGCCAGATTCTGGTTAATCTGCTGGGGAACGCGGTTAAGTTTACCGAACATGGTGAAGTAACGTTGCAAGTCAGCCGCTACCCAGATTTCGATCTGGAGGCGGATCAGGTGCATCTGGTGATCGAAGTCCGCGATACCGGGATCGGTATTCCACCCGACAAACTCGACCGCCTCTTCCGTGCCTTTAGCCAGGTGGATGCCTCGACGACGCGCACCTATGGTGGCACGGGGCTAGGTTTGGTGATCTGCAAGCGCCTGAGTGAGATGCTGGGCGGCGGGATCAGTGTTGAGAGTGCGCCGGGGCAGGGCAGTACCTTCCGGGTTGAAATGCTGGCTGGTGTGGGCAGTGAAGAAGATATGTATGCTCTAGATATGGATCTGGCGGGACGCCAAATCTTGATCGTTGAGCCGAATCCCACCCGGCGCGAGATGCTGAGTCATGCGGCAAGTGGCTGGGGCATGAGTGTCTATCCGCTCGCCGTGGCGCAGGAGGCGCTTGACCTGATCGTGGCGGGGGGCAGTTTTGATCTCGCGCTCCTCGATGCCACGTTGGTGGATGCGTATGGGACACCGCTCACCCTGGCGCTACGCCGCTTTCCGGCAGGTGTAGATCTGCCAGTAGTACTTATTTCTGACCTGAATACCAAACAACAGACGCTGCCGCCCAACATTGCATGGCATCTGCGCAAGCCGATCAAGCGGCGGCTGCTCTACCGGGCGCTGCTGGCTGCCGTAGGGGCGATGGAGGGGATGGAGTATGCGCAAGAGCCACAGGTGCAGCCCGAACCTGTGCCGGATGAGCGCCACAGTTTGCGTATCCTGCTCGCCGAAGACAACGCGGTCAACCAGCGTGTGGCCCTGCGCACCCTGGAGCGCCTGGGCTACCGCGCCGATGTGGTTGGTAATGGCCTGGAGGCGATAGAGGCCATTGCGCGCCAGCACTATGATGTGGTTCTGATGGATGTCCAGATGCCCGAATTGGACGGCCTCGAAGCCACGCGCCAGATCGTGGCGCGCTGGCCCGCCACTGCCCGCCCGCGCATCATTGCCATGACCGCCAATGCCATGCGTGGCGACCGTGAGCGCTGTTTGGCCGCCGGGATGGACGACTATATCAGTAAGCCGGTGCGGCTTGAAGAGTTAGAACTGGTACTCAAACAGCAGAGTCTGAATGATGCTGCCGCGCTGCTGCCGGAGCCATCCAGCACCGATCTACTGATTGACTTCAAGGCCATTGAGCGCATCACACAGGGCTTTGGGGCCGATAATGCGTCTGTGTTGCATGAGTTTATCGATTTGTTTCGTGCTGAGACACCGAAGCTGATTTCCAATCTTGGTCAGGCGATTGCCGTTGTGGATCACAACCAGATTCGGATGTTTGCGCATACGCTTAAGTCCAACGCCGCATTTGTGGGGGCCACGGCACTTGCCGAGATGTGCCGCCACATGGAGGAGGATGCGCTGGCCCCGCCGATTGCGAACCTGAGTGAACGCTACGATCAGATCTGTGCGTGTCATGTTGAGACGATGCAGGCACTCGCAGAGCTACGTGAACAGTAATATGAAAGGTCTTGCGATGCAGTCTGAAAACGAACGCCTACGCCGCTGGCGCATGATCCTCGGTGGTGGCCCCGCTGATGGCACCGGCATGAGCCTGAGCAAGCCCGATCAGCAGGTGGATGCCGCGCTGCAAGCCCTCTACGACTCGGATCGCACGGGTGGCCTCGGCAGTTCTTCGCCCAACGTGGCGCGTTGGCTGGGTGATATTCGTGGCTACTTTCCCGCCTCGGTCGTTCAGGTACTGCAACAGGACGCCCTGGATCGCCTCAATCTGCGCCGCATGTTGCTCGAACCCGAATTGCTCCAAGCCGCTGAACCGAATGTCCACTTGGTGGGGAGCCTGCTGGCATTAAGCACGGCTCTCCCCGCCCAGACCCGCGAGACCGCACGGGCTGTGGTGCGCCAAGTCGTCGAGGCGCTGCTGCGCAAACTCACCAACCCCACCCGTCAGTCGGTGCTGGGCAGCCTCAACCGTTCGGTGCGCAACCGTCGCCCGCGCCACAGCGAGATTGACTGGCCGCGCACTATCCGCGCCAACCTGCGCCACTACCAACCCGCCTACCGCACGGTTATTCCTGCCACCCGCATTGGCTACGGGCGGCGGCGCAGTGCGCTGCGCGACATCATCCTGTGTGTGGATCAGAGCGGCTCCATGGCCTCCTCGGTCGTCTATGCCGGGGTCTTCGGGGCCGTACTGGCCTCTTTGCCCGCCGTCCAGACCCGTATGGTAGTCTTTGATACCGAGGTGGTAGATCTGAGCGACGAGTTGCGCGATCCTGTGGATCTGCTCTTTGGGCTGCAACTCGGTGGCGGCACCGACATCAACCTGGCTTTGGGCTACTGCCAGAGCGTTATTCGGCGTCCCCAAGAGACGATCCTGGTGCTGATCAGTGATCTCTACGAGGGCGGCAACCAAGACGAGATGCTGCGGCGGGCGGCGGCGCTGGTGGGGGCAGGGGTGCAGGTGATCGCCCTGCTGGCCCTCAGCGACGATGGTGCCCCGGCCTACCACCACCACAACGCGGCTGTCTTTGCCAGTATGGGTATTCCGGCCTTCGCCTGCACCCCCGATCTCTTCCCCGACCTCATGGCAGCGGCGATCAATCGCCACGATCTGGGGCGCTGGGCGGCTAGCCACGATATTGTGGCGGCGCGGCAGTAGAAGAACCCCAACCACAAAAATGGATTCTTGCGCTATACTCTCGCGTACAGCCATTTGTACAATGTTTAAGGAGCGACACACCATGTCTCAGGCCACCATCGGCGTGATCGGCGGAAGCGGGCTTTATGCGATGGAGGGACTCACCGATGTGGAGGAGGTTCGCCTCACGACTCCCTACGGTGATCCGAGTGACGCCTTCATCATCGGTACCCTGGCGGGGCAGCGGGTTGCCTTCTTGCCCCGGCACGGGCGTGGTCACCGCATCAATCCCTCTGAGTTGCCGAGTCGGGCCAATATCCACGCCTTTAAGCAGCTTGGCATCCGGGCGCTCATCTCGGTGAGTGCGGTCGGTTCGCTGCGCGAGGAGTATGCCCCCGGCCATGTGGTCATTCCCAACCAGCTCTTTGACCGCACCAAGGGCGGTCGGCCCACCACCTTCTTTGAGCAGGGCATCGTGGCGCATATCGCCTTTGACAAGCCCTTCTGCCCGGTGCTGACCAGCATTCTGCACGAGGCGGCTGTGACCGCCGGGGCGACGGTTCACATGGGCGGCACCATGGTGGTGATGGAGGGGCCTGCCTTCTCGACCCTGGCCGAGAGCGAGGAGAACCGCCGTCGCGGCCATGACCTGATCGGGATGACGGCCTTGCCAGAGGCCAAGCTGGCCCGTGAGGCCGAAATTGCCTACGGTACCCTGGCGATGGTCACCGACTATGATGCCTGGCACCCCGGCCATGATGCGGTGACGGTAGATGCGGTGGTGGCGGTGCTGCATGCCAACGCGACGCTCTCGCAGCAGATCGTGGCCCAGGCCGTCGCCCGCATCGGTGCGGACTTCACCAGCCCGGCGCATAGCGCTCTGGCTACCGCCATCATCACCGACCGCAGCCGCATTGCCCCAGAGGTGAAGGAGCGGCTCGCGCTGATCGCTGGGAAGTATCTGTAATTATGGTTGGTGTTTGGCGGCGAAGCCGCCAAACACCAACCATAAAAATCTTCGGTGGCGGCGCAGCCGTGACACTTCGTAAACAATTATGCCCAACCCGATCCAGATCATTCCCATTCGTGGCATCCCGGAGGTACGCCCCGGCGCTGACCTCGCGGTGCTGATTCTGAACGCCTTGGCGCAGGCCAACGAGTCGCTTCAGCCCGGCGATATTCTGGTTGTCACCCAGAAGATCGTCTCGAAGGCCGAGGGGCGGCTGATAGATCCGGCTACCGTAGAACCCTCCGCGTTTGCCCAGCAGATTGCCGAACAGTCGCGCAAGGATTCCCACTTTCAAGAGGTGGTGCTGCGCGAGAGTCGCCGTATCGTCAAGATGGCCAACGGAGTTTTGATCACCGAGACCCACCACGGCCAGATCTGTGCCAACAGCGGCGTGGATGAGTCGAACGTCGCCGGGGGCCGCATCGTCTGCCTGCTGCCCGAAGATCCCGACCATAGCGCGGCCCAACTGCGCCACCAGATCGCCCAGCGCAGCGGCGTCACCCCCGCCGTGATCATCTCGGACACCTTTGGCCGCCCGTGGCGTGATGGTCAGGTGAACGTGGCGATTGGGGTGGCTGGGATGCAGCCCATGAGCGACTTTGCCGGAATTGATGATCCGCATGGCTATACGATGCACGCCACGCGCATTGCCGTCGCCGACGAGATTGCCGGGGCAGCCGAGTTGGTGATGGGCAAGATTGATGCGGTGCCGGTGGCGCTGGTGCGCGGCTATGCCTATACACCTAGTGAGACGGCTACATCACAGCAGTTGCTGCGTGATCCGCGTGCGGATCTCTTCCGCTGATGGATCTCATGCATGCCATCCAGGGGCGGCGCTCAGTACGCGCATTTCGCCCCGATGCGGTCAATCCGGCGCATCTCGCAGCCATGATTGATGCCGCTGCTTGGGCACCTTCACCCCATGGGCGGCAACCCTGGCGCTTTGTGATCCTTACCCAAGCGGCGATCAAGCAGCAACTGGCTGCGGTGATGGGAACCACTTGGCGTACCCATCTGGCCCAGGATGGCCTCGATGCTGCCAGCATTGAGCGGCGCTACCAGCGTTCGCTCCAGCGTATCAGCCAAGCCCCGGCGATCATTATCGCCTGTCTCTACCTGGAGGATCTTGATCCCTACCCCGATGCGCAGCGCCAAGCCGCCGAGACCACCATGGCTATTCAGAGCCTTGGTTGTGCCATTCAGAATATGTTGCTCACGGCCTACGCGCTTGGCCTGGGCACCGGCTGGATGTGCGCCCCGCTCTTCTGCCCGCACGAAGTCCGTAGCTGCCTCAACCTTGCTGCTGATCTGCATCCCCACGCCCTCATCCCCGTTGGTTACCCAGCCCATATACCCACCCCAAAACCACGGCACAACGGAAATAAACTTGTGATAGAGTGGACATAGAATCAACCCCTTACCGCCGGAAGAGGTGCTACATGTCCGACGAAGCCCTTGCCTCCCGGATGGCTGCCCAGATTGCAACCTGGCAGACAACGGGTGATCGCCGCTCGATCTTCCTCTCCTGCTACTCCATGATGACCCACAACATGTTTGCGGGCGTCACCGCTGGCCGCTTCGCCGATCGGGAATGGGTCTACCAGCTCATCCACAACTTCGCCGACTACTATTTTGTGGCCCTCGATGCCTATGAAGCCCAACAACCCACCTTACCGCAGGTGTGGCGTTTGGCCTACGACATGGCGCGTCAGCCCGATACCCCTGTGGTGCAGAGCCTCTTGCTGGGTGTGAATGCGCACATCAACCACGATCTGGTGCTGGTGTTAGCGGACATGTTGGGGCCAGAGTGGGCCGATCTGCCGCCGAGCAAACGGGAAGAACGCCACCGCGACTATTGCGAGGTCAATGCGGTGATTGCCGAGACCACCGACCGGGTGCAAGATGAGGTGGTGGAGCCGTATGCCCGCATGATGAATCTGATTGACGTTATGTGTGGGCCGTTGGATGAGTGGTGTACATCAAAGTTGCTGCGCAACTGGCGTGCTGATGTCTGGCAGCAGGCGATCCAGATCGTTGAGCATCCCGATCAGGCTACCCGCCACACCTTGCGCCAACAGGCGGATCTGTTGGCGCTGCGGCGGATCGAGTTGCTGCGTGACAGTGGCAATGTGGGGGCGCGGGTCTTTGGTTACCCGCTGCGCTGGCTGGGGCGCTTGCGCATGCTATGATTTGCCCAGTTCCATCGAGCGCCGATAGGCGGCCCAGATCGCATCGGCCAGGACGGTACGGATCGCCCCGCGCTCCAGTTCACTCAGCGCGGCGCTGGTGGTGCCCCCTGGCGAGGTGACGGCGTTGCGTAGCTCGGCGGGGTGCTTGCCACTCTGCTGGGCATAGCGCGCCGACCCCAGCATCGTCTGGATCACCAGTTCTTCGGCCACCCGCCGCGCCAAGCCCATGTGGACTCCCGCATCTACCATGGCCTCCATCATCAGGAAGAAGTAGGCCGGGCCAGAGCCGTTCAGCGCGGTGGACATATCCAGGTAGGTCTCGTTATCCACAAAGATCTGGTGCCCCAGCGCACTCAGCACCGTGCGTGCCCAGGCGCGTTGGCGCTCGTCCACCTCGGTATGCGCCGTCCAGACGGTCATGCCCTCGCCGATCATGGCCGGGGTATTGGGCATGCTGCGCACCACCACCGGGTGTTCGAGCGCCTCGGTGAAGGTCTGGATCGTCGCCCCAGCAACAATCGAGATCACCAGCGCATCGGGGCGCAACTTCCCGCGTAGTGGCTGAAGCACCTGCTTGAGTTGTTGCGGCTTCACCGCAAAGATGACGATCTGGCCCCACTGCGCGGCGGCCAGATTGTCTTGGCTGGTATGCACCGCGTGGCGCGCCTGTACCTCACGCAGCCGACTTTCATACGGATCACAGGCGAGGATCTGCTCCGGCGCGACCAGTTCTTGACGCAGCAACCCGCCGATGATCGCCTCACCCATCGCGCCCGGCCCGATCACTGCAATACGAAGATCTTTAAGCATAGATATTCATTGTCTAGAAGCTATTCCTGCGGCGACAATAGCACGCGGTTGCGGGGATGTCAACCGGGGCTACGCAGCACTCAAGGAGCGCGAGGATTACCTCTGTGGTGGCGGTTGCACCCTCTGAATACGCCGCTCAAGATCACCAACAATCTCTTCTATCGCTGCCATATCCTGCTCGCTCAGGTATGGGCGTAGTTCATCAACAAGCTGATGGATGGCCGGACGATGATAGAACATCAAGGTGGCGACATCATTCTCGTATAAGCCTACACGGGTAAAATTGCCTTGACGATACAAAGATGGCAGTTCATACAGTTTGAGGAGAATAAGACCCTCAACTGTTGCCGAACTGATAGTATGCTCAAAAAAGGGTTGTTGTATCGTATAGGTTTTTTGAACCTTTGCAAACAACGGATTCTTTGTAAGCAAGAAATCTATCTGTAAATCATGATATACGCCCCGTGCAAAGAAAGGATATTTACTTTTAATCGTGATTTCTGGAAGTTTTTTGAGCGCAGTTGTGTTCAGGATAATGTCAATATCCTCTGTATTACGCCCCTGAACATACTGAAGCATTGCAATACCGCCAACCAGCGTATAGTTCAATTTACGCTGCGCGAGGAGCATAAAGAGATCTGCAACGGTTTGGAGCAATGTATCCATCGTAATAGGTGCTCCTTGCCAACGCTGCGCATTAAAGACGAGCGCGTGGCGAACAACTTTACCGATATGGATTGGTGAGGTTGTCATAGCGCACTACCCTGTGTGAAGCCTGAGGGCCAGAACCATCCCGTAGGATGATCCTGGCCCTCCGTGTTGCAGTGCCGTAACGTGTGGAGCCAATGCGGGGGCTCGAACCCCGGACCTGCTGTTTACGAAACAGCTGCTCTACCAACTGAGCTACATTGGCGCGGACGGCACGTATTGTAGCGGAAATGTGGCCGTGTGTCAAGGCATGGTATCATCGTGGCATGACATCTGCTACCCAACCGATCCGCGTCGCCATGCTGGCCCGCGTCGTCTATCCGTTGCACGGCTTTGGCGGCATTGAACGCCACGTCGGCCATTTGGTGACCCACCTCGCCCGCCTGGGCGTCGCGGGCACCCTCTATGTCCAGCCCACCCCCGATGGGCACACGCCCACCCCCCACGAAATTCCGGCGCTTGCCGATGGCTTGTGGCAGGTGCATACGCTGCGCTACGACTACACCTCGCCGCTCTTGCCGCCTAACGGCATCATCGGACGCCAGATCAACTACCCCTGGTATACCTGGCAACTCGGTTTGCGCGCTGCGGCGGCTGTGCGCCAGGGCATGTTCGATGTGGTGCATAGCCAGGGCTTGTGTGCCACCGGCTATGCCGCCATCCGCCAGCGTGATCCGCTGCTGCGCCGCGTACCCTTCGTGGCCAACCCGCACGGTATGGAGGAGTTCCGTACCCCCGATTGGCGCAAGTGGCTGGCCTATGCGCCCTTCCGTGCCATGTATGCCTATGGCCACCGCGCCGCCGACCGTGCCATCGCCACCGATGCGTGTACCCAAGACGATCTGCCGCGCTATTTGCGGGTAGCGCCGCAGCAAGTGGCGGTGGTACCCTCGGCCATTGATGTTGTCGAATGTGAAGGGCTGGTGCAACCGGCGCTCCGCAGTGCGTTGCGCCAGCGCCTGGGTCTCGATCAGTCCCAACCGATCTTCCTCAGTGTCGGGCGGCTAGAGCGCAACAAGGGCTTCCACATCCTGATTGCGGCGCTGAGTCAGTTGCGCGATCTCCTCCCTCCCCAGTGGCGCTGGCTCCTCGTGGGCCACGGCAAGGAGCGTCAGGCATTAGAAGAAGCCGCCCGCAGCGCCGGGATTGCCGCGCATGTCACCTTTGTCGGGCGTCTCGATGATGCCGAACTGCATAGTCTGTATGAAGAAGTAGATCTGGTGATCCATCCCACCCTCTACGAAGGTAGCTCCCTCGTCACCCTTGAGGCCATGATCCACCGCAAACCGATCATCGCTAGCGGCATCGGCGGCATCCCCGACAAGGTCTTCACCGGGCGCAACGGCTTTCTGGTGCCCCCCGGCGATGTGGTCGCCCTCAGCGCGGCTATCCGCAGTGCCCTGCATGCCCGTTCGCAGTGGCCCGTCTGGGGCGAAGAGAGTGTACGCATCGTGCGTACCACCTTCGATTGGCCGATTGTCGCCCGCCAGACGGTTGATCTTTATCATTCATTATTGGGTAGGTGAAGATCTTTATGTGGCTGTGCCGCCGCCCGCCTATGCTACAATAGAACGGGTACGGGATTATACCGAAGTGAGGAGAACGATCCCCTATGGCAAAGAAGACTATTCGCGATGTAGAGTGGGCTGGCAAACGTGCGCTGGTGCGAGTTGATTTTAATGTGCCCCAGGATGAGCAAGGCGCGATCACCGATGACACCCGCATTCGTGCGGCCCTCCCAACCATTCGCTATCTTTTGGAAGAAGGGGCCAGCGTGGTGCTGATGTCGCACTTGGGGCGGCCCAAGGGCAAGATCAACCCGAAGTACAGCATGCGCCCCGTGGTTGAGCGCCTCTTCGAGTTGCTGCCCGAAGCTACCGAGGTCAAGAAGACCGAGGCCATCACCGGCCCCGCCGCTGAGGCGGCAGCCGCCTCGCTGCGCCCCGGCCAGGTGCTGATGCTGGAGAATACCCGCTTCGATGCGCGTGAAGAGAAGAATGACCCCGACATGTCCGCTGAGTTGGCCCGCCTCGGCGACATCTTCGTTAACGATGCCTTCGGCGCAGCCCACCGCGCTAACGCCAGCACCGAGGGGGTCGCGCACCACCTGGAGGGGGTTGCGGGCTTCCTGCTCGAAAAGGAACTGGCCTTCATCGGTGGGGCCTTGGAGAACCCGGAGCGCCCCTTTGTCACCATCATCGGCGGGGCCAAGATCAGCGACAAGATCGGCGTGATCGAGAACCTGCTTGGTAAGGTCAATACGCTGCTGATCGGTGGCGGCATGGCCAACACCTTCCTGCTCGCCCAGGGCAAGGCGATGGGCAAGTCGCTGGTGGAGCCGGACAGCCTCGATCTGGCCCGCAGCCTGATGGCGAAGGCCGAAGCAGCCGGTACCCGCCTCATGCTGCCGGTGGATGCGGTGCTGGCCGATGCCTTCAGCGCTACGGCCAATACCCAGGTGGTACCCGTAGACGCCATTCCCGATGGCTGGCAGATGCTCGACATTGGCCCCGAGTCGGCCAAGCTCTATGCAGCCGAGGTTGTGGCCGCGAAGACCGTGATCTGGAACGGGCCGATGGGGGTCTTTGAGATGGCTCCGTTTGCCAAGGGCACCTTCGCGGTGGCCCAGGCCATGGCCGACGCTTCGGCCCAAGGGGCGATCACGATCATCGGCGGTGGGGACTCGGTGGCTGCCATTGAGCAGGCCGGTTTCGCCGACAAGATGTCGCACGTCTCCACCGGCGGCGGGGCTTCGCTCGAACTGCTGGAAGGCAAGATCCTCCCCGGCGTGGCCGCGCTGGCGGATCGGGCCTAACGTTCGGTGGGGGTGCGGGGGCGGCTTGCCGCATTGTAATAAAGCCCCTCCGCCTCCTCGGTGGTAAAGTCTATCAACCGCAGAGGAGACAGAGGTACGCAGAGGGATGGGTTTCGCGATACCTCTGTCTCTTCCTCTGCGTTCCTCTGCGTCCTCTGCGGTCAACAACCGGGGTACACCAGCAGGGTGCCCCCCTACACCCACTCGCGCCCGTAATTCACCTGCAACTTCTCCAGAATCGCCTGCTCCAGATCAATCTCCAACAAATAGGCCAACTGGAAGAGGTAGTTGGCCACATCCGCCAACTCCCCGGCGATAGCCTGCCGGTCTTTCGGTTCATCCCCAAACTGAAAATGCTCCAGAATCTCCGCCGCCTCGACCGCCACCGAAACGGCGATATTGCGCGGCGTCTGCGGGTAACGGCTGCCCTCCGCATACCAGCCCTTGTCGGTCACAAACTGGTTGATCACATCAGTCAGTTGCTGGATGTCCATACTCATACCGTCTCCCCCAGAATATCCGCCACCGCATCGCTGGCCCAGTAGTGTGCCTGACCATTGCGCGACAAGCGCCGCACTCCGTCCAGGTGGTCACCCAGGGTGACAATCGCCGGTTCCTCGATCACCTCACCCGCCTGCGTTTTGATCTGGCCCAGACCCACACAGGCCAACAGGCCATTACACAAACAGCGCCGATCTTCGGCGTTGCGCCCCAACCCACGCTTGCTCACATAACCCGCGATTGGCCCGGCGGCGCAACGCTGGAAGATCGTGCGAGTCCCCGATCCATCCGGGGCGCTCAATCCAATCTGTTGGAGTAACCCGATGTCGCACACGCGTGGGCGTTGCGCAAAGACCTCTTCATCCGCCAGGGTGCCCGCGATCTGGGCCACTTTGAAGGCAAAGCCAGTGGGTGAGACCAGCGTGGTACGCACCAGTTCACTATCGTCTATCCCGGTACGCAGCGCACTCAGGATGGCGTTGCGGTACTCCGGGCGCAGCCCCGACTCCTCGCACAGCGCGAAGATCGAACCCGCCTGCACCCCCGCCGCTCCCACCGCCTGGGCCGCCTCTAGTTGGGCGTGATTACCATAACCGCCCGCCAACCAGAAGGGCAGCCCGATCTCGCGCAACACGTTCAGATCGGCAATATCGTCTGGGCCATAGATCGGCTGACCGAGTTCATCGCGGCGCAGCGGGCCAGTCGGGTTGGCATTGTGGCCCCCAGCGGTGTGGTTCTCGATGATCAGGCCATCGGGTGGCTCGCTGCCACTCGCCGCCAACGCCTGAGCCAGATCATGGCGCGTCACAATAGCGAGGAAGGCCGGGCGCTTCAGCGGGTGCTGCGCCAAGGCCCCACCACACACCTGGCGCGGGTCGAAGGGCAAACTGAAGCGCTCGCCACTGCCCTGGTAGAGTACCGCCAACTCGCGGCTCACCGGCTCGTGCTGCGCGAGGCGACTACAGATCGCCGGTAGCCCTTCGGGGTTGCCCGCTCCCACCACGATCCCATCCACTCCGGCCAGCATTGCCCCATACATAATATAGAGCAGCGGCAATTCAACTTTGTTGAGAAAGTTGATCAGGATCGTCCCCTGATGCCCCTGCTTGGCCAGCCAGACCTCGACAAAGCCGGTGGCGATCTGCAACTCGATGATCTGCGGGTCAATCACCAGCGGGATGGTGCTATTCGCCCCACTCACCGCCGGAATCTGGGTACCGCCCTGTTCGGTACGCACCGTAATAATCGGCGCGGGCGCAAAACGCGCATCGGCAGCCTTGCCACCTTCAATAAAATAGCGCTCCAAAATCCGCTTGCCCATCGTCACCCCAAACTGAGCATCCAGCGCCGCCAAGCCGCGCCGGATATGCCCACCCGGATCACCAAGTTGGAGCAAACGTACATAGACAATATCCAGCGCCGTTCCCGACACCGTCCCCGCCGTAACCCCCTCACGGGCAGTGGCGACCGCCCGCGCCAAGCGCCAATTGGAGACATAGACGCCCATACCACCCTGAATGAGTTGTATCTGCCTGAGACGATCAATCATGGGTCCACTCCATGCTCAGATGAGCAGCATCGTCACCGTGAGGCTCAAGACTGTAACCGGCACGCCGACGCGCAAATAGTCGAAAAAGGTGATTCGGACGCCCCAGCGTCCGGCAAGTTCAGCCATAATCAGATTGGCCACCGAACCGAGCAGCGTCAGATTGCCTGCTAGGGTCGCAGTGGCGGCCAACATGAGCCAAGCGCGTTGGGTTTCGGCGAAGGCGGGGATCAGCCCTTGGAGCAACAACACCGCAGGAACATTACTGATCAGGTTGGAGAAGAGTACCGTCACCAAGCCGAAGGGGATGAGTCCGGCTTGGGCGAGCGGTACCAAAATGTGGAAGAGGCGCTCACTCAGCCCTTGGGTCTCTAGGGCATGCGTGACCACAAAGAGCGCCGCGAAGAAGAGCAGCAGAGTCCAGTCTATACTCTTCCAGACCCGATCCGGGCGGATGCGCCGCGTAGCCAGCAAGGTGGCAGCCGCCAGCAGCGCTGCCAGCGGGATCGGTACCCCTAGCAGAAAGAGCAGCAACATTACTCCGATCACCAGCAGACTCTTGCGCAACAGCGGGCGCAAGGTTGCGGTGCGTACCATATCCGGCACGCTGAAGGCGGGGCCGCGCATCTCCTCGCGGTAGACCAGCACAATGACCAACCAGCAGATGCCCAGACTGAGCAATGCTGGAAGGATCAGGGGCTGAGCGAACTCGACATAACCAATATGTGACAAGCCACCAATAATGATATTCTGGGGATTCCCGGTCAGAGTCGCCATCGAGCCAACATTAGCCGCCGTTGCCAGCCCCAGCAAATAGGGCAAGGGGCTACGTTTCAGAGCGCGAGTTGTATCGAGAATGATCGGCGTCAGCATCAGGACAATCGTATCATTCAGAAAGAGCGCCGCGAGTACCCCAGAAGCGAGAATGATCAGCGCCAGTAGGGTGCGCGGGCCACGCGCAATATGGACCACCCGGCGCGTGACCGCCCCGAAAAACCCGGCTAGATAGAGATAACTATTGATGACCATCATGCTCAAGAGCAGGATGATCGTCCCCATATCAATCGCGGCGTAGGCTTCCTCAAGGCTCAACGCACCTATTGCCAACAGCAACGCCGCCCCGATCAGGGTCATTCCCGCCCGATCCACCCGCAACCCCGGCCAACGCCCCACCGCAACCCCGCCGATTGTTAGTGCCACAATCAGTACAGTTGCCCACACGCGCCATTCCATCGTCTACCCCAGTAGGTGCCATAGAGTTCTACTACTATCATAGCAGCATTAGCCTTAACTTGCCGAGATCGCCAATCGCCACTATAGTGGTAACAGCGGCTGGCTCGATCCAGTCCTATGATCATGTTTTGTGGCTGGGGGCATCTATGCCCATTGACATGAAGCTACGCCTCCCGGCGGGGGTTCGGGGGAGGCTACGCCTCCCCGAAGAACTTTTTTCTCTGCTGTTGGCGGCTTCGCCGCCAACAGCAGAGAAAAAAGCGGGTCTGGGGCGCACCCCTAACATGGGTATCTATGCCCCCAACACTGATCACATGCCTTCTGATGAGGTAGACACAAGGAGTTTTGCGACCATGGCTTCGGGAACTACGTCCGATCTGCGCACCGGGATTGTGCTGCGCTACAACAATGATTTGTATCAGGTGGTTGAATTTCAGCATGTTGCCCCCGGTAACTGGCGCGCCTTTGTGCGCATGAAGCTCAAGAACCTGAACAATGGTAAGGTGATTGAGGATCGCGTGCGCGCTGGTTCGGACATCGAAATTGTACGCATTGAGCGCCGCCCTATGCAATTCCTCTACCGCGAAGGTGAGGATTTTGTCTTTATGGACAATAGCACCTACGATCAGGTTCAGGTGGGTTCGGCGGCAGTTGGCGCTGGGGCACGCTTCCTCAAAGAGAATGAGAATGCCGATCTGGTCTATGATGCCGAGCGCGAAGTCCTCTTGGGGGTTGAGTTGCCCATCTTTGTGACTCTGGCTGTCACCGAGACGACCATCGCAGTGCGCGGCGATACGGCCACCAATGTCACCAAGCCCGCCACCCTGGAGACCGGCGCGGTCATTCAGGTGCCCGGTTTTGTTAATGAGGGTGATGTGCTCAAGATTGATACCCGCACCGGCGAGTATATTGAGCGCGTCTAGTTGGAAGTAGGCGACGCTTGTGGAGGCAGCATCTGCCTGCCTCCGCATCTCCTGCCTCCATCAGCGTGGAGGTCTCTATGGCTCCCCGGACTATCAATCTGCCCCAACCCTACGAACTGCTCCAACAACGCCTTGACCGCAATGTGACGGGTGCGCCCGACTCGCCCACCTTCTTGCGCATTCTGCAACTGCTCTTCTCGCCTGCGGAAGCCGATCTGGCCCGTCGCATCCCCACGACCTTTATCTCGCTGCGTAAACTGGCCCGTCGTACCGAGATCGCCGAAGATCGCCTGGGTGATATGATCTCCAGCATGGCCGAACGCGGTCTCCTCTTTGACATCGAGCATGATGGCCGCCGCTATGTCGCCCTCGCGCCAGTCGTGATCGGCTTCTTCGAGTTCACCTTCATGCGTGTGCGCGAAGATGCCCCGATTGCCGAACTGGCCCAGCTCTTTGATGAATACTTCTTCGAGCGTGACGACTTTGCGCGTGCCGTCTTTGCGGGCCAGACCCAGATCGGACGCGCTCTGGTGCATGAAGAGGCGCTACCAGTGGGCGATCATGCCGAGATTCTGGATTGGGAACGGGCTTCGCACATTGTCGAACATGCCACCGAACACGCCGTTTCACTGTGTGCCTGCCGCAACCATGCCCAGCACGCCGGTCATGCCTGCGATCACCCCATGCGTACATGCCTGAGTCTGAACATGGGCGCACGCGTGCTGGTACGCCAGGGGATTGCCGAGTCCATCAGCCGCAGCGAGGCCATGCAGATTCTGAACCAGTCCAAAGCGGCGGGTCTCGTCCAGACTGGCGATAATGTGCAGCGTAATGTGAGCTACATCTGCAACTGCTGTAGCTGCTCGTGTGGCATGCTCAATGCCATTCGGCGCTTCGATCTGCGCAAGGCGATTGTCTCCTCCAACTGGATCGCCACGATAGACCCCCAACTCTGTCGCGGGTGTGGGCGGTGCGTGCCGGTATGCCCGGTCAATGCGCTCCAGATCAACCAGAGCGAAGTGGGGGGGCGGCGGCGGCGCTGGGCAGTGCGCGATGCCGATCTCTGCCTGGGCTGCGGCGTCTGCTATGCGGCGTGTCGCCATGGTGCCCTCACCATGCAGCCCCGCGAACGGCGCGTCTTCACGCCCGAAACCACCTTTGAACGGATCGCGGCCATGGCGATTGAGCGCGGCAAACTCGGCGATCTGCTGCTCGATAACCTAGAGGGTTGGGGCTACGAAGCGCTGGCCCGCATCCTCCAAGTACTCGAACGCACCCCCGTCACCACCGCGATCAATGCGATTACCCCGCTCAAATCCACCTTCCTCAACGCGATTGTGCGTGCGGCGCGCAGCAGTGGGGGGAAGGCGTCGTCAATGGTGTAGATATGCTATAATTCCACGCTATGCGTGGCCCTGTCCACGCCAGATTTCCCTGGATTGTCCTAAACAAAGGAGGCACATCCACCATGCGCAAGTCTCTTGCGACCGTCCTGGCACTCTTCGTTCTGATGGTGCCAATGCTGGCTGCCTGTGGCAGCGCTCCGACCGCTCCGGCGGCTACCACCGCTCCGGCGGCTGCCGCGACCGATGCCCCGGTGGCAACTGCCGCCCCCACCGCTGAGGCGACTGCCGAGGTTACCGCTGAGGCAACTGCCGAGGCAACTGCCGAGGCCACCGAGACCACCGAGGCTGCCCCGTTGCGTATCGCCCTCGTCACCGACTTGGGTAAGGTCAACGACGGCACGTTCAACCAGTTTGCCTATGAGGGCGCTCAGAAGGCGGCTGATGAGTTCGGCCTGGAGTTCAAGTATATCGAGACTCAGGCGCAGTCCGATTATGAGAAGAACATCCAGACCTTCGTTGATGAGAAGTTCGATGTGATCATCACCATCGGCTTCCTGATCCAGGATGCCACCAAGGCAGCCGCAGCGGCCAACCCTGACATCATCTTCATCGGGATTGACCAGTACTACGAGCCGGGCACGGTGACGGATAACCTGATTGGTATCCAGTTCCGTGAGGATCAGTCGGGCTTCCTCGCGGGCGCTCTGGCGGCGATGATGAGCGAGTCGGGCACGATTGCTATCGTGGCTGGCCAGGAGATCCCGCCGGTCAAGAAGTTCAAGAACGGCTTTGATAACGGGGCCATGTATGTCAACCCCGACATCAACCTGTTGGGCGTCTATCTGCCCAGCTTCATTGAGCCGGCTCTGGGCGCTTCGACTGCCGAGCAGTTCATTGGCGAGGGTGCGGACGTGGTCTTCGGTGCCGGTGGCCCCTCTGGTTCGGGTGGTATCAAGGCCGCCGCCGAGAAGGGTGCCTTCGTCATCGGTGTTGACCAGGATGAGTATGTGACCACCTTTGTGGGTGGCAGCGCTCCGGGTGCCGACAAGATCCTCACCAGCGCGATCAAGCGCGTGGATGTGGCCGTCTACGATCAGCTCAAGGCAATTGTTGAGGGCACCTTCGAGGGCAATGGTATTGCACTCTACGAGGCGGCCAACAATGGGGTCGGGTTTGCTCCTTACCACGATGCTGAGTCGGCCATCCCCGATGCGGTCAAGGCGCGTATCCTAGAGATCCAGCAGGCGCTGGCTGATGGCACGCTGACCACCGGCGTTGACCCGGTCTCCGGCGATGTGGATGAGGCCACCGTGCCTGAGGCGTACCCCTTCCAGCCGTAACTCCAATTGGAACGAAACTTCCGGGAAGATGAAATCTTCCCGGAAGTTTAAAGGATCTCCCCATGTCCCAGCCCCGTCTCTCTCTCCTGCGTGCCGCAATGGCCGAACGCAACCTGCCCGCCCTGATTATCAGCGGCGCGGCCAACCGCCGCTACCTGAGCGGCTTTACGGGGAGTAGTGGTACGCTCCTGATTACCCCCGATCATGCCCTGCTCTTTACCGATGGCCGCTATACCATTCAGGCGGCGCGTGAGGCTCCTGCGTTTACGCTGCACGAGACATCCGCGCCGGAGCGCGGCCTGCATACTCTGTTGACTCAGACAGCCAGCGAGTTGAGCCTAGACTTGGTTGGTTTTGAAACTGCCCATGTCAGCGTTGCCGAGCACTACGCACTCTCCAAGGCATTTTTTGATACCCCAGTTGAGCTAGAGCCGGTTGATGGGCTGGTCGAGACGCTACGCGAGGTCAAGGATGCTGAAGAGATAGCCACCCTACGCCGTGCAGTTGAAGTCACCGATGCGGCCTTCTTAGCGGTGCTGCCCCTCTTGCGCCCGGAGATGACCGAACGCCAAGTGGCATGGATGCTCGAAGTGGCCATGCGTGAGCGGGGTGCCGAAGGCGTGGCCTTCCCGATTATCGTTGCCGCTGGCCTGAATAGTGCGTTGCCCCATGCCCATCCCGGTGATGCCCCGCTCGGCGAGGGCCGCCCGATCATTATTGATATGGGGGCGCGTGTGGATGGCTACCACGCCGACATGACCCGCACGATCACCCTGGGTAGCCCCGACGCCACCTTCCAGAAGATCTATGCGCTTGTGCTAGAGGCCCAACAGCGTGCCATCGCTGCGCTGCGGGCTGGCCTGCGTTGCAATGCCGCCGATGCCATCGCCCGTGACCATATCGCTGCCGCCGGGTATGCTGACGCCTTCCGGCATAGCCTCGGCCACGGCGTGGGCCTCGACATCCACGAAGGCCCCTCGTTGCGGCGGGCAAAACCGGGCTTCGAGCAGAGTGGCCCGCGCCTACAGGTGGGTAACGTCGTCAGTGTTGAGCCGGGGATCTACCTGGATGATTGGGGCGGCGTGCGGATCGAGGATCTGGCCCTGATTACCGAAGTGGGTTGTGAGATCTTGTCGCAGGTTACTCGATGATGGGGTGTTTTGTGGCGGCGTAGCCGCCACAAAACACCCCAAAAGATCTTCCTACGCTGTCGCCTTCGGACGCATCACCAACACCGGCACGGGTGCCATCTGCACCACCTTCTGGGTGACACTGCCAAAGACAAAGCGGCTGATGCCACTCCGCCCGTGGGTCGCAATTGCGATCAGATCGGCTTGATGCCCCTCCGCATAGTCCAAAATAGCCTCGGCGGCTGGCATTGCACTGACTTCAATTTCTACGGTATACCCCTCACTACGAAAAGTCTCGGCCACCCCCTCAAGGTAGGCTTCGGCCTCGCGTTCCAGCGTTACCATACTATCCGAAATATCACTCGCCATCAGCCCACTGTAGTCCACACTGGTCGTAAAGACGGGTGGCACAGCACGCAGCAGCGTGATCTTATTCGTTCCTTCGTTCGCGGCTAACGCTCGGACATGGGGCAATACTTGTTCGGCCAGTGGCGAACCATCCAGGGGAACCAAAATATGCCGATACATCATAAACCTCCGTTGCAGAGCTACCTCATTGGAACTCAGCACACCCCGACACTAATCAACACTTGCCGAACGAGCCTTGAGAAACTCCGACTCGGCGTCGCCCGTCTCCCAAATGATGCGCCGCAACATGTCCGACGCAGTAATCACGCCCACAACCCGCCCTTCACTCACCACCGGGAACCCACTAATCCGCCAGGCTAACAACAGATGCGCAGCCTCATGCAGGGGCGTGTCCGGGGTGACGGTGATGACCGGACGGCGCATCACCTCACGTAAAGGGAGGTCGTGGACGCGATAATAGAGATTGTAGGCTTGGTCATCCCGTTCAGGCGAATCAGAAACGCGGTTGATATCCCCCTCTGTGACGATTCCCACCAGATCTCCAGCGGCATTGACCACTGGTAAGCGGCGGATTCCGGCGGCGATGAGGAGCTCACGGGCGCGCGGCAAGGTTTCCGTGTCACGGGCGACGATGGCCGGTGCGCTCATCCACGCCTTCACGGTTTCCATAGTGCGCTCCTGACGATCTCATCTCTCCCAGCGCAGATCGTCGTTGATCACCTGGAGTAGTTCACCCTCACGACTAAGGAGTAGGCGAATGGCTCGCCGTTGCGAACAGACGAAGATTGGACATTTTTCGGTATCGGTGACTCCATACGGACATGAAGCAACATCACGACACATATCAACGGAGACGGCGAAGCGCGGCGAACCCGGAGGGCCATCGAGTTGGCGCATGCGCAAACGAGCATTGCGTAGCTCTGGGGCAAGCCTGCTCAGATGTGCGCGCGCTACCCGCAACATCGGGTGGGGCGGACGTTTCGGACGGGCCATTGATGCCCCTTTCTCTGCGTGTCACATCAGCGATGATCAAAAGACGATTACTATCAGCATAACAGGCTTCGTCATGCTCTTGTGAAACGCCTTCGCAACGGAGCGTTAAGATACAACCCCCGATTGTGTCTATATGCACACAGAACCGTAACCTTATTCGTAGCGCAGTGCCTCAATAGGCAACAGCATCGCCGCCCGCCGCGCCGGGTAGAACCCAAACCCGATCCCAATCGCCGAAGCGAAGACCAGCGCCAAGCCCACCCCGATCCACGAGATCCCCGCCGCGATCCCCGCCACGCTGCTGATCAGCGTCACGAGGCCAATCGCCCCACCCACCCCGATCAAACTGCCCACGAGGCTGATCGCCAGTGCCTCCAACACAAATTGCCCCAGCACATCTCCGTCACTGGCACCCAGCGCCTTGCGCACCCCGATCTCACGCGTGCGCTCGGTCACTGCCACCAACATGATGTTCATGATCCCGATGCCGCCCACCACCAGGCTGATTCCGGCCACCACCGCAATGAAGCCGGTGATCGCGCCGTTGATGCCGGAGAGGACACTGAGCGCCTGAGTCGGCAGATCGAGCCGGAAGTCGTTGATCGCGCCCTCCGGCACCTGGCGCGTGCTGCGCAGGGCGCTGCTGATCACCGCTTCAGCCGCATCCACCACCTGCTCACTCTGGATGCCGATCAGGATGCCGGTCATCTGCATACCCCGGCCGGGGATGTCCAGATTGCCCACCAAGCGCAGACGCACCGCGCTCACCGGCGCAAAGACGCGTCCGTCGGTGGCGTAGGGGCCACCATTCTGGCGGATGATGCCGATCACTTCGAGGGGCTGGCCGTTGATCTCGATCACCCGTCCGATGGCCGCTTGCAACGCGGCTGGATCGGTACCGAAGAGATCTTCCGCGATCTGCGAACCCAGCACCCCCACGCGTGACCCCGCCGCCTCATCCTCCGGCGTCAAGAAGCGCCCATACTCCATCGGCACGCTCTGCACCAGTCGGTACTGATCGGTGGTGCCCACCAGGAGCGCCTTCACCGCCACCGTGCCCGCCCGCACCTCGGTCGAGACCGCCACCTCCGGCGCGATGGTGCGGAAGAGATCGGGGCGCTCGTTCACCACACGCTCCAGCGTGGCATAATCCTGCACCGAGAGCAACCCGTAGCCGGGGATGTCGCGGGCACCTTTGGCCTTGGGATCGCCGGGGCCAACCGCAATCCGGCGCGTGCCCAGATCAATGAACTGCTCAAAGACCTGGCCTTGCAGACTGTTGCCGAGTGAGAGCACCGCCACCAACGTACCCGCGCCAATAATGATGCCCAGCATGGTGAGCAGCGAGCGGAATTTGTTGGCTCCCAGGCTCTCTAGGGCCATGATGACCTGTTCTTTGAACATTATGCCGCCACCTTGACCCTTTCTTTCACTGGCTCAAAAGCCTCCACGCCATAGTACTCGTGCAGAATATTCTCGGCCAAACGCCCGTCACGCAGGCCGATCACGCGATCCATCTGCTTGCCGATCTCCGGGTCGTGGGTAACGATGATGATCGTGCGCCCCTCTTCGCGGTTGAGTTGGCGGAAGAGCGCCATGATCTCGGCACCTGTGCGCGTATCGAGCGCCCCGGTTGGCTCATCGGCCAAGAGCAGGCTGGGGTTGTGGACGAGTGCCCGTGCAATCGCCACGCGCTGCTTCTGGCCGCCAGAGAGAGTGTTGGGCAGGCTATTCAGCTTGTGGCCCAGCCCCACCGCTTCCAGTGCCGAGCGCGCCCGCTCGGCCCGTTCGCCCCCGCTGATGCGCCCGTACACCAAGGGCAGTTCGACATTCTTTTGGGCGCTCAGGCGCGGCAGCAGGTTGAAGTTCTGAAAGACGAAGCCGAGCTTTTGGTTGCGCACCCGCGCCTGCTCCTCGCGGCTGAGTTGCCCCACATCCTGGCCATCGAGCAGGTATAGCCCCGCGCTGGGCTGGTCGAGCAGACCGATCATCGTCATCAGGGTGCTCTTGCCACTTCCCGATGGCCCCATGATCGCTACCATCTCGCCCGGATGGATCGCCACTGAGACCGCATCCAGTGCCAGAAAGCTGCTCTCCCCGACCGTAAATGCTTTGCTTAGTCCTTCGATCTGCACAATCGGCTGGGTGATATATTCGATGCTCATGGCTATCTCTTTCTAGGGTGACAACAACCACTCTGTCTGTTTTTTCTCTGCTGTTGGTGGCGAAGCCGCCAACAGCAGAGAAAAAATCTACCGCACCACCACCTGCTCGCCTGCGCTCAGACCACTCAGGATCTCGATCTGATCCGCCGTGCGCAACCCGACCTGCACCGGGCGCTCGGTGAGTGTCACCTGGCCATCGGCGGTCGTGCTCACCACCTGGACGCTGGTTTGCTCACCACTGCCGCGCACAGCGGCGGCGGGAATATGCAGCACCTCGCTACGCTGCTCGGCAATGATCGTCGCACTCGCGGTCATCCCCGGTTTCAGATTGCGCTCCGCCGGGTCAACCTCCAGCGTCACCAGATAGGCCGTCACCGCGCTATCGCCCTTGGGCAGTGGCTCCACCCGCAACACCTGACCGGCGAGGCTCGGCGCACCCAAGGCATCAATCAGCACCTGCACCGGCTGGCCCACCGCCACCTTCCCAATATCCACCTCGTCCACCGTCACCTTGACCAGATAGCGGCTGGTGTCAATCAGGGTGATCGGAGCCTGCTGGGCGCTGATCGTCTCGCCGGGGGCGACCGTAACGGCAGCGATAGTCCCGGCGAAGGGGGCGCGCAGGGTGGCATCATCGAGGCGGATCTGGGCCTGATCAAGCTGGGCCTGGGCCTGCGCGACTCGCGCCTCAGCACGTGCGAGATCGCTACTGGTGGGGTCGCTGGTCAGTTGTTGCAGACGCGCCTGGGCGGCATCGAGGTTGGCCTGCTGGGCGGCAATGGTGCCACTGCGCTGCGCCCCGGTCAGGCGGGCCAGTTCGGCCTCAGCACGAGCCACATCGGCGCGAGCGCGGGCCAGATCGTCCACCTCGGCCCCCGCCAAGAGCTGATCGAGGTTAGCCTGGGCACTCGTCACGCGTGCCTGGGCCGTGGCCAGCCCACTCACCTCGTTCTGGATGGCAGTATCGTAGGCGATCTGGGCCTGGTTCAGCGCCGACTCAGCATCGGCCAGATTCAACGTCGCCCGGTTCAAGGCATCGGCAAAGTCACGCATCTGCGCATCATTCAGCGTGCGCCCGGTGCGCGGATCAGTCTCATACTGCTTGACATGCTCATAATCCCAGTAGGCGCTGCTATAGGCCGCCTGCGCATCACGCAACGCATTGGCTCGCTGCTCAACCGTGGCCCGCGCATTCTCCTTAGCGGCTGCGAGCGCATTACGCTGGCGATCCAGTTCGGCCTGGGCCTCGGTCAAGCTACTCTGGGCCTGGGTACGCGCATCAGTCTTGGGGCCAGCCTCCAGCGCCGCCAGCGCCGCACGGGCCTGCTCAATCTGGGCGCGGGCAGCGCGCAGATCGGCATCGGTGACACTGCCTGTCGTCTGCGTCAGGCTTCCCTGAGCGGCACGCACCTGGGCTTGGGCCTCGGCAACCTGTTGTGGGGTAGCCCCATCGCGCAGCGCCTGAAGATCGGCCTGCGCCACCGCCAGATTCGCCTGCGCCGCCGTCACTTCAGCCGCGAGTTGGCGGCTATCCAGCGTCAGCAAGACCGCCCCAGCCGCCACCTGATCGCCCTCCGCCACGCGCACCTCGGCCACCCGGCCACTCACGCCACTAAAGGCCAACTCAGCCTGCGTGCGCGGCTCGACACTGCCAGTGGCGGCTACACCCAGTTGCAAATCCCCCCGGCTGACCGTCACCACACTCGTGCCCGCCAGCGGATCACTGGGCTGGGCGGCCAAGGTACGCCACACCACCGTAGCAATCAGCGCCACCACCAGAAAAGCGGCCACAATCGCTGCCAGTGGCATTCGCCATATACGGCCCGTAGAACGGGGTTGAGGGATGCTGGTCATATCTATCTACTCCTTATGAAATCTTTGCGTCTTTGCGTCTTCGCGTGAGACTACCCACCACGGACACCATGCAAAAACAGGTCTACCATCGTCTCTGCGCCCAACATCGGGTTGGCAAAGTGGCCGACGGTAGCAATAGACCACTGGGCGAGGCGCGCTTGTTGGCCAAACTCGTGGAACGAGTCGCTCATCCCCAGGAACATGGCGGTCAAGATCCCGGCGGGGTAGCGCGCCAACACACCCTGCGCCAACCCCTCGGCCATCACCGCCTCAATGGGGCCGAAGAGGTGCGCGTAGAAGGCACGCACCAAGAGATCGCGGTTAGCGGGGCCAACATGCTCAAACATCTCATGGCGCATCAGGCGCATATCGGCGTTGCGTTCGGCCAGCAACACCCGTGCCAGTGAAGTCAGCCGCTCAGCAGTGCTATCACCCTGTGCCGCCTCCTGCAACTGCGACCCCATCATCAGCATCAGATGCAACCCTACCTGCACAAACAGCTCTTCCTTGTCGCTGAAGTAGTAGTAGAGCGTCGGCTTGGTGATCTCCGCCGCTTTGATCACATCGGTGATCGAGACGGCGGTATAGCCACGCTTCATAAAGAGCGGCAGCGCCGCCTCGATGATCTTCACGGCGGTAGGTGCTTGGGTGGGCTGGAGGAGTTGTTCGTGCATCATGGTTGTGTCTCGTTGAAATTTACCGAACGGTAAGAAAGATTGTAGATCTTTGCAAACTGCTTGTCAAGACCTTCTTACCAACTGGTAAACATGATTATAGGGTATTGAACATGCTTTGTCAATACTTTGCAAAGATATTCTGGGCATAATCATTGTAAGGTGGTATTTGGCGGCGTAGCCGCCAAATACCACCTTACAAAAATCTTCTGGGGCGGCGCAGCCGCCCCAGAACCCCCACCGAAGGTGCTTATAACCGCCCCTGGGCCTTCAGGCGTAGGTAGGTATTCACCACCGAGATGGTCAATTTGTCGGCGGGAACATCCACCGGGATGACGCCGCTACGAGTGAGGGTATCGAGGATGGTCTGGCGCTCATCACGTAGATTCTCGGCCACCGCCCGTGTATAGGCCGCCTGCGTGTCGGGGGTGGGCATGCCCAGTGCAGCATGCACGTTGGGGTCACTGATCATCACACACATCGGCAGATGGCGTTTACCCAAGCGCGCCATGTGGGCGATCAGGGGCCGCGCCGCTTCGGGCGTGGCCAAGTCAGTAAAGAGGATCACCAGCGAACGACGGCGGATCTTGCGCTCTAGGTAGGCCAGGGCGCTACTGTGATCAGCCTCAACCGCCTCGGCCTGTACGTTATACAGCCCCTCGATCATACGCTGGAACTGGGTGCGCCCGCGATCTGGGGCCAGGAAGGTGCCAACTTGATCGGCAAAGGTCAGCAACCCGACCTGATCACCCTTCAGGGTGGCCACATAGCTCAACAGCAGTGCCGTGTTGATGACATAATCGAGCTTGGCAATCTCACCGATGGTGGGGGCCATCAGCCGCCCGGTATCAATCAGGCAGATCACATGCTGGCTGCGCTCGGTCTCAAACTCGGCCGCAATCGGACGCCCGCGCCGTGCCGTCGCCTTCCAGTTGATGTGCCGGAACTCATCATCGGGGGTATACTCGCGTAGGCGCGCAAACTGGCCGCCCTGCCCATACACCCGCGCCGGACGCAAGCCCTGTTCGTACAACAAGCCCTTGCGCGCCAGCAGATCATACTTGCGTATCTCCAACACATTCGGGTAGACCTGCACCGCCGCGCTGGCTGCGTAGCGCACTTGGCGCTGGAGCGTGCCAAAGAGGCTGCGGTAGCGCAGCACCACATCCCCAAACTGGTAGTCGCCGCGCTTGAGCGGGCGCACATGATAGCGCGCCTCGTACAGATCGAGCGCTGGCAGCACCCCGCTCAGAAACTGAGCATCACTGGGGAAGCTCTCCGGGTACTCATCACGCAGGCGGAAACTGAGCGCATGGCGACTCGTATTGCTGATCAGCAGCGTCACTAGATTCTCCGCCCCCAGCGAGAGTTTCTGATCGTTGATGCGTTCTACCGTGATCATGCTTGGCTTGGGGGTCATGAGCAGATCACTGATCACCATCCCCACCACCAGCAGCAGGTAGAAGCCTGCCAACCAGATCAGCGGCGGCAACAACGCCGCCCCTGCAATCAGCGGCACAGCGAGTAGCAGTAGAATAAGCAGACGCGGTGTTGGCAGCATAGTGTATAGTATACCCGACACCAGCATTCTTTTCATTCTGGGGGAGACCTTGAAGACCCAACAGATCGCCCAACAACTGCGTAGCGAGGCGGCCAAGGTTCTCGTCGGCCAAGAAGATGCCTTCGACATGCTCTTCGTCGCCATGCTCAGTGGCGGCCACGTCCTGCTCGAAGGCCCACCCGGCACCGCCAAGACCCTCATGGCCAAGACGTTGGCTCGGCTGACCCAAGCCGAGTTTCGACGGGTACAGTTCACCCCCGATCTGATGCCCTCGGATGTCGTCGGCACCCAGATCTTCGAGATGGGCACCAGTCAATTCCGGCTGCGCAAAGGCCCCATCTTCACCCAGGTGCTGCTCGGTGACGAGATCAACCGTGCGCCCGCGAAGACCCAGAGTGCGCTGCTGGAAGCCATGGAGGAGCGCCAGGTCACGATTGAGGGCCAGCGCTTGCCCCTGCCCGACCCCTTCTTTGTCGTGGCCACCCAGAACCCGATTGAGTATGAAGGCACCTACCCGCTGCCTGAAGCCCAGCTCGACCGCTTCCTCTTCAAACTACTGATTGACTATGCCCCCCAAGAGGTTGAGATCGAAGTGCTGCGCCGTTACCATGCCGGGTTCGATGCACGCCAACTGGAGGCCGTCACGCTCCAGCCGGTGATCGGCCCCGCCGAGTTAGCCGCATGTCGCAGCGAGATCGCCCAGGTGCAGGTGGAAGAGGGGGTGCTGCGTTACATCACCGCGATTGCCCAAGAGAGCCGCAAAAGCCCCGATCTGACCTTGGGAGCCTCGGCACGCGCCAGCATTGCCCTCTTCCAGACGGCGCGGGCCTACGCTGCCCTACAAGGCCGCAGCTTCGTTGTGCCGGATGATGTCAAATTGTTGGCCAAGCCGGTCTATCGGCACCGCATCATGCTGCGCCCGGAGGCCGAAATTGAAGGGCTAACCCCTGATGCGGCAATTGCGCGGCTCTTGGGGCGGCTTGAAGTACCGCGCTAGGGGAGGAATCTTTGTTGGTTGGTGTTTGGCGGCGCAGCCGCCAAACACCAACCAACAAAACAACCTTACCCCTCTGGATTGAGCAAAAACTGAGCCGTATCGGCCAGCACATTCGCCTGTACCGGCTCCTCAACAATCGCAATCGTCCAATCGCTGGCGTAGGGCACCGACTGAAGCTGAACCATCGGCAGCGCACTCGCAATAATGATCGGCGTATTTGCCGTCTGATCATCAGCGCGCAGCCGCTCGATCACCTGCTCCTCAGGCGTCTCCAGGCCGGGTAACGCAACCACAAAGATATTCGGCATCTCAGCGGGGAGGCTGTCGGGGGTTGCGGTCGTCACAGCCCAATCGCCCGTCAACAAAGCGGCGAGCCGTGAGCGGGTCGTATCGTCACTAGCCACTACGACGACAGAAGTAGGCATGAATCTTCCTCCCTAAAGTCCAGGCTCTGCGATCATGATTACTCATCAGACGAAGGCGCACCCATCACATTAAAGCCCGCATCCACATACATCACCTCGCCGGTAATGCTGCTGGCGAGATCCGAACAGAGGAAGAGTGCGGCATTCCCCACATCCTCAATCGTCACATTGCGGCGCAACGGGGCGACCTCGGCAAAGGCGCGGTGCAGGCTGCGGAACCCGGCAATACCGTTGGCGGCCAGGGTGCGGATGGGGCCGGCACTGATCGCATTCACGCGGATGTTGCGTGGCCCCAGATCGGCGGCTAGGTAGTAGACACTCGCCTCCAGCGCCGCCTTGGCGACCCCCATCACATTGTAGTTGGCCATCACCTTGCGCGCACCGTGGTACGACAGGGTGAGGATCGAGGCATTCGGTGCCAAGAGATCATCGGCCGCCTTGACCAGCGCGGTCAATGAGTAGGCACTTACTTCCATCGCCAGCAAGAACCCGGCCCGCGTCGTGCGCGTGTAGAGGCCATTCAACTCATCTTTATTGGCGAAGGCAACCGCATGGATGAGGAAATCAATCTGGCCGAAGGTTTCGCGGGTGCGCTCCATCAGGGCCGCGATCTGCTCATCACTATTCACATCACACGGCTCGATCAGTTTAGCTCCCAGGCTCTCAGCCAAGGGCCGTACCCGCCGCTCCAATGCCTCACCAACATAGGTAAAGCCGATCTCGGCTCCCTCGCGGTGCAGCGCCTGGGCAATGCCCCATGCGATTGAGCGATCATTGGCTAGTCCGAGGATCAACCCCTTTTTACCGTCCATCAGGCCCATCAGAACAACTCCTTAGTATCCAGGCGATGCAGTATTCATACTCTATGGGCTATCTTACCACACCTACGCTGGAGGGGCGGGGGCGGCGTACCCAGCCCGTAAACGGGCGGGCTATTTTCCGGCGAAGGCCGCCTACGCGGCCTAACACCAGCCCGCGCAGGCGGGCTTGGCATGGTGTAGCCCGCCCGTTTACGGGCTGGGAGGCGATATGCTGCGGACTTTGACGTGGCCCTATGCACCACACCACCTACTCCCGCACCCAGATCGGGTTACTGAAGAGCCATGGCCGCCCGCGCCGCCGCCCCTCTAGTCGGTAGACACCGGGATGCGTGACGCTATACCGCAGATGCCCGCGCCCATGCGCCACCACCTCGCCATTGTGCAGTAAGCGTAATGCCGCCCGGCAGCCCACATCTGCCCTGATCACCAGATCCCCATCGGCCAAGCTGGCCTCGTCGCCTGGACTATAGATCGCATCATCCCGGTTCCGCCGCTGCGCATGAAAGATGATCCCCGGTGCATCGCCGTCCAGCCGGTTCACAAAGTAGCTGTGCCCCTTGCGCAATGCTGTATAGACCTGCTGGGTTGCGCGGGCTGGATCACGATCCAGCGGTGTGTCGAGCAATAGATAGTTGGTCAGGCTCTTAAAGAGCCAATGGTACGGAAAGACTTCGACATGGCCCCATGGGACGCGCTGCTTGAGCGCATGCGCATCCACCCCGCCCACGCCAAAGGTACGCTTTCCGGCCATATTCAACTGATCCCACCATGTCAGTGTGGCGCGGGTTGGCCCGCGTAGCCCGCGCTTGGGCCACAGGAAGTTGACGAAGCGGTTACGTGGCGTCAGGTGCTCGGCCCAATCACTCATCAGGTTCCACAACTCCAGCCCCACCGTCTGCCCGTTGCGCTCGCGTGGCCCATCAACGCACCAGTCATCCCAGCGGTAGACCTCGGTAAAGCGGCTGGTGACGCGTTCATCCGGGTGGGCGATGATGCCAAAACCGCCCTCGGCATAGACCGCATCAATGAACTCTTGCGGCGCTAACTGATTGTTCACCACATGATCAAGGTTGAGCGCCAGAAAGTGGTTATGATCGGGGGTAATCTCGTGGCCGACCATGACCAAGAGGCCCCCATGCCAACCGGCATAGTGCGCCCCTTCTTGGGTGTCGTGGTCGGTGACAATGATCCAGCGTAGACCGGCGGCTTGGGCGGCGGCAATCACTTGCGGGAAACTGCCGCTCCCATCGGAATAGGTGGTGTGGATGTGTAACGCACCCGGATAGGCAAAACTATGGCTCATGGCTCTGTTTGGGGGTAGCTGTAACTTGAATGACCATGAGAGTTATATCATCACTCTGCTCAATCGTGCCACGGAAGATCTCAACGCTGCTCCAAATATCGCTCAGCGCTTGGTGCGGATTGTCCCGGTGCGCTTGGTCAATCGCCTCCATCATCCGTGGAAACCCAAACATTTCACGTTCGACATTCATTTCCTCGTACAACCCGTCACTGACGAGGATGATCTGATCACCCGGTTGCAACTCGACGCTCTGCTCGCTATACAGTGCAATCGGGCTTGATCCTAGTGGCAACCCACCGATCTCGATCTCCTGGAGTTGCCCGTTGCGCCGTAGCACCGGGTAGGGATGGCCTGCATTCGAGAAGGCAAACTCTAGGCTACGGGTATCAATCACCCCATAAAAGGCGGTAATCAGTTCCTTGAAGGTGTTGTCATTACACAACGTCTGGTTGGCATAGTGCAAAACCTCCGAAGGCTTAAAATGCCGGGCCGCCTCTGAGCGCATCGTGCTGCGCGCCATCGCCATCACCAACGCCGCCGCAATGCTCTTGCCGGTCACATCTGCAACCACAATCCCTAAGCGATGTGCATCTAGCTTGATGAAATCGTAGAAATCGCCACTCGTCTCGCGGGCTGGCTCCGAGCGCGAGGCAATACTGATCACCGAGTTCGTCAGGATGGGTGGTGGGTAGAGCCGCTGCTGCAACTCGCGGGCCACCGCCAGATCGCGCCGCAGTAATTCACCCTCAAGCACCTTCTGGCGCGCCGCTTCAAGCCGTTGGGCTGAAAGCGTTAATTCGCGCTGGTAGAGCCAGGAGATGATCGCGATCATGAATAGGAAGCCGGTGATCGGGAAGACCGTGCCGGTGGTACTTTCAATGATTCGTTTGATACCTTCTGTCGGGAGGTTAATAGTGGATTGATAATAGAAGACGATGCCTGTGATGATGATAGAATCAAGAATTCCTATAAAGAAACTATATCTTATGCTGATAAGCATGCCACTGAGCATAACGCTTAATGCTAGTGTACAAAAAAAGATAATTCCTGATCCTAAATTATTACTAATAATGATATTGGAAAATCCAAAAAATAAAAGACCGATATTAATCCAGGAGCAAAATAAGTGAACAGCTAAGTTGATTTGTTGTTTTTTATTGAATGTAAAAACAATAATGTTGAGTATTAAACTGATAATAACAACAAAAGTACTATACCATGTTGATTGACGAATAAACGTCAAAATTAGTCCAATACTAAGAATGAATATTACTGCTTGGTTTAGAATTCGTAGTAATGAAGATTTTTGTTGTAACTCATATTCGGTTTTTTGGATGACGATCATGTTATGTACTTTCAGAATACTTTAGACACATAACCCGTTGTAGCATGTGTGCATACAACGGGTTGTGTGTGAGTATCTAGATCAGAGATCTTATTACCAATCTTCAGCCTTAGCCGTATCAATATCCTGGCTCACGCGCTCAATATCCTGCGAGCGCTCGCTGATACTCTTGCGTACCCGATCCTGTTCATCATCGGTTAGGCTCAGCCCAGCCTCTTTGATCGCCTCGTCAGGGTTGTCCAGCAGCTTCTTGCGGAAATCGGGATCAATCACGGCCTTGCCAATCAGTCGTTCGAGATCGGGACTCATCGTTTCCTCCTCAATCGTTGCTGCTACCAAGTACCACGCATTAACGTGGGTTGATCATTATAAACGATGTAGCCCTACTCGAAATAGTAAACATTTGGCGCAGTTTTTCACGCCGATCACGCAGACGCTGCCAACCCTGCTGGGTGCGTTCTTGCTGGGCGCAAATAATCTGCTGGAGCCGACATGTGCCCAATACTTCCAACGCCGCTAATGCCCGTTGGTAGTAGCTCTGCTGCTGGGTTTCAAGTTCTGCCCATACTTCCTCGGCACTAATCTCAAACCCGGCTAATTGTTCTACATCCAGTCGCTGCACCTGCTGCGGGCGCTGCTGCCAAAACGCAGCAATCATGCGTGCCGAAACGCTATTCAGGTGGCCACGCCGCAGGTCGTCAATCCAGTCTGAGGCGTCATCGGCGATCTGGCGCGCTACGATCAGGCACTCCAGCGCGGTATGGATGGGCGCGTAGCGCGGATCGCTTGTGCTTGCTCCATGCAGGTACAGTTGGGCCGCAAGGCTAAAACTGAAGGGGGCCGCTCGCTGCATCAACAGGCTGGGTGTCCATATTGCCAGTTGCGTGCTGCTCAACTGGGTTAATGCCTCGCTCCGAGTTGCAACCTCTTGGGTGTACGCTTCGGCTGCTCCCAGTGCCTGGGTCATCAAGACCTCCCACGCTGGGGTTGTGGCTAACCCTAAACGTCGGTAGGCTTCGAGGCTCTCCAACAGCGCCTGTTGCCCACACGGCAGTGCTTGGGTTGGCACACTGCCATCGAGTATCCCATCAAACAGCCCTGCGTACCACATCAGCCACAGGTTGGCACTGCCGAGCGCTTCACGCTGAATTGCCGTAAGTGGAATCAGATCATTCAGCCACGTTGGGAGCAATGCAGCCCACTGGCTAAATTCTGCCTCCCAACATGCCACCAGTAACGGACGACATGTCGCCGCAAGTGTACTGGGGTACGCGGCAATCCGTTGCTCAAGGATCTGACAGATGCGTTGGTAGGAGGCTTGTTCGTCCTCGCTCAATTGCATGGGTGTCGTGGTAGTTGCGAATTACATGGGTACTATTTTACCATATTTTAACAAAAATACCTCCGGCGCTGTGGCGCAGCCAGGGTATGGGCAAAGTCCTTGGGGTTGCGCCCCATAGGCATTTCGTTAAGGAGGGCATACTCCTCGGTGGTATACTATATCCACCGCAGAGGACACAGAGGTACGCAGAGGGATGCGTTTTACGCTATCTCTGCTTCTTCCTCTGCGTTCCTCTGCGTCCTCTGCGGTCAAAAACCAGGGCGCAAGCGGACGCCAATGCGGTGTAGACCTACTCTTCGCGCCCACGTAGCCGCGCTATCGCCTGCCGCCGCGCCGCTGCCAACCGCTCTAATGCCGGGTCATCCGTAGGCTCCTTGCGCCCTCGATCTTCCCGTTTCGGCCCACGGAGCTTGCCGACCCAGCGCCGCACCCCGATGTCAACCGGCCACGCCACCAGAGCCAGCAGCACCAAGGCCAGCCCCATCTCATAGGCGGCGCTGACCCCCGTCTCCACCGGCGTAAACGCCGCTGCGGGCGTACTGATCACCGCGCCCCCGCTGATCTGTGCCAGTTGTTCGAGTAAGCCCCGATTGCCCTGTCCGGCACGATATTCGGCGGCGTAGGGCACCACTAACCCTAGCGTTTCGTGTACCACCACCTGTCCTGCCGCACTGCCCCTGATCTGCACCAGGTAGGTGCCGGGGCTGGGGCCGACCAAGCGGGCCTGGTATTGGCCAGGGCCAACCTGGTTGAGCGCCAAGCTGCTCTGGTTGCCAGCCGCATCTATCAGGGTGGCACTCAGCACCAAGTTGGGGATATCCACCCCTTGCGTATCTAGTCGCAGGATCGTTTCGCCACCAGCCACCAGCACCTCACCGCCCACGCTGGCACTCTCCTGGCTGGGCACCAGCGCCCCCACCATCTGGGCCGCAAAGCGCGGGAACTCGCTCCAAGTGATCCACTCCTTCGCCCAGCGCCCGCTCGTGTCGCTCAGCCATGCCCCACTCTGCCCCAGCCCATACTGCCAGATCGCCAACAGTGGCTCTTGCTCGTCACTCATCAAGATCAGCCGCGCCGTCTGCTTGAGGCTGCTACCATGCAGGCCGTAGAGTGGCGGCACCTGGCTGATCCCGGCCAGGATCGGGCTGTTGCCGGTCGCTACGGGTACAAATCGGCGTTCCACAATCAGCTTCCCCGCTACCGTGATCGTTTCATCCACCAGGATCTGTGGCACCGCCTGCATGATCGCGGCTGCGTAGTAGCGCCCACCACCCGCTGTGGCCAGGGTCTTCAATTCTTCCGCCGTATCGCTTCCTGCCGCCACCACACTCAGCGTGATGCCTTGCGCACGCATCGCTTCCACCACCGCGAGCTGATCGTTACCCTCGCCCCAGCCATCGGTGAGCAGGATCATGTGTTTGATCTTCGCCTCAACCCCGGTCAGCATGCGTTGCCCCGCGCTCAGCCCGGCCCCAATGTTGGTACCTCCATCAGCGGTGACGCTCGCAATCGCCTGCAAAACCTCTTCTTCACCCACACCTTGGGTTATGGGCATGGTCGTGTAGGCTTGGCTGTCAAAGGTGACAATCCCCACCCGATCCTCACCATACAGCATCCGAATCGCCTGTACCAGCGCCTCTTTGGCAATATCCAACTTCTGCACATTCCCAGCCGGTTCGGCCATACTGCCAGATCGGTCAATCACAAAGACCAGCGCCAGATCGGGGCGTTGCTCGCGGTCGCGCACATCCATATAGACCGGCAAGGCCGCTTCCACCGGGGTATCGCGGTAGCCGCCCGCCCCAAAGCTCTGCTCGCCACCGATCATCAACAGCCCGCGTCCCAGGTCGCGCACAGAGATCTCAAGGGCTTCCATCGCCCCGGCGGGCAAGGCGCGTGCCGGCGTATTCACCACAATCACCGCCGCATACTCACTCAACCCGATCAGATCGTTCGGCATCTCCGCTGGCACACGGATCGCGGTCTGAAAGTTGGCCGCCTCCAGCGCACTGGCGAGGGGCTGCGCATCCGCACTATTCGCGGCTACCAGCAGGATCTGGCGCGGCCCATACGCCTGGATGATCGCTGCTGCCTCATTGTTCTGCACCCGCCCATCCACCTCACCCTGTACCACCACCCGTAGTTGCTGCATCCCCCGTGCCGTTACCTGCACCTCAAAGGGAACCTGCGTACTCCCGGCGGGCAGATCGAGCACCTCTTCGGCCAACACACCCTGATCACCGATCAGCCGCACCGAGGCGCGCTGGGCCACACTACTCTCAACCAGCGCCGTGATGCGCACCATCTGGCCTACCCGGACTTGGCTGGGTAGCGCCAACTCAGCGACCAGGATCTCGGCATCGCCACCCGGCAGACTCAGATCCACAAATGAGATCGGGATGTTGCGGCTACGCGCCAGTTGCGCCGCCGCTTGCGCATCGCCGCGATTCTCCGCGCCATCGGAGAGCAACACCAACCGCTTCTCACTTTCGGCGGGGAAGAGCGCCACCCCAAGCTGAATCGCCGCCGCAATATCGGTCGCCCCCACTTCAGGCAAGGCATCAATGCGCCCCAACTGACGCCCCGCACTCGGCAGCCGCTCAACCAGCGGCACAGCCCCAAACACCACAATCGCCGCCTGATCCCCCTCTGGCATCTCCGCCAGCGCCGCTTGAATGAAACTCTCCGCCTGGGCACGCAGACTTGGTGCCAGCGAATCGCTGCCATCCAGCAAGAAGATCGTCGTCAGATGGCGCACCGGCAACACCACCTGTACCCCCGCCACCGCCAACACCAGCGCCACCCCGATCAGGCTGCGCAGCCCCAACCCCACCCAGAAGCGTCGGCCCCGCAGTCGGCGCGGAGTCAGCAACGCAACGCCCCACAGCACCGCGAGTAGCCCGCAGAGCCATAACATTTCTGGGTAGAGAAAGGCGAGGTGCGGCATCGTCGGATCTCCTTATCCCACCTATGCTACAATAACCCCATGCAACAGCGCATTCTTATTATCGAAGACGAACTGGAAATTGCCAACTACCTGCGCCGTGGGCTGATCCTTGAGGGCTTCCAAGTCTCGGTTGCCCACGATGGCCCGCAGGGCTTGGAGTTTGCCCGCGAGGCGGCCCACGATCTCGTCGTCCTTGATCTGATGCTGCCCGGAATTGATGGTATTGAAGTGGCGCGCCGCCTGCGTGCCGCCTCTGATGTGCCGATCATCATTCTCACTGCCCGCGATAGTGTCCCCGACCGTGTGACGGGCCTAGAGGCCGGGGCCGATGATTACCTCGTCAAGCCCTTCGCCTTCGCCGAACTCCTCGCCCGTATCCGCGTTCAGTTGCGCCGCCGTCAGTCGGCCCAACAATCCGACATCCTGCGCTTTGCAAACCTGACCCTCGATACGGCGGCGCGGGAATTGCGCATTGGAGATCGCCGTATTGATCTTACCGCCAAAGAATATGATCTCCTTGACCTCTTTATGCGTCATCCCAATCAAGTCCTAACCCGCGAAGTTATCTATGATCGCGTCTGGGGCTATGATTTTGGCGGCGAAAGCAACATTATCGAGGTCTATGTGCGCTATCTGCGCCAAAAACTCGAAGCCGGTGGTGGCTCACGAGTCATCCAAACCGTGCGTGGTGCGGGCTATATTTTGCGTGAGGATTGAACTAGTTCAGATTGGTACAAAAATGGCCTTTAGGTCAAAAAAATGGTTTTAGTGCATTAGCACGCCAAATATTTGCCCTGGAGATCCCTTGCGTTTTGATTTTTGTCGGCGTATAATGGTATCCACAGTTCACGGATCACCCGTTCGCCTCACGTTGGTTCCTCGCCTGCCGCTGTGCTGTAAGGGACGCGCATGGAAGAACGCAAGGGCATCACTACTGGCTCCGATACGCAAAACACTTCCGAGCCACGTGACAATGGCATGGATGCTGAGGATATGGCGCTCATGGAGCAATTCCTCAATGATCCTGCCCACGATTACCGCAATCTCAAGTATGGTGATACGGTAGATGGCACCATTATGCGTATTGACAAGGACGAAATCCTTGTTGATATTGGGGCCAAAGCCGAAGGTATCGTTCCATCACGCGAGATGCAATCACTGCCTGCCGAAGATCGGGCTGCACTGCGCATCGGCAGTGAGTTGCTGGTCTTCGTTGTCCAGTCCGAAGATAAGGAAGGCCGGGCGATTCTCTCGGTGGATAAAGCCCGCCAAGAGAAGAGTTGGCGCATGCTCCAAACAGCTTTTGAGCGGGGCGATGTGATCACCGCACGGGTGGTGAACTACAACAAGGGCGGGTTGCTCGTCAACCTTGATGGGGTGCGTGGCTTTGTGCCCGCCTCACAAGTGAATGGCATCAGCCGTGGCCCTGAGACCCAGAAGCAGTCCGATATGGCCCGCATGGTCAATACCGATCTGCAACTCAAGGTCATCGAGATTAATCGCAACCGCAATCGCCTGATCCTCTCCGAGCGCCAGGCGGTGCAAGAGGCCCGCGAGACGAAGAAAGACGAACTGCTCTCCCGGCTCAAAGAGGGCGATGTGCGTACTGGCACGATCAGTTCCGTCTGCGACTTCGGTGCCTTTGTTGATATCGGCGGGGCTGATGGCCTCGTGCATCTCTCTGAGATCTCGTGGAGCCGGGTCAAACATCCCTCTGAGGTGTTGCATCCCGGCGATAAGGTGCAGGTCTCGATACTCAGTGTAGACCATGATCGCAAGCGGATTGCGCTCTCGATTAAGCGCACCCAGAGTGAACCCTGGACGCGTGCCGGGGAGCGCTATCAGCTTGGCCAGATCGTTGAGGGTACAATTACCCAACTGGCCTCGTTTGGGGCCTTTGCCCGCATTGAGGATGGTATCGAGGGGCTCATCCATATCTCTGAGATGGGTGATGAGCGCATCCAACACCCCAAAGAGGTGATCGCAGAGGGCGATACGATCCAGGCGCGAATTATTCGCATCGATCCTGCCCGTAAGCGCATGGGCCTTAGCCTGCGCCTCAACCGCGAACCCGATGAGCCGGTTGAGGATGTGGACGAGGAACCTGAGAACGCCTAGTTGAGTTGCCCCGCTACACTCCGTGGCGGGGCAATTGCGGAGAATATCATGTCTGACCTCTATAGCAAGTTCACCAAGCGGGCCAAGCAGGTGCTTCAGCTCGCCACCGAGGAGGCACGTAGTTTTAACCATCCCTACATCGGTACCGAGCATATTCTGCTCGGTCTGATCCGCGAAAGCGAAGGGATTGCCGCACGGGTGCTCGATGATCTCGGTGTCAAGTTGGCTCAGGCGCGCAGTGCGGTCGAATTTATTGTGGGGGTGGGTGAAGGCGCGACGGTGAATGATCAGGAGTTGACCGCCCGCGCCCAAAAGGTGATCAAGTATGCGATTGAGGAAGCCAATCGCCTCAATCATCACTATATTGGTACCGAGCATCTCTTGCTGGGCCTCGTGCGTAATGGCGAGGGTGTCGCCACCGGCGTCCTCGATATTATGGGCGTCTCCTTGGAGCAAGTGCGCAATCAGGTGATGCGCGTGCTGCGCCATGGCACCGCCGGGACGACCGAGCAGCGCGGCGCGACTACCACCCCTGCTGCCCAGCGCCAGTCGAAGACACCATACCTCGATGCACTCGGCACTGATCTGACCGATATGGCCGAGGCCGGGCGTCTCGATCCGATTATCGGACGCCAGCACGAGATTGAACGGGTCATCCAGATTCTCTCGCGCCGCACTAAGAATAACCCCGCGCTGATCGGTGAACCCGGTGTGGGCAAGACGGCAATTGTGGAGGGTCTCGCCCAGCGCATCATCCAGGGCGATGTTCCCGATAGTATCAAGGGGAAGCGCGTTGTCACCCTCGATATGGGTGCGCTCGTCGCTGGCACCAAGTATCGCGGTCAGTTTGAAGAGCGCCTCAAGCGCGTGATTGATGAGATCAAGGAGACTCGCTGCATCCTCTTTATTGATGAGTTCCATACCATCATTGGAGCAGGTGGGGCCGAGGGGACGCTTGACGCGGCCAATATCCTCAAACCGGCCCTTTCGCGTGGCGAACTCCAGACGATTGGTGCCACCACGCTTGATGAGTACCGCAAGTATATCGAGCGCGATGCTGCCCTCGAACGCCGCTTCCAGCCGGTGATGGTGGATGAGCCTTCCCTGGAGGATACCGTCCTCATTCTGCGTGGCATTAAGTCGCGCTACGAGGATTTCCACCAACTCCAGATCTCCGATGAGGCGATCAAGGCTGCTGCCGCGCTCTCCGCACGCTATGTGCCCGACCGCCAATTGCCCGATAAAGCAATTGACCTGATTGATGAGGCCGCTTCCCGCGTGCGCATGTATCGCTCCGCCACGCCGCCCCAACTGCGCGATGCGTTGCGTGGCCTTGAGGCGCTGCGTAAAGAACGCGAGGCCGCGATTGAGGATAAGCAGTACGATCTGGCCTCCGATATGCGCGACCGTGAAGATCGCATGCTCTCGCGCATTGCCGATATTGAACGTCAGATCGGTGAGGCTGGTGGTGAACGTACTGTGGAGCGCCCCTATGTCACCGAGGAGGATATTGCCGAGGTGGTGGGCATGTGGACAGGTATTCCCGTCACGCGCCTCAAGGGCGATGAGACGATCCGCCTCATGCAGATGGAAAACTTCCTCCATGGCCGTGTGATTGGCCAGCAAGAGGCCGTCGTGACCATCTCTAAGGCGGTGCGGCGTGCCCGTGCGGGTCTCAAAGATCCCAAACGCCCCATCGGCAGCTTCATCTTCCTTGGCCCCACCGGCGTCGGCAAGACCGAACTGGCCAAAACACTGGCCGAGTTCATGTTTGGGGCCGAAGAGTCGCTGATCAAGATTGATATGTCCGAGTTCCAGGAGCGCCACACCACCTCGCGCTTGGTCGGTTCCCCGCCGGGGTATGTCGGCTATGGTGAGGGTGGCCAGCTCACCGACGCGGTGCGCCGTAAGCCCTATAGTGTGGTGCTCTTCGATGAGATCGAAAAAGCCCACCCCGATGCCTTTAATCTCTTGCTCCAGGTGCTAGAGGATGGCCATCTCACCGATGGCAAGGGCCGCAAGGTGGATTTCCGCAACACGATCATCATCATGACCAGCAATGTTGGGACTGAGCATATCCGCCGCGCCTCGCGCATTGGCTTCGGTGGCCCGGCCAACGACATTGACCAGAACGATATGCGCCGTAAGGTTGATGATGCACTCAAGACCCTCTTCCGGCCGGAGTTCCTCAACCGTATTGACGCGACGATCATCTTCCATCCGCTAACCACCGAGGAGATCCACCAGATTACCGGGATTATGCTCAAGCGCGTGCAGAAGCAACTCGAAGATCATCAGATCACGATTGATGTGCGCCGCGATGCCCTCGATCTGCTGGCCAAACGTGGCTATGATCCCGCCTTCGGCGCTCGTCCGCTGCGCCGCATCATCACCAACCTGATCGAAGATCCGCTCGCTGAGGGCCTGCTCTCCGGGCGCTTCCAGAATGGCGATGCGGTGATTATTGATACCGAGGAGGATCTGTTGCGCCTGCGCCCGCAGCGCCAGATTGATGCCGAGGCAGCAGGGACGGCGGAATCTGAAGCTGCTGAGAGTCCGGCCCTGGCTTGATGGGCATGGACGCATAATCCTACAGAGGTTGTAGAAGGTTCGCTTCTACAACCTCTGTAGGATTATTTGTCACCATACAATGAATGCTACACCAGTCATCCCACCAAGCGATCAATCTCTCCCTTCCATACCGTCAATCACGGTCTTGATCTGCACGCGTGATCGCGGCGAATCAATCCAGAGTACCCTGCGTAGCATCCTCGCTTGCCACTACCCAGATTTTACCCTCCTCGTCGTTGATCAGAGTTGTGATCGCCGTACCGAGCAGGCCGTCGCCGTCTTTGCTGAAGACCCGCGCTTGCGCTATCTTCGTACCCACACCCAAGGTCTGAGCATGGCCCTGAATATCGGCCTTGCCATGAGTACGAGCGATATTGTCGTTATCACCGATGACGATTGCGAGGTGCCACCCAATTGGATCACTGAGATGGTGGCACCCTTTGTGCGCTACCCGCAGGTGGCGGCCGTCTTCTGTGATGTTATTGCGGCCCCCCATGATCCCCAGGCGGGCTGGATACCGATTAATATCGCTGCTCACTCTTTCTTGGTTGAAGATCTCACCCATTGGCAAACCAGCGACGGGGTCAATGTCGGTATTGGGGCGGGTATGTCGCTGCGGCGATCATGTGCTCAAGCCATTGGTGGATTTAATCCCCTCTTTGGCTCTGGATCGCGCTTTCGGAGTGCGAATGATGTCGAAATGACGCTGCACGCCCTTGCCGCTGGCTACCAGATCTATCGTACCACCACAGTCGGGGTGATCCATTATGGTTTCCGTACCCATGAGGAGGGCCGCCACCTTACCCGCAGAAATCTGTTTGGGATTGGCGCTCTCTATGGCCAGTTGCTCCGGCGTGGCTACTGGATCACCCTACGTTACTACCTCGTGGTCTTTAAGGTTGCGGTGCTTGTGCCCGCACTCAAAGATCTCGCCCACCGCCAACCGCCACGTAAGCTCGGACGTGCCTTCTGGCTCCTACGCGGCCTGATTGAAGGTCTCGCTACTGCCCCGCTAGTGCGCACTCGCGGCTTCCTTGGCCTGTCGTAGCTGCTAACCACTGGAATGAGATCTGCGCATGACAGCCACTTTGCCCACAATACCGCCATCCGTGACGGTCTTGATCTGCACCCGTAATCGGGGCGCTGCTATCCGTGCGACGATCAGAAGTGTACTGGAGAATACCTATGTTCACTTCAGCGTACTGATTATTGATCAGAGCAACGAACTATCTACTGCTTCTGCGGTCGCTGAGTTCTGTGGTGACTCACGTCTGCGCTATGTTCATACGGCAACCCAGGGTTTGAGTAGAGCCAGGAATATCGGCCTCGCTTTTTGCCAGAGCGATCTCGTGTTAATGACCGATGATGATTGCGAGGTGCCACCTAATTGGATCGCCGAAATGGTGTCACCCTTTCTGCGTTATCCCCATCTGGGCATGGCCTTCTGCGATGTGACTGCTGGCCCCCACGATCCACATACTGGCTACGTTCCGATCAGCATCAGCCCGCAGGCGTACCTGATTGAAGACTTGACCGACTGGCAAACATGCGATGGCGTGAATGTCGGTATCGGTGCTGGTCTGGCGATCCGGCGATCCGTGGCCGAGGCTATTGGTGGCTTCGATGTCCGTTTTGGCCCCGGCGGTTACTTTCGCAATGGTGATGATCTGGATATTAGCTTGCGTATCCTTATCGCAGGTTACTCGATCTATCGTCTTAACCAGGTTGCGGTCATTCACCACGGTTTCCGCACCTTTGCCGAGAACCGTATCCTGATGCGGAATAGCATGTTTTCGGTAGGTGCGGCCTATGCACGGCTGCTCGGTTCTGGTCACTGGCAAGCTCTGCGTCCCTATATGGCGATGGTGAACGCCATGGTGCTCGTGCCAATCGTTGAAAACCTGCGCCACCGACGCCTACCGCCGGTACTCGGACGGATACTATGGTTGATGCGTGGAACGCTAGAAGGCGCATGGCTCGCTATGCAGCCTACATACCGCGCTTCTGGGTAGAAGAATTTCTATGCTCATGTCTCTTCCATCCGTTGATGTCGTGATTGCGACCCGGAATCGTGCGGAACTTATCGAGCCGTTAATTGCGAGTATTCGGCAGAGTAGCCATACCGATCTGACACTCTGGATTGTTGATCAGAGCGATGATGCGGCTACCGAACGCGTCGTGACCCGCCACTCCCAAACCGATCAGCGCGTGCGCTATGTGCGGCAATCTCTTCCTGGTGCCAGTCTGGCCCGCAATGTCGGTGCCTCTGCCGGTAGTGCCCCACTCATCCTCTTTACCGACGATGATTGCCGCGTACATCCCGAATGGGTCGCCGAGATGGCGCATGAGTTGATCAACCCGTGCGTCTGGGCGGTCTTTGGCCGCGTGCTACCGATCTATCCCGCATCCGAGCATCTTCTGGCTGGGACGAACCTGCGTTTGCTGGATACGGCGGTAAAAACTTCGCTTCAGCGCCGGGTGTATGTACGCAATCGCCTGGATCTCAGTTTTGGCCATGGGGCAAGTATGGGGGTGCGTCGTGATGCCTTTCAGCAGGTGGGCGGTTTCGATCCTGTGCTGGGTGCAGGCGGAGCCTTACGTGCCTGGGAGGATCGTGATCTTGGGTACCGCATCCTCCGTGCCGGTGGCCGCATCGTCTATACCCCGAAAGCGCTGCTTCACCACCTCCAGTGGCGGCACTGGTCGGCGGTGCGCCGCAATCACTGGAATTATGCGCTGGGCACAGGTGCAGCCGTGGGCAAGTACCTCCGCTGCGGCGATCTGATCGGCTGGGCCATTCTGTTTGAATGGTTCTGGAGCCAGGGTATTCGCCAGAGTCTCTCGGCACTCCTCAAGTGGCGCAGTTTGCAACGCTTCTGGGTTGGCCTGATCCATCTATGGGGGCCATGGCTTGGCTTGATTCAGAGTCTGCGTTTTCGCGTGCAACGTCAATACTGCCTCTACCAGCCCCCAGGGCATGTACAAAGTCCTTGAGGGCTATGCCTCTATTAGTAGTGGGGGTTTGGGGGCGGCGAAGCCGCCAAAAAACACCAAAGATAGGGCTTGGGGCTTCAGCCCCAAGAACTTTGCCCATGCCCTGGCGCAGCCCCAACCATGGGTTTTAGGGCGGTAGCCCTAATGGTATAATGGCTGCATGGCCAAATCACGCACGATCTTTGTCTGCCAGCAATGCGGTGCCCAGCAGAGCCGCTGGATGGGTAAATGCCCCGATTGTGGTACCTGGGACAGTTTTGTCGAGCAGGTTGAAACCCGCTCATCGAATGCCAAGGCGCGTGAAAGTGCGCTCGTCGGCGCACGCCCGCAGCGCCTGCGTGATGTGGCTGTGGGCGGCTTCCAGCGCCTCCCCATCCTGGGGGCCGAGTTTACCCGCGTTCTGGGTGGCGGTCTGGTTCCGGGTTCCGTGGTGCTGATCGGTGGTGATCCCGGTGTCGGCAAAACCACCCTGCTCTCCCAGGTTGCGGCCCAATTCGCCGCCGATGTTGGCCCCGCGCTCTATGTGAGCGCCGAGGAGTCAGCTCAACAGATCAAACTGCGCGCCGAACGCCTGGGCATGCATGCCGAAGATCTCTACGTCTTCTCCGAAAATTCGCTTGATACCATTCTGGTGCAGATCCGCGAACTGCGCCCCAAGTTGGTGATCATCGACTCGATCCAGACGGTCTATCTGGAGGAGTTGAGTAGCGCCGCCGGGAGCGTCTCGCAGGTGCGCGAAGGCGCGTTGCGCCTGATGCACCTGGCCAAAGAGTTGCACATCCCGGTCTTTTTGGTTGGCCACGTCACCAAAGAGGGCGCGATTGCTGGCCCTCGCGTGCTTGAACATATCGTGGATGTGGTGCTCTATTTGGAGGGAGATCGCTTCCACCAGTACCGTCTGTTGCGTGGGGTCAAGAATCGCTTCGGCTCCACCAATGAAGTTGGCGTCTTCGAAATGACCGGCGACGGCATGCGTGAAGTCCTCAACCCCTCAGCAGTCTTCTTGGCCGAACGTAGTGCCGGTAGCCCTGGCTCTGCCGTGGCCGTGATGATGGAGGGTACCCGCCCCTTACTGATCGAGGTGCAGGCGCTGACCTCCAACACCGGCAGTGCGCAACCGCGCCGTACCACCAATGGCTTCGATCCGAATCGCCTGCTCATGCTCGTCGCCGTCTTGGCCAAGCGCGTGGGGATGCCGCTCTTCAACCAAGATATCTATGTGAATATCGTCGGTGGCTTGCGCATCAGCGAACCCGCCGCCGATCTTGCCGTGGCCCTCGCCATTACGTCATCGTTTCGCAACCAACCAATTGCCGCCGATATGGTGTTGCTGGGTGAAATCGGTCTCTCTGGTGAACTACGCAGTGTCAGCCAAATCGAGCGCCGCCTGAGTGAAGCGGCAAAACTCGGTTTTCACCACGCCGTTCTTCCAGCGGTTTCGCAAGTCACCCCCCCGACGGGGACGACGCTGATCCCGGCGCGTTCGTTAGCTGATGTGGTCGATCTCATTGCGCGTAAATAAGAGGTATGGCTCGGCATACCTCTTGATGCTCTTCTATGAAGGTTAGCCTCAACTTTTTGGTTCGTATTGCCGGGATGCTCGTACTGGCATACATTGGGTGGGCGATAGGCGGCTCGCTCTCTAGTGCGCGTCCCGATGATCTCCAACTCATGGCCACCCAGTTGCTCATGCTCTCCGGGGCTGGCTTGGGTCTGTTGGTAACGCCGCGCCTGACGCTTGAGCCGATCCAAGATCTCATCAATCACTCGCGCCATATTCCGCTCTCCGAACTCTTCTTGGTCGGCTTCGGCAGTATGATCGGCCTCTTTTTTGCCGTACTGATCACGGTGCCTCTCTCTACCCTGCCCGCTCCGTTTAGTACCTACCTCCCGATTATGGCTGCTGGTGTGGGAGCTTATGTGGGGGCAACCATCTTCGCCACCCGTAAGCGCGATATTGTCGAGAGTATGCGCAATTGGCGACGCAGTAGCCCTGCCCTTACCCTGGGGAACAGCGAACAGCCAGTTGCTACACATCGCTACATCCTCGATACCAGCACGATCATTGATGGCCGTATCGCTGCCGTGGTGCAGACGGGCTTTCTCAATGGTTCGCTGATTGTTCCCGGCTTTGTGCTGGCTGAATTGCAACAACTGGCCGATTCCAACGACGAACTGCGCCGCTCCAAGGGACGACGTGGCTTGGAGTTGCTCAACAGTATGCAGAAACAGTCGCCCTTGCCCATCGAGGTTATCAATGTGGAAGTCGCGGGCACCAACAAAGTTGATGATAAACTCGTAGCGATGGCGCGTCAGTATAACTGCCCGGTGATCACCAACGACTTCAACCTCAACCGGGTAGCCAGCCTGCAAGGGGTGAAGGTGCTGAGCCTCAACCAACTCAGCGAGGCTGTCCGGCCCCCCGTTGTGCAGGATCAACGCCTCCAGGTACTCATTCGGAACGAGGGGAATGCTCGCCAACAAGGTGTCGGCTACTTGGATGATGGCACGCCGGTGATCGTCGAAGATGCCCGCCACCTGATTGGGAAGACTGTTGAGGTGAGTGTCATCCGTCTCCATCAGACCCAAACTGGCCGCCTTGTTTTTGCGCAACTGATCGAGGGTGAATAGGTATGCGTGCGGTTCTGCAACGTGTCTCCCAAGCATCGGTGACGGTGGAAGGTCAGGTGGTGGGAGCGATCAATGCCGGGTTGTTGGTTCTACTGGGGGTGGGCCAGGGCGATAGCCACGTTGAAGCACATCTGCTGGCGGAAAAGACCGCCCACCTGCGCATCTTCGCCGATGCCGAAGGCCGCTTCAATCGCTCGTTGCTCGATGTCGGCGGGGCAGCCTTGGTTGTTTCGCAGTTCACCCTCTATGCTGATACCCGCAAAGGCCGCCGCCCCAGTTTCATTGACGCCGCACTGCCTGATGTCGCTGCACCTCTGGTGCAGTCTTATGCTGATCGCCTGCGCAGTTTCGGGATCGAAGTAGCCCATGGGGTCTTTGGGGCCTCCATGCAGGTGGCTCTGATCAACGATGGCCCCGTGACGATTACGCTGGATAGCGCCACCTTCCGCCAGCCACGCAATTAGGCGCTCAACATCCAATGGCGTGCTATAATAGATCTCTATCAAACGAATGATCCGCATGTTCGACCGCTACACCGAATGTTGGAACCGAGCGACCGACACAACTATGGAGCCAGTAGCTTGCCCAATTCGGAAAGAGGTTGATGTCTATGTGGCAATGAGCCGTGGCCGGGTGATGGCCGAACACCTCGGCTTTAAGCTCGTGGATCGTACTCGAATCGAAATCGTCATCCTTGAACTTGCGCGCAATCTGTTGGCCCACGCCAATGGTGGCCTGATGACGTTTCAGCGCGTCGAACATCCTGTCTATGGGGTGGGTATGGCCGTTGAAGCGACAGACCAAGGCCCAGGGATTGTGGATATTGATCTGGCCATGCAGGATGGTTATAGCACCGCCCAAACATTGGGCGCAGGCTTGCCCGGAGTGCGCCGTCTGACTGACCAGTTCCAGATCGAGTCGCAGGTGGGTATCGGAACCCGTGTCTATGCGGTGAAGTGGCTACAATCATCGCGGAGATCAATCTATGAGCGTTAGTTGGGGGGCTGTCTGCCGCCCCAAACAGGGCCAAGCGGTAAGTGGTGATGTCTTTCTGGTCGAACGATTTGATCCGCATGGGTTGCATATTGCCGTCATTGATGGCCTTGGTGGTGGCCACGAGGCCGCCCGCGCTGCCGAGGCGGCGGCGCAGGTGATTCGTACTCATCCTACCAATGATCCCCTGGATCTGGTTCGCCAATCCCATACCGCGCTGCATAGTACCCGTGGGGCAGTGATCGGTGTCCTGACGCTGAATCTGCTGCAACGCGCTGTCACCTATGTTGGAGTAGGCAATATCGGCGTTCAAGTCTATAGTAGTCAAGCGATTAAGCCCATCTCCAAGAATGGCATCCTGGGCTACCGTTTGCCCCAACTTCTCAAGCTCGCCTATACCTATAATTCTGGCGATACCTTCGTTGTATATAGTGATGGCATATCGAGCCGCTTTGGCCTCGATACCCAGATCCATCAGAGTCAATCGCCGCAAGAACTGGCGGAACTCATTCTGGAACGCTATGGCAAGCTGTCCGACGACGCCACTGTGGTCGTCGTGCGAGTAGATGAGTAGTCCTACCGATGCGGAACGAACTTACCACATGGCTCTCTGCCCATCGCCTCGATCTTGCTACCCCATGGGCCGATGTGATCGGTGGTTCGCTGCCGCCTCAGCATGAGGAAGATACCGATACGGGGACGCTGCTCACCACTGTGGTGAGTGTTGATCACCTCTACGATCTCTTGCTTCAGGCTGCGGATGGGGATTGCCAAGCGCTTACCACTCGTCTCCACACGATTAGTCATAGTGATGATATTCTCGATCAGGCACTAAATGATCGCCTGTCGCGTGCCTTTGAATTTCATCGTTCGTTCCGCACCCTCCTGCGCCGCAAACTGGATGACCCCGCTCAGATGCTCGCCTTGATCGAAGAGTTTGAGGCGCTCTTTGAATATCTCCTCACTACTCTCACTGATGGGTGGGCGGCACATAACGCCGAAGCGCTGCGCGAACGCGAGTTTATTGCCGAGAGTCTTGATCTCGCCTCCTCGGCTGCCGACCAACGTGCGCTGCAACTCAAGGCGCTGAATGATATTTCGCAGCGCCTCTCGGCGAGCCTGGATCGTGACCAACTGCTCGAATTGGTTGCAACCAACCTGCATCGCCTGACCGATGTTGTTCATGTGGCGGTCTGGATGCCTGACCCGGACGATCCCGATCAGTTGGTGGCTGAGTATGTTGCCGGAGAGCATGCTGAAGCCAGCCGAGGCTTGCGCGTTAGCATCCAAAATACCCACGATCTGGTGGTGCGCGCCTTCAGTGCGCGGCGCATTCAGTTTGAGAAGACCCCCGATGCAGCCCAGCATGGCGATTGGTACCGCGAAGGGTGTGGGGTGATGGCCTTGCCCATGATGCTCCACGACCATGTGGTTGGTGTGGTGACGCTGCAAGACCCCCTTTCTGTCGAGCATCTGCGCTTCCAACAAGATCTGACCCAAGGTGTGATTAGCCAGGCCGCGATTGCCCTTCAGAACGCCCAACTCTACGCCAAGGTGCGTTCGTTGAATGTGGAACTGGAGCAACGGGTTGAAGAGCGTACCCGCCAGCTTCAGGAAGAGAAGGATCGCCTCGCCACGATCAACCAGATCTCGATTGAAGTCAGTAGCACCCTCGATCTTGACTCGATCCTCAATACGTCACTCACATTGGTGGCCAACATGTGTCAGGCCGAACATGCCTCGATCATGCTGACCGAGAGTGATGATAGCCTGCTCGTCACCCGTGCCGTCTACGGTGTCCCGGCTAGCCCCGGCAACTATATCCGTTTCCCCATTGGGTCGGGTGTAGCCGGATGGGTGGCCCAACAACGTAAGGGCATACTCATTGATGACATTAGTACCGATGAGCGTTGGCTTTCTATTCCCGGCGGTTCGTTGCGCAAACGCCATGGCTCGATGATTGCGGTGCCGCTGCTCATGCAGGGTGAAGTCTTGGGTGTGATCTCCATTTCGCACCGTACTTCAGGCTTCTTCCACGAAGGCCACCTGCGCCTCGTGCATGCCTGTGCCGGCCCGATTGCCATCGGGGTCAATAATGCTAACCTCTTCCAGATGATCACCTCCGAGGCCGAGCGGCGCTATGAACTGCTCGACCGCCAGCAGACCGAAGCGAGCCAGATTGAAGCGATCCTTCAGAATCTGGCTGATGGGGTGATTGTGTGTGATCTGTATGGCTCGGTACTCATGGCCAATGAGGCTGCCGGTACCACTCTGGGGCGCACGATTGAGGATCTGCTGCTCTGGAATCTTCACGATATTATCAATCGCTACCTCGGTTCACGTTCGCCAGAGATGCCGCTTACCGAATTGCTCGCCCGCCCACTTGATGCTCTCGATCAGCGCCGTATCTTTACCTCAACCGCAAAGGTGGGGATGCGCATGATCAGTATGACGATGGGGCCGGTGCTCAAAGAAGATGGCCAACTCCTCGGTGCGCTGCTGGTGGTGCGCGATATTACCCGCGAGATCGAAGCTGACCGCCTCAAGACGGAATTTATCGGCACGATGTCGCACGAGTTGCGTACCCCCATGACGGCAATCAAGGGCTTTACCCAGCTCCTCGCCATGGGTGGCCTTGGCCCGCTCAATGATACTCAGCGCGAGTTTGTCAATACCATCCACTCCAATACTGAGCGTATGATTGCCCTGATTAATGATGTTCTTGACATAACCAAGATCGAATCGGGCAGTGTTGATCTGGAATGGCGCTCGTTGCACCTGGTTGAAGTGCTGAGTGGGGTGATCTCCGAGGTTCAGCCCGCCGTCAGTGCCCGCGAGCATGAACTGACGATCAGCATCCCACCGGGTATGCCCCTGGTGCGTGCTGATGCCCATCGCCTGCATCAGATCCTCTTCAACCTGCTCTCCAACGCGATCAAGTATACCCCCAAGGGCGGCAAAATTAGCGTCGAAGCCTACGAAGCCCGCGCTGACGAATTGCCCGATTATCTGCGTAGCGGCGTGACGGCGGAAAAACGCTATGTGCAGGTCAATATCCGCGATACTGGGGTGGGCATAGATCGTGAAGAGATTGGGCGGATCTTTGATCGCTTCTACCGTACCGAGAATCCACTTAAAATTGAGGCCGGTGGTACCGGCTTGGGCCTCTCACTCGTCAAGCCATTGGTGGAGTTGCTCAATGGCAAGATCTGGGTTGAGAGTACCGTTGGCCAAGGGAGTACCTTTAGTCTGCTCCTCCCGACACCATCGAGTGAGCGTTAAAGGCTCCAAACATCAGGTTGGATCACCAAAACACGCAACGTATATGTCATGTTGCGCGTTTTGGTGGACCTTTTTTTGAGCAAAAGCTGTGCAATTGTGCGATTTTTCTCCTTCTATCTGAGGTGGTAAAGTCGCTTTTAGCGCATTCTGATGCGGAATACCTTTGTATGCACAACCTTTGTTCAGCCTTTGCATTTATTCACGAGTATTGACTATCATGTTATAATCGTGCTGCAAAAGCGTAGTTTTAACTCCGTACTACCACTCGAACATCACTTCCTGCGGACGTGGTTTGATCGGGTGTGCGGACAGACCACACACAGTCGATCAGAGCTATCAAGCAAGGGTATACAGGTGGACGTTACACAGCATAAAGCGCGCCTTCGTCACTACTTTGACGGAGTAGGTTTCGCTCGCTGGTCTGCGATCTATGGCGACGCGAAGCTCTCGGTGGTGCGCAATACGATCCGGGCTGGTCATAATGTCATGTTGCGCGTTGCCGACTCGTGGGTTGGCGAGGCGTTTCCTTCGGCACATGGGCTTACCGCCCTCGACGCTGGTTGTGGTACGGGGCTATTCAGCCTTGCCCTCGCCCGGCGTGGTTTTAAGGTTGCTTCGTCCGATCTTGCTCCGCAGATGGCTGCCGCCACCGCCCGCGCTGCTGCCGCTGCTGGTCTCTCCGATAGGGTCTCCTGCTGGGCTTCGGATCTTGAGAGTATCACCGGCAGTTATGATCTGGTGAACTGTTTTGATGTCTTGATCCACTATCCAGCCGAGCCATTTGTCGCGATGCTTTCGCACCTTGCGAGCCTCTGTCGCGGCACCCTGCTCTTCACCTATGCTCCCTATAGCGCCTTCCTTGCGGGTATGCACCGCGTTGGCGGCTATTTCCCCCATAGTCAGCGTCGTACTGATATTCAGATGATCCGTGATACCACGGTACGTCAGGCGCTGGCAGACTCAGGTATGCGCTTCCGCCGCGCCGAGCGGGTCGGTAAGGGTTTCTACCACGTGATGTTGGTGGAGGCCTCCAGAGGATGATGAATGTTACGGTTGAACGCCAACGCTTCAGCCGGGCATGGATCATTCGCGATCAGCGCTGATCGCGTTGGGGTAGTTCATACTCTGTACTACAAGGCACGAGGAAAGTATGCGCTTTGTTTTTCTTACGCTAGATGGAAACCATGCTGCTGCGTTGCGTCAGGCTGCTGATCGCGTCCGCCGTGAACATGGGGTTACACTGACGGTTGCCTTTCACGATGCGTCTTCGTTACGTGATCCGGCAGGGTGGCGGCGCTTGGAGCAGGATCTCTCCGGGGCCGCCTTTATCTTTGGGGCGCGTCTGTTTGGTGAGGAGTATGTGCGCCCCCTTGAGAAGTTGTTGCGGGCCTCTTCTTGCCCGGTCTTGATTATTACTTCTAACCCTGCGCTCATCCATTGCACCCATATCGGGAAGTTCGATATGCGCCAGCGCGATGAGGATGAGAAGCCCGGCTTGATGCAGCAGTGGATCAAGAAGTTGCGCCCCCAGGGTGGGGCCGGTGAGGCGCGGCGTCAGTTGGCGGTGTTGCGCAATCTGAGTAAGGTACTCAAGATTATTCCTGGTAAGGCGCGCGATATTTATGCCTTTGCTGCCTCGCATCAGTATTGGCTCAATCCTTCGCCCGAAAATCTTTACCGTATGATGTGTATGCTTGCCGATCTCTATGTGCCCGGTATGCACGGCAAGCTGCCCCAAGCCGATCCGCTTAGCTATCCCGAAACGGCCCTCTTCCATCCCGATGCGCCCCAGCCCTTCGAGCGCCTCGCCGATTATGATAAGTGGCTGCGTGGCCGCAAGCCCGCCGCTGGCGCACGTAAGCCCGCCCTGAAGCCCGGTGATGTCGGGACGGTGGGTGTCATCGCGCTGCGCGGTGTGGTGCTGAGTGGGAATACCGCTCACCTGAAGTCCCTCACCCACGCGCTTGAGGCCCGTGGCCTCGCGGTGCGCCTCGCGTATGCCTCTGGCCTCGATCAGCGCCCGGCAGTCGAAACCTTCTTCCGGGGTGATAAGAAGCATCCCCAGGTTGATCTGCTCGTCAATGCCACTGGCTTCTCGCTGGTGGGTGGCCCCGCCGAGAGCCGCCCCGCTGAGGCCCGCGAGACGTTGCAGCAGCTTGATGTCGGCTATGTCGGTCTCGTGCCGCTCACGTTGCAGCGCATTGATGATTGGCGCTCCGATGCCACCGGCTTGGTGCCTGTTCAGGCAGCCCTGAGCGTCGCCATCCCCGAACTGGAGGGTGCCGCTGAACCGCTGGTCTACTGTGGGCCGAGTGGTTCGAGCGATGGTATGTTCCCGCTAGAGCCGGAGATTGCCCAGGTTGCGGATCGCGCCGCTCGCCGCGTTGCGCTGCGCCATAAGCCCAATGCCCAGAAGAAGCTGGCGCTGGTCATCTTCAACTACCCGCCGAACCTGGGTAATGTTGGTACCGCCGCTTATCTGGATGTCTTCCAGAGCCTCTACGAATTGCTGCGCGCCCTCAAGGCCGATGGCTATACGGTGGAGGTGCCCGCGAGTGCCGATGATCTGCGCCGCATGATCGTTGAGGGGAACGCGCTGGCCAATGGTACCGACTCGAATGTCGCTGCCCGCTTGCCCGTGAATGAGTATCGCAAGCTCTTCCCCGCTGAGGCCGAGATTGAGCCTTTCTGGGGCCGCGCTCCGGGTGAGTTGCTCAACGATGGGGCCAATTTCTATATCCTCGGTCGCCAGTTGGGCAATGTCTTTATCGGCGTTCAGCCCTCCTTCGGCTATGAGCGCGACCCGATGCGCCTGCTGATGGCCAAGGATGCCGCTCCCAACCACGCCTTCGCCGCCTTCTATGCCTGGCTGCGCTATGTCTATGGTGCGGATGCGGTGGTTCACTTCGGTACTCACGGTGCGCTGGAGTTTATGCCCGGTAAGCAGGTGGGTATGGGTGCCTCCTGCTGGCCCACTCGCCTGATCGGCGAGTTGCCCAATTTCTATTACTATAGCGTCAATAACCCCAGCGAGGCTGCTATCGCCAAGCGCCGTAGCGCCGCGACGCTGGTGAGTTATCTCGTGCCTCCGCTCCAGCAGGCTGGTCTCTATAAGGGTTTGCGCGCCCTCAAGGATACCCTGGATCGTTACCGCAGTGCGCCGGATGCCGAACTCCTTGAGGATATTCGCACCCAGGCCGAGAAGTTGGGCATGACTGCCCCGTTCACTCCCGATGCTCCTGATACCTATGTGGGCACGATTGGCCACGAGTTGCTCCAAATTGAGGAGCGCATGATCCCGGCGGGTCTGCATGTGCTTGGTAAGTCGCCCGCTCCCTCCGAGTTGGTGGACTTCCTCGCCCTGACGGCCAGCTTCCGCCCGGCCAACCGCAAGAGCCAGGCCACCTTCCCGGCGATTGTGGCGGCCAGCATCGGCTATGACTATGCCGCGCTGCGTGAACGTATCGCCAGCGATACCAACGCGCAGGAGCAGTGGCGTCAGGTGGAGACGATCTGCAAGGAGGCCATCCGCCAGTTTGTCCATAGTGCCCCTGGCGACCGCCACCACCGCGCTGATCTCTATCTGCGCGAGACGGCCGGTGTGGCTCCGGGTTCGCTGAATGAGATGTGGGCCTTCCTGGGTGATCTGCTGGCGAAGTTGCTCGCGCCTCAAGAGGTGCAGGGTCTCCTCCACGGTCTGCGCGGTGGCTTCATTCAGCCCTCTCCCAGTAACGATGTGGTGCGTGACCCCGGCGTGCTGCCCACCGGGCGCAATGTCTATAGCCTCGATCCCTACCGCGTGCCCTCCACCGCCGCGATGGAGCGCGCTGGTCGTTTGGTGAACGAGCTTCTGGCTCGCCTCGTGCTTGATCAGGGGGCCTTGCCCCAAACTGTTGCCATCGTGCTCTGGGGTAGCGATAACCTCAAGTCCGACTGTGAGGGTGTCGGCCAAGTCCTGTGGCTCTATGGGGCACGCCCGGTGGTAGACGAGCTGGGCAATGTCACTGATGTGGCGCTCATTCCGCTGGAAGAGTTGGGCCGCCCGCGTGTGGATGCGGTGGTCACGGTTAGCGGTATCTTCCGCGACCTGCTGGGCAACCAGATGCAGTTGATTGACAAAGCGGCGCGGTTGGCGGCACTGGCCGATGAGCCAGCCGAGCAGAACTTTGTGCGCGCCCACGCACTGGCCCAGGCGGCAGAGCTTCAGATCCCGGTTGAGGAGGCCGCTGCCCGCGTCTTCTCCAATGCGCCGGGCAGCTATGGGGCCAACGTCAACAATCTGGTGGATAGCGGCACCTGGGACGATGATACCCAGCTTGGCGAAGCCTTCCTCAGCCGTAAGAGCTTTAGCCTCGGCACCAACGGTCAGTGGCGCGAGTCACGCGCTGTGTTGGAGAAGGCGCTTGGTACGGTAGACGCCAGCTTCCAGAACATTGACAGCTTCGAGGTCGGTCTTTCCGACATTGATAACTACTACGACAACCTGGGTGGCATCACCAAGAGTGTCGAGGTGTTGCGCGGCAGCAAGCCCAAGACGATGGTCGCCGATGCGCTCGGTACCAACAACCGGGTGAGTTCGCTCGACCAGGCCGTGCGTATGGAGACGCGTGCCAAGCTGCTTAACCCCAAGTGGTACGAGGCCATGTTGAGCCACGGCTATGAGGGTGCGCGTGAAATTGAAGCCCGTGTCAACAATACCTATGGCTGGAGCGCCACGGCGGGCGCGGTGGATAGCTGGGTCTACCAGAGTGTCGCCGAGACCTTCGTGCTTGACGATGCGATGCGCGAGCGTCTCGCCGCTCTCAACCCGACCGCTGCGGTGGGGGTGGTGCGCCGCTTGCTCGAATCGAATGGCCGTGGTTTCTGGGATGCCGATCCTGAGACCCTGGATCGGCTGCGCGAAATCTATGCTGACCTTGAGGATCGCCTTGAGGGCATCGCGCTTGACCATTCCTAGTGTGTGATGGTGGTGGGGGTGGGCGTTGCGTGCCGCCCCCACCTTTGAAATAGTAGGTGTGATCTTGCGTGGTGGGGTTGCCTGCGGCGTAAGAGGAGCAGTGATCGATGAATAGCTACGATGTTGTCGTGGTTGGTGCTGGAATCAGTGGCTTGAGTGCAGCCTATACGCTCTTCAAGCGCGGGCTGGATGTGCTGGTCGTCGAGGCTGGCGCTGAGGTCGGTGGTGTCATGCGCAGCATCGTCACCCCTGAGGGCTACGTCCTTGACTGCGGCCCCAATACGTTGGCCTCCAAAGATCCGCGCATGTGGGCCGAGTTTGACGACTTGGGGATGCGTGATCGTCTGGTGGTGGCCGGGCGGGCCGGTAAGCGGCGTTACTTCCTCAAGGATGGCCAGCCCCTCGAAATTCCTAACGACCCCATCGGCCTGCTGCGTATGGAACATGTCTCGATGCAGGCCAAGCTGCGCGTACTGCGTGAGCCATTCATCCCGCGTGCTACCAGCCCTGATGAGAGTGTGGCGAGTTTCTTTAGCCGCCGCATCGGCCCGGAGGTGATGGAGCGCATGATTGACCCCTTCGTCTCTGGGGTCTATTCGGGCGATCCCTCCAAGATGTCCATCAAGGCCACCTTCCCCTCGCTTTGGGAGGCTGAACAGCGCGGTGGTAGCATCATCAAGGGCTTCCTGACGGCAGGTAAGGCCAAGAAGGCTGCCGGTGAGAAGAAGGCCAAGCCGATTGGCCCCAAGATGCGCAGCGTCACCTTCAACTTTAAGGGCGGCGTTGCTGAGTGGCCCAAGACGATTGCTAAGGTGTTGGGCGACCAGCGCGTCTGGAAGAATGCCCGCGTCACCACGCTCTACCCAGAGAGTACGGGCTGGACATTGGTGGTCGAGCGCGATGGTCAGGTCGAGACGATTGAGGCCGCCAGCGTGATCATGGCCGCTCCGGCCTATGCCGCCGCTGACCTGATTGCTGAACTCGATCCAGCGGCAGCCAAGGGGCTGCGCGGCATTCGCTACTCCTCGATGGCCGTGGTCAACCTGGGCTACCGCGAGAACCAAGTCACCCGCCCGGTGAACGGCTTTGGCGTGCTGGCTCCCTCGTGTGAGCGGCGCAACTTCTTGGGCATCCTTTCGGCCTCGACGCTCTTCCCGCCCTTTGCTCCGGCAGGTCGGGTACTCACCATCAACCTGATGGGTGGCGAGATCAACCCTATTCGCCCCGAACAGAGCGATGATGAACTCATCGCCCGTGCCATTGCCGATAACCAAGCGGTGATCGGGGCCAATGGAGCGCCGGAGGTGGTCAATCTGACCCGCTGGCCGCGTGCGGTGGCGCAGTACAACTTCGGCCATACCGAGGCGATGGCGGCGCTTGAGAACCTGGAGCGCACCCGCCCAGGCATCTACTTCGTCGGCAGCTACCGGGGCGGCGTCGGCATGCCCAAGTGCTGGCGCAATGGAGTCAATATGGCTGAACGGGTGGCGACCTACCTGAAGACCCGTTCGGCGGTCGCATCACTACGTTAGCTCCATTGCTGATGCTTGTTCCCAAGCATCAGCAATAGTCTATTAGGGACTAGGTATCACACAGAGAGAGGCTCATGACGTTCCTTAAGAACATCCGGCTTGGTTTGATCCATGTTGCGGTAGCGGTGACAATGGTCCCGATTACCGGGATATTGAATCGGATCATGATTCATGAACTGGGCCTTTTGCCGACCCTGGTGGCGGCACTGATCGTGATTCCCTATCTGCTCTCACCGGCCCAAGTCTGGATTGGGCAATACTCGGATCACCATCCATTGTTCGGCTATCGGCGGACACCCTACATTGCCGCTGGTATTCTGCTCTGTGCGGGTGGTGCTGCACTTACCCCATGGGCCGCGTTGCTGATGGATAGCAACTTCTGGTTCGGCTTACTCGCTGCTGTGCTGGTCTTCTTGGCCTGGGGGGTGGGTTTCAACATTGCGGTCGTCTCCTATCTCTCCTTGGCGAGCGATCTCTCAGCGGAGCACCAACGTTCTAGTACTATTGCGGTGATGTGGTTCATGATGATCACCTCGGTCATCATTACCGCAATCCTCACCGGGCGCGCACTTGATGAGTATAGCCACGACAAACTGATCCGGGTCTTTATGATCTGTGCGGGGGTCTCACTCCTGCTCGGTACGCTTGGCTTGGTTGGATTGGAGCCACGTAACGCCACGGTTACGATTGGTGAACGGCATAGCGCGAAGGAGGCGATTGGGGCCGTCATCGCCAATCCCCATGCCCGCTTCTTCTTCGTCTATCTGATGCTGATGTTGGCGTCCATTTTGGGTCAGGATGTCCTGCTGGAGCCCTTCGGGGCGGCTGCATTCGGGATGAGTGTACGCGAGACGACCCAGCTCACCGCGATCTGGGGCGGCTCAACGCTGGTGGCGCTCTTGCTCCAGGGCATGGTGCTCAGTCGCTTTATGAGCAAGAAGTCTGGGGCGATGCTTGGTGGCGCAATTGCGGCACTGGGTCTCTTTCTGATCGGTGTGAGTGGCTTGTTCCACTATCAGCCACTCTTTGTTCCAGCGATTGCCCTGCTCGGTTTTGGGACTGGTATTGCAACTACCACCAACCTCGCGCTGATGCTTGACATGACCACCCCTGAAAAGGTGGGCCTCTTCATCGGGGCGTGGGGCGTGGCCGATTCGGCGGCTCGTGGGATGGGAAACCTGCTGGCCGGTGGTGTACGCGACATTGTTGCACGCCTGATTGATAGTGCAACGGGTGGCTATGTCATGGTCTTTTTCCTGGAGTCCCTGATACTCTGTATCGCCTTGGTGATGCTGCGTCGGATTGATGTCTCGGCCTTCCGCAATGATCAGGTCTCAATGACCCAGCTTATTGCTGTCATCGGAGATGCCTGATCTTTTTTGTTGGCCTTCAGACTTTGTGATGCGACGCATTACTGCTCAGATTTGCTCAGATTTAGGATGAATTACAAATACGTTCAGAGGGTCGTATAATGAACCTCCTGTTAGCTGGCCTCGATCACACAACCGCGCCGGTAGAAATTCGCGAGTGCCTGGCCTTCAACGCTACCGACATTCCTGCGGCACTCATGCAGTTGACGATGCCCCGTGGGCATCGCAGTCCGCTCCTTAGTGAAGCCGTGATCCTTTCGACCTGTAACCGGGTTGAGCTCTATGGGGTCTCGTCCGACAATGCCACTGCGCAGAATCTGGCCGAGTTCCTGGCTGAGTTCCACGGCCTTGAGGAGAAGCATTTCGTCCATACGCTCTTCTTCCATAGTGGTGAGGAAGTGGCCAAGCACCTGTGTGCTACCTCCTCTGGCCTGCGCTCTTTGGTGATTGGTGAGGCCCAGATCCAGGGCCAAGTGCGCAACGCCTTTGAGATCGCCCAGCAGGCCGGCACCGTCGGCCCGGTGTTGCACCGCCTCTTCCAGCACGCACTCACCGCCGGAAAGCGTGTGCGCCACGAGACCGCACTTGGCCAGGGGGCGGCGAGTGTCTCCCAGGCGGGTGTCGAGTTGGCCCGTCAGCGCCTCGGCGATCTGAAGGGGCGCTCGGTGTTGCTCGTTGGTGGTGGTGAGGTCAGCGAACTGGCCGCGCAGAATCTGCTGGCTAATGGTGCCGACCGCCTGACTATCGTCAACCGTACTCTGGCGCGTGGCCGCGAGTTGGCCGAGCGCTATGGGGCCGAGGCACTGGCCTTCGAGGATCTGCCCATGGCCCTCGCCCACGCCGATATTGTGATCAGTTCGACGGCTGCGCCGGTGCCGGTGATCTATCGCCAGCATATTCTCGATGCGATGCACGCTAAGCAGCGCGCCCGCCACGATGGCGAGCCGCCACCTTCGATGTTGCTGATTGACCTTGCGGTGCCGCGTGACATTGCCGGTGATGTTGGCCAACTCCATGGGGTTCACCTCTGCACGGTGGACGATCTCCAGGAGGTGGTGCGGGCAACCCTCGATCAGCGCTCGGCGCTGACCGCGATGGCCGAGTCGATTGCCCAGAGTGAAGTTGATGCCTTTATGGGCTGGGTGCGCAGCCAAGAGGCCGTGCCGACCCTAACGAGCCTGCGCGAGTATGCGGAGAGCCTGCGTTCCAGCGAACTGGATCGCGCCCTGCGGCGGCTCAACTCGCTCTCGCCGGAGCAGCGCAATGTGGTCGAGGCGCTCAGCCGCAGCATTGTGAATAAACTGCTCCACTCGCCCACCCGCCGCCTGCGTGATGCCGCCGCCCAAGGCGATGGCCAGCGCTACGCTGCGATGCTGAGTGATCTCTTCAACCTTGAGCACGCCGCAGTTGGCGAGCGTAGCTAATCTCCCTGTGGGCCGCGAGCGCCGCCGGACGGCCCGATGGCGCTCATCGTAACGAAGCATTTTTTTAAGGTAGATGTGATGTCAAACGCAACAAAGCTCATCCTTGGTACGCGTGGCTCGAAGTTGGCTGTCACCCAGTCCGGCATGATGGCCGACGCAATGCGCGCCGCCCACGCTGGTCTGGAGGTCGAGATGCAGTTGATCTCCACCAAGGGTGATCGGATTCTCGATGTCGCTCTTTCGGCAGTTGGTGATAAGGGCCTCTTCGTCAAGGAGTTGGAGCAGGCTCTGCTCGACAACCAGGTTGATTTCTGTGTCCATAGCTGCAAGGATCTGCCCTCGGTCGTGCCCGATGGCCTGACTCTGGCTGCCTTCCCCCCGCGTGCCGATGCACGTGACGCTCTGGTGGTGATGGAGTCGGCAGTTGGCGATCTCGATCTCTCCAACTTCTCCATGCAGGACTCGCCGCTGCTGCGCCAGGGCGCGGTTGTCGGTACCAGTTCGCTGCGCCGCGCCTGCCAGATCCGCGCTATCCGCCCCGACCTGGATCTGCGCGATGTGCGTGGGAATGTGGATACCCGCCTGCGCAAGCTGGCCGATGGTCAGTTCGAGGCGATCATCCTGGCCTCGGCGGGTCTGGATCGCCTGGGCTTCACCGATGCCACGATTGATGGCCCGCGCCACTTCGAGGCGGTTGATGCCCGCTTTGTGGCCCTGCCCATCCCCACCACCCAGATGCTGCCCGCCGTCTCGCAGGGCATCCTGGCGATTGAGTGCCGCGCCGCCGATGCTGACACCATCAGCCTGCTCGGTGCCCTCGATCACGCCCCGTCGCGGGCGGCGGCGTTGGCCGAGCGCGCCTTCTTGGCTCGCCTTGAGGGCGGCTGCCAGGTGCCGATTGCGGCCTTCGCCGTCGTCGAGGGCGAGAACCTGCGCCTGCGCGGCATGGTCGGCTCGCTTGATGGCACCACCCAGGTGCGCGGTGAGTTGGTCGGCTCGCTGGCCGATCCGGCCGCGATTGGTCTAGCACTGGCCGAGGATCTCATCTCGCAGGGTGCCTCCGACATCCTCGCCGAGTTGGCCACGCCCCGGAACTAGGTTTTGAGCTTCCGGGAAGTTACAAGCTTCCCGGAAGTTCATCAAGCAAGGAGTTCAGTCACTGATGAGCCAGCCCGCAGCCCTCACACCACAGCCTTCGGCCCTCGCTGGTCAGCGCGTCGTCATTACCCGCTCGGCGGGCAAAGCCGATGGCATGGCCACTCGTCTGCGCGAGTTGGGAGCCGAGCCGATCACCTATCCGACGATTGCCTATGTTCCACCCGCCGATTCGACTGCGCTTGATGCGGCCTTGGCGCGGCTGGTGGCGGGCGCGTATGACTGGTTGCTGGTGACGAGTGCCCAGGTTGTGCGCGTGTTGGCTGAGCGCATCAGCTTCGCGCAGCCTCCCGCCAACCTCAAGGTGGCAGCGGTTGGCCCGGCAACGGCGAAGGCGTGTACGAAGCGCCTCGGTCTGACCCCCGCAACCGTGCCGGATCAGTTTATCGCTGAGGGGCTGGCTGCCAGTTTGGGAGATCTCAGTGGCAAGCGCGTGCTCCTGCCCAACGCCGACATTGCCCGCCCGGTGTTGGAGCAGCATCTCCGCGCCGCTGGTGCCGAGGTGGATCGGGTGATCGCCTATCACACCGTCACTGCTCCTGATAATGGCGTGGATATGGCGGCTATGCTGGCGGCGGGTGAGATCGCTGCGCTCACCTTCACCAGTGGCTCAACCGTGCGTGCGTTTATCGAAAAAGTCGGCCCCGATGCGGTTGCACTGATGCAAAAGACCATCCTGGCCTGCATTGGCCCGGCAACGGCCGTTGTGTGTCAGGAATTTGGCCTGGAGCCGCAGGTGGTGGCCGAAGTTTATACCGAAGAGGGGCTGCTGGAGTCCCTGATCGCCTATATGGAGGTACATCCATGACCTCGTTCCCGTCAAGCCGCCCGCGTCGCTTGCGGCTTAATGAGAATATCCGTCGTATGGTGAGTGAGACGACTCTCACACCAAATAATCTGATTGCGCCGCTCTTTGTGCGCCACGGCACGGGTGTGAGCCGCCCTATCGCCTCGATGCCCGGCCATTCGCAGCTCTCCGTAGATATGGCGGTGCGTGAGGCCGAGACGCTGGCCGAGATGGGCATTCCGGCGGTGTTGCTCTTTGGTATCCCTGACCACAAGGATGCCGTGGGCAGTGAGAATTTTGATCCTGAGGGTATCGTGCCCCAGGCGGCTTATGCGATCAAGAAGGCTGTGCCGGAACTGATCGTCATCTCGGATATGTGCTGCTGTGAGTATACCGATCACGGCCACTGTGGCATCCTCAACTTCCCCGGTGTTGAGGGCTACAACCAGCACATGCCCGAAGGCTACCTGCTCAATGATCCGACCCTGAGCATTCTGGGCAAGGCTTCGATTGTCCACGCCCAGGCTGGTACCGACATCATTGCACCCTCCGGCATGATTGATGGTATGATTGGCACCATCCGGGCTGCCCTTGACTCGGCTGGTCTGATCAATACATCCATCATGAGTTATGCGGTCAAGTACTCCTCGGCCTTCTACGGGCCGTTCCGCGATGCCGCCGAAAGCCCACCCAGCTTCGGTGATCGCAGCCAGTACCAGATGGACCCCGCCAACCGCCTAGAGGCGCTCCGCGAGGCCGATCTGGACGTGGCGGAGGGGGCCGATATGCTCATGGTCAAGCCCGCGCTGGCCTACCTCGACATCATCCGCGAGGTCAAGAATCGCCATCCGCTGCCCCTCGCGGCCTATCAGGTCAGTGGCGAGTACAGCATGGTCAAGGCAGCGGCGGAGAAGGACTGGATTGACGAGCGCCGCGTGGCGATGGAGACGCTCATGAGCATCCGTCGCGCCGGAGCCGATATGATCATCACCTATTGGGCGAAGGATGCCGTCCGCTGGATGCGTGGTGGCGCGTAGTTGCGGTATTAGATTGGGGGTGATGGTGCGGGTATGGTACTCGCACCCTCTCACCCCACCAGTATTGTGGAAGAAACATGAACGACAGAATTCTTCGGGCCGCTCGTCGTCAGCCGGTTGACCGCACTCCGATCTGGCTCATGCGCCAGGCAGGCCGCTACATGTCCGTTTACCGCGCTGTGCGCGAGCGCTACGGGTTCCTCCAGATGGTCAAGATTCCTGAGGTTGCGGCTGAAGTCACCCTCCAGCCTGCCCAGGCGTTTGACATTGACGCGGCGATCATTTTTGCCGATATTCTGCCGCCGCTGGAGGGTCTGGGTATTGAGCTCACCTTCGAGAAGGGTGAAGGCCCGGTGATCCACAACCCCGTGCGCAGCCCGGCTGATATTGCTGCCCTCAAGCGCTGTGATCCGCGTGAGACGGCCGCGTATACCCTCGATGCCATCCGCATTGTGCAGCGCGAACTGAATGGGCGCATCCCGCTCTTCGGTTTTAGCGGCGCGCCCTTCACCCTCGCCAGCTATGCGATTGAGGGCGGTGGCAGCCGTGAGTATCGCCGCACCAAGCAGTTGATGTACCGCGATCCGCAGAGCTGGCACGCGCTCATGGAGAAGCTGAATGTCTTGGTCAGCGACTACCTGATCGCTCAGGTCGAGGCGGGCTGCAACATCGTCCAGATCTTCGACTCGTGGGCCGGTTCGCTCTCGCCCAACGACTTCGCCGAGTATGTACTGCCCCACGTCAAGACGGTCATCGCCACCGTGCGCGCCGCCACCGATGTACCGATCATCTTCTTCGGTACCGAGATGTTCGGCATGTCCTCGATGCTCAGCGATGTCGGTGCCGATGTGATCGGCCTCGACTGGCGCGTACAGCTCGATGAGGGCTGGGCCGCCCTTGGCCACAAGGTCGCCGTCCAGGGCAACCTCGATCCGATGACGCTGCACGCCCCATGGCCGGAGATCGAGCGCCGCGCCGCCGATATCCTGCGCCGCGCTGGGGGCCGCCCTGGCCACATCTTCAATGTTGGCCACGGTATCCTTACCGAGACGCCCGAAGAGAATGTCGGTCGTCTGGTAGACTTCGTGCATAACTTTGTCGTTGAGCCTGCGCAGTAATAGGGGCTTTCTCTATGACCACGACTACGACTGATCGCTACGCCCGCTCCAAGGAGCTCTTCGCCGCCGCCCAGGAGGTCATTCCGGGCGGGGTGAACTCTCCCGTGCGCGCCTTCCGGGGCGTCGGCGGCTCGCCGATCTTTTTCGCTCGCGGTACTGGTTCCCATGTTGAGGACGTAGATGGCAATAACTATATTGACTACGTGCTCTCTTGGGGGCCGCTGCTGCTGGGCCATTCCCATCCGGCCGTGATCCAGGCTGTCAATGAGCAGCTTACCCGTGGCAGCAGCTTCGGTGCGCCTACCGAGCTAGAGACCGAACTGGCCAAGTTGGTGATCAATCTCATTCCCAGTGTCGAGCAGGTGCGCTTCGTGAGTAGCGGCACCGAGGCGACCATGAGTGCCTTGCGCTTGGCACGTGCCTACACCAAGCGCGAGAAGATCGTCAAGTTTGTCGGTTGCTACCATGGCCACGCCGACATGTTGCTGGTGCAGGCGGGCAGTGGTGTGATCACCCTGGGCTTGCCCGATAGCCCCGGCGTGCCCGCCGCGACCGCCTCGGACACCCTGACGGTCGAGTATAACGACGTTGCCGGTGTCACCGAGATCTTCCGCCAGTATGGCGAGCAGATCGCGGCGGTGATCGTCGAGCCGATTGCGGCCAACATGGGCTTCGTCGTCCCCGAACCGGGCTTCCTCCAGACGCTGCGCGAACTCACCACCGCCAACGGTGCCCTGCTGATCATTGACGAGGTCATGACCGGCTTCCGCGCCGCCCCCGGTGGTGCCCAGGTGCATTGGGGCGTCGAGCCAGACCTGACCTGCCTCGGCAAGGTCATCGGCGGCGGTCTGCCCGTCGGGGCCTATGCGGGCAAGAAGGCCATCATGCAGACGGTGGCTCCGGCTGGCCCGATGTACCAGGCCGGGACGCTGTCGGGCAACCCGTTGGCGATGGCCGCCGGTATCGCCATGCTGCGTACCGCCTTCGAGGCTCCAGAGGGTGAAACGACCCTCTTTGAGCGCGCTGTGGCACGCACCCAGAACTTGGCCGATGGCATCCGCTCGCTCAGCGAGGAGACGGGTGTGCCGCTTCAGGTGGGCAACATCGGCACCATGTTCGGCTTCTACTTCCTGAAGGAGCCAGGGGTGAAGGTGCGCAGCTACGCTGAGGCCAAGGAGTATGTGGACGCTGCCCGTTACTCCAAGTTCTTCTGGGCCATGTGCGAGCGCGGGGTCTATATGGCACCCTCGCAGTTCGAGGCGGGCTTCCTCAGCTCCGCCCATGACTCGGTAGACATCGCAGTGACTCTGACCGCATGCCGCGAGGCATTCCTTGCCGCACGCGGGTAGCGGGGGTGTGGGGGCCGCAGGCCCCCACGAATTGGTAGCGGGGGTGTGGGGGCCGCAGGCCCCCACGAAAAAGAAGGTTTTGGGGCATAGCCCCAAGGCATTACAGATCCGCCGGAGGCGGATTCATCTCCCGCCGTGCCAGCGCCGCCCGTAACACCGAACAATTATCGCCGTGGGCATCACAATGGGGGCACCCGTGGATCTCGCGGCGCTCATGGAGCTGAATGATCGCCTCAATCGCACTCCAGTAGATCTGCTGCTCACCCACCAGATCGGTTAAGCCAGCCCGCGCAAACATCTCGCGTACCGTTGGCTGGAGGCCACTGAAGGCAACCACCCCACCCCGCGCATGGTGCTCCTCGATCAGTTCACGTAGCGCCTTCACGCCCATCGCATCAATCAAGGGCACGCCGCGCATACTGATTACGAGGGTGTGGTACTGCTTGGCATTGCCGAAGGCTTCCATGATAATGTGGACGCTGCCAAAAAAGACCGGCCCGGTGAGATAGTAGACATGAACTGCTGGACAGTACTCTTCGATGTTGTAGCCCTGTGCGCGTAGCTTGGAGGTGTCAACCGGTTCGCTCGCCACCGCCGTACTCTGCGCCGATTGCCGGATGTAGATGATGGCCGAGATAGTCAGACCGATCAGGATGGCCTGGGTCAGATCGAGCGCCGCCGTAGCGATCATCGTCACCACAATACCTACCAGCGCGTGGCGGATCTTAGTGTGCCAGTAGAAGTGGATCGTCTCCCACTCATTCATGCGCCATGCGGTGACGAGGAGCACGCCACCCAACGCTGCCAGGGGAACCCGCCCAATCAGTGGGGCCATCAGTAGCGCACTCAGCAGGAGCGCAACCGCATGCACGATGCTCGTCAGCCGGGTGACACCGTTACTCTTGATCGCAACGCTGGTGCGGGCAATCGCCGCCGTCGCCGGAACACCACCGAAGAAGGGGATGATCATATTGCCGATGCCCTGCGCCACCAGTTCGGTATTACTATCAAAGGGCTTACCTGTCATCGTGGCCCCTACGGTACCGCACAGCAGGCTCTCGATAGCGCCGAGGGCAGCAATGGAGATCGCCGGGGCGATCAGGTCGCTCAGATCACCCCAGGGGATGCTGGCAAAACTGAGCCGATGTTCCAACAGAATGGTCTGCGGAATGCTGCCGATAGTTGCAACATCCCAATGCAGGCCCGCAGCAATCAAGCTGGCCAGGATCAACCCGACCAGCGACGCGGGAATACTCTTCAGAAAGCGGGGCAGAATCAGCATCGTGGCAATCACGATCACGGCCAGCGCCATACTCTCCCAATGCGGGGTGGGCGGGTGGGCCAAGTAGCCCCACAACTTGAGCATCGTATTCTCAGCCGCCTCGGTCTTGACGCCCAGCACGTTGTCGAGTTGGCCCACGGCGATGATAATCGCAATACCACTGGTAAAGCCGGTGATCACCGGCGAGGGGATGAAGGCGATATAGCGACCGAGTTTAAGTAGACCGAGCAGGAGCATCAAAGCTCCGGCCATCACACAGGCCACCCAGACCCCCATCAGCCCATAGGTTTGGGCAATCGCGATCAGGATGGCCGACATTGCCCCGGTGGGGCCAGAGATCTGAAACGAACCACCACCTAAACCACCGATGATCAAGCCAGCTAAAATCGCCGTCACCAGTCCGGCTGCGGCATCAGCACCAGAGGCTACCCCGAAGGCCAATGCCAGGGGCAACCCCACCGCCGCCACCGTCAACCCGGCCAGCAGATCGCGCTGGAACAGACTGCGATTGTACCCGGCAAACTCGCGTCGCCACAGCCCTGGTAGGCCCAGGCGGTTCAGCATCGCGCCCATGATCGCTCCTTGTCCATGTTCAAAAGGCGATGAATGGCAACGACCAACGCTGAACTACCAACGACCAATGACCAACAACCAACGCTCCAGAACTTCTCTCTGGCCGCCCGTTGTTCGCCGCTCGTCGCTCGCTGTCCTGCCTTGGTCGCCTGTCTTCCATCGACAAAAAGTGGTAACGCTTCATCGTAGCGCTGCGCACAGCGCTTGTCAATGGTATATATCTGAGATCTGAAAGGAGATAGCGTAGCTGAAAAACCCCTGCACACCCTTTGCCTATATTTCACAGTTATTTCATTAGATGCTATAATCCTATCGAAAATCCCACCGTGCTCCTAAGGAGGTCTGTATGCCGCCGAAGGCCCAGTTTGTCCGCGAGGACGGCCTTTACCACTCGTTCTGCGGGCTTGTTAGTGTGGGCTGGCTCTACCAGAAGATCAAAGATAGCTTCTTCCTGATCCTCGGCACCCATACCTGCGCCCATCTACTTCAGAATACGCTTGGCGTGATGATCTTCGCCCGCCCGCGCTTTGCGGTCTCGCTGCTTGAGGAGGGCGATCTCTCCGCTGCTCAGCCCGATATTGTGAACCAGATTGCTGAGATTAAGCGTGAGCATAACCCTTCGGTCATCTTCTTGCTCTCTTCGTGTACCCCTGAGGTGATGAAGGTTGAGTTTGAAGGCTTGGCCCATTCGCTCAGCACGCCCGAATTGCCCGTACTCTTCGTCCCCGCCTCTGGCCTCGATTACACCTTCGCCCAGAGCGAGGACTCGGTACTCCAGGCACTCTTGCCCTTCTGCCCCGTCGCGCCACCCGAAGATAAGCGCGTGGTCTTCCTGGGTTCGGTGAACGACGCGATTGCCGCCGACTTCACCCTAGAAGCGCAGCGCCTCGGTATCCCGGTGGCTGGCTTTTTGCCCGCCCCGCACTTCTCCGAGTTGCCGCCGATTGGCCCCAATACCATCATTGCGCCGCTCCAGCCCTTCTTGCCCAAGGTGGCAACGCTGCTCCAAAACGAGCGCAATGCCCAAGTCCTCAACTCGCTCTTCCCGTTTGGCCCCGATGGCTGCCGCGCCTTCTGGGAGGATCTCGCCGCTGAGTTCGGTATCAAGGTTGATCTTGCCGAGCGCGAGGCCGCTGCCTGGGAGCGCATCAAGGATCATACCGACCTGCTGCGCGACAAGAAGGTCTTCCTCACCAGCGATACGCTGATGGAGTTGCCACTGGCCCGCTTCCTGCGCGCTTGTGGGGCCAATGTGGTAGAGTGCAGCACACCTTCAATCAACCGCCGCTTCCACTCGCGTGAACTGGCGTTGCTGGATGGCGTGCGCCTAGTCGAGCAGCCCAACTTTGATCGCCAGATGCGTGATATTGTGGCCGAAAAGGCCGATCTGGTCATCTCCAACATGATCACCACCAACCCGATGGTCGGTCATGGGATCGTTGCCAAGTGGGGCACCGAGTTTGCCTTCATGCCCATCCACGGCTGGGCCGGGGTCAATACACTCGCAACCACCTTCACCCGCGCCCTGCGCCGCCACGCCCAGCTCGATCCGCTCGGTATGGATCCGATCTGGATGACCGGCATGATGCCTTCGGCTCCCAGTGGGGTGATTTCGTCCGCCTCGGAAGGCTAATTCTTCCTAGGCAGCATACATACACATAACAGGAACAGTACTATGCGTCTTGCCTACTGGATGTATGAGGGCACCGCCCACCACGGCGTCGGCCGGGTGATGAATAGCATGCGCAACGTCCACGCAGTCTTCCATGCCCCCCAGGGCGATGACTACGTGAGTACCATCTATACCATGCTGGAGCGCACGCCCACCTTCCCCGCCATGACGACCTCGGTGGTGAGTGGTACCGATCTTGCGCGTGGCACCCTGCGCCTGCCCGAAACGCTGCGGCAGGTTGAACAGCGCCTTCACCCTGACCTGATTGTGGTGGTGCCTTCGTGTAGCACCATTCTCTTGCAGGAGAATCTCCAGGTTGCCGCCAACGCGGCTGAGATTCAGACCGAGGTGATGATCTACGAGGCCAATCCCTACCGCATGCAGGAGAATATGGCCGCTGAGGGTCTCTTCACGGAACTGGTGCGCCGCTTTGCCACTGCCCAGACCCAGACCGACTACCCCAGCGTCAATATCCTTGGCCCGGCCTCGCTCGGCTTCCACGTTCGCCACGACCTGACCAGCCTGCGCCGTATGCTCGGTACTCTAGGCGTGCAGATCAATGTGGTGGCTCCATGGAGCGCCTCGGTAGACGATCTGCGCCGCTTGCCCGCTGCGTGGCTCAATATCGCCCCCTACCGCGAACTGGGTGCCCAGGCCGCCGATTACCTCGAAGAGCAGTTCGGTATGCCCGCACTGCGCGAGGCTCCCATCGGCGTGCAGCCCACCCTGCGTTGGCTCAATGCGCTGGTTGAGGCACTCAACGAGGTCGGTGCGCGCCGCAATGCGCCGGTTATCCGCATGCCCCATCTCACCGCCTTCTCGCTCGATGGGATGTCGGCTCCCTCGTCGGTGCCCTGGTTCGCCCGCACCGCCGATATGGAGAGCTACGCCGGGAAGACTGCATTCATTTTCGGTGATGCGACGCATACCGTTGGGATGACCAAGTTCCTCCACGATGAACTGGGTATGCCGATTGTTGGGGCCGGTACGTACATGCTCGACCAGGCCGATTGGGTGCGCGAACAGCTCAAGGGCTATGTCAGCGACGAGCAGTTCCTGGCCACCGATGAGTTCCAGGTCACGGCCAACCGCATCGCCGAGTTGCGCCCCGAACTCATCTGCGGTACCCAGATGGAGCGCCATACCGCCCGCAAGTACGATCTCAACTGTATGGTGATTGCTCCGCCGACCCACATCGAGAACCACCTGCTCTCCTACCGCCCCTTCCTTGGGTTTGACGGTGCCGATGTGATTGCCGATGAGGTGTATACTACCTGTACCCTGGGTATGGAGAAGCACCTGATTGACCTCTTCGGCGACGCTGGCCTTGATGAAGCCCAGGAAGAGCCAGAGATGATCGCCGAGCCGGTCGCGGCTGCGGTGGCAACTAATGGCGCTGCTCCCGCTGCAACCACACCAGCCGCCGAGGTCGCACCCGCCTCTGGCACCATTACCTGGACTCCCGAAGCTGAAGCAATGCTGAAGAAGATCCCCTTCTTTGTGCGCGGCAAGGCCCGTGGGAATGTCGAAAAGTATGCCCGCGAGCATGGCATCACCCTGATCACCGGCGATGTCCTGCTGACGGCCAAAGAGAGTATTGGGGCCTAGTATGACCGTTAAAGAGGCCGTTAAGCGACCGTTGCACGAGATCACCCTGATGAGCGTGGCTGAACGCATTCAGGGTCGGCCTAAGATCTGTAGTGACTGTGGGATCTGCTCAAGCAGCTACCGCCCGATGCTGCCACAGGTCTGTATGTTCGTTGAGAACCGGGCCGAGCAGATCGAGCGCAAACTGCATGGGCGCAACCGTAACGATGGGGACGAGTTGCTCTTCGGGATCTATCGCTCGCGCCATGTCATCCGCATGGCCAAGCCCAATCTCGATGCCCAGTGGAGTGGCGTCGTTACCAGCCTGGGGGCCTTGCTGCTCGAACGCGGCATGGTCGAGGCGGTGATTACGACCATGGCGGTTCCCGGAACGCACCACGCGCCTCTACCCGTTCTGGCACGCACCCCGGAAGAGGTGCGTGCCAGTGCGCGCAACAAGCCCTGCCTCTCGCCCAACCTCGATCTGCTCGATCAGGTGCGTGAGAGCGGGGTGAAGCGCTTGGCCTTTATCGGTACGAGTTGCCAGGTACATGCGCTGCGCGCCATCGAGGATCATCTGGGCCTCGAAAAGCTCTATGTGATCGGTATTCCCTGTACCGATAATGTCGCCTACCCCGATCTGTTGCGCTTCCTCCAGATCGCCTCGAAGTCGCCGGACACGATTGTTCACCACGAGTTCATGCAGGACTTCCGCGTCTGGATGCGCCACGAGGATGGCCATATCGAGAAGATCAACTATGTTGATCTCGATGTTTCGGCCTTGGGTGGTGAGTTGGCGATCTTCCCGGCGGCATGTCTCTCCTGTTTTGACTATCAAAACAGCCTCGCCGACATCACCGTGGGCTACCTCTCTGCCCCGCTACCCCCGCCGGAGCGTTGGCAGTGGACGATGGTACGCACCAAGGCCGGTGAGGAGTTGTTTGAACTGATCCGCCCCTTCCTCGAGGTCGGAACCCTCAGTGAGCGCGGCAACCGACAGGTCGGCGTGAGCGAGTATGTCCGCATGCTCAAGCGCCCGCGCAAGCGCCCGCCCTTCCCCATCCGCAAACTGATCGCCTGGATGCAGCGCAACCGTGGCCCGCGTGGCATGGAATTCGCCCGCTCGGTGATCGAGATGAAATTGCTGCGCAACCTCCAATATGTGCGTGACGCCCACGGGCGTCTGGAGCGCCGCATCGTTCCCGACTATGTCTACCGTGCGCTGGCAACGTATGGCGCGGTCTATGAAGAGGAGTTCGGGCGCACGCTCACTCCCTAAGTTCTCTGTGGCCCGTAGATCAAACCCAACTGTCACCGTTGTGACAGGGATACCAGACCCTAGCAGGAGAAGAAGTCAATGTCCCTTGTGATCGCAATCTATGGTAAAGGTGGGATCGGCAAGTCAACCACGTCGGCCAATCTTTCGGCGGCGATGGCGTTGCGGGGCGCGAAGGTGCTCCAGATTGGCTGTGATCCGAAGCACGATAGCACCTTCCCGCTGACTGGCATGCTCCAGCCAACGGTGATTGATGTTCTTGATGAAGTTGATTTCCATATCGAAGATATTTCCCGTGAAGATGTCATCCGCACCGGCTTTGCAGGTGTAGATGCGCTGGAGGCCGGTGGCCCGCCCGCCGGGAGCGGCTGTGGTGGCTATGTGGTCGGCGAGACCGTCAAGCTGCTCAAGGAGTTCGGTCTCTACCACAAGTATGATGTGATCGTCTTCGACGTACTCGGCGACGTTGTCTGTGGTGGCTTCTCGGCTCCGCTCAACTATGCCGACTACGGTATCATCGTGGCCTGCAACGACTTCGACAGCATCTTCGCCGCCAACCGGCTCAGCCTCGCAATTGCCCAGAAGAGCCAGCGCCACAAGGTGCAGATGGCCGGCATCATCGCCAACCGCGTTGACCACGTCCATGGCGGTGGCACCAGCCTGCTAGAGCAGTTCGCCGAAACTGTGAATACCCGTATTCTCGGCAAGGTACCCTACCACGATCTGATCCGCCGCTCGCGCCTCGCCGGTAAGACCCTCTTCGAGATGGAAGGCCCCGGCAAGGATATTTGTGTCCAGCCCTTCTACGAGATGGCCGACCAACTCCTCGGCGAGCCAGTCACCACCATCCCCACCCCGCTGAACGACCGCGAGATCTTTGATGTGATCGGTGGTTGGAAGTAGGAACGCGCTGGCTTCGACAAGCTCAGCCACCGCGCTGCTGGCGGTGGCTGAGCCTGTCGAAGCCACCGCCGCAGCCGTCCTCGAATATCTAGACCTTTATTGGCAATAACGCCCCGGCCCGTTCACGCAACAACACCAACGAACGCCCCTGAAGTTGGTAGATCTCACTTGACGGCGCACGATCCCCATTGCCCTCTGGATCAGACGTATCCACCAACACCTCCCACACCGGCTCATCAGGCCAATCGGGCAAGATGAAGGGCACTGGTTCGGGATCGGCATTGAAGAGGATGAGCAGAATATCATCACGCACCGGGTGGCCGTGGTGATCATACTCATACATCACCTTGCCATTCAGCAGCAACCCGATGCAGCGCAGATCGGGACTGTGCCATAACTCCGGGCCGATCTCCTGCCCATCCGGGCTTAACCACTCCACATCATACTCAGCCCCGGTTGGGCTTAAATTACCACGAAAGAAACTCCGGCGGCGTAGGATCGGGTGGCGCTTGCGCAGCTTGATGATCTTCTTGGTGAAGGCCAAGAGCGACTCGGCTTCGGGATCGGGCGACCAATCGAGCCATGAGATCGGATTGTCTTGGCAGTAGGCATTATTATTCCCCTGCTGTGTCCGCCCGCGCTCATCTCCGGCGAGCAGCATGGGGGTACCCTGCGAGAAGATCAGGGTTGTGAGCAGGTTGCGCATCTGGCGCATGCGCAACTCCTGGATCTCTGGATCATCGGTTGGCCCCTCCACCCCGCAGTTCCACGCGTTGTTGTGGTTATCGCCATCGCGGTTTTTTTCCCCATTTGCCTCGTTATGCTTCTCGTTGTAGCTCACCAGATCGCGCATCGTGAAGCCATCGTGGGCGGTAATAAAGTTGACACTATGGTAGGGGCGGCGGCCATTGTGCTGGAAAAGATCGGAAGAACCCAGAAAGCGCGAGGCAAATTCGGCCGCTTGGCCCGGATCGCTCTTCCAAAAAGAGCGGATATTATCGCGGTACTTGCCGTTCCACTCCGCCCATGGTGCCGGGAAACCGCCCACCCAGTAACCATCCGGCCCCACATCCCAGGGTTCAGCGATCATCTTCACTTCCGCGAGGATGGGATCTTGCTTGACCACATCCAAAAAGGCACTCGGACGATCCGCATCGTGGCTACCGCGCACCAATGCCCGCGCCAGATCGAAGCGGAACCCATCTACATGCATCTCCGTCACCCAGTAGCGCAACGAGTCCATCACCATCTGAAGCACCCGTGGGTGCATCAGATTGAGCGTATTCCCCGTGCCGGTGTAATCCATGTAGTAGCGCTGCTCTTCAGGGGCGAGGCGGTAGTAGGAGACATTATCAATGCCCCGGAAACTCAGCGTTGGGCCGAGCTGGTTGCCCTCACCCGTATGGTTAAACACCACATCCAGAATTACCTCGATTCCGGCTGCGTGCAGTGTCTTGACCATCTGCTTAAACTCGGTTACCTGCTCACCCAGATGCCCCTGACTTGCGTAGCGCACATCGGGGCTAAAGAAGTTGATCGTCTGATAGCCCCAGTAGTTTGTCAGGCCGCGATCAACCAGATGCTGATCGTTGACAAACTGATGGATGGGCAGCAGTTCAACTGCTGTTACCCCCAGATCCTTGAGGTAGGCCACCACCGGGGCGCTGGCTAAGCCCGCGTAGGTACCGCGCAAGTCGGGGTCTACGTCAGGATGCTGCTGGGTAAAGCCCTTCACGTGCAACTCGTAGATGACACTCTTTCGGTACGATGTGTCTGGGCGCGTATCATCGCCCCAATCAAACTGCGGATCGATCACCACCGAACGCGGGATATAGGGCGCACTATCACGCTTGCCGATAGTCAAATCGGTATAGGGGCTATCCACCCGATAGCCATACATCGCCTTATCCCACTGGATCGTCCCACTCAATGCACGTGTGTATGGGTCAATCAAGAGCTTATGTGGATTAAAGCGGTGGCCCTGTTGCGGGTTATACGGGCCATAGACGCGATAGCCATAGAGTTGCCCCGGTTCCAAGCCCGCCACATACCCATGCCAGATATGCTCGCTGCGTTCCGGCAGAGTCAAGCGCACCGACTCGCGCAGTGCCGTAGGGCTATCGAAGAGACAGAGATCAATGCGGGTGGCGTGGGCCGAGAAGATGGCGAAATTGATCCCGCGTCCATCCCATGTGGCTCCCAGCGGATAGGGACGACCAGGCAAAATTGCAGGCATGTCGTGTGCTCCCGAGTCTAATAATGATGCTACGTGTACTCGGCATTGAGCGAACGAACGTGCGTTCCTTCTCAGGGTATGATACCATACTCTCGTGGATTGTGGCGGTGGTATAATATACTTCCTAGATTTGTTTCATCCCCAACTGCAATTCAAAATACTATTCTTATGAATATACCAGAACAGATCGGTCACTATATTCTTGAACATCAGATTGGTGATGGTGGTTCAAGTGTGGTCTGGCTGGCCCACCATGCGGTACTTACCGAACATAGAGTTGCATTCAAGTTCTTAAAAGATCGTCATCCCGACAATGTGCGCCGATTTGAGCGTGAGGCGGCGATTGGGTTGCGCCTCAATCACCCTAACATTATTCAGACCTATGATTATGGTCAATATGAAGATCTCTATTATACGATGAGTGAGTATATTTCTGGCTCATCATTGACTCAACTGATAGAAAAACAAGGCCCAATCCCATTTGAAACTGCCTTGCATATATTTCGTCAAATTGCTGCTGGCTTGGATTATGCCCATAAACACAAGGTTATTCACCGCGATATTGCTCCCAAGAATATCTTAATCGCCGCCGAGAGCCAACGGGTAGTTTTGATTGATTTTGGCATTGCGCGTGAACATCATAGTGTCAATAGCGAGACGGGTTCGTTCATGGGGACGCCCGGATTTCTCTCGCCCGAACATTTCCCCAATGGGCAGCCGCTTTCGCACCTCTCCGATATTTTCACATTGGGGATTGTCTTCTACTACATGTTGAGTGCCGCCATGCCATGGGAAGAATCTGGCGATGAGTTCCCCAAGGTAAACTTTACGCGGCTCATCTCACTACGCGAACGTAAGATTTCCAATCTGCCCGGATCGGTTGATCGGGTGTTACTCAAAATGCTCGACCCTGAACCTGCGCGGCGCTACCCCACGGTGCAGGCGGCAGTAGATGAACTTGATCAGATCTTTGCCCAACATCAGAAGCCGACGCAAACGATTGCGCCGAAACCAACTGCTGCTACCCCAACGCCGCTGCCCTTTCACGTTATCGGATTAGAGCCGAGCGATGTTGAGATTATCCTTGGCCACAGCATTGTGCGCGGGCCACTCGATAAGTCGCGCCGTCATGCCGAAACGATGGCTAACCCCCAGGAGTTAGCGCGCCTGCTGAATGCCTGGGTTGCGCACCACCCCTTACGCTTGCGCCGCCCGCTCTTAGGCCGTTTGGCCCGCTTTCATAGGGTGGTGCATACGAATCTCTATTTCTACCACTTACACCTGCTCTATGAGCAGCGTAGCCCCGCCCAAGCCCAAGAGCGCCCTGATCACAAAATGGAGCAGTTCCCGGTTGAATCGGAGTTGGATCGTTGGAAGATCGATCTGCCCAAGCCCTCCGGCTTTCAAGATGAACCGGGTGGCCAGATCACCATCCCCGGCTCAATCCGGGTGATCAAATGCGCGACCTGTAAGGGGCAAGGCACAATCACTTGCCCGCGTTGTAAAGGCTCGCGGCGTATTATGGTCTCACGCCCGGTGGTTGCGCCCCTGCGCCCTCCCGCTACCCCCGCGACGGCTTCGGCTACGCCTCAGGCTAGTGCCCCGGTGCGCCCGCCGGGGAGTGGCGTTGCAGCGGGTGGTGCTCCAGCCGCCCCACCCACACTCAGCCCACCGATGGAGCAGGTGCCTGAACCCTGCCCTGATTGTAGTGGCGTGGGGGGAACCAAATGCACCAAATGCCAAGGCGCACGCAATCTCGTGCAAGAGAAGACGTTTCGTTGGAGTCGCCAGCGGCGTTACCTGAGCCACCATGACGATCATGAGGCGGTTGATTTTGATTGGTTGGTGCATACCTGCGCTGCTGAAGAGATCTATCGTGAACGCCATACCGATGGTCTGAATCCGCTGTGGGAGAAGATCCAGAGTATACAGCCTCTGATCAACGAAGCCAAACAACAGGTCAAGAAGGATGAGAATCGGATTGTCCTGAGTGAATTACGCATTGCTTTTATTCCCGTTACTGAGGTATTATTTGATTTGAGTGAATCAGATCGCGCCCATGTTTATCAAGTCAATATCTATGGCTTTGAGAACATTATTCCCGATGATTGGCGTCTCTATAATTGGGGGCCTATTACTGCTACGGGAATAACGGCCTTTGCTCTGCTGTTGACCTTGATTATGGCCCTCTTTGTCTTCTGGCTTTGGTAGAAGTAGTACTCTGGTCACTATTATTATTAGTACCTGAAGCACCCGGAAGGAGGGACTAACGGGAAGTATGGCCTATTGAGATCTTTTGTAAAACCCGTTATGGTAGAATAGGGTTGATACCCGTAGCCGTCGCTTGTCTTGGGGTGTGCTCCACGCATACTACTCATTATGTATTCCAGGAAGTGGCCTTTATGCAGAACTTGTCCTTATTCTTCCGTCAACTGTTGGCCAACATCGGACATGCACGTTTACGCTTTACCATCCTCCTCTCTTCCCTCCTCGTTGTAACCATGATCGCTCTGGGTGCTCGCATGATCGAGGCGAGCCCGATTGTCACCCTGAGTCTTAGCCCCTCGCATGATCCGATCATTGAAGGTGATTCTCCCGATACTAAGGTAGTCAATTTTGTTGTCCGGCTCTCGTCAACCGTTGGAACTGGCCAGCAGGTAGTGATTACGATGAGTGCCCTGTCTTCAGCGACTGATCCGGCTACGCCTGATGCAGATTATAGTGCTGCGCCAGAAACCCTGACGTTTACTGCTGGTGAGAGCCAGAAAGTCTATCCCGTTACCATTCTTGGTGATGATACCGATGAGGTGAATGAGGCGTTTATTGTACGCGCTACTATCACTTCATCTACTATCGGAGGGATTCAACCACCAGTTGGTACGATTATTGATACGTATGCCGTCATCTATGATGATGATAATCCGACTGTTGATTCGATTAGCGAACCAACCGCACATGAGGATGATGGCACAATTGATTTTGTTGTCACGCTCAATCAGCCCAGCGCGGTTGAAGATATTAGTATCGCCTACCGAACCGTCAATCAAACGGCCCAAGATGTCAGTGACTTTACTGGAACAAGCTTGGGCTTCTTGGTGATTCCGCAGGGCCAGACCACAGGTACCATCAAGATTCCGTTGGTTAATGACGCGATTAACGAATCGGATGAATCTTTTACCCTCGAACTCTTGCCCGATAAGTCGCTCAATGTAAATGCTCCGTTTACCCAAACGACGGCGAACGGGACGATTATTGATGATAATGACGTACCTACTGCGGAGACACCGCAGGAGTTCTCCGTCGATGAGAATTTCACAGGTCTAGTAGGTGTGATTGTCGCCCAAGACCAGGAAAGCGACCCGCTGACCTATACCGCCACTGGGGCTGCACCTTTTGAGGTGAACCTGAATACGGGTCAGATTACCCTCGCTACCGGCTTGGATTATGAGACCGACACGCGTACCTACAGCTTTGATGTCACGATATCGGATGGTGCCGATGATATCACCATTACCGTCAATATCACGCTCAATAATGTGGATGAGTCGGCGGAGATAGAATCACCGCAGACGTTCTCGATTGACGAGAATAGTACCACGCTCAATTCCCCCAACCAGATCGTAGCCAGTGATCCTGAGGGTGGCACACTGAGTTATAGCATTAACGATCCAGGTTCGACGCTCTTTGCGGTTGATCCTGATACCGGCGCGATTAGCTATATTGGTGCTACGCCACTGGATTATGAGACCGATACACGTACCTACACCTTTGATGTCACGGTCTCGGATGGTACCCCAGCCAACGATGTCACGGTGACAGTGAACATC
>NZ_GL501404.1:179850-212412 GCF_000152145.1 Oscillochloris trichoides DG-6
TACGCCGCAGGTGTTCTCGATTGATGAGAATGCGATTGGTTCCTTGGGAACCATTGCAGCGACCGACCCAGATGCGGGTACCACGCTGAGCTACACCGCCACAGGAGCCACGCCCTTTGCGGTGAACCCGACGACGGGCGAGATTACCCTGGGGCCGGATGCTCTGGATTATGAACGCGATCAGCGCACCTATAGCTTTGATGTGGTGATTTCGGATGGTACCCCGGCCAACAATGCCACGGTGCGGGTGAACATCACGCTTAATGATGTGAATGAGCCTCCTTATGCTGATTCGCCGCAAACCTTTGAGATTAGTGAGGATGCGACGGGTAATATTGCGGCGATCAGTGCCGTTGATCCTGAGAATCAGCCGCTCACCTTCACAGCGATACCGCCAACTGGCCCCTTTACCGTAAATACAAGTACTGGTGCTATCTCGACCACCGGCCTCGATTTTGAGACCATCACACCCAACCCGTATATCTTCGATGTTGAGATTACGGATGGGACAACTGGTAATGAGATCACGGTCAGTGTGCGCATCACGATCAAGGATGTGAATGAGCGCCCGGTGGTGTATCCTGATGGTGCTGACACTAATGGTACCGCTAACTATACTGAGCGTGCAACGGCAACTCAAATTGCTACCGCACTCACCCTCACTGATCCAGAGGCTGGGGCGGTAACTAATCCAGAGAATGGCAATATCACCACTGTTGTCGTTCAGATCAATAGCCCACTCGATGGTACGGGTGAGGTGTTGGATGTGAGCGCAGCTAGCGGCATTACCGAGAGCTATGATCCTGCTACGGGTATCCTAACCCTGACAGCCAATCCGCCGGTGACTTCGGCGGCTATGCAGACTGTTCTGCGGACGCTCACCTACGCCAACGCATCATATAATCCGACTTCAGTACGGATTGTGCGGATCACTGCTACGGATGGGGGTACGCCACCATTGAGCAATAACCCGGTTGCGGAGATTGAGATTACCATTCAGCCCTTACTGGATGCACCCACCCTCACCAATAAGGGTATGGAGGTGAGTGAAGGTGGTACCAAGACCATCCTCACCAGCGAATTGAGTGCGAGTGACCCGGATACTACTGCGGCTAATCTGATCTTTACCATCACGAATGCAGTGGATAATGGAACACTCTATCGAGGAACGACGCCACTCGGAGTGAACTCCACCTTCACCCAGGCTGATCTGGATAGTGGTTTGATCAGCTATACCCATAATGATAGTGAGACCTCTAGTGATAGCTTCACCTTCAACCTGACGGATGGAGCCAATCCGACCACGGGCCATATCTTCACTATCACAATTATTGGCCAGAATGACCCGCCTGTCCTAACCACTAGCCTAGGAACGACTGCCTATACCATCGCCAACCCGCCGGTGCAGATCGATTCGGCGGCGACTGTAACCGATCCCGATCCCACCACGACCGATTTTGCCAATGGTGGGTTGCAGGTGTCGTTGGCAAGTGCTACAAGTACGACTGGTGACACGCTGAGCGTGCGTAATGTTGGTCTTGGTAGCATTACGGTTGTTGGTTCGAACATCTACTATAATGGCAATCAGATCGGTATTATGAGTGGTGGTACTGGAACTGATCCCCTGCTGATCAGCTTTACTGGCTTCTCACCCTCTGTGGCGGCTGTACAGGCATTGGTGCAGAATATCACTTTTGCCAATAATACTCCCACCACCTCGCTGTCGCGTACTGTCACCTTCATTGTGGATGATGGTGATGGCGATACGAGTGCCCCCCAAACCAAGCAGATCTCGATCAACAATCGCCCGGTGGCCGTGAATGATGCGGTCACTATGACCTTTAATACGTCGCAGACCGTTCCTGTTCTCGCGAATGATAGTGATCCTGAGAATCATACCCTCAGTATTACTGGGGTTACGAACGGTGCACATGGTACAGTTGTGATTGAGGGGACGAGTGTCAGGTATACTCCGAATCTCAATTACGTTGGTTCGGATAGCTTTACCTACACCATTAGTGACGGGAATGGTGGTACTGCTACCGGGACAGTGCAAGTCACTGTGCGTCTCCATACGGTCTTCTTGCCTCTAGTGGTACGTTCGGCCTTTGCTGACTTGGCCGTGGACTTCACGTTCACACCTACTAACCCCAAGGCGAATGTGCCAACGACATCCATTGCGGTGACGGTGACCAACAATGGTGAGGTGGCGGCAAGCAACTTCTGGGTGGATTTCTACATCCAACCTAGCCGCGCACCGCAGGTGAATGAGCCATGGTATGAACTGTGTTCACTCGACCCCTGTTTCGGTCTGGCGTGGTATTACACAGGGACTTTGGCACCTGGGCAGAGTGTGGTGCTGAATAGCAACCCACAAAGCCCCACCAATCCGAATGGGTTTAATGTGAATGCCACTGACTGGCGTGGCTACTTCGCGCCGGGGACGCAACAACTCTACGCCTATGTGGATAGCTGGAACCGTGATGCAGGTGGTGGTAGCCGTGATGTGAACGGTGCGGTATTAGAGTCTAATGAATCGAATAACCGTACCCAGAAGTCGGTGGTCTTGGCTCCGAATGCCCAAGCACTTCCGCTTCAAAGTGAGCTTCAACCCAATCGGATCTTTACACGCCCATAATCGTGGTAGGGTATGAGACCCTGGTGGTTGCTGTGGGGTGGATCTTCAGCAACCACCAGATTGTTGGCCAGAGAGAAGGAAACTTCCATGCAGAAACACTTGAGTAGCGTGATCCTGATGCTTTGTGGGATGCTGGCGCTGCTGATTGGGCTGACAACCCTACCATTGGCAACAGTGGCGTCGGCGCAGGCCCCCGAACCATCGCCGCGTCCGCCGATCCAGCCCACCTCGGATCTGAATCAACGCAAACCGACCGCTGTCGTTCCGGGCCGCTTGACTGGAACGGTGATTGATTTGCGCACTGGTGCGCCCGCATCAGGTATCACTGTTTTGGTTGGTGAACAGGCGCTTACTAGTGATGCTAATGGGAATTATGATGCGTGGCTTGTTTCTGGCTACTACCGACTCGATTTGAAGTTGAGTGCAACCCAAGGGACTGCGACGCAGCCCGCCCAGGTCGTTGCGGTGGGGCCAGGCGATACGGTAGTGGTACACCTCTTCTTCTCTAGTCCGGCGGTTACCCCTGAGGCGACGCAGACCGTGGCACCGATTGCGGCAACCCCAACGGCTGTAGTGCCAACAACCGTTGCCTTGCCCAGTCTCCCTGATACATCACGTGTGGATGTTCCAGCGGGTATGCCCCAATCGCTGCCCAATACCGCTGCTCCGTTGGGTATGGGTTCGCCTACAACGTGGATCTTGCTGGGAGCCTTGTTGCTCGGCTTGAGCTTGGTGGTACAGCTTGCCCCGCGCCCACGTCGGCGCGCTCGGCTCACCCGTAAACGCCGGGTTGCCAAGATGTCCGCTACGCGTAGCGATGAGCAACTCTTAACCGATCTGCTGGACGAAGATCTCTAGCAGTGGGGGTCAGGGGCGGAACATCCGCCCCTGAAGAACTTTTTTTGTTGTGTTTTGGGGCACCGCCCCAAGGAGCAAAAGACCCGCCTCGGCGGGTCTTTTGCTGTCTCCAGATCTCTTCTACCAGCGCACCGTTACTGGCGTGCCCATCGGTGCCCAATTGTAGAGCCACGCGGCTTGCGTCAGGCCCACATTGATGCAGCCGTGGCTCATTCGCACTCCCGTACCAAAGCGGTTGTGCCAGTAGGTGCCATGAATGGCCACTCCGCCCACAATGTACATGACGTGGGGCACATCAGGGACGCGGTAGTATTCGCCGCCCAGTGTGCCTTCCATCGTCTGGGAGCGCAGTTTGGCGTACACGGCGAAGTTGCCAATCGGCGTATTGAAGCCATCACGCCCAGTTGAGACGGGCGCATCATAGACGAGGGTCTGGCCCGCGTAGGCGTAGAGCCACTGGTCGCTAATATCTACGATGATGCTCTTGCCACTACTGCTTGTCGCCGGAGCCACCGGCTTGCTGGTTGGGCGGGGTGTTGCCGCCGGGCGGCTGGTGGGGGCCGGGGCGGGGGTGGGTGTCGGCTCTATCAGGGTCACGCCATCATCGCCAACCCGGATCGCACCGTCGGGGCTGACAGGGGCAGTATTGATGCCCCGCAGCCGGGCTACGTCACGCCCCAAGCCACTCATGGTGACTGCTGGCCTATTCATGGCGCGGTACTCAAGCCGGGTGCGCTCGAAGTACTGCACCTGGATCAGTTCTGCGCCGACATATTCCCATAGCGGCTCGCTGATCGGGAACCCGAAGACCTCGACGCCCCCATTCCCCTCCCAGAACTCGCGGAAGGGCGGGGCAAGCGTATGCTTAGTTGCGGCAAAGAAGCGCGTATCGGCTTGGTCGGCGCGGCTGGTTGCCGCCGGGAAGCGCCGTGCCAGGGCGCGACTATACTCGCGCCCTAAGAGGCCGCGCACAATCGCGTTGCCATACTCCGGGTGGCGCTCCAGCCGCCCCAACACAAAGTACTGAACCGTCAGATCGCCATCGGCAAACGGCTCACTGATCGGCGCACCGAGGGTCTGCGGGCCATTACTGGCGCGCCAATAGCCCAGAAAGTCGTCACTAAGGTGGTGGCCAGTCGAGACGAAGAAGAGGCGCTCTGGATTGGCCCGGCTCATCTCTGGATAGAGCCAGAGCGGTGCGAGTACCCCCAGAACAATCCCGATCTGCAATATGCGGAGCATGTGGCGCTGCATAGTTCACCTTCTTAGCGCACCACCAACGGCAGATAGACGGGATTCTTGATCACGATTCCCTCTGGCCCGACTTCGCGGATGGCGCTGTTGTTCCAAGGAATAGTGACGCTGGAGAGGATATCCGTACCGTTGCTGATTTGGATGGTGATCATCCCCTGCGTGACACCACACTGGGGATGGTCACCATCAAGGGCCAGCATATCCAAGGCGAACCCAATCCTCCCACTGCCAACATTCCGTGTTGTAGTCGTGCCGCACACGGTCGTTCCGTTCAGGGCTTTGACACTCAGCCCGGTTTGGGGGGTAAAGCCCCAACTACTATCAAGGAGACCATAGACGGTTGAGGGCGGTGGTGGCAGCATCATGGCATTCAGGCCCGTATCGGGAATGGGTAGGGCAATCGTGCTATTGGCCGTGCTCAGGAAGATCCAATAGCTCTCGTTCTCCTGCATCTGGGTTAATTCTAGCACCCATGCGGGGATCGTGGGATCGGGGGTAAAGACCTTCCATGGATCATTGGCATCGTTTGAATCATAACCATAGAGCATGGTGTAGGCTTGCTGTTCGGCAGCCGCACTGAGGACTTCACTAACCGGGCCAGTGGCACCGGGGTAGGCATAGATGAAGTTCCAGCCTGCACGGTTGAATTTGAGGCGTAGGCTCGTAACGAGCACATAGATACCGGGGGTAGGCTGGGCTTTCACTGCCGCCTCGTTGCGGGCCGTATCAACACGGGTCTCCAACTCTGTCCAGCGGGTGCCATCGTGGAAGAGGGCACGCACATCGCGTTCCAGACCGAGGGGCACATCGCCTTGACTGTAGCTGAGGCTCAGTGCTAGGGGCTTATCCACCTGACTGAGCATCTCTGGGCGCGAGGCGAGCAGGCGGTAGCCCTGGCCGACCTGGGTGGCCCAAGCGGGCAAGATGGGCAGACTCGATGCGCGTTGTAGGGCGAAGAAGTCGCCACTAGGGAAGGTGGTATCTTCGGCAAAGATGGTTGCCTGGCCATCGGGAGAGACCGCCGGGGCACGTCGGCGCGAGCGGCGCGGTGGTTGGCTACGCGGGGCCGGGTTGCCCCCAATCGCGTAGTCGCTGATCGCCTCGCGGCGTGGTGCGGATTCATCTACCCAGATGTGCAGCAAGCCCTCTTCAACAATGCTACTCAGGGCAATATCGGCCGTGTAGAAGCCATTCTGAAGCGGCGCACTCACCAGCACAGGGGCGATTTCGCCCTCACGCGGGAAGAGCCGGATCTGGAGTGCGGTGGGTGGGGTTTGCCCTTCAGTGATGGTACTCTGCACCGGGATGCGCACCTGGAGCACCATCGTCATTGCGATGGGATCGGTCTGTGGAGTGATCTGGATCTCCGGCTGCCAGTCGGGGTAGCTGCCGGTGAGTTGCAGGCCAGTGGCGGTCAGGTTACACCCGAAGAGACCCTGGGTAGGATCGAAGAGGCACAGCCGATCCCCACTTCGGAAGCCGCGTGCGAGTACTTGGCCGGTAGCGGGTACACCCAGGTCAATCGGGGTAGCATTATTCGCTGGGAAGATGAAGGCGCGGGCAACCGGGCTGGGCGTGTAACGGCTACCACCGGGGGCAATGATGCCATAGTAGGCTGCGGCTGGTGCGGCAGTGCCGGTGGCGCTGGCCTCGACCACCTGGAGCAGTTCGAGGGGCAGCAGGTTTGGCCCCGGATTACTCTGGGTACTTGCCGGAACATTCAAACTGAAATTGAAGCCGTGCTGCGCCTGGGTACGGGTGTAGAAATGGGTGATACTGCCCCACTCGCTCATGCCACTCCCTAGATGTTGGAGCGTGGTTTGGCAGGCACTCGACCAATCACTACTAGGGCGGAACTCACTCGAACTATCCACGTAGGGATCGTACATGGCGCTGCTACAGCCGGTGGTGGGTACAAGCAGGCTGCCATCGGGGCTACTGATCTTGCCCAGGTAGGTCTCATCAAGATAGAAGACATAATGGCCGATCTCATGCGCCAAGGCACGTGCCCACTCTTCACTGTTATCAACCTGGGGGTTGCCATCACTATTCCATGCCGACCCCATCCGAATATAGCCCGGCTCATAGGTGGCGTTCTTTCCCGATGGGTAGGTGACATTGGTGGGGGCATTGACGATACCACCCTGGGTGGCATTGGGGCGCAGGTTGTTGGCGGCATAGATGCGCAGATCCACGCCGCGCTCGGTCACATTGCCCTGTGCATCACGCACATGGCTCCAGCGCTCTTTGTTCTGGTAGATAGTAATACTGCCCAGGGCAACTTGGCCGTTGCTCCAATCGTAGAGCACCTCGGATGTGCGTTGCAGGCGGCTGCGTAGCGCATGCATAAAGGCCGCATCTTGGCGTGCATCCCATTCGAGGCCGATATTGAGATTGAGCAGCAGGAGCGGATTGCTGGGGCTAACAACGAGGGTCTGGGTACCACCATTACTCCCTACGGCGAGGGTATCCAAGCCGTTGCTCGTCGGTGCCGCACTGGTATAGGCGAAGGTGAAACGGCTATCATCCTGATTGATAGCTTGAACAGCAACCAGTTGATCGTCAGGATTGAGCGGCGTGCGGCTGTTGACATAACCATTCTGATCGCTCAGTACCGGGTTGCCATTGAGGAAGTTACTCAGGGGCAGGCCAGCGAGATTCTGGCCGTGCGGAATCCGATAGACCAGCGCGTTAGTGACAGGCTGGGCTGGAGTCTGTGTATCCACAACACGGACAATCGTTCCGCGCAAGCGGAAGGGGAAACTGGAAGTACCCGTGTAGCTATACTGGTAGTCCCCCGCAATCATACTGGGTGTGGGCCGATAGCTGGGGAAGGCGCGTAGCCGCACCACTGCCATATCAGACTGACCCACGACCCCACTGGCCACCGTGTCCCAGCCGAAGACATGGCTCACCCCCGTGGCGCTGGTGGTTAGGTTGCGAGTGACGGTGCTACCAGTGGGGGTTGCCGGAAGCCAACTGCCACCCCCGTTGAGCGAGTATTCGACATAGATATTGGCTGGATTACTCTCGGCGTCGCGTAGCACATAGGGAATACTGATCTCACCGCTTACGATGCGACTCACGGCAAAGAAATTGGCACTATAACTCCCGGTGCCACTGGTCTTGGTTGGGTAGGTGATTGCGGCACGCGGCAGTTGATTGGCGGCGCTATTCGGAGTCTGCTGGAAGGCATAGACTCGGTTAGGGGCACCGCTATTCGCAACAGCAAGTTCGAGTTGCCCATCACCATTCATATCGCCCCAGGCAATAGACTGGGTATTGCTGATCTCAGGCGATGACCACGTGGCGATTTGGCTTAGTTGCCCGCGCTGATTGCGATAGATACGCAGCGGTTGCCCGTTATTTCCAGCGGCCAGGTCGAGATCACCGTCGCCATCCACATCGCCCCAGGCAATCGCGGTGGTGGTATCGGATTCATTGGAGACCCACACCGCACTTGAGGTCAACACCCCTTGATCATTGCGATAGACGCGGTTGGGTTGCCCCGTATTCCCCACGGCGAGATCGAGATCGCCATCACCATCCATATCGCCCCAGGCAATGCTGGAGGCCTTATTATTCTCCTCGGAGCGCCAATAGGACCAATTCTCTAGGCTCCCATTGGTTGTTCGATAGACTTCATTCGGGATGGCGAGATCAAGATCACCATCGCCATCTACATCACCCCAGGCTACAGCAGACGTATTGCCCCAAGCACTGATAGGAAGAGGGGTACTCGGATTGAGCGTTCCACTGGTGTTCAGGTGGAGCCTGAAATCGGTATCGGTACCGACGGCTAGATCGAGATCGCCATCGTTATCAGCATCAGCCCAGGCCATGCTAAAGGTGAACAAGTCGGTGGAATTCCAATTGGCCCCGCTGCTGAGCGTGGAGCCATTATTGAGATAGAGTCGCCGTGCTTGCCCGTTATTCCCAACGGCAAGATCGAGATCGCCATCGCCGTCCACATCACCCCAAGCAAGATCGGTGGTGGTGCTGGTCTCATTGGCGTTCCAGGTCGCACTCGCCTGAAGCATCCCGTTTTGGTTGAGAAAGACCTGATTGGGGATGGAGTCATTACCAACCGCCAGATCGAGCCGCCCGTCACCATTCATGTCGCCCCATGCCACCTTGGAACTGTAGTCGGTCGTGCTGTTTTCCCAAACAATGTTGCCGCTGAGGCTGCTCTGTCCGTTCAGGTAGATGCGGCTATTACGCTGGTTGCCGACGATAAGATCGAGATCATTATCGGCATCAATATCTGCCCAAGCGATACTTACAGTCCTATCACCATGGGTTGCTTGCCAATCCGCAGTTGTGCTGAAGGTTCCACCCGTATTGAGGTAGATGCGATTCTTTCCATCTGAGTTTCCTACACTCAAATCGAGATCGAGATCCTGATCAACATCAACTAAGGCGACATCAGTGCTATGATCGGTCTCGGTTGGACTCCAGGACGCTACAGCCCAGGTCATGATTCCTTCTGATAATGCAAAATTGCTATTGTCATTGATATAGACGAAGAGCGGTTGCTGTGGGCTAGGCGTATTATTGCCTACCACCAGATCTTGTTTGCCATCGCCATTCACATCACCCCAATCGAGGGTTGTGAGGCTACTGGTCTGACTTGTGGTTAGATAGGCACTGGTCTGGAGCGATGTACCAGTATTGTGATAGATACGCGTCGGTTCAGACTCAAACACTTCGCCATTACCTACGGCAAGGTCAGGCTTTCCATCGTTATCTATATCGCCCCACGCGACATACTGGGCATAGCTTGCTTCAGCAGATTGCCAAACGGGGGTTGAACTTAAAACCCCATTCGTATTGGCATAGATCAGAGCATTTCCTTTTGACGTTTGGCCGGGGCTCTCATGGGTTGTTTTGGCAATTGCCAAATCTAAGTCGCCGTCAGAATCAACATCGGCCCAGGCAACACTAGGGACTATTTCCATCTCATTGAGATCGCTGGCCGTCCATACGGCGGTGGCACTGAGAAGACCCGCATCGTTGCGGTAGAGACGGGCACCAACGGCCAGATCGAGATCGCCATCGTTGTCTACATCGCCCCATGCGATCCCGCCACTATTGCGATCAGTTGCCGATCATGCAACTTGGGTATCAATGACACCATTGTTATTACGATATACCCGTAGCGGTTTTGCTTCACCACCTATGGCAAGATCGAGATCACCATCATTATCTACATCACCCCAGGCAAGATCATCTACATTTGTGGCATCGGTGGAGAACCAATATGATTGCAATGCAACCCCAGCCGCCTGCGCCAGAGGAAGACGCGAAACAACCGGGAGATCAACCATCATGGTGCTGATCAGAACGATGACGAGCGTGAATGACACGGCATAACGTGGACGTAACATAGATTTTTCCTTAGAGATCTAACCATTTTGCCGATCAACAGCCATCGAGTTGGCCATAGGTTGTACATTCAGATCGGCTGGCGGGCTGCAGGGTGGCCTGGGTGACACGTCTGAGCAGATCCGCAGTGCCTACCGGCATGACCCGTGCAATGCCATCGGCACTGGCGCTCACGATACTGCTTCCCTGTGGGTGGTAGCTCACCGTATAGACTTCGGCGGGATGCGGCAGCACCTGGATCGGCTGGAGCGTAGCCGCATCCCAGATCCGTACCTGCCGGGTGCGTTCGGCGCTGATGATGCGGGTGTCATCGGGGCTAAAGGCGAGGTCGGTGAAGGCGCTCTGGGTTGTGATCCGAGCCACTTCGCGGCTGGTGCTGATCTCCCAGATGGCCAGATCCCCCCCCATCGTTACCCGCAGCGATCCAACGCCCAGCGTGGCTGAAGGTTAGCCCCTGCACGATCTCGTTACTGCGTAGTGTCCAGGTCTTGCCGAGGCTCTGGCCAGCGGCATCCCAGAGGCTGATTTCTCCGTTGGCGACACTGGCGATCATGCTTCCATCGGGGCTAAAGGCAACAACGGTAACTTCATCATTATTCGCTGTGGGAAGATTGATGATTTCGCTCCCGTCGGTGCAGTCCCAGATACTCAGGCTACCATCACGGCTGGCACTCACCAGCCGTTGCCCATCGGGGCTGAAGGCAAGGCGGTTAATCTGATCGCTATGGCCTTCTAAACGCTGATTGATCGTGCCACTCTGCGGATCGATCAAGAGAATAGTGCCATCAATACTCCCAACGGCGATCTCCGTACCTTGGGGATGATAGGCTATCGTAGCGATCAACATAGGAAGTTCGGTGCTATAGAGCAGCGTATCACCGGCCTGATTCCAGATCTGTACCTGGGTGGCTCCATAGGTGGCCAGAGTGTCACCAGCGGGGCTAAAGAGCGCCCCGTAGGCTCCGTCGGCGGGGGCGAGGCTGAGATCCCAGGTGCGCAGCGTTCCGTCGAGGCTGCTGGTGAGCAGTTGGTTACCATCGGGGCTGAAGGTGGCTCCGCTGAGTCCATTTTCGTGCCCCACTAGGCTGAGGATCATGCGGCTGCTATCTAGCGCCCAGACTTTCGCGCTGCCATCGGCGCTGGCAGTAGCGAGGCGATCACCAGTAGCACTAAAGGCGACGCTCTCTACGGTGGTGGCATGGCCGCGCAGGACATCAATCGCCGTGCCGTCACTGCTCGCCCATAGCCGCACACTCAGGTCGGCTGAACTACTGGCGATACTGCTCCCATCGGGGCTGATGGCCAACCCAGTAATAAGATCTTGGTGGGCGGGGATGCTCCAGATCTGTTCGCCGGACAGCACATCCCAGAGCATGATCTGGCCAGCAAAATCGCCCGTGGCTAGGTAGCGGCCATCGGGGCTATAGGCAATGGCCCAGACCTCACTCTCTACCGCAAGGGAGTGGATGGGTTGAACCTGATTCAGATCCCACAGGCGGGCGCTGCCATCGGCGGAGCCACTTGCAATCACGCTACCATCGGGGCTGAAGGCGACGGCCAGAATGTCATTACTGGCAACCTCAGCCCCACTCTCTGGATGCGCATCAAATTGGTACGCAACCTGCCCACGCGTGATCTCCCAGAGCACAACCTGATCGCCACTTCCCGCCGCCAGATAGGTACCATCGGGGCTAAAGGCGAGGCCAAAGACGGGCAACCCATCTGCATTGGCCGTGATGCGTTGGATCTCCTGGCCTTGGGCGCGATCAATGATATGGATCATGCCATCGTTGGCGCTGGTGGCAACGAGGCGACCATCGGGGCTGAGGGCGAGGTCTTGCAGACCGCGTTCACTCACGTGGATGATCTGGCGCACCCGTGAGGCGGCGAGAGCCTGCTGCAATGCCTCTAGCGCTTCGGGGGGCGCGGGATCACCGGCAGCGGCACTGGTGGTATAGGCGGCATGGGCCAGGATCAGGCTGCGTTGGGGATCAACCAGCAGATTCGTCACGGCGGCGGCGGCCAGTTCCCGTGAGCGGGCTTGGCGGGCATTGTGTTCGGCTTGGACGCGGAAGACGTTGGCAATCAGCGCCAAAATCAGCGCAATCACCGCCACAACCGCCACGGCAATACTCAGATTACGCAGCAGGGCGGCGCGTTGGCGTGCGCGGCGACAGAGATCGAGGAAATCGCGTTCGCTGGGGGTCAGGCTCTTGCTGTGCTGGGAGGCCCATGATTCCGCTTCAAGCAGACTTGCGCCCCGTAGGAGCAAGCCTTCGGGGCGGCCCTGCTGTTCCCAGAGTTGGGCCTGACGTTGCAGGGTACTCAGGTTGGCCGCAAACCAGAAGGCATTATTGGCCTGGATCGGAGCGATCAGGCGGTCGTGGGCCAGTTCGTACCATGTCGCACCGCGCCGTGGCTCGGCACGTACCAGGTAAGCGTCAATCAACTGGGTAATGGCGCTATTCTCCAAACCCGCGCTACTCCCGGCTCCCTGAAGCACCTGACCGCGCACCCCTTGGGGGGTGATCAGTTCATGTTCAAACCAGTTGCGTAGGCTACGTTCCTCAACTCCACTAGCTTGGGCCACCGAGGCCGCCCGTTCGGCGTAGTAGTCGCCGAGGGCCTTACCAACATCACCAAGGGCGTCAATCTGTTGCGCCGAGATGCTGGTTGTCCCGGTGGGCAAACGCTCCCAGAGGCGCAGGCCAACCACCTGGAGTTGCACCGGCTCAACACTGGGGCCAAGTTCACTACGGATGCTGCCATCGGCCTGTTGGACATTCACGCGGCGCAGATCATCAATCAGGCGATTGGCTTGGGGTAGGGGGAAGGTGACACCGATACCCTGTAGTGGCTCGCGCAGCGCCTCAAGTGCGCCCTCAACCCCCAGCAGATCGAGGCGGAAGTGGGCGGCGAGGCGGTTGGGGAGCAGGCGCATAAAGGGTTCAAGCGCGGCCACATACTCTTCACGCACCACACACAGCACCCAGAGGCGGGGTTGTTGCAGCGCCGCGCCCAATTCGCGGAAGAAGACCGACTTGGCTCCCTGATCGGTTGGATCGCGGGTCAGGACTTCTTCAAACTGATCAATAATCAGCACCGTATCTTGATTTTCGGGGATGCGCTGCGTCAGATACTGTTTGAGCGAGATTGCCGAGATTTCAGCGGTCGAAACCTGATCAGCGTCGGTTTGGCCCTCTTCAAGCGCGAGCAGCATAGCGCGCACATAGCGATTGCCGACCCAACCGGGAGGAGCCTCTTCACCGACGCGCACGGTAGGCAGAACGACAAAGTCGCGTTCTGCGAGCAGCGGCAGCAGTGCGGCTTGGATGAGCGAGGTTTTACCGGCCCCGGAGGGCGAATGCAGCAGCACCGCACGTTCAGCCACCAGCATACTCAGGAGGGCGCGGGCCTCGTAATCACGCCCATAGAGGCGTTCACCCGCCTGGAAGGGGCGGGGACCACGAAAGGGCGGAGTGATCGGGGTATGGCTCATAGATACTCACTCAGTAGTCGCTGAACGTTAGCGACGGCGCAGACTCGCCCGTTCGGGAGCAGCGGGTGGTGGGGCAGCCGCAATCTGGGCCAACAGTTCACGGGTAAAATCCTCGACACTTCCCCAGAAGATACTAATATCGTTGTAGTCGAAATAGCGCTCGAAGTAACGGCGGGCCTGCACGGGGAGCAAGAAATAATCTTCATCGGGGGAGACCTGCCCGGCGATATTGGCATACTTACTGCGGCGAGCGCGCCCCTCTTGTTGCAGGAGGCTACGGTAGAGCACGCGGAAATCCCAGCCATCAATGCGATAGCCGAGCAGGAGCAGGGCAGTATCGGTGATCGCCTCGCGGACAGCCAAAGGCACCAGATCGGGCACGCGGGCCACGCGCAGCAGAAAATCGAAATGATCGTCCTCGGTTAGCACCAGCGAGTCGGGTTCGGCGAGGATACCGAAGAGGTGGAAGACCAGGGGGCGCTGGGCCGTAGGCAGGTAGCGCGGTTCATCGTCATAGATCGAAGGGATCGACTCTAGTTCGGGACGCCAGCGGCAGAATTCGACCAGCGGATCTTTCCCAGCGGCGCGCAGCGCCTCACTGAGCAGACTATGGTAGGCGGTCGTCAGATAGATCGGGAAGGGCTGTTCCGCCAGCACCTTATAGGGATCATGCGGATTGCGCTCACGCTGGATCTCACCAACCACAGCCAAGAGATCATAAATATCGGCCTGTTCCGCCCCCTCGGCGAGATCGTCAGCGAAGCGCTGGGCCAGCGTATGGCGCAGGGTATCCACCAACTCCTCGCGGGGGAACATGGGCGCTTGGCTAATCGAGAGATACTGAGCCACATCGTGCAGTTCCTCGCGTTCGTGAACCGCGAGGGGGAAGTTGTAGCGTTCCGCCCACTCGCTAGCGAGGTTGCGTGGTGACGTGATCACCTGCTCATCAAGCGTTGCGCCAATGATCGGCGTGGCTTGGCCACGGGTGACACTGCGCACAATCGTGGGCCACTTCTCGAAGGACTGGCGTTCATCGGCAAAGCCGGGCACATACCAGATCCGGCCAGCACGCAGACGCATAAAGAGCGCGGGCATCCAGCTATCGGGGCGGTGGCGCACAACACCGCGTGCCACGGTCAGGGCGCGATCAATCTGGCCATCGCGGCTGAGTTCGCGGAAGAGTGCGGGGGTAAAATCGGCGATGGTCTCCATCGAGATCTTGCCCTGCATCGCAATGACCGCCGGAACCCCAGCCTCAGCCAAGAGCGGACCGAGGGCATTTAGGGCCACTCCGGCGCTATCACCGGCACTTTCGCAGGAGGCTAGCACCACGAGGCGTGGACGCTGATCGAGTTCGCGGATGCGCTGGGCAAACTCCACCCCGGAGGTATGCGTAACCGTACCGCTCTCATCTTCGAGCCAGAGCGTAGGCAGACCTTTCACCAGTGAGCCGTGGCAGACCAGATAGAGCAGATCGGCACCCTCGCGTAGCGCGGCAACAATCCCGGCGAGGGTGGCCTGACCGGGGGTACTGAGGGTTTGGGTGGCCATCCCGGTCAAGCCCGCTTGGGCGCGGGCAAGTTCGGCGGGCGCATCAATCGGAGCCATGCGGAAGCGGGCCAGATCGGAGGGCGCAGCGACCGCAATCAGGGCACGCAACTCACTTTTGGGGCGCAGCGTCACTGGACGCCAATCACCGGCGGCGAGGTAGCGCGAGAAGAGCAGGCGTTCATCGGTGAGCAGGGGGCGATCCTGTTCTGGATCGCGCAGCGTCTCCCAGCGCAGGGCGTGCAACTCAGGCGCACCGACCCCAATCACGAGGCGCATGCGGAGGGGCTGATCGAGCGACTGGGCACTAGCGCGGGCCTGAGCGAAGGCAACGCGCAATTCTGGGGGCGCGAAGAGTGCCGCCGTAAGGGCTTGGCCATATCCGAGTGGATCGAGTTCAAGCGCACGTAGGGCTACGGGATCAAGTGTGATAAGAATCGGTTCGGAGGAATTGAGGCGAATATCGGTTGCACTATCGGGTTGGGTGTAGCGCAAGTCAACACTATAGGTGTGTTCACCACGGGAATGCAACCCGATCTCAAGATCGGCGGGAGCGGCAGCCATAGGGATTGCCTACCATAAAAAATAGAGGAGCCTTTTAGGCTCCTCTATTATACACAAGCAAGCGAACCAGCCTAGAGATTCTGCACCTTACGAATAATTGCCCGTAGCAAGACATTATTGGCACCAGCGGGTGCGCTTTCGGGTTTCTTATTACTGGGACTGATGCGATTAGCCCAGATCGGTGTGGGGGCAGTGGCGTAGGCCGGACGGGCAGGCTCGACCAGCGGATTGCGCAGCAAACCTCGGTCGAGCAAGCCCTTAGCGACCGCAAGCGCCTGGGAGGGGGCGACACCGAGATCATGGCTTACATCTTCGACCGTGCGCTCACTAAAGAGCGTGCATAGCAACTGCCACTCTTCGCGGTTAAGCTCGATCTTGTCATTATCAACATCGGGGCGATTCTCGATCCGCAGCAGATCGGTGGTTTGCAGCGTCACATGGGCCAAGGCGCGCTGACGCTCGGCCTGCTTGAGAATCTCAGGGAAAGTAGCTCGAATATGGATCGGTTGATTATCGAGCGCTTTATCATGAACAAAGATAAAATTGGCATGATCCCAAAGACACATACGGATCATGGCCTCAGTATCGGAAGCGACAAGTGTGCGACCTGGCATAGCGAAGAGGGAAGCATCAGCGATTCGCCCGCGGCTAATCGTGATCTTGCCCTGTTCACCCCCTTGTGCCAGGAGCAGACGGCCAGAACGTTGGCCAGTGACGAAGATGTCAAAGAGATCTTCGAGCGAAATATCGCGCAGTGTTCCCTCGAGTGCCATAATTTCCTCTATCTTTGGTGCTGCCTCACCGAGATGAGGCAGCACCGATCACAACTAGATGGGCGTAATCTGGTAGATGCACTGTGGCGCACCGCATGCCTGACACTGTAGCTCCTTCCCTGTCATGCGCACACCAGTGAGGGCGTGGATTGCGCCGATAAAGACGCCGAGGGTAAAAGCACACAGGGGTTCACCCGCTTGCTGATTGGCGGTACAGGCACTCTCGACGATGTGAACCTCGTAGCCACCATCGGGGAGCGGGCTAACCTGCTGTACGATACACAGGCGGGTACCATCAGCACCGAGGACGCTGTTCAACTCATCCTTGATCTCGGTCGGATCGCTCATTTTGCCGACAAGGCCAAGGGAAGCCACGACGTCGTAACCGCGATTGCGACCGGCGGCGATGATGGGCGCACGTCCGGCGACATCTTCGGTATTGTTGCGCAGGTACTGAAAGCAGACCAAGTTCATGAACGGGCCGAGGGTTTGGCGGTTATTGGTGGTCATCGCATAGTACTCCTTGTGTTTCGATGGGGCGGCTGTGCCATAGTACTACGTTACCACATCCTCAAATGATGTGACGTCGCGGCTTGGTTGTATAGCAGTCCTATCGGACATATACAAAAGGAGGACGGAGGTTTGGGAAACCCCACTGGCGCTGACGCGCCTGAACATCAATTACTTGACCTTGGCTGGCCTACTGCTGCCGATGTTCCTATTATACAACCGATTGTGTACAGTGTGCATACCGTTCGCATGTCTGAAGTGTGTGGCATCTTTGGGTAAGATGCAAGAAAAGTGTTTTTTGTGTGCTCTTTTTTGGTTACTATAAATAATCGTAATCTATGGCATAAGAAAGGGTGCTTTTTGGGGCTACACCCGAACCCATGGTTTTGGTGGGGGCCGCAGGCCCATTGTTAAGCCTCCTGGCGGGGGGGCGGGAGAGGCGAAGCCTCCCCCGAAGAACTTTTTTTCTCTTCTTTTGGTGGCGAAGCCGCCAAAAGAAGAGAAAAAAGAGGGTTTGGGGCGCAGCCCCAAGCAGCCTTACGAGGCTTCATCGAGGGTGGCTAACACCCGATGGGCGCGGAGTGCCAACCAGAGGGCGAAATGTTCCTCGGCGTTATCGAGATCCATGCCACTAATCTCTTTGATACGATCAAGGCGATAGAGCAGGGTATTGCGGTGCACGTGGAGGGCTTCAGAGGTGGCGCGCAGGTTGCCGAGGTTGGCAAAATAGGCTTCGAGGGTTTTGATCAGATCAGCGCGTTGACGGGTATCATAATCGGCGAGTTTGGCTAGCGTTTCGCGGTAGAAGGTCCAGAGTTCAGGTGTCTCGCGCAGGCGCACGAGCAAGCGGTAGACGCCGAGATCGCTAAAGGCGATGACGCGGTCGGTGCCAAAGAGTTGGCGACCGAGGATGAGTGCCTGTTCGGCTTCTTCGAGGGTGCGCCGCCAATCGGCGAGGGTATTCACTTGGCCCCCAATCGCAACCGCAATGGTGGGGTAATCTACCCGCAGGCGTTCGCGGATCTGTTCGATCAGATCGCGGGGGCGAGCATTACCACTGACCGGGATCATCGCGAGTACGTTCGTGTCACGGCGTGAAATGGGCGCGGTGATACCTCGGCGGGTGAGTTCGTTCTGTACACTACTGGCAACCCGTCCGAGAACGGTAGGATTGGCATCATCGAGGTTGATCAGCACTGCCATGTGGGGCAAGGTGAGGCTGTAGCCAAGTTCTTGGCCGCGCTGGATGGCAGCGGCAAGATCGCTGGGGGGGCCGGTCAGGATGTTGGAGAGAAAATCGCCCCGTAGGCGTTCTTCCGCTGCTTGGACGGCCTGTTCTTTGGCGATCTCTAGCGCCATGGCGGCTGCACCGCGCAGGGCAGCTTCACGATCCCATGTGTCGAGTTGGTTGCCAGCTACGGCAAGGAAACCACTGGGGTAATCGTTAGGGCCGATCACCTCGACCCAGATCTGCTGGTTGAGCAGATTGGTCTCACCTTTAGCGGTTGGCCGGAGGGCTTGCAGTGCGATGCGCGCCGATCCTTTACTGCGATGGCTGCGCAGTTCGCCATTGGGGGCATAGCAAGCCACACTCTGGCCGGTTCGTTCGGCCAGGGTGTCGAGTAAGCCAGGGATGCCTTCGCCGGTGAGCGAACGTTGGGTGAGCAGATGGTAGAGTTGCGCACTCCGGCGCTCAAACTGGGCTTCATAGTCTGCGATAAGGCGCGTAATTTCGCGTTCCACATCGCGCAGGTCGGTGCCACTAGGGAGTTGGAGTAGGGGTAACTTGCCCTCCTCAGCGGCGGCGGCATCTTCCGCCGTAATGGCACCCAGGGCGACCACACCGGCAACCGGCACGGGCGCTTGGGCAAGGCGGCGAACAAGTGTTGCGAGGGTCAGCCGTGTGTCCAGGGCTCGGGCAGCTTCGACCGAGAGCAGGGCCAGCTCACCGCCGCGCAACTCTGCGAAGGCGGGCAAGGTGGCACGCAGCGTTGCAACCCAGGTCACCTGACGCCCCACATTGGTGGAGCCTGCGGCGATCATCGTTCCCAGCGGTAGCGCGAGACGAAGAACGTCGCGTACAGTGACTGATGGCATGGTGTTGCACTCTATCTATGCTAGGACGCATGCCTATTATAGCATGGCAATCTTTACCTTGCGCCGCTCCTATGCAACGCGGTATAATTGTACTTCATCGTTGGGGTCGCCTCCTTCGGTTTTCGCATTGAGAAGGGAGGTGCTTATCCATCAATACCGCGTAGATAGTACAGGTTCCCCGGTTTCTCACTATATGGCCAATGCTGGCCACTTCTTGCTAAGGAGCACTAGGACTATGAAACGCTTTCATCGCTCATTCGTCGCCGTGTTCGCGCTCTTGGCGCTGCTACTCACGGCGTGTGGTGGTACTCCCGCCGCCTCGCCGACCACCGCTCCGGCAGTAACCACTGCCCCCGCCGCCGATGCGACGACGCCCCCGACCGATGCAACAGCCCCGGCAACTGATGCGACGACGCCCCCGACTGATGCGACAGCCCCTGCGACCGATGCGACCACCGCCCCGGCAGGTGAGGTGAAGATTACCATCTGGCACCAGTGGGATGGCAAGTATGTGGATGCTATTCAGGCGGCCTTTGATGCCTATGAGGCCAGCCATCCCGGCGTGACGATTGACCTCTCTAAGCCCGATGATGTCAACAATGCCTTGCTGGTGGCCGTTCCAGCCGGTGAAGGCCCGGACATTATTGGTTGGGCCAATGATCAGATTGGGCAGTCGGCGCTGGCGGGCAATATCGTGCCCCTGGACGACTACGGGATTACCCAGGAGTTCCTGAGCAGCACCTATGAGCCGGCGGCGGTGAATGGGGTCGTGTGGCAGGAGAAGATCTGGGGCTTGCCGGAGAGCCAGGAGGGTATTGCTCTGATCTATAACAAGGCGTTGGTGGCTGAGGCCGATCTGCCGACCAGCCTCGATGACCTGTTGGCCAAGGCGACCGCCTTTAAGGATGCCAACCCGGATAAGACCTATGTCTGTAACCAGGGCTTTGGCACAGCGGATGCGTATCATGTTGCCCCGGTCTACTTTGGCTTTGGCGTACCGGCTTATGTGGATGCTGAGGGTATGGCCTATGTCAACACCCCCGAAATGATCAAGGGCGGTGAGTGGCTGGCGGCGATGAGCAAGGTTTCGCTCTCGGAGCAGAGCTACGACATCTGCAAGGCGGCGCTGGCTGAGGGTAAGGTGGCGATGTGGTGGACTGGCCCGTGGGCGATTGCCGGGATCGAGGAGGATGGCGTAGATTACGGTATCCTCTCTATGGGCAAGCCGTTTGTGGGCATCAAGACCCTGCTGCTAACCAAGAATGCCGTGGATCGCGGTAATGCTGAGGTTGCGCTGGACATCATGAAGTACTTCACGAGTGCTGAAGTGCAGAAGACGATTGCGCTGGCCAACAAGACCATTCCGGCGGCAACGGCGGCGGTGCAGGATGCTGAGATCCAGGCGCTGCCGACGCTGGCGGGCTTTGGGCAGGCGATGAACGCGGGTGTGCCGATGGCGAACACGCCGTTTGCTTCGGCGCAGTGGACGCCGGTGGGCGATGCGAGCATTGCAATCTTCAGTGGGGCGCAGGCTCCGGCGGATGCTCTCGCGGCGGCACAGGCAGCCATTGAGGATGCGATTAGCCAAATGAAGTAGGGATGGCGTGATGTTTGTTGTGTATGTTTTGGCGGCTATGCCGCCAAAACATACACAACAAACGAAGTTTTTTTGAGATCTTCCGTTTCCCCACTGGAGGTGGCTGTATGGTCTCATGGTCATCCCGGCGTAAGGCACTGACGGTGCTGTTCTTCATTGGGCCAACGCTGCTCGGTATTCTGCTCTTCAGTGTCTACCCGATCCTGCTCAGTACCTATGTCTCGTTCACCAACCGCAATAAGTTCCGTCCCAACCCGGATTGTTCGGTGCCGCTGACGGGGTTGCTGGAGCCGCTCTGTTGGCCACAGTTCCGTGACCGTGCGCCGGCGGGGTTGGGGTCGCCCTATGGCCTGCAAGACCCGGTCTTCAAGAACTATACCGATCTGCTGGGGGCGATGTTTACCCCGGCGGCACTGGGTTCGATGCTGCTCATCGCGCTCTGTTTTTTGCCCCTGATCGCGGCGTGGCTGCTCAATAAGCGCTTTGCCAAGTTGCCTGCACCTCCCGTTTCGGGGAGTGCGCTCTGGTGGGGCGGGCTGGGTTTGAGTCTGGTGTTGGCGTTTGCGCTCAATATCGGGGCGGCCTATAACGCGCTGATGGACACCGGCGATTTTGTGGTGGTGGTTGGGCGCACGATCATCTTTGTGGTGGCACGCGTGCCGCTCAGTTTTGTGCTCGGTTTGACCTTTGCGCTCATTCTGAATAGCGAACATCTGCCGGGGCGAACCTTCTTCCGTATTGCGCTCTTTATCCCCTGGGCGGCCTCTTCGCTCGGTATTCTCATGGCGCTGATCTGGCAGTTCTTCTTCCGTGAACAGGGGACGATCAATCAGGTGCTCAACATCTTCGGCCTGACCGGCATGGCGTGGCTGAAAGATCCTGTCACCGCTTTTATGGCGGTGGTGCTGGTGGATACCTGGTTTTCCTACCCCTTCTTCATGATTACGATTCTGGGGGCGCTGCAATCGGTGCCGCACGATGTGTATGAGGCGGCGGATCTGGATGGGGCGAGTTGGTGGCAACAACTGACCCGCATCACCTTGCCGCTGGTTCGCCCTGCGGTCTTACCCGCCACCGTCCTGACCTCGATCACCGCCTTCCAGATGTTCGGGACGGCTTGGGCGATCACGCAGGGTGGCCCGATCCAGGCGGTGGGCAAACCAGGAGCGACCGAGTTTGTGATCGTTTATGCCTTTAAGCAGATCTTCCAGACCCAGAACTATGGGCGCGCAACGGCATTTGCGGTCATTCTCTTCATCTTCCTCTTTGCGGTCACGCTCTATAGCCTGCGCATGACCAAGATCACGAAAGGGGCATACGAGTCATGAGACGCAAACCGACCAAAGCGGTATTGGTGCTCCAGTATGGGATTCTGATCCTCGGAGCGCTGTTTGCGATCTATCCACTCTGGTTTGCCCTGATCGCGTCGGGACGCACGGGCGACCGGCTCTATACGCTCAATCTGGCGGGGATGTTTGTGCCCTTGGAGTGGACGTTCGAGAACTACCGCACGATGCTCTTTGATCGTCCGTTGCTTACCTGGTTGCGCAATAGCCTCTATGTGGCGGGCATCACCACTGTGGTATCGCTGATCGTAACGACTTCAGCCGCATTTGCCTTTTCGCGCTTCAAGTTCTATGGGCGCGAGTTTGGGTTGATCCTGCTTCTGGCCATCCAGACCTTCCCGGGGGTACTTGCACTGGTTGCAGTGGCGCAGTTGCTTACCGCGTTGGGGCTGTATGGCAAGCATGAGGGGTTGATTCTGGCCTATACCTCCACCACCCTCGTCTTTAGTACCTGGAATATGAAGGGCTACTTCGACACCATCCCGGTGGAATTGGAAGAGGCAGCCCAGATTGATGGCTGTGGGCCGGTGCAATCGTTCATTCTTATTGCGCTACCCTTGGCGCGCCCGGCCCTAGCGGTAACGGCGCTGCTCGGTTTTCTGGCCGGTTGGGGCGATTTCATCTTCGCCTCGGTGCTGGTGCCCGCACCCGACTCGATGAAACTGGTGGTGCCGGGGCTTTACAGTATGGCGAACAGCCAGAGTGTGCCGTGGGGCTACTTTGCAGCAGGTGGCTTATTGATCATCATCCCGACCATCCTGGTCTTCCTCTTCCTCCAGCGCTACTTGGAGTCGGGGCTGACGGTCGGTGGCGTGAAGGGGTAAGGGTTTATGGGAACGGATCATGTCTCGTCCGATTTTATCTTTGGGACACTAGCGACCGATGCGCGACGCTTGGGGACGATGAAGGCGGAATTGTCTGGGATTGCGCACCGCCACCGCATCGAGCCGATTGATCCGTTGCCTAACCAACCGGTGCAGTTATGGGTCTCGCTTGGGCCGCACGTGCCTGCCGACCGCGTGACCTGTTACTTTACGACCGATGGCAGTGAGCCAGACGGTGAACGTGGTGTGGCTGCGGCTGGCTCACAGGTGGCGGTTTTTGTGCGCCAAGCAGTACGCTGGGAGACCTTTCTGTGGGGCTATTTGGAGGAATGGGTGGCCGAGATCCCGTCCCAAGTGGTAGGAACGACGGTGCGCTACCGCATCGAGGCATGGTCGAGTCTGGATGTGGGGAGTAGTTGGGCCAGCGAGATCATCGGGAGTACGCCGGGGGATGGGACGGTATTGGGGGATAGTTCACCCGGCGATCTCTACCTACACGCACTAGGGGTCGAGTTTGGACTGACTTTTGTGCGGCGGGCACGCACCTTTGCCTTTCGGGTGGATCAGGAAGCGACACCCGATTGGCTCTATGACGGGCTGATCTACCAGGTTTTTGTGGATCGCTACAGCCCTGGCGGGGGGCGCGAGTTTGCCCAACATGACGATCTGAACGCCTTTTATGGTGGGACATTAGCCGGTGTCACCGAGCAGATTGATCAGATCGCCGCGCTGGGGACGAGCATCATCTGGCTCTCGCCCATCTTCCCTAGCCCCTCGCACCATGGCTATGATACAACCGACTTTTACGCCGTTGAGCCGCGTTTAGGCAACCTGAAGGATCTGCGGGCGCTGCTCGATGCGGCCCATGAGCGAGGCATACGGGTTCTACTCGACTTTACCGCCAACCACGTTTCGGATCAACACCCGGCCTTCCAGGCGGCGTGTCGTGATCCACACAGCCCGACCTCAGGCTGGTTCACCTTTACCGACTATCCAGAGACCTATATCTCATTCTTTGGGGTACGCACTTTGCCCCAGATTGACACTGATCACCCAGAGGCGCGGCAGGCATTGATAGATGCAGCATCTTTTTGGTTGCAACAGGGAGTGGATGGATTCCGCCTGGATTACAACATTGGCCCTTCGCATGCCTTCTGGGTAGATTTCCGTGCCGCAATGCGGCGCATCCACCCTGATGCGGTACTGATCGGTGAGGCGGTCGAGACTGCTGATCTGTTGCGCAGCTATACCGGGCGGCTCGATGGCTGTTTGGACTTCCTGTTACTCCAGGCGTTACGGCTCTTCTTCGGTTTCCACGAGATCCGTGCCAGCCAGTTTGATAGCTTCGTGCGGCGGCATCTGAGCGCCTTCCCGGAAGGCTTCGTACTGCCCAGTTTTCTTGACAATCACGACATGAATCGCTTCCTCTGGATCGTGGGTGGTGATCGGCGGCGGCTGAAATTGGCCGCGCTGTGCCAATACACCCTCCCGCACCCGCCGATTCTCTACTACGGTACCGAGGTAGGCTTGAGTCAACACCAAGATGTGCGCCATGCCGATGGCAGCGGCCACCCAGAGGAATCGCGCTTACCGATGCTGTGGGGCAAGGCGCAGGATCAGGATCTGCTGGTCTTTTACCAGCATTTAGGCCACCTGCGCCAAACAACGGCGACGCTGTGGCGTGGCGAACGGCACGCGGTCTACCTTGATGATGTGGCGGGCCACTATGCCTACCAGTGCCGTAACGGTGAGCAGATCGGCTTGGTGGTGCTGAACAACGGCCCACAGGCGGGGCGAGTGCCGCTGCCTGCGGGCCAGTGGGAGATCGCGATCATGAGTGATACGGTAACGCTAGAGGACGGTGCGGCATGGTTGCCGGGGTATAGCGGCGCAATCCTTATGGCGCTGTCGCCACCAGATTGATCGCAATCGTCACCTGCTCACCCACATTCGCTACGAATGGCACACTCGGAATCGTCAAGCCAAAATCGGCGCGGTTGACAGTAGCCGTGGCCGTACCGCTGATGCGGTTGCTACTCTCGGCAGTGATCGTCGCGGTAAAGACGACCGGCATCGTCGTATCGCGGATGGTGAGATCGCCGGTAATCTGGAAGGTGTAGGGCGTGCCGGGGGTGCCACTACCACTCAGCCCGGTGATTGCAGTAGGCGCGAAGCTAATAAACTCATACGTATCGGTCGTGAGGATCGCATTCTTAATTGCCCGGTCGCGGCGCTCGCTATCGGTGGCGAGGGTGCGCGCATTCACCGTAATCGTCCCGATCTGGGCCGTACTCAGATCGGTGGGATTCAGCGCGAACTCCCCGGCGACCTGATCAGTCGTACCAACAACGGTGAAGGGGCTACCATTGAGCACCTCATCAATCGTGAAGGTTGCGGTCGATTCGTTCTGCACGATCTGGAAGCGTAGGAGATCGCTGCTTGCCGGGGCGGAGGCACTGGTCGGATTGGCGACCGGGGCAGCACTGGGAGTCGCCAGGGGGATGGCGGTAATCGGGCCACTGGCAGGCTGGGTATCGCCTTGGACGGCGCTATAGATCCAGACACCGAGGACGATCACAACGACGAGCACTCCGGCAACGATTCCGATCTGGGTGTTACGGTTCATGTGTTCCTCCATGGTTGATACGAATAGCTATAAAAAGGGTATCATGGGTTGGGGGGGGATGAAGCTTTTATTGAGCCTAGATCCACCGCGCTGCGATTCAATTGGCAATGCCAATCAGGAGCGCGTATAATGGATACGCACCATTGCGCACGGTGCGCCACATCTCAGCGCTTCTCCCGGCGTTGAATCTGTTGGGTTTCCTTCCCTGAAGGGATGCACTTATGACTCTTACAACTGTAGAGCGTGAAGTTCTCTCGTTCTTGCAAAAACTGCCAATAACGCAGCAATATGCAGTACTCGCCGTTGTTCGAGCACTTGCAACACCCCAAGGAGTACCTGGAACTGTATTGCTCCCCTTCACTCAACGAATAACTACAGAGGATACAATGCAGATGGCAAAAGCGATTGAGCATGATTGTGAGCAGGTAAACCTAGATGAATGGTAGTTATCTCCTTGATACTAGTGTGGTGATTGCTTTTCTGGGTAATGATCAACGAATTATTGAGTATTTTGTGCAGGCAAAACAATTATTTCTTCCAAGTATTGTGCTTGGTGAACTCTATTATGGGGCACTTCGATCACGTAAGCCGGAAGAAAATAGCCAACAAATACTTGAATTTGGAAGTAAGAATGTTATTCTTGCAATTGACGATATTACTGCTCAACATTATGCTATAATTAAAAATCAATTGCGCATAAAAGGAAGACCAATTCCTGAAAATGATCTCTGGATTGCAGCGATTGCAATGCAGTATCAATTGGTTATTGCGACGCGGGATAAGCACTTTCATGAGATAGAAGGCTTAATAGTAGAAGAGTGGTAATAGAACGTCAATTCTTAACCCCCGCCCCCAATTGCCCCAATGGTGCATCTATGCCCGCTCTCGCTATCGTGATTGTCTCGTGGAATGTGCGCGATTTGTTGCGGCGCTGTCTGGCTGCGCTGGCGGATTCGTTGGCGTTGAGTGAGGTGACGGCGCGGATTGTGGTAGTGGATAATGCGAGTAGTGATGGTACTCCGGCGATGTTGCGGGCTGAGTTTCCGCAGGTTGAATTGATTGAGCCGGGGGCTAACCTGGGTTTTGCGGCGGGGAATAATGTGGCGCTGGAGTATCTGGGTTTGGGGTTGCACGCGGTGGCGGGTGCGCCCGATTATGTGTTGTTGCTCAACCCGGATACTGAGGTGGTCGGGCGGGCGGTGGGGCGCTTGGTGGCTGAGTTGCAGACGCACCCCGATCTGGTGGCGGTGGGGCCACGGTTGCGTTATGGTGATGGCAGCCTGCAATCCTCGCGGCGACACTTCCCGACGCGGATGACGCTGGTGTGGGAGAGTACGCCGCTGGAACGCTTGTGGCCCGATAACCCCTGGGTGCGTGCGTATCGCTGCGCGAACCAGTTTGAGGCGCGGGTGCAAGCAGTGGATTGGTTGGTGGGAGCGGCCCTTTTAGTGCGCGGGACGGCGATTCGGGCTGCGGGACTCTTCGATGAGCGCTTCTTCATGTATAGTGAGGAGTTGGAGTGGCAGTCGCGTTTGCATCGGGGCGGGCAGATTGCGTATGTACCCGATGCGGAGATTATTCACTATGAGGGCAAGAGTAGTGAGCAGGTGTTGGCGCACCGGCATATCTGGTTCCAACAGAGTAAGATCCGCCTAGCGCAATGTTGGTTTGGTTGGCGCTATGCGTACTGGTTGCGTCTGCTGCTCTGCTTGGGCTACCTGTATGAAATGAGCGTTGAAGGACTAAAATATGTATTGGGGCATCGCCGCACGTTGCGCCGCCAGCGGATCGCGGTCTATCGCCAGGTTTGGGTTGCGCTTTGGCATCGCTGAGTTGTAGGTACTCTTTTTAACCCCATGCTTGATCAAACCCTCAACACTGGTTGGCAGATTCGTGCGTTGGAACATTTTACCCAAGGTATTTATCCGCGTGAGGATGTTGGTTGGCTGCCAGCGGTTGTGCCGGGGCATTGGCAGCAGATTCCTGAATTGGCTACCCATAGCGGTAAAGTGGTCTATCGTTGCCGCTTTATGGCAGCACAGAGCGCACCGGGCCAGCGGCGCTGGTTGCGCCTCAACGGGGCTTTCTACTATAGCCGCGCCTACCTGAACGGGGTGGAACTGGGCCGCCATGAGGGCTATTTTGCCCCGGTGGAGTATGAGGTCAGTGCGCTGCTTCAAGCCGAGAATGAATTGCTGATCGAGCTTGATTGCCCGGATGAGCACGATAAGCGCGGTAAGCGCATGATTACCGGCATCTTCTCGCACTGGGATTGTCTCGATCCGCAGATGAATCCGGGTGGTATCTGGTTGCCGGTGGAGTTGCACCAGAGTGGTGCGCTGCATCTGGAGCATGCGCGTTGCCTGACGTTGGCCTGTGATGAGCGTTTCGCCCAGATTCGCTTCGATCTCGATCTGCATGCGGCGCATGCCTGTACGGCGCTGCTGCGCTTCACTTTTACCCCGCGTACCTTTGCTGGTGCCCCCCAGATTATCACGCAGCAACGTATGCTGCGTGCGGGTCAGCAGCAGGTGGGTGGCTTGCTCAAGCTGCGCGAGCCGCGCCTGTGGTGGACGCACGATCTGGGGCGGCCCGATCTGTATGCGGTGCAGGTTGAGGTGCTGCTTGAGGGTGGGGTGAGTGATTGTTCTACGTTTGACTTTGGGGTGCGCCGCTTTGAGCTACGCAACTGGGCACCGCATCTGAATGGGGTGCGCTTCCAGGCCAAGGGGAATAACTATCCGCCGGGGGATATGTGGATCGCCAGTATGACTCGCGAGCGCTATGATCAGGATCTGCGGCTGGTGCGCGAGTGTTTTATGAATATGCTGCGTATTCACGCGCATATTGATCACCCAGAGTTGTATGCAGCAGCGGATGCGGCCGGAATCTTGATCTGGCAGGATTTCCCGTTGCAGTGGCTCTATGATCCCCAGATCTTGCCCGAAGCGCGGCGTCAGGTGTTGGAGATGACACGTCTCTTAGGCAGCCATCCGAGTGTGGCGATCTGGTGTATGCACAACGAGGCGGTGCTGATCGAGGATACGGCTGATGAGAGCCTCTTGGCGCGCTTGCGAACGTATGCCACTGGCTTCGGCTTCAACTGGAATCGCGATGTGATGGATACCCAGCTCAAGGCACTGGTGGAGGCTGATGACCCGACGCGCCCGGCGATCCGTAGTTCGGGTGAGCCGGATGTGCCCTACCTGCGCCGGGGCACCGATGGCCACGCCTATTTCGGTTGGTACCGTACCTATGGGACACTCGATGATGCTGAGGTGATGCAGCGGCGCTTCAGTGGCAATATGAGTTTTGTGACCGAATTTGGTGCCCAGAGCTTCCCGAATGTGGCCAGTAGCCGCCGCTTTATGCCCGATCCGCTCGATACCGATGCGATTGCGCAATTGAGCGCACGCCACGGCTTTCAGCCTGAGATCATGGATAACTGGTTGCCGTGGCGGCAGGCTGAATCGTTGACCGAGTTGGTTGAATTGACCCAGGATTACCAGATCTTTATCAATCGTTACTATATTGATCGCTTGCGTTTCTACAAGTATCGCCCCAACGGTGGCATCGTGCCGTTCCTCTTTGTTGATCCCTACCCGGCGGTCTTGTGGAGTGTCGTGGACTATTGGCGTGTGCCGAAGCGTTCCTACTACGCGATGCGCATGGCCTTTAGCCCGCAGTATGCCTTCTGCCTCTTCCCGCCGCGTGCCTACCGGGTGGGCGAGGCGGTTGAATTGCCACTCTACCTGATCAATGATGCGCAACAGACTATCGGTGGGGCGCGGTTGGTGGCGCGGCTGGCTGATCCGCAGGGGGATCTGTTGGCCGAGACGATCCGCATGCGCGATCTGCCCCCCGATTGTCAGGCGATTGAGGTGGATCGGCTGCGCCTGACCCCCACCATGCGCGGGCGTTATTGCCTAGCCTTGGAGTTGACTGGGGTAACGCATGAGGTACGCCAGGATTATGTGATTGAGGTGGTATAGATCTATCTGGTGGGGGTTCGGGGGCGGCGAAGTCGCCCCCGAAGATCTTTTTTTGTGGTGTTGTGGCGGCGAAGCCGCCACAACACCACAAAAACTGGGGTTTGGGGCGTAGCCCCAATAATTTTGATGTGGCTCTCGTATAGAGCACACCTGCCACATGGTACAATAGGCGTAGAACATGTATTGATTGCACCTACCGCAGATTTCACTATGCCAATTTCGTATCAGGAGCAGGCCAATCTCACCTGTCCGAATTGTGGAGCCGATGTTGTTACTGCGATCTGGCTGATTCTTGATGCCCAAGAGCAGCCGATGGCGGTTGAGGCGTTACAACGCGGCGAACTCAATCGGGTGGTGTGCCCCCAGTGTGGTGAGGGCGGGCCAGCCGGGGCACCGCTGCTCTTCCATGACGGCGCGGCGCGTCTGGTCATCTTTGCGGTGGCTCCCGGTATGGCCGAGCATGAGTGGCGCGATCAGGCACGTGATCTGCATGCGTTGTTGGTGGGATCTATTCCTGAAGAACAGCGCCGCCCCTACTTGGCCGATGTGGACATTGCCCAAGATCTGGCCGGGGTGGCGCGGCATTTGGCGCGCCAGCAGCGGCGGCGGGCGGCCCCGCCTGCCGAGCCGCAACCTGTGGATACTCCTGCCGTGCCGCCCTTGCTGGTGGCGGTGACGGCCTTGCTTGAGGCGGGTAGCCCCGATGATCTCCAGCGGGTTCTGGCCGATCACCCAGTCTTGTTGGAGTCGGCCACCGATCTGACTCTGGCGCAGTTGGCGGATGTGGCGGTGGAACAGCGCGCCTACGATGTGGCCGAGAGTCTGCAACAGGCGCGTCAGGTACTCGGCCAGATGGGGCAAGTACACCCGCCTATCCCCTCGGAGACGGAGTTGCCCGCCGCCGCGTTGCGCGCCTTGATGCAGGCCCGCACTCCCGCTGAGGTGCAGGCGTTGGTGCAGCGTCACCCCTTGTTGCTGCATCCGCAGGTGGATCGCTTGTTGGCAGAAGAGATTGACCACGCCCTTGATAGTGGCCATGACCGGCTGGCGGCGGCGCTAGAGGAGCGCCGCGAAACGCTGGTGGTGCTGCGCGGTGGCGAGCAGTCCATCAGCGTGGATCTCGAAGCGGCACTAGAGGCACTCCTGTGTGCCCAGGGTGAAGCGGCGATTGCCGAGGTTCTGGATCGCTATCCGTTCTTATTAGATGACATCGCTGCGCAGGCGCTGGATCAGTTTGTAGCTGAGGCGCGGGCGAGTGGCGATGAGGAATTGGCCCGCGATGCTACCGACTGCCGTGCAATGCTACGGCGCATTCGCGACGAACTCGCCGGGTGATCTGAACACCCGCTAGGATGGGTGCGGCTCGTTGGGAGATTGCCCCATGAACCTGCTCATCGGGAAGAAATGACGATGTTAAAGCGAACTCCCCTCTACGAAAAACACGTCGCCATGGGCGCACGGATGGTCGAATTTGGCGGTTGGGAGATGCCAGTACTCTATAGTGGCATTATTGATGAGCACCTTGCGGTACGCCAGGGGGTGGGGCTGTTTGATATTAGCCACATGGGCCGTTTTATGGTGCGTGGCCCACAGGCAGAGGAGTTCTTGCAGTACATAGTTACCAGCGATGTCTCGGCTATTGCGCTGGGCCAGTCCACGTATGCGCTACTCTGCCAGCCAGACGGCGGCATCATTGATGATCTCTTCATCTACCACCTGCCCGAAGAGTTCTTAGTAGTGGCGAATGCCTCCAACCGCGAACGGGTGTGGCATTGGTTCCAGGAGCATGCGGCTGACTTTGATGTCGAGATTGTCGGGCGCTCGGAGCGCTGGGCGATGCTGGCCTTGCAGGGGCCGGGTGCCGAGGATCTGTTGGTGCAGGCCGAGGAGTCTGAGGCGGGTAGCCTCGGTTCGATGCCCTTCCACGGGGTGGCGCTCAGTTCGCTCTTTGGCTTCACCACCTTGGTGGCACGTACCGGCTATACCGGCGAGGATGGCTTCGAACTCTTCTTTGATGCCATCCATGCTGAGGATTTTTGGGATAAACTCGTAGCCCTGGGGGCCAAGCCGTGTGGTTTGGGTGCGCGCGATAGCCTGCGTTTTGAGCCGTGTCTGGCGCTGTATGGCCACGAGATTAGCGATACTATCAATCCCTATGAGGCTCGTCTGGGTTGGGTGGTGAAGTTGGATAAGGGCGATTTTGTGGGTCGCTCGGCGTTGGCGGCGATCAAGGAGCGCGGAGTTAGCCGCCGTCTGACGGGCTTCGAGATGGTGGGCAAGGGTATTGCGCGTGGCGACTACCCGGTGCATAATCTGGCCGGTGAGTTGGTTGGTTTTGTCACCACTGGCATGCCTGCGCCGACGGTCGGGCGTCCGTTGGGGATGGCTTATGTGCCAACCGAACTGAGCCGCGAGGGTAGCGAATTCGATATTATCATTCGTGAGAAGCCTGTGCGCGCACGGGCGATCAGAATGCCGTTCTATACGCCTCGGTATAAGAAGTGATGCCCAATCGCGGCATCCATAATGAGGAGCAAGTGACCATGAGCTACAACGTCCCGGCGGAACTGCGCTACAGCAAATCCGATGAGTGGGTACGCGTGGAGGGCGATGAGTTGGTGATCGGGATTACCGACTTTGCCCAGGATCAACTGGGTGACATCGTTTATATCGAGCTACCCAAGGTAGGGGCGCTGATTACCCCCGGCGAGTCGTTTGGGGTGATCGAGTCGGTGAAGGCCAGTTCCGACCTGTACGCTCCCGTAGGGGGCGAGGTGGTGGCGGTGAATGGTGACCTGGAGGCCAGCCAGGAGCCGATCAACCGCGATCCGTATGGTGAAGGGTGGCTCATTCGGGTACGCCCCTCCGGCGCGGAGGAGGAGTTGCTGGATGCCGCCGCATACACTGCCTTCTGCGAGGAGCGCGGGCATTAGGGGGATGTCTATAATGCGGCGCGCTGGCTTCGACAAGCTCAGCCAGCACGCCGCTGGCTGAGCTTGTCGAAGCCATGCGGCGCATCCCGGACTTTCTGCGCTAACGATCTTTTTTTGG
>NZ_GL501404.1:212535-284250 GCF_000152145.1 Oscillochloris trichoides DG-6
CTATATTGCGATTACCGACGCCGAGCGAGCCGCGATGCTCCAGGCGGTCGGGGTAGCCGATACGGCTGACCTGTTTGTTGATGTGCCAGCGGCCAAGCGTTTTCCGACGCTGAATCTGCCTGCGCCTTTGTCCGAGCCGGAGTTGGTGCGTGAGTTGCTGGCACTGAGTGGTCAGAATGCTAACGCGCATAGCCACACGATCTTTTTGGGGGCGGGGGCGTATAACCATTTTGTGCCCGCAGCGGTGGATCAAATCCTGCGCCGGGGCGAGTTTTATACCGCCTATACGCCCTATCAGCCCGAAATTAGCCAGGGGACGCTGCAATCAATTTTTGAGTACCAGAGCCTGATCACTTCGTTGACGGGCATGGAGATTGCGAATGCCTCGCACTATGATGGCGCGACGGCATTGGCTGAAGCGGCGATCATGGCGCTGAATGTGGTGCGCGGGCGACGCAAAATCGTCGTGGCGCGCAATGTGAACCCGCAGTATCGGGCGGTGTTGCGCACCTACCTCCAGGCGCTCGATGTTACCATCACGGGTGACGAGACCCCCGGTACTGGCGTGGCCGAGGCGTTGGCGCAGGTGGATGACCAGACGGCGCTGGTGATTCTGCAAAGCCCCGATTTTATGGGCCAGATCCACGATCTGCGCGGGGTGGCCGAGCAGGTACAGGCGCAGGGGGCGCTCTTGTGTCTGCACTTTGACCCGATTGCGCTGGGGTTATTCCAGACGCCCGGCCAAGTAGGAGCGGATATTGCCACTGCTGAGGGCCAGCCGTTGGGGATCGGGCTGAATTTTGGTGGCCCCTACTTGGGTATCTTCACCACCAAGCAGAAGCATGTGCATAAGATCGCCGGGCGTATCGTCGGCATCACCAAGGATGTGGATGGCCAACTGGCGTATGTACTCACCCTACGGGCGCGTGAGCAGGACATCCGCCGCGAGCGGGCGACGAGCAACATCTGCACCAACCAGGCGCTCATGGCGCTGGCCTCGACGGTCTATATGAGCCTGATGGGTAAGCAGGGTATGCGCCGGGTGGCCGAGCTGTGTTACCACCGTGCCCACTATGCTGCTGCCGAGATTGCCAAGCTGCCGGGCTACCGCGTCATCACGCCGGGTACCTTCTTTAAGGAGTTTGCGGTTGCACTGCCGCGTCCCGCTGCTGAGATCAATGCGGCGTTGCGCAGTCAGGGGATCATCGGCGGGTATGACCTGGCCAGTGATGAGCCGCAGTTGGGGAACGCGATGTTGCTGGCGGTGACAGAGATGACCAGCAAGGCCGATATTGATCGTCTGGTTGGGGTTTTGGGCGGAATGTAAAGGTAGATTGATGAATACCTACGAACCACATATATACGAACTCTCGACACCGGGCAAGCATGGGGCCAGCCTGCCCATGTTGGATGTGCCAGAGAGTACATTGCCTGCTGATCTGTTGCGCCAGGATGGGCTGGCCGACTTTCCCGAACTGACCGAGCCGGAGGTGGTGCGCCACTATACACGCATTAGCCAGCGTAACTATAGTGTGGACACGGGCTACTACCCACTCGGCTCGTGTACGATGAAGTGGAACCCGAAGCTGAATGAAGAGGCAGCGCGCATGGCCGGTTTTGCGGCGGCGCACCCGCTTCAGGATGCTGCCGATGCACAGGGTGCGCTGCAACTGATCTATGAGTTGCAGGAGTACCTAGGCGAGATCGCCGGTTTCCCGGCGGTGAGCCTCCAGCCCGCAGCCGGGGCGCACGGCGAGTTTGCTGGTATCCTCGTCTTCCGTGCCTACCACCTGGATCGCGGCGATCATGATCGGGTGGAGGTGCTGGTGCCCACCTCGGCCCACGGCACCAACCCCGCCACTGCCGCGATGACCGGCCTGAAGGTGGTGGAGGTGAAGGGTGATGCGCGTGGCAATGTCGATCTCGACGACCTGCGCGCCAAGGTGTCGCCGCGCACCGCCGGTATGATGCTCACCAACCCCAACACGCTGGGTCTGTTTGATGAGCAGATCGTTGAGATCTGTGAGATTGTGCATAGTGTGGGTGGCCTGATGTATGGTGACGGAGCCAACTTCAATGCCATTCTCGGTATTGCCAAGCCGGGTGAGTTGGGCTTCGACTTTATGCACTACAACCTGCACAAGACCTTCAGCACGCCCCATGGTGGCGGCGGGCCGGGGAGTGGTGCGGTGGGTTGTAGCGCAGCGCTGGCCCCCTTCCTGCCGGGGCCGGTGGTGGTGAAGAACGCCGACGGCAGCTATGCGCTGGCCAACCCGGAAAAGGCCATCGGACGCATGAAGGCGTTCCATGGCAACTTTGGCATGCTGGTGCGGGCGTGGACCTACATCCGCACGCTGGGCGCGGCGGGCCTGCGCGAAGTGAGCGAGATGGCGGTGCTGAATGCCAACTATGTGCGCGTCAAGCTGAAGGATGTCTATCCGCAGGCGATTGACCGTATCTGCATGCATGAGTCGGTGTTGAAGGGCCAGATCGCTGGGGCACCCAAGGATGTGCGCACCCTTGACATTGCCAAGCGGCTGATTGATTATGGGTTCCACCCGCCAACGATCTACTTCCCACTGATCGTCTCGGAAGCGTTGATGATCGAACCGACCGAGACCGAGAGCAAACAGACCTTGGATGTCTTTATTGACACCATGCTCCAGATCGCCCGCGAGGCGGTGGAGACACCCGAACTGCTGCATGCAGCCCCCACCACAGCGCCGGTGCGGCGGGTAGATGAGGTGCGTGCGGCGCGCCAGCCCATCCTGCGTTATGATCGTGAGGCGATAGCGCGGGTACGTTCGGAATAGTTCATGATCATGGGTGAGTGGGGCACACCTGCTCACCCATCTGCGGAGTAGCCATGCGTCTCTATCGGAGCCGCCACATGGCGGCACGTTTTATCCCGTTTCTGTTTCGGGTTTTTGTGCGTACCTACGTGCGGCCACGGGTTGAAGGGGCTGAAAAGTTGCCCACTGAAGGCTCGTTTATCATTGTGGCCAACCATAGTAGCCACGCGGATACGGCGGTGATCTATGCCGCATTGCCGCGCCATGTCCGCGAGCGGTTTGTGGCCGCCGCAGCGAAGGACTACTTTTTCCAGGGTGGCTTTTGGCAGTTTCTCTCGCGGGTGCTCTTCAACGCCATCCCCATCTCGCGTGACCGACGCGGTGGGCAAGATCCGTTGCGCCATGCGGCGCGGGCACTGCGCGAGGGCTATGCGTTGCTACTCTACCCCGAAGGGACACGCAGCAAAGATGGCAAGGTCGGGCCGTTCTTGGGCGGGGTGGGGCGGCTGATTGCCGACTTCCCCGGTACGCCGGTGATTCCGACCTACCTCTTCGACACGATGAAGGTGATGCCGAAGGGGGCGCATTTTCCGCGCCCGCACCGGGTGACGGTGCGTTTTGGCGATCCGATCTATATCAAGGCGCACCCGCGCTTCCGTGCTACTTGGCGCTCGGCAGCCGAGGAGTTGCGCGATGCAGTGTTGCAGGTGGGAGGCATCGCGCCCGCCCCGGTTGCTCCGGCGGAAGAGAAGGCGGCACCGCCCGCACCCGCCGAGGAGAAGGGCGAGGAGTAGCGACATCCTGCGGTATGTGATCTTCTTCTGCGGCAACCCACCGAGCCATTTTCGGTGGGTTGTCTTTTGTATTGCTTCAAATAGCACCGAGCGCCTTTCTCCCTGCCTGCATAACCCGAAAGCGGTATGCTACAATACCCCCTAATAACGCTCTTCTATGTATGCAATGGTGGAGGTTTGCCAGATGCTCTCTGCGCCTGCCCCAAAACTCATAATCAAGCGCCAGGATGGGCAGTATCGTGAATTGGAATGGGATCGTGAGACGATTACGGTGGGCCGCGATAGTAGTAACGATATTGTGATTGATCATCCTTTGGCCTCGCGTCGCCATGCCCGCTTTGTGCGCGAGGGTGAGGGGTTTACCCTCCTCGATCTGGAGAGTACGAACGGTACATTTATCAATGGTGAACGCCTGACTGGTAGCCAAGAACTGCGTAACCAGGATCAGGTGATTATTGCGGATACGGTCATCACCTTCCAAGACCCCGAAGCGACGGTGAAGGGCTCGCTACCGCCCGAATTGCTGCGCGCAGTCCGTGAGGAGTTGCGTGTGGATGGCCGCACCAAGCAGGTCTTTATTCGTGGCCAGGTGCTTGAGCCATCGCTGACGGTCAAAGAGTTTCAGTTGCTGGAACTGCTCTACACGCGGCGTGGTCAGGTAATCAGCAAGGATGAGATCGCCCGTGAAGTTTGGGACTATGAGGTCTTCGACTACAATGCGATTGATGCCCTCGTCTACCGGCTGCGCCAGCGGATTGAGCCTGATCCAACAGCGCCGCGCTATCTGGTGACCCAGCGTGGATTTGGCTATAAACTGATTACATCCCCGGATTCCGCCGATCTGAAATCATAAGGATGCTGGGGGCTTGCCCCCGTTGAGCGACTATGTCATCTGTAACCCTTTTTGCAGCCGCCCAATTGCGCGGCATTGTTGATGTTCCTGGCGATAAATCCATCTCGCATCGGGCGGTGATCTTTAATGCGGTGGCGTCGGGGAGTGCCCGGATTACCAATTTCCTTACCGGGGCCGACTGTCTGAGTACGATTGCCTGTATCCGGGCCTTGGGGGTTGATGTCACCCAGGATGAGGACGAAGTCCACGTCTATGGCGTGGGCCTGCAAGGGTTACGCGAGCCGTCTGATGTGCTCGATTGTGGCAATTCGGGCACGACCCTGCGCTTGCTGGCGGGGTTACTGGCCGGGATGCCGATCTTTACGGTGCTGACCGGCGATGCCTCGTTGCGTTCGCGGCCACAGCGGCGGATTGTCGAGCCGTTGCGCAGCCTAGGAGCGCAGATTGATGGCCGTCAGGCGGGGGATCGTGCCCCACTCGCAGTACGCGGCACGGCAATTCGGGGCGGGAGCTACCACTTGCCCGTCGCTTCGGCTCAGGTCAAGTCGGCGCTGCTCCTGGCTGGCTTAGGGGGGAGTGGCCCGCTCACTTTGACCGGGCGCATCGACTCCCGCGATCATACCGAGCGTATGCTGACGGCGATGGGGTTAGAGTTGGAGATTACGCCGGAACAGATCACCCTGCACCCACCCACCCACCCGGTGTTGCCCTATCCCTTATCGCTGCGCGTCCCCGGTGATCCGTCGAGTGCAGCCTTCTGGTGGGTGGCGGCGGCGATTCATCCCAATGCGGAACTGACCACCCCTGGCGTCTGTCTCAACCCCACGCGTACCGGGGCCTTGGATGTGCTGCGCGCCATGGGCGCACAGATCGAGATTACCAACCAGCGCAGCGAGGGCAGTGAGCCGGTCGGTGATGTGACGGTGCGTTCCTCGGTATTGCGGGGTACCGAGATCGCCGGTGATCTCATCCCGCGCCTGATTGATGAGATCCCCATCCTCGCGGTGGCCGCCGCCTGCGCTGAGGGGGAGACAGTGGTGCGCGATGCGCAGGAGCTACGCGCCAAAGAGACAGATCGCATCGCCACGGTTGCCGAGGGGCTACGTGCCTTGGGCGGCCATGTTGAACCCACCAGCGATGGCATGAAGATTGTTGGCCTGGGTGGCCCGGCGCTGCGTGGGGCGCAGGTGCAGAGTCATCATGATCATCGCCTCGCTATGGCGTGGGCGGTGGCCGCGCTGATTGCAACTGGTGAGACCACGATTGCCGATCCTGATTCGGCGGCGGTTTCGTACCCCGGTTTCTGGGAGACGCTGACCATGGTGCAGCATGCACCCTGAGATGCATGCGACCTTCATGATACTATGACGAATACCTTTAGCTTTAAGATCGAGGTCTTTACCGATGGCTTGGTCATCTTTGGTACCTACGATCTGCCCTTCTACCGCCGCCTGAGTGATGCGCTCAATAGTCGTATCAATCGCTTTATTACGTTGCGCGATGCTGGGGTGGCTCCATTGGCCAAGCCCCAGCAACTGCAACGGGTGGCGCATCTGCTGGTGGATCTGAACCAAGCTCTGTTGGTGACGGTGTTGGAGGAGCCAACACCCCCCGCCGATTTTGTGGCCCCTAGCCCGCCGCGTGATACGCAGCCGATGATGTTTTTTACCACCACGTTTGCCATTCGGGCTGATTTCTATAAGCGTAGCGATATGGAGATCAGCACGATGTTGAGCGAGATGACCGATGACTTCATCCCGCTGCGTAGTGTAGCGATCTTTCCCCTGGGGGGTGGGGCAACACTGCAACGTAACTTTGTCTGTCTCAATCGCAACGCCATTCAGGCGCTCTTTGCAGTAGCGGCACCGCCTCCGGCAGCCCCACCACCTCCACCGGTTGAAGTCGAGGCAGCGCCGGAGGTAGATGGTGAGACACCAGATGGTGTGGAAGATCTGCCAAAGGAACCCCTATGAAGATTCTCGTTACTGGCGGGGCGGGCTATATTGGTAGCGCCACCGCCGCCGAACTCTTAGACGCGGGCCACCAGGTGGTGGTCTTTGATAATCTCTCGCAGGGCCACCGCGAGGCGGTGCCACCGGCAGCCACGTTTATCCAGGGTGATCTCGCTGACCGGGCGGCACTGGCGCAACTCTTCGCCGCGCATCCCGATATTGATGGCATTATGCACTTTGCCTCCTACACCCTGGTGGGGGAGAGCATGCAACAGCCGCTACTCTATCTGCGCGACAATCTGGTGAATGCGGCCAATCTTTTGGAGGCGGCGGTCGCTGCCGGGGTGCGGCGTTTCATCCTCTCCTCAACCGCCAACCTGTTTGATGATCCGGCCAAGATGCCGATTGATGAGCATGAGCGGATTGTGCCCGGTTCGCCTTATGGCGAGTCCAAGTTCTTTATCGAGCGTCTGCTGCACTGGTTCGAGCGCATCTATGGGCTGCGCTATGCCTGTATGCGCTACTTCAATGCCAGTGGCGACACGCCGGAGCGCGGCGAACACCACGATCCCGAAACCCATCTGATTCCGCTCATCCTTCAGGTGGCGCTCGGCCAGCGCGAACAGATTACCATTTTTGGCAATGATTACCCGACCCCGGATGGTACCTGCATCCGCGACTATGTGCATGTGGTCGATCTGGCCCAGGCGCATATCTTGGCGCTCCAAGCATTGGATCGGCTCGGTTCGCGCAAGTACAATCTGGGCAATGGAAGTGGCTTCAGCGTCCTGGAGGTGATCGAGGCTGCCCGCAAGGTGACGGGGCACCCCATCCCGCATGTGGTTGGCCCACGCCGCGCCGGTGATCCGGCGATCTTGGTGGCCTCTTCGGAGACGATCCGCCAGGAGTTGGGCTGGCAGCCGCGTTACCCGGACATTGAGTCGATCATCGCTACGGCCTGGGAGTGGCATCGGAGCCACCCGCAGGGGTACACACACTAAGGAGGCCGCTATGCTCCCCACCTACAGCCCCGAACCCTTCGGCGACTTCTCCACCTCGGAGCGCCGCGCCGCGATGCAGCGCGCCCTGCGCCATGTCGCGGGGCAGTTTGGTGCTACCGCGCCGCTCCTGATTGGTGGGGAGCAGCGGCTTTGTGAATCGAAGTTGGCCTCGCACAACCCGTGCGAACCGAAAAAGATCGTCGGCTATGTGAGTATGGCCGATCAGACACTGGCCCACGCGGCGGTGCTGGCCGCCGAAGCGGCCTTCGCCCATTGGCGGCACGTACCTCTGGAGGCGCGTGCGCAGGTATTGCTACGTGCTGCCGCCATCATGCGGCGGCAGAAAGAGGAACTGGCGGCCTGGATCGTCTACGAGGTGAGCAAGACCTGGATCGAGGCCGATGCGGATGTGGCCGAGGCGATAGATTTTTGTGAATACTATGCGCGGCAGGCGCTCGATCTGCAAGGCCGCGATCAGCCGCTCACGCCCTACCCCGGCGAGTATCTGCAACTGCGCCAGATCCCGCTGGGGCCAGGCTTGGCCATTCCACCCTGGAACTTCCCGCTGGCGATTGCCACCACCCTCACCGTCGCCCCGATTGTTACCGGCAATACGGTGGTACTCAAGCCCTCACCACGTGCCCCGCTGCTGGCCGTGCGCCTCGTTGAGATCCTGGAGGCTGCCGGGTTGCCGCCGGGGGTGGTCAATCTGGTAGTGGGTGACGATGCGGTGTTGGGCGATTTTCTGGTTGATCATCCACAGATTCGCTTCATCGCTTTCACTGGCTCGAAGGCGGTTGGGTTGCGCGTGTTGGAACGCGCCGCCGTGCGCCAGCCCGGTCAGAACTGGATCAAGCGGCCAATTCTGGAGATGGGCGGCAAGGACGCGATCATTGTTGATGCGAGTGCCGACCTGTCCGCCGCTGCCGAAGGGGTGACCGCCTCTGCCTTTGGCTTCCAGGGCCAGAAGTGTAGCGCTTGTTCGCGGGCCATCGTGGTCGAGTCGGTCTATGACGCTTTCCTTCAGCGCCTGGTTGAACGTGCCGGGCATCTGCGCCTCGGCCATGCCGCGCTGCCCGAAACCCATGTCGCGGCAGTGATTGACAAGCGCGCCTTTGACATGATCAGCGACTATATCGCCTTGGGCCAGGAGGAGGGGCGTTTAGTGTTGGGTGGTGAAGTGGTGGATCACAAGCTGATCGAGGATGGCGGCTTCTTCATCAACCCGACCATTTTTGCCGATGTGGCCGCGCATGCGCGCATCGCCCAGGAGGAGATCTTCGGCCCGGTGTTGGCGGTGATCAAGGCCAAAGACTTTGACGCGGCGCTGGCGATGGCCAATGATACCGAGTATGGCCTGACTGGGGCACTCTACTCCCGCGATCTGGCGCATCTGGAACGGGCACGCGACGAGTTCCATGTTGGCAACCTCTACCTGAACCGTAAGTGTACCGGGGCGTTGGTGGGTATTCACCCCTTCGGCGGCTTCAACATGTCGGGTACCAACAGCAAAGCCGGTGGCCCGGACTATCTGCGCCTCTTTACGCAGGCGAAGGCGATAGCCGAGCGGTTGTAGGCATCATCCCCACAACCCGGCCCCTACCAACCAGCGCTGGCCCTTCGGCTCATCCCAAAGCTGCCCGTCGCGGCCATTCAGCCAGAGGCGCGGCGACCAGCGATCCACATGCAGGCTGGCACGGGCTTGCCCCAAGGCGGTCAGAATATCCCCCTCGTGGGCCAGATTGGCTAACAGAGTCGGCACGAACGTCTCGGTCAGATTCATACTGGCCAACCCTGCCAAAGCCAGAACCGCGCTAATCCCCCGGCGGGACAGACGCTCACCCAGGGAGGTGAGGTTCTCATCGGCACTATTCCCCAGCCCGCCCGACATACAACTGATTAGAATCACCGCCACGGGCATGTGCGGCAAGCCACCCAGCATCTCGATAAACTCGCTGGCAGGCACCATCTGGCGTTGGCCCTCGTCATCTTGCATCACGAGCATTGTATCGCCATTCGTGCGCAGGCCATGGGCAAAGACAACGAGCAGGCCAGGGTAGCGCCACAAACCCCGCGAGAGCGTTTCGAGGTTGGCATAATGGCGCGCAGAACCATCAAGGAGCATGGTGGGCAATGGATGTAGGGCTTGCGCCGCTTGCAGCCCTACCCGCTGTTCAATACTGGCCAACCCAAAACGGCTCAGATCGGAGGGGCTGGAGAGGGCAACTAAGGTGCGAATCATTTTACGGTTTGGACGTTCGCGCTGGGTATTGTTGAGACGATCTAGGGTACGCGAGATCCACACGCGCCCACTGCGCGAGAGATCCTCGTTGGTGTTGGGGTCACGTAGCAACTCCCAACGAATATCGTGCAGAAAGGGGAGATCGTCGGCGATGCGGATACGCACATGCAGGGGAACTTCAACCGTATCGCTATAGGTACGCGCATGCTTCCAAGCAGTTGCCGCACGCTCATCCTGGAAGAGCATCGCGGTGAGTTCTTGGGCGTAGATGGTGGGGTCTAGGGTCAGCGCGCACAACTGCGCAGCATCAATAGCGACGGGCAGGGAACGACCGAGTACCTGATCGGTGGCGGTTGCTGAGGGGGCAAAGCGGATGTCGGCGACAATCCCCCCATTGGCCGGAAAGAGACCGATTTCGAGTGTTGCAGTATCCATACCCTTAGCTCGTGATAGCTGCGATGTAGCGACCGTTGCGTGCGGCGAGCGACCTCCTCTCTGTGGATGTACGGGGTTGATCGGTCTACGTGGCTCTCTTGATCAACTATAGATCATAGTATATTACATGACTATTACTATGAAATATAGTATGGGTGATGTCCCATTTGGTTGCGTGGGGCGGCGCAGCCGCCAAAAGATCTGTAACGCCAACAACCGGCCCATCAGGGCCGGTTGTTGGTGGGGGGATCGAGCCATGCAGTGTTGAAGGAGGGGGGACACCACATGCTCATCCTCTAGAACGAGCCGCGTAGCATTCTTCGATCATCGTCGGGCGTATAATGGGAGTGAATGACGCCAACGCTATGTTGAGGATGCTACCCTATGCGCAAGCCGCTGGTTTCCCATCCTGCACCGCCACGCACCGTGTTGAGTGGCCCGGTCTCGATCCAGAGTTCCTTTACTGAGGGGGGATTAACCTGGGTTGATGTGGCCTATCCAACCCGTGATGATGTCTTGTCCATCGCCGATCATTACCAGTTCCACCCCCTGCATACCGAGGACGTGCTCTCCAAACTCCAGCGGCCCAAGATTGATGAGAATGAAGAGGTCGAGTATGTCTTTGTCGTCCTCCACTTCCCCGTCTATAACGAGATTGATCGCCTTTCGGTGGCCAGTGAGGTGGACATCTTCGCCGGGCGCGATTATGTGGTGACGTTCCACGATGGCCAGTTGCGCCCTATGCGTCGCCTCACCCAGACGGCTGATGATGAGCGTGGGCGGCATTTGTTGATGGGGCGTAGCTCTGGCTTTCTGATCTATCGCCAAATTGAAGCCCTGATCAACTATTGCTTCCCCATGCTCTATCGCCTCGATGAGAAGCTGGACGCGCTCGAAGAGGGTATCTTTAAGCGTGATGTGCAATCTACGGTGCAAGAACTCTCCTACCTGCGCCGCGATATTATTGCGCTGCGCCGCATCCTGAAGCCGAATATCCCGGTGATCCGCTACCTTGCGGCGCGGGAGTTGGGCTATTTGCGCCTGGATGAAGATGCCTACTTCGGCGATCTTGCCGATGGTATGACCCGGCTGTGGGATATGTTGGAGGAGCAGAAGGAGATTATCGAGGGTTTGGATTCAACCCTGAGTAGCCTGACTTCGCACCGCATCAACCAGGAGATGAAGATCTTTACCCTGATCTCGGTGATTATGTTGCCGATGACGCTGGTGGCAAGCGTCTTGGGGATGAACGTGGCCATTCCCTATGCCGATCATCCCCTGGCTTTACCCGCCACCATCGGGGTGATGATCGTTATTGCGGGGAGTCTCTATCTCTTCTTCCGCTTGAAGCGCATGATTTAGCTGGCTGCCAGCACCTCTAGTACTCCCATCACCTTCTCGCTCCACTGTTCGCCCACGCTGCGCCGGTTGAGGCGGATGAATTGTGGCCCCACCTTGACGTTGGGGTCACGTCCGTAACGGCGGCGCAGCCGTTCGCGGGCCTCGGTATCCAGGATGGGGAGCCGGATAATAAACTCTTCGTTGCTCGTTGTCACCGAGGTGACTCCGGCCTGTAATGCGAGTGCCTTGATCTGGAGCCAGGTGAGCAGGTGTAGTGCCGGGAGCGGCGGGTTGCCGAAGCGATCTTGGAGTTCTTGACGTAATGCACGGACTTCGGTGAGTTCTTCACTGCCCACCATGCGTTGGTAGACCCCCAATCGTAGCGCTTCATCGGGGATGTAGTCGCTGGGCAGGTAGGCAGTGAGGGGCAGATCGAGCGTCACCAACGGGGAGACCAGCACCTTCTCGTTGATGATCGGGGCGGCGGGTGGCGGCGGCGGGGTGGCGCTGGAGTGTTGCGCGGCATCCACGCGCTGCTTGAGTTGCTGAACTGCCTGCTCCAGCAGCCGCGAGTAGAGATCGAAGCCCACCGCTGCGATGTGGCCGCTCTGTTCGGCTCCGAGCAGGTTGCCCGCCCCACGAATCTCCAAGTCGCGCATGGCGACACGAAAGCCTGCGCCCAGTTCAGTGGCCTCCTGGATCGCTTCGAGGCGCTGTTGCGCCTCTTCGGTCATGGCGCGATCCCCCTTGTAGAAGAGGTAGGCGTAGGCGCGGTTGGCCGAGCGCCCCACCCGCCCGCGCAACTGGTAGAGCTGTGCCAAGCCAAAATTGGTCGCGTCGTCAATGATCATCGTGTTGGCGCTGGATACATCCAGCCCGCTCTCGATGATGGTCGTACAGACCAACACATCATGGCGACCCTCGAAGAAGTCAATCATCACCTGCTCCAACTCGCGCTCGTTGAGTTGGCCATGCCCGACCCCAATGTTCGCTTCGGGGACGAGGTTGCGCAGGTGGTTGGCGACATGGTAGATGCTCTGTACCCGGTTATGCACGAAGTAGACCTGGCCGTTGCGCTCCAACTCGCGCAGAATCGCTTCGCGGATGAGCGTCTCATCGTAGGGGGTGACGTAGGTCTTCACCGGGATGCGATCTTCGGGTGGGGTATCAATCACGCTCAGGTCGCGGATGCCCGCCATGGCCATGTGCAGCGTGCGCGGGATGGGCGTTGCCGTAAGCGTGAGCACATCCACTTCGGCGCGCAGTTGCTTGAGGCGTTCCTTGTGGCGCACGCCAAAACGTTGCTCCTCATCCACAATGACCAGCCCCAGATCCTTAAAGATCACGTCCTTACTGAGCAGGCGGTGCGTCCCGATGATAATATCCACCCGCCCCAGCAGCAACTCGCGCATAATCACGTCCTGCTCCTTGGCCGAGCGGAAGCGCGAGAGCATTTCAACCTTCACTGGGAAGGCGGCCATTCGCTGTTTGAAGGTCTCGAAGTGTTGTTGCGCCAGCACGGTAGTGGGCACCAGCAGTGCCACTTGCTTGCCATCCTGTACCGCCTTGAAGGCGGCGCGCAGCGCCACTTCGGTCTTGCCGAAGCCCACATCGCCACAGATCAGGCGATCCATGGGCACATCATGCTCCATGTCGGTCTTAACTTCAGCCAAGACGCGCAGTTGATCCTCGGTTTCAATATAGGGGAAGGAGCCTTCCAGTTCGCGCTGCCACTCATTGTCGGGGTTGAAGGCGTGGCCACGTTTGGTCTGGCGCTGCGCGTAGAGCGCCAGCAGATCCTGGGCCAGATCCTGCACAGCGGCGCGGGCCTTACGCTTGGCACGTTCCCAATCCTGGGTGCCCAGGCGGGTCAGGGTGGGCGAACTATCCCCGGCACCGATATAGCGCGTCACACGGTCAATCTGGTCTACCGGGACATAGATCTTATCCCCGGCGGCATAGCGCAGCACGAGGTATTCGCGCTCGATCTCGCCGACGGTGCGCCGGATCAGGCCATCATAGATGGCGATACCGTGTTCAATATGCACCACATAATCGCCCACCTTCAGCCCGCGCAAAAAGGCGGCGCGATCTTCCCCATGGCGACTCTTGCGGCGGCGCTCGGCGAGTGGGCGGCGCTGGCGAATGCCGAAGATCTCGCTATCGGTATAGAGGGTCAGATTGGCGCTGGGCAAGCGCCAACCCGCCTCGATCATCCCATGAATGGCCACAAACGCCGCCGGGGTGGGTGCGCCATGCAGTTCCTCACTCACCAACTCTTGCAGACGCGCTGCCTGCGCAGTGATTGCCACCACCCGTTCCCCGGCGCGCAGCCGGGTCACAATGTCGCTAATCAGGCGGCGGAACTGGCCGCCAAAGTGATCAGCGGCCCCGAAGACGGGCGGAGCCAGGGCGCTGGCCTCTTCGTTATGGCTCAGATCCACCAGGCGGTAGGCGGCGCGCACCTGATCCAATCCGCTCTCGTCCCAGTTCAGATAGGGGCGCGGGAAGGCGGCGGGGAGTTCGTGCTGCTCAATCAGTTTGAAGCGCTGCGCCTCGGCATGCTGCGCCAACTCACTGGCATGGAGGGCCAACATGTGGGCTTCGCTAAGCAATACGAGGCACTCTGGGGGCAGGTGGTCGAGCAGAGTGGGGCTAGCGGGGCCAACCGGGGCGCGGAAGAAGGGCGCGTAGAAGGCGCGGCCCTCAAAGCGCTCTCCTGCGCGCAGGCGCTCAAGCGCGGCCTCCCACTCCGCCTGGGCCTCGCGGCGCAGATCGGTGCAATCGAGGCTCTCGATCCAGGCCAGTGCCTGCTCGCGGTTCCAGAGTGGAATTTCGTGCGGTGGGCTAATGCTGGCCGCATCAAGGCGCTGGTCACTGCGTTGGGTGGCCGGGTCAAAACGGCGCAGGCTCTCGATCTCATCGCCGAAGAACTCGATACGCAGTGGGCGATCATCGGCACTCGGCCAGAGATCAACAATCCCGCCGCGCCGATTGATCTCGCCGGGGGCAGTGACCGCCGAGGTAGGGCGATAGCCGCGTGCCACCAGCGTGCGCAGCAGCCGCTCCTGGTTCAGCACCGCATCGCGCTGGAGGGTCATACTCGCACTGGCCAACTCAGCGCGGCTGAGGGTAGGTTGGAGCAGCGCCTTGAGCGGGGCAACCAGAATCACGGGCGGCTGGAGGTCAGTAGCGAGAAGTTGCAGCACGCGCAGACGTTGGGCGATCACCTCATCACCGGGCGACATGTGCTCGTAGGGCATGGCGTCGCTGGCCGGATAATAGAGCACCGCATCGGGGCCAAGCCACTGGCGCAGATCATCAGCCGCCCGCAGCGCGGCATCGGCATTGAGCGTCACATAGAGCAGCGGGGTGCGGCTATGCAGGCTCAACGCCGCGACCAGCGGCACACGGGCGGCATTGGGGACGGGGGCGACGCGCTGTTGGCGCGGGCCAGTGGCAAGGCTACGCGCTAACGCCTCACACGCCGGGAGGTCGGCGATCTCGGTGATGATGTTGGCAAGTCTCTGCATGGCAACCCAAACGCGGCCCGATCACCCTGACCGGGTTTTGTGGGGGATTATACCAGCATCTCCACCAACACATACCCCAACAACACAATCAGATTCAAGACCGTCATCAGCCAAAAGGTGGTCTTATACTCCTGTTTGCGGCTCTTATGCCGGTAGTACTGCTGGGCAAAGAGTGCCCCCGGCCAGCCACACAGAAATTCGAGCCGGTGCAGCGTGCGTTCTGGGATGCGCCGCTCGCCCACCATGGCGCTCTGCTTATCGGTGGCATAGACGATAAACGTGATAAAACTCATCAACATATAGACCCCGAATAGGATCGGTGTGATGTGCAGAAAAATGATCAGCGCAGCGAGTAGGCCGAAGAATGCCGCCACGATCAGCGCCGGAACGATAGACATCGTAGTAGGATCGCGCTTAAAGCGCACTGCAACCGCACGCGGGCGGTTCTGTTTGTCATATCCGATGACGTAGGAGATCTCGGTTTGTAGAGGTGGTTGTTTGAGTTCGTTGGGCAAAATACTGGCATGTAAAAAGACATCAGGGCCACCATGATCGGGCGTAATGAAGCCATAGCCGCGATCTTCTTTCCACATCGTAATCTTGCCGGGTAGATACAGCATACAAGGTTCCTTGAAATCAGAGGTATTACTGTTCCTGAAGGTACTAGAATACCACCATTTATGCTATACTGCACCCATGCCAAACCAACCCACTCCTACCAACCAGATCGCCGATCTCGAACTAGAACTACTCCCCTTCGCGGCGGGTCTGGGGTTGCGCCTGCGCTACACCCGCCCAGAGGATCAGGGTGAGGATGTGGTGGGGCCGTTCCCGGTGGCGTTGGAACGCAGTGTCTTGAAGAGCCTGGAAAACGATGCACTTGCCTATGGGCGGGCATTAACGCACCAACTCTTTGCCGATGATGCGGCGTTCGGGGCGTGTACGCGCCGTATGACGGCGGCGCGTGAGGCCGGTTATACCCTACGCCTCCGTCTGCACCTGAGCGATCCGCAACTCCACCAACTCCGCTGGGAGTGCCTGGTTGATCCGCTCACCCAACAACCGTTGGGGTTAGATGCGCGTTTCCTCCTCACTCGCTATGTGAGTGCCGAGAACTATGGCGCGGTGGTGCTGCGCCCGCGCAGTGCGTTGCGGGTCTTAGTGGCGGTGGCCAATGCGCAGGATCTCCAGAGCCGCTACAAGTTGGCGGCGCTCGATCCAGATGCTGAGTTGCAACGTCTCCGCACCGCTGCCCCCGATCTGGCTATTGATCTGCTCACCCCCCAACCGAACGAGTCGACTCTACATGCCTTGGCGCGCATGCTGCGCGCTGCTCCCGGCTACGACATCCTCTACCTCGTGGCGCATGGGAGCTTGGTGCAGGCCGAACCTAAGCTCTACCTCGCCAATGCCCAGGGCCAGACCGAGGTGTGCGAGGGGAGCGATCTGGTGGATCTGCTCGCCGGGCTGGTCGAGGTGTACCGCCCGCGCATGGTGCTGCTGGCCTCCTGCGAGAGTGCCGGGGATGGCTACGCCAATGCACTGGCCGCCTTGGGGCCGCGCATCGCCCAGGCGGGGATTCCGGCGGTGCTGGCGATGCAGGGCAAAGTGGCGATTGCGACCATCAACCGCATGCTGCCGGTCTTCTTCCGCGAATTGCTGCACGATGGTCTGGTGGATCGCGCCTTGGCCTATGCGCGCCTCGATGGGCGCACCCAGCCCGATTGGTGGATGCCGGTGCTCTACACGCGCCTGCGCGAAGGCCGCATCTGGCTCGCTCAGGCTAATGATCCGGCCTCACCCTATATCGAAGGCCGCCGTCTCGATGCCGCCGCGCCTGCCGAGGCGGTAGTGGGCGATCCCACTGAGTTGCTGGTACAACTCTGCCTGCCCAGTTCGCCCGGTTTCCGCAACCGGCTGCCCCTCACCACCGAATCGGGAGCCGAGATTACCCAGGACGATGTGCATGGGGAAGAATTGGCGCTCACCTTCCCCATCAATGCCGATGGTTCCCCACGCCCAGCCCCGGTGCGGATTGAGGTCAAGGCACCTGATTTTGACCTGGATCGCGAATATGTGGATGCCGAGGTCATGCCGGGGGCGGATCTTCCCCTGCTGACCTTCTCACTCACCCCGAAGCGCACGCGCCGCCACACGAGCATCCACGTTGCGCTGCTCCAGCCCCGCCCGGAGGGTGGCTTCTATGAGCGCGGCGCGATTGAGCCACTGGTGCTGAGTGTCATCCCCCGCACTGCCGGCCTGATTGGCCAGATGAAGTGGATCATCTCCAGCATGGCCTTCAAAACCAAACTCTTTGCGCCAGCGCCGCAACCTATTCCTTCACCAATCAGTATGATGGATGATGCAATGTGTGGTGACAGCCCACTGATTGATTTTGGCCAGGGCAATCAGATTGGTGAGATCCATTTTCAGGGCGATATTGCGCGCGGTGATGTAAACAAGACCTACAACTACACGGGTGAGCGTGGGTCGAGTCATGTTGATCTGGATGCGCTGCAAGACATGCTTGATGCGGCAGATCGCTTTGATCCAATTAAAGAACTCCAGAAACTGATGCCCCGCGTTTCGGTGGCGCGTAACGTGGATGAAGATCTGCGTAAGGAGGCTGCTCAGTGCATCTTTCAGGCAATCAAGGCGCTGGATGCGGGCAAACCAGCGCTGGCACTGGAGCGTCTTGATCAAGCTTTGGACATTCTAGATACCATGCAGAATGGCTACATCAATGCGATCACGCGCAAGCTGCGTAAGGTGCGGATGCGGATTGCTGCATAATTAGGGCTACGTCAAAGTTCCTCCCCAGCCCGTAAACGGGCGGGCTACCATAGGCAAAGCCCGCCTACGCGGGCTGGTTCTAGGCCGCGCAGGCGGCCTTCGCCGGGAGTTAGCCCGCCTGTTTACGGGCTGGGGACAGTGGCCCTAGCAGCATAATTTCCCTTGACATCCCATACCTGACGATCTATACTTTTAACGGGTTGGGCAACCAACCTAACTTCTCGTGCGCCTGTGGCACCACCGCTTGGGCGGTTGGTCGTGAGAAATATCGAGCAGCGACGCTCTTCTCACAAGCTTCAGGAGCCTACCCAAAAGGCTTATGGAAGGTAGTCATCAACAGAGCCATCGCGACCTGCTCGGCCACACAAGGTGCGGGTGCTTGGGCGCGGCTGTGATCATGGTTGTCTGACGTTAGCCCTCCAATGGGCGCGCCAGCGCCCGTGCCTGCCCCGCCTCGGCAAACGCCGGGGTTTTTTCTTCCCCCCTTGTGTCATTCCAGGTCGCTCCGCACCGTCTGTGGCCCTGCCGCCACGGCCGGTACCTTGCTGGAGGGACACATGATTGCATTTCGCACCCCAGTCGAGGGCGTGCTTGTCGCGCCCGTGGTACGCCCTGGTGTCGCCGAGAACGCGGGGCTGTCCTATGCCCCGGCGCTCAGTTTTCCGCGCCATGCCACCGCCCAACAGGTGATAGATACCCTGCGTCAGATGCGTCCTGATGCGGATAGTGCCTCCTACCTGTTTGTGACGGGTGAGGCGGGGCGTTTGCTCGGCACACTCAGCCTGCATCAGTTGGTCGTGGCGGCCCCGGAGACCCGGGTTGAGCAGTTGATGAACCCCAACATCGTTGCGCTGCCCGAAGATCTCTCGACCGAGGAGCAGGCGCGCATGCTCAGTGATTCGGGCTTCAGCGCCTTGCCCGTAGTTGATGCCGCTGGGCGTCTGGTGGGTGCGCTTGATGCCGGTGATCTGCTCGATGCGGTGGAGGAAGAGGCCACCGAGGATATGTACCTGCTGGCCGGTGTGGACAAGGATGAAGAGGTTTCGCGCCCCATCCAGCGCGCCGCCCGCGACCGGGTATTCTGGCTGACGATCAATCTGGCCACGGCCTTTCTGGCCGCCTCGGTGGTGAGTGGCTTTCAGGATGTGATCGCCCATGCGGCGGTACTGGCTGCGTTTATGCCCATTGTGGCCGGGCAGGGCGGGAATGCTGGTACGCAGACGCTCACCTTCATTGTGCGTTCGTTGGCCTTGGGTGAGGTGCGCATGGCGAACGCGGGCAAAATTCTGCTGCGCGAACTGACCATCGGCATCTGCAACGGGGTTTGTATTGGCTTGCTGGTGGGAGTACTAGGCTGGCTCTGGAAGGGCATCCCCGCCTTGGGGATCGTGGTAGGGGTGGCCATGCTGGGCAATCTGATCCTGGCCTCGCTGGCCGGAGTCCTCGTGCCGCTCACCCTCAAGGTGCTGCGCATTGATCCGGCGCTGGCCTCGTCCATCTTCGTCACCACGGTGACGGATGTGTGTGGGTTCTTTATCTTCTTGAGTTTGGGCATGCTGGCCTTGCAGATGGGGTATCTGTAGGGCTGTGACAGATCACGGCTTTGGGGTTACAATAGTGCCCAGTCGTGCGATCTGTCTTGAAATCCTGTGTGGAGAATAAGCGATGCCTGAGATTACTACCGATATCCGCCGCGTGCTGACGTTGATCGTTCTCACATTGCTGATCGCTTTCATGTTTGCGGTCTGGATCTTCGCCTTCTACATGTAGTTATGCCTCCCGGTGGGGGTTCGGAGGAGGCTAAGCCTGAAGGTAGCACCGGCTGGAAGCCGGTGCTACCTTTGCTTGGGCACAAAGCGCGCCATGATCACCCCCACCTCGTAGAGCAGATACATGGGGATCGCCAGCAGCGCCAGGTTGATCGGATCGCCCGTGGGGGTGATGATCGCGGCCACAATCACCACGATCACTACTGCAAAACGGCGGAACGAGGCGAGTTGGGCGGCATTCACCACGTCCATAAAGGCCAGCACATAGATGATGATCGGTAATTCAAACACAATCCCGTTGATCAACAGCAGCGTGGTGACAGTGTTGAGGAAATCGGAGAGTGTCGGCTGGGTCTGAATGAACTCCGAGTTGGAAAAACCGATCAAGAAACGGATCGCCGTGGGGACGGTAATAAACCAGCCAAAGGCGATCCCACCCAAAAAGAAGAGCGTCACAAAGGGCAGCGCAATAAGAATCATGCGCTGCTCGCGCTTGTGTAGTCCGGGCATCAAAAAGGCCAGCAGTTGGTAGACAATCACCGGCATGCCCAGGATGATCCCGACCGTAAGCGCCACCGACATATAGCTGGTGAAGGTCTCGGTGGTGCCGACCGATTGCACCGGGGCATAGATCGGATTGACCGGCGCAAAGGTCGTGATGATCAGATCGACCAGTTGGGGTGGCCCTAGCACCAAAAAAATCCCCAAGGCCATCCCGATCAGCACGCCAATAGACGCCTTAACCAGACGTTTGCGCAATTCGCCTAGATGCTGAAAGAAGCCCATCTCGGCTTCGGATGATTCTTTCTCGGTGATCTGGGTGGGATTCGGCTTGGATTGGGTAGTCACGCAACCGGCTCCTGATCCGTGCTAGGTGGTTTCGGCTGCCAATCGGCGCTGAGGTGGCCACGTGCCTGAAGCTCGGCAATCACGGCTTGCAGATCGGCACTTAGCTGGCTCATGCGTGCCTCAAGCTCGCTGGTTGTTGCCGCTGTGCGGGCGGGAGCCAGCACATTGGTTGGTGTCGGGCGACCTGCCGCCGGTACCCCACTGCTGCGCGGGGGACGCACCAATACGGGATCGTTACGCACGCTGGGGGGCGAGACCCCCACCGCCGACTCGGGTATCTCCGCTGCAGGACTCGCCGCGCTGGCCGGGGTTGGTTCAGCCAGTTTGGCGGTTGTGCCGTTCAGTGTGCCACGCAGATCTACGAGGGGGCGTAACTCCTCCTTGAGCGCAATCGCATCCTTGCGCACATCAAGTTGGTTACGGGTGCGCACCAACTCATCGCGCAGGCTGGCAATTTCAGTCTCAAACTCGTTACGGATCTGCTGCAACGCCTGAACTTCGGGCGAATTTTGCTGCCAGGCCATGATTTTGGCCACCTGTTTACCCAAGAAGTTGGTCACCTGGGGCAACCGCTCTGGCCCAAAGACCACCAAGCCGATGATGGCGATCATCAGGAGTTCAGGTATACCAATGTTGAAGATCTCCATGGTTGCTGCTCTTGGGTGGCGCGGTTTGGCTTACTGCGGGTATCTTACCATATCACTCCTCGGCTGGCGTTGGTGCCGGGGCGGTATTCGCATTCACAAGCAGATCGCTCAGACGGCGCACATCCGACCAGTTGGTATTCTCTTCCTCTTCGGCCAACGGCGTGTAGAGGGTGTCTTGCGCAAAGACCTGTACCGCATAGCGTTGGCCACTCACATTGATGATGCGGCTATCTTCCATTGGCGGCCCCAGCGGACGCCCTTGGCGCGCCTGTTCGAGCATATAGGTGTGGAAGGCCCAGTTGGGGTGGTAGGTAATTCCAGACGCAATGAAGGTCTCGCTCACTAAGGCTTGATCGAGGCTGCCGGTGTAGGTGGGCAGATCGGGGGCTGGCTCGAAGCGCCGCCCTGACCAAGAAGCTACCACGCGGCGAATGGTATTGATGTAGGCGCTCGGAACATTATTGTCGCTGCTGGGCGCATAGACTGGGATGGCCTTCTCGACCGTATCTAGGCCGCGATTGACATAACGGTAAAGAATGAGTTCACACCAATCGCGCACGCCATCTTCCCACGAGTAGTAGCGGGCAAAGCCGCCTACGCGCCCACTGCTGCGTTCGGGCTTGATCGCCCGGCGCAACATGCCCCAGTTGTGCAGATCGTTATTGGCACACGCACCGGCCAGACAGAACGAAGACTCGTGCTGGAAGAAGGCTAACGCCACGGCTGGATCGAGGCCGTAGGAGACAATGATTGAATAGAGGTTCGCTGCATCGCCCGCTGCGGGTGAACCAGCGCGCTGCAAAATAGCCACGAAGCTATCTTGCGAGATGCGCGGAGCCGACTTGAAGCTGAGGCCCTCGGCGGCGGTTGCCGGGGGGGTGCTTAAGCCCAGGCTCAGACCAGCCCCTAGCGTTGTCAGTAAGATCGCGCTCAAGACCAGTGTGCGGCGGCCCTCTGGGCGCAAGATACCGGGGAGGCGGGCAATCAAAAGAATACCAGCAACCCATGCCAACACCAGCGCCACCCGTCCGGCTTGGTGCAGGCTGATGAGATCAAGCAGCACCAAGGGAGGCAGACTCAACGCCAGCGCCAGCAAGATGGACAGTACACGCGGCTCGCCGCGCTCACGCCACCAGTGATCGGTATGTGGTGAGAAATTGGCCATGAGTACCTCCAATGAGCGCTATCGAGCGGTGGTAGAATTATCTACGAAGATGCCTGTCATGACAAGGAGGCAGGTTGGATGAGGAGGTCACTGTGCGCTACTCATGGTCTCTGCTCTTGCTGTTGCTGCTCGCCGTCCTTGCTGGCTGTAGTTCGACCCCACCTGCCCCCACTGCCACCCCCGTTCCCACCCCGACGCCCCGCGAGTTAGGCGTGGCGATTGGGCAGGCCACCCAGGCGGCTGAGAGTGCCCACTTTACGATTGACCTCTCTGGTAAGCCGATCATGGTGAGCGCCTTTACCCTCACCCGCATTGAAGGCGATCTCAAGCGCCCCGATAGCGTGCTGGCAATCCTCACCGTAGCAACTGGCTCAACCGTGGCCGAGATCCGCACGGCTTCTGTGGCGGGTACGCAGTACATGACCAACCCGCTCACCCGCGAGTGGGGCTGTTTAGCCGAAGGTGATGGTTTTAATCCAGCGGTGCTCTTTGATCCTCAGGTTGGCATTGAGCAACTGCTACAGAATGGCTTTGATGAGGTGACGCTGGTAGGAACCGAGGATCTGAATGGGGTGGCGAGTTACCACCTGCGCGGCAGCATGTCGGGCGAGAAGCTCCTGCCGATCAGTATGGGGATGCTCGGTACCGGGCCGGTGACGGTTGATCTCTGGGCTGATCAGGCCACCATGCGCGCTACCAAGATGGTGTTGGTGGATACGGCTAGCGATGCGACCAATCCAACCACCTGGACGCTGACCTTCAGTGATTATGGCAAAATGGTAGATGTGCGTGCTCCAGTGGAGTGTGCCAATTAGCGAGTCTCTATGCCCAACAAACCGGCCTTCACGCTGGCCCTGATCTGCCTTGCCATCTTTCTCGGCGCACTCGATCTCACCGTGGTGAGCGCGGTCTTGCCACGGGTGATGCTCGATATGCGTGTCTCGATTGACACCGATCTGAACCGGGCCGCCTGGGTGGTCAGCGGCTATCTGCTGGCCTATACGGTAAGTATGACCTTCATGGGGCGGCTCTCGGATCTGCTGGGGCGGCAGCGTGTCTACCTGATCTGCCTGGGGATCTTTCTGGTTGGCTCGGCATTAGCGGCAGCGGCAACCAGCCTAGAGATGCTGATCCTGGCGCGGGTAGTGCAGGCGTTCGGGGCCGGGGCGATGGTGCCGATTAGTATGGCGCTGGCGGGCGATCTCTTTCCCCCGGCGCGGCGGGCGTTGGCACTGGGGGTAATCGGGGCGGTGGATACGGCCGGTTGGATGGTGGGGCACCTCTACGGCGGCGTGCTGATGCGCGCCTTCGATAGTTGGCGCTTGCTCTTCTGGCTTAACCTGCCGATTGGCCTCGTGGCCCTCGCACTAACGTGGTGGGGCTTGCGTGGGGTGGCGCAGCGGCGCGATCAGGGGGGCTTCGATTGGCTGGGGGCGTTGCTCATTAGCGCCAGCCTGATTGCCTTCAATATCGGCTTGGCCGCTGGTGGCGAACTGGGAGCCACCGACTTCTATGGCCAACGCAGCGGCCCTCCTCCCTACGCGTTGCCCTTGGTGCTGCTCGCGCTGCTCTTGCTGGCCGCGTTTGTCTGGGTGGAACGCCGCAGCGCCCACCCCTTGATTGACTTGCACCTCTTTCAGCAACGATCATCGGCGCTGGCATGCGTGGTGAATGTGCTAGTCGGGTTTACCCTAGCACTCGCGATCACCAACGTGCCACTCTTCATCAATACGCGGCTGGCGCTGCAATTCCCCACCGATCCCGACATTTTGCGCCGGGCGGCCTGGGAGGCTGGCTGGATGCTCTCGGCGCTCACCCTAACCATGGCGGTTGCCGCCATCCCCGGCGGTGCGCTGGCGGGGCGGTTTGGCCCGCGCCCCCCCGCACTGCTCGGTCTGGTGTTGGCGCTGCTCGGTACCCTCTTGATGAGCCGCTGGCACACCGATAGTACCTACCTGACGATGGGCCTCGAACTGGCGCTGACGGGAACCGGCTTGGGGTTGCTCATCTCGCCGGTGGCCGAGGCGGTGATGCAGGCCGCTACCAGCACCCAGCGCGGCAGTGCCTCGGCGCTCGTGATTGCCCTGCGCTTGGTGGGCATGACCGCTGGGGTGGCCAGCCTCACGCTGTATGGTGTGCCACGCCAGGACGCGCTGCGCCGGGCCGGTGTGGATAATCCGCTGGTCACCAGTGATCCGGCGCGGTTCCTGATGGATGTGGCGGCGCAGGTGGTGGGTGAGACCTTCTTGCTCGGTGCGGCGGCACTGGGGTTGGCGTTGCTGGCGGCGTGGTGGATGCGTAGTTCTCCCCGCGTTGACACCTCACCCTGAGCGTGTTACCATCCATACGGGTGATTGTCTTTAATGTCATGGATGCCTATCTATGCTCCCTGAGCCGCCCGTGTGGGCGCAGACCTACCTGTACCCACCCTTGGCGGTGGTAGTGCTCTGGGTAGCCCTCACTGCTGGGGTGATGGGCCTGAACCAGCGCGGCTCGCGGACGGCGCGTTGGGGTTTGCTCTTCAGTCTGCCACTCCTCGCGCTGGCTCACTGGCAACTCGTGGCTGCGCGCCACGATCTGAGTGTTCTGGGAGCCTATCGCTCCTTTGCCGCAGGGATGTTGATCTGGGCATGGCACGAACTGGCCTTCTACAGTGGCTTGCTCAGTGGCCCATGGAAGCGTGACTGTCCTAGCCACGCACGCGGCGCTCGCCGTTTGGGTTATGCCCTCGCCACGCACCTCTACCACGAACTGGCTTGTCTGGTCGAGATCATCCTGATGCTGGTTGTCCTCAGTGATGCGACCAACTGGGTCGGCTTCATCGTCTTCTGCCTGAGTTGGGCACTCCAACACAGCGCCAAGCTGAATGTGCTACTCGGTGTGCCTTGGCTTCAGGTTGATCTCTTTCCGCCGCACCTGCACTATCTCGGCAGCTTCTGGGCACGACGTGGCCCAAGTAGTTTTTTCCTGCCCTCAGTCTCGGTTTCAACCCTGTTGGCGGGCCTGCTCTGGCTCACCGCAGGTTCGCTGGCCCCCGCACCTGCGGCGGTGCGGCTGGCCCTGATTGCGAGCGTCGTTACGCTGGGCGCACTTGAGCACTGGTTGTTGCTCTTGCCTGCCCGTGTGACGAATCCAACCCGGCAGGTTGTTGAGTAGTTGCGGCGAGCGAGCAAGGAGGAATATATGCTCGAAACCATCTTCTCGCCCAAGTCGGTCGCTGTCGTTGGTGCATCACCCAATCCCAACCGCCTTGGGCATGTGGTGCTGAAGAATATCGTTGAGAATGACTACCGGGGGGTTGTCTATCCCATCCACCCTACCGCGACGAGTGTGCTGGGGCTGTCTGCCTATCCGAGTGTCTTGAACCTGCCCGAAACCCCCGATCTGGTCGTGATCGTCATCCCGCCGCAGCAGGTGCTGGCCGTGGTGGATGAGTGTGGCCAAAAGGGTGTGCGCGGCCTCGTGGTGATTACGGCCGGTTTTAAGGAGGTTGGGGGCGAGGGGAAGGAGCTTGAACGCCAACTCTTGGCCAAGGTGCAGCAGTATGGCATGCGCATGATTGGCCCTAACTGCTTGGGCATCATTGATACGGTGAGTAGCCTGAATGTCTCCTTCGCGGCGCTCATGCCCTTCAAGGGCGAGATCGCCCTGATGTCGCAGTCGGGGGCGATGTGTACCGCCATTCTGGATTGGAGTAAGGCACAGGGGCTGGGCTTCTCGCGCTTTGTGTCGCTGGGCAATAAGGCCGATGTGGATGAGGTAGCGCTGCTGCACGCCTGGAACCACGATCCGCATAGTAAGGTCATCCTGGCCTACCTAGAGGGCATTAACGATGGCCCCGGCTTTGTCAACGCGGCCCGCGAAGTGACCAAGAATACCCCGGTGATTGCGATCAAGAGCGGGACGACCGCTGCCGGTACGCGGGCCGCTTCGTCACATACGGGGTCGCTGGCCGGTTCCGAGGCGGCTTATGAGGCCGCATTTCATCAGAGTGGCATCTTGCGCGCCCGCACGATGAATGAGTTGTTCGATCTGGCCATGCTCTTCGCCTACCAGCCGCTGATCCAGGGCAATCGAATCGCCATCATTACGAATGCCGGTGGCCCCGGCATTATCGCTACCGATGCAGTGGAGCGCAGTGGCCTGAAAATGGCCACATTTAGTGCCGAGACGGTTGAGGCGTTGCGGGCCAAGTTGCCGCCCACGGCCAACTTCTTCAACCCGATTGATATTATTGGCGATGCACGTAGCGACCGTTATGACACGGGCTTGCGTGCCGCACTGGCCGATCCCGGCGTGGACGCGGCGATTGTGCTGCTCACACCACAAGCCCAGAGCGATCTGATCGAGACCTGCGAGGTGATTATTCAGCTCTCGCAACTGTACCGCAAGCCGGTCGTCACCAGCTTTATGGGCGGTTATAGCCTGGGGCCAGCCCTAGAGATGCTCAGTGCGAACTATATTCCCAACTATACCTTCCCCGAACGGGCGGTACAATCGTTGGCATCTATGGTACGCTACACGCAGTGGCGCGACCGACCAGCCCCAACCTATCGCTCCTTTGAGGTGGATAAAGAACGAGTCCGGGCGCTCTTCGCCAGTGTGCGCGAGTCGGGGCGGGTGGAACTAGGTGAGATTGAGGCGCGTGAGGTGATTGATGCCTACGGGATGCGCTTGCCCAAGAGCCGTTTGGCGAGTTCACCCGATGAGGCGGCCCAGATCGCATCCGAGATCGGCTTCCCGGTGGTGATGAAGATCAGTAGCCCCGATATTCTGCACAAAACCGATATTGGTGGTGTGCGGGTGGGGATTACCGATGCGGCCAGTGCCCGCGATAGCTACGAACTGATCGAGTATCGGGCGCGTAAGTATAGCCCCGGCGCACGTATCTGGGGTGTACTGGTGCAAGAGATGGTACGCAAAGGCCGCGAAATCCTGGTTGGTGTGACCCGTGACCCCCAGTTTGGTCCGTTGATCGGCGTTGGTATGGGCGGTATCTATGTTGAGGTCTTGAAGGACATCGCCTTCCGCCTCGCTCCGATCAGCGAGCAAGAGGTTGATGAACAACTGCGCTCCATCCGTACCTTCCCACTCCTACGTGGGGTGCGCGGTGAACCATCCGCCGATATTGCGGCAATTGAAGAGACGGTGTTACGTGTGAGTCAGTTGGTGATGGACTTCCCCGAAATTGTCGAGATGGACATTAACCCGTTAGTCGTCCATAATCAGGGTGAAGGGGCAATCGTGCTGGATGCGCGGATTATCCTGAAGTAGTGCTGAGTGCTGGGTGCTTGGCCACCAACCCACACCACCCGGCACTACAAACAAGGAGGCAGCAATGGCAACGCTCTATGTCGCGTCAACAGAAACCTTCGTCGGCAAGAGCGCGGTCTGCATGGGGCTGCTGCGCCGCATGCAACGCGATGGGTTCAACATTGGGTATATGAAGCCGGTGAGTGTCTCGGTGGCCCATCGGGCCGACCAGGTGCTCGATGAGGACGCCGCCTTTATCCGTGAGACGCTCGGTCTTTCCGCGCCGCTCGATCAGATCGCGCCGGTGCTGATTACCCCCGGTGTGATCGAGTCGATCATGCGTGGGCAGCCGAACAATTTCGCTAAGGCACTGCGTGATGCCTACCTCTCTATCTCGCGGGATAAAGATGTGGTGGTGATGGAAGGCACGAATACGTGGTCGGAAGGAGCCTTGGTTGATCTGAGCGCCGATCAAGTTACCGATCTTCTGCACGCCCCTGGCTTGCTGGTTAGCCGCTACCATACCAGCCTCGCGGTGGATACGATTCTCTCGGTGCAACGCTATGTGGGTGATCGCCTGATCGGGGTGATGCTCAATCAGGTTGAAGATCCGCAGCGCGACTTCGTGCAGAACCGGGTGGTACCCTTCCTCGAATCACGCGGCATTCCCGTCTTTGGGATTCTGCCCCACGATAGCACCCTCGCTGGGATCAGTGTCGAGGAACTGATCGAACACCTCGGCGGCCAACTGATCGGCAAACGTGAGTGGTGCCACAAGATGGTCGACTCGCTCATGATCGGGGCGATGGGAGCCGAAGCCAGCCTCTCCTTCTTCCGCCGCCGCTCGAACAAGGCAGTTATTACCGGCGGCGACCGCAGCGATCTGCAATTGGCCGCTTTGGAAACAAGCACCAACGCCCTCGTGCTGACCGGCAACATCCGCCCGGCCTACCAAGTCATGGATCGTGCCGAGGAGCGCCAGGTGCCGATTATCATCGTGCCTGACGATACGCTGGTGACGGTGGATCGTGCCGAGAGCCTCTTTGGGCGGGTACGCTTCCACCAGGCTTCCAAACTGACCCATTTTATCAATCTAATGGAGAACCACTTCGACTTCGGGCGGCTCTACGAGGCGCTCGGTTTGGCAGTAGGTTAGTGAGACACGCATGACCCAGGAACCTGAACAGATTGGCCCCTTGACCTTCGTGGCCAACGCCGATTACCCGTACCCCTTCGCCGTGGCCAAGCCACCCCGTTTTTGGATGGAAGAGACTAGCGGGGCGCTCAATGCGGCCGTTGAGGTCTATATGCGCAGTGAGGATCTGAACCCGCAGCAGATGGAGTTACTCGGCCTCTATCTGCGCCAGTATATTGAGCGCGCCGTGATTACCGACGAACAGGATCGCCGCCGCCTGCTGGGGCGGATCGAGAAACTGCGCGGGGTGCGCGATATGGAACGTTTTGTCGAGGATCTCTCTGAAGTGGGCGTTGAGCCTTTCTAATCTGTATGCTGTATACGAAGTTGCTCCGCCCGATCCTCTTCCGGTTTGCCGGAGGTGATGCCGAGGCGATCCACGATACAACTCTGACGCTGTTGGCGTTGGCGAGCCAGATGCCGGGTGCCAATTGGTTGGGGCGTATCCTCACCATGCGCCAGAACCCGCTGCTGGGTCGCACGCTCTTTGGGGTGCATTTTCCCAATTCGGTTGGGCTGGCGGCGGGGATGGATAAGAACGGGGTGGCCATGGCGGCATGGGCCGCCATGGGCTTCGGCTTTGTCGAGGCCGGTACGGTGACGTGGCAGATCCAGCCCGGCAATCCGCGCCCGCGTATCTTCCGCCTGCCCGAACATGATGCGGTGATCAACCGTATGGGCTTCAACAATGCGGGTGCAGTAGCGCTGGCAGCGCGGATGCGCAAGCTGGGCACTCCGCCCTTGCCGGTGGGCATCAGCTTGGGCAAGTCGCGGGCGGCCCCCTTGGAAAAGGCCACCGACGACTATTGTGCCTCGTTCCGTGCGCTCTACGACTTTGGCAGCTACTTTGCGCTGAATGTGAGTTCGCCCAATACGCCCGGATTGCGCAATCTGCAAGATCGCGCCCACCTGAGCGAGTTGCTGGCAGCCTTGCAGGAGATCAATCAGCGCATCAGCCAGGCGCGCCACACCACCCCCAAGCCGCTGTTGGTCAAGATCGCGCCGGATCTGAGTGAGGCGGCGATCAGCGAGGTGCTGGAGGTGGTGGCCGAGCATGGGGTCAGTGGCATTATCGCTACGAACACCACGATTGGTCGGGGTGGCGTTGCCGATCATCCGCGTGCCAGCGAAGCCGGGGGGTTGAGCGGGCGGCCCTTAGCGGCGCGTGCTCTTGAGGTGGTGCGCTTCATTCGCCGCGAGGCTGGCCCGACGCTGCCGATCATTGGCGTGGGGGGCATCTTCACCCCCGATGATGCACTGGCGATGCGCAACGCCGGGGCCGATCTGATCCAGATCTATACGGGTCTGATCTATCAGGGGCCGGGGGTGGTGCGCCGCATTGCGCGGGCGATGGTATAACTTCGTCCGATAGCCGGGTGGCCGCATGCGGCCACCCGGCTATCGGTATCTATACGAGGAGAAATAACGCATGGTGGCTGTAGCACCCCACGAGCGCATTCTGGTGGCGCTCGATGTGGCTGACCTCGCCAGCGCTTTGGCGTTGGTTGAGCAACTGCGTGGGCAGGTGGGTGGCTTTAAGGTGGGTATGGAGCTGTGTACCGCGATGGGCGTGCCCCAGGTGGTGCAGGCGGTGGCCGCCCAGGGTGGGGCGGTCTTCCTCGATCTCAAGTTCTGCGATATTCCCAACACCGTGGCCGGAGCGGTGCGCTCGGCATGTGCGTTGGGGCCAGCGGTACGGATGCTCACCCTGCACTGCCACGGCGGGGCGGCCATGCTGCGTGCCGCCGCCGAGGCAGCCCGCGCTGCCGGGCCGCAGCGCCCACTCTTGTTGGGGGTGACGGTGATGACCAGCCTGGATGCGGCGGCGCTGCATGCGGAGTTGGGCGTGGCCGGTTCACTTGCCGAGCATGTCGTCCACCTGGCCCAGATGGCCCAGGCGTGCGGCTTGGATGGCGTGGTGGCCTCGCCGCACGAGATCGCCGCCATTCGGGAAGCCTGTGGCCCTGATCTGCTGATCGTGACGCCAGGGGTGCGCCCGGTATGGGCGAGTAGCGGCGATCAGCGCCGGGTGATGACCCCCGCCGAGGCGGTGGCGGCGGGGAGCGACTACTTGGTGATCGGGCGTCCGATTACTGCCGCTCCGGCAGAGGTGGGCGGGCCACATGAAGCTGCGCTACGGATTGCGGCAGAGTTGCAAGCGAGGAACTGAACCATGAATGATGTGTTGGTGACTTTAGCCCAGGTGGGGGCATTGATTACCGGCGACCATATTGTCTACACCTCTGGGCGGCATGGCAGCAGCTACGTGAACAAAGACGCGCTCTACCCGCATACCGAAGCGACGCGCAGCGTCTGTGCCCAGATCGCCGCGCACTACGCCGATCAGCAGATCGAGGTGGTGGCGGGGCCAACCGTGGGCGGGGTGATCATTGCGCAGTGGACCGCGCACCACCTGGGGCAAGCGGCAGGCCGTGAGGTGTTGGCGGTCTATGCCGAGGAGCAACAGACCGAAACCGGCAAGGCGCGCACCTTCCGGCGCGGGTACGATGCACTCGTGCAGGGGCGGCGGGTCTTGGTGGTGGAGGACATTTTAACCACGGGTGGCTCGGCCCGCATGGTGGTGCAGGCGGTGGAAGCCGCTGGCGGGATTGTGGTAGGCGTAGCGGCCCTGTGTAACCGGGGCGGTGTGACCGCCGATCTGCTCGGAGCGCCGCAACTCTACAGTCTGGCAACCGTGCCGCTTGAGTCGTGGAGTGCCGAGGAGTGCCCGCTGTGTGCGGCGGGCGTGCCGATCAATCCGCGTTTGGGTAAGGGGCATACGCTACGCTAACGCCATGGACAACGATCATCCCAACCTATCGCCGATCTTCATCATCCTTGGCCTAGGGATGCTGCTGGCTTTCCTCAGTATTGATCTCTTCAACCTGATTCCCATATTGGACTTTTGGGAGATCGGGTTGGTGGGGCTGAGTCTGATCTTGGCGATAGGTGCGGGATGGTTGATCGGGCAGTATTCCCCCCAGGCCCGCCGCAGGCACGAACGCGATGCAGCGACTAAGGCCAGTGAGCAGCAGTTTCAGTTAATGTTTGAAGAGCATGGCGCGATCATGCTGCTGATCGAGCCACTGAGCGGCCAGATCGTCGAGGCTAATAAGGCCGCCACGCGCTTCTATGGCTACTCCAAAGAACAACTGCGGAGTATGTGCATCCAAGACATTAACACCCTTTCGCCCGAACAGGTCGCTGCCGAGCGTCAGAAAGCCATGCGCGAGTTGCGCAGCCACTTTATCTTCCCCCATCGCCGCGCCGACGGCAGCCAGCGCACGGTTGAAGTCCACTCCTCCCCGATTCGTTTCCGCGAGCAGAACGTCCTCTTTTCGATCATCTATGACATTACCGAGCGTAACCAGACCGAGGAGTTGGTCTATGCCCAACGCGACTTGGCCCGCATTACGAGTAGTGTCACGGCCTTGGATGAGGCATTACCGCTCTGTTTGCAGATTGCGTTGCGTATTAGCGGCATGGATAGTGGCGGATTTTACTTCTTTGATCATAGCTATACAATCATTAAGCTGGCATACCATACGGGCCTGAGTGAAAATTGTGCCCAGGCAATAGCCTATTACTCGGTTGGTAGCCCACGTATTCAGGATATTCCGCTTGATCTTCCCTCCTACTACACGATTACTGATAATCCAATCTACCATATATCACAAATTGAAGGATTGCGCAGTTTTGCTATTATTCCTATTCCAATTCATGAAGGGTTTTTGGGTTATATATTTGTTGCTTCGCATAGTTTGAATGATATCACATCCTTCTCGCGCCATGCGCTTGAGGCGATTGCCTCGGAAATTGGTAATGTGATTATCCACTTGCGTACCAAAGAATCGTTAGAGCATAACCAACATATTTTGCATGAACTCAACCAGACGCTAGAGGATCGGGTTGAGCAGCGCACGATGGAGGTGCAGGATCTGTACGAAAATGCGCCGGTGGGCTACCACTCGCTCGATGCCGAAGGACTCCTGATTGTGCTGAATCAGACTCAGTTGAATTGGCTGGGTTATACGCGTGAGGATTTGTTGGGGCGACCCTTCATTGAGATCCTCAGCCCCCGCAGTATTCCCGATTTTGAGCATATTTTCCCTTTATTCAAACAACAAGGAAGTGTGCGTGATCTTGAGTTTGAGATGCGCAAAAAGAATGGCACACTGATGCCGGTCTTGATCAGTGCCACGGCTGTCTATGACGAGTGCGGTAACTATCTGATGAGCCGCTCGACAGTCTTTGACAACACTGAACGTAAGAAGGCCGAATTGGCGCTACGCGAGACCGAAGAGCGTACCCGTTTGCTGATCGAATCGTCGCCCGATGCGATTGTGCTCTTCTCAGAGCAGGGCGAGGTGGTTCAACTCAACCGCGCCTTTGAGCAGATGACCGGCTACACGAGTGCCCAGATGCTTGGGCGTACCCCGGAGCATATTGGGCTGATTATGCCCGACATGACCTGGGATCTGGCATTGATGGTGTCGCACGATCTGGCTGAACATCACTACTTTACAACGATTGATCTCCAGATTCAGCGCGCTAATGGCGAGATGCTAGATGTGGCGATGCGCGTCTTTGGCTTGACGCTTCAGGGCCAACCGCACTATTTGGCCACTCTCCGTGATGTGACCACCGAGAAACATGCCGAGGAGAAGTTGCGCCAAGCCAACGTAGCGCTCGCGCATGCGGCACGTACCAAAGATGAATTTCTGGCCAGCATGAGCCATGAATTACGCACGCCGTTGAATGCGATTCTGGGGTTGAGTGAAGCCTTGATCGAAGGGGTACGCGGGCCACTCAACGAGCGCCAGCTTGATGCGTTGCATAATATCGAGGCCAGTGGCCAACATCTGCTCGCGCTGATTAACGATATTCTCGATCTCTCCAAGGTTGAGGCGGGGCGGCTCGATCTTCAGATCGAAGCGGTGAGTGTGGCCGAGGTGTGTCAGGCCAGCCTGCTCTTCGTCAAAGAACAGGCACTCAAGAAGTCGTTGCGGTTGAGTTTCCACCTCGACGACCAGATGGCCGAAATGGATGCCGACCCGCGTCGCCTGAAGCAGATGTTGGTCAATCTGCTCAGTAACGCGGTCAAATTTACGCCACCTAAGGGCCATGTTAACCTGCACGTAACAATTGACCTTGAAGCCGAACAGATCGTATTTGTGGTTGAGGACACCGGCATCGGGATTGCCCAAGACGATCTCCCGCGCCTCTTCCAACCCTTCAAACAACTCGATTCGCGTCTGAGCCGTCAGCATGAAGGCACAGGGCTGGGGTTAGCGTTGGTACGACGGTTAGCCGAGATGCACGGTGGTGGCGTGATGGTCGAAAGCGAACTGGGTAAGGGGAGCCGCTTTAGCATCCAGTTACCCTATCGTCAGCCAGAGATGCCCAACACTACACCCGATCCTACCCTCCCCGCCGTGTCTCAGCCGGTTGTTGCGCGTTCACCTGGGCGGCGTATCCTCTTGGTTGAGGATAACACGGTGAATATCTTGACGATCAGCGACTACCTGCACAGCCGAGGCTATACGGTGGCCGTGGCGAATAATGGTCAAGAAGCACTCGATAGTATCGAGCAGGCTCAACCCGAACTGATCCTGATGGACATTCAGATGCCGGTGATGGATGGGATTGAGGCCACCCGTCGCCTCCGGGCCATGCCTGCCTATAGCGAGATCCCGATCATTGCGCTGACGGCACTCGCCATGCCAGGCGACCGCGAACGCTGTTTGGCTGCTGGGGCCAATGCGTACCTGACCAAACCGATCAGCCTGCGCCATCTGGTGCAGATGATCGAGGAGATGGTCGCCTAGGCTCTACGGCGTCACCACCATAGGGAGGTAGGTGCGCCAGATCGGCATGCGCGAGTCGACATTGAGGGTAAGCATCTGGGTTGCCGATTCATTCTGTTGAGCATCCACTGCCCGGTAATAGATGGTGTAACGCCCATCTACGAGTTGGCCTAGGCTGGCGCTGCGTCCAGCAAAATCAATCCACTGCACCCCATCAAACGAGATGCGCAGTTTGCTCACCCCACTGCCTCCGAAGTCATCCGCCACCAGCGTAATCCCGCGCAGTTGTGGGAAGGCTGTACCCAGAGGGCTGTCACTCTGGGTGCCGCTCCCGCCTAGCCCTTCGAGCACCCCCGCAAAGACGCTTGAGCCGGGCAGTTTGATCCGATAGCCCGCGAAGGCACCGCCGTCACGCTCAAAGTATTTGAAACTCAGCACATGGCGTCCGGCGGCGAGGTAGATCGTGCCCTCTCTACTCTCGGTGGCATGCAACCCGCTATTCAACACCACCTGCACACCATCCACCCACAGCCACGAACCATCATCGCTGCTGGTCTGGAAGGTGTAGTGGCCAGCCACCGGGGCAATGAAGACGCGGGTCTGTTCGATTACAAAATTATCGTTGACTCCGGCAATCGGGCCGCTGTAGCCCCAATCGGTTGGGGTACCGTCCCACACAAAGCTGCCCAGCCACTCGCCCTTGGTGATCGAGAGCGCATTTTGGGTACGGGCCAGAAAGTTGTCAGGCACATTCCCTAAGCGGTAGACATTGGCAATCGGGTTCAGATTGGTAGTGTAGCTATTCAGCATTGGCGCGCTGCGTTCACCAATCACCGTAATGCTCTGGCTAAAGACATCGCGTGCCATGTAGCTCACATACTCATTGATCGCCCCGGCGCGCAGTGTCACCGTCCCTGGCTCACGGAAGCGCACATAGCCCACCACTTGGCGCGTCTGGCCAGGAGCCAGATCGCCATTCAGCCCCCAGCGCCACGGGTAGCCACCGCTCTCACCATTACACGCTGGGGCGCGGGCGGATTCCACCACCCCCAACGTCACGCGGAAGCGGTTACTCTCTTTGGGGTAGGCCGGGTAGCTTTGGGCCGCATCGCCCAGGAAACACTCGTCCTCATCATAGACGTAGCTATCAGCAAGGTTGAAGTTGCTTCCCGCCTGTGGTGCCTGGGTCATGATCGTCTGGTTGCCGTTGTTGCGCACAGTAAACGTCATCTTGAGCAGTTCACCCGCCACCACCGTGGTGCGGTCGTACTGCACATTCAGCAACTCCATGCTGGTAATTGGGGCGGGAACATTCAGCCGGTTTTGCACCTGGAGCCGGATATTGGGGATGAGCGCCTGGAAGCTATCGCCGGGACATGTCGTGCGCCCCGGTGTCACTTGGCGATGCCCGGAGATGGTCGGTACTACTCCCCCGGCATTAAAGGGCGCACAGTAGTCAGAATGCGCGCAGCCGTAGTAGTAGGCGCTGGCTTGGGGATCAATGCTACGCTGATCGGCCTTCCATGCCAACAGGTTCACCAAGCTGCTCTGTGCGGCAGCAGAGGGCGCGACACTGCTATAGGTGCCCATCACCGAGACGCCCATCGAGCCATAGTTTGCGGTATCGTGGAAACCGACCGCATTATCACCACCGGCGCGGCCCTCATAGATCAGGCCATTGGGATCAATCAGGAAGTTGTAGCCAATATCGCCCCAGCCACGGGTAATCGCGTGGAACGACCAGATCGCCCGTACCCGATCAGCCCAACTACGCTCGCTACTCCCCAGGCTGTTAGCATCGGCGGTGTGGTGGATGACCAGATGGGTGACATTGTAGTAGGCAGGCGTAGCGCGGCTACTTTGGCCATCGGGGCTGCCCCAACTGGTACGGCTGACCACGGCGGGCTTACCGATGGCATCCAGATCGGCGTCGGGCGTTGGGGCACTCGGTCCATAGCGGGCATCCACCGTATTGACCGCGATCTGGCCCAGGGTAGGCAGGCTCCCATCGGGGGCCGCGCTCAGGGTGGCCCGCACCTGCCAGAAGCGCATGCCCTCCCCGGCATAGATGATCGTGCTCCAATGGAGGTTGGGGCCATCTGCGGGTTGCCGCAGATCATCATCTTCACCTACACTGCCCCATGGCGTCCAGTTGACGGCATCCATACTCGCCCGGACTTCAAGTTGCAGACTGCTCTGCTCAGGCTGTACCGCTTCCCAGCGCAGCAGCATGTGGGTGAAGGGCGTAGCGGAAGTGATCGGCGAGAGGTAGTCGCCGCTGCCCGTACTACTCAGTTGCGCCGGATCGAGGACGGTCTGCACCGGCTGCCCCGTGGGTGGCGCGGCGCTGCTCGGCGTAATCGCAACCAGACTCATGAGTATGAGGCAGCCGCAGATGATCATTGTTGGGATCATGGCGCGCTGGAACATGGCAAACCTCCGTGCATAGATGCTTTGCCTAGATAGAACGACACAGGATCGTAGCACCTGCGGGGCTTGCATGACAGGATGATGACAGGCAGATCATGCTATACTGCTTCGCAGTTTCTGCAACTTTTGTTGTTTTTGGCGGCGCAGCCGCCAAAAACAACAAAAAAGATCTTCGGGGGCGGCTGTGCCGCCTCCAAACCTCGACCAGTTCCCAAGGTGACATGTATGATGACTCATCTCGGCAAACGCCATAAAATTGTTGATGGTTTGGAGAAGATCACCGGGCGTGCGCGCTATGCGGGTGATCTGGTGCTGCCCAATATGCTCTATGCGCGGGTGCTGCTCAGTCCGTATGCGCATGCGCGGATTGTCAGTATTGATACGCGTGCGGCGCGTACGACGCCGGGGGTGGTGGCGGTGCTGACCGCTGCGGATCTGGTGACGCAGGGGCGCATGGTAGGTTCGCGCCAGACGACGACGCTGGCTGAGGCGGTGGTGCGTTACCGGGGGGAGCCGGTGGCGTTGGTGTTGGCGGAGAGTGAGGCTGCTGCCGCCGATGGATTGGCCGTGCTGCAAGCCGAGTATGATCCATTGCCGGTGGTGGCTGATCTGGAGCAGGCGCTTGATCCATCCGCACCCCTGATCTGGCCGCACGGTGTGCCTAAGGCCGGGGCTGATCTGACGGCTACCCACGCAGCGGTGGCACGCGGCAGCGCCGATACTGCGGCCCACGCTCCCACCAATATCCACGAGCAGAAGCACTTCCAGCGCGGTGATGTGGACGCTGGGTTGCTTGCAGCCGATGTGACGATCACCCGCACCTACCGCACCCCGATTGTCCATCAGGGCTACATGGAACCCCATGCCTGCCTCGCTGATGTTGATCCGTTCCGTTCTCACCTGACCATCTACACCGCAACCCAGGATCAGTTTGGGGTACGCGATGAAGTCGCCCGCGTGCTGGGGTTGGCCCGCAGCCAGGTGACGATTATTCCCACCACCTTTGGCGGCGGTTTCGGGGCTAAGTATGGCATCATCGAGCCACTCGTGGCAGCAGCGGCGCTGCGTATGCGTCGCCCGGTGCGTCTCACTCTGACCCGCAGCGAAGATTTTCTTACCACCACCCCTTCTCCGGCGACGCTGATCACCCTGACGCTGGGGGCTACCCACGATGGGACGCTCACCGCGCTCAAGGCCGATGTTCAGCTTGATAATGGCGTCTACCCCTACCCGCTGGGTGGCATCGTGGCGGTGTTGCTGGGCGGTTACTACCGCTGTCCGAATGTGGCGATCAGCATTGCCGAGGTACTGACCCACAAACCCCAGGTGGGTTCGTACCGTGCGCCGGGTGCGCCGCAGGCCACGTTTGCCATCGAGTCGAGTATGGATGATCTGGCGCGTGAACTGGGCTGTGACCCGCTGGAGCTACGCTTGCACAATGCTGCCCGCGAGGGTGATCTGATGGGCAATGGCGACCCGTGGCCCTCGATGGGGTTGGTGCAGGTGCTAGAGGCAGCCCGCAACCATCCGCTCTGGGTGCAGCGACCCACGGAACCGGGCCACGCAGTCGGTTTGGCGATTGGCGGCTGGCCGTGTAGCTCCACCCCGGCGGCGGCGGTGTGCCGCGTGGATACTGATGGCACGGTGCGGGTGCATGTGGGTTCGGTGGATATTTCCGGGGTGAATAGTAGCTTTGTCTTGGTGGCCGCCGAAATCCTGGGGGTTGCACCACAACAGGTGGAGATCGTCCAGGGTGATACGCGCACTGGCCCGTTTGCGGGATCGAGTGGTGGCAGCCAGATCACCTACAGTGTGAGCGGGGCAGTTGCATCGGCGGCACAGGCGGTGCGCCAGCAACTGTTAGAACTGGCCGCCGAACAGTTCGAGGCGCGGATTGAGGATCTGGAGATTGTGGAGGGCATGGTGCGCGTGCGCGGCGTGCCGGGGCGCAGCATCCCCTTGGGCAAACTGGCTCGCCGGGGCGAGCGTCAAGCGGGCGGGCCAGGGCCAATCGTGGGCGAGGGGCGGGTTGCGCCCGCCGAGAACGCCCCCGGTTTCGTGGCGCATCTGGTAGAGGTGCGGGTTGACCAAGAGACGGGGCGGGTGACGCCGTTGCGCTACGTGGCCATTCAAGATGTTGGTTTTGCGCTCAACCCCATGCTGGTCGAGGGTCAGATTCATGGTGGCTCGGCCCAGGGGGTGGGCTGGGGCTTATACGAGGCGCTGCGCTACGACGAGCATGGTGAACTGCTCACCGCCACGTTTATGGACTATGCGTTGCCGCGTGCCGATAATCTGCCGAGTATCGAGGCGATCATGATCGAGAACCCGGCCCCGCATGGCCCCTTCGGGGCTAGGGGTGTCGGCGAGCCGCCGATTACCGCCGGGGCGGCGGCGCTGGCCAATGCGGTGCGCAGTGCGGTGGGGGTGCGGATTACCCAACTTCCGATCAACGACGAGGTGGTGTGGCGGGCGATGAGAGGATGATTGCCCCTCACCCCCAGCCCCTCTCCCGTGGGCTACGCCAATGTTGTCTGCTACCGCCACCCAGCCCGTAAACGGGCGGGCTACCTACTTGCAAAGCCCGCCTGTGCGGGCTGGCTCTAGGCCGCGCAGGCGGCCTAGAAAGCTCGAAAGGAAACCCCGTGACCCCCACCCCACCGCGCCCCTACACCGGCGAAACCGTGGCCATGCGCCGCCGTTCCGCTGCGCCCCCACCCGCACCGCGCTTCCCCTGGGCCAAGATCCGGCTGGGGCTGGGCATCTTCCTGCTTGCCCTGCTGCTGGGTTTGGGCATCTTCTACTGGCAGGTGCATCGCCTCGCCGGGGCGATCACACTGGCAGAGGTACGTTCCAACCCACCGCTCGCCACGCCCCTGATCGGAGCCAACCTGCTGCTGATCGGCGTAGATGCGCGCCCCGACCATCCTGAAGAGGGGGTACGCAGCGACACACTCATCCTCGTGCGCCTAGATGCCATCGGGCGTTGGGTGAGTCTGCTCTCCATCCCGCGTGATACCCAAGTCGAGTTGCTCGATATTGGCACGACCAAGATCAACGTGGCCTATGGCCAGGGCTATGCGCGAGCCGAAGAACTGTACGGCCCCGGCACGACCCCGGAGCAGGGCGGGATGGCGCTGGCCGCCCAGACGGTAGAGCAGGCACTCGATCTGCGCAGCCGGGGGATGCGGGTTGACTATACCGCCCAGATCAACTTCAATGGCTTTGCGGGCCTGATTGACGCCCTCGGCGGGGTTACGATCAATGTTCCGCAAGCGATCATTGACGAAGAGTACCCCACCGAAGACTTCGGGATCATGCGGGTGGAATTTCAGCCGGGGCCGCAGCGCATGGATGGCGAACGGGCGCTGATCTACGCCCGCACCCGCCACGCCGATAGCGATTTTGGGCGTTCTGAACGCCAACAGCAGGTCATGCGCGCCATCCTGCACGAGTTCCAAGCGAAGGGGATGCTCGGCCAAGTTTGGGCGGTGCCGGGGCTACTAGCTGCGGTGGCCGGAGAAGATGGCAGCACCCCGCCGGTGATGACCACCATGCCCATAGATCGCCTCGATGTCCTGATCGGCCTACTCGGTCTAGCCGGGGGGCTTGAGCCGGATGCGATTGGGCAACTGCGTATCAGCCCGGAGGTGGTGGGCATGACCGAGAATGGATCGAACCTGATCTGGGACCCAGCCGGGATTCAGCAGGTACTCGACTCATTTATCGCGCCGCCCAACGAGTCGCAGGAGCAGGCAACGATTCTGGTGCTAAACGGCACCAGCACCCCCGGCCTTGCGCGCAACATCAGCTTGGAGTTGGAGGCGAACGGATTCCGCATCCTACCGCCGGAGAACGCGCCAGAGGGGAGTTACCCACGCACCGTGATTTACGACGTTAGCGGCAAACCGGCCACCGCCCGCCGCCTGAGCAAGTTGCTGAACGCCGAGGTTGTGCGGGGCACCCCACCGGGGGTAACGAGCGCCGCAGATGTGGTGGTTATCCTGGGGGATGATGGGGGGTAGTTAGCGAGAACGCAGAGGGGGCGGGTAACATCGCATCGCGATCCGCCCCCACGGGCGGGTCTCTTTAGAAGTTGAACAAGTTTGGTTGTGCGGCAAGGTGGACAGTAAAGTACCATATACATCCGTATACTAAGACAAAGGAAATTGCGAATATTGTAATGATTTCTATAACTGAACGAAGTATATTCTTTCCATTTTGTACCTCAATAATACTATACAAGATTCCAGAAATCACTGCTCCTCCGATTAAAAATAATCCAATGGTTCCATTGGCCGTACTTGGGCTGATTCCAAGGAACAATGCGTAACCACCGATACAACCGATACCCATTTCGCGAATTTCATTGATAAGGTGGGTTCGACGCCGACGGCGAGTAGTCATATTTTTGCTCTTCTGTTACAGAGAATAATAGCGATACCGCAAGGGTTACAATGCTTATTCCTTCCTTGTAGGCGTATCTCTCTATTGCATATGCATCAACTCCCAATGTCTACTCCATGTCCAACGCTAGTCTTCATGTGTACCACTGGGCGTTCAATTGCGTGGCGGGTTGACGATTTTTCTATATTTCTGCTTCGCTCTCGCTTTCATTCTCAGCTTTCGATCCCGTATTATTACTAGAAGAAGTACGACCTTCGACTAACGATAAAGCATGCTTGAGAGATGGATGTACAGCAAGAGTTGCTGAAGACTTAAGCGTATTTTTTTTGTATTTGTATTATGGGATTACAGATTATTTGTTATTTTTTAACTATTGATTTTAATGTTATTTGGCTTGAATAACGGAACCATATCGAAGTATTTGGGTTTGTTTATCTCGTTTCCAGTAGGGGGAGCGATATGCACCAAAGGATTCTATGACGGCGATCAAACTAAATTGTCTACATCCAAAGAGTTGTTCGTTCTCTGCTTGTTGTATCTGATCCTGTGTGTTCTTGATGCGAAACATATAATCATAAGGTAGACTTTTTATTAGAGATAGATGAGATTTATTCAATATATGATGTGTAAAAGTGGTGTTTGTATTTTGTGCTTTATCGATTCTGAATCGAGCAATTTGCCCGTATCCAAGCACTGTCTTCTTTCCTAGGCCGATGTGCTCTTGTTGCGCGTAATTTAATAACCGTTCGACACCATTTTTATCACCACGAAAGTAAAAAGTGTAACTTGTTGTTAAAGGAAAATATAATCGATTGTCTAGCGATTTATTTGGCCCCTCTGCTGTTTCTAGCTCTCTCTTGAGCGTCATTGGTCGTCCAAAAGGATTAGTCACTCGACGACGTAATGGAATGGAATCGGCAACCGCAGGGTATGGTCTTAAATTCATCTGGTCGGCAAATAATGCACCTGCTGGGATTAGAATTCTATCTGCTGTATATGTTGGTAAGCCAACTGAGCAATCAAACAGTGTGAGTGTATCAGGTAGGATAATCTCACGTAGTGGAAGAGGAAAATCAATCCATACTGTCTTGTCACGAAGTGCTGTGTTCCATTGCCAAATCAACGATTGCGCAATGTTAGGATTTTTCTGCAAAGCATCGCCAAGTGCGGCGCGAAATGCAACGTAGCTCAAAAATCCATCAAGTGTAGGAAGTCCAATTGCTGGTGCATTGCCTTTCTCTTCCGTTATAATTGCTGGCGTAGCTAAATCCAGTTGTAGCTCGTAGACAGTTCGGTCGCTTGTAGATCCAAAGATCCATCGTGCCTCGAATAGGGCCTCGTATACTTTTGGATCTGGCTGAAATGCTCTTGGAGCAGGATTGCGGGTACGCATAATCGACCTTCTTACTTCTGAGCAGTCAGTGCATCCAGTATACTCTCTTGCTGTTCTTTCATATACTCTTGGTATACCTGTATCGCGTTTGTGACGTCCTCTGGCCACTCACTAGGCCAAGAGATTTTTGCTTTGTCAACACTCCCTCTGATTGCGATACGCACCTGCCCATATCCTGCGGCACTGCGCCCACCGATAGTGGGGTGATCGAGAAAAGCTGTCAGTCCATCGAACAAGCAACCTAGCTCAAGCTGATCGAGCGGAAGTTTCGAGTAGAGTTGTTGTACAAGCCACGTGCCGGGAGGAATACACTCAACATAATATATCATCTGCTGTCCCTTTTGCGTCTCTGAATTATCTGAAATCTCTTCAGATGGTGTCGCAATAGTACCTGGAATAGCAAAACGCTGTCGTGTAACATCTCGTCCATCATCCTTCCTCGTCAATGGCCCATCATTGAATATAAGATCACGTGTCTTCGGCCATACATCTTCTGCGGGAAGAAGATTCGGGCCAAGGGCGTCGCACATAGTTTGTATAATCTGTCGTGTTTGCTCGGCACAAGGGATAATATGGGTAGCAGCCAACTTGGATGGAAGCATAACATTTCCGAAAGCAGCACCCATGAGCCGCACAGAAGGTATCCAAGTTTGGAAATCTTTGAGGAGCGCCGCACTGGTATTCTTCTCACCCAATGCACCGCCACTATACAGAATACCGTAAGCATCGTTATTCTTGAAACTGAGACGTGCTAGGCCGTTGTTACTCAAGCTAGAGCAAAGCTGATCCGCAAGAATGTCCCGTAACTGACCACGAAAGCTGTTGCCGGAAAGTGTCGGAACAGACTCCGGTTTTCCATTGTAGATGATGCGCATCTTCTTGAGTTTGCTGATGTTTCCAATGGTTTCATCTGTATGGATTATTGGTTGCTCAGCAAGATAGGCTAATGTGAGCCGAACATTGACCAGCGGTTTGGTGGTTATGGATGTCATTATATCTCTCCTAATAGATACGCTACGAATATTACAGCTTGTGCTACATCCCGCCTAGAGGAGGATTCTCTACAGAAACTGGGTCAGCTTCATCAAAACCACGCGCTTCTTGATAGAGTCTCTTCATGAGCATGACAAGCGGGGTGGTCTCTTCCTTGAGTAATGCCATTGCTCGTTGACCAAGTTCATCTGAACGGTAGATTTCTTGAGCAGGTAGCCCCAAAGATGGAAGTGTGATGAATTCGGGTGAGATATTGCGGAGTACATCGTCTGCCAACGCACCGAGAGTCTCTGTGTTTGAGGCACGGATATATTTGACCAATGCAGGGTAGGGATTAAACCTCCGCTCTTGTTTGGCAAAGAGTTCGGGGTTCATACCACCGCGCATAAGCAGCAACGTCTGAACAGCCAGTCGTACAGCGTCGGCACGTGGGCTTTGGAGATCGAGGTCTTTCGCTGCTTGTAGTGCTTCAGCAAGCGTTTGCTCTAATGGTTTCTTAGGTTTCTTGTCCTGCGGTTGAGTCATGAGGGTAAACCTTTCATATCTGGATCATGCAGTGTGCGAATAAGTAACATAATCGCCGGAAATTGCTCAAGGGTGGTGCTGGTTTCGTCACGCTGTTGTTCATACGCATCCCAACTCTGCGCTGGGTTGCCTGTATCAAAATGTCGAAGCCAAAAATCCTCAGCATCCCTGAATGCCTCGTGTTCTATTGAACTGCTTTTCGGCAACTTCTTCGAGTCAAGTGTGGCTTGAGCACTTTCAAACACGGCAGTTACGGGGTCATTACTGTCAAGTATCAATTTGAGCCAAAGATCGGACTGCTTTATCTGCCGTTTCTGGCGACGTAATGGTTGCATAAGGCGATAGAGCATTTCAGTTCGTTCAAACAGTCTTGCAGTTATGTTAATTTGAACCTTGTCATCTATCAAAAGTGGCACGGTCGAGCGCGGTTCGATAGTTACGACTCGTGGTGTGGTTTTTAACAACGTATGTTTCCCTGCATGCTTCTGATCAGCAAGTGCAATTTCGACTACAAATTCAATAGCAGGACGCACCATAATTTTAAATGGATAAGCATGCAGTGTGACATTTACAAAAAGCTGCTTGAACTTCGGCAGCAAAAGTTTAATGGATTGTGCCTGCTTATGTGTAAGCACTACTGCACCAAGATATGGTAACGGTAGTAGCTCGCTTGGAGCTATGCTTTGCCACAAATCGGCGATAATGCGCCGTGACATTTGTTGAAAGAGTGTAAATTCTTGCGTGGTGATCGTGACACGACTGAGTGTATTAACAAAACGACCACCTTGATCGAGCAATGGTTGGTCAATAGCTTGCACTTTGTGTTCGCCGAGCGCAACATGCGAAGCTGGGGCTAACAACATAAAAGATCCTCGCAACGAGGTGCGCTTAGAAACACCTGCTATCCCTGCCCCACCTGCATTGGGAGAGTTGAGTAAGTAGAAATAAGCAAGTGGTGATATATCACCAGAAATTCCAGTGAATTCCGTATCTACAAATGAGCTAGAAAAGAGATTGCTTAAGTTTGTCGAGCTAGGAGCAAGTGAACTTGTAAAAGGTGTCCCTGTTATTCGACATATTCGCCCTGTAGTTGAATTTCGCGCTATGGTTATAAGTTCCGATGGACGAAGTATGACTTTTTCAAGTAATCTCTTTTTTTGTTTCGAATTTGGAATAGCATCCCATATGACGGGAACTGATCGAATCTCTACTTGTGCATCAAATGCCACTTGTAGGTAGTCGATATCACCTACTTTTGTAAGTACATCAAAAGTGTCGAGTCGTTTACGTGTAGCAACTATCGTTTGCCTTCTTATTTTGTCAAGTTTAGGTTGATCGATAGGATATACTTTGTTTTGGGGTACAGCAATAAGGATTGTGCGACTATCTTGATATAGAACCAATAATTCCGATAATGAAACGGTATTATTAATAAACTCGCTAGGCTTAAGTGGATTTCCTGTGAGATCTGCCGTAAAAACAGCATCAAGATGGGCATCTGTAGGGTGGCGGAGAGGCGTCACATGCTCCATGACAAATGTGGTACCATCAAATCGTACATCAAAAAACTTACCAATTTTATCCCATATCTCTGTATCGTCGAATGAAACAGCAGAACTAAGCCCAGAGATACTTTTGAACTCAAAACGCACCTGCTCTATTGGGGTGCCTTTTAATTGCAGTTTCTTTTGAAGCGATATCGCAACGTCTCGCGTTACAATCTCAATAAAAGCATCGGCGATAACTGCACGGATGAGACTTGTAGTCAAGGCAGGTTCGGCAGCAATGCTCAGTTGAATGTAATTAACCTTCGATCCAAGATTAACTTGATCGCCCTGATCTGATAGAATATCTGTTTCTAAGATCTGAAAGCGGGGTAATGATTTGAGTTCAGGATGTGTGTCCATGACTCTCGGATGATGAGTAGATACTAATCCTTTAGGAACACCAGTACGCGCTGCGAAAATCGTCTCAGCAGGTTGGAATGCTCCTACTCCTGGAATATGGAGCCAACTGAAGTTGTTATCCTTATTCTTTACCCATTGAAATGCTGGCTTATATAGATCATGCCACAGCCAAGCGATGAACTCCTCAGCATTAGTGGCCGCAGTAAGCGCGTTGAGCAAAACATGGAGAGGAAGAGAGGCAAGGTTGATAGTGTCATCGTTTCCACCGGCAGATGTACGAGCGATTGGCCCAAAGTTAAACTCTATTGGCTTCATCAACACACCTTACCATTTAACATTAGCATAACTATAATTCCAACTTGTATTTATTACATTTTCAAGTAATGTATGTATTTTGTGGATTTGGATCGTTTCTGATATTCTTACATCTGCGATGCAGGTGCTAATTCTTACAATGTGGCAGCCTTCGATGAGCCGCCCAACGCCAGCCTTCAGGTGCGCCGCTAGCCGTGTTCCCGTGATCCGAGCGATGGTTGCCCCGTAGGAACTATCCAGAATCCCCCCGGTTCGCAGGCCGCGCCATCGGCGTCACCTGCGAGGCGATGTTGGGCGGCAACCCTGATACGGTGGAACAGCACACCCTATGATGGTTTTTGGGGAAGAGTGGTGGGTTTCTCCGGTAATCCGAGTTTGGCACGTACATCGGCACTGGAAAAGGTTTGTCGTTGGGGACGCGTGGGCCGATCGTGTGCGGGTTGAGGAATATCGGCAAGGGTCAACACCGGCAGCGCTAATGCGGCGTGAAAGTCCGCAATACTCGTGGCTAACTCCTCAATGGTGCGACCCATGGGCTCGACTGCCTCGGCGGTACAGCCAAGAATCGTATCGTCCGCATCATAGAAGACTTCGCGAATGATGTAGTCGCCATTGTCTTCACGGAACACGCGATAATTCCAGGTCATCATAAGTCAGTTTTCCTTCCTCGGAAGAAGAACGCATTCCCACGCTTTTCCCCGATACGTTGGATTTCGACGATACGTACCTGCGAACCAACCGTATAAAGGACCCGATATGCTTCAATACGGAGTTCCCATTCGGCGATGGTATTTGCTCGCATGGGCTTACGGTTTCGTGTCTCAACGAGCGGTTCATAGCGCAATTGTTCATCAATACCATCCACAATGATGTTTTGTTCATGCTTTCGAAAGTACTGAAGATCATCGAGCGCCTCTTCGGTATAGTCAATGTCATACATCGTGAGAGATACTTTCTCTGCCAGACATGGGTGTCTCTGCTCAGTATACCATACCACTGCCCGGTGAATAGCATTTATGGGAGTGAGAACGTAGGTGATAGTGGGCGATTCTGTGCCGAACGTCACGGGATTCATGTACGAGAAAGGTTCTGTACCGAACGTTTCGTTACCCTCACGGATGTGCTATCGCCTTCGACGCGAAATCATGCGATCACCACGACTTCATGACGATTCAGGGATTCATCGTGATAGGGTACGATGGCAATGGTTATGATATGAATATCATAGCGTTGTTGATGGTTATGGGCTTTGGATGTCGGAATGATGGTGACGCATACGCCTTCTGCACGTTTACGTTCATCTTTACTCAGAATCACCACCTGACATCCGGAATGACAAATCTCCCGCTTCCTACGGGAAAGAATAGAGCCTTCACCGACACCCGTTGTGACGATGTGATCGAAACTTCGCTTCTCATCGGTTTGGGAGGTTCATTTGGGGGCATGAAGGACGATAACGAGTCATGACAAACTCCTTCTGGCTTCGCGTAGCGTCGCTGAATTGTTCCTATTCTGGTTGTTGGGTGTATTGCGCAATAATGAAATTTCTGTGACGAGAAAAAGATACCAACATTGCCCGCCCAACATCCATTGTGCTACTACCAAAGAACGCAGAGGTAAGATTGCATCACATACCTCTGCGTTCCCTGCGGTAAAGACCGATCATCTACGCGAGGCCACTTGCCCACGCCTCGTACAGCTCGTCCTTGCTGCGCAGCCCCGGTCTGGGGAGGGCATGGTTGACGACATAGGTCGCGGCGGCGTGGCGGTTCTCCCACATGGCTTGGTGTGCCTCGCGTAGCTCCTCCCAGGGTACCAGCGTCGGTTCGGTGATGCTGAGTTGCCCCGCGCTGATCTCGTCGCTCAGGCGCACGATCTCGTAGGCGTTGGAGAGGTGTGTGCCATAGATGTTGGCGCTGGGCATCATGATGCGGCGCTGGCGCATCCAGATCTGTGGGGCGAAGAAGGAGTAGCGCCGTCCACCCAGATCTTCAAAATAGACGATCCGCCCGGTAAAGGGTTTCACCAACATCGCGCTTACTGCCAGTGCATCATGGCCGGCGCGCTCGATCACCAGATCGGGGTAGCCACGTGGGTTATCGGCGCTGCGGAGGTAGTGGCCTACCGCTGCCCCCAGCGGTTTGAAGGTGAGTTCGTTGAAGCGCCGCACGGCCTCCTTTAGCCCTGCCGGATCGGCCTTGGAATCGGGGAGTGTGGGCATTGTCTTGGGCCACTCAAAATCGGTTCCCATACGTCGCTGTAGTTCTTCGAGGCTCACTACGCCGCGTAGGCTGCTGCCAAACCCTAGGCTATGCACAAATTCGCGCTGCGCGTCGGTGTAGGTGATCACTACCGTGCGCGCCCCTAGCGCACGGGTGGCCTCGATGGCCTCTAGGCCGGGGGGATCGATCAGTTCAAAGGGTGGCGGCTGATCCATGTGGGTCATGCGCAGATCGGGGATGCCATAGTAGATCACGACCGCCTGACCTGCGTGCAATCCGGCCCGCCGCAGCATCGTGGTGGGGGTGGAGTTGCCTGGTTTGCCGAGGAAGGTGAAGTGGTAGCCGCTACTGGCTCCGTAGAAGGCCAGTGTTGGGATGTGGCCACCATACGGCTCGCCTAAGAGTTGGAATGTGCGCGGGAAGGCGGTTTCACCCGCATGCGAGATGGCATAATCGGCCAGCCGTCCGTTGTTCTGCTCGCGGAAACGCGAGATGAGTGCCTGCCCGGCCTGTTCCCATGCCGACCAGAGTTCGGGATCGGTAGGTACGCGGGTGAAGCAGTGGGCGAGGCCGGGGGTCATGCGGTTGACCGCGCCGCGTGCCCCGGCTTTGCGGAGGGTCTGTTCGCGTTCGGGTGAACTGACCAACCCAATTACGTCCATGTCGTTGCGCACCGCCGTGCGTACCGCGTCGAGGCCGGTGCCGGTGGCAGCGCCCTCAATGAAGATGCTGCGCCCCGATTGGATGCGCAGGGTGGTGAAAAGGGCGCGGTAGATGGTGCCCAGGTTGAGCATGAAGCTCCCCGCTGCTTCGAGGCTCATGTCGGGCGGGAGCGGCTGGCATTGGGGGGCCTGCGCTACCATAAACTGCTGGTGCGAGCCATCCGGGGTGTTGTAGCCCTGAATGACAAAGTCGGCGGCCATCGGATCAAGCCCGGCCATGGGTGAGAGGAGGTTGCTCTGGCCCGAATAGATTGCTACCAGATCGCCCACTTTGAGTCGCCCTTCGCGGCGTACCTCTTCACCCAGTGCGGCAATCAGCCCGATTCCGCCCGATCCCGTTACATGCCAGTCACGGTCGTGTTCATCAAAGAGGCTCACCGGGATGCCCGTAATCGCCCAGATGTCGTTAAAATTGACCTCGCTGGCCAACATGTAGAGCAACGCTTGCTGTGCCCCCGGTATCTCCACCGGGATGACAATCTGGCGCTCGGCATGGATGGGGTCGCCATGCGCACCCGCGCCCCGCTCTGGGTCGCGCACCACCGCCTGCGCGTACTGCCAGGTGGGGATGGGGGTCACACCGGGGAAGAAGGGCGCACCGATGGGCAACAGCATCTCCCATTCACGCAGTAGCCGCTCCTGGGTCGCATCAACGAGGCGGCGACGGGTGGGTAGCGGGGCGCTCTTCTTCTCCATGAAGGCGCGAATACCCGCCTTGCCACCCGCTGGGTCTACCACCGCCTGGGCAAAGAGGTAGGCTTCGTGCTGTAATCCGGCTTCCATCCCATGGGTGAAGCCGTGGCGTAACGCTTCAATCGTGCGTGCAACGGCACTTCCACGCCCTGCGGATTGGGCTTGGCGGATGATGCGCTCAATCGCTGGATGGGCGAGAATGTGGGCCAGTTCGTCCTTCACAAAACCGGGTTGCGGATTGGCCCACTCATCTATGTGCTGCTTGCGTTCAACAAAGGCGCGCCCTAGCTCGGTTGTCGGGTTGCGCGGATCATTGCTCTCCTCGCTAATGTAGCTGCGCGCTAACTGACATGCCAGCGTGAGCGGATCATCCGTGCCTTGGGCCAGCCGATCTACGAGCCCGATCTCATACGCTTCGTTGGCGGGAATATGCCGCCCGCTCAGAATCATCTGGATAGCCCGCAGTAACCCGGTGCCACGGGTGCGGGTGTGCAGCAGCCGGGGCAGACGTTGGGTACCGCCATAACCGGGTAGGAGGCGCAGGTTGATCTCTGGCTGACCAAACTCGGCGGTGATGTCGGCGATGCGGTAGTGGCAGGCCAGCGCGAACTCCAACCCACCTCCCAACGCTACGCCGTTGATCGCGGCGATACACGGCTTGGCCATGCGCTCGATCTTGCGGAAGGCGAGGTGGGCGTTGTTGGGCAACGCCAGCGCTTCTTCGACCGTATGCACATCTTCGAGCAACTGGCGAATATCGGCCCCGGCCACAAAGCTGCGTGTTCCGGCACCAGTAAAGACCAGCGCCGCTACGTCCTGTCGCCGTGCTAGGTGATCAAGGATCGTGTTGAGTTCATCCAGCGCCCGCTCGTTGAGCGCATTCACCGGCGGGTTGGTGATCGTTACCAGTGCTAACTTGTGGATGGGATCGTTGCGCCCGCGCACAACCGGGTGGTACTCGATGCGGAAGTAGCGGTAGGTTTCGAGCAACTGTTGCTCATCGGCGAGCTGTTGTTGCAACTTCCAGGCGCGCATCTTGGCCGCGATCTCCTCCAGCACCTCTGGATTGCGCAGGGTGGTGGTGTCGCCCAATGGCTCATCTAGCATCATGGCGCGCAGGAAGCGGCGCATATACTTCCCGCTGCGCGTCTCTGGGAAGGCCGAGAGTTCGATATAGTCTTCTGGAACGCTCACCACGCCCTTTTCTGAACGCACCAACTCGTTGAGGCGTTGACGATCCTGACTGGTCAAGCGCCGCCCCGGAGCCGTCACCACGAAGGCCAGCGGAGTCAGCCCCTTCTCGCGGTGGGGCGCACCAACAACGACACAGTTACCCACCGGCGAGTCGGGGGTGATCTGGCGGTCGCGCAGAATGGCTCCCTCGATCTCCTCGGTGCCCATACGATGACCAGAGACATTGATCACATCATCGGAGCGCCCGTGCAGGGTGAAGCTGCCATCGGGGTATTTCATGGCAAAATCGCCCTGCACGTAGGCCCATTCGCCCTGCGGCCCGCGCCGCCAGTAGGTCTCGACAAAGCGCTCGGCATCGCCGCGCCATACCGGGGTGGGTTGCTGCTGCTCCACCGCCTGTAGCCAGTTCTGGAACCCGGCCACATCACCCCAGATGGTGCGTGCTAGGTAGGGGTAGGGCGCGGTCAGCACAATTTCGCCCTTCTCTTCATACCCGGCAACGCGGTAGCTGATTGCTCCGTGGGCATCGTGCTGGGCCACCCAGACATCACCGGCGATCCAGGGCAGCGGGTAGGTGTGTGCGTCGGCGCGCAGTGGGAAATCATTATTCCCATAGAAGTGCGTCCAGACGATCCCGCCATGCTCGGTGGCCCAGTAGGAGTTGATGTATTGGGGCGTCATCAACTCCATGCCGAACTGCTGCACCGCCGGACTGACCGGCTCGGCGCAGAAGGTGGCCACACGCAGGCTCTGCATCTGATACTGGCGCACATCTTCGATATGCTGCGGGTTACTCAGCACCGACTTGAGGAAGGTGACACCGGCCTTGAAGATCTGCACCCCGTAGCGCTCGATAATACTCGCATAGCGCCCTGCCGAGGGGAAGATAGGTGAACCCTCGGTGAGTACGCCGGTGAGACGGTAGGCCAGGCTGGCGGTGATCATATAGCTCTGGCCGGTAATCCAGCCGGGGTCAGCGATGACATAGATCACGTCACCCGGCTCGGCATCGAAACTGACCCGCAGGGTATGCACTAGCCCCGCCACATAACCGCCGTGGACATGCACCACCCCCTTGGGTTTGCCCGTACTCCCCGATGTATAGATGATAAAAAGTGGGAACTCGGCCTCCACCGGCAGACAGGGGTTACTCGCATACAGGGCGCGCACGAACTGATCCGTGGGCAGATCGAGCAACTCGGCTTCGCTCTGTACCACCACCCCCGCCGTAGCTGCGGCGGCCAGGATCTGCGCGGTGGCCTCAGCCAAGAGATCGTGGCTCCAACGATCCCGGTCTGCCCGCCAGAGGATCTCCTGGCCGGTATGGCGCACCACCACTACCGCATCCACGCGTGGCGGGGCATTCACCAGTGCCTGGGCGACAATCGTGCGCAGTTGGGCTTGCATGGCCGGTTCAAGATCGGTCAGACGCGCTAAACCTAGCCCCACCCCGCGCATAATGTCGGCGCGTTCAACTGTAATCTCCGTGCTGATGGTCTCGCGCACCGCTGCGTCAATAGACTGAATATGCCACGTATCAACCCGTTTCGACTCCAACGCCTTGCGCACAAGCTGAAGCGCTGTTTCAACCGGGATATAGGTGTCCAGTGCCTGATCGGTATAGATCTCCTTGTAGGGCACCACTTGGGCATTGCGGTAGCCGCCATCACAGGTGATCACCACGCGTGCCCCGGCGTTATGGATACGATCCGAGAGCGTCTTGTCACTAAAGCCGCCAAAGACCGGGGTATAGACGATGCCCAAACGCTTAGCGGCCTCGGTATAGTAGATCTGGGGCAGGATGTTGGGCATATTGAGCGCAATGCGGTCGCCGCGCCGCAGACCGAGGTTGCGCAACACCTGCGCCGCCTTCACTACCTCCAACAGCAAGCGTTTGCGCGAAACCGCCTCATGCACCACCGGGCCACCCCGACCCGCATTGAGGCTACTATCCCAGCGATCCCCCTCGAAGAAGAAGGCGGTCTCAGCACCAAAACCGAGCAAGACGTGGCGATCCACCTCATTGAAGCAGGCGTTAGTAAGGCCACCCTCGAACCAGCGGTAGAAGGGCGGGTCATCGGCATTGAGGCTGCGCTGCCAAGGCAGATGGTCGGGGCCATAGGGGGGAGTGACGGGCTGGCCGGTGTGGGCATCGAGGCCATGCCACTGCTGTTGGGTCTCGTCCCAGGTGATCCAGGCATGCAGATCGCTATCGTACCAATGGATCGCGCTGCGAGCGAGCGATCCATGAAACAGATCAGGGCTACCCAAGGCATGCATCCGCTGTGCTTCCCAATCGGCACGCGAACGGATCGGGTTGCTACGTGGGCTACGCGGCGAAGAGTCGGGCACGGTCTCGATCATCGTTGATCCTCCGAGCAACTACACAGAGTGGGTAGGGTATAGCGTACCGATCTGACGGCGGTGTGTCAAGGTCTTTAAGGTTTTTCTTAGCAAAGCCTGCTATGATACCGTAAGCGTGTCCTTAATAGAAACCCACATATATCCTATGCAACGCATTGAATTTCGCGCCATGGGCTGCCAGATGCTGGCCCTGATAGATAATGACGATGAAGCCGCCGCCAGCGCCCTCCAGCATGTGCCGGAGTGGTTCGCCGATTGGGAAGCAGTGCTCAGTCGTTTCCGTTCAGATAGTGAAATTACGCTGCTCAACGCCGACGCAGGATTCTGGGTGCCACTGAGCGAGACGCTCTGGAGTGTCCTACAGGCAGCCCTGGAGGCGGCCCAGCGCAGCGCCGGAGTGGTGGTGCCGACAATTCTGCATGCCCTGCATGCCGTTGGCTACACCCGCGACTTTGCTGCTGGCCCGCAGATGTCGGCTGCGCCTATCCGCATCACTCCTGCCCCTGACTGGCGGCAGATCGAGGTCGAAGCCTCGCTACGTGCTGTCCGCCTGCCCGAAGGGGTGCAGATTGACCTGAGCGGCATTGCTAAGGGCTGGGCTGCTGATCAAACCGTGCAGCGCCTCGCCGCCTACGGGCCAACTCTGGTGGATGCTGGGGGCGATATTGCTGTGAGTGGCCCCATGGCCAGTGGCCACCCCTGGCTGATCGGGGTTGATGATCCGTTTAACCCCGGCACTGCCCTGGGGATGCTGAGTCTTAGTGCGGGGGGCGTCGCCACTTCTGGGCGCGACTATCGCCGCTGGCAGACGGCGGAGGGTTGGCAGCACCACATTATTGATCCGCGCAGCGGGCGACCGGCGCAGAGCAACGCGCTTACCGCGACAGCCGTGGCTCCCTCCGCCCAGGCTGCCGAGGTGGCCGCGAAGTTGATCTTTATCCTTGGAGATGCGGGTTTGGAACACGTGGCCCAGTGGCCCGGCCATGCCGGTATGCTACTGCGCGATGATGGCAGCCAGAGCGCCACGCCGGGGTGGGCGGGGTACCTCTACCAGACGAGTTAATGCAAAATCCGCGACAAAAAGAGCTTCGTGCGCTCGTGGTTAGGCTGCGTGAAGACCTGATTGGGTGGCCCCTGCTCGATGATCCGCCCCTGATCCATAAACACGACCTGGTGCGCGGCGTTACGGGCAAAGCCCATCTCGTGCGAGACGACTACCATTGTCATGCCTTCGCGGGCCAGATCGAGCATGACATCCAGCACCTCTTTGATCATCTCTGGATCGAGTGCCGATGTCGGTTCATCAAACAGCATCACCTTGGGCTGCATCGCCAATGAACGCGCAATCGCCACGCGCTGCTGCTGGCCGCCCGAAAGCTGGGTCGGGAATTTGCGTGCCTGTTCGGGAATACCCACCTTCTCCAAGAGTTTCCAGGCGATCTGCTCACTCTCCTGGCGCGAGCGCTTACGCACTTTTTGCTGTGCCAGACAGATGTTATCCAGCACGGTCAAGTGGGGGAATAGCTCAAAGCGTTGAAAGACCATCCCCACCTCGGCGCGCACCGCATTGATGTGGGCCTCGTTATTGTTGACCGTAATCCCATCTACGACGATCTGGCCTGCGTTGGGTACCTCAAGGTGATTGATGCAGCGCAGCAGGGTGGATTTGCCCGACCCTGAAGGGCCGACGATCATCAGCACCTCACCGGCCTGAACATCGAGGCTGACATTATCCAGGGCGCAGAAGGCACCATAGTATTTCGAGACGCCATCAATGCGGATCATTGGCCCAGCTACTTGTGTGCTCATCGTCTATCCCCTTGCGCCCACGCGGCGCTGTAGCCATTGCAGAATCAGCGAGAGCACCAGCGTCATACTCAGGTAGAAGAGCGTCAAAATAAAGTAGGTCTCTTCATAACGGAAACTGGTACTCACCGAGAGCCGCGCCACCTGGGTCATTTCGCGCACCCCCAAGACTGAGACGAGCGAGGTGTCTTTGAGCAGCGCAATCAGGTCATTACCGAGGGCGGGCATCACATTGCGTACCGCCTGGGGCAGAATGACATAGAACATCGCCTGGGCACGGGACATCCCCAACGAACGGGCGGCCTCGCTCTGGCCCCGGCTGATCGACTCGATTCCAGCGCGGAAGATCTCGGCAATATAGGCTCCGTAGATCAATACCAGCGCGATAATGGCGCGTGTCGTGAGGGAGATGGCATTATTGGCTAACCCAAAACTCTCCGCAAAGAGCGGCACCACCGCAAACGAGATGGTGAAGATCAACACCAGCATCGGTACGCCACGGATAAACTCGATGTAGGTGATGGTCAGATTGCGGATGATCGGATTAGAGGCCACCCGCCCCAAGCCTAGAAAGAGACCGAAGATGAGTGCAAAGATAAATGAGACAGCGGTGACATAGAGGGTCGTACCGAGACCCTGGAGGATGGTGTTGAAGATGCCCTGATGGAGCGGATCGGTCATGATCCGAAACGCCATAAAGGCGATGATCCCCAGGATGATGACGAACCACCAGGGGAGATGGACGAGGTTACTGCGGCCGGCGAAATCCCGTTTCGGGGTGATCAGGTGGTCATGGTCGACGGCCATCGTGGCTCCACTTCATGGTTGTACCGCAGAGGAACGCAGAGGAACGCAGAGAAAAAAACCTCTGCGCTCCTCCCCGTACTCTGCGGTCAAACTCAACCTACGCTACTCGTTCCCTGGCAGTTTGAACTCGGCGCTGAAGTACTTCTGCGCCAACTCGTCCAGCTTGCCACTGGCCCGCATCTCCGCCAGAGCCTGGTTGACCGGCGCAACCAGATCGCTATCCTTGGGGAAGATGAAGCCCAGCGCATCGCTGGAGATCGGATCACCAATCAGGACGATCTGCTCGGCGTTGGTGCCGATGTAGCCCTGGCCAGCCGTCTCGTCCATCAGGACGCCATCAACATCGCCATTGATCAGCGCGGCAACGGCGAAGGGGAACTGCTCGAACGCCTGAATACGCGCCTCAGGCAGCAACTTCACCGCCGTCTCATAGTTGGTGGTGCCGGTCTGGGTGCCCAGACGCAGTTCGGCATTGGCGATAAACTCGTCCATGTTGGTGAAACGGGTCTCGCCCACCCGCGCCATGAGGCGCTGCGTCACCTGGATGTAGCCATCGGAGAAGGCCACTTGCTCGGCCCGCTCCGGGGTGATGGTAATGCCATCGGCAGCCGCGTCATACTGCTTGTTGGCCACCGCCTGGATGATCCCCTCCCACGAAGCCTCCTGGTAGACCGGCACGCAGTTGAGCAGGCGGCAGATCTCGTTCCAGGCATCGTAGTCCCAGCCCTCGCCCTGGCCGGTATTCGGGTTGACATAATTGAAGGGCGGGTAGGCATTCTCGACCGCAACCGTCACCTGGCGTCCACCCAGATCGGGCAGCGTGCCACTAGTGGTCGTGGCCTCAGTGGTAGCCTCGGTGGTGGCCTCGGCGGTAGCCTCAGTGGTGGCCTCGGTGGTGGCCTCGGTGGTGGCCTCGGTGGTCGCCTCGGTCGTGGTCGCCGTGGTCGGCTCAGAAGCCGGAGCATTTGTCGGTGCGCTCGTCGGCGCAGCCGGTGCGCCGCCACATGCGGACAGCAACGCTGCCAGCATGAGCACGAACACCAGCATCAGACGGTGTCGCATACAGGTTCCCCTTTGTGGTAAAGCACCGCAACGAGCGGTGCAAACGAATAGCTGTAATTTTACACCGATTATGCAAGGTTTGGTGCAACGGTGTTACTCACCCACCACCAACGGAAAGATCGCCGCCACCTCCCGATCTCCCACATCTGCGACGGCAATGATCCGCCAATTCCCCGCCATTACATACACCGTCGTCACTTCATAACTGCCCTGACCAAGCGGCTCGGCCACCGGCTTACTGCCACTCAGGCAGATCATGTCCATACCGAGGTCAAAATAGACACTCTTGGCCTCCACGGGCTGCCCATTGGCATCGCGCAGCGTCAGGCGCAGTTGCTGGGCATAGTTGATCCGAGGATTATTCGTATGATCGAAGGTAAAGGTGATCCCCTCGCTTATGCGCTGGTCACGCACCATATCGGCGGGGAGGGGTGGCAAGGCCACCCCACCACATCCCACCAAACCCAACATACAGAGCCAAACCAGACCGAAGCGTGCCAGCCAGAGTTGCATAGGTCACTCCTGCTCGGCAATCAGGCGCTGGAGATCGGCGCTCATCACGTTATGCGGTGTTCCATAGCGGTAGATGAAGCGCAACCGCCCTTGGCGATCCAGCAAATAGGCCGAGGCGCTATGATCAACCAGATATGCGGAGGCACTGCCTTCAACAGCATGGCGCTGGTAGAATAGCCCATACTCCGGGCCGATCTGTTTAAGAATCTCGACATCGCCACTCATCCCAATAAAACTGGGATCATACACCTTCAAGTAGCGTTCCAACACCTCTGGCGTATCGCGTTCGGGGTCAACACTCACCATCAGCACATTGAAGGCATCGGCTTGGGCAGCAAGATCCTGCTTCACGCCGATAAACTCCACCAGCGTGGTCGGGCAGACATCGGGGCAGAAGGTGTAGCCAAAGTAGATGAGCAGCGGCTTGCCGCGCAGATCACTCAGGCTGAGTGGCGTGCCACCACGGCTACTCGGCAGGGTAAAGTCGGTGAGTTCACGTGGCGGGCTAATCTCCGCTCCGGCCTGCGGCACCTCTGGGGTCAGTACCGGCTCGCTGGTGGGGATGGGAGTGGCCACGAGGGCGCTGCTCGTGCCACAGGCAGTGAGCAAGAGCAGCAGTATCAGGGGCACGAGGGTGCGTAGGGGCATCGGTGGCTCCTTTATGTGTTGGCCACAAAGCCATGGCTTGTAGTGATGGCCCTCACCCCCAGCCCCTCTCCCGTGACCTACGGCCACAGGAGAGGGGGGCACATGCTCAGGTATCCCGAAGCGTATCCCCCCCTCGCCTGTTCGCGCAGCGAACGGGCGAGGGGGGCTAGGGGGGTGAGGGCCATACGGCAGGGGCTATTTACTGCGCGGGCGGCATGCGCACCGGGGCCTCGACCTGGATCGTGCCCGCATTCTGGAAGGTGAGCGTGATCAGCACCATATCGCCTTCGTTCAGATCCTGGCGCAGCCCGATCAACATCACATGCAGCCCACCCTTCTTGAGTTCCACTGCACCATTAGCGGGGATGTCAATCTTCTCCACAGGAGCCATCTTCATCACATCGCCCTCCATCACCATGGTGTGCAACTCGACCGTATCGGCCACCGCACTCTCGGCGCGCAGAAGGACATCAGGGGTGCTGCTGCTATTGGTAATCATCATGTAGGCGGCACTGGTGCCACCGCTGGGAGCCGTGTGCCCATCCATAGCCATTGGAGTCGTCTCGGCCATCGGAGTACCCTCCATGGCCATTGGAGTGGTCTCGGCCATCGGGGTGGCCATATCGCCCGCCATGGCTGCGCCGGTCATCGCTGCGGCGCGCACCCAGGGATCACTAATCGTCAGGGTCATCGTTGATGGACTGATCGCAACGGTCGTCGGCGTACTGGTCGGGCTGGTGGTGCTGGTGGTGCTGGCACCACAGGCGGCGAGGATGAACATGGCGCTGATCAGCGCCAACAGGGCAATATGCTTACGCATAGGTGTTGGTTCCTTTACTTAGATAGGTATGGCGAAGCCTCATTGGCGTTCGGTTAAGCGCGAAGGTAGCACCGGCTTCCAGCCGGTCTGCGGCGCATCGTGACCGGCTGGAAGCCGGTGCTACCTTGTGCGGACGTAGGGGCGCGTCGCGACGCGCCCCTACGGAATTACCGTGGCGGCGGCAGTGGCGGCGACCAGCGTAGCGAAACGAGGCTTTGCGGCGCTGGCATGCGGATCAGCATCAAGGCCAGCAGCACGAAGATGATCGCGGGCAGAATCGCCGGGAGGCTGGGCCAGAAGGCGGGCAGCGGGATGTGACTGAGATGCGGGGCTTCAGGTTCTGTTTGGGCCAAGGAGCAGAGGAAGAAGCTGCGCTGGCTAACCTGAATCTCGGCTGGTGAGAGATGCGCGTCGGCGGTGCAGTGGATGATGCACAGGATGGGTTGGACACACAAAAAGAGCAGCAGGGTAGCTGCAAAGAGCGCCGACCACTGCTGACGTAGCCACGCACGTTGGTGTGAAGGCTGCGTCAGCGCACGCATCTTATAGGTACCCGATCATCACAAGGGCGAGGATGAGCAGTCCCGCGATAATCCGATAGATGCCGAAGGCGACGAAGTTGTTGCGGGCGACGTAGCGCAACAGCCAGCCAATACTGAGCCACCCGACGATCATCGCCACGACTGAGCCGAGGAAGAGACGCCCCCAATCAGCGGCGTGGATCTGATCGAGACTCCCCAGCAGATCAAAGATCGTTGCTGCGCCCAGCGTAGGTATCGAGAGGTAGAAGGAGAAGGCGGTAGCGGTACGCCGATCTAGCCCGGCCAACAAGCCGCCCACAATCGAGGAGCCAGAACGTGATGTACCGGGTACCAGGGCGAAGATTTGGGCCACCCCGACGCCAAGCGCCTGCCGCCAACTGATCTTCCCTAGCTCGCTGGTGCGGGCGGGGCGGTGGGGGAGTAACTCGATCAGCAGGAAGATGATCCCACCGACGATCAATGCGCCCGCTATCATTGATGGGCTATCGTACAGGTAGTATTTAATCTGCTTGCGGAAGATCAACCCCACGGCGGCAGCGGGCACAAAGGCGATCACCACCGCAATCCAGAGCCGTTGCGCGGCTGCTTTGGCCTCGGCACTCTTGGCCCCTAGGATGGCTTGGAATTGCCCGAAGAGATCTTGGATGTAGAAGCCGAGCACCGCGATGACGGTGCCAAGTTGGATCGCGATCTCGAAGGTACCACCGATACTGCCCTCAAAGCCGATCAGATCGCCGACGAGCAGCAGGTGGGCAGTGGATGAGATCGGAAGAAACTCGGTTAGCCCCTGCACAATGCCCAGGACACAGACTTGCCACCAACTCGGATCAAACGGAACCGTCATCCCAAGGCTGATGAGTAGCAGAACCCCGACGGTGATGCTCACTGGTATAGGTAGACGGGGCGTTGTATGCAGCCCCATCGAGGAAGATCGCGCCACAACAAGAATCCTTCTACTATCGTCCGAATTTCAGACGATGGATCAGATCATAGGGCAATCCGGCTTCTTGCATTTGGTGTTGTGTTTTGGCCACATCATAGGTGACGCGATGGAAGCGGATGCTATTATGCGCCGTATCGAAGACGGCAAACGCCGCACGCGGATCTTGATCGCGTGGTTGGCCAACACTGCCAGGATTGATGAAATAGCGCGTTGATCGATGTAGTTCGATAGTTTCACCTGGCTCTGGCAGGAAGCGTTCGGCATGTTCGCTGCCATGGCGCATGCGGAAGCCCAGTTGGATGTGCGAGTGACCGATGACACACACTTGGTTCGGGAAGTACTCGAAGTTTGCGGCGGCCTGTTCGGGCATCAGCAAGTACTCCCAGACTGGTTCACGCGGGCTACCATGGGCTAAGAGAAACTGCTTATCTACGTGAAAGCTGGGCGGGAGTGGCTCTAACCAGGCCCGATTTTCAGGGGTCAGTTGCTTTCCATTCCAGAGGTTGGCTTTACGTGCATCGGGATTAAAATCGCGTAGATCGATTCGCCCCAGACATGCCAAATCGTGATTGCCCGTGATCGCAATCTGGGCGTGTTTGCGCATCAATTCGACACACTCATTGGGGCGTGGTCCATAGCCAATTGTGTCGCCAATGCACCACAACGCATCAAACGAGCCGGCTGCATCTATCACCGCCTCAAGGGCTACCAGATTGGAATGGATGTCTGAGAGAAGCACAATCCGCATATAATCTTGATCCCAGTAGTTGTTACGCTTTGACGCTCACAGAAGCGAAGCCTATAATACGTTCTGACCGCCACTATGCAGGAGCTGCGAACCTATGCTCGAACCATCAGGCCATTGTCCATATCTCGGCCTGAAGCAGAACCAGGCGATCCGCTTTGCTTCACCCACACCTGAGCACCGTTGCTACGCATCGGGGCAAGCCCAGGATATTCCATCAGCATCGGTGGAGTATCAGGCGCGCTATTGTCTCTCGGCAGGTCATGTCAGGTGTCCATTATACACGGGCTCAGGATTGCCTTCAACGCCGTCACTCAGTGCCGGTGCAGCAGCCCTAGATCTCGCTTCTCCCTCGCCGAGTCTGCGCGGTTGGTTCGCAGCGCTTTCGGCACGTGATCGGATGATCTATGTCGGTTTATTAGTCTTGTTGGCATCTATTTTTATTATCTATAGTGTTGCAGGAATAAATCTGTTACGCAGTAATGGCTTCTTTGGCCAAGAAACAGCACCATCACCCCAGCCTTCGCTGCCGGTGCTGGTTACTGCAACCGCAACGCCTACCTTGACGCCCACGTTGGTAGCGACAACGCCGCCGCCAACCCAGACGCCAACCGTGTCCCCGACGTTGAGGCCATCGCTGACTCCAACTGCAACGCTCACGCCTGCACCGACGCTTCCACCTACGGCGACGCCAACGCTTACCCCCACGAATACGCCCGCACCACTGGTGCCGATCTGGCCTACCCCGGAGCCACCCACGGCGACCCCGGAGCCACCCACGGCGACCCCGGAGCTACCCACGGCCACCCCGGAGCCGCCTACGGCCACCCCGGAGCCGCCTACGGCCACCCCGGAACTGCCGACAGTGCCGCCGGAGTTACCCACCGAGATGCCACCGCCAGCGCGGACGCCCGATCCGCAACCGCCACCGACGGAAGAGTATCAGTTTTGAGGGAACCCTATCAACCGCAGAGGACGCAGAGGGGCGCAGAGGGTTGGGTACGACATCTGGTTCTTCCTCTGCGTCCTCTGCGATCAAAAACCGGGGCATAATAGGACGCAGGCATCGCTCCTACTCCGTACTGGTGATGCGCAACCCGATGATCCCTGCGATCAGCATCACCAGCGATACGAGTTTTACCACATCGCGTGATTCGCCGAGCCAGATCATCCCCACAATAGCGGTGCCCGCAGCCCCAATACCTGTCCAAACCGCATAGGCTGATCCGACCGGCAGCGTTTTGAGCGCTTGGGCGAGTAAAAACATACTCAGAAATAGGCAAATAATGAAGCCAACAGTTGGGCCGGGGCGCGTAAAGCCCTCAGATTGTTTGAGCAACAGTGCCCATGCCATTTCGAGTAGGCCCGCAATAAACAGAATTACCCATGCCATCTATGTTTCTCCTCTTTAATGCTGTGCAACGGGCAGTGGCTGCATATCGAGTGTCACGCTGAGCGTAGCGAAGCGTCCCGGACGGGATTCCTCGCTGCGCTCGGAATGACAAGCCATTCGGTATGAAGCCGCTACCGTGCAACGTTATTGATCGCCTTGATCAACTGCTCGACATTGGCGATCTCGTTACTCCGTCCACTGCCCTGCAAGACGATCAGCATACGATTGGCTTCAGCGAGTGCCTCTTGGTAGTGCTGGGTATCGCTCAGAATCAGGGTGTAGTTTTGGCTATATTCTGCACTCGTGGGTTGCAGACTCACTGCCTGCTGGTAGGGGGCTAGAGCCGCCTCACTTGCCCCGGCATAAGCGGCAAGCAACCCGGCCACCGCGTAGAGCCGGGCGGTCTGGCTGCGCAGAGTCGCATCATCCACGTTACGCTCCAGCCGCGCCGCATACCGCTCGGCAGCCGCCAGGAAGGCTGTGTGTAGGCGGGTGAGTAGCGCCGGATCATGATCGAGGCGCTCGGCGAGGCGGTCTACATTCTGGCTGGCCATCACGGGCGCAAGTTCGATCCCGCGTTCGTAGAAACTGGTCGCCGCTGCGCGATCACCGCGCAACTGGGCCAGATCGCCTTGGCGCATGGCCGTGTCGGCGTAGCGCGGATCAAGCTCGGATGAGTGGATGAGCAACTCGTCCGCCTGGGTGTACCAGAGCTCCGCCTGACTCGCCTCGCCACTCTCCTGGTAGGCGCGGCCCAGATCGATCATTGCCCCGGCGCGTTCGTTGATCAGCGTGACATCGTTAGGAGCCAGACGCGCCACCTGATCGTACCATTCGAGCGCCTGCTGGAGCCGCTGCGGATCGTTGCTCAGGTTGTACCAGTAGCTATTCAGGCGGCCCAGGTTGGCGGCATGATCCTTGTTGAGCGGGTTCAGTTGGTAGGCGCGTTGCAACACCGCTTCGGCATAACTGAGCATGCCCAGGCTGGTGCTGCGCTGGATAAAGCCTACCAGGGCGTCGTCATTATCTAGGTGGAGCAGATCGGCCATGTTAGCCTGCGGATCGGCTGTCCCCAGCGGCACGCCACGTGCATACATCACCCCCGCCATTGTCATCAGGTTACGCGCCAAGCCCAGGTAGTAAAAATCCTCATTCGGGCTACTGCGGATCGTGGCCAGGTAATCGTCCATCGCCACCACCAGCCGATTGATGTCGCTCCCGGCCTGCTCGCTCACCCCCTGCGCGGCTTGGTAGCGCATGTCGGCATAGACCGGGGCCAGATTGCTGCTCCAGGTAAACCAGAGGGCTACGAGGAGCAGCCCGGCATAGAGCGCCGGGGATTGCTTGGCGCGCTGCGCTCGCACTGACGGCCTGCTGCGCCCCTTGGTGGGGTTGCGCCGCTTGGCTTCGGGTTCGTCGGCTACAGGCGCAGCCAACTGTAACGAATAGTGCCCCTCCAGCGCCCCGCTCACCAGCGTGAGCGCCAGCGCCACCCACAGCAGCATCAGCGTGGCGACGATGGGGATGCCAAAGCCACCTTCAACCAGATGCGCGGCCACCATACTGAGCATGGCAATGAAGAAGACCTGCTGCGGCCAGCTTGGGCTACGCTGCATCAGGCGTAGCGCCAGGGCGATAAAACTGATGATCAGGAAGAGGTAACTGACCAATCCGATCATGCCCTTGGTGACCAGTTCATCCAGATAGGCCATGTGCGAGCGATCCGGCGAAGCCCCACGCGCCTCGACATTGGCTAACGAGGGTGGAAAGAAGGGATTGAAGGCCACAAACATGCTCTCTGGCCCCCAGCCCACCAGTGCGTGCCACGGATCGGCACGCACCATCCCCACCGCACCACCCCCGTGGGCATCACCCAGCCAGATCAGCCGCCGCACCAGCCCGGTACCGCTCTCGATCTCCAACAGTTGCCCCATGCGCCCCAGGTAGGGCACGCTGCGCAGTTGGTTGAAGAACGGGGCGTCGGAGAGGTTGAAGCTGATCAGGAAGGTGGCGGCTAGTAGTGCCGCGCCGACCCAGGCAAAGAGCAGCGTGCGCAGCCGAGCGGCGCGGCGCACCTGCTGTTGGTTGCGGGCGTGGCGCAGAGCCGCCCAGAGTAGGAGTGAGCAGAAGAGGAACATGCTCGCCCCGAAGCCCAAAAACGGGCCTCGGCTCTGGCTGAGTACCAGCGTCGTTATCATGAGCAGCGCCGCCCCACCACTCACCACCGCCGTGATGCCCAGACTCAGGCGCGAGGGCGGATCGCTACGCACGGGCAACCAGCGCCCCAGCCCCAAGCCAACCCCGCCACTCACGACACTGCCAAGCAGCCACGCCGCCCAATCGTAGGCATGGGGGGCGTCATCGGCATTCGACGCCACCTGAATCCCGGTCGTGGCCGTGAGCGCAAACTGGCTACTAAAGAGCATCAGCAGCGCCAGCATAGCGAAGGCGGGCCACAGGGGTAGGCGGCGTTCCGAGCCAAGGGTGATAGACCACCAGAGGGCGCTGGCACTCATCACCGCCGCCGGGAAGAACCACCAATAGCGGAAATCCACCGTGCGCACCGCTGCCCCAAACTTGATCACCGCGAGGAGTAGCAGCATCCCACTCAGGATGATCAGCCCCTGCGCAAGAGCGCGCAGCCAGTCGTTACGAGGCTGCGGGCTAGGGGCAGCGCTCCGCGCACCACTCCAGGCCACGACCATGCGGTAGAGCGCCAACGGCACCAGCATGATCAGGTAGGCAGCGACAAAGATCGAGTTGCCCAGTGTCGAGGCCACCCGCGTGATCACATCACCCTTCCAGGGCAGCGGATCGAGTTGCAGGTGCTGAATCACCCCGTAGGCCGCCGTCGTGACTCCGGCGATCAGGCTGATGGTGATGATGCGTTCGATCTGGGCACGGCTACGTATGGTCACGACCATCAGCAGGCCCAGCAGGATATAGGTGAGGTTGGTGTAGGTACCTTGCAGCCGCTGGTACGAACCCCAGAAACTGGTGGCTGGAACGACCGAGGTAGCGGTGGTGATCAGAAAGACCAGCGTATAGACGAGAGTCGGTACGGCCAGCGGGATGGCGCGTAGACGCTGCCACAGCCCCACATCGAAGGTGATCGGGCGCAGATTCTCTAGGCCGCGTATGAGGCCCAAGGTTGCCGCGATGACCACCAATGCACGTAGCGCCATGGCCTTATCCGGCTCAAAATGGCGCGCACTAAAGAGATTAAAATAGATCGGCACTAGCGTCAGTGCCAGTAACCAACATGCCTCAATGATCCGCGCACACCAGCGGCTTAGGGTACTTTCGTGCGGCATACGCGCCTAACCCCTCTTCCAGCGCTCGGCCCGTTCCAAAATCTCGTGCGCATTGGCGCGGCTATGCGCACTCGGCACACCATCGAGCATTGCGGCCAACTCCTCAATGCGCTCCTCAACACTCAGCAGGTGTACGGAGGTATGGGTGCGATCACTACGAAACTCTTTCCTGATGTGGTAGTGCGCATCGGCAAAGGCGGCCACTTGTGGCAAGTGCGAGATACAGATGACCTGATGCTTCTCGGTGATGGCCCACAACTTCTGACCCACCACCTGACCAGCGCGGCCACCCACGCCGACATCAATCTCATCAAAGATCAGCGTCGGCACCTCATCAACCCGCGAGAGGATAGACTTGAGCGCGAGCAGCAGACGCGCACTCTCACCTCCCGATGCGATACGTGCCAGCGGCTTGAGCGGCTCACCAGGGTTCGGCGAGATCAGAAACTCCACCTGATCAATGCCGGTCTTATCGAAGCCAACCGCAGCCGCATCGGGCATGGGCACGCCGTGGGGATCGACACTCTGGGTCATCTGGACGGCAAAGCGCACATTGGGCATGGCCAGATCGCCCATGGCCCCCTCGATCTGCGTGGCGAGCTGATCACCCACGCTGCGCCGCTGCGCCGAGAGTTCGCGGGCCAGCCGCGTCAGTTGGGCCAATTGGTGCGCCTCTTGGGCTTCAAGCTGGGCAATATGTTCAGAACTATGGGTGAGGCGTTCAATCTCGGCCTCGGCGCGTTCAGCGCGCTCGATCAACTGAGCAATATCGCCGCCATACTTGCGTTGCAGATCGCGCAGCACCGTCAGGCGATCCTCAATCTGATCAATCCGATCCGCCTCAAAATCGAGGCTCAACCGATAAGAGCGCAACGCTGCGGCCAGATCTTCGGCTTGGTAGTGCAGATCATTGGCCTGACTCGCCAGCGCAGCCACACTCGGATCGAGGCGCGCCAACTCATCAAGCGCGGCCGCAATCTGGGCGGTTGCCGCCACGACTGGGCGCACGGGGCTACGGCCACCCTCGCGGCCTTCATAGAGGCTGCTATAGGCTTCGTTGGCCAAGCCGGTAATACGCGCCGCATTCTGCACCACCGCCCGTTCGCGCAGCAGATCCTCTTCCTCGGACGGGCGCAGTTTCGCCGCCGCCACATCCTCGATCAGAAAGTGCAGTTCCTCGATCCGCTCCTGGCGGCGGGCCTCACTGCGGCGCAGATCGATCAACTCTTCGCGCACGCGCCGCAAGCGCACCACGACTTCCGCCACCTGCTGGCGCAGCGGCAACAACTCACCGAAGCGGTCGAGCATCTCTAGGTGGGTGCGCGGGTTAAAGAGCGACAGCCCCTCGTGCTGTCCGTGAATATCTATCAGTTGCCCGCCCACCTCGCGCAGCACACTCGTCGAGACGGCGCGGCCATTGATGCGCGCCACACTGCGCCCACTCTCGGCACTGATTTCACGTGCCAGAATGATCTGCCCATCATCCTCATCATAGACACCATACTCTTGCAACACCGGGATGAGGTGCGGGCTATCCTCAAGGCTAAAGATACCCTCAATACGCGCCCGGCTACATCCAGCGCGCACCAGACTCACATCGGTACGCTCACCACGCAGCGTACCCAAGGCATCAATAATGATAGACTTGCCTGCGCCCGTCTCACCCGTCAGGACATTAAAGCCCGCTTCGAGACGCAGATGCAGGCGGTCAATGATCGCAAAATCACGGATCTGAAGCTCTAGCAACATAGGCGCGTGTGGCGAACATCTGGGCGAGAGGGATGCTGTTTGCATTGTACCACACCGCTTGCGCCCTGTAGAAGTCGCTAGAGATCCGACTTTTGACCGATGTCAGCGGCAGCAATACTTGTTATACTCTTCACATAACCTCTGGCGTTGATCGCAACAGGCACACCAGAGATCCTTCCCACACTCACAATCCTCGCTGTTGCTCTCCAAACCATCCCCAACGGCTGCCGTAAGGCAGCCGTTTCCACGTTAAGCTCGGCTTCGACAGGCTCGGCCACCGTCACCGCCAGTGCGCCGCTGCCTGAGCCAAGGCATGGGCAAAGCCCTCAGCCCATCGTTCCCCAGCCCGTAAACGGGCGGGCTACATGATGCAAAGCCCGCCTACGCGGGCTGAACAGGCCACGCAGGTGGCCTTTGCAAGGCATAGCCGAGGCGTTTACGCCCACGGAAGTGAAGATGCAATCGCCCTGCTTCGACAAGCTCAGCTTCGACAGGCTCAGCCACCGGCAGCGCACCGTTGGCTGAGCTTGCCGAAGCCAACGACGGGATGCTGCGCTATGCTATACTTTTGCCCATTACTCCAACATGGTGAGGTGTACGATGGACATGGACGTAATCGCGCAGCAGCAGCACCTCCTTGCCACCCACCGCCAGCGCCTCGCCGTGCTTTTGGCGCAACAGGCGCAGTTGGGCAGCGCACACACCCCGCCGGGTATCATCACCGACATTGCGGCGGCGCGTGCGGAGATTCGACGCATCACAGCCTACCTGCGCGAGCAGGGGGTGGCGGTTGCCGATCTCCCAGATGATGCCGAGCCACCAGCGATGGAGAATCCACGTCCTCCAGCACCTGGGGCAGTGCATACGATCCAGGTGGGGAATATCATCGGCAGCACGGGCGTGGCGATTGGGGATGGGGCGAGTGCGCATGTGACCACCATCAACCACTACCATACGCCTGAGCAGCGTCGTCGCCTGGAGGATTACCTGACCCTCCTGCGCCACTTAGCGGCCACCGAGCGTGCCCGTGCGCTATGCGACTCTGACCCGCCACTGACCCATGGCCTCCCGATGGATACGTTGCGCCTTGCGATGGCGCGGGCCGCGATGGTGTGGGACCCGTTGGCCGATCTGGAGCAGGCGCAGGACGATGATGCCTTCCGGCGGAGCTTGGTGGCGTGGTTGTTGCTGCCATTGGCCACGACAAAATTGATGCTCTATACCCTGCGCAGCGAACACGCCCTGAGTCGTTTGGGTTCACCCAAACTGTCGGCATTGGTTCTCAGTGAGGCTGTCCCGTATGTGCGCCGTAGTATGATCCTGGACGCGGATGCGCAGCGCAAGGCACAACTTCAGCTTGCCCTCAAGCTGCGCGACCCGGTCTATGCCGAGGGGTGTGCGCGGTTGCTGACCGATCTGACCGAGACGGAGGAGGGGCGCACGGCGCTTGCGGTGGCCTTCCAGGAGTACCAAGCCGATGGTGGCGCGTCTCCGCCCGCCTTCATCCACCTGGTTGCTGCGGGCCTGTTTGGGGGTGCGGTTAGCGGTGGGGTGTTGCTGGCTGCTACGGCTGTGCTGCGCTCCTTCGTGGCGGATGATGAGGGGGAGAATGCACCTGCATCATCCCCTGGCCGCTTGCGCATCCCGCTGACACCCGCTGAGTGGCGCGCCGAACTGGGCCAGCGCAATCAGCACTTTGGTGCGCCGAACGGCTACTGGTGCTACGTGCGCCCCGGCACGTATCGTATTGGTGGCTGGGAGCCGAAAGATCCGGCAGCCAACCTGCGCCTCAATGCCTTTTGGGTGGCGCGGGTACCCTTTACGGTCGCCCAGTACGCCCAGTTTCTGCGCGCTGGCGGCTACCACACCCGGCGCTGGTGGACGCCCATCGGCTGGGCGTGGCGTACTAAACGAAAGATTGAGCAGCCCTATCGCTGGCAAGAAGGCTCGTTTAACAGCCGAGCCGAGCAGGCACTCCAGGGCATCACTTGGTATGAAGCGGCGGCGTGCGGTGCGTGGTTAGCCGAAGAGCTACGCTTCGATCTCCCTGCGGGCTATACCCTGCGCCTCCCGACCGAGGCCGAGTGGGAGGTGGCAGCGGCCTATGGGCCACGCGGCCAGCGATTCTCCTACCCCTGGGGTGAGCAGGAGCCAACGGCAAAGCTGGCGGTGTTTAATCGGAAATGGGAGGAAGGTGCGCCCGATGTCGCTACCTGCCCGGCGGGTGCGGCAGCCTGTGGGGCACTGGATATGGTCGGGACGGTCTGGGAGTGGTGTAGTAGCGACTACAACAAGTATCCTCAAGCGGCGCATGCTCTTGCAAAAGGATTTATAACTATTGATTGGCTGGCTACGCCAGTGTCAGTGCCGCTACGGGGAGGCTCGTATTACAGTAGTGAAACAGATGTTCGCTGCGGGGCGCGCGACGGGGTTCTTCCCGACTTCGGGAACCTCGGCTACGGTTTTCGGGTGGTGGTGGCCCCTCCGCTCGCACATGCGTCCTGATTTCTTGCTTCTGAATCCTGATTTCTGCATTCCTGAATCCTTACGGGTGTCAAGAGTTTCTGGTGGTTGGGGTGGGAGTAGCGTTCGGGTTTCTCCCCGTTGGGGGGAGGAATCCGGCTCCCGCCCCCAGCGGGGGCGGGTTGGGGTGGGGGCAACAAGGACGGTTAGTGGAGGAACGCAGAGGGGCGCACGGATGGGGCGCATCACGATGCGCCCCTACGCATATTTTACCGCCGAGGACGCCGAGGAACGCAGAGGGAGGAAGGTTGGGATGTGCCGACACACCCAATGGGGCGTAGGGGCGCGTCGTGACGCGCCCACGGGATGCGGCGATATGGTTGGAGGACATGGGCGCGGGCGCATCACGATGCGCCCCTACGGTTGGGGCGATGCGAATAACGCTATCGCTTTGCAAGTATTGTCGTTACAGCAATCTTAAGCATGGGCAGATCATCCTTTGTCGTCAGCCAGACCTGACTGAGATCAATACCAAAATAATGGTGAATGAGTTTGTCGCGCATACCGGCAATGGCCGACCAAGTAATATGCGGTGCTTGTTGGCGAGTTGCTGGCGTAAGTTGTTTGACTGCCTCGCCAATAATCATCATCTGACGGATGACCCCATCCTGGATCAGGCTCTCACGAAAAAAAGTCTCTTCATCTACATCGGTGATGTAGCGTTCAATTGTCGTCAATGCGTCCAAGATATGACGCAAGTAGATCGTATCAGATGGCTTCATACAGTACTCGTAGGTCAGAGATGATATTCGCCCGCAGATATGGGTTGAGCGCAGCTTCGGTGAGGAGATCGACATGGCGGCCTAGTGCCGTTTCGAGTTCTTGTTCGAGTGCAATTGCCTTCAGTAAACTCGTTGGAGCGGCAAAGCGCACCAAGAGGTCAATGTCACTCTGGGCATTGGCTGTACCACGCGCCTGCGAGCCAAATAATCCAACCATAGCAACCCCATAGTGACGACAAATTTCTACGATGCGCTGAATATCAAGTGGGGATGCCGTTGAAATAGTGTTTGTGCTCAACGTGGTCATTTCGATTGCTACCTCTTTGTAGGTACCCATACTAGCCCGTTCAACGTGGGCAAGAAGTTGCTCGTATCACTTCGACATCAACCCGTTGGATACGTTGAGGAGTCAACCCTCACATGGATTGTAGCATAAGCCCATGTGGATTCGACAGGCTCGGCTTCGACAAGCTCAGCCACCGCCACCGCCACCGCTGCCTGAGCCAGGGCATGGGCCAAGTCCTCAGCACATCGTTCCCCAG
>NZ_GL501404.1:284459-313844 GCF_000152145.1 Oscillochloris trichoides DG-6
CTTTGCCCATGCCCTGCTGCCTGAGCTTGTCGAAGGCAGCGGCATGGTGGCTTCGACAAGCTCAGCCACCGCGCCACCGTTACCCCACCTCCCGAATCATCGCAATCTCATCACACAACTCCTGCTTAAAGCAGGTCTTGCAATCTTGCCAGATCTTGTGTGGGAGGTGAATTTTGGGGATCTCGCGGAAGCCCATGTGGCTGAAGAAGCCCACCTGGAGCGTGAGCGCGAAGATGGTTGGGATGCCCAGTTCGCGGGCTTCTTCAATCAGCGGTTCCACCAGATGCCGTCCTAACCCCTTGCCCTGCACATCCGGGTGTACCGCCACACTCACCACCTCGGCCAGATCAGCCCAGGTGATGTGCAACCCCGCACACCCCACCACCTCCCCATCGGCAACTGCGACGTTCAGTGAACGCACGCGGCTGTAGAGTTGATCCATCGTCTTAGGCAGCATGTCGCCACGCGCCGCATAGTAGTTGATGATCTCATAGAGACGCGGGACATCACGGACGTGGGCACGCCGCACCAGCAACTCGGCGTTGGGCCGCACATGCAACTTGGGGAGGGAGATAGGTGGGTTGTAGAGCGGGGTCAGTGGGGTCATAGCGGTAACTTTCGTTAGTTGGTAAGCAGATCGCGCCAGCGGGCGCATTGTTCGGCGACTCGCTGGGGTGCGGTGCCACCGAGGCTCTCTTTGCGGCTGACGCTGCGGCTGAAGTCGAAGATCGCGTAGACGCGCTCATCGAAGTTGGCTTGGACTGTCTGGTATTCGCTGAGTGGTAGGTCGCGCAGCGGTTTGCCAAGTTCGATGCTGCGCCGTACCAAGCGCCCCGCCTTGGCGTGCGCTTCGCGGAAGGGCACCCCCAGGCGCACCAACTCATCGGCGAGGTCGGTGGCCAGCATGGCGTCATCGAGGGCGGCTCGCATGCGCTCCGGGTTGGCCTCCATCGTCTGCACGACGGCGGCGGCCACGCGCAGGCCCAGATCGAGCGTGTCGAGGCTGTCAAAGAATGGCTCTTTGTCCTCTTGCAGATCCTTGTTGTAGGTGGTGGGCAGCCCCTTCAGGGTGGTGAGCAGGCCCACCAAGTTACCGATCAGTCGCCCGCTCTTGCCGCGCAGCAACTCCATACTATCGGGATTCTTCTTCTGCGGCATGAGGCTAGAGCCGGTACTGTAGGCGTCGGCTAGTTCGACAAAGCCAAACTCGGCACTGCTATACAGCACCAGATCTTCGGCCAGGCGGCTCAGGTGAATGCCGGTCAGCGCGAAGCTGAAGAGCAACTCGGCGACAAAGTCGCGGTCTGAGACGGCATCGAGCGAGTTGCCCGCCACGGCATCGAACTCATCGAGCAGTTCGGTGAGCCGTTCGCGCTCCACCCCTAACGAGTTGCCTGCCAATGCTCCCGCGCCGAGCGGCAGAGTACGGGCACGGGCGGTGGCGTCGGCGATGCGCTGGCGGTCGCGCTCGATCATCTCTACAAAGGCCAGGCACCAGTGGCCAAAGGTGATCGGCTGGGCGCGTTGCAGATGGGTATAACCGGGCATGACCGTGGCGGTGTGGCGTTCCGCCTGATCGAGCAGTGCCACCTGCAACCCCATGAGGCGCTCGTCAATCAGGCGGGCGGCCCCAATCGCAAAGAGGCGCATATCGGTGGCCACCTGATCGTTGCGCGAGCGCCCGGTATGCAGCTTGAGCGCCACTTCACCTACCAGTTCACCCAGGCGACGCTCGACAGCGGTATGGATGTCCTCATCACTCGGCTTGGCCTCGAAGCGCCCATCGGCAAATTCGCGCCGCACCAACTCTAGCCCCTGCACCAACTGTTCCTGCTCGTCACTCGTGATCAAACCCGCCTCGGCCAGCGCACTCGCCCAGGCGATGCTGCCACTAATATCACAGGCAGCCAGGCGCACATCAAAGCGGAATGAATCGTTATAGAGCGACATTTCTGCCGCAGTGGGGGCACTAAAGCGCCCGCCCCAAAGTTTATGCTCCATGGTGTAGCAACCCTATTAGGTGCGGTATTCCGCATTGATACGCACATAATCCAAGGAAAAATCGCACGTCCACACCGTCGCTTCGCCATCGCCCAGGCCCAGATCGGCATCAATCGCAATCTCGGCCACATCGAGCAGATCGCTGGCGGCGCGCTCATCGAAGGGCAGTGGCAACCCGGCCTCCAAGACGCGCATCCCCCCGAAGGAGAGCAGCACCCGGTTGGGGTCAACCGTCGCCCCGGAGTAGCCAATCGCACACAAGACCCGACCCCAGTTGGGATCGGCACCATAGAGCGCGGTCTTGACGAGTGGACTCTTGGCAATCGTCATCGCGGCCAGTTTCGCATCGGCATTGCTGGTGGCCCCGCGCACGGTGATGGTGACAAAGCGGGTCGCTCCTTCGCCATCGCGCACCACCGCCTGGGCCAGATGCTGACAGATCGCGGTCAACCCGGCCAAGAAGGCGGCCCCATCGGGGCTACTGAGGTCACTGATCTCCGGGTTGCCCGCAGCCCCATTGGCCATGACCAGCAGCGTATCGTTGGTGCTCGTGTCACCATCAATGCTGATGCTATTAAAGCTGAGTTCCGCAGCACGCCGCAGCGCCGCATCGAGGCACGCGGGCGTCACCGCCGCATCGGTGGTGATCGTGGCCAGCAGCGTGGCCATATTGGGATGGATCATCCCCGCGCCCTTGCTCATCCCCCCCAGGGTGATGCTGCTGCCGGAGGGCAACGCCACCTGCACCGCGCAGTACTTGGGCTTCGTGTCGGTGGTCATGATCGCCCGCGCCGCTGCCGGGCCATTGCCCGCATCCAGCCCCTGCGCCGCCGCGCTGATTCCGTTCAGGATCTTCTCCACCGGCACCGGCACGCCGATGGTTCCAGTGGACATCACAAAGACCGAGTCTTCGGGCAGACCGAGCGCCGCTTCGGTGGCGCGCACCATCGCCAGTGCCGCCGCATCACCATCGGGGCCAGTGCAGGCATTGGCATTGCCCGCATTGATCACCACCGCCCGCAGACTGTTGGCACTGCGCTGCATCAATGCCATATCGTAGCGCACCGGGGCCGCCTTGACCACATTGGTGGTAAAGATCGCCGCCGCGCTACAGGCACGCTCACTCACCACTAGTGCGAGATCATCGCGGTTACGATACTTAATCCCGCACGCCGCCGTTGCCGCCGCCCACCCAGCCGGAGAAGCCGGGTGGCCATCTTCTACAAAAGTGATCGTCATAGGTTAGGACTCGCTTGATCGCAAATTTGCTGGAGGCGGATCTTCCCAGCGCACCGCCTCTTTGGCCTCGATACCGTGGAGGTGTTCAGTATCGTTATAGACATTCAGCCGCCAGAGGCCACGACGGCGGCGGTTGACATATTCCCAATGGGTAATGCTGGTGTTGCGGGTATGGAAATCGGTGGGCGGCAGCACCATACTGGGCATACGGAAGAAGTGGATGAACGCAGTATCAATCACCCCGCCGTGGCAAACGATGACAATCGTCTTACCCGCATGCTCCTCGGTGATACGGGTAAGCGATTGACCGACGCGTAGCGAGAAGGTGCCCCAACTATCCCCATTGGGCGCAATCGGGCGCAGCGGGTAGGTATCGAAATCGGGATGCCCGAACTTCTCCCACGCCTCATTGGTGGTCATACCATCAGCATCACCCATACGCATCTCTTGCACCTCATCATCGAAGATGATCGGCAGACCGAATGCAGGCTGGATGATCTCGGCGGTCTCACGAGCGCGGGGCATCGTACTAGCGATCAACACATCGGGAATAATCTCGCGGGTGCGTATGAGGCGATCCCGCAGCCGCTCGGCCTGCTTGCGGCCAAGTTCGGTCAGGCCGATGTCACCGATCATCCCAGGGATGATCGGTTTGACATTCGTCACCGCCTCGCCGTGCCGGATGAGATAGAGATGGGTCATAGGGTTTGATATTTCTTTATTTTGGTGGTATTGGGCGGCAAAGCCGCCCAATACCACCAAAAAACAGGGCTTACTTCAAAAATGCCTGCACCTTCATGCTCAACCCATAGAGGCGAATGAACGCCTCGGCATCCTTCTGATTGTAGACCATATCGGGGCCGAAGGTGGCCAAATCCTCGCGGTAGAGCGAGAAGGGCGAGCGCCGCCCGATCACAATCGCATTGCCCTTGTAGAGCTTGAAGCGCACTTCGCCGGTCATGTTCTCCTGAGTCGAGCGCACAAAGGCATCATAGTGCTCACGGATGGGGGTGAACCAGCGCCCGTTATAGACCAGATCGGCATAGTCAATGGCGATGCGATCCTTGGCCCGCATCGTCTCCTTATCCAGCACGATGCTCTCTAGCTCGCGGTGCGCGATGTAGAGCAGCGTCCCGCCGGGGGTCTCATAGACGCCGTGGCTCTTCATGCCCACCAGGCGGTTCTCAACCAGATCAATGCGCCCGATGCCATGCTTGCCACCAATGCGGTTCAGTTCGTCCATGAGCGGTACGAGGCCCAGTTCCTGGCCATTCACCGCCGTAGGCACGCCCTTGACGAAGGTGATCGTCAACTCTTCGGGGGTATCCGGGGCATTCTCCGGGCTGACCGAGATCTGGAACATGTCCTCTTCCGGCTCATTCCAGGGATCTTCGAGGATACCACCCTCGTGGCTCAGGTGCCACAGATTGCGGTCGCGGCTATAGATCTTCTCGGCAGTGGCCGTGACGGGCACGTTATACTCGGCGGCATAATCGAGGGCATCCTGGCGGCTCTTGATTGACCACTCACGCCAGGGGGCGATGATCTTGAGGCGCGGATTGAGGGCGAAGAAGGTCAGTTCAAAGCGCACCTGATCGTTCCCCTTGCCGGTAGCGCCGTGGCACACCGCATCAGCCCCTTCCTCCTCGGCGATGAGTACCTGGTGGCGGGCGATGATCGGGCGCGCAAACGAGGTGCCGAGCAGGTACTTGCGCTCATAGATCGCCCCGGCTTGCAACGTGGGCAGAATATAGTCGCGCATAAACTCTTCACGCAGATCGCGCACGATCAGCTTGCTGGCCCCAGAGGCAAGCGCCTTCTCCTCCAGCCCCTCCAGTTCCTCCGCCTGGCCCAGATCGGCACAGAAGCAGATGACCTCACACCCATAATTCTCGCGCAGCCAAGGCACGATCACCGACGTATCCAGACCACCCGAATAGGCCAGTACAGCCTTCTTGACATCGCCCTTTGCCATGTTCCTACTCTCCTGTCATTATCCAGAACCAGGTCGAAAAAATCGCACAAAAGAAGCCAGCTTGCGCTCTGGCAAAGCTGGCTTGGGAACCTTCCGGTGGGCAAGCGCGACTAGCCAGGGCGGGTGGCTGGCTGGGGACGACGCTGACGACGGCGCTTCTGCTGCGACACGTTTTGGTCCTTGATCATCGCGTATTGCTTCCTGGCGAGAGTATACCACAAAAAATGTGCGGTTAGGATGGATTAGCTTTGCGCATCCCCCTGTTTGCGGGTACAATCGGGCTACGCCTTTGGTCTTCAGCTAGAGACAGAGGAGCGTTATGCGCATTGTCGCGATGATTATGGCCGGTGGTGAGGGAACACGCCTCAGCGTGCTCTCCGAGAAACGTGCAAAGCCATCGGTGCCCTTTGCCGGAAAGTTCCGCATTATTGACTTCACCCTCTCCAACTGTGTCAACTCTGGCATCTTTGATGTCGCGGTCTTGACTCAGTATCGCCCCCATTCGCTCAATGAGCACATCGGGATTGGCAAGCCATGGGATCTTGATCGCTCACGCGGTGGCTTGCGGCTGCTACAGCCCTACCAGGGCCGGAACGATGAGTCCTGGTATCGGGGTACTTCCGATGCGATCTATCAGAACCTGAACTTTATCCGCGAGCGGCGCGCCGATCTGGTGCTGATCCTCTCTGGTGATCACATCTATAAGATGGATTACAACGACATCGTCGCTACCCACATACGGAACCGTTCTGACCTGACGGTGGGGGTGATGGAGGTGCCACTGGATGAGACGGATCGCTTCGGGATTATGACCACGGATGAGACGGATCGGATTATTGAGTTTACCGAGAAGCCCAAAGCGCGTGACAAGGGGCCGCTGGCCTCGATGGGCATCTATGTCTTCAATGCCGATGCGCTCATTAAGCGCCTCTCCGAAGGCAGCGATGATAAGCCGCGTATTGATTTCGGTAAGAACGTGATTCCGGCCATGGTGGCCGAGGATCGCGTCTTTGCCCACCGCTTCAGTGGCTACTGGGTTGATGTTGGGACGATCCAGTCCTACTGGGAGACCAGCATGCAACTGCTCGATCCCCAACTCAACTTCGATCTCTTCGATCATGAGTGGCGTATTCGCACCCGTAGTGAAGAGCGCCCACCAGCCAAGATCGGCCCGCAGGCCAAAGTTACCCAATCCATCATCTGTAACGGCTGCACTATCCGTGGCACCGTCGAGCACTCCGTCCTCTCGCCGGGGGTGTATGTCTCGCCGGGGGCGGTGGTGCGCGACAGCGTGGTGATGAACGATACCTGGATCGGGCCAGGTGCGGTGCTCGACAAGGTGATCGTTGATAAAGAGGTGGTGATCGGGGCCGGGGCGCGGGTTGGGTGTGGTGATGATCTCAATGTGCCCAATCGCCTCGAACCAGATAAGATCACGACCGGGATCAGTGTGGTGGGCAAGGCGGCCCACATCCCTCCAGGGATCAGTGTCGGGCGGAATGTGGTCATCAATGCCGACCGCGATACTGAGGATTTTCCGGGTGGGAATGTCGCTTCCGGCGAGACGATCTAGAAGGTGTGCCATGCTGCGAACACTTGCATTGATTCTGGCCGGTGGCGATTCGCCCGCGCTCTCCATCCTGACCGCAGAGCGGACCGAGGCGGCGGTGCCATTCGGTGGGAAGTTCAAGATTATTGACTTCACCCTCTCCAACTGTATCAACTCCGGCATCCATAATGTCGGTGTGTTGACCCAGTACCGCCCGCGTTCGCTCCACGCCCACTTGGGCGTCGGGCGACCCTGGGATCTCGACCGTGCCCAGGGGGGGCTGCGCCTCTTGCATCCCTCGCCCACCCCCGATGGCGGCGGCTGGCAGCGCGGCACTGCCGATGCGGTACGCTATAACCGCGATTTTGTCGAAGAACAGGTGGCCGATGCGGTGCTGCTGCTGGCCGGGGATCACATCTATAAGATGGACTATACCCCGCTCTTGCAGTTCCACGAGGAGCATCATGCCGATGTGACCATGGCGGTGCGCAGCGTTAGCCCCCATGATGTGCATCGTTATGGGATTGTCTCGGTGGGCAGCGATGGCCTGATTGACCGCTTTGTTGAGAAGCCACGGCGCTCAAACTCCAGTTTGGCCTCGATGGGCATCTATGTCTTCCGCAAGCAGTATCTGCTCGATCTGCTCACCAATAGCAATGATGCCGACTTTGGGCGGCACATTCTGCCGCGCATCATCGGGCATGCGCGGGCCTACGCCTACAACTTCCAGGGTTACTGGGCCGATGTGGGCACGCTCCAGGCGTTCTACGAGGCCAATATGGCCCTCCTGGCCGAAACTCCGGCCCTCGATCTGTATGATGCGGAGTGGACGATCCATACCACCAGTGCCGACCGCCCCGGTGTCCAGATCGGTAGTAGTGCGCGCATCGAAAATAGCCTCCTCAGCGACGGTTGTCAGGTCTATGGGAACGTCGTTCGCTCCATCCTCTCCCCCGGCGTCTACGTCTCCCCCGGTGCCACCGTGCGCGACTCGGTCATCTTCGGGGATGCCTGGATCGGCCCCGATGCGGTGGTGGATCGCTGCATCGTTGACGAGGATGTACGGGTTGGAGTCGGGGCTTTAGTCGGCGATGGAACCGATAATACGCCCAACCACGAAGCCCCCGAACGCCTCAACACCGGCCTCACCCTGGTCGGCTTGCAGGCCCAGATCCCCAACGGTACCTGTATCGGGCGCAATGTGATCGTGCGCCCGCGCACCGCAGAGTCGGCGTTCGCGGCCGGCAAAGTGGTTGCTAGCGGTTCGACGGTATAGCCGGGGTGTGGGGGCGGTGCAGCCGCCCCAAAGAACTTTTTTCGCTCATATTGGCGGCGCAGCCGCCAATATGAGCGAAAAAATAGAATCCAACCATGCCAAATCTTCCCGAAATCACGATTGATCCCAGCCTCCGCCCGCGCTTGCAACAGGGCCACCCCTGGATCTACCGCAACCATATTGCCGCTACTGAACGCATACGCTCTGGCCAGTGGGTGCGGGTGCGCTGTGGCAGTTGGAGCGCCTACGGCCTGTGGGACGCCACCAGCCCGATTGCGGTGCGTATCTTCAGCCGCCACGTCCTCCCCGACGCCGATTGGTTCGCCGAGCGAGTTTGGGAAGCCTGGGAGTTGCGGGCAGCGCTGCGCGATACTACCCTTCCCACCAACGCCTACCGCTGGATCTATGGTGAGGGCGATGCACTGCCGGGGCTGGTTGCGGATCGCTATGGTGATTATGCCGTCATCCACACCTATGCCGAGAGTGTGGCGGCGATTGTGCCACAGGTGGCGGCAGCGATGCGCAGTTGCGACCACGATCTGCGTGGGGTGGCATGGCATCCCCGTTCTCAGGGTGAAGAGGAGGGCGCGGAGCCACGATCTGCGAGTCTGCGTAGCGTGTGGGGCGAGTTACCCCCGCGTGATCTGGTGGTGCAGGAACATGGCCTCTTCTTCCACGCTGATCTCTGGCATGGCCAAAAGACCGGCCTCTTCCTCGATCAGCGCGAGAACCGGCGCATGGTTGAGTCGTTGGCGGCGGGGCGGCGCGTCCTCAACTGCTTCGCCTACACCGGCGGCTTCTCGCTCTATGCGCTGCGCGGCGGGGCCGCCGAGGTGATCAGTGCCGATATTGGGCGCGGCTTGGCCGAGGCTGCGGCGCAGAATGTGGCGCTCAATCAGCTCCCCGCCCAGCGCCATCAGTTTGTGACCGAGGATTGCTTTGCGCTTCTCGATGGCTATGTGAAGAGCGAGCGCCGCTTCGATCTGCTCATTCTTGATCCGCCCAGTTTTGCGCGTGCCAAGGGCAGCGCCCACGCGGCGCAGCGCGCCTACACGCGGCTCAACGCGCTCGCCATCCGCTGTATCGAGCCGGGCGGGTTACTGGTAACAGCGAGTTGCACCAGCCAAATTGGCCCCGAAGCCTTCCGCGCCATGCTCGCCGAGGTCGCCGCCACCACCCAGCGCCGCATCCAGATCATCCATGAGGCTGGGCAGCCATGCGATCACCCGGTGCCTGCGGCCTTCCCGGAGGGGCGCTACCTCAAGTTTCTGGTAGCGCGGATCTTGCCGCTGGGGTAGCAACATCATTGGACTCCACCACAGCTTACCACCTTGCCATGCATCCCCAACCTGGGGCATACTACATACTGCGTAGCATAGTGAATGTATGAAGAGGTATAGCCCACAATGAGTTTCTACGACTACAGTGCGACGTTGCTCAATGGCACTGAGCAGCCAATGTCCGCCTATCAGGGGAAGGTCGTGGTGGTGGTGAATGTCGCCAGTAAGTGCGGGTTCTCCCCACAATATGCCGGGTTAGAAGCGGTCTATCAGCGCCACAAGGATGCGGGCCTCGTTATCCTCGGTTTCCCGTGCAACCAGTTTGCCAACCAGGAACCCGGCAGCGCCGAGGAGATCCGCGAGTTCTGTTCGCTCAACTATGGCGTCACCTTCCCGATTTTTAGCAAGGTTGACGTGAATGGTCCCGATACCCACCCGCTCTATGTCTATTTGAAGGATCAGCAGCCCGGTTTTCTGGGCAGCCATGCGATCAAGTGGAACTTCACCAAGTTCCTGATTGATCGTAACGGTGTGGTGCGTCGCCGCTATGCTCCCACTGATCTGCCGGAGTGGGTTGAGCAGGATGCGCTGCCGCTACTCAAGGCGTAATCATAGTGAGGCTGATGGGTGCCACGCATCAGGTGGCACCCGTCACTCCTTGCTGACGCTGATGCGCCGGGGTGCCGCACTGTTAAAGACACACCCGCCCGGATAGCTACTGCATGTGCAGCTTGATCCCGCACTGGCACAGACCATCTGGCCCCCACTCTCAACCAATCGCCCCTTGCGCACCCAAAAGTCAATCATGCCATCCAAGGCACTGCGCTCAATCCCCAACTGTCGGCTCAATTCATCAAGCGAGACTGGCCCTTGGCTGCGTTCAAAGGCATCGAGAACTTGACGGAGCATATTTAGGTTTCCTTTATATATTGTTTTGGTTAACCTTATATCTTGTTAGTATACACGATGATAGAGAACGTGGCAACGTCACCTCCGATGGGGATTGGGGCGTAGCCCCAAAGACTTTGCCCATGCCCTGCCGGTGGGGGTTCGGGGGCTGCGCCGCCGCCCCCGAAGATCTTTTTTGGTGTTGGTTTGGCGGCGAAGCCGCCAAACCAACACCAAAACTGTTGACAGCGCCGCCTGAGCAACGTATGCTGAAAGAGCAGAGTAAGCCAGAATGGGGTGGGGTTCATGAGTGAAAGTATCGAGATGTACCTGGTGATGACGGCACTCCTACGCGGTGCGCCGGATCAACCAGTGGCTGTCTCCCTCTTAGCCAACAAACTGGGGGTTACGCAAGTCTCAGCGAATGAGATGTGCCATAAGCTGAGTGAGCGGGGCTTAATGGCCTATCAGCCCTACAAAGGGGTGACGCTGACGGAGAGCGGTGAGGAACAAGCGCAGGAGATTCTTTCGCGGCGGCGGTTGTGGGTGGTCTTTCTCGTCGAGAACCTGGGAATTGAACCCGATGAGGCCGATCAGTTAGCCTGCCAGTTAGAACATATCACCTCGGAGCGCTTGGTTGTGGCTCTCAAGTCCTTTCTGGAGCGCCCCGTACCTTTGCGCTGCCCCTATTCGGAGCAATCTGAACCCGTAACCGCGCCGCCACAACCCCTCACCAACTGTGTCGCCGGGACACAGGGCCAGATTGTGGCGCTCAATATCCCCGCGATGAGTGCGACCTTCCTCCAAGCCCAAGGCTTGAGCCAGGGTAGCCATGTCGAGGTTCTCGCGGTGGGTGGGGATGGCTCGGTGCTGCTTGCCATTGCCGGACAGCACGTCTCCCTCGCGGTACCAGTGGCAAGCCAGATCATGATCGCTGCTACGCCACTGCTGCCCACACCGCGCCATGAGGCGTGGAAGCGTTGTAGTGCTTTCTGGGCTTGCCCCAAGGGTAAGGATTGCCCGCAGGGTGATGCTGACACGATCTCCCTTACTGCCTTTTCTGACTCCCATGCCAATTGAGGAATCTATGCAACTTGATGGCCGCACCTTCCGCGATACGATAGGACTCTTTGCCACTGGCATTACGATTATCAGTGCTGAACATGCGGGTGAGATTCGCGGCATGACGGCCAATTCGGTCACGTCAGTCTCGCTCGATCCGTTGCTGCTGCTGGTATGTATTGATCGCCGTGCCCACATGCTGGCCACCATCACTGCGGCGGGCCGCTTTGGGGTGAGCATCCTGCGCGGCGATCAGGAGCCGATTTCGCGCCATTTCGCCGGGCGTCCCGATCCCGATCTGCACCCCGCCTTTACGCCGCTGGCTTCGACGCAGCGCCTCAGTGAGTGTATGGCGGCGATCTCGTGTGTCACCCAGCAGGTGCTCGATGGCGGCGATCATGTCATCGTTCTGGCCCAGGTGGAGGCGATCTGGCGGGCAGATGATCCGGGTGCGCCGTTGCTCTACTTTGCGGGCAAGTATCGCCATCTGCAAGCGCTGGATGCGTAGGGGCGCATCGTGATGCGCCCTATACCCCTTTAGGCGGCTCTTCCATCCACGCCCGTATCTGGGCGTAGATCGCTTCGTGGTTGAGCAGTTCGATATGATTGATCTGCTCGCCAACCCACACCCCGGCAGCCTGGGACTCCAGATCGTAGCGCGGGTCGCTATGGCGACCGAGCGCACTGGCTACTGGCACGAGGCCATCACCCCACCACTCGGCTTCCATGCCACCGCTGCGGCTGGCCACAAGGTAACAGGCCACGTGCGCTGGGAAGGGTAGCGGCTGGCGCGGATCACCCGTGGGGGCAAAGCGATCTGTAGCATCCCACTCCGCATCGCGCAGGGTGCCGTAGCGCAAATCAGTGATGCCCGCACTGCGGATCTGACCTAGCCGCGCAAAGGCGGCGCTGTAGGGGCTGCTGCGCAGCAGCATATCAACCCAGTTGCCTATCCGTTCCCATGGCGAACCATGGTGCGGGCTGCCTAGGAAGATGATGCGGCGCAGCAGTTGGAACCATGCATGCTGCTCATCAATAGCGATCTCGCAGGCGCTGCGCGTCACTAAGCCGCCCATACTGTGTGCCAAGATCACCATCTCGCTGATTGGTTGGGGCCATGCCGCACTCAGTGCGGCCAATGTTTCGGCGAAGGTGCGCCCGTTGGTCGAGATGTGCAGCCCGGTGTTATAGCGCACATAGACCGGCGTATAGCCCAGATCAATCAGTCGTTGCCCATAATCATCAGGTTGGCCCCAGTGTTGTTCATTCAGACATAGCCCATGAATGATCACCAGGATCTTGCTACTTTGCTGGGCAAGTTGATCAAGCGCCTGAAGATCAACCATCTGCCCGTCAATCCAGAGGCTCATCGGCAGGGCGAGCGGATTCCCCTGTTGCTGAAGGTAGTCCCCCACCACCCCGTTAATGATCGCTAGGGCTGCGTCGCGCTCCGGCGATGACTCGCGGGTGCGTAGAATCTGCACCAGCGGCGCTAATGCCAGATCCAGGCTTCCCCCGACCAGCCCCGTTATCATCCGAATACTTGTGTACACCAAGCCGGTGATGCCGCTGGTCGGGCGATCCGCGATCTGCCCCAAGGGGGCTGGAATGCGCAAAATGGTACTGTGCAGCGCTTCAACCAGATTGGTGATGCCTAGGGTGGCATCAATCACCAGTTGGCTCAACCCACGCACATCAGCCGGGTGGATGTGTTCTGGTTTTGGCATCAGATCATCCGCGCCGGGGTGCGGTGTAGCGGCAAGATACCTGCGGCGGCCTGTTCTGGGGTGGGCAGCGCCGACTCGGCGGGCTTGTCCGAAGTAGCGAGGCACAGCGCACCCTTGAGGCGCAGGTCTTCAGCCAGATCGAAGAGATCGCTGCATAGACACAGCCGCCCATCGGCCATACGATTGATCGTCGCCACAAACTCGGCGCGCCGGAACTGCTTGAAGGGCGTCGGATCTCCCGCTGCTACTCGTGTGCGCAGATCGCTGTAGAGCGCTGCGAGGCTGGCTGGGACGTTCGACGTGACAAGATCGAGCAGATGCGCAAAACTCATAATCTTGCCATTGGCCACATCTGTATCGAGTTGCTCATATTCCAAGACGCCACTGGCGATCAGCAGTGCGGTCGAGGTGACATAATCTTGGTTGTCGAGGGTAAAATGGTGCCACTCTTGGTGGCAGAGATCGGCATACGCACGTCGGAAGAGCGGGACATTCATATTCGTTCCCAAAAACTCCTCGGCGACGGCCAGCGCTCCCTCTGCTCGTGCATCATCAATTGCCCCATCACCACGCCCACGCGGCCCCAGCAGGGTCTTGTCAATATCAATGAGCAGGGCCGTGCGCGACCAATCCAGCCCGCGTTGTTCAAGATCGCTCGCCCATGGGTGCAGCAACGACCAGCGGGTCGCACTGGCAATCGAACCGTGCCACTCCAAAACCTCTGGGGCGACGGGGCGATCCATGCCGATGAATCCGTAGGCCGCAGGCGCACCGGGTAGCCTATTCAAGAACTCGGCCAACAAGCGATCATTCTCGGTATCCCCGATCACAAGGAGCGCGGTGAGTGGATCGCCATCACGTTGAGCCTGGGCAGCTTGGGCCAACGCCAGCGCCACGCGGGCATATTCCGCCTCGCGTTTACGCGGCAGTTTACCGGCGGGGATGCCGAGTTGGTGCCGTAGGGCATTCAATCCTGGCAACTCCGGGTCGCATGGCTCCAGATCGCGGTAGTAGACACGGTCGGAAGTCAGGTCGGCAATGGTTTTCATAGGGTTCTTCCTAAAAACCTTGCTTGTTGGGGTGTTTTGGCAGCTTTGCTGCCAAAACACCCCAACAAGCTCTTTTGCAAAGCCCCCACCTGAGGTGAGGGAGCAAGCACTAGCTCTGCAACATCCCCTGCGCATACATCAACTCAGCATTGAGGATTGAGCCACCGGCTGCGCCACGGATCGTATTGTGGCCCAGCGTCACGAGTTTATAGTCGAGGAGCGCACAGGGGCGCACACGCCCGACAACAGCGGCCATCCCCGCGCCGGTCATGCGGTCGCGGCGGGGCTGGGGCCGATCCGGCTCCTCGCGCAGCACAATCGCCTGCGGCGGGGCGCTGGGCAACTGCAACTCCTGGGGTAAGGCGCGGAAGTTGCTCAATGCCGCCAGCACCTCCTCCAGACTGGCCTTGCGCTGCAAGCCAATCGAGAGGCAGACGAGATGACCCTCAAGCACAGGCACGCGGTTACAATGCGCCGAGATGGTAAAGTTGGCCGGTACGACGCGACCATCTACGAGGTCCCCCAACATCTTCTGTGGTTCCTCTTCCACCTTCGGCTCTTCCCCGCCGATATAGGGGATCACGTTCTCAGTGGCATCATACGAAGGCACCCCTGGATAGCCCGCGCCTGACAACGCTTGCATACTTACCAGCAGCACCTTCTCAACCCCGAACGCATTGAGGAGCGGGCGCAGCACCATGGTTGGGGCGGTTGCGGTACAGTTGGGGTTGGTGACAATCGCGCCGCTCCAGCCGCGCTGCTTGCGTTGCACCGCGATCATCTCCAGATGCTCTGGGTTGACTTCAGGGATGAGCAGCGGCACATCCGCATCCATCCGATAATCACTGGCATTCGAGCAGACAATATGCCCGGCGGTGGCCAAACGCGCCTCGATCACGCCTGCGGTCTTGCTCGGCAGTGCCGAAAAGACGAGTGGGGTGTCGAGTGCCGCATCTTCCGACATAATCCGCATATCACGCACGGCAGCGGGCATCGGCGTATCGAGAACCCAACGGCTCGCCTCGGCGTAGGTTTGCCCAGCAGTGCGCTCACTGCCTGTGAGTGCAGCAACTTCAAACCAAGGATGACCGTCGAGGAGTTGGATAAAACGCTGGCCGACTGTGCCGGTGGCACCTAAGATGGCAACTTTCAGTTTTGCCATTATAATCCTCCTTGTGTGGAGTAGTAACGGCTGGATGGTGTCTCCACACAGCTATCGTGTAGACCTATTATACTCGTTCCGCGTAGGTAAACGATTCTTAACAAAGGCGCTGCGAGGTACGAGAAAAGATCCCTAGCATACATCGTAGTGCTCGTGTATAATTACAGATGCTTGTGACAAACATTTCATCAAGCGTGGTTCACGCCCTCTCCACTGCTCCTCCCATGTTTGCAGGAGCCACTGCCCAAACATTCTACTCGCATTCTGGTCTGTTAGCAGGTGGCACCCATGCTTCGGCGTGTCTTCAACGATGTAACGGTATGGAAGGAGGAATGGTCAATGATTGACCCCGTCATTCAGCGTCTCTTAGAAAAGGCGATAGATACCCCCGTTAAACTCCATCTGTTGTTGATGTTTCACGAGAACGCACGTATGGATGGAACGGCCCACGAGATCGCCAACCGTGTTTGCCGCGATATTTGGAGTGTGGCCCAAGCCCTTGACGAACTGGTAGAAGATGGTGTGATGGGCCGGTCGGTAAGTTCTAAAGGTGATCTGCGCTATCGTTACGCACCCCAGCCCGAAAACCACGAACCAATCAAACGCCTGATCGCTGGCTATGATGACCCCATTGAGCGCGATCTGCTTCAGCGCCTGATCCGCGACCTCTCCACCTACGCCGCCTACCGTCGCTCAAGTGCCTGGGAGTATCAAATTGCATAGACCGAACTGGGCATAGCTGCATCCCCAGGCCGACGCCACGCTTGCGTCGGTTTTTTGTTGTGAGTTACCCCTCTTGGCGGGGGTTCGGGGGCGGCAAAGCCGCCAAAACACCACAAAAATGGGGCTTGGGTCGCAGCCCCAAAGACTTTGCACATGCCCTGGCTGTGCAGCCCCAAGTTTTGACAATAATAGAGTAGAGTCTACAATAGATGCTAAAAGCAGAGCGATCTATGAGGAAGGAACGCCACCCGGCTATGAAAGACTACTACCAGATCCTTGGTGTCAGCCGTAGCGCCACTGAACAAGAGATCAAGCAGGCCTACCGCAAGCTGGCACGTAAGTATCACCCTGATATTAACCCCGGCGATAAACAGGCCGAGGCCCATTTTAAGCAGATCAATGAGGCGTATGAGACGCTCTCTGACGCTGAGAAGCGCGAAAAGTATGATCGTTTCGGCAGCGATTGGAAGCGCTACGAACAAGCCGGCCCAGGGGCGGATTATGCGTCCGGGGCAGACTTCTCCGACTTCTTTGAGTCCATCTTTGGCAATCGCCGTGCTGGTCGGCCTGGGGGCGCGGGCTTCAATACGCGCATGAATGGCCAGGATATTGAGCAACAGGTTGATATTACACTCGAAGAGGCATTCCATGGCACCCAGCGTAGCGTACAATTCTCAACCCCCAATGGCAGCCCGCGCACGATCACGGTCAAGATCCCGGCTGGCTCGGATACTGGCGGGCGGGTGCGGGTGGCCGGTGAGGGCGGCTTGGGGATGAATGGTGGTGCGCGTGGCGATCTGATCCTCCAAGTGCGCGTTCTGCCGCACAATCGGTTTGAGCGTAAGGGCAGCGATCTCTATGTCACGGTCGAGGTGGGGATGTATACCCTGCTCTTAGGCGGCCAAGCTGCGGTGCCGACCCTAGGGGGCAAGAACATCACCATGACGATCCCCGCCCACACTCAAAATGGCCGCACCTTCCGCCTGGCTGGCCAGGGCATGCCCGTGCTGCACTCGCATCATCATGGCGATCTCTACGCTAAGGTGCAGGCGATCTTACCCACCAAGCTGAGTAATCGGGAACGTGAGCTTTTCGAGGAGTTGCGGCGCATTTCTGAGGGTTAGGTCCGTAGAAAATTTTGTAAAAAACCTCATGCGTTGGGGTGGTGTTTGGCGGCGCAGCCGCCAAACACCACCCCAACCCACTGTTTCTGTTATTCCTTCGGAAATGCGGCTAATTCGAGCAGCGCCGAGGTCTGGTGCAGGTGATGTTGCAGATGTACCACGATGATGCGGAACGCATCGAGTAGGCTGTAGGTGATGAAGGCAGAGGCGGGCGAGGTGATGATGATGCGGCTAGGATCAATACGCTGACACCGCTCCATCAGTGTGATGATCTCTTGCGTTTGCCGACGAAAGCGCTCGCACACATCACCAGTGACGTTACTCATACTCGGTAAAAAGACCTTGGGGGCAGGCACAAAGCCCTTGCTGCCGGGTTCAAGCGTGCGAATCAACATAGGCCCGAAGATTCCCGGAAGAATCGGGACACGCTCCCAGATGCTCGTCTTTTTGGTTGCACTAAGAATCTGGTTCACCGGCTCAACATAGCCTTGATTGGCCACCATGATGTGTTCAAGGCAATAGCCAATACTCCACTCCTCTGGGTTAGGCTTCCAGTTGAGTTGATTTACACTCAGTTGCCCAAAGCGGCGTTCAAATTCACCCTGAAGCCGGGTAAGCTCGGCGATCAGGGTAGGAAGATCAGCCGACTTGATGGTGTATGCCATAGCCACCTCTTTTAGATAGCAGCATCAATCCACGTGGCGTTTAACACCCGCTGAAGATCCGCAACCGCCAACCCCAACATGACCCCGCGCTGTCCGGCATTGACAAAGATCTGCGTCAAGCCCTCGGCCCCACGATCCAGATAGCTCGGCCATGGCTTGGCGCTGAGTGCCAATGCCCCGATTCCTCCCACCTTCAGCCCGGTCAGGCGCTCCGTCTCGTGGCGCGGCATCAATTCTAGCCGCTTCTGCCCGATGGCCGCCGCCGCTCGCTTGAGATCGAGTTGCCGATCTGCGGCCAGCATAATTAAGAGCGGGCGGCTTGCGCCACCCGCTGTTACCACTAAGGTCTTAAAGACTTCCTGTGGTGTATGTCCGATGCGCCGTGCTACCTCGGCAGCGTCGGGCGGATCGTCAGGATCGTATGTGTAAGTACAAACAAGATAGGGAATATGGTGGCGTTCTAACAGGCGCATCGAGTTGAGTTTTGTTGTCATAACGAAGAATGAATGATGATTTTGATTCTTCCTGCGGAATGACCTTACCGTGCCATAGCCCGATTGCGTGCCTGGGGAATATCAACCGGCAACATCGTGACGGGCGGTGGCGGCGCACCAAAGGCGCGCTCGATGGGCGGCGAATCGGTACACCAGTCTACTTCATCAATCAGGTAGGCATAGCAGTAACGTTCACCGGCATGGAGGGTGAGTTTGGCTTCCCAGTAGTTCTCACCGAGACGCATCGGTGTGGCCTGGGTGCTCCAGCCATTAAAGTCACCAACCAATTGCACCTTGTCGGCCCAGATGGTAGCCGGAAGGCGGAAGTAGACGGCGACATCACCATTAGGAAGGGGAAGTTGGAGAATCATAGCGATTCCTCCGTAGTGTATGATGACTGCGCGGAACTCACCGACAGAGGTGAATTGGCGCGAGGTCAAGGCATGTCGAGGTCCTCTTCGCCGGTTGTATCTCTGGGTTGTTCAGGAAAACGGCCCAGGATACGACGCCATTGTCATAATCCTGGACCGCTGGCGATGATTGACCAATTTCAGCATACTCTACGGAGTAGTGGGGTGTAACTGCGGAGTTGTTGGGGTCTTTCCCTGAATTAAGCCTACGGGTGGGGCTACGGGAGATCTACGGAGAAATACGTAATACCTACGGGATACCTATTCTTCAAGCAGACCTCGCTCATGCGCGAAGTGCATCAGGTCGGTTTGGCCCTTGAGGCCAAGTTTACGTAACAGGTTGGTGCGGTGGGTCTCGGCGGTGCGCGGGCTGATCGTCAGCCGGTCGCCGATCTCGGCATTACTCAAGCCTTGCGCGGCGAGGATGAGCACTTGGCGTTCACGGGCGGTTAACATCTCGGCCCAGTCAATATGCTGGTCAGGGCTAGGTTGGTGCAGGTAGGCACTGATCATGCGCTCGGCCAGGGTGGGGCTAAGGTAGCGCCCGCCTTGCAGAGCCACCCGAATGCCATGGATCAACTCAACGGCATCGGCGTCCTTGAGCACATACCCAACCGCCCCGGCGGCGAGCGCCTCACGCACGTAGGCATCCTCCGAGTGCATCGAAAAGAAGATCACCCGTGTGGCGGGTGCCGTTACCCGTACTTGGCGCAACACATCTAATCCGCTAATAGTGGGTAGTTGGAGATCTACAACCAGAATATCGGGATGCAGTTGATTGACCAGTGTTAAGCCTTCAACCCCATCATCGCCCTCTCCAACCACTTGCCAATCCGGTTCAGCGGCGAGCGCGGCGCGCAGCCCTCCGCGAACAATCGGATGGTCATCCACCAGCACGATTGTTGTCATTCAAACTCTCCTCTGACCAGAGCGGCAACTCGGCAATGATCCGAGTGCCCACGCCTTGGGCCGACTCGATTGTCAACAGGCCACCGATGAGCTGCATACGCTCTTGCATGCCGCTCAACCCACCAGTAGTCTGGGTGCGTAGGGTCCTCATTGCCACGTCGCTATCAAACCCACACCCAGCATCGTCAATGCGCAGCATCAGCCGCTGGGCGTCGGCCAGCAGCCATACCGTGGCATGGTTGGTGTGGGCATGACGGGCAACATTGGTAAGTGCCTCCTGAATGGTACGGTAGGCAACGGTTTCGACTTCGGGTGAGAAACGCCGACTGACTCCCTGATGGCGCAGTTCAACCTGCACACCTGTGCGCGGGGTGTAACGATCCAGGTACCAGCCAAGTGCGGGCAACAGACCGAGATCATCGAGCAGGGCTGGCCGCAGATCGAGCGAGAGATCGCGCACGCGGGCCATCAGTTCGTTGAGCGAAGATTTGGCTTCATTCAACACGGCCAGCATGGGCGGTGGGGCGGCGGCGGCTGAGGCTCCTAACGAGAGTTTCAGCCCAGTTAAGACTTGTCCGATCTCATCGTGCAACTCGCGGGCAATGTGGCGGCGTTCGCGCTCGTGCGCCTCCACCAAGCGCCGCGACAGGTTCTGCAACTGATCGGCAGAGGCGCGCAGTGCGGCCTCCTCCTGCTTGCGTTCGGTGATGTCTTGGCTGGTTCCGTTACTCAAGACGGCGCGCCGCTCCGCCCCTTCGCCAGTGAAGTAGGTACGTGCATGGATCGCCAACCAGTGGATGCTGCCATCCGGGTGAATGACGCGGTATTCGGTACTGTAGCGGCGCTCGCTACTTGGCTCGGTCGTAATCGCAACCGATTCCCACCACAAGGCACGGTCATCGGGGTGGATGTGTTCCAGAATCAGCCCGAAGGGGGCATCTTCAACCTCCACCCCGTAGTGAATGCGAGCGCGGGCATCCAACTGCAAGCGATCAGGACGGCCAGTAAGATCACGCTGCCACGTGCCGAGTTGGGCCGCATCGTAGGCCATGTGCAACAACTCGTCACGGTTGTGGATCTCGCGCTCTGCCTGTTTGAGCGCCATAATGTTGTTATTCACAGCAAGAATATGGATCTGGAAGCGATCACCAAGTTGGAAGCGCACATCACCGATGGTGGTCGCTCCTGAGCGCATAAGGGAGAGGAGCAGCCGATCAGCATCGGGCGTTGTCACCACGAAGAGCTGTGATGACTCGGCGATGATGCGTAACTCGGCTTCGCTCTTCTCTAGCGCTGCTACCCGCGCCTCCAGCTCGGCAATGCGTGCTGCGGCGCTACTGCTCATCTCAGAAGGCGCGGGCATGATGCAGACTCCCTTGCACACTCATCGAAGATCCGGGGTAGATGCGAGGAATTATACCAGTTTCCTCACACCTGCTCCAATGCTTGGCGCAGATCGGCAATAATATCCTCTGGGTGTTCCACCCCCACCGAGATCCGTACCATTGCCGGGGTGATGCCGAGCTCCATCCGCTCCTCCGGGTCTACGTCGGCGTGGGTCATGGTCGCCGGGTGCTCGGCTAAGGATTCGGTGCTGCCCAGGCTCACCGCGAGGCGGATGAGGCGTAGGCTGTTGAGCAGGCGGAAGGCTTCGGCTTCACCACCGACGATCTCAAAGGAGATCATCGCCCCCGGCGCAGTACATTGGCGGTGGAAGATCTCATACTGGGCATCCTCTGGGGTCAGATGGCCCAAGTAATGAACCTTGGCCACCTTGGGGTGATCGGCCAGAAAGTCGGCCACGTAGCGCGCATTCTTCATCTGGCAGGTCATACGCAACTTGAGCGTTTCGAGGCTGCGCATCAACAGGAACGAGGTGTTCGGCCCAGCCATGGTGCCGAGGATGGTGCGGAAGCCCTTGATCTGGCTAATCAGATCTTTAGCCCCCAGACAGACTCCGGCGATCACGTCGCTGTGCCCGCCAATATACTTGGTTGCCGAGTAGAGCACCAGATCCGCACCATGTTTGAGCGGTTGCTGCCAGAGTGGCCCCAGGAAGGTGTTGTCTACCGCCACCAGCACCTGTCGCTCATGGCTGTGGGCTTGGGCCAACCGCGCACAGGCGGCAATATCTACCAGGGTGTTGGTCGGGTTGGCGGGCGTCTCGACATAGATCATTCCCAGTTTACCCATCCCCGCCGAGCGACTGATCAGCGCGGCAATCTCGGCCTCGCTCGCCTGGGCCGGGAAGCCGATACAGCGAATGCCGAACATGGGCAGAATATGTTTGAGCAGATAGTCGGTACCGCCATACACCGGCTCGCTATGTAGCACCACCTCACCGGGGCGCAGGAAGGTCAGGATGGTGGTACTGATCGCCGCCATACCGCTGGCAAAGGCAGCGGCGGCTTCAGCATCATCCCAGATCGTCAGGCGATCCTCAAGGATCTCCAGATCGGGATTATTCAAGCGACTATAGATCAGCCCCATCTCTTCGTTGGGGCGCTGCTTGCGCAGGCCGTAGGCCAGTTCAAAGAAGGCTTTGCCTTCCTCGGCACTGGCAAAAACGAAGGTTGAGGTCTGGAAGATCGGGCACTTGACCGCCCCTTGCGAGAGTTCTGGGCGATAGCCGTAGCCCATCATGAGGCTCTCAGGGTGGAGTGGTTGGCCATCTAGGTAGCCTTCGGGCTTTCGTGTCGCCATCGGACACCTCCATATATTAGGGGCAGAGCCGCGTTGCTCTGCCCCTTCATGGTGCGTCTAGATGGGCCGCAGGGCAAGGGGGAATTTTGGCCTATTGGGCGCTACTTGCAGCACGGGCACGGGCGTGTGCGGCGCGTCCGCCAACGATCAAGCCCTCGACGGTGTAGATGCTGAGGGCGATCCAGATCAGGATGAAGCCCACCAAGCGTTCCGGGGTCACAGCCTCATGGAAGAAGGTGATGCCCAGGATGAATTGGAGCGTGGGGGCGATATACTGCAAGATCCCTAGCAGCACCATGGTGATCTTGCGTGCCCCGGAGGCAAAGAGCAGCAACGGCACCGCCGTCACCACCCCAGAGGTGACGAAGAGCAGGTTGGTGGTGATCTCTGTATGCAAGAACGCGCCATGGCCCTGGCTCTCTAAGAAGATCAGGTAGCCCAAGGCGGGCACAAAGGCGATCAGGGTTTCGAGGGTCAACCCTTCGAGCGAACTGATCGGAGCCGTCTTGCGAATCAGCCCATACAGCCCGAACGTACCGGCCAGTACCAGCGCGATCCAGGGTAAGGCCCCATACAGTACGGTCAGATAGATCACCCCGGCCGATGCCACCGTCACCGCCGCGATCTGGCCAAAGCGCAGCCGCTCGTGCAAGAAGAGCACCCCAAAGATCACATTCACCAACGGATTGATGAAGTAGCCCAAACTGGTCTCGACCACATACCCGGCATTCACCGCCCAGATATAGATGAACCAGTTGGTTGTGAGCAGCGCCGCCGAAAGCGTAAAGGTGAGCAAGATGCGCCAATTACGCATCGCAGCCCACAGTTTGGGCAGATGCCCACTGAAGATCGTCAGCAGCAAGGTGGCGACAAGCGCCCAGACAATACGGTGGGCGAGGATTTCCAAGGCTGAAACATGCTTCAGCGCGTGCCAAAAGAGTGGCAAAAGCCCCCAGATGATATAGGAGCCAGCCGCGTACATTGATCCTTTGCGCATGGGTTCAACTTCCTCTCCAGACAGGGTAGGAGCAAATTATACCCCTGGCTGAAGCGTTGCGCCTATGGCAAAAGTCGTAGATTCTACTCGCGATCCCCATTGCGGTTCATCTGGCGCAGGCTGTTGCTCCAACTATCCAGCATCCCCGCCAAGCCGTGGCTCTGGGGCGGCGGCGGCGGTGTGGAGAGGTGCGCATCCTGGGCGCGGGCGGGCATCGTCGGTAGACCCACGCTAGGGACGGATGGTGCGCCCCGCGTGCGATGGAGGAAGTCTATCGCCGCATGCTCATCGCCAAACATGCCGATCCCACTCAGCATCTGCATCAACGGGGCAAACAGGAGCAAGTGTTGTGAACTGACCACAAAGGCAATATGGCCTAGGTGGGGGTGGTGGACGACCTGTTCGGTACGCTGACGCGCCGCTGTGTGGGCACCCTGCATCATACGTCCATCAACTAAGAGATCGGTTGGGCGGGGACACTCATTCAAGGTTCGCCAAATCTCTTGGAGGTAGCGCTCGGCGTGCTCCATAGCCAGGTGGCCTTGCATAGTCACCCAGACCAAGTCGTGGGCGTGGCGATCAATCTTGTAGAGCATAGGGCGCTCCTCCGAGATCTAGTGGTGTCTTACCAGTCAAAAAATTGACACGCTGAAATGTTCGACTAGTATACTACTCCCACGGGGCGCTGTCCAGACATATACGTCATAAGTTGGGCCTGTATTGCGTGCCTGTATACGCTACAGACACCCATGGAACAGTGCCATTGCATGCGCGAAATTGCGCATTCCGATGCGGATTATGCGTGAACTGTTGCACATATATATGCCCACTTTTGGGGCATAATCTTGGCCATGGGCTGCCAAATCGGATGTTGCAATTACACCATGGTTAGTAATTATTCACTCCACGAACCCCATCGGAATTGACGTTACTCATACCCTAGGCTCGGTCGTAACCCAAGTTGCATATCAAGCATCCCTGCGGTATCATAAGCCAAACACCAGATCAGCGAAAGGCAGGTAAGCCATGGATGGCTGGATCATGATTGGCATCGTCGTCTTCGTGATGATCGGGCAGGCGGTGCTTTGGGGTTGGGTATTCATTGAGCGCCAGCGCAAGATTCCCGATGTAAAGATCCTTAATTGGCAGGAGTTGGTTGCTGATGCCAAGCGGATGGCCGACGACTACTACAAGATGATGACTCCCAAGCGGTAATTTGGCCTCCCATTGGGGCTGCGCCCCAAACCCATTTTTTCGCGTAGGTTGGCGGCAAAGCCGCCAACCTACGCGAAAAAAAATCTTCCGAACCCCACCGCCGGTGGGATCTATAACTGGCGGCGCAGGAATGCGCGGAGCAGATTGGTAAAGATACGGCGACGAGTCATGATCTCGTAGACCTTGCCACTCACACCGTCTGTTTCGTGCGAGACGGCACGCATCGCCAGGTCGGCGGTCTCGGCGGTGGTGGAACCAAAAATGCGCATGACGCGTGGTAAGCCTTTGGCCGCTTCATGGCCCGCACCCACCAATGGGATCTGATTGATCATATCGGTGGGCACCATCCCTGGTACCAAGATCGTGAACGAGATGTATGGATGATCGCGATAGTCGCGGATGAAGGCATCAGTGAGGCGCACAATCGCTGCCTTGGAGGTGCTGTAGGCTCCCAGAAAGCGCTGGGCGCGCTTGGTACCACCTCCAGAGACATTGATGATCTTGCCGCTACGACGGGCGATCATGTGGGGCAGGACACTGATGCAGCCGTGATAGGTTCCTAGGACATTGACCTCGATCACCCGCCGCCACTCCTCTGGTGGCACATCGAGGATTGGCCCAAAGGGGCCAGAGATTCCCGCGTTATTGACCCAAATATCGATCTGGCCAAAGGTATTGATCGCCATTTGGGCAAGTGCCTGCACCTGCGCCAGATCGGCAACGTCACAGGCCATGCCTGCGCACACAATCCCCTGCGCCCGCATCTCGTGTAGTGCTTGGGCTACCGCCTCCGGCTTGGAGGATGAGATGACCACCCGCGCCCCGGCCTGCCCATACCGCTCGGCAATTGCCCGGCCAATGCCCCGCGTGCTGCCGGTAATCACCACCACCTTACCCGCCAAAGAGATTCGCTGCTTCGCCATGAAAGCATCTCCAAACAACCCGATACCCGCCACGATTCTAGAGCAGCCAACGCATTGCGTCAAGGAAGCACCTTCGGTGGGGGTTCGGGGGCGGCTGCGCCCATAGACATGAACTTTAGGGCGGTAGCCCGAAAATCCATACTTGGGGTTGCGCCCCAAACCCGCTTTTTTCTGTTCTTGTGGCGGCGAAGCCACCATAAGAACAGAAAAAAAGTTCTTCAGGGGAGGCGAAGCCTCCCCTGAACCCCCGCCAGGAGTCCTAACCCCACGTGCAGAGAACTTCCCCCTAAAACGTATCTGGTTCTGCTATCATACTGTGTAGAGTGGGATAATCTTCCATCCCTACCCTCCGCTCCCAGGTTCTACCAGTATCGTCTTGCGCCACTGGCCCACCAGTGTGGCGCACCTATTGCCTGAGCATAATGTTGCAAAACAGGCAACGTACTGTGAGCAGCAAGGAGAAATCGGTATGTCGAGAAAGACAGTGTCGTCACTCAATCTACTTGTGCCGCTTGACGGATCACCGCTTGCCGAGCAGGCACTTCCCTTCGCTCAGATGTTGGCCGGGTTGGTTCCTACCACTATTCGTCTGTTACGGGTTATTCCGCCGGGGTTGGTGAACAATCTGGTGCGCTACGAGGCCGTTCTGTTGGGGGCCGCCGGGGATACGATGGGAGATCGCGATGAGCAGCAGGAGAATATGCGCGAGGCACTCCAGTCGGAGGCCGAGACATATCTGAAGCACCACGCCGATGTGCTGGCAGAACACGCAAACAAGGTTGAGATTGAAGTCGCGTTTGGAACTCCGGCTGATCAGATCGTGGCTATCGCGCAGCGCTCTCCAGAGACGATGATTGTCATGGCAACCCATGGCAAGAGTGGGTTGTTGCGCTGGGCGCTGGGAAGTGTTACTACCCGTGTCCTTCAGCAGTCTACCCACTCCACACTGGTGGTACGCGGAGCCGAGGAGGGTGTGCGCCCAGCTTCACCGTCCCTGCGGCGCATGATGGTCTGCCTTGATGGCTCGATCACCGCCGAGCGGGCTTTGCCGCTGGCCACCGGCTTGGCCCATGTCGCCCGCGCTGAGGTGTTGCTCTCGCAGGTGATTGATCCCGTTGAGGCCCCGATTGCGACCCTTTCGACCGATGCAGCCACGGGGCGTCTGCGTGAGTTGGCCTTCGGGTATCTCGATCATATCGCCGAGGGGATTGCTCGTGATGTAGGCCGCCATGTGACCACTAGTGTTCCGGTGGGCTATGTCGCCGAGGAGATTGTCGAAGAGGCCGCCCGCAAGCATATTGATATGATCGTGATTGGTCGCCAGGGTGTGGGCAGTTCGACCAATTCGTTCCTTGGTGGTACGGCTGAGAAGGTCACGCAGGCGAGTAATGTGCCCCTCTTAGTGACGGGGGCGTAGGCTTGGGGGCGGGAGCGGCGCAGCCGCTCCCGTAGATATGTTATGCTGATGTCTGGTGGCATAGCCGCCAGACATCAGCATAACATATCGTAGTTCACACCTCACCTTAGAAGAAGGCGTAAAAGCGGCCAAGATCGCCCGCACCTGCGCCAACACCGGCGTCGCCTCGGTAATCAGATCGCGCCATGCATCACGGCGCGGTAAGATCTCATCAAGGTAACGGTCGGCAAAGAGCTGGCTATTGGTGTGGCGCTGCACCAGTGCCAGCGGCAATTGGGATGCGGACAGAGGAAAAGACCCTTATACACCAGAGAATAGTGGGGGCAGTATAGCATGTGTTGGCGGGGTGGTGGTGTTACGCCCCCACCTGCTCATACACCGCCAACAAGCGCTGCTGGGCATGCTGCCATGTCAGGCTGGTGCGCACGCGCACTGCCGCCCGCTGGCCCATCGCAACAGCACGTGCCGGGTCATCCAGCAGGCTGAGGATACAGCGGGCCAGATCGCGGGGATTGCCGGGAATAGCGAGCAACCCCTCGACATCCTCATGCAGTAACTCGCGCACCACCGGCAGGTTGGCCGCTACCACCGGGCGCGCCGCCGCCATATACTCGATCACCTTAATTGGGCAACAGCCCTGCGTCACATTGCGGTCATTCGGTTCGAGAGGTGCCACGCCCACATCGGTGCTGGCGATCAGATCGGCCACCTCGGCATGGGGTACGGGTTCCTCGATCTGCACCGCTGCGCTCACCCCCAACTTAGCCGCGAGCTTGGCTAGGGCGCGGCGCTGGCGCGAGCGCCCCGATCCCACAATCCGCAGCCGCACCGGGCGTACCGTCAACACCAGCGCAACAGCCGCGATCAGCGTATGTAGCCCCTGCCAATCGGCGAGCGTGCCGATATAGAGCAGTGTCGGCAGATCCCCCCGCAAGGGTGGGGCAACATCGGCAAGCGGCGTGGCCCCATTCGGGATGACTCGCAGCCGCGCCGGATCGGCCCCGCGACTCGCCAGGAAGGTCGCCGTCACCGCCGCCGGGGTGATCAGTAGATCACTCTGGCGAATCAGCCACGTCTCCTGCGCCCGCAGTTGGGCATGTAGCGCCGCCGCCTCACGACTCCCATCGGCCAAGCCGGGGTAGTGGTACTTCAACTCAATACTCGGCAGCCCATTGACCTCAAAGAGCGTGCGGTAGCCATACTGAGGCTGAGCATGCAGCGCCGCCAACCCGCCCCAGATCGAGCGGAAATGCACCAGATCGTAGTGCTGCGTCGCAAGGTGCGCCGCTACTGCGGCATCAAAGTGGCTCGCTCGGCGCAACATACTCAGCGCCGGATCGAGCGCCACACGAAATAGCCGCGCACCCGCATAGTGATCGTGGCTTGGCAAGTGGCCATCGCTGGGGGTCAACAGATCCACTTGGTAGCCCGCCGTTGCCAAAGCCTGCACAAACGCGGTAATATGCGTGCTAGAGCCTTTTGGGCTTGGCACAACATCAAATGCGGTGTAGAGGATACGCTTCACGAGGCGTATTGTAGCGGAGAAGAGTACCGATGACAACCGGACACCTCATTCCCCCGATCTCGATCAACCAGCGCCCCGGCCACCTCGATCCCCATATTGCCCGCATTGCCAGCTACGCTCAAGAGAATGCCGCAGTGGTGCAAGCCGATGCAGCGCTGCGCAAACAACTCACCCGCAAACAGTACCTCTTCATCGGGCTGATCATCTTCGCAGGTCTAACAGGTTTCTTGCTCGGTATCGGAATCCACATCGCCTTTTTCTTCGTCACGATCATCGGCGAAGGCTTCCTGATGTGGCAGGTGGACAAGATCGGCAAGCAGATCCGTGCGCTCGAAGAACACCCGCCCACCGATCTGAGCGGGCGCTGTGCGCTGGCCACATGGCTCCTGAGCAATCTCAAACACGATCTGGCGCGGCGGCGGCGTATGGTAGGTGTGCTCGATCTCAATCCCACCGAAGATCCAGCCAACCTGCTGCGCACCGCGCCGGGGCTTGGCAACACCACCGTTAGCTACTACCTGCGGCGCTGGCTTGATCTTGAAGTGTGCCTGATTGATGGTAACGAACTACGCCTGCGCATCAGTGAGCGAATCAAGGTACGCCCTGGTCATGAGCGACGTGGCAGTATTTCGGGCAAAACCAAATGGAAATCGGTGAAGCGCGTCCAGCAACACCGCGTCACCCTACGTCTGCAACTAAACCCAGAGCGCTATAACAGTGTCGCCACGCGTCTGCCGGAGACACCCTGGCAAGCGGGGCCGATGCAGGTACGCTGGGCTACCCAACAGAGCGACGAGATCCGGCTGATGGCTGAGCTTGAGGCGGCGCAACTCAGCCCAGAGATGCTGGTGCAGATGCTCCAAGCGATCTACCAGCATATTGTGCGTAGGTAGTGCGCTCCGCTCTGGTGGGGGTTCGGGGGCGGCGAAGCCGCCCCCGAAAATCTTTTGTTTGTTGTTGTTTGGCGGCAAAGCCGCCAAACAACAACAAACATTGGGGTTTGGGGCTTCAGCCCCAAGGACTTTGCCCAGGCAAGAAACCCCACGGGCGTCGGCAATTCTGCCGACGCCCG
>NZ_GL501404.1:315666-348414 GCF_000152145.1 Oscillochloris trichoides DG-6
TTTGGCGGGGGTTTGGGGGTGGCTGCGCCGCTAAAACACCAAATGGGGTTTGGGGCGTAGCCCCAAGGATTGCCCTGCCAGTGTATGTATGGATAGACCCGATAGGTATAATGATCCCAGCGCTGCCTAGACATACGCAGAGAGCGAGGTCTGCCGATGCTCGACCAGATCGATCTTGAATTGAAGCTGAGTAAGAGCGATTACCGCCAGCGTCTTGATGATCTCCAGGCGCGTCTCTACGATATGGAACAGGCGCTGCTAGAGATGAAGGCTCCCGTGGCGCTCATCTTCGAGGGGTGGGCGGGCACATCCAAGGTGCGCACGATCAGTATTTTGACCCAGCGGCTTGATCCGCGTGGGGTGCGGGTGCATCCGATTACGGCTCCGCGTACCTACGAGACGCAGTACCCCTGGCTCTACCGCTTCTGGCTCAAGATTCCTAGCTATGGCCAGATTGCGATCTTTGACCGTTCCTGGTACCGTCAGGCGCTTGCCGAGCGTACCCACGGCCATGGTGATATTCGGCTTTGGCGTGATCGCTGCGAGGATATGGCGGCCTTTGAGCGCCAACTTGCCGCCGATGGCACGGTGTTGCTTAAGTTCTGGCTGCATATTGCCGAGCAAGAGCAACAGCGCCGCTTTAAGCGTCTGCTCGCCGATCCGCTCACCGCGTGGCAAGTTACCGAGGATGACCAGTGGCAACATCGCCACTATGCTAAGGTCTATGCAGCGGTAGAGGATATGATCGCTCGTACTGATACGGCTGCTGCACCCTGGCAGATTATTCCCGCTACGGATAAATACTACGCCCGCATTGCCGTCTTTGAGCGTATCCTGCATGCGCTCGAAACGCGTCTGGGGCGGCCTGCGGTGGCACCGAGTGCCGAGACACGTTCGGTTGGCCCGGATCTGAGTGGGGCGATCTTTCGCCACGCTACCGCTGCTTCGACCCTTGCCACGCCCCTCCCAACCTCGCCACCAGCGCTCCAGCCTCTCGCCGAGCGGGGCATGCTCCAGCGGGTGGATCTGAGCCTGCGGATTGCCGATGATGAGTATGCGCGGCGGATGAAGCTGCTTCAGACCCAGATCTATCTCCTGGGGTTGGAGGTGTATAAGCAGCAACGCCCGGTGGTGATCGTCTTTGAGGGTTGGGATGCAGCCGGAAAGGGTGGGGCTATTCAGCGGCTTACCACCAAGCTCGATCCGCGTGCCTATACCGTCCACGCGATTGCTGCCCCCGAAGGTGATGATAAGAAGCATCATTACCTGTACCGCTTTTGGCGGCGCTTGCCGCCACGCGGGGCGTTCGCGATCTTTGATCGCTCGTGGTACGGACGGGTGTTGGTGGAGCGAGTGGAAGGTTTCGCCCAACCTGATGTGTGGCAGCGTGCTTATGCCGAGATCAATGAGTTTGAACGCCAGTTGGTTGAGTTTGGCACCATCATCTGCAAGTTCTGGATGCACCTCAGCCCGGAAGAGCAACTGCGGCGCTTTGAGCAGCGCCAGAATGTACCCTACAAAGCCTGGAAACTGACCGATGAGGATTGGCGTAACCGCGAGAAATGGCCCTTGTATGAAGATGCGGCCAATGAGATGCTGCTGCGTACCTCCACCCCCACCGCGCCGTGGACGGTGGTGGAGGCGGAGGATAAGCGCTTTGGGCGGGTGAAGGTCTTGCAGACGGTGGTCAATCGTCTAGAGGCGGAGTTGGGGAAGGTGAAATTATGATAGTTGCGCCGCAACCCCGTTGCGCTCGACAGTGCGCTGGGTGCCATCGCGCAGATCCTTCACCACCACCTCTCCGCGTGTTACCTCGTCTGGCCCGATGACCAGCGCGTAGCGCACGCCCTTGCGGTCGGCCTCTTTGAATTGCTTGCCTAGCCCGCCGCCATCCAGGTTGATCAGGGTGTTGACCCCGGCAGCACGGAGTTCGGCGGCGAGGGCGAGGCTCTCGGCGGCCAGTTCGGGGCTAAAGCAGGTGACATAGGCGACCGCTGTGCTGGTTGGGCGCGGGCCAAGGTTGAGTTCTTCCATCACGTCGTGCAGGCGGTCAATGCCGAAGGCGAGGCCGACGGTGGGCAGCGAACGGCCCGCAAACTGACCCACCAACTCGTCGTAGCGCCCGCCACCCAACAATGAGCCTTCGGGCCAGTGGGGGGTGATGGCCTCAAAGACCATGCCGGTGTAGTAGGAGAGGCCGCGCGCCAGACGCGGGGCGATCTTGTAGCGGCTGGCGGGTACGCCCATCTGCTCAAGCCCGTGGATGATCGCCCGCAGATTGGCAATCGCCGCCGTAGCCCGCGCATCATGATCCAGCCGCGCCTCCAGTTCGGCCAGGATCTCCGCCGAACTGCCCTCGATCTGCACGAGGGCTAGGATGTGTTCGGCAGCCTCGGCATTCACCCCACTGCGCAGTAACTCTTCGCGTACCCCATCCGCCCCGATCTTATCGAATTTATCAATGGCGCGGTAGACACTGCCCGCTGCTACCTCATCCAAGCCACTCACGCGTGCAATCCCACCGATGATCTGGCGATGGTTGAGCAGCGTCACAAAGTCGGGGAAACCCAAGGCGGCCAGTGTCTCACTCAGCATAGCCACGATCTCAGCATCGGCCAGCGGCGAGCTACTGCCCACAATATCGGCATCGGCCTGGTAGAACTCGCGGTAGCGCCCGCGTGCCGGACGCTCGCCCCGGTAGCTGGGGCCGAGCGCGTAGCGTCGCCAAGGTAGCGTGATCTGCCCGGCATACTGCGCCACCACCCGTGCCAGTGGCACCGTCTGATCATAACGCAGCGCCAAGCGCCGCCCCCCATGATCCTCGAAGCGGTAGATCAGGCTCTCATCATCGCCCAGTTTGCCCTCCAACGCCTCGGCATATTCTACAACCGGGGTCTGAAGTGGCTCAAATCCATAGCGCTCACACACCTGGGTGATGGTGCGGGTAATGTATTGGCGCAACATCATCGCCGGGGGCAGGTGATCGCGCATGCCCTTAATGTTCTGAACCTTAGCCATAACTGTTGTCTTACTCCATCCTGTTTGCGTCCACATCTGGTGGGGGTTGGGGGGCTACGCCCCAGACCCGCTTTTTTCTCGTATGTTGGCGGCTTCGCCGCCAACATACGAGAAAAAGAGTTCTTCGGGGGAGGCTTCGCCTCCCCCGAACCCCCGCCAGGAGGCTTACGCTCATGTCAATGGGCGGCTTGCCGCCCCCGAAGATTCGTATTTTGTTATGTTTTGGCGGCTTCGCCGCCAAAACATAACAAAAGTAGTACTAACGCACCAACTCAACACTTGAAAGATCAAGAATCCCCATGGGTGTGATGTTCAAGCCACGCACGTAGGGTTTGACCAGGGTATAGGAGACATCATGGTAGATCGGAATGACCGGCACATCGGCGAGGATGATCTGTTCTGCTTGGCGATAGAGTTCCAGACGTGTGGCCTCGTCGGTGGCTACGGCGGCCTGATCAAGCAGCACATTCACCTCCGGGTTGTCGTAGCCGGTATGGTTCTGTGAACTGCCACCCCGGAAGAGCACATCAACAAAGTTCTGCGGATCGGGATAGTCGGCGATCCAGCCGGTACCATAGATCTGAAATTCCTGGCGATCCAGGGCCGCCAGATAATCACCAAAATCCTCGTAGCCACGCACCTCGATCTTGAGGCCCAACTGCTGCTCGGCCACTTCTTGCAGTACCCCCGACCAGCCACCATAGGCAACGATAGGTGGGAGGTTCTCGATGCTGCCATAGCGCGACTCGGCGATCAGGGTGCGCACTCGATCCATATCGCTGCTACTCGCGGGCAGATCGGGGTTGTAACCGGGTATGCCAGGGGGCAAGATGCCGTGTGCCTGCTCGACGGCCCCGTACAGGCTGACCTCAGTCAGTTTCTGGCGATCCAGCAATAGGCTGAATGCCTCGCGCACCTTGGGGTCATCGAAGGGCGGCAGGTTGACATTCAGGCCGATATAGTAGAGCGAGAGCTGCGGTACCTGCACCAGTTCTTTGGCGAGTGGGTTACTCGTATCCTGCACACGTGCCAGCGCATAACTGGGCACCTCGGTGAGATCGATCTGGCCCTGCTCATAGAGCATCTGCGGATTACTGGCTGCCGCGCCAATCAGGAAACGCACCCGATCCAATTTGGGCAGATCGCGGTAGTAGTTCAGGTTGCGCTTGATCACCAGCAGTTGATCATGCCGCCACTCCTCGATCTCGAACGGGCCACTCCCATTCGGCTGCTCAGTCCAAGTGGCTCCGCCCGCCACGACGGCCTGTTCATCCACCACAAAACTGCTCGGATGGGTCAGTTTGGACAGGAAGTAGCTCTTGGGCGCATCAATCGTGATCTCAAGCGTGCGGTCATCAATAGCGCGTAGCCCGGCGATCTTTTGGGCCTGCCCGCGCAGCTTTTCTGTTGCCCCGACAATATCGCTCAGGTAGGTGGCAGCGGGCAGATTAGAACCAAGTTGGGGATCGCAGGCCCGTTCGAGCGAGTAGATCACATCCGCCGAGGTGATTGCACGCCCATCGGCAAAACGCGCATCGGCGCGCAGGGTAAAGGTGTAGATCAGGCCATCCTCGGAGATCTGCCAGGTCTCGGCCAGATCGGGTTGCACCTCTAGGTTGACATCAAGGCGCACCAGACCACTAAAGAGTTGGCGGATGACAAAGGCACTGCCCACATCACCACTGAGCGCCGGATCGAGCGTATTGGGGTCACGCGCTCCCCAGGCCATGATCAAAGTACCGCCATTACCGGGCGGAAGCCCAGCGGGAACTGGCATAAAGACCGAGGGAGCCGGGCGGGCGAAGCCACAGCCAGTGAGAAGCAGGGCGAGTAACAGCCAGAGCAGCAACCGACGCATCATGCACCTCCTCCGGCCAATTGGCCACAGGCCGCCGCGATCTCCACGCCGCGCTCGACGCGCACGGTACAGGCAAGGCCATAGTCTACCAGCACCTGCTGGAAGGCATGTACGCGCTGGAGATCCGAACGCGCCAGGGGCGAGCCGGGGAGTGGATTCCAGGGAATGAGATTGACGTGGCAGATGAGGGATTGGCTGCGCAGCAATTTGGCCAGCGCCAACGCCTGGTGGGGGTGATCGTTGCGCCCCTGAATCAGCACATACTCAAACGAGACCCGCCGCCCGGTCTTTTCGATGTATGTTTGGGCGGCTGCCAACACCTCTCGGATCGGGTAGCGCGTATTGACGGGCACCAGTTCGTTGCGCAGCGCATCATCGGGGGCATGCAGCGAGATCGCCAGATTGATCGGCAGACCCGCATCGGCAAGACGCAGGATACCCGGCACCAACCCGACGGTAGAGACGGTCATGCTGCGAGCACCCATATTGAAGCCCTGGGGGTTGTGGAGACACTGCACCGCATCCCACCAGCGATCATAGTTGGCAAATGGCTCGCCCATGCCCATAAAGACCAGATTGGAGACACGTTCCAAGGGGCGACGCAGCGCCCGTGCCTCGCCCCACCATGTCGCGCCCTCCTCGCTATGGGCGTGGCCTGGTTGGGTGGCTGGCACGGCAAGGCTACGCACCTCGCGGCTGGCCCAGAGTACCTGGGCCACCATCTCACCCGCCGTCAGGTTGCGGCGCAGCCCCAGCGTAGCCGTGGCACAGAACGAGCAGCCCATCGCACACCCGGCCTGCGTCGAGACACAGACCGTAGCGCGGTCGGCATAGATCATCAGCACCGTCTCGATCTGTACCCCATCGGGAAGGGCGAAGAGCGCCTTACGGGTGAGGCCATCGGCGGAAGATTGGGAGCGCACCAAGCGCAGCGGATTCAGTGTGGCCTCATGGGCGAGGCGCTCACGCAATGCTTGGGGCAGATCGGTCATTGCCGCCGGATCAGCAGCCAGATTGACGTAGAGTTGGCGGTAGATCTGGCGCGCACGGAAGGCTGGCTGGCCCCAAGCGCGTAGCAGCGCCTCCAGATCGGGCAGGGTCATCGCATAGAGTGAAGGGTTATCCATAGCGGAGAGATTATAGCATTGTTGGCGTTCATGTTTATGCGCTCATGGTATGATGACGGTCTTATTCTTAAGAGTCAGGTCTTTGGGGGTTGGCTTCGACAAGCTCAGCCAACGCTTGCTTCTGGCGTTGGCTGAGCTTGTCGAAGCCAACCACCGTAACAATGTATGGTCGAGCACATTGCACAAGAACGTCTTCAGTTTGAGCAGCAGCGCCGTTTAGCCTACCGCATATCGGGCAGCCTTGGCATGCTGCTTGTTCTGTATGCCCAAGTAACCCAATTAACAGATACGAGTTTCAATAACATTGAGCGATCAGTTTTCGCCATCAATCATGCTGTGTTAGCAGGATTTACCTGTTGGGTATTATGGGCCTTGGCGAAGGACTGGTTACCGCTAGAGCACATCGAACGCTTGATGCTCTGGTTTTTAAGTTTTCAGGCTATCGGCTTTAATAGCGTCGTACCGGCCCTGCTTGGGCAGAGTCTTGCCGAATTAGTGCGCGAAACCGCCGGTGATGACATCTGGTTCCTGTTAGTCATCTGTAGCCTCGCCTTTCACCTCTACAGTGGACGCTGGGGGATATTGGTAGGAGTTGGACTCTATCTGCTCGCCTTCAGTGTCGCCTTCACACTGGTTCTGATTGATCAGCGCCAAGGTAGTGGTGATCCCAATGGCATCTTCGTCATTCAGATGTATGTTGCGGCGAGTATGCTACTCGGCTTTCTCTTTATCCTGGCGCGTTACCGCGACCATATCCAGCGCCTGCAAGTCGAATACAACCTGCTCGAACGGGTTGCTTTTACCGACATGCTGACCCAATTGCCCAACCGCAGTATGGGCCACCAGACGCTTCAGCGCCAGATCGCGCTGTGCCAGCGCAACGCGATGCCGCTCAGTGTCTCGATCTGGGATATTGACCACTTCAAACTGATCAATGACAACTACGGTCATGATGTCGGCGATCAGGTATTGCGCGCCATTGCAACGCGCCTCGTTGAAGAGTTGCGTCTTTCGGACATGCTGGTGCGTTGGGGTGGTGAGGAATTTCTGCTGATTCTACCGAACACCACCCTGAGTTCGGCGCTGCTAGTGATCGAGCGCCTACGTCAAGTTCTCAGCAAACAACCCATCATCAACAACCTGAGCGTCACCGCCAGTTTTGGGGTGAGCTGTTACCATCACAGCGACACGCTGGAGCAACTGCTTCAGCGTGCCGATGCGGCAATGTATCTTGCCAAGGCGCAGGGGCGCAACCGGGTGGTTGCCGATCCGCACGATTTGGCCATGTGTGGGCATAAAGGAGTAAATCTATGAGTATCGAAGATCTCGTCGCGCCGTGTATCCAACAGATCGAAGCCAGCCATGCCGCCCGTGAGCAAGCGATTAGTATCTCACGCAACCTGATTCGCAATTGTGCCAACAGCATTCGCGCTGCCCACCGCGCCGAATTTGCGACCGCGCAACAGCTTCTCACCGAGGCGGGCAACCTGGCAACCCAACTGCGCACCGCCACCAATTCATGCCCAGAGATTCGCCATGCAGGCTACTCGCAGGATGCGCTCAAAGAACTTGCCGAGGCGCATCTGGTGTTGGCCTTCCTCAGTAACCAAGCGCCGCCGCATGCGGCCGCGATAGGGGTTGAACCGGCTGCCTACCTCAATGGCTTGGCCGAGGCGGCCAGTGAACTGCGCCGCGCTATTTTGGATGGGCTACGCCGGGGTGAAACCGAACGCGGCGAAACGCTGCTCCAGATCATGGATGATGTCTATAGCGAGTTGGTGAGTGTTGACTTCCCCGACGCCGTCACCGGCGGGTTACGCCGCACCACCGATGCGCTCCGCGCTGTGCTCGAACGTACTCGTGGCGACATGACCGCCGCCATCCGCCAAGATCAATTGGTTGCAGCCATGCACGAACTTGAGCGTCGTCTGGATATAAACGGCTGATCTACGGTACAATCCTTTGAGGATAAAGCCACAGACAGCAGGAAACATCAGTACTATGCCCTATATTGAGCCACGCACCCGTCCAGATGAGGCAGAAGATATCGAGTCGGGCGGTATTATCGGACTGCTCACCATTTCATGTCGCCATATTGCCTTGATCGCCGCCATGATCGCCACCTGTGGCAGCCTCTTCTTTAGTGAGGTCTTGAAGTGGCTGCCATGCGAACTGTGCTGGTATCAGCGTATCTTCATGTATCCGTTGACAGCTATCCTGGCGGTGGGGATTCTTAAACGCGATCCCAAACTGCACTGGTATGTGCTGCCCCTCTCGCTGACCGGCAGCGTTGTCTCCACGTACCACTACTTGGAGGTGATGAAGATCATCTCTGGATCGCCATGTACCGGCTTGGTGCCGTGTAGTGTGGATTACCTTACCCCGATCCTGACCGGCCCCCTCAGCTTTATCAAGATCCCCTTCCTCGCGCTCTTCGCCTTTATGACCATTAATGTGATGATGGCCAATTTTGCCCTAGCCGGTGACGAAGCCATGCCGCGCCCAGGGCGTGGCCAGACGTGGGCCAACCGCTGGATGGTCGGGATTGTGGTTGTGCCGGTGCTGGTGACGCTGGTGCTGGCAGATTTGATGTGATGTGAAGGGGTGGTGGCTCACCTTCGGTGGGGGGCCGGGGGCGGCTTCGCCGCCAAAACATAACAAAAATGGGGCTTGGGGCGCAGCCCCAAGGGCTTTGCCCATGCCCTGGTTACCTAATATTTTTTGTGATACCAAACACAATATTGACACAAACCAGATCTTCTAATTATAATATTCATATATCAATTAGATACCCCCAAGGGGTATCCTCAACAGAGGAGGAACGGAATGGACGCAACGATGGGGCTATTCGTCGCATCGCTCGAAGCCCACCTGACCGCCGAAGACGTGGTCAATCTCGAAGCCTGTATGGATTGTAAGCGCTGTGGTGATGCGTGTGCGTGGTACTTGGGCACCGGCGAAGAGAAGCTCCATCCAACCTACAAAACCAACTTTGTCCGTGACATCTACCGCCGCTATATGACCCTAGAGGGCAAAATTGCTGGCCCCCTCGGTCTCATTCCTACCCCCACGGCCGATGACCTGCGTGAACACATGGCCTCCTTCTGGCACTGTACCGCCTGTGGCCGCTGTACCCTCGCTTGCCCGGCGGGCCTGAGTACCCGCAGTCTGGTGCGTATGGCGCGTGCCGCCTATACTGATTCGGGCCTGAGCCAGGAAAATGCCACCCTCAATTCGATTATTAAAAACCTTGAGACGGTCAATCATAGCTTTGGTCTGACGATCCCCCATGTGCTGGTGCGCTATAGCCTCTTCCTCTGCCACCAAGATATTGAACTCCCGGTTGATATTCAGGGTGCCGAGATCCTCTTTGTCTGCCCTTCGGCGGCCAATACGCGCATCCCTGACTATGCGACCAAGGTGATGGAACTGCTCAATGCGGCCAATGTAGATTACACCGTCTCTTCGCGGATTGCCGAGACGGGTACCGAGGCCGATCATATTGTGGTGCATCACGAGTTGGCACGTAAAATCCTGGAGGATTGGGAGAACGAAGCCGAGCGCCTCGGTGTCAAGCAGGTGATGGTGGCCGAATGTGGCTGCGATACGCGCTCACTCTTCTTTGAGGCTCAGGAGATCCTGGGGCGGCCCTTTAAGTTCCCGGTCGTGCTCTTTGATGCGGTGTTGCTCGAAGCGATTGAGAAGGGGGGCTTGCCGGTTGAGAAGACCGATAAGACGATCACGCTGCACGATCCTTGCCACTCGACCCGCTTGGCTGGACAGGGCGACCTGATGCGCGAGTTGCTGCATGCCTGTACCACCAACTTTATCGAGATGACGCCCAACCGCGAGTACAACTACTGCTGTAACGGCGGGGCGGGTGGCTTGCGGCTGCCAGAGAATGCCCCGGTACGCCGTCAAGTCTCGGTCTTTAAGGCCAACCAGATCAAAAATACCCAGGCCGACTATGTCACTACCCCCTGCGTGGTGTGTATGCTGACTCTGGATGATGTTTGCAAGACCTACAACCTGGGTAAGCAGGCTGAAGGTGAACGCGCCGCGATCATGATGTTTGAGGTGGTGTATGAGGCGGTGCGCAACGCCCTAGAGCGCGTTGGCCAACTTGATCGCCTGCGTACCCCCATGCAACTGCGTGGCCGCAACGAGGATTTTCTGCGTGTACACAGCTCATCGGGCAAGGTGGTGCAGTTTCTGCAAAGCTCGCTGGCTCCGCAGATCCTCACTTGGCTGGATAATGATGAGGTGGTCAAGCGCTACTTTAAGGCGCATCCCGATGCGGTGGCCAAACTTGATGAGTTTAAGGCCGTGCATACCCGTTGGGCTGAGCAGGGGGAGAAGATCGAACTTTGCCCCAACATCCAGCGCCGTGTGCCGGATGCGGTGTTGATCTAGTTCTGCATGGCGCTACCCAACGATAATATGCAGTAAGGAGCTACCGTGGAAACCTTTCTCAATATCTTTGCCCCGATTGCGCTCGTCATCTTCTTTGGTGGTTTGGCTCTGCGGATGGGCCGTTGGGCCAAGGCGCTTATCGTGCATCGGAGTGCGCGTGGCCGCAATGCTACCTTCCCGGTCAATATGGCCGATCTGGGGCTGTTCAAGGGCGCTCAGGATGTCTTGGCTGGCCCGGTGCAGCACTTCCACAAGCCCGCCAACCGCGTCTGGAGCCGGGGCTATATGCTCTACCATATCGCCATCATCACCGAGGTGACGGGCTATAGCCTCTCGGCGCTGATCCTCTTCAGCCGTATGCTCATGGGCCAGCCGGTGCCGGATATTGGCCGCCATGTTGAGCAGAGTTTCAACTACAACCCATCCAACCTGCTGGCGATTGTCTTTGGCAACGGCGAAACTTTGGCCTCGCAGTTCCTGTTTGGCAGTTTCGCCCCGATCTTTGTCAGTGTCACCTGGGTGGCAGTGGGCTTTGCGGTGGTGGGCAACCTGCACCTCGTCTATACCCTGCTCACCCGGCGCAATGCGGCAGTTTTGGCCGATATTGATGCGGCCGCCAAGGGCGTGCGCATCAAGGGTCGCATCACCTGGGATCGCCTCGCAGTGCGGTTGCTGATCTTCTCGATCATCTGGACGGAGCTGTTTGCTCGCCTAGAACTGATTAACGGGATCGTCTTTGTGCATGCCGCGCTGGGCTTGGCGCTCTTTACGCTCTTCCCCTTCACCTACCTCTTCCACATGGTCATGAATGTCGTGGCGCTCTACTACGGGGCCAAGCGGCGTTCGATCCGGGCGGTGGCGTAAGCCCCAACCACAGGGCTACCGCCCTAAAACCCACGCTGGGGGCGGTGCCCCAACCCTGCTTTTTTCTCTGCTATTGGCGGCGAAGCCGCCAATAGCAGAGAAAAAAAGTTCTTCGGGGGATGCGCAGCATCCCCCGAACCCCCGCATCATAACCGTGTAGTCTGGGTGATGTAGCGAAAAAAGATGATCACATTCCCCAACCGAATACGGGTACGATCCTGAAGCGCGGTGCTACTGTTGGGCGACATGCGCATATCGTTGAGGAAGGTGCCGTTGGTACTGCCCAGATCGGTAATGATCCACTGCCCATCTATGAGGCGCACCACGGCATGTTGGCGGCTGACGCCCTGGGTACTCCCACCAACTGGGTGCAGGTCTATATCGGGGGCGGGTACCGGCTGAGGCGTCGTACCAGCCAATCATGTAGTTGCCCTTGCCGGGATCGAGCGGGATGCGGTAGTTGTTTGGCAACACAATCTCGCAGGGTACCAGGCCGCTGGGCGCACTAGTTGGGCGCACCATCTCTTCAAACTCTTGCTCAAGCTGGCGTAGCTCGGTGCGGTGGCGTTCGAGCAGCACAATCAGCCGCTCTTGCTCCTGCTCAAGCGTGGCAATATCCTTGCGTTTGCGGGCAATGTCGTTGATGCGTGCCAGGATCTTCTCGTTGCGGGCAATAATGCCGCGCATACGTTGCAGATCGCCCTCGCGCAGCGCCAGATCCGCCCGCGCCTTGGTAATCCCATCCTCGGTGATGCGGCGTAGGGTCTCGTTCATCCCGGCTAGGGCACGCTCATTGTTGGCCATCCAGTCGCGTAGTTGCTTGACCTCCTTCTCCATGGCGGCCAACTGTCTGCGCGTGTCTTGGGTCTCTTTCTCGATTGCTGTGCGGTCAAGCATAGGTTTTTCCTCGCTCTCTATCACCCTCGTAACTCAGTTGACGAAATATCCAGCCGAAATTGTTGCACTGGAATGGCACGAACCAGATCGGCGTACTCTTGGGGCAGGTGCAGATCGGCCAGGGTGTGGAAGTGGCCATGCACGAGGCGACCGGCAACCAGCAGGCGACACCCGTGTGCCCGGATCTGATCGAGCGACTCATACAGCCCGGCTACTCCCCCGTAGTAGCGCGGGTCAAGTAGGCGGGCGGCGGTGTCATAGCCGAGGACGAAGGTGCGCCCAGGGTAGAGCCGCGCTTTGTGGGCGAAGAAGGGCGCACAGGAGAGGATAAGCGTTGCCCAGCCCTGAAATTGCGCGACCCGTCGCAACACCTCATCAAGCCCAAGTTGGCCCTTGTCGGCGTTGCGCAATGCCAACTCGAAGGCCGTTGGCGCACCACACAGCGCCGTTGCGGCGGCGGCCATGCCGCGATGTCCGGCATGCAATGGGTTAAACGAACCCGATAGGATAGAACCGTAGGGTGGCGCGTTTATGTGGTACTGACCATCAGGAGTAATGGTTATACTCCCGATAGCTCCTGTATAGAGATCATCAAGATATGGAATAGACATAGTTTAGGTATAAGTCGCTTGACCAAAGTGCCAGACTATGGTATCTTCACGGCGCTGTTGACCCTGACCGTCACGGTGTCGATCCCAGATTGATCGACTTGTCATTACCCCAGGAGGTACGTATTGCTGAGTCTCCGTATGACTCTCGCGAGCAGTCGCGCCCCCCACCGTCGTCGCTTCTTCTTTGCTCCACTGCTCGTGTGGCTGATTGCCCTGTTCGCCTTCAGCACGTTGCTCACACCAACATCGGTTTCCGCTGCTCCCCAACTCATTCTGCCCACACCGCCGGGCGAAGCATGGAAGATCATCCAGGGGTATGCTTGTGGCACCCACAACGCCTGGGATCGTTACTCACTCGATCTCGTCCAGGTAGATGGCCCAACCTACGATGCCCCCATCCGTGCTGCTGCGACCGGCCAAGTTTGGCACTGGGAAGGGCGGAGCGGGACACTTATTCTTAGCCACGGTGACCGCTTCTTTACGATGTATACCCACCTGAGCCGCGCCGTTAGTACCGAATCGGGCCGCGTCTTTGAGGCCGGTCAGGTGCTTGGCTATGCAGGCGACCGTGGTTCACCGGGGATTCCCCACCTTCATTTTACCGCCTATACCGCCAATCGTGATGGTTGGAGTGGCAAAAAGTCGGTACCACTCAGCTTTGCCGAGGGGTATGTGCTACCCGAAGTGGGTGGCTGTAGCCAGCATCAGGGCACGGTGATGACGGCAATGGCGATTCAGCCGCCTGAGATCACCTTCCTGACCGATGCCCAGCCTAACACCTGGTACAACCAGGATCAGCGCATCGCCTTTACCACCAACTGGGCCGGTGGCGGTTTGAGCCAGACGTGGGATGCAGAACCAAGTGCCGATGCGCCCATGTTCCCGCACAACATTGATGGCTACGCCGACCTGAGCATGGTAGGTGAGGGCATGCACACCCTCTACGTGCGTGTCTGGGGACCAGATGGCAAGCAGACCGTGGCGAGCTATGGCCCGGTGGGCTACGACACCTCCCCGCCGACTAACCCGCAGCCCCAAGCAGATGTGCAACTCAATGCTGGCAGCCAGGCGATTGTGACATGGCCTGCAGTTGAAGATACGCTCTCTGGCGTGGCGGGCTATCGCATCTATGTGGGTAGTGATCCGGATGGTGAGGATGTCTGGTTTAGCGCCGAGCCATGGGTCAAGACTCCTACTCTCGCACCGGGGACGTATGTGGTGCGCGTGCAGGCGTTGGATCAGGTGGGTAATGCCGGAGCCTGGACGACGATGAGTACGATTACGGTGGAATAGCGATCCAATCTCCCTTTGCTCCTGGCCATGCTACAGGGTATAATGCCATTGGAGGAGGTTTCTTCTGATGGCAGAGTTTACCACAATCGGTGATGCGCCCGCCCTTGTGCAAGAGGGGCGGGCGGCGCTGATGGCCGGTGATACCTATGCGGCCCGCCAGAGTTTTCGCCATGCCCTCGAACTTGACCCGTCTTCGGTTGAGGCATTGGTTGGGATGGCCGGAACAGTGCGTGCCTACCGCGAGAAGCGCGACTATTTGGTGCGGGCATTGAGCATTGATCCGCTGCACCACGCGGCGCGGGCGGCCTTGAATCAGGTGGAGGCGCGTTTAGCCGCCGGTGAGGTGCTGGCCCCCACCGGGATTGGCGGGTATGAATCGCAGCCACACGTCGCTTCTGAGCCGCTGGCGTTACCCGAAACATCTGCGGTGACGCTGGGCTTCTGCATGAACCACCCCAACCGTGAGACGGGGCTGCGCTGCACCAGTTGTGATCGCCCGATCTGTGCCGATTGTGTACGGCCAGCGGTGGTTGGCCAACTCTGCCCAGAGTGTGCGCGTGCCCGCCGCCCGGTCAATTATCAGGTGGGGGCCAGCGATCTGCTTATCAGTGGCGCGGTGGCACTCGGCTTTGCCTTCCTCATGAGTATTGTGGCCGGATTTGGGTTGGCCCTGATCGGCTTCTTTAGCATCTTCCTCTCGATCATTTTGGGGCCATCGGCGGGTGAGTTGTTGGTTCGGCTCCTGGAGCGCATCAACCGCAAGCGCGGGCGCAGTATCCAGATCATGGTGGGTGTCTGTTATGGATTAGGGGCGCTGCCAGTTGTCATCTTCTTCTTCAACATTGCACTGCTCATCTTCACCATTGCCGCATTGGCTACGGCAGTCACGCGCTTGCGTTAGGCGCGGCTTCAAAAAAAGGCGTGTCTAACGTTTGTTTCATGCACCGGCTGGGGGCAGGTTGAACATTATTAAAGGGGCAGGGCAATGACCTACACGACGCACGGAATGGCGCTCGCGCAGCGCGGTAATCAGAATCCGCTCGATGCGGTTGAGCGGCGGTTGCGTGAGCAGATCTTTGGCCAGGAGCGGGCCATCGAAAGCGTGATCCGTGTGTTGAACCGGGCGCGCTTCGGGTTTTCGGCGGGGAATCCGCGCCGCCCACGGGCGACGTTGCTCTTTCTTGGGCCGACCGGGGTGGGCAAGACGGCCACGGCGCGGGCGTTGGCGCAGTTGGTGCGTCCCGATGGTGAGGCGTTTCTGAAGATTGATTGCTCGCTCTTCAGCCAGGGCCACGAGGTGAGTGCGCTGGTGGGTGCGCCGCCTTCCTATGTCGGGCGCGATCAGAAGCCACTGCTGAACCCAGAGATTATTGAACAAGAGAATAGTGTCGTGCTCTTCGATGAGATCGAGAAGGGCCAGCCCGAACTGTGGAACCTGCTGCTCCAGATTATGGAAGATGGCGAGATTCTGCTGCTTAACGGCGGGCGGCGGGTCAGTTTCCAGAATAGTATTGTGATCTATACGACCAATGTGGGCGCGAAGGAGATGGTAGATTTTCTTGACCGGCGCACGATTGGCTTCCGCACCCCGCACCAGGATGTCGAGGCCACCGGCCAGCAGATCTACCAGATCGGTTTTGAGTCGTTGCAGAAGGTCTTTCAGCCCGAATGGATCAACCGCCTCGATGAGATCGTCGCCTTCCGCCCGCTTTCCAGCGATGTGCTGCGCCAAGTACTTGATCACATGCTCCTAGAGAGTAATGAACAGTACCTGCGCCAAGGGGTGCAGGTGGATGTCACTCCAGAGGCCAAGGAGTACCTGCTCGATAAGGGCTTTGACCCGCGCTTTGGGGCGCGCCCGTTACGCCAGCGGCTGCTCAAGGATGTGGATGCGCCACTGGCCGATCTGCTCGCTTCGGGGGGGATCCCTAGCGGCAGCCGGGTGTTGGTGGCCTACAGTGGGGTAGACGCACATGGTCAGGCGCTCGAATTCTACTTTGAGCAAGCGCCGGAGTTGTTGCGCCAGGCCGAAGAGTTGCGCGCTGCCGAAGTAGGCCGCTTTGCAGTCGGGGCCGGTGATGGCCCGCAGCCACCCAGCGTCAGCCTGTCGAGCGAGCGCGGCCATGCCGCCGAGAGTTCGGCATCTGCCGGGCCGTTCGGTGGCGCACGCGGGCCGCGTATCACTCCGCCTAAACGGCATGAGGGGCGGTAAAAACGAATAAACACGGTTTTTTCCTTGTTTATTGACAATATCCCGTAGCCCTGCTAGACTGCATCATAGTTCTAGAGGAGGCTGCGGATGTCCAACATGGGGTATGCCCCAGAGAGTGGGGCGGGCAAGATCATCGAATACCTCCAGCGCCACGGCGAAGGCACCGTGAAGGATTTCGCGGCCTATCTCGACGTGAGCGATACGGCGGTGCGTGAACATCTGCTCCACCTCCAGGCGGATGGCCTCGTGGTAGCACGGGCCGAACGGCGCGGGCCGGGGCGGCCCCGGCTGATCTACGGGCTGAGTGAGAAGGCGCAGAGCCTCTTCCCTAAGCAGTATGATCGGCTCATCTCGCTCTTGCTGCGCGAGTTGATCGCCCTCGAAGGGGCGGATAAGCTCGACGAGATCCTGGCGCGGGTCAGCCAGCGCTTGGCGAGTGAATATGCCGACCGTATGGCGGGCACTGATGTGAGTCAGCGCCTCGCCGAACTGCGCCGTCTGCTGGAACAGCGCGGCGTGCCTGCTGAGGTGGCCCCTGAGGGCGATGGGATCAAACTCTTCGCCTGCCCCTACTACGATGTCGCCCACCTGCATCCCCAAGTCTGCGCAATGGAGCGCCAAATGATCGAGTATGTCCTCGGCGAAAAGCTGGATGTGCAGAACCGTATTCGCGAGGGTGCCCATAGTTGTAGCTTTACCGTGCGTGAGCCAGAGCCGGAGAGACCTGAAGGGCGGGAAATTATTCCGCTTGAGGGTTGAGCCATTATGTTTGATGAGGAGCACATGAGCAACGATCTAGTGATCCGGGATCTTCAGGCCAAGATTGACGATAAGGAGATCCTCAAGGGTGTCAATTTGACCGTCCAGCATGGTACGGTACACGCAATCATGGGGCCGAACGGGAGTGGCAAGAGCACGCTGGCACATATTATTGCCGGTCATCCGGGGTATGAAGTCACTGGCGGGGAGATCTGGTACAAGGGCCAGAATGTGCTGGAACTGGATGTGGATGAGCGCAGTAAGCTGGGCCTCTTCCTCGCCTTCCAGTACCCGGTCTCGGTACCGGGGGTGACGGTGGCCAACTTCCTACGCGCAGCGATGAATGCGCATCGCGCCGAGGAGGGTAAAGACCCCAAGGAGACTTCGATCCCGGTGGCGCAGTTCCGTAAGCTGATGCGTGAGGGCATGGCGACCTTGGAGATGGATGAAGGTTTTGCGCGTCGCTACCTGAACGAGGGCTTCAGTGGGGGTGAGAAGAAGCGCCTGGAGATCCTTCAGATGACCCTGCTCGCCCCGACCATGGCGATCATGGATGAGACCGATTCGGGCCTCGATATTGATGCGCTGCGCATTGTGGCCAACGGTGTCAACCGGCTCTCTGGCCCGCAGATGGGCGCATTGGTGATCACCCACTACCAGCGCCTGCTCAACTACATCAAGCCGCAGTTTGTGTCGGTGATGATGGAGGGGCGGATTGTGCGCGAGGGTGGCCCGGAGTTGGCGCTGGAACTGGAGGAGAAGGGTTACGACTGGCTCCGTGAGGAGTTGGCCGGTGCAGCGTAGGTGGTGAGCAATCCATGACAACTCTTACCCTCAAAGACATAACCGCTGACGAGATTGTGGCCCGCTCGGAGGCGGCGGGTGAACCGGCGTGGCTGGCGCAGCGCCGCCGCGATGCCTGGAACCATTTTCTTCAGTCGGTGCCACCCGAATGGCGGCGGACGAATCTGAGTGGGCTTGACCCAGAGGTGCTGGTGCCTGCGGCTGCCCCGCAGGGTACGGCGATCCAGTGGGATGCCGAGCTTGCCCCGGCGGGGGTGGTCTTTACTACCATGGCCGCCGCCCTCAAGACGCATGGCGATCTCATCCAGGCCAAGATGGATCAGGCAGTAGAGGCGCTGGAGCATAAGTTTAGCGCCCTGCGCGCTGCGCTCTGGCAGGATGGGGCCTTCTTGTATGTGCCAAAGGGCGTAGCGATTGAGCGCCCGCTGCGCGTCTGCTATACCCTGGCCGATAGTAAGCAGGCGATCTTCCCGCGTACTTTGGTGATCCTCGAAGAGCAGGCCAGCGCCACGCTGATCGAGGAGTTCATTTCGCATGATCACGCCGAACCGGCCTTAGCCGGGCCGATCAGTGAAATCTTCGCTGGCCCCGGCAGTAGCCTGCGGTTTGTCAGCGTGCAACACTGGGGCGCGGGGGTCTACCATATTGGTGGCCAGAAGCTCATTTTGGGCCGCGATGCCAACGCCGAGTGGACTTCGGTAGCGCTGGGAGGCCATGTGCAGCATATTGAGGCCGAGGCGCGGCTGGAAGGCAATGGCTCGCAGGTCAATTGGTTGGGAGCAACCTTTGCCAATGGGGCGCAGAATCTGGTGATCGCGCCCTGGCTGCGCCACGTCGGCCATAATGCCGAGAGCTTCATGCAGTTTAAGACGGTGGTGAACGACACCGGCTATAGCGTCTTTGACGGCATGATCAAGATCGAGCATGAGTCGAAGGCCACCAGCACCCGGCTGGAGGAGCATGCGTTGCACCTTAGCCCGGATGCGCGCAACGACTCCATTCCAGGGCTGAAGATTGATACCAATGATGTGCTGAAGGGCGGGCATGCCTCGACCAGTGGCGATCTGGATGATATGCAGCTCTTCTATATGCAGGCGCGTGGCATTAAGCGCGACGATGCCAAGCACATGATCGTGATGGGCTTCTTCGAGCCGGCCCTGAACCGCATCCCGGTTGAGGATCTGCGCGATGAGTTGGCAGGGATTATTGAAGGCAAAATCTGATTTTGCCTTGTGAATAGTACAGTACTATGGCCACACTCTCCACCTTTGATGTGCTCGCCCTGCGCCGCGAGTTCCCGATCTTGCAGCAGCAGGTGAACGGTAAGCCACTGGCCTTCCTCGACAGTGGGGCTTCATCGCAGAAGCCGCGCTGTGTGATCGAGGCGCTGGATGACTATTACCGCCGCTACAACGCCAACGTACACCGAGGCGTGTATAAGCTCAGCGAGGAGGCAACGTTTGCCTACGAGCGAGCGCGGGGCAAAGTAGCCCGCTTCATTGGTGCATCGAACAAGCGCGAGGTGATCTTCACCCGCAACTCGACCGAGGCAATCAATCTGGTGGCCTACGCCTGGGGTGGGGCGAATATCCACGCTGGGGATCGCATCCTGCTCACGATTATGGAGCACCACTCCAATATCGTGCCCTGGCAGATGTTGGCCCAGCGCACTGGGGCCAAGCTCGACTATATCGGCATTGATGCCGAGGGCCGTTTGCGTCTTGATGAACTGGATCAGAAACTGACGCCGGGAGTCAAGTTGCTGGCAGTCACGCATCAGTCGAATGTGCTGGGGACGATCAACCCGGTGGCGATGCTGGCCGAGCGGGCGCACGCGGTTGGGGCCAAGATTCTGCTCGATGGGGCGCAGAGTGTGCCGCACATGCCGGTGGATGTGAAGGCGTTGGGCTGCGACTTCTTGGCCTTTAGTGGGCATAAGATGTGTGGCCCAACCGGCATCGGGGCGTTATGGGGGCGGCGTGAGATCTTGGAAGAGATGCCGCCCTTCCTGGGTGGTGGCTCGATGATCGAGGTGGTTGATCTGGAATCGAGCACCTATGCGGGGGTTCCGGCGCGTTTTGAGGCCGGCACTCCGGCGATTGCCGAGGCGATTGCCCTGGGTGAAGCGTGTGACTTCTTGGCCGGGATCGGGATGGAGGCGATCTTCCAGCACGAGCAAGAGTTGCTCGGCCACGCGCTGGATCGGTTAGCTAGTGTGGATGGCCTGCGACTCCTTGGCCCGCACACGACCGAGCAGCGCGGCGGGGCACTCAGCTTTACCCTGGAGGGCGTGCATCCGCACGATGTGGCCGCGATCCTGGATGGCGAGGGGGTGGCGGTGCGTGCTGGGCACCACTGTACCCAGCCGCTGCACCGCTTCTATGATGTTCCGGCGACCACGCGGGCCAGTTTCTACATCTATAACACGGCTGAGGAGGTAGACCGACTGGCGGCGGGGTTGGAGAAGGCGCGTAAGCTGTTTCAGTAATATGCTGATACTAATTCCCATTGGATCTACCGCATAGTCACCCTGAGCGAAGCCGTAGGCGAAGCGAAGGGTCCCGGTTGAGGAAACTGCACATTACGTCGGGACGCTTCGCTCAGCGTGACCATGCGGTATCTCTTAGAAGAATTGGTATGATAGGTCATATATGGACGATATGTATCGCGAGCAGATTCTTGAGCACTCCAAGCACCCGCACAACTTCGGGACACTGGAGGCACCCTCGGTCTCACGCGAGGAGTTCAACCCTTTGTGTGGGGATCGGGTGCGGCTGGATTTGCAGATTGCCGACGGGGTGATCACGGATGTACGCTTTAGTGGGCGGGGCTGTGCGATCAGCCAGGCGAGTGCCTCGTTACTCACCGACGAACTGCGCGGGATGACGGTGGAGGCGGCCAAGGTGTATCGCAAAGAGGATCTGCTGGAATTGATCGGCATTCCGCTGGCCAAAAACCCGGTGCGGCTCAAGTGTGCCTTACTCTCACTGAAGGCGCTCAAGGCGGGCCTCTATGGCGTGGGCCATATTCACGACGATGATGAGGAGGAGTAGATATGGCCTCTGAGCCAAACAATCTGCAATTTGATTACTCCAAGTACGGCTTTCGCCAGGAGGAAAACTACCTCTTCAAAGCCCCCAAGGGGCTGAGTGAGAAGGTGGTGCGTGAGCTTTCGGGGATGAAGGGCGAGCCGGAGTGGATGCTCCAGCGGCGGCTCAAGGCGCTGGCGATCTTCAATCAGAAGCCGACCCCCTTGGCCGGGATGTGGGGCAACCACGAGTTGGCCGATCTCGACTATGACAGCATCCACTACTTTGTGCGTGCCGGTGAGCGCCCGCAGAGTGATTGGGATGCCGTTCCGGCGGAGATCAAGAACACCTTTGAGCGCCTAGGTATCCCTGAGGCCGAGCGTAAGTTTCTGGCGGGCGTGGGTGCGCAGTATGAGTGCCTCAGTGGTGATGCACGAGTCTATACCACCAAGGGCTTAGTGCCGATTGAGGAGATCCAGCCGGGTGATACCGTCTTCTCTTTTGATGAAGAGGCCAATCAGATCATCCCGGCGGAGGTACGCGCTACGGCTCGTAAGGGCGAACGTGAAGTCTTTGAAGTGCGGGTTGGTACGCGCACCTTAAAGGCTACATCGAACCATCCATTCCTCGCTCTGACCTACCATAAGGATGAGGGCCGGGAGCGTGGTCGTTATACGCGCAGTTGGAAGTACCTGCATGAACTGGTTCCTGGTGATCTCGTCGCTGTTGCGAAGGATCTGCCAGATACAGGTGTGCTGCATGTGCTCCAGCAGCCTGAGATCAAGACACAGGTGACGGGGCGCAATCAGAGTACCAGTTACACGCTGAACATTGCAGATCGCTACAATGATGTTCGTCTGCCGGAGTATACGACAGCCGTTCTTGAAGAGACAGAGGTACTTGTCGAAGTCGAGTTTGATGGCTTCGTCAAGATCGACTCGATTACCCCGGCTGGGGTTGAGGTGGTCTATGACATCGAAGTTGATGGGCCACATAACTTCGTTGCTGAGGGGCTGATTGTCCATAACTCTGAGGTCGTCTACCACTCCCTCCGCGAAGAGTGGCAGAAGATGGGCGTCATCTTCCTCGACACCGATACGGCGCTCAAGGAACACCCAGAGATCTTCAAGCAGTACTTTGGCACGGTCATCCCCTCTGCTGACAACAAGTATGCCGCGCTTAACACCGCCGTCTGGTCGGGTGGCTCGTTTGTGTATGTGCCCGCCGGGGTGAAGGTTGATATTCCGCTGCAAGCCTATTTCCGCATCAATGCGGAGAGTATGGGCCAGTTTGAGCGCACCCTGATCATCATTGAGGAGGGGGCTGAGGCGCACTATATCGAGGGCTGTACTGCGCCGATCTATTCGACCAACTCGCTCCACTCGGCGGTGGTGGAGATCATCATCAAGAAGGGCGGCAAGTTCCGCTATACCACCATTCAGAACTGGGCCAATAACATCTACAACCTCGTCACGAAGCGGGCGGTGGCCCACGAAGAGGCGAGTATGGAGTGGGTGGATGGGAACATCGGCTCCAAGTTGACGATGAAGTACCCCTCGGTCTATCTGATGGGGCGCAAGGCACGGGGCGAGGTGCTTTCGGTGGCCTATGCGGGCAAGGGCCAGCACCAGGATGCTGGGGCCAAAATGGTGCATGTGGCCCCAGAGACGACCAGCCGGATCACCAATAAGTCGGTGAGTAAGGATGGTGGTAAGACTACCTACCGGGGCTTGGCCAAGGTGGCACCGGGAGCCTACGGGGCCAAGATCAACGTCAACTGTGATGCGCTGATCCTGGATGAGCGCTCGGCATCCGACACCATCCCCTACATCGAGATCGAAGAAGATCGCTGTACCCTGGCCCACGAGGCTACCGTGGGGCGCATCGGGGCCGAGCAGCTCTTCTACCTGATGAGCCGTGGCTTGCCCGAAGCCGATGCACTCTCGATGATTGTGCTCGGTTTTATGGAGCCGTTCACCCGCGAACTGCCGATGGAGTATGCGGTAGAATTGAACCGCCTGATCCAGATGGAGATGGAAGGATCGGTCGGGTAGGGATCTTCTACCACAGAGGACGCAGAGGAACGCAGAGGAAGAACCGCAGGTATCGCGAAACCCATCCCTCTGCGTACCTCTGTGACCTCTGCGGTTGATGTGGTTTACCGCTTTAACTGAATACCTATGCGGCTATGTCGCCCCAACCCCCCATCGGAGGTATGTATGCCCGCAATGCGGATCGCCAATCTGGCCGATGTGCCGGAGAATGGCGCGAATCGCTTCGTTGTCAACGGCAAGTTTGTGGCAGTCTTTCGGGTTGGTGCGGATCTCTACGCTATTGATGATAAGTGTACCCATGGCCAAGCCTCGTTGAGCCAAGGTGAACTAGATACTGATACCCATTGTGTCGCCTGCCCGGCCCATAGCGCGATCTTCGATCTGCGCAGTGGAGAGGCGCGTACCCTTCCGGCCTTCAAGCCGGTTGCCACCTATCGGGTGTGGGTGGAAGACGATGGCGTACTGATTGAGGTCTGATAGGGAAGAGAGGTTCTGATGGCTACCTACACCCATCCCGAAGTGCTGGTCGAGACTGATTGGGTGGCCGCGCACATGCACGATCCCCAGGTGCGCTTGTTGGAGAGTAACGAAGATATTCTGCTCTATGACATTGGGCATATTCCTACTGCGCTCAAGATTGACTGGGTTGAAGATCTGAACGACCCAGTGATTCGTGATTACCTGGACGCCGAGCGCTTTGCCGGGTTGATGTCGCGCAAGGCGATCACCCCGCAGACGACCGTAGTGCTGTATGGGGACAAGAACAACTGGTGGGCGACCTACGCTTTTTGGGTGCTGAAGCTCTTTGGCCATCAGGATGTGCGCATCATGAATGGTGGGCGCACCAAGTGGATCGCCGAGAAGCGCGAGTTAAGCCGGGTGGTAGCGAGCTTTGATCCAACCGAGTACCCCGTCCCAACCCGTGACGATACGGCCATCCGCGCCTTCCGCGATCAGGTCTTCCAGCACATCCGCCATGAGGGCGTAGCGTTGGTAGATGTGCGCAGCCCCCAGGAGTATACCGGCGAGCGCACCCATATGCCAGAGTACCCCCAGGAGGGGACGCTGCGGGGTGGGCATATTCCGACGGCGGTGAATATCCCTTGGTCTATGGCGGTCGCTGAAGATGGCACCTTCAAGAGCGCTGATGAACTGGCGGCGCTCTATAGCGCCCAGGGCATCACCCCCGACAAGGACGTGATTACCTACTGCCGGATTGGCGAGCGCTCGTCGCACACCTGGTTCCTACTGACCTACCTGTTGGGCTACCCACGGGTGCGCAACTATGATGGGAGTTGGACCGAGTGGGGCAATGGGGTTGGCTTGCCGATCAGCAAGCCGTACCAGCGGTGAGTTTATTGAGGATTCTGTATGGGTCGTGGCCGTTACCCTGCGCGGTTGCAGGTGGTTGCACCGAGTGCTGAAATTGCCGCGCAGTATCTGATGATCTGGCCGGGGCGCGACGTGTACGCCGCCCCGGAGCGATTCCCGCTTCTCACTTCCCCTGCCCTCTTTGGCAATGATCGCCCGTTGGAGATTGACATCGGCTGCGCCACCGGCGAGTTGGTGTGTGCGTTGGCCGCAGCGCAGCCTGAGCGCAACTATCTGGGCATAGACATCACCCTCAAGCCGATCTACCGGGCGGTAGAAGTCGCCACTGAGCGCGGCCTCACCAACCTCAAGTTCTTGCAGAGCGATATGCTCTTAGCCTACGGGCGCATCCCCACTGCCAGCCTCGCTGCCGCCTACCTACACTTCCCCGCGCCGCTCCTGCGCACCCGCCAGCGCAAACAGCGCCTGGTGGGGCCAGTGCTGCTCGAACACATACAGCGTGTTCTTACCCCCATGGGAACCCTCAGCTTTATGACCGATCAACCCGACCTGTATGCCGAGTTCCTGCGCTTGTTGCCGGGCTACCCCGGCTTACGGATGCGGGGCGTCGAGGAGCAGGAGGCCATCCGGCGCGACCTGATCGCCTCGCATTACCAGCGGCGTTGGGAGGCGCGGGGTCGCCCGATTGTGCGCGCCGAAGTTGAGCGGATTCCTTCTTCTGTGTGAACCAAAAGACCTACTTTTTGCGTATTATCTATAGTCCTGTGTACAGGGCATGGGCAAAGCCCTTGGGGCTACGCCCCAAACCCTAATTTTTGTTATGTGTTGGCGGCGTAGCCGCCAACACATAACAAAAAAGATTTTCGGGGGCGGCGCAGCCGCCCCCGAACCCCCACTAGAGGTCGTAGGTTCTTGTAACAAAAGTGCGGTATCATAGATATGGGCGACAACCGCTTGGCCAGCACGTACACCGCAGTACAGGTCGAGTGTCACCCACGTTCTCCGCTCTGGGTGGGGTATCGGGGCGGAACAGCCATCAATGACGATCTGCATTTTGACCTCTGTGCGCAAGCACATGGCTGACCGATATCCACAGAAAGGATCCATCGTGACCGAGATAGATATCGAGGGCATGAGCGTCGCGGATCTGGAGCGTCTGCGTGATGCAATCAACCAGCGGTTGCTGGAACTGCGTTATAGCAATCGGCATTCCCTCCCCGAGTTGCTGCGGATGCTGGAGGATCTCAAGGGTACGCTGACGGATCAGGGTAAGGAGTGGCGTTCGCTGGAGCGCTGGCAGTGGATGGATGGTCAGATCCGTTTCTGGTTGAACCCGACCGATCAAGTGCGCTATCAGTCCGGCTGGTATACGATAGATGAATTGATGCTCTGGGCGCGTGGCCGTGGTCCGGTACTCGTTCCCGAAGAGGACGACGAGATCGAGGAGGAGCCGTGGACGGACGTTGGGGGGGTACGCATTCGCTGGCTCCCTGACGGTTCGATGGAGCGTCTGTAGGTGATATGCGAGGATACGGGGCGAGCATCACGCTCGCCCCGTATTTGTTGTGTTGGAAACACAGTACAAATTTTCAGTATTCATTCTGATTTTACCGGCTATTATCGCTTTGGTGATCACTCTGAATTGGCAGCAACAGGGGATCAACTCGATCACTGGCGATGAGCCGCACTACCTCCTCACTAGCGACTCGCTGCTCCGTGACGGGGATGTGTTGGTGGTGAACAACCATCAGATTGACACGCCAGTGTTGCGGGCGATGCCACCGGGGAGTCGGTTTGGCGATGATACGCATAGCCTGAATGGCTACAGTATCCACGGCCTGGGGTTGTCGGTGCTGCTGTTGCCCGCCTATGCCCTCGGTGGTGTTCTCGGAGCCAAGATCGGGATGCTGGTGTTGCTCGGTCTGCTCCCGTTCTGTGTCTATGCCTACGCACAGACCCAACTTCCCGGCACGCCATGGCCGTTGCTGATTGCGCTGCTGGTTGGCCTCAGCCCGCCCTTCCTGCTGGGAAGTACCCAGATCTACCCCGATCTGCTGGCCGGGTTGATCATGTTCACCCTACTCTGGTCGGCGCTGCCCTTGGCCCCCTTCTTGCTCGCCCTGCTGCCCTGGCTACACCTCAAATTCGGGATGCCTGCGGCCATCTTGGCGCTGTGGCGGCTGTGGCGGCGCGACCCGTGGTCATTGGTGCTACTATTCATCTCGGTGGTGGGGGTGGCGGTCTTCAATACCCACGCCTTTGGCTCCCCATTTGGCCCCTACCAAGCCGGGGATGCGGCTCAGGATGTGCGCGGGGTGGTGATGGTGGCGTTGGGGCTGCACTTGGATCGCATGCAGGGACTCTTCATGCAGGTGCCGCTCTTCTTGGTGGGGGTGGTCGGTCTGGCGGCGTTCGTGGCCAGCAATTGGCGCTTGGCTTTGGTTGCGGGGGCGATCTATCTGGCGCTGTTGCTACCAAGTGCGGCGCATACCAACTGGTATGGTGGGGCCTCGTTTGCGGGGCGCTTCTTCTGGGCGCTGGCGCTCTTGTGGGTTTTGCCGCTAGTGAGTATGATCCGGCTCCTCGTGGAGCGCCAACGCGCATGGCTGGGGGTGGTGGCGCTGCTGTTGCTCTTCGCTGTGCAGGGGATTGTGTTGGCCAAGTTGCTGATCCCCAATAGCTATACCTATACTATACCGATGCGCCCTGCCGCTGCATGGATGGAGAGCAACCCCTACGCCGACTTCTTCGATCTTCGCAGTTGGCAGCGTGTACGTTGGTTGCCCTCGTTCCGCGACCTAGAGAGCTTTAGCTATTCCTCAACCAACTGGATCGCGTTGGCACTTCTGGTAGCTCTGGCTCTCAGTGGCCTTGCGCTCCTGCGGCGGCAACGCGGGCTACTGGTGGGGGTGTGGGCGACGCTGGCGCTGCTCGTGCTGGGGTTGAGTAGCTGGCTCCCCCTGCTATTGCGCCCGCTCACCCTGACTGATTTGGCATTGCAACGCGGTGCGGCGTGGCTGGCGGTTAGCACGTCCAACCCGATTCAGCCGAGCGGCTATGTGATCGATCTGGCCTACCAGTCGTCGGCCCCCGTGGTCTGGGAGTGCAACTTCGTACATCCCGATGGCCAACGCACGCCGCTCCTGGTTGGCCAAGCTCCAGCTACAGGAAAGCTGCACATCCTGTGTCCCCTCCCGCGCAGCGGACGTTTGGATGTGGGGTTGGTGGGGCGGGGGATGAGGGTGGATGGGGTGTGGTGGAGGCCAAAGTGAAGCAGGTTTATACGATCCGCCCCACCCCCACCCCTACAAAAACCGCGATCAGCCCCACGATCATGCTCGTGCTGGCATACATGATCGCGGCTAGCCAGTTGCCGCTGTTGATCAAACTGTAGGTTTCGTACCCAAAACTGGAGAAGGTGGTGAAGCCACCTAGCAGGCCGGTGACGAGGAAGAGCCGCATGGGTTCGCTGAGTTGGAGGCGGTTGTTGGCCAGGCTCAGGATGACGCCGATCAGGAAGCAGCCGAGCAGGTTGATCATCAGGGTGCCGTAGGGGAAGCTGGCCCCCAAGCGTTGGCTGGCCCACACAGAGATCACGTAGCGTAGGTTGGCCCCTAGCGCCGCTCCGATGGCGATGGCGGTGATGTTGAGCATGCGCATGTGCTCTTCCTGCGGTTTACCTCAACGGCTTCCCCAACCAATCGGCATACATCTCGCCGAAGCGCCCAGCGATGATCGCCGCCCGTACCTCGCGCATCAGGTTGAGCAGGAAGGCGATGTTGTGCAGGCTTACCAGCCGGATACCCAGGATTTCGTTGGCTTTGAAGAGGTGGTGGATGTAGGCCCGCGAGTAGGTGCGGCAGGTTTCGCAGGTGCAGCCGGGTTGCAGTGGGTTGCGATCATCACGCATGCTCGCATTGAGCACGTTTAGTTTCCAACGCCGCGATCCCTGCTCGCCATCGCGGCGCACCAGTGCGGTAGCGTGGCGGCCTAACCGCGTCGGGCTAACACAGTCGAACATGTCAATCCCGCGTGCCACCCCTTCCAGCAGATCGTCTATATCGCCCACCCCTAGCAAGTGGCGTGCCATCCCGTCGGGCATGTGCGGGACGGTCATGTCTACCACGTCATACATCTGGGGTTTGTCGCCACCCAACGAACCACCGATACAGAAGCCGTCGAAGCCCAGCGTGGCCAGATGTTCGGCACTGGCTTGACGTAGATCGGGGAAGACACCGCCATGCACGATCCCGAAGAGCGACTGGCCGGGGTTGGGGAGCTGTTCGGCTTCGCGCTCGCGGTGCGCCGTCAGGCAGCGCGCCGCCCAGCGGTGGGTGCGATCCATACTCTGGCGGGTATATTTGTAGGTGGCGTGGAAGGGCGGTAGTTCATCGAAACAGACAATGATGTCGGCTCCCAGGCCATGCTGGATCTGGATCGAACGTTCGGGGGTGAAGATGTGGCGCGATCCATCCAGGTAGGACTTGAAGATCACCGCGTCTTCGGTCACTTTGACCATACCCTGCATCGGGTTGGCGCGCTGGGGGCGGCGGCCCTTGATCTCGTTGGAGATACCGCCATAGATGAGCGAGAAGACCTGAAAGCCGCCGCTATCGGTGAGCATCGGGCCATCCCAACTGGCAAAACCGTGTAACCCACCGTGGCGGGCGATCAGTTCGTGGCCGGGTTGCAAGTAGAGGTGGTAGGTGTTGCCGAGAATGATCGTCGCGCCATGTTCGCGCAACTCACGCGGGCTGAGCGACTTGACGGTGCCCCGCGTGCCCACCGGCATAAAGACCGGGGTCGGAACATCGCCGTGGGGCGTGCGAACAACCCCGGCGCGTGCGCGACTGTGGGGGTCTTTAGCGGTGATGGTGAAGATACTCATTGGTGTCTGCTTAATAGAAATCGGTGAAGCCGTCTTGATCGAGACGCTCCAACATGCGTTGCAGTTTGGCCGCACTCTCCGGGTAGGGTGCGGCGGCGAGTTGGGCCGCACTGATGTGGCTGGCCTTCTGTCGCACCTCAAGCCCCAAGGTCAGGTTGAGCAGCCCCGTGATGGCGCGCCGCAAGCGCGGGCTATCCTCGCCGCGCAGCCGGGGCAACACCTTCTGCTTGATCTGAAGATCGAGCGCCGCTGTGGGGCTGAGCGTCCCGGCAGCCTGTTCCACAAAACGTAGCATCTCACTGATGGTGCGGTAGCCAAACGGGTGACCGCCTGCGGCACTCAGCGGCTGCAACTCGGTCATTGTGGCCCATACTGCCGGATCAATTGTACCCTGATACTGAGCGCGGAACGCAGCCAGATCAACCTCAGTCAACTCGATCAGATTGGCGCGGTCGAGCAGCTTATCGCTCAGGGCGAAGGTGCTCTCATCCACATTCACCGTTCCGATCAGGCGCAGATTGATCGGCAAACGCAGCGGATTAGTGATCGTGCCGCCACCCACCAGCGGTGTTTCGGCACTGGGCGTCCCGATGTCAATCTGGCTCTCTAGGGTCTCCATCGCCGAGAGGATGGGGGCCAGAAAATACTCTGGGCGCGCCAGATTCATCTCATCCAAACAGACATAGTAGGTCTGGTGCGGATCGGAGTCCGCTTGGAGCAGAAAACGGGTGAAGGCACTTGCATGGAAGGTGCCGGTGAGGGCATTGTAGTAGCCCAGCAGATCGCGGGCGCTGTGCCAATCGGGCTGTACCGCCACCAACAGGTAGAAGGGATTCTCGCGGCCAGGCGGGATGCCATGCAGCGCATCGGCATACAGACGTGTCAGGCGGGTCTTGCCGGTGCCACTTATTCCGGGCAGAATCACCAGCGGCTTAGTCTGGAGCGCCAGGTGGTAGCTGCGCAGCAAGAGATCGGCAAGATGAAAGCCGCGCTGGCGGATGCGTTCGGCGATCACCTCAATCGGAGGCGAGGCGGTCTGGTAATTGGGGCGCACCTCACGCAAGAGTGCCGGGCCGGAGCGATCATCATGCTCGGCCTGCTCCATGAGCGCCTCGTTCAGTGGCAGCAGGGCCAGGACATCCGCAACTAGGCGCGTGGCCAGATCGGCGGGCAGATCGTCCCAGGGATAGACGAAACCAGCCCAGAGATAATTGGCGTTCCGGGTCGCCAAATAGCGATCAATCCAGAACGGGCCAGACGGCGCATGCTCATCGGGGTGGCGGGAGGTAAAGCGGGTCGTGCCGTGCTGCTCAATCTGCGTGATCAGCGGCAACCAGACCGGGCGCGCCCCACCCCAGAGCGAAGCGAGTGCATCCTTGCGCACGCGCCAGAGTTGCAGGCCAACCAGAATCGCCCGCTCGGCCCCACTCACCGCGATCAACACCCCCGCCCCACGCGGAGCGCGGTCGAAGGCGACCCAGTAATCCTCGATGGGATCGCGCACGCCATGGCCGCGATTGAGGTAGCGTTGGGCCTTAAAACTCAGTTCATAGAGCGGCCAACTCTGTGGGAACTGCGCCGCTGCGTGCCGCCGCACCTCCTCAGTCACCCCGACCAAGATGGGGTGCAGGTGCTCCTGCACCGCCGCCCAGCGTTCAGCCACCCCCGGCACCAGCAGGGAGTTGAGGGCTACAGGTGGGAAGAGGGGCGGAGGAGGCATGGTGGTGTTTGAAGGGGCGCAGCGTGCTGCGCCCCGACGGAAATACCTACTTCGTAATCTCGCGCGAGATCACGAGGCGCTGGATCTCGCTGGTGCCCTCATAGATCTCGGTGATCTTCGCATCGCGGAAGAAGCGCTCGATGGGGTACTCCTTCGAGTAACCGTTGGAGCCGTGCAATTGCAACGCCTTAGTCGCTGTCCACATGGCTGTCTCGGAGGCAAAGACCTTGGCCATCGCGGCGTCCTTACCATAATCGAGGCCCTGATCCTTGCGCCAGGCCGCATCGTAGGTGAGCAGGCGTGCCGCCTTAATGCGGGTCGCCATATCGGCCAGCGCGAAGCCAACCGCCTGGAACTCGTGGATTGGCTTGCCGAACTGCTCGCGCACCTTCGTGTAGGCCAGCGCCTCTTCGTAGGCACCCTGCGCAATACCGAGCGCCTGCGCAGCAATCCCGATGCGCCCCGCATTGAGGATGGTCATGGCGATCTTAAAGCCCTGGCCCTCCTCGCCCAACAAGCGCCACGCCGGAACGCGGAACTCATCATAAGCCATCTGCGAGCTATGGGCGCTGCGGATACCCAGCTTATTCTCGACCTTGACCACGCGGCAGCCCGGCTCCTTGGTATCTACCAGGAAGGCACTGATGCCCTTCACCCCCTTAGAGGGATCGGTCATGGCCATGAGGATGATCGTATCGGCATGGTCGCCATTGGTGACCCAGTTCTTTACGCCATTGATGACATAATGATCGCCATCACGCACAGCGGTAGTCTTCTGGGCGGCGGCATCAGAGCCAGCGCCCGGCTCAGAGAGCGAGAAGGCACCCAGCATCTTGCCGGAGGCGAGGGGGGTGAGGAGTTCCTTCTTCTGCTGCTCGGTACCGAACTTCTCGATCCCATAGCAGACCAGCGAATTATTGACCGAGGCAATCACACCCAGCGAAGGATCAACCCGGCTGAGTTCCTCAATCACAATCGCATAGGAGATATAATCGAGACCCGCGCCACCATACTCCTCGCGCACTGCCACGCCAAGCAGACCCAACTCGCCCATCTTCTGCACCAAATCGGTGGGCCAGATCGCGTGCTCATCACGCTCGGCAGCGGTGGGCTTCGCCTCCTTCTCAACAAACTGGCGCACCATATCGCGCAACATCTGCTGATCTTCGCTGAGCTGAAACTCCATTGTGTTCTCTCCTTGATGATGCCTTGACATGTTCTCAGTGGACGAGGAATGCGCCCCATTCTACGGCAGAATGGGATCTGCGGCAAGGAGATGCTTGAAGGACACCAGGGCATGGGCAAAGTCCTTGGGGCGCAGACCCAAGGACTTTACCCATGCCCTGCGAAATTTGGTTATATATTGGCAAATTTGACTTACATTTGGTATTATTGAATTCAAGGTTTCTAACTCTTTAGACAATTTATCAGAAAGACTTTTCTCATGATGAACTACAATACATCTGCAATCCGTCGTTTGCTCATGGAAGCATTCAGTGATGAAGTTTTTTATAATTTCTGCTTTGACAATGCACGATCAGTTCACCAGCAATTTACTAATGGCCAAAGCCAAGAAACACGAGTTCAATTGCTTATTGAATATGCATTACGTCATGGTATTATGGAAGAAATTCTTCAACTTATTGAACAACATAATCCATGGAAATTTTCAACATTTAAACAATCATTAAAAATACAAGGTGACGTACTACCAAATGATGATCCTATTATTGTACAAACACTTCCTCTTCCATTGCAAAAATATGATCATTTCTTTGAGCAATGGGTTATTGAGCTAGGGCGTCTCGATATGAGTCTCCAGAATTATGCACGTTCAGTGATTGCTGGTCTTACGAAGGCTATTCAAGC
>NZ_GL501404.1:348609-349943 GCF_000152145.1 Oscillochloris trichoides DG-6
GAAGGCTATTCAAGCTGAAGATGGCTTTGTTCTCTCTAATCGTGGTGTTTCCTGGGAACCAATCATTACTCTTGACGATCAGGCTGCACGTGAAGTACGTAACTTGACTGGAAATTCGCGTATTCGTGAAGTGCTCAATCATGCCTCACGCTATCGTATGGCAACTTCAGCAGGTCATCTTGGAGATATTGATCCGTTGCTACTTGTTCCAATGGTGGGAGCTAGTATTCCTAGTTTGCTGGTATTTTCTGGTCTTAAGAATTCGCTTGTTTTTGATTCAACTATTGGAATCGTTCTTGAAACGATTTTGTCAATTACTAATAATTTACAAATACCAGTCAGTGCAGAATCCCTTGAATTGAATGTCTATCACACTCTCAAAAGTCGAATAGGACTTGTATCAGATGCAATGTACAATCGTACTTTTGAACTCTTTTCTCGTCGTCTCAAACAAATGACAGTGTATTTTGAACCCATTGTTTATCTTCATCCAAATCAACCATATATTTGGGGATGGGAAGCTCTTGCGCGTGATCCTGATACACGTAAAGCACCTGTAGATCTTTTTGGTATTGCTGAATGTTGGGGAAGAAGATTTCAACTCGAATTAGATATGCATTTTTTAAGAACCGCTATTAATGTTTATGTTTACAATTCCGAATATGACCAACAAAACACACGAAGATCGAAATCTAAATCAGCATCAAATAATCAAGAAAGAAAATCACTACGGGCACGCAAAGAAGAAATTCAACCACTTGCAATTAATGTGTATCCAGAATCTCTGATCAGAACACGTTATTATGATGTAATCCAGGAAATCTATCTTGAGGGATTAATGCCAATGAATAAACTAACCCTTGAGATATCAGAGAAACTTCCACTTCCTTTCCCGACAGGAGATGAAAGTCATCGAGAGCAATATACTTGGTTCCAAGAATATATTACCCGTCTACATTATTTAGATGTTCGATTTGCTATTGATGATTTCGGTGTTGGTCAGGCATCTCCTGAACGTTTATCCCGTCTTAATGCATCAATAGTAAAGATTGATCGAAATGCTCTACTCTATAAATTTGGTGACTCTACTATTAATTATGTTAATGAATTCGCACGTAATGTTCCTGGTTATCTACAGGTTATTGTTGAGGGTGTTGATTATGACAGTCTTTTTCCACTACGAGCGCTCTATGATAGCAATATTCGCTATGTACAGGGGCATAGTCTCGGTAAAGCACGCCCTTTTGTGAATAGATTAAGTGAAGATGAAGTGAAAAATATTCGGACGGCATTGCAACTTCCTAGTGACATTGTTGGATATAGGTGATTTTTTA
>NZ_GL501404.1:350106-358366 GCF_000152145.1 Oscillochloris trichoides DG-6
GTATATGTATCATGATATTTTTAAAATAACGATTCGCAATCAAGTATTAGGGGGATGGCCTGTATTTGTTGAGAATAAATCTAATAATGCATGTATTTTAACGGGAATTCAAAGCTTTCTGCGTATTGACCTTGTGATGTTGCGTGAATTAACTCTTGATTCACGAGCTTATGGGATATTTTTAGGGCAGGCACTTTTTCGAGATGCAGTTCTTGAATTTTTTATTGCTGCACTCAGTCGCGTCCATGAGCGTCTTTATATCCGATTAGTAATTGAAGATGTCATGCTACGGCAAGAAGTACTTTGGGGAAGGCTCTGCGTACCAATTGATGGGATATGGTCATACCTGCATCTTACCCCACGCTTGGCCGGAGCTCAATTGATAATCAGTCGTTCCACTCGCAATTTTCCTTCTCTCAGTACTAATAATCTCTCGGCACTTATTGTTGCAGCTAATCCAGTAAACTTATCTTACTATCATCTTACACCATTTAATGCACCGATGTTGGCTGCACGTATTGTTTCTGTTTTGTCGGGCCATAAAACACGACAGGCTGTGAGTGGTGGTACGACAATACCCTCTCTTAATACAATCTGTGACTGTCTTTCTGAGAGTCCCTGTTCTCTTTTACATATAATTTGTCATGGCCGTTTCAAAAAAGATGACGGTGAGAGTGTTCTTTTCTTGGAAAACCATGATGGTTCAGGTCAAACTGAAGTTGTAACAGCTACTCGATTTATCGAACGATTGTCTCAGGTTGTGAACCTACCATATTTAATCTTTCTAGAGTCTTGTGAGAGCGCTATGTTTAATGGCATGAGTGTTGCTGCAAGTTTTGCCCAACGCCTTATCGAAGATCTCGGTATACCCACTGTTATTGCGATGAGTGATCGTATCAGTATTCAGAGCGCAGATCAATTGGCCGTTGCGACTTATCGTAAACTTCTTATTCATGGCGAACCTGACCGAGCACTCAATGAGGCACTTACGACCATTACTGATCAGCCTGATGTGTTGGTGCCAGTACTAATGACCCGTTTAGAAGCGGCAACACTTTTCACGCCTAGTCCCATCCGAGATTTGCCAATTAAAACCGATTCTCGCAGTATACGTAAGATACTGATTGCAGCATTTAACATTGATGAGATTGAAACTCTCTGTATTGAAGTTATGGCGGCATTGCGTGATGCTGAACGCCCTCTACCAATTAGTTTAGAACAGATTGGTGGAACATCCAAGGATACTCGTGTTCTCCGAATTGTAGCCGAGATAGAACGTTATGGTGCATTGCCATTTCTCATCGCTGCTATGCAACGTATCAAACCTGGTATTATCAACCTTTAGATCTCTCCCTCTGTCCCACACCTTCTCGCTGGCTGGTACAATAGATACGCCCTCCCACCTACCTATATTGTGCCAAGGAATTGTGTTGTGAGCCTGAAGATCTCCACCCCAGCCGCGCTTGATGATCCAACTTTCGTCCTTGTCACCGATCTGGTGGCGCGTTGTAATCAGGCTGAACATCTCGATCTCCCGATCTCGACCGATTTGGGCCGCGCAGGTGATCTCCTCTTGGCTGATCTCGATGGAGAATTGGTTGGGGTGGCAACGATTAGCCTTGGGCGTGAAGCGGAGATCTGTTTGTGTGTTGACCCACGTCATCGGCGGCAGGGGATTGGGCGGGCGTTAGCGGTTGCGTCGGCGATGCGTGCCAATGCCGAGGGTTGCCCCGAACCGCTCTTTGTGGTCGATCTGGCCGCCGAATCGGGGCGTGTCTTTGTGGCGCGCTTGGGGGCGCAACTCGGCTTTGCTGAACATCGTATGGATCTCGATCTGACCCGTGTGCCCGCACCACTCGCACCGCTTGCGGGTCTGCATATCCGCCCGGCCAACTTCGACGATGCCCCCACGATTAGTACGATTCTCACCACCGCCTTTGGCGATCCCCCCGAATTGGTGGGCCATTTTGTCACCGAGCGCCTCGCCAGCCGTTTTCATCGTTTTCTGCTTGCCGAACTTGATGGCCAACCGGTCGCTACGCTGCGCCTCATCCACGAAGATGGCTGGGCCTATATCACCACTTTTGGGGTGCATCCCAACTATCAGGGGCGTGGCATTGGCCGCCAGATGTTGTGTTCGGTGATCAATCTGCTTCGCAACGAAGGCCAAGGATCTATCCGTATTGAGGTTGAGACCCATAATAGCGCCGCGTTGACGCTCTATGAGTCGTGCGGTTTCATTCGTCGCCGTACCTTCGCCTACTATCGCTTGGCACGAGATATGGTATACTGAACCGTCTATATGTACCTTATCTAAGTTGATACCAACGAGGTGACCCGCAAGAAGCCCGGATGCTAGGGCGTAAAGGTGGAAGCTGGTGTGAGTCCAGCGCTGTGCCGCAACTGTGACTGGCCGATGATCAGGCCGGAAGCCAGGAAGCCTGCCTCGTTGTTGATCGTTTCTGCCTTCTCGCGCTAAGGAGGACAAACATGGTGTGCAAGCTCTGAATCTTGCACACGTTCAGTTCGTGAGTGTTTGTCGCCCCAGCCTGTGTAGGTTGGGGTTTTTGTTTTGTAGCTCTTTGAGGAGTTGTGACGATGGTACGCCGATTCTCTGGGGTGATGATCCTGATGTTTGCCCTGGCCCTAGCTGCTTGTTCTAGTGCGCCAGCGGCTGTGGCTCCGACCGCTGAGGCCACGAGTGTTCCGACGGCTGAGGCTGCCCCGATCCAGATCACCGATGCACTAGGGCGCGAGATTACCTTGGCTGCACCGGGGCAGCGGATTGTCTCGCTGGCCCCCTCGATTACCGAGATTCTCTTTGCGGTCGGCGCTGGCCCCCAGGTGGTGGGCGATACCCAGTACTGCAACTATCCGCCTGAAGCCGATGCGCTGCCAGAAATCGGTGGCTTCTCGGCTAAGACGATCAGTATTGAGTCGATTGTGGCCCTCAATCCTGATCTGGTGATTGCCGGTAGCACCGCCCAGGCGAGTGTGGCCGAGGCGCTGGCTCCCATGGGTATCCCAACGATCATCTTTGAGCCGAAGTCGTTCGAGGATGTCTATGTGAATATCAGTCAGGTTGGCCTTGCTACTGGCCACAGTGCTGAGGCTGAAGCATTGGTGGCGCAGATGCAGGCCCGCGTGGCAGCGGTTGAAACTACAGTCGCCACGATTCCGGCTGAACAGCGCCCGTCACTCTTCTACGAGGTCTTTGATGAGCCGCTGCTTTCGGCTGGCCCCAACACCTTTATTGGCCAGATGATTACCCTCGTGGGGGCGACCAACATCTTTGCCGACACGACCGAGGAGTACCCGGTGGTGAGTGCCGAGGCGATTGTGGATCGCAACCCCGATGCTATCGTTGGCCCCAACTCGCACGGCGATAAGCTGACCCCAGAGCAGTTGGCGCTGCGTCCAGGTTGGGAGCGCATCAATGCTGTGCAGAACAAGCGCATCTACCTGCTCGATGGTGATATGGCTTCGCGGGCTGGCCCGCGCTTGGTGGATGTGCTAGAGTCGCTGGCTGCTATGCTGTACCCGGAGCAATTCTAACTATGATAAGCCGACTGCGCCTACGGCCCATTGTCTGGGCACCCATCTTGGTTGTGAGTCTGGTACTGGTTGGTATCCTCAGCCTGGGGGTGGGCGCAGTCTGGTTAGCACCGAGCGAAGTGACGCAGGCGCTCTTGGCCCCCAGTAGCCCAGAGACGCGCCCCACCGCCGTTACGATTGTCTGGGATCTGCGCTTGGCGCGGGTATTGCTGGCGGCGCTGGTGGGGGCTGGGTTGGCCGGGGCGGGTGCCGCGTTCCAGGGGATGTTCCGCACCCCCCTGGCCGACCCGTTTGTGATCGGGGCGTCTGGCGGGGCTTCCTTGGGGGCTACGCTGGCGATCATCGGGCGCATTGGAGGTGTGGGGGTGCCTTTCGCCGCCTTTGCCGGGGCGATGTTGGCGGTGCTGCTGGTGTATGGGATCACCATCGCCAGTGGGGCCAGTTCGGCCACCGCCTTGCTGCTCGCCGGGGCGGCCTTGAGTACCGTGCTTTCGGCGATTGTCTCGCTGCTCATGCTGATGAGTGATCGTGATATGCACGAGATCTTTAGCTGGTTGCTCGGTGGCCTCTCTGGGCGCAGTTGGCCCCAGTTGCTCATGAGTGGCCCGCCTCTCATCCTCGGTCTGATTGGCCTCTGGTTCTTTGCGCGCCCGCTCGATGCTCTCACGGGCGGGGAAGAGTCGGCGCGGAGCTTGGGTTTGCCATTGAATACGGCGCGGGCAGCGGTAGTAGCGGCTGCCAGCCTCACCACGGCGGCGGCAGTCGCAGCGGGCGGACTAATCGGCTTTATTGGCCTCGCCGCGCCGCATATTGCCCGTCTCTTCTGTGGTTCTAGCCACGCCCGCCTGCTCCCGGCCAGCGCCTTGGTGGGTGCGCTGCTCCTCGTCCTTGCCGACAGTGTGGCTCGTACTGCGCTGGCTCCCATCGAGCTGCCGGTGGGTGTCCTGACTGCACTGCTAGGTGGCCCCTTCTTCCTCTGGATGTTGGGGTGGGGTGGCCAGCGATGAGTGATGTGCTTGCTGCTGAGGGGCTGCGTTGCGCCCTCGCCGGACGCCCCGTTCTTGATGGAGTGGCACTGCATGTCCGCCCCGGCGAGGTCTTAGCGCTGATTGGCCCCAACGGTGCCGGGAAGACGACGCTGCTGCGGGCGCTCTCGCGCTTACTGCGCCCACTTGCCGGTACCGTCACGCTGGAAGGCGAGGATGTCTGGCACATCCGCCCGCGCCCGCTGGCGCGACGGCTGGCACTGGCTCCCCAAGGGGCTGAGATGTGGCCACTGACAGTGGAGCAGTTTGTGGGCCTAGGCCGCGCTCCGCACCGGGGGTGGCTGCTGCCCCTCAACGATGAGGATCATCAGGCGGTACAAGCCGCACTTGAACGCACCGGCCTCATTCCATTGCGCGAACGTCAAGTGACCGAGCTCTCCGGCGGTGAGCAACGCCGCGTCATCTTGGCGCGGGCGCTGGCCCAACAGCCGCGCATCTTGTTGTTGGACGAGCCAACCGCCGCCCTCGATCTCAAATACCAAGCCGCCATCCTCGGCCTCGCCCGTCGCCTCGCCCACGACGACGGCCTCTCGGTGGTGATCACGCTCCACGATCTCAACCAGGCCGCTGGCGTCGCCGACCGCATGGCCCTCCTGGCCCACGGGCGCGTCTTAGCGCTCGGTACCCCCAACGAGGTGCTCACCGCCGAGTTGATCAGTACCACCTACGAGGTGCCGGTGGTGGTGTGTCGGCATCCCTTGGATGGCTCGCCGTTGGTGAGTCTGGTGGGGGAACACCCCCATATGCATTAAGTTAAGCCTCCCCCGAAGAACTTTTTTTCTCGTATATTGGTGGCGTAGCCGCCAATATACGAGAAAAAAGCCGGTCTGGGGCGCAGCCCCAAAGGTGTAAAGGGCGCGTCGCGACGCGCCCCTACTAACTTCCGATCACCCGGCTATCAAACGCCTGGATGGTCAACACACTTGGGCGGGGGAGACCGACCCGATCCGGCCATGTGCTGATCGGACTTTCAAAGGTACCGCCCTCGCCAGGGTGCTGAATAGCCAGGAAGACGGTGCGGTTGTCGGGGGTGAACTCTGGCCCACACACCTCCGAACCCGCCACGCTAGAGAAGAACTGCTGCACATGGCCGCGCTCTTTTCCGCTCACCGGCACCACAAAGAAGCCATCGTTGTACTTGATTGCATTGGCCGCTCCGTCGGTTGAGATCCAGAGGTTGCCTGCATTGTCGAATGTGACATTATCAGGGCAGGCGATGGGGCTGACTTTGCTCTTATCATACCCGGCAAAGTAGGTGCTCTCATCGCTGGGTAGACCACACAGGAGCAACATCTCCCACGTGAAGGTCAGGCTGGCATAGTCATCCCCGGCTTCGGTCAGTTCGATCACGTGACCCGTGCGGTTCTTGGCACGTGGGTTGGCTGCATCTACCCCCGGCTTACCCTCGGTGCCACGGGCGCTATTGTTCGTTAGCGCAATGTAGATCTTCTTGTTCACCGGGTTAGGCTCGATGTCCTCCGGGCGATCCATCTTTGTTGCACCCAGGAGATCGGCTGCCTTGCGCGTGTTGATCAGCACATCGGCCTGCGAGTGAAAGCCGTTGGCTGCCGTTAATGGCCCCTGGCCATAGACCAACGGCATCCAAACGCCGCTCCCATCATCATTGAATTTAGCGACATAGAGCGTACCTTCATCAAGGATGCCAATGTTGGCCTTGCGATCCTTGGCGTTGTAGGTGCCCTTGGTGATGAACTTGTAGATGTACTCAAACTGCTGATCATCACCACTATAGGCCACCACTTGGCCCTTCTTGGCGATCCCGATAGTTGCCGCCTCGTGACGGAAACGTCCTAGCGCGGTGCGCTTCACTGGCGTAAACGTCGGATCGTAGGGGTCAACTTCAACCATCCAGCCAAAGCGGAAGACCTCGTTGGGTTCCTGCGCGACATCAAAGCGGGCGTGGAACGCTTCCCACTGCAACTCGGTCGTCTCAGCCGGAATGCCATAGCGCTTATGCACCGCCACACGCGGGTCGCTGCTATCCAGCTTGCTGAGATTGCCGAAGTATTGGTGGAAGTTCTCCTCGGCGGTCAGCACCGTCCCCCAGGGGGTCTTACCACCCGAACAATTGTTGAGCGTCCCACGCACCACCGTTCCAGTCGGATCTTCACTCGTCTTCAGCCACTCGTGACCAGCCGCAGGCCCACTGATCCGAATGGGGGTCTCGCCGGTGATGCGCCGGTTGTACTGCGAGTCACGCACATAACTCCAGCTACCATCATAGGCGCGGCGTATCTCAACCACCGAGACACCATGCGCGGCAAGCTCGACATCCACTTGGTTGCGGGTCGGTGCGTTAAAGTCATAGTTGGGGAACATCAACTCAGGGTTGGTGTACTCGTGGCTGATGAAGAGCAACCCATGATCCGAGACATTTGAACCAAAGGGCAAGGGCAGGAAACCCACAAAGTCACAGTTGTAGCCAACTTGTTCTGCCTGTGCCTGTGGTGTCTGCTCCCAGACATTATGTGCAGGCGCACGGACGCTCAATGGTTCCCCCCAACGAATGAGGGTACGCGCATAGTAGCCTTCTGGCACAACGACATCATCAAAGGTCGGTGCAGTTGGCGTAACCGGCGTGAAGCGCAACGCGGAGGTAGGGGCGGCGGTGACATTCGTGGCCCGCAAACCTAGCGCACCCAACATGGCCGCCGAGGTGACTCCCACGGCACCTTTGATCAGATCACGGCGGCTCATCCGCCGATTCATGATCTCCTCAATCGTTTCACCCAGAGAGCGATTCGTGTTCTCATGCTGCTGAGACATGGCCGGTAGCTCCTTAATACTTCAGAACTTACGTAACAGGTACCATCTATGTATGGCACGAAGCACACGGCAGATCTGGTGTTGCTTCGTGTTTGTTGTCAATGCCATGCATGCTGTGGCACGATGGACAACCGATCTGGTTGGGTGAACCACGATGACACTGATTGCAGGTTGGATTGAGCGGATGCGGCATCTGCACCTGGAGTGGGTGTTGGTTATGACACGTTACACAGGGCGCATAACGGGCGATACCGGGGTCATCTGGCGCACTCGGTAGCTCCTCCACGGTGGGTACTGTGGTGGGGGTTGGTTCAACCGTTGGCGCTACAAGTGTTGGTGTTGGTACAGGCGCAGGTGTCTCGGTTGGCGCTGGCAGGGTGGGTTCACTTGTTGGCAGCAGGGTAGCCGTGAAGGTCGGACTGGGGATGGGCGTATCAATAATCGCCATGAAGGTCGGACTGGATGTGGATGTCGCTCCAAGGGTCGGACTGGATGTGGATGTCGCGGTAGCGCGCGGTGTCACGCTCAATGTCGGGGCCGGAGTCATGCTCCGAGTCGGCTGTATCGTTGGCGAGATCGAACTAGGGGGAGATGGTGTAGCACTCGATTGCCGCGCAATAGGTAACGTTGTCTTCGTAGGCGTTACAACGGTGGTTATGCTTTGTGAACCACATGCCCCCAATACCCAAACGGAAACCAGTGCCATCAACGCAGGCAAGACTCGTGATCGCCGCAGCAGGGAGAGCATGCATGACTCCAGAACACATCTCGATACCCCTGCTATGATAGGAGGCTTGCATTAAGCAATGTTTAATAGGTTTTGAAGCCGAGACTAAGGGTAGATGCAGAACTCTTCAATAGCACATCGCTCC
>NZ_GL501404.1:358600-373489 GCF_000152145.1 Oscillochloris trichoides DG-6
CGGGGTTTACCCATCCCCTGCTATAATACCCCCCATGCCACACCGAATCTTACTCATCATCCTGCTGCTGCTCCTCAGCGCCTGCGCTGCCCCGCCGCCCCCACCCGATGCGGCGCTCTCTCCGTCTCCGGCACCACTGCTTGAGGAAACTCCAACGTCATTACCCACCCCGCAACCGACCCTGGTTGTGCCGACGCCAACCCCACTGCCCACGCCACCCCCGCCGCTGCCCTCGCCCACACCGGGTGGCCCGTTGAGCCGCGTGGCGGCATGGGGAGCCGGGGTGCCGCTGGCTGCTACTTACCTCCCCGATGGCCAGAGCATGGTTGTTTTGCGCCCGCTCGCCCTCGAACTGCGTGCTGCTACCCGCCTTGCCGATCTGCGCTGGCGGGTGCCACTGGCCACCCCACCGAGCGCCCTGGCCGTCACGCCTGATGGCAGCACCCTTGCCGTGAGTGTCGCGGCGGTGGTGGATCTCTATGCGACTGAGGATGGCCGCTTTCTGGGCCGGATTCCCGGCCTTGGCTCGCCAATTGCCGCAATTGCCATCTCGCCCGATGGGCGCTTGTTGGCCGCTGCCCAGGCCGATCAGATCGTCTCGCTCTGGGATGTGGCCGAGCGCTCCAACCTGACGACGCTGCGTTTGCCGCTCGACGAGGCGGGCATGATCGTCCCCGGCAGCTTTACCAGTGTCGCCTTCTCTCCCGACAACCAGTTCCTCGCCGCCGGTGATGATGGTGGCAATGTGGGGGTGTGGGCCATGAGCGATCTGGTGGCGCTGCAAGTGTTGAGTGTGGGCGTGCGCGTTGTCTCTGATGTGGCCTTCGCACCCAATAGCCAGCAGATCGCCGCCGCCTCTGAGGGCTGGCGCAGCGAACCGGGTGCGATCTGGATCTGGGATGTGGCTACGGGTGAAGAAAAACACTGGCTCGGTATTGCCGATGCGACGCGCTTTTTGGCTCCGGCGCAGCGCCTCGCCTTCCGCCCCGATGGGGCCGAGGTGCTGATGGGCTTGGCCGATGGGAGCCTGCTGCGTTGGCGTCTGGCCGATACTTCAACATTGGCGCAGGAGTTGGTGGGACATACGGCAGCGATTACCGCGCTGGCAATGGCCCAAGATGGGCGTATCCTCACAGCGGCTCGCGATGGCAGCCTGCGTACATGGAATCCCGATGGCAGCCCCGCCGATACCCTCAGCGATGCTGGGGCAATCGTGGCACTCGCACTGAGTAGCGATGGCAGCCTGATTGTGAGTGGCGATGAGGGTGGCCAGATCAGTATCCGCCAACCCGATGCGACTCTGATCACCCAGATCCAGAGTCCTGGGGGCAGCCTGCGCACCCTCGCCCTCAGCCCCGATGCCAGCCTGTTGGCGAGCGGCAGTGCCGATGGTACCCTGCGCCTCTGGGCGCTACCCAGCGGCGAACTTCAGAGTGAGCTACCCGGCCACGAAGGCTCCATCTTTAGCCTCGCCTTTAGCCCCGACGGGCAACGGGTCGCCACGGTGGGCGACGATGGTACGCTGCGTCTGTGGCGGATCAGTGGCGCGGCTGAACGGGTAACCCCGGTACTCCAGAGTGACGGCATCAGCGCGACGGCGCTCTACCATGTGGCATTTGCTCCCGATGGCCAGCAGATTGCCGTGGCCAGCAGCGCCGGTGAGATCAGCCTGTGGCGCAGCGCCGATCTCACCCAGATCGAGCGCCGCAGCATCGAGCCAGATCGTGCCCTCCAACTCAGTTTCACGCCGCAGAACAACCTGCTGGCGCGCACCGCCAGCGGCAAGATCCTGGCTTGGGCTGCTGGTAGCCCCGTGGCGCTCCTCGACACTCATGTGGGTTCCTACGCCCTGCTCGGTGACGCGGGCCTGGTGACATTGGGTGGCGGAACCTTCCAGGTGTGGCGCGGGCCACTCAGTGCGCTCGCCCGCTACGCTGAAGTGCCGGTGCCCGGTTTCAACCGGCTGACGGCCAACGCTACCACCATTGTGGTTGGGTCGAGTATGGGGATGATCGAGGTTTGGGCGGTGAGGTAGGGGTTGCCTGGGGGGTTCGGGGGCGGCTGCGCCGCCCCCGAAGATCTTTTTTGGTGGTGTTTGGCGGCGCAGCCGCCAAACACCACCAAACATTCGGGTTTGGGGCGTAGCCCCAAAGGATTTGTCTAGCTCTCTATTCCAGGGCTAGACAAATACCTTGTGTATGCTATAACAATGATCATACCGTATTTGCCGAACCAAGGAGCTTTGCATGCACCCGCAACGTCTGGTTGGTTGGCTCGCCCCGCTCCTCGTCCTCGCCGCTTTCGCCGCCTTTCTCGCCGCCCCGCCGCCTGCACGTGCCGTCTCCGACCGCCCGATTATGGCCTTCTACTACCCTTGGTGGGAAAAGAGCGATTGGAACTACAGCCGCATGAGCGATCTGCCCGCACCCACCTATTCGGGTGGCGATGACGAGACTCTCAAGCGCCACATCCAACAGGCCGATGATGCGGGGATTGATGCGCTGATCTGTACCTGGTTCGGCCCCGATGAGGAGCGTTTGAATAAGCGCTGCCTGCGTATGATGGAACTTGCCCCGCAGATGGGCCGCGATCTGCAATTTGCGATCATTCCCGATCAGTCGGCGTGGGGAACGCTCCAGAACGTGGATAATCTGGCGCGGGCGATTGGCGTGCTCCAGCGCGATTTCATGAGCAAGCCCAATTACCTCACCTTCCAGGGTAAGCCGGTGGTCTTCTGGTTCTACCCGCCCTCGCTCGGTAATCTCGATACGTGGAAGCAGCTACGCGCCAAAGCCGATCCTAACCGCCAGCAATACTGGTTCGGTGGCACCGATGACTTCAGTTTCCTTGAGGTATACGACGCACTCTACTACTTCGACATCACCTGGGAGTCGCGGCCCGGTGCGGCGATGGCCTCCTATGCAGGACGCCTGGATCGCTACAATAAGGCCAATGGCCAGAATCGCCCCTTTATTGCCACGGTCATGCCGGGTTATGACGACATCAAGTACCGCAACGGCCATGCCCGTGATCGTCAGGGCGGCGAGTATTATCGAGGCACCTGGCAGACGGCGATTGACCGCAATGCTCAGGCTGTCGTACTGACCAGTTTTAACGAGTTTTTCGAGGGCAGCCATATTGAACCGAGTGAGCAGTTCGGCGATCTCTACCTGCGGCTGACCAAGGAACTAAGCGACAAGTTCCGTGCCGAGGTGGGCCGTGGCCCCTGCCAGACCTTCCCCGAAACCGGGTTTAGCGTCTGTGGCCGCATTCTCGAATACTGGCAGCAGAATGGCGGCCTGCCCGTCTTCGGCTTCCCGATTGGCCCGCAGCAGATGGTGATGATCGAGGGCAAGCCCTTCCAAGCGCAGGAGTTTGAACGTAACCGCCTCGAACTCCACCCGGAGAATGCGCGTCCGTATGATGTCCTGCTGGGGCGGCTGGGCGTAGACGTGTTGGTGCGCCAAAGCCGCGACTGGCAGCAGTTCTCTAAGGTAACGTCTGCGCCCAACGGCTGTCTCTACTTCGCCGATACCGGCCACTCGCTGTGTGAGCCATTCCTTACCTACTGGAAGACCCACGGCCTCGAATTTGATGGCCGCTCCGGCTACAGCCATGGCGAAAGCCTCGCCCTCTTTGGCATGCCGATCAGCGAGCCACAGACCGAGGTGCTGAGTGACGGCAACAGCTACACTGTCCAGTGGTTTGAACGCGCCCGCTTCGAGTCGCACCCGCAGAACAGACCACCTTACCATGTACTGTTGGGGCTGTTAGGGGTGGAGATTAAGAAGTAGCCTATAGCCGGGGGGCGAGGGAGGCGCAGCCTCCCCCGAAGAACTTTTTTTCGTGTATATTGGCGGCGCAGCCGCCAATATACACGAAAAAAGCGGGTCTGGGGCTTCAGCCCCAACCATGGGTTTTAGGGCGGTAGCCCTAATTCTCAACAAGCTCCGCTTAGTAGACTCCGAGCAATGCACCTCACACCAATCTCCGTCGCCTACTTCGCGCAGATCGTCCTGATGACGATCACGAGCGTCTTTCTGTTCTACCGATCACGGCAACCGGCAAGTAACGTGCCGCTACTGCGCTTCTCCTCGGCGAGCTTTGCTGGTATGGCCAGCATCCTGGCTGCGATGCTGTGCGATGGTGCCCTGAATGCGCCCTGGAACCTCTACGCACGCTTCTGGATCATGAGCCTGGTGGCGCTGCAAAGTATTCCGCTCTTCGGATTGCTCTACTCCATACCCTCCTGGGATGCGCGCTACCGCCGCGAGTTCGTGATCGTTCTGCTGCTATCGAGCGCCCGGCTGCTCTACGAGGTCTACTGGAGCTAGCAGCGATCATTCATGCTTGCAACGCAGGATCTGCTGATTGAACGCCGCCCACTGGCGGCGGATGTGATCGCGTTGGCCGCGCTGTTCTGGCTGATTGTCATGATTGTGCGCCAAATACGCCGCATTCAGCACCACTCAGGCCAGTTTATCAGCGAGGCTGTGTTGCTCGGCTTGCTGCTCTTTCCCTCAATGCTGGCCACGTTCGCCTACACCGCTGGCTGGATTAGCTTCGCTCAACATCTCTTCGTGCGCGATAGCGCGATCCTCCTGACGACTCCGCTGATGGTGCTGGTCTTCCTCGATCTGCTGCCCGAGTCGGTGACGCTGCTGGTGCGCTTGCTGGGGTTGGCTCTGGTGCTGGTGGTTATAGCGGTGAGCGCCGCAGCGCTGTTGATCGGCCCGCTGCTTGATAACCAGGAGTTGCTCAGTAACGCGATGCTGCGCTTGATTGGCCTTGCGGCTATAGGCATGGCACTGGTGCTTATTGGTGTGCCCCTGCTGCTGCGGCGTAGCGTGCTGCGCCCGCTCGATGCGGTGCTGGAGGGGGTACGCCAGGTGAATGCGGGCAATCTGAGCGTGACGGTGCCGGTGACCTTTGATGATGAGATCGGCCTGCTGACCACCTCGTTTAATCGTATGGTTGACGAGCTACGTGGCACTGTGGCGCAACTGGAGCAGCGTGTCCAAGAGCGCACTGCCGAACTGGCACGTAGCGAGGCCCGTCACCGCGAACTGGTTGAGCAGATTGATGAGGTCATCTTCCGCATCACGATGCCTGCGGCGCGGGTAGAATATGTCAGCCCCTCGGTTGAGCGCATGCTGGGCTACCCCGCCGCCGCTGTGTTGGCGCATCCGCTGCTCATGGGCGACCTGCTGCACCCCGATGAACTTGACCGGGCTATCGAGCGGGTGGCCAAGCTGTCTGCTGGCATCGTTGCGCCGCTGGAGGAGTACCGCGTGATTGATGCCTCCGGCAACGAGCGTTGGATCCAGCAGTCCAACACCGGCATCTACGCCGCTGGCCAACTCGTGGCGGTGGAGGGTGTCTGCCGCGATGTCACCGAGTCGCGGCAGGCTGAGGCGCGGTTGCTGGCCCAGCAGCGCGATCTGGCGACGCTGCGTGAGCGTGAGCGCATCCGCCGCGACCTCCACGATGGCTTGGGGCAGGTGCTGGGCTATGTGAACCTCCAGGCGCAGACGGCGGGCGATCTCGCGGCGGCGGGGCAGGTTGCGCAGGCGCGCACGATCATGACCCGGCTGGCTCAGGTGGCTCAGGATGCGCACGCCGACATTCGCCGTTTCATCCTCGATCTGCGTGTGCCGGTGGCGCAGGAACACGGTGAGGAGTGGGTTGTGATGCTCCGCCGTGCGCTGCATGGTTTTGAGCAGAACTATGGCCTTGCGGTGCAACTGAGCTGTCCGCCGAGCCTGCCCGCCGAACCCTTTACGCCCGCCGTTGGCCAGGAGGTGCTCCAGATCGTGATCGAGGCTCTCAACAATATCCAGAAGCACGCCGGTGTGGCCGTGGCTCAGGTGGTGATCCAGCACACCCCCGACAATGTCGCGCTGATTGTGGCCGACAACGGGGGCGGCTTTGTGCCAGGGGCTGCCGAGCGCATCCAGAGCGATCAGTCCCAGACGGCGAGTTTCGGCCTGCGGATCATGGCCGAGCGGGCGGCGCTGATCGGGGCCAGCCTGCGGATCGACTCTGCGCCGGGGGCGGGTAGCCAGGTGGTGCTGAATGTGCCTCTGCGTGTCGCTGTGCTGGATGCAGTGCGCGGCGAACCGAGCGACGATCTGTTGCAACAGATGCGGGTGCTGTTGGCCGATGACCACCCGCTCTTCCGCGAGGGTATGCAGACGATGTTGGCGGCGCGTGGGGTGCAGGTGGTGGGCGCGGCGCATGATGGGTTGGAGGCTCAGGAGCTGGCGCGCCGCTTGCGCCCCGATATTATTCTGATGGACATGCAGATGCCGCGCTGTGATGGCCTAGATGCCACGCTGGCGATCAAGGCCGAGTTGCCGGACACCAAGATCCTCATGCTGACGGTGTCTGCCGATGAGGAGAACTTGCTTGCGGCGGTGAAGGCGGGAGCCTCAGGCTACCTGTTGAAGAGCCTCGATAGTGATGCGTTCTTCCAGATGCTGGGTGAGGCGATGCGCGGCAAGGTGGTGTTCTCGTCCGGCCTTGCCGCACAAACCCTGGGCGACTTTGCCAAGCCCCCCGCTGCATCCGACACCACGGGCAACCGGCTGCTGCACCTTTCGGTGCGCCAGTACGACATCCTGGAGCGGGTGGCTGCCGGTGCGACCTACAAGGAGATCGCATCCACGCTGTGCATTAGCGAGGCCACGGTTAAGTACCACATGGGCCAGATCGTCGGCTTGCTCCAGGTGAGCGGTCGCCGCGAGGCCATAGCCCTCGTTCGTAAGGCGACGCAGTAGGGGCGTCCGCCCGTAGCGGGGGGGGTGGGGGCCGCAGGCCCCCACGAAAAAGAGTATTGTGTTGGTATGGTTGGCCGCGAAGTGGCCAACCATACCAACACAACCATGGGTTTGGGGCGTAGCCCCAAGCAGAAATCCTCTGAACTTGAGGGGGATAGGGCGCATTGTGATGCGCCCTATCCCCCCCGACTATCCTTTTCCTATCCCTTCCCTAGACAGACAGACCGGCAACAAATTGCTATGCTTCGATATCATGGTACGCATCTTCTACGTTGCCCAGAACGGAGTCTGGTATGTCCCCCGCTCTCCCATCCACAAATAGTTCACCCCTCGCCATGCGGATCTTGCGCCTTGCCGTACTCCTGCTTTTGGCGCTAACTCTGCTGCCACTCGCCGCACCGACGACCACCCCGGTAGCAGCCGGGCAAACCCAACAGATCGCACCGGGCCACGTTCCGGCTGGATTGAGTAGCAGCGATTGGGCCAGCATCCAAGCCCAACTTGCCGCCCCGACCTACTTCAAGGCATCCAATACTGAGACGAATGACGGCTTTGGCTACAGCGTCTCAGTAGACGGTAACACGGTTGTCGTTGGCGCATATACCGAAGCCAGCAATGGTAGTGGCGAAGGCGACAACTCGGCATTAGTTGCTGGTGCCGCCTACGTTTTCGTGCGCAGTGGTACGACCTGGAGCCAGCAAGCCTACCTCAAAGCTTCCAACGCTCAGGCGGGTGACAGGTTCGGCTACAGTGTCGCCATCTCCGGCGACACTATTGTGATTGGTGCCGATGGCGAAGACAGCAATGGTAGTGCTCAAAGCGACAACTCGGCACCAGATTCTGGTGCCGCCTACGTCTTTGTGCGCAGCGGGAACACCTGGAGCCAGCAAGCCTACCTCAAAGCCTCCAATGCTCAGGCGGGTGACTACTTTGGCAGCATAGTTGCCATCTCCAGCAACACCATCGTCGTTGGAGCCTATAACGAAGATAGTGATGGCAGCAGTGAAGGTAACAACTCGGCAGCAACTGCTGGTGCCGCCTACGTCTTCGTGCGCAGCGGTACGACTTGGAGCCAGCAAGCCTACCTCAAAGCCTCCAACGTTCAGGCGGGTGACTACTTTGGCACCAGGGTCGCCATCTCCGGCGAGACGCTCGTGGTTTCAGCCATGGGCGAATCTAGCAATGGTAGTGGTGAAGGCGACAACTCGGCACAATATGCCGGAGCTGCCTACGTCTTCGTGCGCAGCGGCAGCACTTGGAGCCAACAAGCCTACCTCAAAGCCTCTAATACGGATGCGTATGACTTTTTTGGCCGTAGTGTCGCTATCTCTGGCGACACCATCGTTGTCAGTGCCGATAACGAAGACAGTGATGGCAGCAGTCAAGGTAACAACTCGGCAGGAAATGCCGGAGCCGCCTATGTCTTCGTGCGCAGCGGTACGACCTGGAGCCAGCAAGCCTACCTGAAAGCCGCTACTGTTCAGGCGAATGACAACTTTGGCTACAGTGTCGCCATCTCCGGCGACGCCCTCGTGGTTGGAGCACATAGCGAAGACAGCGCGACCAGTGATCCTAGCGACAACTCAGCACAAAATGCTGGTGCTGCCTACCTCTTCGTGCGTAGCGGGAACACCTGGATTCAGGAATCCTACCTCAAAGCCTCTAACACGGATGCAGGTGACTTGTTTGGCAGTAGTGTCGCCATCTCCGGCAACACCCTTGTGGTCGGAGCCAATGGCGAAGCCAGCAATGCTACTGGGGTGGACGGAAATCAGACCGACAACTCGGCACTAGGTTCAGGAGCCGCCTACCTCTTCAGCATACCTCGCTACGCCTCCAACCCCACAGCGGGCAGCACACTGGATGTTGGTGATGTGGCGGTGGGCAGTACCGGCAGCACCACCCTCACCATCAGCGAGACGGGGGATGCGGAACTTTCCGTCAGCAACCTCGCCCTAAGTGGTGCCGGTGCGGCGGTGTTCAGCGTCGCCCCCACCAGTTTCAGCATCGCCGATGGAGCCGCCGCCCAGAGTGTCACTATCGAGTGTAGCCCTGCCACCTTTGGATCGTACAGCGCCACGCTGACCGTCACCCACAACGCCCCCGGTAGCTCCGCCACCTACCCACTGACATGTACGGGCTTCGAAATTGGCTACGCCTCCAGCCCCACAGCGGGCAGCACGCTGGATCTTGGCGATGTGCTGGTGGGGAATACCGGCAGCACCACCCTCACCATCAGCGAGACGGGGAATACGCAACTCACCGTTAGCAACCTCGCCCTGAGTGGGGCCGGTGCGGCGGCATTCAGCGTCGCCCCCACCAGTTTCAGCATTGCCGATGGAGCCGCCGCCCAGAGCGTCACTATCGAGTGTAACCCTGCCGATCCTGGTTCCTACAGCGCCACACTGACCGTCACCCACAACGCCCCCGGTAGCTCCGCCACCTACCCACTGACATGTACGGGCTTGGTGCAGGTCTTCTTGCCCTTTGTGGGCAAGAATTAAGGGCTAACGCATTGGGGGGTGTTGGGCGGCTATGCCACCCAACACCCCCCTAATACATGCATTCCCATCCCCACCTACATCAACATATCCACCGTGAGGCGCTGGGTAAAGTTGTGCATCGCCAGATTCACCAACCAGACCCAATCGAATTTACGGCCCGCCATGCGCTTCATAATCCCCGGCCACGAGTAGACCGCCCGCTGCACCTTAATGAAGTTCTTCAGGAACTGCTCGCGCTCCATCTTGGCTGGCTCGTACATGTAGTGGAACGTATCGTACTTGTCCCAATCAAAATGTGTCAAGCGCGGCTTCACCTCTTCAAACCAGGGTGTACCGGGGAAGGGTGTGGCAATCGTGAAGACCGGGAACTCGATCCGATTCTTCATGATGAAGTCGAAGGTGTGCTGGAAACTGCGATTGGTATCGGTATCAAACCCGAAGATGAAGTAACCCTGAATAGCGATACCCTGCTTATGCACATTCGCCACCACATCTTCGTAGTGCGAGACGCGGTTAGAACCCTTATGCACATACTTAATCGTCTCAGGATCAACCGACTCGAAGCCCACATTAAACATCTCGCAGCCAGCGGCAGCAGCCAACTCGACAAACTCACGCTTTTCGAGGAAGTTCATCGAGATATTGGCATTCCAATGCACACCTAGATCGACCATGGCATTGAACAACTCGTTGGCATACGCCGGTTTGAAGCAGATGTTGTCATCCATGAACGAGAAGCGCACATCACGCTTGCCCGCGAAGTTCTGATGTGCCTTGATCTCATCAATCATCTGGTCAGACTCGCGGATGCGGAAGGTCTTGCCATAGATGCGTGGGGTACAGCAGAAGTTACACCCCACCGGGCAGCCCTTGGTTGCCAAGAGTGGCAAGCGCTCGGAATAGTTGCGGGCATGCTTCGAGCTACGCGCAAAGCGGAAGTCGGTGCGCGGCATCTCATTGAGCGGCTTCCAACCCGCATTGGGTTCCGGGCGATAGACCGGCTTCAGCGTATTCTCGTAGATGTCCTGAGTCAGTTCATCATAGATCGACTCAATCTCACCGAAGATGACCGTCGTGGCGTGCTGCGACGCCTCTTCGGGCAACATCGTCGGATGCACCCCGCCCAGGATCACCTTCTTGCCCTGCGCGAGCGCCCGGTCGGCAATCGCATAGGTGCGGCTGGCGTTGAGTGTGCGTGACGTAATCGCCACGATGTCATACTCACTCAAATCCTGCGGAACCGTATCGCCAATCCGCTCATCAAGGAAATCAATATCAAAGTGGGTATTCGCCATCGTGGCGACCATCATCAGGTTGAGCGGCATACTCACCTTGCCCGAATCGACCATCAGGGGAGTATTGCTCTTGGGCTGAATCAGGAGCCACTTTTTGCGCTTCGTCGGGGCGACGAACGGCTTACGCGGCAGCCCAATCGTCTCGGGCGCAATCACGCTGCTCATGCAGAACCTCTTCTCAGTGGGCTTCCACGACCGTCTCGACCGATTCATTCGCGACCGATGGTGGAGGCAGGTTATCCTGGGCTACCGGGCGGCGCACACCCTTCTTGCAGTTTTCAAGTTGCTCCTCAAGGTTGCGGCGGAAGAGCAAGCTGGTTACGGTGGTGATCAGCTTATTCTTGTTGAGCAGCACGCGCCGGACAATCGCCTTCCAGGTGAACATTCCTAGGAAGTGCTCCAAATACTTGATCTGGTAATCGTAGGGATCGTAGCGATCACAGCGTACCACCAGATTATTGGCCGTATACTTATCCCAATCCTCATCCACGATCAGCCCCTTGGCCTTATAGTCCTTGTAGAGCTGGGTACCGGGATAGGGCGTCAGGATCGAATAGATCGGCATCACCAGTGCATTCTCCACCACAAACTTCATGGTGGCGTCCATATCCTCATAGGTATCAATGGCCGGATTGACCAAGAAGTTGCACTGGATCGGTAGACCCGACTTGCGGCACGACTCGATGATGCGCGCATAGTCGGCGGCGGTGTTGATGCGGCCCTTGTTGTAGGCTTTGAGCGTCTCTTGGTTGATCGACTCAAAACCGACCAGCGCCATGGCGCACCCGGCCTTCACCAACAGATCCACCGTCTTGGCATCATCCAGGAACTTGAGGCTAATAAAGCTGCTAAAGCGGATATTCAGCTTCGCCAGTTCCTCCATCGTCTCCCACATGCTCTGCTTGTTCACACCCAGGTTCTCATCGGTAAACATGAACCAGGGCGTATTGCCATAGCGCGACTCACGGAACCAGACCCGCTTGGCCTCCAGCACTTGGCGTCGGATCGCTTCGGGGGACTGAATGCGGTAGAGCCGCCCGGTGAAGTTGGGGGTGACACAGAAGGAGCAGACGAAGGGGCAACCACGGGTCATGTAGATCGGGATGGACTTGCGGGCATCAACCTTGCCACGTTTACTGGCGCGGAAGATGCGTTCATAATCAATCTCCGGCACCTCATTGACAGGTGGGAAATCCTTAGAATCGTAGCGCCGCTGGAGGTTGCCATCGGCCACATCCTGAATGACTTTGGCCCACAGATTTTCGGCCTCGCCACTCACCACACAGTCGGCATGCTCAAGCGCCTCTTCATAATTGAAGGAGACGTGTACCCCACCGAGCACCACCGTCTTGCCATGGCGACGAAACTCATCGGCAATCTCGTAGGCGCGGTTGGCATTCAATGAGCGGGTGGTAATCCCGACCAGATCATAATCGCCCGTATAGTTGATCGGATCGTCAAAAAGCTCATCGGCAAGTTCAATCTGGTGCTGGGGCGGTGTGATGCTTACAATTACTCCCACGGCCATCGAGAAGAGTGCCTTCTGGCTGGATTCTTCTTCCTTTTTGCCTTTGGGGGTGATGAGTAAAATCTTGAGGGGCCGAATCGACTCGACTGGGCGGAGTGATTGCAGCGACCCATCGGGGGTTGGTTTGACTGCGCCCTTCGTGGTGGCTTCACGACGGGACGGAGTGACTGGGGACGTACCGGCACTGGTCATCGTGACCTCCCTAGACATCCTCGTAGACGCGGAGTAACGTTAGGTACCACGCTAGGCACGAATCGCAAGGTACCTGATCCCGCCCGCAGGCAGAAAGAAGGCTGCGGTACCACTATGGCTTCCACGTTGCCGAGGAGAGAAAGAGTTCGCATGCTTTGACAATTATACAACAGCCTGCCCTATATGTCCAAGGGTTTTGTAAGTAAAACCGTTTCTTTTTTACGAAATAGGGCATATCCCCATTATCGCGCCGCTTGTTTAAAATCACAAGTTGTGCATAGATGGGGCAAAAGTATGGCAATGGCTCAGAAAAAAGGGTTTGACCGGGCGTATCTCAGGCCGCTATAATGCTGCAAGTTTGGGCTTATAGTGTGTCGAAGGAGACGAATTGATGAGTACCTCAAACCAGCGTGGACGCCGCGTTTCGCGCAACAATCGCACATTGCGTACCTTCTACATGGGCATTGCGGCCGTGCTGGTCTTTGCCATAGGCTTTGTGGGCATCTTTAGCAGCATGGGCGGCTTTTCCCGTGAGGTAACACCCGTCACAGCCCCGATGGGCCGCACTGCGGATGGCTACTACTATAAGGGCAACCCCGATGCGGTCGTGAAGGTGATCGAGTATGCCGACTACCAGTGCCCCTCATGCGCCGAGTATGACCGCAACCTCGCGCCTTTGATTGATCGTGACTATGTGAATACGGGCAAGATCCAGTTTATCTACCATGAGTTGCCACTGACCAACATCCACCGCAACGCCCAGATTTCGGCTGAGGCGGCGCGTTGCGCTGGCGATCAGGGGGTCGAGAACTTCTGGAAGATGCACGACATGATCTACATCAACCAGGATCAGTGGGCCAGCATCAATTCGGCTCAGAATGTCTTTGCCAGCTATGCCAGTCAACTGGGGATGGATCGTAATGCGCTCACCTCCTGCCTCACCAATGGCACCCATAAGGCACCCATTGAGGCGGCGATGCAGGTGGCGATGGCCACCGGGGTGCAGGCAACTCCCACCTTCGAGGTGAATGGGCAGCGGGTAACGGCCAGCGAATTGGATGGTGCTATTCGGGCAGCATTGGCTGCTGCTGGGCAGTAAAGATGATTGACACTCATCTTTGACACGACTATAATTGCGCGGTTTAGAAGCAGAAATCAACAGAACCGGGTGGCTTATCGTGCGTAGTCGAGATCTCTATTCTCTGCTGTTGATCGCCGCGATTGCGGTTCTTGCCCTTGTGATCAACGTTGCCCCCAGCCAGACATTCTTGGGGCGTGATGTGCGCTTTCGTCTGGGGCTTGACCTTCAGGGTGGTATTCAGGTGCTGCTCCGTACCACCAGCGCAACCGCCACTGAAGAAGATGTTAAGACGGCGGCAGGCGTCATCGAGCGCCGCGTGAATGGTTTGGGCGTCGGTGAGACGGTGGTGCAGTTGGCGGGCAGTGATCGCATCATTGTCGAGTTGCCCGGCATTGATAATCCCGAACAGGCCGTCGAGATGCTGCGCGGTACCGGGCGGCTGGAGTTTATTAACTCGCAGGGGCAGTACATCCCGGAGGGGACGGTGGTGCGCACCACGGGTGAGCCGAACCCGCCCCAACTGGGTGATACCAGCACCATGACGGATACGGCTGCACTTGGCCCGATCTACCAGAGTATTACTGATGGCCGCGACCTGGATACGGGTACGGTGCAGCCTGCCTTCTCGCAGGGCGGTACCCTCGGTAGCCGTCCGGCAGTGGCCTTTGCCTTCCGGGGCGCTTCGGCCACTAATCTGGCCCAGTTTACGGCCACTAATATCGGCCAGCCGATGTGTATTGTGCTGGATAGTACTGTTGTTAGTTGCCCGGTCATTAATGGTGCCCTCAACGATGGCTCCGGGGTAATCGAGACCAACAGCGAAGAAGATCGCAACCGCATCCTCAACCAGTTGAAGTATGGGGCGCTGCCCATCCCGCTTGAAGTCGAGACCAGCCGTACTGTTTCGGCAACCCTCGGTCAAGCCTCGGTTGAGACGAGCATTGTGGCCGGGATTGCCGGGTTGCTGGTAGTCGCGCTCTTTATGATCGTTTTCTACCGTCTGCCCGGTCTGCTGGCTGCTTTGGCGCTGGTGATCTATACCCTGATCAGCTTCGCGATCTACCGACTCATCCCGATCACGCTCACTTTGCCCGGTATTGCCGGGTTCATCCTCTCGATTGGCTTGGCGGTTGATGCCAATGTGTTGATCTTCGCCCGTCTGCGCGAGGAGTATCGGCGCGGGCGCGATATTCGCAGCGCCCTCGAACTCGGCTTTGTCGAGTCTTGGCCGGCCATCCGCGATTCGAGCGTTTCAACCCTAATTACCAGCATTGTGCTCTTCCTCTTCGGCAACAGCTTTGGCGTGAGCATCATCAAGGGCTTCGCAGTGACTCTGGGCCTAGGTATTGTGGTCAGCCTCTTTACGGCGATTGTGGTGACGCGCACCTTCTTGCGGCTGGCGGCTCCGCTCTTCAGCGAACAGAATGCTTGGCTCTTCGGGATTGATCGCCGGACACCTGTAGCTACCGATTCAGCGGCGACTAACTCGCTCTAGCCCAGAGAGGTTTGT
>NZ_GL501404.1:374376-434701 GCF_000152145.1 Oscillochloris trichoides DG-6
CCCTTGAACGGATTGGCGAGATGTTGGGGTGCCTCGGTTGGTGGGGCGCTCACCAAGAGGTGAACGTGATCCGGCATCACCTCCAAGCCTTCAATCGTCACGCCCAGCGCATCGGCCTTTTCGTGCAGGAGGGCTTTCAGCCGGTCGGCAATCTCCCCGTGCAGCACCTTGCGCCGGTACTTCGGGCACCAGACAACGTGTTAGTGCAGCGTCTCTACGCTGCCCGCGTGCCGGATGTAGCACACAGAACTCATGTGCTAAGTATAGCGAATCATTCGATGCCTGTCAAGTATCTACGAGAAACTGAGAAACTGACAGTCCGGCGCTTCCCCTGCCGCCTAAAGGCGGACAGTCCCCGCACTGTGGCGTTGGTGTACGACCTATAACGTAGGAGTCTTTTTATGGAACAGCTTGTTCGCCGCCGCTATTGGTGGTTTGCGCTCTCGTTGGTGTTGATCTTGCCGGGGCTGTACTTTCTTCTGCTCCACCCGCTGGTAACGACCGGGCGTTTTGGTGTCGGCTTGCATCCGAGTATTGACTTTAGTGGCGGTTCACTCTGGGAGGTGCGCTTCTTGGAGAAGGCTCCCACCGATGTAACTACCGATGCGGTGGCGCAGGTCTTTGCTGCGCAGGGCTTTCCGAGTGCGCTGGTGCAACTCAGCCCGGTGGAGGTGGAGGGGAAGACCATCGCTGGGGTGTTGGTGCGTACCGCCGCCCTCAGTTCGATTGATCCGAATAGCCAGATTGAGGCTGTGACGACGGCGCTGCAAACCGCGTTTGGGCCGGTCTCCCGTGAACGTCTGGAGAGTGTTGGTCCCACGGTCAGCCAGGAGAGTACCCGCAGCGCGATCATCGCCGTGCTGGGCGCTTCGTTGGTGATCCTGCTCTATCTGACGTGGGCCTTCCGCAAGGCTCCGCATCCCTTGCGCTATGGCGTGTGTGCCATCTTGGCCATGGTGCATGATGTGGTGCTGGTGCTCGGTGTGGCCGCGATCTTGGGAACCTTCTTCGGCCTAGAGGTGGATGCGCTCTTCCTGACCGCACTACTCACTATCCTCAGTTTCTCGGTACATGATACGATTGTGGTCTTTGACCGCATCCGCGAGAATCTGATCAACCGGCGCAGTAGCGAAGTCTTTGACGATATTGTTAACCATAGTATCGTTCAGACCCTACCGCGCTCGATCAACACGCAGTTGACGACGCTCTTCACGCTGACCGCGCTGCTCCTCTTTGGGGGCGAGAGCATCCGCAACTTTGTCGCCATCCTCCTGATTGGCCTGATCATCGGCACCTACTCCTCGATCTTCAATGCCGCCCAGTTGCTGGTAGTATGGGAACACCGCGAGTGGCAGACTTGGTTCGGGCGGCGTAAGCCGGAGGAGTTGGTGACGGAGTAGGGGTGGCTTCGACAAGCTCAGCCAGCGAGCGTCTCTGCTGGCTGAGCTTGTCGAAGGCAGCCAGCGAGCTTCGACAAGCTCAGCCAGCACCGCACCGCTGGCGGTAGCTGAGCCTGCCGAAGTTGAGCTTGTCGAAGCCAGCGCACCACTACTCCACCTGCCGAATCGGCGTGACCGACTCGTGCATGAGCCAGTGGTAACACGCAGCAGCCACAGGGGCCAAGATCCAATAGTTGAAGAGGCGGAAGATGATCGCCGCTGGCACCGCCGCAGGCCCGATACCCAATTGGGTAAGCACGGCCACCAGCGCCGCTTCGACCGTACCACCACCACCCGGCAGCACATTAAATGTCGAGGTGATCAGGGCGATGCCGAAAGCGGCCATCACCACCAGGAAGCTGGTCTGCTCGCCTAGGCTGTGGAGGACGAGTAGCATAGCGAGGCTATGCCCACTCAGCGCGATCAACTGAATAAAGACCAACAGGATGACATCGCGGCGGCGACTGATGAATAGCCCCCGCCCGCGATCAATATCGGTGATGATGTGGTTGATCCAGGCATCGCCCCACTGCTGCCCCAGGAGACGAGCGAGGCCATTTTTCAGCCTGATCAGCCAATCGCGCATGGTTTCGGCGCGGCGGGTAAGTAGAAAGACGGCTGCGCCGATTAGGCACAGCCCCACCAATGCGGCGATATAGCTTGCGCGCCCAGTGACGAGACCATGCGCGGCTAGGAAGAGCAGACTGAAACTGAAGACGATCAGCATCGCAACGGCATAGCTGAGAGTCTCGAACGAAGCCAAGAGCGCGGCTTCACCTGGCGAGATACCGCGCCGGGTAAAGTTGCTCATCAGGAAGGCGTAACTGCCCACCCCCCCGGCAGGCACCGATTGGCTGATCACAATCGCCACTAGTGCCGTAGCCCACAAGCGTAGCAGGCTCATACGATAGCCGAGTGAGTGGAGTACCACCAAGAAGACTTGCGAACTCACAAGGTAACTTAGCCCAATGAGCGCAAAGGCGACCCCAAGCCAACCGGGTTTGGCTTCGTCTAGCACTCTGAAGGCTTCGACGATCCATGTTCGGTTGAGAATCGCTAGTGTCAGGATTCCGAGGCTGATCAGCACACTAGTGATCAGCTTCCAGCGAGAGCCTTGCATCACGCGCCCTTTCATCGCTACAGTCGGTGTGAGTTAGACGGTTAGGGCGCGTCTTTCGTTGCATACGGGCACCTCGCCGTGCGCCTACCAGAGAATGGCGAAACTCCCCTCATTCCCACTCGGTTCCTCCCAGACCAGATCAACCTTCTCCACCTCAGCGTGGATTGGCCCACTGTAGCACCAACTCACCATGCGTTGCACCGCCGAGCGACTGCCTTCAAAGACCGCCTCAACGCGTCCATCGCTCAGGTTGCGTACCCAACCCTCTACCCCGGCAGCGCGGGCTTTATCGCGGGTGTATGCCCGAAAGTTGACCCCTTGCACCCGCCCTGTGATGTGTACATGTGCGCGTACACGTTCCATATTTCATTATTTCCACTTCTAGGAATATCTTCAGCCTTCAGGAGTATAGCGCAGCACTAAGCCAGATGCAATATCTCTCGCCTGTGGGGGTTTGGGGGCGACCACGCCGCCCCCGAAGATCTTTTTTTGGTATGTGTTGGCGGCGCAACCGCCAACACATACCAAGGTCGGGTTTGGGGCATTCGCCCCGAACCTATTTCTGGCCGGTGTTGGCGGCGCAGCCGCCAACATCGGCCTACTATCACCCACTATTTTGGGTGAACAAGGGTGATAGATTTCCCCCTGTTCATCGAGAAAGATCATCTGTAAGATCCTTTGGGAATGATTATGATATTGAACGGAAAAGATTTTCTTTCGCCTCTTTTCGGCATACCTGCTACTATGTAGGTTACAGCCGATGAGGAAGGATACGCGAGAGTCGGGTTAGGAGGGTGAGACAGGTTATGCACTCAGTGGTCGCTATCAAACAGGTGCCGGACACCACCAATGTCCGCATCAATCCTGAGACCGGCACGTTGATCCGCGATGGTGTTCCGACGATCATTAACCCCTATGACATTCATGCCGTCGAGATGGCGGTGCGCTTGAAGGAGCAGTTTGGGGGGACGGTGACGGTGATCACCATGGGGCCGCCTAAGGCGGCGGAGGCGTTGATCGAATGCGTTGAGCAGGGCGCAGATCGAGGTATTCTGATCAGTGATCGCCGCTTTGGTGCCGCTGATACCTTGGCTACCTCGTATGTATTGGCCCACGCCATCGAGGCGATTCGGGCCGAACATCCCGTTGATCTGCTACTCTTTGGGAAGCAGGCGATTGATGGTGATACTGGCCAGGTTGGCCCAGGGGTGGCAACACGCCTGAATGTGCCGCTGGTCAGCTATGCTATTGCAGTCGAGTCTTTTGATCCCGTCAAGCGGCGGGCGGTTATCCACCGTAAGATCGAGCAGGGCGTTGAGGTTGTCGAGGTGAGTTTGCCGTTGCTGATGACGGTTGAGAAGGAGATTGCGCCCGTGAAGCGTGCTCCTTTGAGCAACATGATCAAGGCAGCGACTTATAAGCCGGAGATGTGGAGCGCCGATACGCCGGTGCAATTTGACATAACCCAGGTCGGGATCAAGGGTTCGCCCACGATTGTGGGCAAAGCCTTCACGCCCCCACCGCGTGAGGCCGGGGCGATCTTGTCGGTCGCTGAGAAGGGGTTGCGCGATGCGGTGGCCCAGGCACTCACGATGATCGGCCAAGCCCATGTTGTCACGGTTGATCTGCATGTATGATGGAGGTAGCGTGTGAGTGAGCAGGTAGAGACTTCCTCCCCACGTATTTGGGTCTTTATTGAGCAGGAAGACGGCCAGCCGCATCCTGTTTCCTGGGAACTGTTGGGGGCGGCGCAACGTCTGGCAAATGATTTGCCCGGTAGTGTGGTGGAGGGCGTGTTGCTCGGCCACAATGTGGCTGGAGTGGCTCCGCAGGCGTTTCAGTATGGGGCCAAGCGGGTCTATCTGATAGACGACCCGATCCTTGAGTTTTATCGCACCATGCCCTACGGCATGGGGATCAGTAAGCTGATTACCAAGTATAAGCCGGAAATCTTCCTCTTTGGGGCAACCACGCTGGGCCGCGATCTGGCCGGCATGATTGCGACCCACATGCGTACCGGCCTCACCGCTGACTGCACCGAGTTGGCGATTGATCCCAAGCAGAAGATTCTGGCCGCAACCCGTCCGACCTTCGGCGGCAACCTGATGGCGACCATCCTTTGCCGCCAGCACCGCCCCCAGATGGCCACCGTCCGCCCGCGTGTCTTACCAATGCCCGATCCCATTCCCGATGCCACCGGCGAGATCATCCGTGAAGCGCTCGATATGAACGAGAGCGACATCCCGCTGCGCCGCTTGCGCCTCATTCCGAGTGAGGCGAAGGTCAACATCGAGTATGCCGATGTGATCGTTGCGGGTGGGCGTGGCCTGGGTGGCCCGCATGGCTTCAAGCTGCTGGGTGAACTGGCCGATGCCCTCGGTGGAGTGGTTGGGGCGAGCCGCCCGGCGGTTGATGCCGGTTGGATGGATTATGAGCATCAGGTCGGGCAGACGGGCAAGACGGTGCGCCCCAAGCTCTATATTGCGGCTGGTATCTCCGGCGCGGTGCAACATACGGTTGGGATGAGTGGGACTGATTTTATTCTGGCGATCAATTCCGATCCGCGTGCGCCGATCTTCCAGATGGCGAATGCGAGCATTGTCGGTGATCTGTACGAAGTCATCCCCGAACTGATCAAGCAGGTGAAAGGAATGCGCAATGGCCACTAAGCATACCTTTGACGCCATTGTCGTCGGTGGTGGGCCAGCGGGGACGGCGGCAGCACTGACTATGGCGCGCAGTGGGTTGAAGACGATCCTGATCGAGCGCGGCAATTTTGTCGGCGCGAAGAATTTCTTCGGTGGGGTGATGTATACCCACGCGATTGCCGATCTGTTGCCCGATTTTTGGGAGCGTACCCCGCCCTTCGAGCGCCCGCTGACCGAGCAGGGCTATTGGATGCTCGCGCCGGATAGTGTGGTGCGCATGACGCATAAGAGCGAGCACTATAAGCACGAGCCTGCCGATGCCTATACGGTGTTGCGTGCCCAGTTTGACCCTTGGTTGGCCGAACAAGCCTCTAAGGCCGGTGCTCTAGTGGTGACGCGCACAGCGGTGCTGCGGGTCTTGCAGGATAGCAAGGGCAAGGTGATCGGGGTTCGCACCGACCGCCCCGATGGCGATGTGTATGCGCCGATTGTGATCATTGCCGAGGGGGTGAACAATCTCCTGACCCAGCGTCTGGGCCTGATCAAGAATGATCTGCCACCCCGCTTTGTGGCGCTGGCGGTCAAGGAGTATATTTCGCTGCCCGCCAAGGACATTCAGGCTCGCTTCGGCCTTACTGGGGCCAACGAGGGGGCGGCGATTGACATCTTCGGTGATGCGACGATGGGCCTGCCGGGAACGGCCTTCCTCTACACCGACAAGGCGGGCATCTCGATTGGCGTGGGTATGCTGCTTGATGAGTTCATCCAGCACAAGCTGCGCCCCTACGAGGTGTTGGCGCGCTTCAAGAACCACCCGGTCATTCAGCCCTACCTGGAGGGTGGCAAGCCGTTTGAGTATGGTGCCCACTTGATCCCGGAGACGGGCTATGATCGTATGCCCAAGCTGGCTGCCGATGGCGTCATGGTGGCGGGCGATGCGGCAGGGATGGTGGATGCGCTGCACCGTGAGGGCACCAACCTAGCGATGACGGCGGGCCGCATGGCCGGTCTGACGGCGATCAAGGCACACCAGGCGGGCGATTTCTCGGCCACCTTCCTCAACCAGTACCGTCAGGATCTCGAAAATAGCTTCGTCCTCAAGGATATGAAGCAGTACCGCCGCATGACCGACTTCCTCGACACCACGCCCCACTTTATGGGCACCTACGCCAACTTCCTTAATGATGTGGCGTTGCGCTACTTCACCGCGCATGGTATTCCCAAGCGCGACATGGAGCGCCAGATTGTGGGTATGTTGCAGGAGCGCCGATCCTTCTTCGGCGTGGCGCAGGATATGGTCAAGTTGCTACGCGCAATGAGAGGATAGGGACATGAAACTGAAGAAGAAGAAAGGCCAGTCGCACGAGCCGCTCAGCCCGGAACTGCGCGCCACGCTGCCCAAGGTCAATATCAACGATTTAGTAGTCTCGATCAAGTACTACGTGGATGAGGATTTCGCCCACATCCAGATCCGCGATCACTCGGTTTGTACGCGCTGCGCCACCAAGCCGTGCCTAGACTTCTGCCCGGTACAGGTCTTTACTGCCGATGCCCAGGGCAAGATCATGGTCGGCTACCAGGCGTGTGTGGAGTGCGGAAGCTGCCGCATCGGCTGCCCGCTGAAGAACGTGGATTGGCAACTGCCACGCGGTGGCCACGGCGTCGCCTATAAGTTTGGCTAGAGGAGATGGGTTATGCACGAGACCGCAATCCTCCAGATTGATCAGGCGGCGCTGGCGTTGGTGCAGGCGCTCAACACGTATGGTGATCAGCTAAAACCGCTGCTGGCTCCTGAGCAGTTGGAGAGCCTGCATGCCCAGGTGACGAACCTACGGCGCGTGCTGCTGGGCCTAGAGATGGGTATTTTGTACCAGGATCAGGATTGGCAGGTGCCGGAGGATCTGTTGCAGCAGGCGGTACGCGAGATGCTGCCGGTGGATCAGACCGCGTCGCGGATCAAGGATAGTGCCAAGCCAGAGGCGTAGGATAAAGGGGTTCGGGGGAGGCTTCGCCTCCCCCGAAGAACTTTTTTTCTGTTCTTGTGGCGGCTTTGCCGCCACAAGAACAGAAAAAAGCGGGTTTGGGGCTTCAGCCCCAGAATAACGCAGCCGAGCTGCTCGCTCAGAGCCGCTCGGCTGCGTTATAATGCTCTTATGACAATACCTATCATTCAAGTTGACGCCTTTACGGCGACCCCTTTTCACGGCAATCCGGCGGCGGTGTGTGTGCTACCTGCGGCGGCTGATGCGGCATGGATGCAGCAGGTGGCGCAGGAGATGAACCTTTCGGAGACGGCATTTGTGGTACGGCGCGCCGATGGGGATTTCGATCTGCGCTGGTTTACCCCGTTGGTCGAGGTGGATTTGTGTGGCCACGCGACATTGGCGACGGCGCATGTGTTGTGGCAGGCGGGCCATTTGGAGGTTGGAGCGCAGGCCCGTTTTCATACCCGCAGCGGCGTGTTGACGGCTAACCAGGATCAGGATTGGATCGTCCTGGATTTCCCGGCAACTCCGCCCGAATCTGTGGAGCCACCACCGGGTCTGGCGCATGCACTAGGGATTGAGCCAGTCGCGGTGGCGCGCAGCAAGTTCGACTATCTGGTTGAGGTGAAGCACGAGTCGTTGGTGCGCCACCTACGCCCCAACTTCAGCTTGTTACGCGATCTGCCAGTGCGCGGCATTATGGTGACGAGCCGTGGAACGGAGCCATACGATTTTGTGTCGCGCTTCTTTGCCCCGGCGGTGGGGGTGGATGAAGACCCAGTGACGGGTTCGGCCCACTGCTGCCTCACCCCCTACTGGAGCGCCAAACTGGATCGCGCCACCTTCCTGGCCTACCAAGCTTCGCCGCGTGGCGGGACGCTGCGGGTGGAGTTACGCGGGGATCGGGTGTTGCTGGCCGGTCAGGCGGTGACGGTATTGCGTGGCGAGTTGGTGTAGCAACGAGCGAGGAAGTACCCCATGCCCATCATGCTTATTCTCATTCTCAATACGATAGTGTGCATCATCGGCGCACTGGGCGGGGCCTTTCTTTCCATTGGCAGCATCATCAGCATTGCCAATATGCAAGTACCCTGGGCAGTTGTGCTCTTATGGATGACGCTCTTGGTGCCGGTGATGTTTGTTGTCTCCGGCATTGGGGGCTGGGTGCTCTTTGCACTGCGGGCTACCCAGTGGCTCGGCTGGATAATCGCGCTGCCGTGGGGTTTTGCAGTCCTGTTTGTGTTGGCGATGCTGGCGACGTTTCAGTTTTTGGCGTGAACTACTCTACTGAATATCCTTCAACATCATGGTGCCACGCGGCGTGCCATCGCTGATCCACACTTCACCCCCGTGGATACCATCATCGGCGGCGAAGACGAGGCGCGTACCCAGGGTGGCGGCGGGTCGTTCAGCTTGCAGGCCATCGGTCTGGCCGAAGAGGCGGCCGTGCAGTGCCAGGACGGGTTGGGTGCCCGCTTCGGTGCCGTTGCTGACCCACAGTTCGGCGCGCCCTTGAGTGCCGTTGACAGCGATAAAGAGTCGTCCGGTGGCGCTGATCGGCATGGCGTTGGCTTGGTAGAGGGTGGGGGCGATGGTGGCAACGACACGCTCTTCTTGCATCCGGCTGATGGGGACGAGATCGAAGCCGTAGGGGCGACTCAGCGAGAGCAGGTAGGCGCGTCCGTCAATCGCGGCGACTGGCCCTGGCAAAAACTGCGAGATCTGAATCGTCCCCGCCGCAGTCCCGTCGGTCTGTTTGAGGGCTAACCCCTCGATGAAGTAGACCCGCCCCCCAATCGCTCGTAGCTCACTCACGGGTGGGTAGAGCCGCATCGCGCCGCTATCGGTCGCATAGCTGAGATCGCGGATCAGATAGGTGCCTTCTGGCGTACCATCCGAGCGGTAGAGGCCATAGTTGAGGCGTCCAGTGCGGGCAATGAAGAGCAGGGTCGTCTCATTCAGGGCGGTCAGATCCCAGTATTCGGGCGAGGTGGTGGTCGTGTTGAGGCGCGAGACAAAGCGGGTGCCTGCTGCTGTGCCATCACTTACCCAGATTCCATACCCAAGGCCAGGGGCTTCGGCGTGGAAGAAGAGGCGGTTGCCGACCCGCGTCAGCCCGAAGGGGAAGAAGCCCATGGGCATGTTCTGTTCGGGATAGATGCCCTGTTCGCCGGGGTAGATCTCCGTGACCATGCGCGTACCAGCACTGGTGCCATCGCTCATCCAGAGTTCTTGGCCGTGGATGCCATCATCGGCGACGAAGAAGACCCGATTGCCGACAACCGTGAGTTGCACCGGGTCGGCCACCTGAGTGACCGGGAGCAGTGGGTAGGTACCCTCGGTAGTGCCGTCCGAGCGCCAGAGGGTTTCACGTTCTAATGCGTTGCCCTGAGCGGCGAAGAGAAGTAGCCCGTTCAGATCAACCATCCAGTGCGGGCTACCGCCTGCTGTGCCGGGGATCAGATCCTTGACGAGCCGAGTCCCAGCGGGTGTCCCGTCGGTGATCCAAAGCTCGCGTCCGTGGGTGGTATCGCGGGCACTAAAGAAGACCGCGTTGCCGACACTGGTCATCTGATCAACCTCGGAACCGGCGGATTGCGGTGCTGTCGGGGCGTTGGCGCGGATCTCGTTACCGAGCAGACCGAGCAGGACATTGTAGGGTGGGGCATGTTCGGGGTGCAGTTCAAAGCGGGCACGCTCGAACCACTGCACCGTATAGACCTGGCCTTCCAAGACCTCTAGCGTGGGCGAGCTGAGCGGCACACCAAAGAGCGCCAGACTCTCAGCATAACTCGGTCCAGGGCGGCCATCAAACTCCAAGCCGTGGGCCTGCCACGCACTCAGGATGGCTCCACACACGGCATGTCCGGTCTCGAAGCGCAGACAATCGCCACTCTGGGCATCCTGGGGGAAGTGTTGCCAATCGGGGCGACCCTGCTGGGCGAGGCGGTCGGCACCGATGCGTCCGAGAAGGACATCGTAGGGGGGCGCGTTTTCAGGATGCAGTTCGAGTCGCGTGCGCTCGAACCACTGGCTCTGGAAGGGGCGACCTTCGATCATCTCCTCTTGTTGCGGGCCAACCGGGTAGCCAAAGACGGGCAAGCCGCCATTCTCTTCCCAGAAGGTGCGGATGCGCCCGTGGATACAGAAGCCGGTTTCCGGGAAACAGCGGCGATCATCCTGAGCCGCTACGGGAAGTGTGGGCAGGAGACTCACAAGAATGAGTAGGGACAGAATCAAGTAACGCATGGGTAAACTCCTTTCAGATCGCATCCATCTTGAGCATAGCATAGCGCTACGCGGAGACAATTTTATGATCATGAAACGGAGGTTGCGTGATGCTGAGAAAGGTGAGAAATGGCGTGGTAGAGCAAAATCACGCCTTAATACCCGCCAGCACCGCATCTACCACACGCGTGGCCCAATCGGCGGGGAAGGGGTAGCCCGCTAGGTAGTGGGCGTAGTAACTGCCCACCAGCATATTCTCGGCTAGTTCGAGGTCGGCGTTGGGGTGGAGTTCAGCACGATTGCAGGCGCGCTCAAGCAGTACACGGATGGCAGTGCGGCGGGGGGCGACGAGGTACTCGCGGAAACGAGCGAGCAGTTCGGGCGTTGCGTGCTCTTCGGCGAGGACGGTGCCGAGCATCGCCATGCCGTGAGGCCGGTCGAGGCCATGGCGAAAGTTCTCCATCTGCGCGATCAGGTCACTGCGGGTATCGCCGGTATAGACGGGAGGAGCCTGATCGCAGTAGGAGGCGATAGCCGCGAGGGCAAGTTGGATCTTACTGGGGTAGCGACGGTAGATGGTCGCTTTGGTGACATCGGCCAGCGCTGCTACCTGATCCATGGTCATGCGCACATAGCCGCTCTGCGCCATGAGGCGCAGGGCGGCATCAAGGATGCGACGATCTACCGCTGGCTCCCGTGGGCGTCCGGGGCCACGCTCGGTCTCCGTCGCATCTGAATCGGTGCTTGCGCCCATCCTTAACTTGCCTCTCTCTGATCTTTCCGCACGTGCGCCCGATATTGTACGCATGCGGTGGGATGCGAGCAAGTTGTTACTGTGTTGTTAGTACTTTAAATGCCAGTTGGCGACCATAGCCTTGGCCGTAAGCAAGTGCGCCCCACAGTGCCCCGATGCTATCTACGAGTGGGGCTTGGGCAAGATCGCCGACATAGATCGGGCGCAGGCCGACAGCGCTGATCAGGTTGGTGGCAACCGCTTGGGCTTCGCCTGAGGGGGCACAGTAGAGCAGATCAACCTGGACTCCATTGATGGTCGGCTCGGCGAAGTTCTCCCAACCGAGTGAGTTGAAGGCGCGGATGATCTGGGCGTTGGGGGCAGCGGCATGGATCGTCGCAATTGCATTCATGATGGGATGCCCAAACTGGTTGGTGGCATCAATCACGAAGGTGCCGTTGAGGGCAGCGGCATGTTCCTGGGCAAATGCAGCCACACTATCGCCGGGGAGTGAGAGCAGAACCACCTCAGCGCCAACGAGTGCCTCGGCAATGCTGGTGACCGTGGCATTGGGGCCTGCTGCACTCAGGGCAGCACGAGTCTTCGCACTTTGGGGATCGCGTACCCCAAAGGTGATGGTGTGGCCTGCGTTGGCCCATTTGGCTCCTAGTGTCCCGCCGATGTTGCCCGCACCGATGATCGCAATACGCATGGGGTTACTCCTTCATGATAGGCCGATCATGAGAATTAGAATACCATACGGTTTAGTATTTTCAAGAAAGAACAAAAAGCCGAGGAATGTTGTGGCTGCGCAGCCACAACATTCCTCGGTCTTAACTCACCGCCTTTTCGGCCAAGCGCTGCAATTCGGCGAGCCGGTTGAGTGCCTCTAGCGGGGTCAGATCGTTGATCTTTAGTCGCCGTAGGTATTCGATTACCGGGTTGGGAGCCAGGTCAAAGAGCGAGAGTTGGCCTTCACGGGGCGGCGGAGTCAGTGTGGGGGTTGGTGGAGGTACGGGGATGGGTGCGGCGCTTCTTCCGGCCTCAAGTTCGGCGAGTAGTTCGCTGGCACGCTGAATCACCGGGCGTGGGATACCGGCGAGTTCGGCGACATGGATGCCGTAGGAGCGATCTGCGCCCCCTTCACGTAGTTGGTGCAGAAAGACCACATGCTTACCCTGTTCGATGGCCGCCATGTGCAGGTTGCGCACCCGATCTAGCTCGTGTTCGAGCGCGGTCAGTTCGTGGTAGTGGGTGGCAAACAGGGTGCGGCATTGCAGTTGTGGCTCGTTGTGGATGTATTCCACGACGGCGCGCGCAATCGCCATACCATCATAGGTGCTCGTGCCGCGCCCCACCTCGTCCAGAATGATCAGGCTGCGCCGACTACTCTGCACCAAGAGCGCGGCGGTCTCGGTCATCTCGACCATAAAGGTGCTCTGGCCGGTCGCAATGTCGTCCTGGGCACCAATGCGGGTGAAGATGCGATCCACCAAACCGACCTCAGCGGATTCGGCGGGCACGAACGCGCCGATCTGGGCGAGCAGCACGATCAGGGCGACTTGGCGCATCACGGTGCTCTTGCCCGACATGTTCGGCCCGGTGATGATCAGCATCTGGGCGCTGGTGGTGTCAATCAGGATGTCGTTGGGGACGAAGGTTTCGGGGATCATCTGCTCGACGACCGGGTGCCGCCCACCACGGATCTGGAGTCGGGTGCTTGTGTTCAGACTGGGGCGGGTGTAGCGCCCGCGTACCGCCACTTCGGCCAATGCGGCAACGACATCCAACTGCGCCAGGATGCGGGCGACTTCACGCAGGCGCTCGGTGTGTTGCCCGATCTCTTCACACAGGCGCGCAAATGCCTCGCGCTCCATCTCGACCAGTTGCAGTTTGGCGCGATCAATCACCTGCTCGTACTCTTTGAGTTCCTCGGTCACGTAGCGCTCGGCCCCCACCAAGGTCTGTTTGCGCTGGTAGTCCTTGGGGATGAGTTTCTCATCGGTGGTGCGCGAGACCTCAATATAGTAGCCGAAGACGCTGTTGTAGCCCACCTTGAGCGAGCGTATGCCGGTGCGGTCGCGTTCACGCCCTTCGAGGCGATCAATGAACTCCTGGGCGTGGCGGCTCGCCCGCACCAACGCGTCAATGCGCGGCTCAAAGCCGGGGCGCAGCACCCGCCGGGGGCGCTCGCCGCCCTCTTCCCCCCCGCGCAGATAGTTGGAACTGCCCAGCAGCGCCGGGGGATCATCATCCAAGGCGCGTTCGAGCAGCGCAGCGATGTCGTTGCAGGCGTCAAGCAGGTGCGGGGCTTCGGTTTCGGCTTCGGCGCTGGGCGCATCCGCCGCGAAGAGATCTTCTTCCTCTTCCTCGGCTGGCTGGGCTGGCTGGCTACCGGCTGGCGGCATAGCGCGGCTTGGCTCTGGGATCATGGCCGTCAACTCGGTTCCAGTAGCGGTGATGATCTCCGGCAGGGCGCGCAGCGCGGTGCGCAGTTGCACCATGTCACGCGGGGTGGCGACGGTTACGCCTTGGGCTACCCGATTGACGGCGCGTTCCATATCGCCCACTTGGCCCAAGGCTTGGCGCAACTCGGCGCGCAGGAGGGTCGCTTCAACACAGGCGGCGATAGCTTCCTGGCGCGCCAGCAGCGGTTCGAGTTCGAGCAGCGGTTGGTTGAGCCAGCGCCGCAGCAGGCGCGCCCCCATCGGTGTGCGGGTGCGGTCGAGAATATGGATCAGCGCGGTCTTGCTGGTGGCCGAACTACTCTCTAAGAGTTCCAAATTGCGCCGCGTCTGCGGGTCGAGGAACATAAAGCTGCTGGTCGTATAGACGCGCAGCCGGTTGATCTGGTTGGCCTGGTGGCGCTGCGTCTGGTGGACATATTGCAGCAGCGCCCCGGCGGCGCGGGTAGCCAACGGACGCCCATCGAGGCCGAAGGCGGCCAGCGATTGCACCCGCAGTTGGCGGGTAAGCGTCTCCTGGGCGGTCTGGATGTCCCAGCGCCAGCTTGGCCATGCCGTGACGTGGCCCTTCGTCCAGCGGGCCTCACTATCTTGATCGAGGCGGCGGGCGACGCGCTCGTGGGGCAGCAGCAGATCGCGTTCATCCTTGGTGAGCGGGGCCAGATCCTGGGTGAGCCGTGCCTCCGCTGGGGCGAGGTCAGCCACGCGCAGATGCGGGTCATCGGGGACGAGTACCTCGGCCACCTGGAGGCGGGCGAGTTCGCCCTGGAGTTGCGCTGCCGCCCGTTCGCCACTGAATTCTATTGCCGCAAACTCGCCGGTACTCAGTTCGGCGTAGGCCAATCCGATCTGGCCACCTTCGGTAATTGCCGCCGCCAGGTAGGTATTGCTAGTCGCCGTGAGCATCGAGGGATCAACCACCGTACCAGGGGTGATGACGCGCACGATCTCACGATGCACCATCTTGCGCTCCATCTCGCCCGGCACGATCTGTTGCAGACCAGCCGCGAAGATGGACTTGGGGCGCGTATCACTGCGCGAGGCTTCGGTCTCACTCAGTTGCTCGGCAATCGCCACCCGGTAGCCCCGCGCTACCAGATCATTGACATAACGCTCAACGGCATGGTAGGGCATCCCGGCCATGGGCGTAAAGAGCTTCTGTTCCTCTTTGGGGCGGCCCTTATCTACCGCAAAATCCTTGCGTGTCAGGGTGACATCGAGGAGCTCGGCGATCAGCTTGGCATCATCATCGAAGGTTTCGTAGAAGTCACCAAAGCGAAAGAGCAGGATCGCATCTTCAGCCTCGGCCTTGAGTTTGCGATACTGACGGTACCACTGGTGGATCTCAACCTTCGCCATGCTGCCTCCTAGAGCCATAAGGTGGGGGGGCGGTGGCTTCGACAGACTCGGCTTCGACAGGCTCGGCTTCGACAGGCTCAGCCAGCGCCCCGCAGCCCAGATTTTTTTCGCGCCAACGATCTTTTTTGGTGGTGTTTGGCGGCGCAGCCGTCAAACACCACCAAATAAAGATTTTGCCCATACACTATATCAGGCGCGATTGTAGCACAACTCTACCGCACTGCCACATACGAGCGCAGACGCTCGATCATCTCTGGCGCAGCGGCAATAAACGGTTCGCCGGTTGAACGGCCATCAAGCAGCGACGTTGTTTCGACACGTGGGCCACTCAGCAGGTGGACGACACCACCGGCGGCCTGCAAGATCGCCATCGCCGCCGCCACGTCCCACAGTTTGGCCTTCGCAATCACCGCCCCTAGCGCACTGCCGCGCGCGACATAACAAATATCGGTGGCGATGCTACTCAGCGAGCGGGTCTTACCGGGGAAACTGATCTCGAAGGTACGATGCGCATAGGACGAGACCGCCAGCCAGTCATTATCCTGGATCGTATCGGTTGTGATCACACGGATCGGCTTCTCGTTCCAAAACGCCCCACCCTCACCATCAGTCCAGTAATAATCATTCAGAATGGGCAGATAGACCACCCCAAGATAGGGCACACCCCGGCGCATCAGTCCAATCGAGACACACCAGAGGGGCAATCCAGAAACGAAGGCACCTGTGCCATCAATCGGATCAATAGACCAGACAAATTCACGGTCAATCTCACCAACCCCATGCTCCTCACCCATCACCCCATGGTCGGGGTAGCGGCGCGCAATATGCTCACGGAGCATGTGTTCAACCTCAACATCTGCCTGTGTCACCCAACTCTGATCGGCCTTTAGTTCGCGCCCCACATTGTTAAAGTAGCGCTTGGCCATCTCTCCGCCCTCATGTGCCCACGCTCGTACTTCGGCGATATCTACGTTGCTCACCCCCACCTCCTTGGCATGGCCTAGCGCGAGGAGCTTCTCGCAGCTTTCATGGTAGATCTATCATAACGCAGATGGTCACAATTGAGTTAAACTATGTTTAGTGGTGTAGCCGCCCCGGCGAGGGTTCGGGGGAGGCGCAGCCTCCCCGAAGATCTTTTTTTGTGGTGTGTTGGCGGCTTCGCCGCCAACACACCACAAAAATTGGAATCTGGGGCGTAGCCCCAATCGTCACTGGGATGTAACTCCATGTTTGGTCAAATCAAAAAAGAAGCAATAGAAAGGCACTCCTATGCGTGGCCCAAGTGAGAAATGGATCGAGGTCTTCCCTGGGGTTGAGCGGCATCGCCTTGCGGTCAGCGAGCATCTCTACCAGATGGAGGTACGCATTGCGCAGGGGAGTAGCGTTCCGCTGCACCAGCATCCCCAGGAACAGACCACCTATGTGGTACGTGGGCGGCTGCGTGTACAGGTGGGGGAGGATGTCTTTGAGGCGGGGCCGGGTAGTTTGGCGCGTTTTCCCAGCAATGTGCCCCACGCTGTCTGGGGCTTGGAGGAGAGCCTGGTGCTAGACACCTTCGCACCGCCACGGGTGGATTACCTCGCCGCAGATGGGGATTGAGCTATTCGCCACGCAACCGAAACTGCACCAACCCAAACCGTTCGGCGGGCCAGAAGCCTAGCGCCCGGTAGGAATCGAAGGCGGGTTGGTTGTTGGTCATGACCATCAGGTAGACGCGTGAGGCCAAGCGGAAACATGCCTGGCTGAGTGCCGAGGTGCAACTACTCGCCAGCCCGCGCCGCCGGTAGGCCGGGTGGGTGACAATGTTCCCGATCTCGACCACATCGGGGGTAGCGAAGCGGGTTGAGGCCATCGCCACGAGGCGATCATCCACGAAGGCCCCAAAGGCTGGCCCGTGGCTGATCGCCTGCGGACTCCAGGCCATCAGCCCGCCCAGTGTGGCTAATTCGGCCATCTCCGGCAGATCGTCGGGGCGCAAGCGGCGCACGTTGGCGGATTCGCGGGGGCGGAGTGTCTCTGGCTCAACCACCATCTGTAGCTCAACCTCGATACTCTCAACGGTCACCCATTCGGCTAATTGGAATGTACGCTGCTCTGGTAAAACCGCGATGATCGGTGCTTGACCCAATGCGGGCACCCGCGCATGTAGGCCACGCAAGAGGGTTGGCAGCGCTTCACCCCGTTCGGCCACAAAGGTTAAGCTGAGTAGTGGTAGATCGTGGTAGTGCGAGGCGACGCCGACAATAAAGCCGTTGCTGTGCGCAACCACCACCGTACTGCGGCTACGCAGTTGGGTGACATTGGAGAGCGGGATCGCATTGCGGTAGGGCGAGCGGCGTAGGTAGGCCAGAGCCGAAGATTGCCACTCCTCGTTCAAGTCTACGATCTCGATGGGCATGGGGCGTTCCTGGAGCAAGCGCGTGGCGGCAATAGCTATACTATTGTAGCATGGAGCCTCTTCAACGTGTCTTGTCTTCAGGAAGGTTCTGCTATGCAGTGGGCAACATCGGATCTGTGTGACGCGCATGATGATGTGCAGGTCGCTGAACCCCGTCTCCGCCATGTCGGTGGGGTGACGCAGTTTTGTGGGCCAGTAGTGACTCTCAAGCTCTTTGAGGATAACAGCCTCGTGCGCTCCACCTTGGAAGAGCCGGGGGCGGGGCGGGTGTTGGTGGTTGACGGGGGTGGCTCGTTGCGTTGTGCGCTGGTGGGCGATCAGATCGCGGCCTTGGCGGTACGTAACGCGTGGGCGGGGATCGTCGTCTATGGCTGTGTGCGCGACAGTGCCGAACTAGGGCAACTTCCCATTGGCATTATGGCGCTCGCTACCCATCCGCGCCGCAGCGTTAAGCGCGGCGAGGGGCAGCGCGATCTACCCGTCACTTTCCTGGGGGTCACGATTCGCCCTGGGAGCTACGTCTATGCCGATGCTGATGGGCTGATTGTGGCCGAGACGGAGTTGTGACGGCTCCCCAGCCCGTAAACGGGCGGGCTACACAACGCCAAGCCCGCCTACGCGGGCTGGTTCTAGGCCGCGTAGGCGGCCTTCGCCAGGTGATAGCCCGCCCGTTTACGGGCTGGGTACGGACGTAGCCCCCGCCCCATCAGGCATCTTCCGGCTTGATCGGCAACACAAAACTGAACGTACTGCCCGCATTGACCTCGCTCTCAAACCAGATCCGCCCGCCATGCAACTCCACCAACCGTTGCGTAATACTCAACCCCAACCCCGTGCCGCCCACCTCGTCACGCAAGGGGTTGTCGGCGCGGTAGAACGGGGTGAAGATGTGCGACTTGGCCTCTTCGCTGATCCCCACCCCGGTGTCGCGCACATCCACGCGTAACTCGCCATTGCCGTTGTGCATCCCGATCCATACCGTTCCGCCGCGTGGGGTGTATTTGCAGGCGTTGCCGATCAGATTGACCGCGATCTGCTCAATGCGCTGACGATCCGCAACCACATGCGGCAAGCCCTCTTGGAAATCAACATGCAACTCGATCTCGCGTTCGCGGAACTGACTCGTCAATACCGCGATCACGTCACGCAACACCTCGGCCAGATCAAGCTCCTCGCGGCGTAGCCGCGCCTCGCCCGCCTCGACCCGCGACATATCGAGCAACTCGTCAATCAAGACCACGAGGCGCACCACATTATTCTTGATCACCCGTAGTGGCTCGCGTTGCGTTGCGCTCACTTCACCAAACGTCCCCAGCATGAGCATATCTACAAAGCCACGAATACTGGTCATGGGCGTGCGTAGCTCATGCGATGCCGTGGCCATCAGTTCGGTCTTGAGCCGGTCGGCAATCTCCTCACGTGTCATATCGTGGTAGACCACCACCCCGCCCAGGATCTCACCGTTGGAGGCGATGACATCGGCGTAGTGCGAGCGCACCGTGCGTTCGGCGACCGCAAACTTCTGTAAGCGGCTCTCGGCATCAGCGGCGCTGAGTTGCGCGGGGACACCGGGCAGTTCGCTGATCGGGCGTCCGCGAAATGCCTCGGCGGTGATCCCCAGAATGGCCTCGGCAGCCGGGTTGATGATCTGGATGGTGCCGTTCCGATCACTCACCACCACCCCATCACCAATACTGCGCAGCATCGCCAGCAGCGTACTCGCTTCTTCCTCGCGTTGCCGCGCCACGATCCCCAGATGGTGGCTCTGTTCGCTGATGTAGCGGTAGAGTTGGGCTTTGGCCAGCGCTGCCGCCGCTTGGCTGGCGGCGGCGGTTGCCAATTGGGCATGTTCAGGCGTAAAGTGGCCCACCTGATCATGGATCAGGAGCAGCACTCCCAGTGCCTCCTGTTCCAACATGATCGGCACGGCCAGCACCGCCCGTGCTTGTGTATCATACTTGCTGCGCACCTGCCAGCGCGGATCGCGGGTCGTATCGGGGATGATCGCGGCCTGACGTTGCTCCATCACCCAACCCGCCAACCCCTGGCCACGCTCCACCCATGCCGTACCGCTCGTCTGGGCTTGCCCCAGGCTGGTGCGGTAGACCAGTCGCCCACTGCTGGGATCGAGCAGCATCATGCCGCCGCGTTGCGCCCCGATGTGGGCGGCGATCAGATGCAGGCTCTGGGTGAGCAGTTGTTCCTCATCCAGCGTCACGCTCAGCAAACGCGCAATCTTGTAGAGCACCTCGGCTTGGTCGCGGGCGCGGCGCAAATCGTCGCTGCTGCGTTCAAGATCGGCGGTGGCCTGCTGAACACGTAGATCGAGCGTGGTATAGAGATCGGCATTATCGAGGGCGGCGGCGGCCTGGTTGGCCAGCAGTTCGAGCAGCGGTAGCGCCTCTTCCAGAATCACCCGCTGCTCACGCGCCACCGAAACACTGATCACCCCACGCATGGGCTGCTCTTGGGTGTGTAGCGGCAGGATCAGGTGCAGTTCGCCACGCAACGAACGGAATGGCAGCGTCTCCACCTCTACTGCCGTTGCCCCCATGGTTCGCCCGCGCTCCATGCGCTGCTGAAACTCACTCGCGGCAAAGCGCAGCCCCTCCACCGCCGCCAGCCGTCGCCCACTGGCCCCAATCGCCACCACCACTTGGCTCTGGCCCGCCTCAACCAGACAGAGCGCTACGCAATCAAAATCGCCCGCCTGTTGCACGGCAGTCGCCACCTCTTCGAGCGCCTGCTGGATCGTACTCGTTACCCGCAGATGGTTGGAGACATCGAGGAAGCGGTGCAGGGCGTGTTCACGTGCCAGAGTGCGTTGCTGCAATCCGTGTTGGGCGCTGAGGATACGTTCGATCAGCAGCACGATCAGATTGATCTGCGCTCCGCGCAGCAACCAATCCGCCGCCAGATGCAGCCCCCCGGCTGGCCCGATCAGGCTGACCGCGCCATACGCCAACCAGATCGCCGCCGCCAGACCGGCCCCCGGCAACCCCGGCATGATCAACAAGGCGGCACTGATCGGCAAGAGCAGCGCGGGCCAGAGTGGCGAGGCTCCCGCACCGCTCAGCATGATCACGCCAAAGGCCAAGCCGACCGCTGCGACCAACAGGATGTATGCGCTACGCCGGATGGCCACCCCATCCATTACACCGAGCATGCCGGCGGCAGGGCCGACGAGGCAGAGCAGCAGCAGACTGATCAGGGTGACTGGGTTGGGGGTGAGTTGGACAATCGCGTAGAGGAGCAGGCTGATGGAGAGGATGCCGAACCCAACCCCCACCCAGATCGGGTTGATCAGTGTGGGGGAGGAAGGGTATTGACTATGCTTCTGCCACCGGCCACCGGCCACGAACCACCTGCTTCCCACTCGTTTGCGCCGCATCTGGTAGCGCAATGATCGCCATTCCTAACCCCGCCATCCCCCAGAAGAGAGCCACCATGTGGCCAAATTCGATATTGAAGAAGTAGTGATCGGCGATACCAACGACTAAGGCAGCCACCAAACCGGCCTGGGTTCCCAACAACCAATCGGCGCGTTCACTATCCATGGTGCGGGCGGCGCGTAGGGTGATGCTAAACCACGCCGCTACCAAACCCACAAACCCGATCAGCCCCACTAGCCCCATGCGTTGCGCAATCGCTAAGTAGATACTACTCACCCCGGCGGTCAGATCAATATCGGGCGCTTGGCCAAATCCAATCCCAAAGATCGGATAGCGCGCAATAATTGCCACCGCGTTCTGGTATTCTGCTAAACGCATCTGCTGGGCCTGATCCTCCAATTGAATCCCGGCAAAGAGGCGCTGAATGATGTCATCGGCGAGGCCGAGGCCCACCAGCAAGACGCTGCCGATGCCCCCAGCCACCAGCATCACCCACCAGAGCTTACGGTAGCGGAGTGTCGCCAGATAGATGGCTGCCGCGATGATGCCGAGGAGCGCACCGCGTGAGAAGGTGAGCAGTAAGGCCAGCACGAGGAGGCCAACGACCCCACTCAGTATACCGCGATGCAGCAATGGGCGACGAGCAAAGAGCAGCGCTAACCCGAAGGCACTGATCAGCGCGAGCATCCCGGCGAAACTGTTCGGGTCTACCGAAAGGCCAATCGCCCGTTCCAAGCCCGTGCCGGGGCCATCTTCAATATAGCGCAAGACGCGGCCCTCGCTTGGGTAGCCGATACGCCCTAGACTGACCAGTAGACTCAGGGCGAAGTCGTCGGGGAGCGCCAGCAGCACCAGGGCAATGAGTGCCGCACCCCCACCACTCAGCAACAGCGCCTTGATGATCAAGCGTGCCTGCTCACGAGTGAGCACACAGTTGATCATACTAAAGAAGAGCAGCACCGCCAACACGAATTTGGCATAGTTATGTAGCGTGAGTGAATCGGGCAAACCGCGTGCGCCCAGAATCAGCGAGAAGAAGGTCAGGCCCAAGAAGCCAATGATCGGCAAACCCAAGCTACTCACACGCAGATCGTAGGCATCCGAGCGGGCCAGAATGCGCAACACCCAGACGACACTCAGCGCGGCCAGGGCTAATTCGAGAAAATTGGGCGTAATGATCGCCTTGAAGGGCAAGGTGCCAAAGGGGATGATCGTTGCAATCGCCAGCACCGTGATCATGCCCGCTTCGGTACTCACCAGCAGGGCCACCCCGGCCAACAGTACCACCAACCCCGCCAACGCATAGAGCGGCCCAAAGGCGCTGGCAGTACCAACCAACGCCCCCAGCACAATGGCGAGGGCGGCGATCAATGCTGGGGCGCGCAGACGGGCAGAGACCATGGTAGAAAGAGACATAGTGTGGGGAATCTGGCGAGGACGAGATGGAGATGCCCATCTCGTCCTCGCATCGTATAGGCTACGCCCACCATTGGTGAGCAGATCATCCGTATGGCATCGTCGAGATGCGCATGAGCTTATCCCAACGGTGGTGGGCCGAGATGTAGCGCACCGTCCCAGAGCGAGCGCGCATGACGACGCTATGGGTACGCGCACCACCACTGAAGTACTCAACGCCCTGGAGGAACTCGCCGGAGGTAATGCCGGTTGCGGCGAAGAAGACATCATCACCGCGCACCAGATCGTTAATCTGATAGACCTTCTTCAGATCTACCCCCTTCTCGGCGGCCAGATTGCGCTCTTCATCGTTGCGCGGCCAGACCTTACACTGGATCTCGCCACCAGTACACTTCAGCGCACAGGCGGTAATGACGGCCTCTGGCGCACCACCGATGCCCATGAGGATGTCAGCGGGGGCATTATCAATCGCCGTCATCACCCCGGCGCTCACGTCACCATGCAGAATCAGCTTGATGCGTGCGCCAGTCTCGCGGATCTGGCGAATAATATCCTTATGCCGGGGGCGATCTAGAATCACCACCGTCACATCTTCCACCTGCTTATTCAGGGTACGCGCCACAGCGCGGATGTTATAGGCCACTGGGGCTTCGATGTCAATCACCCCACGGGCGCGCTCACCGACGGCGAGCTTATCCATGTAGGCGAAGCCCTCCCAGTTGTAGAGCGCTCCGCGCTCGGCTACGGCGACTACCGCGATGGCACCGGGCATACCCTCGGCCAGCAGGGTCGTCCCCTCCACCGGGTCTACCGCGATGTCCATCTCAGCGCCGCCACTACCGCAGCGTTCGCCGGTATAGAGCATGGGCGCTTCGTCCTTCTCGCCCTCACCAATCACCACGATTCCGTCCATCGGCACACTATCGAGTGCCATCCGCATGGCATCAACCGCTGCCTGATCAGCCGCGATCTTATCGCCACGTCCCATCCAACGACCGCAGCGTAACGCCGCTGATTCGGTCGTGCGTACCAGATCCATCGCCAGGTTGCGTTCGATGCGCATCGAACTCCCTCCCCGTAGCAAGGCGTTCTTCCCGTTTGGATTGTAGCACATCTTGGGGTGGATGCTATAATAAGCAACAATTTTTCTTGGTGTTTTTTCTCCCCCCTGAGGAGGCTGCTATGGCCCGTGTAGGTATTTATGGGGCAACGGGGTACACCGGCTTTGAGCTGATCAAGCTACTGGTGCGCCATCCCGATGTCGAGATCGCCTTTGCAACTGCGCGCTCGGCGGCGGGCCAGCGCTTGTGTGACATCTTCCCTACCTTTATTGATCAGCCGCTGGTGAGTGGCGATCAGGTCGATCTGAGCGGAGTCGATCTGATCTTCACCTGCCTACCCCACAATACACCCGATCTCATCCCTATCGTGCGTAGTGCGCTCGATGCCGGGGTGCGCGTGGTAGATTTCTCCGACACCTTCCGTATTAGCGACCCGGCGCGCTATGCCTACTGGCGCAAGAAGGAGCACCCCGCGCCAGATCTGCAACTCGAAGCCGTGTACGGTCTGCCTGAGCGTTACCGTGAGCAGATCCGCAATGCGCGTTTGGTAGCCAATACCGGCTGCTACCCACTCACAGTGATCTTCCCGCTCTACCCGTTGGTACAAGCCGGGTTGCTCGCCGATGCAACCGTGATCGCCGATAGCAAGTCGGGGGTCTCTGGGGCCGGGCGTTCACTCGCGCTCAAGACCCACTTTGGCGAAACGCATGAGACCTTCAGCGCCTACAATGTCGGGCGCACCCACCGTCACATTGCCGAGATGGAGCAAGAGACCGGGTTGCACCTGATCTTCGCACCGCACCTGTTGCCGGTCTACCGGGGTATCCTCTCCACCATCTATGTCACACTGAAACCGGGGGTGAGCCACGCGGATGTCCGGGCGGCCTACGCGATCTACGCCAATGAGCCGTTCATCCACCTGATGCCGGAGGGGCGCTTGCCCGAACTGCGCCACGTTGCCGGTACGATGGACGTGGCCATCGGCGTGCAGCCGGTGGAACCCGAACGCGGCAGCTACATCCTGGTGGCCTGTGTGGACAATCTGGTGAAGGGAGCCTCTGGCCAGGCCGTGCAGAACATGAATCTGATGCTCGGCTTTGAAGAGACCAGCGGGCTACGCTGATACCGGGGGTGTAGCGACGCAACATCTTGTGTCGCTACACCAACGCTTTCTCATTCTCGCGGTCGAAGATGTGCATCTTGGCCATATCAAGCACCACCTCCAACTTCCCGCCGGGGCGGGCGCTGGTACGCGGATCGAGCCGCCCAACAAACTCCTTGCCACTATTCTCTAGGTAGGCATAGACCTCTGCCCCCATCGCTTCGGTCAGGTTGACCTGCACGGTGATGCGGGCCGCCTCATCCACCCCACGGGCTACAAAGTTGGCGTCGTGAATATCTTCCGGGCGTACCCCAAACGAAATCGCCTTCCCGACATGACTCTTGAGTTGCTCGGCCTTCTTGGCAGGAACGGGCAGGATACATTCTGGCCCGATCACCACTGCCAGGCCATTGTTGACGCGATCCAACTTGGCTTCAAAGAAGTTCATTGACGGGCTACCGATGAATCCGGCCACAAACATATTGGCTGGGGTATCGTAGAGATTCTGGGGCGTGTCGAGCTGTTGCAGAATCCCATCGCGCATGACCGCAATGCGCGAACCCATCGTCATGGCCTCGGTCTGGTCGTGGGTGACATAGATGAAGGTGGTTTCAAGACGTTGGTGCAGCTTACTAATCTCAGCGCGAGTCTGCACGCGCAGCTTGGCATCCAGGTTGGAGAGCGGTTCATCCATGAGGAAGACCGAGGGGCTACGCACAATCGCCCGCCCCAGTGCGACGCGCTGGCGCTGGCCGCCAGAGAGCGCCTTGGGTTTGCGATCCAGCAGGTGGCTAATACCGAGCATCTCAGCCGCCTCCTTGACGCGCTGGTCAATCTCGGTTTTGGCGATTTTGCGCAACTTGAGGGCGAAGGCCATATTCTCATAGACCGACATGTGCGGGTAGAGCGCATAGCTCTGGAAGACCATGGCAATATCGCGGTCACGCGGGGGGACATTGTTGACCACGCGATCACCGATGAAGATGTTGCCCTCGGTAATCTCTTCGAGGCCTGCGAGGCAGCGCAGGGCGGTAGACTTACCGCAGCCAGAGGGGCCAACCAGCACCAAAAACTCGCCGTCGTTAATCTCAATGTTGAGGTCTTTCAGTACGGTGACCTCGCCAAAACGCTTCCAGACATGCTCGAATCTGATCCCCGCCATGATCGGCCTCCATATTCAGGACTAGTCGAAGGCATCTTCGGTGGGGGTTCGGGGGCGGCGCAGCCGCCCCCGAAGTTCCCCCTACACCCACTCACGCGCCGTGGCCACAATATCGCCCAGCACCCCGGCGGCGGTTACCGCCTGGCCCGCACCGGGGCCACGCACCACCAGTGGGCGCTCGGCGTAGCGGGCGGTGGTGAAACTGAAGAGGTTATCGGCACCGCGCAGGCTGGCCAAGGGATGCTCGGCGGGCAGCATCCGCAAGCCCACACTCGCCCCCTCCGGCGTAATCGTCGCCACATAGCGCAACGCGGCTCCCTGTTCCTTGGCCTCGGCGACGCGGGCGGCAAACGCGGCATCGAGTTCTTCCAGCCGATCCATAAACTCGTTGCGGCTCACCTCGGCCATGGCGGCGGGGAACCACGGCTCAGCCGGGATGTTGGCCATCTCCCAGGGCAGCCCGCAGGTACGGGCGAGAATGAGCGCCTTGCGCGCCACATCCGCCCCACTCAGATCGTCACGCGGATCAGGCTCGGTATACCCCATACGGTGCGCGGCGCGCACTGCGGTCGAGAGCGCCACTCCGGCTTCAAGCTCGCTACACAAGTAGCCCAGTGTGCCGCTCATGGCTGCCTCGATCTTGGTGATCGAGTCGCCACTATCCAACAACGCCTGGAGCGTCGAAATGACCGGCAACCCCGCCCCAGCCGTGGCCTCGTAGCGGGTGGCCCCGTGTTGCGTGAGCGCCACGAAGTCGGCCCAGGCGGCACTCAGCGGCTTCTTGTTGGCCAGGACTACCCGGCTGCCTGCCGCAATCTGCTCGACGAACCCGGTCTCTTGGCCACTCGCCGCGCTCAGATCAATCAGGATGACGGGCTGATCGGATGGCAACGCGCTCTGCCAAGCCTGGCCCGCTTCACCTTCTGGTAGCTCGCCTAATCCGCCGCCCGCCGCCTTATGGGCTAGGGCTGCCCGGATCGCATCGTCACTCAACCCGGTTGGGCTGCGCAGTACCCCACTGCTATCCGCTAACCCCACATACTTCAACTCAATAGCATAGCGGCTGATCAGCGCCTTGCGCACGCTCAACACCTGCTCAACCAGTTCACGCCCGACGCCGCCAATCCCGATCTGGACAAGAAAGATCTGTTTCATAGATTCGTATGTTGTTGCTGGTGTGGTCGGCTATACTCACACCATAATCGCGATGCACGTATCCTGTATCTTAGCATATCGTATGCGATTTTAGAGTATCCTACAGCCATGATCATCCACTGGTTCCGGCGCGACCTGCGCCTCAGCGACAACCCGGCCCTCAGTGCGGCTGCCCTTGCGAGTGGCGGCCATGTTCTGCCGGTCTATATCCTTGATCCCACGCTGCTGAACGGGCTATGGGCCAGCCCGGCGCGGAGCGCCTTCCTCATAGCGGGGCTGCGCGCCCTCGATGCGCAACTCCAACACCACGGGCTACGCCTGATCGTGCGCCACGGTGAACCCGTGGCTACTCTTTTGCACCTCGTGGCCGAAACCGGGGCCAGCGCGGTGACGTGGAACCGCGACTACTCGCCATACTCGCGTCGCCGCGATCAGGCCATCGAGGCGGCACTGCATGCGGCGGGCTGTGCGGTGCAGCACACGCATGATGTGGCGATCTGCCCACCCGACCAGATCCTGACCAAGAATGCCACGCCCTACAGTGTCTATACGCCTTATGCCCGTCAGTGGCGCACATGGCTTGCCCATGCCGATCTGCGCCCCGTGGCGGCCCCGATCCTCCAGCCGTGCCGCGATCTGCCTGTCAGCCACGCCATCCCCGATCTGCTCGCGCCACACCCGCTGCCCCCGGCGGGTGAACTGGCCGCCCAGACGATCTTGGACGAGTTTACCCGGACGAGCCTGCGTACCTACGCGACGCAGCGCGATCTGCCCGCTGTGCCGGGGACTTCGCGCCTTTCGCCCTACCTGCGTTTCGGTATGATCGCGGTGCGGCAATGCCTTGCGGTGGCGCAAGCCCATCCTGGCCCCGGTGCCGACACATGGATCGCCGAGTTGGCATGGCGCGACTTCTACATCCAGGTGCTCTTCCACCACCCCCACGTTCTACGCGGGGCCTTCAAGCCACAGTACGATGACTTGGCCTGGGAGAATGACCCCGATCTCTTTGCCGCCTGGTGTGCGGGGCACACTGGCTACCCAATGGTTGACGCCGCCATGCGCCAACTCCAGCAAGAGGGCTGGATGCACAACCGGGCGCGTATGATCGTCGCCTCATTCCTCACCAAAGATCTGCTGATTGATTGGCGCTGGGGCGAACGCTACTTCATGCAGATGCTGCTCGATGGCGACCCGGCGGCGAATAACGGCGGCTGGCAATGGGCGGCAAGCACCGGCACCGATGCCCAACCCTACTTCCGCATCTTCAACCCGACCTGCCAGGGGCAGAAGTTCGATCCGCACGGCGACTACATCCGCCGCTACCTACCCGAACTGGCGGGCGTCCCCAACCATAAGATCCACACCCCACACCTACTCAGTGCCAGTGAACAGATGCGAGCCGGAGTCCGTATTGGCCACGACTACCCGGCACCGCTGGTGGATCACGCGCAGCGCCGCGAGCGGGCGTTGGGGATCTATCGCCGATAGCGAATAAATATGCTATTATTTAGTGTGAACAGTTACCACTGAGGTTCGCATTATGACTGATAGCGCTGCGCGTGTGGCCGAGTTTATTGAGAAGTGGGCTGCTGTCACCATCAACGAACGTGCGGTTGCCCAGACCCACTTTAACGAGTTGTGCGCCCTGCTTGGTGTGCCTGCTCCGCTTGATAGCGGCCAGAATAGCAGTGTCTACCGCTTTGAGCAGCCGCTGACCAAGTCGGGTGGTGGGGCGGGCTTTGCCGATGTCTGGAAACGGGATCATTTTGCCTGGGAGTACAAAACCAAGGGCAAGTATGCCGATCTGCGCGGTGCCTATTCCCAACTCCTGCTCTACAAGGGTGATCTGGGCAATCCGCCGGTGTTGGTAGCCTGCGACATTGAGAACTACTACGTCTCGATTGAGTTTACTGGCTACCGTACACGGGTTGAGCAGTTTAAGAATGCCGATCTTCAGAACGCTGCGACCCGCGAACTGTTGCGCCAGGTCTTTCTGCATCCAGAGCAACTGCGCCCGGTTGAGCGTGTCGAAACGATTACCGAACAAGCGGCGGCCCAATTGGGCCAAATCGCCCGCTTATTGGAGGGGCGCGGCTTTGCGCCATCTGATATTGCCGCCTTCTTGATGCAGGTGCTCTTTGCCCTGTTTGTTGAAGACATCCGCCTCTTACCTGCCGAACTGATGTCGAGGAGCATTCGCGAGGCGATCTTCAACCCAAGCGAGTTTGTGCCAATGATTCGTGCGCTGTTTCAGGCAATGAACAGCGGCGGCTACTTTGGCCTCGGCAATAAAATACCGCGCTTCAATGGCTGGCTCTTTGCCGACGATCATGTTCTTCCTCTCAATGCCACCGAACTTCAATATCTGAGCGAAGTTGCGCGTCTCGACTGGTCAAGTGTCGAGCCGGCAATCTTTGGTACGCTCTTCGAGCGCAGCCTTGATCCCAATAAACGTGCCCAACTTGGTGCCCACTATACCAGCCGCGCCGACATTCTCTTGATTGTCGAGCCAGTCTTGATGCAGCCCTATCGGCGGCAGTGGGCGCAGGTGCAGGCGGGGGTTGCGGCCCTGCATGCCCAGTGGCAATCGGCCAGCGGTGCGGCGCGCCAGCGCCTGCGCAGTGTGGCCGAGGGGATGATCTTTGACTTTATGGAGACGCTGGCCAAGGTACGCGTACTCGATCCCGCCTGTGGCAGTGGTAACTTTCTCTATGTGGCGCTGCACCAACTCAAAGACTTAGAGCAAGAAGTCTGGCGCTACGCCAGTGGTCTGGAACTGACCCAGCCCGAACTTGGCATCACCCCAGCCCAATTCTACGGAATTGAGAAGAACCCCTTCGCCGCCGAACTGGCCCAGGTGGTGGTCTGGATCGGCTACCTGCAATGGCTCAAGCAGAATGGCTGGCTAGAGGGGCCAACGACAGAGCCGGTGCTTCAGATGCTGCACACCATCGAATGCAGAGACGCCATCCTTACCATGGATAGCAGCGGCCAGCCCCAAGAACCGCCATGGCCAGCGGTAGATGTGATCATTGGCAACCCGCCGTTCTTGGGTAGTAAGCGCCTACGGAGTGAACTCGGAAATACCTACTTTGAGGCACTCCAACGGCTGTATGGAGATACCATTCCAGCCAGTATGGATCTGGTTACCTACTGGTTTGAGCGAGCGAGAAAAAACGTAGCCGAACAGCATGCCAGAAGAGTTGGACTCCTTGCGACCAACTCGTTACGCCAGCAACGTAATAGGCTCGTTCTTGATCGTATCAAGCAGAGCGGCGACATTTTTATGGCATGGAGTGATCGCCCTTGGGTGCTTGATGGCGCAGCACTTCGGGTTTGTATGGTCGGTTTTGATAACGGTGAAGAGTGCGCAAGAACCTTAGATGGCAAGCCAGTTGCTACCATCAATTCCGATCTCACGGCTGGTCAGAGCATCGTCCCCATTGCGCGACTCGCACAGAACAGCGGTGTCGCCTTTATGGGGAATATCAAAGTTGGCCCCTTCAATATCTCGGCTGAAGAGGCAGCCTTGATGCTGGCAGCAGTTAATGCCTCTGGGCGATCCAACAGTGATGTTGTACGTCCGCTGATGAGTGGAGATGACATTACTGGCAGACCCAAAGGTGAGTGGATTATTGATTTTGGGCCAGATTGTTCAGAGGAAGATGCTGCACTCTACGAAGCCCCTTTTGCTTTTGTCAAGACACACGTTCGTCCAGAGCGAGAACAAAACAATCGTGCCAGCTATCGCCGTCTTTGGTGGCTGCATGGCGAGCCGCGCCCAGCACTATGGGAAGCACTCGCCGGGAAAAAGCGCTGTATCGTCACGGTACTTGTGGCAAAGTATCGCCTATTTACGTGGTTACCCACACATGTATCGCCAGCGGCTCGCCTGATCATTTTCGCCAGAGAGGATGACTACTTTTTGGGCGTACTACACGCTCGCCCGCATGAACTTTGGAGCCTTCGTATGGGCGCACACCACGGTGGAGAACGCCCTACTTACAATATCTCCTCATGCTTCGACACCTTCCCCTTCCCCTGGCCACCGGGCAGCGAGCCGAGCGAAGACACCGACGTGCTGGTCAAGGCGATAGCCGATGCCGCCCGTGAGTTGGTGCAACTGCGCGATGCGTGGCTCAATCCACCGGGTATGGGCGCGGCTGAACTGAAGCAGCGCACGCTCACCAACCTCTACAACCAGCGCCCCGACTGGCTGAGTGCGGCGCACCACAAATTGGATGTTGCGGTCTTCGCTGCCTATGGCTGGGAAGCCGACATTAGCGACGCGGAGATCCTAACCCGCTTGCTGGCGCTGAATAGGGAGCGGGCAGAATCAGCGTAGGGGGCGTGGGGGCCGCAGGCCCCTGCAAAAAATGGTGTTTTGGTGCTGCGGTTGGCCGCTTTGCGGCCAACCGCAGCACCAAAACTAGGGGTTTGGGGTGTAACCCCTAGAACTCAATTACGGCCCGGTCACCATATCGGCATCTTCAGGCCACGCCTCCACATTGCCCGCCCAATCACGCGCCCGCACCCGGAACCCGAAGTGCTTGCCCTCATCAGGGCCGAACCACGCTTCGGTCTCGGTCACACCCATCTTCCAGTCCGTCCAGCCACCCTTGGGCAGTTGGCGCACTTGGATGTCGTAGCTGGCAATCCCGCTCATGTCGTCACTGCCACCCCAGTTGATCTGGTAGCCCGTATCCTTACGGATAATGCTGGTGATCGTTCCATTGGGGGGAGTGGTATCGCTGCGCGGGTACCACGCAATTGCATCAAAGCGCACGGCGCGATCATTGTCGTTGGTGATGTCGTTCAGATCAACCCGTGGCTGATCGTTGGTGGCACCATCGAAATGATAGGTACCCAGCGAAACCCAGGTGCCGTTGTTGGCCTGCTGATCAACCACAACTTCGGTAGTTGCCCCATCATGGTGAATCTGATAGCGCGCCGAGTTGGTAGCGGTAGGCCCGCACTTGGGGATATACGCCTTCACCTCATAAAAACCTGCACCAGGAAGTTGGGGTGTCCAGGTTGCCCCACTCGTACTCTTGGCCGGATTACTGGTCGAGAGGGTATAGTTGTGGCTGCCACCGACACCGCAAGTCGCAGCATCCCAATGCGGCCCGTTGGCGCTATACCCTGCCGCTCCATTATCCACACCGATAGAGTCGGCTTCCCACTCAACGGGTGGTTCGGGCGGGGCTTGGGGAGCCGCCGTAGGCGTAACGGGCACGGCATTCCCTGGGCCGGGATCTTCACCTAACCACAGGAAGGTGACAAGCACATAGTCGCTACTCGTCATCCCCAGGTCGTCCCAGAAGGTACCATCGGCAATATCAATGCCGTTCGGTTCCCGCACGCGGCGTCCGCTCTCATCACGCCCACCATTGTAGTCATCGAAGTAGGCGGCGTGGGCCATCGGGCGGCCCACCGGGAGATCGCTATAGCGGCGGTTGGGATTCCAGTAATCGTCTTTGGTGTTCCAGGGACCAACATCCCAGACTGGAGCAATCACGGTGCGCCCATTGTAGGTGAGGCGCACGGCATATTTGCTGGAGCCTTTGGGAGAGAGCACGCTCCATGAGGGCAGAGCGACGAAGCGGTCACGCGGTTGAATGATGTGGCCATTCGCAGTTCGGTGGCCTACCAGCCCTTCACGAGTGGCGAAGATACGGTAGGTGGGGGCGATTTGTTGTTGGCTCGGTGCAGCGGTGGGGGCCGCATGCACCTGGCCAACAGTAGCTGCCATCAGGATGATGATGATGGCGATGAGTGAACGGCGTATGTTTGAATCGATCATACTCCTCCTTCTACGGTGAGATTGTCCATTGATGGGATAGCGGCGATCCAGACTGCACCGGGATTCATCAGAATCTCGCTGCCATCAGCGGCGTAGAAGCGTAGTTGGGCAAAGCCTGCCCCCTTACGCCATGTTGCCTCGACCATGGTTCCATCGCGGAAAATCCGGGCCTTGCCCTCACCAATCACCTGCTGCTCAATCCGACCCTTGGGGTCACCGGGGATGGGTGCTTCGGGCACCTCCATGAGCACCAGGTTCTTAAAACGCAACTGCTCACCCGTCGTTGCATCAACATGCGGGCGACCAGCACGGAAATAGAGATAGTCATTCGTCGCCGGATCGTAGCTCCAGCCGACGTAGCTTTCGCGGTAGATGAAGAAGTAGCGCAGGTTCTGGCTGGCCGGACGCTGATCCGCAGGGGCTTCGGGCTTGAAGAGGAAGCCGATCTCGCTCAGATCAGGGGTCTCGACATTCCGGCTGGCAGCAAAGGCGGCAATGTTGGCACTGCTGGTGTAGAGATTATGCGGGGCGGCGCGCTCGCTACTGCGCCAGAAGTAGCGGCTTGAGACACCCTTGAGCGCATCATTATTGATGATCTCTACCGAAGTTTCGGCCAGCAACAAGCCCTCTGGTGAGCCGCCCGCATGGGTATAGACCGAGGAGAAGGCTTTGGCCCACTCTACATAATAGGGGCGAGCGCTCCGCACCGGGCCAATTGTGGCCAGTTCGGGCGAAATGCCGGGGGCGAAGATGGCCATATAACGCGTGATACCAAATTCGGCCAGCGCTTCAAAGACGATGACCGCATTGTCCATCCCCGATTGCGGGTATGCCTTGGGGTGGTTATCGAGCATTACCGCAAAGGGGCGCTCGGTCAAACTTCCGCGCACGAGAGCCAGATGCCCACTGATCACTTCAGGTGTAGGTGGCGGAGGTTCAGGGGTTGCGGTGGGAGGCTCAGGCGTTGCCGTGGGCGGTGCAGGGGTTGGGGTTGGTGGGGCAGGGGGGGCTGTTGCAGCAAGCGCAAGTGTGGGTATTGCACTTGGCACACTACTCACCACCGTAGATGTCGGTTGGGCGATGGCTGGGCTACTCGCACAGCCAGCAATAATCACAAGCAAGAGTAGCAGTAGAAGCGAACGTACACGGTTCACGTAGCTATTCATATTCGCAGGTTATCCTTATTATATCTTCCGCGAACAGGGCGGTTATGGACGTGCGCATAATACCACATTCTTGCAACCATGTGTATAAGTTTCTTGTCATTTTGATGACAGATCGCATCAGCTAGGTATCAGTACCTTATCAGGTAGCGCGATCCACAAGGATCTTCGGGGGCGGCTACGCTTCCGAACCTCCACCGAGGAAGGTTGTCATGAAAGAGTCACCTTAAAGGCTCGTAGGCTGGCCTAGGTAGGTGTAGGTTAGAAGTTGATACGAATCTGCTGCCTGCAATGCCAGAGGGAGAAGCACGATGTCTACCTACACTACCGCCCGTCGGCTCATGATCGGCGGGTTCACACTGAGTATCGCCCTCCTCATCAGTATGTGGAGTTGGGCTTCTTGGGCTGAATCGGCCAGCCTTACGGCCAACCCCACCACCCCGCGCCAGAATGATACGGTGACACTAGCAGGCCAGGGCTTTATGCCGGGTGAAACGATTGCGATCTGGATCACCTACCCGGATTATCGGGTCTATGGGGTGGCCGAGTTTGTGGCCAATGCCGAGGGCGGCTTCAACTACCCCTACCTGCCCGATTTTCTGGGGGCTACCTTTACTCCCACCGGGCGCTATGTCTACACTGCCCATGGCAAGCAGAGTGGGCGTGAGGTCTATGCTGAGATCATGGTTGATGTGGCACCGGCCCCTGGCCCTTCGGTGCATGTGCGCCTTGATGTGGCTGCTCAGGCTACCCGCTTTGCCTTTACCGGGAGCGGTTATCTTGTGGGTGAAACGGTTGCCCTCTGGATGCGCTATCCCGATAACTCGATTGTGGATCTTGGGCAGATAAAGACCGATGCGAATGGTAAACTTGCCTATACGTTTGAGGCGGCGGGCAAGCCGGTGGGGCGCTATGCACTGACGGCGCGGGGATTGCAGAGCCTGGGGAATGGGATTGCCGAGTTTGATGTGACTACCATTGATCTGACTGTCGCTAACGGTGAAGCCACGCTCAAGATCAACCCTGGCCCGGCCAGCCAACGCAGTTACGCGGTCTTTATTGGTACTGGCTTTATCCCCAACGAGATTGTGACGATTTGGGTCACATTGCCCGATTACTCGACGCGCTGGATCGGGGATGTCACAACCGATGCGAATGGCTTCTTTAACGCTTCACTCTACCTGAGCGAGCAAGAGCCGGTGGGCCAGCGGAGCTATACTGCTTATGGGAATACGAGTGGCTTGCGGGCCGTGGCGACCTATACGCTTCAGCCAGGGACGGGGCAGTAAGCTCTGCCCCTTGACAGTGGCTCTTCTGGTTGTATAATTAGTGTAATAATAACACTAATCCTTACCCCAACAGATAGAACCCGGAGAGCCACATGAACCCAGCCAATCAGCGCACTGCCGAGGGCATCCTCTTTACCGACCAGTACCAACTGAGCATGGCGCAGCTCTATTTTCGCCAGGGCATCCATGAGCAGATGGCCCAGTTTGATCACTTCTACCGGCGCAACCCGAATTATGGGCTGCACGAGGCGGGGTACTGCATCAGTGCGGGCTTGGAGTGGCTGGTCAACTGGATGCAGGAAGTCTACTTCCACCCGGAGGATCTGGCCTATTTGCGCAGCCAGCGCACGCGCAGTGGCGCGCAGATGTTTGATGAGGATTTCCTGGCCTATTTGGGTGAGTACGGCAACTTCAGCCAGATCAGTCTGCACGCCATCCCAGAGGGGCGGGTGGTGCATCCCAATGTGCCGCTGAGTATTGTGCGTGGCCCCTTGCTCATGGCGCAGATCCTCGAAACACCATTGCTCAACCAGCTCAACTACCAGACCCTGATCGCCACCAAGGCGGCGCGTATCCGCGAGGTGAGCCGGGCAGCGCTAGTGTTGGAGTTCGGCCTGCGGCGCGGCCAGGAGCGCGGGGCCAATGCCGGTACCCGCGCCGCCCTGATTGGCGGCGCTGACTTCACTTCTAACGTCGGTCTCTCCCACGTCCTCGGCTACCCCCCCAAGGGTACCCACGCCCACGCGATGGTGCAGGTCTTTTTGGCTATGGGTCACAGCGAACTCGATGCCTTCCGCGCCTATGCCGAGTGCTATCCTGATGATTGCCTGCTACTCGTGGATACGGTCAATACGCTAGAGAGCGGTGTCCCCAATGCGATCCGTGTCTTTGAGGAGCTACGTGCGCAGGGCCACACCCCGGTGGGCATTCGACTCGATTCGGGCGACTTGGCCTACCTAGCGGTGCAGGCGGCGCACATGCTTGATGCGGCTGGCTTTGCCCAGACCTCGATTGTACTCTCGAATGATCTGGATGAACTCTCAATCTGGCAGATCCAGTCCCAGATTGTGGATGAAGCCCACCGCCACGCGATGGACGCCGATGCGGTGATCAAGCGCTTGATCTATGGGGTCGGCACGCGGCTGGTCACGTCGCATGGGGAAGGGGCGCTAGGGGGCGTGTATAAACTGGTGGCGTTGCAGAAGGATCAGGTATGGCACCCGGCGATCAAGATTGCCGATAGCCCCAACAAGATGACCAACCCTGGTCTGAAGCAGGCATGGCGGCTGTATGATCAGCGTGGGCAGGCCACTGCCGATCTCATCACCCTAGAGGATGAAGATCCGCGCCAGCAGCCCCAGATCACCCTACGCCACCACAGCGATCATAGCCGCCACCGCACCCTGCATCAACACGAGCTAACCTGGATCGAACCGCTCTTAGTAGAAGTGCTGCGCAATGGCCAGTTGGTGTATGATCTGCCCAGCCTGGATGCTATGCGCCAGACGAGGATTGCCGACGTGGATCGTCTCGATACCGGCGTGCGGCGCATTATGAACCCGCACATCTACCACGTCTCGCTCAGCCCTGCGCTGTGGGATCTGAAGCAGGAGTTGTTGCAGGCCATGGGGAAGTAGATGCAGCTTCAGCATACGATAGAGAAAGCAGTGCCATTGCAGGAGATAGCCGAGGCCCTCATGCCCGCCACGGGCGCACAGATCGTGACTCGTGGCGGCGCGTGGCTCAACGGGCAGCGCGTGACCGATCCGGCCACCCCATGCCAGCCGGGGCAGATGTTGGCGTTGCGTTTGCCCCCCGCCGGGGGCTATACGGATGTTGTTTTGCAGGCCAGCGACATCCTGTATGAAGATGCGTGGCTGATCGCCACCAACAAGCGCCTGGGGTGGTACGTGAATGCTACCCCCTGGGATGCGCAGGGGCATGTGCTGGCCGCGTTGCAGCGCTACCTGCATGCCCGCGACGGCGCGGCCCCGCCGCTGCACCTGGCTCACCAACTCGACCGCGATACCAGTGGGGTGCTGCTCATCAGCCGCGAGCCTGCGATCAACGCCGCCCTCACCGCCGCCTTCGCCGGGGGTCACGTCGCTAAGACCTACACCTGCATAGTCGCCGGGGTTCCTGATGCCAGTGGCGAGGTGCGCAGCGGGCATGGCCGTTCGGCCAAGGGGCTGTGGCGCACCTACCCGCTTGAGGAGGTCGGACGCGAGCTACCTTCTGGTGGTGGGCGGGTCAAACTGGCCCACACCAGTTACCTACGCCAGCGCATCCTTGAAGATGCGGCCCAAGTGCAATGCACCCCCCATACCGGGCGCACTCACCAGATTCGCCTGCACATGGCCTTGCTCGGCCATCCATTGCTTGGCGACAGCCGCTATGGAGGGCCGAGCGTCTATGCTGGGATCAGCCTCCCCGGCCACCTCTTGCACGCGGCGCATCTCGCACTGAAACATCCACACACCCAAGAGGTGTTGGCGATCAGCAGCCCACTCCCCGACCTCTTGCAGCGCCTGCTTATTCCATAACCCCCAAGCTAATCAAAAAGATCATCAACGACAACTCGATAGCCTTGATCGTATCGAGGCGCACCCCACGCCAGAACTCATCCTGCCCCAGCCACCACCAGATCCGATTCCAGCCTCTGCGTAAACGCGCCTCTTCCCACTGCCGTAGTTGGGCCACGCACGCCAAGCGAAAGAGCCGACGAGTTTGAATCACCAGTGTTGTTGCCCACACCCCAGCGATCAAGAGTTGCAGAAATAGAGCCATCGTTGTGCTCCTTTCGTGCTGTGAATGGTGTGCCCAGAATACGAAGTGTGGCGTTGTTGATGGCTCGACCACCAAAAACGCCACACCAGCGCGGGTTCAAAATAGGTTGGTTGAGTCACGTATCAGACATGACTCATTGCATAAAGTATGCACCCATCAGGCCCCTTTTGGCAAGGAGAATCTCACCCCAATGCGTGAAAAGATTTGCACCAACTACCAGCCGTTGGCTTCGGCAAGCTCAGCCAACGCCAATGCCAACGGCGCGTTGGCTGAGCCTGTCGAAGCCAACGCGCCCCTTCCTAATCCTCCTCTGGTGGCGGCACAATAGCGCGGATGCGGCGTCGAATACTCAGCGCAATCACAAACGAGGTAGGTGAGAAGGCCGCGAGGCAGAGCAGCACCATCAGTACCCCGTAGCGATCCGCGAAGGAGACCGTTTCAGCCCGGATGATAGTGGCGCGGTAGGGGCTATCGTCGGCGGCACGTTCAAGCTGAAGATCGCCACTCAACATGGCCGGATCGAGCGTACTGCTATGCAGCCGTGTCAGGTAGGGGGCGGTGGCAAGGAGATCAGCGACTCCCGCATCTGGGGGCGGGGTGAGGCTTGTCACCGGCCCGGCAAAGATCGGCGTGAGGCCAGCGGCTTGGTAGCGATGCGCGCTCAATACATACAGATCGAGGCCGATGGGGCTGGCGCTGAGTGCCGCCATCCGCAAGGGGTAAACTAGCTCATTTGCCGTATAGCTGATCCGAATCGGTGGGGTTGCGCCATCACTGGCCGGGTTGCGCAGCCGTACCAGCACAAAAGACCACCCCTCAGCCACATACGCATCCAGAAGCGGTGCGCTGGCGGCGGGGAGTTCATACTGGTTCGCGTGTAGCCATGCCTGAAGGGCGACCGCATCGCTGCTATTGACACTCGCAATCTCCAGATCGCCCAACTGCTGGTGCCCCAGCAAATCGACATTGGGTGGAGTCGGGGTGGGGGTTGTTCGTACCCGCCACACATAGCGATTCTGCTCATCCACATCGGGTTGGGTCGCCATATTGAGGTAGGGGAAGAGCGCATCTAGGTCACTGGCCTGATCAATCGTGGGTATACCCGGAACAGGGATGACCAACGCTGCATTGGGGCTGGCACCACGAACATCAATACTGATGATCAGGTGGTGTTGCTTCCCCGCGTCAATCAGCAGTGCCCGCTCGTAACTGATCTGGGTACCCAGCGGCAGGCTGGCGGCACGCGTAGATGTCGTGGTGAGCAGGAGAGCTGCGAGGAGTAGTAGCAAAGATAGGGTACGCAACATTCTATCCTATTCAGAAGATCTGGTTCTATCTTTTAGAACCAAACCAGAGCCTTGTCATTATTCCGTCATGTGCCGTAAGCCTACCGTAATATACGCAGCTTGTTCGTTCCATCCGGCGCTCACTACTATAGCATTACACGGCAACAGACGCCACCATCAGCAGGTAGATGTGGTTCAGCACAACTGAGTTGCTTCATCCCTACAAGGCGCACGGAAGAAGGAGGAACGGACATGAGACGGCAACGTGGAACGGTATTCATCGCGGTAGGGCTAACCCTTGCCCTCGTGATGACCTTTGGCATCTTTGCCTATCGCACCTCGGCGATCAATGTTGGGGCATTGATGTATGTTCAAGGTACCACAACCGGCGTCTGTCAGCAGACGGGTATGACCGTGCCGGCTGGGTATCAGGGTTCAAATTTCAGCTTGGAATTGCAGCAGTTCTGGCCCAACGAGCCAGTGAGTATCTCGTTCACCTTCCCCGATGGGCGCGTGCTCAGCCCGGTGGTGACGAGTATTAGTGACAATAACTCGCTCCAGGACCCGGTGACGACGTTGATGTATAACGGTGTCGAGATCCCGATCAATGGGCTAGATGGTGTGATTGATATGCCCGCCAACTTCCCCTGGATCAGCCAGACCACCGTGGGTGGTGATTACCACTACCCCTTCTCGGTTACGAACAAGTGGCCCTTTGGTTGCTACGGCTTCACCGCGCATGGGCTGTGGAGCAACCGCCAGGTGGGCACCAACTTTGTGATTCTGCCCAAAGTCGAGCCAACCCCCAATCCTGGCCAAGCAACTCTGATCATTGAAGATAACACCACTGGCGATCCCAGCAGCTTGCAGGGCGCGTATGTGAATATCTTCGGACGCGGCTTTGTGGCCAATGAGCTGATCTCGATCTGGATCACTGCTCCCGATGGCGTGGTCTTCTCCTTCCCTTACCAGCCCGTTACGAGTAACATTGGCTCGTTTGCGGTGCCTTTCCAGTTCAACGCGAACCATCCTATTGGGAACTATGGCTTTACGGCCTTGGGCAATAGCAGCGGCTATCAGGTGATCGCCCGCTTCTACCTTGGCCCGCGCACCTCGCAGCAGACCGGCTGGAGCCAACTGCGCGTGGCCTACCCCGCCGCTCGTAACGGTGCCCAGGGAACGCTCTTTGAAGTTCAGGGCAAGCGCTTCAACCCTTATGAGCGGGTGGACATCTGGATGACCCTGCCCGACAACTCGGTGCGTGGCTTACCCTCGCAGTACGCCGATGCCAATGGCGAGTTCTTCGCCGACATCTACCTTGATGAGCGCCTGCCTATCGGTGAGTATGACTTTACGGCTAAGGGGGCGAGCAGTGGCAACCTGACCATCGCTACCTTCAACCTGACTTCGGGTGGGGTAACCGTGCCCGTCCCTGGCCCCGGTGAGACGGTCAATGCGACTCCGGCTCCTGAGGTGCTCTACTCGAACGATGCGGTCGAGACCGGCACCGATGAGACCCTCGGCCCGCCGCCGGATGAGACCGCACCGCTGCCCGATCCAGCGGCCCCGATCTTCTAAAGCGGAGGCTTCGGGGGCCGCAGGCCCCCGAAAAATCTTTCTTCTTGGGGGGTGTTTGGCGGCAAAGCCGCCAAACACCCCCCAAGAGGTTTTGGGCTTTGCCGCCCCCGATTCCCCATCGCAGGCGACTTTACTCATTGACGAATCCCCCCCAATAGGCTATACTCCTCGTAGTAGTTCAAATCCAAACTACTATGAGAGACCTGATGAATAATCTCCTTGAACAACTCTCTGCGCTGGGCATGACCGACTACGAAGCCAAGGTCTATTTGGCGCTGCTCAGCGAAAACCCCGCCACCGGCTACCAGATCAGTAAGACCGCTGGTGTGCCGCGCTCTATGGTCTATGAGGCACTGGGCCGCCTAGAGGTGCGTGGTGCAGTGCTAAAGTCGCAGGAAGAGAAGGCCACGATCTACCGCCCCGTGCATCCTGAGATGCTGCTGGATCGCTATGAACGTCAGGCCCACGATCTCGCCGCTAGCCTGCGCAACGCCCTCATGCCGCTCTACCAGCAAGAGAAGAGCGGGCGACTGTGGAATTTTAGTGGCCGCCGCGAGGCGCTTAATTATGCGATAGACCTGATTGATGAGGCGAAGTATGAACTGATGCTCGTCCTCACTGATGCTGATGTGGCTGCGCTCCAACCCCACCTTGCCGAAGCCCACGCCCGTGGCGTTGCCTTGGGGGTGATTCTTACCGGCGATCTGCCCTTGGAGCTTGGCCAAGTGGTGCGCCATCCCAAGCGCGAAACCCAACTCCACCGCATGCAAGAGACCCTGATCGTCGTTGCGGATGAGAGCGAGTTCCTGATCTCGACTGGCCACCAGCATGCCGCTGCCACGGTGACGACCAATCTGAATATGGTGCTGATCGCCCGTCAGTTTATCTGGATGGAACTCTTTGCTCAGCGCATCTTTGCTCGCTTGGGTGCTGATCTCTTACAAAAGCTCGATCCTGAAGATCAACAAGTATTGTATTAGCAAAGGATCTCCCTATGTCCACCCTCCAACAGACCCGCATCAAACCGGCTACTGGTTGGCAGTTGCCATGGAACGACGAGATCATTGAGCCACTCTTGGTTGCCCTGACGCTGATCGGGATTATTAGTGGCGTCATCATTGATCATCTCGGCTTGGCTGCTGAACTGCTGCTGACGGTCAACACTGCGACCTACGTGGCGGGTGGCTTCTATGCGGTACGTGCCATTATTGCTGCACTGCGCGAGCGCACCATTGAGGTTGATTTGCTCATGGTGATCGCTGCGCTAGGGGCGGCCTATGTGGATGCTTGGACGGAAGGGGCCATCCTGCTCTTCCTCTTCTCGCTCAGTAATGTGCTCCAGGGCTATGCGATGCGCCGTACCGAACGGGCGATCTCGGCACTGCTCGAACTACGCCCCGACCATGTGGATGTGCGCCGCGACGGTGAGGTGCTGGCGCTAGCTCTAGAGGATGTCGCCGTCGGCGATGTGGTGCTGTTGCGCCCCGGCGACCGCGTACCGCTTGATGGCACGATTCAGCGTGGGCGTGGCAATTTTGATGAGGCCGCGATTACCGGCGAGTCCATGCCGGTGCAGCGCAATGAGGGCGATCAGGTACTAGCCGGAACGCTCAATATCAATGGATTGATTGAGGTCGTCGTCACCAAACCGGCTCATGAAAGTACCCTCTCGCGTATCATCTCGATGGTCAGTGAGGCCCAGGCGCGGAAGGCGAGTACCCAGAGCTTTCTCGACCGCGCCGAGCAGTATTATGCGATGGGCGTGATTGTGGCGGTGTTGCTTTTTATTGTGCTTATACCGCCCATCTTCCAGGTGCCTTTTAGCGAGAACTTCTACCGGGGCATGGTTCTGCTCACGGTTGCCTCGCCCTGTGCGCTGGTGATTAGTGTTCCGGCGGCACTGCTGAGTGCGATTGCTAACGCTGCGCGCCGGGGCGTGCTCTTCAAGGGCGGAGCGCACCTTGAAGAACTGAGCAAGGTCAAGATCATCGCCCTCGACAAGACCGGCACCCTTACCTTCGGCCACCCCGAACTGACCGATCTGGTGCCCGAACCAGGGGTGAGTGTGGAAGAACTGCTGGCGGTGGTGGCGCGTGCCGAACAGCCCAGTGAACACCCGATTGCACGGGCGATCATGAGCTATGCGGCGGCGCAGGGGCTGACCCCGGCTGAACCCACCGAATTTTCCGCCGTCACCGGCATGGGTGTCCGCGCCACCTGGGATGGTGCGGAGGCACTGGTTGGCTCGCCGCGCCTCATGGCCCAGGCGGGGCTACAGGTGCCTGCGCATCTCCTCGCCGCGATGGATCGCCTCGCCGATGAAGGTCGTGGCACCGTACTGCTCGTACATCACGGGCAACGCTGGCTGGGTTTGGTCACGGTGATGGATCGTGAGCGCCCCGACGCCGCCGAAAAGATCGCCGCGCTGCGGGCGGCGGGCATCGAGCGCGTGGTGATGCTCACCGGCGATAATGCTCGTGTTGCCGAGGCGATGGGCCGCCGCCTCAAGATTGATGAGGTGCATGCGGGCCTCTTGCCCGAAGATAAGCTGCGGCTGGTGGAGGAGTTGGGCAAACAGTACGGGCCAGTGGCTATGGTCGGTGATGGTGTGAATGATGCCCCGGCATTAGCCGCTGCTGCCAGTGGCATTGCGATGGGGGCTGCCGGTACCGATGCCGCCCTGGAGACTGCCGATATTGTGCTCATGTCCGACGATCTCGGTGCGATTGCCTATGCCGTCGGGCTGAGTAAACGCACCCAGCGCATCGTTTGGCAGAACATATCCTTCGCCCTGGCCGTGGTAGTCGTCCTAGTAATCACCACGCTCACCATCGGCGTTCCCCTGCCGCTCGGTGTTGTCGGCCACGAAGGCTCGACGATCATCGTCGTCCTGAACGGATTGCGTTTGCTGGCGCATAAGTAGGGCATGGGCAAAATTCTTGGGGCTGCGCCCCAAACCCCATTTTTGTGATGTTTTGGCGGCGTAGCCGCCCCCGAACCCCCGCGAGGAGTCGTAAGTTCATCAAACAAAGAAGCAAGATTGAGTGTATACTCAATCTTGCTTCTTTGTTTACGAGTGATCTATTTGGAACACTACGCCGTATGCGCAACCGACTGGCTGGTCATCATCACGCCACTCTTCTCAGCAGCAGGCTCCTCCATCGAGCTGGCGGGCAGTACGAACCAGGTGGCGACCATTGCGATGAAGAGCGCGAGAGCGATGATAAGTTCCATTGTAGTATCCTCACTTATGATTATCGCGGGAGCGGTTTGGTATGACTTAACTGTGCTTAGTATAGCCACCGGGCTGACGATACGCTACGGTTAGCCTATCCAAGCTTAGGCGGCACCGGCTTGGATATTTTGTACAAATCGGCTACCCCAACAATACGAGGTACCCATGGCACCCTTCAGCGACTACCCCAACTATGATGCTCTCGGCCTTGCCGATCTTGTTCGTACCCGTCAGGTCACGCCGTTGGAGTTGGTTGAAGCGGCGATTTGCCAGATCACGGAGCATAATCCGGCCCTGAATGCGGTCATCTTCGCACTGTTTGATCAGGCTCGTGCAACCGCGCAGGCTCCCCTTCCCGATGGCCCATTTGCCGGGGTGCCCATGCTGCTCAAGGATTTCTGGGCCACATGCGCCGGGGTGCCCACCAGCGATGGTAACGCCATGCTGCGCCACTTCCCCCGCCCGCGTGATAGTGAAATGGTGCGTCGTTGGAAGGCGAGTGGCGCAATCATCCTTGGTAAGACCAACGTCCCCGAATTTGCCCTTCAGCCTACGACCGAGCCTGCCGCCTTCGGGCCAACCCGCAACCCCTGGGATCTGCGCCGCTCCCCGGCGGGGTCGAGTGGTGGTTCGGCGGCGGCGGTGGCCTCCCGCATGGTGCCGATTGCGAGTGCGACAGACGGTGGCGGCTCGATCCGTATGCCCGCCGCCTGTTGTGGCCTCTTTGGCCTCAAGGTCTCACGCGGGCGTACCCCCTCCGGCCCCGATCAGGGCGAGATGTGGAGCGGGCTGGGTGTGGAGCATGTGATCACCCGGACGGTGCGCGATAGTGCCGCCATGCTCGATGCCACCGCTGGGATGGACGTGGGCGCACCCTATGCCGCGCCTGAACCGCAGCGCCCCTTTTTGGAAGAGGTGACGTGTGAGCCGGGGCGCTTGCGCATCGCCTTTACCGACCACCCCTTCTTTGGCCATGCCGTACATCCAGAGTGTCGCGCCGGGGTACGCGCCACAGCGCGCCTGTTGGAGTCATTGGGCCACGAGGTGGTGGAGGATGCCCCGCGCATTGATGGGGCTGCGTGTGCCAAGGCGATGCTGATCCTGGTTGCCGCTGAGGTACGCGCCGCGCTTGTAGAAGCAGCCTTGCTGGCCGGACGGCGGCCTAACCCAGAGGATTTTGAAACCGCAACCTACGCGATGGGTCTCCTCGGAAAGAGTTATAGTCTCCAGGCGTATATGGGCGCGTGGCGACGTATTCGCCAGACCACCCGCGAGGTGGGCCAGTTCTTCACCTACTACGATGCCTTGCTCACCCCGACTCTGGCCCAGCCGCCACTGTTGCTCGGCCATTTTGATCTCACCCCGCCTCAAGCCCTGCTCCTTCGCGTGGCCAATCGTATGGGTGCGGGCTGGTTGTTGCGTAGCCTCGCGGTTCCGCACCAGATCGCCAAGCAGCTCTATGACTATATGCCCTACACGCCGCTCTTCAATCTCACCGGCCAACCAGCCATGTCGGTGCCACTGATCTGGAGTGGTGATGGGTTGCCGATTGGGATGCAGTTTGCCGCTCGCTATGGCGATGAGGCTACTCTGTTCCGCCTCGCTGGCCAACTTGAACGCGCTCGCCCATGGGCGCAGCGACGACCATTGCTCTAGTGCATTTGGGCGCATAGCTGCTGTGCTACCCTAGCATCCGCATCAGCTTACGTGTCTGCTCATCATCGGGCATGAGCCAGTGGGCCGCCTGAAGCTCCTGGTGGGCAGCGGCATGCTCGCCAAGGTGCAGGTATGCGGTGCCCAAGGCGCGTCGGTAGCGCCCCTCGCTATGCTCCAGTGCCACTGCCCGCTGCCATAAACGGGCAGCAAAATACCACTGCCCTAGTTTGCTATATTCCACCCCTAAATTGTAGGAACCTTGTGGTGTTTTGGGCAGCGCATGATCGGGTGGCATACCGATAATCGCGGTATCAATGCGCACCTCATCATACACAATCAGCATCATTCCGAGAACCATGAAGTTGCTGATAATCGCAGCGACTGGAACCAGTGCATTGCCTTGGAAAATAAATTGAAAAACGATCTGAATAATTGAATCTAAAAGCATGACTGCCATGGTCATGAACCATGTCCAACGCCAACGCAGCATGGCCATCCCGATGCCACAGCCGACATAGATCGCGGCTTCTAGGGTCAAGAGGATTGACCACGGATTGATGATGCCCATTCCATCCGGCGGATAGACGGCGGCAATGATGATCAGCAATGGCCCACGCCCGGTCAGCATTACGAGCAGGTTGGCCATGTTGGCCGTAATCGGTTTGCGCTGCCGAATCTGGCGCGTGAGCGGCTCTTTGCAGCGCCGACAGCGATCCTTCCCCGGATCAACCAAGGCACACGCCGGGCAACGCTGCGTCCCCACCGGGTCAGCGGCCCAAGGATCGGGGCTGGGTAGGGGGGCATCGGTGATCTGGATGATGCGCTGGCTCATCGGCGTATGGTATTCTATACACACACGTCAGCCCATACGCCCGTCATCATCCCGGTTGGGCTGGCGCTTTGTAAGTGATGAGTATAGCATAGGACCCGCTGAACTATGGAAGTTGAGGCGAAATACGCGGTTAGTGGGCGAGACATGGATGTCATCGCAGCACTCGGTCAACTTGGCCCCTACGTTCTGCATCCCGAACCTAAGCCCGAACATCAGCAGAATCGCTACTTTGATACCCCGGATCGGCGTTTGGCGCAGGCGCGCTATGGCCTGCGTCTGCGTGAGGTGGCTGGGCGCTCATTGGTGACGCTCAAAGGCCCTGCTGAGGTCTCGCAGGGTCTGCATCGCCGCGCCGAGTATGAGTTTGATCATAACGATCCCGATCCGCATAGCTGGCCCCCCGGCCCAGCGCGTGAATTGGCTCTGGCACTCACAGGGAATGCGCCGCTGCTGCCTACTGTTACCATCCTCACCCACCGCAAGATCATCTTTGCCACCTACCAGGATCGCACCGTGGCCGAGATCTGTCTTGATCAGGGCATGATCCATGCGGCGGGTCAGAATCAGCCCTTTAGCGAACTGGAGATCGAACTGCTCCCCGGTGGCTCCGAGTCGGATCTGGTGGCGATTGCGGATACGCTGCGCACGATTATTGCGCTTCACCCTGAGTCACGATCCAAACTACAACGCGGTTTAGCATTGATGGAGGAACCCTGATGCTTGATCCCGGTACTGCGCTGGCTGACCTTCTCTCGACCTATCGTGTCAATGTGCCGCATGTCTGCGCGGTTGCCGAACACGCTCTCACACTCTTTGATACGCTTGCCGAGCATATTCCATGGCCAGATCGCTCGCGCCGGGTATTAGAATATGCCGCACTCCTGCATGATGTTGGTTTGAGTAGCGACCCGCCTAATCACCATGTGGCGGGTCGTGATATTGTTCTGCACCACCACTTGCCCGATCTGAATCCCTCTGAACGTGGGTTGGTGGCGTGTATCGTTGCCTTCCACCGCAAACGGGTGCGCCCACAGCAGGAACCCACCTTTCTCAGTCTATCCAAGAAACAGCGCCAACTTGCCTTGCAACTCGCGGCTATTCTGCGCGTCGCCGATGGCCTTGATGCGAGTCATACCCAGTCTACGCGTATCGTGGGGTTTGAATGTGGAGCGCCGGGCTACCACCTAGAGCTGGCTGGCCCCTATGCGGCCAGCGATGCGGCCCGCGCAGGCACCAAGGCCGATCTCTGGTTGCGCAGCTTCGGTCTTCCACTTGAATTGAACGTTGCGGCTGCCACAGACGTAGAAGCACCGCCTGAACTGAACGCGACCGAGGAACTGCCCCTACTTCCTCCCTGGTATGCCGCCTCTACCACCAGCCTGGCCGAGTTGGGGCGGGTGCTGTTGCGCCGCCACCTGCGCCGCCTCTTAGCCACCGAACGCGCCATCCGTGCCGACCGTGACCACGAGGAGATTCACGTCCTGCGTGTCACCTCGCGCCGCCTACGCGCCACGCTGCACCTCTTGGCCCCCGTGGCTCCGGCCAAACACCTGCGCCCTATACAGAAGGGTATCCGCCGCCTTGCCCGTGCCGCCGGGGCCGTGCGCGACCGTGATGTGCTGTTGGTTCACCTCGCCCAGAGCCGTGCTGAGTTGCCTACCGAGTTGCATGCGGGCATGGATGACCTCGTGGCCACGATCACCGAAGAGCGTATGGCGGCCTACCAACGCCTGATCACCCTCTTTGATAGCCGCGACTATATCCAGTTCAAGCAGCGCTTTGCCCACCTGATGCATGATCCAGCGGGATGGAACGAGCAACCCCAGGTGCGCGATCTGGCCGGATCAACCATCTGGCGTCACTATGAGGCATTGCGCTCCCATGATCAAGGCGCGGTGCCTCTTGATGGCCCGCCTATGCACGCCCTGCGCATTGATGCCAAGAAGCTGCGCTATGTCCTCGAACTCTTTGCCGCCAGCTTTAGTGAACGTGCCGAGCCGGTCGTGGCCCAACTCGCCAACCTCCAGGACGACTTGGGGCTACTCAACGATACCATCGTTGCCCAAACCATCCTAGAGCGTGTCGCCAGCAGCCCTGAATCCCAAGCCGCCCGTGCCGCCTACCTCGCCCTACGCGCAGAACAGCACGCTGTTGCGCAAACCAACCTGCCCGCCCGTTGGGCCAAAATCACAAGCGCCACCTATCGGCGGCGCTTGATGGAGTTGATTGTTCGGTTGTAAGGTTGGGGATCGGGGCTGTACCCCAAAGATCGTATATGTTCTTGTGTGGCGGCGCAGCCGCCACACAAGAACAAGACCTTACTCCTCCAGGGTCGAAACATCACCCTCAGGCTGACCCAAAGCCCGTGCCTTCAGCACGCGGCGCATGATCTTGCCGGAGCGCGTCTTGGGCAGCGACGGCGTGAAGGTGATCGAGTCGGGGCGGGCAATCGGGCCAAGCTCGTGTCCGACGTGGGCGCGCAACTGCTCCTCAAGGGCGTGGTTGCCCTCGAAGCCTGCCCGTAGGATGACGAAGGCGTGGATGGCGTTGCCCTTGACCTCGTGGGGCAGACCAATCGCCGCCGCCTCGGCTACGGCCGGGTGGCTCACCAGGGCGCTCTCCACCTCGGCGGTGCCCAGGCGGTAGCCGGAGACCTTGATCACATCGTCCAGACGCCCGATGACCCAGATGTAGCCATCCTCGTCTTTACGGGCGCTGTCACCAGCCGCATACACACCGTCCAAACGTGACCAATAGTTGTCCACGTAGCGCTGCGGATCGTTGAGCACGGTGCGCAGCATACCCGGCCAGGGTCGCTTGATGACCAAGAGGCCATCCTCGTTGGGGGCGCATGTCGAGCCATCCTCATGCACCACATCCACCTCGATGCCCAGGAAGGGCTTGGTGGCCGAACCGGGCTTCAGCGGTACCACCGGGGTGGGCGTAATCATGAAGTGGCCGGTCTCCGTCTGCCACCAGGTGTCCATGATCGGGCAGTTCTTGTGCCCAATCACCTCGTAGAACCACTTCCAGGCTTCGGGGTTGATCGGCTCACCGACCGAACCCAGCAGGCGCAGGCTGCTCAGATCGTGGCGGGTGGGCCAGAGCTCGCCGAAGCGCATCAGGCCACGGATGGCAGTCGGGGCGGTGTAGAGAATGGTGACGCCGGTGCGGGCCACAATCTGCCACCAGCGATCCGGGTAGGGGTAGTTGGGGGCACCCTCGTACATGATCGAGGTGACACCGCAGAGCAGCGGGGCGTAGACGATGAAGGAGTGGCCGGTGATCCAGCCCGGATCGGCGGCGCACCAGTAGCGATCCTCGTCCTTCACATCAAAGACGTAGCGCAGCGTGGTGCTCGTGCCCACCTGGTAGCCACCATGGGTATGCACCACACCCTTGGGCTTGCCCGTCGTGCCGGAGGTGTAGAGGATGAAGAGCATATCTTCTGAATCCATCTCCTCGGTCGGGCAGAAGGTGTTGGCGATGGGCAGGTTGAGCAGATCGTGCATCCAGAGGTCACGGCCCTGCACCATATCTACCGCGTGGCCAGTGCGCTTGAAGACCAGACACGTCTGCACGGTGGGGGTGCGCGACAGCGCCTCATCCACAATCTTCTTCAGCTCGATGACCTTGTTGCGCATGAAGCCGCCATCGGCGGTGATCAGCACCTTGCTCTTGGCATCGGCCAGACGGTCGGCCAGAGCAGCCTCGGAGAAGCCACCATACACCACCGAGTGGGCGGCACCGATCTTGGCACAGGCGAGCATACTGAACATCAGTTCAGGGATGCGCGGCATGTAGATGGTGACAATATCGCCCTTCTTGACGCCCATGCTCTTCAGCACGTTAGCGATCTTGTTCACTTCGCGGTTAAGCGCGAAGAAGGAGAAGGTGCGATGTGTGCCATCCTCACCCTCCCAGATCAGGGCCAGCTTATTCTTGCGCCACGTCTTGAGGTGCCGATCAATCGCATTGTGGATAATGTTGGTCTTCGCGCCGGTGAACCACTTGTAGAAAGGCTTATTGCTATCGTCGAGAATCTTCTCCCAGGGGCTGTACCACTCCAACTCGTTGGCCATATCGGCCCAGAACTCTTCGTTGTGTTCGAGCGACCACTTGTGCAGTTCATCATAGCTCTCGATGCCCTTGCGCCGCGCATAGGCCATCACGTTGCTCTGCTCAACAATGGACGCGTTGGGATGGTAGATCTCACTGGTATTGGGGGCAACCATTTCGGGGGTCTCGGCCACAGGGAACCTCCTTGTTACGCTGCTCAGTTCTCAGAATGAAGGACACATCACATGGTGTTTATGGTAATTTGGCGGCGCAGCCGCCAAATTACCATAAACACCTAAACGCTGGGGTTTGGGGCTATGCCCCAAAGACCTTGCTCCGATTAAAGCTCACCTTTGAGCACGTCCACGGCCTCACGAACCATATCAACCGTCGCATCATCTTCGATGGTGCTCAGGTCGCCGATGTTATCGCCCTGATAGACCGCTCGGATCACGCGGCGCATGATCTTGCCCGAACGGGTCTTGGGGAGCATATTAACAAAGTGAATCGCGTCGGGGCTGGCGATAGGCCCGATCCGCTCACGCACCAGCGTGCGCAGTTCGCGGGCCACCCCATCTTGGTCGGCAGGCGCGATATGCTGCTTCAGCACCGCCACCACCAACACGCCCTCGCCCTTCAGTTCATGGCGCACGCCGATCACACAGTTCTCGGCCACGGCCTGATGCGACGCAACCACCTCTTCAATCTCACGCGTACCGAGGCGATGACCACTCACATTCAGGACTTCATCGGCGCGCCCAAGCATCCAGAAGTAGCCATCTTCATCCTGAATGGCGTAATCGCCCGTCATGTAGAGCAACTTCTCTTTGAAGTGGTTCCAGTAGCTCTTTACATAACGATCGTCGTCGTTCCAGAGCGTCATGAGCATACCGGGCGGCAGCGGGCCATGATCAACCAAGAAGCCCTTTTCGCCGCGTGGCACTGGATTGCCATCGCTATCCACCACCTCCAGGAAGTGGCCAAACGCGGCCTTGGTGGGCGATCCGGCCTTGATTGGGAGCAACTCCACCCCCACCGGGTTGGTAAGCATGCTCCAACCGCTCTCGGTCTGCCAGTAGTGATCAATCACCGGCACCCCTAGGGTATCCTTGGCCCACTCGTATGTCGGGGCATCCAGTGGCTCACCAGCGGCATACAGGATCTGCATCGAGCTAATGTCGCTATTCTTCATCCACTGGTCGGGGAACTTGCGCAACGCACGCAGCGCCGTAGGTGCGGTGAAGACGTGGGTGACACCATACTTCTCGATCACCCGCCACCAGACCCCCGGATCGGGATGATCGGGGCGACCCTCATAGACCACCGTGGGTATACCCTTCAGCAACGGCCCATAGACGATATAGGAGTGGCCCACGACCCAGCCAATATCCGAGGTAGACCAAAAGACATCGCCATCGCCGCAGTTATAGATCTGGCTCATACTGGCGTGCAGGGCCACCATATAGCCGCCGGTATCGCGCACCACACCCTTGGGCTTACCCGTCGTGCCGGAGGTGTAGAGGATGTACGAAGGATCGGTGCTGGCAACGCGTACCGGCTCAACATACTTCTCGCCGCGCTTCTCCAGTTGTTCTTCCCAATCCAGATCGCGGCCCTTCTTCATCTCACACGCCACCAAGCCTCGGTTGAGTACCAACACATCGCGCACGCTATCGCCTTCGGCGGCTTCGAGCGCGTGGTCAATAATTTCCTTGAGCGGAACAGGAATACCCTTGCGCGTGCTGGCATCGGCGGTCATAATCAGTACCGGCTCGGCATCGTCAATGCGCGAGGCCAGCGAGGTGATACTAAAGCCACCGAACACCACCGAGTGAATCGCGCCCAAGCGGGCACAGGCGAGCATACCAATGATCGCCTCTGGCACCATGGGCATATAGATAATGATTCGGTCGCCCTTTTGGACACCCAGATTTTTGAGTACCCCCGCGAGGCGGTTAACTTCACGATAGAGTTCAAAATAGGTGAGTGTGCGCGACTGCCCTGTCTCCGCACTCTCCCAGATCAATGCTGCCTGACCACGGCGCGCTCCAAGTGCGTGGCGATCCACGGCGTTATAACAAAGGTTTGTCTCAGCACCGACAAACCAGCGATAGAAGGGTGCCTGCGAGTCGTCGAGAACCTTATCCCAACGCTTATACCAGTGCAGTTCTTCGGCCAACTCGCCCCAATAGCCGGCCGGGTCTTCGATTGACCGGCGATGGGTATCATCATAGCCCATGCGGGTGCCTCCTCTCTGAGGGGTACTTGTTAGAACAGGGTACGGGAGTATATTGTACACGATTTACCACATACCCGCGCAAGAGCAAAACAACAAAAACGCGGGGCGCAGTCCCCTGCGCCCCGCTTACCGCCAACAGCCTACGCTGCCTGATTATACAGACGCTCACGGATACTCAAGACCTCATTGCGCAAGCGATTATCGGTATTGATCTCCTCGGAGATCTTGTCACAGCCATACATCACCGTCGTATGGTCGCGGCCACCGAGCAATTTGCCAATATCCACCAACGAACACTCGGTCTCTTCACGCAGCAGATACATTGCCACTTGGCGTGGCACGACGATATTGCGCGAGCGCCCGCGCCCCTGCAAGATACGCAGATCAACGCCAAAATGCTCACTCACTGCGAGAATGACCTGATCCGGGGTAATGCGGCGACGCCGCGCACTGCCCAGCAGATCGGCCAGCGCACTGGTGGCCACTTCCACATTGATCGGCAGACCATGCTGTTCAGCAAATGCCGCTACTCGATTCAGGCTGCCTTCGAGTTCGCGGATGTTGCTCTGCACCTTATGCGCGAGGAAGTCAATCACCTCGTTAGGAATCTCCACATTCATCTGCTCACCCTTGGTGCGCAGAATAGCGGTGCGCGTCTCAAGATCGGGCGGCTGGATGTCGGCAATCAGGCCCCACTCGAAGCGCGAACGCAGCCGCTCCTCAAGCGTCGGAATGGCCTTAGGTGGCTTATCCGAACTAATCACAATATGCTTGGCAGCCGAGTGCAGTGTATTGAAGGTATGAAAGAACTCCTCTTGGGTACCCTCTTTGCCCGCAATAAACTGAATATCATCTACCAGGAGCACATCAATATTACGGTAGCGCATGCGGAACTCTTCCGTCTGCTGCCGCCGAATGGCATTGATCATGTCATTCGTAAACTTTTCACTCGACACATAGAGCACATTAATCTCTGGATCACGGTCGAGGACATAGTTTCCAATTGCGTGTAGCAGATGCGTTTTGCCTAGCCCTACCCCGCCGTACAGAAAGAGCGGATTGTAGTGCTGGCCAGGGTTATCGGCCACGGCCAAACATGCTGCATGGGCCAGCCGATTGCTCGATCCGACAATGAAGCGCGAGAAGGTATATTTGGGATTGAGCATCCCGGTGCGCATCGCGCTCGACAGATCAAGCTGCACCGCCCGATCACTGCTCTCACTCTCCTCACTATTACTAGCAAGCTCTAGCAGTGGGCCATAGTTCTCAATTCGGTTGGCCGTACCATTAGCGATCACCACCCGTACTTGCACTGGGTAGCCGACAACATCACCCAATGACCGCCGCACCGGGGCCATAAAACGGTTCTCTAAGCCCTCCTTATGGAAGGTCGAAGTGGTGCCCACCGTTGCTAACCCGCCATCAAGGGCGAGCAGCGTAGTGCCACGCAGCCACGTCTCATAATCTTGTCGCGAAGTCTGGAGTTGAATGGCGCCAAGCGCTGCCTGCCAGATTTGCGTGAGATTCACGATTGCCTGCCTTTAGGCGCAAAAATCCAGGGGCGAATGCCCCGGAGTGATGCACCCTGCTTGAAGCGGCTTTCGCCTGTTGAAATTCCGAAGGTAGAGCACCCGACGCCGGGCCAGGTTCGCTCCTTGCCCGTCACGTCATCGCGCTGGGGAAGGCGGCAAGCGCCTCGTGGTATGTTGCTGATCATACTCGATCATGTCCAAGTTTTCAAGCAATACTGTTTGCCGAATCGATTTTAGCTCGCTGGGCGAGCAAACTCCATTGGCGGCAGATCCGCAAGGCTGGTTAAGCCAAACTGCTGTAAGAAGAGTGGCGTCGTAACGTAGAGGATCGGGCGGCCCGCTGTTTCTACCCGCCCTGCCTCGCTAATCAGATCGCGGGCCAGTAGGGCGCGCAGCGTACCGCTACTATCCACACCCCGGATGGAATCAATCTGGGCGCGGGTGAGCGGCTGGCGGTAGGCAATGATGGCCAAGACCTCTAGCGCTGCCGCTGAGAGCCGCCCACTAGCCTGTACGCCTAAAAAACGGGCGATGAAGCGCGCACTCTCCGGCGCACTGACCAACTGTACCAGATCACCATGGCGCTGTACCCGGATACCACGCTGCTGACACTGGGCTTCCAAATCTGCGAGCGCCGCCCCAATCTCAGCGGCGCTCAATTCGAGTGCTCGCCCCATCTGCCCCACACTGATCGGCTCGCCAGCCACAAAGAGCAGGCTTTCGATCAACTGTACCGGGCTGGGCGAAAGGGCTGGTTCGTCTTGCATACGCTTGATATGTCCACTAACCACGTACACGGCTCTTATGCTATCATACCCAAGAAGAAGCGTGTGAGAAAGGAAGACCCTCATGCCCGAGCGCCGCCGGGGTATCACCCGCCGCCAGGTCATCGCCGGTTTTTTCGTTCTGATTGGTCTGCTGTTGTTGGCAACCTATCTGCCCCAGCTTTCCGATCCTAAACCTGCGCTGAGTAAACTCGCCTTTGGCGTACCAGGGCCAGTTCTCCCCGTCCCTACTGCCCCCGCACTCATCGGGATTGCCAGTTTCTACCTGCTTGCCGGTGGGCTGGCTCTCTTTGTGCGTCCATCCACGACTAACCTGACCCGTACCAGTACGGCACTGCTCTGGTGCAGTGCGGTGTTGCTCTTTCCCGTCATTCTGATCTGGGCCGCCGCAGGCAAACAGACCAACGTAGTGACCATGCTGGTTGAGACCCTGCGTTTGGGCACGCCGATTGCACTGGGGGCACTGGCCGGCATCTATGCCGAACGCTCCGGGGTGGTCAATATCGCCATTGAGGGTATGATGCTCATCGGTGCGGCCTTCGGTTTTGCCGCTTATGTCGGTACCGGCAATATCTGGTTCGGTGTTGTGGCCGCCGTACTGCTCGGTGGCCTGATCGCGCTGCTTCACGGCCTCCTCTCGATTAGTTTTAAGGTTGATCAGGTCGTCAGTGGGACGGTGATCAACATTTTGGCGATTGGCGTCACCGGCTATATGCGGCGTCAATACATTCTGCCCCAGGTCTCTGCGATTCAAGCTGCCAATACCGGCCAGAGTCTCGCCACCCTACCTGAAGTCAGTTTTCCTGGCCTCGCCAACATCCCCATCCTCGGCCCGATCTTTTTTATAGGGAAGCCCATCTTCTTCGCGATGCTCGTTCTGGTGGTACTTACCCACATCGTGCTCTTCTACACCCGTTGGGGGCTGCGTACCCGCGCCGTCGGTGAAAACCCCCGCGCCGCTGATACGGTCGGCATCAATGTCAGCCGTACCCGCTATATCAATATCGCCATTTCGGGAATGATCGCTGGCCTGGGGGGGGCGTGGCTCTCGCTCGAAAAGGTCGGGGGTTTTGATGATGGCATGACCGCAGGCAAGGGCTTTATTGCCCTCGCTGCAATGATCTTTGGCAACTGGACACCCTTTGGTGCCTTTGGTGGTGCGATGTTGTTTGGCTTCTCAGAGGCCCTGGGGATTCGGTTCCAAATCCTGAAGGTTGAACTCTTCGGTGGCCCCGTACCAACCCAGTTCCTCCAGATGTTGCCCTATGTTCTGACCGTGATCGTACTTGCCGGACTGATCGGGCGCTCAGTCGGCCCGGCAGCAGCAGGTACGCCCTATGAGAAGTAAGCGCTGAGGAGGCAACCCATGCCTCCTCCACCTCACTTACAGGCCCTCGGCCTCCATCCAGCCCTGCACATCAGCATCGGACGGAGCCGGGTTGCCACCAGGAATGTAGCGGTAGCGATCACCATAGCCCTCCATCACGCTGTTGCGCAATGCTTCGGCCTCAGGAGTGGCTTCGGTGTCGGGGACTTTGATCACCGTACCGCTCTCAAGGTCGAGATAAAAACTATATGCTGGGTCAGTCTCGGCCAGTGCGGCGCGGATCTGTTCGCGGTTGTAGCTCCCTGCCACTGCTCCCTCCCAACCTGCCTGACGGGGTTTGTCAACCCTCAAGATACAACGTATGCTTCCTGATGGTACACGATGCTGCGTAGTTGTGCAAGTCTGAAACTTTTGGCGCTCTGATGCGTACCATGCTTTGGAGCAGGGGAGATGAGTGATGGATCTGTTGGCTGAAGAGGCACTCATTACTCGCCGTGCTCGATCTGGGGATCAAGCCGCATTTGCCGATCTCGTCAATCGTTATACTGGAGCGGTCTATAATCAAGCCTATCGTATGCTTGGCAATGCCCAAGAGGCTGAAGATGCCGTGCAAGAGGTCTTTCTGCGTGCCTACCGTCGCCTAGATACCTATGACTCTAGCCGCCGTTTTGTGACCTGGCTCTTAACCATTGGTTCCAATTACTGTATTGATCGGCTGCGGCGACGACGCATGAATTGGCTGACTCTCGATGATGTTGCCTTCTGGTTGACGAGTAGCGAGGCTGGCCCAGAACGACAGGCACTTGATGCTGAACAACATGATCATGTGCAGCAGGCGCTCCAAACGTTGCCTGAAGGCTACCGTAGTGTCACCTTCCTGCGCTACTGGCACGATCTCTCCTACCTAGAGATTGCTGAGATGCTTAACCTGACCGAAGCGACCGTCAAGACCCGTCTGCATCGGGCGCGCAAGATGTTACGTGATAGGTTATGTGAGGACGGAGAAGAACAGTGGAAGACCGAAATACTCACCTAACACCTGAGGATCTGCTTGTTGCTGCCGAGGCGGAAACGCGCCGCCTGCTCGCTCGTTATGGTCAACCAGCACCGATTGAACCCCCGCCCGATCTGGCTGGCCGGGTGATCGCAGCGTTAGCGACGCCGCGCCCGTCACCAACCAGCCGTCTGCGGCGTATCTATGGCACGGTGGTGTCGGTCTTCTTCTTGGCGCTGATCAGTCTGGGCAGTTGGGGCATTCTGCTGGATAGCCGTGGCCCCGCGAATCTCTTCGCCGATCTGAGTAGTGGTTTAGGCGACTTCTTCTTGTTCCTGACTCTCGCCGCCAAGCCGCTTATCAATCTGCTGCTGACGGCGGGTGCGGCAACCTTGGCGATCATTGGGGTGGTTATTGCGGGGGGCTGGATCTGGTGGCAACTTGTCCATTACGAGGGTCGGGTGAGGTTGGAGGCACATCTATGAGACGCTGGATGGGCTGGCTGGTTGGGCTGCTGTTGGCGCTGACGCTGGCCCCACGTCCGGCGCTGGCCCAGGGTGTGGAGCCAATTGTGGTTGCTGCTGATCAGGTGGTGCAGGGTGATCTTGCCGCCGTTGGCCGCCCGATCCTCATTGAAGGTCGTGTCGAGGGTGATGTGACCAGTTGGAGTAGCTCGATCACGATCCTCGGTAGCGTAGATGGTGATGTGGTCAGCTATGCCGGGCACATCAAACTTGGCCCCGCTGCCCAGGTGACGGGGAATGTCTTGGCGCTAGGGGGTGGGGTGACGCGCAGTAGCCCGGATCAGGTGGCGGGCCGGGTGCTAGGTGAACAAGCCACGCCGGGTGGGCTGCTCCTCGCCGATATGGCGCAGCTCTTCCGTAGTGGCTCGGCTGGCGAACTCGGTGCTATTCCTCTGCCGCTGCTCAGTACCGCCCTGACAATCCTGGGCCTCTTCCTGACGCTCGCTTGCGCCACGGTCTGGCCTCGGCGCACCCAGGGGGTAAGCCGGGTACTCCAACAGGCTCCGACTCGTTCGACGTTGCTGGGGCTACTCACGACGCTGCTGCTGGCACTGATCGTGATACTCGTGGCTGGGTTGCTGGCACTGACGCTGATTGGCTTGCCCCTGTTGCTCCCGCTCTTCTTCCTGCTCCAGACACCCTACCTCTTCGGGTTGGCAGGTCTGGCACGCGCAGTGGCGGCGCGCATCAAGCTGCCCGAAACCACTGCGCTGATCCTGGGTGTGGCGCTGCTGCTGATCCCGCTGGGCCTGATCGGAGCCATCGCCCCGCTCTGGAGTCTGGTGCTCTTTTATCTGCTGGCCAGTGTTGGCCTCGGCGCAACCATTCTGAGCCGGGGCGGGGCGTATGCGTTAGCCTAGTGGCTGGCTTCGACAGGCTCAGCCAGCGGTGCGGAGGCTGGCTTCGACAGGCTCAACCAGCGGCGCGGTGGCTGAGCTTGTCGAAGCCACCGCGCCGCATTTCAATTTTAACCGAGCGCAGCACTCATAAAGAGCAAAATACAACAACTCAGCATCAAGACCAGCCCGCCCACGAGTGGGTAGACCAGCACCGCAATCGTGGCCTTACCGCTATCTAGGCGGTGGACAACACTCGTTGTCACGATCAGAATGACTAGCCCCCATACCCAGGCGATGAGACTCAGGGTAGACCCGAAGACGGGGATAAAGCTGAGTGCGTCGAGGGCATGCGGGGCGACACTCAGTGCGCCCATTCCTAGCATCTGGCGGATGTTGCCGCTGCCACCCAGTTGTTGTGCGCCAATATGCGCAAACACAACTGCGAGAAGCAGACTGCCCAGATAGTTGAGCGGCGTGCTGACGATCACGCCCAGCGCTTGGAAGAGCAGACCAACTGGACGCGGGGCGATGGTGGGCAGTTCGATCATGCTCTCCACCAGATTCAGAATGCCCTCTTTATTCTCGCGCAACAGTCCGATCACCTGGCGCTGTTCTTCGGTGGTGGCTCCAAGTGCTTGTTGTTGGATACTCTCATCAAGTGCGATCTCAACCGCAGCCACGATGCCTGAGGTATTGGCATTACTGATGCTCGTACTAATCGCCTGTACGGTGCCGACCAGCAGACCAACCAGCAGCACCAGGGTGAGGCCGCGCCGCACGACATCCGGGGATTCGCGCATTCCACGCAGCAGGTTCTGGTTGAGAGTGAGTGCGCCGTTGAAGGTGTCCATCATCGTTAGTTGCCCCCCTGGAATGCCGCGCTTATGGCACCCAGCACAAGGAAGATGCCGATACAGGCGGCGATGACGAACAGCACCACCAAGATGATCGGCCCAATCATTGTCGCCCAAAAGGCGCGCCAGGGTTGGAGTTGATGTGCCTCGCGGATGGCCACATAGCTGGCAATCAGGCCCAAGAGGGTGGTACCAGCCACTTGGGCAAAGGGCACAATCTGCACAAGCGCCAATAGGTTGGCTCCCGCCGCTAGGGCGGTACACGCCATTGTCTGGCTGAAACTCGCCTGCCCACCCAGCGCACGCGCCATCGGGTGGCTGATCAGGCTGAAGAGGAACCAGCCGAGCAGCAGCATGATCGGGGTGGTGATGATCCCCCCGAAGCTGCGCCCGATCCCACCGTTGAAGAGCTGGATGCTCTGTGTGACCTGGGTAAAGATCTGATCAAACTGATTGGGGAAATCGGGGTCAGTCTCGCTGAGATCGGCGTACCAGGGCATCTCGCGCAAGCCATCATAGACGGCTTGGCTGATCGTCGCCGCGCTAGGTTGGGTGACATATTCACCCAGATCGCCGATCAGGCTGGCTACACCCACCAGAAGCCCAATCAGCACAACCAGCATAAACCCACGCCGCAGACCCTGCGGCGAGTCCCGCTGATCACGGTAGGCTGTGGGGTTGAGAAGTAGCCCCTCAAGGCCCAAGTTGATGATCTGTTGTACGGTGCCCATCGGCCTCCTCTCGTGGTAGACGCGGTGCGTTAGGTGTCTATTCTACCATTGGTGGGCGCGGGAGGCGAAGCCTCCCGCGAAGAACTCTTTTTCGCATACATTGGCGGCAAAGCCGCCAACGTATGCGAAAAAAGCGGGTTTGGGGCGCA
>NZ_GL501404.1:434839-457572 GCF_000152145.1 Oscillochloris trichoides DG-6
CCAACCATGGGTTTTAGGGCTATCGCCCTAAACTTCATATACATGTGGCGTAGCCCCATGAACTTTGTCGTTGGTAGCTAATGGGGGGCTTCGGGTGGTTTGCACTTGGTACACACCCGAAAGGGGATGCCTGTTCCGATCTCGGTTTGGATATTCTCACGGCTGCCGCAATAGCGGCAGACCGAAAGATTCTCGATGTCGGCGGCGCGCCAGAGTTGGGGAGCGAGGGTAATTTCTAGGTGATTCTCTAGCGAAAGAATCCCGATCTTGACACAGACCGCCGAGGGGAAAATATCTGCGACGCGGGCGAAGAGGTTCTCTTGGTAGGAATAGACCTCATCACCAACGAGGATGTCGCGCATACGCGGATGTTGTCGGATCTTCATAGCGATAATGATTCAAGGCGGGCGATGAGCCGGCGCAGGTCGGCATCGTCCAGCGCGAAGGGCTGTTCATCGGCAAACATCAGCGCATCAAGCACATCGGCGATGGTTTCGCTGGCGTCTGCATTAAGATTCTCAACACCTTGTTCGATGGCATAGAAACGATCAAGTGCCCAGTTGGCTAATGCGCTCACACTGAGTTGACCGTATAGATATGCTTCGATTTTCACTATGATGTCTCTATGAGTATTCATGATACCATACTTTCTTGGCTTATGCCGGCTTATACTAGATCGTATGCAAAATCCTTGGGGCTGCGCCCCAAACCCCAATTTTGTGGTGTTTTGGCGGCGAAGCCGCCAAAACACCACAAAAAAGATTATCGGGGGCGGCGAGCCGCCCCCGACCCCACCCTAGGTTATACTAGCGCATCATCACACACATACCGCAGCCCACAATGGGCACAGCGCTGGGGTTGCTCGTGGTTGTGTTCGACATCTTCGGCCTCACGGGCAGCCTGCATTGCATCAAGGATCTCCAGCAACTCGTTGCGCACAGCGGGCGTATAGCGTAGTTGAAAACTCTGCTCGGCATAGCGCAGGATGCCATAGGGTGGCGCTTGGCCAGTCGTCTCCTCAATCAAGAGGCAGTAGGCGGCCAGTTGCATGAGATCGGAGTGGTAGGGTTGGGGTGCGGTGCGCCCCGGCTTGACCTCAATCGGGATCTGTCGTCCATGGCGCTCGATGATATAGTCGGGTTTGCCGCTGAGTTGGTAGCGCCGCGACACGAGGGTACGCGCAGGCGAGTGCCCAATTTGGGCATCGTCGCTGAGGATGGGTGCCCATGGGATGCCCGTGGCGGCACGCATACGCAGTGCCAGGATGAGGATCACCGCACCGAGGACAAACAACGCCATGGCAATGCTAGTCATAGCGCAAGGAGCCTGCCCATAAGCAAGAGCATCCCGGCGAGCAGCAGCAAGCCAACAGCGATCCAGAGTAGGGTACGACTGCGGGTAACACTCTGGCTATGCCGATCATGGCGCAGGGTTCCGGCGTGCAGGTGGTGAGACTGGCCCTCACCTACGCGCACGCCTTGCACCCGGCGCAGCCACCATGCCCGCGCACAGAAGAGATACTCGCCCACATCACTGGCCCGAATCATGATCTAGTTCCCCAGGATCGGTGTCCCCTGAAGGGCATTGATCACATCATTAACCGTGATTACCAGCATAAGGCCCATGAGTGCTACAAAGCCGAAGGCATGCACGAGGGCTTCCTTTTCGGGTGGAACCTTCTTCCCGCCGCGCAACCACTCGATAGTCGCAAAGATGATATGGCTGCCATCGAGGGCCGGGATCGGCAACAGGTTGAGCAAGAAGAGATTCAGGCTCAGGATGGCGGTCAGGTTCCAGAAGGCCAAGAAGCCACCCGGTTGCTGGATCACCTCGCCGGTAGCACGGGCAATTCCGATGGGGCCAATCGGCTCACCGGCGGGCGAGGGGGTTGGTGAGAAGATACCGCCAATCGCTGCGGGTAGCGAGGCGAGCGAGCGCAGCATCTGGCCGGTCAGATCAATACTGTAGGTGGTTCCCATCCACAGCGCGGTCAGCGGATTCACTTGCTCGATCACCACATGGGGCGAGTAACTAAAACCGAAGCCGAGATCATAGCGTGTTCCATCGGGGCCAGTCCAGGGGCCAGGGGTAACCGTCAGGGCCAACTCCTGGCCATTGCGCAGCACCACAGCCGGGATGGGTTTGCCACCGCTTTGGCGCGCAGCCTGACCAATGAGATCGCTACTGGTGATCGTTACGCCATTCAGGCTGAGTAGAACATCACCGACTTCGATACCCGCCACTGCGGCGGGTGTGCCTTCAAAGACGGCTCCGATCTCTTGGCCAGGGGCGGGCCGAGGCACCCCCTGAAGGGCAAAGATCACCCCAAAGACCACCATGGCCAGCACGAGATTCATGAGTGGGCCAGCCACCATCACCAGGATCTTGCGCCAGGGGGTTGCGGCGGCCAAACTACCTCCGGCCCCATACAGACTATCCTGGCTTTCGTCATTACTGGCAAAACGCACAAACCCGCCCAGGGGCAGCCAATTGAGCGTGTACTTGACCCCATTGCGCTCAAACATTACCAACGCACGCGGCGGATAGCCGATTCCAAACTCCTCAACCTTGATCCCCATCCAAATAGCAGTCAGAAAATGGCCAAGTTCATGTACAAGAACTAATATGACTAACATTAATAAGAAGGCACCGATTGAGATCAGGGTTGTGGTCATTAATCTACTCCAGAGGCTGATTCGGATCGTGGTATGGGGCGTATGCCGTTACGCCTCCCGGCGGGGTTTGGGGGCGGCGAAGCCGCCAACAGACGCTAGAATCAGTGTACGAGATCAGGAACCCAGAGTCAATAGAATCAGGTAATAGGTGACGGGGGCGGTGAAGATGAGGGAATCGATGCGATCTAGAATCCCGCCGTGGCCGGGGATGAGTTGACCCGAATCTTTAATACCGATCTGGCGTTTGATCAACGACTCGACCAGATCACCAATCGGGCCAGCGATACCTGCGGCAGCACCGATCAGTGCGGCGGCGGCATAGCTGATCGGTAAACCGAGCAAGAGCGTCGCCAGCATTGCGGTGAGTACCGAAGTTACAAAGCCGCCGATAGCCCCTTCCCAACTCTTTTTGGGGCTAAGGATGGGAGCCATACGATGCTTGCCGAAGGAGCGCCCGACAAAATAGGCCGCCGTATCCTGGAGCCAGGTCATGGCGAGCACAAGGAAGATCCAGGAGGTTGCCGGTGGAATGTGCAGGAAGGCCAGCCAGCCACCCCGCAGGGGGGTATCGAGTTGGGCTAAGAGGATGAAATAACTGAGCAATCCGCCGATATAGTAGGCACCGGCAAAGGTGAGTGCCCAATTGACCAAACTAGTGCTGCGATCACGCGGGAGGATCTCGTAGGTCAAGGCGAGGAGGATGGAGACGGCAATCACCGCCTCGCCCAGATCGAGTGCAACCAGATCTTGGAAGGTGGCCGCGCCGCACAGCAGCAGACTGATGGCAAGCCCAACCGGCAGGCGAGGGGCATAGCCACCGCGCTGCATAATCCCATACAACTCCATGGTTGCCAGTGCCACACATAGCCCAACCAAGATCGCTGAAGACCAGTACCACCAGGCCGCAGCGATCACGATGGGGATCAGGACAGAGACACTGGCGACCCGGAGTGCCAGGGAGCTAGCTTTGCTCGGAGAGTCCGCCGAAGCGGCGTTCGCGCCGTCCATAATCGCGTATTGCCTGATGGATATGCTCCGCCCGGAAGTCGGGCCAGAGTACAGGAGTAAACCAATACTCGCTATAGGCCGCCTGCCAGATCAGAAAATTGGAGATCCGGCGTTCCCCGCTGGTGCGGATGACAATATCCGGGTCGGGCATGCCACGGGTATAGAGATGATCGCTGATCATCTGCTCATCAACATCTTCGGGGCGCACACCAGCACTGATCAACTCGCGGGTGGCATCCACAATATCGGCCCGCCCGCCATAATTAAAGGCCACCGCGAGGGTGAGGCCGGTATTATGCTGGGTAAGATCGAGGGCATGCTGCACTTTGCGGCGCAGACGCGGACTCAAGCCATTCAGCCGCCCCAAGTGGCGCAAGCGCACCTGTTGGGCATGGAGATTCTTGGTTTCACGATCAATAAAATCGCCCAAGATCTGCATCAACCCCTGCACCTCAAGCGTGGGGCGGTTCCAATTCTCGGTGGAGAAGGCATAGATCGTCAGGTAGCGTATCCCAATCTGGTCACACTCACTGACAATACTACGAATATTCTCGGTGCCGGCACGGTGTCCGGCCATGCGCGGCTGACCGCGCTGCTGCGCCCAACGCCCATTGCCATCCATAATAATGGCGATATGGGTGGGAATGCGCGGCACCCCTTCGAGCGTGCTCTCGGTGCTGCTCATGGCCTTCTCTGGTATGCTGACGGTAGGTACAATCACGACGTAGAATCGCAGGTAGTGTGGAACACCCTACACAGCGAGAACCTCAGCTTCTTTTTCACTGCCGATCTGATCGAGATCCTTGCTGGTGCGCTCGGTGAGTTGCTGAATGCGCTCCTGGCCACGGTGCAGGTCATCTTCGCTAATCAGTTTCTCTTCCTCAAGTTGTTTGAGGTCATCAATCGCATCGCGGCGCTGGTTGCGCACCGAGATCTTCACCTCTTCGACGCGATGGCGTACCATCTTGACCATTTCACGGCGGCGCTCTTCGGTGAGTTGGGGCACCGCCAAGCGAATGACGCGGCCATCATTACTGGGATTAATGCTCAGATCCGAATTCTGGATGGCCTTCTCAATGATCTTGATCATGCCATTATCGAAGGGTTGGATGACAATCAGGCGCGATTCAGGCACACTGATATTGGCAAGTTGGTTGAGCGGCATGTGGGTGCCATAGGCTTCAACCTGTAGATGCTCGACCATGCCACTCGAGGCCCGCCCGGTGCGGATGGTGGCGAGATGATGCTTTAGTGCTTCGGTGGCCTTGCGCATGCTTGCTTCATATTCGCGCAGTACATCGTTGATCATCACGCTTCTCCTAGATCGTTGCTCACCAGCGTACCAACCTGTTCGCCCATCACGATGCGTTCTATCGTACCTGCGGCGAGCGCATTAAAGACAATAATCGGAATACGATTATCCATGCAGAAGGTGAGGGCCGTACTATCCATCACCGCGAGGCCGCGATTGAGCGCATCCATATAGGTAATATGGTCGAAGCGCACCGCATTGGGATCGCGACGCGGATCAGCACTATAGATCCCATCCACCCCATTTTTGGCCATCAAGATGACCTCGGCATGGACTTCGGCAGCACGCAGGGCGGCGGCTGAGTCGGTGGTAAAGTAGGGGTTCCCCGTTCCGCCCCCGAAGATAACCACGCGGCCCTTCTCCATGTGCCGCACAGCCCGACGACGGATGTAGGGTTCCGCGACCTCATCCATCTTCAACGCCGTCATTGCACGGGTAAAGAGGCCATGCTGCTCAAGCACATCCTGTATGGCGAGGGCATTGATGACGGTCGCCAACATCCCCATATAGTGGGATTGGGCCGTATCCATCCCGCGCTCAATAGACTGATTGCCGCGCCAGATATTGCCGCCGCCGATCACCACCGCAACCTGAACACCATGCCGAACGACCTTTTCGATCTCCTGGGCCAGAAAATCGAGCATCGTATAGCTGACGCTCTCGCCGTCATCGCCCTTGATCTGCTCGCCGCTCAGTTTGATCAGAATGCGCCGGTATTTTGGTTCTTGCATAGAATATGAAGAAGGCAGGAGGCAGGGCAGTGGTATCTCCCCTTCCCTCCCGCCTCCCGCCTCCTACTCTTAGGCACCGACTTCGTAGCGCACGAAGCGCCGCACGACGACGTTCTCACCAAACTTGGCGATGGCTTCCTTCAGCTTCTCTTCGATGGTGCGCGAAGGCTCCTTCACGAAGGGCTGCGCCATGAGGACGTTTTCCTCAACAAATTTCTCGCGGGTCTGACCGCTTTCGGCCACGGCCTCATCGGTGACCTGATCAACCGTGATGTAGCGCGGGTTGAGGGCGACGACATGCTGGGCAATATCGTTGGCCAACTTGCCGAACTCTTCGGTGCGCCCGACGAAGTCGGTCTCACAACTCAGTTCGACCATACCCACAATGCGCGAGCCGAAGTGAACATAGACCCCGATCAGCCCCTCATTGGCCTCGCGGGTCGCCTTCTTGGCAGCGGCCTCGATTCCGCGCTCGCGCAGGATTTCGATGGCCTTATTCATGTTGCCCTCGGTCTGCTCAAGGATGTCCTTGCACTCCTTGATGCCAGCGCCGGTGCGCTCACGGAGCTCTTTTACCAACTCGATAGAGATAGCCACGATCCAACTCCTTAAGGTTATAGTTTATCAAACAGATCAGGGGGAAGGAGCCGCTAGGGCAGCTCCAAAACCCCCACCGCGTTCAGGTGCTTTAGTTCTCGTGCATAGACTGGCGGCGATCCATACCCTCTTGGGCAGCATCGGCCATCTTGCTGGTCATCAACCGAATGCCACGGATGGCATCGTCGTTGCAGGGGATGACATAATCAATCAGATCCGGGTCGCAGTTGGTGTCAACCATGGCCACCACCGGCACACCCACCTTGGTTGCCTCTTGGACAGCCAGGGACTCCTTGTGCGGGTCAATCACGAAGAGCGCACCGGGCAGGCGATCCATTGTCTTGATACCACCGAAGACCCGATTGAGCTTGCCGATCTCTTCTTCGAGCTTGAGGCCCTCAGCCTTGGTCAAGCGAGCGAAATCGCCGCGATCCCGCTGGGCTTCGAGGTCGGAGAGACGCTTGAGGCGGGCGCGAATGGTGGTGAAGTTGGTCAGGGTACCACCGAGCCAGCGCTGGGTGATGTAGTACTGGCCAGCGCGGCTGGCCTCTTCGGCGATGGCTTCCTGAGCCTGCTTCTTGGTACCGACAAAGAGGATCTTTTCGCCACGGGCGGTCAGGTCAGCGACGAACCGATAGGCCGCTGTAACGCCAGCAACGGTCTTCTGCAAATCAATGATGTGGATGCCGTTGCGCGCAGTGAAGATGTAGGGGCGCATCTTCGGGTTCCAGCGGTTGGTCTGGTGGCCGAAGTGAGCACCGGCTTCGAGGAGGGCCTTGATCGATACGACGCGTGGGGTTGACTGGGTCATTGCTAGACTCTTGCTCCTTATAGGTGATCTGTACCATACCGCCACTCCCTGTTTCTGGCATCCGAACCACCTATGTGGGTGGCAGGAGGAGATGCCCTAGGGGAGTGTGTGTATTTGGCGTGGCAAACACGCCGTCGGGTAGTATAGCATATTTTTTGGCGCGTGGTGTTATGGGCTGCGCATGCGGATCGGGGCGTGTTACGACGTGCTCCGATACCCTTCTGGGGCTGCGCCCCAAACCCGCTTTTTTCGGTTCTTTTGGCGGCGAAGCCGCCAAAAGAACCGAAAAAAGTTCTTCGGGGGAGGCGAAGCCTCCCCCGAACCCCCGCTAAGAGATGTTAGCTCTTACCCTAAGAGCGCTTTGAGCGCCGCTAGCGCCTTATCGTAATCGGGTTCCTGGCCTGCAACGGGTACATACTCGACATAACTGATGGTACCAGCGGCATCCACCACAAAGACAGCGCGACTCTCAATGCGGAAGTCGCCTAGCAGGGTGCCATAAGCGGCCCCAAAGCTCATGTCGCGGTGATCGGAGAGTGCCTGGACGGCATCGGCATTGTTGCTGCCGCACCAGCGGATCTGGGCGAAGGGCAGATCGGCGCTCACAGTGACGAAGTTGGCCTGTTCGGCGAGTTGCGCGGCCTCTTCGTTGAAGCGCACGGTCTGTTTGCTGCACACACCAGTATCGAGGGAGGGAACCACGCTGATCAAGAGCGGCTTGCCAGCATAAGTAGCTTTGGTGACCGTCTCAAGTTTGTTGTTGATCAGCGCAAAGTCGGGGGCGACATCGCCCGGCTTTAGCTCAGGGCCAGTCAGGCTACGAGGGCCAAAGAAGTCGAACGCTGCGGCGCGCTCACTGGTCATGGGTGGCTCCTTTATTTTGTGTGATTCCGAACGAACACACAAATTGTAGGCATGGATGGGGTGGTTTGTCAATCCTTTTTGCTAGTTGCCCAGGCGTTTCAACGCCTCTTCGGCTTGGGTGTAGGTCGGATCAATCTCTAGGGTGGTCTTGAACGCGGCCCGCGCTTCGTCAAGGCGGCCTAGCTCTTCTAACGTCCGGCCTAGCCCATACTGGGGCGAGGCGTAGTTGGGGGCAAGTTGGGTGGATTGGCGGAAGGCTGTTTCGGCGTCACCCAAGCGATCAAGGTTGAAGAGGCTCCAGCCAAGGCCGTTGTAGGCTTCGTCATCGTTCGGATTTAGCTCGATGGCCCGCTCGAAGATGCTGATCGATTCCTCGTATTTCTCTTGGTATTGGAGTACCCAACCGAGGCCACTGGTGGCAAAGGCGAAGTTGGGGCGAATATCTAGCGCTTGGCGATAGATTGATTCGGCCTTGGCATAAAGATCTTTGCGCGTGGCATCATTGTCGGCGAAGAAGCCCTCGAACTGATAGGCACGGGCGAGCCATGCCAGTGTGTAGGTACTACGCGGGTTGAGTTGGTTAGCGCGTTCAAAGTAGTTGATCGCGTTGCGATACTCATCATTATCAAAGGCAATGCGGCCTTTGGCATAGTGGGTATTCGGGTTATTGGGATTCATACTCAAGGCGGTATCAAAGGCCTCATCGGCCTTTGTGCCTTGATCTTGGCGGTAGTAGCCCCAGCCGATGCCGAGTTGGGCTTCTGAGTAGTTGGGGTCAATATCGAGGGCCGTTTCAAAGGCGGATCGGGCCTGCTCGTAGTCGGCGCTATTGTTGTAGAGGTAGCCCATGTTGGTGTGGAAGAGGGCCACATTGGGCAACAGATCAATGGCCTGTTGGTAGTTCTCCTCACTGGAACTCAGGCTGACGGAGTTGTCGGTCAGGCTGTAATCCTCGGAGAAGGTGACGGCGATGGCATTATAGGTTAGTGCCTGGATGATGCTATTTTCGCTGTCCAGTTCATCAATCGCGGTATCGGCCTCGGCGAGTGCCGTATCCATCAGGTTGGTGTCATTCAGATCGGCAGCCTGGCTTGCCGTGATCGTGGAGCGGATGGCGTGGGCCAGAGCGAGGCTCGTATCAAGGTTGAGAGCTTCTTCGATGGTATCTTCGGCCTCATCCGCAGAACCCTGCGAGATGATCGCGTCGGCGAGCAGGGTTAGGCCAAGCGCGGCGGCTTGATCATCGCTAGAAGCGGCATTGACCAGTTCGTTGGCGCTGATCTCGGCTTGTTGCCAGTCGGCGCGCAGATTATCTATGATGGCAATCCCCTGGAGGGCGGCAAGATTACCGGGGGCTTCGTCAAGTGCCTGCTGGTAGCCTGCGAGGGCTGCATCCAGTTCGCCAGCAACAAGATCGGCCTCGCTCTGGGTGAGCAGGGTGGCTATGGCCGCATTCGTGGGAATGGATGTTGGGCTTACCGGCGCTTTCGGTCGGAGGGCGATGGCTGCGCCACCAATGAGCATCAGGATGACCACCACCGCCGCCCCAATCCCGATAAATAGGCCCGTTTTGGGTTTGGTTGGTGCAGCAGCAACCGGCGGTGGGTTGTTGGCTCCAACCGGGATTGTCGGGGGTGGGGTTGACAGATGGGGGAGCGGTGGTATAGCTGCTCCTACCTGATCGCGGGGTGGCGGTGTCGGGGTCTGTGGGCGCACGTAGGGCGGGGTGGGGCTACCGCCAGTATTGGTGACAATCGTTTCCCCAATGGCGGGCATGCCTGCCCCTGGGGTGAGTGGCGGTTGGGCGCTCGTGCCGGCCCCGATGCCTGCGGCGCTGCGTAGGGCTGCCACCATCTCGGCAGAACTCGCAAAACGGGCCTCTGGTTTGCGCGCTAGGGCGCGCATCACCACATCCTCAACGGCGGATGGCAGGTCGCCGCGTACATCACGCGGGGGGATGGGGGCTTGGAGCAGCCGCGCCGCCAGCATAGCCATCGGTGTTTCGGCATGGAAGGGGAAGGTGCCGGTGAGAAGTTCGTACAGCACCACCCCCAGCGCATAGATGTCGGTGGGTGGGCCAACAGTTGGCAAGCCCTGCGCCTGTTCGGGTGACATATACTCCGGGGTACCCATAACCGTTCCAGCCATGGTTAAGCCGCTGGTGACGTTCCCAGTGCCGCGTGCCAACCCGAAGTCGGTCAGGTAGGCCCAACCTTCATCTGTCAACATCACATTGGAGGGCTTAATATCGCGGTGGATCACCCCTTGACGATGGGCATAGTCGAGCGCATCACCAACTTGGGCTAGGATTTCTGCCGCACGGCGCACCGGCATGGCACCTTCTTCCTGCAACACCTCTTTGAGCGTGCGACCCTGGATGAACTTCATGGCAATGTAGTGAATGCCATTGGTCTCGCCCACGTCATAGATCGGCATGATGTGGGGATGTTCCAGCCGCGCTACGCTGCGGGCTTCTTGGCGGAAGCGGGCAATGTAGCTGGTATCGTGGGTTAGGTCGGGAGGAAGAATCTTGAGGGCTACGATCCGATCAAGGTCGGCTTGGTGGGCTTTGTAGACAACCGCCATGCCACCCCGCCCCAACTCGGAGATGATCTCGAAGCGGCCCAGTGTCGTGCCGATCAGGTTCTGTTGGGTCATAACGGATTCTCGCAGGTATATGCTGGCTTTCGATTCTTATGATACACGACGTAGGCTATACCTCGCAATGCTGCGCGGTAGCACATTTCTTACGCTTTGCTAACGACAAATGGCCCGTGCTGGTTCCAGCACGGGCCATTTGCGTATCGAGGGCGGGATGAAGGTTTAGCTCTTCTTCTTCTTGCCGCTGTAGCTGTAGGTGCTGATGATGTTACCCTCGGCATCCTTCAGGGTGCCGGTGTCACCATCGTTGTTCCAGATCGCGATGCGGTTGCTCCAGTAGAAGTTGCCGCCACCCGTCTTGCCGCGCTTCGACCAGACCTTGATCTCGGCGTTCGGGGCGAGGGTGTAGTTGCGGAAGGTGAAGGTGTGCTTGGCATCGCCATCGCTCAACGTCCAGCCATTCATCTTCACCGGGTTCTCGCTGTTGTTCCAGATCAGCACATACTCACCATCCAGGTCGCGTCCGGGTGGGTCGTACTCGATGTGGGTGATGGTGACCCCACTGACCTGGGCAGGTGCCTCGGCAACGACGGGGGCAACCGGCTCCTCGGCGACGACGGGGGCAACTGGCTCCTCGACGACGACGGGGGCAACCGGCTCCTCGGCGACGACGGGGGCAACTGGCTCCTCGGCGACGACGGGGGCAACTGGCTCCTCGACGACGACGGGGGCAACTGGCTCCTCGACGACGACGGGGGCAACTGGCTCCTCGACGACGACGGGGGCAACTGGCTCCTCGACGACGACGGGGGCAACTGGCTCCTCGACGACGATCTTGACCGGGGCAGGCTCCTCGGTGACGATCTTGACCGGGGCAGCAGGCTTTTCGGCAACGATCTTGACCGGGGCAGGCTCCTCAACCTTCACCGGCGCAGCGATCAGGCGGGGTGCGATGTGGCTCTCGTCAATGATCTCCACCTTGAGGGTGGTGCGGCCTACGGGGCCACTATCCTCATCCGCCCAACGCTCCACCTCGCGAACAGCGATATCCACCAACCCTTTGGGAACGTCAATCACACCAAGACTCAATGCACGAATCGCATTATTGAGATGAATGCGCGATTCTTCTGGTAGGAGTTGCAGGGGCCAGCCAACAACACCGTACCCAATTCGGACAACCCCGGTGACAAGCGCCTCGGCTTGGTCCAACATTTCCCCCAAGCGACCTTGGCGACCGGTCCCTTGTTCGCTCATATTACGCTCCTTTTGATCAACTGTGATCTGGACGTATCATACTGTGTTTTTGTCTATAGGGCAATCAGCCTCAAGCTCGGTGAGCTGATCAAGCTCGCGCAGGTAGCGCAGCGTCTGTTCGGCCTCTTCGGCATCAATGATGCTGATCGAGAAGCCGACATGCACAACCACGTAATCACCGACCTGGGCTTCGGGGGTATAGGCCAAGCAAATATCCTTGATGATACCACCAAAACTGACTTTTCCGTGGGTCATGCCGAGCTCGTTGGGTTCGATGGAGAGAATTTGTCCGGGTACACCGAGGCACATAGGGCGTTCCTTTTCAGTTGGTTGTAGAGAGCATTGCGGCCACTTGGCCATAACATAGCCCGCCATCATTGACGGGGAGGTGACGGGGCAGTAGCGGGTGGTGGTGGGCGGCCTGGAGTTGGCGGATCACCCCTTCGGCGAGGTGACGATTCTGGAAGCAGCCGCCACTGAGGGCGATGGTGGCCACGCCGATGTGGCGGGCGAGGGCGCAGATGGCGCTGATGAGGCCGTTATGGAAGCGAGCAGCAATCTGCTGGGGCGCTACCCCTCGGCGCAGATCGGCGAGCAGGGCGCTGATTGCCGGTCGCCAATCGAGGATGATCGGGTTGGGTACACATGTGACGCCACCGGCGCTCTGGGCAGGTGCAGTTGTGGCTTCCAAGGCAAACGGGTAGGCCAGCGACTCATGCGGATCGGCCAGGTGTTCGAGCGCAATCGCGGCTTGGCCTTCAAAACTGACCTGAAGATGAAGTCCCAGCAGGGCAGCAACGCCATCGAAGAGGCGTCCGGCGCTGCTGGTATGGGGGCTATTGAGACCGTGTTGGAGCATGCGTAGCAACAGGCTGCGCTGGGTAGGATTGAAGTGGGCGAGTGGAGCCAGATCCTCCTGCTCCAGACAGGCAGGGCCAAGCGTCTCCCAGAGCAGGGCGAGGGCCACACGGGCTGGTTCGCGCACTGCCGCCTCACCGCCGGGAAGCGTGAAGGGGCGCAGGTAGGCGACGCGCTGACTGGCAGCAACATCACCGAAGAGAAACTCACCGCCCCAGATCGTCGCATCAACACCATACCCAGTACCATCCCAGATCACCCCCAGCGCTGGGCCGGGGGCGGCATGTTCGGCGAGGCAAGCGGCGAAGTGGGCGTGGTGGTGCTGCACCGCAACGCGCCGCGCATCGGGAAGGAGCGTACTAGTGTGGGCCATCTGGCTACTTGCATAGTCGGGGTGCAGATCGTGGGCGATGAGGCTGGGTTGGGCGGCATAGAGGCGCAAGAAATCGTGGATGACGCGCTCGAAGGCGCTGCGCGCCTCCAGGGTATGCAGATCGCCAATGTGTTGCGAGATAAAGACCTGTGGGCCAATGCTAAGGGCGATGCTATTTTTGAGTTGGCCGCCCAGCGCGAGGGTAGATGGTGGAGTGGCGGGTAGGGGTACGGGCAGAGGTGCATAGCCACGGGCGCGGCGCAGCATCCGGGGGATACCCGCAACCACCTGCACGACACTATCATCTACGTGGCGCTCGATAGGCCGATTATGGCTGAGGAAGGCATCGGCGATCTGGCCCAGACGCTGATGGGCCTCGGTGTCATCAATACAGATCGGTTCATCGCTCAGGTTGCCGCTGGTGGCCACGAGCGGGCCATCGAAGCTGCGCAGCAGGAGGTGATGTAGCGGTGAGCATGGCAGCATCACCCCCAGGTAGGGATGACCGGGGGCCACCAGATCAGCCAGGGCGATGCTGGGGTGGGGGATACGTGGCAGCAGCACAATCGGGGCAGCGACGGAGGTGAGGAGTTCAGCCGCGACCTGATCAATCTGCACCAACGCGGCCGCCTGTTCCAGATCGCGGGCCATCAGGGCGAGTGGCTTGGCGGGGCGATGCTTGCGCAGGCGCAGGCGGGCAACCGCCTCAGCATTGCGCGGGTCAACCAGCAACTGGTAGCCACCGATGCCCTTGAGGGCCACAATCTGACCCTGGCGCAGCGCCGTTAGCGCCGCATTGAGGGGGGGCGTGGTGGGAGATTGCGCCTCTCCCACCACGTCAAACGCCAGTCGCGGCCCGCATACGGGGCAGGCGTTGGGCTGGGCGTGAAAACGGCGATCAACGGGGTCGCCGTACTCAGCCCCGCAAGCGGGGCAGAGTACAAAAGCGCGCATGGTCGTGTTTGGGCGATCATAGGGCAGTGCGGCAATGATCGAGAAGCGCGGCCCGCAATTGGTACAGTTGGTGAAGGCATAGCCGAAGCGGCGATTGTGGGGATCGAGCATTTCGGCGAGGCAATCGGGGCATGTCGCCGTATCGGGAGGGATGAGCGTGGTTGGCATGCCACGTGGCAGACTGGGGCGGATCTGGAAGGTGGTATAGCCGTGGGGCGGGTGCCATGTTGCCTCGATCTGATCAATCTGGGCGCGGGGCGGGGGCGTGTGCTGGAGTTGGTGCAAAAAATGCTGCACCTGATCGGCATCACCTTCAATCTCAATCGTCACCCCATCACTGTCATTGAGCACCCAGCCGGATAGCCCCAAGGTCTGTGCCAAGCGGTACACAAAGGGGCGAAAGCCAACTCCTTGGACGGCACCGCGTACCAGAATGTGTAGAGCAGCACTCATGCGCGGCGCTCACCATGATAGATCCATGCATCAACATGCTCCAAGAAGATTTTGACCACCTCAGGATCAAAGTGGATGCCCGCCTGCTGAACAATATAGTCACGCGCCCGTTCGGGGGGCCATGCCTTACGGTAGGGGCGATCATTGGTGAGCGCATCCCAAACATCAATCACCGCAAAGATACGTGCCGGGAGTGGGATCTGTTCACCCTTCAGTCCAGCCGGGTAGCCTTGGCCGTCCCAGCGTTCATGGTGTGAGATGGGAATAGGGAGCGCGGGGCGCAGGAAGCCGATCTGTTTGAGAAGTTCGTAGGAATAGATCGGATGCATACGCATCAAAGACCACTCTTCATTGGTTAAGGGGCCAGCTTTGAGCAAGACCGCATCGGGAATGCCCATCTTGCCAATATCGTGCAGGAGCGCTCCCCGGCGGATATGCTCGATCTCCTCTTCATCCACACCCATGGCGCGGGCGAGGCGTACCGTCAGTTCGGTGACGCGCTCACTATGCCCTTGGGTCTCTTGGTCGCGCATGTCGAGGGCACGTGACCAACCGACAATCGTGGCATCATAAGCATCGGCGAGGGCTTGGTGGGCATCCTGGATCGCCAATTCGTGTTCGCGGCGCTCGCTAATATCCTGTTTGATGGCGATAAAGTGGCGAATAGCCCCGCGTGCATCTTTGACGGGCGTAATCGTCTGTTCTTCATCATAGAGCGTGCCATCTTTGCGCCGGTTGACCATTACCCCATGCCAGACCTGATCCGCGAGGATGGTATCCCAGAGTTGTTTATAGAACTGATCTTCGTGCTGTCCTGAGCGTAACAGCCGCGTGGTTTGGCCTTTGGCCTCATCAACCGTATAGCCAGTAAGTTGTGCGAAGGCTGGGTTAACCCATTCGATCTTCCCGTTAATATCAGAGATGACAATGGCATTGGCCGCCGCATCCAGGGCGGAACTTTTCAGGAAGATCTCGTCTTCAATCCCCCAGAGGAGCCAGAAGAGGATACTCGCGGTAATCACAACATAGAAGAGCCCTTTAGCAATGCTAAAGACACTCAATTGGAAGTCATCTACTTGAGCTTGGTAGACAAGGAGGATGTCACTTACCATAATCCATAATGTGCCGATGAGGGCATAGATCATGGTAATACGAACCGCAAAGCGACGATGTCCCCGATCCTTCTGCATACGCGGGCCTTCTTCATGTTGCGACGGGGCAGGGTAGGGGTATTGTAGCAAGAAATTGAAACGAGTGTGACATGGCTTGACAAACGCTTGAGGATGCGAGATGCTTGAAAGGCAATGCATGTCTATCCTTGCTTGGTAGCATAGCTAAGGAGGCACTGATGGCTCATCGGTTTTCCCGCCCACTCGCACCGTTGCTGCTGGTGCTGTTGGCGCTGACATTGGCACTTCCTGGGGGGCAAACCAGTTTTGCCCAGAATGACTCGCGCTATTTCCCTGAGACGGGCCATTCGGTACGCGGTCTCTTCCGCAGTTTTTGGGAAGCCAACGGGGGAATTGGTATCTTTGGGTTCCCGATCAGTGAAGAATTTGTGGCCGCGAATGGTCAGACCATGCAATGGTTCGAGCGTGCCCGCTTTGAACTGGCAACAGTAAATGGCCAGACCACGGTTCAGCTTGGCAACTTAGGCAGCGAAGTGACCCAGAATCGCGTCTTCCCCAAGGTGCCACCGATTGAGAACAGTGCTGATCGGCGCTACATCCCAGAGACGCAGCATATTATCCAGTATGGATTCAAGGAGATCTGGGAGACGCGGGGTGATGTGCGCATCTTTGGTTATCCGTTGAGTGAGGAGATTGACGAGGTACTCGAAGATGGTGAGTGGCACACGGTACAATACTTTGAGCGTGCCCGTTTCGAGTACTGGCCCAACTTCCCGCCCGGCCAACGGGTGCTTCTCAGCCACCTAGGGCGCAAACTGGCCCCGGCTGATCTGACTGCCCCTGGCGCTCCGACTCCGGCACCAACTCCGGTACCCGTACCGACTCTGCCACCGAATGTAAATGCCATGGTGACACCGCAGAGTGGCCCGCCCGGTACCAGTTTTGCCTTCACAGCCAACGGATTTAATCCGGGTGAGCGGGTGGGGATCTGGATCACCCTGCCCGATCAATCCACCGCCGGAGCTGACTTCCAGGTCACGGCGGATGGCAGTGGTGCAATTGGTGGTGATCAGCTTATGATCACGACTGGTGCCGGTGATCCTACTGGGATCTGGTCATTCAATGCCCAAGGGGTAAGTAGTGGCAAACAGGCGGTGGGCTACTTCTTTGTGGGGGGCACAGCCAGCCCCGGCAATCCCAACCAATTGGGTGTTCCGGTGCATGATCAGCTTCCCACCCAAGGATTAGCGATGATCGTTCCGGTGGCGGCACCCGCCGGAACGCCGTTTGAGATGTACGGCGGTGGTTTTAGTGCGGGTGAGCAGGTGAGTGCGTGGATCACCAAGCCCGATGGGCAGAGTCTGTCACTGACGCAGGTGATGCTTGATGGTACAGTCGCCTATACCATTATTGACACAACCGGCCTCCCCGATGGGGTCTACCAAGCGGTGATTCAGGGGCGCAGCAGCAATGTGGTGGCGGCGGCGGCCTTTAAGCTGACTCGCGACTATGTGGCTGGGCCGGGTACCCCACGTCCGGCGAGTGTCAATGGCGCGGCGACTCCCGCTGAAGGGCCGGGGGGCACCACCTTCCAGATCCGAGGTTGGGGCTTCAATCCGAGCGAGCAGGTCGAGGTGTGGACGGTTGATCCGAGTGGGCGCTATGTCCTTCAGGCTGAACCGATGGTGACAGATGGTGAGGGGCGCATCGGGTATGTGCCGCCGATAGACCTGAGCGCACCGGCGGGAGCGCAGCCGGGGGTGTATGGCGTACACTTCCGCAGTAAAGCGACGGGTAAGCGGGTTGATGTCTACTTTACGGTGGTGGGGAGTGCTCAGGCGCAAGCGGTTTCGAGTAACTGGGTGATTCTGCCGTAGGTAGGTTCGGGGGAGGCTTCGCCTCCCCCGAAAATCATTTTTCTCGTATGTTGGCAGCTTCGCCGCCAACATACGAGAAAAATGATTTTTGGGGCTTTGCCCCACCAAAACTTACCCTACCACAAAGTGGAAGATGTCGGTATCGCTGATAATCCCGATAGGCTCATCGTCCTCGGTAACAACCACACGCCGAATGTTCTTATCGAGCATCAACTGGGCGCAGGCGACAATTGACATGTCGGGTGTCGTGGTGATGAGCGGGCGGGTCGTAACGGCATCAACCTTCATGCCGTTAATATCCTTGCCGATAGCCGCGATCTTCTTCAGAATATCGCGCATGGTCATGATGCCCCACTGCCCCTGAGCATCGGGCAGGACGACGACCGAATGGATACCCCGCGCCTGCATGTGCTGGGAAACCTCGCGGATCGAGGCATCACCGGGGACAGCAACAACCGTGCGGGTCATCACTGCGCCAACCGTCTCACGCGGGTAGACACGGCCCTCGGCGCGCTTGAGCAACTCTGGGCCAACGGCGGTACCCTCATCGGCTTGGCCACCTCCGGCGAGGATGACATCCATGTTGGCGATGAGCGCATCGGCGAACTCGGAGGTCTTGACCTCAGTGGCATGCTCCATCTGGCGGGCGAAGTCGTAGGTCACAACCTTATCGGTGATCGTCTTGCTCAAGGCGGCCACGATCAGGTCAGCGGCCTCGATCCAGCCCATATAGCGCAGCATCATATCGCCGGAGAGGATGACCGATCCGGGATTGACCTTATCCAGATCGCTATACTTCGGTGCGGTGCCGTGGGTCGCTTCGAAGATGGCGTGGCCGGTGACATAGTTGATATTGCCACCTGGCGCGATTCCGATCCCACCCACCTGGGCAGCGAGAGCATCGCTGAGGTAATCGCCATTCAGGTTGGGGGTGGCGATCACATCAAACTCATCGGGGCGGGTAAGGACTTGCTGAAGGGTAATATCGGCAATCGCGTCCTTGATCAGAATCTTACCGGCTTCAAGGGCAGCCTTCTGTTCGGCGTTGGCAGCGGCCTCACCGCGTGCCGCCTTGGTGCGCTCCCACTGCGCCCAAGTATAGACATGGTCGCCAAAGGCGCGCTCGGCATACTCATAGCCCCAGTCGCGGAAGGCCCCTTCGGTGAACTTCATAATGTTCCCCTTATGGACCAGCGTGACGCTCTTGCGCTTAAAGGTGATCGCGTACTGGATGGCGGCCCCTACTAGGCGCTCGGTGCCCAGGCGGCTGATCGTCTTAATCCCCACACCAACTTCAACCTTGCCTTCTGGGGATTGATGGATCATGTCCAGGAACGCATCGGTACGTTCGGCGGTTCCGAAGCGAACCTTATTAAAATCCTTGGGGAAGGTGGCGTGGAGGAAATCGAAGACCTGCTGGGCTTCCGGGGTTCCGGCGCGATACTCAATACCGGCATAGATGTCTTCGGTATTTTCGCGGAAGATCACCATGTCCACCTTGTCGGGGCGCTTGACGGGTGAAGGTACTCCGGGAAAATGGCGCACGGGCCGCAGACAGACATAGAGATCGAGCAACTGGCGCAGAGCGACATTGAGCGAACGGATACCACCGCCAATGGGGGTGGTGAGTGGCCCCTTGATACCGACCAGATACTCATTAAAGGCTGCGACCGTCTCATCGGGGAGCCAGTTGCCGGTTTGGGTAAACGCCTTCTCACCAGCAAGCACCTCGTACCAATTGATCTTGCGCTTCCCGCCGTAGGCCTTCTCAACTGCAGCATCGAAGACCCGCACGCTGGCACGCCAGATATCGCGCCCCGTACCGTCACCTTCAACAAAAGGGATGATCGGGTTATCCGGTACGTTGAGCACCCCGTTGTCTATCGTAATCTTTCCGCCCTCGGGTATGGCGCGGCTCGGCATTGCTATTCTCCTTTAAGCAAAGATCGGGCCCGTGGGATTCACCCTATTATATCGCAGATTGGGTATACTGCCGGTGGGGTTCGGGGCGGCGAAGCCGCCCCCCGAAGAAATTTTTGGTGTGTTTTGGCGGCTTCGCCGCCAAAACACACCAAAAATTGGGGCTTGGGGCTGTGCCCCAAGGACTTCGCATATGCCCTGGCGGCGAAGCCGCCCCCGAACCCCCGCTAGGAGTAAATGCCCAGCTTTTGCACAGAGAACGTCTATTATTTGTGCGGATTGACACAATCTTGTTCATAGGTATAATTTCGGTATAGCCCAGCATATACCAAGAAAGCAGCATACCGATGCGACGCCACTATATAACCATCAGCATCCTCTTCTGGTTGGCGTTGGTATTCGCTTCCGCCGTGTGGAATATCAGCCAGATCCGCTCGGCGCAGCGGCAGGCGGATATTCAAGTTGGGCGTGCCTTCTTCGAGATGATTGTGACGGTGCGCGAGTGGAATTCGCAGTTGGGCGGCTTGTACGTGCCGGTTTCGGAGCATATTCAGCCCAACCCGTACCTTCAGGATGCGGATCGCGATCTGCGCTTGGATAACGGTCTCGTCCTGACCAAGATCAACCCTGCCTACATGACGCGTCTGATCGCCGAGTTGGCTGAAAAGGGCAATCAGATTCGCTTTCATATTACCAGCCTCAAGCCGATCAATCCCAATAATGTCGCTGATTCGTGGGAATCCCAGGCGCTCTATTCATTTGAACAGCAGCAGATTAACGAAGCTTATACCTGGGACACGCAGAATATACCAACATTTCGCTACATGGCTCCTCTCATAACCAAAGAGAGTTGCTTGAAGTGTCATGCGGTTCAGGGCTATCAAGTAGGTGATATTCGGGGTGGAATTAGTGTCTCATTTGCCTCGCGCCCAGTGGTTATCTGGCCGATCATCGTTAGCCATGTGGTGATTGGTCTAGTTGGGTTGGCGGCCTTGGTCTATTTTGGGCGGCATCTGCAACAGACCTTCCTCGATCTTGAGCGTCAGTCGCAGTTTGATAGTCTGACTCAGGTCTATAATCGGCGCTATTTCGATGCCTACCTGCACCGTGAGTTTTTGCGCAGTCGGCGCGAACAGACACCGCTCTCGATCATTTTGTGTGATGTGGACTACTTTAAGACCTACAATGATATTTACGGGCATCAGATGGGTGATCAGTGTCTGCGCCAGTTGGGGATGGCCTTAGCCGCGACGATCAAGCGCCCCGGTGATATTGTGGCCCGTTATGGCGGTGAAGAGTTTGTGATTGTGTTGCCCCACACTTCGACCGAGGGGGCGTATGCGATTGCCGAACTGGTGCGGGCAAATGTTGAGTCGCTGAATATCTTGCACAAGGGCAACCAGGTGAGTGACCATATTACCCTGAGTTGTGGCGTGGCAACATCGCATGGTGAGATCCGGGCTTCCATGTTGCTCGAACGGGCCGATCAGGCGCTCTACCAAGCCAAGCAGACGGGCAAGAATATGGTGGTGTGTGCGCTTGACCCCTATCGGGTCTTGTCGGCAGGGAAGATCGATGATGATGATGATGTATAGGGTGTGATCATGCCCCATCGCCTGCTGCGTCCAAGTTGGTTGGTGCGCCACGCCTTTGCCCTGCTGATCTTTGGCACCCTGATTCGGCTGGGATTCTGGCAACTTGATCGGCTTGAGGAGCGGCGGGCCGAGAATGCGGCGCGGATTGCGGTACTTGATCAGCAGCCGGTTGATCTGGGGTCTGATGCGGATACGCGCTTGGTGGGGCAGCGGGCGGTGGTGTGGGGCACGTATCTGAACGAGCAGAGTGTGCTGCTGCGGGGGCAGAAGTCGTCGAGCGGGGTAGAGGGGGTGCATCTACTCACGCCGTTGCAGATTCGCGGCACGAACGTGGCGATCATGGTGGATCGGGGTTGGTTGTTGGCCGAGCAGGCCCGCCCGGCGCTGCGCAGCGCCTTTGCGATTGAGCGCGAGGTGCGGGTTGAAGGCGTGGTGATGGCGGGCCAAGCTCGCCCCGATGCGCTGCTCGCGGGGATGGATCTACCCTTACCGGGTGAGACGCGCATTGATGCCTGGTTGCGGGTAGATCTGGCCAAAATGCAGAACCAGATGCCGCTCCCGTTACTCCCGATCTATCTGGTGCAACTGCCTACCCCTGATGCGCCGCGCCTGCCCCTTCCTGAAGACCCGCGCCTGCTGAATGAAGGTTCACATCTGAGCTATGCGTTGCAGTGGTTTGCCTTCGCGCTGATCTTGTTGATCGTCTATGCCGGGTTGATGCGCCAGGAGTTGCGACGGTAATGATGGCATGAATCGGCTACAATAGTAACGTAGCATGGTTATGCTGCATCAAAACGATAGTCACATGGCGTCTTGATCTCCTATGAGGAACCTGTAATGTTGAGTGGAGCAAAGCAGAACCCAACAACTCAGCGGCACCCGGCGGTTATCGAGGTTGATGAGCACAACTTTGAGCAAGAGGTCTTGGCGCGCTCCAAGGATGTCCCGGTGGTGATTGACTTCTGGGCACCTTGGTGTGGGCCGTGTCGCTCGCTTGGCCCGACGCTAGAGCGGTTGGCGAGTGAATCCAAGGGGGCGTGGGTGTTGGCCAAGGTGAATGTGGACGAGAACCAGCGCCTAGGGGCCAGTTTCCGAGTGCAGAGCATCCCGGCGGTGAAGGCGGTCTTCAATGGTAAGATCGTGGATGAGTTTGTGGGTGCGCTGCCCGAATCACAGATCCGTACCTGGCTGAAGCGCTTTCTGCCCCAGCAGGGGGACTCGCTCTTAGAGGCGGCGCAGGCCCTTGAGGCGCGTGATCCACAGGAGGCGGCGGCGCGGTACCGCCTGATTCTGGGTGAAGATCCGCAGAACGTCGGGGCGATGTTCCACCTGGGGCGCTTGCTGATGCTCCAGGGTGAAGCCGAGGGTTTCCAGACTCTGCGCCAGATTCCTGTAGGTACGCCCTTCTATGCACGGGCGCAGGCGATGTTGCCCTTGGCCGATTTTTTTGCCGCAGCCGAGCAACCCGCTGAGGGTGAGTTGGCGCAACGCTACCAGCAAGCGGCGCAGATGGTGCGCAGCGGAGCCTATTCCGGGGCGATGAGTGAGTTGTTGGCGATTGTGGCCCGTGATCGTAGCTTCCAGGATGATGGGGCACGTAAGGCGCTGCTGGGTCTCTTTGCCGCCCTCGGCGATGAAGATCCGCTGGTGCCGGCCTATCGGCGCAAGCTGGCGAATACGTTGTTTTAGTGGGGCGTGTCGTGTAGCGGGGGTGTGGGGG
>NZ_GL501404.1:457750-472341 GCF_000152145.1 Oscillochloris trichoides DG-6
CCCCACACCCCCCGCTATTGCTACTGCAAAAAATCATTCAGAATGGTGTGGTAGGCATCCGGGAACTCTATTGGTGGCAGATGCCCACAACTCTCCAGCAGGGCCAACTGCGCACCGGGGATGCGTTCGAGGATCGCGGCGGCTTGGTTTGGGCGGGCGATGCGATCCGCCTTGCCACTGATCAGCAGTGTGGGGGCACGAATCGCTTCGAGGCTAGCGATCAGCGTGGGGTCGGCGTGGGCGGCGTAGGTGGTGAGTGCGGCGCGCCCATCGGCGTTGGCAAAATCCACGAGGTAGCTCTGCCACAGTTGCTCATCACCGGGTGGCCCGGCCAGGAGTTGCGCGGCCAGGAATTGGCTGGTGGCCTTGGCCCGCATGGCCAGGCTGGCCCACGGTCGCCAGAGATCCAGCACTGGGCGCGCCATAGTCAGTGCGGCGTCGAAGGGTGAGCGGCCCACGATCATCGCCAGTAACTCCGGCGCAAAGGGGCGCAGCGCCAGACTCGTCAGCACGAGGCGGTTGATGCGATCGGGTTGCAGTCCGGCAACCGTTGCCGCAACGGCTGCCCCCAACGCATGGCCAACCAGATCAAACTCATCAAGCCCTAGCGCATCGGCGAAGGCGAGGATCTCGTAGGCGAGGCTCTCTAGGGTAGGGGCGTTGCTGCGCGCCGGTGAGTTGCCAAAACCGGGCAGATCGGGGGCGTAGCATGCGTGCAGCGGCGAGAGGGCATGCAGGACGCCGCGCCAGAAGTTGCTGGAGGCCCCAAAGCCATGCAGCAGGATCAGGGCCGGGCCGCTGCCACTCTGGAGATAGCTGATACTTCCCGTCGCCATCTGCATGGCCCCGCGCCGGATGTGGGGGGCGCGTGTCTCCGGGGTGCTGGTAAGGCGCAACCCACGCCCGCGTGCAATCGGGGTGTCGGGGTTGTGGGGCGGTGCGGCAGCGGGCGGGTCAAGTGGCGCGGGTTTGCGGGTTGAGAGCCGGATGCCTTGCCCGCGCCGGATCGGAGAGGGTGGATCATCATTGTGTGGCATAGCGCGCCTCCAACTCCGCAGCGAGCGCGGCGTAGGCCAGCGCACCCGCGCTCTGCGGCGCATAGACCCCGATGGGTTGTCCGGCTGAGGGCGCTTCCGCCAGCTTGACATTGATCGGGATGACGGTTTCAAAGACCAGTTCGGTGTAACGCTCGCGTACCTGTTGTTCGATCTGAATACTGAGGTTGGTGCGTCGATCTGCGAGGGTGCAGATGATTCCGCCAATGCTCAGGTTGGGGTGGATCTCACGGATCAGCTCAATGGTAGCCTCAAGCTGCGGCATGGCCTTTAGAGCGTAGGCGTGAAGTTGCAAGGGAACGATCACTTGGTCGGCGGCGGCGAGGGCGTTGAGTGAGAAGATGCCGAGACTCGGTGGCGGATCGAGCAGGATGTAGTCGTAGGCTGTTTGGGTGGCCCGCAATGCCTTGCGTAACAGCAACTCGCGCCCCACCTTACCCGCCAATTCCAACTCGGCCCCGGCCAGATCGAGCGAGGCGGGTACCAGATCCACACCCGCAGAGGTAGGCTGAGTGGCAAACTCCACCCCACGTTCTGGGTTGAGTAGCACTTCGTAGACACTATACTCCAAGTTGTCGGGCTGCACTCCCAGCCCTTGGGTCAGGTTGGCTTGCGGATCAAGATCGATCACCAAGACCCGATGCCCACGTCCGGCCAGCATGGTGCCCAAACTGAGCGTCGTGGTGGTCTTGCCGACGCCGCCCTTCTGCATGGCAAACGCGAAGGTGTGCCCCATAGAGACCTCTGCATCAACGATGATGCGCCGCTAATTCCGATTGTACCACGTCCTTGAGGTGTGGTGATCTTTTTGGGGATGCGGTATCAGGGCATGTGCAAAGTCCTTGGAGCTGCGCCCCAAGCCCCATTTTTGTGGTGTTTTGGCGGCGAAGCCGCCCCCGAACTCCCACCGGAGGTGACTTTACACATGCCCTGGATGTGGTACGGTGGCTGAGCTTGTCGAAGCCACCGCACCGCACCCCTACAATTTGGCCTGAATCTTCGCCGCCAACGCGACAAAGATCGGCAGCAGTTCGGGGTTTTTGAGCGAGTCGGGGTTGGCGGCGCGCTCGATGGGCATGCCCATAAGGATCTTCTTTACCGGCACCTCTAGCTTTTTGCCACTCAGGGTGCGCGGGATGTCGGGGAGGGCGAAGATCTCGTCGGGAACGTGGCGCGGCGAGAGGGCGCTGCGGATGGCGGTTTTGATCTTCTTGCTCAACGCTTCGTCTAGTTCTAGCCCTGGGCGCAGCACCACAAAGAGTGGCATGTACGACGCCCCACCCAGCCCCTCTAGGTCAATCACGAGGCTGTCCAGCACCTCCGGCACTGCCTCGACGGCGCGGTAGATCTCGCTGGTGCCCATGCGGATGCCCTGGCGGTTGATGGTGCTGTCCGAGCGCCCGTAGATCACCACGCCGCCGCGCTCGTTGATGACGATCCAGTCGCCATGCCGCCACTTGCCGGGGTAAAGTTCAAAGTAGCTCTCGCGGTAGCGCGTGTCGCCCGGATCGTTCCAGAAGTAGATCGGCATGGAGGGCATGGGCTTCTCGATCACCAACTCGCCCATCACCCCTAGCACCGGGTTGCCGTCGGTGTCGTAGGCTTCGGCCTTGACGCCCAGGCAGCGGCACTGGATCTCGCCACTGTAGACGGGCAGCAGCGGTGCGCCGCCGACAAAGCAGCCGCATATATCGGTGCCGCCGCTGACCGAGGTGAGCCACAGATCGCGCTTAACATGATCGTAGACCCAGTCGAAGCCCTCTGGGGGCAGCGGCGAGCCGGTGGAGCCGATGCCGACCAGTTTGCTCAGGTTGTAGTCACGCCCCGGTTCTACCTCGGTCTTCATCAGGGCGGTGATGTAGCCCGCGCTGGTGCCGAAGAAGCTCATTTCAGTGGCTTGGGCCAAACGCCACAGCACGCCCATGTCGGGGAAACCGGGGCTGCCATCGTAGCTCACCACCGTGCCACCGACGAGCAGGGTGCTGATCAGCAGGTTCCACATCATCCAGCCGGTGGTCGAGAACCAGAAGAAGCGGTCGCCCGGTTTCACGTTCAGTTGGAGGTGCAACTCCTTGAGGTGTTGGAGCAGAATCCCACCCTGACTCTGTACAATCGGTTTGGGTAGCCCGGTCGTGCCGGAGGAGTAGAGTACCCACAGTGGGTGATCGAACGCCACCGGGGTGAAGCGCAGTTCACCGGGGGTGGCCAGCGCGTCTCCCCAGAGGGTCACGTTGCGTAGGCCAGTTGGCTCGGCATTGCGATCCAAGTAGGGGATGAAGATGGTCTGTTCGAGGCTCGGTAGGGCAGCCTGGATCTCGGCGACTGCGCCGCGTCGATCAAACTGCTTGCCGCCATACTGGTAGCCGTCAATTGCAAAGAGCACCTTCGGCGCAATCTGGGTGAAACGGTCAATCACGCTGGGGCTGCCAAAATCGGGTGAGCAACTCGACCAGACCGCGCCCAGGCTGGCGGTGGCGAGGAAGGCGATCAGCGCGTGGGGGGTGTTGCCGATATAGGCTACCACCCGGTCGCCCGCGACGACCCCCATGCCGCGCAGCGTGGCGGCAACAGCGGCCACCTGGCGCGCCAGATCATCCCAACTGATCGCCGTCAGCGGTTCAGACTCGGACTGAAAGAGCATGGCGGGGTGCTCGGCACTCGCATGGCGGAAGGCGTGGGCGGCATAGTTGATCTGCGCCCCTGTGAACCAACGTGCCCCCGGCATGGTATGGCTGGAGAGTACCGAGGTGTAGGGTGTGGGCGACTCGATCTCAAAATAGTCCCACAGCGAGGCCCAAAAATCCTCCACGTGATCAACCGACCACTGCCAAAGATCGGCATAGTCCGTGACCTGCGGGCCACGCCCAGCGGCGAGCCAGGCCATATAGGCACGCAGGTTACTCGTCTCTTGAAACGACGGCGTTGGCGTCCAGAGCAATGCGGGCTGAGCGATCTCGGTCATGGTCTACCTCTCCTGCGATCAAAGATTCTGCGAATGAGAGCCATATACAATGCCCGTTCGTCTTCGGGGGCGGGCAGGGAAAGACGGCGCTGGTGGTAGCGTTCGCTCTGGTAGGCGTGGCTAATCTGCTGAATGGTGCTGCGATGGGCGGGGTGCAGATCACTCAGCAGGTGCGCGTACTCCTGGGGGGTGTGCTGAGCAGGTTGGGGATGCCCGCCCCAGGCGGCGAGCAGTTCCATTGCGGCGTATGCGCTGGCGTTGCGGCTGAGGCCACGCAGTTCGTAGCGCCAGCGGGCATAGATGAGCAGCGCCAAGAGGGCCAGGCTTCCCACACTCCCGGCGATGAGCAGCGGCCAGGGGCCAAGATCGCGGCTGGCTGGGGTGGGGCTGGGGCTACTCGTGTTCTGCATCGCGCCACTCGGATCGCTCGGTTCGAGACCGGGATCAAGCTCCTCTGGCTGATCGAGATCTGCGGGGAGGCTACTCGGCACGGGGTCGGGGCCATCCTCACCATCCGTACCAAAGACCGAGGTGAGGGGCCGCCATGGCCCAGCCGCATAACTGGCCGGAGTTGGCTCGAAGCGTTCCCAGCCGATCCCCGGAAAATAGACTTCGGGCCAGCTATGGGCCACGTTCTCACGCACCTCGTACACCCCGTTTTCGGCATTGAAGACACCCCCGGCATAGCCCTGCACCCAACGGGCGGGCACCCCTACCGAACGCAGCATCAGCACCATCGCCGAGGCGTAGTAGTCGCAGTAGCCTTCGCGTTGGGTAAAGAGGAACCAATCTACCGGCTCGGCACCGACGGGAGGGCCAGGGATGGCCTCATTATAGCGGAAGGTACGCAGGTAGGTCTGAATGGCTATCGCCTGATCGTAGGCATTCTGCGCACCCGCCTCGGCGATGATCTGGGCGGCTTGCTCGCGGGTACGGGCAGTGAGGGTTTCTGGTACTTGCAGGTAGCGCTCGACCACCCATGCGGGGTAGTCGGTGCCTGCGTTGCGTAGGCTCTCCACATCAATGCGCGAGATGAGCGCGGTGACGGTGTAGGTGGTGCCGGAGCGCAGTTCGTTGGGGGTGGCGATCAGGGCGGTATCGTCATAATTGGGGCTAGGCGGATCGGTATCACGCAGGAAGTTATGTTCGAGCAGGGCGGGAATCGAGAAGGACTCGGCATTCCCGCCCACAAAGAGCAGATCATCGTTGCGATCCTGCACCAGTGTGAAGGCCAGATCCACCCGCTGGCGGCCACGCGTCGCGGTGAGCGGGATCGGTTCTCCCGGCGCAAGGCTGGTGCGCGCCGCTTCTGCGCTATTCAGCCCCAGGGCAGCGCGGGCCTGTTCGCCGGTCGTATTCTGCCAACGCCCATCGCTATACTTATCGAAGGCCACGCCGCGCCAATAGTCGAAGCTGGTCGCACGCACCGTCATCACCAGCCCATCATTAAGTTGGCGCGCCCCACCGAGTTGGGCATTGCGGGCCGCAAAGGCTCCACTCCCGGCCCCCGCCGGGGCGTTGAGGGTCGAGAAGGCATCTTCCCAGCGTTCGCGAGCGAGGGTAAAGGGACGCCGCAGCGCCTCCCATGTCTGATTAGCGCGATCCACACTGATACTACCGGGCACAAAGGCGGTGCCGGTAATCAGGAGGCCGCACACCAGCATTGCCGACCAGAGGAAGCGCAGCGGCAGCAGATCAGGGTACTCCATCTGCTGGGCATCCCAGAGGGCTTGGCGTTGGACGATGTGTTGATGCACGAGTAAGAGGAGCGCAGCGGCGAGGAAGACGAAGAAGGGCAGATCGGGTTTGGGCAGCACATAGGTATAGTTGATCAGGAAGACCAGTGCATTCACGATGATCGTGCGCCATGTCCGCCCATAGCGGAAGAGTTGCCATGCCGAATCGTAGAGCAACGCCCAACTGAGCATGCAGAGGACAGCGACAAAGAGTAGCAGATCCTCACCCCGCCCGCCCGCACCCATCACCCGCGCCCAGATCAGAGTACGGATGAAGAGCTCCACCGCCTGATCGCGCCAGGTATGCAGCACAGGACTCATCTGATCGCCGAGCAGGTGAATGGCCCACACCAGACTCAGGGGGATACTGAGCAGGTGGGCGACCCAACCGGGCATCCAGCGGATGCGGGCGAAGACAACACCGAGCAGGAACCCCGGCAGGCTCATTGGCACCAGCACCGCTAACCCCGGTGCCCAGCCGGAGATGGCGAGGCTATGGATGACCGCCGCGCACATGATCAGGGCCAGGCTCACACCGGGCACCAGCTCGCTCAGTTGGGAGCCGAGAGATTTGGACATAATTTACCCAAACCGAAATACCCGCTCGGCATTGGCCCACACCTGCTCGGCCATCTCCTCTAGGGGCACCCCGCGCAACTGCGCCATCTGCGCGGCGACGAAGCGCACATGTGCGGGTTCGTTGCGTTTGCCCCGATGCGGATGTGGAGTCAGGTAGGGGCTATCGGTCTCAGTGAGGAGCATCGTGGCCGGGGTGCGGCGGGCAACCTCGTGGAGTTGGTGGGCATTACTAAAGGTGAGTGGCCCGGAGAGCGAGAGCATAAATTCGATCTCCAGACATGCCTGGGCAAAGGCCCAATCGCCAGAGAAGGAGTGCATCACCCCCGGCACGCCACGGGCGGCAGCGTTGAGGATACGCAGCGTATCGGCGTGTGCCTCGCGGCTGTGGATGACCACCGGCAGCTTCAGTTGGCGTGCCAGATCGATCTGGGTGCGGAAGACCTCCTCCTGCACCTCTGGCGGCACCTTCATCCAATGGTAATCGAGGCCAATTTCACCGATGGCTACCACCTTGGGGTGGGCGGCCAGTGTGCGGATTTCCTCCAGCCAACCCTCACCCGTCTCGTGGATGTGATTCGGTTGCAGCCCCACCACGGCGAGGATATGCGGATGCGCCTCAGCAAAGGCGACCGCCGCCCGTGAAGTGGGCAGATCATAGCCAACTTCGATCATGCGGGCCACACCGGCCTCGCTGGCACGTTGCAGCACCGCCGCCCGATCATGGTCGAATTGATGCGCGGTAGTATGGGTATGGGTGTCAATCAGACGAATTGGATCTCTCATGTGGCGCATTGTAGCATAGGGAGGTGGTGTAGAATAGTGGAGCTTTGGAGAGGCGCAGCCTCCCCCCAACCGCCGCCAGGAGGCTCTATGGCACGCAAGGCAGGCAAACCCGAATTTGCCGTCATCGGATTAGGTCGGTTTGGAAGTAGTGTGGCCCTCAGCCTGATCAACCGGGGCTACACCGTGTTGGGAATTGATCGTGACCCGGAGATCGTCCAGCGCCTCGCCGACCGTATGACCCAGATTATCTCCATGGACACCACCAGCGAAGATGCGCTGAGGGCGGTGGATATTCGCTCCTTCGATACGGTCGTGGTTGCGATTGGGGCGCACTTCGAGAACAACCTACTTACCACAGTAGCGCTCAAGAGTCTGGGGGTACGGCGGGTAGTCTGCAAGGCTCTTAATGAGCGCCAGCAACATATTCTGTTGAAGGTCGGCGCGGATCAGGTGGTACTACCCGAACATGAAGCTGGTATGCGGTTAGCGGTACGTCTCGCCGACCCGTTGGTGCTCGATCACCTCGATCTTGGCCCCGGCTTCAGTGTCGCCGAAGTGCGCATACCGCGCCGTTTCGTGGGCCAGTCGTTGGCCAAGAGCGATCTACGGCGGCTGTATGGCATCAACGTCCTGGCTGTGCGGCGCAACCACCACCTCATCGTCACCCCCCCGGCTGATCTCATCTTCAACCCCGAAGATCTGATCCTCGTGATTGGCTCCGACGATAGCATCCACACCTTCTGTGGCCAAGCCTAATGCAACTCATCTCCAAGCGCGTCACTATGACACCCATTCAGCGGCTTAACCCCGCGCATCGCCCCATCCCGCCCGCCCTGCGCCTCGTGGTTGGCCTTGCGCTGCTGGTGGTATTGGGGACGCTGCTGTTGATGTTGCCCATTTCGGCCAGTGGCCCGCCACTGACATGGAACGAGGCACTCTTTACCGCCACATCAGCCCTAAGTGTCACCGGCCTTTCGATCATCACCCCGGTAACGGCACTCTCCACTTTTGGCCAAGTTGTTTTGCTGCTCCTGATCCAGATCGGTGGGGTGGGCTTTATGGTGGTGGCGGTAGTGATTCTGCGCCTACTAGGGCGCAAAGTCTCGCTCGTAGATCGGCTGACTCTGAGTGACTCCTTGGGGTTACTCGTCCCCGGCGCGATTATCAGCATCACCCGGCGCATGCTGGTGACGGTGGTGCTGATCGAGGGGGTAGGGGCATTAGCACTCTTCCTGCATTGGCAGCGTGACCCGCGTTTAAGTGTCGAGCAAGCGGCATTCTTTGCCCTCTTTCACGCCGTCTCATCCTTCTGCAATGCGGGGTTTGATCTCTTCACCGGCACCCCCGGCTTTCCTGAAGGTATCCCGCGTGATAACCTCTCGCTCATTATCTTGGGCAGCCTGATCTTCATCGGGGGGTTAGGGATTCCCGTGATTACCGATCTCTTGATCTACTACCGTGAGCGGCGGCTTTCGCTACACACACGCATAACCCTGATCGTGGTCACGTTTCTGGTGATCAGTGGGATGGTGGGCTTCTTCGTGGCCGAGCGGCGGGTGGATGTGGGCGCACTGCGCGACGAGCCGCTGAGTCGGCAATTGCTGATCACCCTCTTTCAGTCGGTTTCGGCGCGTACCGCCGGGTTTGCCGGGATTGCCGACTTCTCCGATCTGACTCCACCCAGCCAGTTGCTGATGATCACACTCATGTTCATCGGCTGCCCACCGGCCTCGATGGGAGGTGGGATTACGACCGGCACCTTCGCCATTCTGACTATCTCGCTCTGGGGTTTTGCACGTGGCTTACCCACTCCACAATTTGGGGGGCGCTCATTAGCCACGGGTACAGCGCGGCGGGCAGCGGCGGTACTCACCATCTCACTCTTTGTGGTACTCCTCGCCACTTGGCTGATCCTGATCACCCACAAAGGCGTTACGATGGATGCCGCTGTCTTCGAGGTCGTATCAGCCTTTGCCACCTGCGGGTTGACGCTCAACTTTACCAGCCAATTGAACCTCTTTGGCCAGATGGTGATCATCCTAGTCATGTTCTGGGGCCGTCTGGGGGCCTTAACGATCATCATCGCCTTGGCCCAACCCGGACGACCCCAGTTGATCAGCTACCCTGAAGAGCAGATCTTGATTGGATGAGGGTTAGCGTTCGGCATCCAGGGCATCATGGAGGCTGGCATAGATCGTCATATCACCCAGGCTGACATCCAGATCAACCAGTGTCTGGGCGGTTTGGCTACGGATACCCACAAAGATAACGCGAGCGCCGAGCAGACTCGCTCCGGCGGCGGCACGCAGGAGCACACTCATCACTTCACGATCAACTATACGCAGGCCACTCATATCAAGGATGAGTTTGCTGGCACGACGGGCATGCACATCGGCCAGAATCGTCTGGAGCACCCGTTCGGCACGGCGCTGGTCAATCGAACCGATCAGAGGCAGCAAGAGGATGCCGTGGCCAAGTGGGATGGCGGGGGCAGTCAGTTCCTCGATGCGGCGATCCTGGGCATCAATCATCTCCTGCTGCATCTGGATGCGTTCAGCCTGCGCAACCTCTTCGGCATGGATACGCTCTTGGAGCGTCTCGGACATCATATCGAAGCTGCGCGCCATGCGCCCGATCTCATCATTGCTATAGCGGCCCACACGCTTACTCAGATCACCGGCGGCGATCTCTTCGGCTACTGCGGTAATGCGCCGAATGGGGCTAATGAGCAACTCGGCACCAGCGGTGGCCAGCACTGCCGCTGCGGCCAACACGATCAGTGCGGTGATGAAGGCACTAATCTGGGCGCTGAGGACAGGTGCGAGTGCTTCGGCACTATCTTGGGAGAGGATGACTGTCCAATCCAGGTTCACACGGTGATTCTTGATAACAACCGGGGCGAGCGTGATCAAGCTCGGCTTGCCCTCGTAGGATGCAAGGAGGTAGGTGACCTCTCTGGCACTCTGTACCGTCTCTTGATCAGCGGGGGTCATTTCGGTATAGCGATCCCCTTCGGCTTCAATAATCGCATTATTGACAATGAGATTGGCGTGGGCATTTTTGCTAAAGTGATTTTCGCCTAACTGCCTGGTAAACGTATCGGTGTTATAGGTCGAACGGAGCACGCCCAAGAAGGCACCCGTATCAGGATGATAGACCGCAATGGCAATAATGATACTGAACGCACCGCTACTCTGATCAACATCGGGGTTACTCACAAAGATCTTATTTTTCGCCGCCTGTTGCCACCACTCCTCATCGGCTTGGTAATAGTCGCTGGTGCGCACATTGGAAGTAATCAGCGCCCCGCGCCGGTCGGTAAACATCAACTCGACCATATTGTAATCCGTGCGCACATGGGAGCGGAAGTGGCTGGCAAGTGGGCTGTCAACTACCCGAACGACCAGCGGGTCATTGGCATGGGCCGTGCGCCAGTGGGCATCTTCGGTCTCGATCTGGCGCAATGCGGCGGCATTATTCCGGGGGTAACGAGTCTCTTGGAGGGCAACTTCTTCGGCCAAGAGATCATCAATCGAAATATCATGTAGCCGCATGATCTGGGTATCAATGCTGCTACCGATCAAACGCGCCTCAGCAACCGCACTGGTATGCAGCAGATGCCCGGTGTCGGACAAGAGTGCTTTGGCGACCTGTTGGGACTGAATGAGGCTCACGACAACTATTGATCCGCCTGCGACGAGGAGGAAGGCGATGATGAGTTTCAGGCTGAGGGATTTCCAGATATACATGCTTCTCTACTCTGGGCCAAGCGGCGCATAGTCGGCGGTGACGTTAGTATATTATAGTATATTAACGCTAATATAACCATTACATTACACCCCGTTGTGGCGCATGGCTTCGACAAGTTCAGCCACCGCGTCGCTGGCTGAGCTTGTCGAAGCCATGCGGCGCATCCCAGAACTTTTTCGCGCTAACGAAATCCTTTTGCAGAGCGACATAAAGATAGAAACAGGTTATGCTACGCACATTGGTGATCATGATCCTCACCGCACCGTTGCTGTTCTACGTACCCGGATGGGCGATTGCACGGGCGCTGCATGCATCGGGCACAGATCTCTTAGAACGCCACTACGAACGGGTGGTGATCTCTGCTCTTTGGAGTGGCTGGTTGGCGTTGGTGCTGGCCGAGGTGGGTATTTTTGCGCTCTGGTTGCATGGGGCGATCACGCTGAGTCTTGTGGTTGGGCTGTGGTGGTGGAACTATGCTCCAGATTTTAACGCAAAGACGCAGAGACGCAAAGTTTTCCCATGGGAACTGCTCGTCTTTGCACTGATCGGGCTTGTGGGCTTGCTGTTGGTAGCGCGTCCCTTTGAGGTCATCCTAGGTGTGCGCGATGCGGGTGTGTATGCAAACACAGGCTTTGCGATTGCGCGTACTGGTGCGCTGATTCAGCATGATCCGCTGCTGGCGGAGATTGGGCGCAGCATGAACGACTCCGATCCGATGATCGCGGGGCCAGCCCAACAAGCCTTCTCCAACTTCCTGATCAGCCAACCCAAGGATCGTTACATTGCCACGCGCCTGCGGGCGGCGGGCTTCTTTGTGTATGAGGGCGAGGCGGCCCAGGGGCGGGTGGTGCCGCAGGGGTTGCACCTCTTCCCGGCATGGATCGGCTTGCTGATGGCGTTGGGCGGGCCAACGCTGGGCCTCTTTGCCACCGGCCTGCTGGGGATGTTGGGGGCGTGGAGTATGGCCATGCTCGGCCGCCGCTTGGGTGGGCCGTGGGTGGGAGGGCTGGCGTTCCTCTTCCTGGTCATCAATGGGGTGCAGGTCTGGTTTGGGCGCTACTCGACCGCCGAAACGACCACGCAGTTTCTGATCTGGGCTGGGCTCTATTTTTTTGCCAAGGCCGAAAGTGATGACGCACAGCCGAATCGGCTGGCTGCGCTGATGGCGGGGATTGCGATTGGCCAAGTGGCGCTGGCGCGGCTGGATTTCTTTTTGCTGGGGCCGGTTTTGGCCTACCTGCTTTACTGCTGGCTCAGTCGGCGTTGGGGCCGCACCCAGATGCTGATTAGCCTGGGCTTGGGCGCGATGTTGCTCCATGCGGGTTTGCATCTGGCCTTCATCGCCCGTGCCTACCTCTTCGATACCGGCTATGACCGGCTGCGCGAATGGGCACTGATCGGCTTCTTGAGTCTGCCCTTTCTGACCCCTGAAGTGCGCGAGGTCTATCTGACGGCTAAGGGGAGTGGCTTGGCCAGCCCGCGCCGGATTGGCATGGAGGTGGGGATGCTGCTGGTGGGGTTGGCGGCGCTCTTCCTGCTGCGCTGGCGCAGCGACCTCCTCCGCCGTCTCGAAGCCCTGCTCGTAGCCCGCCGCCGCATGTTCCTCCACGGGCTGAGTGTGGGAGTCCTGTTGCTGGCTGCCTATGCCTACCTGTTGCGGCCAGCGATTCTGGATAGCGATCTGCTCTTTAATACGCGGGGCGGCTGGAATGATCCCCTCAGCCGCGACCCGGCTCTGGTTGCCGCTGATGTGCGGGCGGGCTGGATGGGGCTGGATGAGGCGCGGACTGTTGCCGGGGTGGTGATGCAGTCGGGGCCATACTGGTTTGCCCAACCCGATCTGGCGGCAACGGCACTCCAGCGCGAACGGCTAGCCCAGGAGCGTGGCCCCTGGCAAGGCCCGTTCAGTGCGCAGAGCCTCAACTGGCTGCGTCTGCAAGGCTATGTGGGTGCGCCCATCCGCCTACCGGTGAGCCTCTGGTACAACGAGTATGCCGAGATGAACTGGTGGCAGCGACTTACGGTTGATCCGGCGACGCTCACCTCTACCCCTGCGCCGATCAACGATAAGTACATGATTCCACTGGCGAATCTGGTGCGTGTGGGCTGGTATCTCTCACCGCTCGGTCTCATTCTGGGGGTGGTGGGTTATGCACTCTGGTGGCGGCGTGGCCTGACGCGGGCCAGTTGGCTCTTTCTGACGGTGGCCTTTATTGGCACTTTCTTCTATGTGCGCCAGACGTATGGCACCTCGGATCAGCACTATATCTACATTCTGCGCCGGTTTGTCCCGATTGCCTACCCGGCCTTCTGTTTGGGGATGGGCTATGCACTGGTGCTGCTTGCGCGGCAGTTCGGCTGGATGGGGCGCGGTTTGGCCTGGGGCTTGGCGGGTGTGCAGATCCTCTTTTTGCTCGTCACCAACCAGCCGATCTACCGCCATACCGAGTATGCGGGCGCGGTGGAACAGGTTGCGGCGGTGGCGCAGCGCTTCACACCGGGCCAGGATGTACTTCTTCTGCGTGGCGGTGCGCCGATCTATGCGCAGGCGCGTGATGTGCCGGATATGTTGGCGACGCCGTTACGCTATGCCTTTGGTCTCGATGCCTTCACGGTAAAGAGTAGTCGCCCTGGGAGTTATGCCGAAGCCTTGGCAGCGCAGGTTGAGGTATGGCGCAGCGCGGGCCATTCGGTCTACCTCGTGCTGAGTGCGAGCGGGGCCAACTTTGCCCTACCGGGCTACCGGCTGGAGCCGGTGGGCGGATTTGAGCTTGATCTACCCGAATTTGAGCAACTTACCAACCAGAAGCCGCGCAATGTGGCCCAACTTCGCTTACCGTTCCAGATCTATCGCTTGGAACCAGGCGAAACCGGCACACTGGCCAGCCAGGATCTGCCGATCAGTGCGCAGGATTTTGCCGCCCAAGTGAGTGGTTTCCACCTACCCGAAGTGCGTGCCGATGGCAGCCAGTATGCATGGACGAACGGCGATGCCATCCTGCGGCTGGCGTGGCCATTGGGGGCCACCCGCCAGACGGTGTGGGTCAACCTTGCCGCCGGAAAACGCCCGGCGCATCTGGGGCCAGCCACGGTCTGTTTCAGTGCCCAAGCTGAAGATGGAGTCTGGCCGGAGGTGAGCAGTTCTGTAGTAGAGCTAGGCTGTACCCCGGTGGGTTCGGTGCCCAACGATTATGCGCTGGAGCTTGATCCGGCCCGTGTGGTGCCAACGCAGCACGGTACCATGCTGCTCCGCATCAGCAATCAAGCCTGGGTTCCCGCCGCTGAAGATCCGCAGCAGAGCGATCAGCGCGGGGTGGGGGTGCAGTTTGGGGGGCTGAGGAGATAGGGTAACAGCGCTACTGAATTGCCAGTAGCGCCTACCTTAAAAATTTATCTCGGCTATGCAGCGCAAATATACCCATCCATTGTGACAACGTGGAGGTGAATGTTAGGAGTAGCATTATCCTTACGAAAATTCTACCCATAGTATGCTGGCTTAATCTGCTAAAAAACATTGCAGACAACAATGTTATTGCCGGATAAGCAAAAATCACATACCGGGTTGGGTTAAAGAAGATCGTAACCGTAGCAATAAGCAGTGCTCCCGATGTCATAAGTAGAGATCCAGTAAGTTTGGCAAGGTGTAAATTTTGTGGTCTATCTCGTCCTTCACGCGATAAAAGATAGATTAATCCGAGAATGGCAAATAGAACATACACAAATCTG
>NZ_GL501404.1:472544-537448 GCF_000152145.1 Oscillochloris trichoides DG-6
CAAAGAAGGATCTGAATCTTTTGCGGTCAGATTTCCCGTTTGTTCTAAGAAGAGGGGAATATAAGCACTGTAATACAAAATAAAGCTAGTCACTAACGCTATTGCCCAAGATGAGAAATATATTTTGTACTTTATAACATATCTGGGGTCGGTCAGAAGAATGATGGTCATCATCAAAAGAGTATTAAGAAAAACCCCGAAATGACCCACACTGGTCATAAATGCCAATAATACAAGAACGAGTACCCTGTTGATTCTTGGAGTATCAAGCTGTAAATCGCGTTCTTCATCGTCTCTTGATATACTGTAAAATAAATACGTAAAATAACAAGTACTAAAAAATCCACCGACATTCTGTGCAAGCGGAGACTGTGCATTTAAAAGAAATCCAGCGGGCATGATAATATAAATTAAAAAGTGTAGCCGAATAATTTTGGAAGGATATTTTTGCCGATATAGGAAGATTGATAAAATTATAGGTGCTAGTATACTTGCAAGTAACCCATAAGACTGTAAATACCATCTGAAATCTGAAAATATCAATAATATAGGCATAGCCACTATGTATATTCCAGCAGGGTAAGGGTATGTTTGGCCTTGCCCTGAGGCAACCATGAATAAATTGCCAACTAAAGTGTCATCTAATCTGTGAACATGAAAAAATATATCAGTTGGTGTGTATCCTGGATATAATATACCGATAAATCCGAACAAAAGCCATACCAAAACACATCCTGTTATGAATTTTGAATTTTCTCCTACAAAATTTGACAATAATTTATTGATGAAAAAACTTAAAAAAATTAACAATCCGGCAACGGTAATCGTATTTTCAATTGCTAACACAACAAATTCAAAATAGTAATAGAGTAACAAGCATAAGAATGCTGTAAATCCGAGTGTTATAGTGATACTGTCTAAAATTGATAAATTCAGATAAAAAACAACTACAGTAATAAAAAGGCTGATTGTTACAATGAATAAAATAATATCAACTCTGGGAAGTTGATTGCTGTATATTGAATATCCATCCAGAAAGTCAATTGCCAATCCTTTTTGTGATAAAAGTCTGTCATCTATATTGTTGTCTATGTTTGATAAATCACTTTTGATGATGATTTTATTGGTATTTGTGGCAAAAAAGTGATATATTCGTGTGCCTGGTTGCGGTGGGATCGCTATTTCAGTATGGTCTATAGAGAGTGTGCTACTTTTAGGTGCTGAGTTACTTCGCTGGTGCAAACGTAACCGTATAATCCACACCTCTTGGGCCGCTGCTTGAGGTAGTGCGATACTCGATACAGCACGGCTCCACTGGAATGTAAATGTGCCCTCATCTGCTGTTGCAGTCTCGTAATCATGAAAATTTTCAAGAAAGGGAGAGAAAAAATACTCTCCCACATCAATAAAGACACTTCGTTGCTGGCCAGAAAACCAAATAGTAAAAAATACGAGTGAAGAAATCATCGTAAAACACAATAAGATGAGTTTTACGGTATTAATTGGTTTGTCGAAGAGTAGGCTACTGCGACCACTTTTGGGATCTGTCACCGAATCCTCCGAATTGCTTTGGGTAGATTCCTATTCAGCACTGTAAATACACTACATCAGAGTGTCCCCTACCCCCGCCGCGTTCCGGCTGAGATGCGCATCAACAAGCCCACCACTAGGAAGTTGATCAGCACCGAGGAGCCGCCATAGGAGATGAAGGGTAGGGTGATGCCGGTGAGTGGGATGAGCCGTAGGTTGCCGCCGAGGATGATGATTGTCTGGACGGCGATGATGGTGGTGAGGCCGACGGCCAGCAGTTGCTCAAAGCCTCGGAAGCGTCCGGGGATGGCCAGTGCGATGTGGAAGCCTCGGAAGATGAGCAGTACATAGGCGATGAGGACGGCCAGGGTGCCTGCGAGGCCCAGTTCTTCACCTACGGCGGTGAAGATGAAGTCGGTGTGGATGGCGGGCACAATCGCCGGTACGCCCATACCTAGCCCGGTGCCGAAGATGCCGCCGGAGGAGAGGGCGTAGATGGCTTGGACGATCTGGTAGCCGTAGCCCTGCGCCACCGACCATGGATCGAGCCAGATCGAGACGCGCAGCGACACGACCGGGAGGAACTGGTAGAGGACGTAGGCTCCGATGGCGAAGGCGAGTACCGCTACCAGAACGTAGAGGCCACGGGAGGTGGCGGCGTAGAGCATGGCCAGGAAGACGCCGAAGAGGAGCAGTGCTGCGCCGAGATCGCGCTGGAAGACGATGGTGGCCATGGCGATGCCCCACATGCCGATGATCGGTACGAGGTAGGGCAGCGGTGGTAGGGTGAGTGGCCCAAGTCGGTAGCCGGAGCCGGATGCGACGACCTCGCGGTGTTCGTTGAGGTATGAGGCCATGAAGATGACCAGGATGATCTTGAGCAGTTCCGAGGGTTGGAAGAGGAATGCGCCGAAGTTGAACCAGACCTTGACGCCGCTGCCGTTGGGGTCAACGCCGAAGATGAAGGTGGCGAAGATGAGCAGCAGCCCTAGCCCTAGCCAGATGTAGCGGTGATGATCGAGGAAATCTATCAGGGAGAGGCGCATCGTGCGGATGAGGAGGCGATCCCAGGGCACAAAGAGCATCACCGCAAGGATGATCACTCCCATGGTTACCCACAGGCTCTGTTTGGCGGCTACGCCTTCGTAACATGGCCCGCTGCCCACCACTTCGCCCGCTCGGTTGTAGATGTCGCAGAAGTAGATCTGGTTGAGACTCGGTTCGAGGCGTGCCGTGAGCATGAGGCTGAACCCGGCCAATAGTGCGACGAGTGGCAGTAGTATTTGATCGGCATTGGGACTGTGGAAACTTAGCCCCACCGAGACGCCGATGAAGAGCAGCAGCGGCAGGGTCGAGGGCCACAGGATGCTCAGGACTCCCGGCACACTGGCGACAAAGGCTTGCTGCCGGGTGGCCGTCACCACTAGGAGGTAGCCCGCAGCAAAGAAGAGCAGCACGGTGACGAGGAGTTGAAATTCAACCCCGCGAAATTGGCGTAGGCGCTGGAAGATCATCGTTTTGGGTTTCCTGAAATACTAAAACTCTACCACCCCGCGCTGACACACATACCCAGCTTCATGCAGGTGGCTGATCACCGTCTGGGCGTGGTCTTCGCCACGTACCTCTAGCACCAATTCTACCCCCACCTTGGTGACGGGCAAATGCCACTCGGCACGGCGGTGGAAGACCTCGACCACGTTGGCTCCCGCTGTGGCTACATGGGCGATCAGGCGCGCCAGATGGCCCGGCCAATCCTCGACGATGGTGCGCAGTAGCAGGTAGCGCCCCTGGTGAACTAGGGCCGTCTGTACCACACGGGTGAGCAGCGTGGCGTCAATGTTGCCACCGCCCAGTACCACCGCCACGGTCTCGTTCGGGCGTAGCCCCACCTTGTTGGCCAGTAGCGCGGCCACCCCGGCGGCTCCGGCTCCTTCGACGACTAGGCGGCTGTTCTGTACCACATGCGCAATCGCCAAGACGATCTCATCCTCCTCGACGGTGACGACCGTATCCACCAACTCGCGGATGATCGGCAAGGTCAGGTCGCCGGGGCGCTTGACGGCGATGCCGTCGGCGATGGTGTTGGCGGCACTGGCACTTACGGGTTGCCCGGCAGCCAAAGATGCCGGGACAGCGGCACATTCGGCGGCCTGCACACCGACAATGCGCACGTCGGGGCAGAGCGCCTTGACCGCCACCGCAATCCCGCTGATCAGTCCGCCGCCGCCAATCGGCACCACTAGCAGATCCATGTCGGGCAGCGCCTCAACCAATTCTAGGCCAATCGTTCCTTGGCCTGCAATCACCTGGGGATGATCAAAGGCGTGCAGGTAGGTTAGGCCGCGCTCGGCTTGCAGGTGGCGCGCATGGGCCACCGCATCATCGAAACTGGCCCCGTGTAGCACCACTTCTGCGCCTAAGCGCCGCGTGGCCACGACTTTGGTCAGTGGGGCGCGTTCGGGCATCACGATGGTCGCCCGTACTCCCAGCAACTGCGCCGCCATCGCCACGCCCTGGGCGTGGTTGCCCGCCGATGGCGCGATGACGCCATGGGCGCGCTCCTCGGCACTCATGTGGGCGATGGTGTTGTAGGCCCCTCGGATCTTGAAGGAGCCGCTATGTTGGGTGTTCTCCGCCTTATACCAGATCGCCGCCCCGAGTTCTGTTGAGAGCCGTCCCGCCGGTAGGATTGGCGTGGCAATAATATGGTCGCGCAGTGTGCGCCGAGCGGCTTGGATGTGGGCGAGCGTGACGGCGAGGCTCATCAATCCATCTCCTCACGCACATTGGCGGCCTGCGCGGCCACCAAGCGGAAGCGCCGCGCATTCTCTTTGTCGCCCGCACTATCGGCGGCATGCATCAGCAAGCCCGCCGCATACTGGATCTGGCGCAACTCTTCGCGTCGCCCCTCTAAGCGTTTGTGGGCGATTTCGTGTTCCATATAGATGATGATCTGATCAATAGTCAGCATGGTGGCTCCTGTGATCGTAAACCTATCTGGCTTCGACAAGCTCAGCCAGCGCCAGCGGCGCGGTGGCTGAGCTTGTCGAAGCCACCGCGCCATATTATTGTACCATCGCCGCATCAGGGGCGAAGATGTAGCTACTCTCCGTAGCGGCATATTCCCGCAAGTTAGCGCATACGGGTGCTATACTTGGATAGTAGTGACCGACTTCATCAACAACATCTCCTCTCAAAGTCTCGCGTGATCTGCGGGTATGAACCCAAGGGGCGGCGCGATGAAAAAGCAACAGCATACGTTTCATGGTGGCAGCGACCAACGCTTCGCCAACCGTACCACTGCGGGCCGGGCGCTCGCAGCATGTCTGACGGCTTATGCAGGCCATAAGGATACACTTGTCTTGGCGCTGCCACGCGGTGGTGTACCGGTGGCGTTCGAGGTTGCCTCTGCGCTGCGCGCCCCCTTGGATCTGGCTCTGGTGCGCAAGTTGGGGGTACCGTACCAGAAGGAGTTGGCGCTAGGGGCGATTGGTGAGGGTGGCGTACAGGTGCTTAACCCCGATGTGATCGCTACCCACCAAATCCCGGTTGCGGTCATCCAGCAAGTCGTTACCCGCGAGGCTCAGGAGTTAGCCCGTCGGCGTGCTGCCTACCGGGGCGACCGTCCGCCCCCGGTGGTGGCTGGGCGCACGGTCATCCTCGTGGATGATGGGATTGCCACCGGGGCGACGATGCGCGCAGCGGTAGATCTGGTGCGGGCGCAGCAGGCGGCGCGGGTGGTGGTGGCCGCGCCGGTTATTCCGCTCAGTACGGTGCAAGAGTTGGGTGACATTGCTGATGATCTGGTCTTTGTGATCGCGCCGGTTGCCTTTGGGGCGCTGGGGTTCTGGTATGAGGATTTCCATCAGGTGAGTGATGACGAGGTGCGCCACCTGTTGGTGCAGGCCGATGCGCGGGGGGATCTGGCCTGATCTTCTCTATGCGTCGCTGATCACGACGTAGCGCTATGTCAACACTAAATCGGTTCGATCATGCCACCGCCGACTGGGGTGAGATGTATCGTCTCGCTACGGCCGACGCATTGATCGCGATGGAAACCGGGCCAACGGGCCTTGCGACGCACGAGGCCGAGGCGCGGTTGTTGATCTATGGCCCGAATCGCCTGCCTACGCAAGCCTCCAAACCGTTGCTGTGGGTCTTTTTGGCCAATTTTACCCACCTCATGGCGCTGCTGCTCTGGGTGGGTGGGATCATCGGCTTTATCGCTCAGATGCCGCAACTGGCGATTGCGATCTGGGCGGTCAATCTGATCAATGGCCTGTTTAGCTTCTGGCAGGAGTTTCGTGCCGAACGGGCTGCGGCTGCGCTGCGGGCATTGCTGCCCGCCCAGGCACGAGTGCTGCGCGATGGCGTGGTGCAGGAGGTGCCACGTGAGACGCTGGTTCCCGGCGATCTGCTGGTGTTGGCCGAGGGCGATCTGATTGCCGCTGATGGCCGTTTGATCGAAGCGGCGGAATTGCGGGTGGATCAGGCCACGCTTACTGGCGAGTCGCGCCCGGTGCCCAAGCACTGCGAAGCCTATGCGGAGACGACGAGTGAACGTGCCGCGTTGCCCAATCTGGTCTTTACGGGTACCACGGTGGTGGCCGGAACGGCCAAGGCACTCGTTTTTGCGACGGGTGCGCGGAGTGCCTTTGGCCAGATTGCCCAGCTCACCGAGGGGATTGCTGAGACGCCAAGCCCGTTGCAACAAGAACTGGCCCAGCTTACCCGTGTAGTGACGGTGATTGCGGTGAGTATGGGGGTGATCTTCTTTGTGTTGGCGGTGGGTGTGGCCAGAGTCAATCTGGCCGAGAGTCTTATCTTCGCCATGGGCATGATCGTCGCGTTTGTGCCTGAAGGCTTGCTGCCCACCGTGACGCTGGCTTTGGCGATTGGGGTGCAGCGTATGGCGCGGCGCAACGCGCTGGTCAAGCGGCTCTCGGCGGTGGAGACGCTGGGTTGTACCGAGGTGATCTGTACCGATAAGACCGGCACGCTGACCCAAAATGCGATGACGGTGCGCCAGATCTGGGCTGCCGGGCGGATGTTTGAGGTGCAGGGCGGCGGCTATGCCCCCGTCGGGGCGATTGTGGTTGATGGCCAGCCGGTGGCGCATGATGATGATCTCACGGCGTTGCTGCGTGCGGCTGCGCTGTGTAACGATGCACGCCTGCTGGCACCGAATGGCGAGTATGACTGGACGATTCTGGGCGATCCGACCGAGGCGGCACTGCTGGTCGCGGCGCGCAAGGCGGGGCTGGATTTGGAGGCCGAGCTGCAACACGCCCCGCGCATCCACGAGATTCCCTTCGAGTCGCGCCGCAAGATGATGAGCAGTATCCACCAACCAGGCCAGCGCGTGGTCTATGTGAAGGGTGCCCCCAACGAGGTGCTGGCGCACTGTGTGGCGCTACGCATGAACGGCGCACTCCGTCCACTCGATGCCGCATTGCTGGACGAGATGACCACGATCAAGGACGGGTTGGCCCGTAGTGGCCTGCGCGTGTTGGGGGTGGCGCAGCGCGATCTGGCTTCCAACTGCGATCTGAGCAGTGCCGCCGCAATCGAGGCCGATCTGACCTTTCTGGGCCTGATCGCCATGTACGATCCTCCCCGCCCTGAAGTGGCGGCAGCGGTGGCGCAGTGCCATCAGGCCGGTATTCGTATCATCATGATTACCGGCGATGATGGCCTGACCGCCACGACGATTGCCCAGCGTCTCCATATCGTCGCTAGTCCCCAGCCGCGTATGATCAGCGGCAGCGAGTTAGCCCAGCTTGATGAGCGTGCCCTGGCTGATGCCCTTCAGGATGAGGTGGTCTTTGCACGGGTGGCCCCGGAACAGAAGTTGCGTATCGTGAATGCCCTGCAACAGCTCGGCAAGGTGGTGGCGGTGACGGGTGACGGGGTGAATGATGCGCCCGCACTCAAGCAGGCTGACATCGGGGTGGCCATGGGCAGATCGGGAACCGATGTGGCACGTGAGTCGGCAGATATGATCCTCACCGATGACAATTTCGCCACGATTGTGCATGCGATTGAAGAGGGGCGGGCGGTCTACGCCAACATCCGCAAGTTCGTTAGTTACATCTTCACCAGCAACGTGCCGGAGGCGGTGCCGTTTGTGCTCTTCGCACTTACGGGTGGACGCATCCCGCTGGCACTGACGGTGATGCAGATCTTGGCGATTGACTTGGGTACCGACATGGTGCCTGCGCTGGGCCTCGGAGCCGAGCGCCCCGAACCGGGCCTCATGGCGCGGCCACCCCGGCGGCGTAGCGACCACATCATCAGCCGGGGCTTGCTCGTGCGGGCGCTGGCCTTCCTGGGGATGATCCAGGGCGCAGTGGCGATGCTGGTCTTCTTCAGCATCTACTGGAGCCAGGGCTATGCCGGTCAGTGGCTCGATCTGCCCGCCGATGGCCACATCTATCAGGTGGCGACCACCGCGACCTTGGCGGCCATCGTGGCCACACAGATCGGCAATCTGTTTGCCCAGCGCACCGAACGCGCCTCGATCCTAGCGATCAACCCCTTCACCAACCGACTGATCTGGATCGGTATTGGGATCGAGATTCTGTTAATTTTTGCGATCTCCTACGTCCCATGGTTGCAGTGGATCTTTGGAACAGCGGCGCTGCCCGCCAGTAGTTGGTTGCTGCTGCTGGCCTGTGTGCCGGTGTTGCTGATTGCTGATGAGATACGGAAGGCGGTTGGGCGTGCATAGTTACGCCTCCCGGCGGGGGTTTGGGGGAGGCGAAGCCTCATAGTCATTCGGTTAAGCGTTCTCTTGCGCCCCAGTTGTTGACCGCAGAGGACGCAGAGGAACGCAGAGGAAGAACCAGGGGTTGTACCCCACAGGTAGCGTAAAACCCATCCCTCTGCGTACCTCTGTGTCCTCTGCGGTAGATAGGGTGTACCACAACCGAACGCCAAGATACAAGGAGCATTGTATGCGTATCATCATCCTTGGCTGTGGCCGAGTTGGTGCGGGGTTGGTGCAACATCTCAGCCTGCATGGCCACGAGATCACCATTGTAGATAGCGATCCTTCCGGCTTTGCCCGCCTCGCGCCGGGATTCCATGGGCGCATGATCGTCGGGGACGTGCTGGATCGCCAGGTTTTGCTCGAAGCCCAGATCGAGCGCAGCGACGCACTGGTGGCGGTCACTACAAGCGATGACGTGAACATTGTGGTGGCGCGCTTGGCGCGGCTGATCTTTCGGGTGCCACGGGTGGTAGCGCGAGTCTATGATCCGCCCAAGGCCGAAATTTACCACCGTTTGGGCATCCAGACGGTCACGACAACGGCATGGACGATCAACCGCATCAGCGAACTGCTCAGTTACTCGGAACTTGATCCGGTAGCCAGTGTGGGGGATCAGGTGGAAATTGTGGCCGCGAGCGCCCCGCCGTTGTTGGTCGGGCAGCCGATCAGCCGCCTCAGCCACCCCGGCGAGAGTCAGGTAGTGGCAATCAGCCGCAACGGTAAGACCTTCCTGCCCCAACCGGGGACACTGATCGAGGCGGGCGATCTTCTGCACCTGACCGTGATTAGTGCGACACTAGGGCGGGTGGCGGCGCAGTTGCGCCATTGAACATGAAGGAGACGCCAATGCGCATGCTCATTATTGGTGGCGGGCAAGTTGGCTCCTACCTCGCCAGCCTGCTCCTCGATCACAAACACCATGTCACCGTGGTTGAGCGTCGCGACGAGGCCCAAGATCTGCTGCGGCGCTCGGCTCCGGCGGCGCACGTCATTCTTGGTGACGGGACTGATCCACAGATCCTCGAAGCGGCTGGGGTGCGCGTCGCCGATGTTGTCGCGGCTGTCACCGGCGCAGACGAGACCAACTTGGTGATCACCAGCCTCGCCCGCTTCGCCTTCAATGTGCCGCGTGCCGTTGCCAGAGTGAACAACCCGCACAATACGTGGATGTTCACCCCGGCGATGGGAGTTGACGTGGCGCTCAATCAGGCCGATGTGATCGCGCATCTGATCGCGCAAGCGGTGGGGTAAGATAGGGGCAGCTTCGCCGCCCCGAAGAACTTTTTTCTGTGCTTTTGGCGGCTTCGCCGCCAAAAGCACAAAAAAAAGCAGGTTTGGGGCGATGCCTCCCCCGAACCTCCACTACTCTACCGGCGGGCGATAGATCAAGAGCGGAAGGGTGGTACTCCGCAACACCTTATCGGCGACGCTGCCCATAAACATGCGCGCCATACCGCGTCGTCCGTGGGTGGTCATGGCAATCAGGGCCACGCCATCCATTTCGGCGCGTTCGAGGATCGCATTAGCCAGATGCCCAACGGGGGCATAGGTCATCACCACATGGCCCTGTTCGCGTAGGGGGTGGGCGAGGTCATCAAGGTAGAGCGTTGCCTGCTGCCATGCGCGCTCCTGTGCATCTACATCAATACTCGGTTCGATCCCACTCAGCGTAAACCCGTGGACAATCGGCTCCACCACGCGTACCAGATCGAGGTGGATCGGGTGCGGCCCGCACATCTCCAAGACAACCCCGATGGCATGTTCGGCCAGGGGCGTACCGTCAAGCGGGATCAAGATGTGGGTGAAGGGGAAGGGCTGATCGAGTTGCGGGGGGGTATCGGTAGGATGGATTGCCAAAGTAGGCATCTGGGATTGCCGAATGACCCGATCCGCAACACTGCCCAACCATGCGCGGGCCAAGCCACCCCGCCCGTGGGTACTCAGCACGATCATTCCGGCATCTACCTCGTGGGCATGGCTACAGATCACATCGGCGACGACCCCACGCAGAACGCTATGCTCCACTGGCCCATCCCAGACCGAGGCAATACGCTCGGCGACACTGGCCAGGTATGCCTGCTCGTGGTTGCAGAGTGCGAGATCAACATCGGGATCGAAGAAGGGCGTACCAGCGGGTGAGAGAGTATTGGCGACCATCTCATGCACATGAATGAGATGGAGAGTGGCTGAGAGGTGCCGCGCCATTGCCAAGGCGGTTGGCAGGGCATATTCGCCAAAGGGCGAACCATCAAGAGGAACGAGGATCGTCTTCATACACCAGCCTTTCCAGTAACTGCCATACGACGCTGTAGGGCATGCTCTATTTTACCCCCTGCGGGTTGGTTATGGTGGAAAGGCTTGATTACTAAGGCTTAGGCAATGGCTACCCAAAAACTGGCCCCTGCTCATAGCGGTGCGCCAGTTCAGAAGGGGGAACCCCGATCAGGTATTGTAGCCAGAGCCACAGATCGTGGAGCAGTTGGGGGATCGTGCCATTGGCGTTAAAGCGGCGCGCCGAGGTGATCACCTGGGTGGGGATGACATGGACAGAAGTACGGGCGCGGGCTAACTCGAAGAGACGCACATCTTCAAAGAGCGGCCAATCCGGGAACCCGCCCAGATCGTCAAAAAAGGTGCGTCGAATGACGATGCCCTGATCACCATAACTCGTCAGCAGCGAATCCCACCACATCATACGCGCTGCCAGCGCCAGGATGGGATCATCACTAGCAAAGCTGAGGCGGAATTTGGCGATCTGCACATGCGGATCGCTGAAGCGGGCTTCGAGCAGCGCGAAGGCATCTGCTGGAAGTTCGGTATCGGCATGGAGGAAGATCAGCACCGCGCCATGCGCCTGCATTGCCCCGGCGTTGCACTGTGGCCCGCGCCCGCGCTCGCTCATCACCACCCGCGCCCCGGCTTCACGGGCCAGCGCCACGGTCTGATCGTCACTGCCCCCGTCCACCACGATGATCTCAGCCTCTGGGTTGAGTCTTCGCAGCGCACCGATATGCTGGCCAATCCGCGCCGCTTCGTTCAGGGCGGGGATGATGATACTCCATGTGGGCATGTTATTCCTTTGGCAAACTCGCCGCGACGCGGGCCAACTCGACATGACTGAGCCGCCCACTTACCAACCAGCAACGTGTGGGGCTGGCACGCAGCGCAATCAGGGGCAGGCGTTCAGGGCTAACGGCGCTCCAGGCAGCAGGCAGAAAGGCGGCGGCGCGCCCATCCAGGTTGAGGGCTTGTAGGGTGGGGGTGGGGCCATCAGCGGGGTTCCAGGCGAGTGGCAGTGGCTCATTGGGTTCGAGTTCGAGGGCAATCCACGAGACCATCAATTGCCCCTGGGCATCGAGTGCACAGTAGCCTTCGCCAATGCGCTGCGGCTGCAAACCAACGGGCAAGTAGGTAGGCAGCGGATGATCTTCAGATGGATCGAGTGGCTCAATTGGCGGCAGCGCATCGGGGAAGCCCGCCGCAAGGGGGCCAGAGACCGACAACAGGGCCACGCGCAAACCGGGCAGATCGAGTAGCGCCAGAACAGTACTCATGAAACCTCTTGCTCCCCTAAGCGGCGTGTGGCGTAGGTCAATTCACGGCGGCCCACCCCACTGGTGCTGCCGGTCGCTTCCAGGGTTGCGGCTTCATGCAGGGCCGCCTGGGCCAATGCTGGTTCCCCCAGATGGTGTAGGCGTTCAGCGGCGGCGCGTAACAGGTTGACTGCACTGGCCACATCGCCCCGGTTGGCGGCTTCTAGGGCGCGGCGTTGCAAGCGCATGGCCGTGGCGCGCCCGGCGGCATAGAGCAACGCCGCTGGGGGTGCGGTAGGGGTGGGGGTGTAGTGGGCCACCAGATCGGCGCTCACCTCGGCATTGCCACTACTCGCCCGCAGCGCGCACAGACGCCGCCGCGCACCATCGGGGCTGGGGCGCGGTGGCGTAGGCGGGGCCAGCAGTTCGAGCAAGATCCGTATGGGGGTTTCCCGCTCCAGATCGCCCAGGTGGATGAAAAGGCGACGCGGATCATCCCCGGACGCCTCCAGCGGCGCGAGGCTCGGCGCGATGCGCGTGACGCGGCGCACCTCGACCCCTTGGGGCAGGTGCAGTTCGAGTTGTAGCGCCTGGGCAACGACATTCCGTGCCGCATCGAGTTCGGCAGCGACTGCGGCTGGGATCTGGTCGGCGCGGCGCATAAAACTGGCGCGTCCGCCACTCACATCGGCCAGGCCGGTCAGCAGATCATCCTGAAACTCACCACCCAGCCCTAGCGTACTAATACTCACCCCGGCCTGCGCCGCTTGGCGCGCCAGCGCCATACACGCATCGGCATTCTCGGTAAAGCCATCGGTGAGCAGAATCAAGCGCCGTACCGTTCCCGGCGCAGCAGCATGGGCCAGTTCGGCAAGACCCAGACGCATTCCACTCGACAGATCAGTCGCTTCACCCAGACGTAGGCTGTGCAGCCGGGTAATACCCGCTACCAGTTCGGCGCGCCGCTCGCCGCTCATACTCGGCACCAGCGTCAGCGCCTGCTCGGCACACGCCACCAGACTGAAGCGATCCTGGCGATCAAGCCGCTCCACCACACTATGCAGCGCCCGCACGGTATAGTCGAGCGCACTCGGCGACTGCGCCCGGATCGCATCGGGAACCGGGCCAGCAATCTGCCACACCGGCACACCATCTACCAGCACCTCTTGGGCACCACCGGCGCGTACCAACTCGCGGAACTGCTCTTCACTCACAATCGGAATGCGCATCGAGCGGCTGGCATCGGCCACCAATGCCCAGTTGACCGGCGCACCCACCCCACCCGCATCCGTTGCCAACGTGATCATTGCGTAGCAAATCTGTGCTTCGCTACGCGCTGGAAGGCTGATGAGTTGGGGCAGAGTCTGAAGGATCAGGCTCATAAGGAGTTATGGGCAGGCATTGGTTGGTGTTGGTTCACCACTAAACACGACTTGTATCGTGGTGCCATCACCAAACGTAATCACCCGCCGACTACGCGTAATCGCACGAGGCCCGTCGGCACCTTCAAGGCGCACACAGGCATCTACATAGGTCTCTTCATAGGTGTTGACCACGCCCCCGTGCAGCAGACCAAGGATCTGTTCTTGGGGGATAGCCAACTTGGCCGGAGCCGTGAAGCCCAGCCATGCCAGGGTTAAGGAGCCAGCAAGAATTAAGACGAAAAAGAGCATCAAGACAGCGGGTGCCGATGATTTGCGCCGTGGTTTGACGACAACAGCACCTTTCGGTAGGTCTTTGGTAGTAACCATCTTGGAAGGTCTTTCAGGCTGTGACACACAAGAACCCCTCTACTCTAACCATTCTATCTTGAGGTTGGGCGCTGTCTAGCGGGTAGATAGTACCAAGTTTTAACCTACTCCTGTAGTACGAAAGGGGCTGCGCCCCAAACCTGCTTTTTTCTCGTATGTTGGCGGTGAAGCCGCCAACATACGAGAAAAAGAGTTCTTCGGGGGAGGCAAAGCCTCCCCCGAACCCCCGCCGGGATCTGCTTACGACTCCTGGGCTTCCACTTCAATCAGATCGGCCCCGCCGGTGACACTACTACCCGCTTTGAACGGAATACGGCGCACAATTCCCGCGTAGGGAGCCACGACGGTATGCTCCATCTTCATGGCTTCCAGTACGAGCAGCGGTTGGCCCTCGGCCACCGTCTCGCCCTCACTCACCAACACCTTCACCAGCGTCCCCGGCATCGGCGCTGTCAGGCTGGCCCCGTCGTGGCCGTGGCCAGCGCGGCCCACCGAGTCGGCGCTGAGCGGGGCTGGTCGGGTGAGGCGATAGGCATCGCCGCGCCAGCCAATCAGGAGATCCCCGGCGGCATCGCGGGTGATGCGGAAGCGCTCGCGTTCGGCATTTTCAAAACTGAGGATCAGTTCATCGGCCCGGAGCGACGCAACCTGAGTGGTTAGCTTCGCCTCTGCTGCGTGGATGTGCCAGGTAGTTCCGGCGCGCTTCACCCGTAGTGCGTGTTCCTCATGGCCAAACGTGAGTGTCAGCGGGGTCTCGATACCATCGGCGCGCCAGCGGTTCTCAAACGGCGAGCGCGGGGCAACCTGGGTTTCTGCCTGCAACGCCCAGACCGCAGCGGCGGCCAGCACATGGTTGGGCAGCGTCTTGGGTGGTGCGGCGTGGATCTGCTGCTCGCCCAAGAAACCCGTATGGGTCGCGCCTTCCACAAAGGCCGGGTTGGCGGCAATCGCCCGCAACAGTGGCAGATTGGTGGTCAGCCCCAGCACCGCATAATCATCCAGGGCACGCCGCAGGCGATCAATCGCCGCGTGACGATCCGCGCCAGAGACAATCAGCTTGGCGATCATCGGATCATAATGCACCGTCACCTCATCGCCGCTGGTCAGGCCCGAATCGACGCGCACCCCCGGCCCCAAGGGCGGATCGAGCAGCGCCAACTTGCCAATCGCGGGCAAGAAGGTGACCGGGTCTTCGGCATAAAGCCGCACCTCAATCGCGTGGCCCCGGAAGGTTACCTGCTCCTGGGTGAAGGGCAACGGCTCACCCGCCGCAACCGCGATCTGCAAGCGCACCAGATCCAGCCCAGTCACCAACTCGGTAACGGGATGCTCGACTTGAAGGCGGGTATTCATCTCCAAGAAGTAGTAGTTGCCTTCGGGATCAAGCACAAACTCGACCGTTCCGGCATTGACATAACCAGCGGCACGGGCAGCGCGCACGGCGGCCGCGCCCATAGCGCTGCGCAATTCGGGCGAGAGCGCGGGCGAGGGCGACTCTTCGAGGATCTTCTGATGGCGGCGCTGGATGGAACACTCACGCTCACCCAGGTGAACCACATTCCCGTGGCTATCGGCAAGGATCTGGATCTCGACGTGGCGCGGGCGCAGGATCAGGCGCTCCAAAAAGACCGTCGCATCACCGAAGGCGGCTCCAGCCTCACGGCGTGCCCCCTCCAGCGCAGCGGGGAATTCGGCGAGGCTATTCACCACGCGCATCCCCTTTCCGCCACCACCGGCACTCGCCTTGACCAGCAGCGGAAAGCCGATACGCTCGGCTTCAGCGGCCAGAGTCGCCTCAGACTGATCAGCCCCATCATAGCCGGGAGCGACGGGCACCCCGGCCTCGACCGCAATCCGGCGCGCCCCGATCTTGCCACCCATGGCCTCAATCGCCTCGGCGGGGGGGCCAATAAAGACAATCCCGGCCTCGCGGCACATACGCGCAAAAGCTGCATTCTCCGAGAGGAAGCCATAGCCGGGGTGGATCGCCTCTGCCCCCAGAGCCTGGGCTGCCGCAATCAGTTTCTCGCCGCGCAAATAACTCTGCGCCGCTGCGGGCGGGCCAATCTGCATTGCCACATCGGCCAACCGCACATGCAGTGCGCCCGCATCAGCCTCGGAGTAGACCACCGCCGGACTGATACCCAACTCGCGGCAGGCCCGAATAATCCGCACGGCGATTTCACCACGATTAGCAATCAAGATACGTTTGAAGGTCATGGATCTCTCCATCTAAGAAGATCTCTTCATTGGGGCGACGCCCCAAACCCACGGTTTTGGTGGTGCGGTTGGCCGCAAAGCGGCCAACCGCACCACCAAAACCCTCTTTTTGCGGGGGCCGCAGGCCCCCGCACCCCCGCTGTATCGGGGCGCATCGCGATGCGCCTCTACGATTTCAACTTGGGCAGCACATGCTCGCCATAGGCACGAATCCACTCCTCTTGGTTGCGGCCTACATTATGCACGTAGATCTCCGTAAAGCCAAGATCAATAAAGCCCTGAAGCTGGGCACGGTGGGCCTCAAGATCGGACGTAATCAGCACCCGTCCGGCAAAATCCTCCGCCCGTACTAGGCGCGCCATGGCGGCAAAATCGTCTGGGGAACGGACATCCTGCTTGGGGAAATTCATACCCCCATTGGGCCACTCGGTCAGCGCGTTCTGAAGCGCCTCAGCATCGGTCGCTGCCCACGAAACGTGCAGTTGGAGCAGTTTGGGCATAGTAGCGGGATCTTTCCCCGCAGCGCGGGCACCCTGGGCAAAATTGTCCAAGATCGTGCGCAACTTAGCGTGGTTTGCGCCGGGGGTGATCAGGCCATCACAGACCTGCCCGGCCCAACGCAGGGTTTGGGGGCCGGTTGCGGCGATATAGATCGGCAAGGGGCGCTCCGGCAGCGTCCACATGCGCACCTTATTCATCTGGAAGTAGCGACCTCGGTAGCGCACCTCCTTGCCGGTCAGCAACTTCTGGATGATCTCGACCGCCTCTTGCAGCATCTCAAAGCGCACCAGCGCATCGGGCCACACCCCAGCGACCACGTTCTCATTGAGGGCTTCGCCGCTGCCCAAGCCCAACCAGAAGCGGTCGGGGTACATCGCGGCCAGTGTAGCGGCGGCGTGGGCAATCACGGAGGGATGGTAGCGGAAACTGGGGCAGGTGACACCCGGGCCGAAGCGGTGGCCGGTTGTTGCGCCGAGTGCGCCCATCCAGGCGTAGGCGAAGGCATTGTGGCCCTGTTGCGGCACCCAGGGTTGAAAGTGATCCGCCGCCATCACCCCCCCGGAATCCGTGGGCCTCGGCCAAGCGGCAATGAGCGAGCAGATCGTTGGGGTGGAACTGTTCGAGCGCGGCAGCAATGCCGATAGTAACCATAGTGCGTCCTTGCTACGATGGGTTAGATAATCAAATCTAGTGGAAGATCGGCAATATCTCGTAAGCGTTTGCCGTCGATCATTGTATGCAGCAGATCCTCTGCATCAACATAACCTAATGTATTAACTGTAGATAGCAATTCTGTGAGCGCAAAGTGGTATACACAGTCTATATCGCCTGTTCCCAGAGCAATCGAGGCAATTCGACTTGGTGTTGGTTCGCCCGTAATTACGGCAATGTGTGGTAAACGTCCCTTACGGTTACGCACCAAATTTAGACCTTCAGAACGTGCATTTTGCGCACGGTCACTCCGCAGAGTCCATTTACATGAAATACTTGCATGCAGAATGGGTTGCGTATTATTACACTTGCGTAGGCTTGTCAAACGGGCGCATGTTTCGTCAACTAGCATTTCTTGGGAGTTAATCGTAGCATCCATTTCGGGATGCCGGATAATGACCACATCTGGCTTGATCAAATAGTCGCTGCCCAATGCTGCTGCTAGTTCGGGATTGCTCCGTGCCGCATTATCAAGCGCAGCCAAGTGAGCATATTGGTCAAACTGTGCAATGGCGAGGCGACCTGCACCTACACCTTTACTAATTGTCCATGTTCCGGGGCGTAAATGCTGAAGATGCGGAAAGACAGTATCGAGATATTCTTTACAAATCATCTCGAAGTGATTACCTGCTATTTGACCAGCCATACGAGTGCCGGGGCCTCGTTTACCCAAGATGTCAATAATACCTCTTGCAATGGCTACACTTACCCGACTATCTTTGTCGGCATTTGTGGGAATACCCGCAGCATCAATACGGAGTACCGCACTCAGTAGTGCAGCATGAAAACTGCGGCGAGCTTCACAAAGGAAGGCTGTACTTGCATTGCTCATAAGCTGATCTTTACTTGATGTAATCGTCGGATACTCAATACTTGATACAACTGTGAGCCGACTGCCTGTGCCACAGGTGGAGGGAAGGCATTCCCTACTTGCCGATAGGCTGCTGTTTTGCGTCCGGCAAACTGCCACTGATCTGGGAATCCTTGCAAACGCGCCACCATACGCACAGTCAAGCGGGGCAGACCAACAAAATCAGGTGCCGGTGCCTCGTCCCAGATTCCCAGTCCATCAACCCCTAGCACTGCCCATGCACGACGGGCACGCGTAGGGCCAAGATCAGGGCCACCATGCTTTTTGGAGCCACCAACAATTGTTGGGGCGATTTCGTTGGCTCGTGTGCGCCAAGCATCAACACCAATCCAACCTCGCGCCGCCATTAAATCGTAGAGTGTCTCACCAACGGTTGGTGGCCGTTGTATACCTGCTGGCCATGAGAAATTTTCGTACAACTCCTTTCTGATTGCCACAAATACGACTCGCGGACGTAACTGGGGTACCCCAAAATCTGAAGCATTCAGAAGTCGCCAGCCGGTCTGATAGCCCAGTTTGTGGAGTTCATTAGCGATATAGCGCCGGTAATCCTCAAAGATCGCGTCTAGGATACCCCGCACATTCTCAATCATAATAGCACGAGGGCGGATCTCATCTGCCAATCGGACTGCTTCAGGAAAGAGGTTGCGTTCATCTTGGTTTCCAAGTTGCTTCCCTGCCTTAGAAAAGGGCGGGCAGGGTAAACCCCCTGCAAGTAGGTCTACTCCCCGATACGAAGTTCCATTAAAGGTTGCAAGATTACCTTCAACAACATGCCAGTCAGGGCGATTGAGACGCAAAGTCGCACAACAATGGGGATCAATCTCAATCGCAGCTTGGTGTGAAAAACCAGCCTGCTCTAAGCCGAGTGCTTGTCCACCACCACCTGCACACATTTCGACTGAGAAGAGGGTCATAATTTAGGTACCATACAAACTAGAACAGGGTTGCGATCTCTATTGTACCCCATCTTGCCATTTGCTTGCCATGCTTGCCAGCCTAGCCCGCCACCGCTATACTGCAAGCGCATACAAAGCCCAACACCAATGGAGATGCCCCATGCGCGTGCTGTTGCTCGATAATTATGATTCCTTCACCTACAACCTCTACCAGTACCTGTGTGAACTGGGTGCCCAGGTGGATGTGTACCGCAACGATGCCCTCAGTGTGGCTGAGGTCGCCGCGCTGAAGCCGGATCGAATCGTGATTAGCCCCGGCCCCTGTACGCCCAACGAGGCCGGGATCAGTGTTGCACTTATCCGCGAGTTGGCCCCGCACATCCCCATCCTGGGGGTTTGCCTCGGCCATCAATCGCTCGGTGCGGCCTATGGCGGCGCGGTGATTCGTGCTCCCCAGGTGATGCACGGGAAGATCTCGCCCATCCACCATACTAACCAGGGCGTCTTTGCGGGGCTGCCCGCTGGCTTCCCGGCGACACGCTACCACTCGTTAATTGTCCGCCGTGAGGATCTGCCCGCCGAGTTGGAGATTACCGCTTGGACTGAGGATGGCCTGATTATGGGCCTGCGCCACCGTACTTACCCCGTCCAAGGGGTGCAGTTCCATCCCGAGTCGATCATGACGACTGCGGGTAAGGATCTTTTGCGCAACTTCTTGACTGCCTAAAGGAAGCGTTATGATCCTCGTCCTCGCCGGTGGAGTGGGTGCCGCACGTTTCCTAGAGGGCTTGGTGCAGGTGGTTCCACCTGCATCTATCACGGCTGTGGTCAATACAGGTGATGATATGCAGTTGCATGGCCTGCATATCGCCCCCGATCTGGATATTGTCACCTGTACGCTGGCCGATCTGATTGACCAGGGGCAGGGCTGGGGCATCCGTGGCGATACGGATGCCTGTCTCTCTTGGTTGATCAAGCTGGGCGGGCCGGGCTGGTTTAAGCTGGGCGACCGCGATCTGGCGCTGCATATCCGGCGTACCGATCTGCTCCGTTCTGGTCACACGCTGAGTCAGGTGGCCGAGGAGTTTCGGCGCGTCTTGGGGGTGGCGGTGCGCATTCTGCCGATGAGTGATGATCCCGTGCCGACGCATATTCTCACCGATCAGGGCGAGATGCACTTTGAAGAGTATCTGGTGCAGCACCGTGCTGCACCACAGGTACACGGGGTGCGCTTTGTCGGGGTGGAGGCGGCGACCCCTGCACCGGGGGTGTTGGAGGCGATCGCGACTGCCGAGGCCATCCTGATTGCGCCGAGTAACCCGGTGGTGAGCGTCGGGCCGATCCTGGCTCTGCCGGGGGTGCGTGAGGCGCTGCTGGCCAGCCCCGCCCCGGTGGTCACGGTCAGCCCGATTGTGGGTGGTGCGGCCATCAAGGGGCCGGCGGTGCCCTTGATGCGGGCACTTGATCTGGAGATCTCGGCCTTTGGTGTGGCCCAAGCCTACGCCGGGTTGCTCGATGGAATGGTGATTGATCAGGTGGATGCCGATCTCAGCAGTCTGATCGCGGCGTTGGGTATTCGGGTCGCTATTACCGACACGATTATGCGCGGGCCAGAGGAGAAGGCCAATCTGGCGCGGGTGAGCCTCGAATTGGCACGGGGTTGCCGGATATTATGATCTGCCACGCGGTCATCCCGCTCAAGCCACTCGCCCGCGCCAAGAGCCGCCTGTCCGATCTGCTCACCCCAGAGGAGCGCCAAGATCTCGTGCGCTCCATGTTCCTACGCGTTTTGGGAACGCTTGTGGCGCTGCGTAGCAGCCTGCTGGCGGAGGTCTGGGTGCTTACGCGTGACCCAGAGGTGCAGGATCTGGCTACGCTGCATGGGGCACCGATCATCCATGATCAGGCCGAGGATCTCAATGCGGCACTCGCGCAGGCTCGCGCTACCCTGGAGGATCGCGGTGCGCCCGCAATGCTCGTTCTCCCCGCCGATGTGCCCCTGCTCTCCGCCGCTGATGTGGCTACCATGCTGGAGTTGCTCGCGCAAACAGATGTGGTGCTCGTACCCGACCGCCACGGCCAAGGAACCAATGCACTTGCGCTGCACCTGCCATGCCGCTTACCCTTCCGCTTTGGCTCGGATAGCGCACTTCAGCATCAAGCAGCAGCAGCGGCGCTCGGTCTGCGCTGCACGATCCTTACCTCGCCAACGCTTGGGCTGGATGTGGATGATGCAGCGAGTTTGGCCGCTTATCGCGGGGTGGGGTTTGGGGTGTAGCCCCATGCGTATGAAGTTGTGTCTCCCGGTGGGGGTTTGGGGGCGGCGAAGCCGCCCCCGAAGATGTTTTTTGTTGTTTTTTGGCGGTGTAGCCGCCAAAAAACAACAAAAGTGGGGATTGGGGCGTAGCCTCAACACCATAACCCTGAAGATATGCTATGCTATAGCGTTACTACTACCGGTTCAGGGGAAGCGTTAGGCAGTTATGCTCACATCCTTACCAGACATTGCCGCAAGCAACGGCACCATTGCTCCGAATATCCCATCGGGGCGGGGTAGGCCGCTGCGAGTCGCTCTGGCCCATGATTACCTGAATCAGTATGGTGGTGCCGAACGGGTTCTGGAGGCGTTGCACCTCCTCTTTCCAGAGGCACCGATCTATACCTCAATCTATGATGCCGATGTGATGCCCTCTTATTACCGTGAGTGGGACATCCGTACTTCGTTTATGCAGCGCTTGCCCGGTTGGCGCAAGCACTTCCGGCGCTATTTTTGGCTCTACCCTAGCGCCTTTGAGAGCTTCGATCTGAGTGAGTATGATCTGATTATTAGTAGTAGCAGCGCCTATGCCAAGGGCGTTATTCCCCGTCCGGGTGCGGTGCATGTCTGCTATTGCCATACTCCCATGCGCTTTGCGTGGCGCACCGGCGACTATGTCGCCCGCGAGCAGATTAGTGGTGCCCAGGGGGCCGTGCTGCCCTTCTTGCTCACCTTCTTGCGCTTGTGGGATACGGCTGCGAATGCGCGGGTTGATGCCTTTGTCGCCAATTCGCGGGCGGTGGCGGGGCGTATTCAACGCTATTATGGGCGTGAGGCGACGGTTATTCCGCCGCCGGTAGTTCTGCCCCCGGCCAATTTTGCGCCACCGGCTGATTTCTACTTGGCCGGGGGCCGCCTGATTCCTTACAAGCGGATCGATCTGATTGTTGAGGCTTTTACCCATCTGGGGTTGCCGCTGAAGATCTTTGGTGATGGCCGTGACCGTGCTCGCCTAGAGCGTATGGCCGGGCCAAACATTGATTTCTTGGGTTGGGTTGATGAGACCACCCGCAGTGACCTCTTTGCGCGTTGCCGTGCCTTCATCTTTCCCGGCGAAGAGGATTTTGGTATCACTCCGCTCGAAGCCATGATCTCCGGGCGGCCAGTGGTAGCTTATGGGGCGGGTGGTGCCCTTGATACGGTGGTGGAAGGTGTGACTGGGCGCTTCTTCTATGAGGCCAGTCCAGCCGCGCTGGCCGCTGCGGTGAGTGCTGTGCATAACGAGACCTATGATCCGGTGGCGATCCGCCAATATGCCGAACGCTTTGGTCTGGATCTCTTCTTGAGCCGCATCCGCGAACAGGTTGAGCGGGCAGTTGCGGCCAAGTTGGTGTATTAACGACCAGGGCCGAATGACCTTCATGCAACTACGCCTCTATGTTTCCCTCCTACGCCGTTTCTGGCTCTTGATCCTCCTCTTGCCCATGCTGACCGGCGCGGTTAGTTTGGCGACGGGGTTGGATCGCCCGAAACAGGTTCAGGCCACCATGCGTCTGATGGTGGTTCGTACCCTCGCCGACCGCAACCATACGGCTAGTCTGCCCGATTTCAATGAGAATTATGTCTGGCTGACGACCGAGTATATCCTTGATGATATGCCGATGGTGGTGGCGAGTGATGCCTTTGCCGATGATATTCAGGCCGCGCTGATGGCGCAGGGTCTTGATATGCCTGCCGGGGTGTTGCGTAAACGCCTGCATGCCGAGGTGCTGCACCGTTCGGTCTATGTCACTATGGTGGCGGATACCCCCGAACAGGCGACGCAGACGCTCCAGATCGCAGTAGAAGTGCTGCGCGCCAAGGGTCTGAGCTACTGGGGCCGCCCGGAGGGTGGCTTGCAGGTGATGTTGCTCGATACGCCCCAGATCAGCGCCACGCTGGGTGGCAAACGCGCCGCACTGACGGATGCGATCTTAAGGGCGGTGCTGGCTCTCGCGGTTGCGGTGGGCCTCGCCCTGCTGATCACCTACCTTGATGATCGCCTGCGTACCCCCGCTCAGGCTGAAGCGTGGACCGGGGCGCGCCTGTTGGCGACAATACCGAAAGAATAATCTATGCAGTTGCGTGACTATCTCTCTGTCTTGGTGAAGCGCTGGTGGGTGATTGCGCTCACGGCACTCGTGGCTGCGGTGACGGCCTATGGGGTGAGTAAGTTGCTGCCCCATACGTTCCGTAGTCAAGCGGTCTATTTGGCGCTGGCGAACCAGGCCGATAACGGGCTGAACATTGTGCTGCGCAACTCCATGAATAGCTACCGCGAAATGGTGATGCAGCCGAGTGTGCTCGATCAGATTAGCCAGGGGCTGGGGCTGGATATTAGTGGCGAGACCTGGATGCGCGATGTGAATATCCAGCCGCGCCCTGATGAGCAGAAGATCGTGATCGAGGTGGATGCCACGCGCCTGGATCAGTCGCAGGCGATGGCCAACGCGGTCGGGGCGCGTATGGTGGCCGAGGTGAACCGCATCAATGCGACGCTGGAAGGCACCGCCCGCATCAATGTCACCCGCATCCAAGAGGCGCGGCTGCTCAGTATGAGTCCCAATACCAAGATCAATGTGCTGGCGGGCGCGATCCTGGGCCTCGTGCTGGGCCTGTTGCTGGCCTTCATTCTCGAATATATTGACGATACGCTCAAGAGCAGCAGCGACGTGGAACGCTTTGTGGGCCTGACCACGCTGGGCGCGATTCCTGAAAAATAAGGGGTTTGCATGACCACTCCATTGATTACGCTGCGTGATCCGGCCTCGGCGGCTGCCGAAGCCTACCGCACGTTGCGCACCAATATCCAGTTTTCGAGCCTGGATCGCCCGCTCAAGACGCTGCTGGTGACCAGCACCGCTCCTGATGAGAACAGGAGTATCACCCTGGCCAACCTGGCCGTCACGATGGCCCAGGCTGAGCAGCGCGTCCTCATGGTGGATTGCGATCTGCGCCGACCGAGCCTGCACACCATCTTCGGGCTGCCCAACGAGCCGGGTCTGACCAGTGCGATTCTGGAGCAGGGGGCGGGCGAGTTGCCCATCCAGGCCACGGATGTCCCCGGCTTGAGTCTGCTGGCCAGCGGGCCACTGCCACCGCGCCCCGCCGATCTGCTCGGTTCGCGGCGCATGAGCACGCTGCTCGAACGGCTACACGCCAGCGCCGACATCGTGCTGATTGATACCCCGCCGGTGGTGGCTGTCACCGACGCGGCAGTGCTGGCCCCCAAGACTGATGGGGTGCTGCTCGTGTTGCAGGCCGGTCATACCCGCCGCGACCGTGCCCGTGAGGCGCGCCAGATCTTGGAGAAGGTGAAGGCGCACATCATCGGGGTCGTGCTGAACAATGCGCGCCTTGAGGGTGGGTATAGTTATTAGGTTCCTGCGGCGCGGTGGCTTCGACAAGCTCAGCCACTGCGCCGCTTCAGCCCCACAAAACCGACTTGAGTCAAGGACAAGAACGCTCCCCGTGGGTATGCTAGAGCAAGAAACATACATACCCACGGGAGATTATTTCATGTCCAAAACGCTACGCCTCATCCACCGCTGGTTAGCCCCGGTCTTTATTATTGTGATGATCGCAGTCATCAGTACCCAAGGCAGTGATGTGGGGCTGATCCTGCAACGCATCCAACAGGGCATGGTGCTCATCTTCGCCCTGACCGGCCTCTACCTCTTTGCCTACCCGCTCTGGGTGAAGTCGCGGCGGGCCAAGCAGCGCGGAGCGGCACCACGCCAGGCGCGCTCCAACTAGCCTACTTCAACCCGCGCTGCCAGCCCGGTGGGATCGAGAATCTCGATGCGACGGCGGTTGACTGTGATCAACCCGGCATCAACTAGGCTGCGCAGCGCCCGGTTGAACACGTCAGGTACGGTGCCGATCTGGGCAGCCAGTTCGGATTGGGTGGCCCAGCGTTGGCGTTCGATGCGCCCATCCTGGGCCTGCGACAAGATCAGCCGCGCCAGCCGCGCCTCCACCGAGCGAAAGGCCAGATCCTCGACCAAGCCGGAGAGGTAGAGGATGCGCGTGGCGAGGCTGCGGATGAATGCCTGCGCCAGTGCGGGATGCTGCGCACTCAGCGCCATAATCACCGTGCCGGGAATCTGCCAGAGCTGGCATGGTTCGAGCGCGATCAGGCTCGCCTGGGTGGGTGCTGCGGCAAGCAGCACCACATCATTGATCGTCGCTCCCGGCCCAAACGTGGCTACCGTCTGTTCGCGTCCGTTGGCCGCAATCTTCACCGCCTTCAGCCAGCCTTGCGCCACGAGATATACGGCTTCCACGCGCTCGCCCGCTAAAAAGACCACTTCGCGGGCGGCATAGTGGGTGGGGTGGGCAGCCTGCGCCAGCGCCTGCTGAATATCGGGCGCAAGATCGGCAAAGAGCGGTGCAGCGGCGATGCTCGCCAGCGCCGTCGCACGAGTGGGCCGCATCTAATCTTCCCCGGCCTCACCGGCCATGAGCACGGCGATGGGGTGCATACGGGCGACGCGTTGGAGTAACCCGGCCTCTTCCTGGATCTGGATCACCCGTTCGATCTCCTTGTAGGCCAAGGGCGACTCATCGGCGGAAAGCCCTTCGACTAATACATCCTGCTCAGCCAGCATGCGCCGCACCGTTCCCAGATTGATCGTCTGCTTGGCCCAACTGCGCGACCCGCGCCGCCCCGCACCGTGCGAGGTGCTGGCGAGCGATTCCGGGTTGCCCGTTCCGACCACGACATACGAGGGGCTGGCCATACTTCCCGGTATGATGCCCAAAACCCCGGCTTCGGCGGGCGTTGCGCCCTTGCGGTGGATGACCATATCGCCCTGACGCCATGCGAAATTGTGGTGGTTCTCGACTTGGGCCACGATGGGCAGACGCGACCGGCGTGCAAAGAGATCGTGGATGACATGATGGTTGGCGCTCGCATACGCGCCACACAACTCCATCGCCATCCAATACTCCTGGCCCGCCTCACGATCCAGATCGAGCCATTCGTAGAAACGCGGCACATCGGCGATCTGCTTGCTCTCTTGGGCGGCCACGCGCATATAGGTATTGGCGATGGCGTAGCCAACCCCGCGTGAGCCGCTATGGGTGAGCAGCCCGGCGAAGTTGGCCGGGGCACCAGGGATGAGATCCTGGAGCCGTTCACCGATGACGAGTTCGGCAAAGTGGTTGCCACTCCCCGATGTGCCCAGTTGGGCAGCGGCACGTTCACGCAAGCCGCGTAGTTGGCTGGTGTAACGCCAACGCGCATCGTCAAGAACGGGATGATCGGCGGGGTAGGGGCGCTCGGCTCCGGCACCGAAGGTGGTGACTTTTTTGAGGATGGCGAACAGGGCAGCGCGTTGGCACATGAACTCCTCTGGCTCAATCGCAAAGATCGAGAGCATCATGCGGCAGGCGATGTCTACCCCGACCATGGACGGCGAGACAGCGCGGTGGGCGCGGAAGACCCCGCCGATGGGTAGGGCATAGCCGGGGTGGGCGTCGGGCATGAGCGCACCTCGATCAGCGATGGGCAGGCGCAGCGCCAGTTGGAGTTGTTCGATGGCCCCCGGCTCGATGTCGGCCTCAAGCCCGGCGATGTTGGTCTTGCCAATCGTCCCGAAGACGGTGTAGGGGGCTGGTTGGTCATGGAGCTTCAGCCGGGTTGCTGGTGGCCCAAATTCAGCCCGAATCGCCTCCTGAATCGCCGCTACCGATTGCCCCGCCTTTTTGAGCGCGGCAGCACGACCAGCAATCTGGGTAAAACGTTTATCGCCCTTCCAGGCGGCAATGATCTCGTGGGGTTTCATTATTTTTCCGCGTTGCATGATCAGACGCAAAGATGTACTATTATGATTATGCCATACTATCATGGAGATGGTATCATACAGAAGACGTATACTACTCCCACGACGACGTGATCAGGGGTGGAGTGCCGCATGCAGGTGATGCGTCGGCTGGCTCAGATCTGGACGGTGTTGCTCGCCGTTGTCTTGCTACTCCTTGGTGGGGGCCTGCTGTTGCGCTGGCTTGCGCCGGGTTGGGTCAGTCTCCCTGCACCGCTACTGCTGCGCACAACCCCTACTGATGGTGCGGTGGGCGTTTTGCCACGCCACGAACTGGTGCTACAGTTTGCTGGCCCGATGAATCGTGCCGCTACTGAAGCCGCTTTGCGCCTCGATCCGCCTACCCCCGGTCACCTCCACTGGTCGGATGATGCCCGCACCTTGACGTTTGTCCCCGCAACGACTCTGCTCCCCGACACCGACTATACGTTGCTGCTTGAGGCTACGGCGCAGGGGCAGTGGTGGCAACCATTGCCGACACCGCTGCGCATCCAGTTCCGTACCGCTGCGCTGCCTGCGGTGGTGAGCGCGTTGCCCCAGGGTGAAGGTGTCGCATTGGATAGCGCGATGGCGATCATCTTTAGCCAACCGATGGTGGCTGAAGCTACGGCCCCGCCGTTCGATCCGGCATACCTCCAGATTGAGCCGCCACTGGCGGTGAGTACCCGTTGGCTTGATGCGGCTACGTTGCTGATCCAGCCCCAGACGCCCCTCCATGCCGCGACCCACTATACCGCCACGATCTCCGCCGATCTGACCGATCTGCGTGGGGTGGCGCTGGGCCAGCCGTTTGTGTGGCGCTGGTCTACGGCGTGGCCGCAGATCCTCGATCTGACGCCCCACGAGGCTGAACGCTGGGTTGGCCCCCATCAGCCCTGGATCATGACGCTCAATGCCCCGCTCGATCTTGCCCGTCTGCGGGCGGCCTTGCGCATTACGCCACCGACGGAGTATGGGTTGAGTAGCGCCCAGATCGGGGCGACTCAGGTGGTAACGATTACCCCGACGCTGCATTGGGATTATGACCAAGCCTATCAGGTGCTGCTCGAACCTTCTGATCCGTCACTGGCTGATCCGCCGCCCCTGGTGCGCCACTTTCGGGTCGCGCCTGAGCCGGGCTTGATCGCCTTCTTCCCTGGCCATGGCCAGACGTTAGCGCTCGATCAGGATGTGCGCCTGATCTTCCGTACCCCGATGGATGTTGCCGGGATGCAGGCGGGCTTGCAGATCGATCCGCTCGTGGAGGATCTACATGTGCAGGTCGCTGAGACCGAGGTACGCCTACAGGCGCAGTTTGCACCTTCGACCACCTATACCCTCACCCTCAATCCCGATCTGGCTGATCGCAGTGGCGAACCCCTGGGCATCACCGAGACGGTGCAACTGCGCACGGCTCCCGCCGATCCGTTGCTGCGCGTTCCGGCGGCCCAGGGGCATCTGTTGGCGCTGCCGCCATGTGAGCGGGTGCAGTTTGTGGTTGAACACAGCAACCTTTCACTGTTGGATCTGAGCCTCTATCAGCTCGATCTGCCCACGCTGGTGCGGGCGATCAATGTTGAAGCCGACCAGTGGCGCGACTTTGACCCTGATCGCTATGCCCAGACGTTGTTGCGCCGCTGGCAGGTAACACTGACTGATCCGGCTGATCAATTGGTGCAGAATCCAATAGATCTCGCATTGCCTGATGGCAGCGTCTTGCCCCAGGGCTTCTACTACCTGCGCGTGCGTAGCCCCGAAGGCCCCCAACTTGATCTGCTGGTGCAGATCTCCAATCTGAACCTCAGTCTCCAAGCATCTGGCTCGCAACTCCTCGTCTGGGCCACGCAGCATACCACGGGCCAGCCGCTCGCCGATCTGCCGCTGCTGCTCTACGCCGGTGATGCGCTGCTGGCGCGGGGCCAGACCGATGCGGATGGGGTGTGGGTGGTGCCGGTTGCCGCATCTCCAGCGGCTAAACCCTACTTGGTGTTGGCGGATGGCGCACAACCGGCGCTGGTGCGCAGCCAGGTAGCCGCTCCCGTACCCCAGATGCTGCTCGCCCTCGATCATCCGCGCTACCGTCCGGGGGAGCGCGTGAACTTGGCCGGGATGGTGCGCCATCCTCCAATGTCGGATGCCGCTTGCCGCATGCAGCTTGAGACCCCTGACGCGTTGCCGCTGGTGCAGGCGGCATGCCGGGTGGAGCAGGGGAGTGTGCGGGGTAGTCTGGAGATTCCAACCCTAGCGCAAGCCCCACCGCCCGCGTTGCAACTGCGAGTGCAGTGGGCTGATCTGGTCGCGTCTGTGCCGGTCAATCTGGATACCGAAGCGCCCGCTGCGCCGCCCCAGGTGCGCATGAATCTGCGCAGCCGTCTGTTGACGGTTGCTGAACGCCCCTACCTGGAACTCTTCAGCCTTGATGCTGCGGGCCAACCGTTGCCCGATCAGGCGTTGAAGGTGACGGTCGCACGGGCAGGGGTGCGTGATGCCGCGCCCTTGCTGCTGCGCACGTTGCGCACCGATGCCCATGGCCGCGCCGAATTGGAATTGGTGCAACTTCAGGCGGGGCAGTATCAGGTGGTGGCCAGTTTGGGTGACGTAGCGGCCAGCGCTCCGCTCTGGGTGACGCGTGCGGGCTACCGGGGCTGGGAGCATGCGCCGGGTAGCGTGGAGGTAGTGACCGACCGCGATTCCTACCAGCCCGGTGATGTTGCGCGTATCCTGATTACCGCACCCGTTGCGAATGCCACGTTACTCCTCACATGGAGCCACGCCGCACTGGTGGAGCATCAGGTTCAGGCGCTGCGGGCGGGAGAAATCGTGGAATTGGAGATCACCCCGCAGATGGCCCCGGCGCTCAACGTAGATGCGCAGCTCTCCGCTGGTGGTGCGCACTGGCACGGGGCGCACACCATCGTGGTTGCGCCCCCCGATCCGCCCGATCTGGGGCTGACGCTGGCACCCGGCCCGTATGCCCCTGGCGCTACCGCCACCATGACGATCACCAATCCGCTGGTGCGTGAGGTTTTGGTTACCATGCTCCCCGCCGAGACGCCCGATCTGCTGAATCAGTTTGCACTGTGGCAGGCTGGGGCCAGCGACGCAGGCATATTCTTTACCGGTACGGGCGATCTGGTGACGCCAACGGCGGGCGAGGTGCGGATTGAATTGCCCGCACAACGTGGGGAATGGCGGCTGCGGCTCTATGCGCTTCTTGCTAATGGCCAGATCATTACCGAAGCGATGCCTCTGAGTACCCAGCAACCGATAGATCTGCTGCTGCATGCCCCGCCTACGCTCAGGATGGGCGATGCGGCTGACATCACCTTGACTTTACATAACACTACGCCGATCAGCCAGTCGGTTGAGGTGCGGCTGCTCGTTCTGGGTGGCGAACTCGACGCGGCGAGTGCGGCGCTACACAACATTACACTAGAGGCGGGAGCCAGTCAGGATCTCGTCTGGCGGGTGACACCGCGCCAACTCGCGCAGGTACTCAATCTGCGCTACAGCCTACGCGGCTCCGCGATCCACGCGCAGATCAGCCAACCGATTGACATTCTCCCCAACCCACCGGCAGCCCCGTCGGCGGAGGCGGGGCTGCGAGTGGCCACGTTGTGGTATGATCGGGCGACTGCGCAACCGATCAGCCTTGAAGCAATGCAGATCGGGCAGGAAGTGGCGCTCGATCTGACCCTGATCGCAGCCCAGGCCCTCCCGGTTGGGCAGGTGCAGGTTGAGCTGCCTGCCGCCTTCAGCCTTACGGCCCAACACCTGCCACCGGGATTGAGCGTGGGTGATCTGAAGCGCCTCAACCTGCCACTGGCCTATCCCGATCTGGCTCCCGGCGTCTACCGGGTACGCCTGGAGTTGCGGGTAACGTATGCCGGGCGCTTTCGTGTTAACCCGGTGGGTGCGCCGATGATCGTCTCTGAACCATGATCCGCCAACTCTGCCTGTTACTGTTACTCGTTCCGTTACTCAGCGCGAGTACCCCCATCCTAACCTCTGCACCAGCCCACGGTGCGGCCCCGTTCCAGATTAGCGAGGTACCGCCCAGTTTTGGGTTGAACAGCCACATCGCCAGCCGCTACCCCGATCCAGCCTCGATGGCTGCCCCGGCGCAGATGCTGAGTGACCTGGGGGTGACGTGGGTACGCGAGGATTTGCAGTGGCATCGGATTGAACCGCAGCCCGGCCAGTGGGATTGGACATTTACCGATGTGGCGCTGGATCTTCTGCATGAGCGTGGCATTCAGGTACTGGGCGTGTTGGGGCCAAGTGTGGGTTGGGGCACCCCCCATCCTGATGACGGCACTGATGCGGTCTCCTACTATGCGCCCGATCCTGATGCCTTCGACGCCTATGTGCGGGCGGTGGTTGAACGCTACCATCCGTTGGTGCAGCACTGGGAGATCTGGAACGAGCCAGATTATGGCATCTTCTGGCGTCCAGAGCCGGATGTGGCCGCCTACACCCACATGCTGATCCGTACTGCGGCCACGATCCGCTCGATTGACCCCCACGCACAGGTGGTGTTAGGCGGAATCAACCCCTTTGACACGGCCTTTTTGCGCGGGGTAGCCGAACATGGCGGCTGGGGCAGTTTTGATATTCTGGCCGTGCATCCCTATGTTGATCCCTACGGCCCCGAAGAGGGCAATCTGATCAGTGCCTTGGATGGCGTGCGCACGGTGACCACCGTATATGGGCCGAAGCCGATCTGGGCCACCGAAGTGGGTTGGGCGAGTGGCCCCGGTGATCGTGATGCGCTGGGCATGACCGATGCCGAGGCCCAGGCCAATTATGTGGTGCGTTCGATGCTCATCTTGTGGCTGGCGGGGGTGGAGCGCATCTTCTGGTATAGTTTTAAGGATGATCCGCACAACCCCTACGGTTTGCTGCGTACCGGCTGGGGGCGCGGCGATCTGCGCGAACGTAAACCGGCTTATACGGCATTGCGCACGCTCAATCACCAACTGGCGGCTACCAAGTTGCTCGGTTGGCACACCAACTTGCATCCGATCCCGATCATGCAGATTGATCAGCTAGAAGCGTGGCAACGCACCAGCCAACCCAACGGCAGCCTGCGCCTTGATCCCGATTCGCCGGGGGTTGCCGCAATTGATTATCGCTTCACCACGCGCCAGAACGATTACGTCGTTTTTGAACTGACCGACCCGCTGCTGTTACCAGGCCAACCATACAGCCTGGGCATCTGGGTTGATGGTGATGGTAGTGGCCACTGCCTGAAACTGTGGCTGCGTGATGCCGAGGGTGAACGGCTACAATACCTAGTAGGAGTTGTGGTCGGGCCGGGGTGGCAATTCCTCACGACCCCGTTGGCGGGAAGTGTCGAGGCTGCCAACCGTTTGGCTGGCAGTGGCAACCAACGTCTAGACTTCCCGGTGCGCCTAGAGGCGCTGGTGCTGGAAGATCGTGAAGATCGCTATGTTGGCAGCGGCACTATCCGCATCGGTGGGTTTGAAGTGTTGAATGGCCCGCCGGTCTACGATCTGCACCTCCAGCGGGGTGCGCAGACCCTCGCAGTGCTCTGGTCTCCCAGCGAGGTCGCTTGGCCGATCATGTGCGACCAGATCCGCAGTATTACCAACCGTGATGGCGTGCAAGTGGAACTTAGCCCGTGCGTGGAGCTAAATGTAGGGCCAGTCCCATACTACTTGACAACCGCCCCAAACGCGCTACCTTGAATAGAACAGACTCTCTTCTAGGGGAAGGTAAACCATGAATCCCGCAACCAACATGGAAACCGAGCTTGAATCCGCTTCCGAAGACCTCTCCCCGCTACCTGATGATCGCATCGGTGCGTTTAGTGCCTACACTCTCGCGGCTGATCTGCTCAAACTGCACGAGATCTTTGCGGGCTACATCGAGCGCATCCCGACTGATGCCTGGATTCGGCGCACCGAGCGGCGCACGACGGGTTGGACTCTCCTAGAGACGCTGGCTCATTTAGATGCGATTGCGACAATCTTCAATCTGAGTATTGAGCAGGCTCTAGCCAATCAGCCCATCCAGATTCCTGGCTTCACCACGCGCCATGATCTGCGCACGCTCAATCGCCGGGCGATAGATGAGCGTATGATGCTAGGCCACCGTGCATTGAGCGAATCTTTTCTTGATTCGCTGCGCTATACCGCTCGGCTGGCCTCGCCACTCAGCCATAGCCAATTGGCGACCACACTTGAACACCCCTACTTTAGTGCCCACCCGACAATTGCCGAACTGATCGGAACTTCTCTGGTGCATGCGGGGATGGTGCATGGCTCGCAACTTGCCGTGGGGGCGCGCATGCAGCCGATCTGGAACCTCTACGACCCCGGTATGATGCGGCGGCAATTGACGCGGGCCTTCCACATGGTGGGCCTGGCCTATTGGCCGGAGCGTGGCGGTGATCTGCATGCCACGCTCGTCTTTCAGATTGATGGCCAAGGTGGCGGGCGCTGGTATATACGCATCGATCCGAGTGGTGGCGAAGGCCGCCTAGGCACCGTGCGCACCGCCGATGTCACCCTCACCTTTGCGAGTGCCGACGTGCTCTGCCGAGTGGTCACGCTACAGTCCGGCATCTGGCCGCTCTTGTTGATGCGTAAGCTCCATATTCGGGGTAATCCGATCATAGCAGCACGCATGTCGCGGCTTTTTATTTTGACTTAAAGTTTTGCACCAACTACCAGCCGTTGGCTTCGACACGCTCAGCCAACGGCTACGCCCGCGCTGGCTGAGCGTGTCGAAGCCAACGGGGCGTTGGCTGAGCATGTCGAAGCTACCACCGCGCCGCATTCCAATCTTCTCTTTACCCAAGTGTGAACAGCTACGCTACCCTACCCCTTGGGCCGCCGGAAGGTCAGCAGGTTGGGGCGATCAGGTGCCTGGTTGGGGCGGTTGAAGGCATCTTCGCCGGGGCGTAGGTTGGGCCGACTGGCCAGCCAGGTGTCACGCTGTTCTTTGGCATCGCGCAGCATCGCTTCAACCGCCGCCGCATCGCCGGAGGTGATCGTCTCGCGGGCTTCGACCAAAAAGGCGATCATCGTGTTGATCCAGTGGCTCATCGCCTGGGCATTGGTGAGGCAAATATCGCGGTGCATGGCTGGATCTCCCGACGCCAAGCGCGAGACATCGCGGAAGCCACTGGCGGCCAGCGCAGCCATCTCCTTCCACGCCGGGCTGTGGCTGGTGATGCTGGTGAGACCGACCGAGAGCAGAAAGGGTAGGTGCGAGATCCCCGCGACGTAGGAGTCATGCTCGGCGGGATCGATATAGTAGGGCTTCGCCCCAACAGTACGCACGAGCGCCTCGACCGCCTCAACCGCCTGCGGGCGGGCATGCGGGCTGACAGTCAGACAGTAGATCGCGCCATGGAAGAGTTCGGGATCGGCGGCGGCGGCCCCGGCCTGTTCCTTACCCGCCATCGGGTGGCCCCCGACATAGCTCAGGGTGGCCGGGAGCAGTTCGGCGGCCCACTGGCCCACCTCGCTCTTGGTGCTGGCCACATCGGTAATGATCGTCCCTGCCGGGAGCAGCGTAGCCAGTTCGGTCAGAACGTCGCGCATGGCCCGTACCGGGGTTGCCAGTACCACCATCTGGGCATCGCGCACCGCATCAGCGAGGCTGCGCGCCTCATGATCAATCGCCAAGCGCCCGCGAGCCTCCTTCACCGCCCGTGGGTCACGGTCATAGCCAACTACCTCCAGCGGCCCCAGGGGGCTTTCTTGCGCATCGGCGTTGCGCAGCGCCATGCCCAACGAGACGCCGATGAGACCCATGCCGATGATGCTGATGCGAATCATGCGCGTTGTTCTCCTGCGTTATTCGGCCTGAATGCGGGCCAAAAAGAGCAACTCGGCCATCGTAAAGACCAAAGTGAGGAGCAACACATTGCCCCACGTAAAACTGCGTAGTGCGGCCAGGGCAGCGAGGGCGGCCAGTAAGAGGCCACATTCGTAGGATTGACGTCGCACGCGGCGTTGGTCGAAGGCGCGCACGCGATCCTTGAAGATGCGTCGCCCCAACGCATAGAGGATCGGGCGGACGATAGCTGCGCCCGACAGAAAGATCGCACCGATCAGCAGCGTATAGACCGGCATATCCGGCGCAGAGAGCAGCCATGCGGTCGGTGGGGGTACGAAGGCGACCGCATAGAGCAGCAACGTCACGCCCACCCCGCCTTCCACCGCCAAGCCTTTGAGCCGCATACTCCACTCAATCGGGGTGAAGGTGAGGATCGCGGCTCCCAATACCAAGCCGTAGTAGAGTAGGCGCAACTCGGAGAAGAGCGGCAACTCCGGGCTAAGCCCGCCTAAGGCCAGCAGGCTCAAAGCGCCTGCCCAGCAGATTCCGGCGGCCAAGGCCGCGAGCAACGAGAGTGGGATTTCGGTACGTGGACGTTCCATGGGTGAGTACCTACGGATAGCTCACGCGTGCAGCGCGTTGGCGCAACAGGTGATCGGCCAGCACCAGCGCCAACATCGCCTCGGCCACCGGCACCAGACGCGGAAGGACGGTGGGATCGTGACGGCCATGCACCTCGATGCTGGTCGGATTGCCTTCCCGATCAACCGTCGGTTGGGCTTGGGCGATACTCGGAGTTGGCTTGGCCGCCAGACGCACAATAATCTCTTCGCCGGTAGAGATCCCTCCCAGGATACCGCCGTGGTGGTTACTCAGCGTCCCAATCGTGCCATCCTCGCGGCGGATGAACGGATCGTTATTCTGTGAACCGCGCAGATTGGCTACCCCAAAGCCCTCGCCGATCTCAACCCCCTTGATGGCGGGTATCGAGAACATGGCCTTGCCAATATCGGCCTGGAGTTTATCGAAGACCGGCTCACCCAGCCCCGGCGGAACACCACGGGCGCGGATCTCCACCACACCACCAAGCGAATCGAGATCGCGGCGTGCCTGATCCACACGGGCGATCATCGCCTCGGCCACGACGGGATCGGGGCAGCGCATGATGTTGCGTTCAATCTCGGCCTCATCAATCTGGGTGGCCCGCAGATCGCCCAATTGGAGCGTATAGCCGACAATGCGCACCCCGACTTGGGCCAGCAGCAGCTTGGCAATCGCACCACCCGCCACGCGGCCAATCGTCTCGCGGGCACTCGAACGGCCCCCACCGCGCCAATCGCGCAGGCCATACTTGGCATCCCAGCTATAGTCGGCATGACCGGGGCGGTAGAGATCCTTGATCGCCGTATAGTGGCTCGATTTGGCATCGCTATTCAGCACCAGCATGCTAATGGGTGCGCCAGTCGTTTGGCCCTCAAAGACCCCCGACATAATCTGCACCCGATCCGGCTCTTGGCGCTGCGAACTGACCTTACTCTGGCCCACCCGACGGCGATCCAGTTCGTGTTGGATCTGCGCCTCATCGAGCGCCAAGCCTGCGGGGCAGCCATCAACCGTACACCCCACCCCCGGCCCGTGCGATTCGCCCCAGGTTGTGAGGCGGAAGGTATGACCAAAACTATTCCCTGGCATAGATCGCTATTTTCCCCAATTTCCGGCCTGCCACTCAGCAAGCACCCGCGCATAGATTTGGATCGTCGAGGCGGCGATAATATCCCACGTATAGGCGCGTTGCACCTCAGCGAAGGCTGCGGCGGCGCGCATCTGGGCCTGTTCCGGCTCGTGGAGGCAATCAAGCACCGCCGCCGCTAGGGCGAAGGGATCACCTGCCGCCGCGATCATGCCCGTTTCGCCATGGCGCACCACCTCTGCCAAACCACCAGCATCACTCACCACCAGCGGGCAACCCGCCGCCGAAGCTTCGAGGGCCACAATTCCAAACGGCTCGTAGAGCGAAGGAAAGACGGCCACATCGGCTACGCGATAGATTTTATCACGCTCCTCATCACTCATAAAGCCCGCAAAGTGGATCACATCCTGCAAACCGGCCGCTTCAGCCTGGGCCTGGAGAATCTCGCGGTAGCCGCCGGTACCAGCGATGATCAGGTGCGCATTGGCCCCGGCCATAATCTGTGGCCACGCCTCGATCAAGACCTGTAGCCCCTTCTCGGCGACGATGCGGCCTACATAAAAGACGAGGTAGGCATCGTCGGGGAGGAAGCGCCGCCGAAAGGTGCGCCGTTCTTCATCGCTACTGGCCGCGAACGGATCGGGAATGAGCGTGATCCCATTGGGAACCACATCAATTTTGTCGCTGGGGGTATGGAACGAGTCGGTCACTTCACCCAGCATAAACTGCGAGCAGACAATAATCCGCCACGCTTCGTAGGTGAGCAACCATTCCTGATCATTGATCTGTTGGGCGGCGCGGCCATGCAGGATGCCGCGTCCGCGCCCGCGTTCGGTGGCGTGAACCGTGGCGATCAAGGGGGTCTGCCAGAGATGTTTGAGGCGCGCTGCGGACTGCGCGGTGAGCCAATCGTGGGTGTGGATCAGATCGAAGCGCCCCAAGGAGCCTTGCAGACTCAGTGCGGCCCGTTCCAACTCGCGGTTACACAACGCCACATAGTGCGGATAATCGGCACCCGGCGCATACTCCATCGGGATACGGTAGATATTCAGGCCAGGGGCAAGTTGTTCCGCATCCGGCCCACCGCGTAGCTGCGGGGTGACAACCGACACCCGCAAGCCAGCCGCAGCCAGGGCCGGAGCCAATTCCGCCACGTGGCGGCCCATGCCACCGACAAGGTGGGGGGGGAACTCCCAGGAGAGTTGGAGGACGTGCATGCGGCGATTATAGCATAAAAGGTCTAAACTAAGAATCTGTGAAATCTGTAACCAGTATGTAACTATGATCGCCTATACTGTTTATGCCCTGTGCAATACCTGGGCAGCGGCCCATGTGTCAGCCGATGTCAGCGGAGACTTCCGGCTTGTTTGCCTTCTCTGATCTGCGGCCAACTCGTGCGCCCTGCTATGATTCGGTCTTTGAACACTGGAAGTTTGTGAAAGGAAGAGGATTCATGTCGCGCGAGCAGCAGATCGCTCAGATTGTCGAGAGCTGGAACAGCCCTCGTTTTGCTGGTATTACCCGTGGCTATTCAGCCGAGGATGTCTATAAACTGCGTGGGTCGGTGGTTCCTGAGTATACGTTGGCCCGCATGGGTGCCGAGCGGCTCTGGAATCTGCTTAACACCGAGCCATTCGTCAATACGCTGGGTGCGCTGACCGGCAATCAGGCGGTACAGCAGGTCAAGGCGGGTCTGAAGGCGATCTACCTGTCGGGCTGGCAGGTGGCGGCTGATGCCAACCTCGCGGGCCAGATGTACCCCGACCAGAGCCTCTATCCGGCCAACAGCGTGCCGATGATCGTCAAGCGCATCAACCAGGCATTCCAGCGCGCCGATCAGATCCAGCACAGCGAGGGGACTGGCGACACCTACTGGTTTGCCCCGATCATCGCCGACGGTGAGGCGGGCTTCGGTGGGCCGCTCAACGTCTTCGAGTTGACCAAGGCCATGATCGAGGCCGGTGCAGCCGGTGTCCACTTCGAGGATCAGTTGGCCTCCGAGAAGAAGTGTGGCCACATGGGTGGCAAGGTGCTGCTGCCGACCCAGCAGGCCGTCCGCAACCTGATCGCGGCGCGTCTCGCGGCTGACGTTTCGGGTGTGCCGACCCTGATCATCGCCCGCACCGATGCCAACGCCGCCAACTTGCTGACCAGCGATGTGGATGAGCGCGATCACCCCTTCCTGACCGGCTCGCGCTCGCCGGAGGGCTTCTACTACGTTAAGGCGGGCATTGAGCAGGCGATTGCGCGTGGTATCGCTTATGCCGAGTATGCCGATATGGTCTGGTGCGAGACGGCCGAGCCGAACATCGAGGAGGCCCAGCGCTTCGCCGATGCCATCCATGCCAAGTACCCCGGCAAGCTCCTGGCCTACAACTGCTCGCCCTCCTTCAACTGGAAGAAGAAGCTCAGCGACGCCGACATTGCCCGCTTCCAGCGCGCCATTGGCGAGATGGGCTACAAGTTCCAGTTCGTCACCCTGGCCGGTTTCCACTCGCTCAACTACAGCATGTTCACCCTGGCCCACGGCTACAAGGATCGCGGCATGGCCGCCTACTCCGAGTTGCAGGAGGCCGAGTTCGCCGCCGAGCCGCTGGGCTACACCGCCACCAAGCACCAGCGCGAGGTCGGTACCGGCTACTTCGACGAGGTGAGCATGGTCATTTCGGGTGGCACTAGCTCCACCACGGCGCTGGCTGGCTCGACCGAGGCCGAGCAGTTCCACTAGGCAAATCGCGGTGGTGCGCACTGCAATGTGCGCACCACGCGTAGGGGCGAAGCATCGCCTACCATAGCGCCTAGGGAACACAGGGCAGGTGCAAAGTCGCCTCCGATGGGGGTTCGGGGGCGGCTTCGCTACATAGGCATTCGGTTACGGAGGGCATCATCCTCGGTGGTACACCCTATCTACCGCAGAGGACACAGAGGTACGCAGAGGGATGGGTTTCGCGATCTTATGGTTACGACCTCTGTTTCTTCCTCTGCGTTCCTCTGCGTCCTCTGCGGTCAACAACCGGGGCGTAAAAGGACGCTTAACCGAACGCATATCCGGCTACGCCGCCAAAACACCACAAAAATGGGATTTGGCGGCATAGCCCCAAGAACGTTGCCCATGCCCTGCTAGCGAACACCGACGCGATTGGCAGACGATGTTATGAAAAATTAAAAGGATACCTACATGACCACGCTACCCACTGGTATGAGCATCAGCGGAGCGATCAGCCCCGAATTTGCCGAGATCCTCACCCCAGAGGCGCTCGACCTGGTTGCGACGCTGCACCGCCGCTTCAATGCCCGCCGCATCGAGTTGCTGGAGCGCCGTCAGCAGCGCCAGGCCGACCTGGATGCTGGTAAGTTGCCCGATTTCTTGCCCGAAACCGCCGCCATCCGCGCCGGGGATTGGACGATTGCGCCCTTCCCTGCCCAGATCAACGACCGCCGTACCGAGATCACCGGGCCGGTGGATCGCAAGATGATCATCAATGCGCTCAATGCCGGGGCGAAGGTCTTTATGGCCGACTTTGAGGATTCGAGTACCCCGACTTGGGAGAACACGATCCAGGGCCAGATCAACCTGCGCGATGCCCTGCTGCGCACGATCACCTTTAGCTCGCCAGAGGGCAAGCAGTATGCGCTGAAGGATGAAGTGGCGGTACTCTTTGTGCGCCCGCGTGGCTGGCACCTCAACGAGAAGCATGTCACCGTGGATGGTGAAGTGGTGTCGGGTGGGATCTTCGACTTTGCGCTCTATATGTTCCACAATGCGCGCCAGGCGATCAAGGTGCAGGGCGGCCCCTATTTCTACCTGCCCAAGATGGAGAGCCACCTCGAAGCGCGCCTCTGGAACGAGATCTTTGTGGCTACCCAGGAAGCACTCGGTTTGCCCCAGGGGACGATCAAGGCTACTGTGCTGATCGAGACCATTCTGGGGGCCTTCGAGATGGACGAGATCCTCTACGAACTGCGCGAGCATTCAGCGGGACTCAACTGTGGCCGTTGGGACTACATCTTCTCGTGTATTAAGAAGTTCCGCCACAACCCCAACTTTGTGCTGGCCGACCGCGCCCAGGTGACGATGACGACCCACTTTATGCGCTCCTACTCGCTGTTGGCGATCAAGACTTGCCACCGCCGCAAGGCGCATGCGATGGGTGGGATGGCGGCGCAGATTCCGATCAAGAATGATCCGGCGGCCAACGAGGCGGCGCTGGCTAAGGTGCGTGCCGATAAGGAGCGCGAGGCCAGCGATGGTCACGACGGTACCTGGGTGGCCCACCCTGGCCTTGTGGCGGTGGCGCTCGAATCCTTCGATAAGCACATGCCGACCCCCAATCAGATCCACCGTACCCGCGACGATGTGCAGGTGACGCGTGACGATCTGCTCAACTTCGGGCCGGAGGGGCCGATCACCGAGGCGGGCCTGCGCCTGAACATCAATGTCGGCATCCAGTACCTTGGCTCGTGGTTGGCGGGCAATGGCTGCGTGCCGGTCTTCAACCTGATGGAAGATGCGGCCACGGCGGAGATCTCGCGCGCCCAGATCTGGCAGTGGATTCGCAGCCCCAAGGGTGTGCTCGATGATGGCCGCAAGGTGACGGTGGAGATGTTCCGCACCATGCTGCCAGAGGAGCTGGAGAAGATCAAGCAGTTGCTCGGCGCTGAATACAGTGCGGGCAAGTACGAGGAGGCAGCGCAACTCTTCGATGAGATCACCACCAGTGATGAGTTTGTTGAGTTCCTAACCCTGCCGGGGTATGCGCGGATTGATTAGGATCGCGTGCAACATTTCCTCGTGCTAGTGCGGTATAGAAGTAGCCAATCTAGCACGAGGAGTATGTTATGCAGCCAGCGCCCCAGCGTTACCACCTCCGTATTAAAGAATTCCCCCCCGACTCTCAGCCGCGTGAACGCCTACGCGACGCTGGCCCCGCCGCCCTCTCTGATGCCGAACTGCTCGCCATCCTGCTGCGGGTAGGTGTGGCGGGCACCAACGTTCTGCAACTCGCCCAACAACTGCTGCTGGAACATGGCGGCTGGATCGGCCTGCAACGCGCCGACTATAGCGAACTCTGTCGCCGCCATGGCGTGGGTGAAGCCAAGGCAGCGACGCTCAAGGCGGCGCTGGAGATTGGTCGCCGTATCCTCATCACTGGTACCGATGAACGCCCGCAGATCCGCTCGCCCACCGATGTGGCCAACCTGCTCATGGTCGAGATGGGGCATCTCGATCAGGAACACCTGCGTACCGTGCTGCTCGACACCAAGAATCGTGTCCAACAGATCAGCACGATCTATGTTGGCTCGGTGAATACCGCCGTCATTCGGGTGGGCGAGGTCTTCCGCGATGCGGTGCGCAAGAATAGCACCGCGATCATTATGGTTCACAACCACCCATCGGGCGATCCGACTCCCTCAACCGAAGACATCCTCGTTACCCGGCAGATCGTCGAGGCGGGCAAGTTGCTGGATATTGATGTGCTGGATCACCTGATCATTGGGCGCGGGCGCTATGTGAGTATGCGCGAGCGTGGGCAGGGGTTTAGCGGGTGATGGTGTTTAGCCATGTTATACTAAGAGTCGCAACGCACAAAGAAGTCTAGGAGAAGAGGGAAAGATCTGCGTTCTGTGTGCCCTTTGCGGCAACTCAACGTAGAAGTCCAGGAGAAGAGGAACAGTGCCGTTACGATCTCTGGTATTGCCCTTCGTGGCCCATCTTCGTCGCTGGGACTACACCCATCGCTTTACCTTCACTGCTCTCCTTGTTGTCCTGGCAAATATCAGTCTGGCCGGAATGTTCTTCTGGCGAGGCAGTGTGCTGCTGTCCATCTTCACGCTGGGATGGGCAATTGTCGTGGGCGCTGTTCTACTCACACTGTACCACTCCATCAGCAGTGAAGTCCAAGAACTGCGCCAGATGATCGCTCAGATTAGCAACGGCGAGTATAACGTCAAGCCAATCCCCACCGGGAAGAGTGATCTGAGTTTAGTGGCACAGAAGATCGCCAGTTTGGCTGGCGAGTGGATGCTGAATGGTCTCTACCGGCAGGCGATTGTGGAATACGCAGTTGATGGGATCATGATCATTGACGAGCATGATCGTATCACCACGTTCAATCCGGCTGCCGAGCGCATGTTTGGCTATCGTGCCGATGAGATCATCGGCCACCCGATTGCGCATCTTATCCCCGATCCGCTGCACCGTCAGTACAAACTGATCAGCTTGGGTGACGAGATTATTGGGCGGCACAAGGATACCCACAGCTTCCCGATGGACATCAGTTCGGGACAGATCATCCTCAACAATAAGCGGCTCTATGTGCTGATTCTGCGCGATGCGACGCGGCGCAAGCAGGTGGAGGAGGAGCTTGAGCGTGCCCGTGATGCCGCCGAGGCGGCCAGTCGGGCCAAGAGTACCTTCCTAGCCAATATGAGCCATGAGTTACGCACGCCGCTCAATGCGATCATTGGTTATAGCGAACTGTTGATCGAAGATGCGGTTGATGCCCAGGAAGAAGATCTAGAGAGCGATCTGCGGCGCATTCATCGTGCCGGTACCCACCTGCTCGGTCTGATTAGCGACATCCTCGACATCTCCAAGATCGAGGCCGGGAAGATGGATCTGCGCTACGAGTATTTTGCCCTTCCGCCCATGCTGAGTGATGTTGATCTGACCGTCGCGCCCTTGGCATCCCAGCGCGGCAATCGTTATATCACCCAGTATAGCGGGCAACCCGGATCGATCTATGCCGACCCGGTGCGGGTACGCCAAATTCTGATCAATCTGCTGGGGAATGCCTGCAAGTTTACCGAAAACGGGACGATCAGCCTGCGGATTGCCATCGAAGGTGATGATTACGCCGCAGGGCATGATAAGAGTACCGGCAATGCTATTCTCTTCGAGGTCACCGACACGGGGATCGGGATGAGTGAAGATCAGATGGCGCGCCTCTTTCAGCCCTTTACCCAGGCGGATGATTCGACTACCCGCAAGTATGGCGGCACCGGCTTGGGCCTCGCCTTAACCCGCTACTTCTGCCAGATGATGGGCGGAACGGTGGATGTGGTGAGTCGGTTGGGCCAAGGCTCAACCTTTATGGTGCGTCTGCCCATGCGTGATCCAGAGGAGATGCGTAACCGCGAGATTGAACGCGATGTGTTGGAGGGGCGAAGGTAGGGAGTTTTTGTCTGGTTGTTTGGCGGCTGCACCGCCAAACAACCAGACAACGGTGTTAATCCTGCACGCCTTCGAGGCGATCTTCGAGGTCGGCGTAGATCTCGCGCAGACGATCCAGCGTCTCCTCGTCGGCTTGCCACATACCCCGGCTGTTGGCTTCGAGCAAGCGGCCCACAGCGTTGCGTGTCGCTTCGGGGTTGGCCGATTCGAGGCGCTGGCGCATGGTGTCGTCAAGTACGAAGGTCTCGGCGGCCTGATCGTAGACCCAGTTGTCTACTGCCTCGGTGGTGGCGCTCCAGCCGAGCATGTAGGTAAAGCGGTGGGCGATCTCCGCCGCTCCGTTGTGGCCGTGCTTCAACATGCCCTCGTACCACTTCGGGTTGAGCAGCTTGGTGCGGTACTCCACCCGTAAGACCTGATCGAGACTCTGTACTTTGGTCTCGGCGGTGAAGCTCTCGACATAGTTGAGGGTGACGCTCTTGCCCGTGGCACGTTCGGCCGCCGCCTTGAGTGCCCCGGAATAGCCGTAGTAGTGCTGCATGTCGGTCAGGCCATACTCGACACTGTCAATCTCTTGCGCCACCCGCCCGACGGTGCCGAGTAGTGAGCGTAGCACTTCGGGCTGCGCTTGGCCGCCCTTCTCGCCACCAAAGGCGTAGGCGTTGCGCTTGATGAAGAGCTCTTCGAGATCCTGGCGATCTTCCCACGCGCCACCGTCAATCGCCTCGTCCACATCGGTGCCATAGGTGCCCTCGGCCTGGGTGAAGACGCGGGCGGTGGCCTGCTCCCAGGTGCGCCCCTCGGCGATCATCGCATTCACATGCTTGCGGATGAAGTTCATCTCCTCCGGCTCTTCGGCCTGCGCCACCTCGCGCACGAGGCGGTCGAGCATATCTATCGTCCCGGCGAAGGTGTCGCGGAAGATGCCGGAGGCGGTCATCAGTACGTCAATGCGCGGACGCCCCAACTCCTCCAGCGGGATGAGCGCGTAGCGCCCGATCTTGCCCTGGCCATCCTTGACCGGGCGCGCCCCGATCAGGCCCAAGATAATGCCAATCGCCTCGCCCTTGGTCTTGATCGCATCGAGACCCCAGAGGACTTGGGCGATGGTTTCGGGGTACTCGTTGTTGTGTTCGGCTAGGTGGGTCTCGATCAGCGCCTCGGCAATGCGCACGCCGCGCTGGTAGGCGCTGTCCGTCGGCACACGGAAGGGATCGAGGCTGTGGATGTTGCGCCCGGTGGGTAGCACCGCCAAGCCATCGCGGATCAGATCGCCACCCGGCGCGGCGGGGATGTAGCGGCCTTCGAGGCCGTGCAGGAGGAAATCGAGTTCCTGGGTATTGTCCTTGAGCGCCGCGATCATGGCCTGGCCATGGTGGACAAGGCTGTGTAGCGGGGCATGGTGCTCATGCAGTTTGGGATAGGCATGCTCAATCTTTTCACCCTTGAAGACGGTGCGCTGCACAAACTCAGTACACGCCGCCTCGACCGTGTCGCGCAGGGCGAGGGCGCTGGCGGCCCCGGTGCGGGCGCTGGCGAGGAGTGCGGCATAGTTCTCGTAGGCACGCTGTTCAGCGCCAACAGCCAGCAGCATATAGTCACCCAGGCCCGCATTGCCCTCACGCGGAATCTTGAGCGCCTCGGTAACGAGTGTCAGTTGCTCCTCCACCGGCGGCGCACTGCCGAGAATGTGGAGACTGCCGGTGATCAGCGTGGTCTCAAGCTCGCGCAGGTAGGCATAAATGCGCGAGACAAAGGCATCAAAATCCTCACCCTCGCGGCGGGCCAGCTCGACATCCAGATTGAGCAGGTCAATTTTCTGGGTGATCGCGGCCTGCATATCTTCATCCACATTGCCACGCCGGGCGCGATACTCTTCGACAATATCCTTGAGCGCCTGCAACTCCTTGTAGAGTCCGGCGCGGCCATAGGGCGGGATGGCGTGGCCAATAATGGTGGAGTAGCCGCGCCGCTTGGCGATATTGGCCTCGGCGGGGTTATTGATCGGGTAGATGTAGAAGTTGGGTACCTGTCCAAGTAGAATATCGGGCCAACACTGCTCGGTCATACCCAACTGGACGCCCGGCATCCACTCAACCGTACCGTGCATCCCCACATGAATGATCGCGTGGGCATCAAACTGCTGGCTGATCCACTTGTAGAAGAGCGCATACTGGTGATGCGGGGTATTCTCGCGGTCAAACAGCAGCCGCATGGGGTCGCCGGGCATCCCGATCATGGGTTGCACGCCCACATACACATTCCCCAGTTGCATCCCGCCCAACCGCACTTGATCCTTCCCTAGCGGCGCAATATCACCGGGGAAGTTGCCCCAGCGCGCATTGATGCGATCCTGATCCTGGGGCCGCATCCATGAGTGGAAGCCCTGCCGCCCTACTGTTGGCAGCGCCACGGCGGGATGCCCGGACGGAACCGGGGGTGGCTCGGCCTGTATGGTGCCATCGAGGCAGCGCGCAAACTGCGCCGGGTCATGCGGGTATTCCCCAACATCATAGCCCGCCGCCTTCATGCGGTCGAGCAGGGCAATGACGCTGGCGGGTACATCAAGCAGCGCGGCGGTGGCGGTATTGCCCTGGCCAGGCGGGTAGTTGTAGACCACAATCGCAACCTTCTTGTCACGATTCTGGGTGCGGCGCAGGCGCACAAAGCCCTTGGCCAGTTCGGCCATGCGGGCCAGACGATCCGGCACGGTGCCGATCTCGCTGCCGCGCATACCGCCCAGCACGACCGGGGCCACCGAGCCATCCATCTCCGGGAGGGAGTACATGATCGTGGCCTGGATGGGGCCAACGCCGTGCTGCTTCCAATGCTCCTCATCCTGCACGAAGAGCGGCGTGGCGATCATGTAGGGCACATCGAGCTTGCTCAGCAACTCACGAGCGACCGAGACGGTCAGACCGGCCTTGGTGGAACCGGCAGGGCCACCCACCAGCGGAAAGCCCATGGTGCTGATCAGCAGATCCACACCCATCTTTACCAGCCACTCGCGCACCACCACATGGCTCTCGATCCCCATCACGAAGATGGGCAGCACGCGCAGCCCCGCCGCCTCCAGGGCGCGGGTGACCTCATGTGGGTACTTGGTGCCGGTGAGGATGTGGGCGCGGAAGAAGAGTACCGCGACGGTTCCAATCGGGGTCGGGGCTTTGGCCTTGCCCTTCACGCTACTGCGCTGGCGTTCGCGTTCCCACTTCTCATACTCTTCGGGCTTACTAAAATACTTGGGCGCATCGGGGTGGGCAAAACCGTAGTTCGGAATCTCAATTGGCGGATCAACATGCAGCTTGGGCAGCCCGCAATACTCGCGCAGGATGAGCTTAAACATGTTGGTCGCATTGGCAATACTGCGCGTATTCCAATAGTTGCCCACGTTGGTCCAATTGCGGAAATCGGCCAGCCGCTTACCGGGCAAGAAATTGACCAGTTTACTGGTAATTTTTTGCAGGCGCACATAGCCCAAGTAGGCATCTTCTTCACGGTTGCCAACCAAGAGGCGGGCCACATTCTGCACCGGCTTGGGCATACCGCCACCGCCACCGCTCTTGCCGCCCATCGCATAGCTCCCCACTTTTGTGAGGCGCATCACCTCCGGCACACTCTCGAAGGTAAAGACGATAGGCGGATCGTGGCGCTCGATCATCGGTACCAGCAGATCGGTGGTATCGGCGATGGTGATCAGCGAGGCAATAAGGCAGGAGCAGCGCGAAATAGCCGCCTCCACCTCTGCTGTGCGCTGCTGGACATCAGCATCCTCGAAGATATGTAGCCGAAAGCCGGGTACCTCTTTGCGTACTTCAGCCTCGGCTTGGGCAAAAAAGCCCAGGCTATAGCGCTGCAAGCTGAGTACAATCACAAACTCGGTGACCTGAGCCATAAGCACCCTCGCTGGTGTTTCAAGTTCGGAGATAGAAAAGCTAACGCTTTCCATAATACCATTTTTTGGCGGTGGTTGGTGGATGCTCTGCCCTTGAAGCATTTGTTGGTTGTTGTGTGGCAGCGAAGCTGCCACACAACAACCAACATGATCATTCCTACTCCTTCTCGATCACAAAGAGCAACTGGCCCTCCTGAACAATATCGTTCAGCTTGACGCAGATCTCAGCCACCTTGCCGGTGAAGGGGGCGATGATGGCATTCTCCATCTTCATCGCCTCCAGGTTGGCCACCTCTTCGCCCTTATGCACGACATCACCCACATGGAGCGGGCCGCGCTTGGGGTTGCCGATGCGCCAGACATTGCCGTTAATGGTTGCGCCAACATCGCTGGGGCCTTTGGCCATGCGCACCTCGGTCGCCTTGGCACGCGGGGTAGATACCGGGTAGACCCGCGTGACGTTGTTGACCTTCAGGACCACATGGATCATGCCCTCGTGCTCGGCACCGACCGAGACCAGTTCGATGCAGTAGGGCTTCCCATCGAGCATGAAGTCCACTTTTTGGCCGGTGCGCTGGAGGCCGTTGCGCCACACATCGGTGGGCAGTACCAGCGGGGCGTAGCCATACTTCTCGCGGAACTCGATGAAGCTGATCGCATCCTTGGGGTGCATCAGGTAGAGGACAAATTCCTCGTCGCTGGGGTTGCGCCCAATCGCATCGGCGAGGGTCTGGCGGAGCTTGCCGAGGTCATCGTCGGCCAGCGTCTCCAGCGGCGACTCTTCGGTACGTCCGGCAATTTTCGCCTGCCACTCGTCGCCAAAGGTGCTCTGGTAGACCCAATCGGCAGGCCAACCCACCGGCAACTTGCCGTAGTTGCCGATCAGCAGGTTCTTGAAGTCGCCGGGAGCGTTGCGGAAGAGTTGCAGCAACTCGGCCTGCTCGGCCTCGTTCATGGCGCTGAAGTCCTGCTTGCACTCTTCAACAAACTTGCTCAAGAGGGCGATCAGACGCTTGACGCCCGCCTCGCCATGCTCCTTGGCGTAGCGGTTGACGATCCCGCTACACGTCACCCAGGTCACTTGCGAACCGGGAGTCACGTCGAAGTAGCAGACGATCTGGTTGTAGAGCGACATCACGCGCAGAATGGCCGGCATAAGGTGGAAGAATCCGCCCTTTTCGGCCTGTTCAAACGAACTAGGGAAGGCTCCACCGGGCATACGGTGCTTGGTAACACCATGGTCGTAGCCCTTAAACGGCGACTCAGCCCACTCGTAGTGGCTGATCCACTCGCGCACCTTCTCGTTAGCCTCTTCGGCGGCGGGGCGATTGAGATGGACGCGGATGCCGCTCTCTTCAAAGTAGGCGTGAACCCCCAGGATGGGCGGGTGGCCGTAGAAGCGCACCAGCGCGTCCTCCTGCACATCCACGATCTTGGCCCCGGCTTGGGCGGCGGCCAGCAACGCCGGGATGCCCAGGCCATCGGTGATGTGGCGGTGGTAGTGGATGACCAGTTCGGGGTAGTGCTGCTTGATGGTCGTCACCAACTGGCTGATACGCGCCGGATTACCGACCCCGGCCATATCCTTAATACAAAGGATGATCTCATCAACCCCGCCACACAGGGCCACAATGTCGCGCACCACACTCAGGTAGTAGGCGTCGGTGGCCCAATCGGCCACGGTGAAGGAGATGGCCGGTTCGAGCAAGCGCCCGCGCTTCATCACCGTCTCGGCAACGGCGCGCATGTTACGCACATCGTTGAGGAAGGAGAAACAGCGCCAGACATCAATATCCACGTTCGAGACCGCATACTCGATCACATTCTTGGGGTAGGGCCGGTAGCCCCACAGATTGGTCTCGCGGATAAGCGTCTGGAGCAGCACATTCGGCATCATGCGCCGCAGCATCTGCACCTCTTCAAAGGGGCTTTCGCGGCGATTCATAATACCCACGTGCCAGCGCGCCCCACCATGACACTCGGCGCTAAAAAGACCCATCTCATTGAAGGTGGGCGCGAGCGTCTGAAGATCGTAGAAGCGATGGCGATTCTTAAAATCGGACTGCCCGGCATCGCGCATACTCACCGAGGTGAGGCAGACGCCATCCAGGTTACGCACCGCCTGGACGATCTCACGCGCACTCATGCCGGGGCGAACAAAGGTAAACGGATCACTAGCCACAGCGGGCTGGGGCTGATTCTTGCGTGGCATAACGGCTCCTCCTACATCCAGCCCTGCGGGCCAAGCGCGGAAATCTCAGCGACATAGCGGGCTACCCGCAGCATCTCATCCTCGCCGGTACGTTCGCGGAACCCGGAGACGAGTTCCTGCATGTGCTCCTCGATAAACTTGGTCGAGAAGTCCCCGGCGATAAACTTGGGATGGCGGATGAGACTGAGCAGGAGCGGAGCCAGCGTCTTGATGCCCTCCAGGCGCAGGTCGCCACTGATAGCGCGATCCAGCACCCGCAACGCATCGGCGCGGTCGGTACCAGAGGCCATCAGCAACATGAAGAGCGAGTCGTAGTAGGGCGGAATCTCCTCACCCTCAGCCGCGCCCTGGATGACGCGCACATTCGGGCCGAGCGGGGCACGCAGGTGGGTAATCGTGCCGAACGAGGGGTAGAAGGTCTTGGGATCTTCGGCGTTAAGGCGCACCTCAAGCGCGGAGCGATTGGCCACCACATCAAACTGCTTGATCGGCAGCGGCTTACCCTCGGCCACATCGAGCATGATGCTGACAATATCGAGGCCGGTGATCAGTTCGGTGATGCCATGCTCCACCTGAAGGCGCGTATTCACCTCAAGGAAGTAGAAACTCTGGGTCGAAGGCTCAAAGATGAACTCGACCGTCCCAGCCGAAGTGTAGCCAATCCGGCGCATCAGCCGCGCCGCCGTAACGCAGATCTCCTGGCGCAGATCGCTCTCCAACGTCGAGGGCGCTTCCTCAATGATCTTCTGGTTGCGGCGCTGTAATGTACACTCGCGGTCGTAGAGATGCACCACATGCTGGTACTCATCAGCCACGATCTGCACCTCGATATGGCGACCATGCTCGATATACTTCTCAACCAGCACCGTATCGTCCTTGAAGGACTTCTTGGCTTCGGAGCGCGCCTGGGCCAAGCCCGCCGCGATCTGATCGGTCGAGTCGATCTTAACCATGCCCTTGCCGCCACCCCCGGCTGCCGCCTTGATCATGATCGGGAAGGCCACGCGCTCCTTCTGCATCCACTCGATGATCTGCTCGGCACTGGTGACATTCTCGATGCCGGGAACCGTCGGCACATTCGACTGCTTGGCAATCTCTTTGGCGCGGATCTTATCGCCCATCAGGCGAATAACTTCCGGCTTCGGCCCGATCCAGATCAGACCGGCATCAATCACCTTCTGGGCAAAATCGGCATTCTCAGCCAGAAAGCCCCAACCGGGATGGATCGCATTAGAATTGCTCTGGATCGCCGCTTCAATAATTTTATCGGCATTCAGGTAGGACTCAATCGGCGGAGCCTCACCAATATGGATGGCGGTATCGGCCATACGCACATGGTAGGCGAGGCGGTCGGGCGTACTATAGACGGCCGTCGTCGGGATCTTGCGATCACGGCAGGTATGCATGATTCTGACAGCCGGAACACCACGGTTGGCTACCAGTACCTTGCTGATGCTGCGTTGCATGACAAGGGTATCCTTCTCTATAATTTCAATACCGAAGGTGAGATTCCGCACGAGTATAGCATAGGTGAGATACACTTCCTCCCAACATCCGCCTTCGTACTGATCCCAACGATTACCGCTCGTGCTACCCTAGACGGATATACCTCACTGTCTGTCAATAAGGAGTCGCTATGCTCGCCATGCGTGCGCACCTGAGCGGAGGCAAAATCAGTTCTGCGGTTTGGTTCATCTTACTGCACAGCTCTCTCTTCGGCCTCGCCCTCAGTATTGCCGATATTCTCTTCAACTTCTACCTCGTCTCGCTGGGCTACACCGTAGCCACAGCCGGACTCTTCTCTACGATTGGGCGCGCCGCTGGCATGCTGATGGGCATCCCGCTAGGGATCATGATTGACCGCATTGGTGCGCAACGTTCACTCCTGATCGGTGTGGCTATCTATGGGCTGGGCTGGGCGATCTTGCTCCAGTTTACCAGTCTGTGGATCATGATTCCGATCCAGTTCCTGATCGGAGCGGCCTTCATTCTGACCTCAACCGCCGTCACCCCGCTCTTGGCGGGCGTCACTAACGAGGCGCAGCGGGCCACCATTTTTGGCTGGAACGCCTCGGCGACGATGGCGGTAGGGCTGGGCGGGAGCGTGCTGGGGGGCGTGTTACCCAGCCTCGCCGCCGGGATGATCGAGGTCGGCCCGCAGGATACCGCCGCCTACCGTATGGCGCTGATGGTGGTGGTGGGATTGTGTGTCATTGCCATGTTACCGATCCTGAGCCGCATGCAGCCGGTGGCCCATGAGCGCCCGCACGGCGCAGCCCCGCTGCCCACCAGCCGCCTGCCGATGGCGCGCCTGGGGCGCTTCTCGATTGCTGGGTTGCTGCTGGGGATGGGTGGCGGAGCCTTCCTGCCCTTCCAAAACCTCTTCTTCCGCGATGTCTTTCTGCTGAGTGATGTGGCGGTGGGCTTGGTATTGGCCTGGGGAGCCATGGGGATGGGCGTGGGCGGTATGCTTGGTGGGCCAATGGCGGGGTGGCTCGGTTTGCAACGCGCCGCCACCATCACCCGGATGGGCGCAGTCTTCTCGATGCTGCTCATGCTCACCCCCTCGCTGATCATCGCCAGCATCGGCTTCTTTTGGCGCGGCCTCTCGATTGCCGCTAGTTACCCCCTGAATGATGCGCTGATCATGCGCGCCACTCCGCTGCGCCAACGCGGCATCGCCGCCAGCATGATGAGCGTCTTCTGGTCGGGTGGCTGGGCCGCCGCCGCCTGGACGAGCGGGGTGGTGTTGGAGCATTGGGGCTTCACCCCGGTGATCATCTTCGCGGCAGTGGCCTATTTTGGCTCGGCGCTGGCCATCGCAACCCTGCGGGGCGTGGAGGGGTAGCAACGCACCACGGCGCTAGACGCGCTATAATGAACCACATTGCATGATCGCACCCTGTCGCACAAAGGAGTATGTGCTATGGCCACCACGAGCGAACGGCCCGTTGTCACCGACTCGGGCATCGCCGTTAAGCCGGTTTACCGCGCCGAAGATGCTGGGCTTGCCCAGCCCGACCCAGGGACGTACCCCTTTACTCGCGGGGTCTACCCAACGATGTATCGCGGACGGCTCTGGACGATGCGTCAGTATGCGGGCTTCGCTAGCGCCCGCGAGAGTAATGAGCGCTACCGCTACCTGCTGGAGCAGGGCCAAACCGGCCTCTCGGTCGCCTTTGATCTGCCGACCCAGCTTGGTTTGGATAGCGATGACCCGCGTGCTGAGGGTGAAGTTGGGAAGGTGGGCGTGGCGATTGATAGTCTGCGTGATATGCAGATTCTCTTCGCCGATATTCCGCTGGATAAAGTCACCACCTCGATGACCATCAACGCGCCCGCGAGTGTGTTGCTGCTACTCTACGAGTTGGTCGCCGAGAGCCAGGGGGTGAGTTCGGATCAGATCGGCGGCACGATTCAGAACGATATTCTCAAGGAATATGCGGCACGCGGTACCTACATCTTCCCGCCGCGCCAGAGCATGCGCCTGATCACCGATACCTTCGCCTATTGTCAGCAGCGCATCCCACGCTGGAACACAATCAGTATCAGTGGCTACCACATCCGCGAGGCGGGAGCCACGGCTGTCCAGGAGATCGCCTTCACCCTGGCCGATGGCGTGGCCTATGTGGATGCGGCGATCAAGGCCGGGTTGGACGTGGATGAATTTGCGCCGCGCCTCTCCTTCTTCTTCGTGGCTAACCCCAATTTCCTCGAAGAAGTGGCCAAATTCCGCGCTGCACGCCGCATCTGGGCCACGATTATGAAGGAGCGCTTTGGGGCCAAGAAGGCCCAGAGCCAGATGTTGCGCTTCCATACCCAGACCTCCGGGGCCAGCCTGACGGCGCAACAGCCGCTCAATAATGTCATCCGCACCACGATTGAGGCCATGGCGGCGGTGCTGGGTGGTACCCAGAGCCTGCACACCAACGGCTTTGATGAGGCGCTGAGTCTGCCTACGCAGCAGGCGGCCACCCTGGCGCTGCGCACCCAGCAGATCATCGGTTTTGAGAGTGGCGTCGCCGATACTCCCGATCCGTTCGCCGGTTCCTATGTGGTCGAGGCGCTCACCGATGAACTGGAGCGCCAAGCGCTGGCGCTGATGGAGCAGATTGATACGATGGGCGGCGCGGTAGATGCCGTGGAGCGCGGCTGGATCCAAGAGCAGATCGCCGACTCGGCCTATAGCTACCAGCGGCGCGTCGAGTCGGGTGAGCGCATCGTGGTCGGTGTCAACCGCTTCACCGACGAGGAAGTGAGCAACGTCCCGATCTTCAAGCCCGATGAGAACGTTGCCCGCGAGCAGACTGAGGGCTTGGCCAAGCTGCGTGCTGAACGTGATTCGGCAGCCGTCGAAACGGCGCTCGAAAACCTGCGCCAAGCCGCCAATGGCACGGAGAATCTGCTACCATTCATGCGCGAAGCTCTGCGCCACTACGCCACGGTTGGCGAGGTGTGTGGAGTGTTACGCCAAGTGTGGGGGGAATATCGCCCGGAGGTGCGGCTCTAGTTAGCCGTACCAGGAAGTGAGTACACGATGAAAGCTGTCGTCATGGCCGGTGGTGAGGGTACTCGCCTGCGGCCACTCACGATCAATCGTCCTAAACCTATGGTCTCACTGGTAGACCGGCCAGTGATGCAGCATATCATCGAACTGCTCAAGATTCATGGCATCACCGATATCATCGTAACGGTACAGTATCTGGCCAACGCCATCCAAGATTATTATGGCGATGGCAGTGCTCACGGCATCAGTATCACCTACTCGCTCGAAGAGATCCCCATGGGGACGGCGGGGAGTGTCAAGAATGCCGAGCATCTGCTGACTGAACCGTTCCTGGTGATCTCTGGTGATGCCCTGACCGACTTTAACCTGACCGAGATTATCGAACGCCACACCGCCGCCCATGCGATGGCGACGCTTACCCTGACCCATGTCGAGAGTCCGCTTGACTATGGGGTAGTGATTACGGACGAAGAGGGCAACATTACCCAGTTTTTGGAGAAGCCAAGCTGGGGCGAACTCTTCTCGGATACGGTTAATACTGGTATCTACGTCCTCAACCCCGAAGTTCTGACCTATATTGAACGTGGGCGCAACACCGACTGGTCGAAAGATGTCTTTCCGCGCATGCTCAACCGGGGCGACAAGCTCCAGGGCGTGGTGGCGAGTGGCTACTGGACTGATGTTGGCACGATAGAGCAGTACATGCGCGCCTGTGCCGACTATCTGACCGGCAAGGTGAATCTGCCACGGGTGGGCCACAACATCGGCGGTGAGATCTGGGTGGATGGCGATGCTGAGATTGCCGCAGATGCCCAACTGCACGGCCCGATCTACCTGGGTCACGGCGCGAAGATCAAGAGCGGCGTGATTGTCCACGGCCCCACGGTTATCCGCGACTACACGATCATCGACTCGCGGGCCAATATTGATCGCTCGATCATCTGGCGCAACTCCTACATTGGTGAACGCGCCGAACTGCGCGGCACGATTGTGTTGCGCCAATCCAACATCCGCTCACGGGCGGTACTCTTCGAGGGCACCGTGGTGGGGGATGGGGTACAGATCGGGGCCGGGGCGGTCATCCAGCCCAACGTCAAGATCTGGCCCGGAAAAGAAGTAGACGAAGGCGCTACCGTCAACTCCAGCATCATCTGGGGCAGCCAGGGGCGGCGCGTCCTCTTCGGGCGGCACGGTATCTCCGGCTTGGTGAATATCGAGATCACCCCGGAGATGTGCGCCAAGATCGGGGCGGCCTACGGGGCCACCTTGCCGCGTGGCTCCTCGGTGACGATCAACCGCGATGCCCACTACACCCCGCGCATGCTCAAACGCGCCATCGTGGCCGGGTTGCCCTCCGCAGGCGTGAATGTGATTGACCTCCAGAGTGTACCGATCCCGGTGGCGCGCTACTACACCCATGCGGTGGGGGCCAGTGGCGGGATTCATGTGCGTCTCTCGCCCCTGGATAGCCGCGTGATCGAGATCCGCTTCTTTGATCACCACGGCCTCAATCTGCCCCTGGCCGTCGAGCGCAAGATCGAAGGTACCTACTTCCGCGAGGACTTCCGGCGCGCCTATCTCGATGAGATCGGACGTATCTCCTACGGCACGGCGATTGAGGACATCTACACCGCTACCTTCATCCGCGCCCTGCGCCCAGAGAGCGTGGATAGTATGCGCGGCTTCAATATCGTTGTAGACTATGCCAATGCGAGTACCGGCGACATGCTCTCCCACATCCTGCGCCGTTTGCGGGTAGATGCAGTCGAATTGAACGTCAACCTCGATGAAAACATGGTCTTTCAGACCGCCGCACAGGTTGATGCCGCCATGAACCGGCTGGCCAAGATCACCGCCTCCGTCGGTGCTCAGTTTGGGGCGCGCCTTGATGCCGGTGGTGAGAAGGTTTCACTGGTGGATGATACGGGCCTACGCCTCAACCCCATGCGTGCCCTGGCCGCGATCACCTCCTTGGCGATGCGCGCCGCCAATGGTGGCACCGTGGCCATTCCCGTTACTGCACCGCGTGTCTTTGAAGCCATCGCCGAACGCTACGGTGGCCAGATCATTCGCACCAAAGCCAACTTTGGCGCACTTATGCAGATCGCGTCACAACACCCCAACCTGCTTTTGCTCGGTGATGGCACGGGGAGCTACATCTTCCCCACCTTCTACCCCATCGCCGATGGCATGTTCACCGTGGCCAAACTCATGGAATTGATTGCCCTCGCCGGGACACGTCTCAGTAGTGTCTTGGCCGACCTACCGCCCTACTTCATGGCCCAGACGCGTATCCCCTGCCGCTGGGAGAGCAAGGGTAAGGTGATGCGTATCCTCAACCAGCAGTATGCCGAACGCCAGACTGATCAGGTTGATGGCATCAAGATCGATCTGGGTGATGAATGGGTCCTCATTCTCCCCGACCCCGATGGCCCCTTCTTCCACGTCTATGCCGAAGGCACCTCGGATGAGCAGGCGCGCATTCTGATTGATAAGTACGCAGGACTGATTACTGGCTTACAGTAGCGCGGTTACAGCATATCGGTTGTGTTTTAATATCATCTAGGTTTCGGTCTCTTAACCTTAGGATCTGAAACTTCTTGCTATACTCAGTACCATCCCACTCCAAAGACAAATTATGCCCTCGCCCAAGGTAGGTTTAGGAGGAACTCAATGCCTTCACGCACGCCCAGTCTTGAGGTGCGCCTGCGCGATCATGGGATCAGTCGGCGCGAATTTCTTAAATTTTGTGGTCTGATGGCGGCCACGTTAGCCCTCCCCGCAAGTTTCACCCCCAAGATCGCCAAGGCCATGAACACCGCCGCCCGCATCCCCGTGGTTTGGCTGGAGTTCCAGGATTGTGCAGGTAACACCGAGTCTTTCCTCCGTTCGGGTGCCCCCACTGCTGCCGAGATTGTCTTAGAACAGATCTCGCTCGATTACCACGAGACGATTATGGCTCCAGCGGGCGCGGCTGCCGAACGTTCGCTCGAAGATGTCGTTACCAAGCATAAAGGCCAGTATATTGCGATTGTTGAAGGTTCCATCCCGACCAAGGATGGTGGCATCTACTGTGTGATCAACGGCCATACCGCCCTCGATATTGCCCGCAATGTGTGTGGGAACGCAATGGCCACGATTGCGGTTGGCGCGTGTGCGTGGGATGGCGGTGTTCCGGCGGCTGGCCCCAACCCCACCGGGGCGGTAGGCGTTGGCGAGGCCGTACCGGGCCTGAAGAGCCTGATCAATATGCCCGGTTGCCCCATGAATGTGGTCAACCTCACCGCCCTGATCGTCCACTTTCTCACCTTCAAGGCACTCCCCGCCACCGATCCCATGGGCCGCCCGCTCTTCGCCTATGGCCAACTCATCCACAACAACTGCGAACGGCGCGGCCATTTTGATGCCGGTCGCTTTGTGGAGAATTGGGGCGATGAGGGCCATCGCATGGGCTACTGTCTGTATAAAATGGGCTGCAAAGGGCCACAGACCTATTCCAACTGCCCGGCCGTGCAGTGGAACGAGGGCACCAGTTGGCCAATTGGAGCCGGTCACGGCTGTGTCGGTTGTATGTCGCCCAAGTTCTGGGACTACACCACGCCCTTCTATGAGCGCATTCCACAGTTGGAAGGTTTTGGCGTCGAGGCGACCGCTGATATGGTCGGGGCGGTAGCCGTAGGAGCGGTGGCCGTGGGTGTGGCTGGCCACGCTGTCGCCAGCGCCATTCGTTCCAAGGCTCAGCCCGCCGGTGCCCGTGGTCATGGAGATGACGAGTAAGTGCTGCCTCCGAACACTGAAATAATCAGGAACACATAGCTATGGCAAAGATCGCCATCGATCCAGTAACACGTATTGAGGGTCACCTGCGGGTTGAAGTGCAGGTTGAGAATGGCCGCGTGGTGGATGCATGGAGCAGCAGCACCATGTTCCGAGGGATGGAGCTTATTCTGCGGGATCGTGACCCGCGTGATGCCTGGGTCTTTACGCAGCGTATCTGTGGTGTGTGTACCACCGTCCACGCCCTCGCCTCGGTGCGTGCGGTTGAGGATGCGTTGCAGATTCAGATCCCCAATAATGCCCGTCTGCTGCGCAATATCATTGCGGCTACGCTCTACATTCAGGATCACGTCGTTCACTTCTACCACCTGCACGCCCTCGATTGGGTGGATATTGTCAGCGCCCTGAGTGCCGATCCGGCCAAGACGGCGGAGCTGGCGCAGTCCATTTCGGATTGGCCCAAGTCTACGGCGGGCTACTTCAAGGCGGTTCAGGAGCGCATCAAGCGCTTTGTAGATAGTGGCCAGTTGGGGATCTTCGCCAATGGCTACTGGGGCCACCCGGCCTATAAGTTGCCCGCCGAAGCCAATCTGATGGCGGTGGCACACTACCTGGAGGCGCTGGATTGGCAGAAGGAACTGATCAAGATCCATGCCATTCTGGGTGGGAAGAACCCGCATCCCCAGACCTTCCTGGTAGGCGGCATGGCCTCGCCGATTGATCCCAATGCCCAGAAGGCGATCAATGCCGGACGTATCGCCCAGATGCGCTCGCTGGCTGAAGAGGCGTTGCAGTTTGTCTCCAAGGTCTATATTCCCGACCTGCTGGCGATTGCGAGTTTCTACAAGGATTGGGGCGCTCTTGGTGGTGGCGTGGGCAACTTCCTCACCTACGGCGACTTCCCCACCAGCAGCGATGGCAGCGTGGATAGCTTCTGGGCACCACGCGGCGTGATGCTCAACAAGGCGGTAGGCAGTGCGCCTGCTGTGGTCGATCAGCAGAAGGTGAGTGAGTATGTCACCCACTCCTGGTACACCTACAGCGGTGGCGATACAACCGGCTTGCACCCCTGGCAGGGCGAAACCCAGCCCAACTACACTGGCCCCAAGCCGCCCTACGATTGGCTCGATACCGAAGGTAAGTACTCGTGGCTCAAGACGCCGCGCTACGACGATGCCCCGATGGAGGTCGGCCCGCTCGCCCGCACCCTGATGGCCTACGCCTCTGGCCACACCGCCACGGTGGATACGGTCAATGCCGTTCTCAAGCAGCTTGGGGTGGGTGCTGAAGCGCTCTTCTCGACCCTGGGCCGCACGGGCGCACGCGGCATCGAGACGCTGCTGATGTGCGATCAGTTGCTGGTCTGGATTGACGAACTGGCCGACAATATCGGGCGCGGCGATCTGGCAGTGCATAACAATGAGCGCTGGAACCCCGCAAGCTGGCCCAAGGAGGCTGAGGGCTGGGGCTTTATGGAGGCTCCGCGTGGAGCGTTGGGCCACTGGGTACGCATCAAGGATGGCAAGATCGCCAACTACCAGTGTGTGGTGCCGACAACCTGGAACGGATCGCCGCGTGATGCCAAGGGTGTGCGTGGCCCCTACGAGTCGGCACTGATTGACACTCCAGTGGAGAACCTCGATCAGCCACTGGAGATCCTGCGCACCATCCACTCCTTCGATCCATGTATGGCCTGCTCGGTGCATCTCGTGGATAGCCGTGGGGTTGAGATTAACCGTATTCAGGTAACGAAGTAGCAGGGGGCGGTGGGTGGCTGCTGCCACCCACCCTCTCTCCAGAAGGTTATCTATGCGTCAGCGCATCTATGTCTGGGAGATCCCGGTACGGCTGACCCACTGGATCAATGCGATCAGTATTGTGGTACTCAGCTTTACCGGCTATTTCATCGGCAACCCCTGGCTCTTCGTGGCCTACCGCGAGTCGTATGCGGGCTTCTTTATGGGCAGCATCCGCTTCGTTCACTTCGCAGCGGCGTTTGTCTTTATGGCCAGTGTGTTGCTGCGTACCTATTGGGCCTTTATGGGCAATCGCTGGTCGAGTTGGCGCGGCCTCTTCCCCTTCCTCACCAAGCGTGGGCGGCAGGGGATGTTGCACGCCTTTCAGTACTACTTCTTCCTGCGCCGCGATCCGCCCGAAACGATTGGCCATAATGCCCTCGCCGGAATGACCTATGCGATCATTGTGCTGCTCTATGCGATGATCACCTTCTCTGGCTTGGCCCTCTTTGGCGATCTGCATCCAGAGAGTATTTGGGCCAAACTGACCGGCTGGGTGTTGATGAATGTTCCCTCACAGCAGTTACGAATGGTACACCACTTCATTATGTATCTGCTGATCGTCTTTGCGATGTACCATATCTATGTCGCGTGGCTGATTGATATGGAAGAGGGGAATGGCCTGATGTCGAGCATCTTCAGTGGCTTTAAGTTCCTGCGCCCCGACCAGGCTCCTGATTGGATCGAGCCAGAGGCGGAGGCTGCCGCTGCCCCGAAGGTGTCGAGTCACGCGGATTAGGTATCTATATCATCATGTCAAAAACGCTCTTAATGGGCCTGGGGAATATCCTTCTGCGCGATGAAGGTATTGGGGTGCGCACCTACGAGCGCATGGTTGAACGCTACGTGCTCCCCGCTGAGGTTGAGGCAATAGACGGAGGGACGCTGGGCCTGAATCTGCTGCCCTACCTGGAAGATGCGCGCCGGGTCTTGCTGATTGATGCGGTACGTAGCGGGCAGGAGCCGGGGAGCATTGTGCGGCTGGAAGGCGATGCCATTCCAGCCGCCCTGGCGCTCAAGATGTCTATGCACCAATCCGGGTTGCACGATCTGCTGGCGATTAGTGCCTTGCGCGGCACCACCCCCGAACTGATCATCCTGTGGGGGATGGAGCCGCTGGTAATGGAACCGGGGCTTGACCTAACCCCACCCTGTGCCGCCGCCTTGGATACGCTGGTTGATCATGTGGTCGGGGAACTGCGCACTTGGGGTCTCGATGTTGTTGCGCTGCCAGCGTAACCTTGCTGCGCCCCCCAACGGTATAGCTTGTAGCAAGCTATACCGTTGGGGGGCGGCATGCTTATTCGACTCGCCATTGCCTGGATGATCGGGATTGTTGCTGGAGCCTCGTTCAACCTCGCTCCGGGTTGGTACTGGGCTGCGGGGGTGGTGGGGTTGGTGGGCGTAACACAGCGCTGGGGGGTGCTGCTGCTCGTCTGTGCGCTAGGGGCGCTGCGCTATGGCGCGAGTATCGCCCCCGTGGGGCCAAGCGATGTCGCCTTGCTGGCCGAGCAGGGCGAGGTGCGGCTGGTTGGGCAGGTGAATGCCGATCCCACCCGCAATGAAGAGGGTCAGAAGATCATCCTGCGGGTTGAAGCGGTGCAGCACGCGGGGCAACGCCGATCCAGCACCGGGTTGGTGCTGATGACCGTGCCGCCCTTCCCGGCCTACCAGTATGGCGAACGGCTGCTCGTAACGGGCAAACTGCGCCGCCCGCGTTCAGCCAGTTTGCCCGGTGAGTTCGACTACCGCGCCTACCTGGCGCATCGCGGCATCCACGTTCTGCTACCCAACCCCACTGGCATAGAGCGCCTCACCGCTGCGCAGTCCGGGCCACTGCACTGGATCTACACCGCCCGCGAGCATTGCCGAGCCACCCTGCTGCGCCTCGTACCAGAACCGCAAGCCGGGTTAGCCATCGGTATTCTGCTCGGCATCCAAGCCGGGATTCCCGATGCGGTCGCCGATGCCTTCTCGATCACCGGCACCAGCCACATCCTAGTCGTTTCGGGCTGGAACTTTACGCTTGTGGCCACATTGCTGGCCGGGCTGAGCCAGCGCATGCGCATCGGGCGCTGGCCCGCCTTCTGGCTCACCCTGGCGATCATGTGGGTGTATGCGATCTTTACCGGCGGATCGGCGGCGGTGCTGCGCGCCGCCACCATGGCCAGCCTGATGATCCTGGCACGCGCCAGTGAGCGCCAGAGCGAACCGTGGCACCTGCTCTTGGCGGCATGCTGGCTCATCAGCGCTGCCGACCCGCATAGCCTGTGGGACATGGGCTTTCAGCTCTCGGCGCTCGCCACCGCCAGCCTCTTCGCCTTTGGCCGCCCGGTTGAGACCTGGCTGAAGGCGCGTCCACCCTTTGCCTGGGCTTGGATGGCTCCCTTTACCGAGGCCCTCACCGCAACCCTAGCGGCGCAGGTACTGACGCTACCGCTCATCCTCTACGCCTTCGGCAACCTCTCGATCATTGCGCCGCTGGCCAACATCCTGATCGTGCCGGTGATCCCGTATGCGATGCTCTTTGGGACGCTGGCGCTGCTAGGGGGCGTAATCTGGCTACCGCTAGGCCAACTGCTGGGTGGGCTGCTCTGGCTACCGCTCACCTGGATTGCAACCGGGGTTCACCTCCTGGCGCAACCGCGTTGGGCGGCGGTAGCCATTCCAGCCTTTCCGCTCTGGATCTTGCTGGGCTACTATGGGCTAGTCGGGGCGATCTGGTTTAGATCTCCGTCATTACGGGATGCGCAGGCTCGCTGGTGCGGCGCAGCGGGATCTCCGGGATGAAGAAGGCCAACACCAAGGAGATCACTGCCAGCACGATAGCATAGCGGTAGATATTAGCGATACTATCGGTAAAGGCGTGCTTGATCGCCACATCAATCTGCTGGCCCAACTGCTGGCCCTCGCGCAGTGCGGTAGCCTCAGCCGCATCCAGATTCTGAAGCACCTGGGTCAAGGTCTGGGTGCGCATTTCGACGGGCATGGTCGGCACGGCCTCTAGCAGTGTGCGCAACTCCGGGGTGGTCTGCGGATCAGCCTGAAGCGCCTGGATCGCGGCGGGGTCGGCGGAGCCAATCGCCTGGGTGAGCAGATCGCGCTGGGTGGTAAAGCGCTGCTCAATCGCCGTGCTGATGCGTTCCACCGGGTTGGCTGCTTCACCAGTACTGCCCTCGCCCCCGGCGGTACCGTTGCGCAGCATAGCTGGATCAAACGCCGCCGCCATTGCGGGTGGCAGTTGGGCTTGGATCGGTGCAAGGTTGGTGACCAACAAATTGGTCAGTGTCACCGTCAGCACCGCCCCAAAGACCGCCGAGCCAAGCACTTGGCCGATCTGCTGGAAGAACTGGCGACTGGCCACGGCTGCGCCTACATACTCACGCGAAACGGCATTCTGTATGGCCAGATTGAGCATGGGCAAGGCTGGGCCAAGGCCCAAACCGAGGGCAATCATCTGTACGCGCACCAACCAGATAGACGTATCAATCTGAATGGTCGTCAGCCAGATGAGCGAGGCCACCATGATAATCAGGCCGACAATGATCGCGCCCTTGTAGCGCCCGATGCGCTGCACAATCGCCGACGAGATGACCGAGCCAAAGACGAGGCTCAGCGTAAGCGGGATGAGGGTCGTACCGGCCTCGGTGGCGCTCACCCCCAACACATTCACGAGGTAGAGCGAGAGGAAGAAGATCGCCGCAAAGAGCGTAGCCCCCACCGCAACCCCAATGATATTCACCAGGGTATAGGTACGGTTGCGGAAAAGGTGCAGCGGCAGGATGGGAGCCACCGCGCGCTTCTCGGCCACAATGAAGAGCACCAGCCCCACGCCACTCAGCGCGAGCAGCCCCAGGATGAGCGGCGAAGTCCAGGCGTGCTGGTTCTTATCAAAGGTGAGCGCGAGCAGCAGCGGCACCACGGCTAACACCAACGTAAAGGCCCCGAAGAAGTCAATCGGGCTGCGCACGCCGCTATCCAGCTTGGGCATCTTGAGCAGAATAAAGACCAGTGCCACCAACCCGACCGGCAGGTTCACATAAAAGACCCAATGCCAACTGATCAGGTCGGTGAGCAGGCCACCAGCGAAGGGGCCAATCACACTGGCCAAGCCAAACGCCGCCCCGAAGAGACCCATATAGCGGGCGCGTTCGGCGGGGACAAAGAGATCAGCGGGGATGGCGAAGGCGGTCGAGGTGAGCGCCGCCGCACCCAAGCCCTGGATACCCCGGAAGATCACCAACTGGAGCATGTTCTGGGAGATACCGCAGAGCATCGAGGCGACCAGAAAGACCGCGATGCCAAAGAGCAGGATGATCTTACGCCCATAGATGTCGGAGAGCTTGCCATAGATTGGCACCATGGTGGTACTCACCAACAGATAGGAGGTGGAGACCCAGGCCAGCAGTTCGATGCCGTGCAGATCGGCCACGATGCGCGGCAACGCAGTCGAGACAATCGTCTGATCGAGCGAGGAGAGAAAAAGACTGAGCAACACCCCGACCAGAATCAGCATCTTCGTGCGCTGATCGAGGGCAGTGGTGTAATCAATACGGGTACCCGTAGGTTGTGCAATAGTCGTCGTTGCCATAATTCCTCGGTTTAGGGATGCGTTTGAAGGGCCGTAATCGCCTCTTCGAGTACTGTGCTGAGGCATTCTGCAAGCTCAGGAGGAAGGCGATTGAGCTGCTGGGAAGCATCATTGATACGGATCTCATAAAAACGTAACACCACCTCGCGGCCCTGATCAGTAATCGAGACCGTCTTGTGGCGGCGGTCTTGTTCGGCTTCGCGGCGCTCGACATAGCCGCCCTGCACGAGCTGATCAACCAGATGGCTGGTGGTGCCCATCGCCAGACCGAGGTGGTCGCCGATCTGCGAGATGGAGGCTGGGCCAGTGCGGTGCAGGTAGCTGAGTGCCACCAAGCGCGGCAGCGAAAGATCGGCCTCGCGCAGCAAGGCCATCACATCGCCGATCAACTGCACGTTCAACACGCCGTTGAAGCGCATCACCAAGCAGGCGAGGTGTTTGATTTGGTTGGTTGGTTCCATATCCTGAACAGTTCGGTCTTTCTAACTATTTGATAAAGAGTACCACATCTCTTGGGGATGTGCAACGTCTACATTCCAGGGCATGTGCAAAGTCCTTGGGG